>CAWDAE010000006.1:0-45000 GCA_963800245.1 uncultured Actinomycetota bacterium | reverse complement strand
GAGCCTTGCGCTCCGGAGGGGAAGCGGGCCGCAGAGAATCGGCCCAAGCGACTGTTTAGCAAAAACACAGGTGTCTGCAAAGTCGAAGAAGACGACGTATAGGCACTGACGCCTGCCCGGTGCCGGAAGGTTAAGAGGAGGGGTCAGCTGCAAAGCGAAGCTCTGAATCGAAGCCCCGGTAAACGGCGGCCGTAACTATAACGGTCCTAAGGTAGCGAAATTCCTTGTCGGGTAAGTTCCGACCTGCACGAATGGCGTAACGACTTGGGCGCTGTCTCCTCCACAAGCTCGGCGAAATTGGAGTCTCGGTGAGGATACCGAGTACCCGCGACAGGACAAAAAGACCCCGTGCACCTTTACTGCATCCTGACATTGGTCTTCGGCACCATCTGTGTAGGATAGGTGGGAGGCTGTGAGCTGCCCTCGCTAGGGGGTGGGGAGCCGACGGTGAAATACCACCCTGGTGATGTTGGAGATCTAACGTGGCGCCCTGAAGCGGGCGTACGGACCGTGTCAGGTGGGCAGTTTGACTGGGGCGGTCGCCTCCTAAAGCGTAGCGGAGGCGCGCAAAGGTTCCCTCAGCGCGGTCGGCAATCGCGCACGAAGAGTGTAAAGGCAGAAGGGAGCTTGACTGCGAGACCTACAAGTCGAGCAGGTGCGAAAGCAGGCCTTAGTGATCCGGCGATTCTGTGTGGAAGGGTCGTCGCTCAACGGATAAAAGGTACGCCGGGGATAACAGGCTTATCGCCCCCGAGAGTTCACATCGACGGGGCGGTTTGGCACCTCGATGTCGGCTCATCGCATCCTGGGGCTGGAGAAGGTCCCAAGGGTCCGGCTGTTCGCCGGTTAAAGCGGTACGCGAGCTGGGTTCAGAACGTCGTGAGACAGTTCGGTCTGTATCCGTCGTGGGCGTTGGAGGATTGAGGGATGCCGTCCCTAGTACGAGAGGACCGGGACGGACCGACCTCTGGTGTACCGGCTGTGCTGCCAAGTGCAGTGCCGGGTAGCTAAGTCGGGACGGGAGAACCGCTGAATGCATCTAAGTGGGAAGCCCTGCCCAAGATGAATCCTCCCGGAGGGCAACCTCCCTGAAGGGTCGTGCGAGACCAGCACGTCGATAGGCGGCAGGTGTACGCGGCGCAAGCCGTTTCAGCCGAGCCGTACTAAGGACCCGTGAGGCTTGATCGGGCCAATCGGCAGGACTCGCCACCCCTGCACACCGCTCTTCCGCTCCTTCCCCCCCTCGATTCCCAGATCCATCCGGGTGCCCCGGCACCCGGATCCCTACGGGTGCCACGGCACCCACAGGCACGGGTGCTCCGGCACCAAGGCACGGGTGCCACGGCACCCACGAGGCGTGATCGGCGGCTAGAGCGCGGGGGGTCCACCCGATCCCATTCCGAACTCGGAAGTTAAGCCCCGCAGCGCGGATGGTACTGCCGGGACATCCCGGTGGGAGAGTACGTCGCCGCCGATCCACCCCCCTCACGCACCCCCCCCACCCTCCAGCGTGGCGGGGGGTGCGCGCGTTTCCTGCACCCCGCTTTCGCCCCCGTGGCCGCGCTTGTCAGCCCCGCGCGCGCCCGGGCTACATTGCGCTCATGTCCCACTCGCCCACTCGAGCCGGCACCGTGGCCCTCGATCGGGCTTCCGAACGCCGGAAAGTCCTCGCTCCTCAACCGCCTGCTCGGGCACGAAGCTGAGCATCGTCACGCCGCTTCGCGCAGACCACGCGCGAGCGGGTGGTGGGGATCGACACGCGCGACGGCGTGCAGATGGTCTTCCTGGACACGCCGGGGATCGTCGATCCCGCCTACCTGCTCCACCACGCCATGCTGGAGATCGTGGAGGAGACGGTGAGGGACGCGGACGTGGTGGTGCTGCGTGGTCGACGCCACCCGCCCGCCGCCGCGAGCTCGCGCCGCCGATGCTCGCGCTGCTGCGGAGCGTCGGGCCGCGGCTGCTCGCGGCCGTCAACAAGAGTCGATGTGGCTGCCGAGACTCGACGATCAGGCCGCGGTGGAGTGGAGCCGCGCCGCTCTCGGCCGGGAGCCCGCTGCGCGGTCTCCGCCGAGACCGGCGCGGGGGTGGCGGAGCTGCGCGGCGCGATCGCCGCGCCGGCTGCCGGAGTCTCCCTTCCTCTACCCGGAGGAGGAGCTCTCCAGCCAGCCGGTCCGCTTCTTCGTGTCGGAGCTCGTCCGGGAGAGCGTCTTCGAGCGGTACGCGGAGGAGATGCCCGTACAGCGTGGCGGTCCGGGTGGACGAGTTCCGCGAGGAGTCGGATCCGCTGTTCATCCGCGCGACCGTCTTCGTGGAGCGGGGCACCCAGAAGGGAATCCTCATCGGCAAGGGCGGGCGGGCCATCCGCGACCTGGGCGACGCTCGCGCGCGGGAAGATCGAGGCGTTCCTGGGACGACGCGTCTACCTCGACCTGTGGGTGAAGGTCCTGCCCGCGCTGGCGCAAGGACCCGCTCGAGCTGCGACGGCTCGGCTTCCCCGTCTCGAACACCCCGGAGGAGCCGAGATGCTCGACGCCGAGCTGCTGGATCTGCTCGTCTGCCCGCAGCTGCAAGGGCGCCGCTCGAGTACACGCGAGGAGCCGCCCGCGCTGGTCTGCTACGCGTGCGCGGCTGCGCTACCCGGTGCGCGACGGCATCCCCATCCTGCTGATCGACGAGGCTGAGCCGCTCGCGTAGGAGCCGAGCCTGCCTCGATTGACAGGCGTCCCGTGGGCACGGTAGCTTCTGCCGCCACCACCCGTTTCCTCCGCTCGGGGTCGATGTCCCATTCACCGGTTCTCGTCCACTTCTCGCCGGCCGGCCGCCCGGCCCCTCGCGCGGTGCGCGACCTCGCCGCGCGCCGCGACTACGAGGTCGTCGAGCTGGACTCCGCGGCCGACGTGCTCGCGCGCGTCGAGCCGCGCCTACCCGGCCGCGATCGTCCTCGACGGCTCCGCCCCGCGCCGCGAGGCGCTCGCCCTCTGCCGGCAGATGAAGGAGGAGGCGTTCACGGCCGTGGTCCCGGTGATCGTCTTCGTCGCCGAGGGCGACGGCGAGGACGGCGCCGCCGCGGCGCTCGAGGCGGGCGCCGACGAGGTGCTCACCCCGCAGCGTCTCCGACGCGCGAGAGCGACCTGCGCCTCGAGCTCGCACTGCGGCGCGCCGAGCGCGACGTCAGCGTCCACCCCACCACCCGCCTGCCCGGCACCGTCCAGATCGAGCGCGACTTCGCCGAGCGCCTCCGCTCGCGGTGAGAGCTTCGCCGTCTGCTACGCCGACCTCGACCACTTCAAGGAGTTCAACGACCGCTACGGCTACCACCACGGCGACCGCGTCATCCTGATCGTCTCCCGCATCCTGCGCGACGTGGTCCGCGCCCACTCCCCGACCGGCTTCGTCGGCCACATCGGCGGCGACGACTTCATCTTCTCCGTGCCGCTCGAGCGACCTCCGGGCCTGCTGCGAGGACATCGTCGAGGTCTTCGACGAGCTGATCCCCTCCAGTACTCCGAGGCCGACCGCGAGCGCGGCTTCTTCCGCGGCAAGGACCGCCGCGGCCAGAGTACGAGGTGCCGCTGATGACCCTCTCCATCGGCGTGGTCACCAACGAGCACCGCGAGCTCACGCACACCGCCGAGATCAGCGAGCTGGCCACCGAGATGAAGGCTACGCGAAGACCTTCCCCGGCTCCCTGTTCGTGGTCGACCGTCGCTCCGGGGAGCGCCGCCGGAGCTCCGTCCGAACCAGATGGACGCATGAACGCGACCTGCCCGCACTGCGGCACCGTTTACCGCATCGACCCAGCGCAAGGTCCCGGCGGCGGGCGTGCGCGCCCGCTGCTCGGCGCTGCGAGAGCGTCTTCCGCGTGGCCGCTCCGGCCGCGGCCCCCGCCACGCCCGCGACCCCGTCCGCGCCGGAGCCGGCGGCCGAGCCGGCGCCCGAAGCGGAGGCCGAGCCGGACGCCGGTCGCCCCGGAGAGCCCGGGAGTCGGGTCCCTTCGTGCCCCCGGCCTCGGCGCCGGTCTTCGGCGCGGCGGACCCGCACAGCAAGGCACGGCGGCTGGCGCGGGCGCTCGTCTCCGACATCGTGGTGTACCACCCGGAGCGGCGCGACCGCAGCCTCGAGGCGGGCACGCTCCGCCAGGAGTTCCGCGAGGAGATCCGCAAGAGCTGGGAGGAGTACGTGGCCCAGGTCGGGCGATGCCTCGGCGCGGCAGACGCCGTACTTCCGCGACGCGCTGAACGAGATCCTGGCGGGCGGCGCGCGCCTCTTCTGAGCCCGCGCCGGACGCGCGCGCGTTTCGCTTGCGCGGAAGCGGGCGCGCCGGTTATCTTCTGGGGTGTGTGCAAGGGCCGCCGCGCGTGGAGGCCCTTGTTTTCTTTGCCTACAGCCGAACAGAGACGATGAGTGCCGACACGCAGTCCCGACTTCGACGATACCGCAACCGGCTCGATGAGCTGAGGGGGTTTCTTTGACCTCGCCGCCAAGGAGGACCGCGTCCGAGGCAGCTCGACGCGCGCATGGCGCAGCCGGAGTTCTGGAACGACGCCGGACGCCGCCCGCGAGGTGATCGCGGAGTCGAACGCGCTCAAGGCGTGGGCGGACCCCTGGGCGCGGCTCGCGGGTAAGGTCGACGAGCTGCGCGAGCTCGGGGAGCTGCTGGACGAGGAGGACGAGGCGGAGCTGAGCGCGGAGCTGGAGCGGCGAGATGGAGGCGATCGAGCCCGGAGCTGGAGGCGCTCGAGCTGCGCACCATGCTCCAGGGCCCCGACGACGCGCCGCGACGCCCTGCTGACGATCCACCCGGGCGCCGGCGGCACCGAGTCGCAGGACTGGGCGGAGATGCTGCTGCGCATGTACAGCCGCTGGGCCGAGACAGCACGGCTACGACGTCGGAGCTCCTCGACCGGCTGGAGGGCGAGGAGGCCGGGCATCAAGTCGGCCACGCTGGAGATGCGCGGGCAGTACGCCTACGGCTACCTGAAGGCGGAGCGGGGCGTGCACCGCCTGGTGCGCATCTCCCCCTTCGACTCGCAGGGGCGCCGCCACACCTCCTTCGCCTCGGTCTTCGTCTACCCGGTGGTCGACGACACGATCGAGATCGACATCCGCGACGAGGACGTGGAGATGGACGTCTACCGCGCCTCGGGCGCGGGCGGGCAGCACGTGAACAAGACCAGCTCGGCGGTGCGGCTGCGGCACCTGCCCAGCGGGATCGTGGTCGCCTGCCAGCAGGAGCGCTCGCAGCACAAGAACCGGGCGACGGCGCATGAAGATGCTCAGGGCCGCGCTCTACCAGCGCGCGCTGGAGGAGCAGGAGGCGGAGAAGGCCGAAGCTGGAGGCGACCAAGACCGACATCGCCTGGGGCAGCCAGATCCGCTCCTACGTCTTCCAGCCGTACACCATGGTCAACGACCACCGCACCGAGCTCAAGCTGGGCGACGTGCAGTCGGTCATGGACGGCGAGCTGGACCCCTTCATCGAGGCGTACCTGAAGCAGTTCGGCGCGAACCACGACTGAGTGATGGCAGAGGAGCGGGACGACTGGGGCCGGGTCGTGCAGGGACCGGCTGGCCAAGCTGGAGGCGCTGCGCGAGCGCGGGGTGGAGCCCTTCGCCTACGCCTTCGCGCGCACGCACTCCGCCGCGGAGGCGGCCGCGCTGCTGCCCGAGGGCGAGGCGGAGGGGGCGACGGTGCGGGTGGCGGGGCGCATCGTGGCGCTGCGCGACATGGGCAAGAGCACCTTCGCCCACCTGGCCGACCGCAGCGGCCGCATCCAGCTCTACTTCAGGCTGGACGTCCTGGGCGAGGAGGGCTACTCGCCTCCTCGACCTCCTCGACCTGGGCGACTGGATCGGCGTGGAGGGCCCGCTCTTCCGCACCCGCACCGGCGAGGTGACGGTGCGGGTGGAGCGGTTCGACGCTGCTCTCCAAGGCCGTCCGGCCGCTCCCCCTCGGCAAGGAGGAGGTGGACCCGGAGACCGGCGAGCGGCGCGTCTACTCCGGCTTCGCCGACCGCGAGGCGCGCTACCGGCAGCGCTACGTGGACCTGGCCGTCTCGCCGGAGGTGCGCGAGGTCTTCGAGCACCCGCGCGCGGGTGATCCGCGCCATCCGCGACTTCCTCGACGAGCGCGGCTTCCTGGAGGTGGAGACGCCGGTGCTCCAGCCGGTCTACGGCGGTGCCGCCGCGCGCCCCTTCGTGACGCACCACAACGCGCTCGACATCCCGCTCTACCTGCGCATCGCCGACGAGCTCTACCTGAAGCGGCTCATCGTCGGCGGCCTGGAGCGGGTCTACGAGATCGCCAAGGACTTCCGCAACGAGGGGATGGACCGCTTCCACAACCCCGAGTTCACCATGCTGGAGTTCTACGCCGCCTACCTCGACTACGAGGACGTGATGGCCTCACCGAGGAGCTGCTGGCGACGTCGTGCGAGGCGGCGTGCGGCGGCGCGGGTGGTGCGCTACGGCGAGCGACGAGCTCGACTTCTCCGCTCCCTTCCGCCGCCTCACCATCCTCGACGCCCTGCGCGAGGTCGGCGGCCTCGACGTCGACGCGCCTCGACGACGCCGCGCTCCGGGAGCGCGTCGCGCGGCCTCGGGGTGGAGCAGACGTGGCCCAGCTCGGGCGCGGCAAGCTCATCGACGAGCTCTTCGGCGCGCTGGTGGAGCCCCGGCTCGTCCAGCCCACCTTCGTCACCGACTACCCGCGCGAGATGTCGCCCCTGGCCAAGCCCAAGCGCGGCAACCCCGAGCTCACCGAGCGCTTCGAGCTCATCGTCGCGGGCAAGGAGATCGTCAACGCCTACAGCGAGCTGAACGACCCGCTTCGACCAGCGGGAGCGCTTCGAGGCCCAGGCGCGCCTGCGCGCCGCGGGCGACGAGGAGGCCGCACCCGATCGACGAGGACTTCCTCCGCGCCCTGGAGTACGGCATGCCGCCCACCGGCGGCTTCGGCATGGGCATCGACCGCCTGGTGATGCTCCTCACCGACCAGCCCTCCATCCGCGACGTGATCCTCTTTCCGACCATGCGGCCGGAGTGACCGGGCAGCCGACAGCCGACAGCCAATGAAGCTCGAGTGGTTCATCGCCCGCCGCTACCTCTCCTCCCGACGGGGAGCGCGCTTCCTCTCGCTGATCACCCTGATCGCCATGGGCGGCGTCTTCGTGGGCGTGATGGCGCTGATCGTGGTCACCGCGGTGATGACGGGCCTGCAGAACGACCTGCGGGACAAGATCCTCGGCACCAACCCGCACATCTGGCTCACCACCTACGGCGACAACATGCGCGCTGGAGGGCTGGCAGGCGCGCTGGCGAGCGGGTGCGCGGGATCGCACGGGCGTGGAGGCGGCCGCGCCCTTCGTGCACACCGAGGTCGGGCTCGGCAACGAGGGCAGCTACGCCGAGGCGGCGGTGCTGCGCGGCATCGACCCCGACGCCGCAGGGCCCGCCGGTCACCGACATCGCGCCGGCAGATCCGCGGGGGCAGCTCTACGCTCGGCGCCACCCAGTCGGGCTACCCGCCGCTCCTGGTGGGCGAGGCGCTGGCCGACCGCTTCGGGCTCTTTCCCGGGCGACGTGGTGAACGTCATCTCGCTTCCAGGGCGACGCAGTCTCCCCGACTGGCGGGCTGATCCCCCGCATGCGCACGTTCGAGGTGGCCGGCCGCTTCAAGACCGGGATGTACGAGTACGACAACAAGTTCATGTACACGACGCTGGCGGCGGCGCAGGAGCTGACCGGCCTGGGCGACGGCGGTCACCGGGCTGGAGATCCGCGTGCCCGACCCGATGGAGGCGCGACGTGATCGGCCGGCAGCATCGAGGACGACGCTCGGCGGCTTCCCCTACCGCGCCGAGGACTGGAAGTCGCATGAACGCCTCGCTCTTCTCCGCGCTCAAGCTGGAGAAGCTCGCGATGGGCGTCATCCTCCTGCTCATCGTGGTGGTGGCCGCCTTCAACATCGTCTCCACGCTGGTGATGGTGGTGACCGACAAGACGCGCGAGATCGGGATCCTGAAGTCCATGGGGCTGCGGGCCTCGCAGGTGCAGCGGGTCTTCATGCTCCAGGGGGTGGTGATCGGCACGGTGGGCTCGCTCGCTGGGCGCGGGCGGCGGGGCTCTTCTGACCTGGCTGCTGGACCGCTACCAGTTCATCAAGATCCCGGGCGACGTCTACTTCGTCGACCGGCTCCCGGTGGCGTTCGACTGGCTCGACATCGGCGCTGATCCTGCTGCTGAGCATGCTGATCTCCTTCGTGGCCACGCTCTACCCGGCGCGGCAGGCGGCGCGGCTCTACCCCGTGGAGGCGATCCGCCATGACTGAGCGACGCGGCGGTCGCGGGCGCGGCGATCGGCGCCGGCAGCGGCGGTGGGGCCCGCGAGGTGTACAAGACTTACGTGAGCGGCGACGGCACGCCGCTCCAGGTGCTGGGGGCACGGAGCTGAGCGTGGCCCCGGGGGAGGTCGGTGGCGATCATCGGCGAGAGCGGCTCGGGGAAGTCGACGCTGCTGCACCTGCTGGGCGGCCTCGACCGGCCCAGCCGCGGGCGAGGTGCGCGTCGGCGGCCGCGCCGCTGCAGAGCTCTCCGGACGACGAGCTGAGCCGGGTGCGCAACGCGAGGATCGGCTTCGTCTTCCAGTTCCACCACCTGCTGCGCGAGTTCACGGCGCTGGAGAACGTGATGATGCCGCAGCTCATCGCGGGGCGGGGCGAAGGCGCGAGGCGGCGCGAGCGCGCGCGCGGGCGCTGCTGGTCGACGTGGGGCTGGGCGGGCGGCTGAGCACAAGCCCGGTGCAGCTCTCCGGCGGCGAGCAGCAGCGCGTGGCGGTGGCGCGCGCGCTGGCCAACCAGCCCGCCGTGGTGCTGCTGGCCGACGAGCCCTCGGGCAACCTCGACCCGAGCACCAGCGAGAACCTGCACGACGCTGCTCTTCTCCGGTGAGCGGCGAGCACGGCTCGGCGATGGTGCTCGTCACGCACGACATGCACCTGGCGGCGCGGGCCGACCGCGTGCTGGAGCTCGAGCGGCGGACAGCTGGTCGCGGCGGCTCCGGAGGCGCCCTGACGGGCTCCGAGCGCTCTCGCCGGGCTGAGACGGGAGGAACGGGATGCAGTGCGACAAGTGCGGGAGCGACGGAGGCCGTGCGTGCAGCTCACCAAGGTGGAGGACAACGAGATGCAGGTGCTCCACCTGTGCGAGGCGTGCGCGGCCGAGGAGGGCGTGGACGCGGCGCCCACGCCGAGCCTGCCCCGCTCGCCGACTTCCTGGCGCAGATCGGCAAGAGCGTGGGCGAGGAGGCGAGGCCGTGGGCCGCTGCCCCTCCTGCGGGCTGACGCCCGCGCAGTTCAAGGCAGACGGGCCGGCTGGGCTGCGCCACCTGCTACACCCACTTCGAGCCGCACCTGCGCGGGCTGCTGCGGCGGCTGCACGGCGGCACCCAGCACGTCGGCAAGGTGGCCGCCCGCCCGCGCCGGCGAGGTGGACCGCGTGGCGCGCGTGGAGCAGCCTGCGCCGCAGCCTGCAGCGCGCGGTGGAGGCCGAGGACTTCGAGCACGCGGCCGCCGCTGCGCGACCAGATCCGGCGCCTCGAGGAGGCATAGCGAGAGTGAGCAGAGGGAGCATGCGAGACGTACCGCCTGCGCGACGACGGGCATGCGAGTGGCTGGAGGCCGACGGGCCCGCCGCGGACATCGTGCTCTCCACCCGCGTGCGCCTCGCCCGCAACCTGCGCGACCTCCGCTTCGGCGCTGCGCGCGACGCGGCCGACCGCCAGACGGTGCTGGAGCTGGTGCGCAAGGCGGCCGAGGCGGGCACCAGCCCTCGGCGAGGGCCACGTGCTGCTCATGGAGCAGCTGCGCCGAGAGCGCGCGGCGGCTGCTGCTGGAGCGCCACGTCGTCAGCCGGGAGCTGGTGGGCGAGGAGGGCAAGCAGCCCCCCGCCGACGCCGCGCTCTTCCTCGCCGCCGGCGAGACGCTCGGAGTGATGGTCAACGAGGAGGACCACCTGCGCCTGCAGAGCCTGGTGGGCGGCTTCCGGCTGCGCGACGCCTGGACGCAGGTGGACCGCCTCGACGAGCAGCTCGCCGAGCGTCTGCCCTACGCCTACCACCCGGAGTTCGGCTTCCTCACCTCCTGCCCCACCAACGTCGGCACGGGGCTGCGCGCCTCGGTGCTCGTGCACCTGCCCGGCCTGGTGCTCACGCAGGAGATCGGCCGCGTGCTCCAGGGCATCGCCCAGGTGGGCCTCACCTTCCGCGGCCTCTACGGCGAGGGCTCGCGAGGTGGTCGGCAACTTCTTCCAGATCTCCAACCAGACCACGCTCGGCAAGAGCGAGGAGGAGCTGATCGACCACCTGCAGAAGATCGTGCAGCAGGTGATCGAGTACGAGCGGCAGGCGCGCGCGGTGCTCCTGCGCGACGCGCCCGACGGTGATCGAGGACAAGGTCTGGCGCGCCTACGGGCTGCTGCGCTACGCGCACTCGCATCTCCTTCGAGGAGGTGATGAACCTGCTGAGCGGCGTCCGCCTCGGCGTGGGGCTGAAACTATCTCCGGGCCTCAGTGTATTCACGCTCAACCAGATCATGATCTTCACGCCAATCCGCGCACCTGGAGCAGATGGCCGGCAGGGCCCTCGAGCGAGCGACGAGGACATCTACCGCGCCTCCTACATCCGAAGAGTCCTCGCCCGCGAGGGCCCCTCCGCTGCGGAGGCGTCCGGCGGCGAGCTTTCCGCTCAGGACACTGGCATCACAACCGAAGTGGCGTCGCGGCGGCGGCGCACCGGGCTACTCTCCGGAGTGAAAGGTCGGCCATGAACTACAATTTCACTGACCGGGTCCGGAAGGTCCTCGCCATGGCGCGCGAAGAGGCCATCCGGCTGCAGCACGACTACGTCGGCACGGAGCACATCCTCCTCGGCCTCATCCGCGAGGGCGAGGGCGTCGCGGCGGCCGTGCTGACCAACCTCTCCGTGGACCTGGAGCAGATCCAGGAGCGGATCGAGGAGTCGGTGCGCCGCGGCAAGGCGACGATCGCGCTCGGCGAGCTGCCCTATACCTCCCGGGCGAAGAAGGTGCTGGAGTTCGCCATGGCCGAGGCGCGCGAGCTCAACCACTCCTACGTGGGCACGGAGCACCTGCTGCTCGGGCTGCTGCGCGAGGAGAAGGGGATCGCGGCCGAGGTGCTCAACCAGCTGGGCGTCACCCTGGAGGAGGCGCGCCGGCAGACGCTGAAGCTGCTGGGCTCCGAGCCCAACGCGGCGCCCAGCGGCGGCGCCGCCGGCGGCGGCGAGCCCCGGCACGCCCAAGGGCGAGAAGAAGTCGAAGACCCCCGCGCTCGACCACTTCTGCCGCGACCTCACCGAGCTGGCGCGCAACGGCGAGCTGGACCCGACCATCGGCCGCGCCGAGGAGATCGAGCGGGTGATGGAGATCCTCTCGCGGCGCAAGAAGAACAACCCGGTGCTCATCGGCGAGCCCGGGGTGGGGAAGACGGCGATCGTGGAGGGCCTGGCGCAGCTCATCGCCAGCGGTGACTGCCCGGAGAGCCTGCACGACCACCGGGTGCTCGCGCTCGACATGGCCGCCGTCATCGCCGGGACCAAGTACCGCGGGCAGTTCGAGGAGCGGCTCAAGGCGGTGATGAACGAGATCGCGCAGAACAAGAACGTGATCCTCTTCATCGACGAGCTGCACACGCTGGTGGGAGCCGGGGCGGCGGAGGGGGCGATCGACGCCTCCAACATGCTCAAGCCGGCGCTGGCGCGCGGCGAGCTGCAGTGCGTCGGCGCCTCGACGCTCAACGAGTACCGCAAGTACATCGAGAAGGACGGCGCGCTGGAGCGGCGCTTCCAGACCGTGGCGGTGGACCCGCCCACGGTCGACGAGACGATCGAGATCATCAAGGGCCTGAAGTCGCACTACGAGGACCACCACCGCATCTGCATCCCGGACGAGGTGATCGTCGCGGCGGTCAAGCTCTCGGAGCGCTACATCACCGACCGCTTCCTGCCCGACAAGGCGATCGACGTGATCGACGAGGCGGGCGCCCGCGCGCGGCTGGCCACGCAGGTGCCGCCGCCCGAGGTGGGGACGCTGAAGGAGCAGCTCGACGAGCTGGCCGAGCTGAAGGACGAGGCGATCCGCGACCAGGACTTCGAGCGCGCCGCCGAGCTGCGCGACCAGGAGCGCGAGCTCCAGCGCAAGATCAGCGAGCGGGAGCAGGCCTGGGAGGAGGAGCGCCGCACCCACCGGCCCACGCTCACCGAGGAGGACGTCGGCTTCATCGTCTCGCGCTGGACCGGCATCCCGGTCACCCGGCTGAAGGAGGCCGAGACCGCGCGGCTGCTGCAACATGGAGGACGAGCTCCACAAGCGCGTGGTCGGCCAGGACAAGGCGATCAAGGCGATCGCCCGCGCCATCCGCCGCTCCCGCGCCGGGCTCAAGGACCCGCGCCGCCCCATCGGCAGCTTCATCTTCGCCGGGCCCACGGGCGTGGGGAAGACCGAGCTCGCCCGGGCGCTGGCCGAGTTCCTCTTCGCCGACCAGGACGCGCTGATCCGGGTCGACATGTCGGAGTACATGGAGAAGTTCTCGCGTCTCGCGGCTCATCGGTGCCCCTCCGGGCTACGTGGGCTACGAGGACTCCGGCACGCTCACCAAGGCGGTGCGGCACAAGCCGTACTCCGTGGTGCTCCTCGACGAGATCGAGAAGGCGCACCCGGACGTCTTCAACATCCTCCTCCAGGTGCTCGACGAGGGCCACCTGACGGACAACTACGGCCGGGTGATCGACTTCAAGAACACCGTCGTCATCATGACCTCCAACCTCGGCGCGCGCGACATCGGCAAGGGCCAGGGTCTGGGCTTCCATCCGCCGTCGGAGCAGTCGCAGTTCGAGGCGATGGAGCAGAAGGTGACCGACGAGATCAACCGGGCCTTCAACCCGGAGTTCATCAACCGCCTGGACGACGCCATCGTCTTCCACCCGCTCATCGCGGGAGCAGATCGGGCAGATCGTCCACAACCTGCTCGACGACGTGCAGCGGCGGCTCCGCGAGGAGCAGCTGACGCTCACGTTGACGGACGAGGCGGTCGGCTTCATCATCGAGCACGGCTACGACGAGAAGTTCGGCGCCCGCCCCATCCGTCGGGCCATCCAGAAGTACCTGGAGGACCCGCTCTCGGAGAAGATCCTGCTCTCGGAGTTCTCGCCGGGAGACGAGATCGAGGTGGGGGTGGCCGAGGACAAGGAGTCGCTCTCGTTCCGTGTTCCATCCTCGTCGAAGACATGACGTGGTCCAGACCGACGCGCGCCAGCGCGCGTAAGCTCTTCGGGATCTTCACCGTGGGGGCGGTACTCGCAGTCGCCGCCCCCGCGGCCGCCCAGGAAGCCGCACCCGCCGCGCCCCCGCCCTCCACCGTGCGGGTGGACAGCGTGGCCGTGCAGGGCAACCAGCGCGTCGACGCGGCCACCGATCCGCGTCGTCTCCGCCCTGGACGCCGGCCGCCCCGTGGGAACGGTCGACATCCAGAACGCCATTCGCCGCCTGATGGCGACCGGCAACTACTCCAACGTCGAGGTCCTCTCCCAGGGCGACCCCGAGCAGGGCGTCACGCTGGTGATCCGGGTGACGGAGCGGCCGCTGGTGGCCCACGTGGCCTTCCAGGGGCTGGAGCACGTGAGCGGCAAGAAGCTCCGCGACACCCTGCAGCATCAGCGACGACCAGCCGCTGAACCCGAACCTGGTGACCAAGACCGAGCAGATGATCCGCGACCTCCTGGCCAAGGAGGGCGTCCAGCTGCTCGGCGTCGACACCACCCTGGTGCCCGCGGACAGCAGCGGCGCGCTGCCGGCTCACCTTCAAGGTGCAGCGAGGGCCCGCGGCTGAGTATCGCCGACATCGAGTTCACCGGCAACGAGGCCTTCAGCGACGCCACCCTGCGCGACGCCATCAAGACGCAGGAGGAGGGCTTCCTCTGGTTCCACCCGGGGAAGTTCGACCGGCAGAAGTGGGAGGACGGACCTGCGTCAGCGTCTGCCCGAGTTCTACGGCCAGCACGGCTACATCGACTTCACCGTGGTCTCGGACACCCTCGTGGTGGACCCGAGCAACGGGAAGGCGCGCCTGCAGGTGGCCAGTCGACGAGGGCCCGCAGTATCGCCTGGGCGAGTTCAGCATCCAGGGGGCCAGCCGCTTCCCCACCGACCAGCTCGAGAAGATCTTCACCTCGCAGCGCCGCTCGGTGCTCGGCCTGCCCTTCGGCGGCAGCGACGAGCGCGAGAAGGGCGAGGTCTTCGACCGGGCCGCGCTGGACGAGGCCGCCTCGTCGATCCAGAAGCTCTACACCAACGCACGGCTACCTGTACGCGCAGGTGATCCCGCGCGTGGAGCGCGTGCCGGCGAGCGGGGCGGGGACGAGCCCGACGGTGGACGTGACGCTGGCGATCTCGGAGCAGCAGCCGTTCTACATCGACAAGGTGACCATCGAGGGGAACACCTGCACGCACGAGTCGGTGATCCGCGACCGCCTGATGGTCTACCCCGGCGACATCTACAACGAGGACCGGCTGCTCCAGAGCTAGCGCGCGATCGCCGGCGCTGGGCTTCTTCGAGACGCCGCTGCCCACGCCCGGACATCCACCCGAACCCGGAGAACGGGCACGGTCGACATCGTCTTCCACGTGAAGGAGAAGCAGACCGGATCGATCAACTTCGGCACGGCCATCGGCGGCGGTGGCTACGGGCGGTCGGGCGGGCTCTCGGGCTTCCTCGGCTTCACCGCAGCCGAACCTCTTCGGGCAGGCCAAGCAGGCCGACGTGCGCGCGGAGTACGGCTACGGGCGCAGCTCCTTCACGGCGTCGTACACCGACCCGGCGCTCTTCGGCTCGCGCAACTCGGCGAGCGTCTCGGTCTTCCACACCGACGACCGCTGGCGGGGCCTCAGCTTCACCGAGGGGCGCTACATGCGGACGGGCGCCTCGCTGCGCTGGGGCTTCCCCATCCCGGGCCTGCGCTGGACGCGCGCCTTCGCCGGCTACTCGCTCTCGCGCTACCAGCTACGAGGCGGCGAACGCGCAGGACTGCTCGGCGAGCGACATCTTCTGCCAGCCCGACGGCGCTGCAGAGCGACCTCTCGCTGGCGATCACGCGCGACACCAAGAACCACCCGCTCTTCCCCACGCGCGGGCACGCGCCAGAACCTGACCGTCGAGCAGTCGGGCGGTCCGCTCGGCGGCGACGGCGACTTCCAGAAGGTGACGGCCGCGAGCGGAGTGGTGGGTGCCGGTCGGCAACATCGGCGGCGGCGGAGCCGACTCGCGTCCGATCGTCACCACCTTCGGGCGTCACCGCCCGCGGGGGCGCCGTCTTCGGCGACGCCGCGCCGCTTCCCCTTCAGCCGCTTCTTCCTGGGCGGCACGCAGTGGGGCGAGTCGCTGCGCGGCTACGCCGAGTCGGAGATCACTCCGCACGGCTTCTGCGCCACCGACGCGGCGAGCGGCGGCAGCTGCACGATGTACAGCCGCGACCGCCTCGGCAACGCGTTCCTCGCCGTCACCGGCGAGTACGCCGTCCGCTTCAACGACAACCTCTCCCTCTCGGTCTTCGCCGAGGCGGGTAACCTCTGGAGCGAGCCGGCGCTCATCGACCCGACGCACGCTCTACCGGAGCGCGGGCCTCGGAGCCACCATCGTGACGCCGTTCGGTCCGCTCGGGCTCGACCTCGCCTACGGTTTCGACCGGGACGTAGCCGGGCTGGAAGTTCCACTTCAAGATCAATCCGGCGGGCATGTAATCTCACTCTACGGAGCAAAGACGAATGAAGCGTTTCCTCACCGACCGGCCTCGCGCTCGCCGCGGGTCTGGCGATGTCCGTGGCGGCACCGGCGTCGGCCCAGGGGCCCGAAGATCGCGTTCATCAACTCGCAGAAGATCCTGGCCGCAGGCGCCGGGCGCGCAGCAGGCGCAGAGCGCGTTCGAGAACGACATGGCCAAGTACCGCACCGAGCTGCAGACGCTGGAGACGCAGCTGCAGGCGATGCAGGATACGCTGGCCAAGCAGCAGGGATGCTCTCGGCCACGGCCAAGCAGCAGAAGGAGCAGCAGCTCCAGCAGAAGTACGCAGGCCTACCAGCAGCGGAGGCAGGAGCTGGAGGACGTCGCCCAGAAGCGCCAGCAGGAGCTGGTGGCGCCGATCATGAAGCGGATCTCCGAGGTCATCGAGCAGATCCGCAAGGAAGGCAACTACGCGATGATCTTCGACGCCGCGGCGGGGAGCGTGATCACGGCCGACCCCGCGCTCGACCTGACCGACCGGGTCCTGGAGCGCCTGAAGGTCGGCACGGCGGGCAAGTAGCCGGTCCGGGACGTCGCGAGAGGACGGGTTCATGCCTGCGGCCCCACAGGGGGCTGCAGGCATCACTCTATGCGGGGGCGGAGTCGATGGCGCAGATCACGGTGGCCGAGATCGCGGAGCTGGTCGGAGGGGAGCTGCGGGGCAGCGGGGCGGGGATGATCCGGGGCGTGGCGCCCCTGGAGCGCGGCGGGCGGCGACGAGCTCTCGTTTGTTGCCAATCGCCCGCTACCTGCCCTATCTTCAGGGCACCCAAGCGGGAGCGGTGCTCGTCCCGGCCGAGCTGGCCGGCGAGGTGCCCGAGGGCCTGCCGCGCGTGGTGGTGGACGATCCGCACGTCGCGCTCTACCGCGTGCTCACGCGGCTGCACGCGCCCGAGCGCCCGGAGGCCGGGGTGCATCCCACGGCGGTCGTGGACGCCAGCGCGCAGCTGGGCGAGGGGGTCGAGCGTCGGCCCCTACGCGGTGGTGGAGGCGGAGGGTGGCCTGGGCGACGGGGCCTGCGTCGGCGCGCACGTGGTGATCGGGGCGGGCTGCGTGGTGGGGGCGGGACGCGTCCTGCACGCGCACGCCACGCTCTACCCCGGCGTGGAGCTGGGCGCGCGCTGCGTGATCCACAGCGGCGCGCGGGTGGGCAAGGAGGGCTTCGGCTTCGTCTGGGTGGACGGCGGCCACCGCAAGGTGCCGCAGGTGGGCGGCTGCGTGCTGGAGGACGACGTGGAGGTGGGCGGCAACTGCACGATCGACCGCGGCTCGGTCGGAGACACGGTGGTCGGCGCGGGCACCAAGATCGACAACCTGGTCCACCTGGCGCACAACGTGCAGGTGGGCCGGCACGCGCTCCTCGTCGCGCAGGTGGGTGTCGCCGGGAGCACCACGTCGGGGACGGCGCCGTGCTGGGGGGGCAGGTGGGGGTGGGGGGGCACCTGACGATCGGCGCGCGGCGCCCGGCTCGGCGGGCAGGCCGGGGTGATCGGCGACGTGCCGGCCGGCGCGACTACTCCGGCTATCCGGCGCGCCCGCACCGCGAGGCGCTGCGCGCCCAGGGCACACTCTTCCGCCTTCCCGAGCTGCTGCGCCGGGTCCGCGAGCTGGAGCGGGCGGCTCGGGCCGGGGACGAACGACACCTGAGCCGGAGCGGAGACGCGTCGCAGCCCTCGTACAGATCGAGCATGACTGACACCCCGACAGCACACCATCGCGGCGACCCGGGAGATGACGGGCGTCGGGCCTGCACACGGGCACGCCGGTGCGGCTGCGCCTCCTCCCGGCGGAGGTGGACACGCGGCGTCCGCTTCCGCCGCACGGACCTGGAGGGCGCGCCGGAGGTGCCCGCGCGCCTGGCGACACGTGGTAGTCCACCGACCGCGGCACGGTGCTCGGCGAGCGGCGAGGCGCAGGTCCACACGGTGGAGCACCTGCTCTCGGCCGTCGCCGGCGCCGGGATCGACAACCTGCTGGTGGAGCTGGACGGCGCCGGAGCCGCCGGCGGCGGACGGGAGCGCGCGGACCCTTCCTGGAGGCGCTGCTCGCGGCCGGGCGTAGCGAGCAGGACGCGCCGGTGCGCGGCGCTGGAGCTGACGGAGAGCTTCTCGCTGCGCGAGGGCGAGTCGCGAGTACGTGGTGGCGCCGGCCGAGCGGCTGGAGGTCTCGGCCACGATCGAGTTCCCGCACCCGCTCATCGGGCGGCAGTACGCCTCCTTCCGCGTGGACGCCCGAGCGCTTCGCGCGCGAGATCGCGCCGGCGCGCACCTTCGGCTTCGACGCACGAGGTGGAGGCGCTGCGCGCGCGCGGCCTGGCGCTGGGCGGCTCGCTGGAGAACGCGGTCGTGCTCACCGACGGACGGGCCTGGCGGAGGGGGCAGACGCTGCGCTTCCCCGACGAGTTCGTCCGCCACAAGGTCGCTGGACCTGGTGGGCGACCTGGCGCTGCTGGGGGCGCGGCTTCAGCGCGCACGTGGTGGCCGACGCGGCCGAGCCACCGGGGCAACGTGGCGCTGGCGCGCGAGATCCTGGCGCGGGCGGAGAGGCAGGCGCTCGCGCGGCCGATCCTGAACATCGAGCAGATCATGCAGTACCTCCCGCACCGCTACCCCTTCCTGCTGGTGGACCGGGTGGTGGAGTACGAGGAGGGCAAGCGGATCGTCGGGCTGAAGAACGTCACCATCAACGAGCCGTTCTTCGTCGGCCACTTCCCCGGCCACCCGATCATGCCCGGCGTGCTGATCATCGAGGCCATGGCCCAGGTGGGCGGGCTGCTGCTGATGGACACGATCGAGAATCCGGAGGAGAAGATCGTCTACTTCATGTCGCTGGACAACGTGAAGTGGCGCCGGCCGGTCACGCCCGGCGACCAGATCCGCTTCGAGGTGGAGATCCTCCAGATCCGCGGCCACACCGCCCGGATGAGGGGCGTGGGGACGGTGGACGGGCAGGTCGTCGCCGAAGCGGACATGATGGCCCGCGTCGTGGATCGCTGACATCGAACTCATGCTAGTGCCACTCGATCCGTCGGGCTCGGGGATTCACCCCACCGCCATCGTCGACGAGGCGGCGGAGCTCGGCGCAGGGCGTCGACGTCGGCCCGTACGCCATCATCGGGCCGGGCGTGCGCGATCGGGGCGCGCACCCGCATCGGCCCGCACGTGCTCGATCGAGCGCGACACGACGATCGGCGAGGACTGCCGTGATCCACAACGGCGCCGTGCTCGGCACGGACCCGCAGGACCTCAAGTACCGCGGCGAGCCGACGCAGCTGAGCGTCGGCGACCGCACGGTGATCCGCGAGTACGCCACGCTGAACCGCGGCACCACCGCGCTCGGGCTACACCCGGGTGGGGAGCGACTGCCTGCTGATGGCCTACACGCACGTGGCGCACGACTGCCGCGTGGGCGACCACGTGATCCTCTCCAACGCGGTGAACATGGGGGGCCACGTCACCATCGACGACTGGGCGATCGTGGGCGGAGTGACGCCGATCCACCAGTTCGTGCGCATCGGCGCGCACGCCTTCGTGGGCGGCGCCTCGCGCCGTGCGCGAAGGACATCCCGCCCTTCGTGAAGGCCGTCGGGCATCCCGATGCAGCTCTACGGGCTGAACTCGGTGGGGCTGCAGCGGCGCGGCTTCCCGGAGGAGGTGCGCCGCGAGCTGAAGCGGGCCTACCGGCTCTTCTTCGCCTCGTCCTACAACACCACGCAGGCGCTCGCGCGGGCGCGCGACGAGCTGCGCGCGCTGCCGGAGGTCGAGACCTTCCTCGCCGTTCTTCGAGGAGACGCGAGCGCGGGGTCTCGGTATGAGCGCCGGCAGGAGGCTGCCGATCGGGCGTGGTCGGGGTGGGGAGCCTCGGCTTCCACCACGCCCGCATCCTGCGCGAGGTGCCCGGCGCGCGAGATGGTGGGCGTCTACGACGCCGACCCCGGGCGCGCTGGCGGAGGTGGCGGAGGAGCTGGGGGTGCGCGGCGTTCCGCGTCGCTCGACGCGCTGCTGGAGCGGGTGGACGCGGCGGTGGTGGCGGTGCCCACCACCGACCACGCGCGCGGTGGCGCTCGCGGCGCTGGAGCGCGGCGTGCACCTGCTGATCGAGAAGCCGCATCGCCGCCTCGCCTGGAGGAGGCGGACCGCATCCTGGCGCGCGGCGCGCGCGCGGGGCTGCTGGTGGCGACGGGGCACGTGGAGCGCTTCAACGGCGCGCTGCGCGCCTGCGAGCCGTACCTGGACGAGCCGCGCTTCATCGAGTCGCACCGCCTGGCGCCCTTCAGCCCGCGCGGCACCGACGTGGCGGTGGTGCTGGACCTGATGATCCACGACATCGACCTGGTGCTCGGGCCTGGTGCGGCGCCCGGTGGAGGAGCGTGGACGCGGTGGGCGTGCCGGTGCTCACCCCGAGCGTGGACATCGCCAACGCGCGGCTCGCGCTTCGAGGGCGGCGCGGTGGCGAACATCACCGCGAGCCGCGTCTCGCGCGAGCGGATGCGGAAGATCCGCCTCTTCCAGCCGCTCGGGCTACCTCAGCCTGGACCTGGCGACGCGGCACCGGGCGAGTTCCTCCGGCTGCGCGAGGGCGCGGAGCTGGGCAGCCCGGCGGCGCGGCGGGTGCCGCCGCTCGCGGCGATCGTGGAGCGGATGGAGCTGCAGGGCGACGGGCAGGAGCCGCTGCGGGCGGAGCTGGAGGCGTTCGTGGCGGCGGTGCGCGGCGAGGGCGCGCTGGTGGTGAGCGGGGAGGACGGGCGGCGCGCGCTGGCGGTGGCGCTGGAGATCGTGCGACGCGGACCGAGCGAGCCATGTCGCTGATCCGCGTCGCGGCGTGAGCGCAAGGAGCTGGGCAGCCGCGTGAAGCGGCCGCCGTCGCTCTCCGGCTCCTGTCTCCTGCTGCTCGTGGTGCTCGTGCTCATCTGGTGGCTCGGCCGCCTGGCCGGCGCGTGGCCGCGCTGAGCGAGCGGCGCCGGGCCCGTCGGCGGGCGCCCCACCATCTTCCTCGCGGCCGGGGAGGCGTCCGGCGACCTGCACGGCGCCGGCGCTGGCGCGCGCGCTGCGCGCGCGCCTCCCGGGCGTGCGCCTGCTGGGCCTGGGCGGCGCCGCGCATGGCGGCCGAGGGGGTGGAGCTCCTCGCCGGCCTCGATCGAGCTGGCGGTGATGGGCTTCGCCGAGGTCCTCCGCCACCTCCCCTTCTTCCTGCGCCTGCGCCGCCGCGTCTTCGCGCGCGCTCGAGGCGGAGGGCGTCGACCTGGTCATCCCCATCGACTATCCCGGGCTTCAACCTGCGCCTCGCGCGGCACGCCCGCGGCCGGGGGATCCCGGTGCTCTACTACATCGCCCCGCAGGTGTGGGCGTGGCACGCGCTCGCGTGCCGCCGACCTGGCCCGCGACGCCGACGAGGTCGCGGTGATCCTCCCCTTCGAGGAGGAGTTCCTGCGCGGGGCCGGGCGCGAGCGCCCGCTTCGTGGGCCACCCGCTCCTGGACGTGCCCGCCGCCGCCGCTGGACGCGCGACGACGTGGGCGGACGCGCTCGGGCTGGACCCGGACGCGCCCCGTGCTGGCGCTCTTCCCCGGCTCGCGGCGCGCAGGAGATCCGCCGGCACCTGGCGCTCTTCTCCGCGGCCGCCGCGGCGGTGGTGCGCCGCGCGCCCGGAGGTGCAGCCGGTGCTCGGCGGCCGCGCCGACCTGGACCCGGCCGGCCTTCGCCGGCGTCGCGCTGGCCGCTCGGCCGACGACCGCGCGCGCTCCTGCGCCACGCCGCGCGCGGCGCTGGTGAAGTCGGGCACCACCACGCTGGAGGCCGCGCTGGCGGGCACCCCGTTCGTGGTGGCCTACCGCATGAACCCGCTCAGCTACCGGCTGGCCCGGCGGCTGGTGCGAGGTGCCGCACATCGCGCTCGCCAACCTGGTGGCGGAGGAGCGGGTGGTGCCGGAGTTCGTGCAGGACGAGGCGCACGCCGGAGGCGCTCGCGGCGGCGCTCCGCCCGCTCCTGGACCGAGGGGAGCCCCGGAGCGGCGGCGGATGCTGGCGGGGCTTCGCCCGGGTGCGCGAGCGGCTGCGGAGGAGGCGGGGCGCCGCCGAGCGGTGGCGGAGAGGCCGCGCGGCTGCTGGAGGGCCGCGCGTGAGTCGCGGCTCACGCGAGCGCGGCGTCGGCCGCCGACTGCGGGGCGGCGCGCTGCTCACCGCCCTGATGCGCACCCTGCGCTACCGGGTGGTCGCGGGCGAGGAGCACTACGCGCCGCTGGCTGGACGCGCGCCGGCCGGCGGTCTTCGTCGCTCTGGCACGGGCGGCTGCTCCCCTGCTGCCTACCACCACCGGCAGCAGGGCCTGGCCACGCTCATCAGCCAGCACCGCGACGGCGACTACATCGCGCGGGTGGTGGAGCGCTGGGGCTTCCACGCGGTGCGCGGCTCCAGCTCGCGCGGCGGGCGCGAGGCGCTCCGTGCAGCTGGTGCGGCTCCTGCGCCGGGGAACGCCGCTGGCCATCACGCCCGACGGGCCGCGGGGCCCGCGCGAGAAGATGAAGCTCGGGCCCGCTGCTCGCCGCGCAGCTCGCGCGGCGTGCCGCTGATCCCCGTGAGCCGCGGGCAGCGACCGGGCGCTGGTGGTTCGAGGGGTGGGACCGCTTCCTGGTCCCGCAGCCGTTCGCGCGCATCCGCATGGCGTACGGCGAGCCGCTGTGGGTGCCGCGCGAGGCGGGCGAGGACGGAGCTGCGCGCGCTCGCGGGCGAGTTGGAGGAGCGGCTGCGGCGCCTGACTGCGCTGCGTGGACGGGAGCGATGCGAGACCGACCGAAGCGCTCCGCGGCTGGGTGCCGCGCTGGTGGCGCGGGGAGGCGGGGCGCCGCGGGTCGGCGCGCTCGACGCGCTGCTCTGGCCCGCCGGAGCTGCTCTACCGCGGCGCGGTCGCGGCGCGCGCGACCGCGGCGTACGCCGCCGGCTGGCTGCGCACCGCGCAGCGCGGCGCCATCCCGGTCGTCAGCGTCGGCAACCTGGCGGTGGGCGGGGCGGGGAAGACGCCCGTTCACCGCCTGGGTCGCGCGCGCCTGCTGGCGAGTGGGGCGCACCGGCCCGCGGTGGTGCTGCGGGGCTACGGCGAGGACGAGGTGCTGGTGCACCGGGAGCTGAACCCGCGCATCCCGGTCTTCGCGGCGCGCAGCGTGCGGGCGGAGGCGGTCCGGGCGGCGGCGGAGGCCGGCTGCGACGTCGGCGGTGCTCGACGACGCCTTCCAGCACCGCGCCCTGGCGCGGCGACCTCGACCTCGTGCTCGTGGCCGCCGAGAGCGTGGCGAGCCCAGCGGCGCGGCTCCTCCCGCGCGGGCCGTGGCGCGAGCCGCCCCGGCGCGCTGCGCCGCGCCGGCGCGCGTGGTGGTCACCCGCAAGTCCGCGCCGCGACGAGGCGGCCGAGGCGCGTCGCCGTGGATCTCGCCGGCGCCGGGCTGCGCCGACCGTGCTCTGCCGGACTCGCGCCCGCGGGGCTGCGCGCGCTCGGCGGACCGTCGGAGGTACGCTGCGCCCCGCTGCGCGAGCTGGCCGGCCAGGAGGTGCTCGCCGTGGCCTCGCTGGCCGACCCGAGCCCCTTCGCGGCGCACCTCCGCGACGCGGGTGCGCAGGTGGAGCTCGGCGGCCTTCCCCGATCACCACGACTTCACCCCGGCCGAGGCGGAGCGCATCCAGGCGCGCGGCGGGCGGTCGCACGCTGGTGATGACGCGCAAGGAGGCGGTGAAGCTGCGGCACCTCCTCGCGCCCGGCTTCGCCGCCTGGGTCCTGGACCAGGAGGTGCGAGGTCGAGGCGGGCGAGGAGGCGCTCGACTGGACCTGCTGCGCGGAGCGCTGCGGCGGTGAGCGCGCGCGAGCGCGGCCGACGCTCCTGGTGATCGGGCAGCGGCATTGGCCGGGCTCTTCTTCGCCGCTCCGCGCCGCACGCTTCGCACGGGTGCTGATCGTCACCAAGAAGGAGCGGCCGGAGTCGAGCACCAACTACGCGCAGGGCGGCATCGCCGCGGTCTTCGACCCGGACGACTCGCCACGGCTCCACGCGCGGACACCTTCGTCGCCGGCGCCGGCCTCTGCCATCCCGACGCGGTGGAGGTGCTGGTGCGCGAGGGTCCCGCGCGGGTGCGGGAGCTCATGGCGCTGGGCGCGCGCTTCTCACGCGAGCGGCGGGAGCTCGTCGCTGGGGCGGGAGGGCGGCCACTCGCGGCGCCGCATCGTGCGCGCGGCCGACCTCACCGGGCGGGAGGTCGAGCGGGCGCTGCTGGAGGCGGTGGCCGAGCCGCGCAACTCGAGCTGCTGGAGAACCACCTCGCCGTGGACCTGATCACTCGGCGAGGATCCGGGGACGCGGCGAGCGCGCGCTGCTGCGGGGCGCTGGTCCTCGCGCCGCGACGAGCGGCACGCCCGGCCGCTGGTGCTCGCGCGGGCGGTGGTGCTGGCGAGCGGCGGGTGCGGGCAGGTCTACCGGCACACCACCAACCCCGGCATCGCCACCGGCGACGGCATCGCCATGGCCTACCGCGCCGGCGCCCGGGTGGCCAACATGGAGTTCATCCAGTTCCATCCCACCGCGCTCTTCCACCCCGCCCGGGAGCGGACCTTCCTCATCTCCGAGGCGGTCCGCGGCGAGGGCGCCGTGCTCCGGCGGCTCGACGGCACCGCCTTCATGGAGGGCTACCATCCCCTCGGCTCGCTCGCCCCGCGCGACGTGGTGGCCCGGGCCATCGACCGGCGAGATGAAGGCAGCGGCGACCCCTACGTGCTCCTGGACTGCTCCGCCGATCCCCGCGGAGGAGATCGCGGCGCGCTTCCCCACGATCCTGCGCGGAGACGCGGCGAGCGCGGCATCGACATGCTGCGCGAGCCGATCCCCGTGGTGCCCGCGGCGCACTACCTCTGCGGCGGGGTGCTCACCGACACCGTCGGCCGCACCACCGTCTCCCGGCTCTTCGCCATCGGCGAGATCGCCTGCACCGGGGTGCACGGCGCCAACCGCCTCGCCTCCAACTCCCTGCTGGAGGCGCTCGTCTTCGCCCACCGCGCCGCGCGGCGCTGGAGGCCGAGCTCGCCGGGCGCGACGACCCGCCGCCCGACCCTCCCGCGCCGACGCCTTCGGCCACGGCGAGCCCGGAGGGCGTCCTCCTCGTGCACGACCGCGAGGAGGTCCGCTCCCTCATGTGGGACCTGGTGGGCATCGTGCGCACCGACGAGCGGCTGGCTCCTCGCGCGAGGGCCGCATCGCGGCAGATCTACGCAGCAGTACCGCCGCGCTCTGGGCCCACGCCCGCCCCACCCCGGAGCTCGCCGAGCTGCGCAACCTCCTGCAGATGGCCCACCTCATCGTCCGCTGCGCACGCCTGCGCCGCGAGAGCCGCGGGCTCCACTACACCCTCGACCACCCCTACCGCGACAACGAGCGCTTCCTCCGCGACACCGTCCTCGGCCTCGACTCGGCGCCCCGCATGAAGGTCGCCCTGCTGGCGGTCGGGCGGGTGCGCGGGCTGCTCGCCGCGGCCATCGCGGAGTACGAGGAGCGCGCCGCACGCTACTTCTCCTTCGAGGCCGCCGAGGTGAAGGAGGAGAGCGCCGCCCGCGGCCGCGACCCCCGCGAGCGTCATGCAGGAGGAGGGCAGGCGCCTCCTCGCCCGCGTCCCCGCCGGCTGCGAGATCGTCGCGCTCGACCGGCCGCGGCCGCGCCTGGAGCTCCGAGCAGCTCGCCCGCTACCTCGCCGAGCTCGCCCTGCGCGCCTCGCCCGGGAGCGGCCTTCCTCATCGGCGGCGCCTTCGGCCTCGTCGCCGAGGTCCTCGGCCGGCCCGCCACCGCCTCTCCCTCTCCGCCCTCACCCTCCCCCACGAGCTGGCGCGCCTGGTCCTCGCCGAGCAGCTCTACCGCGCCGGCACCATCCTCCGCGGCGAGCCGTACCACAAGGGCGGGGAAGCGTGAGCCCGCGCCGCCGCCCGCACCGCCTGCTCGACGCGCGCCCCCGCCCACCCCATCTTGGTGCCTGTGCCCCGGCCACGCCGCCGCTCCACCCGGAGGTACCGCTGAGCATCCGCATCGACGTCCAGCCCCTGTCCGGCTCCGCCCTCGTCGCGCGACTACCTGCGCGGCGACGGGCGCCGCCCGCGCCTTCTTCGCCGGCGACCCCTTCCGACCTGCGACGCTTCCGCGCGCGCCTCGCCGCCGTCCAGCAGCGCTTCGGCCCCGCCGAGCGCCGGACGCGCCGCCGCGCGCCCTCCGCCCCACCTCACCCCGCGCCGCCGAGCGCCTCCAGCGCTTCGTCGCCGACAGGGCGGCGCCGTCGTCACCACCGGCCAGCAGGCGGGCCTCCTCACCGGCCCGCTCTACACCGTCCACAAGGCGCTCACCGCTCGTCCGCCTCGCCGCCGCCCTGGAGCGCGACCTCGGCGTCGCTCGTCCTCCCCGTCTTCTGGATCGCCTCCGAGGACCACGACTGGGCCGAGGTCAACCACGCCTACCTCGCGCTCCGCCACGGCGGCGCGTGGCGCGCGTGCAGCTGCCGAGCGACGCCGCGCCCCGCGGTCTCCATGAGCGCGGCGCCGCGCTGCCGGAGCCGGGGACTCGACAGCGTTCTCGACGAAGTGGCGCAGATGGTTGGCGCGTCGAACCATATGCAGACCACTATCTCACGCAGATTCGAGACGCGCTACCGGCCGGGTCGGACGGTCGCCGGGGCATTCGCGGAGCTGGATGGCCGGGCTGCTGGCGCCCTTCGACGTCTGCCTCACCGACGCGGCGGACCCGGCGCTGAAGCGCGCCTCGCTGCCGGTGCTGGAGCGGGCGCTCGCTGGACGCGGCGAGGCGGCGGAGCGGGGCCTGGCGGAGCGGAGCGAGGCGCTGCGCGCGGCGGGCTACGCGGCGCAGGTGGCGGTGCTGCCGAGGTGCGACCAACGTCTTCTACCACGGGGGAGCGCGGGCGGGAGCGGCTGTACCGGCGGGGCGACCGCTCGGGTGGGCGGCGGCACCGCGCGGCACGGAGCTGGAGGCGGCGGACTGCGGCGCTGGCTGGCGGCGGAGCCGGGGCGCTTCAGCCCGAACGTGCTCCTGCGGCCGGTGGTGGAGAGCCGCGGTCTTCCCGACGCTGGCGTACGTGGGCGGGCCGGGGGAGCTGAGCTACTTCGCGCAGGCTGGGGGTGCTCTTCGGGAGCACGGGATGGAGCCGCCGGTGGTGTACCCGCGGGCTTCGCTGACGCTGGTGGAGCCGGCGATCGAGCGGCAGCTGCGCGAAGCTCCCGGGCTGGGCGCGGCGGAGCTCGGCGCGCCGCGGCACGAGCTGGTGGACCGGCTGGCGCGGCTGGCGGCTGCCGGCGGAGGCGAGCGGCGGCGCTGGCGGCGCTCCGGCGGAGATCGCGGAGCGGCTACCGGGCGCTGATCTGGAGGCCGCCGGCGGAGGTCGACCCGACGCTCGCGGGCGCGCTGGGGCGGCTGCGCAACGAGGCGCTCGCGCGCGTGGGCGAGCACGGAGCGGAAGGTGGTGCGGGGCGTGGAAGCGGCAAGGAGACGGAGGCGCTGGAGCGGGTGGACGCGGGTGCGGGCGCACCTGGCGCCGCAGGGCGCAGCCGCAGGAGCGGGTGCTGAACGTGCTTCCCTTCCTGGCGGCCACGGGCCCCGAGCTGCTGGAGCGGATCGCGGCGCGCGATCGACCCGGCCTGCGCGCTCCCGGCGGGGGAGTAGGGGCGGCGCGGAGCTGGCCCGGCCCATGCGATCTCGGGCGCTGGTGCCCGCCGTACCATGGCCACGGGGTACGCAGCCGCTCACGCTCGCCCGCGCACGCGGGCGATTCTTGCACGGGCGGCGAATGAGCGACGGAGACGCAAGGCGAGGCGGGCGGGAAGCAGGAGCCCGCCCTCGGCGGGGCGGGCCTCGTCGCTGGTGGCGGCGGGGATCCTCCTGAGCCGGATCGCGGGCTTCGTGCGCGAGCGCGCGCTGGCGGCCTACTTCGGCACCTCGCCTCTACGCGGACGTGGTGCGCGCGGGGCTGCGCATGCCGAACCTGCTCCAGAACCTGCTGGGCGAGGGGACGCTGAGCGCCTCCTTCATCCCGGTGTACGCGGAGCTGCTGGAGGAGGGGCGGGAGGAGGAGGCGGGGCGGGTGGCGGGGGCCGTCTTCGCGCTCCTCTTCGCGGTGGCGGGCGCGCTGGCGCTGCTCGGGGTCCTCTTCGCCCCCTCGCTCACCGACCGTCTTCCTGCCCGGCTTCGAGGGCGAGCGGCGCGAGCTGACGATCCAGCTGACGCGCATCATCTTCCCGATGACGGGCATCCTGGTGCTCTCCGCCTGGGCGCTGGGCATCCTCAACAGCCACCGCCAGTTCTTCATCCCCTACGTGGCGCCGGTGCTCTGGAACGGCGCCATGATCGCGACGCTGGTCTTCTTCGGCGGCCGGCTGGACTCGCACTCGCTGGTGATCGCCTTCGGCTGGGGCGCGCTGCTGGGCGGCGCGCTGCAGTTCCTGGTGCAGCTGCCCTTCGTGCTGCGGCTGGAGCGCAACCTGGAGATCCGCTGGAACACGCGCATGGCGGCGGTCCGCGAGGCGGTGCGCAACGCCGGTCCGGCGATCCTGGGTCGCGGCGTGGTGCAGCTGAGCGGCTACGTGGACTTCGTGCTCGCCAGCTTCCTCGCCACTGGCGCGCTGGCGGCCATCGGCTACGCCATGACGCTCTACCTGCTGCCGATCAGCCTCTTCGGCATGTCGGTGGCGGCGGCCGAGCTGCCGGAGCTCTCGCGCCAGCGCCTGGGCGAGAAGGAGGCGCTGCGGCTGCGCACCAACGCGGGCCTGCAGCGCATCGCCTTCTACGTGGTCCCCTCCTTCGTCGCCATCCTGCTGCTGGGCGACCTGATGGTGGCGGCGCTCTACCAGACGGGCGAGTTCGGGCGGGGCGACACCCTCCGGGTCTACCTCACCCTCGCCGGCTTCGCCACCGGGCTGCTGGCCTCCACGGCCACGCGGCTCTTCTCCTCCACCTTCTTCGCGCTGCACGACACCACCACCCCCGCGCGCGTCGCCAGCCTGCGGGTGCTCGCCTCCGGCGTGCTCGGCTTCCTCTTCATGATCCAGTTCGAGCGCGTCGACGCTCTTCGGCTGGCACTTCGGGCCCGGTCTCTTCGCCGGCGGGAGGTGGGCGGCCGGCCGCTCGGGGCGTTCGGCCTGGCGCTGAGCGCCGGCGTCGCCGCCTGGCTGGAGTGGTTCCTCCTGCGCCGCACGCTGCGCGCGCGCATCGGGCGGGTGGGCGCCAGCGCCGGCGCGCTCGCGCGCATGTTCGTCGCCGCGCTCGCCGCCGCCGGCGCCGGGTGGGGCGTCCGGGTGGCGGCGAGCGCGCTCCTCCCCCCGCTGCACCCCATCGTCCTCGGCGGCATGGTCTTCCTGGCCTTCGGCGTCGTCTACTTCACCGTCGCAGCCCTGCTGCGGCTGCGCGAGGTGGAGGGCCTGAAGACGCGCCTGAGCGGCATCCTGGGCCGCTGAGGTGGGGAAACGCGTGGCGGTTGCGGGGTAATACCCTCGTCGGCCGGCGCGCTCCCCGCGGGAGCCCCGCGCCGGCGCGGGAGGGCGGGGGAGCGCGCGGCTCCCCGGAACGAGCGCGGGAGACCAGATGGCGGCGGAATCACCGATCCGGGAGAAGCTGAAGCACCTGCCCACCCGGCCGGGCGTCTACCTGATGAAGGACGCCGGCGGGGAGATCCTGTACGTGGGCAAGGCCAAGTCGCTGCGCTCGCGGGTGCGCTCGTACTTCAGCGGCTCCGCCACGCGGAGTCGCTGAAGACGCGGGAGCTGGTGCGGCGCATCGCCGACTTCGAGACCATCGTGGTCAACTCGGAGGCGGAGGCGCTGATCCTGGAGAACAACCTGATCAAGGAGCACAAGCCGCGCTTCAACATCAACCTGCGCGACGACAAGACCTACCCGTACATCAAGGTGACGCTGGCGGAGCCCTTCCCGCGGGTGCTGGTGACGCGGCGGCTGGTGCGCGACGGCTCCCGCTACTTCGGGCCCTACACCGACGTGCGGCGGATGCGCCAGGTGCTGGAGGTGCTGAAGCAGCTCTACACCGTGCGCTCCTGCCACTACCGCCTGCCCGACGACGCGCCGGCGCGGCCCTGCCTGGACTACCACATCGGCCGCTGCCTGGCACCGTGCGTGGGGCTGCAGTCGCAGGCGGAGTACCGGGGGATGATCGACGAGGTGATGGAGGTGCTCGCCGGCCACGCGGCGCCGGCCGAGCGGCGCCTGCGCGCCGAGATGGCCGGGGCGGCCGCGGCGATGCAGTTCGAGCGCGCCGCCGAGCTGCGCGACGCCCTCTCCTCGATGGACGCGCTGGAGGCGCAGCAGAAGGTGGTGGACGTCTCCGGCGCCGACCGCGACGTCTTTGCCCTGGCGCGCGACGGCGAGAGCGCGTGCGGCGTGGTGCTGCGCATCCGCGAGGGCAAGCTGCTGGGCCGCGAGGCGATCTTCCTCGACAACCTCGCCGACGAGCGCGACGACGCCGTGCTCGCCACCTTCGCCACGCGCTACTACACGGTGGAGGCGCGGGGGGCGGGGAGGACCTCCCGCCCGAGGTGCTCTTCCCGGCGGAGTTCGAGGACCGCGCGCTGCTCGAGGGGCTGCTGCGCGAGCGGGCGGGGCGGGCGGTGCACGCCCGCGTGCCGCAGCGCGGCGAGAAGCTGCGGCTGGTGGAGCTGGCGGCCCAGAACGCGCGGCACCTGCTGGAGGAGCGCCGCCTGATGGGCAACGTGGTGGCCGAGCGCGCCCCCGACGCCCTCTACGAGCTGCAGGAGGTGCTCGAGCTCTCCGCCGTGCCCCGCTTCATCGTCTGCTTCGACATCTCGCACACGCAGGGGAGCGAGACGGTCGCCTCGGCCGTCGCCTTCACCAACGGCTGCCCCGACAAGTCCGAGTACCGCAAGCTGCGCATCCGCGGCGACTGGGGGAACGACGACTTCCGCTCGATGCACGAGGCGGTCACGCGCTACTTCCGGCGGCGCCTGGAGGAGGGCAGGGCGCTGCCCGACCTGGTGGTGATCGACGGCGGCAAGGGCCAGCTCGGCGCGGCGCGCGAGGCGCTCGAGGCAGCTGGACCTCGCCCAGCAGGCCGTCGTCAGCCTCGCCAAGCGCGAGGAGGAGGTCTTCGTGCCCGGCCGCGGCGATCCGCTGCGCCTGCCGCGCCGCTCCCTCGGCGCTCCGCCTCCTCCAGCGGCTGCGCGACGAGGCGCACCGCTTCGCCGTCACCTACAACCGCACCCTGCGCACCAAGCGCACGATCACCTCCGAGCTCGGCGCCATCCCCGGCATCGGCGCCGCGCGGCAGCAGGCGCTCCTGGAGCGCTTCGGCTCCCTGCGCGCCGTGCGCGGCGCGAGCGACGAGGAGATCGCCGCGCTGCCCGGCTTCGGCGCCGCTCTGGCGCAGAGCGTGCTACGACACCTGCAGGGCCCGGCCACCGGCGCCTCCAGCTGACACCCGCCGCGTCCCGCCTCCGGCCCCGGTGGAGCGCGCGACCCCGGAACCGCGCCGCCGCGCGCGGGGTTCTAGGGTCAGGTGCCCACTCGCATTGCTTCCGGGGGATTATGTCGTACTCCTCGTACTCCAATCCGTTCGGCTTCCGCCTCACGCCCTGGGTGAAGCGGCTGATCGTGGCCAACCTCGCGGTCTTCCTGCTCACCTGGGCGCTGCCGATCCTCGGCTCCTACCTGGCCTTCGAGCCCGCCGCCGTCCTGTCGCGGCCCTGGACGGTCGTGACCTACATGTTCGTGCACGGCGGGCTGATGCACGTGCTCCTCAACATGCTGGGCCTCTTCTTCTTCGGGCCCATCCTCGAGGAGCGCTGGGGAGGGAAGGAGTTCCTCAAGTTCTACTTCCTCGCGGGCATCGCCGGCGCCGCCCTCTCCGCCTTCTTCCCGCACACCCCGATCATCGGCGCCTCGGCGGCCATCTACGCCGTCATGGTGGCCTTCGCCGTGTACTGGCCCGACAACGCCATCTACATCTGGGGCATCTTCCCGATCAAGGCCAAGTGGCTGGTGGGCGGCCTCGTCGGGCTCTCCGTCTTCTCCACCCTCACCGGCGGCGGAGCCGGCATCGCCCACCTCGCGCACCTCGGCGGCGCCATCTTCGCCTTCGCCTACCTCAAGAGCTCCTTCGCGCCGCCGGCCTGGGGCGAGGTCCACTCCAGCCCCACACCCGCCCGCGCCCGCTCGCTCTTCCCCTGGAGCGGCCAGAAGCGCCCCAGACCCGTCGCCAGCGAACCGCAGCCCGCCGTGCGCCGCGCCCCGCGCGAGACGCCGCGCCCCGAGTACCTCGACGAGGTCGACCGCATCCTCGACAAGATCTCCTCCGCCGGGATCTCCTCGCTCACCGTCGAGGAGCTCCAGCTCCTCGACGAGGCCAGCCGCCGCGACCGCGCGAACTAGCGCCGCCGCACCCCCCGCGGGCGCGGGACGGCTGAGCCGGAGCGCCAGGGGGAGGCGTGCGGGATCACCGCGCCCGACCCGCGAGCCGGCGTTCCGGGCGTTGCGCTCCACCCGCGGCCGTCGGCGGCCTCCAGAATCGCTCTCAGAGCCACGATCGCCGCGCAGCGAGGGCACCAGGGCCGCGCCGGGGCCCGGCGGCGGCAGCGCCGGCACCGAGCGCGTCCACCGCGGGCGGCCAGCGCCGCTCTGCGGGCCGGGGGATCCCGCGGCCGTCGGAGACGGCGGGCGCGCGGCCGTGAGGCCGTGAGCCCGCCCAAGTCCCGCTCCGTCCCGAGTACATATAATGGTGATTATGTAAACTCGGGAGCGGCGGGGCTGTGGAAAAGGGGGCGGGTTCTCCCCACAGCCCCCCGCCACCCCGCCCGCGCCTAGAGCCGGCCGAAGAGCGAGAGCAGGCGCAGGCGCCAGACGCGCCACACGGCCTCGCGCACGATCTTCTTGGACATCTTGCTCTCGCCGACGTCGCGGTCGACGAAGATGATGGGGATCTCGCCGAGGCGGAAGCCCTTCTTCCAGGCGCGGAAGCTCATCTCGATCTGGAAGGAGTAGCCGTTGGACTCGACGCGGGAGAGGTCGATGGCGGCGAGGACCTGGCGGCGGAAGCACTTGAAGCCGCCGGTGGCGTCGGCGACGGGCAGGCCGGTGACCCAGCGGGCGTAGACGTTGGCGAAGTAGCTGAGGAGGAGGCGGCCGATGGGCCAGTTGACGACGGTGACGCGGCCCTGGAGGTAGCGGGAGCCGAGGACGACGTCGTAGCCGAAGTCGTTGGCGGCGGCGAGGAACTCGCGGGAGGTGGGCGGGATCGTGGGAGAAGTCGGCGTCCATCTCGAAGAGGAAGTCGTAGCCGCGCTCGAGGCCCCAGCGGAAGCCGGCGAGGTAGGCGGTTCCGAGGCCGAGCTTCCCTTCCCGGTGGAGGACGTGGAGGCGGGGCTCCTCGGCGGCGATCTCGTCGGCGAGGGCGCCGGTCGCCGTCGGGGGAGTTGTCGTCGACCACCAGGATCTCCAGGGAGGGATCCTGCGCCGAGGACGGCGGGAACGAGGCGCGGGAGGTTTTCCCGCTCGTTGTACGTCGGGATGATGACCAGGGCGCGGGACACGGGCGGTCGGGCGTCGCTTGAAGATGGTGTGGAGCTCGGATATAGTTACAGGATGCTGAAACTATTCGCATGGCGCGGGGCGGACAAGTGAGGGTGCTGTATCTGGTGACCGCGTACCCGCGGAGCGCGGGGGACGTGATCACGCCGTGGCTGACGGAGACGATCCGGCGGCTGCGGGCGCGGGGGGTGGAGGTGGAGGTGCTGGCGCCCTCGTACCGGGGGCTGGGCGACCAGGAGGTGGAGGGGGTGCGGGTGCATCGCTTCCGCTACGCGCCGCGGGGGTGGGAGACGCTGACGCACGACCAGACGGCGCCGGACCGGGTTCGGGAGCGGCCGATCTTCCTCTCGCTGCTGCCGGGCTACGTGGCGGCCGGCGCGTGGGCGGCCACCCGGCTGGCGCGGAGTGGCCGCTTCGACGTTCTGCACGCCTTCTGGCCGCTGCCCCACGGCCTGCTGGGGCTGGCGGCGAAGCGGGCGTCCGGGGTGCCGCTGGTGAGCACCTTCTTCGGCGTCGAGCTCACCTGGCTGGACACGCAGCTGAAGCCGCTCCGGCCCGTGGTGCGGCGGATCGTGCGCGGCTCGGACGCGGTGACGGCCATCTCCTCGCACACCTCCGCGCTGGTGCGGCGGCTGGTGCCGGGGGAGCAGCCGGTGGTCATCCCCTTCGGGGCGGCGCTGGACGCCCCCGCCACCCCCCCTGCCCTGCCGCTCCGCGCGCCCGACGGCCCCCTGCGGCTGCTCTTCGTCGGTCGGCTGGTGGAGCGCAAGGGCGTGGACGTGCTGCTCGAGGCCGTCGCGCTGCTGCGCGGCCGCCTGGGCGTGGAGCTGGCGGTGGTGGGCGGCGGTCCCCTGCTGCCGGAGCTGCGCGCGCGCGCCGAGGCGCTGGGGCTCGCCGCGCAGGTGGAGTTCACGGGCATGGTGAGCGATGCCGAGCTGCGGGCCCGCTTCGCCGCGTGCGACGCCTTCGTGCTGCCGGCGGTGCGCGACCGGAAGGGCGACGTGGAGGGGCTGGGGGTGGTGCTCCTGGAGGCGCTGGCCTACGGGAAGCCGGTGATCGCCAGCGCGTCGGGCGGGATCGTGGACATCGTGCGCGACGGCGAGACGGGGCTGCTGGTGCCCCCGGGCGACGCGCCGGCGCTGGCGGCCGCGGTGGAGCGCTGCGCGCGCGATCCGGCAGAGGCGCAGCGGCTGGCCGCCGGCGGGTACCGGCACCTGCGGGCGGAGTTCTCGTGGGAGAGCATCATCGACCGCCTCGCACGCCTCTACGCGGCCACCGCGGCCCGCGGGCCGAGCCCGGGCTCGCCACCGGCGCCGGACGCGTCTGGTAGCGCCCCCGGAGCGGCGGTATAATACGCGTGCCCGGCGCCGGGGCGCGAGCGCTTCGGCGCCAGCGCCCCTTTCCGCCGTCCCCGCGCCGCGCACCGACGCGTGCCGCGCGGCGCGGCGCGGGACCGACCCTCTCAGCCACCGACCGAACCGTGCGAACTCGCGTGGAAGCCGCTCGCCCCGCCCCACCCGTCCCGGAAGCCCGGCCCTGGCTGGACGCGCCCCTGGCGCTGGCGATCTATCTCGGGCTGGCGCTCCTCTACTTTCTGCCCGCGTTCCCGCCGGGCCGGCAGATCTTCGGGACGGACTGGCTGGTGGGGAGCTACTTCTTCCACGAGTTCATCTCGCAGCGCTTCGCCGCGGGCGTGCTGCCCAAGTGGGTGCCCTACGTCTACGGCGGGCTGCCGCTCTTCTCCAATCCGGGAAGCACCTACTATCCCTTCCGCTTCCTGGCCGACCTGTTCTTCCCGGTCGACAAGATCTGGCCGGCGCTCTTCGTCATCCAGTTCACGCTGGCGGGCGTGGGGATGTACCTGCTGGCGCGCGAGCTGCGCTGCCGGGCGTGGGTGGCCTTCGTCGCCGGGCTGGCCTTCGAGTTCACCGGCCTCACCATGTCGTGGGTGTACGCCGGCCACGAGGGCCGCATCATCGTGGCGACGCTCACGCCGCTGGTCTTCTTCTTCTTTCACCGCGGGGTCCGCACCGCGCGGCTGGCGCCGTTCGTGGGTGCGGCGGCCACCCTGGGCTTCGTCCTGCTCTCCTTTCAGATCCAGACGGCGTACTACCTGTTGCTGGCCGCGGCGCTGTGGAGCCTCTTCCTGCTCTGGCAGCTGGAGGTCTACCGGGACCGGCGCCGCACGGCGCGCGTGGTGCTCCTGGGGCTGGGCGCGGTCGCCTTCGCCTTCGTGCTCTCCTCGGTGAACTTCCTGCCCTTCCTCCACTACGTCGGCGAGTCGCCCCGCGGCGGGGCCGGCGGCCGGGGCTACGAGTACTCCACGAGCTTCTCGATGCCGGTGGCGGAGGTCTCCGCCATCGCGGTGCCGGAGCAGGCGGGCTACCTGGAGAGCTATCACGGCAGCAACCCGTTCAAGCTGCACACCGAGTACATCGGCGCGGTGGCGCTCGTGCTCGCCGTCCTGGGGCTGTACTACTCGAGGCGCGACCGCCGCTTCTGGTTCTTCGTCGCCCTCGGCCTCTTCACCCTGACGCTCGCGTTCGGGGGCAACACCCCGATCTATCGTCTCTACTACGAGCTGCTGCCGGGGACCAAGAAGTTCCGGGCGCCCTCCGTCTCCTTCTTCCTCTTCTCCATGGCGGTCGTCAGCATGGCCGCCCTGGCGCTTGAGGCGCTCGCCGAGCGCGTGAGCGAGCGAGCGGCGGCCGGCGCCCGGGCACGCGCGAGCGCGCCACCGCCCGCGCAGCCCGCGGGCTGGCTGCTGCTGGGGGCGACGGTCCTCGCGTTCCTGCTGGGCGCGGCCTCGGCCCCGACGGCGGGTCCGGCGGCCTACCGCTTCGGCTTCTTCACCCTCGCTACGGCGGCGGTGCTCTGGACCTGGCTGCGTGGGGGCCTGGGCGCGCGTACGGTGCCCGTCCTCCTGGCCGTGATCACGGTGGCCGACCTGTGGATCGTGGACCGTCACTTCTTCCAGACGGTGCCCGCCCCCGACCAGCTCTTCGCGCCCGACGGCGTGGTGGAGTACCTGAAGGCGCAGCCGGGCCGTGACCGCGTCTGGGTGCTCCCCTTCCCCGCCGGCGCCACCTACCGGGGCCAATCGGGCAACTACCTGATGCACTTCGGCATCGACCAGGCGGGCGGAGAGCACGGCAACCAGCTGCAGCGCTGGAACGAGCTCCTGGGTGCGGGGGAGCAGACGTACGTCGACTGGCACAACTTCCTGCGCTACCCGGCGTTCCTGGACGCGGCGAACATCCGCTACCTGATCTCGGGTCAGCCGCTGCAGGGGATCGGGCTGCCCGAGGTCTACCGCGGGATGGACGGGGTGGTCTACGAGAACCCGCAGGCGCTGCCGCGCGCGTACCTGGCCGCGCAGGTGGTGGTGACGGGCGTCCCCGACGGAGCGCTGGCGCTCATGCAGAAGCCCGGCTTCGACCCCGCGCGCACCGCCGTGGTCAGCGCGTCCCGGCCGATCTCACTGCCCAACACCCCGCTGCAGGGCGACGCGCAGCTCGCGAGCTACACGCCCGACCGGGTGGTGGTGCGCACCCGCGCCTCGCGGGAGGCGCTGCTCGTGCTGGCCGACAACTTCTACGCGGGCTGGGAGGCGCGAGTGGACGGCCGCGTCGCGCCGATCCTCCGCACCGACCACACGCTGCGGGGGGTGGTGGTTCCCGCCGGTGAGCACGAGGTGGTCTTCCGCTTCCGGCCGCGCGACCTCTACACCGGCTTCGCCATCTCGCTCGCCGCCGCCCTGCTGCTGCTGGGCTACGGCACGCTGCTGCTCGCCCGCCGCCGGCGCGAGCGCCGGGTGGTCGCGAGCGCATGAGCCGCCACCCGTGGCTGCGCCGGGGCGCGGCCGCCATCCTCGTCGCCGCCGTCTTCTTCTTCCTGGGCCGGGAGATCTACCGGGACGCCGCGGAGCTGAGGAGCTTCCACTGGACGATCCGGCCCCTCCTCCTCACCGCCTCGCTGGTGATGCTCCCCGGCGTGCTGCTCTGGGGCGTCGGCGTCTGGCGGCTGGTGATCCGGCGCTTCGGCGTGGAGGTGCCGCTCCGCGCGCTCGCGCGCGCCTGGTTCCTCGCCAACCTCGGCCGCTACATCCCCGGGGTCGTCTGGCAGTTCGTCGGGCTGGCGCAGCTCGGTCCCTCCCTCGGCCTCACACCCCTGGCGACGATCACCACCCTGCTCGCCAACATGGGCTTCTCCCTGCTGGCCGCGACCACCGTGGGCGTGTGGCTCCTCCCGCTCCACCTCGCCGGCCGCTTCGCCCTGGTCGTCGTCCTCTGCCGCTGGGCTTCGCCGCTGGTGCTCGTGCTGGTGCACCCGGCGGTGATCGGTTGGATGCTGCGGCTGGCCGGGCGCGCCACGCGGCGGCCCGCCCTTTGAAGTGGCGCGGGCGCTGGCGCGACGGGGTGGCGCTGCTGGCGCTCTCCATCGCCAACTGGCTGCTCTACGGCGTGGCCTTCCACCTCTTCCTCGCCGCCTTCGTGCCGCTGCCGCTCTCTGCCTTCGCGGCGGTGACGGCCACCAACGCCCTGGCCTTCGTGGTGGGCTACCTCGCGGTGTTCGCGCCCGGCGGGCTCGGCTTCAAGGAGGGCGCGATGGCCCTGCTGCTCGCCGGGCTGGTTCCGCCGGCGGTGGCCGCGTCGCTGGCGATCGCCTCCCGACTGTGGACGGTGGCGGGCGAGGTCGTTCCCGCCCTGCTCCTCGCGCGGCGCGCGCCGGCCGGGCTGAGCGACCCCGAGCTCAGCGGAGCCTGAGCTCGCCCGTGGAGAGCGCGTTCTCCCGCTGGACGCGCAGGGTGTCGCGGGGGGTGGCGGGGGTGGTGGCCCAGAAGGCCGCGCGCTTGCGCAGCGTCCCCGGCAGCCGCAGGACGGCCGCGCACCAGGCGCGCAGGATCGTCCAGACGATGCGGGCCGCGCCCGGCGCGCCGTCGGCGGTGGCCGTGCCCGGCGCGGGCGCCTGCGTGCGCAACTTCCAGAGGCGGCGCAGGCTGTAGGCGAAGCTCACGGGCCAGTACCAGACGGGCAGGAGCTTGAAGACGGTGCTGACGCGGTTGCGCTCGCCGAAGTAGAGCTTGAGCGGCGAGTAGCGGCGGGTGGTGAGGGAGCGGTGGTGGTAGACCCGCGCGGCGGGCCAGAAGAGGAGGTGGCCGCCGCGCAGGGCCAGGCGGAGGAAGAAGTCGGTCTCCTCGAAGAAGAGGAAGTAGTCCTCGTCGAACTCCAGCTCCGCGATGGCGGCGCGGCGGAAGCACATGACCGCGCCGTAGGCGGCGACCAGGCGCGAGGGCGCCAGGGCCCGCGGCTGGAAGGGGGTGCCGGAGCCGACGTTCTGCGGGTGGAGGTCCGGGTACAGGCGGACGCCCGTGGAGTTCACGAGCTGTGGGTCGGTGATATCCACCACCAGGCTCGCCACGCCGGCGGCGTCGGGATCGCCGCTCAGCGCGTCCTCCACGGCGAGGCGCCAGGCGGGGTCGAAGCGCAGGTCCATGTTGCAGAGGACCACCACCTCGGCGGTCATCTCGCGCAGCATGCGGTTCAGCGCGCCGGCATAGCCGAGGTTCCGCTCCGAGCGCATCACCCGCACCCCGGGAACTCCCGCTCGACCGCCTCGGCCGAGCCGTCGGCCGAGGCGTTGTCGAAGACGATCACCGCGGCCGGCGGCCCCGAGAGCGCGAGGATGGAGGCGATGCACTTGAGCAGCGCCTCCCCGCCGTTGTAGTTGACGATGCCGAAGGCGAAGGTCATGGTCTGGCGCGGGCCGCGCCGCGGACGGGCGCCGGGGCGAGAGGGTGAGGGAGCGAGCGGCGAAGATAGCGGGCCGACGGCGGGCGGGCCAGGGGGCGGGGCGGCACGGGGCGTGCAACCGAGCCCTTGAATTCCAGGCGGGCCGGACGCATACTTGGCTCCCGCCCGTGCCCCGCGTCGTCTCGCGCGGCCGGGCTCCATTTTCCCTCACCGGGGCGACGGGCCTCCGGACGAGAGCATGGCGATGATCGAAGAACTGAAGAACAAGCTGGACGACGAGATCTCGCGACTCACGCACGAGCTGCAGGTCGCGCTGCCGAAAGCGATCCAGAAGGCCGTGGAGCACGGGGACCTGCGGGAGAACTCCGAATACAAGTCGGCCCTGGAGCGTCAGCAGTTCGTCCAGGCGCGGCTGAACCACCTCACCAAGCGGCGCGCGGAGCTCTCCAACATCGATCTCGCTCAGGTCCCCGCCGACCGGGTGGGCTTCGGCTCCCGGGTCACCGTGGAGGACCTCCGCAGCCGCGACGAGGAAACCTACACCCTCGTGTTCGGCGACTACATCGACATCGACACGGGCCAGATCTCCATCGCGTCCCCGCTCGGCCAGGCGCTGATGGGCAAGCGCGTGGGCGACGAGGTCCGGCTGCAGCTCCCGCGGGGCGAGCGGCTGCTCAAGGTGACGGAGCTGACGACCCTCTCCCAGATGGTGGGCGCGGAGGCCTCCTGCACGGGGCGGCGCCACGACGAAGCGCCCGCGGCCGGGATCCGGCCGCGGGCGCTCGCTCTTACCGGCCGCGAGTCAGCCGCGCGGCTGAGCCGGCGGATCTCGTCCACCTCGGTGCGCAGCGTGGCGATGAGCTCCGCGATGAAGCCGAACCCGAAGAGGGTGAATCCCACGACCTCGAGGAGCACGACGAGCGTCAGCAGCGGTCGGAAGCCGAAGGGCGGCATCCAGTGCGCGAGCCGGAGGCCCACGGTGGCCAGCCCCATGAGGAAGCCGAGCACGATCAGGAACAGCCCGCCCCCGCCGAAGAACTGCATCGGCTTGGCGCTGAACTTCAGGTAGAACCAGACCACGAGCAGGTCGCCCATGCCGACCAGGATCCGGCGGCGGCCGGAGTACTTCGCCTCGCCGGCGTGGCGCGGGAAGAGCTCGATGTCGATCTCGGTGACGGAGTAGCCGAGGCGTGGGCGAGGACGATGAAGAACCGGTGCCAGTCGTGGCGCAGCGGCACGTCGTCCAGGATCTCGCGCCGGAACGCCTTCATGGAGTTCAGGTCCCGCACCGGGATCTCGAAGAGCTTCTGCGAGAGCGCGTTGTAGACCGAGCTGACGGCCCGCTTCTCGTAGCGGCCCACCTTCCGGCCGGTGACGATGTCCCACCCCTCGGCGAGCTTCTCCAGGAAGCGAGGGAACTCCTCCGGGGAATGCTGCAGGTCCGCGTCGAAGAGGATGACGTAGTCGCTCTCCGCCGCGTCCGCGCCGGTCACCATCGCCTCCGTCTTGCCGAGGTTGCGGCGGTGACGGATCACCTGCACCCGCTCCATGCCCGGCCTCGTCAGCGCGCGCCTCGTACGTCCCGTCGGTGGAGCCGTCGTCGACGAGGATGACCTCCCCGCGGAGGCCGTGGCGCGCGAACGTCTCCCGCGATGCGCGGCGAAGAGCGCGGGGATGTTCTCCACCTCGTTGAAGGCGGGGATGAGGACGGCGAAGTTCTCCCGGAACAGCGCCGGGAGCCTCGGCTCGCCGGGGCGGTCCCCGCCGCCCGGGGGCGGCAGCGCGCTCTCCCTTACGCTCACACCCGCTTGCGCATCCGCGCGGAGAGGATCCCGAGCTGGTCGCGGTACTTCGCCACCGTGCGCCGCGCGATCTGCACCCCCTCCTTCTTCAGGATGTTGACGATCGCCTGGTCGGTCAGCGGCTTCGCCGGGCTCTCCTCGGAGACCAGCTTCTGGATCTGAGCCTTGATGCCCCGCGCCGACACCTCCTCTCCGGAGGTGGTCGAGAGGCCGGACGAGAAGAAGAACTTCAGTGGGAGCACGCCTCGCGGCGTCTGCACGTACTTCTCGTTGGTCACGCGCGAGACGGTCGACTCGTGCATGTCGATCACCTCCGCCACCTCCCGCAGCGTCAGCGGCTTCAGGTACTGCACGCCCTTCTCGAAGAACTCCCGCTGCCGGTCGACGATGAAGTTCATCACCTTCAGCATCGTCTGCCGGCGCTGCTCGATCGCCTGGATCATCCAGTTGGCCGAGTTCAGCTTGTTGGAGATGAACTCCTTGTTCTCACCCGCGAACTTCTTCTTGTCCTTGGCGATCTCCCGGTAGGTCCTGGAGAGCTTCAGCCTCGGGAGGTTCGTGTCGTTCAGGAAGACGAGGTAGTCCTCCGCCACCTTGTCGACGACGAGGTCGGGGGTGATGTAGTTGTCGTCGTGGTTCCCGTACTTCAGGCCCGGCTTCGGGTCCAGCTTGGAGATCTCGTCCGCGGCGTCCTGCACGTCCCGCGGGGTGATCGAGAGATCCTTGGAGATCTCGGACCAGCGGTGGTTGATCAGCTGGTCGAAGTAGTCCCGCGCGATGCGATAGGCGAGGCTCTGCTCCAGGAGCTCCTCCATCTCCAGCACCGAGGGCTCTCCGCCGCCGTTGCGCGTCGTCAGCTCCTGGGCGGCGCAGTCGCGAAGCTGGAGGAGGATGCATTCCCGGAGGTCGCGCGCGGCGATGCCGGCCGGGTCGAAGCTCTGGATCGTGCGGAGCATCCGTTCCGCCTCCCCCGCATCGTAGGGCGCCGCTCCGACTCCGTCTCGCCCCAGCCCGCCCGGCTCCTCGATGAACTCGTTCAGCGAGCGAACGACCGTCTCCAGCGGACAGGCGAGGTAGCCCTCGTCGTTGATGTTCCCGATGATCTCCTCGCCCAGCAGCAGCTCGCGCGGGGAGAGCCGCAGGAGTGTGAGCTGGTCGTGGAGGTGGTCGCCCGAGGTCGCGCGTGGCGACGGAGATCGGCTCGTAGTACTCCCGCTGCTCGAACTCCTCCCGCCGCCCTCCGGTCTCGAAGCCGTTGAGGAGGATCTCCTCCCAGTCGATCTCGTCCTCGTCCTCCTTCTTCTCCTCCACCTCCGGCTGCTCCTCGGCATCCGGGTCCTCGGCCATCTCGAGGAACGGATTGTTGAGCAGCTCCTGCTTCAGGTGCGCCTGGAGGTCCAGCAGGGGCATGTAGAGAAGATCCATCGCCTGGTACAGGCGAGGGTTGATCTTCATCTCCTGCTTGAGCTGTGTGCCCTGGTACAGACCCGTCTTCATGGGCAGACTCCCTTACTCAGGATGGGTGTATCGCTGGCGCATCCGGGCGGTCAACGTCGGGCCGAGGTAGATCTCCGCCACCTCGTCGTTCCAGACCAGTTCAGAAACCGTACCGGAAACTCGGACCCGTCCCTCGTACATGATGTAGGCGCGGTCGACGATGTCCAGCGTCTGCTCGACGTTGTGGTCGCTGATGAGCACGCCGATGTCCCGGCCGCGCAGGTCGGCGACGATCTGCTGGATGTCGTGCACCGCGATGGGGTCGACGCCCGCGAAGGGCTCGTCGAGGAGCATGAACTTCGGCTGGCCCACCAGCGCGCGCGTGATCTCCAGGCGCCGCCGCTCCCCGCCGGAGAGGGCGTACGCCTTGGAGTGGCGCAGGTGCTTGATGCCCAGCTCGTCGAGCAGCATCCTCCAGCCGCGCCTCTGCTCCGCCCGGGGGAGCCTCAGCATCTGCAGGATCGCCAGGACGTTCTCCTCCACCGTGAGCCTGCGGAAGATCGACGGCTCCTGGGCCAGGTAGCCGATCCCCTTGCGCGCCCGCCGGTACATCGGCACGTCCGTGACGTCCTCGCCCGAGATGCGCACCGTCCCGCGTCCGGCGCGATCAGCCCCACCATCATGTAGAAGGTGGTCGTCTTCCCCGCCCCGTTCGGTCCCAGCAGCCCGACGATCTCGCCCTGGGAGACGTGCAGCGCCACGTCGTTCACCACCCGACGCTTGCGGTACACCTTCACCAGGCCTCGGCCGCGAGCGTGGCCCCCCCCGAGCGGCGCCGGCGGGCGCCGGGGCGGCGGGCGCGCGGATCGCGGCGGCGAGGACGCCCTCGTCGGCGGCGTCCAGCCCCGGGGCGAGCCGCACCCGCAGCGGCTCGTCCTCGCCGTCGCGCTCGGCCTCCAGCAGGCCGTCGGCCGCCAGGCGGCGGACCACCTGCTGCTCCAGGTACTCGCGCATCTCCTCGCCCGGTCGGTCGGTGCGCTCCCAGGGGGGCGCCACCACGGTCACGCCGCTCTCGGGCGAGGCGGCCAGCTCGGCGTAGGCCTCCTGCACCCGCTGGGCGAGCGCGTCGAGCGGCAGCCAGGCGCCGGCGCCGGCCCCGTCGCGGGCGAGGCTCGCGCAGGGCGATCAGGCCGGAGAGGTCGGCCTGGCCGAGGCGCGCCTGCAGCGCGGGGGCGATCGGGCGCGCGCTCACCGGGCCCTCCCGGTGGGCGCGGCGGGCTGCGGCGTCGCCTCGGGCACGCTGTCGGCCGCGGCCGGCGCCGGCAGGGGATCGAGGTAGAGGCCGCGCTGCAGGCCCTCGACGTGCGCGCTCGCCAGCTCGCCCGCGACGAACTGAAGCTCGATCTGCCGGCCGGCGAGGAAGTCGACGCCGGGCCGCGCATCCGCGCCCTTCTCCTTCGGCTTCACCCGGTAGAGGGAGACCGCGTCGCCGGAGGCGACGATCTGCTTGAGCACCACCGACGAGTCCGTCCGGGCGTCGGGCCGGGCGGGGATTGGGGGGCGGCGGAGTCGGCGAGCGCGAAGTGCCCGGTGATGGTGTCTCCCACGATCCAGTCGGTGCCGGTGAGGCGCGAGGCGGCCGCGGTGTCGGGCGCGGCGAGCGAATCGGCTCGCGTGGTGTCGATCGTCTCCCCCGCGCGTGGCCGACGGCGACCACCCGCTCCAGGCGCTGCCGGGGCAGCTCGGCCTGCATCGAGTCGGCTTCCAGGCGGAAGCTGCGCGCCACGGCGACCACCCGGGCGGACGAGTCCGCGGCGGTGGAGGCGGCGCGACGCCCGATGGCGCGCTGGAACTCGTCGTCAGCTGAAGAGGAGCTGCAGGTCCGGCGCGTCGACCGTCAGGTTGTCGCCCGCCAGGCGTGCGCGGGTGCGGGCGTGGACGTTCTTGAGCTTGCCCTCGACCAGCCGCGCCTGGATGACCTGCCCCTCGAGCCGGTACTGATCCGTCTCCACGACCGCGTCCTGGCGAAGCTCCAGGTCGCCCGTGGCGCCCTGGAAGTGGGCGCGCTCGGCGCGCCCGCGCATCTCCCCTGCGCCGCAGCACCACCGCGCCGAAGGCCGAGAGGTCGTTGTCGCCCAGGATCGTCATCCGGTCGGCGTCGACGTCCAGCGGCTGCGCCGCGGTGTCGCGCGCCCCGGACGGCGCCGGCTGCTGCTTCTTCGGCAGCAGGCTGAGGTGCGGGCGCTGACCGGCGTTGACCTGCGCCTGCGGCCGGCTCTGCATGGCGCGGAAGTAATCTCGATCCCCGGGCCGCGCAGCGTGGTCCCCTGCTCCAGGTCGGAGAAGACCACGTTGCCGGTGGCGTAGAGCCGGCCGATCCCGGCGCTGTAGGTCGCCCGGTCGGCCGTGAGGCGGCGCTGTGGGTCCTGGAAGAAGACGTTGCCCGTGAGGACGACCTCGTCGGTGTTGCGATTGACGACGCCGTTCTGCGCGCGCAGCTCCGCGCCGCCCTCGCAGCGTACCAGCAGCGGGCCGGTGACGTCGATGACGCCGTTCTGCGAAGCGGCCCGCTGGCTCTCCACCAGATC
>CAWDAE010000005.1:0-49642 GCA_963800245.1 uncultured Actinomycetota bacterium | reverse complement strand
CATTCACATAGAGGCCACCGGGCAACCGGTGGCCTCTATGCTATTTCAGCGTCGTGGGCACCACGGCACGAGGTCCAACAGCAAAGAGGTGATGACGTGGCTGACGAGCGACGTAATCCGAGGTCCGGCTCCGCGGCGCGATCGAGCGCTGGTGCCGGCCGTAGCGGTGCCGGCAATACCCGCGGCGGAGGTCAGGGTGGCCAGCGCAGCCAGGGTGACCAGCGGGGTCAGGGTGGCCAGCGGGGTCAGGGCGGGCAGGGTGGCCGTGGGGGCAAGCAGGACTGGAAGCGTCCTGTCGACCAGCAGGGTCCGCGCACCGCTGACCAGGAGCGCTACGACGGGCCTCCGATTCCCGACGACATCACGGGGCGCGAGCTGGACCGCTCGGTCAGCGCGCAGCTCAAGGGCATGCCCGAGAAGCTCGCCGCCCGTGTCGCACGTCACCTCGCCGCCGCCGGCGCGGTCCTCGACGAGGACCCGGAGACCGCCTACAAGCACACCCTTGCAGCCCGGGCCCGCGCGCCCCGGTTGGCCGTCGTGCGCGAGGCCGTGGGGGAGTCGGCCTACGCGGCCGGTCACTACAGCGAGGCGCTGTCCGAGCTGCGCGCCGCGAAGCGGATGAATGGCGCGACGGCCTACCTGCCGATCATGGCCGACTGTCACCGGGCGTTGGGGAACCCCGAGCAGGCCCTCAAGCTGGCCAAGAGCCCCGGGGTCGCCAACTTCGACCCCGAGGCGCGGGCTGAGATGACCATCGTCGAGGCGGGTGCGCGCCGGGACATGGGTCAGTACGACGCCGCGCTGCGGGTCCTCGAGCAGTCGCCGATGAGCTCCCAGAACCGGTCCCCGTGGATGGTCCGTCTGCGGTACACCTACGCGGAGACCCTCGTCCTGGCCGGACGGGACCAGGACGCCCTCACCTGGTTCCACCGCACCCACGCGATCGACAGCGAGGAGCTCACCGACGCCGCAGCCCGCGCGGAGGAGATCGAGCGCCGGATGCCCGACGAGGACCGGGGCGCGCCCCTGCCGATGGACTGAGGTGCGCGGCGCGCCGATCGGCCCGTTCCCTGGTGCGCGCACGCACGATGCGTCACACTAGGGGGACAACTACATCGCTGTCATCCGCATTCGCATCCGCACGACCATCGACACGAGACCGCTGGGGAAGGCGTAGCTCGCGCCGAGGTGGGACCACCACCGCGACCGATGGAGGCCTCCCCGGAGGCCTGAGTGATGGGGACCCTGATGACCGCAGCAAGCTCAGCGCGGGGGAGCACCCGCGGCGTGGTCTACGTCCACTCCGCGCCCTCCGCGCTCTGTCCGCACATCGAGTGGGCCGTCGCCGGCGTGCTCGGTGTCCCAGTCGACGCCGCCTGGACCGCGCAGGAGGCGCAGCGGGGCACCTACCGCGCCGAGATCGCGTGGACGGGTGAACCCGGCACGTCCGCCCGCATCGTCTCGGCGATCCGGGGGTGGGACCACCTGCGCTTCGAGGTGAGCGAGGATCCCACGCCCGCGACCGAGGGGGCCCGGTACTCCTCCACGCCGTCCCTGGGCGTCTTCCACGCCGTCACCGGCCTGCACGGGGACATCATGATCCCCGAGGACCGCGTCAAGGCCGCGATGTTGAAGTCCGCCGCGGGTGAGGCGTCTCTGACCCTGGAGCTCGACAAGCTCCTCGGACGGCCCTGGGACGACGAGCTGGAGACGTTCCGCCACGCTGGCGAGGGCAGCGCCGTGCGCTGGCTCCACCAGGTCGTCTAGGGGCAGCACAACGGCGCGCCGTCCGGGGACGACGCGCCGCTGGTGGGGCCGGCTAGACGCTGCCGAAGGCCACGGCGACGTTGGCGCCGCCGAAGCCGAAGGAGTTGTTCAGCGCCGCGATGTCGCCCGCCGGCAGCTCGCGCACCGTGGTGGCGATGTCCAGGTCGACCTCGGGGTCGAGGTCGTCGAGGTTGATCGTCGGCGGTACGCGCCGATGGTGCAGGGCCAGGATGGTGGCGATCGCCTCGAGCGCGCCGGCCCCGCCGAGTAGGTGGCCCGTCATCGACTTCGTGCTCGTGACGACCACCTCGGAGGCGTGCCGGCCCAGCGTCGCGTGCAGCATCAGACCCTCCGCGATGTCGCCCTTGGGCGTGGAGGTCGCGTGGGCGTTGACGTGCATGATGCTGCTGGGGTCGACGTCGGACTCCTGCAGGGCCCGCAGGATGGCCCGCGACCCACCGCGCCCGGCCGGGTCCGGCTGGGCGATGTCGTGGGAGTCCGCGGTGATGCCCGCGCCGAGCACCTCGGCGTAGACGTGCGCGCCGCGTGCGCGGGCGTGCTCCTCGGACTCCAGCACCAGGACGCCGGCGCCCTCGCCGAGGACGAAGCCGTCGCGTGCGGTGTCCCAGGGCCTCGAGACCGTCGTGGGGTCGCCGACGTTCTTCGACAGCGCCATCATGTTCGCGAACGCCGACATCGGGAGCGGGTGGATCGCCGCCTCGGTGCCACCGGCGACGACCACGTCGGCGCGACCCAGCCGGATCTGGTCGACACCGAGGCTGATCGCCTCGTTGCCCGACGCGCAGGCCGACACCGGGGTGTTCACCGCGCCCCGGGCGCCGATCAGCAGGCTGATGTTCGCCGCGGGGGCGTTGGGCATCAGCATCGGGACGGCCAGCGGCGAGACGCGGCGCGGTCCCTTCTCCAGCAGCGTGTCGTAGTTCGACAGCAGGGTGTTCACCCCGCCGATGCCGGAGGCCATCGCGACGCCGAGGCGGTCGCGATCGAACTCGGCGTCAGCGAGGCCGGAGGCGGCCCAGGCCTCCATGGTCGCGACCATGGCGAGCTGGGTGGACCGGTCCAGGCGGCGTGCCTTGACCCGCTCCAGCACCTCGGTCGGTTCGACCGCGACCCGGGCGGCGATCTTGACCGGCAGGTTCTCGGCCCATTCCTCGGTGAGGGCGCGGACGCCCGAACGGCCTGCGAGGAGACCGTCCCAGGTGCTCTCCACGTCGCCCCCGAGGGGACTGGTCGTCCCCATGCCGGTGACCACTACGCGTGTGCGGCTCATCTCTCCTCGACTCCCGTCGTGCTCTGCTGCGGTGCTGCTGGTGGTGGGGCTGGCGGCGGGCCGGGGCTCAGCCCTGGGCGCGCTCGATGTAGGCGACGGCGTCGCCGACGGTCTTGAGGTTCTTGACCTCCTCGTCGGGGATGGTGACCCCGAACTTCTCCTCGCACGCCACGACGATCTCCACCATCGACAGCGAGTCGATGTCGAGGTCCTCGGTGAAGGACTTGTCGAGCTGGACGTCGTCGGTGTCGGTGCCGGCGACCTCGTTGGCGATGTCGGCGAGGTCGGTGCGGATCTCTTCGGTGGTGGCCATGGTGGCGTCTCCTGTGGTGTGAGGTCGTGCGGATGGGTGGGTGGAGCGGGTGGTGCGAATCGTGGGCTGCGCTCAGGGCAGTGTGACGACCTGGGCGGCGTAGGCCAGCCCGGCGCCGAAGGCGATCAGCAGGGCCGTGTCGCCGGAGCGGGCGTCGCCGTCCTCGTACATGCGGTCGAGGGCCAGCGGCACCGAGGCCGCCGAGGTGTTGCCCTGGTCGGCGACGTCGCGGGCGATGCGCACCGAGGCAGGCAGCTTCATGGTGCGCGCCATCGCGTCGATGATGCGCATGTTGGCCTGGTGCGGCACGAAGCAGTCGAGGTCCTCGACGGTGATCTCGGCGCGCTCCAGGGCCTCCTTGCCGATCTTCGCCATCTCGAAGGAGGCCCAGCGGAACACGGCGTTGCCCTGCATCTCCAGGTGCGGGATCACCGGGTCGGGCGAGGCGATCACGTCACGCCAGTCCTCGCGCTGGCGGATCAGGTCGTACTGGGCGCCGTCGGCGCCCCACACGACCGGTCCGATCCCGGCGGTCTCGCTCGGACCGACCACGGCCGCGCCGGCCCCGTCGGCGAAGATGAAGGCGCTGCCGCGGTCGTCGGGGTTGGTGATGTCGGAGAGCTTCTCGACGCCGATCACGAGCACGTGGCGCGCGCTGCCGCCGCGCACGAAGTCGGAGGCCATCGACACCGCGTGGCAGAACCCGGCGCAGGCGGCCGAGACGTCGAAGGCGGCCGCGCTGCCCGTGCCCAGCTCGTGGGCGATGAGCGTGGCCACCGCAGGGGTCTGCATCATGTGGCTGATCGTGGCGACCACGACGCAGTCGATGTCCGCGGCGGCCACGCCGCTGCGCTCGAGCGCGAGCCGGCTGGCCGCGACCGACATCGACTGGACCGTCTCCTCCTCGGTGGCCCAGCGCCGGGTCTTGATGCCCGAGCGCTGCTGGATCCACTCGTCGCTGGAGTCGATGCGCTCGACGACGTCGGCGTTGGGGACCAGACGGGAGGGCCGGTAGGCGCCGAGGCCGAGGATCGCCGCGTGCGGGGACCCGACGCTGGGCGCGATGGTGGTCGGGTTCTGGCTCATGCGGGGGCTCCAGCCTGGTCGGGGGTCCCGGCGTGCGCGGCGCAGAAGGCGCGGGCCTCGTCGAGCTGGTCGGGGGTCTTGAGCGCGAAGGTCTCCACGCCCCGGAGGGCGCGCTTGGCGATGCCGGTCAGGGTGCCGGCCGGGGGCATCTCCAGGATGCCGGTGACGCCGAGGTCGGTGAGGCGCTCCAGGCACAGGTCCCAGCGCACGGGGCTGGCGATCTGGCCGACGAGGCGCTCGAGGGCGTCGCGGCCGGTCTCGACGAGCGCGCCGTCGCGGTTGGACACCAGCGGGGTGCGGGGATCGCGCACCGTCACCGAGCGGGCGAGCGACTCCAGTCGCGCCACGGCGGGGCCCATGTGCTCGGTGTGGAAGGCGCCGGCGACCGACAGCGGGCGCACCCGGGCCCTCTCCGGCGGGGCCTCGGCGAAGGCGGCGAGCTGCTCCTCGGTGCCGGCTGCGACGATCTGGCCGGGGCCGTTGTCGTTGGCGGCGGTGAGTCCCTGCTCGGCGATGGCGGCCAGGACCGTCTCCCGGTCGCCACCGAGCACGGCGCTCATGCCCGTCGGGCGCGCGGCGGAGGCCTCGGCCATGGCCAGCCCCCGCTCACGCACCAGGACCATGGCCTGCTCGGCGGTGATCACGTGGGCGGCCGCGGCGGCGGCCAGCTCGCCGACGCTGTGGCCGGCGACGACGCCGACCTGCTCCACGGCCCTCGAGGGGCGAGGGAACAGCTCGAGGGCAGCGACCAGTGCGGTGGCGACCAGCAGCGGCTGGGCGACCTGCGTCTCGCGGATCGCCTCCGCGTCGGCCTCGGTCCCGTAGTGGGCCAGGTCCAGGCCGGCGACCGCCGAGAGCCACTGCAGGCGGGCGGCGAACGTGGGGGACTCCAGCCACGGAGCGAGGAATCCGGGAGACTGTGCTCCCTGACCGGGAGCGACGATGGCGAGCACGTACCCCACTGTGCCGGTCCGGGTGGGCGGTTTTCGCCTACGGCGCGAACGAAACTCCACCCTGCCGCTTTGTGGGAACCCGACAAAAAGCCTCAGGTCTCCCGATGGTCGGGGGCCGCCTGGCGCCCCAGCACCAGCGCGAGCTGCAGGACGAGGCCGTCCCGCGGGTCGTGCGGCGTGAGCCCGGTGGTCTCGGCGACCTGGCGCAGCCGGTAGCGCACCGTGTTGGGGTGCACGAACAGCGCGCGGGCCGTGGCCTCGGTGGAGCCGGCGTGGGCGAACCAGGCCGACAGGGTGTCCTCGAGGGTCTCGCGCTCGGCGTGCAGCGGGCGGTACACGTCGTCGACGAGGTGGCGGCGTGCGTGGCCGTCGCCTGCGAGCACCCGCTCGGGCAGCAGCTCCACGCTGTGCACCGGCCGGGGCGCCTGGGGCCACCCGGGCGCGGCCCGCAGCCCGGACAGCGCCGCCCGCGCCGAGCGGTGCGCCACCGACAGGTCCGCCACGCGCGGTCCGACGACCACCGGCCCCTCGCCGAAGAGCGCCGCCACGCGGTCCGCAGCCTGCCGGGTGTCCTCGACGCCGCCCAGCAGCACCACGAGCCGCTCGCCCTGCACCGCGCACAGGGCGTCCAGCCCGCTGCCCCGCGCGGCCCGGCGGACCGCGTCGACCAGGCCCGTCTCCGAGGCGCGGGAGACCCCCGGTGCCGGGGCCCGGCCCAGCACGACCACGACCCCGCCCTCGCCGACCCAGCCGACCGCGCTCGCGCGGGAGAGGACGGCCTCGTCGGCCTCGGCGCGCAGCACGGCGTCGACGACGAGCGCCTCGAGACGGGCGTCCCACGCGCCGCGCGCCTCCGCGGCGCGAGCGTAGACGTCGGCGGTGGCGAACGCGACCTCGCGGGCGTAGCGCGAGGCGGCCACCCGCAGGTCCGCGGCATCGGCGGGGGCGACCATCGTGTCGACCCCCGACTCCACGACCTCGATCGAGAGCCGCACCAGGTCCACGGTCTGGGCCAGGCTGATGGTGCCGGCCAGCGCGCGCGGGGCGGCGCCGAAGACCGACGCGGTCAGCGCCGCACCCTCGCCGCGCTCCGTCGGCTGCCCGCGCCGCAGCCAGTCGGCGAAACCGCGCACGCCCGCCTGCAGGATCATCCCCACCCAGGACCGGTCCTCCGCGCCGAGGTCGGCGAACCAGGAGCGGTCGGTCTCCATCCGCTCCATCGCGGCCTTGCTCAGCTGCCCGGTGGAGCGGGTCAGTGCGTCGGCGCACCGCTCCTGCCACGCGGAGGAGGCGGACTCGGGCACGTCGCCGACCCTAGACCGCGACGCGATCCCCGCGCAGGGTCCCCGTCCGGCGCCCTGCGGTGAGCAGGTCCCGCCGGTGGCGCCGGGGCTCGCGCTGCCGGGGGTGCGCCACGCGGTCACCGCGCCCTCGCGCGCACCCCGGCCGAGCTCGTGGCCGCCACGATGCCCGCGCGCTGCTTTCCGCGCCTCGTGGCAGGGCTCGGGCAACACCTGGCTGATCGGGGCGGCTCAGGCGTCGCCGCCCTCCTGGGCGACGTCGGCGACGGCGGTCGGGTCGTCGATGCGGTACTGCTCGAAGGCCTTCTCGACCTGGCCGCGCTCGATCTCGCCGGCGTCCGCGAGCGCCTGGAGGGCCTGGACGACCACCGACTCGGCGTCGACGTGGAAGAACCGCCGGGCCGCCGGACGGGTGTCGGCGAAGCCGAACCCGTCGGTGCCGAGCACGCGGTAGTCACCGGGCACCCAGCGGGCGATCTGCAGCGGCACGGCGCACATGAAGTCGGTGACCGCCACGGTCGGGGAGGACCCGTCGCCGAGCTGGTCGGCGACCCACGCGGTGCGGGCCTCGTCGCCGGGGTGCAGCAGGTTCCACTCCTCGGTGGCGACGGCCTCGCGGGCCATCTCGTTCCAGGACGTCACCGACCACAGCTCGGAGCCGACGCCCCAGTCCTCGGCCAGCAGGCGCGCCGCCTTGTCGATCCAGGGGTAGGCGATGCCGGAGGCCATCAGCCGCACGCTCGGCCCGTCACCCTCGGCCGCGCGCACCTGGTGCATGCCCTTGAGCAGCGCCTCGACGTCGAGGTCCTCGGGCTGCTTGGGCTGGTGGACGGGCTCGTTGTAGACGGTCATGTAGAAGATGACGTTCTCGCCGTCGGGGTGCTCCTCGGTGGTGCCGTACATCCGCTCGAGGCCGTTGCGCATGATGTGCGCGACCTCGTAGGCGAAGGCCGGGTCGTAGTGCACCACGGCGGGGTTGGATGCGGCGAGCAGCGGGGAGTGGCCGTCGGCGTGCTGCAGGCCCTCACCGGTCAGCGTGGTGCGACCGGCCGTCGCGCCCAGGAGGAACCCCCGGGCGAGCTGGTCGGCCATCGCCCAGATGGAGTCACCGGTGCGCTGGAACCCGAACATCGAGTAGAAGATGTAGAACGGGATCATGTGCTCGCCGTGGGTGGAGTACGCGGAGCCGGCCGCCGTGGCGGAGGCCATCGCGCCCGCCTCGGAGATGCCCTCGTGCAGCATCTGCCCCTGCACGGACTCCTTGTAGGAAAGCAACAACTTGCGGTCCACGGACTCGTAGCGCATGCCGCCGGGGTTGTAGACCTTGGCGCTCGGGAACATCGAGTCCATGCCGAACGTGCGGTACTCGTCGGGGGCGATCGGGACGACCCGCTGGCCGATGTTCGGGTCCTTCATCCAGTCCTTGAGCAGACGCACCGAGGCCATCGTGGTGGCCACGGCGTTCTTGCCGGAGCCCTGCTTGAGCTCCTCGTAGATGCCGTCGGCCGGCAGCGTCAGCGGCTTGGCGCGCACGACCCGGCGCGGGACCGGCCCGCCGAGCGCCTTGCGCCGCTCGAGCATGTACTGGATCTCGTCGGAGTCCGTGCCGGGGTGGAAGAAGGGCGCGGCGCCGGTCTCCTCGTAGGAGCGCTCCAGGTCGCGGTCCGAGATCGGCAGGTAGAGCCGGTCGCGGAACTTCTTGAGGTCCTTGGGCGTCAGCTTCTTCATCTGGTGGCTGGCGTTCTTGCCCTCGAGGCCGTCGATCGTCCAGCCCTTGATCGTCTTGGCCAGGATCACCGTCGGCTGGCCGACGTGCTTCTTGGCGGAGTCGAACGCCGCGTAGACCTTGCGGTAGTCGTGGCCGCCGCGGGGCAGCTTCTGGATCTGGTCGTCGCTCATGTGCTCGACCATCTTGCGCAGCCGGGGGTCGGTGCCGAAGAAGTTGTCCCGGACGTAGGCACCCTTCTCGACCGAGTAGGTCTGGAACGCCCCGTCGGGGGTGTTGTTCATCCGGTTGACCAGGACGCCGTCGACGTCGCGGGCGAGCAGCTCGTCCCACTCGCGGCCCCAGACGACCTTGATCACGTTCCAGCCGGCGCCACGGAAGGTGGACTCGAGCTCCTGGATGATCTTGCCGTTGCCGCGCACCGGGCCGTCGAGCTGCTGGAGGTTGCAGTTGATGACCCAGGTGAGGTTGTCGAGCTCCTCGCGCGCGGCCACGCCGATCGCACCGAGCGACTCGGGCTCGGCCATCTCGCCGTCGCCGAGGAAGGCCCACACGTGCTGCTCGGAGGTGTCCTTGATGTTGCGGTTGTGCAGGTAGCGGTTGAAGCGTGCCTGGTAGATCGAGTTGATCCCGGTCAGGCCCATCGAGACCGTCGGGAACTCCCAGAAGTCCGACATCAGGCGGGGGTGCGGGTAGGAGGGCAGCCCTTGGCCGGTGCCGTGCTGGACCTCCTGGCGGAAGCGGTACAGCTGCTGCTCGCTGAGTCGGCCCTCGAGGTAGGCGCGGGCGTAGACCCCGGGGGAGCCGTGGCCCTGGATGTAGATCTGGTCGCCGCCGCCGGGGGCGTCCTTGCCCTGGAAGAAGTGGTTGAAGCCGACCTCGTACAGGCTCGCCGAGGACTGGTAGGTGGCGATGTGACCGCCGACCTCGAGGCCCTTGCGGTTCGCGCTGGAGACCATGACGGCGGCGTTCCAGCGGATGAAGGCGCGGATGCGTCGCTCGGCCTCCTCGTCACCGGGGAACCAGGGCTCGCGCTCGGGCGGGATGGAGTTGATGTAGTCGGTGCTGCGCAGCGCCGGCACGCCGACCTGGGTCTCGCGGGCCCGCTCGAGCAGGCGCAGCATCACGTAGCGCGCCCGCTCGCGCCCGCGCTGGTCGAGCATCGCGTCGAACGAGTCGACCCAGTCCTGGGTCTCCTCGGGATCGATGTCGGGCAGCTGGGTGGGCAGACCCTCGTGGATCACCGACGCCCGGCGCTCCGAGCGTGTGGTGGCGGGCTCGGATGCGGGGCTGGCGGTCTTCTTCTCCTCGGTCACCCGAGCATCGTTGCACGCGCGCGCGGCCCGCGAAATCTACCTGGAGGGTACGCAGCAGGGTTGCGCCCCTGCGCCAAGTCCGATGGACTAGCCGCGAAGAACCGACGCCGAGGCGTCGGCGTGCCGCGTCGCCGACGCGCCGCGTGCCGCGATGCCGATCAGGAGGAACCAGTGAGCTCGACCGCGGGTGGCGGGTCCACCCAGACAGGATCCATGACGGGACCGGCCGCGAGGCTGGGCATCCGGCACGGCATGGTGATCCAGGAGCTCGGCTGGGACAACGACACCGACGACGCGTTGCGCGTCTCGATCGAGGACACCCTCGAGGCCGACATGGTCGACGGTGAGTACGGCAACGTCGTCGACGTCGTGCTGCTGTGGTGGCGAGAGGACGACGGTGACCTGGTCGACGGCCTCGTGGACTCGCTGACCGACCTCGTGGGCGGCGGCGCCATCTGGCTGCTGACGCCGAAGGTCGGCCGTCCGCGCTCGGTCGACGCCGCCGACATCGCCGAGGCCGCCCCGATCGCCGGTCTCACCCAGACCACCTCGGCCAGCGTGAGCCAGGACTGGGCCGCGACCCGCCTGGTCGCCCCGAAGACCCCCGCGTAGGCACCCCGGGCCGGTCGGCCCCGGCCCGGTGACACCCGGGCACCCGCGGCTGCGGCCGCCTCCCCCGTCGTCGTCGAGAAGGACCTCGTGCTCCTCCAGCTGCTGCGTCGTGCCGACGGCGTCCGCGCGGCCGCGGCCGTGCTGCTGCGCGCCGGCGCCGTGCCCGCCCACTCCCCGCTGACCTACGCCCGGGTGGCCGCCACGCTCCTGGCCTACGGCACCGGGCCGGCCGGCGGGTTCGTCGCCCTGGCCCGGCGCTGGCCCGATCGCGTGGGGGTCGTCGACGAGCGCGGGTCGTCGACCTGGTCTGAGCTGCACCACCGTTCCGACGCGCTCGCCCTCGCGCTGCGCGAGCGCGGCGTCGCCGAGGGTGACGCGGTGGCCGTGATGTGCCGCAACCACCGCGGCTTCGTGGAGACGGTCGTCGCGGTAGGCAAGCTGGGTGCGGACGTGCTGCTGCTGAACACCGCCTTCGCCGCCCCCCAGCTCGTCGAGGTGCTCGAGCGCGAGCGGCCCGCGGTCGTGGTGCACGACGAGGAGTTCACCGCTCTGCTCGCCGCGGCCCGCGTCGAGGCTGCGGGTGCTGGCCTGGGTCGACGACGGGGCCCCGGCCGGCGACACCGCGACGCTGGAGGAGCTCGTCGCCGCCGGGGGAGCGGGCCGCCTGCGGGCCCCCGGTCGCCGGGGCCGCACGGTGATCCTGACCTCGGGCACCACCGGCACGCCTCAGGGCGCGGCGCGCACCGGGGCCGGCCTGGACGCGGCGGTGTCGCTGCTGAGCCGGATGCCGCTGCGCCAGGGGTGGCGCACCCACGTCGCGGCGCCGCTGTTCCACACCTGGGGCTTCGCCCACCTCGCGCTGGCCATGCTGCTGGGCTCCACCGTCGTGCTGCGACGACGCTTCGACCCCGAGGGCTGCCTCCGCACCGTCGCCCAGGAGGGGTGCGAGTCGCTGGTGGTGATCCCGGTCATGCTCCAGCGGATCCTCGCGCTCGACGGCGACACGCTGGCCGATGTCGACCTGTCCCGGCTGCGGGTGGTCGCCGCGTCCGGCTCCGCGCTGCCCGGGGACCTCGCCACCCGCTGGCGGGAGCGCTTCGGCGAGACGCTGTACAACATCTACGGCTCGACCGAGGTCGCCTGGGTCTCGATCGCGACCCCCGGGACCTGCGCGAGGCCCCCGGCTCGGCGGGCCGGCCGCCCCGGGGCACCGTCGTGCGGATCCTGGGCGAGGACGACCGCGAGGTCCCGCGGGGCAGCAGCGGCCGGGTCTTCGTGGGCAACAGCATGCTCTTCGAGGGCTACACCGGCGGCGGCGGCAAGCCGGTCGTCGACTCCCTCATGGCCTCGGGCGACGTGGGTCGCATGGACGAGCAGGGGCGTCTGTTCGTCGAGGGCCGCGACGACGACATGATCGTCAGCGGCGGCGAGAACGTGTTCCCGCAAGAGGTCGAGGACGCCCTGGCCACCCACCCCGACGTCGTCGAGGCCGCGTGCCTCGGCGTCGACGACGAGGACTTCGGCCAGCGGCTGCGGGCCTTCGTGGTGCTGCGCGCGGACCCCGCGACCCCCGCGGCGGAGGCCGGCGCGGTGCTGCAGGACTGGGTGAGGCAGCATCTGGCACGCTACAAGGTGCCGCGCGAGGTCGTGCTGCTCGACGAGCTCCCCCGCAACGCGACGGGCAAGGTGCGCAAGCTCGACCTCGCGCCCCGCTCGGACCCCACCCCGCAGGAGGACACGTGAGCCAGGCCCACGAGCACGGTCTGCGCCTCGGCGAGGCAGGCCCCGGACTTCACCCTGCGCGACCAGTTCGGCCAGGACGTGACGCTCTCGTCCTTCCGGGGACGCAAGGCGGTGGCGCTGCTGTTCTACCCCTACGCCTTCTCGGGGGTGTGCACCGGCGAGATGGCCGCCGTGCGCGACCGGCTCGCCGAGTTCGCCACCTTCGACTCCGAGGTGCTCGCGCTGTCCTGCGACCCGATCTTCGCCCTGCGGGCCTTCGCCGACGCCGACGGCCTGAACTTCCCGCTGCTCTCGGACTTCTGGCCGCACGGAGCCGTCGCGCGCGCCTTCGACGTCTTCGACGAGACGACCGGCAGCGCGCGCCGCTCCTCCTACGTGGTGGACCGCGAGGGCCGGCTGCGCTGGTCGGTGCACAACGACATGCCCGAGGGTCGGGACCTCGACGAGCACCTGCGACAGCTGCACGCCATCGAGTAGGGCGCCGCGCGGCCACGGCCCGGCGGAGGATGTGTCGGCGGAGGAAGCTCCGGCGGAGGAGGTTGAAGATTCTTCCGCCATGTCCTTGCGAGACCGCCACCGTCGACTATAGTGGGACTCGTTGAACCGCTGGTGACCCGAGACACCAGCGGTTCGACTCATTTCTAGCCCGCCCGCGCGGCGCTGGTGGCCTTCCTGCCGCCCCGGCTCGCGTAGTCTGTGCGCGCCCGTCGCCCGCAGCGCCCGCCCGGCGCCGGCCGGCGCCGGGGGCGCATAGCTCAGCGGTAGAGCGCTTCCCTTACAAGGAAGATGTCGGGGGTTCGATCCCCTCTGCGCCCACGCCCACACCCCGCCCTGCGCCGTCGACCCCCTCCGCAGCCGACCCATCCGCAGCCGCGTCCGCCACGAACCCCGGTGCCGGTGCCGTGGGGCCGGGTCGCCCGCGAGCGACGCCCGACCACGCATGGGGTGGCCGGAGAGGCCCCACGGCTCGGCGTGCCCCGTCGCCCCCGTCGAGCCGCGGGCGATCGCCCCGGGGCGACGGGCGGTGCCCTCGTGGTGAGGACGCCGTCCGACCTGGCCCGGACCGGTGTCGCGTAGCGGTGACGCGCGACCTCGCTAGAGTGTCCTCGTCACACTCTCGGAGTCCCGCCACGTCCCACCGGAGGTCCCGTGCTCGTCCCCTTCAGCGTCAACGACTTCATCGACCGCGCCGTCCAGGTCTACGGGGACCGCGTCGGGGTGGTCGACGAGCCCACCCAGCCGGCGCCCTCGCTGGGCTCGCTGACCTACCGGGAGGTGGGCGACCTGGCCCACCGGATGGCCGCCCACCTCGACGAGCTCGGCATCGCCGTGGGCGAGCGCGTCGCGGTGGTCTCCCACAACAGCGCCCGCCTGCTCACCGCGTTCTTCGGGGTCGCCGGGTCGGGCCGGGTGCTGGTGCCGGTCAACTTCCGTCTCAGCCCGTCCGAGGTGTCCTACATCGTGGGGCACAGCGGCGCCCGGGTGCTCTACGTCGACCCGGAGGTCGACGCGGCGCTCTCCGAGGTCACCGCGGAGCACCGCTTCGTCCTCGGCGACGACGAGCACCTCTACGCGCCGGCCGACGCGGCCCCGCCCGGGCCTGGGAGCCCGACGAGAACGCCACCGCGTTCATCAACTACACCTCCGGCACCACCGCGCGGCCCAAGGGCGTGCAGCTGACCCACCGCAGCACCTGGGTCAACACCACCACCTTCGCCCTGCACGCGGGCGTCACCGACCGCGACGTCTACCTGCACACCCTGCCGATGTTCCACGTCAACGGCTGGGGCATGCCGTTCTCGATGGCCGGCCTCGGCGTGCCGCAGGTGGTGCTGCGCAAGGTCGACGGCGCCGAGATCCTGCGCCGGGTGCGCGATCACGGCGTGACGCTGATGTGCGCCGCCCCGGCCGTCGCCTCGGCCGTGCTCGACGCGGCCCGGACGTGGGAGGGCGAGATCCCCGGTCGCGACCGGGTCCGCATCATCATGGCCGGCGCCCCGCCTCCCACCCAGACCGTCGTGCGCGTCGAGGAGGAGCTGGGCTGGGAGTTCATCCAGATCTACGGCCTCACCGAGACCTCGCCGCTGCTCACCGTCAACCGCGCCCGCGCCGAGTGGGACGACCTGCCGGCGCAGGAGCGCGCCCAGAAGCTCACCCGGGCGGGCGCGCCGGCCCTCGGGTGCCGGTTGCGCACCTCCGAGGGCGACCCCGAGGAGGGCGGCGGCGAGGTGCTGGCCCGCTCCAACGTGATCCTCGAGGGCTACTGGGAGCAGCCCGACGCCAGCGCCACCGCGCTGCGCGACGGCTGGTTCCACACCGGCGACGGCGGCGTGATCGGCGACGACGGCTACCTGACGATCAGCGACCGGAAGAAGGACGTGATCATCACCGGTGGCGAGAACGTCAGCAGCATCGAGGTGGAGGACGTGTTGTTCTCCCACGACGCCGTGGCCGAGGTCGCGGTGATCGGCGTCCCCGACGACAAGTGGGGCGAGACGATCAAGGCCCTCGTCGTGCTCGCGCCCGAGGCGAGCGCCACCGAGGCCGAGCTCATCGCCTGGTGCAAGCAGCACGTCGCCAGCTACAAGGCGCCGACCTCGGTGGAGTTCCGCGACGATGCTCGCGCGCACCGCGACCGGCAAGCTGCAGAAGTTCAAGCTGCGCCAGCCCTACTGGGAGGGTCGCGACCGCCAGGTCAACTAGGCGGCTCCGTGCCGGCCTAGGCTGAGCGTCATGGTCGCCCCCGCACCGCCGCTGTCGGACCTGCTCGCCCGGCTCGAGGAGTGGTACCCGGCCAGCACGGCCGACTCCTGGGACGAGGTCGGGCTGGTGTGCGGCGAACCCGACGCCCCCGTGCGTCGCGTCCTGCTGGCGGTCGACCCGGCCCCGGTCGTGGCCGACGAGGCGGTGCGGTGGGGGGCCGACCTGCTCCTGACCCACCACCCGCTGCTGCTGCGCGGGGTGCACTCGGTGGCGGCCACGACGCCGAAGGGGCGCACCGTGAGCACCTTGGTGCGCGCCGGGTGCGCCCTGCTGAGCGCGCACACCAACGCCGACAAGGCCCACCGCGGCGTCTCGCACGCGCTCGCCGACGCGCTCGGCCTGCGCGACCAGCAGCCGCTGGTGCGCGACGCCACCGGAGCCCCCGTCCTGGACAAGCTGACCTGCTTCGTGCCCCGCGAGGACGCCGCCACCGTCCGCGCGGCGCTCGCCGCGGCCGGTGCCGGGCAGATCGGAGCCTACGACCAGGCGTCGTTCTCGGTGCTCGGCGAGGGCCGCTTCCGCCCCCGCGAGGGCGCCCGCCCCCACCTCGGCAGGATCGGGGTCGCCGAGACGGTGGCCGAGGAGCGGGTCGAGGTCGTCCTCCAGCGGCGCCACCGCCCCGCCGTCGTGCGGGCCCTGGTCGCCGCGCACCCCTACGAGGAGCCGGCCTACGACGTCGTCGAGGTCGCCGACCCCGGGACCGCCGCGACGGGAACCGGCCGGGTCGGCGACGTGGAGCCGACCACCCTGCGCGACCTCGCCGCCCGCGTCGCCGCGGTGCTGCCGGCGACCGCGCACGGCGTCCGGGTGGCCGGCGACCCCGACCGGCCCGTGCGCCGGGTCGCCCTGTGCGGGGAGCGGGCGACTTCCTGCTCGACGACCTGCGCTCCAGCGACGCGGACGTCTACCTCACCAGCGACCTGCGCCACCATCCCGCCTCGGAGTTCCTCGAGCACGACGGGCCCGCCCTGGTCGACGTGGCCCACTGGGCCGCGGAGTGGACCTGGCTGCCGGTGCTCCAGCGGCGCCTGGTCGACGCGCTGGGCGATACGGTGGAGGTCCGGGTGAGCACGACGAGCACCGACCCCTGGACCTTCCGGGCCTGATCGCCGCGATCGGGCGCCGCACCGCACCCTCACGCACAGGAGCACCCCCTGAGAGCCGACCCCGCCGCCCAGCTGAAGCTCCTCGAGCTGCAGGAGCTCGACGCCAAGGCCGACCAGCTCGCGCACCGTCGTTCCCATCTGCCCGCGCTCGCCCTGATCGCCGACCTCGAGCGCGAGCGCGCCCGCCTGGTCGACTCCGTGCGCGACGCGCGGATCGACGTCGACGACCTCGTCGGCGAGCAGCGGAAGGTCGACGCCGAGGTCGAGCAGGTGCGCACCCGGCGCGCCCGCGACCAGGACCGCCTCGACCGCGGCCAGGTGAGCCCCAAGGACCTCGAGCGGATCCAGCACGAGCTGGTCTCCCTCGAGCGGCGGATCACCACGCTGGAGGACGGCGAGCTCGAGGTGATGGAGCAGGTCGAGGACGCCCAGCGGCTGCTCGCGGACCTGCAACAGGAGCTCGACGGCACCGAGCGCCGCCTCGCCGAGCTCGCGGAGGAGCGCGACGCCGAGCTCGTCGAGATCGACGCCCAGGCCGCCGACGTGGCCGGCGCCCGCACCTGGGCCACCGACGGCATCGGCGAGGAGCTGCTCGCGCTCTACGACCGCCTGCGCGCCCAGAAGGGCGGGATCGCGGCCTCCGAGCTGCGCCAGCGCCAGTGCGGCGGCTGCCGGCTCGGCATCGACCACGCCGAGCTCTCGCGCATCCGCTCGCTGCCCGCCGAGGAGGTCGTGCGGTGCGAGGAGTGCACCCGGATCCTGGTGCGCACCGCCGAGAGCGGGCTGTGAGCCCAGACCATCCTGCCGCGGAGCGCGTCGCGCCCGCCGCGGTGCTCGCCGAGGCCGACGGCGGTTCTCGGGGCAACCCGGGGCCGGCCGCGTACGGCGCGGTCCTCAAGGACGCCGCTCACGGGCGAGGTGCTGGCCGAGGACGGCACGCGCATCGGGGTGGCCAGCAACAACGTCGCGGAGTACCGCGGGCTGATCGGTGCCCTGCGGCTCGCCGCCGAGCACGCCCCGGGCGCGCGCGTGGAGGTCCGGATGGACTCCCAGCTCGTGGTCGAGCAGATGTCGGGGCGCTGGCGGATCAAGCACCCGGCCATGCGGCCGCTGGCGGCCGAGGCCACCGCGCTGGCGCCGCCCGGAACGGTCTACACCTGGGTGCCCCGCGAGCAGAACGCGCACGCCGACCGGCTGGCCAACGAGGCCCTCGACGGCACCCGGGACGGGGTCACCGTGCCTGACACCGGTCCCGGCACGGCGCCCGGCCCTCACCCTGCACCGGAGGGTGAGGGTCGGCGGCCCCGGTCCGTCCCGCCCGGCCCGACGACGCTGGTCCTGGTGCGGCACGGGATCACGGCCATGACGGCCGGCAGGCGGTTCAGCGGCGGGCTCGCGGGCAGCAACCCGCCGCTGGTCGAGGAGGGTCGCGCCCAGGTGCGCGCCTGCGCGCAGTGGCTCGCTCCCACCGCGGAGCGCGTCACCGCCGTGGTCGCCTCCCCGGTGCGCCGCACGCGGGAGTCCGCCGACATCGTGGCCGAGGTCCTCGGCCGTCCGGTGCGCGAGGAGCCCGCGTTCGCGGAGATGGAGTTCGGGGCCTGGGACGGGCTGAGCTTCGCCGAGGTCGGCGAGCAGGACCGGGCAGGCCTCGACGCCTGGCTGGCCTCGACCGACGAGGTCGCCGGTGGCACCGGGGAGTCGCTGGGCCAGGTCAGGGCCCGGGTGCTGGAGGGCCTGGATCGCGTGCTGGCCGAGCACCCCGAGCAGACGCTGGTCGTCGTCAGCCACGTGACCCCGATCAAGGTGCTCGTGGCCGAGGCCCTCGGCGCGCCGCTCGAGACGATCTTCCACCTTGAGCTGTCACCTGCGTCGGTGAGCGTCGTGTCGTACCACCCGGCCGTCGGGAGCCACCCGGCACGCGCCGTGCTCCGGCTGTTCAACGCCCTGCCCCCGGGCGACGACGCGTCGAGCGCCGCCCCGAGCGCCTGGTAGTCGGCGTCCGCGCGCTCAGGTGTCGCGGATGACGACGTCGAGGCGGGTGCCGGTGCTGGTCGTCCCCTCCTCGACGTGCCAGCCGAGGTCCCGCAGCGCCCCGGTCAGGGCGGCGGGCCGGCGCGCCTCGACGCCCTCCTCGAGCAGCGCCCGGACCAGGCGTCCCTTGGCCGCCTTGTTGGCGTGGCTGACCACGCTGCGCCGCCCGTCGCGCTCCTGCAGGACGCGGACCGTGGCCACCCGGGCGGCGAGTGCGGTCGACGGGCGCCAGAAGGCTGCATAGGTGGTGCTGCGCAGGTCGAGGAGCAGACCGCCGCCGAGCAGGTCGAGCACCGCCGGGCCGAGGTGGGCCCGCCAGTGAGCCGCGACGGGACCGAGACCGGGCAGGGTGACGTCGCCGGAGAGCCGGTAGGCCGGGACCCTGTCGGTGGGGGCGACCAGTCCGAGCAGCGCGGAGGTCACCCGCACGCGGCCGCTCGCACGCCGCCTGGCCGCGGCGCTCAGCCCGGCCACGTCGAGGGCCTCGTAGAGCACCCCGGAGTACACCCGGTCGGCCCGCGCGGCAGGCGCGGTGGCCAGGACGGCGTCCCGCGCGACGAGGTCGCGCTGGCTCGGCCCGAGACCCAGCACGCCGGCGGCGTGGTCGACGTCACCGGAGCACAGGTCGACCAGGGACGCGAGGACCGCCCGCCGGGCCTCGGTGAGCGAGGGCGAGCGCAGCGCGTCGAGGTCGAGGGGCGCGCCGCGGCGCGGCGCGGTCTTGCCCTCGCTGGGCGGGAGGAGGACCAGCACGGTGGACCAGGGTGCCAGGGCCGCGGGTCAGCCCCGGGCGGCGGGGGGCATCAGCGAGGCCGGCTGCTCGGGCAGCGCGAGCGGGTCCTCACCCAGGGCGACGACCTGCAGGAGGCACCAGGGGCTGACGTCGGCCCGCTCGGCCACGACGTCGGCGTGGAACGACGCCCAGTCGAGCCACGCGAGGTCGTCGACCTCGGCGGGGTCCGGCTCGGGCGCCTGGTCGGTGACGGCCACCAGCACGGGGCACATCTCGTTCTCCACGATGCCGTCGGGCATCACCGCGCGGTAGCGGAAGGCGGGCAGCACCAGCCGGGGGGCGTCGAGGTGCAGCCCGAGCTCCTGGTGGACCCGGCGGCGCACGCCGTCGAGGAACCCCTCGCCCGGAGCAGGGTGTCCGCAGCAGGAGTTGGTCCACACCCCGGGCCAGGTCTTCTTCACCGCCGCCCGCCGGGTGAGCAGGAACCGGCCCCGGCCGTCGAAGACGTAGCAGGAGAACGCCAGGTGCAGCGGCGTCGACGCGTGGTGCACGCCGGCCTTGTCCGCCGCACCGATCGCGCGACCCTGCTCGTCGAGCAGCACCACCTGCTCGTTCGGCCCGGGCCGTCGGCGGTCTGAGCGTCGCGCCGTCACGCCGGACGCGCCATCTGCTCGACGGCGCCGGCGAAGGCCCACGGCAGGCGCTGCGCCGCGGGCACCAGGCGTCGGCGCAGCACGGGACGACGGCTCACCTCCAGCAGCGAGCGGGTCAGCAGGTCGTGACGCCGGTGCAGGCGTCGCCAGGCGGCCTCGTAGGAGGCCGGGTCGTCCGTGGCCACCGCGGCCACGCACGCCTCGGCGTCGGCCAGGCCCAGCGCGACGCCCTCGCCGGTGAGGGCGTCGACGTAACCGGCCGCGTCGCCGGCCAGCAGCACGCGCCCGGCCGTGCGTCGACGGGTGGACTGGTGCAACGGCCCGGCGCCGCGCACGTCGGTGCGCGCCAGACCCGCGAGGCGCTCGCGCAGGGCGGGGACGTCGCCGAGCAGCCGGTCGAGCGGCTCCTGGACGTCGGTGAGCACGGCGACGCCGACGAGGTCGGGCGCGACCGGGGTCACGTAGGCCTCGCAGCGCTCGCCCCAGTGCACCTCGACCAGGTCGCTCCACGGCGCGGTGGCCACGTGCAGGCGCTGTCCGAAGCGCCGGGCGCGGGGACCGCCGCGGTCGCGGGCCCGGGCGCCGAGGCCGAGCAGCCGGCGCACGGGCGAGTGCAGGCCGTCGGCGGCGACGAGGTACCGGGCGGGCTCGCCGTCCACGACCACGTGGTCGGCGCGCACGTCGACGTCGCGTACCCGGCGCGGCTCCACCGGCACGCCGACCTCGTCCAGCCGCCGCGCGAGCGCGGCGTGCAGGGTCGTGCGACGCACCCCCCGGCCCGGTCGTCCCCGGAACCGCGCCTCGGCGCGGTGGGTGCCGTCGAGGTAGCCGATCCCGTGCAGGTCGACGCCCGCGGGGTCCACGCCCAGCGCCTGCAGCCGGTCCAGCGCGCCGGGCATCAGGCCCTCGCCGCAGGCCTTGTCGACGGGACCGGTCCGGGGCTCGAGGACGGCGACGTCGAGCCCGGCCCGCGCGGCGTGCAGGGCGACGGCGAGGCCGACGGGCCCCCCGCCGGCGACCAGCAGGTCACGCACGGCTCCCCCCCGGGAGCGAGGCGAGGGCCCGGGCCTCGACGCGGATGCGCACCCGCAGCAGCGCGGCGTTGGCCACGGTGAAGACCAGCGCCGTGACCCACGACGCGTGCACCAGTGGCAGCGCGACGCCCTCGACGACGACCGCGACGTAGTTGGGGTGCGGGACGAACCGGTAGGGGCCCGCAGCGACCGGGGCCAGGCCCGGGACGACGATCACGCGGGTGTTCCACCGCCGGCCGAGCGTGGTGATGCACCACCAGCGCAGCGCCTGGGCGGCCACGACCAGCACCAGCATGGACCAGGCCAGGGCGCCGGGGACGTCGGGGCGCACGACGAACGCCTCCACGAGCATGGCCACCAGCAGGCCGGTGTGCAGCGCCACCATCGCCGGGTAGTGGCCCCGGCCGGTCTCCCGGCCGCCCCGGGCCAGGCTCCAGGCGGCGTTGCGGCGCGAGACGACCAGCTCGGCCACGCGCTCCAGGGCGACGAGCGCCACGAGCACGGTGAAGGCGGTCAGCGACGTCACGGGCGCCAGCCTCTCAGGTGCGCGGCTGCGCGTGCAGCAGGACCAGCTCGGAGCAGAAGCCCGGGCCCATCGCGAGGGCGACGCCGTAGCTGCCGGGCGCGGGCGGCCGCTCGCGCAGGGTGTCCTCGAGGACGTGCAGCACCGAGGCCGAGGACAGGTTGCCGACCCGGGCCAGGGAGTCCCAGGTGAGCTGCAGCGCGTGCCGCGGGACATCGAGGGCGCCCTCGAGGGCCTCGATGACCTTCGGGCCGCCGGGGTGGCAGACCCAGAAGCCGACGTCGGCGCGGGTCAGGCCGTGGTCGGCGAGGAAGCCGTCGACGTCGTCGCGGATGAAGCGGCTGACGATCGCGGGCACCTCGGCGTCCAGGACGATGCGCAGGCCGCCGGTGGTGACGTCGAAGCCCATCGTGCGCTCGGTGCCCGGGTAGAGCCGGCTCCGGGTGGCCAGGGTGGTCACCACGACATCGCCGGCGGTGAGCGCGGCGGACCCGTCCACCCCGTCGGCGGGCGCCGGCGCGCCGGCCCGGCTGCTCGCCCCGCGGGCGACCACCGCGCTGGCTCCGTCGCCGAAGAGCCCGCTAGCGACCAGGTTCGGCACCGAGACGTCGTCGCGCTGCACCGTCAGCGAGCACAGCTCGACGGCCAGCAGCACCGCGACGTCGTCGGGGTGGCCCACGAGGTGGTCGTGCAGACGGGCCAGCCCGGCGGCACCGGCGACGCACCCCAGGCCGACCAGCGGCATCCGCTTGACGTCGGGGCGCATGCCGACGAGGGCCGCCACCCGGGCGTCGAGGGAGGGCACGGACAGACCGGTGACCGTGGCGCCGATGAGCAGGTCGACGTCGCTGGGGGTCAGCCCGGCCGCCTTGAGCGCGTCCTCCACGGCCCGGGCGCCCAGCAGGACGGCCTGCTCGATGAAGGCGTCGTTGGCCGCGGTGAAGTCCGCGAGGCCGGCGTAGTCGGCGAGCGGCAGGGCGAGGTGGCGGTGCTCGACGCCGGCGTTGGCGTGGAAGCGACGCAGCAGGCGGTCGTCGAGGCGACCCTGGGCGATGAAGCCCGCGAACGCGTCGGTGATCTCGGCCTGCGGGTAGCGGTGCTCGGGCAGGGCGCCGCGGACGGTGAGGATCTGCATCGGGGCTCCGATCGTGGGTCGGGGTGGTCGGGACGGCGCGTGCGTGGGCCGCTCAGGTAGGGGCGGCGCGCGGTCGCACGAGCTGGGCCGCGAGACCGACGCCGAGGCGGGGGGTGATCCGGCCGCCGGCCAGACCGATCTCGACGAGGTCGTCGAAGACGCCCTGGTCGCGCTGCGCGGCCCGGATGCCGGCGGCCACCAGCCCCGGGCGGCGTGCCAGCGTGCCGGCGGTCCAGGTGTGGCGCAGGTGGCGTCCCAGCAGGGCCCGGACCCGGCGCCGGTAGCGGGCGCCGGCCTCGGCGGGGCGACCGTCGAGCACCGCCTCGGCCGCGGTCCGCCCGGCCAGGGCGCCGGTGGCGACGGCGTAGTAGATCCCCTCGCCGGTCATCGGGTTGACCAGGCCGGCGGCGTCCCCGGCGAGCAGGCAGCGCCCGTCCGGCTGGGCCCAGCCGAACCCCGACAGCGGGAGGTGGTGCCCCCTCCAGCCGGTGCCGCCGGAGCTCGCGCCGGGCAGCAGCTCCTCCAGGGTCGCCAGCAGGGCGGCCCGTGACGGGGTGCCGTCGGCGCCCGGACCGACGAGCTCGCCGTAGCCCACGTTGGACAGCCCGTCGCCGCGGTCGAAGGCCCAGGCGTAGGAGGGCTGGCGGTGGGGTCCGTAGCGGATCACCTGACGGCCGACCCGTTCCCGGGGGGTGGGGGCGTAGCCGCGCAGCGCGAGCGCCCGGCGCGGGGTCGGCAGGGCGTGTGCGGCGGAGAGCGCGGCGCGCACGCGGGAGTGGGCGCCGTCGGCCCCGACGACGACCTGGGCGCCGAGGTCCTCGTCCAACGTGGCCGGCTGCGCCGTCCCGGGCCCGCCGGGGTCGACGCGGGTGACCCGGTGCCGCTGCAGGCGTGCGCCCCGGGCCACGGCGTGCTCGACCAGCCGGGCGTCGAGGACGGCGCGGGGGATCACGTGCACCGCCCGGGCCATCCGGCCCTCCACGACGGTCTCGTCCAGCGACAGCGCGAGCCGGTCCAGCGGGGCCCAGCCCCGCACGACGTCGTCCATGCCGAGGCCGGCCAGGACGTCGACGGCCTGGGCGGCGACGCCGTCGCCGCAGCACTTGTCGCGGGGGAAGTCCGCCTTGTCCACCAGCAGGACCCGCAGGCCCGGGTCGACCGCGAGCGCGGCCGCGGCGGCCACGGCGCCGGCGGGACCTGCGCCGAGGACGGCCAGGTCGTGCTCCTCGGCGCTCACCGTGCCACCACCAGCACGACGACGTCGACGAGCGCGAGCCCGACGGCGGCCCGGAACGCCCGACGACCTCCGGCGAGCACGGCGACGCCGGCCAGCACACCGGCCAGCGCCAGCACGGCCGCCCGCACCGGGGGCGCGAGGTCGGTGGCGGTCACGAGGGTGACGGTCGCGGCGGCGAGCAGCGCGGCGGCCAGGACGCGCGAGCCGCGAGCCCCGAGGCGGTGCGGCAGGCCGCGGACGCCGGTGGCCGCGTCGTCGGCGAGGTCGGGCAGCACGTTGAGCAGGTGGGCGGCCACGCCGAGCAGGGCGCCTGCGGCGAGCACCCACCCCGGCACCGGCAGCGGGCCCGCGCTCCACACGACGGCGGGCAGCGCCCCGAACGCCAGGACGTAGGGCACGAAGGAGGCGACGGTGGCCTTCAGGCCGAGGTTGTAGGCCCACCCGGAGGCCACGACGAGCAGCTGCAGCAGGCCGGGCGCCCAGCCCAGGGCGAGGGAGGCGACGACGGTGCCGGCCAGCGCGGCGACGCAGGCCACGCGCACCGGCCCGATCTTCGCGCCGGGGGCCGCGAGCGGCTTGTCGGTGCGGTCGACGGCGCGGTCACGCTCGAGGTCGAGCAGGTCGTTGGACCAGCCGATGGACAGCTGTCCGGTGAGCACGGCGGCGACGAGGAGCGCAGCCGTGGCGAGCTCGAGCGAGGCCGGGAGGCAGAGCAGCGCGGCGAGGGTGGTGACGGCGAGGGTCGGACCCGGGTGGGTGCTGGCCAGCAGCGTGCGTGCGGCGTGCGTCGCTCCCGCCTCCTCGGTCCCAGCCGTCCGCGGGGCGCGGCCTCGGCGAGGACCTCACCGTAGTCGTTCGGCGGTGGAGGACCCAGGTCCTCAGCGGGGTGAGACGTGGCGGCTCACAGGACGCGGAGGAGGACGACCGCGACGGCACCCCAGAACGGGGCCACGAACGCGAGGCCGAAGCCGATGCCGCGCAGCATGCTGGAGTCGTGCACGGCCCCGGTGGCGGGGGTCGAGGGCGACGTGGTGGCGGACGAGCCGAGGTGACGCCCGTGAGTCGTGGGGACTGCGGAGTAAGCCGTCATGTGACGAGTATCGCCCCCTGGGGCGCCAAGAGGAACGAAAAAGCAACAAAATCAACAGCGGACTAGACGTGTCCGGCGGGCGAACGGGTGGGGTCGGGCGGCGGTTGTCACCAGCGTGAGGGTCACGGTACGGGGCTCGGCGCCGCCGTGCGGCCGGACTGCGCAGCTCGGCCCGCGCTCCGCGCACCGCACCGACCCCCGCAGCCGACCCCGCAGCCGACCCCCGCGACGACCAGGACGGCCGTGGCGCGCTGCGGTCACCGGACCTGCGGCCCCGACGTGCGGGGGAGGGATCCTTCTCGCACCCTGGTCGGGTCGACACCACGCGGTGCTGGGTGACGGCGGCGTCGGGCACCTCCGCGGGACGCTCGTCCCGCCTGGTCAGCACTCGACGACGTTGACGGCCAGCCCGCCGCGCGCGGTCTCCTTGTACTTGCGCTTCATGTCGCGCCCGGTGTCACGCATGGTGCGGATCGCCTTGTCGAGGCTGACCTTCTGCGGCTGCCCGTCGACCCTCTCGCGAGCCGCGCGGCGTTGATCGCCTTGACCGAGGCGATGGCGTTGCGCTCGATGCACGGGATCTGCACCAGCCCGCCGACGGGGTCGCAGGTGAGGCCCGAGGTTGTGCTCGATGCCGATCTCGGCGGCGTTCTCGACCTGGGCGCGGGGTGCCCCCGAGCACCTCGCACAGCGCGCCGCGCGGCCATCGAGCAGGCCGAGCCGACCTCGCCCTGGCAGCCGACCTCGGCGCCGGAGATCGAGGCGTTCTCCTTGAACAGGATGCCCGACGGCCGCGGCGGTGAGCAGGAAGCGGACGATGCCGTCCTCGCTCGGCGCCGGGGACGAACCGGACGTAGTAGTGCAGCACCGCCGGCACGATCCCGGCCGCGCCGTTGGTCGGGGCGGTGACGATGCGCCCTCCCGAGGCGTTCTCCTCGTTGACCGCGAGCGCGTACAGGTTGACCCAGTCCATCACGTGCATCGGGTCCTCGGTCGAGGCATCGGCCGCGGTCAGCCGACGGTGCAGCCCGGGCGCGCGGCGCGGCACCTTGAGCCCGCCGGGCAGCACGCCCTCGCGGTGGCAGCCGGTCTCCACGCAGGCGGCCATCACCGACCACAGCTCCAGCAGTCCGCCCGGACCTCCTCCTCGGTGCGCCACGACAGCTCGTTGGCCAGCATCACGTCGGAGACCCGCAGTCCCTCCCGCGCGCAGGTCGCGAGCAGCTCGCGGCCGGTGGTGAACGGGAAGCGCACCGGTGTCTCGTCCAGGACGACCCGGTCGGCGCCGGCCGCGGCCTCGTCGACGACGAAGCCGCCCCCCACGGAGTAGTACGTGCGGGACCGCAGCACCGCGCCGGAGGCGTCGAGCGCGGCGAAGCACATCCCGTTCGGGTGCGCCGGGAGGCTGCGGCGCCGGTGCATCACGAGGTCCTCGTCGACCTCGAAGGCGACCTCGTGCTTGCCCGCCAGCAGCAGCGCGCGGCCCGCGCGGATCCGTTCCACGCGGTCCGCGGTCCGCTCGGTGTCGACGGTGGCGGGGTCCTCGCCCTCCAGCCCCAGCAGCACCGCGGCCGCGGAGCCGTGGCCGTGGCCCGTCGCCCCGAGCGAGCCGAACAGCTCGGCCCGCACCCGGGTCGACCTCGGGCAGCCGGTCGTCGGCGACCAGGCCGTCGACGAACCGCTTGGCCGCCCGCATCGGGCCCACGGTGTGCGAGGACGAGGGGCCGATGCCGACGGAGTACAGGTCGAACGCGCTGAGGGCCACCGGTGCTCCTCAGGCGTCCGGGGTGGGCGTGCCGGACGGGGCGGTGACGAACTCCGTGACCGCGTCGAGCAGCCAGCGGGCCAGGTAGTCGGCGAACGACGAGCGTGGCAGGAGCCGGTAGGACTCCTCCCCGGTCTGCCACAGCACCAGCGGCACCGGCCCGAGCGTGGTGGCCACGGCCCGCCCGGGCCCGAACGAGCGCGGGTGCAGGTCGAGGGTGCAGCCCTTCTCCAGCACCTGACGGGCCCGCGGGCCGGACAGCTCGACCGTGGTCCGGTTGGCCGAGACGTCGATCGCGGACCCGGGGCCGCCGGCGAGCGCGGCGTCGAGCAGCGCGACGGCCTCGGCGGGCTCGTCGACCTCGGAGACGACCAGCCACTCGTCCGGGCCGAGCCACAGCGCGGTGCGGGCGCCCGTCGAGCCGGTGGCGCCGCACGACCTCGGCAGGGCGAGGCCCAGGGCGTCCTCGACCCGTGCGGCGGCGGGGGTCCCCGGGTCGACGCGCAGGCTGACCATGGTGCGGAAGGGCAGCTCGCGCAGGCCCGCGGGCTCGCCCTCGGTGGCGAGGAGGGAGGGGGCGAGGTGGCTCAGCGGGCTGTCCCGCATGGCCTCCAGCCTGGTGGTGTCAGCCATCGCGGCGTGCTCCTTCGGGGTCGTAGAGGACGGGGTCGGCGACCAGCACCGGCACCAGGTCGTCGCCGACCGGGGCGAGCACCGTCTGCCCCACCCGGTCCCGCCCGGCGGAGACGAGACCGAGGGCGAAGGTCCTCCCCAGCGCCTCGGAGCGGTAGCTGGAGGTGACGTGGCCGAGCATCGGCACCGGGCCGAGCTCGGGGGTGATCGGTGTCCCCTCGGCGACCAGCTGGGTGCCTTCGGGCAGCCGCGTGGTCCGGTCCACCGGGAGCAGCCCGACGAGGTGCTTGCGGTCGGCGCGCCGGGTGTCGGGTCGGTCGAAGGACCGCTTGCCGACGAAGTCCTTCAGGCCGGAGACCACCCAGGCCATGCCGGCGTCCTGCGGGGTCACGGTGCCGTCGGTGTCCTGGCCCACGATCGGGTAGCCCTTCTCGGCGCGCAGGACGTGCATGGTCTCGGTGCCGTAGGGCGTGATGTCCTCGTCGGCCCCGGCCTCGTGGACCTGCTCCCACACCGCGCGGCCGTACCAGGCCGGCACGTTGATCTCGAAGGCCAGCTCGCCGGAGAACGAGATCCGGCACACCCGGGCCGGGACACCCGAGGCGAGCGCGGTCTCGCGGAACGTCATGAACCCGAACGCCTCGGGCGAGACGTCGAGGTCGGGCGCGACGCGGGCGACGACGGCGCGGGAGCGGGGCCCGACGACCGCGATCGTCGTCCACTGCTCGGTGACCGAGGTGAGGTGGACGTCGAGGTGGGGCCACTCGGTCTGCAGCCACTCCTCGAGCCAGTCGAGGACGTTCGCCGCGCCGCCGGTGGTGGTGGTCATGACGTACCGGTCGTCGGCCAGGCGCAGCGTCACGCCGTCGTCGATGATCATCCCGTCGACGCCGCACATCACGCCGTAGCGGGCCGAGCCGACGGCCAGCTTCTTGAAGCCGTTGGTGTAGACCCGGTTGAGCAGCTCGCCGGCGTCCGCGCCGACCACCTCGATCTTGCCCAGGGTGGAGGCGTCCATCATCGCCACACCGGTCCGCGCCGCGCGGCACTCCCGGGCCACGGCGTCGTCCATCGTCTCCCCGGCGCGCGGGTAGTGCCGCGGACGCAGCCACTGGCCGACGATCTCCATCTCGGCGCCGGCCTCGACGTGCCAGGAGTGGATCGTGGTCGTGCGTGCGGGGTCGAAGAGGTCGCCGCGCTCGCGGCCGGCCAGCGCGGCGAACGCCACCGGCGTGTACGGCGCGCGGAAGGTGGTGGTGCCGAGGTCACCTGGGTTCGTGCCGACCCCCAGGGCGGCGGCGATCACGCCGATGGCGTTGACCGCGGACGTCTTGCCCTGGTCGCCGGCCGTGCCGATCGAGGTGTAGCGCTTGACGTGCTCGACGTTGCGCATCCCCGCGCCGGTGGCGCGCCAGACCTCGGCGACGCTCTGGTCGCGCTGCAGGTCGACGAGGTGGTCGGTCCACTCCTCGGGCCGGCCGGCGAGGCCGGGGACGAGCCACACGGGGCGGACCGGTCCGAGTCCGTCGGCCGCGGCGCCGAGGCCCCGGGGGACGGAGACGTCGCCGGAGGGGGAGAGGCCGACCGCGCCCGCGGCCGCGAGACCGGCGTCGGTGCCGCCGGACAGTGCGCCGTCGAGGGTGAGGTCACCCGCCGCGGCACCGACGACCCGCTGGTTGCGCACCGGGGCGGCCGGGACGAACGCGGCCAGGTCGTCGCGCCAGGCGAGGCGGCCCTGGCGCTGGCTGTGCAGGTGCACCACGGGGCTCCACCCGCCGGAGACGGCGAGGATGTCGCAGGCCAGGGTGCGCGGCTCGCCGACGAGCTGGCCGTCGGCGTCGAGGCCGGCGACCTGGACCGAGGCGATCCGCTCGCCCGCCTCGCCGCACGCGGTCGCGCACACCACGCTGCCGAGCACCACCTCGACGCCGCATGCCCGCGAGACGGCGGTGGCCACGTCGCTGGCCTCGGTGCGGGAGTCGACGACGGCGACGACCTCCACGCCGGCGGCGACGAGATCGGCGACGGTGTCGTAGGCGCTGTCGTTGGTGGTGGCCACCACGACGGCCTCGCCGGCACGCACGGCCCAGCGGTTGAGGTAGGAGCGCACCGCCCCGGCCAGCATCACGCCGGGCCGGTCGTTGCCGGCGAAGACCAGGGGGCGCTCGTGGGCACCGGTGGCCAGGACGACCTGGGCGGCCCGCATGTGCCACAACCGCTGGCGTGACACCCCGGCCGGGACGTCGGCCGGGTCGAGGTGGTCGGTGCGGTGCTCGACGGCGAGCACGTAGTTGTCGTCGTAGGAGCCGAACGCGGTGGTGCGGGCCAGGACGGTGACCTCGGGCGCGGCGTCGAGCTCGGCCGCGACGCCCGCCACCCACGCCAGGGCGGGCCGGTCGTCGACCTGCTCGGCGCTCCCGGACAGCAGCGACCCTCCCGGCTCGGGCTGGTCGTCGAGCAGCAGCACCCGTGCGCCGCCGCGCGCGGCGGCGAGGGCGGCCGCGAGGCCGGCGGGTCCGGCGCCGACGACGAGCACGTCGGCGTGCACGTAGCGCTTGTCGTAGATCTCGGCATCGGCCTCCGGCTCGAGGCGCCCGAGGCCGGAGAGGGTCTCGACGGCGAGCCCGTCGCGCACCGCGACGGTGGTGGCCGGCAGCATCGACTCCGAGCAGCGGCCGAGCACCTGCAGCAGCGCGTTCGGCTCCTCGACCCCGGCCGAGACGATGCCGCGCGGGCGGGCCTCGTAGATCGACGGGCCGACCTCGACGATGCCGTTGGCCAGCATCGCGGAGGCCACGGTGTCCCCGGGGTGGGCGCTCAGGGCGCGTCCGTCGACGCTGAACGTGACCGCGCGGTCCCGGTCGATGCGTCCGCCCGCGGGCAGTCGGCGCGCGGCGCTCATCGGGCGGCCTGCGCCGTCGCGCCCGCGGGCCCGCTGGCGACGACCTCGGGACGCGGGTCCTCGGGCCGGTAGGACTCGAGCACCTCGTAGGTCGCGGTGTCGCGCACGACGTTGAACCAGCGGCGGCAGCCGGTGCTGTGCACCCAGCGCTCGGCGAACGGGCCGCGGGGGTTGTCGCGGACGAAGAGCACCTCGCCCCACTCCTGGTCGGTCAGGGCGGAGGGGTCCTCCGGGTGGGCGACGTGGGCCTGGCCGCCGTAGTGGTACTCGGTCTCGTCGCGGGGCCCGCACCAGGGGCAGGGGATCAGCAGCACGGTGATGCCTCGTTCTCGTCGGTGGGGAGGGGCTCAGTGGGCGACGGCGGCGGCGCCGTGCTCGTCGATGAGGGCGCCGGTGGTGAACCGCTCGAGGGAGAAGGGCCGGTTCAGCTCGTGCGGGGCGTCGTGGGCCATGGTGTGGGCGAAGGCCCACCCGGCTGCGGGCGTGGCCTTGAACCCGCCGGTGCCCCAGCCGCAGTTGACGTACAGGCCCTCGCACGGGCGTGGCGCCGATGATCGGCGAGGCGTCGGGGGAGACGTCGACGATGCCGCCCCAGGTGCGCAGCACGTGGGCGCGGGCGAAGATCGGGAACAGCTCCAGCGCGGCGGCCATCTGCTGCTCGATGACGTGGAAGGAGCCGCGCTGGCCGTAGCCGTTGTAGGAGTCGACGCCGGCGCCCATGACGAGCTCGCCCTTGTGGGCCTGGCAGACGTAGACGTGCACGTGGTTGGACATCACCACGGTCGGGTGCACCGGCTCGTGCAGCTCGGAGACCAGCGCCTGCAGCGGGTGGCTCTGCATCGGCAGCCGGATGCCGGCCTGGTCGGCCAGCACGGTGCTGTGCCCGGCGGCGGCGAGCCCGACGGTGCCGGCAGCGGATCTCGCCGCGGCTGGTCTCGCACGCCCGTGACGCGGTCGCCGTCGCGCGACGAAGCCGGTGCACCTCGCAGTCCTGGATGAGGTCGACGCCCAGCGCGTCCGCGGCGCGGGCGTAGCGCCCAGGCGACGTGGTCGTGCTTGGCGATGCCGGCGCGCGGCTGGAACGTCGCGCCGAGCACCGGGTAGCGGGCGTCGGGTGAGACGTTGACGATGGGGCAGACCTTCGCGACCTCGTCGGGCGTCAGCCACTCGGCGTCGACGCCGTTGAGCCGGTTCGCCTGGACCCGGCGCGTGCTCTCACGGACGTCCTGCAGGGTGTGCGCGAGGTTCAGCACCCCGCGCTGGCTGAACAGGAAGTCGTAGTCGAGCTCCTGGGGCAGCAGCTCCCACTGCTTGAGGGCGAACTCGTAGATCCGCGCGCTCTCGTCCCAGCAGGTAGTTCGACCGGATGATCGTGGTGTTGCGGGCCATGTTGCCGCCGGCGAGCCACCCCTTCTCCAGCACCGCGACGTTGGTGATGCCGTGGTTCCTGGCCAGGTAGTAGGCGGTGGCCAGGCCGTGCCCGCCGCCGCCGACGACGATCGCGTCGTAGGACGGCTTCGGGTCCGGGTTGCGCCAGAGCCAGTCGGGGTGCTCGGGCAGCTTCGGGGTGCGGGCCGTGCTCACGAGGGTGCTCCTGCGGTGGCGGTGCCGGTGGCGGTGCCGGTGCCGGTGGCTGCCTGGCCGGGGCGGCGGCCGGGTCGGTGACCTGACGCGCGAGGTGGGGGTAGAGCGGGACCTTGTCGGCCAGGTTCTCCACGCGCCCGCGCAGCTCGGCCGCGCGGTGCTCGTCGAGCTCGGGGGCGACGAGGGCCTCGGCGATGATCTCGGCGACCTCCGCGAAGGCGGTGGCGTCGAAGCCGCGGGTGGCCAGGGCGGGGGTGCCGATCCGCAGGCCCGAGGAGACCATCGGCGGGCGAGGGTCGAAGGGCACTGCGTTGCGGTTGACGGTGATCCCGATCCGGTGGAGCCGGTCCTCGGCCTGCTGACCGTCCAGCGCGGAGTCGCGCAGGTCGACCAGGACGAGGTGGACGTCGGTGCCGCCGGTCAGCACGGTGATCCCGGCCGCGGCGAGGTCGGGTGCGCACAGGCGCTCGGCGAGGATCCGGGCGCCCTCGAGGGTGCGCTCCTGCCGCTCGGCGAACTCCGGGCTCGCGGCGACCTTGAAGGCGACCGCCTTGGCCGCGACGACGTGCTCCAGCGGGCCACCCTGCTGACCGGGGAAGACGGCGCTGTTGATCTTCTTGGCCAGCGCGGCGCGACACAGGATGACGCCCCCGCGCGGGCCGCCGAGGGTCTTGTGCGTGGTCGTCGTGACGACGTCGGCGTAGGGCACGGGGCTGGGGTGCAGCCCGGCGGCGACAAGGCCGGCGAAGTGCGCCATGTCGACCATCAGCCAGGCCCCGACGAGGTCGGCGATGCGGCGGAACTCGGCGAAGTCGAGCTGGCGGGGGTAGGCCGACCAGCCGGCGACGATCATCTGCGGGCGGTGCTCGAGGGCGAGACGCTCGACCTCGGCCATGTCGACGCGCAGGTCGGACTCGCGCACGTGGTAGGCGGCGACCTTGTACAGCTTGCCGGAGAAGTTGAGCCGCATCCCGTGGGTCAGGTGACCGCCGTGGGCGAGGTCGAGGCCGAGGATGGTGTCGCCCGGGGTGAGCAGGGCGGCCATCGCCGCGGCGTTGGCCTGGGCGCCCGAGTGCGGCTGGACGTTGGCCGCCTCGGCGCCGAAGAGTGCGGTGACCCGGTCGATCGCGAGCTGCTCGATCACGTCAACGTGCTCGCACCCGCCGTAGTAGCGCCGACCCGGGTAGCCCTCGGCGTACTTGTTGGTCAGCACCGAGCCCTGTGCCGCCATCACCGCCGAGGGCGCGACGTTCTCGGAGGCGATCATCTCCAGCGTGCTCTGCTGGCGCAGCAGCTCGGCGTCGATGGCGCCGGCGACGTCGGGGTCGAGGTCGGCCAGGGACTGGTCGAGGACGGAACGGGTCATGCGATGCCTCCGGGGCGGGGACGGCGGTTGGTGTACGACTGATATATCAGTTGCGTGTTACGGTAGGCCGCATGACGACGACCGTCAACCCCGTTCTCCCGCCCCAGCCGTCCGCGGTGGAGGGTGCCGCCGAGCCTTCGATGTCGCAGCGGGCCTACGCCGCCATCCGCGACCGGCTGGTCATGCTCGACATCCGCCCCGGCGACCCGATCAACGACCAGGCGCTCGCCGCCGAGCTCGACCTCGGCCGCACCCCGGTGCGCGAGGCGCTCAAACGTCTCGAGACCGAGCGGCTCGTCGTCTCCTACCCCCGGCGCGGCACCTTCGCGACCGAGGTGCAGATGACCGACCTCGCCCACGTCTCCGAGGTGCGGGTGCTCCTCGAGCCGGCCGCGGCCGCCGCCGCCGCCGAGCGCGCCCGCCCGCCCGAGCGCACGGCGCTCGCCTCCCTCGCCGACGGCCTCGCCGATCTCCGCTCCACGGCCACGACCGACCACGAGCTGATGCGCGCCGACCTGCGCATCCACCGCGCGGTCTACGCCGCCACGCACAACCCGCACCTCGAGGACACCCTAGTGCGCTACGACAACCTCGCCACCCGGATCTGGTGCCTGCTGCTCGACCAGATCCCACAGGTGACTGCGCACGTGGAGGAGCACCGTCCGCTGCTGCGGGCGATCGTCGACGGCGACGCCGAGGGCGCCGCCACCCTGGCCCGCACGCACGTCGAGGGCTTCGAGGTCCAGGTCCGCGCCCTGCTCTGAGGTCGGATCGGTGCCCGGCCGGTCGGTGGCGTCGCGCACGGGAGCGCCGACAGGCTGGCCGCGTCGGCGGCGCTCGTCCACGTCGGGCGCGGTCTGCGCCGAGCGCTGCGGCTGAGGGCGTGCTGGGGGACCTGTCGTGGGTGGCGGTCGCCCGGTTGGTGCGCACCAGCCAAGCCACCTCACCGTCCGAGACAGCGGCACCGCCACCCCCGACCCAGGAGACAGCAGCGAGCGACCCTCATGCACGGCCGCGGCGACTCCCTGGTGGAGGAGGTCCCGGACTCCCAGGTCGTCGCTCCCTTCGCCTCCTCCTGCGGTGCGTGCCACTTCTGCCGCACCGGCCTCCAGACGTCCTGCGAGAAGGGCTCCTTCTGGGACGCCCTGCCGCAGGATGGCGGTCAGACGCAGGCCATCCGCGTGCCGCTGGGGGACGGCACCCTGGTCACGCTGCCGGCCGCCGCGGACTCGGCGTCGATGCCGTCCCTGCTGGCGATCTCGGACGTCCTCGGCGCCGGGTCCCACGCATCGCCGTGCCGGGCCAGGCTCCCTGATCGGTCCGGCGGTGCCCCTCCACGGCGACGACACCGAGCAGGCCGAGCCGGACCGTCAACCGGGGACGCCACCGAGGTCGTGAGGACGCACGACGGGTCCGCGAGATCCGTTGTCGAACGTTTGATTGATTGGTGCAGCCGAGTGTGTGGATAACCCCGCCTGAACAGCAGCAGTGTCGGCGGTGACTGCTTGAGTAGACCCCATGGCCGGCACCGACACCCCCCACGACCAGCAGTCGCACGCCGCGCTGCTCGACGACCTGGCCACCGCCCTGAGTTGGGTCACTTGAACAGGTTCTGGTCGGCTGGATCGCGCTGACCTGCGACGATGTCTCTGGTTAGTGCGTCGGCAAGGCACTAAGTCGTCCCGGTAGGATCCGCTGGTGGCCTAGGTTCGTCGAGTTCGCACGGCCTCGGGGGCCACGGCGGTCCAGATCGCTGAGTCGGTAGCGGGCCGGCGCCGCATCGTTCGCCACGTCGGTTCCGCACACGACGAGGCCGAGCGGTCGCGAAAGCGAGCAAGCGATGGGACACCCCCGACCAGTCCAGTAGACTCCAAAAAATGTCTGGTGGCGAGATAGTTCCCGCTGTTGCCAAAGTTGGCTCTGCGGCGGCGAAGGCTTCGAAGCAGAAGGAATGGCAGCAGAAGCAGCTTGCAGAATTAGCTGCTGAGCGCCCAGAGATGATGGGTGCGGCGTCGAAGTATGCAAAGCGGGTAGAGATAAAAGAGGCGCTCGCACTACGCATTTGGCAGCCATTCGCACGTGCACTGGGGTTTTCGGTTGATTATTTTGCTGAAGAATTTGCGCACGATATTGCCGTGAAAACGGCTGACGTCCCTATCGTGCATCTTCAGAAGCCGGCGCCTTCGATTGTATATCCCGCCATGCAGAGCCTGGCTTACAGTTTAGAAGAGCCAACTTTGAAAGAGATGTACCTCAACCTACTGGCGACCGCAGTTGACGATCGCCGAGACGACCAGTGTCACCCGGCGTTCGCTGAGGTCGTACGCCAACTGAAGGCGAATGAGGCGGAGGCGGTGGTCGAGTTCATCCAGGCACGAAACACGCCCGTTGCAAGATTTCACGCAAAGAAAGAAGGCGAAGACGGTAAGGCGCTGATCCTTAGTCACGTCGTTCCTTATCAGCGGAACGGGGAAATCGGATTCGAAGATTCAAGCGTGACAGCGATGTGGCTCGACAACTGGTCGAGACTAGGCTTAATCGCCGTGAGCTACACCGAATGGTTGGTGGCAAAGGGTTCCTACGATTGGGTAGAAAAACACCCCGACTACAAAGTGGCTGAAGAGGAAGCGGCAAGGCGCGAGCACGATCTGGACGTCGAGCACGGCGTGGTCAAGTCGACGGCTTTTGGTCGACTGTTTGCGCGTGCGGTCACCGAGGACAATATCGACGCAACAGTCACCGCTGAGGGCGACCCCGGCTCTTGACTTGAATTAGCAACACAACTCGGGGGCGGTGGTTGCGCCGCCGGGCGGTCTGTGGCGGCGTCTCTCGGGTCCGCAGGGCCCCGCGCGGGGTGGGTTTCCCCGCGTGGGGGGCTCGCCGCCACCCACCCACCTTCGTCGGCGGCCCAACCACCGCGTTTCGCTGCGGTGCCCGGTCGAGGGGTCTTAGCGTCTGTGCCAGCACCCGCCCCGGTCGGGGTCGGTGCCACAACTTCACACCGTCGAGTCCACTCCCTTCATGAGCGATCAAGGCCCCCGTCGCCGCGCACAACTAACTCCAGCTAGGACTCGAACGCGACCACACGAGAAACGACAGGGAACCGAGGGCCACCCTCCCTGTCCCCGTCTTCTCGAAGGTCCCCCCGGTGTCGAACCCCCACGCAGCCCCCACGAAGAAGCCATCCTCGAAGCACTCCAGACGCCTGCCGCAAGGCACTAAGGCATTTGAACCAACTCAGGCCCGAGATCCGTTGTCGAACATTTGATCGATTGTTGCACCACAGTGTGTGGATAACCCCTTCTGAGCAGCAGGAGTGTCGGCGCTGCCTGCTTGAGTAGACCCATGGCCGGCACCGACACCCCCCACGACGAGCAGATCGCACGCCGCCGCGCTCGACGACCTCGCCACCACCGTCGACGACCTTGCCGCCCGCCCGACGTTCGTCCTCGACGCCGAAGCCACCCGTCAGGCCCTGCTCAGCGCCGCACGGCTCCGGGCCAAGGTCGACGCTCTCGAGCTGGCGCTCGCCGCGCACGCCGAGACCGTCGAGGTCGGCTCTGGACAGCGGTGCCGCCTCCGCCGGCGCCTGGTGGGCGCTCGCCACCCGTCAGGACCGGCCGGCCGCCCTCGGCCGGGTCCACCTCGGCACTGGCCCTCGCCACGACCTGGCGGCGGGTCGGCGAGAGCCTCGCCGCAGGCGCGATGAACGTGGACCAGGCCCGGGTGGTCGTGCACGCGCTCGAGGACCTCCCCGGTGACCTCGACCCCGATCTCGTGGCGCGTGCAGAGGCCCACCTCGTCGACCTCGCCGCCGTCCACCCACCCCGCGAGCTGCGCATCCTCGGCCAACGGATCCTGAGCGTCGTCGCACCCGAGGTCGGCGAGGAGCACGACCGGCGGCGGCTCGACGAGGCCGAGGCCCGCGCCGCCGTCAAGCGCCGATTGACCCTCTCCCGCGACGGCGACGGGTCGGTCCACGGCCGGTTCACGCTGCCCGAGGTGCAGGGAGCGATGCTGGAGAAGATCCTCGACTCCTTCGCCGCCCCGGCGCACCGCAACGCCACGGACGGCGCAGGCTCGTGGGTCAAGGGACGGCCCAGCGCCGAGCGACGGGGCGAGGCGCTCGCCGAGCTGATCGAGACCTACCCTCGCGAGAAGGTGCCGAGCGCCGGCGGCGTCAACGGCACGGTCGTCGTCCACATCTCGCTGGCCGACCTGCGCAGCGAGGACGGCAACCCCGGCTGGCTCGACACCGGGGAGCCGATCAGCGCGAGCCAGGCGCGTCGCCTGGCCTGCGAGGCCCATCTGATCCCCGTGGTCCTCGGCGGACCGTCCGGGGTCCTCGACGCCGGCCTGGCCCGCCGCCTCTACGACTCCACCCAGCGCGTCGCGGCCTCGGCCCGCGACCGGGAGTGCCGCGCCGAGGGCTGCCACGTGCCGCCGGGGCGGTGCCACCTGCACCACCTCCTGGCCTGGAGCCGGGGCGGTCGTACCGATCTGGGAAACGCTGCGCTGCTGTGCCCGCACCACCACGCCCGGATCCACGACCCGGCCTACGAGGCCCGCTTCGGGGCCGACAACCAGATCTCCTTCTACCGACGGACCTAGGCGACGTCGCTGTTGCCTCCTGATTCGTGGTCGGGTTCGGGCCGTTCGGGCCTGGACGCCGTCCTCGAACTCGGCGCGGACGAGGGCGACAAGGTGGGGTGCGCCGCGCGTAGTCTGTCCTGTGCTGCCTCGATGAGCGTGAACGCCACGCGGCCCCGGCGGCCCTCGAACCAGGTCCCTTCGTGACCTTCTGACGCAGCCTCACGGGTGCGAGCGTCGGACTCGATCGGGTTGGTGGTGCGCAGGTGGGGAGGGATTCTCCGTGCTCGGCGGGGTGGTCGTAGAAGGCCAGCGGGCCTGCGCAGTACATCACCGGGAGCCTGCTCGAGGCCGCAGGGTTCAGACCGCGACGACACCCTGGATTATGAAGAGCCGGATTCGGACGAGCCCGAGAACCACGCCTCACAGCGTCGGCTTGAAACTGGCCTCGAAGCTCCCCAGAAGGTCGAGATGTTGCTCCAGAAGGCGTGACATCAGGAAGTTCTGACGCACCTTCTCCCGCCCGTTTCCTCCCATCTGTGCGGCCTTGTCGGGGTTGCCGACGAGATCCACGATGCATTCTGCTGCTTCGTCGATGTTATTCACCAGATATCCGTTCTCACCGTGGTCGATCTGCTGGGGAATTCCACCCACGTTGCCGCCGATGACGGGCGTGCCTTTCCAGAGCGCCTCGGAGATGGTGAGGCCGAACCCCTCGCGCAGAGATTTCTGCATGACCACCGTTGCGTGCTGTTGAAGCGCACTCACCAAGACGTCGTCGGATGATTCCAGCACCTTCACCCGCTTGCTGCGACGATCGAGGAGTCCGTCGAGGATGACATTCTCGGCCGGGTCATCGGCCGGCCGGTTACCGACCAGTACCAGCGTGGCATCGACGTCCTCGCGCGCCTTCTCGAAGGCGTCCACAACCCCGTGTGGGTCTTTCCAGCGATCGAACCGGGAGATCTGCGCCACGATCGGCAGGTCGACGGGGATGTCGTACATGGCCAGCCGTTCCAGCACCGCGTCTTCGCTGAGTCTCTGGCTCTTGACCTTGGTCGGATCGATGGCCGGGAGAAACGAGTACTGAGGCACGTCGAAGTCCTGCTTGTACTCGTCCAGGATGACGACGGCGGCACTGTACTGCTCGGCGAAACCGCGAAGATAGTTGATGAGCCGTCTGTCTGGTGCCGTGAGGTCGAGGTGGCAACGCCAGATCCACGGTCCTCGTTTTCGATAGTGGGCCACCATCCCGATCGTGTGGTGGTCATGCATGTAGACGGCGTCGTGATCGAAATGGTTCATCGCAGCATTGTCCCGAAAGGTCTCTTCAAAGACTCGCTTGCTGCCCTTGGTCAGGTCGATGTCACCGTTCTGGAGCCCGTCATGCATCGCCCTGGTGACGTCGAAGAATTCTGGAGTCCCGCGGAGCAGACGCCACTCGGTCTTGATGCCCAGCTGGTTCTGCAGGCCGACGAGGGAGAGAAGGATCTCGACCACGCCGCCGGCATGGTACGTCGAGTTCATGTGGACGACGCGCTGGCCCCGGAGCGCGTCGGCCTTGCTGGCGATCCGATCGATCGTCTCGTCCCCCACGAATGGGCGATAGTCGTCCAGCCTGACCTTCGACGGTGATGTCAACTTCTCCTCCGATGTGCGAGTGGAGTGACGACAAGCAACGGTCCGAGCGTGGATCGAGACCTCCGGGCGTGTCCGGAGACTCGGTCTGTTGAGTCACCCTGCCGCAAGCGTGGCGCTCTCGTGATCGTAGTGGAGCCTCTCCCCATGGATGCCGAGCCAGACGAAGAACAGCCGTGTCGTCGAGCGCCACCGCCGGCGTGCCCGCTGCGAGGATCGCCTCCGCGCCGCCCAGGCCGCGGGACTGCGCGCCCCGCCGCTCCGCATCGTCGACCAGAACCGGGTCTGGTGCGAGTTCATCGCCCTGTCGGCGACAGCCTCGCGTGGGTGTTGCGACCGGGACGTATGACCCTGGTTACACTGGCTCGGGACGGATTGTTCCGTCAGGGAGAACGCGCACTGGGGGCGACGATGAGCACGAACGACTCACCGGCCGAATGGGTGGGCATCGGAAGCCGCTTGCGTGAGGCCCGGACGGACGCGTCTATGAGCGTACGGGAGCTCGCCCGTCGGATCGACGTCTCGGCAAGCCACGTGTCCCAGGTCGAGCGAGGGCTCGCGTCGTTCAGTGTTCGGGCGCTGTACAACGTGGTCAGTGTGCTGGGCATCTCGATGGACAGCCTGTTCGAGGAGGCGCCGGCGGCTGCCGGTGGCGACGCCGCCGGCCGTCCCGCCCAGCCCGCGGAGGCCGTGCGAGGGCAGCTGGATGACTCGCTGGTGGTGCTGCGCGCGGGCTCGCGTCCCACTATCCCGCTCCCCGGCGGTACCCGATGGGAACGGCTCACTCCCCGGCCCGAGGTCGGTGCGGAGTTCATCGAAGTCGTCTACCCCGCCAGGCCAGGAGCGTCCCGAGCCGTCCGAACGACTTCATCCGGCACTCCAGCCGCGAGTACGGGGTGGTCACGCGGGGCGCGCTGACCGTGCAGGTCGGCTTCGATCAGACGGTGCTCCGGCAGGGCGACTCGATCGCCTTCGACTCCCACATCCCGCACCGGTTCTGGAACGCCACCGCGGACGAGGTCCGGGCGGTCTGGTTCATCTGGGACGAGGAGCGGTCCGGTGAGGGCCCGACTCGGCCTCAGGCCGAGGCCGACGCCCAGCCGACGCCGCTGACGAACCACCACTGAGCCTGCGGCTCCCCTCCGCGCCGCGTCGCTCGGCGTGGTCGCGCACGGTCCCGCTGCGCCCTGTGTCGACGAGTTCTCGGTTTGAAAGGCCCGCGTCGTGGCTCCGGGCAGCTCCCCGACCCGGGGCGGCTGTACACCACCCCTCCGGGGGGCGGTTCCGAAATAACGTGCTGTGACGGTTGGCACAGTGTGCTCTGACAGTTTACAGTCGAGGCAGTGAGTGATCTCTCTCACATTCGGACTCAGAGGCCATCGGACGGTGGTCAACGACGCAAGGAGGCCATCAGTGATGGATCGGCCCACACCTGGAGCGGCTGACGTCGTGGTCATCGAGGCGGACTCGATCGTGAAGCGCTTCGGCGGAGTGGTCGCCGTCAACGATGTGAGCATCTCCGTCCGTGCCGGCGAGATCTATGGACTCGTCGGTGAGAACGGCGCAGGCAAGTCCACGTTGATGCGGGTGCTGGCCGGTGTCTTGATCCCGGACGAGGGCGAGGTTCGGGTCGAAGGCCGAGCCCTCGAGGGTGGCGCGAGAGCCGCCCTCGACGCGGGCGTTGCGCTGGTGCACCAGGAGCTGAGCCTGGTGCCCGAGATGACCGGTGCCGAGAACATCATGCTGGGCGTGTTCCCCACCAGTGGCGGTTTCACCCGGCACAAGGACATGAAGAAGGTCGCCGCCGACGCTATCGAAGAGATCGGCGTGCAGATCGACCTGGACGAGCCAGTCGTTCGGCTCTCGGTAGCCCTTCGTCAGTTCGTCGAGATCGCGCGGGCCGTCGCGCGAAGCCCCAAGGTGCTCATCCTCGACGAGCCGACCGCGTCGCTGACGCCGGCGGAGACCGACTACCTGCTCGCGATGCTCCAGCGCCTGGCCGCCAAGGGCCTCTCCATCGTCTACATCTCCCACCGCATCCCCGAGATCTTCGCCATCTGCAAGCGGGTTGCGGTGCTGCGCGACGGCAATCTCATCGAGACGATGGACATCGGCGAGACCACGCCGGACGGCCTCGTCGACAAGATGGTCGGTCGGGAGCTGAAGGAGGAGCTCCAGATCCACCACGAGGGCAACCCCGGCGAGGTGGTCTTCTCGGCGCGTGGCGTCCGCGCGCCAGGGGTCAACGGAATCGATCTCGACGTTCGGGCCGGGGAGATCGTGGGCCTGGGTGGCCTGGTCGGAGCGGGACGCACCGAGTTCGTCCGCGCGGCCTTGGGAGTCGACCTCAAGACAGCCGGCCACGTGACGATCACGACCGACGGCACGACGAGGAGAATCACCACCTACCAGTCCGCCATCCGCAACGGCATCGCCTACGTCCCGGAGGAGCGGCGTACCGACGGACTGGCGGTGAACATGTCAGTCTCGGACAACATCGCGCTCCCGAACCGGGCGCGACTCTCCTCCGGCGGCGTCCAGAAGCCAGCCATGATCGCCGAGTTCGCGACCAACCTCGCCGACTCCGTGGGTCTGCGGCCCCCCGACATCACTCGCGATGCCGGCGAGTACAGCGGCGGCAACCAGCAGAAGGTGGTGCTGGCCAAGTGGCTCGGGCGAGAACCCGACATGATCGTGCTCGACGAACCGACTCGAGGCGTGGACGTCGGAGCCAAGGCCGAGATCCATCGGCTGATCTATGACCTGGCAGACAGCGGTGCCGCCGTCATGGTGGTCAGCTCCGACCTACCGGAGCTGCTGGATCTGTCCGACGTGATCCATGTCATCCGAGACGGCCAGATCGCTGGCACCCTCTCGGCCGACGACGCGGATGAGAAGTCCGTGATGTCCCTCGCCGCTGGAGGAAGTTTGGTGGACGCATCATGACCGAGACAGCCCCGGCCCAGGAAGCGCCGATGCAGGCGCCACGGACAGACACAGGAGCCGCCGATCGCCAGGCCTCGATCCTGCAATGGGTCGCCGAACGAGGGATCTTCCTGTTCACCGCCTTGCTGATCGTCCTCGCGGCCCTCTTCGTCGACGGCTTCGCCTCGATCGTCAACATCACCGACGTGTTCTATCGAGCTGCACCCATCGGCATCGTCGCGGTCGGCATGACCTTCGTGGTCATCAGCGGCAACTACCTCGACCTGTCCGTGGTGGCTCAGGTCGCGACCTCGGCCGTGATCTTCATCGGCGTCAGCAACGCCTACAACATCCCCGTTGCCGTGGGACTCGCGCTGCTCGTCGCACTTCTCTATGGCGTGGTCAACGGCGCGGCCGTGGGCTACTTCAACGCAAATGCGGTGATCGTGACCCTGTCCACGACCTACATCGGCTTGGGGGTCCTGCGCTGGCTCTCGGGCGGCAGCATCTTCTTCGGCCCATCCGATGGTCCGATCAGGGCCATGGGCCAGATCAAGATCGCCACGATCCCGCTCTCGATGATCGTGTTGGTCATCATGGCGCTGGCCCTCTCCTTCGTCCTGACCCGGACCAACTTCGGGTTCACGATCCGCTCCGTCGGCTCCAACAAGGAGGCCACCCGACTCGCGGGTGTCCCTACCTCACGTGTGGTGCTCGGGGCATTCGTGATCACCGCCCTCGCCGCCATGATCGCCGGCTTCGTCCTCGCCGCGTTCTCCAACACCGCAGTGTCGACCATGTCCGACGGCTTCGACTTCGAGGCCCTTGCGGCCATCATCATCGGAGGGACGAGCGTCTTCGGGGGGCGAGGCAGCGTGCTCCGCACACTGCTGGGTGTCGTCTTCGTCAGCGTCCTGACCAACGTGCTCGTCCTCTCCAACATCGGCTTCGGCTGGCAGCAGATCGCGATCGGGATCCTGATCGTCGGCGCCGTCTCCGTCGACGCCCTGGCCAGAAGGGTGGCCAAGTGATGGCCACGACCCAGACCATGAGCCTCGGCGAGGCCCCGACCAGCGCCTCAGCGAGGACCCGGGCGGCCCTCGGGCGAAGGACCGAGTGGCGCGGCATCCTGCTGCTGGTGCTGCTCATGATCGGCGCCCTGATCTACGCTCCCACCGTCTTCACCGCCTACGAGGTGACGCTCGGCTTCGTGGCCCTGATCGGCCTGATCGCGCTGGGCCTGACCGCGGTCATCCTGATGGGCGAGCTCGACCTCAGTGTCGCGAGCACCCTTGCTGTCGCGGGTGTGATCATGGCCATGGTCCCGAACATCTTCCTCGGTATCGTGCTGGCCCTGGGCGCCGGGCTGCTGATCGGAGCCGTGAACGCCTTCTTCGTCGTCAAGGTCGGGATCAACTCGTTCATCGCGACCCTCGGGATGCTCTTCGCCCTGCGTGGACTCGCCTTCGTCCTCTCCGACGAGATGCCCGTAGCGCTGACCAACGCCGATGCTGGGATCAGCTTCGGAAGGCCGCTGCTCGGGCCCATCACTCCCCGGATCATCCTGTTCCTGCTGGTGTTCATCGCACTCCATGTCTTCCTCACGCGAGTCCGAGCCGGCCGCGAGTTCTACGCAGTCGGTGGCAACCGTCAGGCTGCCCGGGACGCCGGCATCCCGGTCTCACGACGCATCTTCACCGGGTTCATGATCTCGGGTTCGGTGGCTGCGCTGGCGGGTGTGATCGACACCCTGGAGCTCACTGCGGCGGATCCCACCGCAGGAGACACGGCGCTGCTGACGAGTTTCGCCGCAGCCATCATCGGTGGGACCATCCTGACCGGTGGACGTGGCTCGGTCCTGGGCACGCTGATCGGGGCAGGCGCGCTGGGCATCCTCATTGTCGGGCTGACCCTCTACGGTATCCAGGCCGAGATCCAGTTCATCTTCATCGGCGCGGTGCTCTTCATCGCGGTGATCACCGACCCGGCAAGCCTCCGCGCAGTCGCTGGGAGCCTTCGCACCTCGCTCCAAGGCCGCCGGCCCCAGACCGATGGCTGAGACCAGTTCACCGACCGCGTGGGGCTTGCGCCCATGAACGTCCACCAAGGAACAGGAGAAACATCATGCGCACCTCCCGCATCGTGGCAGGAGCAGCCATCGTGGTGGCGATCGGAATGGCCGGGGCGGGCTGCGCCAACGACGCAGGCTCGTCCGACGGCTCAACACAGAAGGTGTTCGCCCTTCTCCCTCAAGGCACCGACCAGCCCTACGGCACGACGTACCTGCCCGCGATGAAGAAGCAGGCGGCCGAGGACGACATCGAGTTGACGATCACCAACTCGCAGTACGACGCCAGCAGGCAGGCCATCAACTGTCGGGTGGCCGTGGCCGCCGAGCCGGACCTGATCATCTTGTGGCCGGCGGTCAATGTCACCGTCAGACCGTGCCTGGTCGCTGCGGAGGCAGCCAACATCCCCGTGACGATCACGAACTCCAACGTGAATCCGGAGGACCAGTCCCTGACCTCGGGCTTCTCCGGACCCGACACCTACGGCCAGGGTGCTGCCTCGGCCGAGATGATGTGTGATCTGGCCGCCGGCAAGCCCACCAACATCCTCGTGGTCAACGGCCTCACCGGGAACTCCACCGCCATCAACCGGCGCAACGGATTCACTGAGACGATCGAGGAGAAGTGCCCGAACGTCGAGATCGTGGCCGAGCAGCCGGGAGAATGGAACAAGGACGACGCGCAGACGGTCACCTCCGAGATGCTCACCTCCGTCGGAGCCGACAACGTCGATGGCATCTTCGCCGCTGACGACACGATGGTGGCCGGAGCGATCGCCGCTCTGAAGGCCCGCGGCATCGACCCCAAGCCGCTGCACATCACCTCGATCGGCAACACCAAGCTGGGCAATCCTCTCGTGGAGTCCGGTGACCTCGACGGCACCATCTTCCAGTCCTCCTCCTGGGACGGTCAGCACGCGGTGATCCTGGCCAATGACGTGATCACCGGCGGAACGGCCACCGAGGACCTCCTCATGCCGTCGGTGAAGGTGACCAAGAAGAACGCCGGCGACCCTGCCTACGCCCCCGAGTGGTGACCGGCCCCGGCATCTCATGAGCCTCCGTGTGCCGCACGAAGTGGCCGTGGGTCAGCACGCCGGGAGCCCGTCCACCCCACCTCCATCAGAACCATCTCAGGAGAAGCGACGATGACGCAGACCACCACGCCGGCACCCACCTCGCCCGCGCTGGACTTCGACACCAGGATGATCCCGGCCCACGGACACATGGGCGTCGACTACGAGAGCCGTGTCGACTTCCACCGGTTGCGCGAGTATCGGCTCGGCCGGGCCATGGAGGTGCTGCGGACCAGCGGGTGCGGAGCCTTCCTGCTCTTCGACTTCTACAACATCCGCTACACGACCCAGACCTGGATCGGTGGCGCCCTGGGCGACAAGATGTCGCGCTACGCGCTCCTCACCGAAGACGCCAAGCCCTACCTGTGGGACTTCGGCTCGGCGGCCAAGCACCACCGGCTCTTCTCGCCGTGGCTCGAGGAGGACCGGTGCCGGGCCGGCATGCTGGGCCTGCGCGGTGCGATCAGTCCCGAGGTCGGGCTGATGAAGGAGGCTGTGGCGACGATCAAGGGCCTGCTCACCGACGCCGGCGTGGCCGACGCTCCGATAGGTGTCGACATCGTCGAGCCCGCGTTCCTCTTCGAGATGCAGGCCCAGGGACTGCACGTCGTCGACATCCAGCAGCACATGCTCGATGCCCGGTCGATCAAGTCCGTCGACGAGATCATGCTGCTCAGCCAGGCCGCCGCGATGGTCGACGGGGTCTACCAGGACATCGTCGACGTGCTGAAGCCCGGCATCCGCGAGAACGAGATCGTCGCGCTGGCCAGCAAGCGGCTCTACGAGATGGGCTCGGACCAGGTCGAGGCGATCAACGCGGTGTCGGGGGAACGGTGCAACCCGCACCCGCACAACTTCACCGACCGGCTGATCCGGCCCGGTGACCAGGCATTCTTCGACATCATCCACTCGTTCAACGGCTACCGCACCTGCTACTACCGGACCTTCTCGGTGGGAATGTCCACCCAGCCTCAGCACGAGGCCTACGCGAAGGCGCGTGAGTGGATGGACGCAGCGATCGACAAGGTGGGTGACGGGGTCGGCACCGACGAGGTGGCCGCACTCTGGCCGAAGGCGACCGACCTCGGGTTCGCCAGCGAGATGGACGCCTTCGGGCTCCAGTTCGGCCACGGCCTGGGGCTCGGCCTCCACGAGCGGCCGATCATCTCCCGGCTCAACAGCCTCACCAACCCGGTCGAGATCGAGGCCGGCATGGTGTTCGCCCTGGAGACCTACTGCCCCGCCACGGACGGCGTGTCCGCCGCCCGGATCGAGGAGGAGGTCGTCGTGACCGCCAAGGGCGCCGAGGTGCTGACCCGGTTCCCAGCCCAGGAGCTCTTCGTCGCCAACCCGTACTGACCACCTCGACCACTCTGAGATCACACCGAAAGGAATGCTCGATGGACACCACTCGTCTCTCCGGAAAGAACATCCTCGTCACCGGCGCAGCCCAGGGCATGGGCGCCGCCGTGGCCGTCGACTACGCCGCGCAGGGAGCCAAGGTCTGCCTCGGCGACATCAACGTCGAGGGTGCGGCCGCGACCGCCCAGAAGATCCGCGACAACGGAGGCATCGCCGACCCACGTCAAGCTCGACGTCAGCAGCGAGGAGGACGCGGCCGCTGCCGTGGCCCACACCGTCGCCGAGTTCGGAAGCATCAACGTGCTGGTCAACAACGCCGGCATCAACAAGCCGCTGTTCTTCCTCGACATCACCCGCGAGAACTGGCAGCGGATCATGGACATCAACGCCTGGGGCACCCTGAACTGCATGCAGGCGGCGGCGCGTCAGATGAAGGACCAGGGCAAGCAGGACTATCCCTACAAGATCATCAACGTCGGGTCGATCCTGTCCCGTGAGGCCTTCGACGACGTGGTCGTCTACTCGGCCAGCAAGCACGCGGTCCTGGCGATGATCAAGGGTGGCGCCAAGGCGCTGATCGAGCACAACATCACCGTCAACGGCTACGGGCCGGGCGTCGTGCGCACCGAGCTGTGGGAACAGCTCGACAAGGACCTCGTGGCGATCGGCAAGTTCGACAAGCCCGGCGAGTCGATGGACAGCCTGGCCGAGAACATGATCCTGATGAAGCGCTACTCCTACCCGGAGGACGTGGTGGGCACCGCCTCGTTCCTGGCCAGCGCCGACAGCGACTACATGACCGGTCAGCTGATCATGATCGACGGAGGCATGGTCATCCAGTGACCGTGCCCCGTCCTCGATCCACGCCGCACGCGCCCGTTCCCAGGAAGGGACTGACATGACACTGCTCGACGCGCCCTGCGAGCTGCTGATCGGCGGGGAGTGGGTCCCTACGGCCAACCGTCTCGAGGTCCACGACCCGGCGACGGGGAGACCCTCGCCGAGATCGCCGACGCAACGGCACGGGAGGCTCTCCAGGCGGTGGGCGCCGCCCATGACGCCTTCGGGTCCTGGTCGCAGACCTCTGCCCGGCAGCGGGCCGAGATCCTCCGCCGGTCGTTCGAGATCATGACCGCCGAGATCGAGGACTGCGCGCGTCTGATCGTCCTCGAGAACGGCAAGGCGTGGGCCGACGCCGTGGGGGAGGCCACGTACGCCGCCGAGTTCTTCCGCTGGTTCTCGGAGGAGGCATGCCGCGTCGCCGGCGACTTCCGGTACGCCCCGAACGGTGACAAGACCATCGTCGTCGACCACCGCCCGATGGGTGTGGCCTACATGATCACGCCGTGGAACTTCCCCGCGGCGATGGCGACCCGGAAGCTGGCCCCGGCGCTGGCCGCGGGGTGCACCGCCGTCCTCAAGCCCGCCGCCGAGACACCGTTGACCGCGTTGTGGGTCGCTGAGGTGATGCAGCGCGCGGGCGCTCCGGCAGGGGTGGTCAACGTGGTGACGACCTCACAGGCTGGCCCCGTGTCCGAAGCGGTGCTCGCCGATCCGCGCACCGCGACCCTGTCCTTCACCGGATCGACGTACGTCGGCAAGCTGCTGCTCGGCCAGACCGCGCGGCGGGTGCTGCCCTCCTCGATGGAGCTCGGTGGGAACGCACCCGCTGCTCGTCCTCGAGGGCACCGACATCGGCCGGGCCGTCGAGGGCGCGATGGTGGCCAAGATGCGCAACGGTGGGTCTGCCTGCACGGCTGCGAACCGCATGTACGTCCACGAGTCGCTGGCGCAGGAGTTCTCGGCACAGCTCCAGGCCGCGCTGGCATCGCTGCGGATCGGGCCCGGCATCGACCGGTCCAACGACCTCGGAGCGATGGTGAGCCTCAAGGAACGGGACAAGATCCTCGACCTGGTGGCCACGGCCGAGGGCGAGGGTGCGCAGGCCGAGACGGTCTCGGAGGCCCCGGACTCGGGTGCCTTCATGGCGCCCCGGATCGTGCGCGGTGTCGAGCACGGCTCGGTCCTCACCCGGTCCGAGATCTTCGGACCCGTGGCACCCATCGTCACCTTCAGTGACACCGACGAGGCCGTGCGGATGGCCAACGACACCGAGTACGGGCTGATCTCCTACGTGTTCGCCCGCGACAACGGCGAAGGCATCGAGGTGGCCCGTCGGCTCGAGTCCGGGATGGTCGCGGTGAACCGGGGCGTGGCCTCGGACCCGGCCGCACCGTTCGGCGGCATGAAGGAGTCCGGTCTCGGCCGTGAGGGCGGGTTCGCCGGTATCCACGAGTTCCTCGAGACCCAGTACTTCGCCGTGGACCTGTAGAAGCTCGGGAGACGCCCTCAGGACATCAGCTCCGGATGCCGGCCCAGCTCGAGCCGGGTGCGGCGGATGTGCATGGTCAGCACGGTCGAGGCATTCTCGAGGTCGCCGCGCGGTCGCAGCCTCGATCAGCAACTGGTGCTCGGAGTTGATGATCCACGCCCGGCTCTGCCCCGGCCATCCGGGTAAAGGCACGCCGGTAGTGCTGGGTGGTGTCCCACAGCCGCTCGACCATGAGGGACAGCTGCGGTGCCCGGGCACCGGCGTAGGAGGTCCAGTGGAACTCGCGGTCGAGGACCAGGAACTGCTCCACGTCGGCGGTGCCCTCGATCTCAGCCTGGATCTCACGCATCCGATCGAGGTCACTCCCCGCGAGCCGCGGCAGGCTCTCCCGCAGCAGCAGGGGCTCGATCTGCTCCCGGATCTGGTAACTCAGGCCGAGGTCGTGCAGGCTCATCTCCGCGACCCAGGCGCCGGAGTTGGCTCGGAGCGTCACCAGGCCCCGGGACTCCAGGATCCGCAACGCCTCCCGAACGGGGATCCGGCTCGCGCTCAGCTCGACCGCGAGATCATCCTGCTTGATCCGGGCACCCGGAGCCAGCTCGCCGCCCAAGATCCGTCGGGCGAGGACTTCCGCGATCCGCTGACTCGCGACCGGGGAAGCGGGGCTGGGGGGCATGGGACCTCCGGGGCGCTGGACGTCACTCAAAGGCGGACGGGTCGTGGTCGAAGGCCTTGCCTCCGGGGTAGGAGACTAGCTCGAACTGCATACCCCACGGGCTGAGGAAGTAGACCCAGCGCTGTCCCGCACTCGGGCCCTTGCTCAGGGTGGGTTCCCCGAGCACGGTGAGCCCGTTCGCGTGCAGAGCGCCCAACGCCGTGTCGAGGTCCTCGACGTAGATGGCCACGTGGTGCCCGCCGACGTCGCTGTTCCGCGGCGGCGTCGTCACCTGATCCGGGGCGCGGTACTCGAAGACCTCGAAGACCGCCT
>CAWDAE010000004.1:0-905078 GCA_963800245.1 uncultured Actinomycetota bacterium | reverse complement strand
CTCGAGCGCTCCGACGTCGGGCGCGGAGAGGTAGACGTCGAAGCTCAAGCTCGGGCACCTACCGAGTGGCTGGCGGAAGACGCCGTGCGCTGACCGGGGATGCGAACGCTCAGGCCAGCCGCGTGCTTGCGGAACTCGGCGATGACCTCGTTCTTCGACGGCCCACGGGTCGAGCTCACGAGCGATGTTGGGAGCGAACGCGGGCACCGGCGTGTGCGAGACGAGCGGGTGCACCGGGCGGAGGTCGGGCTCGCCGTCACCCCACAGCTCCTCGTGCATCTTCTCGCCGTCGCGCAGGCCGGTGTAGACGACGTCGACGTCCTTGCCGGACAGGTCGATGAGCTGGCGAGCGACGCCGTCGATGGAGACGGGCTCGCCCATGTCGAGGACGAGCGCCTCGCCGTCACGGCCGATCGCGGCGGCCTGGATGACCAGCTGCACGGCCTCCTGGACGGTCATGAAGTAGCGGGTGACGGCCGGGTCGGTCACGGTGACAGGGCCGCCGTTCGCGATCTGCGAGGCGAAGGCGGTGAGCACGGAGCCGCGGCTGCCGAGGACGTTGCCGAAGCGGACGGAGAGGTAGGTGCCTTCCGCCTGCGGCGCGATGGCGGCGGTGAGGCCCTCGGCCAGGCGCTTGGAGTAGCCGAGCACGCTGCAGGGGTTGGCGGCCTTGTCGGTCGAGATGTTGACGAAGCGCTCGACGCCGTGCGCCTTGGCCGCCTCGAGGATGCTCAGGGTCCCCCACACGTTGGTCTTGATCGCCTCGCCGGGGTACTGCTCGAGCATCGGCAGGTGCTTGAGCGCCGCCGCGTGGAAGACGACGTGCGGCTTGCGCTCCTCGAACAGCGTGTCGATGAAGAGCGAGTCGCGGATGTCGGCGAGCACGACGTCGTCGGAGTCGAGCATGGCCTTGCCGTAGATCGAGAGCTGCACCGCGTGGAGCGCCGACTCGTCGCGGTCGAGCATGATCAGCTCGTCGGGGCCGAACTTCGCGATCTGGCGGCAGAGCTCGGAGCCGATCGAGCCGCCCGCGCCCGTGACCAGCACGCGCTTGCCGGTCAGGTAGCCGGCGATCGACTCGATGTCGGTGTCGATCTGGTGGCGACCGAGCAGGTCGGTCACCTCGATGTCACGGATGTCGCTGATGTCGACGCGACCCTGCTGCATCAGGTCGGCGGTCGTCGGCAGGACCTTGACGTCGACCCCGGCCTGCTGCCCGAGCTCCTGGAGCTCGCGCACGACCTCAGCCGTGGCGCTCGGGATGGCGACCACGAGGGCATCGGCGCTGGACCTCGCGACGACGTCGGCGAGGACCTCGCGGCCCCCCATGACCTTGACGCCACGGATCCGGCGGTGACGCAGCGTCTCGTCGTCGTCGAGGATCGCCACCGGGAGCCACGTGCCGGCGGGGTCGCGCAGCATGGAGGTGATCAGCTGGCGCCCGGCGTTGCCGGCGCCGAAGACGACTGCGCGGCAGGCGGAGTCCGGAGCCTGGATGCGGGTCCGGCGGAAGTCGAGGTCGGCGGCGCTGCGGTAGAAGCCGCGGACCCAGCACATCATCAGCAGGGCGAGCACGGTGGCCACGGGAGGCACCGTGCCGGGGACGAGCCGGTGGCCGATCAGGTTGGCGACGGTGAGCGCCGCGCCGACGAGTCGACGTCACCACGCTGAGCACGAGGAGCTCCTCGAGCGCACCGATCTGGTAGCGACCCTGCTGGAGCTTGAACACCGAGCCGAGTGCGAGGTGGCCGGCCGCCAGCCACGACGGCGAAGAACGCCAGCATCCCCCACGGCGTCTGGCCCGCGGCCGCGTGGAAGGAGCTGCCCTCGAGGACGAATCGGGCGAAACCGAAGGTGAGAAACGCGATCATCCAGAGCGCACCGTCGATGGCGAAGAGCACCGCGGCGCGTCGGCGCCTGAGAACGCCGAACATGTGCGTCATTAAATTCCCCCGTGATGGAAATCGACACGCCCCCCGGCATGACGACACTTCAACGATAAACGAGGCTCGCCGTTAGGTAAAACCGCTCAAGCACTCCCAAATAGGGTAGAGCGACTCCGCCCTCGGCGCCGTCCGACGGCCGGCCGGGATCACCCGGCTGTTCGGTCATCATGTTCGTGACGATGGTCCCGGAGGAGCTGGACGGCCCTGGGCAGTGCGCGCAGTCCGGCCCACCACCGGTCCACCCACATCGTCACGCGACCGCGCCAGCCGGGCGGGGCCGCGGGGTAGCGCACCCGCAGCTCCGCCTCGGTGAGCCACAGCGCTCGCCACGCCAGGGCCGGCCAGCGGCCGCGCGGTGTGTTGCGGAAGGTCACCAGCCACCCGACCGTCCGGGCCCCTCCCGCCTGCCGGGTGAGGGCCCAGGCGGCCGCCGTCGTCGGTCTCCACGCCCGGGTCGTCGATCTGGAGCTGCAGTCGCGGCAGCACCTCGGACAGCGCCGCCGTCGCACCGGTCTCGTGGACGAGCTCGACGCAACTGCTGGCGCTCGGCGTGCGTGAGGGTCTCGTCCAGGTGTGCCACCAGCTGCTCCAGCTCGCTGCGCGCGGCGCTCGCCGCCTCGGAGCAGGTGGAGCAGGGCGATGGCGGCGGACGCGGGGCGATCAGGAACCAGGGCCGTCTGCCCTGCGAGCGCGACCTCCGTGCGGTCCCGCCACAGCGCCTCGAAGGTCGTCCCGGCGTCAGCGAGGAAGCCCGGGAAGTAGTGGTGGACGTCGATCTCCACCGGCCAGGCGTCGTGGGACACCGTGACCGAGTGCGGCGGGAGCACATGACCGCCCACGCGGGCCTGCGGGCCCGCGGACCAGCCGTGCTCGACTCAGCGCCGCGAGCAGGGCGTCGAAACTCGACGGGGTCGACGAGCACGTCGACGTCGAGCGACTGACGAGGCGGGCGGAGACCGAGCGCGCTGAGGGTCGGGCCCTTGATCGCGAGCGCGCGGATGCCGTGGTCGGCCGCGAGACGCGCGACGAGGGCGTACCCGAGAGGAACGCCCTCGTCGAGGTCGAGGGGGATGGCGTCGAGGGACGCCATCGGTCAGCTCGAGGTGGTCGAGCCGGCCGTCGAGGTGGAGTTCGGCGAGCTCGCGACGTAGGTGTAGGCACCGGTCGGGCACGACTCGGTCGGGTTCCCGAGCCATGAAGCTCAGTGCACCGGTCGACTGGTTGGGCTTGAGCGCCCCCTTGGACGACACGAACGTGTAGCTGTCGCCGCTCTTGCCGGCGTAGGTCCAGTTGTTCTCCACGCCCTTGTCGTAGGGCTGGGCCATGGTCGTGCCCGAGCCGGCCGGCGCCGAGACGACCGTGCGTGACGGGGCCGCCGGTGCTGCTCGAACCCGTGTTCTTGATCGGGCCGATGACGACGTGCACACGCTGCTGCTTGTCCTTGCACTGGACCCGGAAACCGCTGCCCTGCAGCGTCGCCTGACCGGACACGGCCGCGAAGGCCGGCGCTGCCGTGGCGACCGAGATCGCGGGCACCGCCCAGGCTGCGTGCGCTCCGGCACGCACGACCGTACGGCGAGAAATGGCGCGCTGGGCGCCAGGAGTAGTGCTACTCCGAGTCATCGATGAAACCCCCCGATTTACAAAATGGTGCATCTGCACCCTACGTGACCGATCCGGGAATTGAACAACCCCCCAAACGGACATCAGCCCTGACGGGGACTTTGGACACCCCCCTTTCGGGTGGACAGAACTCCTTCGCCCGCGAGCGATTTCAAGGCCTCGGTGGTCAGGTCGGCCGAGACGTCGCGCCCGTCGTCGTCGACCGCTGCTCCGAAGCGCGCTGTCAGGACCTCGACCAGCTCGGGCTCCGGCTTCTCGCCATCTGTCAGGGCTTCCACGAGCGCCCACGCGAGGCTGGAGAGCGCGAGGACCCGGCCGTCGTGGAGCATGACGACGCCCTCGCCGTCCTCGGCGTGCTCGTCCAGCACCGGCTCCCGCTTCCACGTCCTCATGCGTGCTCCCCGAACAGCTGCTCGACGAGGGGGGCGAGGTGGACGGCCTCGGCGTAGGTGACGACCTGGAGGCCGCCCGCCGCGTGGACCAGGTCGGCGAGGCGGGCGAGGGGGCGCTCGAGGTGGGCGAGGTAGGAGGCGTGCTCGGCGAGGAGCGCGACCGCCTGCACGGTCGAGACGCTCTCCACGACAGGATCGTGGGCCCCGGGATCCCGGCAGAGCAGGAGGATGCCGGCCGGCTTGGTCGGGGCGGCGACCGGGGTGAGGCCGACCTCTGTCGGCGCGGACTGGGTCTTCGCCGGACCGTCTGCCCACGACCGACAGCGGCTTGGGGAACGGGGTCACGAGGCCGTCGTCGTCGATGGCCACGCACTCGTCGGTGACGTAGGCCCAGCGCTTGCCGAGGGTGGTGGCCACCGTCGTCTTGCCCATGCCGGAGGGCCCGACGAAGAGGACCGAGCGGTCGTCCTGGGCCACCGCGCAGGCGTGGAGCATGAGGCGTCGGCCGGCGAGCGCCTCGATGGCGGTGACGGTGAGGGTCTGGGTGAGGTGCTCGAGCAAGTGGGCTCGACTCGCTGCCCGATCGACCACCGTGGTGTCGGGCTCGATGGTGAGGTCCGGCGACTCCGGCCGGTCGGTCAGCGCGCAGGCGGACCAGGCTCGCCGTGCCTCCTCGGCGAGGTCCTCGTCGTCGAGGGTGACCTTCGCGGTGAGGCCCAGGACGTCCAGCCAGAGCTCCTCAGCCACCGTCGACCTCCTCGACGAGGTCGCGGCTGTGCAGGTCCGCCAGGAAGTCATGCACGGCGGGACCGATGACCGCAGGATCCTCGGCGTAGAGCTCGACCAGCTCGGCGACGATCGCCTGCTCGTCACGCTCGCCGTCGACGCGCTGCCAGATCTCGGCGGCCGAGCCCTCGAGCACGAACGGGGGCCGGTCGAGGTGGTCGAGGTCCAGCAGGGCCGAGCGGCCCTCGCGGTCGACGTACGCCACTCCCTCCCCCCGTCGCCAGACCGTCATGCCTCAGGCGCCGCCGGAGCGGACCTCGTCGGACTCCCGCTCCGCCGCGATCGCCTCGAGCTTGGCCCGCTCCGCCTTGGGCGTCGAGCTGCGACGGAACAGCGAGCGGAACCCGGACCTCTGGGTCAGCGAGCGCCGCCGCGTGTAGTCGTCGGCGTAGTAGCCGTAGTAGCCGCCGTAGGAGCCCGCCCCGCGACGAGGCACCTTGTTCATGATCACGCCGAGCGCGCGGCCGCGGACCGCGGCGAGGTGGTTGAGCGCCGTGTTGAGCTCGGCGTCGACCGTGCGGCCGGCAGAGATGACGACCAGGGCGCCGTCGGCGTTCGCGGTCAGCAGGGCCGCGTCGGTGACGGGCAGCAGCGGCGGGGCGTCGAGGATGACCAGGCTCTCCTTGCCGAGGTCCTCGACCAGGTTGCCCATCGCCCGCGAGCCCAGGAGCTCGCTCGGGTTGGGCGGGACGCGGCCGGCGGCCATGACCCGGAGGTTGTCGCGCCCGGCCACCTCCTGCAGCGCGTCGGCGGTCTCGACCCGTCCGGTCAGCACGTCGGTGAGGCCGACACCCTCGACCAGGCCGAGGGAGTCCGCCATCGACGGGCGGCGCAGGTCGGCGTCGATCAGCACGACGCCCTGGCCGCCGGCGGCGACCGCGGCGGCGAGGTTGGCCGCGACCGTCGACTTGCCGTCGCCCGGGCGGGGGCTGGTCACCACGATGACGCGCGGCGGGTCGTCGACGTCCATGAACGCGAGGTTGGTGCGCAGCTTGCGGAACGCCTCGCCCGACGCCGCGTCGTCCGAGGCCTCGGTGCGGCCCTGGAGGGCGAGCTTGGCCCGCTCCCCCTTCTTGTGCTCGAGCAGGTCGGAGACCGGCACCATGCCGACCACGCTGACCGGGAAGCGCTGCTCGACCGTGTCAGCCGTCCGCAGCCTCCGATCCAGCACGTTGCGGACCATCGCGTAGCCGAAACCCAGCATCAGTCCCAGCACCAGGGCGAGCGCCAGGTTGCGCTCCGGCCGCGGGGAGACGGGGCGGGTCGGGAGGGCTGCCGACTCCACCGGGACGACGCGCGGCACGTTGTTGGAGTTCGTGTTCTTGGGGTCCTCGATCGACTGCACCTGCTCGGCGAGCGCCGCGACCCAGGCGTTGGCGAGGTCCTGGGCGTCCCTCGGGCTGCCGGCGCGGGCGGTGATCTTGAGCAGCACGGTGTCGGGCGGCTGCACGACGTCGATGCGGCCGACCAGCCCGGACGGGTCCTGGTCGAGGTTGAGCAGCCGGTTGACCTCCTGCGCGGTCGCGCGGGACTTGGCGATGTCGACGTACGACGTGGCGCGGCTCTTGGCGAGCTGGTCGTTGAGCGAGCCCAGGGCCGGGTTGTCGTTGCCGCCGATGGCGACGAAGCCGCTCGCGTCGGCGGCGTACACCGGGACGCGGGTGAAGGTGTAGGCCGCGGCGGCACCGATCGTGAGCGCGGTGATCAGCAGGACCCCGAACCAATGGGCGCGCAGGATCCTCAGGTAGTCACGTAGCTCCACGAGTGCCGGCCCCTTCTGTCCCCCGAGCCGCCGGTCCCGGACAACCGGCGTTGCTGGGCACTTCCCCCGCCCAGCATGCCGCGACACCTTAACCCGCGTGATCACATGGTCACAAAACCGCCAAACGGGTACGCCGCCGCTCGCGCACCACCCGCCCCACCTGTCCCGGTCAGGGGCGGCCGAGGGCGCGGTAGGTCCAGCCGGCCGCCCGCCAGGCGGCGGGGTCGAGCGCGTTGCGCCCGTCGAGGATCCGCCGCTTCTCGACCAGGGGGGACAGCTCGTCGGGTGACAGGGCGACGTACTCCGGCCACTCGGTCAGCAGCAGGACGAGCTCGGCGCCGGCCACCGCCTCCGGCACGGTCTTGGCGTAGCGGATCTCGGGGTAGCGCTCGCGGGCGTTGTCGACCGCCTTGGGGTCGGTCACCGTCACCGTCGCGCCCTGCAGCTGCATCTGCAGGGCGACGCTGATCGCCGGCGAGTCGCGGATGTCGTCGCTGTTCGGCTTGAAGCTGGCGCCGAGGATCGCGATGGTCCGGCCCGCGATCGACCCCCCGCACTCCTCGCGGGCCAGGTCGACCATGCGCGTCCGGCGCCGCATGTTGATCGAGTCGACCTCCCGCAGGAAGGTGAGCGCCTGGTCCACGCCCAGCTCCCCCGCTCGCGCCATGAACGCGCGGATGTCCTTGGGCAGGCACCCGCCCCCGAAGCCGAGACCGGCGTTGAGGAACCTCCGACCGATCCGGTTGTCCAGACCGATGGCGTCCGCGATCGCCACGACGTCGCTCCCGGTGGCCTCGCAGAACTCGGCCATCGCGTTGATGAAGCTGATCTTGGTGGCCAGGAACGAGTTGGCCGCGACCTTGACCAGCTGGGCCGTGCTGAGGTCGGTGACGACCAGCGGGGTGTGCGGCAGGAGGGCCGCATAGACCTCGTCCAGCACCGCCCGCGAGTGCTCGTCCCCGTCCTCGAACCCGTAGACCAGCCGGTCGGGCTCCAGGGTGTCCTGGATCGCGAAGCCCTCCCGGAGGAACTCCGGGTTCCAGGCGAGCGCCGCGCCCGCCTGCCGCACCTCGCCCGCCAGCCGCTCCGCGGTGCCGACCGGCACGGTCGACTTGCCCGCGACGACGTCACCGCTCGACAGGTGCGGGACGAGCGCGGCGATCGCGTCGTCGACGTACCGCAGGTCCGCGGCGTTCTCGGCCAGCTTCTGCGGGGTGCCGACGCACAGGAAGTGGACGCGCGCGCCCTTCGCGGCGCCGATGTCGGTGGTGAAGCGCAGACGCTCGGTCGCCAGCATCTCGGCGAGGAGCTCCTCGAGGCCCGGCTCGAAGAAGGGCGCGTGGCCGCCCTTGAGGCGCTCGATCTTGCGGGGGTCGACGTCGACGCCCACCACCTCGTGACCCAGCTTGGCCATGCAGGCGGCATGGACGGCCCCGAGGTAGCCGCACCCGATCACCGAGACGTCCAACTGCCCCCTCCGCGCTTCCACACCGTCGCCGGACCGTCGACCGACGGCGGCGTCGTCCGGCCCCCGCCGACGATGCCCCCATCACGCTAACCCGCGAGGTCAGCCGGTCACAGAGTCGCGACAGAGGCCCGTCGGCCCTTGCGGAACCGGCGTACGCCGTGCTCGGCGGCGGCCACGAGGGCGGCGCCCAGGGCGAGGCCGATGGTGTTGGACCAGACGTCTCGCCACGAGGCGGAACGGCCGTCGAGGAAGCCCCACTGGAACAGCTCGACCGCACCCGACAGCACGAACCCGACGCCGAGCCAGGCCCACCACGGCACCCGAGGCACCAGGAGCGCGAGCGTGGCCCCCATGGGCACGAAGAGCGCGACGTTGCAGACGAACTCGACGACGTCGGTGTCGGCGAACAGGTCCGGGACGCCGTGGTTGCTCATGGCGTTGCTGATGCCGACAGCACCGCCTTGGAGGGGCACGGCCGGGCTCGGGTTGAGCACCAGCCACGCCATGACCACCGCCTCGACGACGAGGGCGGCGATCAGGAGCCCGCGCAGGACCCGCGGAGTGATCCGGTGGCGCAGCGCCATCGGCAGGTCACCCCTTCGCGCGTCGGGACTGCGTGGCGTCGACGGTCGCCCCGCTCCCCCATCCTCCCCTGCCGGGTTCAAGCTGGTCCGGTCGGCTCCCGGTCAGCGCAGCTTGGGACGCACGTGCAGGCCGACCTCGGGGTCGACCAGGACCTCCTGGCCGGCCGGCATGCCGTCGACGACCAGCGTGGCGTCGAGCGGGACGTTGCGCTTGACCACCGCCAGGGCGATCGGGCCGAGCTCGTGGTGGCGGGCGCTGCTGCCGACGAAGCCGACCGCCCGACCCTCGTGGGTCACCTCGGCGTGGAGCTCGGGCAGGCGGTTCTCGGTGCCGTCGAGGTGCAGCAGCGTCAGCCGCCGCGGCGGGCGCCCGAGCGTGTGGACCCGGGCGACGGTCTCCTGGCCGCGGTAGCAGCCCTTCTCGAGGTGCACCGCCGGGCCGATCCAGCCCATCTCGTTGGGGATCGTGCGGTGGTCGGTGTCGATCCCGAACCGCGGCTCACCGCGCTCGATCCGCAGCGCGTCGTACGCCCAGAGGCCGGCGGCCGGGCCGGCTGCCTCGGCGTACTCGTGGAGGCGGTCCCTGGGGACCAGGTCGAACTTGCCGGAGGGGCGCCAGCAGACGGCGAGCTCGCCGGTCACGTCGGTGACCTCGACGCGCATCATGAACTTCATCTTCTCCAGGAAGTCCGCGAGCGCGGCCGCCCTGCCCGGCTCGACGTGCGCGGTCAGCACCTCGCCGTCGTCGACCGCGTGGAAGTGGTGCTCGACGTGGCCCTGCGGACTGAGGATCAGCCCCTGGGTGGGCGTGCCGGGGGCGAGGTCGAGGAAGTACTGGCTGGTGAGGTTGTGCAGGTAGGCCAGCCGGTCGGGCCCCGCGATCCGCAGGACCTCCCGGTGGGAGAGGTCCACGAACCCGTCACCGGCGACGAGCGTGCGCTGCTCGCCGTTGAACGAGCCGTAGTGGGCGGCCACCGCGGCGTCGACGCCGTTGCCGGCGACCGCGCCGGGGAGATCGAGCAGAGGACTGGTCATGAGCACTTCCTGCAGAGGCCGAAGACGGTCAGGTGACCCAGGTCAACAGTGAAACCGTGCTCGGCGGCCAGGGATTCCAGCATCGGCCCGAAGAGCGCCGGATCGGCGTCCGTCACCTCGCCGCAGCTGCGGCACTTGAGGTGGACGTGCTCGGGCCCGGTGGTCGAGTGGTACGTCGGCGCCCGGTCGCTCAGGTGCGTGTGCCGCACCAGGCCGAGGCTCTCCAGCAGCTCGAGCGTGCGGTAGATCGTGGAGATGTTGACCGCCTCCGACTGCTCCCGCACCGCCTGCAGGATCTCGTCGGGGGTGCCGTGACCCAGCCGCTCCACCGCGGCCAGCACGAGCTCGCGCTGCGGGGTCAGGCGGTAGCCCTGCGCGCGCAGGCGCTCCTGCCAGTCGGTCTGGGTCACGTGTCGAGTGTAGGAGCGACGGGTCCCGGGCCTGCCCGGCCGCCCGGCGTACGGGCTGCCGCCCCGCGCCCGCCGCGCGTACTCCGCCGTACGTGCTGAAGATCTCGGGCAGCACGACTCGTACGGCGGAGTACGCGGGGGCCGGGCGGGGGGCGCGGCCGGGGCGGGGCCGGGGCGGGGGCGGGTCAGTTGGCGATGACGACCGGGTCCGCGTCCCCGCACCAGCCGGGGTCGGGGACGTAGGGGTCGCTGGTCCCCGACGAGGTCACGAGCGCGGCGTCCTTCGGGTCCTGCAGGTGCAGGGAGAAGGGGCGGGACGTGCCGTCCGGGTCGGTCACGGTGAGGTTCACCTCGACGTCGTCGCCGTCGTACAGGCAGACACCGAACGTGTAGCCACGCCCCTTGTCGTCGTCCTCGACGAAGTCCTCCGGCCCGTACCCGTCGATGACGTCACGCAGCAGCCGGGCGGCGTAGATCTCGTCGAGCGCGCCGTACCACGTGTGGTTGCCCCACTCGTCCCAGACGTGGAGGTCGACGTCGGAGCCGTCGTCCCACGTCAGCCGGGCACGGTTGGACGGCCGGGTGGGGTCGGGGAGCCCGCAGCGCGGCGCGATGATGTTCGCCCACGAGTTCGACATCTCCGCCAGCGCGTAGTCCCAGCGCTTGGCCCACAGCTCCAGCCGCACGCCCAGCGCCGCCTTCATCCGTGCCTGGACCTGCACGCAGCCCGGCTTGTCGTCGGTGACGGCCAGGCGCGCCTGCGGCCCGAACTCGCCGTACAACCCCGCCTGGGCGTTGGCCGAGCGGTAGCCGCCGCCGAACATCACCGCGAGGTCACCACCGAGGAACAGGGAGGCGCCGAGCTCGGCCGAGACCGACACGTGCGGCGTCCCGCGGCCGAACGCCTTGGTCACGGTCATCGGGTCGTTGCCGACCTTGTCGACGCTGAAGAAGAAGCGGTGCTCCTGCGACAGGCCGAACGACGCGCCGCCACCCACGGAGAACTTCAGCGCCGGCTCCAGCGTCACGTTCACCGGCACCGGACCGATCATGCCGATGTGCCACCGGAGCCGGTGGTTGCGGCGGAAGGTCGGCGAGAGCTCGCAGTCGAACGTCGTCTTCGCCTCGAACCCGGACGTCACCACGGCCGTGCCGGCCAGCCCCAGGCTGAGGCTCGGCGTGACCCCGAGGCCGCTGACGAACGTGTGGTGCGGCTGCATGCGGGTGAACTCGACGTTGATCGGCATCAGCCCCGAGGCGTCGTACACGTCCTCGGGCTCACGAGCGACGCCGTCCTCCTCGCACTCGAAGATCCCGCCGGTCAGGCCTCCTCGCGCCGTGCGCCGCAGCTGGTCACGGAACCGGATGCCTCCGTCCGCGGTCCGCACCACCGACCGGTCGTAGACGGGGTAGCCGTCCTCGTCCACGACCTCGGCCTCCGCCTCCTTGAACTGGTCGATGCGGATCTTGTCGAAGACCTCGTCCAGGGCGGCGGGAGCCAACACCACGGACGTCTCCCCGTCGAGCGACTCGCTCGACTCCACCTTGCCGATGAAACCGCCTGGCACCCCGTACGTCGGCGGGACGAGCATCGGCGTACCGGGAGCGGGAGGCGGGACCTGCGGGTCCAGGGCGACCCGCACGGTCTCCGATGCCGGGTCGGTCTCGCCGTAGATCACCTCGTCCCCGGGCACGCGCACCGTCTCCGGGGTCTCCTGGGCCTCGACCACGCGGTGCACCACGACCCGGCGGGGGCTGGAGTGCGCGAGCGCCTTGCCGGCCCGCGTGCGTCGCAGGACCACGCGGAACCTGGCAGTCCGAGCCGTGCTGCCCATCGACACCCGCGTGCGGTAGGCGCTCCTGCGCACCGCCACCGTCTTGAGCGTCCGCCAGCCGCCGCGGTAGGTCTGGATCGAGGCGAACCCGGTGGTCCGTCCCCGCGTCCTGCCGGAGAGGACCTCCACCCGGCCCACGGTCGACTGGGACGGAGCCGCCAGCGTGATCGAGGGCCCGCGCCGGGCCTGGCTCGGCGCCGACGGCGCGAAGATCGCGAGGAAGAGGACAGAGACAAGCAGCCAGACGACGCGGCGCGACATGGGACCCCCGAGAGACGATGTGTGCCCACCCAAGACGACAGGGCGGCGCCGCCGAATGAGGCGAAGGTCCCTCCCGATCGGGGGACACCCGCCTGCGCCGCGTACTCCGCCGTACGTGCTGAAGATCTCGCGCAGGACGACTCGTACGGCGGAGTACGCGGGGGCGGGCGGGGGGTCGGGCGGGGGCTGTGGAGAGCGCGAGCGGGACCCGCCCCCGCGCAGGCACCCTGCGGCATGCCCTTCACGCCCCGGCTCGCGCTGCCTCCCGGCCTCGAGGTGCCGCGGCCCGTCGACCCCGCCGGGGTGGCCGGGCCGACGGCCGGGCAGGCGCGAGGCCCGCGGTGGCACCGGGTCGGCAAGAACGCCTACCGCCCGGTGCTGGCCGACCCACCTGTGGAGCAGCGGATCTTCGACGCGGTCGGACAGCTGCCCGCGTGCGGCGCGATCACGGGGTGGGCGGCGCTGCGCCTGCACGGGGCGGCGTACTTCGACGGCCGCACGGTCCGCGCCGGCGGCGTGGTGCTCCACCCGGTGCTCATCGCAGCGGGGCGCAGCAGCGGGTCCCGCGCGGTGGACGGGGTGCGCTTCAGCTACGAGCCCCTGGCGCCCGACGAGGTGGCCGTGGTCCACGGCCTGCGGGTGACGACCCCGATGCGGGCGCTGTTCGACGAGCTGCGCACGCGGCGCGACGACCGGTCCGCCCTGGTGGCAGCGGAGATGGCGGTGGCCGCCCGGGTGGTCCGGCTGCCGGCCATGAGGGACTACGCCCAGGCCCACCGGGCGTGGCGCCGCTCGCTGCACGCCATCGCGGTCCTCGACCGAGCACGACCCGGGGCCCGGTCACCGCAGGAGGTCGAGCTGCGTCAGGTCTGCGAGCTCGACGCCGGCCTGCCGATCCTGGGGATCAACGTCCCGATCTTCGACCTGGACGGCCGGTTCCTCCTCGAGGCCGACCTGCTGGAGGACACGGGCGGGCTCGTCATCGAGTACGACGGGGACGAGCACGCCGGGGCGGGCCGACGAGCGCGTGACGCCGACCGGATCGAGCTGTGCGGTCGGGTCGGGCTCGTCTACGCCGCTGTCGTCGCGCCGGACCTGGCCCGCCCGTCCACGGTGGTCGACCGGGTCCGCGGCGCCTGGGGCCGGTCGCTGCACCTGCCGCCCGACCAGCGCCGGTGGACGACCGAGTGGCCCCCGGGGTGGGCGCCCTGGTGGTGAGCGCCGCCCCCCCGGCGTACTCCGCCGTACGTGCTGGGAAACGCGCGCGGGACGACTCGTACGGCGGAGTACGCGGGGCCGGGAGGGCGGGACGACTCGTACGGCGGAGTACGCGGGGCCGGGAGGGCGGGCGCTCAGGGGCGGGCGGCCTCGTCGACGAACCACTCGACCGTCTCGCGCAGGCCCTGCTCGATCGGGACCGGCTCGACGTCGGGGAACAGCGACCGCAGCGAGGTGGCGTCGGCCTGGGAGTGCGGGACGTCGCCGACCCGGGCCGGGCGGCGGTCGATCTCGACCGGCCGGCCGATGCCGCGCTCGATCTCGGCGATCAGCTCCTTGAGGGACGTCCGGCCGCCGAGGGCCAGGTTGACCGGCTCGGTGTGGGTGACCCCGCGGTGGACCGCCTCGGCGAGCACGCGGGCGACCGTGCCGACGTAGATGAAGTCGCGCGTCTGCGACCCGTCCCCCTCCAGCGGCAGCGCGCGCCCGGCCACGGCGGCGTCGACGAAGGCCGGGATCACCGCGGCGTACGCGTGGTCGGCCGGCTGCAGCGGGCCGAACACGTTGAAGAAGCGGAACGCGATCGTGCGCATGTCGTAGCAGTAGGCGAACGCGATGGCGTACTCCTCCGTCGCCACCTTCGACACGGCGTACGGCGTCATCGGCGCGACCGCCATCCGCTCGTGCTTCGGCAGCTCGGGGTTGGCGCCGTAGACCGCCGCCGAGGAGGCCACCGCGACGTAGTCGACCCCCGCCCGGCGGGCCGCCATCAGCACCTCGAGGGTGCCGGTGGCGTTGCGGGCGTGGTTCTCGATCGGGTCGTCCACCGACCACGGGACCGACACGAGCGCCGCCAGGTGGACGACCGCGTCCGCGCCCGGGAGCACCTTGTCCAGGGCGTCGCGGTCGAGGATCGAGCCCTCGTGGAGCTCGACGTCGAGGCCCTCGAGGTTGCGGCGCGACCCGGTCGACAGGTCGTCGAGGACGACCACCTCGTCGCCGTCGGCGAGCAGCTGCTTGCAGAGGTTGGCCCCGATGAACCCGGCTCCCCCGGTGACGACGACGCGCATGGGCGTCAGGTTAGTGGGCGGGTCTCGACGTGCTGTCAGCGAGTGAAGAGGCGGATCGCCCGCTTGAGCTGGCGCCAGGCGGGCTTCTTGCTGCCGTCGGCGCGCAGGAGGCCGTAGTAGGCCTGCTTGCCGTGCGCGCCCGGGGAGGTCGGTGTCGGTGTACCAGACCAGCATCTTGACCCGCGGCGTCACCACGGCCGTCGCGACGGAGTCGAAGGCGATCTCGGCCTGGCGTTCCTCGGTGACGTGGTCGACCACCCCCGCCTGCAGCGGGATCGAGCCGTCGGAGGCCCGGCCGTGGCCCCCGGTGGGAGCACCGAACTCGGTGATCCAGATCGGCACGTGACGCAGGCCGTACTCGTCGAGGATCTCGACCAGGTTGTCGCCGGTGTCGCCCATCCGCGACCACGCGGCGTCCTCCGTCGTCGGGTGGCTGGCCAGGTCGGGATAGGTGTAGGGGTGGTAGGCGAAGACGTCCATCTCCTTGCACACGCCCTGCTCGCACACCGCCCGGAGGAAGTCGCGCGCCTCGATCACGCGCAGCTGCGGCGGCAGGGCCGCGAGACCGCCGAACACGATCGTGGCGCTCGGGTCCACCGCGCGGATCTGGTGGGCGGTCTGGTCGAGCATCCTGGCGTAGGCCTTGGGGCTCGGGCCGCGCCAGAACAGCCAGATGTTCGGCTCGTTCCACACCTGCCAGGTCCCCACGCCGTACGGCGAGTAGCGCCGGGTCGCCTCGCCGGCGAAGGCGGCCAGGTCGCCGACGTCCTTCGGCGGGCAGGCCCACTGCCTGTGGCAGAAGTCGCGGCGGGCCCACTCGGGGGCGCCGAGGAGGATCGGCAGGAGCTCGAGCCCGCGCGACCGGACCGCCGCCACCACCCGGTCGAACCCGGACCAGTCGTAGACCCCCGGCGACCGCTCGACCAGTCCCCACACCAGGTCGGTCCGCACCCACCGCACGCCCAGGCTCACCGCGTGGTCCAGCGCCTCGGCGAGGTCGGCGTCGTCGAGACCCATCAGCCTCGAGCCGTAGGCGAGACCCGTCTGCAGGTCCTTGGCGCGGGCCATGCGCTCGGCCTGGGCGATCGGGGTCGTGGCGTAGGGGTCCTGGTCCTCCCGGCTGCTCCGCACGGCGGTGAACACCACGAGGGCCACGATCGCCAGCACGACCAGGATGATCCCGGCCGACCTGGCGTCCTCGTGCTCCTCGTCGGCCTCGAGGTCGGGGTCGGCCTCGTCGCTCACGGCTCGCCCCGCCCGGCCAGCACGGCCAGGCGCAGCCCGGCGCGGGCCTTCACGCCGGCCAGGCGCTCGACGGCGCGAGCCACGCGCCTGGCCCGGCGTACCCTCCCCGCGCGCAGCGACTCGACCACCGGCCGGTCCACCCGGCGTACGTCGTCGCCGGTCGCGAGCCCGAGCAGCCACTGCACGTCGGGGTGCTCGAGCTGGCAGGCGATCTCGGCGACCGGGTCCACCCCCGGCGGGGCCGTGCGCGCGCACTCCACCGAGAACGACCAGCCCACCAGGCCGGTGAGCTCGGCGGCGACCTGCTCGCCGATCCCGAGCCGGTCGCACCGCTCCCGGAGCCGCCGCGCGAAGCCCGCGCGGAACGGCAGGTCCGGCCGCTGCGGCCGGCTGGTCAGCCGGTGGGCCGTGTGCTGCACGTAGTGGTAGTCGGCGGCCGGCACGAACGCCACCCGCTCCACGGCGTCCAGCACGTCGAGGTTGAACACCATGTCCTCGAACAGCGGCAGCGACGGGTCGAAGCGGATTCCCTCGACCACCGAGCGGGCGTAGAGCGAGTTCCAGGCGAACCCGATCGAGTAGATCAGGTCCCGGGGCCGCACCTGCGCCCCGGCAGCGGGCAGCAGCGTGACCTGCTCGACCGGCCGCGAGACGACCGTGAACGTCCTGCTGCCCACCGGGAGGTCGAGCTTGTGGCCGCCGGTGACCACGTCCACGTCCTCCCGCTGGGCCACCTCGAGCAGGTGCTCCAGCCAGGTCGGGTCGGCGTGGTCGTCGGCGTCCATGAAGGCGACGTACGGCGCCCGGGCGCGCTCGATGCCCAGGTTGCGGGCCCGCGCGACGCCGACGTTGGTGTCGAGCCGGACCACCTCGACCCGGTCGTCCTGGGCCGCGTGCCGCGCGCAGACCTCGGGGGTGTGGTCCGAGCTGGCGTCGTCGACGACCAGGACCTGGAGGTCACCGACCGTCTGGGCGCGCACCGACGCGAGCGCGCGCTCCAGCAGGTCCGCGCGGTCGTGCGCGGTCACCACCACCGACACCTGGGGCATGGGACTCCCTTCCTCGCGGATCATGACAGTTGCGCGGTCGCGGCGAGGGGGTGTCCGCTGATCGCCCGGTTCGAGGGGATTTGCCCGGCCCGGCCCGCGGGCGGTGCGCAGCCGCTATACATGGGCGCATGGGTCGGGAGCGCAACGTCGTCGTCATCCTCGCCGGTGGCGTGGGCCAGCGGATGGGCCTCGAGGTCCCCAAGCAGCTGCTCAAGGTGGCGGGGCGGACCATCCTCGAGCACACCATCGCGGCGTTCGAGACCCACCCCGAGGTCGACGAGATCCTGCTCGCCATGGCCGAGGGCCACCTCGACTCGGCCCGGCAGATCGTCAAGGCCGGCGGCTACGCCAAGGTCGTCGACATCATCGAGGGCGGCACGACCCGCACCGAGACCACCGCCCGGGCGCTCGCCGCGATCCCGCACGAGCAGGGCAACGTGCTGTTCCACGACGCGGTCCGCCCCCTCGTCACCGCCCGGATCATCAGCGACTGCTTCGCCGCGCTCACCACGCACGCGGCCGTCGACGTCGCGATCCCCTCCGCCGACACGATCATCGAGGTCGACGAGGACGGCATCATCCGCGACATCCCCCCGCGCGCCCGGCTGCGCCGCGGGCAGACCCCGCAGGGCTTCCACCTCCCGGTCATCCGGGCGGCGTACGACGAGGCGCTGCGCGACCCCGACCTCCAGGCGACCGACGACTGCACGATCGTGATGCGCTACGGCCCCGGCACACCGGTCTTCGTGGTCCCCGGCGACGAGCGCAACCTCAAGGTCACCGAGCCGATCGACCTCGTGCTCGCCGACAAGCTGTTCCAGCTCAGCGCCCAGGACCAGCCGCCGCTGCTCGGCGACGACGCCTACGCCGAGGCCCTCACCGGCAAGGTGATGGTCGTCTTCGGCGGCTCCTACGGCATCGGCCAGACCATCGCCGAGCTCGCCGAGAAGTACGGCGCCCAGGTGCGCTCGTTCAGCCGCTCCAGCACCCGCACCCACGTCGAGCGCCGCGACGACGTCCGGGCCGCGATCCGCCAGGTGCTCGACGAGCTCGGCCGGATCGACCTCGTCGTCAACGCCGCCGCCGTCCTGCCCCGGGGCGACCTGGCCGAGACCACCGACGAGGTGGTCCACGCCTCCACCGACGTCAACTACCTCGGCCCCGTCTTCGTCGCCCAGGAGTCGTTCGCGCCGCTGGCCGAGACCGACGGCTCGCTGCTGCTGTTCACCTCCAGCTCCTACACCCGCGGGCGGGCCGGCTACGCGCTCTACTCCTCCGCCAAGGCCGCCGTCGTCAACCTCACCCAGGCGCTGGCCGACGAGTGGTCCGACGCCGGCGTCCGGGTCAACTGCATCAACCCCGAGCGCACCGCGACGCCCATGCGCAAGAAGGCCTTCGGCGACGAGCCGCCCGGCACGCTGCTCGACGCCGCCGACGTGGCGCGCTCGTCGCTCACCGTGCTGCTCTCCCGCGACACCGGGCACATCATCGACCTGCGGCGCGAGACCCCGTTCGAGTAACCCGGGACGGTCAAGGATCGTTCTGGTGAGGTGATGCGCACCAGCACACCGTACGCCTACCTCGACGGCATCAGCGCCGCTCGCGATCGGCTCGGTCATCGCCCTGCACTGGCTGCTGTGGTACGTCCCGTTCTTCCGGGGCGGCGGCGATCGGCGTCGACGTGTTCTTCACCCTCAGCGGGTTCATCATCACCACGATGCTGTGGCGCTCCCCGGCGGCCGGGTCCCTCGGCCGGCGCCTACGCCTCCTTCGTCCGCCGCCGGCGTGGTGCGCCTCTACCCCGCCCTGCTCGGCGCTGGTCCTCGGCGCCGTCGCGCTCTATGCCGTCGTGCCCGTCGGCCGAGCCCGGCCCCCTCGAGGTCGCCCGGCGGGGACTCCTCGTGCTCACCCAGTCGACCTCGATCGTCGCGGCCACCCACGAGACCAGCTTCCTGGTCCCGGGCCTGGCCCCGTTCGGGCCCACCTGGTCGCTGGCGGTCGAGTGGTACTTCTACCTCCTCTGGCCGCTGCTCCTCCTCGGCCTGCGGCGTCGGGGCTGGTCCGCCGCGCCGCACCGCGCGCCTGACCGCGGGACTCGCGGTCGCGGCGTACGCTCCTGTCGCTGCCGCTGGGCGACTTCTGGTTCTACTTCGGCCCGACCGCGCGGTTCGGCGAGATCCTCGCCGGCGGCGCCCTCGCGCTCGTCGATGCAGGCCCGCGGCACCGAGCGGCCCGCGCCGCGCGTGCCGGCGTGGCTCCCGGCGACGTTGCTGGCCGCTTCGCGGCCTACGTCGTGCTCGGGCCCCCGACGACAGCCAGTCGGCTTCCGCGCTCGTCGGCGTCCCGCTGGCCGTCGCGCCACCTGCCTGGTGCTCGTGGTCGACGGCGTACGGCACGACCTCGGGCGCGGTGCACCGCACTGCTCAGCCACCGCTGGCTCGACCTTCCTGGGGCGGACCAGCTACAGCCTCTACCTGTGGCACGTGGTGCCGTTCCTCGCGCTGTCGGAGGTGACCGCGCTGCCCAAGCCCGTCGTGGGCCTGGTGTTCCTGGCCCTCACCGCGGTGCTGACGCTGGCGTCCTACCGCTGGCTGGAGAAGCCGTTCATGCGGGCCCGCAGCGACGTGCTCATGCCCCGTCGGACAGCGCCAGCACCCGTCGCCGAGCCAGCTCGCTGAGCAGGTCGTCGGCGCAGGTCCGGCTGCGGTGCAGCCCGATCCGCGTCGCCACCTCGTCGCGCAGCGCGGCGTCCAGCGACCCGGACGCGTCGAGGTCGGCGACGAACCGCGCGAACGGCTCCTCCGACTCGTCCACCAGCTCGCCAGGCAGCCAGTCCAGGACGTCGGCCGGCACCAGGCCGCGGGAGTACGTCGCGCGGTCCGGCACCAGGAACGCCAGCGGCCGGTCGAGCAGCAGGAAGTCCACCCACACGCTGGAGTAGTCCGTCACCAGCCCCGCGGCCGCGCCCATGAACCGCAGCATCGGCAGGCCGATCCGCGCGAGGTCGTCGTTGGTCACCGTCACCACGCCCGGCCCACGGCGCTCCTCGGCGTCGAGCGGGTGCGGCTTGACCACCAGCTGCATCCCGCGCTCGGCCAGCCGGTCGACCAGCGGCTGGACCTCGTCGAGCCCGACCGAGCCGCCCTCGGACCAGGCGCGCAGCACGCCCCCGCCCTTCGCCGCCCGGAACGTCGGCATCCACAGCACGAACGGGCCGGTGATCCCCAGCGCGGCGAGGGCCTCGGCCTCCGGCTCCCGCCAGAGCTGGTCGGTGCGCGGGTTGCCGGTCACCAGCAGCCGGTCGGCCGGCACCTCGAACGCCTTGGCCTTGAGCTCGCCGAACAGCCGCGTGCCGGAGACGATGAACGTGCTCGGGATCAGCGAGCCCGCGCCCTTGCCGGGGCGCGTGGCCTTGGGGCCGTCGCCGTGCCACAGGTTGACCAGCGGCTTGCGCCGCGAGGGCCGCGGGCTGCCGTAGAGGCCGTGGGTGAAGAACACGACCTCCGAGCGCAGGTAGGCCCACACCCCGCCCAGGCTCGCCTTGTCGGCCGTCGACAGCCGCGGGTGCTCGGGCAGGTCGTGGTGCGGGCCGTCGGGCTCGCGCAGCCACACCACCCGGCCGGGATAGCGCGCCAGGAGGGCGGTCAGCAGCTCGGTCGCGTTGCCCTCGGTCTCGGGATAGCCGGAGACCAGCACCTGCCGGGTCGTCGGCACGGTCGCCGACAGCACGCGCAGGGTCAGGCGCAGCGCGAGCTGCACCAGCGTCACCAGCCGGCCACGGACCGCGCTCACGGTGTCTCCCCTCATCCGGGGACGACGATCGCGTCCGCCCGGAGCTCCTCGTCGTGCAACGGCGCCCAGAACCGGCTGATCAGGTAGCCGGCGAGCCCGCCCACGGCGTAGCCGACGCCCAGCGCGGCGGCCACCCACACCGTCCCATGGGGTACGGCGACCAGCGCGAGCGCCAGCACGCACGACGTGCCGACCACCTGGGCCGCGACCATCGCACCGGGCCGGTGGGCGATCCGCAGCCGCATCGCCGCCCAGTAGCTCGCCCCCAGACCGAGCACCGCCAGCGACAGCACCCGCAGCGTCGCGGTGCCGGACTCGGCGTAGGACGCGCCGAACACGCGCAGCAGCAGCGGCGCCACGAGGATCACCCCGGCCGCGCTGACCAGTCCCACGGCGAGCATCGCGACCCCGCCCTTGCGCACCGTGGCGGTGCGGTGCTCGGGGTGACGCTCGCACTCGGCGTACATCGAGTTGCCGACGGCGACGATGATCGCGTTCTGCAGGCCGATGATCTGCATGCTCACGAAGAAGAACGCCCCCGTGGCCGCACCGAGCTCGTTGACCACCATCAACGGCAGCACCATCTGGGGGGTCAGGGCGAGCACGACGGTGGCGTAGCCGGCGCCGGCGAACCCCCGGGCGTGCACGAGCTCGGAGGACGGCCGGAGCCGGGTGAGCCGCGGCAGGTGCCGCAGGATCGCCACGAGGCTCGCCGCACCGCACAGCAGCGCCGCGCCGCCGACCGAGCCGTAGAGCCCGAGCACCCCCGCGCCGGCGAGCAGGAACGGCAGCGTCACCTTGAACGCGCCGAGCGCCAGGCCGTTGAGCCAGAGGTAGGACCGCACGCGGTCGATCGCGAGGAACACGTTGTCGCTCAGCACGTTGATCGCCGTGGCCGCCACGAGCACGCAGAACAGCGCCTTCGCCCACGGGCTCGCCAGCACCTCGTGGACCCGCGGCGAGGTCACCGGCAGCAGCGTGACGTAGACGAACGCGAACAGCGCCGCGGCCGACCCCACGATCGCGACCGCGGTGAGCACGTCGGCGGCCTGGTGGCGGCTGCGCGGCATCGTGCGGACCAGCGCGATGTTGAGCCCCAGCTGGGCGAACAGCGCCAGCGTGTCCGACGCGGCGACGACCGTGCCGGCCAGCCCGACCACCTCCGGGGACTGCAGCCGCGCGGCGAGCACCCAGAACAGCGCCCCGAACCCCGCCATCAGCAGGCTGGTGGCGAACAGCATGGCGGAGTTGGTGAGCATGCGGTCCGACCGCAGCCCACCCAGCGCCCCGCCCAGGCGTCTCACCGATAGACCCGGCTCTCGCCCGCGCTGTAGACCAGCTGCAGCTTCTGCCCGATCCGATCCAGCGGGTAGCGGTAGCTCACGCGGTCCCCGGACAGGAAGAGCGTGTCCACGCGCCGCCCGGCCAGGCGGGTGTCGGCGAAGAAGAACGAGCCCACGTTGAGCACCGTCGGGAAGCTGCGGTCGCTGATCTCGTCGCGCGGCACCCCGGCCGTGGCCAGCCGGACCGCCTCGTTGCCCGGCGACAGCACCTTGGGCATCGCACCGCTGAGGTCGGGGGCCTTGGCGATCCACTCCGCGGCCCGCTCGTCGGAGTCGGTCACGACGTAGCGGTCGTGGTAGAGCCCGGAGTTGGACAGCGCCATCGTCGCGGGGCCGCCGCCGACCAGGGCCGTGCCGGCCGAGGTCAGGATCGCCAGCAGGGCGAGCGAGACCCCGAGCAGCCACCCGGTCGAGAGCCGCTTGACCGACGACAGCGCCCACCACAGCCCGATCGCGGCGACGGGTGCCACGACCAGGACGCTCTGCAGGAACGCGCGCAGGACGCCGTACTCCACCGACAGCGAGGGCACCACGGTGACGAGGCCGAGGGTGACCATGACGCCGAGCACCACGCTGACCGCCTCGAGCGAGACCGCGGGCTCGCGGACGTCGAAGTCGAGGAGCGGCGCCTTGCGGCGGAACAGCTGGAGCCGCCGGCGCACCAGCCAGAAGACGCCCGCCCAGCAGGAGCAGCTGCACCAGGACCGCGCTCGCCATGCGCAGCAGGCCGATCGCCCCGCCGGTGTTGACCCCGACGTCGTTGAGCACCTCGCCGACCGGGGTGAGCGGCGCCTCGGTCTCGTCGACGATCTGCGGCTGGGTCAGGGTGGGTCCGGGGTCGCGGAAGACCGCGAGGCGGGCGGGGTACTCCTTGCGCGCCTGCAGGGTCTGGGCGACGTAGTCGTCGAGCCGCTGCCGCGAGGTCTTCTCCTCGCCACCCAGCAGGAAGAAGCGCCGGTCGTTGGAGCCGGTCGTGGACTCGCTCCTGCCGAGCAGCGAGGCCACCGTGTCCTGCGCGACCTCGAGCGGGTGCCCGCCGGTGTGCGTGACGGGACCCGTCCACACCAGCGACAGCACGGCGATCAGCACGACCACGACCGGGTGCAGCAGCACCAGCGGCCCGCGGGTGCGGTCCCAGCGCCGCTGCCGGGCGACCAGCTCGGCGACCCCGAGGACCGCGAGGCCGGCCAGCAGGGCGCCGACGAGCAGGTAGGTCGTGGAGTAGTGCGAGGCGACCAGGCCCAGCCCCATCAGCACGACCAGGCCGCGCTTGAGGGCCGCCGGCACGCGCGGCTCGGTCGCGGCGAGCACGAGCAGCGCCAGGAAGAGGTAGGCCAGCTCCTGGCGGACCAGGTAGGGCATGTCGACGTGGAAGGTCGGGAAGGCGACGACGAAGGCGACGGCGACCAGCGCCAGCCGACGCGAGACGAACCGGCGGAAGGACAGGAAGGTGATCGCCGGGACCGTCGCGAACAGCACCTGGAACCCGACCTTGAACCACACCAGCCCGGACAGCCCGGTGGCCTTGGCCAGCAACGTCGGCAGCAGCGTGATGCTCAGGCAGGCGGTGTAGGCGTTCTGCAGCAGGCCCATCGACCAGTGCTGCGCGCCCGAGGTGAGGCGGTAGACGTACCACTCCGCCTGGATGTCGTGACCGACGATGCCCCAGCCGCGCAGCGAGGTCGCCAGCAGCAGCGAGGCCGAGACGAGGAACAGCGTGCGGACGTCGCGACCGATCGAGCCGCGGCGCAGCAGCAGGACGGCGAAGGCGGCGAGCGCGAGCAGGTGACCGGCCACGGCCACCTGGCCGCCGGCCCCGTTGTTGAGCCGCACCGCGCCGACCACCGCGACGGCGACCGACAGCAGACCCAGTCCCTGGGCGAGGTCGGCCGGGGTGTCCCACACGCGCCGGGCGAGCGCGGCCGGACGGACCGGCGGCAGGAGCGGCACGCTGCGGCGCCAGGACAGCAGGGCGGCGTCGACGGCGAACCAGGTCACCGCCAGCGGAGCCGCCGCGAGCGGGCGCTGGATGCCCCACACGTGGAGCACCGTGTTGGCCGCGAAGCCGACGACCAGCAGGAGCAGGACGCTCATCCCCAGCGAGTACGCCGCGAGGGCGGCTCCGTGCTCGACCGGGAGCCGGCTGCGGCGGGCCAGCACCACGGCGGGCAGGACCACGAAGGTGAGCAGCGCGATCACCGGGCGCACCACCGGCACGTCGAGGTCGAGGGCGACCACGGCCTGCAGGGCGGCCAGGACCGCGAGCTGCACGAGCAGGCCCGAGAGGGGCGCGCGCGGGGGCTTGGCGGCCTTGCGCTTGCCGCCCTTGGCACGGGGCGGCGCGGGGGCCTTGGCCGTCAGCGTCGCCGGCCCCCGGAGGGCGGTGTCCGGGCTCTGCCGGGAGAGGGCGATGGTCATCGTGCACCCCCGTCGGCGTCGGCCGTCGCCGGGGCGGCCACGCCCCAGTGCGAGGTCGGGACGTCGTAGAGCTCGGGCCACCGGGTGACGTAGGGCTCGTGGATCTCCAGGATCCGCTCCATGAGCTGCTGCGGGGTCTCGAAGTCGGCCGGGTCGAGCGGCTCGTGCAGGCGGACCAGCGGCATCGCGTCGCCCTCGTGGACCAGCTCGGAGGTCATCACGACCACCGGCGACCCGGTCGCCATCGCCATGCGCGGCGCCCCGAACGAGGCGAGCAGGTCACGCCCGACGAAGCGGGCGGGCGTGCGGCCGGGCAGGTCGAAGGCGGCGGAGAAGACCTTGCCCTCCTTCAGCAGGCCGACGAAGCGTCTCGAACCCGGCGTCGGACGGCACCCCGACCGCGCCGGCGTCGGTGCAGATCCGGGCGTGCTGCTGCAGCCACGCGGGGATCAGCGAGTCGTCCACGAGCTTGGGGAAGGCCAGGCAGTAGACCGGTGCGATCGTCTGGGACAGCCCGGCGAAGGTGCCCTCCCAGTGCCCGTGGTGCAGGTAGTTGAGCAGGACCCCGCGTCCCTCCGCGTAGGCGGACCTCAGGTGCTCCACCCCCTCGATGCGGGGGTTGCTGATCAGCGACTGGTGCCAGCGCAGCTCGCCGCGGAAGGCCTGGCGGCGGACGTAGCGACGGGCCGCGGCCTCGACGTCCGCGCCGGGCACGGACTCCTCGAGCAGCAGCGCCATCTGCTTGCGGGCGTCGTCGCGGACCTTCTCGCTGCGCCACGCCAGCCGGGTGCGGAGGCGACCAGCAGCGGCAGCAGGGACACCGGCACCAGGCCGCGCAGGCGGCCGGCCACGAGACCGAGCCGGATGGCGACGGGCACACCGGCCACCTTGGCGCCCAGGACGCGCTCGACCACCGACGCCATCACCGACCACCTCCGCAGTGCAGGACCAGGTTCTCCGGACGGTTCTCCAGCGACAGCCGCAGGTCGAAGGCGCCGCGCGGCGCGGCCGCGCGGACGCGCTGCGCCGTCGAGGCGTCGGGCCGGAGCTCGGTGCGACCGCGGTCGGCGACGCGGGCGGGGCGGTCGCCCCGAGGGTCGACGACCAGCCGCCAGGACAGCGGGGCGGTCTCGCCGAGGTGGCTGGTGAGGCGGAACGGGAGCACGGCGACCTTGCCGCCGCAGACGTCCTGCGGGAGGGCGGTCAGCTCGAGCTCGACGAACTGCTGGCGCTGGCGGCTCGCGGAGGCGGCCACCTGGCCGTCCGGCAGCAGGACGGCCAGCGCCGCCACCGCCGCGACGGCGAGCAGCCCCACCGGCACCGCACGCCGCCACCAGGGCAGGGGGAGCGGTCCCGCGGCTGTGCGAGGCGCACCGGTCACGGCACCGGGCGGTGCCTCGGTGCCGACGGGCGCGTCGGCAGGCGTCTGCGTCATGGTTGTTCCTCCCAGATGTCCACGCCGACCCGCTCCCCCGACCGAATCGGACATGAAGGACAACGTGGGGTGTGCACCGAAGTTACGGTCCCCCTCCCCCTGGCCCGGTCAGGAGTGGTCCGCCAGGAACCGGCGCACGAGGCGGTCGTAGCCCGACGGGTCCAGGTTCCACGACTCGACGTGGCCCGCCCGGGGAGTCACGTGCAGCCGCACCAGGTCGGGCTGCGCGGCGGCGAACCGCCGGCTGTCCGCGAGCGGCACCGCGTCGTCGTACTCCCCGTGCAGGACGAGCGCCGGCACGCGCAGCCAGGAGGTGTCGCGGAGGTAGTCGGTCCGGTCGAAGTCGACCCCCGAGCGCCACGAGGCCAGGCTCGCCCCGGCCGAGGCCAGCCAGCCCGGCAGGTCGAGGCCGACGCCGGGGATCCGGCCCCGCTCGGCGGCGGAGACGACGGCCGAGTCGAAGTCGAGCAGCGGGGCGTCCAGCACGACGGCCGAGACGGCCCCGGCGTACCACGAGCGCTGCAGGAAGGAGGCGATCAGCGAGCCGCCCATGCTCGCGCCCAGCAGCACGACCTGACGGGCTCCCCGCTCCTGCGCCAGGCGCACCGCCGACTGGACGTCGCGCCACTCGGTGAGGCCGAGGTGGACCTTGCCCCCGCCGGTCTCCGGGTCGCCGCGATAGGTGATCGCCAGCGACGGCATCCCGGCCGCGATCGTGTCGTGCATGAGGCGGAACATCTCCGAGCGCGCGGAGCCGCGACCGTGCACCAGCACCGCCCACGTGCGCGAACGACCCGGCACGAACCACGCCGGCAGCGTGCCGTCGCCGGGGCCGGGCACGTCGATCTCGCGCACCCGCTCCCCGGGGAACGCCTCGCGGGCGTCGCGCGGGTAGGACTCGCGGGAGTAGCGCGCGAGCGTGCCCGCCTTCGGCGGCTTGCCGCCCAGGACCTCGAACCGGCGCCGGACGCGCTCGCCGCCGTCGTCGAGGACGGCGCCGACGCGGCCCCAGCCGCCCGGCCAGGTCAGGCCGTAGACCTCGCCCGCGGTCAGCCACGTGGGTCCGCCCTCGACCTGCTCCAGCGTGACCCGGTTGCGCGAGACCTCGGCGAGGCGCACCTGGGAGGACCAGAAGGTGGGCTTCACGGTCAGCAGCGACGTGGCCTCGGAGGACACCCGCCAGGCCGCCAGCACACAGGTCGAGGTCGCCAGGAGCAGCAGGAGGGCGAGCACCGCGACCGCCGCGCGCCGGAGCCGCTGCCCGCGCGGGGCCCGGGCCCTGCGGCTGCCCGCGCGCCGCCACCGCGGCCGCCGCGGCTGCGCCTGCTCGTCCGCCGTGGGCGTCTCGGCCCCGGGCGTCTGGGTCCCGGGCGTCTCGGTCTCAGCCACGGGCGGCCTCGTCGAGCACCGACTCCAGGGCGTCGAGGTGGTCCTCCCACGTGGGGATCGTGCGCGCGACCTCCTGACCGCGCGCCCGCAGCGCCTCGAGGGCGGCGGGGTCGTGCGCGAGCCCGGAGAGGCGCTCGCGCAGCCGCTCGGGCGTCACGACCAGCTCCTCCACGCCGGCGCCCAGCCCGAGCGCCCGCAGCGACGGGTCCTCGTTGACGAGCACCGCGCAGCCGCTGAGCAGCGCCTCCATCGGCGTCATCGGCCCCTCCCCCACGCTGGCGCAGACGAAGACGTCGCACGCCCGGTAGGCCTCGGCGACCTCCTCCGGGCCGAGGGTGCCGAGATAGGTGCGGCGCTCGTCCTGCGGCACGTCGGCGGGCCGGTCGCCGCCGACGAAGACCAGACGATAGCCCTCACCCGCAGCACGTGCGACCACGTCGTACCCCTTCTTCGGGACGAAGCGGCCGACGTAGAGCACCAGCAGGTCGTCCAGCGGGAGCCCCAGCCGGAGCCGCGCCTTGTCGCGGTCGCCCGGACGGAAGCGGTCGCGGTCGATCCCGTTGCGCAGCACCCGCGTGCGGACCCCGGGCAGCTCGCCCCGGACCCACTCCTCGATGACCGGGCTGATCGGCAGCACGCGCGCGGCGCCGCTGAGCACGAGCGTCCCGACGGTGCGGAGCACCACGGCCTGCACGAGCCGGACCACGCGCGAGGGGTGCTCGACCATCCCCACGTGCATGGTGACGACGTACGGCGTCCGGGTCGCGCGGCACAGCAGCGCCGCGACCCACGAGGAGACGTAGAGCATGTCGTGGACGTGGACCACGTCGGCGCGGCGGACCGCTCGCGTCGCGTGCCACAGCAGGGACGGACCGAAGAGGGGGAAGGGGATCCCCCGCCGCTCGAACCAGTTGGCGACCCGCAGCCGCCGCACGCGCACGCCGTCCTCGACGGTCAGGCCCGCAGGGCCGGGGGAGGCGCTGGTGAGCACCTCGACCTGGTGACCCCGCTCGACCAGCCCGGTGGCCACGCGCCGGGCCACGACCTCGAGGCCGCCGACGTGGGGCGGGTAGAAGTGAGCGACCGCGCCGACGCGCAGCCGGGAGCCGCCGTTCACCCCCGTGAAAGCACTCGAACGGGACGAACTCGGTCAGCTGTCCAGCCTTTACCTACCCGCCCGTAACGTGACACCCCGTCGTCTCGTTGTGACCCGCAGCACCACCAGGTCTGGGAGCGACAGGGGTTTGGGGACATGACGTACACGCTAGCCGAGCAGCGGACGCCGGGGACCGGCTCGCAGATTCTCGACGCGAAGGCCTCGGAGAAGCCTCAGGGCCACGTGTGGTCCGACTACCGCGTCGCGGCCGTCGTCCCGTGCCACAACGAGGCGCTCAGCATCGGCAAGGTCGTCCGCGACCTCAGGCGCCACGTGCCCGGCATGGTCGTCTACGTCTACGACAACTGCTCCACCGACGGGACCGCCGAGGTGGCCCGCGAGGCCGGCGCGATCGTCCGCCACGAGCAGATGAAGGGCAAGGGCAACGTGGTGCGCCGGGCCTTCGCCGACATCGAGGCCGACATCTACCTGATGATCGACGGCGACGACACCTACGACGCCGCCGCCGCCCCCGACATGATCCGCGCCCTGATCGAGGGCCACCACGACCACGTCCTCGGGATGCGCGCCCCGGTCGCCGACGGCGCCTACCGGCCCAACCACGAGTGGGGCAACAAGGTCCTCAACGGCGTGGTCGGCACCGTGTTCGGCACCAACGTGGGCGACATGCTCAGCGGCTACCGCGTGTTCTCCCGCCGCTTCGTCAAGAGCTTCCCGGCCGTCTCGCGCGAGTTCGAGATCGAGACCGAGCTGACCGTCCACACCCTCTCGCTGCGCACGCCGACGGTGTCGATCCCCGTCGGGTTCAAGGACCGCTGCGACGGCAGCGAGAGCAAGCTGCGCACCTACCGCGACGGCTTCAGGATCCTGCGCCTCATCGCCGGCCTCGCCCGGCACGAGCGCCCGCTGGCGTTCTACGGCCTGCTCGCCTCGATCAGCCTGCTGCTCTCGGTGCTGTTCGCCACCCCGGTCCTGATGACCTACTTCGACACCGGCATGGTGCCGCGGTTCCCGACCCTCGTCGTCTCGATCGGGTTCGGGGTCATCGCGTTCCTCGAGCTGACCGCGGCGCTGATCCTCGACGGGATGCGCAAGACCCGCCACGAGCTCAGCCGGCTGGCCTATCTTCAGCACCGGGCGGTCTCCGCCGCCTGAGGGGACCACCCCTCGACCTGCTGAGGGGACGCCCCGTGGACCTCGTGGACCGCCCGATCCGCGTCGCGCTCGTGACGCCGTACTACCCGCCGAGCGTGGGCGGGCTCGAGCGCTACACCCACCGCGAGGCGCTGGCGCTGCGCGACGACCCCGGCTTCGAGGTCGTCGTCGTGACCACCGGCGACGCGCGCCGCACCTCGGTCGCGACCGAGGACGGCGTCACCGTCGTCCGGCTCGCCCCGTGGCTCAAGCTCTCCAACAGCCCCGTCAACGGCTGGTGGCCGGTGCAGCTGCGCCGGCTCCTCGCCCGGCACCGCATCGACGTGGTGCACGCGCACGCCCCGACGCCGTACCTCGCCGACGTCGCGACCTACGTCGCCGGGCGCCGGCCGGTCGTCCTGACCTACCACTCCGGCTCGATGGTCAAGGGCACCGGCGGGGCGGTCGACGCGCTGCTGCGCACCTACGAGCGCGCCGTGCTGCCGCGGGTGATGGCGCGCGCGGACCGGCTGGTCTCGGTCTCCCCCGTCGCGTCCACCCAGGCCACCGGCCGGGCGGTGATGGGCCCGCCGGGGGTCGACTCCGACGTCTTCGTCCCCGCCGGGCCGCCCGCCGGCCAGGACGTGGTCTACGTCGGCCGGCTGCAGCGGACGTCGCGGTGGAAGGGCGTCGAGACCCTGCTGGCGGCGCTCGCCCGGCTCCCCGCCGAGGCCCGCCTCGTGCTGGTCGGCGACGGTGACGACGTGCCGTGGCTGCGGGCGCGGGCGACCGAGCTGGGCGTCGCCGACCGGGTCGTGTGGCGCGGCAGCCTGCACGGCGAGGACCTGGTGCGCGCCTACCAGGAGGCAGCCGTCGTCGTCCTGCCCTCGCTCACCGAGTCCGAGTCGTTCGGGATGACCCTGGTCGAGGCGATGTCGTGCGGACGGCCCGTCGTCGGCAGCGACGTCGGCGGCATCCCCTACGTCGTCCGCGACGGCGTCGACGGGCTGCTCGTCCCACCGGGGGACGCGGTTGCGCTGGCTGCCGCGCTCGAGCGCCTGCTGGCCTCGCCGTCCGAGCGGATCCGGCTCGGCGACGCCGGCCGCGAGGCCGCGGTCGAGCGCTGGGACTGGCGCCACAGCCTCGCCGGCACCCTCGAGGTCCTCCGGGACGCGGCGACCGCGCGCCCCCGGCAGGAGGGGACGCGCGGCCGGTCCGAGAGGGCCTAGGTCAGCCGGCCTTCGCCGCCGCCACCGCGTCGCGGAAGGCCTGCCAGGACGGCTTCGCCGTGCCGTCCAGGTGACGCAGGCCGAAGGAGGCCTCGCGCCGCGTGGTCGCCGCGAGGTCCTGGTTGGTGTACCAGAAGAACGACTGCACCGAGGGGTCGGCGTCGGCCATCTCCACCGCGTCCCTGGCGATCGTGGCCTGCCAGTCCTCGGTCACGTGCGTGCTGGTCGAGGTGAGCGAGGCCCAGGTCCCGTCGACGGCGGTGCCGTCGCCGTCCGTCGGGGCGCCGTACTCCGTCACCCAGATCGGCATCGTGCCCAGGCCGAAGCCGGCCAGGATGCTGCGCAGCGAGATCGACGTGGTGCTCATCTTGCTCCAGGCGGAGAAGTCGGCGACGTAGCTGGCCGGGTAGGGGTAGGTGTAGGGGTGGTAGCTCAGCGCGTCCGCGCTGGTGCAGGCGCCCGCCCGGCAGACCGCGTCGAGGAACTGGCGCGGGCCGATCGACGGGGGCGAGTTCTCCAGCGCCGCGAGGCCGCCGAACAGGACGGTCGCGCGCGGGTCCCCCTTCTTGATCGCGGCCGAGGTCGTGCTCAGCAGCGTCGCGTAGCGGGCCGCGTCCGGTGAGGGCCAGAACTGGTTGAGGTTGGGCTCGTTCCAGACCTCCCAGGTGTGGACGCCGTACGGCGAGTAGCGGTCCACCGCGGCGGCCGCGAAGGCGGCGAACTGGGCGGGGTCGCGAGGCGGGCACGAGAAGCGCGTGCAGCCGGAGTCGCGGGCCCAGGCCGGGGTGTAGGCGAGGATCGGCAGCACCTGGAGACCGCGGGCGTCGGCCGCCAGGACGACCCGGTCGAAGCCGGACCAGTTCCACGAGGTGGCCCCGCCGCCCTGGATGGTGGTCCAGGACAGGTCCGCGCGGACCCAGCCCAGGCCCAGGGCCACCGCGTCGTCGAGCGCCGCGTCGAGGTCGGCCTGGCTCATCCGGCTCAGCCGCTCGCCGTAGGACATCCCGAAGCGGGGCGCGGTCGGTGCCGGCGCCGTGCTGGCCGTGGCGGTCGGCGTCGCCGTGCTGGCCGTCGCGGTCGGCGTGGCCGTGCTGGCCGTCGCGGTCGGCGTGGCCGTGCCGGCCGTCGCGGTCGGCGTGGCCGTGCTCGTCGTCGCGGTCGGCGCCGCGGTGCTCGACGTCGCGGTGCTCGACGTCGCGAACGTGCTGGACGTGGTCGGCGTCGTGGACGCGGTCACGGTGGCCGTGCTCGTGACCCTCGGCTTCTTCGGGCTGCCGCCCTTGGCCGGGGCCGCCGTGGCCCAGGACAGGCCGGCGAGCAGCGTCGCCAGGATCACGGCGAGGCTGAGGAACGCTGTCAGGGCAGCGCGGAGCGAGGTGGATCGCATGGTGGTGGGTTCCCTTCCCCCGATGGGTAGCAAGAACGTAGAGGCCGAGAACGCGTGTCCCGGCCGATCTGGGACCCCCGCAGGACGTTACCGGCGGGGACTGGTCCTGAAGGTCCCTCCGGGCGCGGGACGGGCGGTCCGGAGGAGCCGACCGTTCAGTCGAGTGACGCGGTGGCGACCGCCGTCTTGAAGGCGAGCCAGGCCGGCTTGGGCGTGCCGTCGAGGTTGCGCAGCCCGAAGGACGACTCGCGCAGGTCGAGGATCGGGAGGTCCTGGTTGGTGTACCAGAACAGCGCGTTGACGTCGGGGTTGCGGTCGGCCTGCGCCACCACGTCGGCGGCCATGACGGCCTGCCAGGCCTGGGTGACGTAGGTCGCGGTCCCCAGGAGCGCGCCCAGTGCGCCGTCCCCGGCGACCCCCACGCCACGCGTCGGGGCGCCGTACTCGGTCACGAAGATGCGCTTGTGGCGGAACTTGAACCGGTCGAGGACGTAGCGCAGCGACCACCGCGTCTGGTTGATCTTGCTCCAGGCGGAGCCGCTCGACCTGCGGCTGGCGAGGTAGGGGAACGTGTAGGGGTGGTAGCTGACGCCGCTCATCGTGGCGCACCCACCCGCCTTGCAGACGTTCGCCAGGAACTGGCGCGGGCCGATCGAGGGCGGGCGGTTCTCCAGCGCGGCCAGGCCGCCGAGCAGGACCGTGGCACGGGGGTCGACCGAGCGGATCGCCCGGAAGGTCGCCTTGAGCAGGTAGGCGTAGCGCCGCGGGTTCGGCGAGGGCCAGAAGAAGTTCAGGTTGGGCTCGTTCCAGACCTCCCAGGTCCGCACGCCCAGCGGCCGGTAGCGCTTCACGGCGGCCTTGGCGAACGCCGCGAACTGGCCACGCCGGTGCGGCGGGCAGGTGAAGCGCACGCAGCCGGCGTCCCGCGCCCAGGCCGGCGTCCAGGTCAGGATCGGCAGCACGTGGAGCCCGCGGGAGCGGGCGCCCCGGATCACCCGGTCGAAGCCCGCCCAGCGGTACGTCGACGGGCCGTCCGGCTGGACGGTGGTCCAGGAGAGGTCCATGCGGATCCACCCGACGCCGAGCTGCACCGCGTCGTCGAGGGCGGCGTCGAGGTCGGCCTGGCTCATCCGGCTCAACCGCTCGCCGTACGAGACCCCGAACTTCGTCGGTGGCTTGGTGGTCGTCGCCGCGGCGGCAGGCGAGCTCGTGGCCGTGAGGGGCGAGACGATCAGCGCCCCGCACAGGAGCACTGCCACGAGGGCAGCACGCAGCGGACGGACGTACATGGCGGGATCTCCCTTTCCCTGGAACTGCAGAGCCCGGCCGGGGGCGGCCGGACGTGACCGTCAGCCGCGTGGGGCAGCGGCGACGGCGAGCTTGAAGGCGGACCAGGACGGCTTGGCGCTGCCGTCGAGGCGGCGCAGGCCGAACGAGGCCTCGCGCAGGTTGGACACGGGGAGGTCCTGGTTGGTGTACCAGAACAACCCGCGCACCGCGGGGTTGAGCACGGCCTGCTCCACCGCGTCGGTCACCAGCCCGGCCTGCCAGCCCTCGGTGACGTGGGTGGTGGTCGGCAGCATCGAGAGCCGCGAGCCGTTCGAGGCCGTGCCGATGCCGCGCGTCGGGGCGCCGTACTCGGTGACCCAGATCGGGGTCCGGTAGCGGCCGAACCGCTTGAGCACGCTGCGCAGCGACCACGAGGTCTGGTTGATCTTGGACCAGGCGTTGTTCGTCCCGACGGCGCTCGCCGCGTAGGGGTAGGTGTAGGGGTGGTAGCTCACCGCGTCGAACGACCGGCACGCGCCGGCCCGGCAGACCGCCGAGAGGAACTGCCGCGGCCCGATGGACGGGGCGTTGCCCTCGACCGCGGACAGGCCGCCGTGCAGCACCTTGGCCCGGCGGTCGACGCCCTTGATCGCGGCCGAGGCGGCCTTGACCAGCGCCGCGTAGCGCCTCGGGTCGGGGGCGGGCCGCCAGAAGAAGGCGTAGTTCGGCTCGTTCCAGATCTCCCACACGTGCACGCCGCGGCCCTGGTAGCGCTTGGCCGCGGTCCTGGCGAACGCCGCGAACTGCCGCCTGCGGTGTGGCGGGCAGGTGAAGGTGCCACAGCCGCGGTCACGGGCCCAGGCGGGGGTGTAGGTCAGGATCGGCAGCACCCGGAGGCCGCGGGCACGGGCCTGGCGCACCACCCGGTCGGTCGGCCCCCAGCGGTGCCTCGCCGGGCCCTTCGGCTGGATCGAGGTCCACGAGAAGTCCATGCGGATCCAGCGCACCCCGAGCGCCTTGGCGTCGTCCAGGGTGCGGGCCAGCTCGGGACCGCTCATCCGGGTCAGCCGCTCGCCGTAGGACAGGCCGAAGCGGGTGACCTTGACCAGGCTGGAACGCGAGGGGGCGTCGACGGCCGACGCGGTGGTGGCGACGGGAGCCGACGACAGCAGCGCCAGTGCGAGCACTGCCAGCAGGACAGTGCGCAGGGCCGTGCTCACCATGGTCTCCCTCCCCCGACGGATCACCCCCGAGGGTAGTGGGAAACAGGACCTACGTCCCGTGAACGACCGAGATTTGACCCTCGGGCCGGCTCACAGGCGGACGAGCTTGCCCCACAGGTGCGGCTGGAGCTCCTGGCCCACCGCGGCCATGTCCATCGCGAACCACAGGTCCCCCTCGACCAGGCCGTACATCCGCTGGCCCGCGGTGACCTCCTTGGCCGTGCTCGCCCGCATCACCGCGTCGGTGGTCAGGTGCAGGCGGGCGCCGTCGACCTGGCCGTGCCACAGCTCGCTGATGCCGCTCTGGTGGGTGAGCAGGAACTCCACCTCGCCACCCTCGTGGCAGCGCAGGAACCCGGTCTCCTGGGCGGAGTCGCGCACCTTGTTGCCCTCGGCGTCGGTGATCCACGAGCGCGCCATGTAGTGCAGGAACGGGCGGCCGTCCTGCTGGAAGATCAGCTCCTGGCCCCAGGTGAACTTCTCGATCGTGGGGTAGTCGCCCTCGCCGTTGCCGCGCCACCCGCCGACCAGCCAGGCCAGCGGGGCGCAGTTGGGGTGGATGTTCTCGGGGATCTCGAAAGGCACGTGGTTCTCTTCGGGTCGGTTCCGGGGGTCTGGTCCTGCGGTCCTGCTGGTCCTGGACGGCCCGCCGGTCAGCGGTCGTGCTGGCTGTCGACGGCCTTGCGCAGCAGGTAGAGCGCCACCACGCCACCCAGCAGGAGCAGGATGACCATGAGGGCGACGAGGACGGGCTCCATCCCGTCGATCGTAGCGGGGCTAGTCTCCGCGGATGACCTCGCGGACGCTCGTGCTCAAGCTCACCGCCGGCGCCGCCGAGGCCGAGCGGGTCAACCAGGCCTTCACCGTCGCGGCCACCGCCGCCGCCTCGGGGGTGCCGGTCTCGCTGTGGCTGACCGGCGAGGCGGTGTGGTTCGCGGTGCCCGGTCGGGCCTCCTCGTTCCGGCTCGAGCTGGCCACCCCGCTGGACGAGCTGCTGTCCGCCGTCATCGACCTCGGCGCGCTCACGGTGTGCGGGCAGTGCGCCGCCCGCCGCTCGCTGACCGCCTCCGACCTGCTGCCCGGCGTCCGGGTGGCGGGGGCGGCCACGTTCGTGGAGGAGTCGCTGGCCGACGGCGCCCAGGCACTCGTCTACTGACGGCAGGCGATCTGCCCGGGCACCGTGCCCATCCGACCCAGCAGGTGGGTCAGATGGGCACGACGCTCGCTGGTGGGACCGCGCACTCCCGGCTGCACCGGCGGGGCCGACCCGCCCAGCCCCTGTGGTTGAACAGCTGCCCCAGCCTCTGGGCCGTGCGGCACGGCTCGATCTCCGCGTGCCGCCAGCCGAGCCGGATGGTCAGGAGGGTCTCGAGCGCCGCGTCCAGGTCCCGGTCCATGTCGTCCCACCGCTCCGCACCGGTGTCGTGACCCAGCCGCCCGTCGAGCTCGACCACGACGTGGAAGGCGCGGTAGAGCGAGTCGCGCCACACGACCTTGCCCGACGCGTTCCCCCGGAGCTGCCGCTCTGCCCGTGGCAGCCCGTGAGCCCGTTCCACCCGGCGCAGGTAGGCGCTCTCGAGCACCGACTGGACACCCTCGGCAGCGTCGTCCAGCACGCCGAGGAGCCAGCCGCGGTCGGCCAGGTTGCCGCGCGACGCCAGCTCCTCGCGCAGCCGCAGGGGCGTCGTACGCCGGGACCGGCACGCCTCGCTGACCAGGTCGAGAGCCCGCTCGCGTGAGGCCGTCCGGCCGCACACGGACAGGAGCGCGTCGTCGTACCGCTGGCGTGGTGGGCTGCGGTTCCACTGGATCCTCGCCTCGAGGTCGGTGAGCCGGTGCAGCCTCACCCCGGCCACCGAGCGGCGGAACGTCCGGTTCTCGGCCACCGCCACGTGCACCGGGTCGCCGGCGAGGTGGATCGCCGAGTCGAGCGCCAACGCCGCCGGCCAGTAGCGCTGGACCCCGGCCCAGGCCCTGCTCGACCAGCTCAGAGGTCCGGTGTGGTTGACGTAGACGCCGTCGTGGACCGGCACCAGCTCACGCCGTCTGAGCCACCGCTTCAGGTCGCTCGCCGAGGCTCGTTCGAGCACCTGCGTGCGCGAGAGGATGCCGGACTGGTGCTCCGTGAGGTCGCGGAGGTCGATGAGGTCCATGGCGGGACGGTGGCCCGGCTGAGGAGTCGCGCGCTCGCGGGCGTCGGCGGCTGTGGACGACCGAGGCATCGTGCTCATTGGGGACGGCATGTGGGTCGGATGGGCACGGTGCCGCGTCAGCTCGCCTGCACCACCCCTGGGAGACTGACCCGCGTGCGTGCAGTGGTCCAGCGGGTCAGCTCGGCGGCGGTGACGGTCTCCGGCGAGGTCGTCGGGGCGATCGAGGGGCCGGGGCTGCTGGTGCTGCTCGGCGTCACCCACGACGACGGGCCGGCCGAGGTGGCGTGGATCGCGCGCAAGGTGTGGGAGACCCGGCTGTTCGCCGAGGAGCGGTCGGCCTCCGAGATCGGGGCGCCCGTGCTGGTGGTCAGCCAGTTCACGGTGTACGGCGACGCCCGCAAGGGCCGGCGCCCCACCTGGGCGGCGGCGGCCCCTGGGCCCGTGAGCGAGCCGCTCTACGACGCGGTCTGCGCCGAGCTCGAGCGGCTCGGGGCCCACGTCGAACGGGGCGTGTTCGGCGCCCACATGGACGTCGCGCTGGTCAACGACGGGCCGGTCACCCTGGTCCTCGACTCCCCCTGATCGCGCCGTCCGGGTGCGGACGCGCCAGAGCGCGTCCGCGAGCGGACGAGGCGGGTCAGAGCGCCAGCGAGAGGGTCTCGCGGGCGCCCTGCTCGAGGGAGACCCGCTGCTCGTGCACGTCGCGGCCGGGGCTCAGCACGCGGATCGCCCACTGGCCGGGGGCGGCGAAGAACCGGAAGCCGCCGTCGGGACCGGTCGGCATCTCGGCCACGAAGTCGCCGTGGGCGTCGACCAGCCGGACGTAGGCCCGCGCGACCGGGGAGCCGGAGGCGGTCACGGTCCCCTGCACCACGGTCGCGCGCTCGGCCACGCCCGGCGGCAGGGTCGACAGGTCGAGCCCGCCGGGTGGAGCCGCGCAGCCGACCGGGAGCCCGAGCGTCACAGCACGTCCCCGGGCTGGTCGCCGCGCACGATCGGGGCGCCGACCAGGGAGCCGTACTCCGTCCACGACCCGTCGTAGTTCTTCACCCCCGGCAGCCCGAGCAGCTCGCTCAGCACGAACCAGGTGTGCGCCGACCGCTCGCCGATGCGGCAGTAGGCGATCGTCTCGCGCTCCGGGTCGAGCCCCGCCCTGGCATAGATCTCGCGGATCTGCTCGTCGGACTTGAACGTCCCGTCCTCGTTGGCCGAGCGGCTCCACGGGACGTTGATCGCGGTCGGGATGTGGCCGGCGCGCTGGGCCTGCTCCTGCGGCAGGTGGGCCGGTGCCAGCAGCCGGCCGGAGTACTCGTCGGGCGAGCGGACGTCGACCAGGTTGGCCCGCCCGATCGCGGCGATCACCTCGTCACGGAACGCGCGCAGCCCGGTGTCCTGCGCCGAGGCGTCGTACGACGTCGCGGGCCGCGCGACCACGTCGGTGGTGAGCGGCGCGAGCGTCGAGCTCCCACCGCTTGCGGCCGCCGTCGAGGATGCGGACGTCGCGGTGGCCGTAGAGCTTGAAGTACCAGTAGGCGTAGGTGGCGAACCAGTTGTTGTTGCCGCCGTAGAGCACGACCGTGTCGTCGTTGGCGATGCCGTGCTCGGAGAGCAGCTTGGCGAACTGCGCGCGGTCGACGAAGTCGCGGACCACCTGGTCCTGCAGGTCGCGGGTCCAGTCGAAGCGCAGCGCGCCGCGGATGTGGCCGTGGTCGTAGGCCTCGACGTCCTCGTCCACCTCCACCAGCACGACGTGGGGGTCGTCGAGGTGCTGCTCGACCCAGTCGGGGTCGACGAGGACGTCAGCGCGGGCCATGGGTGCCTCTCGGTGGGGAAGTCGGGTCAGTGGACCGCGGAGTCGCGGAGCACGGTCGCGGCGTGCGAGAGCCGGTCGCGCGGGAGCACGCGCAGGCCGAGGAGGTACATCTCGCAGCCGAGGCAGTAGCCGAACGCGGCGTTGAGGAACGCCGCAGCGAGCGCCATCCCGGCCGCGGCGAGGACGACCGTGGTGGCCCCGGCCAGCGCCCCGGTCAGCGCGACAGCGGCGAACACCAGGCCGACGCCCTGGGCGAAGCGCGGGGGCAGCGCCGACTCGGTCTCCGCCGGCGCCCCGATGCGCGGGCGGACGACGGTGCGGAACAGCCAGGCGTACGGCGTCCGCGCCGGGCCGAGCGCGACGCCGGTGAGGAAGATCGCGGCCTGGGCCGCGAGCAGGACCGTGGTGAGGGTCGACGGCGCCGAGACCAGGACGGCGACGAGGACCGCGGTGGTCAGCCAGGCGGCGAACCGCTGACCACGGGGGTCGACCTGGGGGGACGTGGTCCCGGCAGCGTGAGCGAGCAGGGGGGACGTGGACATGCGACGACTCCGAAAAGGAAAGGGGTGGGGGACGCGGAGGTCAGGCCCCACGACACAGCGACGAGCGCACGCGGCAGTGGTCCACTGCGCGGCGGCGGGTCAGCAGGGTCGTCAGCACGGGTCAACGGTAGGCGGCCCGGCCAACCTCCGCCCACCGGCGGTCCAGCATGCGGGCGCGGCGTCCGTCGCGCGCCGGCCGCGGGCCGCCGTCGGACGCGGCCGGCCTGCAGGCCGCGAGCCGATATCCTCGGGGTTCTCGCAGACCGAAGGAGGCGCCTTGAGCAGCGCGCGCCGAGCCCTCATCACCGGCATCACCGGCCAGGACGGCTCCTACCTCGCCGAGCTGCTGCTGGACAAGGGCTACGAGGTCCACGGGCTGGTCCGGCGCTCCTCGTCGTTCAACCGCGGCCGCATCGACCCGCTGTGGTTCGCCCCCGGCGGCGACCGTCTGCACCTGCACTACGGCGACATGACCGACGGGGTCAGCCTGGTCAACCTGGTCCACTCCGTGCGGCCCGACGAGGTCTACAACCTGGCTGCGCAGAGCCACGTCAAGGTCTCCTTCGAGATGCCGGAGTACACCGCCTCCGCCGACGCGGTCGGCACGATCCGCCTGCTCGAGGCGATCCGCAGCGCGGGGCTGACCGACTGCCGCTTCTACCAGGCCTCCACCTCGGAGATGTTCGGCGCGACCCCACCGCCGCAGGACGAGCGCACCGCGTTCCACCCGCGCTCGCCCTACGGCGCGGCCAAGCTGTTCGCGCACTGGACGACGGTCAACTACCGCGAGGCCTACGGGCTCTACGCGGTCTCGGGGATCCTGTTCAACCACGAGTCCCCCCGCCGCGGCGAGACGTTCGTGACCCGCAAGGTCACCCGCGGGGTCGCCCACATCAAGGCCGGCCTCACCGACCGGCTCGTGCTGGGCAACCTCGACGCGGTGCGCGACTGGGGCTACGCCAAGGAGTACGTCGAGGGCATGTGGCGGATGCTGCAGCCCGACACCCCCGACGACTACGTCCTCGCCACCGGGGTGGGCACGACCGTGCGCGACTTCGTGCGGATGTCGTTCGAGTGCGTCGGGCTCGACTGGCAGGAGTACGTCGACCACGACGAGCGCTACGAGCGACCGACCGAGGTCGACGCGCTGATCGGCGACGCGTCGAAGGCCGAGCGCGAGCTGGGCTGGCGGGCCGAGACCAAGGTCGAGGGGCTCGCCCACCTGATGGTCGACGCCGACCTCGCCGCCCTGCCGCCCCGTTGACCGAGCCCGCGACCGGCCGGGACCTCCCCGCCCTGGTCACCGGCGTCACCGGCCAGGACGGGGTCTACCTCGCCCGGGCCCTGCGCGCCCGCGGAACCCATGTGGTCGGCACCCGCCAGGACAACGCCCTCGCGCGGGCCCGCGTCGCGGCGTACCTCCCCGACGTCGAGACCCGCGTGCTGGACCTGCTGGACCCCGCCGGCTTCGGCCCGCTGCTGGCCGAGGTGCGTCCCACGCGGGTCTTCCACCTCGCCGGGTCGACCTCGGTCGCGCAGAGCTGGCAGGACCCCGCGACCACTGCGGCGGTCAACGACCACGCGGTCGCCCGCCTGCTCGACGCGGTCCGCGCCCACCGCGACCGCACCGGCGACGACGTGCGGGTCTTCGTCGCCTCGTCGGCGGTCGTCGGCCGCGAGCCCGACCCCTCCCCCTACGGCCGCTCCAAGCTGGCCGCCGAGGAGCACGTGCGCGCGGCCCGCGAGGCCGGGCTGTGGGCGGTCTCGGCGCGCCTGCACAACCACGAGAGCCCGCTGCGCGAGCCGCAGTTCGTCACCCGCAAGATCACCCGCACCGCCGCCGCGATCGCCCTGGGCCGGGCCGAGTCGCTCACGCTGGGCAACACGCACGTGCGCCGCGACTGGGGGCACGCGCGCGACCACGTCGAGGCGATCCGCCGGATGCTCGAGCAGGAGTCGCCCACCGACCTCGAGCTCGGCACCGGCGTGGCCCACGGGCTGCTCGACCTGGTCGGCTGCGCGTTCGAGGCCGCCGGGCTCGGCGACGCGACGCCGTACCTCCGCACCGACGCAGGCCCTCCTGCGCCCCGGCGACGCCGCCGAGCAGGTCGCCGACCCCGAGCCCGCCGCCCGTGCGCTGGGCTGGCGGGCGCAGACGCCGTTCGGCGCGATGGTCGCCCACCTGGTCGGGACCGACCTGGCCCGGCTGCGGACCGGGGTCGAGCACGACCGGTCCTACCTGACCCCCTGACCCACCGGCTCCGCCGGATCGCCTCAGGAGAGGACGGGGGCGAGGGCGGCCAGCACCTGCTCCTTGCGCGGGGCCCCGACCGCGCGGGACACCTCGCGCCCCTGCGCGTCGAGCACCAGCGTCGTCGGCGTGCGGTGCACGTCGAGGCGGCGGACCGTCTCGAGGTGCTCCTCGGCGTCGACCTCGACGTGGGTGACCCCGGGGACGATCTCGGCGATGTCGGCCAGCACCCGCCGCGTGGCGCGGCACGGGGCGCAGAACGCCGAGGAGAACTGCAGCAGCGTCGCGCGGTCGCCGAACGCCTCGTCGCCGACGGCGCCCCCGACCATCGCCCGGACCGAGCCGGTGGCCGCGGGCGCGGGCTCGTCGGTGTCCTCGGCCAGCGGGGTGGACTCCCCGGTCCAGGGTGCGTCCGCACCCGCCCCGCCGGTGGTGGGGCTGGTCGTGGGCCGGCTCGTGGGCCGGGTCGAGCCGCGGAACCGGCCGTCGGTGCGGGCGCGCCACAGACCGAAGACGCTCGCGACGAGCAGCACGGCGACGACGACCCAGGCACCAGGACTCATGGGCGGGATTCTCCCTCAGGCGGCAAGCGCGCCGGGACGGACACCGAGACGTGGGAGTGCCGACCGCCCCGATCCCCCGACGGGACGGTCGGCACCTGTGCAACGAGCGCGGTCCCGTGTGGTTACGGTCACAGCCCGCGCGCTCCGGTCACCCGCCGGAGATGGATGAGGACCCGCCGCCCCCGGCAGGTCCTCGTCCGTTGCGCGACGACCTGCGATCCCCCCGCGGAACCAGCTCGTCTGCCGGCACCAACGAGGTGAGGGGTGTTCGGGTTACGGGTCCGGCCGGGTTCTCACCCCCGAGAACCACCGGACCCACCCGGGCGGGCGGGACGGGCACCCGCAGGGGCCTCAGCCGCCCGCGAAGGGCGGGAGGAACTCGACGTCGACACCCTCGGGCACCCCCACCGCGCCGGCGTCGCCTGCGCCGACCGGCCGGTCACCCACGAGCGCCGAGCACACCTCGAGCACGCGCGGCAGCTCCGCGCGCTCGGGCAGGGAGGCGAGCACCGCACGGCGTACCTCGGCAACCGACGGGTCGCCCTGCGCCCCGGCGACCTCGACGGTCACCTCCCCCTGCCCCGCCGCGGCACGGGCCGCGGCCCACAGCCGGACGTGGACGTGACGGGAGGTCGCAGGAGCCATGTCGGATATCCTGCCAGCCCTGGAAGGAGGCCCGGGATGCGAGCGATCCTGCTGCTGACGGGCAGCCTGCAGCCGTCCGCCGAGGTGCTGCCCTCCCTCGGTCTCCTGCCCTTCACCGTGCGTGTGCTGCCCGCCGAGGGCACCGCCCTGCTCGAGTCCCCGCCCGTCGACGCGGTCCTCGTCGACGGCCGCGCCGACCTGGCCAAGGCCCGCGACCTCGGCCGCCTGATCCGCACGCTGGGCACGACGACGCCCACCCTGCTCGTGGTCACCGAGGGTGCCCTGCCGGTGGTCGCGGTCGACTGGGGGTACGACGACCTGCTGCTCACCACGGTCGGTCCCGCCGAGCTCGACGCCCGCATCCGGCTGGCCATCGGCCGCCTCCAGGAGGGCCAGCCCGACGACCCCGACGCGCACCTGATCCGCTCCGGCGGGGTGACCGTCGACGAGGCCAGCTACACCGCCCGGCTCGACGGACGGGCGCTCGACCTGACGTTCAAGGAGTTCGAGCTGCTGAAGTACCTCGCCCAGCACCCCGGCCGCGTCTTCACCCGCGAGCAGCTGCTGCAGGAGGTCTGGGGCTACGACTACTTCGGTGGCACCCGCACCGTCGACGTCCACGTGCGCCGGCTGCGCGCCAAGCTCGGCGTCGAGCACGAGCAGCTGATCGGCACCGTCCGCAACGTCGGCTACCGCTTCGTGGTCCCGCCGACCGAGGCCAGCAGCGACGCCGACGACCGCGTCGACGCATGACGGCGCCCCGGGTGCGCCACCTGACCTCGCTCGACGAGGACCGCGCCGCCGCGCTGCGAGCCGTCATCGAGGCCGCCGCCCGCGCCGACCACGTCCGCCCCGTGGACGAGGCGGTCGAGCTGCTGCTGGCCCGCGGGCTCGGCGGCGGGTCCGAGCTGTGGCTCGCCGAGGGCGGGTTCGCCCTGGCCAGGCCGGGCGGCCCGCGCGAGCTCGACCTCGTCGTACATCCCGACGCGCGGGGCGCCGGCCTGGGCGGCGCGCTCCTGGGCGCGGCGCTGGACGACGGGCCCTGGGCGGCGTGGTCGCACGGCGACCACCCGGCCGCCCGCCGGCTCGCCGACCGGCACGGCTTCCGCGCCGAGCGGTCGTTGTGGGTGATGCGGCTGCCCGGCGGCGCCCCGCTGCCCGACGCACCGGCGGAGGGGCCTCGGCTGCGGTCGTTCCGGCCCGGCGAGGACGACGCCGAGGTGCTGCGGGTCAACCACGCCGCCTTCGCCTCCCACCCCGAGCAGGGCGCGCTCGACCAGGCCGGTCTCGACGAGCGGGTCGCCCAGCCCTGGTTCGACGCCGACGGTCTGGTCGTCGCCGACGCCGGCGGCGGGCGCCTGGCCGGGTTCCACTGGACCAAGGTGCACGAGGCCTCCGACGACGCCCCGCGCCACGGCGAGGTGTACGTGATCGGCGTCGACCCCGCCGCCCAGGGCGGTGGCCTCGGGCGCCGCCTCCTGCGCGCCGGCCTGGCGCACCTGCGCGAGCGGCTCGGCGACGACGCCGAGGTCGTGCTCTACGTCGAGTCCGACAACGGCCCGGCGGTCGCGATGTACGAGCGGTTCGGGTTCGCCCACGCGGCGCGCGACACCCACGTCCAGTACCGCCGGGAGCGGTTTCACTAGGGCCCTAGTGATGTTGTCACTTCCCGAGCGAAGTTTCGCTCGGGAAGTGCCAGTTTCACTGGGGCCCTAGTGAAACCGTCAGGACCCAGCGACGCCCGCTGCGAGCGCCCGCGCGCACCGTCGCGTCGCCTCGCGCGCCGGGCCCTCGACGGCCAGCAGGTTGGCGAACCCGTGGATCTGGTCGGTCTCCATGCGCCGGGTGACGGCGGCGCCGGCCTCCTCGAGCCGGTCGGCGTAGGCCTCGCCCTCGTCGCGCAGCGGGTCGAACCCCGCGGTCACCAGGTACGCCGGCGCGAGGTGCGCGACGACGGCCTTCGGCAGGTCCGCGTGGAGCACCGAGGCGCGGGGGTCCGCCGGGTCGCCTCCGGCGAGGTAGGCGGTCTCGGCCTCGACCATGAACCGCCGGGTGAGGTAGAACCCCTCGGCGAACCGGGACCGGCTCGGCCGCTCGCTGAACATCTCGGTCATCGGGTAGATCAGCAGCTGGAACGCCAGCGGCACCTGCTCCTGCGCTGCCCGCAACGCCGTCGCGGCGGCGAGGTAGCCGCCAGCCGAGTCGCCGCCGACCGCGAGGCGAGTGGGGTCGGCGTCGTAGTCGGCGGCGTTGCTGGCCACCCACTCGAAGGCCGCCCAGGCGTCCTCGACGCCCGCGGGGAACGGGTGCTCGGGCGCGAGGCGGTAGTCCACCGACAGCACCCGCACCCCGGCCTCCTCGGCCAGGAACCGGCACAGGGCGTCGTGGGAGTCGAGGTCGCCGTAGACCATTCCGCCGCCGTGGAAGAACACCAGCAGCGGGCCGGGGTCGAACGCGCCGCGGGGGACGTAGAACCGGGCGGGCAGGGGCCCGTCGGCGCCCCGGACCGTGCGCTCGTGGACCTGGCCGAGGGGCTGCTGACCTCCGGCGGTGACCGCCTGGCGGCGCATCGCGAGGCGGCCGCGCGACACGTCGAGGTACTCCTCGGCGCCCTTCTCCCGCGCGAGCCGCATCAGCCGCAGCATCAGCTGGGTCTGGGCGGCGAGCTCGTGCCCGTCGATGCGGACCGGCTTCCCGGCGAGGGCGCGCAGGCGACGCTCGGGCTGGGCGAGCGCCCGGACCAGGAGCGCCGCCTTCGCCCGGTCCGTGCCGTGACGCGCGAGCTCGAGGGCGTGGGACGGGTGACGGCGGCGGTCGTGCGGGCCAGGCATGCCCCACACCGTAGCGAGCACGAGTTCACCCCCGGTTCACCGCCGGGTGGGACCATGACCCCATGGCCACCGAGACGTCCTTCCTGCGCGAGTCCCTCACGGATCCCTTCTCCCAGGACGACGTCGCGACCACTGCCGGGGCGCCCGCGGACGTCTTCGACGTCGACCCGGCGTACGACCCCACCGAGGGCGACCTGCCCGACGACCGGTTCCTGGACCGCGAGCTGTCGTGGCTGAGGTTCAACCAGCGGGTGCTCGAGCTCGCCGAGGACGAGTCCGTCCCGCTGCTCGAGCGGGTGCGGTTCGCGGCGATCTTCGCCTCCAACCTCGACGAGTTCTTCATGGTCCGGGTCGCGGGCCTCAAGCGACGGATCGCGGCGGGCGTCGCCGTGCCGAGCGCCTCGGGGCTGCAGCCGCGCGAGGTGCTCGACTCGATCTGGCAGGCGACGACCGAGCTCATGCAGCGGCACGCTTCTTGTTTCCGCGACAAGATCATTCCCGCGCTCGCGGAGCAGCAGATCGAGCTGCTGCGCTGGAACGACCTCGGGCGCGACGAGCAGCGCCGGCTCAAGAAGCTGTTCAAGGACCGGATCTTCCCGGTCCTCACGCCGCTCGCGGTCGACCCCGCCCACCCCTTCCCCTACATCTCGGGGCTCTCGCTCAACCTGGCCGTCCTGGTGCGCAACCCCAAGAACGGCAAGGAGCACTTCGCGCGGGTGAAGGTGCCGCCGAAGTTCGACCGCTTCATCGCCGTCGACGAGCAGCACTTCGTCCCCGTCGAGGACGTCATCGCCGAGCACCTCAAGCCGCTGTTCCCGGGCATGCAGGTGCTCACCGTGCACACGTTCCGGGTCACCCGCAACGAGGACCTGGAGGTCGAGGAGGACGACGCCGAGAACCTCCTGCACGCCCTGGAGAAGGGGCTGCAGCGCCGCCGCTTCGGCCCGCCCGTGCGGCTGGAGGTCGAGGAGAGCATCGACGGCCACGTGCTCGACCTGCTGGTCAGCGAGCTCGGCATGAGCCCGAGCGAGGTGGTCTCGGTCCCCGGCCCGCTCGACCTCACCGGCCTGCACGACATCGCCGACCTGGACCGCGCGGAGCTGAAGTGCCCGGCGTTCCTCCCCTCCACCCACGCGCTGCTCGCCGAGGTGGAGTCGGCCTCCCCGGTCGACATCTTCTCCACGGTCCGCGAGCGGGACGTGCTGCTGCACCACCCCTACGACTCGTTCAGCACCTCGGTGCAGCGCTTCATCGAGCAGGCCGCGGCCGACCCGCACGTGCTGGCGATCAAGCAGACGCTCTACCGCACCTCCGGTGACTCCCCGATCGTCGAGGCGCTGATCGACGCCGCCGAGGCCGGCAAGGAGGTGCTGGTCATCGTCGAGATCAAGGCCCGGTTCGACGAGCGGGCCAACATCAAGTGGGCCCGCAAGCTGGAGCAGTCCGGCTGCCACGTCGTCTACGGCCTGGTCGGGCTCAAGACCCACTGCAAGCTGGCGCTGGTGGTCCGCGACGAGCCGGACGGCATCCGCCGCTACGCCCACCTCGGCACCGGCAACTACAACCCCAAGACCGCGCGCCTCTACGAGGACCTCGGCCTGCTCACCGTCGACCCGGGGCTCACCGACGACGTGGCCCACCTGTTCAACAACCTGTCCGGCTACGCCCGCCACCCGTCGTACGCCCACCTGCTGGTCGCCCCCCACACCGTGCGGGACGGGCTGGTGGAGCGGATCCGGCGCGAGATCGAGCACCACCGCGAGGGCCGGCCCGCGCGGATCCGGTTCAAGGCCAACTCGGTGGTCGACGAGGTCGTCATCGACGCGCTGTACGAGGCCTCCCGAGCCGGGGTGCCCGTGCAGCTGCTGACCCGCGGCATCTGCACCCTGCGACCGGGCGTCGCGGGGTTGAGCGAGACGATCGAGGTCCGCTCCATCCTCGGCAGGTTCCTCGAGCACAGCCGGGTGTTCTGGTTCGACAACGGCGGCGACGCGCACGTCCTGATCGGGTCCTCCGACCTGATGCACCGCAACCTGGACCGCCGGGTCGAGGTGCTGACCCCGCTGCCCTCCGCCGCGGCGGTGGAGGAGGTCGGCCGGATGCTGGACACGGCCTTCGACGACGGCACCGCCGCCTGGCACCTGCGCGAGGACGGCTTCTGGGAGCGCCGCGCGACCGACGAGTCCGGGGCGCCGCTGCTCGACCTCCAGGAGTGGCTGATCCAGCAGAGCCGCCGCCGCAAGAGCTGAGGACGCGGCGCTCAGCAGGTCGCGAACAGGACCGACCCCTGCCCCAGGTCGGCCATCAGCGTGCCGGTGCGCAACCGCAGGTCCAGCCGCACCAGCTGCCCGTCCTGCACCGCCCTGGTGACCGCGAACCGCTCGGGGAAGGTGCCGCCCTGCCCGGGCGCCGCGCCCCGGGCGAGGTCGGTGCGCGGCTGCAGGTCGGCCTGCGCCTGGGCGTCCGTGGCGAACCAGAACCCCACCGTGGCGCGCCGGCCCTCGTCACGCGCCAGCACCAGCCCGGCCAGCGGGTGCACGCCGCCGGCGGCCTCGGTCAGGCGCTCGCCCTCGCGCCGGTCGACCTCGCCCGAGCGCGACATCGCCAGGTCCTCGCAGGCGAAGTCCCGCACCCACAGCTGGGCCGACTCCGGCTCGCCCACCGCCTCGACCAGCGGGGAGACGCCCTCGACGTCCATGACCGAGGCGTCGTCGCCGGTGGCGACCGGGAGCGCCTGCTGCAGGAAGGTGGTGTCGTCACTCATCAGCACCAGCCGCAGGTCGTGCACGACCGCGACGTTCTTCTGCATCGTGGTCAGCGGCTCGTCCAGGCCCGCCACCAGGTCGCCCGACCCGACCCACACGCCGTCGGCGTCCTCGGGGGCCTCGTAGCCCGCCTCCTGCAGGTGGTCGGTCACCTCGTCGAGGTCCACTGCGTCGCCGAGCCGCAGCACGTCGACCGCGCCCTCGCGGCCCTGGCCGTAGGCCTCCCACTCCGCGTCGCCCGGGGAGAAACCGAGGTTGGCCGCCAGGCCCGCGAACGAGTCGACCACCGCGGAGGTCGTCGTCACGTCGGCGTCGTAGGCCCGGCCGAGGAACTCGGTCACCGTGTCGTCGTCGAGCGCGGCCTCGCCGCGAGGCGCGTCCAGCTCGCTGCTGACGCGCCCCCAGTCGGTGAAGCCCAGGCGCAGGCTCGAGGCGGGCAGGGTGCGGAACGCGTCGGCCAGCGGGCCGGTCGGACCCCGGCCGAGGAACCACCAGGCGAGGCCCGCGGCGACCAGCGCCACCACGAGCAGGCCCGCGAGCGTGACGAGCAGACGGCGACGCACCCGGGACCCCCTTCACGGCTCGGCGAGTGATGTGACACTAGCCGCATGGCTCCACCTGGCCCGGTCGTCGCCGCGGGCGCAGTCACCCTCCGTCGACGCCGCGGCACCACGGAGGTCCTCCTCGTGCACCGCCCGAAGTACGACGACTGGTCGTTCCCCAAGGGCAAGCTCGAGCCCGGCGAGTCGGACCGCACCGCAGCCGTCCGCGAGGTGCTCGAGGAGACCGGGGTCCGCATCCGGCTCGGCCCGTCGCTGACCTCCCAGGCCTACCTCGTCGAGAACGGCACCGGCCGGCTCAAGCACGTGCACTACTGGGTCGGGCGCGCGCTCGAGGACCACGACGTGTCGGAGTACGCCCCCAACGCCGAGATCGACGAGGTGCGGTGGGTCGAGGCCGGCGAGGCCCCGGACCTGCTCAGCTACGACTACGACCGGCAGACGCTGGCCGAGGCCCTGCCGTTCGCCAAGCGCAGCGTGCCGCTGGTGGTGCTGCGCCACGCCGCGGCCGGCGACAAGTCCCGGCACGAGGGCGACGACCGGCGCCGGGGGCTCACCGCGGACGGGGAGCGCCAGGCCGACGACCTGGTCCCGCTCCTGCGGGCCTACGGCGTCACGCTCGTGGTCTCCTCCAGCAGCGACCGCTGCTGGCGCACCGTGTCGCCGTACGCCGCCGAGCGCGACCTCGGCGTCGAGGTCACCCACGGCCTGAGCCAGGAGGACGCGACCGCGGCCACCGTCGTGCACGAGGTGGCGCGGATCCTCGAGGAGCGCACGCCAGCGGTCCTGTGCACCCACCGCCCGGTGCTCCCGATGGTGTTCGAGACCCTCGGGCTGCAACCGCCGCCCCTGGACCCCGCCGGCGCCGTCGTCGTGCACCACCGCCACGGCCTGATCGTCGCGATCGAGCGGGTCGAGGCGCCCGACGGGCGCCCCTGACCGCCGTCGTTCACCTGGCGTTCACCTGCTGCGGGTCACCGGTTCACACGCGGTCCCTACCGTCGCTGGAGTAGGTGTCCTGCAGGCCGATCGAGAGCGTTGGTGACCCCGTGGCGACGTACACGACCGCAACCCGCACCCCCGAGCGCGCCCACCGCTCGATCCCCGCGATGGGCGGCGTCCGCCGCGGCCACGCCGGGGGCGCGACGGCCGTCCTCGACGCCTCCGTCCTGGCCAACGGACGCCACGACCAGGTCCGCGAGCTGCCCGCCCAGCCCGAGCCGGTCATGTCCGCGCAGGACGTCGACGTCTTCTACGGCGACTTCCGCGCGCTGACCAAGGTCAGCCTCGACTTCGGCACCAACGAGATCACCGCCCTGATCGGCCCCTCCGGCTGCGGCAAGTCCACGCTCCTGCGGTCGCTGAACCGGATGAACGACACCGTCCCGGACGCCCGCGTCGAGGGCTCGATCACCTACCGCGGCCAGGACGTCTACGCAGCCGACGTCGACCCGATCGACGTGCGCCGCCGGATCGGGATGGTGTTCCAGAAGCCCAACCCGTTCCCGAAGTCGATCTACGACAACATCGCCTACGGCCCCCGCTCGATCGGCATGAAGGTCCCCGGCGGCAAGTCCGGGATGGACGACCTGGTCGAGGAGTGCCTGACCCGCGCCGCGCTGTGGGACGAGGTCAAGGGCAAGCTCAAGCAGTCGGCCTACGGGCTCTCCGGCGGCCAGCAGCAGCGGCTGTGCATCGCCCGCACGCTGGCGGTCCGGCCCGAGGTGATCCTGATGGACGAGCCGTGCTCGGCGCTCGACCCGATCGCCACCTCCCGCATCGAGGACTGCATGCTCGAGCTGCGCGAGGACTACACGATCATCATCGTGACCCACAACATGCAGCAGGCCGCGCGCGTGGCCGACCGCACCGCGTTCTTCACCGCGCTCGAGGACGAGAGCAGCAACGGCCGCACCGGCCTGCTGGTCGAGTACGACCTGACCACCAACATCTTCCGCTCCCCCCGGGACAAGCGCACCGAGGACTACATCTCGGGCCGCTTCGGCTGAGCCGGCCGGCCGGTGGTCGAGGGGCGACCCGATGATCATGGGGCTGCGCCTGCTCGTCGTGGACCCGCTGGTCGGGGCCGGGACGCTGGCGGCGCTGGAGGGCGAGGGCTTCGCCGTCCACCCGACGGGCCGGGGCACCGACGCGCTGGTGGAGTACGGCTGCTTCTCACCCGACGCGCTGCTGGTCACCCCGCGCCTGCCTGACCTGGGGCTGGCGGACTTCGTCGCCGCCGTACGCCGCCGCGGGGACCAGCCGATCCTGCTCGGCGTGGGCGGCGAGCCCGACCTCGGACCCGTCGGCGCCGCGCTGCTCGAGGGGGCCACCGGCACCGTCGACCTGCCGTACGCCGCCCGCGAGGTCGCCGCGAGGGTCGCCGCCGCGGTGCCGCTGGCCACCCCACGGACCCCGCTCCTGCTGGGCCCCCTGCGGCTGGACCCGCTCGCCCACACCGTGCACCTCGGCGACGCCGAGCTCGCGGGCCTGGGGCTGAAGGAGTTCCGGCTGCTAGAGCTGCTGCTGCAGCGCGCGGACCGGGTGGTCTCCCACCTCGAGCTCTGCGACGCGCTGCGCCTCGGCGCGGCTCGCCCGCCCTCGACCAACGCGATCGCGGTGCACGTGCGCCGCCTCCGCTCGCGGCTGCAGGCGCCGCTGCAGCTGCGCACGGTGCGCGGGCTCGGCTACCGCCTCACCCTCGACCGCTGAGGTCGAGCCGCGACCCCACCGCAGCGCCGGGGGCTCAGGGGAGCTGGAAGAGACGCAGGACCCAGTAGCAGATCGCGGCCATGAGACCGGCCGCCGGGAAGGTGAGGACCCAGGCGCCCACGATGTTCTGCGCGACGCCCCAGCGGACCGCGGAGAGCCGCTTGGTCGCACCGACGCCCATCACCGCCGAGGTGATCGTGTGGGTGGTCGAGATCGGCGCCTCGAAGACGAACGCCGTGGTGTAGAGCACGCCGGCCGCGACCGACTCGGCGGCGAAGCCGCGGGGCGGGTCGAGGTGGATGATGCGGCGGCCCAGGGTGCGCATGATGCGCCAGCCGCCGGAGTAGGTGCCCAGCGAGATCGCACTCGCCGCCGAGACGATCACCCAGACGGGCAGGCTGTCGCCCTGGTTGACGTAGCCCCCGGTCAGCAGCGCCAGGAAGATCACGCCCATCGTCTTCTGGGCGTCCTGGAGACCGTGACCCAGCGCCATCGCGGCCGCGCTGCCCGTCTGGGCCAGGCGGAAGCCGCGGTTGGTCCGGCTCGGGTTCGCCCGGCGCCACAGCCACAGGATCCCGAGCATGACCCCGGCGGCCGCCAGGAAGCCGAAGATCGGCGAGAGGACCATCGGGATCACGATCTTGTCCAGGATCACGTTCCACTGGACGACGCCGTTGAGCGACTCCCCCGGGGTGCTGACCGCAAAGGCGATGCCGGCGCCCATCAGGCCGCCGATGAGGGCGTGCGAGGACGAGGAGGGGAGGCCGAAGTACCAGGTCAGCAGGTTCCACGCGATCGCGCCGAGCAGACCGGCCATCACCACGGTCAGGCCGTGGGTGTTCTGCGGGAGGTTGATCACCTTGCCGACCGTGTTGGCGACCTCCTGGCCGAGGAAGGCACCGATGAAGTTCATCACCGCCGCCATCGCCAGGGCCGCTCGCGGCGTCAGGGCGCGCGTGGAGACCGAGGTGGCGATCGCGTTGGCGGCGTCGTGGAAGCCGTTGGTGTAGTCGAAGACCAGGGCCACCGCGACGACCGCGGTGATGATCGCGAGGTCCACTCAGGACTCCTTGACGGCGATCTGCTCGATCACGTTGGCCACGGTCTCGAAGGCGTCGATCGCCGCCTCCAGCGAGTCGACCACGTCCTTGAGCTTGAGCACCTCGAGCGCCTCGAGCTCACCGTTGAAGAGCTTGGCCAGGATCCGGCGGTAGTGCTTGTCGCCGGCGTTCTCGAGCCGGTTGATCTCGATCCAGAACTCGTCGAGGTTCTTCATGCTCTGCAGCCGCGGCATCGAGTCGGCGGTGACCTCCGCGCAGCGCTGGATCACGCTCACCTGCTCGGCCAGCTCCGGCGGCAGGTTGTCGATCTCGTAGAGGAGCACCAGGTCGACGGCCTCCTCCATGAAGTCCATGACGTCGTCGAGGGCCGAGGCCAGGGAGTAGATGTCCTCGCGGTCGAAGGGCGTCACGAAGGTCTTGTTGACCCGGCGGATGATCTCGTGGGTCGCCTCGTCGGCCAGGTGCTCGGCCTCCCGCATGCGCTCGGCGAGGGCGGCCCTGTCGGTGCCCTCGGTGAACACCTCGTTGAGCAGCGCCGCTCCGCTGACCAGCTCGGAGGCGAGGGTGCTGAACATGTCGTAGAAGGATGCGTCGACCGGACGGAATCGCATTCCCACGTGAACTCCTGACATCGGGAAGTGAGCCGCGGGACATGCTAGGGGCACGTCGGCCCGCGCACGCAATCCGCGCCGGTGCTCCCCGCTCGGGCGGGCCTCCGGGTGCGGCGCAGGTCACTTCGCGGGGGGAGCCCCCGGTTCCTCGTCGAGACCGAGCAGGTCGTCGATGACCTGCTGGTCGAGGGGACCGTCGGCGCGTCCGGCGACGATCATCAGGGAGGACAAGAGCTCGACCTCCTCGCGCTGGACGGGGTCCTCGAGGGGGACGTCCAGTCCGTCGCCGATGTTCACTGCATCCTCTCCTGCCCCCCGGTTTGCCGGTGCTGGATTTTCCTACCCCACGCGCGCACGGTCACACCACCAGCGCGTCACTGCACCTTGCCGCAACGCAGCGATGCGCGAAAGGTGACGATCGTCCCCCTCCGGCTCGCCGCGGGGGGACATGGGACGACCCCGGCGCCGAGAGGCACCGGGGTCCAGACGACCGGCCCCTGGGAGCCGGAGGCCGTCAGGTCAGAGGGGGCGGACGTTCTCCGCCTGCGGACCCTTGGGGCCCTGCGTCACCTCGAACTCCACGCGCTGGTTCTCCTCCAGGGACTTGTAGCCCTGGGTCTGGATCGCCGAGAAGTGGACGAAGACGTCGTCACCGCCATCCTCCTGCGCGATGAAGCCGAAACCCTTCTCGGCGCTGAACCACTTGACCGTGCCCTGAGCCATGCTCTGATACTCCATCCATCGGGGCCAGGACCGCCGCTGCGACAGTCCCTCGGGGGGCCGACCTGGACCCGTCGGTGAACACTCGCGGGGCGCGCGACGTGGGTCCTGACCCAGCCGTCCCCGAGGTGGTCCCGAGTCCGCCTGGAGCCGTGTCGGCATCCGGTCCGGAGAGCCTAGCAACCGTGACCACGTGCCCCACCAGCACCACGAGACGGGTCCCGGCCGCCGCCCGGCGGGTCCGAGGAACACCCCCACCCGCGCGGTAGGTTGACCCCATGCTCGTGCTCAGTCGTCGCGTCGGCGAGAGCATCGTGATCGGTGACGAGGTGACCATCACGGTGCTCGAGGTCCGCGGCGACGTCGCGCGCATCGGCATCCGCGCCCCCCGCAGCATCGCCGTCCACCGGGCCGAGCTGCTGGCCGAGGTCGAGGAGACCAACCGTGCCGCCGCCTCGCCGAGCGCGGAGGCGATCGAGTCGCTGACGCGACGCCTCGGCGTACGCCCGCCGGGCCGGGACTAGCCGCTCAGGGCCGCTCCGTGGCCGGGACGTCGGCGCCGTCCAGCACCGAGGGCGGCAGCTCGAGGTCGGGGACGAGCTCGACCAGGAGCGCCCGCACGCGCGAGTCGAGGTCGGCGATGATCCGCAGCACCGTGGCCTCGTCCTGCCCGCCGGGGTCCGCGACCGGCCAGTCGACGTACCTCACCCCGGGGACGTAGGGGCACTGCTCCCCGCAGCCGAGGGTGATCGCCATCGTGCTGGCCGCGATCGTCTCCCGGGTCAGCAGCGTGGGGTGCTCCCGCGAGGTGTCCAGGCCGAGCCGCTCCAGGACCTCGGCGACCTCGGGGTGGATGTGGTCCCCGGGCTGGGTGCCCGCCGACAGGGCGGTCACCCGCCCGCCGGCGTAGTGCTCGGCGAGCACCCGGCTGATCACCGACCGGCCGCCGTTGCGCACGCAGGCGAAGACGACCTGGGGGGTGTCGAGGGCGTCGGTCATCATTCGGCTCCTGCCGTCGCGGGCGACGCGGCGGCGTCGCGGAAGAACCTGCGGGCCCACAGGCTGACGTAGACCAGGCCGACGAGGGCCGGGACCTCGACCAGCGGGCCGACGACGCCGGCGAGGGCCTGGCCCGAGGTGACGCCGAAGACGCCGATGGCGACGGCGATCGCGAGCTCGAAGTTGTTGCCCGCCGCGGTGAACGACACCGCGGTGGCGCGCTGGTAGTCGAAGCCGAGGCCGCGGGTCAGGAGCATCGACCCGCCCCACATCAGCGCGAAGTAGGCCAGGAGGGGCACCGCGATGCGCGCCACGTCGAGCGGCCGGCTGGTGATCGTCCCGCCCTGCAGGGCGAAGAGCAGGACGATGGTGAACAGCAGCCCGTAGAGGGCGGTCGGGGCGATCCTCGGGAGGAACCTCTCCTCGTACCACTCCCGGCCGCGCCGGCGCTCGCCGAAGGTCCGGGTGAGGAACCCCGCGAGCAGCGGGATGCCGAGGAAGACCAGCACCGACTTGGCGATGCCCCACACCGAGACCTCGAGCGCGGCCTGCTCCAGCCCGAGCCATCCCGGGAGGACCTGGAGGTAGAAGTAGCCCAGGAACGCGAAGGCCACGATCTGGAAGACCGCGTTGATCGCGACCAGGATGGCCGCGGCCTCGCGGTCCCCGCAGGCCAGGTCGTTCCAGATCAGCACCATCGCGATGCAGCGCGCGAGGCCGACGACGACCAGCCCGGTGCGGTAGTCGGGCAGGTCGGGCAGGAGCAGCCAGGCCAGCGCGAACATCACCGCCGGGCCGACGACCCAGTTGAGCAGCACCGAGGTCACCAGGAGCCGGGCGTCACCGGTGACGCGGCCGAGCTCGTCGTACCTCACCTTGGCCAGGACGGGGTACATCATCACCAGCAGGCCGACCGCGATCGGCAGCGAGACGGACCCGACCTCGACGGCGGCCAGCGCGTCGTCCAGCCCGGGGACGAGGCGCCCGAGCAGGAGGCCGGTCACCATGGCCACCCCGATCCACAGCGGCAGGAAGCGGTCGAGCGTGGACAGCCGGTGCAGGACGTCCTCGCGTCCTGCCGGTGCCGTGGGTGCCGTGCGTGCCGTGCGTCATGCCGAGGCCTCGTGCGGGGTGAACAGCCCGGCCAGCGCCGCCATCACGGCCGGTCGGGCGCGGTAGTAGACCCAGGTGCCACGCTTCTCGCGGTCGACCAGCCCCGCGTCGTGCAGCACCTTGAGGTGGTGGCTGATCGTGGGCTGGGAGAGGTCGAAGTGCGGCAGCAGGTCGCACACGCACGCCTCGCCGCCGTCGTGGGAGAGCACCAGCGACAGCAGCCGCAGGCGGGTGGGGTCGGCCGCCGCCTTGAGCATCGCGGCGACCTGGTCGGCCGCCTCGGCCGTCAGGGGCTCGCGGGACAGGGGCGTGCAGCAGGCGACGGCGTCCTGGACCAGCAGGGAGTTCGACACACGTCTATCTTGACGTTCATCGATGCCATCGCGCAAGGCGGGGTACGGCGGACGCGGCGCGGGACGCGGTCAGGAGAGGAGCGGGGCGCGGATGGGCAGGTCCTCGTCGAGGACCACCTGGCCGCCCTGGTGGGTGACGGTGTTGACCAGGACGGGCGCCAGGAGGTTGGCCGTCGCGTCACCGGCACCGTCGCCCGGGTTGACCACGAGGAGCACCAGGACGTCCTCGGCGCGCCGGACCCCGAGCGCGGCGACCGTGGCGTCGTCGATCTCGGGGGCGTAGTCGGGGAAGAACGGCTGCGGGGGCACCACGAGGAAGCGCAGCTCCGGGTCGTCGACCGACCGCAGCGCGCACAGCACGCCGTCGTCGTCGAGGCGGACCAGGGCGAAGTGGGTCATCCCGGGGAAGCCCGGCATCGGCTCGACGAGCTCGATGACAGGGATGTCCTCCACGACACTCACCAGGTTGCTCCGTTCACCACGCTCGGTCTCCACAGGCTCGACCATCGGAAGGGTCAGCGCAGGAAGTCCGACAGCGAGGGCTGGACCAGCCTAGCCGTGGAGGCGAGGGCGGTCTGGTAGGCCAGCTCCTGCATCCTGAGGTTCATCGTGGCCTCGGCGATGTCGACGTTCTCCAGGTCGGACAGGGCCGAGCTCATCTGCAGCTTGCTGTCCATGATCGTCTGGTCGGCCTTCTCCAGGCGGCTGTAGCGCACGCCGACGTCGGCCAGCGTGGTCGTCACCCGGGTGTGCGCCGTCTGCAGGTCGCCGAGCTTGGCCTGCACCGTGGTCATGTCGCCCAGGCGCAGCGCGTTGGACAGGTCCGCCAGGTCCTGGAAGAGGTCGGCGCCCGCCGGGCCGAACGCGGCGGTCCCGTCGACGTTGACCGGCACCTTGACCCCGGGCGCGATGGTGCGGTCGAGCGAGCCGGGCGTGCCGACGTAGGCCCCGGTGGGGTCGTAGGCGACCTGGCCCGCGGTGATGCCGCCGAAGACCGGCCGGCCGAGGTAGGTGGTGTTGGCCGTCGAGATCAGGCTCTCGCGCAGCTGGTCCACCTCGGTGGCGATCGCCTCACGAGCCGCGGGGCTCTGGTTCGCGCCGTTGAGCGCCTGGATGGTGAGGTCCGAGGCGCGGTTGACCGTGCTCAGGCTGGTCTGCAGGGCGGTGTCGATGCTGCTCAGCCAGCCGAGGCCGTTGCTGATGTTGCGGGAGTACTGGTCCTGGTCGGCCAGCTTCGAGCGCAGCCGCATCGCCGAGGTGGTGTCGGCCGGGGAGTCCGAGGGACGGTTGAGCACACGGCCGGTGGTCAGCTGCTCCTGGGTCCGCGACAGCCGGCCGAGCGCGGTCTGCAGCGACAGGTTCGAGCGCGCGACCATCATGTTCTGGGTGATCCGCGTGATGGGCATCAGATCGCCGTCCTGTTGATCAGGGTGTCGAGCATCGAGTCGACCACCGTCATCACCCGCGCCGCCGCCTCGTAGGCGCGCTGGTACTGCACCATCGAGAGCATCTCCTCGTCGAGGTTCACCCCCGCCTGCTGGTCACGTGCCCCGTCCACCTGCTCGGTGAGCATCTGCTGGCTCGCCGCGACCCGGCGCCCGGAGGCCACCGACGTGCCGAAGCCGTTGACCAGCTGCTGGTAGGCCGGGTCGGCGCCGGCGAAGTCCGCGAGCGCGTCGGCGTTGCCGCCCTGGACGACACCGCCGGCCACGCTGGAGGCGGCGACCTCGGAGTTCTGGGTCAGGCCCACCGCGATCGTGGCGGCCGGGTCGGTCGGGTCGTAGGTGAAGAACGCCTGCCCGGCGGCGCCCGTGGCGTCGTACCCCGCCTGGTGCAGGGCGTTGATCCCGTCGGCCAGGGTCTGCGCGACGCTCCCCAGGCCGGTGAGGTACGCCGGGATCGTGGTGTTGAGCAGGTCGGTGACGGCACCGAGCTCACCGGTGAGCCCCGTGGCGGGCGCGGTGCCGTTGACCGGGTGGGTGATCTCGAAGGTCACCGGGTTGCCGTCGGGGTCGCCGGACGGGGTGATGCCGGTCGCGACCGACAGCGTGCCGGCGATGGCGCCGGTGACCAGGTCGACCCCGCCGACGCTGACGTCGAGGCCGCCGGTGCCGTTGGCGGTCGCCTTGCCGCCGGTGAGCTCGGTCAGGCGCAGGGCCAGCAGGTCCCGCTGGTCCATCAGGTTGCCCGCGTCGTCGTTGGTCAGGTTGGCGACCTGGATGGCCTTGTTGGTCGCGGCCAGGTCGGAGGCGACGGTGTTGACCTCGGTCACCAGCGCGTTGGCGCGGACCCGCTGGTCGGCGGCCTCGGACGCGAAGTTGCTCGCCTGCAGGTGCAGGGCGTCGGCGAGCTCGCGACCGCGGGACAGCACCTGGGCGCGCGCGGCGTCGCTGTCGGGGGTGTTGGCCAGGTCGGCCCACGCCGAGCGGAACTGCGCGAGCACCGCCGCGACGCCGTCGTCACCGGGCTCGCCGATCCCCGTCTCGAGCCGGTCGAGGACGGTCTGCCGGGTGTCGAGGTAGGACTGCTTGCCGTGCTCGGTGCGGCGCCGCAGGTCGAGCAGGTAGTCCGACATCCGGGTGACGCCGGTGATGCGCACGCCGCCGCCGGTGCCCTGGTCGCGCGACCACATGGCCGGCTTGGTCGGCGTGCCCGCGGAGACCGCGTCGACCCGGCGACGGGTGTAGCCGTCGACCCCGACATTGGCGATGTTCTGGCTCGCGGTGTCCATCGCGACGCGGTTGTACCGCAGCGCGGAGAGCGCGGTGTTGAACGAGGCGAACGTCCCGGACATGGCAGACCCTGCTCAGATGCTCTGGTCCAGCAGCCGCGGCCGGCCGGCGTCGACGACGGCGCGACCGTCCTCGGCGTAGCTGTCAGGCTGGTCGCTCAGGCCCAGGAAGGTCTCCCGCACGGCCTGCTGCCCGGCCGAGAGCAGCTCACGGTTGGCCGAGGCGATCTCGAGGATCTCCTGGGTGTAGGTGACGAAGGCCTGGCGGTGGTCCATCAGGATCGAGTGCCACGGCTCCTCGACGGCGTCGGCGAGGGCCCGCAGGCTGGGGTTGGCCGACAGGCCGATGGCCGCGGCGGCCTCGTCGGCGGCCACGGCGCGCAGCAGCTCGGTCTCACGCAGCGCCTCGACCACGGCCTCGACCTCGCGGGCGGCGGTCGCCAGCCAGCGGGTGCGGCCGCTGGAGAGCACCAGCTGCTCGACCTCGAGCTTGTAGAGCATGGTCTCCAGGAGCTCGCGCTCGCGCCACAGGATGAGCGAGAGGTCCTCCATCGACGTCGTCCTTCCTAGACGTGCCCGTGCTGGCGGTGGGACGCCGGCCGACCCCCCGGTCGCCGGACGACCTGCACGGAGCGGTGCGGTCGATGCCCACCCCATCGGCGGTGCGGCGCCCCACCTGAGCACTTCCGGGACGTCGGGACCCCGGTAGTCATTTGTGACCAGACCACCGTCCCCACTCGCGCCATTTGGGTTCGCCAAGGTCCCTATTCTGACCCGGTTCCACCACGGGGTCCCGGGACCAAAGCCCACTCTCGGACACGTGAGGACGAACGACGCAGCCCCCGATGCGCCGGACACCGATCAGCTGGTCACCGACAACATCGCGTTGGTGGGTCACCTGGTCCGGGAGTCCATGAGCCGCCTGCCGGGCCATGTGCACCGCGACGACCTGACCTCCGCGGGCATGACCGCGCTGGTGCAGGCCGCCCGCAGCTTCGACGCCGCCCGCGGCGTCCCCTTCGTCCGCTACGCCTCGACCCGCATCCGCGGCGCCATCGTCGACGAGCTGCGCGGCATCGACTGGGCCAGCCGCAGCGTCCGACGGCGCGCCCGCGACCTCGACGAGGTCCGGGGCCGCCTCGCCGCCCAGCTCGGCCGCATCCCGACCGACGCCGAGGTCGCCACCGCCTCCGGCCTCTCGGTCGAGGAGGTCGCCGCCAACGCCGACGACGTCGCCCGCGCGAGCGTGATGAGCCTCCAGGGCTTCGGCGACACCCCGATCGACGACGTCGTCCCGCACCGCGCCCCCAGCCCCGAGGAGCGCGTCGAGCAGCAGGAGCGCATCGGCTACCTCGTCGACGCGGTCGCGCTGCTGCCCGAGCGGCTGCGCACCGTCGTCGAGGGCTACTTCTTCGCCGAGCGCCCCATGGCCGAGATCGCCGCCGAGCTCGGCGTCACCGAGTCGCGCGTCTCCCAGATGCGCGCCGAGGCCCTGGTCCTGCTCAAGGACGCCCTCAACAGCGCGCTGTCCCCCGAGCTCGTGACGCCCGCGGCCAAGCCTGACGGCTGTGCCGCGCGCCGGCGGGAGGCGTACTTCGCCGCCGTCGCGTCCCGTCGTACCGCCACCGCCCGGCTGGGCCTCACGGCGCACTCGCTGTCCGGTTTCGACCGAAGCGCCTGAAAAATCTGACGAAAGTCCTCAACCCCTGACCGCAGGGGCCGATGAGATCCCCGAGTCCAGGGAGGGACTCGCTCATCAGATCCACATTCCAGGAGGGAACCATCATGGGTCTTCGCATCAACCAGAACATCGACGCCTTCAACTCGTACCGCAACCTGTCGGTCACGCAGGGCGCCATGTCCAAGTCGCTCGAGAAGCTCTCCAGCGGCTTCCGCATCAACCGCGCCGCCGACGACGCCGCCGGCCTCGCGATCTCCGAGACCCTGCGCGCCCAGGTCGGTGGCCTCAAGGTCGCCGTCCGCAACGCCCAGGACGGTGTCAGCGTCGCGCAGACCGCTGAGGGTGCGCTCACCGAGGTCCACTCCATGCTGCAGCGCATGCGTGACCTCGCCGTCCAGGCCGCCAACGAGGGCTCCAACGGCGGCAACAGCGGCGCGGCCGTCGGCGCCATCCAGAAGGAGGTCGACAGCCTGGTCGACGCGATCGACAAGATCGCGACCACCACGCAGTTCAACGGCACCCAGCTGCTGGACGGCAGCACGGCGACGCTGACCTTCCAGGTCGGCGCCAACAACGGCGAGACCCAGGACATCACCACGCAGGACATGCAGGTGGCGGCCCTCGGTGTCGACGTGCTCAAGACCGCCGGCGGCTCGGACTTCACCGCCGCCTCGGGCAACGCCGCGACGGCGATCGACACGATCGACACCGCCATCGCGTCCGTGTCCGACTTCCGCGCGTCCCTCGGTGCCGCGCAGAACACCTTCGAGCACACCGTGGCCAACCTCAACGTCGCGGTCGAGAACCTCTCGGCCTCCGAGAGCCGGATCCGCGACACCGACATGGCGCAGGAGATGATGAACTTCACCCGTTCCCAGATCCTGTCCCAGGCCGGCACCGCGATGCTCGCGCAGGCCAACCAGGCCCCGCAGGGCGTCCTGCAGCTGCTCCGCTGACCCGGACCGGCTGAACCAGCAGTGACATGAGCACCGGGCGGGGGTCGAGCCACTCGACCCCCGCCCGTTGCCCTTCCCCAGCACGACAACGCCGAGAACGCCGAGAACGTCGAGAGCGTCGAGAGGGACGACAGGGAGGAGCGAGGTGAGCGCGAGCATCAGCGGACTGTCCAGCGGCCTGGACACCGCCACGATCATCAGCCAGCTGATGCAGCTGGAGGCTGTGCAGCAGACGCAGCTGAAGTCGCGGGTCACCCAGCACCAGACCGCCGTCTCCTCGATGCAGTCGCTCAACACCAAGCTCGCCGCCCTCGCCAAGACCGCCACCGAGCTCTCGTCGTCCTCCGGCTGGTCGCCGGTCACCGCGAGCAGCTCCTACGACAAGGTCACCGTCACCACCGGCACCGGCGCTGCCCCGGCGCAGCTGAGCCTGACCGTCGGGTCGCTCGCGGTCGGCCACCGTCTGACCTTCGCCTCCACGGCCGCGCTCGGCGACGTCGTGGTGAGCGGCGGCACCACGCTCTCGCTGGACCTGCTCGACGGCAACGGACCGCACACGATCGAGACCGGCGACGGCAGCCTCGCCAGCGTCGTCGCGGCGCTCAACGACGCCGGGCTGGGCGTGCGCGCCAGCACGATCAAGCTCGACGACGGCACCTACCGCCTCATGGTCGACTCGACCACGACCGGCGCGGCCGGCGACTTCACGCTCACCAACGGCGACGGCTCCGACCTGCTCGGCGGCGCCACCGTCCGCACCGGCCAGGACGCCTCGATCACCGTCGGGACCGACACGATCCACTCCAGCACCAACACGTTCACCGACCTGCTGCCCGGCATCTCTGTGACCCTCGGTGCCGGCGCCGTCGCCGGCACCGCGGTGGACATCGCGACCACCACCGACGCCAAGGCGATGTCGGACAAGGTGAAGGGCTTCGTCGACTCGCTCAACACGATCCTGGGCGACATCGACACCGCCACCAAGGGATCGGTGAACGGCACGAAGGCCGGGCCGCTCGCCGGCGACTCCACGCTCCGCAACGTCCGCGACGCGCTGGTCTCGGCGCTCTACTCCACCGCCGGTGGCAGCCTCGCCGACTACGGCGTCCAGCTCGACCGGACCGGCAAGTTCACCTTCGACGCCGACAAGTTCTCCGCCGCCTATGCCGCCGACCCGGCTGCGGTCGCGCAGAAGTTCATCGACGGGACCGTGCCGGGCTTCATGGCGCGCGTGGGCACGGCGGCGACCAACGCCAGCGACTCCGCGACCGGCTCGGTGACCAAGGCCCTGCAGGGCAAGAACACCACGATCAAGGACCTCAACGACCGGATCTCCGCCTGGGACGTGCGCCTGGCCCTGCGCCAGACGACGCTCAAGCGGCAGTTCGCAGCACTGGAGACCGCGCTCAACCAGATGCAGAGCCAGTCCAGCTGGCTGGCGGGCCAGATCTCCGGCCTGCCGACCGGCTGACCCGACAGACCGCCCGACCACCCGAGGACGCCATGTACCACGCACAGAACGCGCGCAACGCCTACGTCGACAACGCCGTGGCGACCGCGAGCCCCGCGCGGCTCCTCGTCATGCTGGTCGACCGGCTCGTCCTCGACGTGCAGCGCGGCCTCGACGCGCAGCGCGCGGGGCAGATCCCCGAGGCGCACAACCAGCTCGTGCACGCCCAGGAGATCCTCGTGCACCTGCGCGGCACGCTCAACACCGAGGCGTGGGACGGCGGGCCGGGGCTGGCCTCGCTCTACGACTGGCTGCACGCCCAGCTCGTGCAGGCCAACCTCAAGAAGGACCCCGCGATCACCGAGGGCTGCCTCTCGCTGGTCACCGACCTCGCCGACACCTGGCGCGCCGCCGCGCTGCAGGCCGCCGCCACCTCCTGAGGCTCCCCGTCATGTCCTCGCCCTCCACGCTCCCCGCTCCCCCGGACTTCCGGGCGGAGTGGGTCGCCGCGCTCGAGCGGCTCGAGTGCGACGTGGCGACCGCGGAGGGGCTGCTGGCCGTCGAGAACTTCACCGAGGAGAACGCCGCCGAGCTCGCCCTGCGCACCTGGGAGCCACCGGCGATGCGGGCCCCGCTCCCCTCGGACCTCGAGCCGCGTGCGCGACTCGTGCTCGAGCGGCAGCTGGCCGTGGCCTACCTGCTCACCGAGCGGCTCACCCGCACCAGCAAGCACCGTGAGCTGACCGACCGCCTGCGCAACGACGCGCACCCCGACGTGCCGGTGTACGTCGACCTGCGCGCCTGAGCCTCAGCTCGCCCCCGTGCAACGGGGTCGATTGCAGGCATGGGGTGACTGCAATCGACCCCGCAGCGCGAGACCCCACCGCTCTCCACAGCTCGGCCCCGGCCACCGGCGCGGTCGGGTCCGATGCCCCACCATCGGCCGATGGACGACCTCACCCGGCTGCTGCAGCCGCTCCTCGACTCCCAGCACGGGGTCGCTGCTCGTCACCAGCTGATCGAGCTGGGCCTGGACGACAACGACCTGCGCCGACTGGCCCGGCAGCGGCGGCTCGCTGTGGTGCATCGAGGTGTCTACGTCAACCACACGGGCCATCTGTCCTGGGCCTCGAGAGCCGTGGCTGCGGTGTTGTTCCACCCGCACTCGGCGCTGTGCGACGTGTCCGCCCTCCACCTCGCCGGAGACCCGATCCACGTCGCGATCGAGCACCCTCGGCGTGGGGCCGAGCTGCCCGGCGTGCGGCTGCACCGCCTGCGCCACCTCGAGGACCGCGTGCAGTGGCACCGGGTCCCGCCACGGCTGCGCGTGGAGGAGGCCGCTCTCGACGTCGCGTCGCGCGCCAGGTCGACCTCCGATGCGGTGGCGGTGCTGACCGGGGTGGTGCAACGGCGAGTCACGACCGTCGAGCGACTGCTCGAGCGCCTCGAGGCACGGGACCGTCTGACCAACGGCAACCTCCTGCGAGAGGTCCTGCGCGACGTGGCCCTCGGCACCCACTCGGTGCTCGAGCGCCAATTCCTGAGCCGGGTGGCCCGGCCCCACGGCCTGCCCACCGGTCGTGGGCAGGTGAGAGCGACCGGACCGGGTGGGAAGGTCATCTACCGCGACCGGGCCTACGACGTCCTGGCGCTGGTCCTCGAGCTCGACGGACGCGAGTGGCACGACCTGGCCGAGATCCGCGAGGACGACGGGTGGCGGGACCTGCGCAGCGCCCGGGACGGTCTGCTCACGCTCCGGCTCGGGTGGCCCCACGTCCACGACCACGCGTGCCGCACCGCGGCCGACCTGGGCGAGGTCATGCGGCACCGAGGTTGGTCGGGCGCAGCGGTGCCGTGCCGACGAGGTTGCGTCGTTGCGGGGTCGATTGCAGGCACGGGGTGACTGCAATCGACCCCATTGGCCCGGCACGGACGGGGGGCGGCATGGTGCCTCGGGACTATGCCCCCTCGTCCGCTCGGAGGGTCCTGGGTCCCGGTTGGTAAAAGGCGCCCGATTCCCCCACGGGAAACCTCAGGTGGTCCGTACGTTTGCCGACGTGGAGGGTGAGCAGGGAATGCTCACGTCGCCGATGGACCGGCACCCCCCGTGGTTCGTACTGGGAGATCGAACCCGTACCTGGGAGGCCTTGTGTCCATCTTCTCTGCCGACGGCGTCGGCGGTGTGCTGGCGAGCGCGCTCGACGGCATCTCCGCGCGACAGAACGTCATCGCGGACAACATCGCGAACGTCGACACCCCCGACTTCCGCGCGTCGACGGTCGACTTCGAGACCTCGCTGCGCGACGCCATCGCCCGCGGTGACGGCGACGCGCCGCTGAGCTTCCGGACGCTCCCGACCGAGACCCCGGTCGGGCTCAACGGCAACAACGTGGACCTCCGCAAGGAGACCATGGCCGCGATGCAGTCGACGTTCCAGTACCAGCTGGTCACGCGCTCCGTCACCGACCGCCTGGCCGACCTGCGCACCGCGGCGGAGCCCTTCTGATGGGCGCCTTCGAGATGCTGCGCATCGCCAACACCAGCCTCGGCCTGCACCAGACCTGGCTGGACGCGCTCGCGCACAACATCGCCAACGTCAACACCGCGGCGCCGACCAGCGGCAACGCCTTCCAGGAGCAGCTGGTCGTCGCCTCCGCGCGCCAGGACGGCGGCGTCGACGTGGGCGGCGTGACCCTCGGCGACGCGCAGGGCCGGATGACCTACGCCCCCGACCACCCGCTCGCCGACGCCAACGGCATGGTGCGCATGCCCGACATGGACATGGGCGACCAGATGAGCTCGCTGGTCATGGCGCAGCGCGGCTTCCAGGCCAGCGTCTCGGTGACCAAGAACGCGCAGGACTGCTACGCCAGCGCCCTCCAGATCGGACGTGGCTGATGTCGGTCTCCGGGATCGAGGCCCCCGCCGGCCTCGGCTTCAGCCCGCTGGTCCAGGGACTCCCCAGCGTGGACGCCACCGACGCCCCGACCGGGCCGGCCGCCGCCGCCGCGGGAGCCGGCGGCATCGACTTCAAGCAGGCCCTCACCGGCAGCATCGACGGCCTCGAGCGCATGCACGACACCACCGACCGGCTCGCCGTCCAGGCCGCCACCGGTGACCTCGGCGCGATCCACCAGTACACCCTCGCCGCCACCGAGATGAGCGTGGCCACCCAGCTCACGGTCGCCGTGCGCAACAAGGCGGTCGAGGCCTTCAACGAGATCATGCGGATGCAGGTGTGATGAGAGACAACCTCAGCCGGGGCCTCAAGGGGTTCCAGACGACGTTCGCCGACTTCACCGCCGGCCAGAAGGTCGTGGCGATCATCGGGACCGGTGCGCTGCTGCTCGCCGGGTTCCTGGTCTTCCGCTGGGCCTCCACGCCGGCGTACGCCCCGCTCTACAGCAACCTGACGGGGAGCGACGCCTCCGCGGTCATCCAGGAGCTCGACGCCCAGGGCGTCGGCTACAAGCTGGCCAACGGCGGCAACACGATCATGGTGCCGGCCGACCAGGTGTACTCCACCCGGATCAGCATGAGCGGGCAGGGCCTGCCCACCTCGAGCGAGGGCGGCTACTCCATCCTCGACAAGCAGGGGCTGGCGACCTCGCAGTTCCAGGAGCAGACCGACTTCAAGCGGGCGATGGAGGGCGAGCTCTCCAAGACCATCGAGGCGATCAACGGCGTCGACGCCGCGGTCGTCCACCTCGCGATGCCGCCCAAGGACGTCTTCAGCGAGAACCAGGACCCGACCACCGCCTCCGTGCTGGTCAAGACCCGCGCCGGCCTGACCCTCGGCCCCGAGCAGGTGCAGGCGATCGTCAACCTGGTCTCCTCCAGCGTCGACGGGCTGGACACCGACAAGGTCACCGTCGCCGACGCCACCGGCAAGGTGCTCAGCGCCCCCGGCGCCGTGGGCACGGGCGGCTACACCCAGAACCAGAACCAGCTGGTGCTCGACTACCAGAACCGCCTGAGCAGCAACCTGCAGAACGTGCTCGACAAGGTCCTCGGCCCGGGCAACTCCACCAACCAGATCACCGCGCAGCTCTCGTTCGACAAGACGGTCAGCGAGACCACCGACTACACCGCCAACAACGGCCTCGCCCTCTCGGAGTCGCTGAACAAGCAGAAGCTCAAGAACGGCACCGCCGGAGCCGCCGCCGGCGCCAACGGCGTGCTCGGGCCCCAGGGGCAGACCGACGCCACCGCCGGCACCGGTGGCCCCGGCTCGGAGTTCACCGAGAGCCAGCGCACCACCGACTACGCCCCCGACAAGACCGTCGAGAAGCGGGAGGCCGCGCCCGGCAAGCTCGAGCGTCTCGGCGTCGGCGTCGTCCTCGACACCCGGGCCCTGGCCGGCCGCGACCCCGCCGAGATCGAGGCGCTGGTCACCTCCGCGCTCGCCCTCGACACCAAGCGCGGCGACACCATCACCGTGAGCAGCCTGCCCTTCGACCGCACCGCCCAGGACGCCGCGACCAAGGAGCTGCAGGACAGCCAGAAGGCGGCGGCCAAGGCCCAGCGCATGGACCTGATCCGCAACGGCGGGCTCATCGGGCTGGTCGCCCTCATGGTGCTGGCCGCCTGGATCCAGTCGCGCAAGCGGGCCAAGGCGCGTGCCCAGGCCACCGAGTACGTCGTGGAGCAGCTGCGCCGCGACGCCATGGACCGGCAGGCCCTCACCGCTCCGGCCTCGGCCGCCGTCGAGGCGCCGAACCCGGCCGTGCTCGCCCTGGAGTCGGCGCAGGCCGACGAGTCTGCGGCGATGCGCGACGAGATCGCCGCGCTCGTCGAGCGGCAGCCCGAGGACGTCGCGCAGCTCCTGCGCGGCTGGCTCGTGGAGCGGGGTGCCTGAGCCGTGTCCCTCACGATGTCGAAGAACGGCGTGCGCAAGGCCGCCATCCTGCTGATCCAGATGGGCCGCGAGCGGGCCGCGCAGGTCTTCGCCCACCTCAGCGACACCGAGGTCGAGCAGATCTCCGCCGAGATCGCGCGCCTCGACTCGATCAACAGCGCCGAGACCGACGGCGTGCTCTCGGAGTTCCGCGACCTGATGATCGCCCGCGCGCACATCAGCCAGGGCGGGCTCAGCTTCGCCCAGCAGCTGCTCGAGCAGAGCCTGGGCCCCGAGCGCGCCTCGGAGGTGATCGCGCGCCTCAACGCGGCCGCGGTCCAGATGCCGTTCCAGTTCCTGCACCGTGCCGACCCCGCCCAGCTGCGCTCGTTCATCATCGACGAGCACCCGCAGGTGATCGCGCTCGTGCTGGCCCACATGACCCCGGACAAGGCCTCGCTGCTGCTGTCCGGGCTCGCTCCCGACATGCAGGCCGACGTCGCCCACCGCATCGCGGTCATGGACCGCACATCGCCGGCGATCATCAAGGCCGTCGAGAGCACCCTCGAGCGCCGACTGTCCTCGATGCTGCAGCCCTCGGAGAGCTCGCGCGTCGGCGGGCTCGAGCCGCTGGTCGACATCATCAACCGGTCGGACCGCTCCACCGAGCGGCAGATCGTCGAGGGCCTCGAGGCGCTCGACCCGATGCTGGCCGACGAGGTCAAGTCCAAGATGTTCATGTTCGAGGACGTGGTCACCCTCGAGGACCGCTCCGTGCAGCTGGTCCTGCGCGAGGTCGACTCCGCCGAGCTGGCGCTGGCCCTCAAGGGCGTGCCCGACGCCGTCCGCGACAAGATCACCAAGAACCTGTCCGAGCGCGCGGCGACCAACCTCATCGAGGAGGTCGAGCTGCTCGGCACGGTCCGCCTGCGCCAGGTCGAGGAGGCCCAGCAGAACATCATCCGGATCATCCGCCGGCTCGAGGAGCAGGGCCAGATCATGGTGCGACGAGGCAACGACGATGAGTTCGTCGCCTGACCTCGCCGGGGCGCGGGTGCTCCCCCAGGGCGCGCACGACACGGTCGTGCGCGACGGCGGCATGACCCGCCACGAGCTGCGCCGCGGGGACTGGACGCGCTTCGGCGCCGACTCGGTCCGCGGCGACGAGGTCACCGAGCGCACCCTCGCCGGGCTCGTCGACCAGGCGCGCGCAGCCGCACAGGCACAGGGGTTCAGCACCGGCTGGGCCGAGGGACGCCGCGCCGCGGAGGCCGAGGCGGCCGACACGGCCCGCCGTGCCGCGGCGGCCGAGGCCGCGGCCGAGGCCCGCCGCGAGGCCGAGCACCGCGCCGCGGTCGATGCCCTGCAGAGCGTCGCCGCGCAGCTGGCCGACCAGCTCGCCGCGGTGTGCGCGCAGGTCGAGTCGCGAGCCGTCGAGGTGGCCCTCGACCTGACCGAGGAGCTCCTCGGCCACGAGCTGCGGGTCGCCGAGGACCCCGCGCGCGACGCCGTACGACGGGCGCTCGCGCTCCTGCCCGACGAGCCGGTCACGCGCGTGCGCGTCAGCCCGCTCGACCAGATCAGCGAGGACCTGCGCGACCTGGCCGGGACCGCCGCCGTGGTGGCCGACCCGTCGCTCGGTCGCGGCGAGGTCGTCGTGCACGCCACGGACGTCGTCGTCGACGGCCGGGTGTCCGGGGCGATGGCGCGCGTGCGGGAGGTGCTGTCGTGAGCCTCGACCTGCTCGACGGCCGGCTCGCCCGTGCCCGCGAGGCCGCCCACCCCCGCCGGCTCGGCACCGTCGCCCAGCTGCTCGGTCTCCACCTCGTCGTGCGCGGCCTCGACGCCGCCGTGGGCGACGTGGTCGAGGTGCTCGGCCGCGCGCCGGGCGATCCCGTCGTGCCCGCCGAGGTCGCCGCCAGCGGCCCGGACGGCCTGGTGTGCCTGCCGATGGCCGACACCACCGGCCTTCGCGTCGGCGCCCTGGTCCGCTCCACCGGCGGCCCGCTCACCGTGCCGGTCGGCCCCGAGCTGCTCGGCCGCGTCATCGACGGGCTCGGCCGCCCCCTGGACGGCGGGCCGCCGCTGGGCGACCTGCCGCGCGTCTCGATCGACAACGCCGTCCCGCCCGCCCTGAGCCGTGCGCGGATCACCCAGCAGGTCGGCCTCGGCGTGCGCGCCCTCGACACCCTCGTGCCCTGCGGCCGCGGCCAGCGCGTCGCGATCATGGCCGGCTCGGGCGTCGGCAAGTCGTCGCTGCTGTCGATGATCGCCCGCGGCACCGACGCGTCGATGTCGGTGATCGCCCTGGTCGGCGAGCGCGGCCGCGAGGTGCGCGAGTTCATCGAGAACGACCTGGGTCCGGAGGGCCTGGCCCGTTCGGTCGTCGTCGTCTCGACCTCCGACGCACCGCCGGTCGAGCGCCTGCGCGCGGCCTTCGTCGCGACCCGGGTCGCCGAGCACTTCCGCGACCAGGGCGAGGACGTGGTGCTGATGATGGACAGCCTCACCCGCGTCGCCATGGCGCAGCGCGAGGTCGGCCTCTCGGCGGGCGAGCCGCCGGCCACCCGGGGCTACCCACCGAGCGTCTTCGCGCTGCTCCCCCGGCTGCTCGAGCGGGCCGGCAACGCACGAGTCGGCAGCATCACCGGCATCTACACCGTGCTGGTCGAGGGCGACGACCTGCAGGACCCGATCGGCGACACCGTCCGCTCGATCCTCGACGGGCACGTCGTGCTCACCCGCCGCCTCGCGACCGCCGGCCACTTCCCCAGCATCGACGTGCTCGAGTCGATCTCCCGCGTCACCTCGGCGGTCACGACCCCCGAGCAGCGGGCGGCCGCCACGCGCCTGCGCCGCCTGCTCGCGGCGTACCGCGACGTGCGCGAGCTGGTCGAGATCGGCGCCTACGCCCCGGGCAGCGACGCCGACGCCGACGCCGCGCTCGCCCTGATGCCGCGGATCAACGACTTCCTCCGGCAGGACCTGGAGGCCACCTCGCCCCTTGCCCCGACGTGGGCCGAGCTCGAGGAGCTGGTGTCGGCATGACGAACACCCACGACCGCGGCCTGCACGCCGTAGCGCGCGTGCGGGAGGTCCGCGAGCGCGACAGCCGACTCGGCCTGCTCCACGCGCTGGGCCGCGTCCGCGACCAGGAGACGCACGTCGAGGCACTGGGCCGCGCGTTGGACGAAGCCGCCTCGCGGTCGTTCGACACGCTGGTCGAGTTCACCGCCTCCCGCGGCATGCTGCAAGCGATGGCCCAGGCGCTGACCAGCGCCGAGCACGACCTGGAGTCGCGCCGTCTCGTCGCGCTGCAGGCCCACACCCGTTGGCAGGCCGACAAGGCCGCGGTCCGCGCGATCGAGCACCTGCTCGACGAGCGCGCCCGCCTGCGCGCCGAGGAGGCCGCCCGCGCCGAGAGCCGCGAGATCGACGACATCGTCAGCCGCCTGCACCTGCGCCAGAGCATCCGGCGCCGCGGCGACCGCACCCACCACCGAGGTGTCGCATGAGCTTGACGGAAGTCAATGCGAAGGTCGCGCAGATCCAGGCCCAGCTCGCCGCACTCGCCCCGCGGGCGGCGGCGCCGGACCCGGTCGCCGCGCAGGCCTTCGCCTCCCGGCTCAACGCCTCCGCGGCGGTGGCGACCCCCGACACGGGCCTGCCCACCGGCACGTCCGGGATCAGCGGGGACCAGGTCGTCGCCGAGGCCCGGAAGTACCTCGGCGTCCCCTACGTCTGGGGCGGGACCGACCCGCGCAAGGGGCTCGACTGCTCCGGCCTGGTGCAGCTGGTCTACAAGAACCTCGGCGTGGAGCTGCCGCGCGTCTCCTACGAGCAGGCCAAGGCCGGCACGGCGGTGACCGGCGGCCTCGCCAACGCCAGGCCCGGCGACCTGCTGGCGTTCAACTCCCCCGTCACGCACATCGCGATCTACATCGGCGACGGCAAGATGATCGAGGCGCCGCGGCCCGGCAAGGACGTCCAGGTCAGCGACGTCTACGCCACCCCCACCGCGATCCGCCGGGTGATCCCGGAGGGCGGCGTCACCGCGGTCGGCGGCACCTCCGCCGCACGCATGGGCGCGACCACGCCGTACGCCGACCTGTTCCGCGCCGCGTCCGCGCGCACCGGGGTCGACGCCGCCCTGCTCGCGGCGGTCGCCAAGCAGGAGTCGGGCTTCAACGCCTCCGCGGTCAGCCCCGCCGGGGCGCAGGGCCTCATGCAGCTGATGCCGGGGACCGCCAAGGGTCTCGGCGTCTCCAACGCCTTCGACCCCGCCCAGGCCGTCGACGGCGCCGCGCGCCTCCTCAAGGGGCTGCTCTCGGAGTTCGGTCGCACCGACCTGGCCCTCGCGGCGTACAACGCGGGTCCCGGTGCCGTCCACCGCTACGGCGGCATCCCGCCGTACGCCGAGACCCGCAACTACGTGCGGCGCATCATGGCCGACCTGAACGGAGGCACCGTCTGATGCCCACGCCCCTCCTCCCCCAGACCGCCGCGCCCCGCGCGGCCGCCCTGGCCGTCCGTGACCTGATGCGGGTCGGCTCGCCCGAGGCGGACCGCTCCGACGACTTCGCCGCGGCCCTCGAGCGCGCGACCACCCGTCGCGAGCGTCGCGACGAGGTGCGCCCCGAGGCGCGCGCGAGCCGTCGCGAGGACACCCCGGCGCGGCCGACCGACCGCCTCTCGCGGCCCGACGAGCGTCCGGTCGGCAGGCGCGACGACGACCCGGCGGACCGCGTCGGCACCGACGACCGCGCCGGTGAGGACGCCTCCGACGAGCCCCCGGCCGCGGCCGTCTCCGCGACCACGGCCCCAGCCGCCGTGACGCCGGCCGCGACGGACGCGGGCGCCGGCACCACGAGCGCGGCGGCGACGGGCGAGGACCCGTCGGCCGCCGCCACGATCCCGCCGGCGGCGGGCACACAGGTGACGGGTGTGCCTGCCGCGGCGGCACAGCCCACCACGCCGCAGACCGCACCGCCGGAGGCCCAGGCGACCGCCGACCCGGCGGTCCCCGGAGCGGCCGGCACGACGGCGGCGGTGCCGGCGACCGAGGCCCAGGTCCCGGCCGCCGAGGGCTCACCGGACGCGTCGGCCTCTGCCGCCCCGGACGCGGCACAGCCCGGTGACGCGGGACCGACCTCCGCCCAGGCCGGTCCGGTGACCGGGGAGGAGGCGACGGAGCAGCAGACCGGCCAGGAGGCCCCCCAGCAGGGCCACGGGCACCCCCGCGACCACGCCGACCACGCCGACCACGCCGACCACGCCGACCACGCCGCCCGCGACAGGGCCGTCACCTCGGCCAGGCCGCCCGCCCCGAGGCCGGACAGCCGCTCGCGGTCGGACGCGACCTCGGTGACGCCGGCGGCCGGCACCTCGGTCGCGACGCGGGTCCCCGGACGGCGGCCCCCGAGGTCCAGGCGCCGACGGTGACCGGGCTCGTCGCGACGGCGTCGGCCGCGCCCTCGAGCGCCGCCACGTCGCCCGGAGCCGCGGCACCCGCGACGGCGCCCACGACGGCGCCCGTCGCGGTGCCCGAGCAGGTCCTCGCCTCGCTCGGCCGGCTCGTCAGCCGCGGTGACGGCACCCACCGCCTCACGATCAAGCTGCAGCCCGAGGCGCTCGGGGAGGTCCGGGTCGTCCTCACCGTCCGCGACGGCGACGTCTCGGTCCGCCTCTCCGGCAGCGACGCCGCCCAGCGCGCGCTCCTCCAGGGCGCCCACGACCTGCAGCGCCTGCTGGAGAACGTCGGCGCCCGCACCGCGTCGGTCCTCGTCGGCGACCCCACCGGCGGGCAGGCCGGAAGCCTCGGCCAGTTCGGCCAGTCCGGGCAGCCGGGCCAGGCAGGCGCCGGCTGGGGCCAGCAGCCGAGCGGCAGCGGCCAGGGCCGCCCCGGCTCGCCGTCGTACGCCCGGCCGGACGCGCCCGCGACCGCCGACCCGACCCCGACCCGCTCGAGGACCGGCAGGTCCGGCCTCGACGTGACCGTCTGACGACAGAAGGAGGACCGATGAGCGTCACCCCCGTGGAGGGCACCGTCCCCACCACCCCGCCGACCCTCGGCCTGCTCACCCAGACCGCCACCGGCTCGGAGGACAAGGAGATGTTCCTCCAGCTGCTGGTCGCGCAGATGCGCTACCAGGACCCGATGAACCCCACCGACTCCAGCGAGTTCCTCGCCCAGTCCGCGCAGTTCAACGCGCTGGAGAAGATGTCGCAGGTCGCCGACCAGACCCAGCAGCTGGTCAACCTGCAGGTCGCCTTCGGGGCGAGCTCGATGGTGGGCCGCACCGTGAGCTTCGGACGGGAGGACGGCTCCGTGGGCACGGGCACCGTCGACTCCGTCCGCTTCGAGAGCACCGGACCGGTGCTGCTCGTCGCCGGCGAGGACGTCTCCCTCGCCTCCGTCCAGACCGTTGCGCAGGGAAGCGCTGACACGGTGACACCCCCGGCCTCGGACCCGGCCACGAACGGATGAGGCACTCCGAGACCTGAGCTGCCAGCAGCACACCGCCACCAGTCAGACACCGCCGCCGGCCCCACCGGACGGCATCCCTAGTTCCTTGGGAGGGAACCCATGCTTCGCTCGCTCTTCTCCGGCATCAGCGGCCTGCGCGTCAACCAGACGATGCTCGACGTCACCGGCAACAACATCGCCAACGCCAACACCATCGGCTTCAAGTCCAGCAGCACCGTCTTCCAGGACACGCTGAGCCAGATGCTCACCGGCGCCTCGGCCAGCAACCTCAACCGTGGCGGGACGAACCCGGTGCAGGTCGGCCTCGGCGTGCAGCTCGCCGCCACGCAGACCAACTTCACCCAGGGCTCGACCCAGACCACGGGCCGGGCGACCGACCTGATGATCCAGGGAGACGGGTTCTTCGTGACCCGCAAGGGCAACGAGAACCTCTACACCCGCGCCGGCTCGTTCACCTTCGACGAGACCGGGGCGCTGGTCACCCCGACCGGCAACCGGGTGCAGGGCTACCTCCTCGACGTCAACGGCGACCCCACCGGCGGCCTCGTCGACGTCACGCTCGACACCGCCAACGCCCAGCCGCCGGTCCCGGTCGGCGTCGAGCTGGTGTCCTACAACATCGGCTCGGACGGCAAGCTGCGCGGCGTCTTCGACGACGGCATCCAGCGCGACATGGCGCAGATCGCCGTCGCGGACTTCAACAACCCGATGGGGCTGGAGAAGGTCGGCGAGACCTCGTTCCGCGAGTCCGCCAACTCCGGCGGAGCCCAGCTCGGCGTCGCCGGCGAGGGCCGCCGCGGCAGCCTCATCGGCGGCGCGGTCGAGATGTCCAACGTGGACCTCGCGGCCGAGTTCACCAACCTGATCCTCGCCCAGCGCGGCTTCCAGGCCAGCTCGCGGGTGATCACCACCTCCGACGAGGTGCTGCAGGACCTGGTCAACATCAAGCGCTAGCGCGGCCCGGGCCGCCGCCTGCTCAAGGAGCCGGCGGCGGCCCGTCGTACGTCGTTCGCACCCGGCCGACCGGGCCTTTGGTCCCGTTCTGGACCGGGTTTTGCCTCAGGTCCGGCCTGGACCGGCCGATGGGACGGTGAGGCACCAGGGAGGGTGCCTCGACACACCGACCAAGGATGGTGCCCCGGTGATCACCCTGACCCGTCTCAGCGGCACGGCTTTCGCGCTGAACTCCGACCTGATCGAGCGCATCGACTCGACGCCGGACACGGTCATCACGCTGGTGGACGGCACCAAGTACGTCGTGCTCGAGGACCTCGACACCGTGGTCGCCGAGATCCGCGCCTACCGCGGCGCCGTCATCGCCGAGAGCGCCCGCCTCGCGGACGTCGACCTCCACGCACCCGCCGCCCCGCAGACCGCGGGCCGCACCCGCCGGCTCCAGGCCGTCACCGACCTGACCCGTGCGGAGGAGCGCTGAGATGAAGGACGTCACCACGCTCGTCGGGGTCGGCGGCGCCATGGGCGTCATCGTCGTCGCCAACGTGATGGAGGGCGGCAACCCCGCCAGCCTCATGCAGGTCCCCGCGATGCTCCTGGTCTGGGGAGCCACCATCCTGGTGAGCGCCGCGGGCGGCACGATGAACGACGCCAAGGGCGTCGTCGGCTCGCTCAAGAAGGCGTTCCTCGGTGAGGCGCAGTCCTCCGCCGACGTCGTTCCGGTCGTGGTGGGCCTCGCCGACAAGGCGCGCAAGGAGGGCCTGCTGGCGCTGGAGGACTCGCTCAAGGACATCGACGACCCGTTCCTGGTCAAGGGCGTGACGATGGCCGTCGACGGCACCGACCCGGAGGAGATGCGCGAGATCCTCGAGGGCGAGGTCGCCGCCAAGCGCGCCGAGGTCAAGCACAGCGCCAAGTTCTTCACCGACGCCGGCGCCTACGCGCCCACCATCGGCATCATCGGCACCGTCATGGGCCTGGTGCACGTCCTGGAGAACCTGGCCGAGCCCGACAAGCTGGGCCACCTCATCGCGGCCGCGTTCATCGCGACCCTGTGGGGCGTGCTCTCGGCGAACGTGGTGTGGCTGCCGATCGGCAACCGGCTCAAGCGCCTCGGCGAGCTCGAGGCGACCCGCATGGAGGTCACCATCGAGGGCGTCCTGGCCATCCAGGCCGGCGCCAACCCGCGGATCATCGCGCAGAAGCTGACCTCCCTCCTGCCCGTCCACGAGCAGGAGCACGCGGAGGCGGCCTGATGTCCAAGCGCAAGCACGCCGTGCACGAGGAGGAGCACGAGAACCACGAGCGCTGGCTGGTCACCTATGCGGACATGATCACCCTGCTCATGGTGCTCTTCATCGTGCTCTTCGCGATGAGCACGGTCGACCAGAAGAAGTTCAACGCGCTCAAGGAGGGCCTGGCCGCCGGCTTCGGCCAGTCGACGTCGGTGCTCGACGGGTCCAGCTCGATCCTGTCCGAGCCCGGCATGTCCGTCGCCGAGCCGATCAACCCCAACTCCGTCGCCGAGCCACCGGAGATCGAGCAGATCACCGCGCAGGCCGTCACGACCGCCCTCGCCAAGCAGAACCAGGCGAAGTACGACGAGGCCTCCCAGGAGGCGGACCGGCTGCGGCAGGTGGAGGACCGGCTGCTGGCCGCGCTCCGCCGGCACGGCCTGGCGAGCGACGTGCGGACGAAGGTGGACGGCCGCGGGCTGACCGTCAGCCTGGTGTCGCGCCACGTGGTGTTCGCCAACAACCTGGCGACCTTCACCGACCGCGGCCGGCTCATCGTCCGCACGATCGCCCCGATCCTGCGCGAGCTGCCCGACAAGCTCGCCATCGAGGGCCACACCAACCAGGTGAAGGTCAAGCCGAAGTACTTCGCCAGCGACTGGGACCTGTCCGCGGCACGAGCGATCACCGTGCTGCGCTACCTCGACGAGCGTCAGGGCGTGCCCGCGAGGCGGCTGTCCGCCGTCGGCTTCGGGCACGTCAAGCCGCTGGTCGACCCGTCGCTGCCGCACTCGCAGGAGCTGAACAAGCGCGTCGACATCGTCGTCCTGTCCGGCTTGACCGAGGAGAGCAAGGAGCTCCTCAGCCGCGTGATGTACGACCGCGCGCACGGGCTGGCGCCCCGGGACACCCTCAGGGCGCGGGCCGACCAGGACACCCCCGAGCACACCGGACGCACCGAGCAGGCCGGTCCCGACCACTCGACGACCGACGACCACCAGGCACCCACGGAGGAGACCCACTGATGAGCGCCCCGACAGTCGCGCCCGCCGGGCAGGCGGCGCCCCCCGCCGCGGAGGAGAAGGGCGGCAAGAAGAAGCTCGTGATGATCCTCGTGCTCGTGCTGCTCGTCGGCGGCGCGGCGTACTGGTTCGTCCTGAAGCCGAAGCCGGCCGGCGCCGACGAGCCCAAGCCGGGAGAGGTCGTGCGCCTGGACCCGATCCAGGTCAACCTCTCCGGGGGCCACTACCTGAAGATCGGCGTCGCCCTGCAGCTGACCGCGGGCGCCCACGAGGTCGACGGCGCCAAGGCGCTGGACGCGACGATCGAGACCTTCAGCGGCAAGAGCATGGACACCCTCACCCGGCCGGACAACCGGGAGAAGCTCAAGCAGCGCCTCGAGAAGGAGCTCGAGCACCGCTACCACGGAGACGTCATGGAGGTGTACTTCACCGACTTCGTCACCCAGTAGGGCCACGGACGGCCCGACCCGAGAACGCCGGCGCACCGCAGGACGCACGCGCCGGAGGTGCCGCACCACCCGTGCGGACCAAACCACGCGGTTTTCCCTCACGTCGGCGCCGCGCGTGCCGATACTCCGATCGTGACGGATGGTGTGCGCCCGGGCCCCGGTGTGGGTCCGGCGGCGGGAACAGGCGCGGGGACGGTGCGTCCCAGGCGACGCTCGGGCGTGGAGCCGGTCGCCTACGACTTCCGGCGACCCATCCAGCTCTCGCGGGAGCACGCCCGGATCCTGCAGATCGGCCTCGACGGCTTCGCCAAGCAGGCGACGACCGTGTTCACCTCGACCCTGCGCACCGTCTGCTCGGTCACCCTGTCCTCGATCGAGCAGCAGACCTACAGCGACTACGTGCAGTCGCTGGGCTCCTCGACGTACATGACGATCTTCCGGCCCGAGCCGATCACCGGCTCCGGCATCCTGGAGATGCCGGTCGAGGCGACGATGGTGTGCGTCGACCACCTGCTCGGCGGCCCCGGCTCGGCCAACCAGCCCGACCGCCCGCTCAGCGAGATCGAGGGCGCCGTGGTCGGTGGCTTCGTCGACCGGCTTCTCGGCGAGCTGCGCTACTCCCTCGAGGGCGTGGTCGCGATGGAGCCGCAGGTCGTGGGCGTGGAGTACTCCCCGCAGTTCGCGCAGGCCGCCGCGGCCGGCGACATCATGGTCGTGGCGACGTTCCACCTCAAGATCGGTGAGCGCGACTTCCGGATGACGTTCACGCTGCCCTTCTCCGGCCTGCACCCCCACCTGATGTCCGCGAACGCCCCCACCATCGCCTCGGAGCGCGAGCGCGCGCAGCAGGCGATGGTCGCCGCTCTCCTCCAGGAGCAGTTCCGGGACGTGCCGCTCGACGTCAAGGTCAGCTTCCGGCACACCACCGTCCGGCCCGAGGAGGTCGGCAGCCTCGCGGTCGGTGACGTGATCCGGCTGTCCCACCCCGCCGCGGCGCCGCTCGACGTGACCGTCGACGACGTCGTCTTCGCCCACGCGACCCCCGGCACGCACGGCCGCCGGCTGGCCGCCCAGATCGTCGGCGCGCCCGCGCACTGACCCACCCGCACCGACTCGATGTCGCACCGACAACTGATGGAGATCCGATGACGATCATGCCCGGCGCCCTCCCCGTCTCCGAGGCAGCGCAGGAGAACGGCGCCGCTCTCGCGGCCGCCGCCTCCGCCGCCGCGTCCGTGCTGCCCTCGACCTCGCCCCTGCAGGTCGGCACCCCGTCACCCGGCTCGCTCGGCTCCGCGATGTCGTACGCCGGCGCCGCGGTCGCCGCGTTCGAGGGCTCGGTGTCCGGCAACATCGCCATCGTCGTGGGCCAGGAGCTGGTCGACGCGCTCGCCAACAGCCCCCTCGGCTCCCTCGACCTCGCCGCGGCCGTGCAGCCGGCGCTCGACGCCGCCGCGCAGGCGCTCGGCGCCCGGGTCGGCGCCGCCCGGACCGTCCCGCTCGACCTGGTCGTCAACGACCTCGGCCACCCCTTCACCGTCGTCCCGCTCCAGGCGCCCGGCGCCTCGGCCGCGCTGATGCTGCAGGACGAGGCCCTGACCAGCGCCGCGCAGGCCGCGCTGGCCGCCGCCGAGGCCGCCGCCACCGCTGCGCCGCCCGCCCCGGCCCCGACCGCGGCTCCCGCAGCCGCCGCCCCCCGGTGCCGCGAGGCCTGGAGCTCCTGCACGGCGTGATCATGGACGTCACCGTCGAGCTCGGCCGCACCCGGATGAGCGTGCGGGACCTCCTCGCCCTCACCCCCGGCACCGTGCTCGAGCTCGACCGGGCCGCCGGCAGCCCCGCCGACCTGCTGGTCAACGGCCGGCTGATCGCCCGCGGCGAGGTCGTCGTGGTCGACGAGGACTTCGGGCTGCGCGTGACCGAGATCGTCGACGACTCCGCCGCGAGCTGACCCGTGGTCGAGCTCGTCGTCCGGCTGGTCGTCAGCCTCACCGTCGTGGTGGGGCTGATGCTGCTGCTCGCGAAGCTGTCCATGCGGCGCTTCCAGGGCCGCCCCGACGCGCTCGTGCGCATCGTGCACCGCCAGGCGCTGTCCCGCTCCTCCTCCATCGCGGTGGTGAGCGTCGGCTCCCGGGTGCTCGTGCTCGGCACGACGGAGCAGCAGGTGCGCCTGCTCACCGAGCTCGAGCCCGAGGAGATCGAGGACGCCGACCTCACCGTCCTGCCCGCCGCCGGCGCGGCCGAGCAGGAGGCCGTCCTCGGGACGCCCGCCGTGGTCGCGCGGCCGTCGTACCGTGCCCACGCCGCCCAGGGCGCGCTCACCGGCTCGCTGCTGTCGGCCCAGACCTGGAAGCAGGCCTTCGCCGCCGCGACGGGCCGGCAGGCGGCCACCGACGCTTCGGCCTCGGGGACCGGGGACCGCGAGGCCTCGTGACGCGCACCCTGACCCGTCTGCTCGCCGGGCTGCTCCTCGCGCTCGTCGCGGGGCTGTGGCTCTCGGCGGGTCCGGCCTCGGCGACGGTCCCGGCGAGGCCGGTCACCGTCGCCACGGTGAGCACCGTGAGCATGCCGGTGGCGGCGCCGACGCCCTCGCCCGACGGTCCCGAGGGACCGAGCGGCCCGAAGCGCGGTGACACGACGGTCGACATCAGGCTGAAGGGCCTGACCGACAAGCCCAGCACGCCGGTCGTCACGATCCTGGCGCTGACGCTGCTGTCGGTGGCGCCGGCGGTGCTGCTCGCCACGACCAGCTTCACCAAGATCCTGGTCGTGCTCGGCCTGACCCGCAACGCGCTGGGGCTCAACCAGACGCCGCCCAACCAGGTGCTCGCGGGTCTCGCGCTGTTCCTGTCGCTGTTCGTCATGGCGCCCGTGCTGTCGCAGATCAACGACGAGGGCGTGCAGCCTTATCTCAACGGTGACAAGAACGCAGCGGTCGCGTACGACGACGGCGTCGAGCCGCTGAAGTCGTTCATGCTCGACAACACCGACGACGACGAGCTCAAGCTCCTCACGTCGGTCGCCAAGCGCGACCTGCCGAAGAACCGCGAGGAGGTCGGGCTGCCCACGCTCGTCCCCGCGTTCATCCTGACCGAGCTCAAGCAGGCGTTCATCATCGGCTTCATCATCTTCATCCCGTTCCTCGTCATCGACATGGTCGTGAGCGGGGCGCTGATGGCGCTCGGCATGATGATGATGCCGCCGGTGATGGTGTCGCTGCCGTTCAAGCTGCTGCTGTTCGTGATGGTCGACGGCTGGGCCCTGGTCATCAAGTCCCTGATCTCGAGCTACGGGTAGGTGACCCGATGACCGACAGCAGCATCCTCGACATCGCGTTCTCCACGATGGTCGTCGCCTTCAAGCTCTCCGCGCCGATCCTGGTGACCTCCCTCGTGGTGGGCTTCGCGATCTCGCTGTTCCAGGCGATGACCCAGATCCAGGAGTTCACGCTGGCGTTCGTGCCCAAGGTCGTGGCCGTGGGCATCGCGCTGATCGTGAGCGGCAACTGGATGCTGCACACGCTGATGGACTTCACCGTCGACCTCTTCGACCGGATCCCCTCGCTCCTGTCCTGACCTGCGATGACCATCTCCGTCGCCGCCGAGCCGGCGCTGACCTACCTCCTCGCCTCGCTGCGGATCGTGGCGTGGCTGTTCCTGGTGCCGCCGTTCTCGACCCGCGGGATCCCCAACACGGCCAGGGTGGTGCTCGCCGTGGGGCTGTCCTTCGGCCTGGCCCCGGGGGTCGTGGCCAACGGGCTGCCGACCGGGGGCGTCTCGCTGCTGGTCATCGCGTTGACCCAGGTCGCGATCGGCCTGGCCCTGGGGTTCGTCACCCAGCTCCTCCTCGGCAGCATCGCCGCGGCCGGGGCGCTGATCGACGTCTTCGGCGGGTTCGCGCTCGCCCAGGGCTTCGACCCGCTGTCGATGAACATGAACACCGTCTTCGGCAAGTTCCACCAGATGCTGGCGATCATGCTGCTGTTCGCCACCGGGGGGCACCTGCTGGTGATCGGCGGCATGCTGCGCACCTTCGACCTGCTGCCCCTCGGTGAGTCCCCGGACCTCAGCGGAGGCCCCTACCTGCTGGTCAAGGCGTTCTCGATGTTCTTCCTCACCGCGGTGCAGATCGCGCTGCCGATGATCGTGGTGCTGTTCATCGCCGACCTCGGGCTGGCGCTGCTGACCAAGGCGGCTCCGCAGATGAACGCCCTCAACGTCATGTTCCCGGCCAAGATCGGGCTGGTCCTCCTGCTGCTCGGGCTGTCCTTCCCGGTCCTGCCGGAGGCGACCCGCCGGCTGGTCGAGCTGGTGAACGACGCGGCCGCCCAGATAGCGGGTGCCAGGTGAGCGCGGGCGGTGAGAAGACCGAGAAGCCGACCGCCAAGCGCCGCAAGGAGGCGCGCAAGGAGGGGCAGGTCGCGCGCACCCAGGACCTCGGCGGCTACGCCACCCTGATGGTGTTCAGCATGGTCGCGGGCCTGGCGGTCAAGCACGAGGGCCAGGCCGTCATGGCGCTGATGCAGCGCGCGATGCGGCTGACCGCCGACCCCGATCCGGCCAAGGCGATGGGGCTGCTGGGCGACAGCCTCAAGCACGTCATGATCGTGCTCTGCACCCTCGGCGGGGTCGTCATGGTCATCGGCGTCGCGAGCGCGCTCGCACAGGGCGGGTTCTTCGTGGCCACCAAGCTGATCACGCCCAAGTGGTCCAAGCTCGACCCGATCAAGGGCGCCAAGAAGGTCTTCGGCCCGCACTCGCTCTGGGAGCTGGCCAAGGTGCTGGGCAAGAGCGCGGTGATCGCCCTGATCTGCTGGAGCTCGATGAAGGCGGTGATGCCGCTGCTCGGCGGGCTCGTGCCCACCAGCGCGTCGCTGCAGCTGGTGTCCGACGAGGCGATCGGGCTGCTGCGCACCGTCGCCCTCGCCGGCCTGCTCATGGCGGGCGCCGACTACGCCTTCCAGCGACGGCGGACCGGCAAGCAGACGCGGATGAGCAAGGACGAGGTCAAGCAGGAGGCGAAGCAGACCGAGGGCGACCCCCTGGTCAAGAGCGCCATCCGGTCCCGCCAGCTCGCCGCGGCCCGCAACCGGATGATGCAGGACGTCGCCACCGCCGACGTCGTGCTGGTCAACCCCACGCACGTCGCGGTCGCGTTGCGCTACGACCCCGACCGGGGCGCGCCCCTGGTCGTCGCCCGAGGGGCCGGTGCGATCGCCGCCAGGATCCGCGAGCGGGCCGGTGAGGCGGACGTGCCGCTCGTGCACGACGTGCCCCTCGCCCGGGCGCTGTACTCCGGCTGCCAGGTCGGCCAGCAGATCCCCGCCGAGCTCTTCGCCGCGGTGGCCCAGGTGCTGGCCTTCGTGATCAGCCGTCGGGCCACGGGCACCCGGGGCGGCACCTACCAGTCCCCGCGCGCCGAGCCCGAGGTCCCGGTCGTACGCCGCGGACGGCGCCGCCGGCGCGCCGCCGCCGGCTGAGGCGACCGGGGCAGGGGCAGGGGCAGGGGCAGGGGCAGGGACAAAGAATGCCCGATTCCTCATGTTCGGGTCCGGGCCGACGATCAGACTGTCAGGAGCCCCAGGACGGGGCCCACTGCTCAGCAGCCAGGGACGGTTGCGCACGTCAGGTCCGCCGGTCACACGGTGGACCCGGTGACCGAAAGGCCGTCCCTTGTTGAAGAGGCTGACCCAGCTGGGTGTGCCGATCGGCATCGTGCTGATCGTCGTCATGCTCGTGGTGCCCCTCCCCGCGGTGATGCTCGACCTGCTCATCGCGGCCAACATCAGCGGGGCGATCCTGGTCCTGCTGACCGGGATGTTCGTGCGCCGCCCTCTCGACTTCGCCTCCTTCCCCGCGATCCTGCTGGTGATGACGCTGTTCCGCCTGGCGCTCAACGTCAGCGCGACCCGGCTCGTGCTCTCCGACGGGTACGCCGGCAAGGTGATCGACACCTTCGGCCACTTCGTGGTGGGCGGCTCGCTGGTCATCGGCCTGATCGTGTTCGCGATCCTGGTGATCATCCAGTTCGTCGTGATCACCAACGGCGCCGGCCGCGTGGCCGAGGTCGGCGCGCGCTTCACCCTCGACGCGATGCCCGGCAAGCAGATGGCGATCGACGCCGACCTCAACGCCGGCCTGATCGACGACGACGCGGCGCGCCGCCGCCGCCAGGAGGTGGCTGCCGAGGCCGACTTCTACGGCGCGATGGACGGTGGCTCGAAGTTCGTCAAGGGCGACGCGATCGCCGCGATCGTGATCACGCTGGTGAACCTGGTCGGCGGCTTCGCGATCGGCGTCGGCTCCAAGGGGATGGACTTCGGCGAGGCGATCCACACCTACAGCCTGCTCAGCATCGGTGACGGCCTGGTCTCGCAGATCCCGGCACTGCTGCTGTCGGTCGCCACCGGTCTCGTCGTCACCCGCTCGACCGCCGACGAGGACATGGGCTCCGACATCGTGCGGCAGCTCACCCGGCACAAGATGCCGCTGCAGGTCGCCGGCGGCGGCGCGATCTTCCTGTGCCTGATCCCCGGCCTGCCGAAGCTGCCGTTCCTCGTCATCGGAGGTCTCCTGCTGCTGGCCAGCTCCCGCGTCGACGAGTCCGAGGAGTCCGGTCCCGCCGAGGCAGAGGTCGACGCCGCACCGCTGTCGGCGGAGACGCCCGAGCAGCTGGTCGCCGACATCCAGATGGACCCGATCGGCCTGGAGCTCTCCGCGGACCTGATCGACCTGGTGGATCCCGCCTCCGGCGGCGACCTGCTGGACCGGGTCAAGGCGCTGCGCAAGAAGGTGGCCTCCGACATCGGCATCGTGATGCCACCGGTCCGCACGCGCGACAGCCTCGAGCTGCCGATGAAGACCTACGTGGTCAAGCTCTTCGGGGTCGAGGTCGCCCGCGGCGAGGCGCCGCCCGGCACGGTGCTCGCGATCGGCGAGTACCTCTCGGTCCTGCCCGGCACCCCGGTCAAGGAGCCGGTGTTCGGACTGGACGCCAAGTGGATCCCCGCCGAGCTGCGTGCCCAGGCGGAGATCCAGGGCATCACGGTGGTCGACCGTGCCTCGGTGCTGACCACCCACCTCGCCGACGTCGTCCGCACCCACGCCGGCCGGCTGCTCGGCCGCGAGGACGTCAAGCTCCTCTGTGACGTGGTGAAGCAGAGCCACCCGGTCGTCGTCGAGGAGCTGCTCGGCCAGCTCTCCCTCGGGGAGGTGCAGCGCGTGCTCCAGAACCTGCTCGACGAGCAGGTCCCGATCCGCGACCTCGTCCGGATCTTCGAGGGCCTGTCGCTGCGGGCCCGCGAGACCAAGGACGCCGAGGCGCTCACCGAGGCCGCCCGCGCCGCCCTCGGCGCCGCGATCGTGCAGCCCTACGTCAGCGACGGCGCGGTCCACGTGATCTCGTTCGAGCCGCAGCTGGAGCAGCGGATGCTCGAGGCGCTGCGGCCCACCGAGGAGGGCACCGTCGTCGCCTTCGACATGGAGACCGGCCAGGTCGTGCTCACCGAGCTCGCCCGACACATGGTGGAGGCGGAGAACCAGTCCGTGCACCCGGTCGTCGCCTGCGCGCCCCAGCTGCGCGGCGCCGTACGCCGGATGGTGCAGCCCTCGCTGGGCCGCATGCCGGTGCTGTCCTACCGTGAGCTGACCGGCAGCGCGCAGGTGCGCTCGGTCGGCGTGGTCACCGGCCGCCTCTCGTCGGTCAACGCGGCAGGGTTGCTGGCATGACGAGTCCCTTCTCGCCGACGGTGCTGGGGCTCGGCGCGCTGCTGTCGTCCCCGGCCCTGCTCGCGTCGTTCGTCGACGGCACCCTGCCGGTCCAGACGGGCCTGGTCCGGTTCGGCGTCGCGGTGCTGGTCTGCTGGGTCGGGCTGTCGCTGCTCGACGCCCTGCTGCACGGCACCTCGGCGCAGCCGGTCCAGGACGAGCCGCCGCCGCTCGAGGCCACGCAGGTGCTGCCGCCGCCCGACCAGTCCTGAGCGCCCGCGATTCCGCGGACCATCGCGAGCGCGGAGGGTCAGGGCAGGTCGAGCTCGAACCACGACAGGAAGCGACGCTCGTCCCGGCCCGTCCGGGCGGCGAGGGCGTCCACGATCTGCAGTCCGCGGCCGTGACCGGTGATCTCCTCGACGGTCGCGGCGACCCGCACCGGGCCGAGGCTGCCGTAGTCCACGACCTGCACCGACAGCACGGCCCGGCCGAGGCGCACGCGGACCCGGCAGCCGGCGTGGGTGTGCACCACCGCGTTGGTGACCAGCTCGGCCAGGCAGAGCACGGCGTCGTCCACGAGGTCCGGCTCCAGACCCCAGCCCTCGAGCGTGGTGCGCAGGAACCGCCTGGCCTGGCGCACGGCCCGCAGGTCGTCCGGCATCTCGTAGCTCGCGCGCAGGTCGCCGTCCGACCCGCCGTCGGCCGGGTGGTCCTCCGCCGGGGGCACGGCGCGCCGCTGGGCCCGGCGGGCCCGCACGAGCCCGGCGCCGACCGCGTCCCCGAGCGCGCGCAGCCGCCGCCGCAACCGGTCGTCCACGACCTGGGGTCGGTCGCTGAACATGACCAGGCCGCCGAGGGGTTCGCCCGCGTCGGTCACGGGGACCGCCGCCACGAAGCAGGTCCCCGCCTCCTGCTGGCGGCGGGCGAAGGCCGGGAACCGCGCGGCGAGCTCGTCGACCGTCCCGGCGACCAGCTCGCCGTGGAGCGCCGCGCGGTTGAGCGGGACGTCCTGGGAGGCATCGACGTGGCACCACTCGAAGGACCCGGTGCCGTCGTCGCGGTCCGAGGCCGTGAACAGCAGCTGGCGGCGTCCGCCCTCGCTCACCGCGAACCCCGCGCGCGTGGCCCCCGGCAGACCCATCAGCTGCTCCAGCGCGTGCTGGGCGAGCACGTCGAGAGCGCTCGGCGGAGAGATCTCCGCGGGTCGTGCCGGCGTCACCTGATCGATGCTAGGAGCATGCCGCGCGGTCCGCACGCATCTTCGCCGACGAGCGGGGTCAGGCCATGACCCCCAGCGGGGCCTGCACGAGCCCCGGGAACACCTGCGAGACCGACTTGCCCGGGAAGCGCTTGGCGACGACCTCGCCGAGCACCTGCCGGTAGTCGGTGGTCACCGACAGGTCACCGTCGGTGAGGTCGGCCAGGCCCGGCCAGGAGCCGTGGTAGCCCCCCTTCACCCCGCCGCCCAGGAGCAGCATCATGTTGCCCCAGCCGTGGTCCAGGCCGCCGTTGCCGTTGGGCGCGACGCGGCGCCCGAACTCGCTGATGGTCACCAGCGTGACCTTCGAGCGCAGGGCCCCGAGGTCCTTCATGAACGCGCTGACCGACGCGGCGAAGGCGCCGAGCATGGTCTGCATGCGGCCCCAGTCGAGGGTGCCGTACTGGTCGTGCATGTCCCACGACCCGAAGTCGACCGAGACCACCTCGGTGCCGACGTCGGCCTTGATCAGCGCGGCCGTGTCCTTGAGCGCGGCGGACAGGTCGGTGGCCGGCCAGCCGGTCGGGTAGGAGGCCGACGGGGTGTACCTGCCGATCCCGCCGAGGGTGGTGACCGCGTCCAGGGCCGAGCGCATCGCGTTGCCCAGCGGCCCTGACTGGCGGGCCCACATCGTGTCGAGCTGGGTGCGGCGGCGGCCGGCGTACCCGTCGCCGGCGCCGACCAGCCCGATGTCGGACAGGCCGTTGGTCGCCAGCGCGGGGGCCGGCCCCTCGACCATCGTCGGCGGCATCGAGTCACCCATGTGCACCGCCTCGACGGCGGAGACGTCGGCGTCGAGCCCGATCATCCGGTTGACCCAGCCGCGGCGCACCGACGAGGTCGGGTCGGCGTCCTCGACCAGCTCCATCGCGGCGAAGTGGGAGCGGTTGGGCACCTCCAGGCCGACCGCCTGCACGGCGGCCATCTGGCCGGCGTCCCACAGCCACTGCAGCGGCGCGAGCTCGGGATGCAGGCCGAACGTGGCGTCCTTGGCGATCAGCGGTGCGGTCGGGACCGCCAGCTGCTTGCGGGCGGCGGCGTACGCCGGGTCCCCGTGCGGGACCACGACGCCCAGCCCGTCGACGCCGCCGCGCAGGCTGAGGACGACCAGCACGTTGCCGCCGGTCGTCGCGGCGTACGACGCCTGCCGGACGGCGTCACCGAAGACGCTGGTGACCACGCCGGTCGCGCCCGCGGCGGCCATGCCGCCCAGGAAGCGGCGGCGCGAGACCGAGGCGGCGCGGAGGAAGTCGGTGCAGCAGTCGGGAGAGGTCGGAGCAGTCACAGGGATCACCGGGTCAGGTGGGCGGGTGAGTCGAGCAGGACGCCGAGCAGGCGGGGCATCAGCCAGCGGACGATCGCGTGGTCCCTGGTGACGTACTCCCCCGGCCGGACCCCGGTGCCCTGGCAGCAGGCCTGCAGCAGCCGGTCGGTGGAGCGGCGCCCGAGGACGGTGCGGCTGAGGTGGTCGACCAGGTAGTCGAACCGGATGCGGTCCTTGGGCAGCCACGACACGGGCCTGCGGTGGGAGACCTGCGCCCGCGGCCACCAGCCGCCGGCGACGTTCCAGTGCATCTCGAAGGAGTTGAGCAGGCGGCTCGGCGAGGCCCAGTCCTGGGCCCGGTCCGGCGGGCCGGCGGGCGTGGGCCACTGCGCCACCAGGGTGCTGGCGAGCTGCCAGGACAGCGCGTGCGCCCCGGAGTCGAGGTCGACCGGCTTCTGCACGCGGGTGCCGAGCACGCGGTAGGTGTGCACGAGGTCGTCGACCGGGGTGCGGACCTTCTTGCCGGCGCTGGCCCAGAACTCGTCGCTGCGGATCAGCTTGCGCAGCACCGCGCGGATGTCGGTGCCGCTGCTGCGGTAGGTCGCCGCGAGGCTGTCGACCAGGGCCTGCGACGGGGTGTCGCTGACGAAGCGCACGGCCAGCTTGCGGCAGATCCGCTGGGCCGTGGCGGGATGGTGCGCGAGGTGGCGCAGGTAGTCGCGGGTCAGCTGCTGGCCGTCGGAGGAGGAGTTGGCGGAGCTGAACCCCAGCACCGAGACCGGTCCGGTCGTGTGCCGTCCCGTGGAGTAGTAGCCGACGAAGGTGTCCCACTCGACCGTCCAGCCCGACAGGATCACGGCCGAGTCCTTGACCATCTGCTCGGTGTAGCCGGCCTCGCGGCCGACCGTGTGCAGCTCGAGGAGCTCGCGGCCCTGGTTCTCGTTGGGGGCGTTCCTCACCGACTTGTGGTTGTCGAGGTAGAGCAGCATCGCCGGGTGCAGCGAGCAGGCGGTGAGGAGGTCCTCGAACCTGCCGAGCGCGTGCCTGCGGATGACGGCGTCGTACGCCGCCCGCTGGGTGAAGCCGGGGAAGTGCTCGCCGTGCACGTGGAAGTGGTCGGTCCAGAACAGCACCATGCTCTCGAGCACCGTGCGGCGCGAGTACATCCGGCGCAGCAGCGAGTAGTTCGACAGGTCGCGGGCGTACTCCCAGCCCTGCCGCCCGCCGTTGCCGTTGCTCTGCCACTTCTCCGCGGGGGTGCGGGTGAGCAGCTCGGGGAACCACGTCGGGACCGCCCTGGCGCGGGTGGTCTCGGTGATCCTCGACGGGGAGAGCTGGCGCTCGAACCAGGCGCTGGGCGACCCGGCGGCCCGCAGCTCGCGCAGGCCTGCCGGGGTGAAGCCGCAGCCCATCCGGTTGAGCATGTGCAGCTCGCGTGCGGTGGGCACCGGTGTCCGGCGGAACGCGACCGCGGACCAGCTCCTCCGCGCGGACGTGCGTGATCCGGTGAGCACGCGCACGCCCAGGGTGGGGGATGCCACGAGAACCCTCCCAAGCTCGACGAGGCAGGCCCGCTTCCTCCCGTTGCGGACCAACGTCCCCAGTGTGCGGGACCCAGGGTCCAAGGTTGTGCCGAATGTCCGGATTCGTGCCATACGGGAGGAGGCCGGGGTGGCCGCTCACTACGTTTGACCAGTCCACACCGGACTGGGAGCACAAGGGGAGAACCGTGGGACGCACCACCATCAAGGGACTCGGGCACCTCGCGCGCCGAGCCGTCGTCGGCGTCGTCGCCGCCTCGGCGGTGACCGCGGGCGTGGCCGCACCGGGCACGGTCGGCGTGGCCCAGGCCGCGCCGGTGACGCACCGGATGCTCGACGACATCTCCCTCGACGTCGCCCCGCTCACCAAGCTCGCCGCGCTCGAGCACTGCGCGACCAGGTCGTTCGCGGCGCACCCCGACAGCGTCCGCGTGCTCTACGGGGTGCGCCAGCTGACCGCCCTCGGCTCCTCGCGCACCTTCGTGCTGCGCAACGGTGCCGGGAAGGTCCTGCTGTGCGACCGCTTCGGCCGCGACCGGCCTGCCGTCCTGCCGCTGCCGACCACGAGCACGTCCCGGCCGGCGGTGTTCCTCACCACCGGCCAGCGCCGCTGGTCCTGCGAGGGCACCACCCTGAGGTCCTTCCGGATGACCAGCTGGCTCCGGGTGCAGGCCCCGGTGAGGTCGGCGCGGGTGCGCTACACCCTCGACGGAGTGCCCGGCCCCTGGTTCACCGCGGCCCGGCACGGCCGCTTCATCCACCTGCAGAGCTGGGTGGGCAGCGCGGCGGCGGGCACCGACGTGCTCCGGGTCGAGATGCAGGTGCTGGACCGCACCGGCTCCCCGGTGGGCGTGCGGGGCATCCCCTCCGGCCCCCGCAGGCTCGACGGCTGCACCACCAACGTCGTGATCGGCTGAGCCCCGGACCGACCGCCCAGGACCACCTCCCAGTGGGGCCGTGCGGCCACCGTCACACGTTTCTGACGGTGGCCGCACGGGTATGTCTCGAGCACTGCCGGAACATCGGCAGCCGCCCGCGCCATCGCGCGGACACAACAGATTGGAGACCCCCATGGGAATCGGAGTAGGCGTCTTCCTCGCCGTGGTCGGCCTCATCCTGATGTTCGCCGTCGACATCGACATCCCGGGCATCGAGGACAACACCCTCGGCCTCATCCTGCTCATCGCCGGCATCGCCGGCATCCTCCTCGGCCTGGTCGCCGCCCGCAACGCGGGTCGGACGCGCACCGTCGAGGAGCGTCGCGTCGAGTGACGCCCGACCAGGCGACCGCCTGACCACGACCTCCGGCGACGCCGGCTCCCACCAGGGGGCCGGCGTCGTCGCACGTCCGGGCTCAGACGTCCGGGCCCGGCGTGGAGGGTCAGCCGACGGTGCGGGCCCGGAAGGCGTAGGTGCGCGCGTCGTCGCGCGGGAGCCCGCCACAGGCCAGGGTGCTGCCGCGCGCGCAGTCCATCCGGGTGCTGGCGTTGACCAGCGTCAGGACGACCCGCGCGACGCGACCGCGGGCGAACGGCACGGTCACCCTCCCGTCGCCGCGGGCGTCGAGGCGCACCGTGCGCCAGGCCAGGCTGCCGTCCTTGCGGTGCAGGGTGACCACGGCCGCGGGGCCCGCACTGCGCACCGGGCCGTCGACCCAGATCCGCAGCCACCGTCCGCGCAGGGACGCCGATCGGCGCAGGGCGACGTTGGCGCTGGTCAGGTGCGCCAGGCGCAGCGAACGCATCGATCCGGTGGCCGGGTGCCGGCGGCTGAGGTCCAGCCGGCGGGCCATCGGCGCCTGGGGGTAGGGCGCGTCGTCTCCCTCGAAGTACCACCGGCGCGAGACGTGGCTCAGTGCGGAGTAGTCGGCGAAGGCCGTGCGGAACGAGGTCCCGAGGCGGTGGAGGACGAGCCGCGTCGCGGTGAGGGAGTCCCGGTCGCGCCGGGGGTCGCCGGCGGCCTCCCAGACCTGGCGGATCACCTGGGGAGCGGCCCGGCGAGCGCTGCCGAAGTACTCCGAGCAGAAGCGCCACCAGGTCCACGCGCCGTAGGGGTAGTAGTCGTCACCGAAGTCGAGCGGGACGGCCGGGTGGGCGAGCGTCGAGGTGGGCAGGTAGTTCCAGTTGTCGTTGGCGGTGTCGAAGACCTCGTCCTCCATCCAGGTCGCCGTGCCCTCCATGAACCACGGGTCCTCGCGGGCGTCGTAGGCGAACTGGACGAGGTGGAACAGCTCGTGGGCGGCGGTGGCACGCAGCGCGACGATCGGCTCGGTGCTGACCTGCTTGTAGGCGTAGTCGTTGTCGAGCACGCAGAACCCGCTGGAGGTGCGGACGCCGGGCGCCAGGTCGTCGACCGAGCAGTAGCCGTAGAAGCCGAGCGACGCGACGTCGGCGAGGTAGACGTCGACCCTGCCGTCCGGGCCGTGGGACTCCAGCGACTCGTCGCTCAGCGGCGGGCGGTAGCCGGCGGAGGCGAAGTGCCGCCAGGCCCGCTCCAGCGACCGCTGGGTCGTCTCGACCCAGTCGGGCACGCCGTCGGCGTCGCCGTCGGCGGGTGCGACCGCGTCCCGGCCGCGGTCGACCCAGTGCACGCACAGGTGGGCGGTGCAGTCGACCTCCGACGGGCCGCCGTAGCCGAAGCCCCCGTCGGTCGAGCCGTCCGCGTCGGTCGGCCGGGCCAGGAGCCGTCGGGCGGTGCGGGCATCGTCGCCGGACAGGGCCGGGAGCGCCGCTCCGAGGTCGCGCAGGGCCAGCGTCGCCTCGCGCGCCCCGGCGGAGGGGACCGCGACCCGGGCGTACGCCGACGGCGTCGGCGGGGCGAACAGGTGCCGGGCGGTGGCCAGGGCGGCCCGGGCGGCCGCCGGCGTCACGGTGGTCGAGCCGGTCGGCGGACCGGCCACGGCCGGCAGCGCCGTCCCCGCAGCCGACGCCAGGACGGTGGCGATCGTCAGCCCCAGCTGACGACGGAAGGCAGGCATGGTGGGGGCTCCTCTCCCGGGTGCCGGTCACGCCGGCCCGGGCCCGGAAGGCGGCGTGAGCGCCGGTGGTCGGTCGGCGAGCTTCCCCTCGTGACCACGGCCCTTGCGAGGATACGGGGTCCGCATCCGTGACACCTGGGCACAAAGACCCCACCCCACCGTGTCGCGGGTCAGCTTTCGCCGGCGGGGCGGTCGCTCGGGACCCCGGCCAGGTCGACGACCACCTCGAGACGCTCCTCCCGGTCGGTCTCGGTGGTCGGTCCGAGCCGCCGGAGCATCGCGATCGAGGGGTGGTTGGTGGCCGCGACGGTCGTCCGGATCCGCTCGACCCCGGGCGGCCGCTCGGCCACCAGTCGAGCCAGCAGCGCCGTGGCGACGCCCCGGCCGCGGTAGCCCTCGGCGACGGTGACCGCGACGTCGGCGGCGGCGGGCTCGCCGGGGTAGCGGATCAGGTGCCCGACCCCGGCCGGTGTCCCGACGCCGTCGTCGTCGAGGACGAACAGCACGAGCGCGAGGTGGTCCACGCCGTCGACCTCGTCGACGAGGTGGTCCAGCATCGCCTCGGTCAGGTGCGGGACCGCGGACAGGAAGCGGTCGAACTTCGACTCCGGCCCCAGTTCCTCGTAGCGGCGGGCGAGCTCGGCGCGGTCCTCCGGCAGCAGTGCCCAGGTCAGGGCGCGGGTGCCGTCCCGCAGCCGGATCTCGGTGGCCACGCGCCCACGCTAGCGGCGAACGTGAGGGAGCAGACACCGCCGGCACCGCCCGTCCGCCCTATCGTGGAAGGGAAGGCGGCATCCCCGCCGCACCTGTCGACGGAAGTCCCGCCTCCGGCCGGAGGAGCCATGTCGACGCTCGTGCACACCAGCCCGTCCCCCACGCGAGAACCCGCGAAGCCCGACCCGGTGACCGTGGCACGGGCGATGACCGTCGTCAGCGCAGGACCCTTGCTGCTCGACGCGCTCGAGGTCCTCGGGCCCGTCGCCGCAGTGGCAGGGTGGCCGCGTCGAGTCCGGCGTCCGGCGGCCCGGCGCCTGGCCTGCGCGCTGACCGTGGTGGGCGTCGCCGCCCCGCTGGTCGACCACCTCGTCGTACGCCCGTGGTTGCGCGGGTGGGGTGCCACCGCCGAGGAGCGCACCCGGCCGATGCCGGGCGACCCCCCGGACTCGACGCCCCTGTTCACCACCACGCGCGGGGTGACGATCGAGGCGCCGGCGGAGGAGGTCTGGCGGTGGCTGGTGCAGATCGGCCAGGACCGTGGCGGCTTCTACTCCTACGACTGGCTGGAGAACCTCGCCGGCTGCCACCTGCACAGCGCCGAGGAGGTGCGCGAGGAGTGGCAGCACCGGGGGGCCGGCGACCCGCTGAGGATCTTCGACGGCTACAGCACCGAGCTCCTCGAGGTCGACCCGCCGCACGCCCTGGTGATCGCGAACTGGGGCGCCTACGTGATCGAGCCGATCGACGACGGGCGGTGCCGGCTGCTGGCGCGCTCGCACGCCGACCGCGACGCGGGCGGTGCGGCGTACCTGCTGGCGATCGAGCTGCCCCACGCGATCATGGAGCGCCGCATGATGCTGGGCCTCAAGGAACGCGCAGAGCGCGCCTTCGAGGAGGCGTCATGTTCCCGCTGACCATCGAGCGTCTCGGCAAGAGGTACGGCTCCCAGCAGGTCCTGCGGGACCTCACGTTCACGGTGGCGCCGGGACGGGTCACCGGGTTCCTGGGCCCGAACGGGGCCGGGAAGTCCACCACGATGAAGATCCTGCTCGACCTCGCCTCGGCGAGCACGGGCTCGACCCGGATCGGCGACCGGCGCTACCGCGACCTGGCGGATCCTGCTCGGACGGTGGGCGTGGTGCTCGAGCCGAACGCCTTCCACCCCGGCCGCAGCGGGCGCAACCACCTGCGCGTGCTGGCCGACGCCGGCGGCTTCCCGCTGCGGCGCGTCGACGAGGTGCTGGAGCTGGTGGGACTCACCGACGCCGCGCACCGGCGCGTGGGCGCCTACTCGCTCGGCATGCGGCAACGGCTCAGCCTCGCCGCCGCCCTGCTCGGGGACCCGCCCGTCCTCGTGCTCGACGAGCCGGGCAACGGCCTCGACCCGCAAGGGATCCACGACCTGCGCGCGCTGCTGCGAGCGCGCGCCGCGCAGGGGCACACCGTCTTCGTCTCCAGCCACCTGCTGGCCGAGGTCGAGCACCTGGCCGACGACGTCGTCGTGGTGCACCGCGGGCGGCTCGTCACGACGGGCGCGCTGGCCGACCTGCAGCAGGCGACGGTCACCGTCCGCAGTCCCGAGGCACCACGGCTCGCCGCGTTGCTGACCGCACGCGGCGCCCTGGTCGAGCCCGCGGACGCCGGCACCCTGACGGTGCGCGGCCCCGACGCACCCGCGATCGGCGACCTCGCCGCCGCCGAGGCGATCACGCTGCACGAGCTGACCGCCGGCACGGGCTCGCTCGAGGACATGTTCCTGCGCTGGACCAGCGACAGCTCGGCGCCACCCGCCGGCGCCCCGGTGCCCGGGCAGCGGCGCGCCACCCCAGCAGTCCACCAGGGGGAGAAGGAGGCCGCAGGGTCATGACCTGGCTGACGACTCGTGCGCAGCGAGATCCGCAAGCTGACCACCACGAGGATGCCGCTGGCGTTCCTCGGCGTGATCGTGGTCCTCGCCGGCATCACCGGCGCCGCGGTCGTGTGGGGCACCGACATGGACGGCAGCAAGGGCTTCATCGCCACCGCCGCCGACCAGCAGTCGTTGATGGCCTTCGCCGGCAACGCCCTGATGGGCTCGGCCCTGTTCGGTGCCGTCGCGGTCGCGCGCGAGCACGGGCACAACACCGTCGTGCCCACCTACCTCGCCTCGCCCCGGCGGCTGCGGACCGTCACCGCGCAGCTGACCGCGGTGATGCTCGGCGGCGCGGCGCTCAGCGCCGTCGGCGCGCTGCTCGTGGTCGGGGCGATCGCGCTCGGTCTCCAGCTGACCGACTACGGCTTCCTGGTCTCCGCCGGCGGCCTGCTCCGCGTGGTCGCCGCCTCTGCCCTCACCGGCATGGTGGGCGCGGCGCTCGGCGCCGGGCTGGGTTCCCTCGTCCGCAACACCGGTGGCGCCGTGACCGCCGTCGTCGGCCTGCTGTTCGTCGCGCCGCCGGTGCTCGTGCAGCTCACCCCGGACCTGGCCGACTGGGTGCCGAGCACACTCGCCTGGTCGATCTCCGGCGTGGTGCCCGACCCCTCCGTCCCCGCGGCCGTCCTCGGCGTCGCCCTGTGGGCCGTGGTGCCGGTGATCGCCGGGCTGGTCTCGGTGCTCCGCCGTGACGTGGCGTGACCCCGCACGCGCAGGTTCGCTCGCCGTCTTCGTGCTGGGGGTGGCCGCCCTCGCGGCCGGGCTCGGCATCGCACTCCCCCGGCTGAGCGAGGAGGGGCCCGCCCCGACCGCGGTGGTCGGGGTGGTGCTCACCGCAGCCGGCGCGGTCGCCGCCGCGGTCGCGGCGTGGCACCTGCTGTCCGGCGTACGGCGGCGGTGGTGGGTGCTGTGGCTGCCCGTCCTCCTGGTCACGACGTACGTCGGCCTGTGGTCGGTCACGCAGGGCGTCGCCGCGGGGTGGCCCGCACACGTGCGGCTCGGCGACCGCACTCCCGCCTCGGTCGGCCTCGGCTACGACGACGTCTCCCTGACCACCCGGGACGGGGCCGACCTGGCCGCGTGGTGGGTGCCGCCGCGCAACGGGGCTGCTGTGGGCCTGCTGCACGGAGCGGGATCGACGCGGACGGCCGCCCTCGGGCAGGCGCAGGTCCTGGCGGACGCGGGCTACGGCGTGCTGCTCGTCGACGCGCGGGGCCACGGCGCCAGCGGGGGTCGCGCCATGGACTTCGGGTGGTACGGCGAGAGCGACGCAGCCGCTGCCGTCGGCTTCCTGGCCGACCGGGTCGGTGCCGAGCACGTCGGCCTGGTCGGGCTCTCGATGGGTGGCGAGAGCGCGGTCGGCGCGGCGGGCGTGGACCCGCGCGTCCACGCGGTCGTCGCGGAGGGCGCGACCAACCGGGTGGCTGCGGACAAGGACTACCTGGACGCCTACGGCTGGCGCGGCGAGGTCCAGCAGGCGGTCGACCGGCTCACCTACGCGGTGGCCGGACTGGTGAGTCCCGCCCCGCCGCCACGACCGCTGCTCGAGTCCGTGCGGCGCAGCGCCGCGCCGATGCTGCTGGTCACCGCCTCGGAGCGGCCCGACGAACGCCTGGCCGCCCTCCGGCTGCGCTCCGCGGCCCCCGCGACGGTGAGCGTCTGGACCGTGCCCGGCGCCGGCCACACGCAAGGACTGGCCACGGCGCCTCGGGCCTGGCGCGAGCGGGTGATCGGGTTCCTCGACGCGGCGCTGGACCCAGACGGCGGGGACCGGCCCTGAGCACGAGGCGGAGCCTCATCCGCTGCGGGTGAGGCCGAGGCGTCGCCGCGGTGGTGGACTGGCGGGTGCTTTGGGCAGGGATCCGAGGACCGGGAGCACAGCATGCAGGACACCCAGGCCGCGGTCGGTGCGGTCCCCGAGAAGGTCCTCGACCTCCCAGCCCGCCCGGTGGACCGGACCCACCTGGTCGACCGGCTCTTCTTCCTGGTCGGCACGCTGGCCTCGGTCTGGCTCGCCTGGGCCGTCGTGCGGGCCAGCTTCGGGATCTCGTGGTGGGGACTGCTGCTGATCGTGGTGTTCTGGCTGGTGCTGGCCTACCTGACCCTGCCGCGGCTGAACCGGATCCTGTCCTCGATCTACGTCCCCGACTACTTCATCGGCCGCACCCGCACCTCGGACGGGCTGCTGGGCGACCCGCTCAACCTGGCCTTCCGCGGGACCGGGGAGCAGGTCTCGTCCGCGATGCGCCGCGCGGGGTGGGTGAAGGCCGACCCGGTCGACCTGGCCAGCTCGGTGCGCATCGTCACCTCGTCCCTGACGGCCAGGAGCTACCCCGAGGCGCCGGTGAGCCCCCTGCTGGTGTTCGGTCGCATGCAGGACGCGGCCTACCAGCAGGAGGTCTCGGGCAATCCCAGCCAGCGCCACCACGTGCGCCTGTGGCGCACTCCGGCGGGGTGGCTGCTGCCGGGGGGTCACCGCGTCGACTGGCTCGCCGCCGGCACCTACGACCGCCGGGTCGGCCTGTCGCTGTTCACGTTGCAGATCACGCACAAGATCGACGCGGACATCGACGTCGAGCGCGACTTCATCGTCGGGTCGGTCACCGGGGTCGAGCCCGCGGCGACGGTCGAGCCGCTGGTCGACTTCACGACCGGCTACCACTCCCGCAACGGTGGCGGGGACACGGTGCACACCGACGGCACCCTGCCCGTGGTCGACCTGTCCGCGGTCGTGCCGGACCCCGGGGCCGACCCGCTGGCGAGCTCCGACGCGCCGCCCACGAAGGCGCCGTTCCAGGTCCTGCTGCCGGCGATCCTCACCATGCTCATCGGCCCGCTCACCCTCCTGACCGCCGTCCTGGACGGGAGCTGGGAGACCTCGTCGGAACGGGTCCTCCTCGGCATCGTCGTGGTCCTGGCGGCCAGTGCGGTGGTGTGCGCGATCCAGATGCTCCGCAGGTCCGCGTGGGCGCGGCGCGTGCTGCTGTCCCTGACCGGCCTCATCGTGGTCACCGACATGGTCGCCTACGAGGCGTCGCCGGACAGCGCCACCCAGCTGTCCGCGGTCTACCACGCCGGCGTGATGATCCTGGTGCTGCTGGCGCTGTCCTCGGAGGCGGCCACCGCGTGGTGCCACCGGGGGACCGGCAGCGCCCGCTGACCGAGCACGCTGCGGACATGCGGAAGGCGGGACCCTCCCATCGGGTCCCGCCTCCGGTCAGGGGAGCCTCAGACGCCGGCTGCCACCGGGGTGCGGTGGTGTCCGACCTCGACGTCCTCGGGGGTGCGGCGCATGTGCACGAAGCCCGCGCCGGTCAGCAGGAGCAGGACGGCCGCGCCGCCGAAGGAGGCGATCGCCGCGTAGCCCGCGATCTCACCCATCGTGTCGAACGCGTAGGCGTTGAGCAGCAGGCCGCGCAGGGTGTTGCCCATGAACAGCGTCTGGCGGAGCTGGCCGAGCTGCTGGCCCTCCTCGCTGGTGGCGAACTCGGGGTCGGCGCCGGACTTGGCGATGAACTCGCCGGAGACCTCCTCGTAGGTGCGGCCGCCGGACGCGGCGTCCATGTGCACGAGGATGTACTGGTCGGCGAAGGCCTTGGCCTGGTCGCCGGTGGTCATCTTCTGGCCGGCGTACTGGTCGAGCGCGTCGTGCTGGGCCTTGGTCTCCAGCGAGTCCTTGGCGGGCATCGTGATGTCCTGCATCACGAGCTGGTCGTGCACCTGGCTGTCGATGTAGCTGTTGGCCCAGGTGAGCAGGCCGCCGGCGGCGAGGAGCACGAGGGCGATGACGGCGCCGGTCGAGGCGAGGAGCGCGTCGAGGGTCTTCCTACGCATGTTGAACATCCCTCCGGGGATCGAATGCGGATCTTGTCTTCGCCCCAATCCTCGGGAACGCCGCATTTGCACCGAAGGGTCTTTTTGCTCTCGGCCGATGGTCGAAGGTAGTGGATCCGTCCCCTACTCCCTCGGGTGCGACCTCCGTCCTCGGTTGAGGTCTTTTGACCATCGACCGCCCGCGGTCCCGGCGGGAAGGCTTGAGGCACGCGAAAGGACGGGAACCATGCCAATGCCGAGGGAGCTCTCCTACGACGAGTGCGTCCGGCTGCTGCAGGCCGGCATCGTGGGGCGCGTCGCGCTCCTCACCCCGGGAGGACCGCAGATCGTCCCGGTGAACTACGCCGCGGCCGAGGAGTCGATCCTCGTCGTCACCTCGCCGTACAGCGCGCTGGGGACCTACGGCGTGCACCACCTGGTCGCCTTCGAGGTCGACCACTTCGACTACGCGGCCCACACGGGCTGGAGCGTCACGGTCCGCGGTCGGGCCACCGCGGTGACCGACCCGCAGGAGGTGCGCCGGCTCAAGCAGACCTGGGGCGCGCCCCGGCCGTGGGCGGACGGCACCCGCAACCTCCACCTGCGGATCCCGTGGACCGAGCTGTCGGGTCGCAGCATCGGCGAGGACGTCTCGACACCGGTACGCCGCGTCGTCGCCTCCTGAGCCCGCTGCTCGCCCTGCGGTACACATGCGGTGTGGACAGCGAGCACAGCGCCGCCGCACCAGGCACCCCCGGCACGTCGTCGGGCTCACGCGCGCTGCTCGACGCGGTCGTGGCGATCTCGACCGACCTCGACCTGCACCGCGTGCTGACCCGCATCGTCGAGTCCGCGTGCGAGCTGACCGGCGCGAGGTACGGCGCCCTGGGCGTGCTCGACCGCGCGGACGGGCTGCAGAGCTTCGTCACCCACGGCATCGGCCCCGAGCTGCGCGAGGAGATCGGCGACCTGCCGCACGGGCGGGGGATCCTCGGTGTGGTGATCGAGGAGCCCCATCCCCTGCGGCTGACCGACCTCACCCGGCACCCCCAGTCCTACGGCTTCCCGCCGGGGCACCCGCCGATGTCGACGTTCCTCGGGGTCCCGATCGAGGTCCAGGGCGCCGTCTACGGCAACCTCTACCTCACCGAGAAGGCGGGCGGAGGGTCGTTCACCGACGAGGACGAGGAGACGGTGGTCGCGCTCGCCGCGGCGGCGGGCTACGTCATCGGCAACGCCCGCGCCTACGGGCAGAGCGAGCGGCGCCGGCAGTGGCTGGAGGCCACGAGCCGGGTCAGTGAGGCCCTCCAGCCGCCCATCGCCCTGGGCACCGCGCTGGCCGAGGTGACCCGCGTCTTCCGCTCGGTCTCCGGGGCACGGGCGGTGGCGCTGGTGCGTGCCGACTCCGCCGGCCTCGAGATCGAGCTCACCGACGGCCCCGAGGCGGCGAGGCTGGAACGGCTGGCCGAGGAGAACGAGGGCTGGCTGCGCGACCCCGAGCAGTCACCGGGCCACCTGGCGACGGACGTCGAGGGCCGGCAGCGCTTCGCGCTCGTGCTGCCGATCCGGTCCGCGCTGTCCGCCTCCGAGGCGCTGCTGGCGCTGTTCGACGAGGACGAGCTCCTGCACGACCCGCAGGAGCAGCAGCTGATGCGCTCGTTCGCCGACCACGTCGGCCTCGCCGTCGACCGGGCCCAGGCGGTGGAGGACCGCGAGGAGCTGGCCATCCTGTCCGACCGCGACCGGATCGCGCGCGACCTCCACGACCTGGTGATCCAGCGCCTCTTCGCCGCGGGCATGCGGCTCAAGGGTCTGCAGATGCTCGCCGAGCAGGCCCAGGTGGTCGAGGGCCTCGACCGCACCGTGGACGACATCGGCCTGACCATCAAGGACATCCGCGGCACGATCTTCGAGCTGCAGGGCCGCGAGGGGGCCTCCCTGCGCGGGGACGTGCGCAAGCTCGCCAAGGAGTACGCCGTCGCCCTCGGCTTCGCGCCCACCGTCCGCACCGCGGGTCCCGTCGACAGCTCGGTGCCGGAGCACGTCCAGGTCGAGCTGCTCGCGGTCCTGCGCGAGGCGCTGTCCAACGTCGCCAAGCACGCACGCGCGACCCGGACGGGAGTGGAGGTCGAGGTCACCGCCCAGGAGGTGGAGCTGCGGGTGGACGACGACGGGGTCGGGCTGCCGCGAGAGGTGCACGAGAGCGGGCTGCGCAACGCGCGGGAGCGGGCGACCAGGCTGGGCGGCGGCTTCACCCTCGAGCCGGGCACGCCCGGCGGGACCTCGCTGCGCTGGCGTGCTCCGCTGGCCTGAGCCGGTCCGGGCGGGCTCGGCTCAGGCGGGCGGGCGGTCGCCCAGGAGCCGGGTGGCCAGCACGGCCGCCTGGGTCCGCCGCTCGAGCCCGAGCTTGACCAGCAGGTGCGAGACGTAGTTCTTCACCGTCTTCTCCGCCAGGAACATGCGCTCGCTGATCTGGCGGTTGGTCAGGCCCTCGGCGATGAGCGAGAGCAGGCGCAGCTCCTGCTCGCTCAGCCCGGCGAGCTCCGGCGCCACCTGGGGTCCGTTGCGCACGCGGTCGAGCACCCGCGCCATCAACGCGGGGTCGATGAGGGACTGGCCCGCGGCCACCCGCTCGATCGCGTCGAGGAAGTCAGGACCCTTGACGTCCTTGAGGATGTAGCCGCTGGCCCCGGCCATGATCGCGGAGAACAGCGCCTCGTCGTCGTCGTACGAGGTGAGGATCAGGGCCTTCAGGCTGGGATCGACCGCGCGGATCGTCCGGCACACCTCGATCCCCGACCCGTCCGGCAGCCGCGCGTCGAGGATCGCCACGTCGGGCCGGATCGCGGGGATGCGCCGGGCCGCCTCCTCCGCGGAGTCGGACTCGCCGACGACCTCGACGCGACCCGACGCCTCGAGCATGACCTTGAGCCCCTCCCTGACCATCTCGTGGTCGTCGAGGAGGAAGACCTTCGTGCGTGTGCCTGGCATGGGTCCATTCGACCAGATGTGCCCCACCGACCGCGCGCGGTGAGCCACACCTCGGCGGGCGCGGTGTCGAGAAGCGGTTCTCGGGGTATCGGCGGAACGGTTGCCCTTGGGCAAGAGATTCTCGGCCAACGGAAGGACGTCGTCATGGGTCACAGGTTCCTCAGGTGGTCTCGCCCTCGTCGCCCGCTGCTGCCGGCGGTCGCGCTCGCGTGCGCAGCACTGGTCGGTGGCTGCGCGCAGGGGACGGGGAGCTCGGACTCCTCCGACGCCACCTACGACCGGGACCAGCAGCTGAGCGGCCGGCTGACCATGATGGGCTTCGGCGGCGAGGACGAGATCGGCCAGACCCGCCTCGCTCTCGCCAAGAAGGCGCTGGGCAGCAAGGTCCGCATCAACCAGGTCAAGGGCGACCTCGACATCCAGCAGTTCCTCTCGGCGGTCGCCTCCGGCAAGCCGCCGGAGCTGGTCTACGCCAACCGCGACCAGATCGGCAGCTTCGCCTCGCGAGGCGCCCTGCGACCGCTCGGCGACTGCATCGACGGCGAGCAGATCGACACCGGCGTCTTCGACCCCGCCGCGCTCGAGCAGGTGACGTTCGACGGCGACGTCTACGGCATCCCGGAGTTCAACGTCGTGCAGATCATCCAGGCCAACCAGAACCTGCTGGACAAGGCAGGCGTCAGCCTGGACGACGTCAACGGCTCCGACTGGGACGCGGTCTCGGCGGCCAACAAGAAGCTCACGCGCAGCAACGGGGGCAAGGTCTCGGTCATCGGGTTCGACAGCAAGCTGCCGGAGTTCCTGCCCCTGTGGGCGAAGGCCAACGGGGCCGACCTGATCTCCGAGGACGGTCGCGACGCCCAGCTGGACGACCCGAAGGTGGTCGAGGCGCTGACGTGGGCCGTCGGCATCTACGACGCCCAGGGCGGCTTCGCGAAGGTGAAGTCCTTCCGGGACTCCGCCGACTTCTTCGGCGCGGGCAACCAGTTCGCCTCCGGCACGCTCGGCGCCATGCCGATGGAGCAGTGGTACGTCAACGTGCTCAACGACGTGTCGCCGAAGGCACCCATGGCCTTCGACACCGTGCGGGACCGGCAGGGTGGGCCGATCGCCTACGCCAGCGGCAGCGCCTGGGCGATCCCCAAGGGCACGAAGCACCCCGAGGCGGCCTGCCGCTTCGCGCGGGTCATGACCGAGACCGACAGCTGGGTCGAGGCGGCCAAGGCGCGCGTGGCGCTGCGCAAGAAGGACGGAGGTCTGTTCACCGGGCTGCTGACCGGCAACACCGAGGCCGACCAGAAGATCCGCGACATGATCCAGCCCAGTGGTGACGCCAAGTGGGACAGCGCCATCGAGGCGACGTACGAGGCCAACGACCACACCTTCTCGCTCCCGGCCAACGCGGCGGGTGAGGAGTTCAAGACCGCCTGGCAGGACGCGGTCAACCGGGTCCTCAACGGGCAGCAGGAGCCCGCGGAAGCGCTCGCCCAGGCGCAGAAGGAGGCGCAGCGGGCCCTCGACGACGCGTGGGCGGAGTGGGAGGACAAGTGACCGCGGCGGTAGGCGCGCGGAGCACCCGGCGACGATCCCCTCGGGGATCGGCACGCCGGCGGGAGACCCGGGCGGCATGGCTGTTCATCAGCCCCTGGGTGATCGGCTTCCTGGTCTTCACGCTCTACCCGATGCTCTACACCGGCTACCTCTCGCTCACCGACTACGACGTCATCAACGACCCGCACTTCGTCGGGTTCGACAACTTCAGGCGCCTGCTCGAGGACGACAAGATCTCGCTCGCGCTGCGCAACACCTTCGTCTTCACCGCCCTCTCGGTGCCGACGAAGGTGGCTCTCTCGTTCCTGCTGGCCCTGCTGCTCAACTGGGCCGGGCGGGCGTCCGGGTTCTTCCGCACCGCCTTCTTCCTGCCCAAGATGACGCCGCCGGTGGCGGTCGGGGTCCTGCTCCTCCTGCTGTTCAACGGGCAGACGGGCCTGGTCAACCGGGTGCTCGCCGGCGTCGGGATCCAGGGCCCCGCGTGGACCACGGACCCCTCCTGGGTGAAGCCGGGCCTGGTCGTGATGAGCCTGTGGACCATCGGCGGGTCCGTGATCATCCTGCTGGCCGCCCTGCGCAACGTGCCCCAGGAGCTGTACGACGCCGCGCGCGTCGACGGGGCAGGGTTCCTGCGGCAGACCTGGCACGTGACGGTGCCGATGGTGAGCGGGGCGCTGCTCTTCGTGTTCATCGTCGACACGATCGCGGCGTTCCAGTCCTTCACCGAGGCCTACACGGCGTACTTCGGGTCGGGCAACAGCACCTACAGCAACGACGCCGCACTGTTCTACACGATCTACCTGTTCCAGCAGGCGTTCCAGTTCCTCCACATGGGCTACGCCTCGGCCATGGCGTGGGTCCTGTTCGCGATCATCATGGTGGTCACGTTCGTCCAGCTGCGCGTCTCCAACCGCTACGTCTACAACGAGGGTGAGCAGTGACCGCCGTCGACACCCCCGCACCCCGGGTCGCCGTCGACTCCGCGGCCGCCGAGGCGGCGCCGGCGCGCAAGCCACCCGCGCGCGAGGTGCGCAGCAAGGCGTTGCGGTGGCTGCTCTACCTGGTCCTCACCGCGATCACCGTCGCGTTCGCCTACCCGTTCGTGTGGCTGGTCAGCGCCTCGCTCAAGCCGCGGTCGCAGGTCTTCGACAACCAGCTCATCCCACGCACGCTGACCTTCGACAACTACATCCGCGTCTGGCACGAGGCGCCGATGGCGATGTGGATGCTCAACACCGTGCTCGTCACGGTGCTGGCGACGGTCACGGTGACGGTCTCGAGCGCGATGGTGGCGTGGGGCTTCGCCCACTACCGCTTCCGCGGCCGTGACGCCCTGTTCGGGGTGGTGCTGGCCACGATGATGCTGCCGGGCGCGGTGACCATGATCCCGACGTTCCTCATCTGGGACGCGCTGGGGCAGGTCGGCCACCTGACGCCGTTGTGGGCCGGCAACCTGTTCGGCAGCGCGTTCTACATCTTCCTGCTGCGCCAGTTCTTCCTCGGGCTGCCGCGGGACCTCTTCGACGCCGCCAAGATCGACGGCGCCAACGAGTGGCAGCTGTTCACCCGGATCGCCCTGCCGCTCACGCGCCCGGCGCTCGTGGTGACGGGCCTCTTCGAGTTCCAGGCAGCCTGGACCGACCTGATGCGCCCGCTGATCTACCTGCGCGACTCCGACTCCTTCACCGTGCCCCGCGGCCTCAAGGCGCTGGTGGACCAGTTCGGCAACGGCGGGCAGTTCCACTGGGAGATCATCGTGGCCGCCAGCGTGATCACCACGGTCCCGATGATCGTGCTGTTCTTCCTGGGCCAGCGTCACTTCGTGCAGGGCATCGCCACCAGCGGCTCCAAGGGCTGACCGGACCGGCCGACGGTGCGGGCGCCGGTCGTCGGCTGGGCTGCGGTCGCGCCACCGTCAGTCGACCTCGAGCACCCGCATCATCTCGTGGTCCTCGTGGGAGAGGATGTGGCAGTGCCAGACGTAGCGTCCCGGGCGGTCGAAGTGGGCGCGGATGCGCACCATCTGCCCCGTCGGCGCAGCGTCCTCCTCGGGGTCCGGGTTGCCGGGCAGCGAGGTGACCATGTCCTTCGGTGCCGCCTCGAAGTACTCGGCGCCGACCGACGCCGGTGAGAGGTTCCGGATGTTCGAGATCTCCGGCGCCTCCCCCGTCGTCCCGTTGTGCTGACCCGTCGTCTGCGTGCCGGTGACGTCGTACTCGAAGTGCTGGCGGTCGAGGATCTCGAAGTTCACCAGGTGCAGGTGGACCGGGTGGGCGTCGGCGGTGAAGTTGTAGATCTCCCAGATCTCGGTGCTGTCCAGCGCCGGCGTCTCGGTGGCCCCCTGGGACCAGGTGCGCGCCCTGGCCACGTCCGTGCCGCTCAGGTCGGAGCCGACGGTGCCGAGCAGCGGCTGCAGCCGCCCGAACTCGTCGGTGCCCTCGAAGAGCGCCACGCGGCGGGTGGTGGACGCCCCACCGACCCCGCCGTAGCCCGGGAGACTGCTCGGGTCGAATCGGTCGGGCACCGCCGAGAGTGGCACCACCACGTCGAAGGCCATGACCCGGTCGGTCTGCCGGTCGTGGAATACGTCGTCGGGGTCCAGGCGGCTCCCGAAGGCGCCCGCGAACGGCGCGTCGCCGCCGAGGTTCTTCAGGATCACGCGCTTGCCCGCCAGCGCCGGATCGGAGAAGTCGACCACCACGTCGTACCGACTACCGGGCTCGAAGACCAGCGTGTCGACCTGCCTGGGCGTGCCGAGGCCCTGGTCGCTGCCGATCACGTGGAACGGGATCGGCGTGCCCGCCGAGGGGTCGGTCTCACCGGCGTTCACCACGACGAGCTGGAGCACCATGAACCGGGAGTCGCAGCCGTTCAGCAGCCGCATCCGGTAGTTGCGGGGCTCCACGTCCTGCTTCGGCCAGATCTTGCCGTTGACGACCATGTGGTCACCGAAGAACTCGGCCAGGGCGGTCGGCCCGCCGCCGCGGAACAGGTCCGTGGGGAGGACGACGCCCTCGTCGGTGATGAAGTCGTCGTAGAACGGGTCCCCCGGGAACGCCGGGTAGAACAGCGCCCCCCTGTCGGTGAACATCCGGTCCTGGATCGCGTAGGCGAGCTCGTAGGGGAACGCGGGCAGCCCGAGCGGGTTGTCCGCCGTGCCGGTGTCCTGGTCGTCCCGGACGAAGTAGAAGCCCGCCAGGCCCGCGTACACGTTGAGGCGCGTCAGGCCGAGGGTGTGGTCGTGGTACCAGAGGTTGCCGGCCCGGACGTCGTTGTCGTAGCGGAAGGTGTTCGTGAACCCACCGGGGACGGCGTCCCACTGAGGCCCGCGGACCGTGCCGTCCGGGGAGTAGAAGAACTCCGGGTTCCCGTCGAACTGGTACTTCGAGTGGCCTCCGTGGAGGTGGGTGATGATCGGCACGCCGTTGCGCTTGATGCTGTACCGGCGGTAGTCGACGCCGTTGGCCGAGCTCATCCCGTGCAGGGAGTACGCCCAGTGCAGGTTGGTGTCGACCGGCAGCAGGTGCTGCTTGCCCTGGAGCTCGTTCTCCCACCGGACGACCGTCTCCTCCGCGCCCCCGGCCGAGGTGCTCATCACCTGGAACGTCTGGCCGGGCCACGAGACCGTGTCGGTGCCGTAGCCCCAGACGGGCGTGGACAGGCGCCGGCCGCTGCGCGGATCGACGAGCCCGGTCTGCTGGGTGACCTGCCGCACCCGGACGCTGAAGTTCGGCGCCTGGACCGGGCGGCCACGAGTGTTGAGGTCCTTGAAGAGGAATCCCGGGTCCAGGGCGTTCGGCGCAGGCTCGACGAACTTCCTCTGCAGCGCCGGGTCGCTGAGCCCCGCCGCGGCCGGAACCGCGTACGCGGGCAGGCCCCTGACGCCGGGGAGAGCCCCGGATCCGACGTACGCCGCTCCCGCGCTGAGGCCTGCGAGCCGGATGAACCCGCGGCGGGAGATCTGTGTCGAGCTCATCGGTCGCCCCTTCCCCCGGTTCCGCGTCGGGAGCCGTTTTTCCACTATTGGTCGCCGACCACGGCCACGAGCAGAGACGAAGGTCACCCGTCCCCGCTCCGGTGGACCACCGGTCCCGGGACGGGACCAGGCCACCGTCGACCCAGCGCACCGACCCGCGTGTCACGGCTGACCTTCTGCGAAGATGGCCGCGGGCCGGGCGCTGGCTCCCCGGGGTCGTCCCGGGGGTTCTCCCGACCAGGCCCATGTGTTCCGGGGCCTCTAGCTCAACTGGCAGAGCAGCGGACTTTTAATCCGCGGGTTGTGGGTTCGAGCCCCACGGGGCCTACCGAGCGTGTGTGCTGCCTCGCCTGACGGGTGACAGCCATTCCGGCTGATCGGTGACACCGAGCTCAGCCGCGCCCGCGATCACGTGGCGAGAGTCGCCGGCTCCTATCTGCGGTGGTGGAAGCGGACGTCGCCGTTGGGGAGGCGTTCGAGGCGGTAGGTGTCCTCGTCGTGGGCGCGGTGGTGGTGGTGGGAGCAGAGCAGGACGCCGGCGTCGAGGTCGGTGGTGCCGAGGCGTTCCCAGGGGATCCAGTGGTGGGCTTCGGCCCAGGTGCCGGGGATGTCGCAGCCCTCGGCGCGGCAGGTGCGGTCGCGCAGCAGCATGGCGCGGCGTTGGGCCGGTGAGAACAGGCGGCGGTCGCGGCCGAGGTCGAGGACCTCGGACCTCCCGCCGAGCACGACGGGCAGGATCCGTGCGTTGCAGGCCAGACGGCGGATCTCCGCGGCGCTGACCCGGTCCCCGGTCGGGGACTCCCCGCCGATGGCGCCGGTGGTGAGGATGGTGCCGGTGCCGAGCTCGTTGGCCAGCGCGTCCAGGTCGGTGGTGATCTGGAGCAGGGTGTTGTCCCCGCCGTGGATCGGCAGCCGGGTGGGGTCCAGGCCCTCGATGAGGGCGCAGAACGCCTGCCCGAGGCGTTGGGGGTAGGGCAGTCGCTCGACCGGGTCGCGGGAGTCCGGCAGCCGGCACGGGGAGCCGTCGGGACCGGTGTTGGCGACCGCGGCCTCGAGGTCGGCGGCCAGGGACTCGGCATCGGCGCCGTCCTCCCCGACCGCGCCGTCGGCGGGTTGGCCGAAGATGTCCTTGCGGCGGGGGTTGGCGTGGGCTTCGAGGAACACCGCCAGGCGGGTGGCGACGTGGTCGGGCAGGATCCCGTTGATCCGGGTGGTGCCGTTCCCCAGACGGCGCAGGCTGACTTTGGTCCTGCGGCGGGCCTCGCGCTCGATCGCGGCCAGACGTCTGGCCTCCACGGCCTCGGCGACCTCGGGGGCGACCACGTCGAGGACCCGGCGACCCAACGTGGCCAGCGCAGCGGGGGCGAACTCGGCGGCCTGGGCGACCAGGTGGGCCTCGGCCTGGGCCAGGGTCTCGGGGTCGACGTGCGGGGCCAGGTCGCCCAGGCAGCGGGCCACCATCCGCGCCTGCTCGAGGGAGACCACACCGGCCCGCATCCCGGACGCCACGCCGCCCCAGCGGCGGTCCAGCTCGACCGCCAGCGCCGCGTCGGCCCTCGCCCCGGCCGGCGTGGCACGGGTGTGGTGCACCAGCCACGCCGGCACGTCCCGCGCCGCGCCCTGGACCGCGACGTCCTCGGCATCGGCCAGCACCCGCAGCCGCAGCTCGTCGACCTGAGCAGCCAGGGCGACCAGCTCGCCCAGCGCCTCGGCCTTGGTCTCGGTGCGCATGAACGTCGGGTTGACCTGCGCCACCGAGGCCACCGTCTCGCGCATCGACGAGATCGCGGCCAGCACCGGATGTCCCGGCGCCGCCGGCACGGGAGCCGGCATCGACTGCGTCACATGTCCCCCACAGACTGACAGCTCGACCCACTGCACACAGCCTATCACGATCAGGACATCAATCGCACATCTGTTCGATGTTCTGCACGATGTCCGGCCCGGTATCGAACCCCCGGTGCCGGCCCGCTGCTGAACGTCTCCCGGCCCGCCTCAGCCCGTCCTCAGCACGCGCCCGCAGCCTTCGCGGACACCCGATCCGAGGAGACGACCGATGGCACGCAGGACGACTCGACCGGTGGGCCTCGCGCTCGCCCTGGTCCTGGCGGTCCCGGGGGCTGCGGCCGCGGGCGACCACCGACCGACCTACGAACGGCACGGCCGCGTTGCCGTGGACGCCCCCGGCACGAGCCTGCGCACCGCAGCACGGCGGGCCGGGTGGGGCGCAGCACGAGCCCGGCGCGAGCTCCTCGGCGACCGGACCCTGGGCCGGGACGGCCGGGGCAACCTGGTCTACCGCGAACCGGCCAGGGCGGGGGTGCCGAGCATCACCGACGACGTGACCACGCCGGTCTACGCCCTCTCCGACACCTTCCGGCTGCACAGCCGGTCACGGTCCGCGGTCCGCATCTACCTCGACTTCACCGGGCACCGCACCTCCGGCACGGACTGGAACGCGGCGTACACCCGCGGCTGGGACTTCGGCACGCCGGCCTTCGACCTCGACGGCGACCCCTCGCGCCTCTCGAGCCGCGAGCACGCGGTCATCCAGGCGACCTGGCTGAGCGTGCGCGAGGACTTCGCGCCGTTCGACGTGGACGTCACCACCGAGGACCCCGGCCCGGGCCGCGGCGTGCGCGTCGTCGTGGGACCGAACACCTGGTACCCCTACGACGCCGGCGGCGTCGGCTACGTGGGGTCGTTCGACTGGTCGGACGACACCCCGGTCTACGTCTTCACCGACGGGTGGTCCGGCGCCAAGTTCGTCGGCGAGGCCGCCTCGCACGAGGTCGGGCACGCGCTCGGCCTCGCCCACGACGGCACCCCGTGGAGCGAGTACTACGAGGGGCAGGGCGACTGGGCCCCCATCATGGGTGTCGGCTACGACCGTCCGGTCACCCAGTGGGACCGGGGCGACTACCCCGGCGCCGACAACCAGGAGGACGACGTCGCCGTCATCGCCTCCCGGCTGGGGCTGCTCCCGGACGACTGGGCCGGCGGCGGCTGGGACGGCCTGGCGTCGCTGCCCCTGGACGCCCCACGCAGCGGGCGCGTCAGCGGGCCGGCCGACCGCGACGCCTTCCGCTTCCCGGTGCGCCGGGCGGCCCGCTTCCGGATCGACGCCTGGAACTGGACCGGCCCCGTCGACGCCGACCTCAACCTGCAGCTGGTGGTGCGCAACCGCGCGGGTCGGGTGGTCGCCGAGGCCGCCCCGTCCGCGGACCTCGGTGCCCACCTCCGGCTCCGGCTGCGCCGCGGTCGCTACACCGTCGCGGTCCGTGGCGTCGGGGACGGCTCGTTCGGCGGCGGTGGCTACGGCAGCTGGGGCAGCCGGGGGTTCTTCCTGCTCTCACGCAGCCGGGCGTGAGTGGTCCCTACGACGGTCGGAGGTCCGTCCTGCCGGGACCTCGGCCACTGTCCGACTCGGCCCGCGGTGGTTTAGACAGGTTCGACCTCAGCGCGGCCTCAGCGCCCGCTGGGACGCTCGTCGTGGAGCCCCGGGGCGCGCACGACGCCCCCCGAGCCGAGGAGGACCATGCCCGACCTGTCGCCGGCCGACCGCGGTCTGCTGGTGGAGACCCTCGCGGCGGTCGTCGCGACCCAGCCCGTCACCTCGCTGCGACCGGGCCAGCTGCGGCCCGCGCTCGAGGAGCGGCTCGGCGCCGAACCGGCCTACCGGCTCCGCCGGGAGGTGCACCGGCTGGTGGTCGCCCTCGAGGAGGGGGTCCCGGCCGGCCTGGTCCGCCGCCTGCCCCTCACCGGCACCTCGCTGGGCCGAGTCGCCCGTGACCTGGCCGAGGCGCGGGGCTGGACCTGGGAGGCCGCGAGCACGGCGTGCGAGCTCTGGGCGGCGGCACTCGGCTCCCCCCTCACCGCGGTGCTCCCGCAGGGCCCCGGCGACTCCTCGTCGTCACCGCGACCGGCCGCCGTGGCCGCAGCGCTCCCGCTGGACGTCACGATGGCGCCCCCGGGGGCGGAGCGGGTCCCGTCGCAGTCCCCGTCGCGGTCCCCGTCGGCGCCGGGTTCCGTGCCCGCCTGGCCCACGCCACGCCGCGACGTGAAGCAGGCCGTGGACAAGCTCGGGCCGGACCGGCCGGTCCTGGGCGCCACGCACGCCGCCGGCGGCCTGCCCCTGCTCCTGGTCGCCGGGCTCCTGACCACGCTGGTCGTGGTGCTGTGCCTGCCGATCTTCCTGTGGGACGCGCGCGGCTTCCTGCTGCCGGTGCTGGGGGCTGCCCTGGCCGCGCCCCTCGCCCGCCGGGCGCGCTTCGGCCTCCTCACGGCGTACGACGGCTCGGTCGCGTTCACGCCGTACGCCCCCCGCAGCCGTGACCCCCGCGTCGAGGAGACCGTGACGGCGCCGTGGACGGCGCTGACCGTGCAGGAGGGCCTGGTCTCGCGCATCGAGTGGGACGGCCACCGGGTGCAGGTGGGTCCGCGGGGTCGTGCGCTCGTGCGCACCCTGCACGCGGCGGTGGGGGCGGCGAGATGAGGCGCGGCTCAGACCTCGATGCGGCCCTCGACGCGGCCGAAGTCCAGGCGCGCGCCGGGCACCAGGCCGGTGGAGCGGCCGGTGTCGACGTGGTGGACCTCGCCGTCGGGAGAGGTGACCTGCCAGGCCGCCGGGCCGCGGTTGCGCAGCCCCCAGAGCCCGGGCCGGCGCGGGTGCTGCACGACGTCGCCGACGACGGTGTCGTAGTCGTAGTCGCGGAACAGGTGGTGCCGGGTGACCACCGTCCCGGGGTTGAGCACCAGCGGCCGGTGGCCGATCAGCAGCCGCACGGGCGGGCGGAGCTCGGTGCCGCACGACCAGCAGGGCGACAGCAGCCGGCCGTCGTCGGTGAGGTTCTCCCGCTCGCACGTCGGGCAGAGCGTGATGGCGTCGAGCAGCCGCGACAGGTGCGCGCGCCAGACGCCCTCGCGCACGCGACGGGTGGGCTGGCGCAGGCCGGTGGTGAACGCCGCGGTGAAGTCGTCCCGGATGTACTGCGGGTACATCGGCCAGTACCTCAGCACCGCTCCGTGGATGGTCGGGTCGGGCCGGTTGCTCTCGTCCTCGGGGTCGAAGATGAAGCGCGGGTCGTCCCCGAAGAGCCGGCGCTCGGCGTCGCGGTCCAGGCACGGGAAGTCCAGCTCGAGCCGTCCCTGCAGCGGGTGGTGGAACATCAGCAGGTAGAAGTTCAGCACCGCGAGCGAGTAGAGGTCGGTGTCCGTGGAGGGTTGCGCCTCCCCGCGCACCACCTCCGGCGCCATGAAGCGCGAGGTGCCCAGCACCCGCGCCTCCCCCTCGCCGTCGACGCCGACGTTGTCGTTGTCGCAGATCAGCGGGCGGCCGGTCCCCACCTCGAAGAACACGTTGCCGAGGCTGATGTCGCGGTAGCACAGCCCCTGGGCGTGCAGCTTGAGGAAGGCGTCGGCCAGGCCCATGCAGAGCTTGGCCACGGTCGCGAACGAGGCGTCGACCCGTCCGGTCAGCAGGTCGGAGATCGGCACGAACCCGGTAGGCCGCAGCGGCATGACGTAGCCGAAGCCGGCGGCCGTCGGACGCGACGCGCCCGCCGGGGCGCGGTCGACCACCTCGAGCGGCCAGAGGAACGCCTCGGACGGCGGTGGCACCTGCGCGAGCCGCTCGAGCGCGCGGCGCTGGTCCGGGTGGGCGGTCTCGGGGCGGTACCACTTCAGCGCGAGGACCGGGACCGACGGGTCGTCGGCGCGCAGCTCGTGCACCGAGCCCTGCCCGCCCTCGCCGAGCAGGTCGCCGACCGTCCAGTCCCCGCCGTGGCGCGGCAGCTCCAGGCGCGTGCCCCGAGGAAGCACTGGCCCACCCCCTCTCCGTTGCGCCATGGTGTCGCTGGTGTCCGGCGTCCCGCGGTGGCCGCCGGCACCGATTCTGCCCCGCCGAGGGCCGACCAGCGAGGGAGATGCCGATGACGTCCCGCCCCGGCGCGCAGCTGGCCCGCCGCCCCCTGCACTTCTTCTTCCTCGCCGACTGCTCCGGCTCGATGGCGGCGGGGGGCAAGATGACCGCGCTCAACACCGCCATCCGCGAGGTCCTCCCCCAGCTGGCGGAGACCTCGGAGAGCAACCCCCACGCCGAGGTCCTGGTCCGCTCGATCGCCTTCGCCACCGGCGCCCGCTGGCACCTCGCCGAGCCCACGGCGCCGGAGGACCTCTGGTGGGAGGACCTCACCCCGGCGGCTACACCGACCTCGGCGCGGGGCTCGACCTGCTCGGCACCGCGCTGACCGTGCCGCCGATGGAGGAGCGGGCCCTGCCGCCGGCGATCGTGCTCGTCTCCGACGGCATGCCGACCGACGACTTCACCGACGCGCTGGCGCGGCTCATGGCCCTGCCCTGGGGCGCCCGCTCGGTGCGGATGGCGGTCGCGATCGGCCAGGACGCGGCGTACGACACGCTGGCGCAGTTCATCGGGGACCCCACCATCGAGCCACTGACCGCCTCCAACCCCGAGCAGCTGGTGATGGCGCTGCGCTGGGCGACGGTGCACGTGGCGCGCGCGGCCTCCTCGGTGGCGCCGAGCGCCCCGCCGCCCCTGCAGGTCACGGCGTGGGACGCCGACGAGGACGAGTCGATGGTCTGGTGACCCGATGAGCGCCCACGACGACCCTCCCGGAGGCGGCCCCGCGCCCGCCCCGGTCTGGCGCGCCACGTCGTCCTCGCGCCGCGGGTCCTCCCACACCGGCGAGGCGCCCAACCAGGACGCGGTGCTGGTCGAGCTGCTCGACGAGGAGCAGGGGTCCTGGGTGGTCGCGGTGTCCGACGGTCACGGCGGCCCGCGCTACGTGCGGTCCCACGTCGGGGCGCGGCTCGCGGTGCGCGTCGCGCGGGACAGCGCCGCGGCCGGGCTCGCCGGCGCACCGGACCAGCCGCCCGAGCAGGTCCTGCGCGGGCGGGTGCCGGCGCTGGTGGAGGCGTGGCGCCGTGCGGTCTCCGAGCACCTCGCCGAGCACCCGCTGGACGACGGGGAGCGGGGCCGCGCCGACGACCTCGCCGACCGCCCCTACGACGTGTACGGCGCCACGCTGCTCGTCGCGCTCGTCACTCCCGCGGGGGTCGGCATCGCCCAGGTCGGCGACGGCGATGCGCTGCTGCGGGTCAACGGCTACGCCACCCGGCCCGTCCCCGGCGACGACCGGCTGGTCGCCGGGGCGACGACCAGCCTCTGCCTCGAGACCGCCGAGCAGGACTTCCGCTTCGCCGCTGTCCCCGGCACCGTCGACATCGACCTGGTGCTGCTGGCCAGCGACGGCTACGGCAACTCGTTCGCCGCGACCGACTGGTGGCGGACCCTCGTCGACGACCTGTCGTGGTTCGTGGACCGGCACGGGTTCGACGACCTCGACCGGCAGCTGCCCTCGTGGCTGGCCGACTCCGCCGAGGTCGGCGGTGACGACGTCAGCGTCGCCGTCCTCGTGCTCGACCCGCTGGCCGCGCCGGCCGTCGACCCCGCCACCCTGGCGGCGGAGCGGGCCGCCCGCACGCCAGAGGCCGTGGGTCCGCCCGCGGCCGCGACGACCGTCGTCCAGCCGGCCGTCGCGATGGCCCCCGCCCCCGAGGGGCACCCCGCGGCGCCGGCGCCCCGGCCGGCCCTCCCGACGTACGACGAGGAGCCCGCGCGCCCGGACCGGGTCACCGCGACCGGAGGCACGACGACCGGGGCCACCGCGGACGATGGCACCGACGGCCGCCGGAGACGGAGGGCCGTCACGGTCGGGGCCACCACCCTCGGCGTGGTCGCCCTCACCGCCGCGGGGGTCCTCGCCCTGTCCCGAGGGGGCGACAGCGTGACGCCGACGCCGCCTCCGGTGAGCTCGCCGACGGCCGGCCCGACGACCGCCCGCGCCACCCCGAGCGCCACACCCAGCACCGAGCAGCCGCCCGTGAAGCGCGGCCCCCGCAAGCACAAGGACCAGAGCCCGAAGCCGCTGGGTCAGGGGCAGGACCAGCCGCCGGACGGCCCGGGCACGCTCGGTGGGTGACCGGGACACCGGGGTGACGCTGGTCCGTCCGGGAGCGGGACCAGCGCCTCAGCCGGGCCTCAGCGCCCGGGTCCACGCTCGGGTCATCAAGCAACGAGCCCGGAGGACCGGGCCGGACCCGAGGAGAACCCCATGTCCCGTATCGGTGGAGAGCTCGAGCAGCTGGTGACCCTGCGGGGCACCTTCGACCGCGAGGCCGGCAGCGTCGACGACCTGACCCGCGCCATCCGCAGCCAGCTGGCCGGCACGACCTGGGAAGGCCCCGCCGCCGACCGGTTCCGGCAGATGTGGGACGCCGAGTTCGAGCCCAGCCTGGCCAAGCTCCGCACCGCCCTGCAGGACGCCGCCCTCGAGGTCTCCCGCCGCCGCGAGGCCCTCATGCAGGCAGGGAGCTGACCGATGTCCCTCGTCACCGGTGACCCGGCGAGCATGCGCGCGGCCGCCGCGCAGCTGCGCTTCCGGGCCGAGACCCTGGGCGACGTGGCCGCCACGGTGGACGCGGGCTGCGCGGGCATGACCTACGCCGGCCCGGCCGCGGACGCCTTCCACGCCAACACGCTGGCCAACGGGTCGTCGCTGCGCGAGGTGGCCGCGCGCATGGTCGACCTGGCCGACACCCTCACCCGGGAGGCGGCCGTGCTGGAGGAGCAGCTCGCCCAGCAGGCGGCCCAGGCCCAGCAGGGCGGCTTCCTCTACTGAGGAGCGCCCGACGACCGCAGGAGCGACCTTGACCGAGATCGTGATCGACCCCGACGAGCTCGACGCGATGACCACGGTCATCGGCGAGCAGGCCCAGCAGGCGGCCGTCACGACGCTCGCCTACCTGCTCAACGCCGTCGACCTCGGCGTGCGGGCGCAGGCCGTGCGCACGGAGCAGGCGACCCCGACCGATGTCGCCGCCCCGCCGGTCGCCCCACCCCCGTCGGGGTCGGGCTTCATGCTCGACCAGGTCGTCGGGCTCGACGGGCAGGTCCGGGCCGGCAGCGGTGGCATCGACCTGCGCGCGCTCTCAGCCCTGGCCGCGGGAGGCGGCACTGCTGGGAGTGCGGTCGGTGGCTTCACCGGGGCCGACAGCATCCGACAGGCCCTGACCGGGGTCCGCTTCCGCGACGGCCGCCCGGTGGACGGCTGGGGCAGCAACGACCACTCCAGCAGCGCGATCGGTCGCGGACCCGACGGCGACCCCGAGGTGCGCGCCTGAACGCGCGGCCCACGCAGCCGCCGCATCCCCGCCGTACTCGGCAAGATGGGGCCATGTCCTTCCGTCCCGGCGCCCAGCTCGCGGCCCGGCCGCTGCACGTGGTGCTCCTGCTCGACTGCTCGGGCTCCATGTCCGCCGACGGCAAGATCGACGCCCTCAACCGCGCGGTCGCCCAGGCCCTGCCGGCCCTGGCCGACCTTCAGCAGCAGAACCCCTTCGTGACGATGCTGGTCCGTGCACTGACCTTCGCCGACGGCGCCCGCTGGCACCTCGCCGACCCCACGCCCGTCGCTGCGGTCTCGTGGCGACCGGTCGTCGCCGGCGGCCTGACCGACCTCGGCGCCGCCCTGCGGCTGCTCGCGCCGGAGCTCGAGTCGCCCCCGATGGAGGCCCGGGCCTTCCCCCCGGTGCTCGTCCTGGTCTCCGACGGCCACCCCACCGACGACGTCGAGGCGGGCCTGGCCGCCCTGGCGCGCACGCCCTGGGGGTCGCGGGCGGTCCGCGCCGCCATCGCGATCGGCTCCGACGTCGACCTGGACATGCTCCAGCGCTTCCTCGACGACCCGGCCGCCCGACCGCTCACCGCCCACGACCCCGAGCAGCTGGTCTACCTCGTCCGCATGGTCTCCACCGTCGCCTCGCGGCTGGCGTCCGAGCCGGAGGGGCGGGGCGTCCGCTCCGTGCAGGTCCCGCCCCCGGCCGAGGAGCCGAGCGTCCTGCGCTGGTGAGGCTCGTGACGCTGGTCCGTCCGGGAGCGGGACCAGCGCCTCAGCCGGGCCTCAGCGCCCGGGTCCACGCTCGGGTCATCAAGCAACGAGCCCGGAGGACCGGGCCGGACCCGAGGAGAACCCCATGTCCCGTATCGGTGGAGAGCTCGAGCAGCTGGTGACCCTGCGGGGCACCTTCGACCGCGAGGCCGGCAGCGTCGACGACCTGACCCGCGCCATCCGCAGCCAGCTGGCCGGCACGACCTGGGAAGGCCCCGCCGCCGACCGGTTCCGGCAGATGTGGGACGCCGAGTTCGAGCCCAGCCTGGCCAAGCTCCGCACCGCCCTGCAGGACGCCGCCCTCGAGGTCTCCCGCCGCCGCGAGGCCCTCATGCAGGCAGGGAGCTGACCGATGAGCGGCACCTGCTGCGGCACCGACGCGATCTGGATCGACCCGGCCGAGCTGAAGAACACCGTCGGGATGCTGGCCGAGCAGGCCATGCGCATCCAGGAGGCGGCCGTCGGCACCCGGGCCAACTGCGGGTGCGACGCCCCGCGCTCGATGGTCGGCTGGATCGACGAGCAGCTGGTCGCGGTGACCGAGGACGCCCTGCGCGTGGCCGTCGCCTACCTCCGCGACGCCGTCGACCTGGCCCACCGCGCCAACGAGGTCGAGGTCGAGGAGGCCACCGACACCACGGCCACGACCGCGGCGTCCGCCGCCGCCGGCGGGGTCGAGACCAGCATCGTCGGGGGCACCCTCCCCGCCTGGGTCTCCTCGATGGGCACCGGCGCGCTCGGGACGAGCACCGTGGGCGGCACGACGTACTCCGACCCGTTGATGAACGTCCTGGCCAGCGGCAACCTCAACCCCGCCGCGCAGAACCAGCTCTTCGACGTGATGAGCAGGATCAACCAGAGCCAGAGCGACCAGATCGGCACGATCCTGGCGCCCAACGGCCTGACGATGGAGGACGGCAAGTACGTCGACGCCGGCGGCGACTCCGGCAACTCCAGCCACATCGTCGAGGACCCCTACAAGCCCGGCTCCTACGACATCGACCCGTGAGCCGGCGTCGGCCGTTCGGACGGCCAAGGGTCCCGTGCAGATCGGGACTCCCCACGAGCCCCACATGGGCCGACGATGGGACCCAGCCGGTCCAGACAGGACGGCCTGCCCGCCGACCCCACGAGCCGAGAGGAGACCGCGATGAGCCGACGCCTGTCCGTCGACCTCGAGGTCTCCACCGTGCAGGGCAGCCCGCGGCCGTTGCGGCTGGTCACCGACCACGACGCGCCGACCGGTGACGTGCTCGACGCGCTGGGCCGCCACCTCGGCCTGACCGGCGCCGACGGAGCGGTGCAGGCCCGGTCGCTGGTCTCGGGGGTCAGCCTCCCGCGCTCGGGTCCGGTCGGGCGGCTCCCGCTGCTGCGCGGTGAACGGCTCAGCCTCTCGGTCGGCCTCTCGCCGGCCGGCCCCACCGGGTCCCTGGCCCGGTGGCCCGGGCACGGGGAGCCGGACGCCTCCGGCCGGGTCGCCGTACGCCGGCCGCCGCGCGACGTGCGACCGGAGCCGCGCGACGCCGTCCAGCTGCCCGTGCGGCGCACCGTCCGGGCGGCCCGGCGCTTCCCGCTCGGCTCGATGCTCATCCCGCTGCTGCTGGGGGCCGCGCTCGTCGCGGTCACGCGCCGGTGGGAGGTCGCGCTGTTCGCGGTGTTCTCCCCGGTGATGGTCGGCTGGAACTACGTCGAGGAACGCCGCGCCCGCCGCGACGAGATCGCCGAGCACGGTGCGACCTACGCCCAGGCCGTGGAGGGCGCCTCGGCCCGGATCCGGGGGGCGGCGGCCGCGTGGGCGGACTGGCTGCACCGCCACCACCCGTCCCCGGGCGAGCTCCTCCCGGAGGTGCTCAGGCTCGGCACCCGCCTGTGGGAGCGCCAGCCCGGCGACCCCGACTTCCTCGCCCTCCGGGTCGGCCTCGCCACCCGGGTCGCCCCCGTCGAGCTCAAGCGCGACGAGTGGCGTGAGCCGCGTGAGGAGGAGCACGACTTCCGCGCCGACGCCGTCGTCGGTCCCGTGCCGGCGGTGACCTCGCTGGCCGCCGGTGCCCTGGCCGTCCTCGGTGACGAGACCGAGACCGCCGGCTGCGTCGCCTGGCTGGTGGCCCAGCTCAGCGCCCTGCACAGCCCCGCGGACGTGCTCGTCGTGGGCGCCCTGCCCGACTCCCCGCTCTCGGAGTGGGTCGGGTGGCTCCCGCACCTGGCCACCGGGCTGCTGCCCGTGCCGCCGACCGCGACCGACGCGGCCGGGACGGCCCAGCTGCTGGAGGCGGTGGCGGCCCTCGGCCGTGAACGCCGCGAGCGGGCCGGTGCGCGCCAGGGTGCCGCCGCACCGCCGTGGGTGGTGGTCCTGGTCGACGAGCGGGTCGGGGCCGACGCCGCCCTGCTCAACGAGGTCGTCGCCTGCCGCGACGTCGGGGTGGCCACGCTCTGGTTCGGGCGAGACGCCCGCTCCGTGCCGACGACGGTCTCGACGGTGCTCGAGGTCGGCCCGGGCGGCACCGCCAGGCTGCGCGGTGTCCGGGACGGGACCGACCTGGCGGTCGCGCTCGAGCGCCTCGGCGCCGCGGAGGCCCTCGACCTGTCCTCCGCGCTCGCCGCGGTGCGCGACGCCGGCGACAACCGGCGGGTCGCCTCCGTCCCCGAACGTGTGGTGCTCGAGGACCTCGTGCCCGACCTGGTCTCCCCGACCGCCCTGCGGCGCAGGTGGGGCAGCGCCTCGCCCGAGACGCTGCTCGCCCGGCTGGGCGCCACCGCCGACGGCCCGCTCGACCTCGACCTGGGGCCAGGCGGCTCACACGTCCTGCTCGGCGGGACGACCGGCTCCGGCAAGAGCGAGCTCCTGCAGACCCTGGTGGCGTCGCTGGCCGCGGCCTACCCGCCCGACCGGGTCTCGTTCCTGCTCGTGGACTACAAGGGCGGCGCGGCGTTCAAGGACGCGATGCGCTTCCCCCACTGCGTGGGCGTCGTGACCGACCTCGACGAGCACCTCACCCGCCGCGTGCTGCGGGCCCTCGAGGCCGAGATCAAGCGGCGCGAGGAGCTCCTGGCCGGTGCCGGCGCGCGGGACGTGGCCGAGCTGCGACGCGTGCGACCCGACGTAGCCCTCGAGGAGCTGGTGATCGTCGTGGACGAGTTCGCCGCCCTCGCCAAGGAGATCCCCGAGTTCGTCGACGGTGTCGTCGACCTGGCCGCACGCGGCCGGTCCCTCGGCCTGCGCCTGGTGCTGGCGACCCAGCGTCCGGCGGGCGTGGTCAACGAGCGGATCCGCGCCAACGTCGGCGCGCGCATCGCGCTGCGGGTCAACGACGAGGCGGACAGTCTCGACGTCATCGACGACCGGCGGGCCGCCCACGTGCCGCGGCGGCTGGCGGGACGCGGCTACCAGCGCGTGCACCGCGACCTGGTCGAGTTCCAGTCGGCCTACGTCGGCGGGCCGGCCCGCAGCTCGACGACCGCACCGGTCGAGGTGCTCGACCTGGACGACGCCGCCACGCCGGTGCCGGCCCACGCCCGGACCTCGCACCTGACCACGCTCGAGGCGCTCGTCGAGGCGACGGAGCGCGTGATGCGGCTCGGCGGCTTCGCCCGGCCGCACGTGCCGTGGCTGCCGGCCCTGCCCACCGTGGTGAGGGTCGCGGACCTGGAAGAGGAGGCGGGCGAGCCTGCTCCCGAGGGCACGGTGCCGCTGGGGCTGGCCGACCTGCCCGAGCGCCAGCAGCGCCGCCTGCTCACCCTCGACCTCGACCGCCAGCGCAACCTGATGGTCTTCGGCACCAGCCGCAGCGGCAAGACGACCACGCTGCGGACGCTGGCCGCCGGCCTGCTCCAGTCGCTCCCCCCTGCCGAGCTGCAGCTGTTCTGCCTGGACTTCGCCGGCCACGGGCTGCACGTGCTGGCCGACGCACCCCACTGCCTCGCCGTGACGGGGCCCGACGACCTGGGCCGCGTGGCGCGGGTGCTGCGCCGGCTGCAGCGCGAGGTGGAGTCACGCAAGCGTGACCTCGCGGCCAGCGGCGCGGTGTCCTTCGACAGCCTCGTCGACCCCGCCACCGGCCGAGCCGCCCCCCGGGTGGTCGTGCTGGTCGACGGCTACAGCGGGGTCGTCTCCAGCCTCGAGCGCCCCGAGGGTGGCCGGCTGCTCGACGTGCTCGAGCAGGTGATCCGCGAGGGCGCGGCGGTCGGGGTGCACGTCGTGCTCACCGCCGACCGCCGGGCGTCGGTGCCCAACTCGGTCTCCAGCGTGGTGACCACGCGCCTGGTGCTGCGCCTGGCCGAGCGCGACGAGTACGCCGTCCTCGGCGTCGACAGCGCGCTCGCCTCCGGTGCCCGGCTGACGCCCGGACGCGGGTTCATCCAGGGCACGACCGAGGTGCAGGTCGCGGTCTGGCACGGCGCCGACCCCGCCGCCGAGCAGCGGGCCCTGGCCGACCTCGTGCGCTCGCTGCGCGAGCGCCACACCCGGGCGTTCACCGTCGTCGGGCGGATGCCCACCTCGGTCGAGGCCCGCGAGCTCCCGCCGGCGCCCGACACGTGGGTGCTGCCGTTCGCCGTCGGCGAGCGGGAGGTCGCCCCGGTGCACGCCGACCTGCGCGACTCCCACCTGCTCGTGGCCGGCCCGGCGCGCAGCGGCCGCACCTCGACGCTGCGGCTGCTCGCGCAGGTGGCCTCGCGCGCACCCGTGCCGGCGGCCCCGGTCCTGCTGGTGGCCCGCCGTCCCGGCTCCTACGAGGACCACGGGCTGCTGCAGGTCGTCGACGTGCACGACACCGCGGCGCTCGAGGCGGCGGTCAGCGAGATGGTCCGGCGGACCGCGACCGGCGAGCCGGTCCTGTGCTGCTGCGACGACGTCGACCTGTTCCCGGACCAGGTGTCCTCGGCCCTCGAGCAGCTCGCCCGCACCAGCCGCGACACCTCGCTGCGCTTCGTCGTCGCCACGGACAACCGTGCCGGGCTGCGCGCCTACGCCGGCCTGGTGCCGGAGGTGCGCAAGTCCAAGCAGGCGGTCCTGCTCTCGCCCGAGCTGGACATCGACGGCGACCTGGTGGGCGTGCGGCTGCGCAGCCCGCTGGACTCCCCCCACGCTCCCGGACGCGCGGTCCTCGTCGCCGACGGGCTCTCCGAGCTGATCCAGGTGGCGACCGGCGACGTGCCGGCGCCACGACCGACACACGTCTCCGCGGGGGACGAGAACAGGGGTGTGCGATGAACGGCTACGACGAGGGCGAGCGTGCCGCGCGCGTCCGCAGCGAGCTGGTGCGACTGGTCGGGTCCTACGGCGCTCCGGTGCTGGACGACGTACGCCGGGTGAGGGCCATGCTCGCCGACGGCGTCCCGGGCGCCACGGCCGAGGCCAACCTGATCGGCCTCGCCCTGGGCATCGGGGTACAGTCGCGGCTGCAGGAGGCCTCGGCGGACCCGAGCAGGACCGGGTCGGCGGTCGAGGAGATCGCCCGGGACCTCGAGCGGACGAGCTCGGTGCAGCCGTCCGACGCCCGGTGGGCGGTCGAGGCGATCGCGGAGGCGATGGGCCTGCGCGCGAGTGCGCCACCGCGGTCCCCCTCCCCGCCCGTGGGCGGCGCCTTCGGCGGCGTGACCGCGGTGCCCGCGGGGGCTCCGGGCGCCAACGGGGCCACTGGAGCCACCGGAGCCACTGGCACAGGCGGTGCCGGTGACCTCACCGTCTCCTGGTCGGGCGGGCGCACGTCGGCCCGGCCCGGACAGGCGGTGCTGATCGGCCGCGACCCCTCCGCCGCGGTGGTGCTGCAGTCCTCCGCCGTCTCGCGCCGGCACGGCGAGCTCACCTGGGACGGCTCGGGCTGGACCTACGCCGACCTGGGCTCGACGCAGGGCAGCTTCGTCGACGGCCGGCGCGTCAGCACGGTCCCGGTGCAGGGCTCGCTGCGGCTGGTCCTCGGCCAGGGCGAGGAGCAGGTGCCCCTCGACCTGAGCGCCGCAGGTGCCGCACCGGCAGCCGCCGCGCCGCCTCCGCCTCCGCCTCTCGAGGCTGCCGCCGCGCCCACCGGGGGACTGCGCCCGGCCGTGACCGAGGCGCGCCCCGGCGGCGCGCTCGCCGCCGCCGCAGCCGCGCCCACGGAGGTCGGCCGTGGGTCCGGTGACGTGGTGACCGTGACGCTCGGTGGGCAGACGCGCACCGCCGCCGCCGGCGGGTCGGTGTCGGTGGGACGCGAGACCGACAACGACCTGGTGGCGGTCGCGACGACCGTCTCGCGCCACCACGTCCGCGTGGAGCAGCGTCGCGGGGTGTGGACGCTGGTCGACCTGGGCTCCACGTCGGGCACCTGGCTGGAAGGACGCCGGGTGGGTGAGGTCGCCCTGGCCGGTCGCCAGACCTTCACGATCGGCGATCCCGGCAGCGGCGACACGCTGGTCACCGAGTCGGCGCAGAAGGCCAGGGGTGGCGGCGGCAAGGGCGCGGCCACCCCGGCCGGCGGGTCCGCCGGCGGCGGCCGGTCGCGCGGCGTCCTGGTGGCGGCCGCCGCGGTCGCGACCGTCCTGGTCGTCGGCGGCGCGGTCTTCGCGATGACCCGCGGCGGAGGGGACGAGGTCGCCGAGCAGGAGCGCCCCCAGGCGGTCACCAAGGACGACCTGGCCCGCGCCACGGTCTACCTCGAGGCCGGTCGGTTCCGCGGCTCCGGCGTGGTCGTCGACGCCGAGCGCGGCCTGGTCCTGACCAACGCCCACGTGGCCGCCCCGGCCGCCCTGGGCATGGCGATCGCCACGCGCACCTTCGCCCCCGGCCTGCCCGAGGACCCCGAGGTGGTCTCGATCTCGGTCTCGCGCGGCCTGGACGAGGCGGCCGAGCCGACGTACCTCGGCAAGGTCATCGCGGCCGACGGCTACCTCGACGCCGCGGTCGTCCAGATCACCAAGCGCCAGTCGGGGACGCTGATCGAGTCCGAGGACCTCGAGGGCCTCGAGCAGGTCGAGCTCGGCGACTCCGATGCGGTGAAGACCTCCGACAAGGTCTCGTTCGTCGGCTACCCGGCGGTCTCCGGGTCGCAGGCGCCCACCTTCACCGAGGGCGTGGTCTCCGGCCCGATCCAGGACGAGCGCCTCGGCACGCCCCGCGCGGAGATGAACACCACCGCCAAGATCTTCGGCGGCAACTCCGGCGGCCTCGCGGCGAACCCCCAGGGGCAGATGATCGGCATCACGACGTGGTCCCGCAGCGAGGTGACCGGGGGCGAGAGCCTGTCGTCCTACCGCCCGATCGACCTGGTGAAGCCGCTCCTCGCGGCCGGACGCCGGATCGCCGACGGCAAGGGCTCCTACACCTCGCCGTACGTCGCGCGCGCCGGCAGCGGCACGCGCCGCGCCGAGGACGCCCCGAGCTACGCGGTGGCCAAGAACCCGGGCCGCGTGACGGCCGGCTGCAAGACGATCAGCCAGCCGTCGAGCATCGAGGCGCTCGCGCTGCGCTACAAGGGCCTGCCCAGGAAGCGCGGGCACAGCGACGTCTACGCCGAGGTCCGGCAGGGCGGGCGCGTGGTCGCCACCAGCGTCACGACGTTCCCCACCAAGCTGCCGGCCAAGGGGTGCATGACGCTGAGCCTCGACCGTGCCGTGCCGCAGGGCAGCTACCGGGTGACGATCGGGGTCGGTGGCAACCTCAAGCCGCTGATCGACGACGTCCCCTACTCCTTCTGAGCGGCTGACCGCCTCGTGTCCTCGCTCCGCGTCGAGCTGCTCGGCCCGCTCCGTCTCGTCACGGACCGGGCCGAGCTGGGCATCGGCGGACCCAAGCAGCGACTGGTGGTGGCGCTGCTGGCCCTCGCCCGGGGGCGGGTGGTCAGCGTCGACGACCTGCTCCTCGGCCTGTACGGCGAGGACCTGCCGGTCACCGCGCGCAACAGCCTGCAGTACCACGTGGCGACCTTGCGCAAGATGCTCGGCGGCCACGGGGTGTCCGGGGCGCTGGTCACGCGGGACCCCGGCTACCTCGCCGACGTCTCCACCGACGTCGAGGACTTCCACCGCGGACGCGCGGAAGGGCTCCAGGCGGTGGCGGACGGCGACCACGAGCGCGCGGCGGCCCACTTCGCCGGGGCGCTCAACCTGTGGCGGGGGCCCGCGCTGTCCGACCTGCGCGAGTTCGACCAGGCGGCGGACCGCGCGGTCGCGCTGGAGGAGGAGCGGCTGGTCGTCGCCGAGCTGTGGGCCGACGCCGAGCTCGCCTGCGGGCGGGCCGAGGGGCTGCTGGTCCCGCTGCGCGAGCTGCTGGCGGAGAACCCGCTGCGCGAGCCGCTGTGGGCCCACCTGATGCTCGCCCTCTACCGCACGGGGCGGCAGGACGCCGCCCTGTCGGCCTACCGCAGCGCACGTGCCGCGCTCGACCGAGAGCTCGGCGTCGACCCCTCGGCGCGGCTGCAGTCCCTGCACCAGGCGATCCTGCGGCAGGACCCCGACCTCAGCCCGCTCTCGGCACGACCCGCTCGTCCCGGGCCCCGCGTGGTCGCCACGACCCTGGTCCGCTCCGCGGTGGCCCGCGTGGTCCCCACGCTGAGTGGCCCCGGGGGCGCGCGGGTCGAGCTCGGTGACGACGTGGTGTCGATCGGGCGGCAGGCCGACTGCGACCTGGCCCTCCCGGACGACCAGGCCTCCCGGCGTCACGCGCGGGTGGTGCCCACGGACGGGGGCTACCTGCTGGAGGACCTGGACTCGACCAACGGCACCTACGTCAACGGGGAGGTGGTCGACGAGCCGCACCTGCTGCACGACGGCGACCGCATCGAGATCGGGCACTCGGTGGTCCACTTCGGCCATGCCCTCGTCCCGGGCTGAGCCCCAGCGACAGGCCGCCCGGCACACCCGCGACAATGCCCGCATGGCACGACTGACCCTCACCCAGGACACCCTGCAGCTGCGCTTCACCACGACCGAGAAGGTCCTCGGGCTGGTGCGGGACCACGAGTTCCCGCGCAGCGCGATCGCCTCCGCGCGGGTGGAGCAGGACGGTCTCGCCGCGGTCCGGGGGCTGCGCGCACCCGGGCTCGGGCTGCCCGGCATCCGCAAGATCGGGACCTGGCGCGGTCAGGGCCGGACGCTGGTGTCCGTCCGGCGTGGCGCCCCGGCCGTGGCGGTCGAGCTGACGGGTCAGCGCTTCGCCCGCCTCGTCGTCGCGATCGACGCAGACGCCACGGCACTCGCCGCGGAGCTGTCCGCGGCCGTGTGACGCCGCTCAGCCGCCCGGCCGGAACGGTTCGCTGAAGCTCTCCGCCAGGGCGAGCGCCCGCAGTCTCGCCAGCTGTTCCGGCGACCAGCCCGGCGGCCTCAGCACGGCGTACCAGCCGTCGACGTGCTCGCCGGTGAAGTCGTGCCCGTGACCGGGCTGCGTCGAGAAGCCGAGGGCGAGGTCGGCCGAGAGCTGCCAGAACGTGACCACCGGGATCCACCGGGTGGCGTCGAGGACGTCGGATCCCCGCGGCTCCTCGAGCCAGTCGGGGCGGTGCCAGAGCAGGTCGGGCGTCCACCAGGTGATCGGGTCGGTCGGGTGCTGCAGGTAGAGCACCCTCGTGCCGTCCCACGGCGCGTCCACCGGCTGGATCGGCAGGCGGGGCCGGTTGGTGAAGCGGATGGTCCGGCCGCCGCGGTAGACCGGCTCGATCTCGAGGGAGTCGCGGTCCCGCTCGTCGACGAAGGAGCGGTAGAGCGGGTTGGCGTGCGGGGGACCGACGAAGAGGACGCCCTCGGTGCGGTTGGCCAGGTCGAACTCACCGCTGAACGCGGTCTCGGCGCCGAAGGAGCCGAGGCTCTCGCCGAAGACGTGGAGAGCGGGACGGCGGGGCGGAGGCAGTGCGGACCAGCGCTCGTAGACCGCGTCGAACAGGTTCCGGCCGGCGTCTCGCGCCTGGCGCTGGTCGACGAGGAACGAGAGCCAGGACGGCAGGTGGGAGTACTGGACGGCGACGGTCGCCGTGTCGCCGCCGAGGAGGTACTCGAAGCTGCCGACCGAGCCGGGCTCGACCCAGCCGCTGCCGGTCGTGGTGACCACGAGCAGGTCCTTGCGGTCGAAGCCGCCGGCCCGCTCGAGGTCGGCGACCGCCAGTCGCGCGCGGTCCTCGCTGGACTCGGCCGAGGCGGTGCCGGCGTAGAAGCGCATCGGGTCGAGCGCACGCCGGCCCGTGACCGCCGCGATGTCCCCCGCGTCGGGACCGCGACCGACGAACACCCGGCCCTCCCGGCCCAGCTCGTCCCAGTCGACGAGCGAGCCCGGCCCACCGGAGCGGTCGCCGGTCGTGGGCCGTGCCACCGCGTCGGGGGTGGTCTGGTCGGCGACCGCGAACGAGGCGTCGACCGCTGCCACGAGCCGGTCGCCGACCACGCCGTCGAGCACGAGGACGCCGAGGAGGACCACGGCGACCAGCCCGATCGCCCGTGCCGCGCGTGCTCCCATGCGCCGGGCGAGGAGGGCGGCGAGACCGCGGTACGCCGCCCGCAGCCCGCGCGCGACGCTCACGAGCAGCACGAAGGTCCCCACGCCCAGCGGCAGGACGAGCAGCGACCACGCCGGGTGCTCCGGCGACGTCGCCACGAGCACGCTGCTCTGCCTCTGCCACCGCACCCCCACGAGGAGCGCCACGACCAGCGCGCCGCCGCCGGCGACCCCGAGCACGCGCCAGGAGCGGTCCGACGCAGGCCGCGGACCCCGGTCGGCGAGCTCTCGCCACACCCAGGCACCCACGACGCCGGCGCCGTAGCCGATGGCGGCGTCGATCCCCGTGATGAGCCCCTGGAAGAACCACGGACGTGGCAGGAGGGACGGGACGAAGGACAGCACGGCGAAGGCGACCGCGGCGACGAGCCCGGGGAAGGTGTAGCGATGGTGCCGGGCGACCGTCTCGCGACTCACCTGACGCCCACGAGCTCCCTGCGCCGCTCCAACGCGAGCTCGCGCACGCGGGCGACGTCCTCGGGGGTGAAGACGCCGTTGACGCCCGAGATGGTGGCCAGCCGCATCCCGTGCTTGAGGCCGAGACGGTAGATCTCCTTGACCTTCTCCCACTCGATGTTGCGGCCGACCGTGAAGGTCTCGTAACGGCCCTCCAGTGCCAGCACCACGGTCTCGGCCATGCAGGCGTAGACCACGCCGGGCGGCAGCCCGATGTCGCGCATGTGGACCTCGCCGGGCAGCTCGATCTCGCCGGACTCCACCACGAGCACGTCGGGCCGCTTGGCCACGTCCTCGGCCGAGAGGTCGAGGGGGCGCGCGACGTCGGTGATCACGCAGCCGGGCTTGACCTTCATGATGTCGAGCACCCGCTTGCCGGCCCCCGACGTCGCGGTCACGATCACGTCCATCTCGGCGAGGTGGTCGTCGGGGGTGGCGGCGACGTGGATCCGCGCCCGCGGGTCCTCCTGCTCGATCTGGTGCCGCAGCGCGAGCAGCTTCGCCGACTCGGGGGACACCAGCCACAGCTCGTCGCTGGCCAGCGCCAGCAGCCGCGCGCAGACCGACCCGATCGCCCCGGTGGCGCCGACGACCATCGCCTTGCCCTTGATCCGCCCCTTCTCGTCGACCTCGGCGATGCCGAGCCGGTTGATCGCGTCGTGCGCCGCCCACAGGGCACCGGAGGCGCTGTAGCTGTTGCCCGTCGTGACCGGGAGCGGTGCCTGCTTGGCGACGGTCACCCCGGCGTCACCCACGACCTTGGTGAACGCGCCGAGACCCATCACCTGGGCGCCGAGCTTGCGCGCCATCTCGGCGGCCTGGAGCAGGCGCGCGTAGGTGAACTCCGGACGGTGGGCCATCATCTCCTTCGGCGTGCCGCCCACCGAGATCAGCCAGCCCTCCGCCTCCGCGCCCGTCGGGGACGTGATGCCGGTGACGTGGGTGTAGAGGAACGGCGGCGCATAGGCGAGCGCCTTCTCCATCGCGTCCACGACCGGTCCGGGCGAGTGCCGGGCGACCATGCCCAGGGGCTCGACCTGGCCGAAGAACTTCTGCGACAGCGGGTGGATGACGAACGCGAAGCGGCTCTTGCGGCGCGGGCCGTTGGGCTGCAGGACCCGGGGCTCCAGGCCCGCCTCGACGATCATGTCCAGCAGGTCGTCGTCGGTGAGCCGCCCGCCGCGCGCGGCGAGGGAGCGCATCATCGCCTCGAGCACCGCGGCGTCGACCGTCACGTCGAACGGTTGAGGGGTCGCGTCCAGCACCATGTCCACACCCCGCGACGCGAGCTCGGCGAGCTGCTCGTCGGAGATCGCCGAGGAGACCAGCGTCTTGCCGGCCAGGTCCTCGAGACCGAAGCCGGTCAGCTCGGCGTAGGTCGCCACGACCACGTCGCAGTCGCGTGCCGCCTTGCGGGCCATCGCGTGGCTGATGCGGTAGCCGGGTGCGTTGATCTCCGCCCTGACCTGTCTCGGCAGGTGGCGCAGCGGCCACAGCCCGACGTCGGTGGCCAGTCCGAGCACCGGGTTCTGGTCGATCAGCGTCGGGATCCCCAGGCGCAGCAGGGGATCGGCGAACTCCACGTTGTCGGTGAACTCGCGCAGGATCCGGGTGGTCCGGTCGTGGTTGAAGCCGCCCAGCACGACGGTGCGGGCGTTGAGGAAGAACCCCGGCATCTCGCCCTGCACGTGGCGGATCGCCCACTCCTGCAGCACGTCCCGCAGCGCGTGGCCGTCGGTCACGGGCACGCCCCCCGCAGCGGCTGCCTTGACCCGTTCGACCGCGTCCAGGTCGCCGTCGTACAACCCGGCGGCCCGCGCCTCGCGGATGCCGGTCACCGCCAGGGCGCCCGCCTCGCCCGACCACCGCCGGACCAGGGCCTCTGCCTGCTCGACGTCGCCGTCCGTGCCGCGCCGCACCAGCCGGAAGTCGTGGTCGAGGAAGCGCACGCGCCGGTCGTAGTCCCGCTCCGCGCCGGCGAGGCTGACGTTCACGATCGTGGCGGGCTTGTCGGTCTGCTTGCGTGCCATGGGTCCGCACCCCTCGAGGTCATCGGCGGTGACCCGCCCCCGTTGCACGGCCATCGCCTCGGTGGATACCTCGACGCTACTCCCGTTCGCTCGGTGCGCGGGCCCTCTGGCCTGTGGCCCTCCGCACTCCCCGGTCCTGGCATCGGCAGATGACCCTGCTGGCCGCCGACGCAGGGGTGCACGACTCCGAGCACCTGCACGAGGTGACCGGCGGCAACGCCTTCTTCGTCACCGAGGCCATCTCCGCCGGTACGACGACCGTCCCCGCCACGGTGCGTGACGCGGTCCTCGCGCGCGTCTCCGCGGCGTGAGCTGCGATCGACCGCGCGCACCAGGTTTCTTCCACAACTCGAACACATGTTTGTTTATCGTCAGTTCTGCGGTAGACTGCGTCCATGAACTCGTTGCTCACTGCTCTGCGTCAGGCGCACGCCGCGCTGGACCAGGTGACGGTGCGCGACGAGCGCGGCGACGTGACCGAGTGGGTCGCGGTGGACGACCTGTCCTCCGCCGAGCTGGCCGAGGCGGTCCGGCTGCAGGCCACGCTGGAGGCGCGGATGGCCGGGCTGCGGCTGCACGTGGTCGCCGCGGCCGAGGCCTGTGACGCCAAGGCGATGACCGCCGCCACCGACACCGACACCTGGGCCTCACGGGCAGCGGGCAGCAACCGCCCCCGCACCTGGGGCTCGCTCGGGGTCGCCCAACGACTGGAGTCGACCTACCTCCACGTCCGGGCCGCGCTGACCCAGGGCCGGATCACCGAGGACCACGCCCGGATCATCGTCCGCGCCTGCGAGAAGGTCACCGACACCGTGACCCGGCTGCGGATGGACGCCCGGGTCCGCGGTCTCACCGAGGAACAGGCCGCCGCCCTGGTCCCGACCATCACCGCCGAGGAGATGGCCGCGTGCGAGGAGCTCCTCGTCGCCAAGGCGCTGATCCTGCCCCCTCCAAGCTCGCCCGCGCCGCCCGCCGCGTGCTCGAGCCGCTGCGCAAGCGGGTCGAGGTCCGCCTGCCCGACGTCGACCCCGACACCGGCGAGCTCACCGAGGTCGACCTCGCCGACGTCGTCGCCGACGACCAGCTCCGCGCCGAGGAAGCCCGCAGAGACCAGGAGACCTACCTGACCCTGCGCGAGGACGCCGACGGCTGGTGGGACGGCCGCTTCCGGATCCCGCCCCTGGAAGGGCAGGCGCTGCGCGCCAACCTCGAGCACCGCACCGCCCCCCGGCGCGCCCGCGCCCGACGGGAGAACCCCGACGCCTGGCACCCCTCCGCCGTCCAGGTCGACCCCACGCCCACCGACGGCGCCCACCTGCCCACCAACCACGCCACCCGCCTCGGGCTGGCCTTCTGCGAGATCCTCGAGCACCTCCCCTCCGACGCCGCCGGCGGCAGGGTCGGCATCAACGGCTTCTCCGTCGTGGTCCACATCGACGAACAGCCCCTGCGCACCGGCATCGGCACCGCGACCCTGGACACCGGCGCGGAGATCTCCGCCGGCGAAGCCCGCCGAATCGCCTGCAACGCCGGCATCCTGCCCATGGTCCTCTCCAGCGACTCCGTGCCGATCGACCTCGGCCGCGAGCAACGCCTGTTCTCCCGCTACCAGGCCGTGGCGCTCTCCGCGTCCTACGACACCTGCGCCGTCCAAGGCTGCGACCGACCCTTCGCCTGGTGCGAGCTGCACCACCTGCGCCCCTGGAGCCAACACGGCCCCACCGACCTGGCCAACGCACTCCCCCTGTGCGGGCACCACCACCGCCGCATCCACGACCCCCTCTACCACCACCACTTGCACCCCGACGGCACCCTCACCTTCGAGCACCGCTGGCCCAGCAGACACTCCCCCCTCGACCAACGCCACGCCCTCCACGCCCGACAACGCGCACGACCACGCGCGGCCTAGGTCCGGGCGTGACTCGGCTGGGACTGGTGTCACTGGTTCCCAGGACACCGGGCGCCGGAAGGTTCCATGGTCCGCGAGACGCGCGGGCCCGATCCAGCGAGGACCACTGTCATGTTCGTCCGTACGCCCGTCATCACTGCCCGCGCCGGCACCGGCAGCGGCATCCAGGTCGCCTCCTACGCGACGTCGGCGACCGAGGCCGAGGTGCTGGACGCCGTCCAGGCCGCCCTGCCGCCGTCCTACGACGCGTCGCGCACCGACCAGGGTCTCGGCGAACAGCTCCAGGGCACGGCCGACGGCGTCTCCTTCGAGGTCACGACCCGGCCGGGTGCCTACGACGTCACGTTCGCCCAGGAGTGAGGTCGAGCAGTGCTGGGTAGCCGCCGACGCACATCTGGGGAGCCGCTACCGATGTCCCCACCCCCTGCAGGGACGAGGCTCGGGATGTCAGCACGACTCCCCGGAAGGAACCACCCGCATGCCTCTCTTCATGGATGTCCACCACCTGGGCGACGGCGTCACCATGGACGACGTCGCCAAGGCCCACCAGGCCGACCTCGCCACCCAGGAGCCTCACGGCGTCAACTACCTGCGCTACTGGGTCGACGAGTCCAAGGGGCAGATCTTCTGCCTGGTCGAGGCGCCCGACTCCGAGGCGGCCAACACCGTGCACCGCGACGCGCACGGCCTGGTGGCCGACCAGATCTTCGAGGTCAAGGAAGGCGTCTGAGCCCGGCTCCGAGGGCGGCCCACCAGGTCACGACGGTGCCGCCCTCGGACCCTGCCGACCAGGTCACCCCACCACCGGCACGGGCGGCGCGCGCCATCAGCGTGGCCATGCCCTCCCCGCGGTCGGCGGACGGCGCGATGCCGGACCCGTCGTCCTCGACACGGACCTGCAGGACGTCGTCGCGGACCTCCACCGTCACCTCGGCGTGCCGCGCGTGCCCGTGCCTCGCGGCGTTCTGCAGCGCCTCCCGCACCACCGCGAGGAGGTCGTTCATCACCGGACCAGGGAGGGACCTCAGCAGCCCGACGTAGACCAGGGAGACCGGGAACCCGTGGCGGGCGATGGCCTCGTCGACAGCCCGGGCGAGCTCGGCTCGCACGTCCGACGGCTCCACCGCGTCGGCCAGGTGCTCGATGGCGCGCACGAGCTCCACCTGGGCCGCGCGCACCTCCTGCACCCCCTCGGCCACCACCTCCAGCCCACGGACCGGGTCCTCGAGCGCGAGGGCGGTCCCCAGCCTCAGCCCCGCGACGAAGAGTCGCTGGATCACGTCGTCGTGCAGTCGCCGGGCGGTGCGCTCACGGTCCTCGGCCTCCTCGGCGGAGACCCCGCGGGTGATCCGCTCCTCGGCCGTCATCTGCTCGGTCACGTCGACCGCGAAGACCAACAGCCCCGAGTCGGGGGCGACGCCGAAGGGCACGTACTGGACGGCCAGGTGACGCACGGACCCCCCGGCGTCGACCACCTCGCGCGGGAAGGACTGGGACTCACCGGCAAGCGCGCGCTGCACGAGCCTGCGGTTCGCGGCGTAGAGCTCGGGACCGATGAGGTCGGCGAGGCTGCGCCCGTGTGCCTCCTCGGCGGTCCGGCACCCCAGGAACGCCAGGCTGCGGTCGTTGGCATAGACGTTGCACTCGGCGGCGTCGAAGACCGCCACGATCGCGGGCATCGCGCGCAGGCACGAGGCGAGGGCCGACGGGTCCGGTGCCTGGTGCCGGGGGGTCGGGTCGGACAGGGCCGCCTCCCTGGCCCTCGCCGGCACCACCGGCGTCCGACCCTGCACCGAGTGCACGCGCAGGAGCTCGCCCCCGTGGGGGTCGTGCGCGCGACGGGACGCCTCCACGACACGCTTGACGATCTCCCGCATCGCGGCGATGGCGGCGTCGACGTGGTCGAGCAAGAGGTCGGCGCGCTCGGTCCAGACCTGCTCGTCCGGCCGGTCCCCCGGGGCGGTCTCCATCGAGGCCGCCAGGGCCATCACGTGGTCGAGGCGGGTCAGCACCCGGTGGTCCAGGTCGTCGACCAGCCGCCGGCGCTCGTTGCGGGCCTGCACCACGCCGTCGGCGGGTACTGCGTCGCCGCGCGCCCAGCTCCCGAGGGCGACCGCGAGCGCCAGGACCCCCGGGCGGCCCGGCCCGAGCCGGGCGGGGACGGCCCAGCCGAGCCGGAGGGCCATCCTCGGAGTGCCCCCGTGCTGCTCGGTCATGAGGGTCTCGACCTGGCTCGTCCTGCCGCCGAGGGCGGCGCGCAGGTGCGGCAGCGAGGCCCGGCTCCGGGCCTCCCCCATCAGCCGGCGGTAGTCCAGGCCCACCAGCGCCGCGGTGTCCGTGGCCGCGGACCCGGAGGCCTCGCGGTAGTAGGCGAGCGCAGCGAGGTTGCCGTGCACCACACGCAGGTCCTCGTCGTAGAGCACCACCACTGCGGGAAGGGCGTCGAGAACGGCCTGGGGGGAGGTGCATGGCGCCGGGACGCGAGTGCTCCCACTCCTCACGTCGGTCACCCTAGGCGCGTGGAGTGATCGGCGCACGCTGGTCCACATCACCCGTCGAGACCACGTCGTCCCGTGCGGGGAGAGCCCGTCCGGGCTACTCGTTGACCAGGACCGGTACGCCGACCGCGGCCGAGCCGACCCGGTCCCGGAATCGCGGCGGTGCCGCGAGCGCGAACCGCTCGACCTCCGCCGGCGGGCCGGTGTGGTCGTGGCCCTCGGTCGCGTGGTGGGTGGACCGGCGGACGCCGAGGAGCCGCCCGCGTGCGTCGTAGTAGGCCACCAGCACCTGCAGCTCGAGCAGGTCGCTGACGTCGCTGGTGACCCGCAGGGACCCGGTCACGCGCCCGCCGGCCAGACGCAGCCGGGACAGCGAGAAGCGGTCGTCGAACGGACCCGGCACCCGGCCGACCCGACCGGGGCCCGGGGCCGCCGCACCCAGCGCGGGAAGCGCCGGCTCACCGTGCGCCGGGGCGAGACCGGGGAAGGCGGTGCGTGCGGCCGAGGCCCGGTCGACCGCGGCGGCCGGGAGCTCCGGGGACGCCCCCGCGGAGGAGCCCGGGGCGGCCAGCGCCCACGTGGCTCCCCCGCCGACGAGGGCCGCCGCGGCACACGCCGCGGCGACCCGGGTGGGGCGGAGCATCAGGACGCCAGCCCCAGCGCGTCGGTGACCACGTCGAACAGGTCGGTGTTGTCGACGCTGCCCTCGAGGGCCTGTGAACCGGCGCCCATCGCGAAGACCGGCACGTCGGCGCCGGTGTGGTTGCCGGACAGGTAGGTCAGCCACAGGCTCGCCTCGGGGGAGCCGTCCTGGACCGACGCCGGGTCGTCGGGCGTGCGGAACGTGGCCGGGGCGAAGGCCGTGCGGGACGGGTCCTTGCTGCCGCCGGACGGACGCACCGTGGTGCTGTCGTTGGCCGGGTTGCCGCGGTCGGTGTTGGCCGGCGGCGAGGTCGCCTCGGCGTTGGTGAAGCTGCCCTTCTCGATGATGTTGAAGCCGGCGCACTCGTGGTCGGCGGTGACGATCACCAGGGTGTGGCCGTCCTTCTCGGCGAAGTCGCGGGCCACGGCCACGGCCTCGTCGAAGGCCTTCATCTCCTCCAGCGTCTGGGCGGCGTCGTTGGCGTGGGAGCGCTTGTCGATCAGCGCGCCCTCGACCTGGAGGTAGAAGCCCTTGCCACCCTTGGCGGCGGAGCCCGCGCTCAGCAGCGAGATGGCCTTGCGGGTCATCTCCGGCAGCGACGGCTCGGCGGCCTGGGGGGCGGACGGGTGCTCCTGCTTGAACTTCTCGATGGTCAGGTTGCCCGTGTTGAACAGACCGAAGACCTTGCTGCCGGTGGCGCCGGCCAGGTCGGCCCCGGTGGCGACGGTCTGCGAGGCGGGCGAGCCGAGGACGTCGTACCCCTGGGCCTCGAGCGCCTGCTCGTCGGCGGCGTCGAAGCGCGCGAGCCCGCCGCCCAGGATCACGTCGGCCGTGCCGTTGCGGGCGACCTGGTCGGCGATCGGGGTGACGCGCACGTCGGAGGTGGGCAGCGCAGCACCGGTGACGTCGGTGTCCTGGCACGCCGCCGCCGAGTACGACGGCCCCTGACAGCCGCGCGCGAGGGCGTGGCTCATCTGGCCCGCGGGGGTGGCGTCGGTGATCTCGGCGGTGGAGACGTTGCCGGTGCGGTAGCCGGCCTGCTTGGCCAGCTCCATCGCGGTCGGCACGACGGTGCCCTTGGCGTCCACGCCGAGCGCGGCGTTGTAGGTCTTGACCCCGGAGGACCACGCGGTCGCGGCGGACGCGGAGTCGGTGACGTGGTTGGGGGCGAAGTCGGCCTCGCCGGGCTGACCGGAGCCCCTCTCGACGGAGTACGTCGAGACCTGGCCGGTCACCGGCAGGGTCTCCATGGCGAGGTGGCCGGCGGCTCCGTGGAAGCGCTCGCGGGCCGCGGTGACGTGGGTGCGCCCCATGCCGTCGCCGAGCAGGTAGATGACGTTCTTGACGCGACCGCTGTTGGCGGAGGCGTCCGCGGGACCGGCGACGGCGGTCACGCCGACCGCGGCCGAGCCGGCGGTGGCCACGGCGACCAGCGCGGCGATCGTGCCGCGCCGGCGGGTGGGCTTGAGCATGCGTTCTCCTCGAGTAGGACGGGTTTCCGCCGCGGACGCTAGGCAGGCGCGCGCAACAGGCGCCTCCCGTGTCACGTCGGGGAGGTGACGCCTCGGTGAACTCCGTCCGGTCCGTCCACCAGCGGCCTGAGCAGGTGGGGGTGGTTGGTGATGATCCCGTCCACGCCGAGCCCGATCGCGCGCCGCAGGTGCGCGGGACGGTTGACCGTCCAGAGCTGGCAGCGCATGCCGTGCCGGTGCACGGTCTCGACGAAGCCCGCGCCGACCGACCAGTGGGCGGGGTTGACCTGGTCTGCCCAGGTGGCGATCGCGCCGAGGTCCGCGGTCGCCGGCGTCCCGAGGAGGCCGACGGGCACCGCCGGCTCCAGCCGCTTGTGCTCCTTCATCGCCTCGGCACCGAAGGACTGCACGACCAGGCGGTCGGTGCCGGCCACCTCGTCGAGGTAGCCGGGCACCGCGCGCAGCGCGGCCGCGACGTCCGCCGCCAGGCCGGGGTGCAGCGCGGGGTTCTTCACCTCCACCAGCAGGCCGACACCGGTGTGCCGGATGGTCTCCACGACCTCCTCCAGCAGGGGGACGCGCTCGCCGGCCGCGTGCAGGGACCACCAGCTCCCCGCGTCGAGGCGCCGGACCTCCTCCCACGTGAAGTCCTCGACCAGCCAGGGACTGCGTCGTGGATGGACGCGACGGACGTCGGTGGTGCGGACCAGGGTGGTGTCGTGCAGCACCACCAGGGCGCCGTCCCGGGTGCGCTGGACGTCGACCTCGACGTGGTCCGCCCCGCGCGCGACGGCACGGCGCACTGCGGCGAGGGTGTTCTCCGGCGCCTCGGCGCTGGCTCCCCGGTGGGCGACCACCGCCGGGACCCGGCGGCCCGGTCCGGGTCGTGCGGGCTGCTGGTCCACGCCACGGGTCGGGCGGGTCGAGCGGGTCGAGCGGGTCGGACGGGTCGGGCGCGTCATGGTGGCGACGGTGCGCGGCGAAGGTGGCCGGCAGGGGAACCGGAGCCGGCGGTCCGGTGTCGGTGTGACGCAGACCGCGCGCACCTCCCGAATCACCGCGGTCTGTTCAACCTGTGTTCACCTGGCGCGACCCGTCACGTCATCTGTGCTCCCTAGCGTCCTGGAACGACAGTCGGTCACACGACCGAGTGCCCAACCGTTCAGGAGCACGACATCCTCATGCGTACTTCCCTCTCCCGCGTCGCCGTCGGTGGCGCCCTGCTGAGCCTCGGTCTCGGCCTCTCCGCTTGCGGCGCCGGCAACGAGACTGCCTCCGGTGACGCCTCGAACGCCTCCGGCTCGACGCTCTCCGGCAACCTGAAGGGCGCCGGCTCGAGCGCCCAGGAGGCCGCCCAGGGCGCCTGGGCCGCCGGTTTCCAGACCGCCAACCCGGACGTGACCGTCGACTACGACCCGATCGGCTCCGGCGGCGGCCGCGAGCAGTTCATCGCCGGCGGCGTGGACTTCGCAGGCTCCGACTCCGCCCTGTCCACGGACGAGGGTGAGCTGGACAAGGCCAAGGAGCGCTGCGGCGGCGACGTCATCGAGGTGCCGGACTACGTCAGTCCGATCGCGGTCGTCTTCAACGTCGACGGCGTCGACGACCTGCAGCTGTCCGCACCCACCCTCGCCAAGATCTTCAAGGGCGAGATCACCTCGTGGGACGACGCGGCGATCAAGGCCGACAACCCCGACGCGAAGCTGCCCTCGAAGAAGATCACCGCGGTCCACCGCAGCGACGACTCCGGCACCACCAAGAACTTCACCGCCTACCTCCAGGCCGCCGCTCCCGACGTGTGGACCGACGAGCCGGACGACGCCTTCCCGGTCAAGGGCGGCGAGGCGGCGAGCGGCACCTCCGGCGTGATCCAGGCCGTCACGGGCGGCAAGAACACCATCGGCTACGCCGACGCCAGCCAGGCCGGTGACCTCGGCACCGCCAAGGTGAAGGTCGGCGACGAGTACGTCGGTCCGTCGGCCGAGGCGGCCGCGAAGATCCTCGAGATCTCCCCCAGGACCCAGGGACGCGGCGACAACGACCTGTCCTTCGACCTGGACCGCAGCACCGAGGAGTCCGGCGTCTACCCGGTCGTCCTGACCTCCTACCTCATCGCGTGCCCGACCTACGACGACCAGGAGACCGCCGACCTGGTCAAGGCCTACGTCACCTACGTGGTGAGCAAGGACGGCCAGCAGACGGCTGCGGAGAGCGCCGGCTCGGCGCCGCTCCCGGCCTCGATCGAGGAGCAGGCCCTCACGATCGCGGAGGGCATCAGCGCCAAGTGAGACCCCGGGGCGCCCGGTTCGCACCCCCGGACGCCCCGGACCAGCCCCCGTCCCGGACCGCAGACGCGGTCCGGGACGGACCCACGTCAGGAAGGAACGTCGGAATGACCGACACCCTCGCTCCAGATGACCCGGGCCTGGCCCCCGGAGGCCGCCGCATCGGCGACCGTGTGTTCGCCGGCCTGGCCCGCTCGTCGGGCCTGATGATCCTGGTCGCCCTCGCCGGCGTCGCCGTCTTCCTCACGCTGCAGGGGCTCCCCGCCATCGGCGCGGACCCGAGCAAGCTGCGCGGGGCGAGCAACGTCCTCACCTTCGTGGGGCCCCTGCTCTTCGGCACCGTCCTGGCGGCGACGCTGGCCCTGCTGATCGCCACGCCCCTGGCCATCGGCGTCGCGCTGGTGATCTCCCACTTCGCACCGCGACGCGTCGCGACCCCGCTGGGCTACGTCGTCGACCTGCTCGCCGCGGTCCCGTCGGTGGTGTACGGCGCCTGGGGGCTGAGCTTCCTCGGCCTGCGGCTGGTGCCGGTCTACGAGTGGCTCGATGCCCACGTCGGCTGGCTGCCGTTCTTCGCCGGGCCGGCCTCGGGCACAGGCCGCACGATCCTGACCGCCGGCATCGTCCTGGCGATCATGGTGCTGCCGATCATCACCGCGATCACCCGCGAGGTGTTCGCGCAGACCCCTCAGCTCCAGCAGGAGGCGGCCCTCGCCCTGGGCGCGACCCGCTGGGAGATGATCCGCATGACGGTGCTGCCCTACGCCCGCTCCGGCATCGTGTCCGCCACGATGCTCGGTCTCGGCCGAGCGCTCGGCGAGACCATGGCCGTGGCGCTGGTGCTCTCGGCCAGCGGCGCGGTGACCTTCAACCTGATCTCGTCGGACAACCCCTCGACCATCGCGGCCAACATCGCGCTGAACTTCCCCGAGTCCACCGGCCTCGCGGTCAACGCGCTGATCTTCTCCGGCCTGGTGCTCTTCGTCCTGACGTTCGTGGTCAACTTCGCCGCGCGCGCGATCGTCGCGCGGGCGGACCGGAAGGTGAGCTGACATGACGACCCTCTCCCCGGCCCCCACGTCACCCGCGGCCGCGCTGCACCTGCAGGAGAAGCACCTGCCGACCTGGGCGCCCCTCGCCGTCGGAGGCGGCTCGGTCGTCGCCGGCCTCCTGCTCGGCCTGGCCCTCGGCTGGGGCCTGGTGGCCGCCGCGGTGGTGGCTGCGGTCCTCAACCTCCTGGCCCTGCAGGTCTGGTCGCGCGTGGTGGAGCCGCGCCGCGTGGCGACGGACCGGCTGGTCACGTCCCTGGTCTGGTACTCCCTCGGCGTCGCCCTGGTTCCGCTCGCCTCCTTGGTGTGGACGGTGTGGAGCAAGGGGCACGGCGTCCTCAGCGCGCAGTTCTTCACCTACTCGATGCGCAACGTCGTGGGCGAGGGCGGCGGCATCTACCACGCGATCATGGGGACGCTGCTGGTCACCGCGGCCACCGCGCTCGTCTCGATCCCGATCGGCATCCTGTGCGCGGTCTACCTGGTCGAGTACGGCGGCCGCTCGCCCGTGGCGCGGACCATCACCTTCCTCGTCGACGTGATGACCGGCATCCCCTCGATCGTCGCCGGGCTCTTCGCCTACGCGCTGTTCAGGATGATCTTCGGCCCGGGCATCCGGATGGGCTTCGGCGGCGCGATCGCCCTGTCCCTGCTGATGATCCCGGTCGTCGTCCGCTCGACCGAGGAGATGCTCAAGCTCGTGCCGAACGAGCTGCGCGAGGCGTCGTACGCCCTGGGGGTGGCCAAGTGGCGCACGATCGTCAGCGTCGTCCTGCCGACGGCGCTGGCCGGCATCATCACCGGGGTCTTCATCGCCCTGGCGCGCGTGATCGGCGAGACCGCGCCGCTGCTGATCATCGCCGGGTCGACGGACTCCTCGAACTTCAACCTGTTCTCCGACAGCCGGATGCAGACCCTGCCGGTCTTCATCTACTACAGCCTCACCCAGCCCGGTGTCCCGCCGCAGTACGGCGTGGACCGCGCGTGGGGTGCGGCGCTGGTGCTGATCGTGATCGTGATGACCCTGAACGTGCTGGCCCGCGTCGCGGGCCGGTTCTTCGCCCCGAAGATGGGACGGTGACTGGCGATGGCCAAGAGCATCGAGATCGACGACCTGAACCTCTACTACAAGGACTTCCTCGCGGTCGAGGGCGTGACCATGACGGTCCCGGCCAAGGCGGTGACCGCGTTCATCGGGCCGTCGGGCTGCGGCAAGTCGACGATGCTGCGCTCGCTCAACCGCATGCACGAGGTCACCCCGGGCGCCCGCGTCGAGGGCAAGGTGATGATCGACGGGCAGAGCCTGTACGACCCGTCCGTCGACCCGTCCGCCCTGCGCAGGCAGATCGGCATGGTGTTCCAGCGGCCCAACCCGTTCCCCAAGATGTCGATCGCGGAGAACGTCCTGGCCGGCAACCGGCTCAACACCAGGCGGCTGGGCCGCGCGGAGGCGGACGAGATCGTCGAGCGCTCGCTGCGCGGCGCCAACCTGTGGGACGAGGTCAAGGACCGGCTCAAGAAGCCGGGCGCGTCGCTCTCGGGCGGTCAGCAGCAGCGGCTGTGCATCGCCCGCGCGATCGCCGTGCGCCCGCAGGTGCTGCTGATGGACGAGCCGTGCTCGGCGCTGGACCCGATCTCCACCGCCCGCGTCGAGGACCTCATCCACGAGCTGAAGTCGGAGTACACGATCGTCATCGTCACCCACAACATGCAGCAGGCCGCCCGGGTGAGCGACGAGACGGCGTTCTTCAACCTCGCGGGCTACGGCAAGCCCGGTCGCCTGGTCGAGATGAACCCGACCTCCAAGGTCTTCTCGACCCCGGACGAGCGCGCCACGGAGGACTACATCTCCGGTCGTTTCGGCTGAGCCGCCGGCGGTGGGTGGGGCCGGTCGCGACCGAGGCGTGCGACGATCGGCTCATGACCGACCACCCACCCGCCGGCTGGTACGCCGACCCGGAGGACCCGTCACAGCAGCGCTACTGGGACGGATCGGCGTGGACCGCGCACCGCATGCCGGCCGCTCCCGCCCAGTCGGCCCCGTCGGCCCAGTCGGGCCCGTCGTCCTACGTCGCGGCCCAGGGCCTGTCGTCCCCCCAGCCCAGGCCGGAGACCTCCGGCGCGGCGATCGTGGCCCTGGTGCTGGGCATCTTGTCGATCATCGCCTGCTTCGGCCCGATCACCGGGATCCCGGCGATGATCGTGGGCCGGCGCGCGACCCGGGACGTCGAGATGGCCCAGGGTCGCCTGGAGGGCGGGGGGCTGGCCACGGCGGGCTTCTGGACCGGGCTCGTCGGCACCGTCCTCGGCGTGCTCCTCGCCGTGCTGCTGGTGGTCGGGCTGCTCGCCTTCTCCACCGACAGCAGCGCCTGACCCCACCCTCCACCGGCCCTCGACAGCGCCGCGCCCCCGGCCTAGCGTGCCGGGATGGAGACGACGCAGTCCTACGCAGCCGGTGAGCAGTCCCCGCCCCTCCTCGAGGAGACGATCGGGGCCAACCTCGAGCGCACCGTCGCCACCCACGGCGACCGCGAGGCCATGGTCGAGGTCGCGACCGGTCGGCGGTGGACCTACGCCGAGCTCGACCGGGACGTCGACGCCCTGGCGATCGGGCTGCTGCGGGCCGGGATCACCAAGGGCGACCGCGTCGGGATCTGGGCGCCGAACTGCGCGGAGTGGACGATCACGCAGTACGCGACCGCCAAGATCGGGGCGATCCTGGTCAACATCAACCCGGCCTACCGCACCCACGAGCTGGCCTACGTCTTGAACCAGTCGGGCGTCAAGCTGCTGGTCTCGGCGCCGGAGTTCAAGACCAGCGACTACCGCGCGATGGTCGGCGAGGTCCGCGGCGAGGCCACGGCCCTGGAGCAGGTGGTGTTCCTCGGCGACCCGGAGTGGACCGACCTCACCCGGCACGACCCGGGCACCACGCTGGCCGAGCTGCTCGACCACTCCCTCGAGCCGGACGACCCGATCAACATCCAGTACACGTCCGGGACGACGGGCTTCCCGAAGGGCGCGACGCTGAGCCACCGCAACATCCTCAACAACGGCTACTTCACGACCGAGACGATCAACTTCACCCACGAGGACCGGCTCGCGATCCCGGTGCCCTTCTACCACTGCTTCGGCATGGTGATGGGCAACCTGGGCTGCACGACGCACGGTGCCTGCATGGTCATCCCCGCCCCCGGCTTCGACCCGGTCCTGACGCTCCGGGCGATCCAGGAGGAGCGGTGCACCGGCGTCTACGGCGTGCCGACGATGTTCATCGCGATGCAGAACAGCCCCGGGCTTCGGTGACTACGACCTCTCGACGTTGCGCACCGGGATCATGGCCGGCTCGCCGTGCCCGGTCGAGGTGATGAAGCGCTGCATCGACGAGATGGGGATGAGCGAGGTCTCGATCGCCTACGGCATGACCGAGACCTCGCCGGTCTCGTGCCAGACGCGCGCGGAGGACGACCTGGAGCGGCGCACGGCGACGATCGGCCGGGTCCACCCGCACGTCGAGATCAAGGTCGTCGACCCCGCCACCGGGGACGTCGTGGATCGGGGCGAGCCGGGCGAGTTCTGCACCCGCGGCTACTCGGTGATGCTCGGCTACTGGCAGGAGCCGGAGAAGACCGCCGACGCCGTCGACGCCGACGGCTGGATGCACACCGGCGACCTGGCGGTGATGCGCGAGGACGGCTACTGCGCGATCGTCGGCCGGATCAAGGACATGGTGATCCGCGGCGGGGAGAACATCTACCCCCGCGAGATCGAGGAGTTCCTCTACACCCACCCCGACATCGAGGACGTGCAGGTGGTCGGCGTCCCCGACGAGAGGTACGGCGAGGAGCTGTGCGCCTGGGTCCGGCTGCGGGAGGGCGCGGCGCCGCTCGACGCCGCCGCGCTGCGCGAGTTCGCCACCGGCCGGCTGGCGCACTACAAGATCCCGCGCTACGTCCTGGCGGTCGACGAGTTCCCGATGACGGTCACCGGCAAGATCCGCAAGGTCGAGATGCGCGAGGAGTCGGCCCGCCGCCTGGGCCTGTGAGGCTCACGGGTCGAGGCGTCCGCCGTCCTCGGCCTGCTCGTGGGTGCGGTTGCGGTCCTTGAACCACACCGTGCCGAAGCCGAGCAGGATCACGACGGCGAGGACCAGGACGATGATGAGCATGGGGTTCATGGATGCCTCTGCTTTCCGGTCCGGGGACCTGTGGGTGCGTGGGGGTTCAGACGCCGACGGCGGTCTGGATCTTGTCGGCCAGTGACGCGGCGGCCCCGACGATGTCGTGACCGAGGGGGGTGGCGCCGGCGACGTCGTCCTGGCACTGACCTCCGGTGAACACCAGCAGCGAGGGGTGCTCGCGGCGCAGCCGGTCGACGGTCTCCTGGGTCGGTGGGACGTCGGCGGGGGTGGGGCAGACCACCACCACGGCGGCCGGGGCGAGGGCGTCGACCGCCTTGGCCCACTCGTCGGCCGGCAGGTCCTCGCCGAGGTAGCGGGCGGCGACGTGACGGCGCCGCACCAGGGTGGCGAAGATCGTGGCGCCCAGCTCGTGGCGGCAGCCGGCGGGGAGCCCGACCAGCACGCGCGGAGGGAGGCTGCTGACGCCGGAGGCCTCGTAGGCGGTGGCGATCCGGCGCTGGAGGGCGGCGGTGACGAAGTGCTCGCCGGCGATGGTGATGCGGCCCTCCTCCCACGCCCGGCCGACCGCGACGACCGCGGGCAGGAGCCACTCGGTGACGGTGTGCTCGAAGCCGGCCACGGAGAAGGCGTCGTCGACCGCGGAGGTGAGCAGCGCGCCGTCCAGGCGCTCGGCGGCCTCCACCAGCACCCCGACGTCGGGGAACGCGGCGTCGCGGGCGGCGCCCGCGACCTCGGGCTGCTCGTCACCGGCCTGCTTGACCCGCTCGGCGGCCTGCGCGGCGGACCAGCCGGCGTCGATCAGGGTGGCCATCAGGCGCAGGCGCCGGATCGCCCCCTCGTCGTAGAGGCGGTAGCCCGAGGCGCTGCGCTCGGGCTCGATGACCGCATAGCGCTGCTCCCACGCGCGCACGGTCGACGGGGCGACTCCCGTCATCTGTGCGGCCTGCTTCACGGTGTACACGCCCCTTACCTTACACGAAGGTTGCACAAGGTGTAGCACCTTGGCCCGGCCAGCGGGTCACAGGGCCGTCCTGACCGCGTAGAGCTCGGGGAAGAAGGTCAGGTCCAGCGCCCGACGCAGGAACGGCGCCCCACTCGACCCTCCGGTGCCCGTCTTCGAGCCGATGATGCGCTCCACCGTCGTGAGGTGGCGAAAGCGCCACAGCTGGAAGTTGTCCTCCAGGTCGACCAGCTCCTCGCAGGTCTCGTAGGCCGACCAGTTCCGCTCGGCCTCGGCGTAGATCCCGGCGAACACCGGCACCAGGTCCTCGCGGAACGTCCAGGACCGGGTCACGTCACGCTCGAGCACGTCCACCGGGACGGCGTACCCGTGACGGGCGAGGTAGCGCAGGAACTCGTCGTAGAGCGACGGCTCCTCCAGCGCCCGGCGTACGACGGCCAGTGCGCCTGCGTCGGCCTCGAAGACCGAGAGCATGCGGGCGTTCTTGTTGCCCAGGGTGAACTCGACCGCGCGGTACTGCCAGGACTGGAAGCCCGAGCTGTTGCCCAGCACGCCGCGGAACTGGACGTACTCGCTCGGGGTCAGCGTCGCCAGCACCGACCACTGCTCGGCCAGCGTGCGCTGCACGTGCTTGACCCGCGCGACGCGCTTGAGCGCCTGGGCGAGCTGGTCCTCGCGCAGCAGCAGGCAGGCGCTCTCCAGCTCGTGGAGCACGAGCTTGAGCCACAGCTCGGTGGTCTGGTGCTGGACGATGAACAGCAGCTCGTCGTGGTGCTCGGGGTCACTCAGCGGCCGCTGCGCGGACAGCAGCGTCGGCAGGTCGAGGTAGCCGCCGTAGCTCATCCGGTCGGAGAAGTCGGTGACCACCGACTCCTCGACCTCGCGGGTGTTGTCGCGCACGCCTGTGTCGTCCATGACGCCTCTCTACCGCACGAACCCGGCGACCGCACGACGAGAACGTGTTCTACTTCGGGGCTAGGCTGCTGCCATGACCCGCGACGAGCACGAGGACCGGTCGGAGCAGGACGCCGCGCACGGCGGCCTCGCCCGCGCCGTCGCCCGCCTGATCGAGGCCTCGATGCTCACCGAGGTCCCCCTCGACGAGGTCCGCGCCGTCACCGCGGCGGTGGACGGGCTCACCGAGCGGCTCTCCACCCGCATCGCGGAGGGCTCGCTGGGCAGCGTGGTCAGCGAGGCGGGCGTGCGCAACCACGGCAACGCCGTGCGCGGCCTGCGCAACCCGGTCGCCGTCGTGCCCGACGAGCAGCGCTGGATCCAGGACGAGCGGCTGTGGTTCCGCTTCCGCCTCGGCGCGGCCTACGAGGGGCCGCCGCACCACGTGCACGGCGGCGTGCTCGCGCTGGTGCTCGACCAGGCGCTCGGCGAGGCCGCGGCGGTCTTCGGCGGTCCCGGGATGACCGGGCGCCTGACCCTGCACTTCCGCCGGGCGACGCCCCTGGGCGAGGCCTCGACCGAGGCGTGGATCGAGAGCAGCGACGGCGGCAAGACCCTGGCCAAGGGCCGCCTCTACGACGCGGAGGACAACCTCTGCGTCGAGGCCGAGGGGCTGTTCATCTTCCCGAGGTGGGCCGCCGACCACCCCCAGTGGAAGAGGCTCACGCGCCGCTGACGCCCGGTCCGCGCCCCGCGCTCGTGCCCGACCCGGCACCGACCTTCATCCCGCGCTCGCCGGAGTCGGTCAGCCGCGCCTCCTCGAGCGCCTGGTCCTCCAGCTGCTGGCGCAGGTCGTTCCACTCCCCCGGCGCCGAGACCAGGTCGGCGGCACCGTGCTCGAGCTGCTGCAGCGCCTGACGGCCGAAGATCTGCTGCTCGGTCGCGACCCGCTCGGCCCGGCCGGTGCCGAGGAACGTGATGAACCAGTGCAGCAGCGCGCTCACCCGGTTCTTGAAGCCGGTGAGGTAGATCAGGTGGACGGCCAGCCACATCAGCCAGGCGATGAAGCCGGTGATGCGCAGCTTGCCGACCAGGGCGACCGCGCTGAACCGCGAGATCGTCGCCATGCTGCCCTTGTCGAAGTACTTGAAGGGCTCCTGGGGAGCCTTGCCCTCGAGGCGGCGGCGGATCTCCTTGGCGGCGTACTTCGACTGCTGGATGGCGACCTGCGCCACCCCGGGCAGGTTGTCCAGCGACATCATGTCGCCCACCACGAACACCTCGGGGTGGCCGACCAGGGTGAGGTCGGGGTTCACCGCGATCCGCCCGGCGCGGTCGACCGGCGACCCGGTCTGCTCGGCCAGGTGCTTGGCCAGGGGCGAGGCCTGCACGCCGGCGGCCCAGACCTTGGTGACGGCCTCGATGCGCTCGCGGCTGCCGTCCTTCTCCTGCACGGTGAGGCCGCGCTCGTCGACGTCGACCACCATCTCGCCCAGGCGCACCTCGACGCCGCGCTTCTCCAGCGAGTGCTTGGTCTTCTCGCCGAGCTTGGCGCCGAACGGGGGCAGCACCTGGCTGGCCGCGTCGAGCAGGATCACCCGGGCGTCGCGGGCGTTGATGTGGCGGAAGTCGTGCTTGAGCGTGCGCTGCGCGAGCTCGGCGATCTGGCCGGCCATCTCCACGCCGGTCGGGCCGGCGCCGACCACGACGAAGGTCAGCAGGCGCTCGATCTCCTCGTCGGTCTCGGCCAGCTCGGCCAGCTCGAAGGCACCGAAGATGCGTCCGCGCAGCTCCAGCGCGTCGTCGATCGACTTCATGCCGGGGGCGTGCACCGCGAACTGGTCGTTGCCGAAGTACGACTGGCCGGCGCCGGCGGCGACGATCAGCGAGTCGTAGGGCGTGAACGTCTCACGGCCCAGGACCTGGGAGGTGACCACCTTGCGCTCGAGGTCGATGCCCGTGACCTCGCCGAGCAGGACGCGCGCGTTCTTCTGGTCGGCGAGGATCTCGCGGGTCGGCGGGGCGATCTCGCCCTGGCTCAGGATGCCGGTCGCCACCTGGTAGAGCAGCGGCTGGAACAGGTGGTGGGTGGTCTTGGCGATCATGGTGACGTCGGCGTCGGCGCGCTTGAGCGCCTTGGCGCCGAAGAGCCCGCCGAAGCCGGACCCGATCACGACCACCTGGTGCCGGTGCCCGGCGGTGCTCACCCCGTCGACGGGCTGGTCGTGGAGCCGGGTCTCGTGCTGGGTCTCGTCGGTCATCTGTGCCTTTCCTTCCCTCGCGGGGCGTTCACCTGTGCAACGCGCACACCACCGGAGGGACATCCCCCGGGAGCCATGTGCTCGCTCACACGTGCCTCGATGATGTCGGTTCCCGCTCCCGACCGCACCATTCCCGTCCGGCGGCCCGCGACGCGCAGGCGCCGCTGCGGGCTCGGTCACAGCACCCGCGCCGGCCCCCGTACGCTCCGCTCGTGAGCCTGCTGCCCCTCCCGCGACCGCGGCTGCGCCCCGCCACCGTCGCGCTGGTGGGCCTCGGCGGGCTGCTCGGCGCACTCCTGCGTGTGGCGGTCGGGGTCCGGTGGCCGGTGGAGGTCTTCCCCTGGTCGACGCTGCTGGTCAACGTCTCCGGCTCTGCCGTCCTCGCCGCGCTGCCCGCGCTGGCCGTGGTGCACCGGCGGCCCCTGCTCGCGCCGTTCCTCGGCACCGGCCTGCTCGGCGGCTACACCACCCTGTCCACCGCCTCGGCCGAGACCTACGCCCTCGGGGACCAGGGCCGGCCCCTGCTCGCCCTGGGGTACGCCGGGCTCACGCTGGCCGCGTGCCTGGCGGCGGTCGCGCTGGTCGACCGGCTCTCGACCCTCGCCGAGCGCGAGGAGTTCGAGCGCGAGGAGGGCGACCTGTGAGCACCTCGGGATGGGTGCTGGTCGCCCTCGGCGGTGCCGTCGGCGCGGCGGCCCGCTACCTGCTCGGCCACCTCGGGGACCGCCCGGGCCGTCTGCCCTGGGGCACCGTCGCGGCCAACCTCGCCGGCGCCTTCGTCCTCGGTCTCGTCGTGGGGCTGGAGCCGGCGCAGGACGTGCGCGCGCTGCTGGGACTCGGCTTCTGCGGTGCGCTGACCACCTATTCCGCCTTCGCGGTGCAGGCCCACGACCTCGGGCTGCGCCGCGGCGCCCTCCTGGTGCTGGTGACGCTGCCCCCCGCGGTGGGCCTGTGCGCCCTCGGCGCCGCGCTCGCGCGCCTGCTGTAGGGCGGGCTCAGGCGCAGCGGCCGGTCGCGACCGGGCTGGAGGCCCGCAGGCCGCGGACCCCGGCCTCGGCCACCTGGTCCGCGGTGAGGGCGTAGCCGGTCGAGCGGTCCTCCACCGAGGCGGCGAACACCACGCCGTAGACCTTGCCGTCCCCGGAGACCAGGGGGCCGCCGGAGTTGCCCGGCCGGATCAGGGAGCGGACCGAGAACACCTCGCGGATCACGGTCCCGCGGCCGTAGATGTCGGGGCTGCGCAGCCGCTGCTCGGCGCGGATCCGCGCCCCCTGGACGTCGTACGGGCCGTCCTGGGGGTAGCCGAGCACGGCGCCGGCGGCCTTGGGGCCGCCGCTGCGGTCGAACTGCAGGGTGGGCCGGCCGACGCCCTTGACGCGCAGGACGGCGACGTCGAGGTCGGGGTTGTAGTAGACGACCTCGGCTCCGACCTCGTCGGACCCGACGATCACCTTGGGCGAGGTCACCCCCGCCACGACGTGGGCGTTGGTCATCAGCCGGTCGGGGGCGTAGAGGAACCCCGACCCCTCCACGCCGCGCCCGCAGCGGTTGACGCCGCGCACCTTGAGCACGCTCTGCCCCGCCGCCACGACCTGCGGGTCACGGGCGATGCCCTTGGGCGGCGGGCCGACGCGCACGATCCGCTCGGCCGCGAACGGCTCGAGGTAGCGCGGGAAGAACGAGGACCCGACCACGTCGTTGAAGCTGGTCAGCAGCTGGACCGCCGAGTCCGGCATGACCGCGTTGACCCGCCCGAGCACCTCGGAGCGGCGGATCTCCTTGCTCACCCACGGCAGCTGGGCCCCGGAGGCCGCGACCCCGAGCGCCCAGGCGACGACGAGCACGGCGACCACGCTGAGCGCGGCGCCCCCCACGGCATCGACGGCGCGGATCGGCTGCCAGGTGATGCGGTCACGGATGCGGGCGCCGGCGAACTGCAGGATGCCCTGCCCCAGCGAGGCGCACAGCAGCATGATGAACAGCGCGCCCAGCGAGACCCAGACCGACGGGCTCGCGTCGCCGAGCAGCCGGGGCGCGGCCCAGACCCCGAAGAGCCCGCCGAGCAGCAGGCCGGCGGTGGCGAACGCGCCGGTGACGAAGCCCTGCCAGTAGCCGGACACGGCGTAGGCCAGGACCAGGACCAGCAGCACCAGGTCGAGCAGGTTGGGGTTCACCGGCGATGCTCCCGGTCGACGATGGTCTCGTCGGGCTCGCCGTCCTCGTCGGAGAACTGCGCGTCGCCCTCGGCCTCCGCCTCCCGCGCGGCGAGCAGCTTCTCCACCTCGCGCTTGGTCTCGACGCCCAGGGACGTGGCGATGCGTCGCCAGTCGATGTGCTCCTTGGGCAGGCTGCGCACCACCGAGCGGTCCCAGTCGCGGGCCCAGCCGACGTGCTCGAACAGGGCGTCGAGGATGCCCGCGGTGAACCCCCACAGCAGGACGTCGCGGTCGGGCCCGATCATCCAGCCCGGGCCGTTCCAGCCCAGCGGGTGCCGCACCGAGAACCGGTTGGCAGGCTCCAGCAGCGACTCGATCGGGGTGCGGAAGACCGCGTGCACCTCCCGCTCGTTGACCACGCGGACCGGTGACGGGTGGTCCCAGTACGCCAGGACCGGCGCGACCGCGAAGTTGCGGGGAGGCAACCACAGTCTCGGCAGCACCGCGAACACGTCGACCCCGTCCGGGTCCAGCCCGGTCTCCTCCTGCGCCTCGCGCAGCGCGGTCGCGACGGCGTCCTCGCCCTCGTCGGTCGAGCCGCCCGGGAAGGAGACCTGTCCCGGCTGCGAGCGCATGGTGTGGGCGCGCTCGGTGAGCAGCAGGTCGGGGCCCTCGGGGCCGTCGCCGAACAGCACCAGGACCGCGCCCTCGCGGGGTCTGGGCCGCTTGGGGGGCACGAAGGTGCTCAGGTCCTTGGCCCTCATCGTGCGCACCGACCGGCGCACGGGCTCCAGCCACTCCGGGAGGACGACGTCGTCCATCGTCACGGTCACGGGGCGGGCCACCTCGAGAGCCTACCCAGCAGCGGCCGGGGGCAGGCGCACCCCGAGACGGTCCGAGACCAACGTCACCAGGTCGGCGTAGGTGTCGATCTTGGGGTTGTCCAGCACCACCGACCCGTCCTTGCCGACCCACGCCACCGCGGGCAGGCCGCGGATGCGGTAGGTCTCGGCCAGCACCCCGCCGGGGTCGGCGACCGAGGGGAAGGTCGCGCCCGCCCTGCGCAGCAGGTCGATCGCCACGTCGGGCTGGGTGTCCTGGTAGTCCACGCCCAGCACGGTCAACCGCCCACCGGCCCGCTCGGCCAGCTGCTGGTAGATCGGCAGCTCCTTGCGGCACCGCACGCACCACGAGGCCCACAGCGGGACCACGGCCGGGCCACCGACCTGGCTGAGGTCGACCGCACGTCCGCCGCCGAGGCAGGCCAGCTCCCGCTGCGGGAGGTCGCCGGCGCCCTCGACCCGCGGGCACGGCTCGATCCCGGCGGCCCGCTTCTGCGCGCGCAGCGCGGGGGTGTCGACGTCGACGCGGGTCTGCACGGGCGGCGGGGTGAGCGAGGTGTCGCCGCAGGCGGCGAGCGCCAGCAACGCCACGAGGGCGGCCGAGCCGGTCGGGACCAGACGGCGCCGGCCTCGGATCACGCCCGCCCCTCGGTCTTCACCAGCGACGCTGCCTTGACCGGGTCGGTCGGGCCCTCGCCGTACGCCGGGCACCAGCGCGCGACCGGGCACGCGCCGCACGCGGGGTTGCGGGCGTGGCACACCCGACGGCCGTGCCAGATCAGGTGGTGGCTGAGCATCGTCCAGTCGCGCTTGGGGAACAGCGTCCCGACCTCGTGCTCGACCTTGACCGGGTCGGTCTCCGCGGTGAACCCGAACCGTCGCGAGAGCCGGCCGAAGTGGGTGTCGACGGTGATGCCAGGGACGCCGAAGGCGTTGCCCAGCACGACGTTGGCGGTCTTGCGGCCCACCCCCGGCAGCGTGACGAGGTCCTCCAGCCGGCCAGGCACCTCACCGTCGTACCGCTCGACCAGGGCGGCGCTGAGCTTGAGCACCGCGTCGGTCTTGGCCCGGAAGAAGCCCGTCGGCTGGACGATCCGCTCGACCTCCTCGCGGTCCGCACCGGCCATCGCGGTGGCGTCGGGGTAGGCCGCGAACAGCTCGGGGCTGACCGCGTTGACCCGGCGGTCGGTGGTCTGCGCGCTCAGCACCGTGACGACCAGCAGCTCGAAGGGCGTGCGGAAGTCCAGCTCGCAGCGGGCCTCGGGATAGGTCTCGGCCAGGACGCGGTCGATCTTGCGGGCCCTCCGGACCAGTCCGGTGCGCGACGGCGCGCCCGGGGTCTCGGTGGTCTCGTCGGGGGCGGGCACGGCGCCAGCGTACGGGGGCTTCGGGCGGCTCCTGGGGCCCGGATCGGGTGGCGGGTCGTCATCTGACCTGGTCATACGTCAAGATGTGACCTGAACCACCGTCTTGGAGGAGGCACCGTGGACTCTGACGTCCTGCGTCAGGCACCGCTGTTCAACGCGCTCGACGACGAGGCGGCCGCTGCGCTGAGCAGCTCGCTCGGCACGATCCGGCTGCGTCGCGGCGAGGTGCTCTTCCACGAGGGGGACACCGGCGACAAGCTCTACATCGTCGCCGAGGGCAAGGTGAAGCTGGGCCGCACCTCCAGCGACGGCCGCGAGAACCTGCTGGCGATCCTCGGCCCCGGCCAGATGTTCGGCGAGCTGTCGCTGTTCGACCCGGGTCCGCGCTCGGCGACGGTGACCGCGGTGACCGACGTGGCGTTCTACTCCCTGTCGCACGACGACCTGCTGCGCTGGCTCGACGGCCGCCCCGACGTGGCCAACGGCCTGCTGTCCCAGCTCGCCTCCCGCCTGCGCCGGGCCAACGACGTGGTCTCCGACCTGGTCTTCTCCGACGTCCCGGGCCGTGTCGCCAAGGCGCTGCTCGACCTCGCCGACCGCTTCGGCCGCACCGCCGAGGACGGCATCCACGTCCACCACGACCTCACCCAGGAGGAGCTCGCCCAGCTGGTCGGCGCCTCCCGCGAGACGGTCAACAAGGCGCTGGCCGACTTCGCCTCCCGTGGGCTGGCTGCGCCTCGAGCCCCGCTCGGTCGTCCTCATGGACCCCGAGCGTCTCGCCCGCCGCGCCCGCTGACCGGGCGGCCCCGCCGCCGTACCCCCGCCGCGCGTCGAATTTCACGCACAAGAGCGCTCTTTGACGGTCTGAGCTCGACACGCGCACAACTTCGTCCACGTGGATGGGGTTGGCCGCATCTCGGCGCGACACCCGATCAACTTCGTCCATGTGGACGAGGTGGTCCGCGTGTCACGACCGGCCCCGCCGACGTCTCCCTGTGGAGAGACGCAGCAGCGGGAGCCGATCCGGTGCGACCCTCGCGGCGTGCTCGACGACCACATCCCCTTCACGCGCGGCGAGGCTCTCGCGGCCGGGATCAGCGACCGACGCCTGAAGGGTGGCGAGTTCCGCCGGATCCTGTTCGGTCACTACCTGCCGGCGGAGGTGACCCCGCAACCGATCCACACCGTCCGCGCCGCGCTCAGGTGTCACCCCGCAGGTGCGGTCGCCACCCACTTCAGCAGCGCCAAGCTCATCAGCGCGCCCGTGCCCGACCACCCCGAGGAGCACGTCACCGTCCGCGAGGCCAAGGACCGTCGACGGCGGCAGGGACTGCGCTGCCACGCGCTGGCGATCGACGAGGCGGACGTGCGGGTCCTGGCCGGCGTGCGGGTCAGCTCGCCGTGCCGGATGTTCGTCGAGCTCGCGCGCTACCTCAGCCTGGTCGAGCTGGTCGTGCTCGGCGACTGGCTGGTGCAACACCGCTACACGACCGTCCCGGCCCTGCGCCGCTACTGCCGGGCCAGTGTCGAGCAGTACGCCGACCGCGCGGCCCGCGCCGCGGCGTACGTCCGGCTCGGGGCCGAGTCGCCGCGCGAGTCACGCCTGCGACTGCTCCTCGCCCTGGCCGGCCTGCGCTCCATCAAGCCGAACCACACGCTGCGGCTCGAGGACGCCCAGGAGCTCCGCATCGACCTGGTGTTCCTGAGGCCCAAGGTCGGGGTGGAGTACGACGGCGAGCACCACGACGACCCGGTGCAACGGAAGATCGACGAGGCCCGGCGCAAGCTGCTCGAGTCCCGTGGCTGGCTCATCGTGGTGGTCAAGAAGCGCGAGTTCTACGGCGATCCCGGCGGCGTCATCGCCAGGGTCGTCGCAGCCCTGCGCGCGCGGGGCGTGCGGGTCCCGCCGCTGAGCGACGACTGGCGAGCGCACTTCGCCCGCTGAGACGCCTGCGACACGCGACCCATCTCATCCACGTGGACGAAGTTGTCCGCGTGCCGCCCGGGAACGTCAATGAGCGCTCTTGTGCGCGAAATTCGACGCGGCACGCAGGCTCACGTGCGCAGGTAGTCCAGCTGCGCGCGCACCGACAGCTCGGCGGCACCCCAGAGCACGGGGTCGACATCGGTGTAGACGTGCTCGACCACCTCACGCGCGGACGCCTCGGGTCCCAGCACGCCGAGGGCGGCGCGGACCTGGTCGAGCCGCTGGGAGCGGTGGGCCAGGTAGAAGTCGAGTGCGCCCAGCGCGTCGTCGATGACGGGGCCGTGACCCGGCCACACCGTCGAGATCTCGTGCGCCTCGGCCAGGGCGTGCAGCCGCCGGAGGGAGTCGAGGTAGGCGCCCAGCTTGCCGTCGGGGTGCGCCACGACGGTGGTCCCCCGCCCCAGGACCGTGTCGCCGGTGAGCACGGCCCGCTCGGCGGGCAGCACGAACGACAGCGAGTCCGAGGTGTGCCCGGGGGTGCCGACCACGCGCACCTCGAGGTCGTCGACACCGACCACGTCACCGTCGTGCAGGCCCTCCGACCCGAGCCGCCACGCCGGGTCCAGGGCGCGGACCCCGCACCCGACCGACTCGGCGAAGGAACGCGCGGCCTCGGAGTGGTCGAGGTGGCCGTGGGTGAGCAGGACGACGGCCACGTCGCCGGCCACGGCGCGGACGCGGTCGAGGTGGTCGGGGTCCAGCGGTCCGGGGTCGACGACCACCGACCGCGACCCGGCGGACTCGCGCAGCACCCAGGTGTTGGTGCCGTCGAGGGTCATGATGTTCGGGTTGGGCGCGAGCACGCACTCCGCCCGCGACCCGAACGAGCCCCCGCTCCACGAGCCCGGCTCAGCCACGCCGCAGCCCCGGCACCTCGTCCAGCGAGCGGCCCACCGACTCGCCGAGGCTGACCAGCCGATCGGGCAGGCGCAGGTAGCCGCCCTCCTGGTCGACCTGCATCTCCGGCAGGATCGGCGACCGGTCGCGCGACGACGCCGACGCCACGGCCTCGGCGACGCTGCGGGCGGCGTACAGCTCCAGGCAGGTGGCGTAGGTGGGCGGCAGCATCGCCAGGCGGTCGGCGTCGACGTCGGCGATCACCTCGCGGACCGGCTTCCACAGCACGTGGGAGGACTCGGTCGACACGTCGCGGGTCACCTGGCCCTCGGGGAGGGCGGCGACGAAGAAGCGGGTGTCGTAGCGCCGCGGCTCGAACACCGGCGTGATCCAGGAGCCCCAGAACGCCAGCAGGTCGCTGCGCACGACCAGTCCGCGCTGGTCGAGGAACGAGGTGAAGGAGAGCTCACGGGCCTCGAGCCGCTGCCGGTCGCGCTCCCAGTCCTCGCCCGTGGTGTCGGCGACCACCGACGACGCGGTGGGCCCGGCCAGCAGGACCCCGGACTCCTCGAACGTCTCGCGCACGGCGGCGCACACCAGGGCACGGGCGTGCGGCTCGGTGGTGTCGAGCAGCACCGCCCACTCCGCGGGGGTCGGTCCGGCCCACCCGATCTCGTGGTCGAAGTCGCGCCGGTCCACCCCGCCGCCGGGGAAGACGCAGAACCCGCCGGCGAACGCCATCTGGTCGACCCGCCGCAGCAGGTAGACCTCCAGGCCGCCCGGCGACCCGTCGCCGTCCCGGAGCAGGACGACCGTCGAGGCGTCGCGCGGCTCGGCGACGGGCTGGCCGCTGGCGACGAACTCGCGGACGTGCTCGACGAACGCCTCGGGGAGGCGGCGGGTGGGGTCCATCAGACCTCCACGACCAGCTCGACCTCGACGGGCGCGTCCAGGGGCAGCACCGCCACGCCCACCGCGGACCGCGCGTGGACACCCGCGTCGGCGAAGACCTCGCCGAGGAGCTCCGAGGCACCGTTGGCGACGGCGGGCTGGGCGGTGAAGGACGGGTCGGAGGCCACGAACACGACGACCTTCACCACCCGGCGCACCTGGTCGAGCGGGACGAGCGAGCCGACCGCGGCCATCGCGTTGAGCGCGCACTGGCGGGCGCACTCCACGGCGTCGTCCTGGCTGACCGAGGCCCCGACCTTGCCGGTGTGGACCAGCGAGCCCTCGCGCAGCGGCAGCTGCCCGGCGGTGAAGACGTGGGACCCCGACTGCACGGCGGGGACGTACGCCGCGAGCGGGGCCGCGACCTCCGGCAGCGTGAGCCCCAGAGCCGCCAGCCGCTGGGTCGGCGTGCTGACCGTCCCACCGCCGGTCACTGCTTGGGCCGCTTGAAGTAGGCGACGAGGTTCTCGGGGTTCATCCCCGGGACGATCTGGACGAGCTCCCACCCGTCCTCTCCCCAGTTGTCGAGGATGTCCTTGGTCGCGTGCACGAGCACGGGGGCGGTGGCGTATTCCCATCGGGTCATGTCGCGACTCTAGGAGGGCAGGGCTCAGGTGCGCGAGGCCCCCTCCGGGGCGAGCAGGCGCTCGGCCGCCTCCAGCGCCGCGGCGGCGTCGCCCACGGCGAGGTCCGCCCCGACCCAGTCGCCGAGGACCGGCGCGTCGCGGAAGGGCGCGCCGCCCACCATGACGGTCATCGCGTCGGCCCGGCGGTCGGCCCGGACCACTCCCACGGCCTCCCGCAGGCCGGGCAGGTGGCAGGTCATGCTGCCCCCCAGCAGCAGCAGCGAGGCGTCGGCCTCGACCGCGGCCTCGACGAGGTCCGCGACCGGGCACGACGCGCCGACGTACTCCGCGTCCCAACCGCGGTGCCGCAGCAAGTCGGTGACCATGCGCAGCCCGACGGTGTGCCGGTCACCCGGTGGCGTGGCCGCGACGAGGGTCAGGCCCAGACGCTCCTCGGGGACGAGCCGGGGGTAGAGGGCGTACATCGCCAGGTGGGTGACGGCGGTCGCCATGTGCTCCTGGGCGACGCTGAGCACGCCCCGCTCCCACAGCCGGCCGAGCTCGTCCTGCGCGGGACCCAGCACGCGGAGGAGGACGTCGGGGGCCGACCAGCCCGTCTCGGCCAGCCGCAGGACGTGGTCCACCGCGGGCCCGTCGCGCCCGGCCACCGCGTGCGCGAGGTAGCCCCCCACGTCCCCGGACATCCCGACCAGGCCGGTGAGGCCGCCCCCGGCGCGCTCGTCCCGCTGCCGGGCGGCCTGCCCGGCGGCGAGGGCGTCCGCCCGCTCGACGTGGCGGACGACGGCCAGCAGCGTCAGCTCGTCGAGGTGCTCACCGAGGACGAAGCGGACGGCTCCCCAGACGCGTGAGCCGTCGGGCCCTCCGCTGACCTGCGGCCACCGGTTGAGCTCCCACGCCAGCTGCGGCACCAGCAGCTCCGGTGAGCCGACGTCCAGGGAGACGTCGAGGGCGCACAGGTGCAGGTCGACGATCTCGCGCCCCTCGAGGGTCTCGGGCAGACCGGTCAGCCGCAGCACCCGGTCGGTGAGGTCGGCGGGGGCGAGGTCGAGGCGGCCCATCGCCCACGAGGTCCACTCGGGATGCATCCGCCCTCCCGCTGGCAGCGTCGCGTTCGGAGGACTCCAGGGTCGCACCAGCGGGAGCGTCCGACAACGGGCCGGCGGCCGTCGGCGGCCTAGCGTCCGGTCGCCTCCCGCACCTCCAGCAGGCCGTCGGCGACCTCGAGCGCCTCCAGCGCGCGGACCGCGACGTGGTCGGCCCCCACCCACTCGCCCAGGGCGGGAGAGTGGGTGAACGGCTCGCCGCCGACCAGGATCGCGACCCGGTCGCACCGCGGCTCGGCCCGCACCTGCTCGACGGTCCGGCGCAGGCCCGGGAGGTGGCTGGTCATGCTCGCCCCGAGGAGGAGCAGGGAGGCGTCCGAGGCGACGACCGTCTCGACGAGGTCGGGCACCGGGCAGGACGCCCCGACGTACCTGGTGTCCCAGCCGCGGAGGCGGAACAGGTCGGTGACGATCCGCAGCCCGATCTCGTGGGAGTCGTCCGGCGGTGTGGCGGCGACCAGCACCCGGTCCAGCCTCGGGGGAGCCACCACGTGCGGGAAGAGCGCGGAGAGGGTGATCTGGGTGACCGCGGTCGCGATGTGCTCCTGCGCCACGTTGACCACGCCCCGCTCCCAGAGCCGCCCGAGCTCGCGCTGCGCCGGCGCGATCACCTCCAGCAGCACCTCCTCGACCGGTGTGCCCTCGTCCAGGAGCCTGGTCACGTGCTCGACGGCCCGCTCGTGGCGGCCCGCCACGGCGTGCGCGAGGTAGGTCTGGACCTGGTTGCCCAGCCCCGACAGCCCGGCCGCGCCGCGCTGCGCCCAGGCCCGGCTCCGCAGGGCCGCGGCGGCGGTCTCGGCCGCGCCGGCGTGGCGGACGACGCCGGCGAGCGTGAGCTCGTCGAGCCGGTCCGCGAGGACCTCGTGGACGGCCGACCACACCGGGACCTGTCCGGCGGCGGCGGAGACCTGGGACCGGCGCACGCGCTCCCAGCACAGCTGCGGGACCAGCAGCTCGGGTGAGCCGACGTCGAGGCTGACGTCGAGCGCGGCCAGGTGGAGCTCGACGATCTCGCGGCCCTCGTCGGTGTCGGGCAGGCCGGTGGCGCGCAGCACCCGGTCGGCCAGGTCGGCAGGTCCCAGGTCGAGCCTGCCGAGGGACCACGAGGTCCACGCGGGCGTCATCGACGTTCTCCTGTTCCGGCCGGTCCGCCAGGCACCGGCCTCCGTCGAACCTCTCTGTGGCCACTGTCCCACCCGGGACCACGGCCGACCGCCGGGCTCAGCCCGCGGCGAGCCGTGCGGCGGCCGTCACCGCGTCGGCGATCCCGCCGCAGCCGTCGTCCGCGCCCAGCCGCGCGGCCAGCGTGGGCACGGCCCGGAACGGCCGGCCGAGCACGAGGACCCGCGCCTCGGGGGCGGCCGCCCGCACAGTGTCGATCCGACGGCGCGCCTCGTCGAGGTCCGCCGCCTTGGCGGCCTGGACCAGGACCACGTGGGACCGGTGGGCGAGCGCGGCCTTGGCCAGGCTCTCGGCGCCCGCGTCGGCAGCGACCGTGTCGACCCGCCACCCGGCGCACTCGAAGACCAGGTGCGGCAGCGCCCCGCGCCACCCCACCGGCAGGGGCGGCTCGGCCAGCACCAGCCGGCGCGCGACGGTCGGGAAGGACAGGTCGGGCGGGACCACGCTGAACAGCAGGGTGCGGACGAGCTCCTGCCGCCGTTCCGACTCGGCCCGCGGCAGCGGCGCCGCGTCCTGGCGGGCGAGCAGCGCCTCGTGGAGGGGGGCCAGCACCTCCTCGAGCAGGACCTGCGGGGTCCACCCCTCCTCCAGGCAGCGGACGACCTCGGCCCGCGCCGCGTCGTGGCGGCCCTCGTCGAGGTCGGAGACGAGCCGGGCGACCAGTCCCCGCGCCTGCGCCAGCGGCGCTCGCTCGGACGGCTCCGGCGAGCGCTGGCCCGCGATCAGCACGGTCTGGCTGACCAGCGTGTTGACCAGCACGCGGGTCTCGGGGTCGACGTGACGTCCGAGCACGTCGCACAGCGAGCGCAGCAGGGCCGCCCGGTCGACACCGTCGCCGAGCTCGCGGAGCCGGTCGCGGTAGGTGGCGAGGTGCTCGGCGAGCAGGGCCGGGGCGTCGTAGGCCAGGGCGGCGTCCAACGAGTGGTAGTAGTCGCCGGCCAGCTCGGTGAGGGGGTCACGCGCCTGGGCGGGGAGCACGGCAACGGCCTCGGCGACCACGGAGTCCAGGTCGGCGTCGGCGCGGCGCAGGGTCCACGAGCCCCACGATGTCTCTCCCACGTCGCCCACGATGCTTCACCGGACGGTGATCCATACGACGGGTGGCCCGGACTCGGGACGTACTGCCCCCAGGTCGGGACGTAGTGACCGTCCCGCCCGGGCGCGCGGGCTAACCCAGAGGTGGCTCGGTGGCCCGTTCGACCTGCTCCCGGGTCACCCCGGGGGCGGTCTCCACCAGGACGAGCCCGCCGCCCTGGCCGGCAGGCACCACGTCGATCACGGCGAGGTCGGTGATGATCCGCTGCACCACGCCCTTGCCGGTGAACGGCAGGCTGCACTCGTCGACGATCTTGTAGGACCCGTCGCGCGCGGTGTGCTCCATCAGCACGATCACCCGCTTGGCGCCGTGGACCAGGTCCATCGCGCCGCCCATGCCCTTGACCATCTTGCCGGGGATCATCCAGTTGGCGATGTCCCCGTGGCGGCTGACCTGCATCGCACCGAGGATCGCGGCGTCGATCTTGCCGCCGCGGATCATCCCGAAGGACGTCGCCGAGTCGAAGTACGACGCCCCGCGCCGCACGGTGACCGTCTCCTTGCCGGCGTTGATCAGGTCGGGGTCGACCGCGTCCTCGGTCGGGTAGGCACCGACGCCGAGGATGCCGTTCTCCGACTGCAGCACCAGCTCCACGTCGTCGTCGACGTAGTTGGGCACCAGCGTCGGCAGGCCGATGCCGAGGTTGACGTAGGAGCCGTCGGTCAGCTCCGCCGCCGCACGGGCGGCCATCTCCTCACGGGTCCAGCTCATCGCCGCACCTCCGAGGCGGAGGGGACCACGGCCGGGGGGTCCACGGGGGGCGGAGCCCCCCGTGTGGTGCTTCTTCTCGATCCGCTTGTCGGCCGCCTGCTCGGGCGTGAGCGGGACGACCCGCTGCACGAAGACGCCCGGGGTGTGGACCGAGTCGGGGTCGAGCTCGCCGGGCTCGACCAGCTCCTCGACCTCGGCGATCGTGACCCGTCCCGACATCGCCGCCAGCGGGTTGAAGTTGCGGGCGGACTCGCGGAAGACCAGGTTGCCGTGCCGGTCACCCCGCCAGGCCCGCACCAACCCGAAGTCGCAGGCGATCGCCTGCTCGAGCACGAAGTCCAGCGGCCCGTCGGGGGTGTCGAAGGGCCGGACCTCCTTGGGCGGCGACGCCACCGCGACGGTGCCGTCCTCGGCGTACCTCCAGGGCAGTCCGCCCTCCGCCACCTGGGTGCCGACCCCGGTGCGGGTGTAGAACGCCGCGATCCCCGAGCCGCCGGCCCGCAGCCGCTCCGCGAGCGTGCCCTGCGGGGTCAGCTCGACCTCGAGCTCGCCGGCGAGGTACTGCCGGGCGAACTCCTTGTTCTCCCCGACGTACGACGACACCATGCGGCGGATCCGCTTCTCCCGCAGCAGCAGTCCGAGCCCCCAGTCGTCGACCCCGCAGTTGTTGGACACCGCCTCCAGGTCGCGCACCCCCGCCTCGAGCAGCGCCCCGATGAGCACCGACGGGATGCCGCACAGACCGAACCCACCGACCGCCAGGGAGGCACCGTCGCGGACGTCCGCCACCGCCTCGACCGGGTCCCGAACCACCTTGTCCATGCACGCACCCTAGAGGGAGGCCCGCGGCCGTACCGAGGGCCGACCGCGAGCCGGAGGCGAGCCGATGACACCGCTAGGCTCGATCACCGTGAACGAGCGCAGGAAGTCCGACTGGCCGCGCGTGGAGCTGCACATCGTCAGCGGCAAGGGCGGGACGGGCAAGACGACCGTCGCCGCCGCTCTCGCCCTCGCGCTGGCCTCCCGCGGCAAGCACGTCCTGCTCTGCGAGGTCGAGGGGCGCCAGGGCATCGCGCAGCTGTTCGACGTCCCCCCGCTGCCCTACGAGGAGCGCCGCATCGCGCAGGGCCTGGCCGAGAACGGCGACGGCGGCGACGTCTACGCCCTGGCCATCGACGCCGAGTCCGCGATGCTCGAGTACATCCAGCTCTACTACCGCATGGGCAACCGGACCGCGAAGATCCTCGACCGCTTCGGCGTCCTCGACTTCGCCACCACGATCGCGCCGGGGCTGCGCGACGTCCTGCTGACCGGCAAGCTGTTCGAGGCCGTCGAGCGCAACAGCCGCAACAAGGGCGCGCGCGTCTACGACGCCGTCGTGCTCGACGCCCCACCCACCGGCCGGATCGCGCAGTTCCTCAACGTCAACGGCGAGTTCGGCGACCTGGCCAAGGTCGGCATGGTGAAGGGCCAGACCGAGCGCGTCATGACCCTGCTGAAGTCCCGCCGCACCGCGGTGCACCTGGTCACGGTGCTCGAGGACATGCCGGTGCAGGAGACCGCCGACGGCATCGACGAGCTGCGCCGCCACGGCCTCCCGGTCGGTGGCGTGGTGGTCAACCTGACCCGGTCCGCCGCGCTGGACGACGAGGCGCGCCGCGCCGCCCTCGAGGGCACGCTGTCGGCCAAGGCGACCACCGCCGACCTGGCCAAGGCGGGCGTCGACGTGAGCGGCGAGCTGGTCGAGGGCCTGCTCGACGAGGCGAAGGCCTACGCCGAGCGGCGGGCGCTCGAGGACCGCCAGCGGGAGCGGATCGCCGAGCTGGACGTGCCGACGTACACCCTGGAGCGGCTGCCCGACGGCATCGACCTCGGCGGCCTCTACGAGCTGGCCGCCGAGCTGCGCGACCAGGGCATGGGCTGAGGAGGGCTGGAGATGAGCAACCGGAGCAACCCCCGCGTGGGGCCGCTGGCGTCGCGGGGGGACGAGTCCCCCGCGCTGGACGTCGACGCGCTGCTGCGCGACCGGGGCACGCAGGTCGTCGTGTGCTGCGGCTCGGGCGGCGTCGGCAAGACCACCACGTCGGCGGCGCTGGCGCTGCGGGCCGCGGAGATGGGGCGGCACGTGGTCGTCCTGACCATCGACCCGGCACGCCGGCTGGCGCAGTCGATGGGCATCGAGAAGCTCGACAACGTCCCGCGGCCGGTGCCGGGCGTCGACGGCTCGGCGGGCGGCTCGCTCGACGCGATGATGCTCGACATGAAGCGCACGTTCGACGACGTGGTGCTCAGCCAGGCCAGCCCGGAGAAGGCGCAGTCGATCCTCAACAACCCCTTCTACGTCACGCTGTCGAGCTCGTTCGCGGGCACGCAGGAGTACATGGCGATGGAGAAGCTGAGCCAGCTGCGCCAGGACTCCCGCACGTCGGGCCGCTGGGACCTGATCGTCGTCGACACCCCGCCGGCCCGCTCCGCGCTGGACTTCCTCGACGCCCCGGAGCGGCTCTCCGGGTTCCTCGACGGGCGGTTCATCCGGCTGCTGCTCGCCCCGGCCAAGGGCCCGGCCCGGTTGATGACCGCCGGCATGGGCGCGGTGACCAGCACGATGGCCAAGATCGTCGGGGCGCAGGTGCTCAAGGACCTGCAGATGTTCGTCGCGGCCTTCGACACCCTCTTCGGCGGCTTCCGCAACCGCGCGCAGCAGACCTTCGAGATGCTGCAGACCAAGGAGACCGCGTTCCTGGTGGTGGCGGCGCCCGAGCCGGACGCCTTGCGCGAGGCGGCGTACTTCGTGGAGCGGCTGGACTCCGAGCACATGCCGCTGGCCGGCCTCGTGGTCAACCGCGCGACGGCCGGGCTCGAGGGCCTCTCCGTGGAGCAGGCGGTCGCGGCGGCCGAGCGGCTGGAGAGCGCCGGCTCGTCGACCCCGACGTCCGGCGTGCTGCGGCTGCACGCCGACCGGATGCGCCGGGTGGCGCGGGAGCAGCGGCTGCGCCACCGCTTCTCGGCCGCCCACCCCCACGTCCCGACCGCGGTCGTCCCGGCGCTGTCGACCGACGTGCACGACCTGGACGGCCTGCGCGAGGTGGGCCGCCTGCTCGCGTGCTGACCCCGGACAGCACGAAGGCCGGCCCCGGAGGGACCGGCCTTCGTCGTGCTTCGTCAGGCGCCGAGCGACTTGGCGCCCAGGGCGCCCGCCTGCTCGAGCTGCGCGGCCTCGAGGATGCGGCGCCACGAGGTGACGTTGGGCCGCTTGCGGAGGATGGCCCGGCGCTCACGCTCGGTCATGCCTCCCCAGACGCCCCACTCGATCTGGTTGTCGAGCGCCTCGGCGAGGCACTCGGTTCGGACGGGGCAGCCGGCGCACATCTGCTTGGCGCGGTTCTGAGCTGCTCCGCGGACGAAGAGCTCGTCCGGCTTGGTCTCCCTGCACTGTGCCTGCGACGCCCAGTCGTCGTTCCACATACGCGTATCCCCTTGCGAGTACCCCTGCTCTCCCAAACAGGGTGTGGAGAAACTCTCCACAATCAAAGTTAAGGACGTGTCCGTCATATCGGCAGACCCGGGGGGACCAAATCCGCGTAGTCAGTCCGGACTATGCGGAAGGTCCCGAAAGGCCAACCACGGGCAGGAAGGAGCCTACTGCCGTGTCGCGAAATGACATTCATGTTCTTTGTGTGACTGATGTGATCGCCGTTTCGGGACCGTCCCTAGTCATTTGGGACTAGAGCCCCGCTCGCGGCCTCGGCGTCCGCCCTGAATCACATCGTTGTGATCTTCCCACAATCCGGGGCCCCGCCGCGGCCCGGCAGCCCCGAGTTCTCCCCAGGCGCGCGAGGGCCGGCCGGGTGCACCCGGTGACGTACCCTTCCCCCTATGGCCAGCCGCAACCGCACCCGCGACCTGACCCCCGGCGGCGTCCTGTCCCATCTCGGCGTCATGCTCGCCGTCTCGGCCCTGGTGGGCCTGCTGGTGGCCGGCATCGCGATCCCGTTCGCCGCCCTCACCGGCGTCGGCGCCAAGACCGCGGCGGACAGCCTCAAGAAGCTCCCGGCGGACCTCACCGCCGAGCCGCTGGCGCAGCGGACCAAGATCCTCGACGTCCACGGCAAGCGCCTGGCCACCTGGTACGACCAGAACCGGGTCAACGTGCCGCTGGACCACGTCGCGCTGATCATGCGCAAGGCGATCGTCTCGATCGAGGACTACCGCTTCTACCAGCACGGCGCCCTGGACCTGAAGGGCACGCTGCGCGCCTTCATCACCAACCAGGCCAACTCCGGGGTCGTCCAGGGCGGCTCGTCGATCACCCAGCAGATGGTCAAGCAGACGCTGATCAACCAGGCCGGCGACGACCGGGAGAAGATCGCCGCCGCCCAGGCCGACACCTACGAGCGCAAGTGGAACGAGCTGCGCTACGCCGTCGCCTTCGAGCGCAAGTACTCCAAGGACTGGATCCTCGAGCGCTACCTCAACGTCTCCTACTTCGGCGACGGCGCCTACGGCATCGAGGCCGCGGCCCGCCACTACTTCTCCGTCCCGGCCAGCAAGCTCAAGCTGCGTCAGGCCGCCCTGCTCGCCGGCCTGGTGAAGAACCCCTCGAAGTACGACCCCACCGACAACCCGCAGGACGCCCGCGAGCGGCGCAACGTGGTGCTCGAGCGGATGCGCGAGCTCGGCGTCATCACCGACCAGCAGTACGCCAAGGTCAGCCGCGCCGGCCTCGGGCTGAAGGCGACCCCCTCGCGCAACGGCTGCGTCTCGGTGACCGGTGAGTTCTTCTGCGACTACCTGCGCGAGTACCTCCTGGCCGACCCGCAGCTGGGACGCACCGTCAAGGAGCGCCGCAGCCTGCTCTTCGCCGGCGGCCTGACGATCAAGACCACGCTCGACCCCGCGATGCAGAAGGCGGCCGACACCGCCGTGCGCGACCACGTGAACCCGACCGACCAGGCCATCGGCGGCCTGGCGATGGTCCAGCCGGGCACCGGTGAGGTGCGGGCGCTGGCGCAGTCGCGGCCCATGGGCGCCGACAAGGCCAAGGGACAGACCTACCTCAACTACATCGTCCCGCGGGAGTACGGCGACTCCGGCGGCTTCCCGGCCGGGTCGACGTTCAAGGCCTTCGTGCTCGCCGCCGCGATCAAGCAGGGCATCCCGCTCAGCACCCGCATCAACGCCCCGCAGGAGGTGTTCCTGCCCAACAGCTCGTTCACCACCTGCGACGGGCCGCTGCGCAGCACCGACACCTGGTCGCCGGAGAACTCCACCGGCAGCGGCAGCTACGACCTCTACTCCGGCACCCGCGACTCGGTGAACACCTTCTTCGCCCAGCTCGAGCAGCGCACCGGCCTCTGCGACCCGGTCACCATCGCCAAGGACGTGGGCGTGCAGGTGCCCGACACCGACATCGTCCCGCCCTTCACCCTCGGGGTGACCAGCACCAACCCGCTGACGATGGCCGGGGCCTACGCGACCTTCGCCGCGCGCGGGCAGTACTGCGAGCCGCGGCCGGTCAAGCAGATCCTCGACGCCGACGGCAAGGTCGTGGCCGACTACGCCCCGCGCTGCTCGCAGGTGCTGCCGACCGCGGTCGCCGACGCGATCAACGACGTCCTGCGGGGCGTGCAGGAGCCGGGCGGCTTCGGCTACAGCAACGGTCTCGCGCTCAGCCAGCAGTCGGCCGGCAAGACCGGCACGATCAACGACAACAAGGCCGTGTGGTTCATCGGCTACACCCCCAACATGGCGGCGGCCGCGATGATCGCCGGCGCCAACAGCCTGGGGCACCCGATCACCCTCAACGGCCAGTACGTCGGCGGGCAGTACATCGCCCGGGCGTTCGGCTCCACGCAGGCCGGCCCGATCTGGGGCCAGGCGATGCACGCGATCGAGTCGCAGCTGCCCGACGAGGCCTTCGTCCGCCCCGACCCCACCGCGATCAGCGGCCAGATCGTCAACGTGCCCAAGGTGGCCGGCCTGAGCGCCGCCGAGGCGGCCGACAAGCTGCGCAACGCCGGCTTCGTGCCCAACGTCGGCCGCTACGTCGACTCCAAGCTGCCCAAGGGCCAGGTCGCCTACACCACCCCCGTCGCGGGCGCCCGCGTGGGCACCGGCACGCTCGTCACGATGTTCATCTCCGACGGCACCCCACGCGGGGCCGACACCTCCGACGGCGCCACGACGGGCGGCGGGACGACCGGCCCGGGCAACAGCGGCAACGGCGGCAACGGCAACGGCAACGGCTGAGGACGCCGCTCAGCCGAGCTGGCGGCGTACCTCCGCGGCGACCGCACCGCCGTCGGCGCGACCGCGGGTCTGCGGCGTGAGGACCCCCATCACCTTGCCCATGGCGCGCATGCCCTCCTGCGCCGCCCCGGTCTGCTCGATCGCCTGACGGACCAGCTCGGCGACGGCGGCGGCGTCGAGCGGCTCGGGGAGGTACTCCGCGATCACCGCGGCCTCGGCCTGCTCCTTGGCGGCCGAGTCCGTGCGACCCGCCTCGGCGAAGGCGGTCGCGGCCTCGCGGCGCTTCTTGGCCTCGGCGGTGAGCACGCCGGTGACGTCGTCGTCGGACAGCTCGCGGGCCTGCTTGCCGGCGACCTCCGCGGTGGTGATCGCGGCGAGCACCATGCGCAGCGTCGAGGACCGCAGCTCGTCACGGGCCTTCATCGCGGTGGTCAGGTCCTGGCGCAGTCGGTCCTTCAGCTCGCTCATGCGGCCCAGTGTGACAGCCTTGCCGCGTGCCGCTCGACGAGGTTTCTGCCGCCACCGACCCGGCCGCGACGGCTCGTCGCGGGCTGAACGGGCTGGCCGCTGCGGCCGCGCTCGGCGCCGCCGGGCTGGGCTACGCCTGGTGGGAGGCGCGGTGGTTCACCCTCCACGAGGTGGAGGTGCCGGTGCTGCCGCCGGGGGCGCCGGAGCTGCGCGTGCTGCACCTGTCCGACCTCCACCTCACCCCCTACCAGGGCCGCAAGCGGGCGTGGCTGGCCTCCCTGGCCGACCTGCGTCCCGACCTGGTCGTCGACACCGGGGACAACCTGGCCCACCGCGACGCGGTCGACCCGCTGCTGCAGGAGCTGGGAGGGCTGCTCGACGTTCCCGGCGTCTTCGTGCTCGGGTCGAACGACTACTTCGAGCCGACGCTGAAGAACCCCGCGAAGTACCTGCTGCCCGACGACGGCGAGCGCGCCACCCACACCCCCCAGCTGCCGTGGCGCGAGCTCAAGGACCGCCTCTCGGGGGCCGGGTGGCTCGACCTGACCAACCGGCGCGACTGCCTCGAGGTCCGCGGCGTGCGGATCGCCTTCGCCGGCGTCGACGACCCGCACCTGGAGTACGACGACCTCGCGGCCGTGGCCGGTCGGGCCGACCAGGGTCCGGGCGCCGGGGCCCACCTGCGGCTGGGGGTCGCGCACGCGCCGTACCTCCGCGTCCTGGACCAGTACGACGCCGACGGCTACGACGCGATCCTCGCCGGCCACACGCACGGCGGGCAGCTGTGCCTGCCCTTCGGCCGGGCCCTGGTGACCAACTGCGACCTCGACCGCGCCCGGGCCAGCGGGCTGAGCCGCCACGGGTCGGCGTGGCTGCACGTCTCCGCCGGTGCCGGCACCTCGCCGTACGCCGTCGCGCGCTTCTGCTGCCGCCCCTCGGCCACCCTGCTGCACCTGGTCCCCCGCGAGCGCTGAGGTCCCCCGGTCGCACCTGGCCCGATTTCGGGGGCGCGGCGGCGCTCGGCTAGACTCGCGGCGCTCCACGGGCTGTGGCGCAGTTTGGTAGCGCGCCTCGTTCGGGACGAGGAGGCCGCAGGTTCAAATCCTGTCAGCCCGACCGATCGATGTTCCCGACATCCACACCGGCTCGGACCCCCTGGGTCCGAGCCGGCTGCTGTTCTCCGGACCCTTCCCGGCCTGTGCAGGACAGGTCGTCAACTGTGGTCCTGGTGAGTCGTTGGTGTTACCGATCCGTGGTCCTGGCCTCCGTAGCGTTCTCTCCATCGCAGAGAGCAGCACCCAGCAGCGGCGCAGAGGCGCCGCACCAACCAGGAGCACCACGATGGCCCGCAAGATCCTGCTTCCCCTCACCACCGTCCTCGCCGCCGGCGCGATCGCCGTCGGGTCGGGCGCGACCTTCACCTCGACCTCGGGGAACACGATCAGCGCGGTGACCTCCGGCACCCTGACGCAGTCCAACAGCAAGGACGGCAAGGCGATCTTCAGCCTGACCGACCTCAAGCCGGGCGACACCCTCAACGGCACCCTGACCCTGACCAACACGGGCTCGCTGCCGGCCGACTTCTCGCTCACCGAGGTGTCCTCCAACAACGGGTTCTCCGGCTCCAACCTGACCCTCGACATCGTCGACACCACCGCCAACACGACCGTCTACAGCGGCACCTTCGGCGGCCTGGCCGACGGCGCCGAGAACGCGCTCGGCACCTGGGCGTCCGGCGCGGCCCACTCGTTCAGGTTCACCGTCAAGCTGTCGCAGGACGCCACGAACGCCGAGCAGGGCAAGACCGCCGGCGCGACGTACACCTGGGACTCCGTCCAGACCGCCGGGACCACGACGAACCAGTGACCTGACGCGGTGGTGGGGCGCCCCGGGAGAGGCGCCCCACGACCACCGGGCGAGGGCGTCCCGGGAGAGGCGCCCTCGCACGACCGAGGTGTGGCACGGCTGGGAGGCGTGCCACGCCTCACCCCCGAGGTGGGGCGCGGCTGGGAGGCGCGCCTCACCTCCACCGGGAGGCGCCACTGGGAGGGCGCCTCCTCCCCGACCACGAGCAGCACGAGCAGCACGAGCAACCCTGGAGACGACCATGAGCAGCAGCCGACCCCGGAGGACGGCGCGGCGCCGCGCGACGCGGTGGGGCGCCAACGCAGCGACGCTGCTGGTGATCGCCGCCTGCGCGCTGTGGATCGTCCCGAGCGCGTTCGGCTACAGCCGCTACGTCATCACCGGCGGCTCGATGACCGGCACCTACGACAAGGGCTCGGTCGTCCTCGAGAAGCCGGTGGCCGTGCCCGACCTGCGGGTCGGCGACGTCATCACCTACCTGCCCCCGCCCGACTCCGGGGTCTCGAACCTGGTCACCCACCGGATCCTGCGGATGCAGCCGGCCGAGGGCGGCGGAGTGCTGTTCACCACCAAGGGCGACCACAACCCCGACCCCGACCCGTGGCACTTCGAGCTGCTCGACAGCGAGCAGCCCGTCGTGCAGGCCGGCGTCCCCCACGTGGGCTGGGTCTTCATCGCCCTGGCGGACCGGCAGGTCCGGATGCTCGCGGTCGGCGGCCCCGCAGTCCTCGTGGGCCTGCTCGCCCTGGGCGAGCTCGTCGGCGCGGTCCGCGAGCGCCGGCGCCCCCGCCGGCCGGCCGCCGGGCCGGTCCTCGCCGCGGGCGTCCCGCCGCAGCGGACCGCAGACCCCGTCCGGGAGACCGCCGGCGTCTGATCCCCCGCCCCACCGACCCCCCGCCCCCGTGCTGACGACCCCCGCGCACGGGGGCGGTGGCCGTTCCCCGGCCGGCTGTTACCCGCCTGTTGACCTGGCCCGCCCGCTTGTTGCCGGGCTGTGGCGCGCGCCTTCCTACCGTTGAAGCCTGCCCGACCTCCCGAGGAGAACCCCATGACCCGCCGGCTCACCGTCGTCGCCCTGGCGCTCGTCGCCGGGCTCGTGGTGCTCGGCGTGCCCACCCCCTCGGGCGCGACCTTCGTCGCGCGGACCACCAACTCGGTGAGCACGGTCGCCGCGGCCGCCGACTGGACCCCGCCCGCGGTGTCCCTGCGCAGCCCGGGCACCTCGGTGAAGGACACCGTGACGCTCACCGCCGACGCGACCGACGGCGAGACCGGGGTCGCGTCGGTGACCATCCAGGCCCTCGCGCCCGGCGCCTCGTCCTGGACCGACCTCTGCTCGACCACCTCGTCGCCCTTCACGTGCAGCTGGAGCACCAGGGGCGGCGCCGACGGCGGCTGGTCGCTGCGCGCGACCGCCACCGACCGCGCCGGCTACACCACCACGTCGGCCGCCGTGCAGACGACCGTCGCGAACCACCTGCTCGTGCAGCTCGCCGACCCCGGCGACCTCGTCAGGGGGACGGTCCCGCTGACCGCGACCCTGTTCAACGCCGGCACGGTCGCCTACTCGGTGGCGATCCAGTACGCCCCCACGGGCACCGCGACCTGGAAGACGCTGTGCACGGCCGGCGCGGCGCCGTACTCCTGCGCCTGGAGCACCACCACCAACGCCTTCCCCTCCGGCGCCTCCTACGACCTGCGGGCGGTCGCCACCGCGGGCAGCACGAGCACCACCTCCGCCACGGTCGTCGACGTGATGGTGGACAACCTCGCGCCGGCCACCGTGATGACCGACCCCGGCAGCCCGCTGCGCGGCACCGTCACCCTGGGCGCCACCGCCTCCGACGCGGACTCCGGCGTCACCCAGGTGCAGCTGCAGTGGCAGCGCAGCGGCACGAGCGCCTGGACCACCGCGTGCACGCTCACCGCCGATCCCTACACCTGCCGCTTCGACACCGCCTCGCTGACCGACGGCACCTACGCCTTCCGGTCCGTCGCCACCGACGGCGTGGGCCTCTCGACGACCTCCGCGGTCGTGGGCAGCCGCACCGTGGACAACACCGTCTCCTCGGTCGCCGTGGAGGACCCGGGCACCTACCTCTTCGGCACCGTTGCCCTCACCGCGACCGCGAGCTCCACGGCCGGCGTGAGGTCGGTCCGCATCGACCTGGCCCCCAGCGGCACGACGGGCTGGACCACGGTGTGCACCGGCACCGGCGCGCCGTACACCTGCGACTGGGACACCACCGCGGTCGCCGACGGGCTCTACGACCTGCGCGCCGTGCTCATCGACGGCAGGGGCGCCACCACGACCTCCGCGACGGTCGCCTCACGCCGCGTCGACAACAGCCCGCTGCGGGGGTACGACGTCCAGGCCGCGAACGGCGGCGCGAGCGCGGGGCGCCTGGACGCCGGCGACGTCCTCCGCCTGACCTGCACCAACCAGGTGACCCCCGCCTCGATCAGCGCCGGCTGGACCGGCGCCGCCGTCCCGGTCACCGTGCGTCTGCGAGACGGCATGCTCCTGGGGCTCGGGTCCGCCAGGGACACCGTCGACGTCCAGCGCAACGGCACGACGGTCGCCCTCGGCTCGGTCGACCTCAGGGCCGACCTGGTCAAGAACAACAAGGCCGCGACCTTCAACGCCACGATGGTGATGGGGTCGACGACGGTCGGCGGCACCTCGGCGTCGGTGGTGACCATCACGCTGGGCAGCCTGGCCGGCGGCGGCGGGCTGCGCACCAGCTCCACCGTCGCGACGATGGTGTGGACCCCCTCGGGCTCGGCGACCGACGCCAACGGGCGGCCCGTCTCGTCGGCACCGGTCACCGAGTCCGGTCCCGCGGACCGGGACTTCTGATGGCGACCCCGACCCCGACCCCGACCCCGCCGACGCGACCGGCTCGCCTGGGCGCGGCGGTCCAGACCGGAGGAAGGCACCCCTATGCTCGCTGAGGTGATCCCCCAGCTCCTCGTCGTCGAGGACGACGACGGCATCGCCCTGCCCCTGGTCCGCACGCTCGAGCGGGAGGGGTACGCCGTCGAGCGCGTCGCCACCGGCTCCGCCGGCCTGGAGCGGGCGGGCCACGGCGACGTCGACCTGGTCGTGCTCGACCTCGGGCTGCCGGACACCGACGGGCTCGACGTGTGCCGCCAGCTGCGCGGGGACGGCTTCCCCGGCGGCATCCTGATCCTCACCGCACGCGGCGGCGAGCTGGACCGCGTGGTCGGGCTCGACGTGGGCGCCGACGACTACCTCGGCAAGCCCTTCGCCCTGGCCGAGCTGCTGGCGCGCACCCGCGCGCTGCTGCGCCGCGCGCACCGGGTGACCCCGGGTCCGGCCGCACCCGAGACCGGCAGCGGTCCGGCACCGCAGGGCCTCCGGGTGGACCGCCAGGCCCGACGGGTCTGGGTGGAGGACCGCGAGGTGACGCTGACCTCCAAGGAGTTCGACCTGCTGGCCCTGCTCGACTCCGAGCGCGGGTCGGTCTTCACCCGCGAGCGCCTGATGGACGAGGTGTGGGACGAGAACTGGTTCGGGTCCACCAAGACCCTCGACGTCACGATGGGCCGGCTCCGGCAGAAGCTGCAGGACAGCCAGGCGCCGGTGCAGATCGTCACCGTGCGAGGCGTCGGCTTCCGGCTCGAAGCAGGCTGAGGTGCGCGAGCGGCTGGTCGCCGCGTTCGCGGGCGTGACCGTCCTCGTCGTGGCCCTCTTCGGCGTCCCCCGGGCCTACCTGCTCGGGGACCTGGTGCGCGCCGACGAGCAGGCCCGGGTGGACCGCACCGCGGACGTGCTGGCCGACCTCCTGGTGGAGCGGGTCGCCGACGGCCGGGCCGTGACCCCGGCCTACCTCGACTCCCTCGCCGCTCCCGGCGAGCGGCTGGCCGTCTCCGGACTGCCCTCCGGCGAGGTGCAGACCACGGGCGGCGCCGATGAACCCGACGGGGCGGTGCAGGCCACCCGCCGCCTGGGCGGCGGGGGCACCGCCGGCACGGTCACGGTCACCCGCACGGGCACCGCGGTCCGGGACGAGATCACCCGCGCGCTGCTCCCCCTGGCCCTCCTCGGCGTGCTCCTCGCCGCCCTGGCCGCCCTGGTCACCTTCCTGCTGGCCGGACGACTGGCCCGGCCGTTCCGCCAGCTGGCCGGCTTCGCCCGCGGCCTGGGCGAGGGGGACCTGCACCCCGACGTGCCGCGCTACGACGTGCCCGAGGCCGACGCCATCGGGCTGGCCGTGGTCGAGGCCGGGCGACGGCTCGACCACCTCCTGACCCACGAACGGCAGGTCGCGGTGCGCGCGTCCCATGAGCTGCGTACCCCCGTGACCGCGCTGCGGCTGGAGCTGGAGGACCTGGCGATGTGGCCGGGGACCGCGCCGGAGGTCACCGCCGCGCTGGCCCGCGGGGTCGCCGAGCTCGACCGGCTCTCGACGGCCATCACCGGGCTGCTCGAGCTCTCCGACGCGCACCGGGCCGCAGCCGAGATCGACCTCGAGCTGGACACCGTGCTCGCCGACGTCGCCGCCCGGCGTCGCGCCGACGGGCTGCCGGTGGTGCACGTGCCCGGGACCGGTGCGGCGCGCACCCGGCTCGACCCGACGCCCGTGCGGCAGTCGCTCGACCAGCTGGTGGAGCAGGCCCTCGCCGAGGGCGCGCCGGAGGTGCGGCTCTGCGTGCTCCCGCACGCCGGCCACCTCGAGGTGCGGGTGGAGGGGAGCCCGGCCGCCGGCGGCGGCACCGACGCCTCGCCGCGCATGACCCTCGCCGGGGAGCTGGCGGTCGCGGCCGGCGGCCAGCTCGCGCGCGACGGGACGACGCTCCTGCTACGGCTACCCCGAAGGGGTGAACCGCCGCGAACCACTGATTCTGCACAATAGGGACGGCGGTCCAGACCAGGCCCGCCTCTGCCCCGAGGTGCAGGAGAGGGATCGTGACGACGCCCCCACCGTCCGTCCAGCCGGCCGACACCGCCATCGACCAGTACGCCGTCCTCGACGCGCCCGTCGACGAGGGCCTGCAGAGCGTGGTCGAGATCGCCGCCATGGTGTGCGGCGTGCCCAACGCGGCGATCAACCTGATCACCGCGGACCACCAGCACCAGGTCGCCGCCACCGGCATCGACCCCTCGGTCTGCTCGCGCGAGGACTCGATGTGCGCCGCCGTGCTCGCTGAGCCGGGCGCGGTCGTGAGCCCGGACGCCCGGGAGGACCCCCGGTTCGCCCAGAACCCGTTCGTCACCGGGGCGATCGCCACGGTGCGCTTCTACGCCTCCGCGCCCCTGCTGACCCCGGCCGGGGAGACGATCGGGCGGCTGTGCGTCTTCGACGACGAGCCGCACCAGCTGACCGCGCAGCGCGAGCAGCTCCTCGAGGTCCTCGCCCGGCGGGTCGTCGACGTCCTCGAGCTGCGCCTGCGCACCCGCCAGCTGGAGCAGTCGCTGGGCGAGCTCACCTGCACCCGCGACGAGCTGCACCGCTCCAACGAGCTGCTCTCGCTCTTCGCCGGCCAGATCAGCCACGACCTGCGCTCCCCCCTGACCGCGATCCTGGCCAACGCCGAGCTGCTCACCCTCGAGCCCGCCGTCCAGCAGGACCCGCAGGTCGTCCGCCTCGCCGAGGCCACGGTGGCCGCCGGCCGCCGCATGGCCGGGCTGATCCAGTCGATCCTCGACTTCACCGTGGTCGGCGCCGACCTGAAGCTCGTCGAGGTCGACCTCGACGCGCTGCTCGGCGACGTCCTGGCCGACCTGGCGCCGGTGCTCGAGGAACGCCGGGCGCGGATCACCCGCAGCCGGCTCCCGTGCGTCCGCGCCGACCGGGCGCAGGTCTACGCCGTCCTGCTCAACCTGCTGTCCAACGCGGTGAAGTTCACCCCGCCGACCACCCGGCCGGAGATCCGGGTGCACGCCGACCGCGACGGCGACCAGTGGCGGCTGAGCGTCAGCGACAACGGCCGCGGCATCCCGGTCGAGGACCGCGAGCGGCTCTTCGAGCTCTACCGGCGAGGGACGACCGCCGTCGAGGGGACCGGGATCGGCCTGGCCACCGCCCGGCGCACGGTCGAGGCCCACGGCGGGCGCGTCGGGATCCTCGACGCCCCCGGCGGCGGAACGACGGTCTGGTTCACGCTCCCGGGGTGAGGCCGCGGCCGCCGACCGACCGGTTCCCGGAATCTTTTCTGCGCCGATCTGTCGTACCCGCGTCGTGCTGTTCGTGGAGCAGGTGACCGGACAGGATGGGCCCCGACCGGGGCCCCTCGAACCTCAGGAGATCCTCATGCCGCAGTACCTTCTCTCCGTCAGCCACCCCGCCGACTTCGACGGCTCCCAGGTCGCCGAGGCCGACATGCAGCGCATGTTCGCCCAGGTCGACGCGTTCAACCAGGAGCTGCGCGAGAGCGGCTCGTGGGTCTTCGCCGGCGGGCTCATGCCGGTCAGCGACGCCACCACCGTCGACGCCACCGGACCCGAGCCCGTCGTGACCGACGGCCCCTACTGCGAGTCCAAGGAGTACCTCGGCGGCTTCTGGATCGTCGAGGCCGCCGACCTCGACGCCGCCCTCGCGCTCGCGGCCAAGGGCTCGGCCGCCTGCGAGGGCAAGGTCGAGGTGCGCCCCCTGCAGCCCGCGTGACCCGACCCTCCCCTCCCGGCGACCCGGCCGGGCTCGGGCGCGCGGCCGTCGAGGACGTCGTACGCCGCGAGCACGGCCGGGTGCTCTCCGGCCTGGTCCGCCGCTTCGGCGACCTCGACCTGGCCGAGGACGCGCTCGGCGAGGCCCTGGTGGCCGCGCTCGAGCGCTGGACCGTCGACGGCGTGCCGCCCAACCCCGCCGGCTGGCTCACCACCACCGCCGCCCGCAAGGGCCTGGACCGCCTGCGGCGGGAGAGCCGCCGCGGCGACAAGCACGCGGAGGCCGCGATGCTGCACGACCCCACCCCGCCCGACCCGACCGGCCCGATCACCGACGACCGGTTGCGGCTGGTCTTCACCTGCTGCCACCCCGCGCTGGCGGTCGAGAACCGCGTCGCGCTCACCCTGCGCCTCCTCGGCGGCCTCACCGTCGCCGAGATCGCGCACGCCTTCCTCGTCCCGGAGACGACGATGGCCCAGCGCATCACGCGGGCCAAGCAGAAGATCCGCAACGCCCGCATCCCCTACACCGTCCCGGCCGCCGAGGACGTGCCGCGGCGGCTCGGCGCCGTGCTGGCCGTGCTCTACCTGGTGTTCAACGAGGGCTACCTCGCCTCGGGCCCGGACAGCGACCCCGTCCGGGAGGACCTGTGCCGCGAGGCGATCCGGCTGACCCGGCAGGTCCGGGACGTCGCTGCCCCCCTCGGTCCGCAGCCCGAGGTCGACGGGCTGCTGGCCCTCATGCTGCTGCTCGAGGCGCGGCGCCCCGCCCGGGTCAGGGACGGGGTCCTGGTCACCCTCGACGAGCAGGACCGGTCCGCCTGGGACCGCTCGCTCATCGCCGAGGGCCACGCCCTGGTGCGCGGGTGCCTGGCCCTCGACCGGCCCGGTCCCTACCAGCTGCAGGCGGCGGTCAACGCGGTGCACACCGACGCCCCCACCGCGGAGGCGACCGACTGGTCGCAGGTCGTCCAGCTCTACGACCAGCTCATGGCGCTCGCCCCCAGCCCGGTGGTCGAGCTCAACCGCGCCGTGGCGGTCGCCGAGCTCGACGGCCCCGAGGTGGCCCTGGCGCAGGTCGACCGGCTCGACCTGGCGTCGTACCACGCGTGGCACGCCACCCGGGCCGACCTGCTGCGCCGGCTCGGACGCCCCGCCGAGGCGTGCGCGGCGTACGACGAGGCGATCCGCACCGCCGGCAACGCCGCCGAGCGCGCGTGGCTCGAGCGCCGCCGCGCCTCCCTGGGAGGGTAGGGGCCGCCAGTTTCACTAGGGCCCTAGTGAAGTTGTCGCTTCCCGAGCGAAACTTCGCTCGGGGAGCACCAGTTTCACTAGGGCCCTAGTGAAACCGTGCCGCAGCCTGAGGGGCGGGGAGGAGGGTGCGTGGCAGACTGCGCGCATGGCTGAGAAGGACCCGGCAGGGCCTGACGAGAAGTCGCTGGAGCTCCCGTCGCTGTTCGGCAGGAAGAAGAAGTCGAAGGCCGGGCCCGCTCCCGAGGAGACGGCCCAGGCGACCCGCGGGGCGACTCCGGATCCGACTCCGGATCCGACTCCAGGACCGGCTGCCGACGAGCCGCACCGGCAGCTGGCCGAGGACACGGCCGTCATCGAGCCGGAGACCCAGCCGGAGACCCAGCCGGAGACCCAGCCGGCGGTCCGGGAGCCGCAGCCGGACGCCGTCGCTGCCGGGGCCGAGACCACGTCCCGGCCGACCGCGGCCGACCGGGCCGCGCAAGGCGCGGCCGGAGCGCCAGGCCCGGAGCCTCCCCGCGCTCGGGTCCGCGGTCGCCGCTCTCGTGGTGGGCGCCCTGGTGGGCCTGCTGGGCGTCGGACTCACCTACGGCTCGCTGCAGGCCTGCGACGCGATCACGGGCACCGACTCGTGCGGCGGACCGGGGCTGCTGGTCGTGCTCCTGGTCGTCGTCGTGATGATCCTGGCCGGCAACGCGATGCTGCGTGCCTTCGGCGTCGGCGAGCCGGGCGGGTTGAGCTTCCTCGGGGTGGCGATCTTCGTCGCGGTCTGCCTGGTGTTCCTGGTCGAGCAGCTGCTCGAGCCCTGGATGATCGTCGTCGGCCCGCTGTTGTGCGCCCTGGGCTTCGGCACCGCGCACTGGGTGGTCAACCGCTTCAACGCCGAGCTCCTGGCCGAGGAGGGCCCGGAGGCCCACGACATCCGCTGAGAGCCGACCCCGCTGCGCCGGCGGCCGGTCGTGGGTCAGCGCGCGGCGGCCACCAGCTCGGCGATCTGCACGGTGTTGAGCGCCGCGCCCTTGCGCAGGTTGTCGTTGCTCACGAACAGCACCAGGCCTCGCTCGCCCTCGATGCTCTGGTCCTGCCGCACGCGCCCGACGTACGACGGGTCCTTGCCGGCCGCGGCCAGTGGCGTCGGGACCTCGCTGACCACCACGCCCGGCGCCTCGGCGAGCAGCTCGAGCGCGCGCTTGGCGGGCAGGGCGGAGGCGAACTCGGCGTTGATCGACAGCGAGTGCCCGGTGAAGACCGGGACCCGGACGCAGGTGCCGGAGACGCGCAGATCGGGGATCTCGAGGATCTTGCGCGACTCGTTGCGCAGCTTCTGCTCCTCGTCGGTCTCGTTGGACCCGTCGTCGACGACCGACCCGGCCATCGGCACGACGTTGAAGGCGATCGGCGCGACGTACTTCTGCGGGGCGGGCAGGGTCACCGCCGAGCCGTCGTAGGCCAGCGGCCGGGGGTCCTCGACCGAGCCGAGCTGGCCGGCGAGCTCCTCGACGCCGGCGACGCCCGAGCCGGAGACCGCCTGGTAGGTGCTGGTCACCAGCCGCACCAGGCCGGCCTCGTCGTGCAGCGGCTTGAGGACCGGCATCGCGGCCATCGTGGTGCAGTTGGGGTTGGCGATGATCCCCTTGACGGCCTGGGCGATGGCATGGGGGTTGACCTCGCTGACCACCAGCGGGACCTCGGGGTCCTTGCGCCAGGCCGAGGAGTTGTCGACCACGGTCACGCCGGCCGCGGCGAAGCGCGGAGCCTGAGCTCGCGAGGCGGTGGCGCCCGCGGAGAACAGCGCGATGTCGAGACCGGCCGGGTCGGCGGTCTCGGTGTCCTCGACGACGACCTCGCGGTCGCCCCAGGTCAGCGTGCGACCGGCGGACCGGGCGGAGGCGAAGAACCGCAGCCGCTCGACCGGGAAGCCGCGCTCGAGCAGGATGTCGCGCATCGCGACCCCGACCTGCCCGGTCGCGCCGACGATGCCGACGTCGAGGCCGCTCACCGGCCGGTCCCGCCGTAGACGACGGCCTCGACCTGGTCGGAGTCCAGGTCGAAGGCGGCGTGGGCGGCCCGCACGGCGTCGTCGACCTGGAGCTCGTCGACGACCACCGAGATGCGGATCTCGGAGGTCGAGATCATCTGGATGTTGACCGCGGAGGAGGCCAGCGCCGAGAAGAACTTGGCGGTCACGCCCGGGTGCGAGCGCATGCCGGCCCCGATCAGCGAGACCTTGCCGATCTGGTCGTCGTAGAGCAGCGAGGAGTAGCCCACCTCGTCCTTGATCCGGTCGAGCGCGGTCATGGCCGTGCCGCCGTCGGCCCGGGGCAGGGTGAAGGAGATGTCGGTGAGGTTCGTGGCGGCCGCGGAGATGTTCTGCACGATCATGTCCAGGTTGATCCCCGCGGCGGCCAGCGCCTCGAAGATGCGGGCCGCCTCCCCGATCTTGTCGGGCACGCCCACCACGGTGATCTTGGCTTCGGAGCGGTCGTGGGCGACACCGGCGATGATGGCCTGTTCCATGGATTCACTCTCTGCGCTCGGGGCGGCGTTGTCGTTGCTGATCCAGGTGCCGGTCAGCTTGCTGAACGACGAGCGGACGTGGATCGGGATGTCGTAGCGGCGGGCGTACTCCACGCACCGCAGGTGCAGGATCTTCGCCCCGCAGGCGGCCATCTCGAGCATCTCCTCGTAGGAGACCCGGTCGAGCCGCTGGGCGCTGGCGACGATGCGCGGGTCGGCGGTGAAGACCCCGTCGACGTCGGTGTAGATCTCGCAGACGTCGGCGCGCAGCGCCGCGGCGAGCGCGACCGCGGTGGTGTCCGACCCGCCCCGGCCGAGCGTGGTGATGTCCTTGGTGTCCTGGCTGACGCCCTGGAACCCGGCCACGATCGCGATCGCGCCCTCGCCGAGCGCCTTCTGGATGCGTCCGGGCGTGACGTCGATGATCTTGGCCTTGCCGTGCGAGGAGTCGGTGATGACCCCGGCCTGGCTGCCGGTGAACGACCGCGCCTCGTGACCGAGGTTGCCCACGGCCATGGCCAGCAGCGCCATCGAGATCCGCTCGCCGGCGGTCAGCAGCATGTCGAGCTCGCGCGGCGGCGGCATCGGGGAGACCTGCTGGGCCAGGTCGATCAGCTCGTCGGTCGTGTCGCCCATCGCGGAGACCACCACGACGACGTCGTGGCCGGCTCGCTTGGCGTCGACGATGCGCTGCGCGACGCGCTTGACCCCTTCGGCATCAGCAACGGAGGACCCTCCGTACTTCTGCACGACAACACCCACGACGCTCCTCGATTCCCTCGCCTGTGACGGGGCGATCCTACCGGCGCGCGAGGGCGCCGCCGACCGCGTATCGGCGTACGACCTCCCGCGCGGGCCGCGCGGAAAGCGCGGATCTTCCGGCGAACGAGCGTCGAGGTGCCGCCTGCGCGGAAGATCTCCGGTGTCCGCCCTCAGAGCCCGTGGTCGGTCTCCAGGATCTCGAGGGCCTCGATGACCGCGTCGTCGTCCGAGCCGAGGTCGGAGTCGAGACGGTCGTGGGCCACGACCGCCTGCAGCGCACGCAGCACCGCGATGGCCTCCGAGCCCCACGAGACGTGGTAGGAGAACTGCCACCACCACAGCGCCTCGGTGACGCGGCCGTCGCGGTAGTGGCGCAGCCCGTGGGCGATGGCCGTGGCGATCGAGGTGAGCTCGTCGGAGAGCAGCGACGGGACGATGTCCGGGGTCTCGGCGTAGGGGTCGAAGACCACGGTGAAGGCGTCGAAGTCCTCGAACAGCACACCGAGACGGTGGCGCATGGCGTCCAGGTCGGGGTCGGGGCCCGCGTCGGGCTCGTACTCCTCCTGCGGCTCGAAGTCGACCTGCATGCCCAGCCGAGCGCCGGCGAGGAGCAGCTGGCTGGTCTCCAGCAGCAGCAGCGGGACGGCCTGGCCGCCCTCCTCACCGCGCGAGACCGCCTGCAGCGCGATCAGGAACGACTCGACCTGGTCGGCGATGGTCTGGGCGAAGTCGACCAGCTCCTCGTCGAGCGGCACGCCCGCCCCGCTCGACGACTCCTCGGTCATCGTGCTCCCAACGGTGCTCTCAACCATGGACCACCCTCCTCCCTTCGAACGCTCGTCCGAGCGTGACTTCGTCGGCGTACTCGAGATCCCCGCCTACGGGCAGTCCACTCGCGAGACGGGAGACGCGCAAGCCCATGGTGCCCAGGAAACGAGTGAGATACGTCGCCGTGGCCTCGCCCTCGAGGTTGGGGTTCGTGGCGATGATCACCTCGGCCACCTCCCCGTCGCCCAGGCGGGTCATCAGCTCGCGGATGCGCAGCTGCTCGGGGCCGACGCCGTTCATCGGCGAGATCGCCCCGCCCAGCACGTGGTAACGGCCGCGGAACTCCTTGGTGCGCTCGATCGCGACGACGTCCTTGGACTCCTCGACCACGCAGATCAGGCTGGGGTCGCGCCGGGGGTCGCGACAGATCCGGCAGGTGTCCTCCTCGGCGACGTTGCCGCAGATCGTGCAGAACCGCACCAGGTCCTTGAGCTTGACCAGCGTCTCGGCGAGGCGGCGCACGTCGACCGGGTCGGCCTCGAGCAGGTGGAAGGCGATCCGCTGGGCGCTCTTGGGCCCGACGCCGGGCAGGCGGCCGAGCTCGTCGATGAGGTCCTGGACGATGCCTTCGTACATCAGAAGCCCAGCGGGAGGCCGGGCCCACCTTCGGTGTCGCCTCCGGCCAGGGGGCCCAGGCCGGAGGCCAGCGGACCGAAGGTCTCCGACGCCACCGCGTCGGCCTTGGCGCGGGCGTCGCGGTAGGCGGCGACGATCAGGTCCTCGAGGTCCTCGGTGTCGTCGGGGTCGAACGACCCGGAGCGGATCTTGACCTTCGTCATCTCACCGGTGCCGTTGACGGTCACGGTGACCAGGCCGTCGGCCACGGTGCCGTCGACCTCGGTCTCGGCCAGCTGCTCCTGCGCGGCCATCATCTGGGCCTGCATGGCCTGGGCCTGCTGGAGCAGGGCGTCCATGTCGAAACCGCCGAACTGGTCTGAGCTCATCGTGCGTGCCTTTCGTGGCGGGGGTCCAAGGGTTGCGGGTCGGGCCGGCTAGCCGCGTGGGATCTCCTCGATCACCTGGGCGCCGAGCTTGGCGGTCAGCATCTGCTCGGTGTCCATGTGGTGGTCGAGGTCGTCGTCGGAGCGGCTGGCCTCCGCGTCGTCGGCCGCGGTGACCACCCGGGGCGGGGTGGGGTCGGGCCGGGGCTCCGGTCGCGGGTCCGGCGTCGCCGCCCGCGACTCCCCCGCACGCTCGGCCCGACCGGTCGGGCCAGGCTGGTCCGGTCCGCCCTGCTCGGGCCGGCCGGACTGGGTGGCGGGCCCCGGCCGGTCGGTCGCCGCGGGCGGCCCCGGGGGCGTCGCCTCCGGCGCGGGGGGCGAGGGTGGCGTGGCGGGCGCCGGTGGCACCGGCGCCCCCGCGGGCGCCTGCGTCGAGGGCCGCGTGACGGTCACCGGCTGTGCGCCGGGGTTGGCGGCGGGGTCGAGGATCGCCTCGACCTTGAGGTCGGCGCCGACGAGGTCGATGAGCGCCTGCCGCACCAGCTCGGGGTTGTTGCCGTCGACGAACGACTGACGCGCGCCCGGGTTGTTGAAGCCCAAGGTGAGCACCCGGCCCTCCAGACCCACGGCCTGGGCGTGCTGGCTCAGCACCATCCAGGCGAAACGGCGGGTGCCCTTGACCCGCTCGAGCAGGTCGGGCCACAGGCGGCGTACGTCGACCAGCGTGAGCGCCGGCGCACCACCGGTCGGGGCGGTCGGGGCGGTCGGGGCAGCCGGGGCAGCCGGGGCGGCCGGGGCGACCGGGGCGCTCGGGGCAGCCGGGGCAGCCGCGCAGCCGCCGCAGGCGGGACGGTCGGCGACGTGGACGCCGCGGCCGGCGGGCGCCGTCGCCGGGGCGCTCGGCAGCAGGCGCGGGGCGCTCGTCGGGCGCGGGGCGCTCGACAGCAGGCGCGGGCCGGGTGGCCGACGGGGCTGCCCCCATCTCCATCCGCCGCTCGAGGCGGTCCACGCGGGCAGCGAGGCCACGCTCGGTGTGCTCGGCACCCGGCAGGAGCAGCCGGGCGCACAGCAGCTCCAGGAGCATCCGGGGAGGGGTGGTGCCCTTCATCTCGCCGAGGCCGTCGGCGACGATCTCGGCGGCGCGGGTCAGCTCGGCACGGCCGAAGCGGGCGGCCTGCTGCTCGAGCCGCTCCGCGACGTCCTCGGGCACGTCGATCAGCCCCGAGGCGGACGCGCCCGGGACGGCCGAGACGATGACCAGGTCACGCAGCCGCCGCAGCAGGTCCTCGACGAAGCGGGCGGGGTCCTGGCCGGTCTCCACGACCTTGTCGACGGCGTCGAAGACCGCCGCGCCGTCGTCGGCGGCGAGCCCGTCGACCACCTCGTCGAGGAGGCTGTCGGGGGTGAACCCGAGCAGCCCGACGGTGAGCGCGTAGGTCACCCCGTCGTCGCCGGACCCGCCGATCAGCTGGTCGAGGATCGACAGCGAGTCCCGCGCCGAGCCGCCACCCGCGCGGACCACGAGGGGCACGGCACCCGGCTCGATGTGCACGCCCTCCCGGTCGCACAGCTCGGCGAGGTAGGAGGTGAGCACCTTGGGCGGGATGAGCCGGAACGGGTAGTGGTGGGTCCGCGAGCGGACCGTGCCGATGACCTTCTCCGGCTCCGTGGTGGCGAAGATGAACCGGACGTGCTCGGGCGGCTCCTCCACGATCTTGAGCAGGGCGTTGAAGCCCGCCCGCGTGACCATGTGGGCCTCGTCGATGATGTAGATCTTGTAGCGGTCGCGCATCGGGCGGAAGGTCGCCTGCTCGCGCAGCTCGCGGGCGTCGTCGACGCCGCCGTGGGACGCGGCGTCGATCTCGATGACGTCCACGGACCCGTGGCCGCCGGTGGCGAGCTCGCGGCAGGACGGGCACTCCCCGCACGGCTCCTCGGTCGGACCCTGGGCGCAGTTGAGCGCGCGGGCCAGGATGCGGGCGCTGGTGGTCTTGCCGCAGCCGCGCGGGCCGGAGAAGAGGTAGGCGTGGTTGACCCGGTTGTTGCGCAGCGCCGCTCGCAGCGGACCGGTGACGTGGTCCTGCCCGATCACCTGGGCGAAGGTGTCGGGTCGGTAGCGCCGATAGAGCGCGAGGGGGGCGTCCACGGTCACGACCCTAACCGGGCGCGGGGACAGTCGACACCATCGGTGATCGAGCAGCGACCGACCCGAGCGCGGCAGTCGAGGCGGGGCCGCCCCGGGGACGGAAAGGCCCCCCGCGCACCCGACAGAGCTCACCTGCCCTTGCTGCCTTCCGGCCCTGGGGGAGTTCAGCGAGATGCCGCCGCACGGGGGGTTGCCGAGAGTCTAGGACAACGGCTGCCCGGGGCCGGTCCCGGGCCGGTTCGCGGGGCCGCAGGAGCGCAGGTACCCTCTCCCACGGAGGATTCGCCTAGTGGCCTATGGCGCTCGCTTGGAAAGCGGGTTGGGTTAACAGCCCTCGCGGGTTCGAATCCCGCATCCTCCGCCGACCGACAGCCCGGACCCGCCTGCGGGTCCGGGCTCGTCCGTTCCGCGGCCACCTAGGTCCGGCGCTGGAAGTCCCAGGCGAGCCGGACCGCGGCCCGGACACCGTCGGGGTCCGCCCGGTCGAGGTAGGCCTCGACCTTGTGGTGCGCCTCCATCCGCGGCGGCACCCCGAAGGTGCCCGGGTGGGCCTCGAGCAGCGCCTCCCGCCCGGACAGGGGGACGCGCACGACCAGCGTCGTCGGGTCGGACAGTCGCGCGACGAGCCGGTCGTCGACGTACCAGCCGGGGCGCGACGCGGTGCCCTTGCGCTTGACGCCGGGCAGCGACTCGGCGTGCTGCCCCACCTCGTCCGGGGTCATGACGGCAGCGTAGGTCCGGCGGCGCGCGGCGAGGCAGGGGTGAGGCAGGATCGGCCGGTGACCTTCGACCTGACCGACTCCTACGTGTGGGACTTCTGGACGGCGTACGACGAGCACGCGCGTGCCACGCACCTGTTCTTCCTGCACGCCCCTCGCAGCCTCGGCGACCCGGACCTGCGCCACCACGCCGCGCGGGTGGGGCACGCGGTCACGACCGACCTGGTCACGTGGGAACGGCTCCCGGACCCCCTGCCGGAGCCGCGCCCCGGCCTCGACGACCTGGCGACCTGGACCGGGTGCACCGTCCGCGGCGAGGACCGGTGGTGGCTGTTCACCACGGGGCTGAGCCACGACGAGGGCGGTCGGGTGCAGCGGGTGGGCTCGGCGACGTCGCAGGACCTGGTGTCGTGGACGCGCACTCCGCTGCTGCTGCGGGCCGACCCGGCGCACTACCAGGGACTGACCGAGGCCTGGCCGGACGAGTCCTGGCGCGACCCGTGGGTGGTGCGGGATCCCCGGGACGGCACGTGGCACATGTACGTCACCGCCCGCCACCCCGACGGCGCCCCGGGCTCGGGGGTGGTCGGTCACGCCACGTCGCCGGACCTCGTCGACTGGACCGTTCAGGAGCCGCTCAGCCGTCCGACCGGGGTCTTCCAGTGGCTCGAGGTGATGCAGGTCGTGCAGGTCGACGGCCGCTGGGTGCTGGTCTTCTCCTGCCTCTCCCCCGAGATGGTCGGCGCCCGGCCGGGCGACGGGGGCGTGTGGTCGGTGCCGGTCGACGGGCCGGGGGCACCGGTCGACGTGGCCGCCGCGGTGCGGCTCACCGACGAGCGGTGGTACGTCGGCAAGGTCGTGGAGCACGGCGGCCAGGCCCTGCTCATGGCGTTCCGCAACCAGGGCCCGGACGGCGCGTTCGTGGGCGGCCTCGACGAGCCGGTTCCCCTGCGGTGGCGGGAGGACGGCCGCGGGCTGGTCGCGGACGGGCGGCTCGCCCCGTGAGCGCCACCGTCCGGCCGGCCGCGGCCGAGGACCGGGAAGCCATCGGGCGGACCTCCTCGGCGGCGTTCGGCGAGGAGGGACCGAGGATCCTGCGCCTGCTGCGGGCGCTGGACGAGACCGGTGCCGTGCGCTCCTCCCTGGTGGCCGAGCACGACGGGGAGGTCGTCGGCCACGTCCGGCTCAACCGCAGCTGGATCGATGCCCGCGAGCGCCTGGTCGAGGTGCTGGTGCTGAGCCCGCTGGCGGTCGCCCCCGGCCACCAGGGCCGCGGGATCGGCACCGCGCTGCTCGGGTCGGCGGTCGAGGCGGCCGACCGGCTGGGCGCGCCGGCCGTCTTCCTCGAGGGTGACTGGCGGTACTACGGTTCCCGCGGGTTCCGGGCGGCCACCCCGCTCGGCTTCACCCGGCCCTCGCCCCGCATCCCCGAGCCGGCCTTCCAGGTGCGGCTGCTGGCGGCGTACGACGACCGCGTGCGGGGGCCGCTGGTCTACTGCGAGGCGTTCTGGGCCACCGACACCGTCGGCCTGCGCGACCCGCTGCTGGCCGAGGTCGAGCGACGTGCCGGGACCCGCCCGCCAGGTCGTTGACCCCACCCCCCGGGGCATCCCAGAATGTCCACTTCGGGCTGTTCGACACCCCTCGGGAGGGTTTCTCCGTGACACGCACGCTCCGCCTCGCCACCGCCCTGTTCCTCAGCACCTCCTCGCTCAGCGCGGTCGGCGTCGCCGCGGCGCCCGCCTCCTGGGCGGCGTGCGCCGTCGAGGGGGTGAGCTACACGACCCCCCAGCGCGGTCGCCAGGTCTGGATCCCCACCTCGACCTTCTCCGACTGGAAGAAGGGCGGGTCGATCACCCGGACCGTCAGCGACGGCGAGACGACGTCGAGGACCAAGGGCTCGTCCAACAGCATCGGCGCGGACGGCAAGGTCGGCGGGAAGATCGGCCCCATCGGCGCCGAGGTGACGGTCAAGTACAACCACACCTGGAGCAAGTCCACGACGACCGGCACGAGCATCACCCGCTCCTGGTCCTACAGCTTCAAGGTGCCGAGGGACGCGCTCTACCGCGCGCGGGCGTACAAGAAGGGCTGGCTCTTCAAGTACAAGCGGACCATCTTCTACACCAACACCTGCGACCCGCAGGTGACGTGGTTCTACGGCGCGGCCCCGGTCAGGGCCAACAAGGGCGTCTACTACTGGGCGCTGGAGAAGTACTCCAAGAGGAACAAGCTCCGGTTCGACGGCCTCTGAGCCGCCGGCTCGACCGAGGGGCCGCACCCACCGGGTGCGGCCGCTCGCGTCGTCCCCAGGGAGGATGACCCCCATGCATCTCGGGATCCGCACCGTCCTGCTCGCCCTCACCCTCCCCACGCTCGTGTACGCCGGCGTGGCCGGCCCGCCTTCCGACGCCGCCGACGCGAGCCGGGACGACGACTTCGGCCGCCTCGTGCTCGTCCTCGACTCCTCGGGCTCGATGAAGGAGCCGACGATCGGGGGCGGCACCCGGATCGCGGCGGCGAAGCAGGCCCTCGCCGAGGTCGTCGAGGGGCTGCCTGCCGATGCCGAGGTCGGCCTGCGGGTCTTCGGGTCAGAGGTCTTCTCCCGCACCGACAAGGGCGCCTGCACCGACACCCGCAACGTCGTGCCGGTCGGCCCGGCCGACCGCGACGCCCTCGCCGACGCCGTGGCGGACTACCGCCCCTACGGCGAGACCCCCATCGGCAATGCGTTGCGGGGCGCGGCGGAGGACCTCGGCACCAGCGGCAAGCGCACCATCGTGCTGCTCTCCGACGGCGAGCCCACCTGCGCCCCGGACCCGTGCCAGGTGGCCCGACGGCTGGCCGGCCGCGGCATCGACCTGCGGATCAACGTCGTGGGCCTGGACGTCTCCGGCAGGGCGAGGCGGGTGCTGCAGTGCGTCGCGCGCGCCGGCGGCGGCACCTACTACGACGCCCGCTCCGCCGCCGAGCTGGTCACCAGCCTGGTCAAGGTCAGCGTCCGCGACGTGCGCGGCTTCCGGCTCGAGGGCGAGCCGGTCACCGGCGGGGACACGATCGAGTCCGCGCCCTCGGTGCAGGCCGGGACCTACGTCGACACCACGCTGCCGGACGAGGGCACGCGCTACTACCGGGTGCCCCGCCCCGAAGGTGGAGGCGTCTCGGTGTCGGCCCTGGTCCGTCCCCCGCGCAAGGACGCCAACTGGCACAGCGCGCTCACCGTCGCCCTCCACGCCCCCGACGGCGACCAGTGCACCTACGCCCTGGGGCAGGGCTTCCAGGTCGTCGGCTACACCCCGATCATCAGCGCGGGCACGGAGTACAACGCCTCCCGCCCCAGCCCCTCCGACAGCTGCGCGGAGGCCGACGAGCTCGTCGCCGCCGTCACCCTGGGCGACGGGGAGCCCACCGACTTCCGTCTCCAGATCGGGACCTACCCGGCCGTCACCGGCTCGGACCGGCTGCCCGGACCGGTCGGGAAGGACGGCCCCTGGGTGGCCAACGTCCGCATCCCCCGGTCGGGACCGGTCACGCCCGTCGTCGGCGGCGTCACGCCCGACGACGCCCCGGCGCTCGAGCCGGGCACGACGTACGCCGACACGATCGTCGCCTCCGAGCAGCTGGTCTACAAGGTGCCGGTGGCCTACGGGCAGGCGGTGCGGGTCTCGGCGCGGGTGGAGCCCGACGCGCAGGCCGACGCCGCCCTCGGTGTGCAGGGCAACCCGACCAGCATCCGGGCGATGACCGCGCTCGGAGAGAGCCTCCCCCGTGCCTTCGACCAGGAGAAGGGCGTCGACGGGGGCGGCTTCTACAACGGGGCCGAGCCGCACCTGGTGACCGCGGTGCTGCCGCCGGTGCGGTGGCGCAACGTCGAGTCGTTCGACTCGGACATCGCCGCGAACAACCACGACGGCTACGTCTACGTGGTGCTCGGCATGGGGCTGCTCGACAGCGAACGGCCCGACCAGTTCGCCGCGCCGGTCCGGATCCGCGCCGAGACGGTCGGCGCACCGTCCGGTGAGCCGGAGTATGCCGGGGAGGTCCGGGCGCCGACCGACGAGGGCAGCCCGCAGGAGGTGGTCGCGAAGCCGGAGGCAGACGCCGGCACCGAGGACGGCGACGAGGGAGGGCATCGCCTCGCGGCCCTCCTCGCCGGCGGGGTCGTGGTGCTCCTCGCGGCGGGCGCGACCGTCCTCGGCGCACGCCGTCGCGTGCGGCGCTCCTGACCGGCCCGGCGCCCGGGGTCGTCCCTGAGGCCGTACTGCCCTGGCCCGCGCCGCCGGGCCAGGCGTAGATGGGCGCAGCGACCCATCGACGTCCAGGGAGTTTCCATGCGACTCGGCACCCGGCTTCTCACCGTCCTCGCCACCGTCCTGCTCGTGGTCGCACCGCAGGTGCCGGCCTCGGCGGACCCGCCGGCCAACGACGCCGTCACCCACGCCAGGGCGCTGGGGATGGCACCGAGGACCTTCTCGATCGACACCACCGAGGCGACGGCCTCGTCGAACGACGGCAGCTGCGTCGGCGGCGCCAGCGTCTGGTTCAGGATCAGCCCGAAGGTCACGCGGGTCGTGCGCCTGTCGACGCTCGGCAGCGACTACGACACCCTGGTGGGCGTCTTCCGTGGCCCTCGGTCCAGTCGCCGCTTGATCGCCTGTCTCGACGACACGTTCGGCAGCGCGACCGAGGCGCGCGGGTTCAGGTTCGTGGCGGGTCAGACCTACTGGGTGGCGGTGAGCGCCTGCTGCGACCGCACCTCGCGCGGCGGTCACCTGGCGCTGCGGACCTGGCTGCCCACCCCGGCCGGGGTGACCGCGACCGTGGACAGCGTCCGGTCCGGCGCGGTGTCCGGACGGCTGGTCGTCCGGGGGACCGCGGAGTGCGCCACGCCCTCGGAGCTGTGGGTCAGCGCCTATGCGAGCCAGCGGGTCAACGCCGGCACCAACGTGGCGCGCGGTGGCTCCGAGGGCTACGCCACCTGCCTGCCCGGTCAGCCGACGAGCTGGACGGTCCGGCTCGACAGCGACACCGGCTGGGCCTTCCAGGCCGGACAGATCGCGATGACGGTGGACGGTGGCGCCTACGACGGGTTCCAGTTCGCGCCCTTCGACGAGCCGACCGAGACCTGGACGGTGACCGAGGACGCCGCCGCCCGCGCCCGGTGAGCACCCGTCGGGGACACTGAGGGCGTGACCTCCGACGGCCTGCCTCGACATCCCCGCCCGCCCCGGGCGGTGGCCCCTGCGTGCACCGGAGGGGTCGCATGACCTGGGTGCTCCTGGGGGCCGCTGCGCTGCTGATCCTGGCGTGCGGCGGGTTCGTCGCGGCGGAGTTCGCCTTCGTCACCGTCGACCGGGCCGCCGTCGACAAGCTGGCCGCCGAGGGCGACGCCCGCGCCCAGGGCGTCCAGCAGGCGCTGCGCACCCTTTCCACCCAGCTCTCCGGGGCGCAGGTCGGGATCACGGTCACCAACCTGGCCATCGGCTTCCTCGCCGAGCCCGCGGTCGCGCGGCTGATCGAGGGGCCGCTCGAGGACGCGGGGGTCTCCCCGACCGCCGTCCACGGGGTGGCCCTGGCCATCGGGCTGGTCTCGGCGACGCTGCTGACGATGCTGTTCGGCGAGCTCGTCCCGAAGAACCTCGCGATCGCGCGGCCCTACGCCACCGCCCGCGCCACCCAGCGCTACCAGCGCACCTTCACCGCCGTGGCGGCGCTGCCGATCCGCCTGCTCAACGGCGTCGCCAACACTGTCGTGCGCCGCCTCGGCATCGAGCCGCAGGAGGAGCTCCGCTCGGCGCGCAACGCCGGCGAGTTCGCCTCCCTGGCCGCCCGGTCCGCCTCGGAGGGCACCTTGGACCAGGAGACCGCCGGGCTCGTGCAGCGCTCGGTGGCCTTCGGCGAGCGCACCGCCGGCGAAATCATGACCCCGCGGGTGCGCATGGACGCCGTCCGCGTCACCGACAGCGCCCGTGACGTCATCGCCCTGGCCCGCTCCAGCGGCCGCTCGCGCTTCCCCGTCCTGGGCGCCGGCAGCCGCGAGGCCGACGACGTGGCGGGGATCGTCCACGTCAAGCACGCCGTCGCCGTCCCCCGCGCGGAGCGTGCCCGCACCCGCGTCCGCGACCTCATGGTCGACGTGGCGACCGTCCCCGAGACCCTCCAGCTCGACCCGCTGCTGGCCCGGCTGCGTGGCGAGAGCTTCCAGCTCGCCGTCGTCGTCGACGAGTACGGCGGCACGGCGGGCATGGTGACCGTCGAGGACGTGGTCGAGGAGATCGTCGGGGAGATCTCCGACGAGCACGACCCCCTCGACGCCACCTCGCGCCCCAACCCCGACGGGACGTGGACGTTGTCCGGGCTGCTGCGTCCCGACGAGATCGTCGGGCTCGCGCAGGTCGACCTCCCCACCCACGAGGACTACGACACCCTGGCCGGCCTCGTGCTCCGCGAGCTGGGCCGCATCCCCGAGGCCGGCGACGCCGTCGAGGTCGTGCTGCCGCTGCGCGTCGACGACGAGGGCGAGCCGCTCGCCCCCGAGGTGGCGCGCCTGAGCGTCGTCCGGATGGACGGCCTGCGCATCGACAAGGTGCGCCTCGAGGTCCTCTCCGGCGAGCACGGGCACGGGCACGGGCACGGGCACGGGCACGGGACCACGATGGGTGAGGGCACCGCACTGCTGCTGGCTGTGGCCCTGCTGGCGCTCAACGCGTTCTTCGTGGGCGCGGAGTTCGCGCTGATCTCCGCGCGACGCACCCGCATCGAGCCGCTGGTCGCCGAGGGCTCCCGCGCGGCCCGCACGACCCTGCGGGCGATGGAGCGGGTGTCGCTGGTGATGGCGGGCGCCCAGCTGGGCATCACCGCGTGCTCGCTGGGACTCGGCGCGGTCGGCGAGCCCGCCGTGGCCCACCTGCTCGAGCCCGTCTTCCACGCCGCAGGCATGCCGGACGCGCTGCTGCACCCGGTGGCCTTCGCGCTCGCGTTGTGCGTGGTGGTCGCGCTGCACGTCGTGCTCGGGGAGATGGTGCCCAAGAACATCGCCCTGGCCGGGCCCGAGCGCGCCGCGGTGCTCCTGGGCCCGCCGATGATGGTCGTGGTGACGCTGCTGCGGCCCGTGGTGGTCGTGCTCAACGCGCTCGCCAACGGCGTGCTTCGCCTGCTGCGCACCGAGCCGCGGGACGAGGTCGCCTCGGCCTACACCCGCCACGAGGTCTCGGCGATGCTCGACGAGTCGCGTCACGAGGGCGCGCTGGCCGAGGACGAGTACGACCGCCTCGCCGGGGCATTGGGCTTCACCGAGCGCACCGTCGAGGCCGTGCTGCTGCCGCTGGGCGACCTGGTGACGCTCCCCCACGACGCGCCCCTGGCCGACATCGAGACCGCCTGCGCCGACACGGGATTCTCCCGCTTCCCCGTCCGCGGTCGTGAGGGTGACCTGATCGGCTACATCCACGTCAAGGACGTGCTGGAGACGGATCCCGGCGACGACGACCGCCTGGAGGACAAGCGGGTGCGGTCGTTCGCGACCGTGCGCCCGCGGCACCGCCTCCACGAGGCGTTCTCGGTGCTGCGCCGGCGGGGCGCGCACCTGGGCCGCGTCGTCGCCGACGACGGCGAGCTGCTCGGGCTGGTCGCCCTCGAGGACGTGCTGGAGGAGCTGGTCGGCGAGATCCGGGACAGCGTCCACAGCTGAGCCGCCCGCCGACCGGAGAACGACGAAGGGGCCCGACCTCCAGGTCGGGCCCCTTCGCCTCTCGCGGTCTGCGCGACCACGCCTCGACGGTCAGCCGAGGTCGTTGTCCTCCAGCCACTGCTGGGCGACGTCGGCCGGGTCCTGCTTGTCGATGTCGATCTTGCCGACCAGCTCGGTCAGCGTGTCGGTGTCGAGGGCCTGACCGACCTTGTCGAGGGTCTCCACGACCTGGTCGGTGGCGACCTCCTCGCGCATCAGCGGCACGATGTTCTGCGAGCCGAACAGCGACTCGGGATCGTCGAGCACGACGAGGTCCTGCTCGGCGATCTGGGGGTTGGTGGTGAACAGGTTGCCGGCGTCGATCCGGCCGTCGGTCAGGGCGTTGAGCGTCTGGGGGCCGCCGGCGTCGGTGACGGTGAACTTCCCGAAGTCCACGCCGTAGACCTTCTTCAGGCCGGGGACGCCGGTCTGGCGGGTCTTCCACTCCGGCGGGCCGCCGAGGGTGAGCTTGCCGGCGACGCCCTCGAGGTCGGCGATGGACTCCAGGGAGTACTTGTCGGCGGTCTCGCTGGTGACGACCACCGCGTCCTTGTCCTCGGCCTTGCTGTAGCCGCCGACGACCAGGCCGTCGGGGACGACGTCCTTGAGCTCGTTGTAGACGCCCTCGGCGTCGGAGGCCGAGGTGGACCCGCTGCCCTGCTGGTCGACGAAGAAGTCGCGCAGCACGCCGGTGTACTCCGGCACGATGTCGATCGAGCCGTCCTCGATGCCCTTGATGTAGAGCTCGCGGCTGCCGATGTTGAGCTTGGTCGAGACGTCCACCCCCTTGGCCTCGAGGGCGCCGGCGTAGATCTCCGCGAGCAAGGCGCTCTCGGAGAAGTTCGCGGAGCCGATGGTGACCGAGCCCGCGCCCCCGCCGCCGGACCCGCCGGTGTCGTTGGCCGTCGGGTCGCTGTCCGAGGTCCCGCCGCAGGCGCTCAGCCCCAGGGCGAGCACGGCGGCGAGCGTCGTCAGGGCCTTGATGCGTCTCATGCTGTTGCCTTCTCTGTCGTGGGCCCCGAGGCCTCGTCGAGGCCGGCCTCGGCGCTGGTGTCGGTGCCGGTGTTGTTGCTGTCGTCGGTCGGGTCGGCGGGCTGCCGTCCGGACCTGCGCGTCGTGCGCCCGGTGAGCCCGGGCGACACGACGAGTCGTTGGAGACCCGCGAAGAGCAGGTCCACGGTCAGGGCGAGGACCGCCACCAGCACGGCGCCGCTGGCCATCTGGGGGTAGTCGCTGACCTGGATGCCGTCGATGAGGAAGCGGCCGAGACCGCCGAGGCTGACCGAGGCGGCGAGCGTCGCGGTGGCGATCACCTGGAGCGCCGCCGAGCGGATCCCGGAGGCGATCAGGGGCAGGGCGCACGGCAGCTCGACCTGCCAGAGCACCTGGCGCCCGCGCATGCCCATGCCCTTGGCGGCGTCGCGGGCGGCAGGGTCGACCTGGTCGATGCCGGCGTAGGTGCCGGCGAGCAGGGGCGGCACGGCCAGGATCGCCAGGGCGGCGATCGTGGGGACGTAGAGGGCGGAGTTGCCCGGCAGCTTGTCGCCGAGCGTCATGATCGCCAGGAACAGCAGACCCAGGCTCGGGATCGCGCGCATGGCGCCGGTGACCCCGACCCCCAGCAGCCGGCCGCGGCCGGTGTGGCCGATGTACATCCCGAGGGGGATCGCCACGACCGCCGCCACGACGAGCGCGATCGCGGAGTACTCCAGGTGCTGGAACAGCCGGTGCCACACCCCGTCGTAGCCCTGCCAGTGGGACCAGTCGGTCAGCCAGGCGCCGACCTGCTGGAACAGGCTGCCCTCGTTGGCGCTCATGCCGATGCCTCCGCCTCGGTGGTGGCGCGCTCCTCGGCGTCGCCCTTGCTGCGCTCCCACGGGGTGAGCAGCCGGACCGCCAGGACGATGGCGAGGTCGAAGAGCAGCGCGAGGACGACGCAGCCCACGATCCCCGCGACGATCGGGTCGAGGAAGTCGCGCTGGAAGCCGTCGGTGAACAGCGACCCGAGCTGCGGCACGCCGATCAGGGCCGCCACGCTCACGATGCTCACGTTGCTCACCGCGGCGACCCGCAGGCCCGCCCCGATCACGGGCACGGCGAGCGGCAGGTCGACGGTGAAGAAGCGGCGCACGCCGCCGAAGCCCATGGCGCGGGCGGCGGCGACGACGTCGTCGGGGACCGAGCCGAGCGCGTCGGCCACGGTGCGGGTGAGCAGCGCGACGGTGTAGATCGTCATCGCCACGACGACGTTGATCGGGTCGAGCACGAGCGTGCCCAGCATCAGCGGCATGAGGATGAACAGCGCCAGGGACGGGATCGTGTAGAGCAGCCCGGTGCCGGCCACGAGCGGGACGTAGGCCCAGGTCCAGCGCCGTGCCGCCCAGCCCAGGGGGACCGAGACGAGCAGGCCGAGGAGAGTGGGTACGGCCGACAGCCACGCGTGCTGCAGGGTGAGCGACCAGATGTCGTCGAGGTGGCTGCCGATCCAGTCCATCAGCCGGCCCCCGGCTTGTCGTCCGCGGGGCCTGCCATGGCCTCGGTCTCCCGCGTGTCCGGCACGCTCACGCGCCCCCTGTGACCGTCCATCGCCGCCACGACGTCGGCGGCGGTCACGGTGCCGACCAGGACGCCGTCGCCGTCGACGACCACGCCGCGTCCGCTGGGCGAGGACAACGCGGAGTCCAGGACGGCCCGCGCCGAGCCCTCGAGCTCGGCGACCGTGCCGCCGCGGTGCAGGTCCTCGTCGGAGACCGCGCCCTTCACCCGGGCGGGCTCGACCCAGCCGAGCGGGCGGCGCTCGTCGTCGACCACCAGGAGCCAGCGTGAGCCCTCGCCGCGCGCGTGCACGGAGGGCTCGTCGCCCAGCAGCACCCAGGGCTCGTCGCGGGGCCGCAGGCTCGGGGCGGTGCGGAACCCCAGCCCGCGGTAGCCGCGGTCGCGGCCCACGAAGTCGGCCACGAAGTCGTCGTGCGGGTCGGCGAGCAGGGAGCCGGGGTCCGCGAGCTGGGCGACCGTGCCCCCCACCCGCAGCACGGCGACCTGGTCGCCGAGCTTGACCGCCTCGTCGATGTCGTGGGTGACGAACAGGATCGTCTTGCCCAGCTCGCCCTGCAGGCGCAGGAACTCGTCCTGCAGCTGCTCACGGACGATGGGGTCGACGGCGCTGAACGGCTCGTCCATGAGCATGACCGGGGGGTCGGCGGCCAGGGCCCGGGCGACGCCCACGCGCTGCTGCTGGCCACCGGAGAGCTGGTGGGGGTAGCGGTCGGCGAACTCCGTCGGCAGGCCGACCCGCTCGAGCAGCTCGATGCTGCGGGACCGCGCCTCGGCCTTGTCCCAGCCCAGCAGGCGCGGGACCGTCGCGATGTTGTCCGCGACGGTGCGGTGCGGGAAGAGCCCGGCGTGCTGGATCACGTAGCCCATGCCGCGGCGCAGCGCGGCGGCGTCCATCCGGGCGGTGTCCTGGCCGTCGACGGTGATCCGGCCCGTGGTCGGGCTCGATCATCCGGTTGACCATGCGCAGCGACGTCGTCTTGCCGCACCCTGAGGGGCCGACCAGCACCGTGATCTGTCCCTGCGGGGCCTCGAGGTCCAGACCGCCCACCGCGACCGTGCCGTCCGGGAAGGACTTGGTCACGCCTTCGAAGCGGATCATCCTGCGACCCTCTCACACGCCCGGGCGGCCGCAGCGAGGACACGGAGTGCCGGACAAGCCGGTCGCGGGCGCGTCCCGCGGGCTCCCCGGCAGGGCATCGTCGCTCCCGGGGTCACACGGAACGACGGATCCGTGTGCCGAAGTGGCCGAAGGCGACGGAAAACGAGCGTCCGGCCGCTGCTGACGGGGGATACAACAACGACCGGACTTCTCAATCATACGGCGGTGGGAGGAGTCCTGCTCAACACATCCGACAAGTGGTGCGGTCTCGCGTCGTTATCGGATGGTGACCTGGCGGTTGGCCAGGCCCGAGCGGGCTGCCCGCTCCTGCGTCGAGAGCGGCGCGGTCGCCTCCACCAGCTCCGCCACCCGGGCCGCCACGCGCTCGGCGGGCTCCTCGAGCGCCTCGGCACCGGTGCCGACCGGAAGGTCCCAGACCGGGACCAGCACACCGTGCGCGCGGAACATCCCGACCAGGCGTGAGCCCTCGGTCAGCCGGTCCTCACCGGCCGCGTGGAGACGGGCCAGGGCGTCGAGCAGGCGGTCCTCGTCGTAGGGCATCACCCAGCGCAGGTGCTCCTTGGACCCGGCGTCGGTCCAGTACGCCGCCTCCACCGAGGTCAGCCGCGCCGCCGGGTCCGCCGCGCCGTTGGCCTGCTCCAGGGAGGCCGCCAGGGCACCGTCGGGGTCCTCGACGTCGGAGAGCCAGAAGTCGAAGCCGTCGTGCACCTCGACCGCGAGGGGCTCGTCGGCGAGCAGGTCCTGCAGCCGCGGCCCCTCGCCCGGCGCCTCGGTGAGGCCCACCGGCCCGCCGCGCTCGGCGTCGTAGGCGCGCAGCAGGACGGCGGCCAGCTCGCGGCTGGGGTCCCCGAAGGAGTGCTGGACCTGCAGGCCGAGCCAGATGGTGCCGTCCTCCCGGACGAGCGCCGGGGACGCGCCGGGCAGCAGCGAGCACAGCCGCACCGCCCGGTCGTCCGGGACGGCGCCGGCCCGCAGCGGGAGCGGTGCGGTGGCGGCGGGCACGAGCTCGCGCAGCGCGATCAGGTCGCACTCCGCACGGAGACCGTCGAACGGCCGCCGGACCAGCAACGCGGACGCGCCACCCTCGCGACCGTGGCAGTTCTTGTAACGGCGACCAGAACCGCACGGGCAGGGTTGGCGCGGACCGACCTCACCGGCGGAGGCGTCGCCCTCGACGGTCGTGCGGGCCCTGTCGCGACTGCGCTTTCCCATGCGCGCAGGGTACGGGAGGCTCGCGGCGCGTCCACGCCGACGTAGTGGAGGAGCGGAGCGGGGGAACGCAGGAGGGTGGTCGCGCCCTACCAGCGAGCCGACCGCGAGCCGGAGGCGAGCAGAGGGCACAGGCTCGCGGCGCGTCCACGCCGACGTAGTGGAGGAGCGGAGCGGGGGAACGCAGGAGGGTGGCCGCGCCCTACCAGCGAGCCGATCAGTTGGTGTCGTCGCCGAGGGGGATGCGCACGTGGACGGTGGTCGCGCCGCGGTCGTCCTCGACCCACCAGTGCTCCACCAGCGCCTCGACGATCGAGAGTCCGCGGCCGGACACGGCGGTGTCGGGGGCGGTGATCGGGTGCGGGGAGGTGCCGGACCCCCCGTCGGTGACCGAGATCACCAGGTCGCTGCCGTCCACGCACCACGAGACCACCAGCTGGTTGACCGGCAGGGGGTGGGCGTGGCGGACGCTGTTGCCGACGAGCTCGGAGATGACCACGCGGGCGTCGTCGACGGTCTCGCCGCGAAAGCCCTTGTCGCTGAGCCACTGCTTGAGCTCGGAGCGGACCAGGGACGCCGACGGAGCCTGGAACGGGACGGTGAGGTTCACCTTGTCCTCCTCGTCCGCTTCCATCCGCTCGGTCCTCCGTGTCGTCGCAGCCGTCCGTTCAGCCCTTCCGTCGGGAGAGACGACGCGTGGTCTCCGCACCGAGGGTCCCCACCCCGGGGGTGGCAAACGTCAGGCCAACCATGAAAGTACCCGGTCCGGAACGTCTGTGATCACTGCCTCCACCCCGAGGTCGAGACAAATCTGCAGGTCGTCCTCGGAGTTGACCACCCACACCTGGATGCGGCGCCCGTCGCGGCGCAGCCGCTGGCCGAGCTTGGGCTTGGCCTTCAGCTCCTCGATGCCCGGCCCCGCGATCCAGTCGTCGCCCAGGGCCTGCCTGGTGACCTTCCACGACTGACCCTCGATGAGGAGCACGACCTCCATCTCGGGGGCCAGGCGGCGCACCCGGTTCAGGGCCACGCCCGAGAAGCTCATGATGCGCACCGGCGCCTCGGCGCCGGTCCACCCGAACTTCCACAGCAGGTCGACCAGCGTGCGCTCGACCAGGCCGCCGTAGCGGGTCGGGTGCTTGGTCTCGATCGCCAGCTCCAGCGGGCGGTCGTAGTCGCGGATCACCTCCAGCAGGCGGGCCAGCGTGAGGACCTTGTTCTGCTCCTCGTCGACCTCCACCGCCTCGTCGTCGAGGTCGGCCCACGGGTGCTTCCAGGAGGCCGCGTCGAGGTCCGAGAGCTGGTCGAGCCGCAAGGTGGAGACGGGTCCCCGGGCGTTGGTCGTGCGGTCCACGCGGCGGTCGTGGACGCAGACCAGGTGACCGTCCGCGGTCAGCCGGACGTCACACTCCAGCGCGTCGGCACCGTCCTCGATGGCCCGGACGTAGGCGCCGAGGGTGTGCTCCGCGCGGATCCTGCTGGCCCCGCGGTGAGCGACCACCTGCGGACGCCCGTCCGGCTTGTGCATGCGCAACATCGTGGCACCACGGCGGCCTCAGCGGCGGTAGGGGGCGAGTGCCGCGGCCACGGTGTTGCGCAGTGCCGCCGGGTCGTCGCCGTCCGCGGCCAGCAGCAGCCGCAGCAGCACCCGGGCCTTGAGCGCCCCGAGGTGGCCGGTCGGCAGGAGGCCGCGGCGGTGCAGGTCGGAGCCGGACCCCGGGCCGCCGTACGTCCTGGTCGCGACCGCACCCGCGCCGGCCCGGGACGCCAGGAGCACTGGGATGCGGGCGACCACGTCGTCGAGCGCCTGCGCGACCTCCGGACGCACCTGTCCCGCCCCGAACCCCTCGACGACGAGTCCCTCGCTGACGCCCGCGACCGCGAGGTAGGCCGACGGGTCGTCGTCGAGGCCGGCCGTCACCAGCCCCACTCGCGGCCACGGGCGGTCCCCACGCACCGGCCCGGGCAGGGCGGCACGCCGCTCCAGCCGCGCCAGCATCACCGGCACCCCCTCCACCACCCGGCCGACCGGGCCGAGCTCCGGGGAGCCGAACGCCGCGGGGTTGCTGGCGTGCCGCTTGGCGACGAACCGGGCGGCGTGGATCTCGTCGCCGACGACGACCAGGACCCCCTGCCCGCGGCACGTGGGCGCGGCCGCGGCCGCCACCGCGGCGACCAGGTTGGCCGGCCCGTCCGCGCCGGGCTGGTCGGGGGACCGCATCGCACCGGTCACCACGAGCGGCTCGTCGTGGGCCCACAGCAGGTCCCACAGGAACGAGGTCTCCTCCAGCGAGTCGGTCCCCTGCACGACCACGACGCCGTCCGCGCCGTCGCGAACCGACTCCTCGGCGAGGTCGAGCGCACGCAGGCAGGTCTCGAAGGTCAGCGCCGAGCTGTCCACCCGGGCCACGTCGACCGGCTCGACCACGAGGTCGCCCGGCAGGGGCACGCCGGCGAGCAGCTCGGAGCCCGAGAGGTCCGGCAGCAGCTCGCCGCCGGTCAGCTCGTCCATCGTCATCGCGATGGTGCCGCCGAGGAAGAGCACGCGGACCCGGGTCATGGTCGGCCACGCTAGTCCGGACCCGTCCCGGCGGGGCCGTCTACCCTGCCGGGGTGCACCACCTGTCCCGGTCGGAGGCGCGGGAGCTCGCGGTCCGCGCCCAGCTGCTCGACGCGGCGAGGCCGACCGACCTGCTGGCGACGGTCGAGCACCTCACCTGGCTGCCGGTCGACCTCACCGCCGCGGTCGCCCCGGCCGCGGACCTCGTCGCCTGGAGCCGCCTGGGGTCGGCCTACTCCCCCGAGGACCTGGTCGAGGCACTCTCCGGGCGCGAGCTGGTCGAGCACGACGCCACCGTGCGCCCGATGGAGGACCTCGGGCTGCTGATGGCGGGCATGGCCACCTGGCCGCAGTGGGAGCGCACCCGCGAGTGGCTGGAGGCCAACGAGCTGTTCCGAGCCGAGGTGCTCGATGCGCTGGAGGACGCCGGACCGATGCTCTCCCGGGAGATCCACGCGACGCCGCAGACGCCGTGGCGGTCGTCGGGCTGGAACGCCGACCGCAGCGTGACGATGATGCTGGAGTGCCTCGCGCAGCAGGGCGTCGTGGCCGTGGACGGACGACGGGGCCGGCAGCGGCTGTGGAACCTCGCCGAGCGGGTCCACCGGCCCGGACTGGTGGCGGTGCCGGAGCCGGAGGCCACCCGGCTGCGCGACGAGCGGCGCCTGCGGGCCCTCGGCATCGCACGAGCCCGGGGCACCGAGATCCCCGGCGAGTCGATCCACGTCGGCGACGCCGGCGAGCCCGCCGTGGTCGAGGGGACCGCCGGCGAGTGGCGGGTGGACCCGGCCTACCTCACCGGCGGGTTCACCGGCCGGGCCGCACTGCTGTCGCCGTTCGACGCACTGGTGCGCGACCGGCGGCGGATGACGGACCTGTTCGAGTTCGACTACGTGCTCGAGATGTACAAGCCCGCCGACCAGCGGCGGTGGGGGTACTTCGCGCTCCCGGTGCTGCACGGCGACCGGCTCGTCGGCAAGCTCGACGCCACCGCCGACCGCAAGGCCGGGCGGCTGTTCGTCGACGCCCTCCACGAGGACGGCCGCTGGACGAAGGCGGTGCGCACCGACGTCGACGACGAGGTCTCCGCGCTCGCCGACTGGTTGGGCCTGGTCCGCGCCTGAGAGGGGCGGGCCCTGCCGGCCGGTCGGCAGTCAGCAGAGGGGGCGGGATTCGAACCCGCGGTGGGTCTCCCCACGACCGCTTTCAAGGCGGTTCCGATAGGCCACTCCGGCACCCCTCCGAGCAGCGACCTGGGCCGCGCTCAGCCGGAGTCTACGAGTGCGGCGCCTGGCCGTCGTGCTCCCGGGCGGGACCCTAGGCGGACTCGAGCCGGACGAGCGGCTCGCCCTCCTGCACCACGTCCCCCGGCTGCACCGGGACGTCGGTGACGGTGCCGGCCCACTCGGAGAGCACCGGGATCTCCATCTTCATCGACTCCAGCAGCACGACGGCGTCCCCCGCCGCCACGCGCGCGCCGGGCTCGACGAGCACCTGCAGCACGTTGGCCACCATCTCGGCGGTGATGTCGTGGGTCGTCAAGGGGCTCATGCAGGGGACGGTACGCCGGTCGCGCGGTTACTCGCGCGTTCGCGGCCCGCCGGGGTTCAGCGCGCGGGGAGCCGGACCTCGTCGCGGCGGTTGAGCAGCGACGGGTTCTCGGTGCGCGCCTGCGCGACGAGCGCCCGGGAGACCTCGCCGACGAGCACCTGCTCGCCGTCCTCCGCGGCCACCACGACGTCGCCGCGCGGGTCCACCAGGCAGGAGTGGCCGGAGTACGTCGGCCCGGGCTGGCCGACCGCCGCGACGTAGGCGAGGTTCTCGACCGCGCGGGCCGCGACCAGCGTCTGCCAGTGGCGCACCTTGCGCGGACCGGCGACCCAGGCGGCGGGGCACAGCAGCAGGTCCGCGCCGCGGGCGCTCAGCACCCGGGCGAGCTCGGGGAACCGCAGGTCGTAGCAGGTCATCAGCCCCACCCGCAGGTCCGCGACGTCGACCAGGACCGGCTCGCCGGTGCCGGCACGCACGCGGTCGGACTCCTGGTAGCCGAAGGAGTCGTAGAGGTGCAGCTTGCGGTAGGAGGCGCGCAGCCCGGACCCGTCGACCACCACCAGCGTGTTGTACGGCGGGTCCCCGGCGTTCTCGGGCCGCTCGAGCATCCCCGCGACCCAGACGCCGCCGTGCTCGCCGGCGCGCCGGACGAGGGTCTCGACGAACGGACCGTCCAGTGCCTCGGCGTCCGGGCGCAGGTCGTCACCGGCCCCGCCGAGGTCGCGCTGGGAGACCTCCGGCCACACCACGAGGTCCGCCGGCGGCACCTCGGTCTCCAGCAGGTGGCGGCGGTTGTCCGCGGGCTCGCGCGAGGAGGCGACCTGCACCAGCGCGACGGTCACCGGGTCGGGGCCGGCGGGCACGGCGTCGGGGTGCGCGGGGTGCGCGGTCTGCTCGCTCACGTCCATGGGCCCAGCGTCGCACGGGACCTCGACTGGGCTCGATCCGCGATCAACGGGCAGACTCCGGCCATGACGCACCTGGACCCGCTCGCCGTCGCCGGAGCCGGCCCCACCCCCGACCCCGCCCGCGTCGGCGCGGTCGTCCTCACCGGCGGGACCGCGGCCCGCATGCAGGGCGCCGACAAGGCCGCCATCGAGCTCGACGGCGTGACGCTCCTCGAGCGTGCGCTGGCCGCGACCGTCACCGCGGTCGAGGTGGTCGTCGTGGGCGAGCAGGTGCCGACGACGCGTCCGGTGACCTGGACGGTCGAGGACCCCCGCGGAGGGGGCCCGGCGGCGGGCGTGCTCGCGGGCCTGGACGGCTTCCTCCGGCCGCCGGGCGTCGTGCTGGTCCTGGCGGTGGACATGCCCCGGGTCTCGCCGGGGACCTTCGCCCGCCTGATGGAGGCTCTCGCGTCCGACCCGACCGCGGACGCGGCGCTCCTGGTCGACGCGGGGGGACGGACCCAGCCGCTGTGCGGCGCCTACCGCGGCGACGCGCTGCGGCGCGCCTGCCCCGACCGGTTCGAGGACCGCCACGGCCTGCCGATGCACCGGCTGCTCGACGGGCTGCGCACGGTCGGCGTCCCTGCCGTGGCCGAGGAGGCCCGGGACGTCGACACCTGGGAGGACCTGCGCGAGCTGCGGCGCGGTGAGCGCCGGGCGGCGTACGACCCGGCCGACCCACTCGACGACCCGGGCGAGACGGCCTGATCGGGCCAACCTCTTGCGTCTGCCCGGTTCGGACCACCACGCTGGGTCGGGTGAACCTGCACGACTGGATCGACGAGCTGTGCGACGCCCTGGACCTCGAGGCGGAGTTCGACGAGGCGCTGGTGCTCGACGTGGCCCGTGAGGCCGCCCACCGGGTGGAGCGGCCGGCCGCGCCGGTGAGCACGTTCCTGCTCGGCTACGCCGCCGCCCTGGCGGGCGGGTCGCTCGAGCGCACCGAGGAGCTCGCCGGCCGGGTGCTCGACCTCGCCTCCAAGTGGGAGGGCGGCGACGACCCCGACATCGGGGAGATCGAGGACGACGACGACGAGATCGCCGTCGTCGACGCCGAGGAGGAGTAGGCGCTCAGGCCCTCTCGACCGGCACCACCGTCGGCGTCGCGGCGTCCTCGGTGGCCCGGGAACGCGCCTGGGCCGGCAGGGAGACCGCCTGGTCGCCCGGGCCGGGCGGCGCCAGCGTGCCGAGCGACTCGGCCACCAGGACCGCGTCGTCGCCCCGCTCCAGCCGCAGGTCGGTGGGCGGGTTGACGTAGGAGCGGCCCCCGCGACCGATCGCCAGGAGGGTCGCGCCGTGCCGGCGGCGCAGGTGCGCCGAGAGCGCGTCGACGGTGAGGCCGACGTAGTCGTCGGGCAGTGCCACGCGGTGGAGCTCGGAGCCCTGCCCGCCCGACACGAGGTCGGTGACCACCTCGGTCAGCCCGGGGTAGCGCGAGGACCGCGCCAGCAGCCGCGACGCCAGCCGGGAGGTCACCAGGATCTCGTCGGCGTTGGCGCGCTCGAAGTGCTCCACGTGCGCCGGGTCGTTGACCTCCACGACGGTGCGGACGCCCGGCGCGACCGACTCGATCGCCATGACGGTGAGGATCGAGCGCATGTCGGCCTCGTCGGTGGCCGACGTGGGGCACACCACGGCCGCCGCCGCCTCGCGGATGCCCGCGCGGTCGAGGTCGACCACGTCGGTGGCGTCGCCCTGGACGAAGTACACCCCGTCACCGGCCGGGCTCTTGTCGCTGTCGTGGAGCACCACGACCTCGCGCCGGTAGTCCTCACCCCCGAGCTCGGCGACCAGGTCGCGTGCGGTCGGGTTCCACCCGCACACGACGACGTGGTCGCGGTATCCCGCTGCACCCATCCCTTGCCCCTCCTCGCGCAGGAAGCCGACACGACGCCCACCAGCAGCCACGGCGTGGCCGACGAGCCTCTGCCCGCAGGACGGGTCCCCCGACCCCGTCACCGTCGTGACGCCCAGTAGACACCTCCGGCGAAGGCGCGACGTGCTCCGACACCGGATGCCGTGATTGTCCGGTCGGCGGGGGTCCGGAGGCACGGGGCAGAGGTCCCGAACCTCGCATTCCGTGGTCCCGAGGAGTGCCGGGGCACCTCGCGGCGGCGCCCTTCTAGGGTGGGCACCATGCGTGCCGTCATCGCCACCAGCGAAGGGGGACCCGAGGTCCTCGAGGTCCAGGAGCGTCCCGACCCCACCGCGAGCCGGGGCCAGGTCGTGCTCGACGTCGCCGCGACGGCGGTCAACCGGGCCGACCTCCTGCAGCGGCAGGGGCTCTACCCGCCGCCGCCCGGCGCCTCGGACGTGATCGGCCTGGAGTGCAGCGGGGTCGTCGCCGAGGTCGGCGACGGCGTCGACGGGCTCTCGGTGGGCGAGGAGGTGTGCGCCCTGCTCTCCGGCGGGGGGTACGCCGAGAAGGTGGTCGTCCCTGCCGGGCAGGTGATGCCGCTGCCGCGTGGGGTGGACCTGGTCACCGCCGCCGCGCTGCCCGAGGTGGCGTGCACGGTCTTCTCCAACGTGTTCATGGTCGGTCGGCTGCGCAAGGGCGAGACGTTCCTGGTGCACGGGGGCTCGGGCGGCATCGGCACGTTCGCGATCCAGCTCGCCGCGGCCGTCGGGGCGACGGTGGCCACCACGGCCGGCAGCGAGGAGCGGCTGCAGCGCTGCCGCGAGCTCGGGGCGGACATCACGGTGAACTACAAGGAGCAGGACTTCGTCGAGGTGCTGCGCGAGGCCACCGAGGGCCGCGGGGCCGACGTCATCCTCGACAACATGGGGGCGAAGTACCTCTCCCGCAACGTCGAGGCGCTGGCCACCAACGGTCGGCTGGTGATCATCGGGATGCAGGGCGGGACCAAGGCCGAGCTCGACATCAACGTCCTGCTGCGCAAGAAGGCCGCGGTCGTGGCCACGGCGCTGCGCTCGCGTCCCGAGGAGGAGAAGGCCGCGATCTGCGCGGGCGTGGTCGAGCAGGTGTGGCCGCTGGTCGCCGACGGCGCGGTCGAGCCGGTCGTGCACGAGGTCGTCCCCTTCGACGAGGCGCCGCGCGCCCACTCCCTGGTGGCCGACGGCGACGCCTTCGGCAAGGTCCTGCTCGTCCCCGGCCGGTCGTAGGCTGGCGGGATGGACCAGACGCACCCCACGTCCGAGCAGCAGACCCCCGAGGAGCAGGGCGGGCCCGCCCCGGCGGCGTACGTCGTGATCGGCCCCGACGGCCAGCCCGTCGCGATCCAGGCCACCGACGCCGACGGCGAGTCCGAGGACGGCGAGGACGGCGGGCAGCGCAACGTCACCGAGCTGGTCGAGCAGCCGGCCAAGGTGATGCGGATCGGCAACATGATCCGGCAGCTGCTCGACGAGGTGAAGTCCGCGCCGCTGGACGACGCCTCGCGCGCCCGGCTGGCCCAGATCCACGCCTCGTCCATCGCGGAGCTCGAGCAGGGGCTGGCACCCGAGCTGGTCGAGGAGCTCGAGCGGCTCTCGCTGCCGTTCACCAGCGAGACCCCCTCGGAGTCCGAGCTGCGGATCGCCCAGGCCCAGCTCGTGGGCTGGCTCGAGGGCCTGTTCCACGGGATCCAGACCGCGATCTACGCCCAGCAGATGGCCGCCCGCGCCCAGCTGGAGCAGATGCGCCGCGCGCTGCCGCCCGGTGTCGCACGGGCGATGGGCGTGCCCGGGCAGCCGGGCCAGGAGCCCGAGGGCTCCGACGAGGGCGGGGACCACCGCAGCGGCGGTATGTACCTCTGAGGCCCGGTCCCCCCGGGGGTATTGCGCTCTGAATCACTTCGGTCCACGCTGGATCGAACTGGTTGGTCTTGACCCAGGCCGCCACCCTCGTGGTCACTGCCCCTGACGTCCCCAGGAGCCCCGATGCGCCAGACCTCCGCCCAGATCGACCACGCCATCCTCGACGTGGCGGCGGGCATCTTCGCCACCCACGGCTTCGCGCACACCTCGGTGCAGCAGATCGCCGACGCCGTGGGCTACTCCAAGCCCGGCCTCCTGCACCGGTTCGGCAGCAAGGAGGCGCTGCACCGCGCGGTCCTCGCCGAGGTCGCCGACACCGTCGAGGAGGTCGTGGCGCTGGCCCGGGCCCACCACCACCAGCCCGACCAGCTTCGCGCGGTCCTGGACCTGGTCACCCGGCGGGCGCTCGAGCGCCCCGGGATGGTCCAGATGATGCTGCGCTCCTTCGACCCGGTCAGCCAGGAGCCCGGCATCGAGAAGATCCAGCACTCCGGCTACCGCCTCATCGACAGCCTGGACACCCAGCTCAGCGGGCCGATGGAACGCCTGCGGGTCGCGCTCGGCCTCGAGCTGATCGTCAACGCCGCGATGACCCAGCACTCCTCGGTCGACGCCGACATGCACGTCCCGCCCGAGGAGCTGGTCCCGACCCTGGTCGGGCTGGCGCGCCACGTCGTCGCCGGACCGGTCAGCTGAGCCCGAAGAGCTCCTCGAGCACCTGGGCGACCCCGTCCTCGTCGTGCGGCGGGGCGTGGTGGGCCGTGGCGGCGAGCACCGACTCGTGGGCGTTGGCCATCGCGTAGCCGCGGCCGGCCCACTCCAGCAGCGCCAGGTCGTTCGGCATGTCGCCGAAGGCCAGCACCTGGTCGGGCGTGATGCCCCTCTCGGCGCAGACCAGCTCGAGGGTCGTGGCCTTGGTGACCCCCGCCGCGCTCATCTCCACCAGCGCGCCCACCGAGGACCACGTGGTGGTGACCAGGTCGCCGACCAGCGACTCGACCCGCGCCCAGAAGTCCGCCGGCGGCAGCTCCTCGTGCAGGGCGAGCAGCTTGGCGACCCCGTCGTCGGCGATCTCCTCGAGGCGGGCGACCCGCAGGGCGGGCACGTCGGGGCCCTCGGGCCGGAAGACCGGCTCCTTGCCGAAGCCGTCGGCCTTCTCGACCGCGAACGCCGTGCCCGGCACCTCGCGGCGTACGACGTCGGCGACCTCCAGCACGGTCCGCCGCGGGATCGGCCGCAGCTCGGCGACCTCGTGACGAGCCACGTCGTACACCACCGCACCGTTGCTGCAGATCGCCAGGCCGTGGTCCCCGACGTGGTGCCACAGGCTGTCCATCCAGCGGATCGGGCGGCCGGTGACGAAGACGACCAGCACGCCGCGCTCGTCCAGCGCCTCGATCACGCGCCGGGTCCGGTCGGTCACGGTGCCGTCGGTGTGGAGCAGCGTGCCGTCGAGGTCGGTGGCGACCAGTCGCACGGCGGCCGGGTCGAAGGCGCCGGCGCCCGTCGGGGTCAGAACCACCGCTCCAGCTCCCGGGCCACCCCGTCCTCGTGGACGGTGGCCGTCACGTCGTCCGCGGCCGCGACGACGTCCTCGGACGCCTGCCCCATCGCGACGCCGCGGCCGGCCCACTGCAGCATCTCGATGTCGTTGCGCCCGTCGCCGATCGCCAGCACGTCGCCGGCGTCCACGCCGAGCCGACCTGCCACCTGGGCCAGCCCGCTCGCCTTGGACACGCCCTTGGGTGCGAGGTCGAGCCAGGCCGTCCAGCCGATGAAGTAGCTGATGTCGTGCAGGCCCGCGTCCTGCGCCAGCCGGTGGAAGTCCTGCTCCGAGGAGCTGGGGTCCCGGATGATCACCCGGGTCACCGGGTGGGCGACGAGCTCCTCGACCGACTGCAGCCTGATCTCGCCGTTGATCTCGCCGTCGGGGAAGTGCCGGTTGACGCGGTAGCCGACGCCGATCTCCTCGACCGCGACCAGCACGTCCGGCTTCTGGTCGAGGATGCGGCGCACGACCGCGGAGGCGTCGAAGGTGGCGGTCTCCAGCACGTCCACGGGCGGGTAGGAGAAGGTGACCGACCCGTTGGAGGCGACCGCCAGCAGCGTGCCGTGCGGGTCACGACGACGCAGGTCGAGCAGGTCGACCACGTGCGTCATGCCGAAGGTCGAGCGGCCGGTGGCCAGGACGACGGGCACGCCGGCGTCCACCGCCCGCGCGACCGCCCGCTGGACGTCCGGGCGGATGGTCTCGTCGACGACGCTGCTGCCGTGCGGGGCGGAGAAGAGGGTGCCGTCGATGTCGAGGGCGACCAGCCGGGGCTGCCAGGTCAAGCGGTCACCGGCTCGAGGACCTCGCGGCCCTGCAGGTAGGGCCGCAGCGCCTCGGGGACGCGCACCGACCCGTCGGCCTGCTGGTGGGTCTCGAGGATCGCCACGATCGTGCGCGGGATCGCGACCAGCGTGCCGTTGAGCGTCGCCAGGTGCTGGTTGGCGCCCTGGACCGACCGGCCGCGGATGTCGAGGCGCCGGGCCTGGAAGTCGGTGCAGTTCGAGGTCGAGGTGAGCTCGCGGTAGCGGCCCTGGGTCGGGATCCACGCCTCGCAGTCGAACTTGCGCTGGGCGGACAGGCCGAGGTCGCCCGCCGCGACGTCGATCACCCGGAACGCCAGCTCGAGCTTGGCGAGGAACTCCTTCTCCCACGCGAGCAGGCGCTGGTGCTCGGCGTACGACTCGTCCAGGGTCGTGTAGCTGAACATCTCCACCTTGTCGAACCAGTGCACGCGGATGATCCCGCTGGTGTCCTTGCCGTAGGAGCCTGCCTCCTTGCGGTAGCAGGGGCTGAACGCGGCGTAGCGCCGCGGCAACGAGGACATGTCGAGGATCTCGTCGGAGTGGTAGGCCGCGAGCGGCACCTCCGAGGTGCCGACGAGGTAGAGCTCCTCCCCCTCGATCCGGTAGACGTCGTCGGCCGCCTGGCCGAGGAAGCCGGTGCCCTCCATCGCCCGGGGACGCACCAGCGCCGGCGGGACCACCGTGGTGAACCCGGCCGAGCGGGCCTGGTCCATCGCCAGGTTGACCAGCGCCAGCTCGAGGTCGGCGCCCGGCCCGGTGAGGTAGTAGAAGCGAGCGCCCGAGACCTTGGCGCCGCGCTCGATGTCGATCGCGCCGAGCATCCGGCCGAGCTCGACATGGTCGCGGGGGGTGAAGCCCTCGGCCTCGAAGTCGCGCGGGGTGCCGACGTGCTCGAGCACGACGTAGTCGTCCTCACCACCCGCGGGCGCCTCAGGCGCGGCCGGGTTGGGGATCGCGCGGACCGCGTCGGCGTACTCCGCCTCCGCCTCGGCCTGCGCGGACTCGGCCTCCTTCACCGCGGCGGACAGGGACTTGGTGCGAGCGAGGAGCTCCTGCTTCTCGTCCCCCTGCGCCTGCGGGATCTGCTTGCCGAGCGACTTCTGCTCGGCACGGAGGCGCTCGAAGTCCGCGATCGCCGTACGACGACGGCCGTCGGCGGCGACCGCCCGGTCGACGGCCTCCGACGACAGCCCGCGCCGCACCTGGGCCTCACGGACGAGGTCGGGGTTCTCGCGCAGCAGTCGTGGATCGATCACCGGGTCATGCTAGCCACGGACCGGGGGCCTCCGGCGGTGGAGCCGGAGTGACGCGACCCACGCCCTCCCGCGGCGTCCCGGGGCCGGGACACGGACATACTGGGCAGGATCCCTCGGCGGCCCGCCGGGCGGCGACCCGGCATCGACACGAGGTGACCATGACCTTCAGCGCGGAGACGCGCCGGCGGCTGCTCGCCGGTGCCGTGGCCGGCCTGCTCGTGCTCGTCGCGGCCTCGCTCCTGGTGGGCTTCGCCCCGGGGACGGCCGACCGCGTGGACGTCTGGTTCGGTCAGCCCGTGGCGTCGTACGCCGACAGCCGCCCCGGCGTCGAGCGCGCGGCCGAGGTGGCCGCGGCGTTGTTCCGCTTCCCGCCCGTGGCGCTCTACACGCTCGTGGCGGCCGCCCTGCTGGCCTGGAAGGGACACCTGCGCCCAGCCGTGTGGGTGGTCGCGGTGGGCGCCGTCATCTCGCTGGCCACGACGGTGATGAAGGCCGCCTTCGCGCGCCCCCGGCCGTCGTACGCCCACATGCACCTGCTCGACGGGGCCTTCCCCTCCGGCCACTCCAGCGGCACCGCCGGCCTGGCCGGCACCGCGATGGTCCTGGCGTGGTTGTTCCTGCGCCGCCGCGGCCAGCGCCGCCTCGTCGCCGCCGGCGGCGTCCTGCTCGCGCTGCTCATCGGGCTCGACCGGCTGCTGCTCGGCGTGCACGGCGTGACCGACGTGGTGGCCGGTTTCGCGCTGGCGGTGGTGGTGGTCTGCGGGGCCGTCTACGTCGCCGACCCGACACCCCGCGCCAGGCCGGTCGAGCCGCTGCCCAGCGCCACCCCCGGCACCCGCTGCCTGGCGGTGATCCTCAACCCGGTCAAGGTGGAGAGCCCCGAGGCGTTCCGGGCGCTGGTCGACCGGCGGGCCGACGAGCTCGGCTGGAACGAGCCGCTGTGGTTCGAGACCACGATCGAGGACCCCGGCCGCAGCATGGCCGCAGCGGCCGCCGAGGCCGGCGCCGAGCTGGTCGTCGTGTGCGGCGGCGACGGCACGGTCCGCACCGTGTGCGCCGAGCTCGCCGGGACCGGGATCCCCGTGGGCGTGGTCCCGGCCGGGACCGGCAACCTGCTGGCCCGCAACCTCGAGCTGCCGCTCTACCTCAACAACGCGGTCGAGGTCGCCCTCAACGGCCAGGACCGCGCGATCGACCTGGTGCGCATCCACGGTGACGGGATCGAGGAGGGCGAGCACTTCCTGGTCATGGCGGGGATGGGCTTCGACGCCGCGATCATGGAGGGCGCCAACGAGCAGGTGAAGGCCAAGATCGGCTGGCTGGCCTACGTCGTCTCCGGCCTGCGCAACCTGATGTTCCCGGCCGCGGCAATGGAGATCTCGGTCGACGACGGCGAGCCCACGACGCACCGAGCCCGCACGATCGTGGTGGGCAACGTCGGCTTCCTCCAGGCGGGTCTGCCCCTGCTCCCCGACGCCACGATCGACGACGGGCAGCTCGACGTGGTCCTGATCAACCCGGCCCGGTTCCTGCACTGGCTGCTGGTCGTGGTGCGCGTGATCACCCGCGGCAAGAAGCTCGACGAGACGGTCAACCGGATGACCGGCCGCAAGGTCGTCATCCGGTCCTCGTCCGAGATCCCCCGCCAGATCGACGGGGACTTCATCGGCCTCGGCCACGAGATCACCTGCGAGTGCCTGCACGGCAAGCTGCTGGTCCGCGTCCCGCGCTGAGGGCGCCAGTTTCACTGGGGCCCCAGTGAAACTGGTGCTTCCCGAGCGAAACATCACTCGGGAAGCGGCAACATCACTGGGGCCCCAGTGAAACCGAACCCCGACCTCAACGAGGGGTCAGGAGGAAGACCTTGATCTGCCGGTCGGTCCGCTCCTCGTACTTGGCGTAGTTGGGCCACGTCTGCTGCATGAAGACCCAGGCCTCCGCTCGCTCCTCGCCCTCCAGACGCCGGCCGTGCATCTGCTTCGTGCGGCCCTTGACCCGGATCTCGCAGTCGGGGTTGGCCTCGAGGTTGACCACCCACACCGGCTGCTTGGGGCCGCCGAAGTTGGAGCCGGCGATGAGCCAGTCCTCCCCGCGGGGCACGGCGAGCAGCGGCGTCGAGCGGGGCCGGCCGCTCTTGCGGCCGATGACCGTCAGGGTGAGGTTCGGCAGGCCAGCGATGTCGAGGATCGTGACCCGGCCGCGGGTGACCTTCTGCAGCGCCTTGTCGGTGGCGACGATCTGCGGCAGGTAGTTCGGCATGAACTCGAGCGCGCCGATGCGCACGGCAAGCGGAGTGAGGAGACCCATGGGGAGCAGCGTAGGGCGGGGGGCGCGGGGCAGAGCCGTTCGGGACCGACCTCACACCGGCTCGACCAGCGAGAGGGTCAGGCGCTCTGCGCGCCCGTGCCGCCCTCGACCTCGGGAGCGTCGCGGACGGTGACCTCGCGCTCGAGCTGCTCGGCGAGCGCCTCGGCGGCCGGGTCCGTGGCGGGGTCGGTGGCGGGGTCGGCCTCGGTGCGACGGCCCACCTTGGCGCGCGGGCGGGTCGGGACGGGTCCGGGTGCCTCGCCGGCGCTGCGGGCCCGGGCGCTGGCGACGACGGCGTCCTCCTCCGGCGAGAGCGGCTGGTCGCTCTCCCAGCCGACCAGGCCCTTGGCGTAGGAGCGGGCGTCGCTGCGGCCGTGGATCGAGGTGAGGACGACCCCGGTGCCGGCGTCGTCGACGAGGGCCAGCGACCAGGACAGGCGTCCGCCCATGTCGCCGAAGGCGTCGTAGCGCAACAGCTCGGGCTGGCGCAGGGCCAGCCGGCTCTGGTCGACCAGGGCGGCGACCTCGGCGCGCAGGCCGGCGACGTCGGTGGGCAGGTCCGAGGAGGCGGCTCGACGGCGGTGCGTCACCTGGCGGCGCTGCGCGGACAGCGCGACCACCAGCGCGCACACCGCGAGGGCGAGCGCGAGGAAGACCAGCGTGGTGAGCGTCGAGTCCGTCACCCGGCCAGGGTAGGTCCGGCCTCAGGCTCCGTCGCGCAGACGCGCCAGCCACGCGGTGGCCCGGTTGAACTCCTCGTCGGTGGTGCCGGGGCGGATCGTCGGCGCCTTGCCGTCGTGCCGCTCGTAGGAGCCGAGGAAGCGGACGTCGAGGCAGGTGCGCCGCAGCCCCATCAGGGCCTCTCCCAGGCGGCGGTCCTCGATGTGGCCCTCGGCGTCGACGGAGAAGCAGTAGTCACCCAGCGCGTGGCCGGTCGGCCGCGACTCGATGCGGGTCAGGTTGACCCCCCGGGTGGCGAGCTGCTCGAGGATCTCCAGCAACGCGCCGGGGTGGTCCTGCCGGATGAACAGCACCATGCTCGTCTTGTCGCGCCCCGTCGGCGGGCTGGGCCGGCCCGGCCGGGAGACCAGCACGAAGCGGGTGATGGCCTCCGCGTTGTCGCCGATGCCGGTGGCCAGCACGTCCAGCCCGTAGTGCTCGGCCGCCAGGGGCGCCGAGATCGCCGCGTCCCACATGGGAGTGGCCGCGGGGTCGGCGAGCGCGGCCGCGGCGGCGGCGGTCGAGGTCGCGTGCACGACGGTGGCCTGCGGCAGGTGGCGGGCCACCCACCCCCGCGTCTGGGCGTCGGCGTGCGGGTGCGTCCCGAGCACCCGGACGTCCTCGAGGCGATGGCCCGGACGCGCCAGCAGCGAGAAGGCGACCGGGACGGTCATCTCCCGCACGATCATCAGCGGCTCGCCGGTGGCCAGCTCGTCGAGGGTGACCGGCACCGACCCCTCGACGGAGTTCTCGATCGGGACGACCGCCGCCTCGGCCTCCCCCGACCGCACCGAGTCGAGGGCGAGCGTCACGGTCGCGCAGGGCACCGCCTCGACCGCGCTCGACTCCGGCAGCGTGCGCAGCGCCTGCTCGGTGAAGGTGCCGGCGGGCCCGAAGTAGGACCAGCGGCGGGCGGGGGTCTCGGGCGCGGTCACCGCGTCAGCGTAGCGGCGGACCGCTCGGCCACCTGGGCCCAGAACGACGAGGTCAGCTCGGCGTTGGCGCCCGGCTCGGCCTGCAGGTCGGGGGGCAGGTCGCGACGGCACTGCGGGCCCGCGCAGCCGGCGTACTCGCGCCACAGCGTGCGCAGCTCCTCGGCCACCGCGGCGTGGTCCGGGTCGTCGACGAGGTTGGTCAGCTCGTTGGCGTCCTCGCGCAGGTCGTAGAGCTCCTCGTCCCCGCGGTCGTAGCGCATGAACGCCCAGCGGGGGGTGCGCAGGCCGACGTAGGAGACCTCGGAGGTGAAGCCGAGCCTGCGGCGCCTGGCCTCGTGCCGGGCGTGCCAGAGCCGGCCCTCGGTGACCACCGGCCTTCGCCAGCCCTGGTCGCCGTCGAGCAGCGTGGCGAGGCGGCTGGTGCCGTCGAGCGGGTGGTCGGCGGTCAGGAACGGGATCGCCCGGCCCAGCTCGAGGATGGTCGCGGCCAGGTCGACGGTCGTGATCGGGTCCGAGCGCCTGGTCCCGGACCGCATGCCGGGACCGGTGACCAGCAGCGGCACGCGGGTGGACGGCTCGTAGGGCTTGATCTTGCCCTTGAGGTGACGGTGCTCGCCCAGGAAGTAACCGTTGTCGCTGGTGAAGAACAGCACGGTGCTGCTCCACTCACCGCGACGCTTGAGCTCGGCGACCAGGCGCGCCACCTGGCGGTCGACGACGTAGAGCGCCTCGGCCCGCTGCCGGGTCGACTCCAGCGTGGCCCGCTCCATCGACCGGTTGGGCTCGGGGCGGCGCTGCATGAACGCCGGCTTGTCGCTGATGTCGGTCTCGCTGGGGTCGTCGTCGCCGCCGAACCCGGGCGCCTTGGTGATCATCTCGTCGAACCGGCCGCGGACCCACTTCGGGACGTAGGGCGTGCCGAGCGGCTGCCGCGCACCGCCCGGCGGGACGTACGACGGGTCGTCGGGCTCGTGCGGGCCGCCGAAGTGCGGCGCGACGAAGGCCAGGTACATGAAGAACGGGTCGCGACGGGTGGAGTAGCGCTGGACCAGCCTCGTGGCGATGTCACCGGTGGTCACCGTGGAGTAGCGGCGCCGGTGCAGCTCGGTGCGGCCGTCGTGGTTGATCGGCTGGTCGAGGTAGTTGTAGGTCCCGCCGGGGGTCGGGTTGCCCCGCGGCGGGTCGAAGGCGGCGTACCAGTCGGTCCAGCCGGGCGGCACGTAGTGCAGGCTGGGCGCCCCGTTGCGGCGGCGCTGCTCGCCGTAGCCGTTGAGGTACTTGCCGACCAGGGCGGTGCGGTAGCCCGAGCGGCGCAGTGCCGTGGCGATCGTGGCCCGGTCGTGGAAGGCGCGGAAGCCCCACGGCGGCAGGTGCGAGATCACGCCGTGGTTGTGGGAGAGCTGGCCGCTGAAGAACGAGGCCCGGGCCGGGCAGCACAGCGGGTTGGGCGAGAAGGAGTTGCGGAACTCGATCCCGCCCGCGCGCAGCTCGCGCCGGACCGTGGGCATGTAGCGCAGGTCGTCGACCCGCATGTCGTCGGTCATGACCACCACGACGTTAGGCTTCGCGCCGAACCGTGCCCGGGTCCGGGGGTCGCCCACCGGCGTCAGCCCGCGGCGGCCGTGCACGACGGACGCGCCGGACCGGCTCGGCACCGAGCCGAGGTCCGAACCGGGACCCGGGCTCGCCCCGAGCGTCGGCGAGACGAGGACCGCCAGTCCCGCGGTGACCAGCCCCGCCACCGTGGCGGCAGCCGCCGCCCAGGTGTGCACGCGGACGCTCCGGCGCCGACTCATCCGATTCCCTCCTCCGGGCGAGCCGAGATCTGCCCGGGTGGCGCGCCGCGAAGGAATCCTAAGCCGTCGCGGGTGGTCTGCACCGCACCCAGGAGTTGGGTCCCAGTGTCCGGATTCCGGTGAGGTGGGCGGCCGGCCTGGCGCATCATCGACTGATGCTGAGCGTCCTGGTCCTCCTGCTGATGATGGCGGCGATCTTCTGGCCCGCCTACCAGGTCACCCGTCCCACGCTCGCCGTCGACCGCGGACGGTCGCAGCCGCGGCGACAGGCGACATCGCCGGCTCCGGTGGAGCCGGCGATGCGCGTGGGGCGGTTGGAGGACTACGTCCAGCAGGGCCTGGTGGACCTGCGGATCATGCTCGTCCAGGCGGCTCGCCGACGGGACGGCTGAGCCGGCGCGGACCAGCCCTCGAAGGTCAGGCGCTCGGAGTCAGGCGCTCCGTCCCGAGACGGGGTAGCCGCTCTCCTGGTCGTCCAGGTCGGGACCCGAGGACGAGACCTTGGACGCCGCGGCGCCGGCTGCGCCGGCCACCTTGTCCTTCACCACGGGGGCCGCGTCCTTGACCCGGTCGGCCGCGGTGGCCGCGGTCGCCTGGACCTGTGGGTTGTTCCTCACCCGCAGCGACAGGCTGCGGATCTGCTCGTAGCGCTCGCGCCCGGCGGCAGAGCCCGCCACGTAGCCGATGCCGAAGCCGATGAGCAGCAGCAGTCTCTTCACTTTCGATCTCCTCTTCCCTGGGGGTCGGTGGGGGCGCCCTGGCCGGCGTGCACCGAGTGCTCGGCGTCGTACTCCTTGGCCACGGAGCCGTCGGGGTCGGCCGCCTCGCGGATCTCACGAGCGCGGGCGATGTCCTTCTCCTCCTTCTCGCGCGACTTCTCGATGTTGCGGTCGTCGCGGACGGGGAGCTGCAGCTCCTGCTCGGCCGGGATGCCCGCCTCGAGCTCGCGGCCACGCTCGAGCTCGGAGTCGATCTCGGCGCCGAAGAGCAGCGACAGGTTGGTCAGCCACAGCCACAGCAGGAAGACCACGACGCCGGCGATGGAGCCGTAGGTCTTGTCGTAGCTGGAGAAGTTGGCCACGTAGAACCCGAAGGCCACCGACACCACGACCCAGGTGACGATCGCGACGGCAGCGCCGACCGAGATCCAGCGGAACTTGGGCTGCTTGACGTTGGGGGTGGCGTAGTAGAGCAGTGCCACGATCACCACGACCATGAGCGCCAGCACGGGCCACTTGGCGATCTTCCACACCGTGACCGCGGTCGAGCCGAGGCCGATCACGTTGCCGATGGACTCGGCGAGCGGACCGCTGACCACGAGCATGACGAGCACGGTCGCGCAGAGCACCACCGCGACCAGCGTGATGAGGATCTGCAGCGGACGCAGCTTCCAGAACGGGCGTCCCTCGTCGATCTCGTAGATCGAGTTCATCGCGCGGGAGAACGCCCCGACGTAGCCGCTGGCCGACCACAACGCACCGGCGAGGCCGATCGCGAGGCCGAGGCCGGCCGCCTGCGAGCGGGCCATGGAGTCCAGCGGGCCCCTGACCGTCTCGAGGGTCTTGTCCGAGACGAGCGGGCGCAGCACGTCCATCGCCGTCGCCAGGACCGTCTCGGGATCGGCCACGAGGCCGATGATCGACAGCAGCGCCAGGGCGGCGGGGAACAGCGCGAGCACGGAGTAGTAGGTCAGGGCCGCGGCCTTGTCCGTGCACTGGTCCTCGCTGAACTCGCGCACGGTCTTGCGCAGGACGTACTTCCAGGAGCGCTTGTCGAGGTCGGTCGGGGAGTCCGGCTTGTCGACGTGGGGCTCCTCGTTGCGGTCGACCTCGTGGTTCTCCTGCGTCTCGGACCTGCTCATCTGTGCCGCCTCCAGTACCAGAGGCCGACGGCCACCGCGACGACGACGCCGGCACCGACGAGGAGCTCGGGCCGGGGCTTGCCCTCGTCGGTCGTGGCGCGCTGGCGGACCTCGGCCGCCTTGGCCTGGGCCTGGCTCTTGACGTCGAGCTTGGCGGTGAGCGCGTCGATGGTCTCGGCCAGGTGCTCGCGCTGGTCGGCGATGTCGGCCTCGATCTCCTCCGGCGAGCGCGTGGCCTCCTCCGACGTCGGGCTGTCGCGGGTGTCGTCGGCGCTCATGCGTGGTCTCCCTTCACGGTGGCGACGTCGGCCTTGATGCCCTCGAGCGCGCGCTCGGGCTTGGGCGGCGTGGCCTCGTTGACCTTGTTCCTGCCCACCAGGGCAGCGACGCCGGCGGCGGCGAAGAGCACGGCGGTGACGATGAGTGCCGCGGCCCAGGGCGGCAGCACGAGGGCGAGCAGGAGGACGCAGGTGGCCAGCAGGGCCCCCACGCCGTAGAAGGAGAGCAGTCCGGCGGCGCCGAACATCCCCAGCCCGATGCCGGCCCGCTTGCCCTTCTCGGCCATCTCGGCCTGCGCGAGGCGGATCTCCGACCGGATGAGCTCAGGGATCTGCTGCGAGACTGAGGACACCAGCTGACCGAGGGACGCCTCGGTGGGGTCCGGGGGAGCCGGTGGCTCGTGGATCGGGTCCGTGTGACTCATGGGACCACCGTTTCCGCACCCCCCACCAGGCAAACCCAGAATACCTACGGGGGTATCGTGGACCCACCCCGAGGAAGGAGACCGATGCGCGAGACCGACATCGACGGACTGCGGAGCGCCCTCGACCAGGGCGCCACGCTGATCGACGTGCGCGAGCCGCAGGAGTACGCCGAGGCCCACGTCCCCGGCGCAGTCCTGATCCCGATGGGCCAGCTGGCCGCCCGGCTCGCCGAGGTGCCCGCCGACGGCCCCGTCTACGTCATCTGCCGCAGCGGCAACCGCAGCGGCGCGATGGGCCCGCTGCTCGACGCGCACGGCTACGACAGCGTCAACGTCCTCGGCGGCACCGCCGCCTGGGTGCGGGCCGGCCACCCCTACGACCAGGGACTCTGAGCGTGGGTCGGGCGAGTGAGCAGCCCCCGGGGCACACCGTCGGTCCCTTCGAGGTGCACGTCCTGGAGACGCCGAGCCTCGGCGACCGCAGCTACGTCGTGCACGACGGCACGGTGGCCGCGGTCGTCGACCCGCAGCGCGACGTCGACCGCGTCCACGCGCTGCTCGAGGACCTCGGCGTGCAGCTCGTGGCGGTCCTCGAGACCCACCTGCACAACGACTACGTCACCGGCGGCCTGGCCCTGGCCGGGGCGACCGGGGCGACCTACCACCTCCACGCCGACGACCAGGTCGCCTTCGACCGGGCGGGCGTGCGCGACGGCGACGTCGTCGCGGTCGGCGACCGGATCCGGCTGACCGCGCTCGCGACCCCCGGGCACACCTTCACCCACCTCTCCTACGCCCTCACCGACGGCGACGCGCCGCTCGAGGAGGCCCTCGCGGTCTTCACCGGGGGGTCACTGCTGTTCGGCGCGACGGGCCGCCCCGACCTGCTCGGTCCCGAGCACACCGAGGACCTGGCCCGTCACCAGCACGCCTCGGCGCACCGGCTCGCCGACCTGCTGCCCGGCGACGCGCAGGTGCTGCCGACCCACGGCTTCGGGTCCTTCTGCGCCGCGACCCAGTCCGAGGCGACCGCCTCGACGATCGCCGAGGAGCGTCGCGCCAACCCGGTGCTCACCCAGGACCAGCGGGAGTACGTCGAGGAGCTGCTGGCCGGGCTCGGCGCCTACCCGGCGTACTACGTCCACATGGCTCCCGCCAACGCCCGTGGACCCGCCGCGCCCGACCTGGCTCCGGCGCGGCACGCCGACCCCGCAGAGCTGCGCCGACGGCTCGAGCAGGGCGAGTGGGTGGTCGACCTGCGCGACCGCCGCGCCTTCGCCGCCGGGCACCTGCGGGGCTCCTACAACTTCGGCCTCGACGGCGGCTTCGCGACCTACCTGGGCTGGCTGATCGCCTGGGGCACGCCGGTGACGCTGCTGGGCGCGACCGAGGAGGACGTGGCGCAGGCCCAGCGCGAGCTCGTCCGGATCGGCATCGACCGCCCGGCCGCGCAGTCCACCGGCGGGCCCGAGGCGTGGGCCCGCACGCCGGAGGAGGTGCGCTCCTTCGAGCGCGGCACCTTCGCCGACCTCGCGCAGGTGCGGCACCACCGTGAGGTGGTGGTGCTCGACGTCCGCCGCGACGACGAGCGCGGCGAGGCCGCGGTCGTCGGGAGCGCCCACGTCCCGCTGCACCGGCTCCTCGACCGTCTCGACGACGTTCCGGCCGGTGAGGTGTGGGTGCACTGCGCCGCCGGCTACCGCGCCTCGATCGCCGCCTCGCTGCTCGACGCCGCCGGCCACCACGTGGTCGCCGTCGACGACGAGTGGGCCAACGCGCCGTCCTCGGGGCTCCCGATCGCCCCCGGGGGCCGGGCCGAGGGCGCCGGGGCGTGACGCTGGTCCTCGCGGGAGCGGCCGGGCTCCTCATCGGCCTGAGCCTCGGCGCGCTCGGCGGCGGAGGGTCGATCCTGGCCGTCCCGGTCCTGGTGTACGTCCTGGGCGAGTCAGCGGCGGAGGCCACCACCGGGTCCCTCGTGGTGGTCGGCCTGACTGCCCTCGTCGGCGCCGTCAGCGCCCACCGGCACGGCACGGTCCTGTGGGCACGCGGGCTCGCGTTCGGCGCCACCGCCCTGCTGGGCGCGGTGCTCGGCGCCCGCGCCTCGACGTCGGTGAGCGGGGCGGTCCTGCTGGCCGGCTTCTCGGTGCTGATGCTCGTCGTGGCCGGACTGATGACCTGGCGGCTGGTGCAGCAGCGCCGCGGACGGTCGACCGGCCCGAGCGCTCACCCGGGCCCGGTGCTCACGCTGCACCCGGTCACCGTCGACGTGCGCCGGGCCGCGGTCGTGCTGGCCGCCGCGAGCGCCGTGGGCTTGCTGACCGGCTTCTTCGGGGTGGGCGGCGGCTTCCTCGTGGTGCCGGCGCTCGTGCTCGCCCTCGGCCTGCCGATGGACCGGGCCGCCCCGACCAGCCTCGTGGTGATCGTGCTGACCAGCGCCAGTGCGTTCGTGGTCCGCGTCGGGTCGGGGGTGCAGCCGTCCTGGGGCCCGGTGCTGCTGCTGACCGCGGCCGCCGCCGCCGGCGCCGTGCTCGGCACCCGGCTGGCCAGGCGGACCGATCCCCAGCACCTGGCCGCGGCGTTCACCGTCGTGGTGCTCGTGGTCGCGGTCTACACCGCCGCCCGGGCGTTCCCGGCGCTGGCGTGACCCGACTCAGTCGGGGGGAAGGGCGCTGGTGACCCGCTGGAGCGGGAACATCGTGCGGTAGCCCGGCGCCTGCGCCAGGAAGTACTCGTCGAAGTCCAGCCGCCCGGCGTCCTCGCCGTGGGCGACCAGCACCAGCCGGTCCCAGAAGAACTCGGACGTGGCGCCGACCGAGGGCGCCATCACCGGGTCGGTCATGGCCTGCTCCGCGACCAGCTCGGTGCCCCCCGGCACCTCGAGGCTCGGGCGCAGCCGGACCTGCAGGTCCCAGTGCTCCAGGCCGTCGTCGTCGACCATCGCGAGCGAGACGAACCGGCCCGGGTCGGAGACGACCACCCGGAAGCCGAACTCCGGCGCCTCGGCGCCGTCGGGCGAGAAGCGGAACATCGAGCGCCCGTCCTCGCCGGTGCGCCAGTCGCCCAGCCACGTGCGCAGTCGCTCGCGCTCGCTCAACCACGCCCACACCTCGTCCGGGGAGAGCCGGATCGTGCGCCGGTAGGTCACCACCGGGATCCCGTCGGCCCGCCTGCGCAGGCGGCCGGTCACGGCCGGCATCCGCCGCGGCGCACGCGCCGCGGGGATCTCCGACCCCCCACCCCTTCTCCTGGTCCGCACCACGTCAACACCCCTCGTGTCGCAACCGGACCACCCCTGGTCCGATCAGTCCTCACCGGATCACCCCTGACCCGGTGTCACGCCCGCGCGGCCACCCCTGGCCCTGCGGAACGCCCCCGTATGTCCAGATTGCACGAAGCCGGACCTCTGGTCCACCGGACACGTCGCAATCAACCTACGCCGCGACGTTCGTCCCGAACAGACAGGACCGGAGGGGTGCAGCGTAGTCCTCTGTGCCTAGTCACACCGGCGAGTTCCCCCGAATCCACCCCTAGGTGCGCGCCCGGGCGACGAGGTCGTGCACCCACTCGAGCTTGTCGACGACCGCCGGGGCCAGCACGAACGGGTAGAGGTCGGCCAGGCCCAGCGAGCGGTTCATCTGGTTGAGGGCGGTCGACAGGGGCAGCCACGTGCCGACCACGACGTCGGAGAACCGGCGTGCCGCGACCTGCGGGTCGACGGTGAGGCCGTGGGCGTGGGCCGTCTCGAGCGCGTCGAGGACGTGCAGCACGTGGGCGAACGTCTCGGCGAAGTCCTCCCAGGGGTGCATGGTCGCGTACGCCGAGACGTGGGAGTCCTCCCAGCCCACCGGCGGGCCCTGCGCGTAGTGGCGCTCGATCGCGTCCTGGTAGGACCCGGTCTCGTCGCCGAAGCGGTTGCGGAACTCCTCACGCACACCCGGGCGTCCCCCGTCGCCGTCCTCCGCGACCTCGTCGACGAGCACCTGCCAGTAGTAGTGGCCGATCTCGTGGCGGAAGTGGCCAAGCAGCGTGCGGTAGGCCTCACCGAGGTCGGCCTTGACCTGCTCGCGGTGCACCGTGTCCCCCTCGGCGAGGTCGAGGGTGATGACGCCGTCGGCGTGCCCGGTGACCACGTCCTCGGCGACGCTGGAGAGCAGGTCGAAGGTCACCCCCCGGCCGGTGTCCTCCTCGCGCGGCTCCAGCGGCAGGCCGACGCGGCGCAGCTCGTCGACCAGCCGGCGCTTGGCCTGCTCGGCGAGGTAGTACTGCGGCAGCCCGTCGGCGTCGTCGTCGCGCGGCCGGGTGCGGGTCAGGGAGCACGCGAAGCACTGGGCCTTGCTGCGGTCGGGCAGCCAGTTGCAGCCGTTGAGCTCGGCGTTGACGCACCGCGCGCGCTCCTCGAGCAGGACCAGGTCGCGCGAGTCCCGGTCGTAGGCCACGGCGCTGCCGCACCGCAGGCACAGGGAGTTCTCGAAGAACAGGCTCTGACCGCACTGGGGGCAGGTGAAGGCGCGCACCCGCTCGACCCTACGGACCGGGCGTGTGACGTCCGCCCTACGGGGAACCGGAGCGCGCACCTAGCATGTGGCAGCCGTCGGGCACCCCGACGCCGCACTCGCCCGAGCACCAGGAGTACGAAGCATGCCGCTGCAGAACGTCGCCCCGATCGAGGCCTCCGTCGAGATCGACGCCCCGGTGTCGCAGGTGTGGTCGCTGGTCTCCGACCTGCGCAACATGAGCCGGTGGAGCCCCCAGAACGCCAAGACCTTCCTGCGCGGCGACGGCGGCATCGGCACCACGATGATCAACCTCAACCGTCGCGGCTTCCTGATGTGGCCGACCCAGTCGAAGATCGTCCGCTTCGCGCCCGAGAAGGAGATCGCCTTCCGGGTCAAGGAGAACTACACCGTCTGGTCCTACGAGCTGGAGGACCTGGGCGGCGGACGGACCCGCCTCACCTCGCGCCGGGAGGCACCGCAGGGCATCTCCGACCTCTCGGTCCGGTTGACCAAGGTGGCCTTCGGCGGGGTCGACAGCTTCACCGACGAGCTCGTGCAGGGCATGAGCCAGACCCTCGACAGGATCAAGGCGGACGCGGAGCGCTGAACCGGGACCAGGACCCTCCGGAGCCGCGGGACCAGCCTCCCGCGGAGGGGAGCCCTGCGTCCGAGCAGGCGGAGCGGGCCGAGCGGGCCCGCGCCGAGCAGCGCGCCCGCCGCGCGCGCATCGAGCAGCAGCACACCTGGGTCGACCTCCAGGTCCGTCAGGCCGTTGAGCGCGGGGAGTTCGCCGACCTCCCCGGGCTCGGCAAGCCGCTGGAGGACCTCGGCGAGGACCACGACCCCGACTGGTGGGTCAAGAAGCTCGTCGAGCGCGAGCGCATCACCGTGCTCCCGCCCGCGCTGGCGCTGCGCCGCGAGGACGCCGCCCTCGACGAGGCCCTCGACCGGCTCGGCAGCCAGGCCGAGGTGCGTCGTGCGCTCACCGACTTCAACGACCGCGTGCGGCGGATCCTCTACACCACCCACGGCGGCCCGCCGGTGACGACCTCGCCCCGCGACGTGGACGAGGAGGTACGCCGGTGGGTCGCCCGGCGCGAGGAGCGCCGGGCTCGCCTGCGCGCGCGGCGCGAGGCGGGCGGCGTACCCGAGGAGACCGGCCGGCAGACCAGGCGGCGGTGGTTCCGGCCGCGCGACCGGTCGGGACCTTCGCAGGGTTAAGTTGCCCGAAATGCCCTGCCCTGCGCGGAATGGGTGAGGCAGCCTGAGCAGTACCCACCCGTCGGTCCCGCCCCGACCGACTCGCCCACCCAGGAGTTCCTCGCCCGTGGTCCCGCACTGCTCCACCCTGGTTGCCGACCGGGTCCGCCGGATCTACGCGGACCTCGGCTCACCCGACCCGGTGCGCACCGAGCAGGCCTGCCGCGCCGACGTCGCCGTCCACGTGGCCGGCACGCACCCGCTGTCGGGCACCTACGTCGGGGTGCCACAGGTGCGCGGGCTCCTGGCCCGCATCGAGGAGTCGGCGGGACGCGGGACGTTCACCATCACCGGGCTCATGGCCGACGACGAGCGGGGCGAGGTGCTGGTGGAGGCGTGCGTGGCGCACGCCGGCTACGTCCGCACGGTCGTGCACCGCCTGGTGATCAGCGACGGCCGGCTCTCGGCGCTGCACGAGCACCCGATGGACCAGGTCGCCGAGGACGCCTTCTGGCGCACGCGCCTGCGCTGAACCTCACGTGCCTCGCAGCGCCTCGCGCCCGTGCGCCGAGTGCCAGCCGGCGAGGTCCGGGCCCTTGGGGACGACGCCGGTCGGGTTGATGTCGGAGTGCACCACGTAGTAGTGCCGCTTGATCTGCTCGAAGTCGATCGTCTCGCCGAAGCCCGGTGTCTGGAACAGGTCGCGCGCGTAGCCCCACAGCGCCGGCATCTCGACCAGCTTGTTGCGGTTGCACTTGAAGTGACCGTGGTAGACGGCGTCGAAGCGGACCAGCGTGGTGAACAGCCGCACGTCGGCCTCGGTGAGGTGGTCGCCCATGAGGTAGCGGCGGGAGGTGAGCCGCTCCTCGAGCCAGTCCATCGCGGTCCACAGCCGGTCGTAGGCCTGCTCGTACGAGCCCTGGGACCCGGCGAAGCCGCAGCGGTAGACCCCGTTGTTGACCTCGGTGTAGACCCGCTGCATCACCTCCTCCATCTCCTCGCGGCAGTCCTCCGGCCACAGGTCGGGGGCGTCGGGCCGATGGTGGTCGCGCCACTCGAAGTACAGGTCGTGGGTGATCTGCGGGAAGTCGTTGGTGACGACCTCGCGGGTCTCGATCTCGACCATGGCCGGGACCGTGATGCCCTTGGGGTAGTCGGGGAAGCGCTGGAGATAGGCCTCCTGCAGCCGGTGGATCCCGAGGACCGGGTCCTTCTCGTCCGGGTCGAGGTCGAAGACCCAGGAGCGGCTGTCGTGCGTCGGCCCCGGAGTGCCGAGCGAGATCACGTCGTGGAGCCCGAGCAGCTCCCGGACGATGATCGAGCGGTTGGCCCAGGGGCACGCGCGGGCGGCGACCAGGCGGTAGCGGCCCGGCTCGACCGGCCAGGTGCGCACGTCCAGGTCGCCGACGAAGGGGTCCTGGCTCTTGCCCTCGACCTGCACGATCCGGTCGGTGACGTAGTCGGTGTCCCGCTCGAACTCGCCCGCCCCGACGTAGCTCGGGGTGTGGTCCGCCTGCTCCTCCGCATCCGTTGTCATGTCAACAACCTGCCCAGGACGGCGGCCACGTAATCGGCGCGCTGTCTCGCCCGGGCGCGCGTGGCAGGGGTGGCACGCGTGGCAGGGTGGGGCGCATGTCTCGGACCGCGCTGCGCCCGCTCCCGGCCCTGGTCCTGCTGGTCCCCGTCCTGGGCGTGGGGCTCACCGGCTGCACCGACCAGGACGCGGCCGTGCAGGAGGCCGCCGACTCCTTCGCGGACGGCCTCTCGGGGGGCGACGTCGCGGCCACCGCGGGCGCGCAGGCGCAGGACGCCTACGCCGACCTGAGCGCTCCGCTGGGTGACCTCGAGCCGAAGGTGCGTGTGGAGCAGGTCGGCGACGGTGACGACCGGCGTTCGGTCGCCCTGGCGTGGACCTGGGACCTCGGCGGAAGCAGCACGGCCGACCTCGGCTACACCACGCAGGTCACCTTCGTCCGCGACGGCGACTCCTGGCGGCCACGGTGGGCACCCACCGTGGTGCACCCCGACCTGCAGGAGGGCGAGCAGGTCGAGGCCCGCACCCTCACGGCCGACCGGGGCGAGATCCTCGGTGCGCGCGGAGCGAAGCTGGTCACCGCCCGCCGGATCGAGACCTTCGGGCTGGACAAGTCGCGCGTGCGCCCCGCGCAGGTGCGCTCCAGCGCCCGCGCCGTGGCCCGGCTCCTGGACGTGGACGTGCCGGCCTTCGTCGAGCAGGCCGAGGCCTCCGGGCCGAAGGCGTTCGTGGAGGCGATCACGCTGCGACCGGCCGACGCGCGAGCGGTCGACCCGGCCTTCAGCGACGTCCCCGGCGCGGGCGTGGTCCGCAGCACGCGGCACCTCGGCCTCACCCGCGACTTCGCCGCGCCGATCCTCGGGCGCGTCGGTCCGGTGACGGCCGAGATCGTGGAGGGGTCCGACGGGCGCTACCGCGCGGGCGACGAGGCCGGGCTGTCCGGGCTCGAGGCGAGGTACGACGAGCAGCTCGCCGGAAGGCCGGGGGCCGCCCTCCTCGCCGTCGACCCCGACGGGGTCGAGCGCACCCTGGCCGAGGTGCCGCCCGAGCCGGGCGAGCCGCTGAGGCTGACGCTCGACGTCCCCCTGCAGCAGCGGGCCGAGTCCGCCCTGGGCGGCCTGCCCCCCTCCGCCGGGGCGAGCGCCCTGGTGGCCGTGCGCCCCAGCGACGGTGCGGTGCTGGCCGCCGCCAACGGCCCCGCGAACGACGGGCTCAACGCGGCGACGTACTCCCGCTACGCCCCCGGCTCGACGTTCAAGGTCGTCACCACGCTGGCGCTGCTGCGCGCCGGCCTCGAGCCGTCGTCGACGGTCTCGTGCCCGCGCACCGTGGACGTGGACGGCAAGGACTTCGAGAACTACGACGACTACCCCGCCGACGGCTACGGCGAGATCCCGCTGGCCACCGCCCTGGCCAACTCGTGCAACACCGCGTTCGTGGGCGAGCGCGACGAGGTCGACGGGGACGCGCTCGGCGACGCCGCCGCCTCGCTGGGCCTGGGCGTCGACCACGACCTCGGCGTCCCGGCGTACTTCGGCCAGGTCCCTCCGCCCGAGGGCGAGACCGAGCTGGCCGCCGACACGATCGGCCAGGGCAAGGTGCTCGCCTCGCCGCTGGCGATGGCCGCCGTCGCCGCGTCGGTCGCGTCCGGGGAGACCGTCGTGCCGCACCTGGTCGACGGGGTCTCGCCGAGCGCGGGCGACGTGGATCCCTTGACCCCGGGGGAGGCGCGGTCGCTGCGCACGATGATGCAGGGCGTCGTCGCCGACGGCTCCGCGCGCGTGCTCGCCGGCCTCGGTGGCCGGATCGGCGCCAAGACCGGCACCGCGGAGCACGGCGACCCGCGCCCCGACGGCAGCCTGCCGACCCACGCGTGGATGATCGCCTTCCGCGGTGACCTGGCCGTCGCGGCGTTCGTGGAGAACGGGTCCTCCGGCTCCGGCGTCGCCGGTCCGGTGCTGGTGGACTTCCTGGGCTGAACCGCGCGCCGACCGAGGGCGCCCCGCTCACGGGGCTCTCGAGCCGCGCCTCTCCTCCTGGTCGACGAGCTCCTCGAGGTCCCGGAGCCGGTCGAGGCCGCGGACCGCCTGCCGCATGCGTGGGTTGGGCCCGAAGCGATCGCGGTGCCGGTCGAGGAACCCGCCGAGCTGGTCGCCGAACAACCAGCGCGGTGCCGGCTGGGTCACGACGTGCGCGCTCCGTGGTCCCGCTCGGCGGCTCGGGCGAGGTCGCGCACCATCGAGGCGAACACCAGCTTGTGCCCGGGGAGCTCGGCGAACCACATCAGGCGACCAGGCACGCCGAAGGGGCCGCCCGGCTCGAAGACGACGTCCTGGGTGAGCATCGTGCGGTCCACGCCGAGGGGCATCACCTGCAGGCGCATCCAGGCGGTGCCCGGCATCCGCGCCTCGGTGCGCAGCACCAAGGACTCCCCGGGGACCAGCTCGTCGACGCGCCACATGTCGACCGGGTCGCCGACCTTCAGCCGGCGCCGCGGACGACCGCGCATCCCCGGCCCGCCCATCGCCCGGTCCAGACGTCCACGCAGCCGCCAGGCCGGGTCGGCCAAACCCCAGCCGCCGGGTCCGCCCAGCGACAGGACCGTCGTCCACACCAGGCCGGCCGGCGCCGCCACCGTGCGCGCGCGGTGCTCCGTGATCGATCGAGCGGGATCCATCCCGGGAACCTACCCACCGCGTCCCGACGCACCCGCGGACCCGGCCGGGAAACCTCAGCGGACTCTCAGCCGCGCGACCTTGTCGCCCCCTGTGGCCTGTGCCACAGTCCGGCACATGACGACCCCGGACCACCACGCCGTGCAACTGCCCTTCCGGCCCGCGACGCTCGACGAGCCCGTCGCGCACTGGGCCAAGGAGAAGCCCGACGAGCTGGCGGTCGACTACGGCCCGCGCAGCTGGACCTGGGCCGAGTGGGACGACCGCGTACGTCGGGCGGCCGGGGCTCTGCGCGCTCTCGGCGTCGGCAGGGGCGACACCGTCGCCTTCCTCGACAAGAACCACCCGGCGTGCGTGGAGGTCACCCTCGCCGCGGCCTCGATCGGTGCGGCCCACGCGATCGTCAACTGGCGCTCGGCCGGCGACGAGGTCGACTACGCGGTCAACGACTCCGGGGCCAAGGTCGTCTTCGTCGGCACCGAGCTGGCCCCGACGGTCGAGGCGATCCGTGACCGGCTCACCGGGGTCGAGCACGTCGTCACCGTGACGCCCGACGGGGCGGAGGGCGACGAGTACGAGAAGCTCCTGGCCGAGGCGACCCCGGTGCCGGTCGGCGAGGGCGGCGGCTCCGCCGAGGACGTGTGCCTGGTGATGTACTCCTCCGGCACCACCGGCCGCCCCAAGGGCGTCATGCTCCGCAACGAGAACATGGTCGCCCACACCTACAACGCCCACGAGGGCTGGGGGTTCGAGCCCGGGGACCGGTCGCTGGTGGCCATGCCGCTGTTCCACGTGGGCGGCACGTCCTACATCCTCTTCAGCATCTTCGACGGCGTGCCGAGCATCATGACGCGCGAGCCCGACGGCGGCTCCCTCGCCAAGGCCATCCTCGGCGGCGCCAACTGCGCCTTCCTCGTCCCGGCCGTGCTCGCGCAGGTGCTGCAGAGCGGGGACGACGCGGTCAAGCTGTTCGGCGCGCTCAAGATCTACACCTACGGTGCCGCGCCGATGCCGAGCGCGCTGCTCCGCGCGGCGATGCACGCCTGGCCCGACACGCAGTTCATGCAGGTCTACGGCCTGACCGAGGTCTGCGGCGTCATCACGCACCTGCTGCCCGAGGCGCACCACGACAGCGAGCACCCCGAGCGCCTGGTCTCGGCGGGCACGTGCCTGCCCGAGACCGAGGTGCGGGTGGTCGACGCGGAGTCCGGCCAGGACGCGCCGGTCGGCCAGCCGGGCGAGCTGTGGTTCAGGACGCCCCAGTTGATGAAGGGCTACCTCAACAAGCCGGAGGAGACCGCGCAGGTCATCGACGCCGACGGCTGGTTCCACACCGGCGACATCGGCCACGTCGACGACGGTGGCTACGTCTACGTCTCCGACCGGCTCAAGGACATGATCATCAGCGGCGGGGAGAACATCTACTCCCCCGAGGTCGAGCGGGTCCTGTCCGAGCACCCCGCGATCGCCGAGGCGGCAGTCATCGGCGTCCCGGACGACACCTGGGGCGAGGTGGTCAAGGCGGTCGTCGGCCTCAAGCCGGACGCCGCGGCGACCGAGCAGGAGATCATCGACCACTGCCGCGAGCACCTCGCGCACTTCAAGTGCCCCAGGAGCGTCGACGTCGTCGAGGCGCTGCCCCGCAACCCCACCGGCAAGATCCTCAAGAAGGACCTGCGCAAGCCCTACTGGGAGGGCCGCGAGTCCCAGGTGGTGTGACCGGGCCCGAGATGGGCGGTCCTGGCTCAACGGAGCCAGATCGGCGACCAGAAAATGTCGGTGCGCCCTGATGTCATGGACCCATGACCGCAGCACCCGCCACCGTCTTCGACCCGGACTGGGTCGAGGCGCAGCGGCGCGCTGACGAGGCCGCAGGCGAGGCCCGCGCCACCGCCCGCCGGCGGCTGTTGGACCGGGTCGCACAGCAGCAGGCCACGATCCGAGCCGCCGAGGCCGACGAGCTGGTCGCGGTCACCGAGTGGGCCGACCTGCACCGCGCCGATGCCGCCGACGACCTGCTGGGCACCGCCGCCGGCGTCTACCCCACGCGACGCCTCGCGTGCTTCGAGACCTGCCCGGTCGACATGTCCGGCATCCCGGTCGACGAGTACGCCCTGGCCGAGCTCGCCACCACCCTGCAGGTCGCGGACACCACGGCACGCGAGCTGGTCGAGGACGCCCTGGAGCTCCGCGAGCGGCTCCCCCGCACCTGGGCACGGATCCTCGCCCTGCAGGTCCCGACCTGGAAGGCCCGCGCCCTGGCCCGCCGCAGCCACAGCCTGTCGCCGCAGGCCGCGGACTACCTCGACCAGCACCTCGCCGCCCACCTGCACAAGCTCTCCCTCGGACGGATCAAGGCAGCCGTGGCCGCCGCGGTCCTGCGGTTCGACCCCGAGCGTGCCGCGGCCGAGGCGGCCGAGGCCGGCGAGCAGCGCGGCGTCTGGTTCGACTTCGAGTCCGGCGCCACCCTCGGCGACGTCGCCACACCCGATGGCACCGGCCGCTTCGGTGGCGTCGCTGACGTCCCGGACCTGCTGGCCTTCAAGGACGCCCTGACCCAGAAGGCCCGCGAGCAGGAGATCCTCGGCGACGACTCGTCCGAGCAGGTCCGGATGTCCAAGGCGATCGGCATCATCGCCGACCCGCAGCACTCCCTGGACCTCACCGCCGCCGCCCAGGAGGCTGCCGAGCAGGACCAGTCATCGGGAGAGGTCGACGACCGCCGGCCCCGCCGGAGGCGGACCCCGCTGGGCATCGAGCGCCCGATCCACCTCCACCTGCACACCAGCACTCAGACCGCCCGCATCCAGACCAGCGGCCTGCCGCACGCCGCGTCGCCGATCAGCCAGGCGACGGTGGAGCGGTGGATCGCCGAGCTCGCCCCGGGGGTGAGGGTCAAGGTCACCCCGGTGATCAACCTCAACGACCACTACGCCGTCGACGAGCACGAAGCCCCCACCCACATCAAGGTCCGCGTCGACCAGCGTGACCACGTCTGCGTCTTCCCCTACTGCACCCGACGGGTGCGGGCCGACCGCGACCACATCGAGCCCTACCTCGACCCCGACGACGGCGGCCCACCGGGCCAGACCTCCGACCTCAACCTCGCGAGGCTCTGCCGCTACCACCACCGGGTCAAGACCCACGCCAGCTGGACCTACCGACGATCCCCCACCGAGATCGGCGCCTACCACTGGATCTCACCCCTGGGCGACCACTACCTCGTCGACGGCACCGGCACGACCCCACTCACCTGACAGCCAGGACTACCCCAACCGCGCGGTCCGCGCCGTGGCCGGGCCATGGACCCACCGCGAGGATCCCGACAGCGAGTCCACTGATCATGGCCTCAAGCTGCGCCCTTTCACGGCGCGACCGCCCAACAGGGGCGGCGCGCTACTCGGGCATGCGCGGCCGCCGCGTACCTTCTCGAAACCCGAGCGGGCGGGGATGACTCCGCTTAGGGTCAGTGCCGGCTAGCCAGCGGTCGCACAGCATGGGGGAGCACGATGACCGGGTACACCGTGATCGATCTTGAGACGACGGGACTATTCCCGCAGAAACACGACCGCGTCCTGGAGATCGGCATCATCGCGATGTCGGACGACGGTCAGGTCGAGGAAGAGTGGTCCACGCTCATCAATCCTGGTCGCGACGTCGGCCCCACCCATCTCCATGGGATAACGGCTCGTGACGTGCTCGATGCTCCGACCTTCCAAGACGTCGCGCCCCACCTCGTTCGAGCCATCTCGGGTCGGACCCTCGTGGCACACAATGCCCGGTTCGACACACAGTTCCTGGACTACGAGTTCGACCGGTGCCGGCTTGGCACCAGACCTCCGACGCCTTCGCTGTGCACCATGCAGCTCTCGACGTCCTATCTGCGGGGCGCCTCTCGCAAGCTCAGGGACTGCTGCGCGGCAGCGGAGGTCGAGCATATCGATGAGCACACTGCCCTCGGTGACGCTCGAGCGGTGGCAGGGCTGTTGCACTACTACATCTCGCGTGCAGGAGTTCCCGTCCCCTGGTCGGATGCGATCAACGAGACCCGTTCGCACTGGTGGCCACACTTCGACATCGCGCCTGAGCAGGCCCGCCTCGCGGGCAGGACGGGCGCACCCAGGAGGCCCGACGCCTGGCTCGACCGCGTCGCTTCCCATCTGCCCCGTAATCCGGAGCCGAGAATCGAGGCATACCTGGACGTGCTCGAGCACGCCATGCTCGACGGCTACCTGTCAGCGCACGAGGAGGAAGCACTGATCGAGGTAGCGATCGACCTCGGCCTCCAAAGGGATCAGATAGCCGCGGTTCATGCGACGTTCCTCGATGCGATGGCGATCGCGGCTTGGGCGGACGGCGTGGTGACTGAGGCTGAACTGGCCGAGCTCATCAGCGTCGCCGGCATGCTCGGTTTGCCCAGCGAGTTGGTGCGCATCGCGCTGGGCCGGGCGGAGGTACTGGGCTCGCGGGCATCGAGTGCGGACGCGTTCCGACTGGAAGCCGGTGACCAAGTGGTATTCACGGGTGCGCTGTCCATTCCGCGGGACCAGCTCGTGTTGATGGCCGAGACGGCGGGCCTGAAGTCGGGCGGGGTCACCAAGCGTACGAAAGTGGTGGTGGCGGCCGACCCGGACTCTCAGAGCGGGAAGGCGGCTAAGGCCCGCAGTTACGGGATCCCTGTGGTCACGGAGGCTGCGTTCGCGCGGCTGCTGGCTGACTTATCGTCGTAGTCGGCAGGCAGCTACAACGGCTCCTCGAAATGCCCCGATGGATCACCCGCATGACAAGCAGAGTCGGGCGAGACGGGGGTGTCCCCTCCACCGCAGGTCAGCGCACGACGTGGATGTTGAACTCCGCGGTGCCCAGCGCCCCCATGAGCCGCAGCCACAACGGGAGGTACATCTCGGTGCCGCGAGCGGTCTCGATGCCGCCGAGGTCGATCACGTCGGTGTGACCGAGCTCGGTGAGGAGACCGGTCACGACCTGCTTGGCGTCGGCGTCGTCGCCGGAGACGAAGACGCTGTGCGGGCGGCCGAGCTTGTCCGGGTGCACCATCAGGTCGGCGTTCATCGTGTTGAGCGTCTTGACTACCCGGGCGTCGGGGAAGGCCCGCTGGACCTGCTCTCCGAGCGAGTCGGTGTCCTTCACCGTCAGGGTCGGCGGCATGCCCTGGCTGAAGTCGAGCGGGTTGGCGATGTCGACCAGGACCTTGCCGGCGAGGTTGTCGGCGCCGGCGAGGCCGAGCACCTCCAGGGTCGCCTGGCCGTTGGTGGCGTTGACGACCAGCTCCGCGCCCGCCGCCGCGTCGGCGTACGTCGCGAGGGGCGCCGGGAGGCCGCCCTCCCGTGCGCGGGTGGCGTCGGGGTCGCGGGTGCCGATGGTCACGGCATGGCCGAGCTCGACGAGCCTCTCGGCGACGGCGCGGCCGACCATGCCCGTGCCGAGGACGGCGACCCTCATCTCCGCCTCACACCTGGCCGATGTTGACCATCCAGGGAGTGCCGAACCGGTCGACCACCATCCCGAACTCGTCGCCCCACATCTGCTTGGCCAGCGGCATCGTGACGGTGCCACCCTCGCTGAGACCCTCGAAGTAGCGGCGCATCGCGTCACCGTCCGACGCCGGGCCGGAGATGCTCACGCTGGCCCGGGCGCCGGAGACGTCCGGCGCACCGGGGGCGTTGTCCGAGGCCATGATCGTGAAGCCCGACTCGGTCTCGAGGTTGGCGTGCATGATCCCCTCGGGGTCCACCCCCTCGGTGGCGCCGTACTCCCCGAAGGTGCTCATCACCAGCTCGCCACCGAGCACGCGCTGGTAGTGCTCCATCGCCTCGCGAGCGTTGCCGTTGAACGTGAGGTAGGGGTTCAGCTTCATCGTCATGCGGCCAACGTAGATCCGGCCACCGACCCGGTCGAGGGGTCGAGAGTCCCTATCCCGTGGCGAGGCGCCGCAGCACCGCACCGGCGTGACGCGGGACCTCCACCTCGCCCTCGCCCAGCGCGACGCCGGTCGGCGTCGACCAGACCACCTCGTAGGTCCCGTCCGGCAGCGGCACCGTGGCGGCCTCACCGAACGCGGCGACCACCACCAGCGAGCCGCGCTCCATCCGGAACCAGCGGGCGTCCTCGTCGACCGCGCACGAGGTACGCCGCATGTCGGGGTCGGTGAGGTCCGCCTCGGCCCGGCGCAGCGCTGCCAGGTCGCGGTAGGCCCGCAGCAGCACGGCGTGGTCGCCGACGGCGGACTCGTCCCAGTCGAGCTTGGAGGAGCGGAACGTCTCGGGGTCCTGCGGGTCCGGCACGGACCCGGCGTCCCAGGCCATCCGTTCGAACTCCTTGAGCCGACCCTCGGAGACCGCCCGTCCCAGGTCCTCCTCGGGGTGGGAGGTGAAGAACGCGAAAGGTGTCGAGGCGCCCCACTCCTCACCCATGAAGAGCATCGGCGTGAACGGCGCGGTCAGCGTCAGCATCGCGGCCAGGGCCAGCTGGTCGGTGTCGAGGGACTCGGCGAGCCGGTCGCCGCGAGCACGGTTGCCGACCTGGTCGTGGTTCTGGTTGCAGACCACCAGGCGCCAGCCGGGCATCCGCTCGACGTCGATCGGCACGCCGTGCTCACGGTCGCGGAAGGAGGACCACGTGCCGGCGTGGAAGAAGCCCTCCTCGCACACCTTCGCCAGCGCCGACAGCGGCTCGAAGTCGGCGTAGTAGCCCTCGGTCTCTCCGGTGAGGGCGACGTGCACGGCGTGGTGGAAGTCGTCGGACCACTGCGCGTCGAGACCGTGGCCGCCCGCTTCGCGCGGCGTGACCAGGTGCGGGTCGTTGAGGTCCGACTCCGCGATCACCGTCAGGGGCCGGCGCTGCTGGGCCGAGAGCCGGGCCGCCAGGACCGCGATGCTCTCGAGCAGGTGCACGTCGGAGGTGTCGCGCAGCGCGTGCACCGCGTCGAGGCGCAGCGCGTCGACGTGGAGGTCCTCGAACCACCGGCGCACGTTGTCCAGGACGTAGGCCCGCACCTCGTGGCTGTCCTCGCCGTCCAGGTTGACCTCGGCGCCCCACGGGTTGTCGCCCTCGGCCTTGAGGTAGGGCCCGAACACCGGCAGGTAGTTCCCCGACGGACCGAAGTGGTTGTAGACGACGTCCTGGACCACCCCGAGGCCGGCTGCGTGGCAGGCGTCGACGAAGCGCGCGTAGGCGGCCGGGCCGCCGTACGCCTCGTGGACAGCGCCCCACAGCACGCCGTCGTAGCCCCAGCCGTGCTCGCCGTTGAAGGCGTTGACCGGCATCAGCTCGACCAGGTCCACCCCGATCGAGCGCAGGTGCTCCAGCCGGGTGATCGCCGCGTCGAGGGTGCCCTCGGGCGTGAACGTGCCGACGTGCAGCTCGTAGACCACCGACCCGGGGAGCTGGCGGCCCGTCCACGCCTGGTCGGTCCAGGAGACCGAGGACGGGTCCCACGTGCGCGAGCGTGCGTGCACGCCGTGGGGCTGCCGCCACGAGCGCGGGTCGGGCACGACGTCACCGGCGTCGACGCGGTAGCCGTAGTCCACCTCGCCCAGCGGCTCGGGGCCGTCCGGCGTCCACCAGTCGTCCGGGCCGGAGCGCATCGGCACCTCCCGGGCCTGGTCGGACCCGGGAGCGGTGACCGACAGCACCACGTCGTTCGCCAGCGGTGCCCACACGTCGAAGCGGCCGCGCTCGGACTCGCCCGCGGTCGTCACCAGGAGCGCGACGGGCAGGCTGGCCAGCAGGTCGGCCAGCACCACGCGGCCGCTCCACACCTCGCCGGTCAGCCGGTCGCGCCACCGCCCCGGCGGCAGGAAGACGGTGGCGTCGCCCCAGCCGCCCCGCCTCTCCAGACCGACCGGCAGCCGCGTGCCGACGGCGACCACGCCGCCGCGGTCGAAGGCGATCGCATGCCCGGCGGCGTCGCCGACCACCTCGAGGGGCCGGAAGTCGGTGAGCAGCTCGGGCCGGTCGCGACGCACCGACAGGGCGAGGTGGGTCAGCAGCAGCTTGGCGCTGCCGTCGTCGTCGAGCTTGCTCGGCCGGTCGGGTCGGCGGCCCAGGCGCAGGTCGCGCAGCAGCGCCGCCCGGACGTCGTAGTCGACCGGCCGCCGGTTGTCGGGGTCGACCAGGCTCTGCTCCCACAGCTCCGAGCCCTGGTAGACGTCCGGAACCCCCGGCACCGTCAGGGTCAGCAGCTTGGCGGTCAGCGCGTTGCTCCACCCCGGCGCCGCCAGCTCCGCGGCGACCTCCTCGACCAGCGCGCGCACCCTCGGGTCGTCGTACGCCGCGTCGACGGCGGCGTGCACCGCCGCCTCGTAGGCCTCGTCGGGGGCGGTCCACCGCGTGCGGTCGCCCGCCTCGCGCATCGCCTTCTCGGCGTAGGCGTGCAGCCGCTCGCGCGAGGCCGGCCAGCAGCCGACGACCGCCTGCCAGAGCAGGTTGCCGAACGCCGGGTCCGGCAGGGGTACGGCGGCGAGCAGCTGGTCGAGCACCTCGGCCCAGCGGTCGGGCACCTCGGCGATGACGCCGATCCGCGCCCGCACGTCCTCGCCGCGCTTGGTGTCGTGGGTGCTCGCGGCCGTCATCGCGTCCGGCCAGAGCTCTTGTCGCTGTGACATCAGGTCGAAGAAGCCGGCGGGGTCCAGGGAGAAGACGCTCGGGTCGCCGCCGACCTCGTTGAGCGAGGTGAGCCGGCCGTAGCGGTAGAACGCGCAGTCCTCCACGCCCTTGGCCATCACCATGCCGCTGGTCTGCTGGAAGCGCTGCGCCGCCGGGTCCGCGCCGTCGAAGAGCACCGGCTCGAGGGCCACGTAGGACTCCTCCAGGTCCGGGCGGCGCCGCCGCGCCTCGGCGAACGCCTGCTCCAGGTGCTCGCGCCCCTCCGGGAGGTAGGAGCGGTAGACGGGGAAGCAGGCGAGCAGCTCCGCGACCGCGTCCTCGAGGGCGCCCTGGGTGGTCGGCTCGACCACCCCGACGTCGGCATCGCGCACGATCCGGCGCACCTCGGAGTGCAGGATCCCGTCGGCCACCGCCCGCTTGGTGTCGTGGACCAGGTCGTGCCAGTCCAGCTGCGTGCCGCGCAGGCGGCTGTCCAGCTCGGTCAGCGCCTTCTCGCCGGCCGGGTCGGTGAGCACGCGGTCCACGTGCGCCAGGACGTCGTACCCCGTCGTGCCCGCGGTCGGCCAGGAGGTCGGCAGGGCCTCGCCGGGCTCGAGGATCTTCTCGACCAGGACGTAGGCCTCGCCGGTCGCCTCGGCCAGCGAGGCGAGGTAGCCGACCGGGTCGCGCAGGCCGTCGGGGTGGTCGACCCGCAGCCCGTCGACGAGCCCCTCGTCGATCCAGCGCACGATCTCCGCGTGCGACTTGTCGAACCACTCGGGATCCTCGACCCGGATGGCCACGAGCGTGTTCACCGCGAAGAAGCGGCGGTAGTTGAGCTCGGCGTCGGCGCGGCGCCACGAGACCAGCTCGTAGTGCTGCCGCGCGTGCACGGCGTCGGCGTCCTCCTCGGCACCCAGCTCGGCGCTGCCGGGAGCGAGCGGGAAGCGCTGGTCGTGGTAGTGCAGCTCGCCGGCCAGCACGCGCAGGTTCCTGATCCGCGGGGGTCCCCCGGCCGGGTCCTCGACCAGGTCGTCGTCCCCGATCACGGGGATCCGCACCCGGCCACCGCCGAAGTCCCAGTCGATGTCGAACGCCGAGGCGTAGGGCGACTCCTGGCCGTGGGTGAGCACGTGCCACCACCACTCGTTCTCCCACGGGGCTGCGACGCCGACGTGGTTGGGGACGATGTCGACCAGCACCCCCATGCCGAGTCGCCGCGCCTCGCTGGACAGCGCCGCCAGCCCGCTGGCCCGCCCGCGCGAGGGGTCGATCGCACGGTGGTCCGCCACGTCGTACCCGTGGCTGCTGCCGGACTCCGAGGCCAGCAGCGGCGACAGGTAGACCCAGTCGACCCCGAGCTCGTGCAGGTAGGTCAGCTGCTTGGCCGCCTCGAGCAGGTCGAAGTCCTCGGTGACCTGGAGGCGGTAGGTGCTGACCGGGCGGTCGTGCGTCGGGGACATGGCTCCTGCTTACCCGACAGCCATCCGCGCACGCGTGCGATCCGAACCACAGGACGACCAGTTCGGCGCCCGGCCGTCCTACCCTGGTCCACCAGCAACGCTCGCACCCGGAGGAGACCCCCGTGCCCAAGCTCGGCGACTTCAAGGCCACCCGTCTCGACGGTTCGGAGGAGGACCTCTCGACCTACGAGGGCAAGGTCGTCCTGGTGGTGAACACCGCCTCCCAGTGCGGCTTCACCCCCCAGTTCGAGGGTCTGGAGAAGCTCTACGAGCAGTACGCCGACCAGGGCCTGGTCGTGCTCGGGTTCCCCTGCAACCAGTTCGGTGGCCAGGAGCCCGGCGACGCGGACCAGATCGGCGCCTTCTGCCAGAAGAACTACGGGGTGACCTTCCCGATGTTCGAGAAGATCGAGGTCAACGGCGACGACGCCCACCCGCTCTACCAGTGGCTGCGCGAGCAGAAGGGCGGCCTGATGGGCTCCAAGATCAAGTGGAACTTCACCAAGTTCCTGCTCAACCGCGAGGGCGAGGTCGTCGACCGGTTCGGCCCGACCACCAAGCCCGAGAAGCTGACCAAGGACATCGAGCAGCAGCTCGGCGCCTGAGCCCGCCCGACCGCGCGCTGCCGCGCGGCGGGAGGTCAGGCGTCGGGGGTCTGCTCCTGGAGGGCGGCGAGCGAGGCGGCGACGCTGAGGTCGGGGTCCTCCTCGACCGGCTCGTGCTCGCGGAGCACCAGCACGCTGCGGGAGGGCAGCACGATCCGAGCGCCGGGCTGGTGGGGCCTGCCCGAGAGCCCGGCGCCGGCGGTGTCGATCACCTCGTCCCACGCGGGGGCGTACTCGTCGGGCGGGACCACGACCTCGACGTCCTCGTGACCGCCGTTGAAGTAGAGCAGGAAGTGGTCGTCGCTGATCGGGTTGCCGGTGCGGTCCAGGCTGGGGATCCCGTGGCCGTTGAGGTACATCCCGATCACCTTGGTCCCGTCGTCCCAGGCCGAGTCCTCCATCGGCTCGCCCTTCGGGTGCAGCCACACGATGTCGTTGAGCCGGGTGCCGTCGCCGGTGCGGACCGTGTCGCCGGTGAAGAACCGCTTGCGGCGGAAGGTCGGGTGCTCGCGACGCAGCCGCGCGACCGCGGCGGTGAACTCCATCAGCGGGCGGTCGACGTTCTCCCAGTCCATCCAGGCGATCTCGGAGTCCTGGGCATAGGTGTTGTTGTTGCCGCGCTGGGTCCGCCCGACCTCGTCGCCGTGCAGGATCATCGGCACGCCCTGGCTCAGCAGCAGCGTGGCGAGGAAGTTGCGCTGCGACCTCGACCGCATCGCGAGCACCTCGATGTCGTCGGTCGGGCCCTCCACGCCGTGGTTCCACGACCGGTTGTGGCTCTCACCGTCGCGGCTGTCCTCGCCGTTGGCCTCGTTGTGCTTCTCGTTGTAGGAGACCAGGTCGCGCAGGGTGAACCCGTCGTGGGCGGTGACGAAGTTGATGCTGGCGAAGGGACGCCGGCCCGAGTGCTCGTAGAAGTCGCTGGACCCGGCCAGCCGTGAGGCGAAGTCACCGAGCGAGGCCTCCCCGCGCCAGAAGTCGCGGACGGTGTCGCGGTACTGGCCGTTCCACTCGGTCCACTGCGGCGGGAAGTTGCCCACCTGGTAGCCGCCGGGGCCGACGTCCCACGGCTCGGCGATGAGCTTGACCTGGCTGACCACCGGGTCCTGCTGCACGAGCTCGAAGAAGGTGGAGAGCCGGTCGACGTCGTAGAACTCGCGCGCCAGCGCGGAGGCGAGGTCGAAGCGGAAGCCGTCGACGTGCATCTCCGTCACCCAGTAGCGCAGCGAGTCCATGATCAGCTGCAGCGAGTGGGGGTTGCGGACGTTGAAGGAGTTCCCGGTGCCCGTGTAGTCCATGTAGTACTTCGGGTCGTCGTCGACGAGCCGGTAGTACTGCGCGTTGTCGATGCCCCGGTAGGACAGCGTCGGGCCGAGGTGGTTGCCCTCGGCGGTGTGGTTGTAGACCACGTCGAGGATGACCTCGATGTCGGCGGCGTGCAGCGCCTTGACCATGGCCTTGAACTCCTGCACCTGGTGCCCGCCGGTGCGGGCCGAGGCGTACTCCGCGTGCGGCGCCAGGAACGCGAGGGTGTTGTAGCCCCAGTAGTTGCGCAGGCCCTTCTCGAGCAGGGTGGAGTCCTGGACGAACTGGTGGACGGGCATGAGCTCGATGGCGGTGACCCCGAGCTTCTTGAGGTGGTTGACCACCGCGGGGTGGGCGACGCCGGAGTAGGTCCCCCGCAGCTCCTCGGGCACGTCGGGGTGCTGGATCGTCAGGCCCTTGACGTGCGCCTCGTAGATGACGGTCTCGTCGTAGGGGGTGTGGGGGCGGCGGTCGCCCTCCCAGTCGAAGAACGGGTTGACCACGACGCCCAGGGTCATGTGGGGGGCCGAGTCCTCGTCGTTGCGCCCCTCGAGCGTCAGCGCGTTGTCCTCGTCGCCGAAGTCGTAGCCGAACAGCGCCTGGTCCCAGTCGATGTCGCCGTCGGTGGCCTTGGCGTAGGGGTCGAGCAGCAGCTTGTTGGGGTTGCACCGGTGGCCCCGCTCGGGGTCGTACGGACCGTGGACGCGGTAGCCGTAGCGCTGACCCGGCTGCACCTGGGGGAGGTAGCAGTGCCAGACGAAGGCGTCGACCTCGGTCAGCTCGACCCGGGTCTCCGTGCGGCTGCCGGCGGGGGCCTCGTCGAACAGGCAGAGCTCGACCCGCTCGGCCACCTCGCTGAACAGCGCGAAGTTCGTCCCGGAGCCGTCGTAGGTGGCTCCGAGGGGGTAGGGATTGCCGGGCCAGGCGTGCACAGGGCTCCTCGGAAGCGGGGGGACCACACATGTGATCGTTACAACCAGCACCGTACCCGCGCCGGTCGCGGCGAACCGGCCCGGTCAGGCGTCCCAGGCGGGAAAGGCCAGCAGGAACGTGCTGCCGCGGCCGAGCTCGGAGTCGACCTCGACCCGGCCGTGGTGGCGTGCCACGACCCGCTTGACGATCGCCAGGCCCAGCCCCGAGCCGGGACGCCGCTTGGCCTCGGGGTTGGACGAGCGGTCGAACTCGTCGAACAGCGTGGTCAGGTCGCGGTCGGCGATGCCGAGGCCGGTGTCGGCGACCGAGAGGACCACCTCGGGGCCACGACGCTCCAGGGACACCTCGACGCGCCCCCCGTCGGGGGTGTACTTCACCGCGTTGGCATAGACGTTGCTGACCGCCATGAGCAGCTCCTCGGGCATGCCGCGCACCAGCAGCACTCCCTCGCCGGCGGGACCGGAGACGTGGAGGCCCGGGCGCAGGGACTCCACCGAGTGGCCGTCCATGGCGTCCTCGACGACCGCGCGCAGGTCGACCGGGACCGGCACGAAGGGCCGGCGACCCTCGTTGACCCGCGCCAGCATCAGCATGTCGGCGCACAGCCGGTCGAGCCGGTCGACGTTGCGGGAGATCACCCGCACGCTCCTGCCCGGGACGCCGTCCTCGTCGAGCACCTCCGCGAGCAGGTCGGTGTGGCCGCGGATCGCGGTCATCATGTTCTTCAGCTCGTGGGTGACGCTGCGGATCATCTCGCCCTTGTAGTGGTCGAGGTCGGTCAGCTGGCGCACGAGGAGCCGCTCGCGCTGGTAGAGCCGGGCCCGCCGCACCGCGAGCCCGAGCTCGCGGCCGATCTCCAGCGCGGCCTCGCGCTCCTGGGCCGACCAGCGGGCGCGGGTGCCGATGCGGAACAGCGTGAGGTAGCCCAGCCGCTCCTTGCCGGCGCCGATCGGCACGAAGGTGATGCTCGCGTCGCCGAACTCCTCGACGACGGTGTGCACCGCCCGGCTCTCCTCCGCGGTCAGCAGGTCACCGGCGTCGTCACCGTCGCGCGTGAAGGTGACGGTGCGGTGCGGCCAGGTGCCGTCGACCAGCTTGCGGGTGGCGCTGAAGACGAGGGCGCGGAAGCGCTCGGACTCCTCCTCGCTCAGCCGGTCGACCAGCGGCTTGAGCGCCTCGATCTCGTCCCCGGGGTAGGTCACGCCCTCCCCGTCCACCGACACCCGGGTGAGGTCGAAGGGCGGCGTCTCCTCGGAGTCGGGATCGACGAACAGCTTGATCCGCACCAGGTCGCAGTCGAGCCCCTCGGGCAGGGGACCGTGGCACGCGGCCAGCACGTCGACGATGTCGAGGCCGGTGGCGGCGGCCTCCACCACCTCGCGCACGGCCTGGTCGATGCGCAGGCGCTCCTCCAGCACGGCGCGCTCGTGGGCGTGGTGGAGCGCGAGGCCGGCCTGGACGGCGTACACCTCCAGCAGCAGGCGCTCGCCGGCGTCGGGACGCCGGCCGTGGTGCGGCAGGTCCACGCTGAGGACGCCGAGCAGGTCGCCACCGGGGCCGATCAGCGGGGCGTAGAGCGCATCGAGCGGGTGCCAGGCGCCGGGGTCGGACGGCACCGGGATGTCCGGGACCCAGCTGCTCTCGGCGCCGGGGGGCAGGCGGTCGTGCGGGAGGAAGCGCAGCGAGCCCCACCGGTCGGCCAGGTCGATCTCCTCGAGCAGCCCCTGGGCCGGCACGCGGCGGTTGAGCAGCGTGGCGCAGCCGTCGGGGTCCCCCGCCACGGCCACCGCCTCGAACACGTGGACCGGCCCGCTGTCGTCGAGCCGGTCGACCAGCGCGACCCGGAAGCCCAGGCGGCTCACGACGCCGTCGACGACCCGTTGGAGCATGGTGACCACGTCGCCGGAGGCGTGCATCGCCGCGATCAGGTCGGTCACGCCGTCGAGCGCGGCGAGGCCCTGGTCGGTCGTGGCGCCGGTCCCCGTCCCGTCCACGGCGGGGGTCGCGCGATCGGCATCCACGGCCCCACCCCTTCGACCCCGCCCCGGCGGGCACACCACCCGCAGGGACCAAAATAGGACGGTTGGGGCCGCTTGGGGAGGGGGTGACCCGAACGGGTGAACCGTTCGCCCGGGAAGATGCCCGACCCCGATAGCCTGGGACGATGCCCGACCAGCCAGCACCCGGTCAGTCGCGGGTCCAGCTGGACGCCGGCTCCTTCGACCACTTCGCCCGCCTCGTCTGCCGCGCGCTCGACGTTCCGGTGGGACTGGTCACGCTGGTCGAGGCCGAGCGGCAGTGGTTCCCCGGCGCCGTGGGGCTGCCCGAGCCGTGGTCCCGCACGCGTGAGACGCCCCTGACGCACTCCTTCTGCCAGTACGTCGTGGGCAACGGCGAGCCGCTCGTGGTGGACGACGCGCGCGGCCACCTGCGCCTGTGCACCAACCTGGCGATCCCCGAGCTCGGCGTCGTGGCCTATGCCGGGCACCCGATCACCGACGCCTCCGGTGCGGTGATCGGTGCCCTGGCCGCCGTCGACGCCGAGCCGCGCCGCTGGGGCCACGACGACCTCGGGGTCCTCGCCGACCTGGCACTGGCCTGCTCGAGCGAGATCGCCTCACGGGAGCTGGCCCACCAGGCGACCCGCCGCGAGGCCGAGGCACGGACGCTGCACGAGCGCAGCCACGTCGCCCTCGCGCTCAGCACCGCGCTGATGGAGTCCTCCACCACCGGCGACGTCGCCCTGGCCACCGAGCGGGTGGTCCTGGACCACCTGGGGGCCGGCAGGTGCGGCATCTGGCTGCGGCCCTCGGTCGGCGTGTCCGGCCCCGACGTGCTGCGCTTCATCCCCACCGCGACCCCGTGGGCGGCGGCGCTGGAGTACGTCCGGGTCCCCATCGACCAGCGCAACCCGGTCGGATCGGTCCTGGTCCGGGCCCGGCCGCTGTACTACCCCACCCACGCCGACCAGCTGCGCGAGTTCCCCGCCGTCACCACCTCGGTGAGCTCGGGCGAGGCGCGGGCGCTGCTGCCGCTGTTCGCCGAGGGGCGGGCGTTCGGGACCCTCGTGGTGGTGTGGGAGGACCCGGTCGACTTCACCGACGACCTGCGCTCGACGTTGCAGATGGCGGCCGGCGCGGTGGCGCAGGCCGTCCGCCGCGCGGTCTACGCCGAGGAGCGCCTGAGCTCCCTGCTCGCCTTCCAGAAGGGCCTGCTGCCCCGCCTGCCCGAGATCCCCACGCTGGAGCTGGCCGCGCGCTACCTCCCCGCCTCCGAGCACGACCGCATCGGCGGCGACTGGTACGACGTGTTCTCGCTGCCCTCGGGCGACGTCGCGGTGGTCATCGGGGACGTGGCCGGGCACAACATCGCCTCCGCGGCGACCATGGTGCAGGTGCGCACGATGATGCGCTCGCTCTCGTGGGGGGTCGAGGACACCCCGGCGGGCAACGTCGGGCGGCTCGACCGCTTCCTGCTCGACGTGGGCGAGGAGGGCGTGGCCACGATGGTCAGCGCGCACCTGTCCTCCCAGCCCGACACCGACGGGCGCCACCTGCTGCGGTGGACCAACGCCGGCCACCCGCCACCGCTCCTGCTCGAGGACGACGGCTCCGTCCGCTGGCTGGAGGACGCCGAGCTCGCCGGCGCCGACGCCGACGTGATGGTCGGGGTCGACCCCGACAGCGAGCGCTCGGACCACCTGGCGCTGGTCCCGCGCGGCGCGACCGTCCTGCTCTTCACCGACGGGCTCACCGAGCGGCGCGGCGAGGACCTCACCGAGGGCCTCGGCCGCCTCGCGGCGGCGGCGAGCGCGCACCACCACCTGCCCCTGGAGAAGTTCGTCGACACCCTGCTCGACGTGATGGCGTCGGGGGACCTCGACGACGACGTGGCGCTGCTGGCGCTGCGGTTCCGCGACGCGCCGGCACTCTGAGCGACCGGTTCGTCCCGGCCCGTCCCACACGAAAGGGATCTCCAAGACCTTCCGGACGGGCCGGGTGCTGGTGCATGATCCATGCACCAGCCCAGCTCCTGGGCTCCGGGAAAGGATCCCCCCCGTGTCTCCTCGCACGTCGAACACCCGTCTCGCCGCCGCCGCTCTCGCCGGCGGCGTGCTGCTGCTGGGGGGCCTGACCCCCGCTGCCGCGATGCCCGTGGCCAGCACCACCGGTGGCCCCACCAGCACCTGCTTCGACCCGGAGGCCTGGGGCCTGGGCGGCGCCGCCGCGGCCCGCGGCGCTCACGTCGGTCACGCCGCCCACGGCGGGGACACCCGCGGGATCTCCCCCTCCGAGCAGCGCGCGATCGAGCGCCGGACCCAGCGGATCCTGGCGGCCAAGGGCAAGCCCGGCGGCGGTGGCGGCCATGGCGGTGGCGGCGGTGGCGGTGGCGGTGGCGGTGGCGGCACCACGAGCAAGGTCGTGCCGGTCTACGTCCACGAGATGCAGGCAGCGGACGGCACGGGCAACGTGACCGACAGCCAGGTCGCCGCCCAGATCGCCGAGCTCAACCAGGACTTCGCCGGCGGCGAGAGCAGCGCCGCGGCGAACACGGGCTTCACCTTCTACCTCGCCGGCAACGACGAGTTCCGCAACGACAGCTGGCACCTCGACCGCTCGAGCAGCACCTACCGCAAGGCCACGCGGCAGGGCGGGGCCAACGCCCTCAACATCTGGCTGGTCGACTTCGGCTACCTCGGCATCGCGACGTTCCCGTGGGACTACCGGAAGAACCCCGGCGTCGACGGCATCCGGGTGCACTGGGACTCGCTGCCCGGCGGGAGCATCGCCAACTACGACCAGGGCAAGACCGCCAGCCACGAGGCCGGGCACTGGTTCGGGCTCTACCACACCTTCCAGGGCGGCTGCACGACCACGAACGACGAGGTCGCCGACACCCCGGCGCAGTCCAGCTCGACCACCGGGTGCCCCACGGACCGCGACTCGTGCTCGCTGCCGGGGCTGGACCCGATCCACAACTACATGGACTACTCCTACGACGGCTGCTACGACCAGTTCACGATCGGCCAGTCGACCCGGGCCAACCAGATGTGGACGGCCTACCGCTCGTGAGGTGGTGCGCTCGGGGTGAGCGCGAGGGGTGATGGGAAGGCCCGGGCAGGGGTGCCCGGGCCTTCTCGCGCGCCGGGCCGGAGCGGTGCGACCGGCCTCAGCGAGACAGGCACCGGGCCACCCGGCGCTGGCCCCCCTTGAGCCCCATCTGGGCCGCGAGGTCCTCGACCGAGTAGCGCACCAGCTGCGGCACGACCGGGTCGCCGCGGTCGTAGTACAGCCGGACGCTGGCCTCGCTGAGCATCCACAGGCCGCCGCGGTCGTCGAAGGCCAGCCCCTCGGCACCCGGCACGACCGGCAGCCGCTGGCCGCGCGGCCCCACCAGGACGCCACAGCCGCTGTGCGACATGGTCACCCACAGGCCGGGGGTGGCCCTCGACCGCAGCCGGCCGTAGGTCAGGCCCTGCAGGCCGGACGGGGCGTGCATGGTGTCGGAGGCGCGCAGGACGCCGCTGGAGGAGCGCCGGATGCGGCGTACGTCGAACCAGTCGATGCGTCCGCGCCCCTCGGCCGCGTGCCGGCCCAGGCCCAGGCGCCGTCCCGGGAGGAGCACGCCGACCGAGCCGCGCACCCCGTCCTCGAGCCGCCAGACGCGGCGGACCGCGTCCTGGTGGCCGATCCGGCGTGGGTCCAGCAGCCACAGGCGGCGGGTCTCCACGACCCACAGCCGCTTGGGGCCGTCGGCGACGACGGCGCCGCCGTGGCGGCAGTACGTCGCCCGGCGGCCGGGCACCGCCCCGGCGATCCTGGCCTGGACCTTGACCACCTGGGCCCGGCGCAGGTCGATGCGCAGCAGCCGGCAGGCGCGCTGGCTCCGCGGGGCGTCGCCGTTGTAGCCGCTGACCCAGCCGGTGCGGCCCTCGACGGCGAGACCCTGGGGCACGAACCGACCCCGCCGCCCGCCGAGCCACATCGCCCGGCACACGGCCTCGTCGCCCCAGAACCGGCTGAGCCGGCCGGGGAGGTGGTCGGCACGGGTCCCGTGCACGTCACGGCCGCGCACCGGGCCGCACCCCTCGAGCCGCCCGGCCGCCTGCCGGGCCGTGTGGGTGGGACCCTCGGTCCCCTCGGGGCCGTCCGAGGTGGCGAGCCGCGTGACGGCCGCGCTCACGCCGAGGGCCGCGACGGTGAGGCCGACGACCGCGAGGCGACGGCGCGTGGACCGCGGCGCCCCGCCGGGCGTCGACTGTCCGGGTCGTCCCGCTATGAGCCTCACCGGAGCAGTATGGACGGTTGTGGCCAGTGGTGTCCGTGGGATCAGTGATCGGCGAGCAGCTCCAGCGTGCGCGCCCGGGTGGACGAGCGGGCCGCGTCGGCCCCGTCGTGCTCGCCGGCCACGGGGTGGATCATCACCTCGTCGACGCCGAAGCGCTCGGCCAGGTCGGCCACCGCGGTCCGCGCCGTGGCCGGGTCGCCGACGACCCAGCGCGCACGCATGGCGTCGTAGACCTGCTGGTGGGCGGCGGGCAGCGTGACCGCCTCGGCCTTCTCCACGCTGGACTGGGCGTGCATCGGCTGGCCGGTGCGCAGCGCGACCATCGCGAGCAGGTAGGGGCGGGCGAGGCGCTCGGCCTCCTCCGCGGTGTCGGCGACGCAGGCGTTGACGGTCAGGAAGGTGGTCGGGCGCTCCGCGTGGGCGCTGGGGCGGAAGCCGTCGCGGTAGGTCGCCAGGGCCTCGGCCGTCCCCTGCCCGGAGAAGTGGTGGGCGAAGACGTAGGGCAGTCCCTCGGCCGCGGCGAGGCGGGCGGAGTAGTCGGAGGAGCCGAGCAGCCACACCGGCGGGCGCGAGCGCGCCTGGGGCGTCGCGCGCAGGGCGTACTCCTGGCCGCGCAGGTCCAGCGTGACGCCGTCGGGCGACATCATCGCCAGCACGTGCCGGACGTGGTCGGGGAAGTCGTTCACCGCGTCCGGCCCGATGCCGGAGCCGGTGCGCAGCGCCCAGCTGGTCACCGGGTCGCTGCCCGGCGCGCGCCCGATGCCCAGGTCGACGCGGCCGGGGTGGGCGGCCTCCAGCAGCGCGAACTGCTCGGCGACCACGAGGGGCGCGTGGTTGGGCAGCATCACCCCGCCCGAGCCGACCCGGATGCGGTCGGTGCTGCCGGCGAGCATCGCGACCAGCACGGCCGGGTTGGTCGCGGCCACCGACGGCATGTTGTGGTGCTCGGCCACCCAGTAGCGCCGCAGGCCGAGCGCGTCGGCGGTGCGGACCAGGTCGCGGCTCGCGGCGAGCGCGTCGCCGGTGGACTGGTCCTCGCGGACGGGGACCAGGTCGAGGACGGAGAGTGCGGGAGAGGTCACGAGGAGCACAACGGGCGGGCGGGACCGCACATTCCGGTCCGCCCGCCCGCCGGAGGCCTCAGGAGCCCGTGACCTGCTGGTCGAGCCGCTGCAGGGTGTCCTCGAGCTGCTCGGCGGAGACCAGCGGGAAGAGGCCCTTGTCGAGCAGCGCCTGGTCGGTGACCTTGCTCCAGTCGTAGGTGTGGCGCACCAGCGTGCGGTCGGAGCCCTGGGACTCCAGCTCCCACACCCACTCCCAGCCCGGGGGCTCCTTGCCCGCCGGCGCGGTCTGCCACGACAGCAGGTGGTTGCGGTCGAACCCGGTGACGCGGTTGTCGGTCTGGTAGTCGCCGCCCATGTGGTCCCCGCTCATGTCCATGCGGAACGAGTCGCCGACGGCCTGGATCCGGTCGCCCTTGGCGACCGCGGTGACGAACCCCGAGCCGTCCAGGTCGGGGTGGCGGTCGGGGTTGCTCAGGACGTCGAAGATCGCGTCGCTGGAGGCGTTGATGGTGCGTTCGACGGTGATCGTGGAGTCGCTCATGTCCCAGCCGTGCTCGCCGCGGGGCCGGGTCAAACCCCACGCGGCGCGCGGTGACCTGGCGTCAGGCCGGCGGACGCCAGGAGGGGTCGCGGCCGATCAGCCCGAGGAGCCGGTCCTGCACGTCGGCGTCGTCGGGGACCGGCACCCGGGGACCGAACTGTCCCGACGAGGACAGCATGTCGGCCATCGGCTCCATCCCGGCCAGGGACTGCTGGCAGAAGGTCCGCGGCAGGCGGTCGTCCTGGCCGGTGGCGCGGGCGAGGTCCCAGGTGTGCATGACCACGTCGTTGGTGTAGAAGCGGTCGACCACCTCGGCCAGCGTCATCTGGCCGAAGTGCTGCGAGGCGTAGGGCCGACTGGCCTGCGCCGCGTCGTCGAGGAGGGCCTGGACCTCCGCGCTGCGCCGATCCCACGCCTCGGGGAGCCCGGCGTCGTCGACGCCCTCGAGCGGCGCGAGCTCGACCCCGAGGCCGCTGCTCAGCAGGCCCGGCAGCCATCCCAGCAGGTGGTGGACCACGGCCCGGGCGTCCCAGCCCTCCGGCGGGGCGTCGGCCGACCAGTCGGTCACGCCGCGCACCCGCCCGGCGAACAGCTCCGCCGCCACCCGGTGCCGCTCGGCGGCGGTCTCCGGCCAGTCCCTCACGTCCGCATCCCCTCCCGCCCCTCCCGACCGGGGCTCGGGCCCCAGGCTCCGTCGCGGCCCGGGTCGCGTCAACCCCGGGCCCGCCCGGACGCAGGTCTGGCCGAGGCTCGCGAGGCGCTGTGCCGGTCATGGACACTGGGCGCATGGCTCTCAGCGACGACCTCAAGAAGGACCTGCAGAAGGCGGTCACCTCCGTCGGCGGCTACGTCGCCGCGCGGGAGACCGAGATCTCCGAGCTCATCGAGCGCACGGCGGGCAAGGTCGACGAGCGCACCGAGCACCGCTACACCGACACCATCGACAAGGTGAAGGCCGGCCTGCGCACCGGTGTCTCCAGACTGGCCGAGCAGAGGGGCGACGAGGGGACCGAGGAGGACGAGGCGCCCGAGGCGCCCGAGCCGCCGGCCGCCCCCTCCACCTAGCCTTCGGAGCCCCCGGACCCGTCCTCCGGCGCCGGCCGCCGCTCGGGGGGTACGACGGCCAGCAGGGCCTCGGCGGCCCCCTCCAGGAAGCGGGCCACCACGGCACGCTCGTGCTCGTCGAGGCCGGCGTCGACCCGCTCCAGTGCCGCGAGCATCGGCTCGAGGTGCTGCACCGTGTCGGCCATCCCGCTCTCGGTGATCTCCACGACCAGGCGGCGCCGGTCGCTCGGGTGGGGCGTGCGGGCCGCGTGGCCGTGGGCCACGAGCCGGTCGACGATGCCCGACGAGGCCGCCGTGCTGACGTCGAGGCGGCGGGCGATCTCCGCCGGCCCGAGCGGGCCGCGGGCCAGCATCTCGAGCGTGCGCACCTCGCTGGTGCTCAGGCCGGCGCGCTGCGCGACCGCGGGCTGCACCAGCTGCGCCGCCGCCACGAGGCGACGGAGCGCGACGAGCGCCGGGGAGGTGGCGGCCGCTCGGCGGTGGGGGTCGGGCATTTGAAGATCGCTAACTCGGTTAGTAACTTGCTGAGAGACATCCACCCTAGCCCAGGAGCCCTGCCGTGAGACTGCTGCGAACCATCACCGCCCGGCGTACCTCCTGGGTGGTGGCGGTCCTCGGCCTCCTCGCCGCGATCGCGCTCACCGGCGCGGTCGGGCGGGCCGAGCAGCCGGTCGGCCCGCTGATCTCGGCCGCCGAGGGGGCCGACAGCACCGAGGGCACCGCGCTGCAGCAGGAGCTGCCCGAGGCCGACGGCTCCGTCGCGGTGGTGCTCGCCACGGCCGACCGGGGAGACCTCACCGACGAGCAGGTCTCCCAGGTGCAGCAGACCGTCCAGGGCGCGCTCGAGGGCACCGGTCTCCGTCCGGCCGGCCCCCCGGTCCAGCGGAGCGAGGACGGCACCGCGACGCTGTCGGTGCTGCAGGTGCCGGAGCTCGGCGCGGAGGAGAACGCCGACCTGGTGGAGGACCTGCGCGACCGCCTCGACGAGGACGCTCCCGAGGGCGTCACCCTGCAGGTCACCGGCCCCGCTGCGGTCCAGGCCGACCTCGCCTCGGTCTTCGACGGCGCGACCTTCACGCTGCTGGCCGTCACCGGGTCCGTGGTCGCGCTGCTGCTGCTGATCACCTACCGCAGCCCGGTGCTCTGGCTGGTCCCCCTCACCGTCGTCGGCGTCGCCGACCAGCTGGCGGCCGTCCTCGCCACCCACTTCCTCGCCGCGATCGACGTCCCCTGGGACGAGTCGACGGTCGGGATCCTCTCGGTGCTGGTCTTCGGCGCCGGGACCGACTACGCGCTGCTGCTGATCTCGCGCTACCGCGACGAGCTGCACGTCCACGAGGACCGGGGCGACGCGATGGCCGCGGCCCTGCGCCCGACCCTGGGCGCGGTGGTCCCCAGCGCCGTCACCGTCGTCATCGGCCTGGTCACCCTGGCGCTGTCGGTCTTCCCCGCCACCCGCGGCCTCGGCCTGGCCTGCGCGGTCGGCGTGCTCACCGCAGCGGTGATGGTGATGACCGTCCTGCCCGGCGCGCTCGTCCTGGTCGGGCGCTGGGCGTTCTGGCCGCGCATCCCGCGCTTCGACGGCGTCCAGCCCGACCACGACCGCTCCGTCTGGTCGAAGGTCGGCCACGGCGTCGCCCGCCGGCCCGTCCCGATGGCCACCGGGCTGGTCGTGCTGCTCCTCGCGGCCGCGCTCGGCGTGCTGCGGATCGACACCGGGCTGAGCACCGCCGACCAGTTCCTCGACACCCCGGAGTCGGTCACCGCCGCCGACCGGGTGGCCGAGTCGTTCCCCGCCGGCCTGGTGGACCCGCTCGCCGTCGTCACGCGCGACGACCCCCAGCAGGTCGCCCGGGCCGCCGGCGCGGTCGACGGCGTCGACACCGCCCGGGTCGGCGCCCGCGGTGACGGGGTCGCGCAGGTCGACGTGGTCCTGAGCGGGACCGGGTCGCCCGACGAGGCGATCCGGTCGCTGCGCTCCGCGCTCTCGTCGTACGACGACACGCACGTGACCGGGACCCAGGCGATCGCCCTCGACGACGAGGAGGGCAGCGCCCGCGACCAGCGGCTGATCCTCCCGCTGATCCTCGGCCTGGTGCTGGTCGGGCTGGTGCTGCTGCTGCGCTCCCTGGTCGCGCCGCTGCTGCTGGTGGCCAGCGTCGTGCTGACCTTCGCCGCCGCGCTGGGCATCGCCGGGCTGATGTTCGAGCCGGTCTTCGGGTTCGAGGCGATGGACAGCGGGGTGCCGCTGCTGGCGTTCCTCTTCCTCGTGGCACTGGGCGTCGACTACAACATCTTCCTGGTCACCCGCGCCCTGGAGGAGACCCCCGGCCACGGCCTGCGCGACGGCATGGTGCGGGCGCTGGCCCGCACCGGTGGCGTCATCACCAGCGCCGGCATCCTGCTGGCCGCGGTCTTCGCGGCCCTCGGCGTGCTGCCACTGGTCGTCCTGGCCCAGCTCGGCATCGTGATCTGCATCGGCGTCCTGCTCGACACGCTGCTGGTGCGCACGGTGCTGGTGCCCGCTCTCGCGGTGTGGCTCGGCGAGCGGTTCTGGTGGCCGCGTCGACCGACCACGACGTGACGCCGGACGGTCAGGGCCGGCCGAGCCGGAAGGACTTTCGCGACTCTCCTGAACGCTCGACGGAGCCGGGTTAACGTGAGGGTCCGCCTCACCTGGGAGCCGAGGAATGTCCCGCACGCCGCACCTCCGTCGCGCCACGGCACCGTCCGTGGTGGCCGTCCTGGCGGTCCTGATCAGCGTCGTCGCCGGGCTGGTGTCGGCGCCGGTCGCGCAGGCCAGGATCTACGACGCCGTCGTCGTCGACGACCCGGCCGGCGACCTGCAGGGGGCGAGGTTCCCCGACATCGTGCGGGTCAAGTTCCACCACGACGTCACCGACGGCCGGGAGTACTTCATCGTGAAGTTCCAGCTCCGCAAGGACGTGCGTTGGAAGGGGTTCCGCACCGCCGGCTTCCGTGCCAACGGCTACTCGGTCACCACGAACTCCCTCGAGCACCGCTACCGCGTGCACATCCGGCGGCCGCGCGGGTCGGAGTACGTCTGCCGCCGCTGCGCCGTCCACGTCTCGCAGAAGCGCCGCCGCATCGTCTTCGTCCTGCCGTGGCCGCGCATCGGAGCCCCGGAGTACGTGCGCATGTCCGCCTCCTACGTCTCGGCCGGCTACCTGATGGACACCGCCGACCCGCCCTACCGCGTCCTCTACTGACCGTCTCCGGGGCGGCTTGCCCGCAACGGCACCCGGTTGCCACAGTCCTGCCATGAGCGAGCAGCAGTGGTTCGAGGCCAAGGTCCCCCCGCCCGTCGTCGGTCTCCTCGCGTTGCTCGTCCAGCACCGCCTGGCTCCGGCGGGGGACGGGTCGTGGGTGCGCCGCGGCCTGGGGACCGCCGTCGCGGGCGGCGCCGTCGCGCTCGTCGGGTCGGCGGCCACGGGCTTCCGCCGCCACGGCACGACCGTCGACCCCCTGCACCCCGAGCGGGCCGGGCAGCTGGTCGTGGACGGCCCCAACGCGCTCACGCGCAACCCGATGTACCTCGGCATCGCCGGACTCCTCGGCGCGCACGCACTGGCCCGGGGCGGCGTGCTGACCTGGCTCCCGGTCGCCGGCTTCGTCGCCGCGATGGACCGGGCGCAGATCGCGCCGGAGGAGCGGGCGCTGCGCGCGGCCTTCGGCGAGGAGTACGACGCCTACGTGCGGACGGTGCCGCGCTGGGTGTGAGCCGCTCCCGCGACCTGGGGCGATGGGTCACGATGGACCGGTGACCAGACCGGACGCCGACACGGCCGAGACCCGCTGCACGGCTGCTGCGACCGCGCAGGCGCAGGTGCTGACCCCGCGCGCGGTGCCGCTGGGCGGGCCGCGCGCGATGACCGTGCGGCGGACGCTGCCGCAGCGGGCGGTGAGCCTGGTCGGGCCGTGGTGCTTCCTCGACCACTACGGGCCGGACGAGGTCGGCTCGAGCGGCGGCATGAGGGTGCCGCGGCACCCGCACACCGGGCTGGCGACGGTGAGCTGGCTGTTCAGCGGCGAGATCGACCACCTGGACTCCGCCGGCAACGCCGCGCGGGTCCGCCCCGGCGAGCTCAACCTCATGCTCGCGGGCCGCGGGATCACCCACTCGGAGATCTCCACCGACGACACCGCCGTGCTGCACGGCGTGCAGCTGTGGTTCGCCCTGCCGGAGGCGACCCGGCACACGCCGCCGGGGTTCGCCCACCACGTGCCCGAGCCGGTGCGAGTGGGCGACGGACAGGTGCGGGTGTTCCTGGGCTCGCTGGCCGGTGACACCTCGCCCGTCGACACCCGCACCGGCCCGATGCTCGGCGCCGAGGTGCTTCTCCCCTCCGGAGGCACGCTCCTGCTGGACGCCGCGACGGGCCTGGACCCGGCGTTCGAGCACGCCGTCCTCGTCGACACCGGCGAGGCGACGCTGGTGGAGCCGGGGCAGGACCCGGTCCTCGTGCCCCGCGACCACCTGGTCCACGTCCCTGCCGGCCGGGACCGCCTCGAGCTGCGCGCCGGCGACCAGGACGTCCGGCTGGTGCTGCTCGGCGGCGAGCCGTTCGGCGAGCAGATCGTGATGTGGTGGAACTTCGTCGGGCGCAGCCACGAGGAGGTCGCGGCCTACCGCGCCCGCTACCAGGCCGAGCTCGGCTTCGAGGAGCGGCCCGAGTGGCTGCCGCCGGTGGACGGCGACGGCTGGTTCGGGCCGTTCCCCGACGGCACGCCCGACCCGCTGCCGGCACCGGCGCTCCCGCACACACGGATCCGGCCGCGCGGCGCAGCGCCGCCGCTCAGCGGGTGACGCGCGCCAGCACCAGCGGGTGGTCGGTGGCCAGGTCCACCAGGCCGCCGTCCTGCTTGACGTAGCCGGTGAAGCCCAGGTCCGGCGTCCCCCACACCCAGTCGATGCCCGCGCGGCGCGGCAGGGCGCACGGTGCCGGGGTGAGCACTCCGGTCTCCGGGTCGGTCACCTCGGCGAGCGGGGCGCTCCACCAGGTCGACGCCGAGCCGAGACCCTTGCCGAGCATGCGGCAGTAGAAGCTCTCCCGGCGGTCGTTGAAGTCGCCCACGAAGAGCACCGGCAGGCCGGTCTGCTCGCGCAGCCGGGCGATGCCGGCGAGCTCGCGCCGGATCGACACCGCGCGGCGGTGCTGCCACTTGCGGCCCTGGCCCGCGACGTTGTGCACCGACATCACGATCGTGCGCTGGTCGGTGAGGCGGTCGCGCAGCACCGCGACCGGCATCGTGCGGACGTGCTCGCGGTAGGGGATGCGGACGCGGAGGTCCTTGCCCACCAGCTCGAAGCGCGAGCGGCGGAAGGCGATGGAGTCGCGGGGGTCCTTGCCGGGCGAGTAGACCTGGTAGGTCTCGCCGGCCAGCCGCACGAGCGCGCGCTTCTGGCCCTTCTCCAGCTCCTGGAGGCCGACCACGTCGACGCCGTTGTCCTGGAGCAGCTGGACCGTCCAGCGCATCCGTGCCCGCCCGGACGGGCGGGGGTCGGCCCCGGCGGTGTGCGAGGCGCCGAGGACGTTGAAGGTGGCCGCGACGAACGTGCCGGGCAGGGCGTCCCCGAGGACGTTCGGGTCGACCAGGTAGGCACCGGCCGGCGTCGTGGCGTCGTCGGCGACCGCCTGGCCGCCGGTGGTGGACAGCAGTGCCGCTCCGACGGTGGCCGCCACCGCGACCGCGACCCGTCGGGGCGTCCCGTGACCGAACATGCGCATGTGTCTGCCCTCCCAAGCAGCCAGAGTTCGCCGCCCTCTCCCTGGGCGACACCTGTGAGCGTAGGGACCTCGGGCCGACTTGTACGGACTTTGGTCCCGAATCACCCGTTCGGTGCAGATCGGGTCCGGGCCGGACGACGGGGGACCGTCGACGGGCCGATCAGGACCTGCGCTGCCGGACGACCACCGTCGTCATGATCTTGTCGGCGAAGGTCTGCCGCTTGGCGTCCCACAGCGGCCAGAGGTAGCCGAGGTAGCACGCGAGCGAGTCCACGACGTGCACGACCTGGCGCACGAAGCACATGCCGGCGCCCATCGGGCGGCCGGTGTCCTCCTTGAGCAGGCGGATGCCGAGCACCTGCTTGCCGATGCTCCAACCGGTGCGGCCCTGGCGCTCGATCGAGTTCCAGAGCATGGTCGCGAGGACCACCAGGCAACCGAGGACCATGATCACCAGGCCGAGGCCGTTGCCGCCCTCGACCGTCCGGACCCCGGTCGTCGGGTCGGTCCGGGTGGTCGCCCCGGCCGCCGCGACCACCACCCCGATGCCGATCACGACGTAGCCCGGGACCGTCACGAGCAGGTCGACCAGGAACGCCCCGACGCGCCGCACCCACGAGGCGTAGGCCAGGCCGGCGCCGGCGTCCTGCGGGGCGTTCGCGGCCAGCGCGGCGTAGCCGTCGTACCCCTCGTAGCCCTGATAGCCCTGGTCGCCGGCGGGGGGCTCTCCCCAGGCAGGCGGCTGGGACTGGTCGCTCATGGGTTCTCCCTCGTCGTGTGCGGCCGGGCGGGACCGAACCTAACAGCGCCGACGGGCACGATGATGGGGTGATGAGCACCCGCCTCCACCGCCACCTCCCGGGGCTCGACCTCGGCCACGTCGCGCTCGGCAGCGGTCCGACGCCGGTGCGGCAGGTCGACGAGGTGCTCGGCCTGCGGGCGCCGCTGTGGGTCAAGGACGACGGGGCGTTCGGCGACGGTCCGTGGGGCGGCAACAAGGTGCGCAAGCTGGAGTGGATCCTCCCGGAGGCGCAGCGACGTGGGGAGCGGGTGCTGCTCAGCGTCGGCGGGATCGGCACCCACTGGGGGCTGGCGCTGGCGACGTACGCCCGCAGGCTGGGGTTCGAGACCCTGCTCGGCCTGGTCGACCAGCCGGTCGACGACCACGTCCGCGAGCAGCTCGCGCGCCTGCTCACCAGCGGCGCGGAGATCCACCGGTTCTCCTCCCCCGCCCGGCTCCGGGCGGCGGCGCCCTGGCTGCTGTGGCGCGGCAGCCGCGGCCGTGGCCTGCGGCGCCGGCTGCCGTGGTACCTCCCGGCCGGCGGGTCCAACCCCTTCGGCGCCGTGGCGTACGTCGACGCCGCGCTGGAGCTCGCCGCCCAGGTCGAGGCCGGCGAGCTGCCCGAGCCGGGCACCGTCGTGGTCCCGGTGGGCTCCGGGGGCACCGTCGCGGGGCTGACCCTGGGCCTGCGGCTCGCCGGGCTGCGCAGCCGCGTGCTCGGGATCGTGGTCAACGACAGCCTGCGGCTGGACGCCGACGCCATGGCCGGGCTGGCCACCCGCACCGCGCGCCTGCTCACCGAGCGCGGCGCCGGGCCCCTCGACGCCGGTCACGCCGGGCGACCTCGACCTGCGCACCGACTGGCTCGGGCGGACGTACGGCGACCCGACGCCGGCCTCGGTCGCGGCGGTCCGCGACGCCGCGGCGGCCGGGCTCACCCTCGAGCCGGTCTACACCGGCAAGGCCCTCGCCGCCGTCCGCGCCCTGGACGGCGGGCTCGCGGGGCCCGTGCTGTGGCTGCAGACCCACGGTCCCCGCTGACGCCGCCGACGCCGCCGACCCGGCTGGCCGCGCGCCCGCCGGTCGCATAACGAACCGGCGACCTGACCGTTGTCCCGGGCATGAGGGAGAAGATCCGATTCACCGTGGCCGCAGCGGCCTGCGCGCTGCTCGCCACGCTGGTCCCGGGGGTGGCCGGCAGCGCCCAGGGAGCCGAGACCGCCGAGCCGGCGCCGTACTACTTCAGCAGCGACGGTCAGGACACCGTCCAGGCGCTGCGCAACCTGGTCGAGATCAACGCCATCCCGTCGATGGACACCGGCTACGTCCCGTCCACCGACCCGCCGCGGACCGACGACCGGGGCTGCCCGCCGTCGCGGTGCCGGGACTACCGGCTGGCCCGTCCGGCCGGCGTGCCGATCACCCGGCCGGTGGTGCGGGTGCTGCTGCCGGTCGGCTACCGCGCCCACCGGGCGCGCCGCTACCCGGTCGTCTACCTGTTCAACGGCTCCCTGTCGCCCTACGTCCGCTGGACCCGCCAGACGATGCTGACCTCGATGTCGCGCCGCATGGAGGCGATCTTCGTGATGCCCGAGGGCGGCTACGGCGGCAACGCCGGCTACTTCACCGACTGGAAGGACGGCTCGTTCTCCTGGGAGACCTGGCACACCAAGCACCTCGTCCCCTGGGTCGACCGGAAGTTCCGCACGATCCGCGGCGCGCGGGCCGCCGTCGGCGCCTCGATGGGCGCCCAGGGCGCGCTGTCCTACGCCGCCCGCCACCCCGGCCTGTTCAAGTCGGTGCTGTCGATCTCGGGCCTGGTCAACACCAGCTCGCTGGTCCAGAACACCGTCAGCCCGACGCTCAACGAGCAGCTCAACGCCGAGGGGCCGGACCTGAGGCGGATCTGGGGCGACCCGGTCCTGGACTCCGCGACGTGGGCCGAGCACAACCCGGTCGAGCTGGTCGCGGACCTGCGCGACGTCAAGCTGTTCATCGCCGCGGGCACCGGCTACCCGCAGTACGACCCGAACGACGCGGTGCACAGCGGGACCACCGAGCAGAACCTGTGGAACTACCAGCGCTACTTCTTCGCCCGCCTCACCGCGGCGCGGGTCCCCTACGAGGCCCGGATCTCGGTCGGCCAGCTGCACGACTGGCCCTACTTCCACCAGGCGATGCTCTGGGGGCTTCCGCGGATCATCGCCGCCGCCCGCGCACCCCGGTGACCGAGCAGGGACGCAGCGACCGATCAGGCGGGGTCAGGCCCTGGTGACCCGTCGGTAGGGTCGGGGGCATGCAGCGACGACTCAGCGACGAGGACCGTGAGTTCCAGGCCCGCATGCGGGAGATCATGACCACCAAGGTCCCGCAGTCGGTCCGCGACAAGGTCCGGCTCGGCCGGGCCCTGGGCAAGGACGACATCGCGGCCGCCCACCGGGCCCTGCACGCCGAGGGCGTCGCGGTGCCCTCCTGGCCCGAGGAGTACGGCGGCTGCGGGTGGACCCCGCTGCAGAAGGCGATCTGGAACACCGAGATGCAGCTGGCCTACGTGCCCCCGCCGCTGGCGTTCAACGCCGGCATGATCGGCCCGGTCATCGCACAGTTCGGGAGCAAGGAGCTCAAGGACCGCTTCCTGCCGCCGACCGCGTCGCTGGACATCTGGTGGGCGCAGGGCTTCTCCGAGCCCGACGCCGGCTCCGACCTCGCCGGGCTGCGCACCACCGCGGTGCGCGACGGCGACGACTACGTGATCAACGGGCAGAAGACCTGGACCACGCTCGGGCAGTACGCCGACTGGATCTTCGTCCTGGCCCGCACCGACCCCGACGCCCGCAAGCAGGCGGGGATCTCGATGTTCCTGGTGGAGATGTCCACCCCGGGCGTCGAGCTGCGCCCGATCGTGCTGGTCGACGGCCACCACGAGGTCAACGAGGTCTTCTTCACCGACGTCCGCGTGCCGGCCGACCAGATGGTCGGCGAGGAGAACAGCGGCTGGTCGCAGGCCAAGTTCCTGCTCGGCAACGAGCGGGTCGGCGTCGCGCCGGTCTGGGCGATCAAGCGCCGGCTGGCCGACCTCAAGGCGCACGCCGCCACGGTGGCCACCGTCGAGGGCACCGTCCTGGACGACCCGCTCGTGGCCTCGCGCATCGCCGAGCTCGAGGCCGACGTGATGGCCCTGGAGCTCACCGTCCTGCGCGTGGCGGCCAACTCCCGTGACGGCCGGCCCGACCCGGCCTCCTCGATCCTCAAGCTGCGCGGCAGCGAGCTCGAGCAGGCGGTGTTCTCCCTCGGCGTCGACATCGCCGGCGCGATGGCCTCGGCCTGGGAGCCGGTCGACGAGGTCGAGCCGCCCACCGAGGGCGAGGACGTCGGCGGCATCCCCGAGTGGGCCACCCACGCGATGCCCTACTACCTCAACTTCCGCAAGGCCTCGATCTACGGCGGGTCCAACGAGGTCCAGCGCCAGATCATCGCCACCGGCATCCTCGGCCTCCGCGGCTGACCCGACCCACGAACTGCCTAGGACTCAGGGACACCGACATGGACTTCACCTACACCGACGAGCACAAGGCGCTGCGTGACGCGGTCCGCGAGCTGCTCGGCCGCCGTACCCCCTCCGACGCGGTGGGCCGCCCCCGCCTCGACACCGACCTGTGGCAGGCGCTCGCCGAGCTGGGTGCGCTGAGCCTGCCCTGGGAGGTCGGCGAGGACGACCCGGGCGCGGTCGAGGTCGCCGTCGTCGCCCAGGAGCTCGGCCGGGCGCGCGCTGCGACGCCGTACGCCGAGGCGGTGACCGCCGCGCACGTGCTGGCCGCCACCGAGGAGGGCCGCGCCCTGCGCGAGGACCTCGGCACCGCCGAGGCCGTGGTCGTCCCGGTGCTGACCGAGCCCAACCGGGCCTGGGGCGCGGCACCGACCGTGACCGCCAAGGAGTCCGGCGACGGCTTCGAGCTCACCGGCGTCAAGGGCCCCGTCCCCTACGCCGAGGCCCTCACCCACGCCATCGTCACCGCCGACACCGGCGTCTTCCTGGTCGCCTCGCCGCCGGTCGAGGGATCGGTGCTGCGCCTCGACGGCACGCCGGCGACCCTGCTGACCGACGACCCGGCCGCGCTCGTCACCGCGGTCGCCCACGGCACGCTCGTGGCCTGCGCCGAGGCGCTCGGCGCGCTCGAGCAGGCGCTCGAGCTGACCGTCGACTACCTCAAGAGCCGCAAGCAGTTCGGCGTCCCGCTGATGACCTTCCAGACGCTCACCCAGCGCGCGGCGGTGATGTACACCCACCAGGAGCTCGCCCGCTCCGCGGTGCAGTACGCCGCGATGGTGCTCGCCGACCCGGCCGCGGCCTCCGACGGGGTCGACGTCGCCGCCACGGTCGCGCGGGCCAAGGCGGTGGTCGGCAAGGCCGGCACGCTGGTCGGCGAGGAGGCGGTGCAGCTGCACGGCGGCATCGGCGTGACCCAGGAGTACTCCGTGGGTCACCTGCTGTCCCGGCTCGTGGCGCTGGACCACCTCTACGGCGACACCCGCTCGCAGCTGGCGCGCCTGGGCCGCGGCCTCTCGTCGTACGACGTCGTCCGCGTGCTCTGAGGGTGCTGGAGCGCCGGGACCGCCGCGCCCGGACCAGGCGGGAAGTAATCCGCGACACGATGTCGCGATCAACCCTTTACTGCAACACGTTGTCGCACTAACCTCGGTGGCCTGACCTGACCGTCCGTCCACGACGAGGTGACTCCGATGACCGCAGCGCCGACCCGCACCGCCGACTCACCGAACCGCCGCGACCGGCGCACGCCGCGACCGGCCCGGAGCCTGCCCGGCAACACGCGAGCGCCCCAGGTGGCCTCCTACGAGGAGACGCTGCGGACGCTGTCGGAGGCCTCGGTCCACCAGCACTTCGACGCCTTCGCGGACATCGACTGGGACCACCCGGACTTCGCGATCCGCCGCGACGACCCGCGCTGGGTGCTGCCCGAGGCCGACGTGCTCGGCCGGCACCCGTGGTACCGCTCGCTCCCGCTCGAGCGGCAGATCGAGATCGGGATCTACCGGCAGGCCAACATCTGCAAGGTCGGGCTGCAGTTCGAGCAGATCCTCGTCGCCGGGCTGATGCAGCACGCCTTCGCGCTGCCCAACGGGTCACCGGAGTTCCGCTACTCCACGCACGAGGCGACCGAGGAGTGCCACCACACCCAGATGTTCCAGGAGTTCGTGAACCGCTCCGGCGTCGACGCCCCCGGCGGCCCGCGGTGGTTCCGGGCGGTCGCGCCGCTCCTGCCGCTGGTCGCCCGCCCGCTCAAGGCCGCGTTCTTCGCCGGCATCCTCGCCGGGGAGGAGCCGATCGACCACGTGCAGAAGACCATCCTGCGCGGCGGCGGGGACATGCACCCGCTGATCCGGCGGATCATGCAGATCCACGTCGCCGAGGAGGCGCGGCACATCGGGTTCGCGCACATGTACCTCGAGCAGGTCGTGCCCCGGATGAACCGCGCCCAGAAGCTCGGCCTCTCCATCGCCTACCCGGTCGTCATGCGGGTGCTGTGCGACGCGATCCTCGTGCCCCACAAGCAGATGGTCGAGGACATGGGCCTCCCGCAGGAGGTCGTCGACGAGCTGTGGTGGGACGCCGAGGAGTCACAGGAGATGCTGCGCGACCTGTTCGGCGACGTCCGGACGCTGGCCCACGAGCTGGGCCTGATGAACCCCGTCAGCCGCCGCGTGTGGCGAGCGATGCGCATCGACGGGCGGCCCTCGCGGTTCCGCAGCGAGCCGGCGGCCGCGTCGGCCTCGCGCGCCGCCTGACCCGCCACCGGCCCGACCACCGAGGCCCCTCATGACCTACGTCGTCACCCAGTCCTGCTGCGCCGACGCCTCCTGCGTCGTCGCCTGCCCGGTCAACTGCATCCACCCCACCCCCGGGGAGGCCGGGTTCGCCGAGGCCGAGATGCTCTACGTCGACCCCGAGTCCTGCGTGGACTGCGGCGCCTGCACCACCGCCTGCCCGGTCGGCGCGCTCGTGCCGCACACGCTGCTGAGCCAGGAGCAGGAGCCGTTCGCCGCGCTCAACCGCGACTACTACGCGGTGCACCCGCACGAGGACCGGACCCCGCTGGCCCTCGTGCCCCCTCAGCGGCGACTCACCCGGCCCGGGCCCTTCCGGGTCGCGGTGGTCGGGGCCGGGCCGGCCGGGCTCTACACCGCCGACGAGCTGCTCAAGCACCCCGAGGTCAGCGTCGACGTGCTCGACCGGCTGCCGACGCCGTACGGCCTGGTGCGCGCGGGCGTCGCGCCCGACCACCAGCACACCAAGCAGGTGACGGACCTCTTCCACGCGATCGAGGAGCAGCCCGGGTTCCGCTACCGGCTCGGCGTCGAGGTCGGTACGACGGTGCGGCACGAGGACCTGCGCGCGCAGTACGACGCCGTGGTCTACGCCGTCGGCGCGTCCGGCGCCAAGCGCCTCGGGATCGACGGTGAGGACCTGCCCGGCTCGGTCTCGGCACCTGCGCTGACCGGGTGGTACAACGGCCGGCCCGACTGCCAGGACCTGCCGGTCCCGCTGGACCACGAGCGCGCCGTCGTCATCGGCACCGGCAACGTCGCCCTCGACGTGGCCCGGATCCTCTGCCTCGACCCCGGCCGAGCTCGCGTCGACGAGCATCGCGCGGCTCCCCGAGACCGCGCTGGGTCGCAGCGCTGTGCGCGAGGTCGTGGTGCTCGGACGGAGGGGACCCGAGCACGCCGCCTTCACGATGCCCGAGCTGATCGGGCTGCGCGGTCTCGTGGCGCGCGGCGCCCTGCGGGTGGTCCTCGACACCGGCGGTGCCGAGCTCGACCTCGCGGACCCGAAGTCGGCGATGCTCGCCGAGATCGCCGCCGTCGGAGCCACCGGAGCCACCGGAGCCACCGGAGATGCAGGCGCCCCGACCCGCACGCTGGCGCTGCGGTTCCGCACCACCCCCACCCGGGTCGTCGGCGCCGGCCGGGTCGAGGGCCTGGAGGTGAGTCGCGACGGGGTGACCGAGGTGCTGGCGACGGGACTGGTCGTCCGGTCGGTCGGCTTCCGAGGTGCCGCCGTGCCCGGCCTGCCGTTCGACGAGGCGACCGGCACCGTGCCGCACGAGCGCGGCCGGGTCGAGCCCGGGACGTACGTCGCCGGCTGGATCAAGCGCGGGCCCCGCGGCTTCATCGGGACCAACAAGTCGTGCGCCGCCGAGACCGTGTCCTCCCTGCTGGACGACCTCGACGCGGGGCTGCCGGGTCCCGCCGTCGTGCCGGGTCCGCTGCCCGGCACGATCGGGCTCGCGGGGTGGCGGGCGATCGACGCCGAGGAGCGCCGTCGCGGCGAGGCCCAGGGCCGCGCCCGCGCCACGATCGTCGACCTCGACGAGCTGCACCGGATCGCCGAGGAGGCCGAGCACCCCGCCCCGGCCGCCGGCCGACCCCGGAAACTGGCACCACTTCGGCGACGGGGCTGACGCGGGACGGACACTGGTGCCAATTCGGCCGATCCGGCGGCTCGAACCCCGAAACCGGCGCCAGTTGCGTGTCCCTCCGGACCGCTATCCTTCCGGGACCCACGGCGGACGACGAGCAAGAGCGGGGCGTGACCACGATGGCCGGCCACAGCGGCAAGACCGACGGTCGCCAGTCGCGCTGGGACCGGCACAACGAGGAGCGGCGCACCGCGATCCTCGACGCCGCCATCGCCGCGATCGAGGCGTCACCGGAGGGGGCCGAGGTGCCGGTCGCCGACATCGCCTCCCGCGCCGGGCTGAGCCGCACCGTGCTCTACCGTCACTTCGACGACCGTGCCGACCTCGACCAGGCGATCCGCGGCCGGATCTTCGAGCACGTGCAGGGCGTCCTGCTCCCCCGGGTCACGCTCGACGGCACCCCGACCGAGATCATCAGCCGCATCGTCGGGGCGTACGTCGGCTGGGCGTCGGCGCACCCCGCCCTGCACCGCGTCGTGCACCAGCAGCCCCTCGGCCTCCCGGGCAGCCCGACCGACCAGGCCATCGGGGACCTGGCCCGCCGGATCCGCGACATCATCGCCCTGGCCACCACGGTCCTCGGCTTCGAGGCCGAGGACGACCTGCAGGCCGCGCTGGACCCCCTGGTCTTCGGGTTCATCGGCATGGTGATGGCCGCGGTGCACCGCTGGTTGTCCCGGTCGGAGCCGGCCCCCGGCGCCGAGGCGCTCACCGCGCTGCTGAGCGAGGCGATCTGGCAGCAGATCCACGGGATGGCCGCCGTCCGCGGGCTCCAGCTCGCCGCCGACGTCCCTGTCGAGCAGCTGCTCGCCGGCGCCCTGGAGACGTCGTGAGGCCCGGCATCGTCACGCTTCCCCGCCAGTCGGTGCGCTGGGTGCTCGCCCACGGGGTCATCCGGGCGCTCAACGCCCGGGAGGCCCGCCGCGGCAACGCCGTCGCCCGTCTGATGACCGACCCGGCGGTCCGCGCCGAGCCGTGGCCCACCTACGCCGGGATCCGGGAGCAGGGCGAGGTCCTCGGACAGGGGTCGTTCCGCGTGACGGCCAGCCACGCGGTCGCCGCGGAGGTCCTGCGCAGCGACGCCTTCGGGGTCCCGGCGGCCAACGCCCACTTCCCCGAGCCGCTGCACTCGATCTTCCTGGCCACCCTGAGCGAGTACGACGTGGGGCCGGTCGACCCGCCCTCGCTCCTCGCGCTCGACGCCCCCGACCACACCCGCCTGCGGCGGCTGGTCGCCCGGCACTTCACCCAGCGCCGGGTCACGCAGATGGCCGACGACGTGACCGCGACGACGCGGACGCTGCTCGACGAGCTGGACGCGAGGGTCCCCACCGGCTCGACCGACGGGGTCGACCTGGTCGAGCACTTCGCTGCCCGGCTGCCGATCGCGGTGATCTCGCGGCTGCTCGGGGTCCCCGACGACCGGCGCGAGGACGTGCTCGCGTGGGGCAACGAGGGCGCCAAGCAGCTCGACGGAGGGCTGGGCTTCCGCGAGTTCCTCGCCACCACCCGGGCGGTCACCGACATGCACCGGGCGATGGACGAGCACATCGCCGAGCTGCGCGCCCACCCCGGCGACGACCTGCTGAGCAGCGTGATCCGCTCCGCCGACGCGCTCCCGGAGGGCGAGCGACCGACGCCGGTCGAGCTGCGGATGATCGCGCTGCTGGTCCTCGGCGCCGGCTTCGAGACGACGGTCAACCTGATCAGCAACGCGGTCGCGCGGCTCGACGAGCACCCCGACGAGCGCGACCGCTGCCTGGCCGACCCCTCGCTGTGGGACAACGCGGTGGAGGAGGTGCTGCGCCACGACTCGCCCGTGCAGCTCACCGGCCGGACCGCCGTGCGCGACACCACGGTCGCGGGCGTCGACCTCCCCGCGGGCACGACCGTGCTGATCCTGCTCGGCGGTGCCAACCGCGACCCCGCCGTCTTCGAGGACCCCGACCGCCTCGACGTCGCCCGGGCCAACGCCGGTGACCACCTGGCGTTCAGCCTCGGCGCGCACTTCTGCCTGGGCGCCCAGCTCGCCCGCCTGGAGGCGCGGGTGGCGCTGCGCGAGCTCTACGCTCGCCACCCGCACCTGCGGGTCGTCGGCACCCCGGTCCGCAAGCAGACGCAGGTGCTGCGCGGCTACGAGCACCTGCGCGTCGACCTGGGCCCGCGGGCCTGAGCGTGCGCCCTTCGCCCTACCCCCTGCGCACGGACCGCCTCACGCTGCGCCTGATGCGGACCTCCGACGCCGAGGTGCACGCCGCCTACCGCTCGGACCCCGAGGTCGCCCGGCACCAGCTCTGGGACGTGCCCTACCCCGTCGAGAGGGCGGTGGAGTCCTTCCGCGACCAGGACGACCTCGACGACCTCGCCTCGAACGGGTCGGTGTCGGGATGGTGTTCGAGGCGGTGACGCTGCGCTCGTTCCTGTGGCGCGGCGAGTGGAGCGACAACATGAGCTACGCCGCACCCACCACTCCCAGGAACGCTTCGTCCCTCGCCCGCTCGAGGTGTACGCCGCCGCGCAGTTCGCGCCGTCGGGCCGGTCCCTGCTGCGGGGCGGGGCGGGCAGGAGAGCCGTGTCGCTGGTGGCGACCGCGGCCCGTGAGGCCGGGGCGGTGTCGCTGCGGGCACCCCGGCACGGGTCGGGCGCCGGACGGCTGGGGCAAGTAGGACGCAAGTCGGCCGCAAGAGCGCCGGGCGAGGGTCCTCCTGACGGCCCACCGGGGGCCGAACCGAAGGAGAACACCGTGCACAAGCTCTTCCGCCTCGCCACCACCGCCGTCCTCTGCGGATCGGGGGTCGCGCTCGCCTCGACCACGGCGGCCACCGCCGGCCCCTCGTCGACCCCCACCCACGTGAGCGACGGCCACGGCACCGCCCGCGGCGACAGCGCCACCCTCGCCGAGGTGCGCAAGGCCCTGCGCCCGCTGCAGGACAGCCCGGCCGCCGCCGAGGCCGCCGGCTACGCCCCGGGGACCGAGTGCACGTCCGCGCCGGCCGGCGGGATGGGCTACCACTACGTCAACTACGCCCTGGCAGCGCAGCCCGCCGACCCGTTGCGGCCCTCGGTGCTGGTCTACGTCCCCGGCGACGACGGCCGGCTGAGGCTGGGCGCCGCGGAGTGGTTCACCGTCGACGCCGACCAGGACCTCGCCACCGACGACGACCGGCCGACGCTGTTCGGCCGTCCCTTCGACGGCCCGATGCTCGGCCACGAGCCCGGCATGCCGGTCCACTACGACCTGCACGCCTGGCTCTTCCAGCCCAACCCCGAGGGCGTCTTCCAGCCCTGGAACCCGCGGGTGAGCTGCTGACCGGCCGGGCCTCGAGCGCGACCAACGGCCGGCGTCGTCACCGTGACGACGCCGGCCGCCGCGTCGCCCGGGGCTTCCGCGGTGTCGGCCGGGTGGGCCACAGTGCAGGCATGGACGCTGACACCAGGCAGAAGCTGACCGGCCCCCAGGTCGACGCCGAGGGGCTCACCGGGTGGACCTTCGCCCTCGACGAGCTCGCCACCCGCATCCGGTGCGCCGACTTCGCCGCCGCGCTGCGGCTGGTCGAGGCGATCGGCGAGGTCGCCGAGGAGGCGAACCACCATCCCGACCTCGACCTGCGCTGGGGGCGCGTCGACGTGCGCACCTCCAGCCACGACGTCGGCGGGGTCACGCGCCGCGACGTCGACCTGGCCCGCGCCGTCAGCCGCATCGTCGAGGACCAGGGTGCCGAGCAGGAGTGCGCGACGGTCTCGCGCTACGAGCTGGCGCTGGACACCCCGGACGCGACGCGGATCCGCCCGTTCTGGGCCGCGCTCCAGGGCATGGTGGAGTCGGGCGCCGAGGCGTGGTCCGACCTGCGCGACCCCTGGGACCGCATCCCGACGCTGTGGTTCCAGGAGTCCGGCAGCCAGGAGCCGCGCCAGCGGTGGCACCCCGACGTGTGGGTCGACCCTTCCCAGGCCCAGGCCCGCATCGACGCCGCCCTGGCGGCCGGCGGCACCCTGGTCAGCGACGAGCACGCCCCCTCCTTCTGGGTCCTGGCCGACGCCGAGGGCAACCGCGCCTGCATCTGCACCTGGCAGGAGCGCACCTGAACCCACCCGCGCGGCGGCGCTCGCTGCGACGATGGGGCCGTGAGCGAGACCGAGGAGGCGGCCGCGGAGGCCGCCCCGGACACACCGGAGGCGGAGGAGACCGCCGAGGCGCCCGAGGCCACCACCGCGGCGGAGGAACGAGCCGAGCGGTCCGAGCAGCTGGCCGCCCGCCGCGCGCACCGCCGCGGCCGGCGGCTGTGGCGCCTGGCCAACCTCGGCGTGATCAGCGTGCTGATGGTCTCCAACGTCATCGGGGCGACGGTCGCGCTGGTCCTGCCGATGCTCGTCATCCCGCTGCCCCCCTACCGGCCCGGGCACGACCGGTCGCCGGTCTTCTTCGTGGTCACCGCGGCGATCTACGTCGCCGCCGCCCTCCCCCTCGGCATCGCGCTGGGCCGCCGGGCCCAGCGGGCGGCGCGGGAGTGGCTGCTCTCCGGACGCCGCGCCACGCTGCGCGAGCAGCGCATCGTGCTGCGCACACCGAGCCGCCTGTTCCTCGTGCAGATGGCCTTCTGGCTGCCGGCGGCCGTCCTCTTCGGCTGGCTCAGCATGGGACGTGGGTTCCTCGGCGGGACGTGGGTCGCGGTGACCGTCGCCCTCGCGGGCACGACGACCGCCGCCTCGACGTACCTCCTCGCCGAGCGCATCCTGCGCCCGATCGCCGCCAAGGCGCTGTCGCAGGGGTCGCAGGGCGACTTCCGGGTCAGCGGCGTCCGGCGCCGCGCGATCCTGGCCTGGCTGCTGGGCACCGGGATCCCGGTCGGCGGCCTCCTCGCGGTCGGGGTGGTGTCGCTGGCGACCGGCGACGGGTCGCGGCAGCAGGTCCTGGTGGCCACGATCGTGCTGAGCGGCATCGGCGTGGTCGTCGGGTTCTCGACCGTCAGTGCGGTCGCGCGGGCGACGGCCGGCCCCATCCTCGGGGTGTCCGGCGCCCTGCGACGCGTCGAGGACGGCGACCTCGGCGTCTCGGTCCCGGTCTACGACGCCACCGAGATCGGGCGCCTGCAGGTCGGCTTCAACGCGATGGTGGTCGGTCTGCGCGAGCGCGAGCGGATCCGCGACGCCTTCGGCACCTACGTCGACCCCGCCATCGCCGAGATCATCCTGCGCGAGGGCACCGACCTCGACGGTGAGGAGCTCGACGTCACGGTGATGTTCATCGACATCCGCGGGTTCACCACCTACGCCTCCCGGACCGAGGCCCACGAGGTCGTCGCGCGGGTCAACCAGCTCTTCACCACGGTCGTGCCGATCGTGCACGAGCACCAGGGGCACGTGGACAAGTTCGTCGGCGACGGGCTGCTCGCGGTCTTCGGCGCCCCGCGCCGCAACGCACGGCACGCCGACGAGGCGCTCGCCGCGGCGCGCGCGATCGCCACGGCCGTGCCCGAGGTCGACCCCGACCTCGGGATCGGGATCGGGCTCAACTCCGGCCCGGTCGTGGTCGGCAACGTCGGCGGCGGCGGCCGGCTGGAGTTCACCGTCATCGGCAACACCGTCAACATCGCCGCCCGTGTGGAGTCCGCGACCCGCGAGACCGGTGACACCGTGCTGCTCTCGGAGTCCACCAGGGACCTGCTCGCCGACCCGCCCGAGCTGACCGCCCGCGAGGGCATGCGGCTCAAGGGCCGAGACGGCGAGGTCACGCTCTTCGCGCCCACCGCGGTGTGACCGGGGGATCACCCGTCGCGGCTTCCCGCCGCCCTCTCGCGGTGCCACGCTGGTGGAGGGGTGCCTGCCCCCTCGCGTCGCTCGTCGACACGGAAGGAGCACGAGCCATGACGCGCATCAAGGACGCGGCGGAGGAGTTCCTCGCCGCACGACGCATCGCCGTCACCGGCGTCTCGCACGCCCCCCAGGGGCACGGGAGCAACGCCGTCTACTGCAGGCTCCGCGACCGGGGCTACGAGGTCTTCGCGGTGAACCCCAACGCCGCCGAGGTCGAGGGCGACCCGACCTATCCCGACCTCTCCTCCATCCCCGGCGGCGTCGACGCCGTCGTCATCGGCACCCGCCCCGAGCGGGCGCTGGCCACGACGAAGGAGGCGGTGGTCCTCGGGATCCCCCGGGTCTGGATGCACCGCGCCTTCGGCGCCGGCAGCGTCTCCGAGGAGGCGACCGCCTACGGCCGCGAGCACGGGGTCGAGGTCATCGACGGCGGCTGCCCGCTGATGTTCGGCCCCACCTCCGACGGTGGGCACCGGTTCATGTGCCGGCTGCTCAAGGTCACCGGGGCGGTCCCGCGCACGGTCTGACCCGGCTCCGGCGGGTCCCCCGGGCGGTCCCCCGGCCCGCCCCTCGGTCCGTCCCGCGGGCCCCACCGGTCCCACTGGTCACGACCTGGGTGAGTGCAAGGTAAAGACGGCGGCGCGGTGCTTCACCGGGGCGCGCGGCCCGTCGTACGGTTTCGACGCCTCGCACCCCTCGCGGGGCGTTCCACCGTCGAACGCCGAGTCCTGCCCGGCGGTGGTCCCGGCCCGCCTGGCAGGAGCGGGGGACCCAATCTCCGGGCTGCTCCGGCAGTCCTCGGGGTGAAGCCGCGCCAGCGGCCGGGCACTCCTGCCCGAACCCGACAGCTGACCTCGTAGGCGTGTGGAGGAACCTTCATGCGCTCACGCATGCGTGCTGCCGCGCGGCTCCGTCGCGCCGGCCGAGCCCCGCTGTCCGTCCTGTCCCTGGTCGTCTCGACCCTGATGTCGCTGGTGCTGGTCGCCGGTGCCGGGCTGCTCGCCGCCGGCGCCGCCCAGGCCGAGACCCGACCCTCGCCCGGCCCCACGCTCCACTCCACGCAGGCGACGCCGCGGCCGGCGCCACGACCGCGCCACTACCGCGCGTGGCAGCGCATCGCCCGCTGCGAGAGCACCAGCCGCTGGCACGTCAACACCGGCAACGGCTACTACGGCGGCCTGCAGATCAGCGCCGGCACGTGGCGGGCGTACGGCGGCAGGCGCTTCGCGGCGCTGCCGCACCGCGCCACGAAGCTCAAGCAGATGCGGGTCGCCGAGCGGATCCTGCGCGGGCAGGGCTGGGGCGCCTGGCCCCACTGCTCGCGGGTCGCCGGCCTGCGCTGACGCCGCCGAGCGCCCGAGCCACCGAGCCACCGAGCCGCCGGACCGGTGACCCGGCCTCGACCGGTCCCCGAGGATGCACCCTGCGGGGCCCCGGGCTCCTAGGCTGTGCCCGTGGGAGAGCAGGCGGTCCCGGGGACGACGCGCTACCGCGCGTTCGGCGGCCTGGTGGTCCGCGCAGGCGGCACCGACCAGGAGCTGCGTCGTCGCCGTGAGCGCGACACCCTCGCCGTCCTCCTCGCGGTGCGCGCCCCGGTCTCGGCCGAGCGGCTGCTCACCGAGGTCTGGGACTCCGGCGCCGCGCTCGGCTCGCTGCAGGCGGTCGTGTCCCGGCTCCGGGACGCCGTCGAGCCGCAGCGCACGGTCCGCGGCGACAACCGCTGCCTGGTGAGCACCTCGGCCGGCTACGCGATCCGCGCCGACGTCGGCGACGTCGACACCTGGCTGTTCGAGGACCTCGCCGGCCGCTGCCTCGCCGCCCCCGACCCGGCCGAGGCGCTCACCCTGTTCGAGCAGGCGGAGGCGCTGTGGACCGGCGAGCCCTACGCCGACTGCGCGACCGACGCCGTCGAGGCCGCCCGAGCGCGGCTGGTCGACCTGCGCGCCTCCGCCGCCGAGCGGGCCGCCCAGGCCCTGCTGGACCTCGGGCGCCCCGAGCAGGCCGGCCTCCTCCTCGCCCGGCAGGCCGAGCAGCACCCGTTCCGCGAGCGGATCTTCGCCCTGCTGGCGCTGGCGCACTACCGCTGTGGTCGCCAGTCCGAGGCGCTGTCGACGCTGCGCGACCTGCGCACGCGGCTGGCCGACGAGCTCGGGGTGGACCCGACCCCCGAGGTGCGCCGCCTCGAGACCGACCTGCTGCGGCACAGCCCGGAGCTCGACGGACCGGCCCCGGCACCGCCTGCCCCGACACCCCCCGCCCCCGCACGAGCCGAGCGCCGTGAGCCCCAGGACCGCCAGGAGCAGCGCGAGGAGCGCGAGGAGCTGATCGGGCGCGAGGCCCCGCTGGCCCGGGTCGCCGACCTGGTCGCCCGCCTCGACCGTGGCCGCCAGCTCGTCACCGTCCTCGGTGAGCCCGGCATCGGCAAGACCCGGCTCGTCCAGGAGGTGCTGGCCCGGGCCGAGGAGCGCGGACTCACCGGCGTCGTCGGCCAGTGCCACCAGGGCGACGTCGCCCCGGCGCTGTGGCCGTGGACGCAGGTCGTGCGCGCACTCGTGACCTCCGAGGACCCGGACCCCCTGCTCCTCCCCCTGCTGGACGGCGCGGCCACCGACACCAGGTCCGGGTCGCTGCGGCTGTTCGACGCGGTGGTCGCGCTGCTGGAGTCGACCGCTCGCGCCCGTGGCGGTCTCGTGGTGGTGCTGGAGGACCTGCACTGGGCCGACACGACGTCGCTCCGGCTCCTCGCCCACCTCGCCGAGCGCCCGTCCACGGCCCCGCTGCTGGTGCTGGTGACCCGACGCAGCACCGACGAGCCGGGGTCCGAGGAGCTGCTCAGCACCCTGGCGATGCTGGCGCGCGCCGGCGCCGACCGGGTGCGGCTCGACGGACTGGCCCGCGAGGACGTGGCCCGGCTGCTCGCCCGGCTCCTCGGACGGTCCGAGGACCAGCTGCCCGAGCCGTTGCTGGAGGTGGTGGACGACGCGACCGCGGGAAACGCCTTCTACGTCCACGAGTACGCCCGGCTCCTCGAGACGCTGGACGGCGACCTCGCCGCGGTGGAGGCTCTCCCGGTGCCCGACGGCGTGCGCGACGTGATCGGCCAGCGCGTGGGACGCCTGCCCGCGCCCGCCCAGCACCTGCTCCGCGTGGCGGCCGTGCTCGGTCGTGACGTCGAGCCGCAGGACGTCGCCGCGCTGGCCGACCAGCCTCTCGACGAGGCCCTCGACCACCTCGACCTCGCGCTGGCCACGGGTCTGCTGGACGAACGCGGCAGTGGCTACGCGTTCGCGCACGCGCTGACCCGCGAGGCGCTGTACGCCGAGCTCACCGCCGCCCGCCGCGTCCGCCTCCACGCGCGAGCCGCCGACGTCCTCGCCGCACGGGTCGGCCAGGCACCGGACGCCGCGGCCGACATCGCCCACCACGCGCTCGTCGCCTCCTCGCTCGGCCCGGACCGTGCTCGCGCGGCGTTCACCTGGCTCGGCCGGGCGGCGCGGGTCGCCCTGGCCCGCCAGGCGCCGGTGGAGTCGCACGCCCTGTGGCTCGAGGCTCGCCGGGTGGCCGAGGAGCTCGGGCTCGACGACGAACGTCTGCACGCGATGCTCGGGGTCGCGCGCAGCGCCATCCGCATGGGCACGTTCACCGAGGCGCCCGCGCTGGTCACCGAGCTCGCCCGGGAGGCCAGCCGGCTCGGTCACTGGGACCTCGTCGCCGCCGCTGCCGCCACCTTCCAGGGGGCGGGCGCGTGGACGTGGCGGGTGCACGGACACAAGGACGACGAGCTCATCGACCTGTTCACCGCCGCGCTCGACCACGTCGACGCCGCTGACGAGTCGACGGTGTGCGCGACGCTCAGCATCGAGCACCAGTTCGGGTGGGACACCCCGACCAGCGACGCCTTCGCGGCCCGCGCGATCGCCGCCGCCCGAGCCGCAGGCGATCACCGACTCCTCTGCTCCGCACTGCTCGTGCGCCTGATCGCCACCGCGGGACGCCCCGACCTGGGCGGCCGCTCGCCGCTCGGGGAGGAGCTGCTCGCCGAGCGTCCTCCGGTGGAGATGGAGGTGGCGGGACTGTTCCACCTCGGCTTCGCCCTCCACGAGGAGGGGCGGGTCGAGGAGGCCGAGGCCGTCGTGGACCGGGCGAGGCGCAGGGCCGAGGAGCTCACGCACAGCGGCCTCGACGTCCCGTTGGCCTGGTGGGCGGCTGCCGTCGCCCGGGACCACGACCACCCGGATGCGCGGCGCCTCGCCGACGAGGCGCTCGCCCTGCACCTGGGACGGAGCTTCTACTACGGCACCGAGCTGCAGACCCTGCACGCCATCCTGCACCGGGAGCCCGGCACCCGGGTCAGCGACGCCGTCATCGCCGGAGCGCGCCGCGGACTGCACGCCGAGCGTGCCCTCGTGGCCTGGTCGCTCGTCATCGACGGACACCTCGACCTCGCCGCCGACGTGCTCGGGGACGCACCGCCGGCGCACGCGGTCGACTACTCGATCGAGGCCTCGCTGTGCCTGCGGCTGGAGACGGCCGCGGCTCTCGGCCGCCTCGACGAGGTCGAGGAGCTGCTGAGCAGGATCGACCGCTACACGTTCCCTCTGGCCGTCTACGGCACCGTCATGCACCTCGGCGCCTTCGACCACTTCCGCGCGGTCGGCCACCGCGCACTCGGGGATCGCGGGCGCGCCCTGAGGCTGGCGAGGGCTGCGGTGGAGACCAACCGTGCCTGCGACATCCGCCCGGCACTGCGTCGCAGCGAGCAGCTCCTGGCCGAGCTCGAGGAGGAGACGGGACCCGGGGGGCAGCCGGGGCAAGCCGGCCGCAAGTGAGCGGCAAGCGCGTGGTCCGACGCTCTTCCTGACGCCGGGGAGGTCCCGGTGCCGGAACCAGAGAGGGCCACCCATGACCATCCACCCCACCACCGAGCCGGCCGCGCGACCCACCGGACGCCTCCCGCTCCGCTCCCTCGCCGAGCGGGTCTCCGGCCGGCTGCACACCCCCTCGGACGCCGACTGGGCAGCGGTCACCGTGCCCTGGCGGGTCAACGTCGCCCAGGACCCGGTCGCGGTGCTCGACGCCCACGACGGCCACGACGTGGTCGCGGCGCTGAAGTGGGCCGCGCTGCACGAGGTGCCGGTCACCACCCAGACCACCGGCCACGGCGCCACCCACGTCGACGGCGTCAGCCCCGCCGACGGCGCGCTCGTGGTCCGGTGCACCGGCCTGACCGACATCGAGGTCGACCTGGAGCGGCGTACGGCGTGGGTGGGCGCGGGCGTCCGCGCGGGCGACCTGCTCACCGCCCTCGACGGCACCGGCTCCACGTTCCTGTGCGGCTCCAACCCCAGCCCGACCGTGGTCGGGATGACGGTCACCGGCGGGCTCAGCTGGTTCGGGCGGGCCTACGGCACCGGAGCCGACAGCATCCGCACCGTCGAGCTGGTCGACGGGCTGGGCCGGCTGCGCCGGATCGGTCCCGACGAGGCCGAGCGGTTCTGGGCCGTCCGTGGCGCCGGTGGTGACTTCGGCGTGATCACGCGGATGGAGCTCGCGCTGCACCCCGCCCCGCAGGTGTACGGCGGCCGGCTGGTCTGGCCGGTCGAGCGGCTGGCCGACGTGCTCGCCGCGTTCCGCTCGGTCACCGCCACCGCACCCCGCGAGCTGACCGTGTGGCTGCAGGTGCAGCACTTCCCCGACGTGCCGTTCCTCCCCGAGGAGATCCGGGGCCGGTCGTTCGCCGCGGTCGCGTTCACCTTCCTCGGCGCCGAGGCGAGCGCCCAGGCGCGCCTGGCGCCCCTGGCCGCCGTACCGGGGCGGCTGGTGAGCACCGCCGGACCAGTGCCGGTCGCGGCCCTGGGTGACGTCGCGGCGGAGCCGGTCGACCCCACCCCGGCGCTGGAGCACGGCCAGCTGCTCACGTCCCTGGACGACGCCACCGCCGACCGCCTGGTCGAGGAGGTCGGCACGCGCGGCGCGACGCCGCTCACGATCGTGCAGGTCCGTCACCTCGGCGGTGCGCTGCGCGAGGGCGGGACGTCGGCGTTCGGGACGATCGAGGAGGAGTACCTCCTGCAGGCAATCGGCATCCCGGCCGTCCCCGAGCTCGTGCCCGCCATCGAGGGTGCCTTCACCGGGCTCGACTCCGCGGCGGCCACGGTGGGCACCGGCCGGGCGCCGCTGGCGTTCCTCGGCGAGACCCCGACCGGGCGCTGGTGGTCGGCCGAGACCCGGGCCCGGCTGGTCGCGGCCAAGCAGGACCTCGACCCGCTGGGGATCGTGCGGTCCAACCGTCCCGTCAACGGGTGAGCCCCGGGTGCCCCGGGTGGACGCGGGTCGTGTCCTGCGTCCACCCGGGGCCTTGTGCTCAGGCGGCCGGACCGGCCTTGCGCGCCTCCTGGACCGCGACCAGCGCGTCGCGCAGCTGCTGGATCCAGTCGGCCTCGTGCTGGGCGACCAGCCGCACCGACCACGCCAGCGCGTCGGAGCGGGACCGGGCGACGCCGGCCTCGACCAGGGTGTCGAGGACCTGCCGCTCGGGCTGGCGCAGCCGGGTCATCACCGGCACCGACAGGTGGGTGAACAGCACCCGGGTCTCGCCGCACGCGGCACCCCAGGCGACCTTGCGGTCGAACTGGCGCTCGGCCTCCTGGGCGATGCGGATGCGCGCGCCGCGGGTCTCCTCGCGCCAGCGCTGGATGCGGCCGCGCTCGGCGGCGCGGGTCTCGTCGCCGGTCTCGTCCTCGGTCTCCTGCTCGCCGCCCTCGGCAGCGGGGGTCGCGTCCGGGGCGGCATCCGGTGCTGGGATCCGCCCCACGATCACGATCTCGTCCTTGTCGACGCTCACCTCGGGAGCATCGACGAACCACTCGTCGGGAAGTCGCCCCGACAGCCAGGCACTGATCGTCGTCATGAGTTGATTACAGCATTACATCGCTGCACGTTCAACGGGCGAGCCGTTCGCTCTCGGCGAAACCGGCCGCAGCCTCGGTGCGTCCCACCGACGAACCCGTAGGCGCCGGCGCGAACACCCACGCGCGCATGAGCACGAACTTCGCCACCGTCGAGACGACCGTCACCGCACCCACGACCAGCGTCTGCACCGAGGTCGGTGCGCCCGGCCACAGGGCGGAGAGCCCGAGCAGGGCGCCGGCGGTCATCGCCCACGTCGCCGCGAAGACGGCGAGCCCCTGCAGCTGGTGCCGCGCGGCGTGCCGCGGCCCCCGGATGCCGAAGGTCCACCGCCGGTTGGCGCTGGTGTTGACCACGGTGGCCAGCACGAGCGCCAGCACGTTGGCGGGCTGCGCGGTGAGGTGGACGGCCAGGAGGGCGAACAGCCCCAGGTGCAGCACCGTCGTCGCCACCCCGACCAGCCCGAACCGGATCGTCTGGGCGCCGACGCCGGCCATCGGGGTGGTCCGGCCCATCCGCGCCCGGAGCTTTTCGGTCGGCAGCGCCCCGGTCGCGAAAGAGCGGTGCATCCGCCACACTCCCCGCAGGTCCTCGCGGGCGGTGGCGACCACGTCGACGCGCGAGTCGGGGTCGTCGTACCAGTCGACGGGCACCTCGTGGATCCGCAGCCCCGAGCGCTGCGCGAGCACCAGCAGCTCGGTGTCGAAGAACCACGAGGGGTCCTCGACCAACGGCAGCAGCTCGCGGGCCACGTCGGCGCGGATCGCCTTGAACCCGCACTGCGCGTCGCTGAAGCTCGCCCCGAGCGCGGTGCGGAGCACGAGGTTGTAGCAGCGCGAGATCGCCTCGCGTCTCAGTCCCCGCACGACCCGGGAGTCGCGGTGCAGCCGGGTGCCGATCGCCAGGTCCGAGTGCCCGGACAGCAGCGGCGCGACCAGCGGAAGCAGTGCGTCGAGGTCGGTGGACAGGTCGACGTCGCAGTACGCCAGCACGTGCGCGTCGCTGGCCGACCACACCTGCCGCAGGGCGCGACCACGGCCCCTCTGCCCCAGGCGCACGACCTGCACGTGCGGCAGCTCGTCGGCCAGCGTGGCCGCGACCTGCGGCGTCCGGTCGGTGCTGGCGTTGTCGGCGACGGTGATCCGGAACGGGTAGGGGAAGACGTGCTCGAGGTGACCGTGCAACCGCCGCACGGCCGCCCCCAGGACGTGCTCCTCGTCCAGCACCGGCACCACCAGGTCCAGCACGACCGTGCTCACGACGTGCTCACCGGCCGGGTCAGGTCGTAGAACCTCGACCCACCGATCGTCACCGCGGTGAAGGTCTGCTCGACCCAGGCGCTGATCTGGCTCGCGGTGCCGGAGCCGCCCATCCCTCCCCCGGGACCGCGGCCGCTCGAGGCCGCGAACCAGTGGATCTCCCCGGCCGCGACGAAGGCCTGGAACTGCGCCAGCGTCGGGCTCGGGTCGGAGCCGTTGAAGCCGCCGATCGCCATCACCGGCTCGCCGCTTCCCAGCTGCAGGCCGGCGGCGTTCTGGCTGCCGGCGGCCGCCGCGGCCCAGCGGTACGCCGAGGCGTCCTGGGTCAGCGCCGCGACGACCTCGGCGGACGGCAGGTCGGCGTCGAGCAGACCGCCCATCCCGCCGCCGCCGCCACCAGCGGGCCTGCCGGCCGGGGCCGGGACGGCGCCGGGCCGGGCGGGACCGGTGCCGCCGGAGACAGTCGGGCCCGCGATGACGATCGAGCCGGAGTACGCCGTCCCGAGGGTCGTGGCGGAGTAGGCCGCGGGGCCCGTGAGGCCGGCGACCAGGGCGCCCACCACCACCGCGGAGGCGAGCCTGCGGTCCAGCCGCTCGACCACCAGCAGCAGCACGGCCGCCAGGAAGCCGAGCTCGAGGACGCCGTAGCGCAGCCACCCGGCGTACGCCGTCGTGCGCCCGAGGAGGACGAACGACCAGACCGCGGCGACCGCGACGGCCCCGGCCAGGACCGCTCGGCCGTTCCACGTGGAACGGCGCTCCCAGGCCTCGCGCGCACCCATGCCGACGAGGGCGGCGACGGCCGGGGCCAGCGCGACGGTGTAGTACTCGTGGAAGATCCCGGCCATCAGCGAGAAGGTCACGCCGGTGACCAGCAGCCAGCCGCCCCACACGACGTACTGCGCGCGGCGCAGGTCGGTGCGGGGGGCGAGCCCGCGCCACACGAGACCCGCGACCAGGAGGAGCAGCGCGGTCGGGAGCAGCCACGAGACCTGGCCGCCGACGACCCCGGTGAACATCCGGGTCAGGCCGGTCTCTCCCCAGCGGTTGACCGCGCCGGCCCTGCCGCCGACCGAGCCCGTCTCCTCACCGCTGAGCCGGCCGAGGCCGTTGTAGCCGAAGGTCAGCTCGAGGAAGGAGTTGGTCTGGCTGCCGCCGACGTAGGGCCGGGCGGAGGCCGGGACGAGCTCGACGAGCGCGACCCACCAGCCGGCGGCGGCCACCATCGCGCCGGCGCCGGCCAGCGCACCGGCCGCGCGCCGCCGGACCGTGGTGTCCGCGGCGAGGACCCAGGCGAGCCCGAGCGGCGGGACCACGAGCATCACCTGCAGGGTCTTGGTGAGGAAGCCGAGACCGAGGAACACCCCCGCCAGCGCGAACCAGCGGATCGAGCCCCGCTCCAGGGATCGCACGGTCGCCCACACCGCGAGCGTCATCAGCAGGGTGAGCAGCGCGTCGGGGTTGTTGAAGCGGAACATCAGCACCGCGGCCGGCGTCAGCGCCAGCAGGAGCCCGGCGACCAGCCCGGCCACCGCGCCGAAGTGGCGCCTCACCGTCGCGTGGAGGACCGCGACGCTCGCGACGCCCATGAGCACCTCGGGCACGAGGATCGCCCAGCTGCTCAGCCCGAACAGCCGCACGGACAGCGCCATCACCCACAGCGCGGCCGGCGGCTTGTCGACCGTGATCGCGTTGCCCGCGTCGAGCGAGCCGAAGAGGAAGGCCTTCCAGCTCTCGGACCCGGCCTGCGCCGCGGCGGAGTAGAAGGCGTTGGCCCAGCCGTTGGCGCTCAGCCCGTAGAGGTAGGCCAGGGTCGTCACGGCGAGCAGCGCCCACAACGCCCGCCGCGCCCAGGGCGGGTCCCGGTGTGCGAGCGCCCGGCGGTCGAGCTCGTCGAGCGCGCGGTGATCGAGCCCCGCGGTTCCACGGTGGTCGTCGAGACCGCCCTCGGTCGGGGACGGATCGGTCGTTGCGGTTCTCATGCCCCGAAGGCTGGACAGTCCGCCTGTGCCACTCCTGTGCTGGTCCTTTGCCAGCGGTGGGGGTCCGGCCCAGCGTTGGTCGAGGGGCGGCGAACCGGCTCGAGGCCGGCTCACCGCCGGACCACAGCACCGTCACAGGCACCGGGTCCACCGTGGAGCCATGACCACGGCCAGCACCGCACCGGGCACCCCGCCGGACAGGACGGCTCCGGCGCTGGAGCCTCCGACCTGGCCGGGCCGCAAGCCCCCCGTGCCCGCGAGCCTGGCCCGGCCGGCCCGCTGAGCCGCCGTCGAGGAGGTCGAGGCCGAGGCCGGTCGCGGGCTGGTCGGCGACCGCTCAGTCCCTGGCCACCACGTCCAGCACCAGCTCGACGACCTGACCGAGCCCGACGCCCTCGTCGTCACGGACCCAGTCCTTGAGCGGCACGACGTAGCCCCCGTCGCGCGGCCACAGCGCGGTCTCCCACTCGCTGCGGCCGAGGGTGACGCGGACCGGGATCATCCCCCAGCCGTAGGTCACCTCCGGCGCGACCTCCGCGAGCTCCTCGCACTGCGCGGGCGGCACGACGACGAAGTGGTACGGCGCCGGCCCGCGCCACTCGACCACCTCACCGGCGAGCTCGAGGCGCAGGCCCACCGGGTCGCCGTACTTGCGTCGCGGCACGACCTCACTCCTCGGTCGCCGGGTCGGCCTCCAGCAGCCGCAGCCACACCTCGCTCGCGGTCGGGAAGCTCGGCACCGCGTGCTCGAGCGTCTCGAGGTCCAGCCCGCCGGTGATCGCGACCGTCGCGGAGTGCAGCAGCTCGGCGACGTCGGGACCGACGAACGTCGCCCCGAGCAGCCGTCCGGTGCCCACCTCGCTGACCAGGCGCGCCCGGCCGCCGGCGTCGTCGCGCAGCAGGGAGGCGCCGGCCACCGAGGTGTAGGCCACCTCGCGCGTCTCCACGTCGAGGCCGTCCCCCCGGGCCTCGGCAGCGGTCGGACCGACCCACGCCACCTGGGGGTCGGTGAAGACGACCTGCGGCACCGGTGCGTGAGCGGGCACCGTCGGCTCGGGCCGGCCCTCGGCCCGGGCCGCGAGGAGGCGGCCGACGCGCCGGGCCTGGTACTTGCCCCAGTGGGTCAGCGGCGCGACGCCGGTGACGTCGCCGACGGTCAGCAGCCAGTCCGGGAGCGGGCCGCCGTGCGTGCGCCCGTGCAGGTCGTCGGCGGTGAGCCCGACCGTGTCGAGCCCGAGGTCGTCGGTGACGGGGCGGCGGCCGGTCGCGACGAGGACCTCGTCGGCCTCGAGCGTGTCCCCGCCGCCGAGCGTGAGGGTGACGAGGCCGCCGTGCACGTGGCCGACGCCGGTGTCGCGCACGTCCTCGCGTGAGGCAGCCGTGGTCTCGGTCGAGCGCCGGACGGTGACGCCCGAGGCCTCGAGACCGGCGACGACCAGGTCCGAGACGAACGCCTCCGCGCGCTCCAGCACGCGGTCCCCGCGGACCAGCAGCGTGACCTCTGAGCCGAGCGCGGCCATCCAGCGCGCCGCCTCGCACGCCACCACGCCGCCGCCGACCACGGCGAGGCGCGGCGGGACCTGGTCGACGGTCGTCACCGCGGTCACGTCGCGGGAGCCCCACGCACCGATCCCGCGCAGCGGCGGCGGCACCACCGGCGTGCTGCCGGTGGCGACGACGACGGCCTGGCGGGCCCGCAGCGTGCGGACCGAGCCGTCCTCGGCGGTCACCTCGACGGCGCGCTCCCCGGCCAGCCGGCCCCGGCCCCGGACGACCGAGATGCCGGCCCCCTCGGCCCACTCGACCTGCCCGGTGTCGTCGTACCCCCCGACCCAGGTGTCGCGCCGGGCCAGGAGCCCGGCCGGGTCGGGCTCCAGGGGCCCGCTGATGCCCTGCAGGTGACGGGCGGCGTCCAGCACGTCGAGCGGACGCAGCATGGCCTTGCTCGGGATGCACGCCCAGTAGGAGCACTCGCCCCCGACCAGCTCGGCCTCCACGATCGCGGCGGTGCGGTCGCTGCCGCGGATGGCGAGGTCGGCGGCGTTCTCCCCGGCGGGGCCGCCCCCGATCACGATGACGTCGTAGTCCTGGGTGCTCTCCTGGGTCACGGGCCCAGTCTGCTGCACCAAGGGCCGGCGGCGGCTCACCCGGCGCTAGCACGCCGCGCTCGAGGAGCGCGGTGCCTGGCGCCAGGCCGCCCGGCGACCGCCGTACCTGGTCGTGATGACCTCGAGCCAGTGCCCGTCGGGGTCGCGGAAGTAGCACCCGCGCCCGCCGTCGTCGTGGTTCACCTCGCCGGGCACCGTCCCCTCCGGGTCGGCCCAGTACGTCGACCCCGCCGTCTGCAGGCGGGTCAGGACCGCGTCGAAGTCGTCCTCGTCGAGCAGGAAGGCGTAGTGCTGGGGGAGACCTCGCGGTCCCAGCCGGCGACGTAGAGCGAGACGTCGTTGCCGAGGTCAACGGCGAGGAACGGCCCCTCCTCACGTGGCTCGGGCAGACCGAGGGTCCGGCTCAGGAAGCGCGCGGAGCGCTCCCGGTCGGTGCTCGGGAGGATGTGGTGGTCGAAGCCGATGGCCATGGCGGTCCCCTTCTCTACGGCCCGTCTGCAGCCCGGTCGGGCGGTGGTGGGACCAGTGAAGACCCGGCGGCTTGCAGACGGCTTGCGTGACTGGACCGGGCCTGGACCGTTGAGCCTGCATGCGCCTGCCCCGCCGTGCCGCCCTGCTGCTCGCCGCCGTGACCGCCGTGGTCCCGGCGCTCGCCGTCCCCGCACTGGTCCAGCCGGCCTCGGCCGACCTGCCGCCCCTGGTCCTCGACCCGCCCGGCGCCAACGACTGGTCCTGCAAGCCGACCAGGCGGCACCCGCGGCCGGTGGTCCTCGTGCACGGCACGTTCGGCGACCGCGAGCACCTGCTGGAGGCGCTGTCCTACCGGCTGTCGCAGGAGGGCTACTGCGTCTTCTCGCTCGGCTACGGCAACCGCGCGACCGGTCCGATCCAGGACTCCGCCCGCCAGCTGGCCAGGTACGTCGCGCGCGTGCGCACCGCGACCGGCGCGGCCAAGGTCTCGCTGGTGGGGCACAGCCAGGGCGGCCTGATGCCGCGCTACTACATCAAGAGCCTCGGCGGCTGGAGGTACGTCGACGACCTCGTCGGCATCGCGCCCTCCAACCACGGCACCACGACGCTCGACAGCTCGATGTTCGGCCCCACCCAGGGCACCGCCTACGACTGCGTCGCCTGTCAGCAGCAGGTCGCGGGCTCGTCGTTCCTGCGGGCGCTCAACGCCGGCGACGAGACGCCGCGGGCGGTCGACTACACCAACATCGTCACCACCCACGACGAGGTGGTCGTGCCCTTCACCTCCGGCTACCTCGAGCGTGGCCGCGACACCGCCCAGCTGACCAACGTCGCGGTCCAGGACACCTGCCCGGCCGACCCCAGCGACCACGTCCTGCTGCCGATGAGCCCGACGACCTATGCCTGGGTCTCCGACGCCCTCGCCCACGACGGTCCCGCGAACCCCCGCAAGGCGGTGGGCTGCGGCGGCCTGTGAGCCGGCCGGTCAGCGACCGGTGAAGCGGGCCCGGCGCCGCTCGACGAACGACGCCACGCCCTCGGCGACGTCGGCGGTGCCGAAGAGCCGCTGGATCCCGGGCCCGAAGTCCGCGATCGCAGCCGCGTCGCCCTCCGCGACCGCCTGCTGGGCACTGGCCAGGGTCGCCCGCACCGCGAGCGGCGCGGCGTCCTCGGCGACCGACCGCGCCAGCGCCAGGCCGCGCTCGAAGGCGGTGGCGGCGTCCGGCGCCACCTCCTGCACCAGGCCGATCCGCAGCGCCTCGGCGGCGTCGAACTCCTCGCCGGTGAGCATCCACCGCATCGCGTTGCCCCATCCGCAGTCGCGCGGGAACCGCAGGGTGGCCCCGCCGATCGGGTAGATCCCGCGCCGCACCTCGAGCTGGGTGAAGCGGGTGCCCTGCGCAGCGACCCGGATGTCTGCGGCGAGCAGCAGCTCGATCCCTGCCGTCATGCACCAGCCGTGGGCGACCGCGACCACCGGTGTCGTCCACGGGCCGTCGAGCCGCCACGGGTCCCGCCCGTGCTCGGGGACCAGCCCCTCCCCGGCGGCCATCGACTCCGCGACGTCGGCCAGGTCCAGGCCCGCGGTGAGATGGTCGCCCTCGCCGTGCACGAGCGCGCACCACACGTCGGGGTCGTCCTCGATCACGCCGTAGGCGACCGCGAGGTCGCGCAGCCGCGGGGACCTCAGCCGTGGGCCATGTCCACGAAGCGCGAGTAGTGGCCCTGGAACGCGACGGTGACGTCGCGGGTGGGGCCGTTGCGGTGCTTGGCGACGATGAGGTCGGCCTCACCCAGCCGTGGCGACTCCTTCTCGTAGAGGTCCTCGCGGTGCAGCAGGATCACCATGTCGGCGTCCTGCTCGATGCTGCCGGACTCACGCAGGTCGGAGATCATCGGCTTCTTGTCGGCGCGCTGCTCCGGTCCACGGTTGAGCTGCGAGAGCGCGATGACCGGCACGTCGAGCTCCTTGGCCAGCAGCTTGATCTGGCGGGAGAACTCCGAGACCTCGAGCTGACGGGACTCGACCTTCTTGCCCGAGCTCATCAGCTGGAGGTAGTCGATGACCACCAGCCGCAGGTCGTGACGCTGCTTGAGCCGCCGCGCCTTGGCGCGGATCTCCATCATCGTCATGTTGGGCGAGTCGTCGATGAACAGCGGTGCGGCGTTGACCTCCGACATCTTGCGGGCCAGACGGTGCCAGTCCTCCTCGGTCATGTGACCGTTGCGCATGTGGTTGAGCGGGATCTTGGCCTCCGCCGACAGCAGCCGCATGGTGATCTCGGTGCGCGTCATCTCCAGGCTGAAGACCACCGAGGCGAGGTTGTTGTGGATGCTCGCCGCCCGGCACAGGTCGAGGGCCAGCGTGGAGTTGTGGGTGGGGATGCTGGTCGGCCCGGCGAGGAACAGGTGGTCGGCGGCGGCGACCTGGAGGCACCGGACCGGCACCGAGGCGATCACCTCGACCGACTCGATCTTGACCTCGGAGCCGTCGGGCAGGTCCACGGTGTGCCCGGCGGCGACGGTGCGGGCGATCTGGGCGGTGGTCACCGTCACTGCGGGGCGGTCCGGGCCGGCGCCGCTGCGGGTGACCCAGTTGTGCTGGTAGTCCGCGACGATCCGCGCGCCGTCGGAGAAGGTCATCGCGAAGCAGGGACGCCCCCGCATCACGCCGGTCGCGGCGACCACCTCGGTGGGCCGGCCGTCGGAGCCGAGCACGAGGTCGCCGACGCGGACCTCGCCCATCGTCGTCCAGCCGGTCGGGGTGGCCAGCGGGGTGTCGAGCGCGAGCGCCTTGCCGACCGCGGGTCGCGCCGCGACCACGATCATCTGGCCGCCGTGCAGGCCGTTGGTGAGCTCGTCGAGGTCGGTGAAGCCGGTCGGCACACCGGTCATCTCGCCGCCCCGGTTGGAGATCGCCTCGATCTCGTCGAGGGTGTCCTGCATGATCGCCGAGAGCGGGGCGTAGTCCTCCGACGTGCGCTTCTCGGTGACCTGGTAGACCTCCTGCTGCGCGGCGTCGACGACGTCGTCGACGTCGCCCTCGCCGGCGTAGCCCATCTGCACGATGCGCGTGCCCGCCCCCACCAGCCGCCGCAGGACGGCCTTCTCGCGCACGATCTCGGCGTAGTAGCCGGCATTGGCCGCGATCGGCACCGAGGCGGTCAGGGTGTGCAGGTAGGGCGCCCCGCCCGCCCGGACCAGCTCGCCGCGGCGGCCCAGCTCGGCGGCGATGGTGACGGGGTCGACCGGCTCGCCGCGGCCGTAGAGGTCGAGGACGGCGTCGAAGATCGTCTCGTGCGCCGGCTTGTAGAAGTCGGTGCCGCGCAGCACCTCCACCACGTCGGCGATCGCGTCCTTGGAGAGCATCATCGCGCCGAGGACCGACTGCTCGGCGTCGTTGTCCTGCGGGGGCATGCGGTCGTAGCCGGCGCCACCTCCCTGGCCGTGGCCCTGGGGCGCCTGCGCGGGCAGGTCGGGCCCGCTCCACATGTCGAGGTCGGAGGGGTATCCCGACTGGTCGGTCACGCTCACCTGAGTCTCCCTTCGCCGCACGCGACCCCCTCGTGGGGTGAGATGCTCGTCGACCCGCGACGAAGGTCCCACCGGCCACCGACAGTGCGCTCGCCCGCTCTCCTCCGCGCAGGACCGTACGGCCCCGAGGGGCCGGTTCTCCACCCCGTCATCCACAGCCCCCTGTGAGTAACTGGGGGGTCCGTGTGGAACACGCCGCCGCGCTTGTGCACAGCCTGTTCACGGCGCTGTGGAGGCAGCCCGGCTCTCGCCCGCAAAACCCCCTCTGACCTGCAGTGATGAGTGCGAGGAGGTGTGAGGGAAAGAAAGTCGCGAACTTTTCCGGCCAACCCCCCGTCGCCGGCTGTTCACCGGGACGATGGTCCCGGGGCGCGCAGGGGGCTCGATCTGGTATGGAGGCTATCCACAGGATCGGCGGGATTCTGCACAGGTACGCTCCGGCTGTGCGGAGGCGGCGTTACCACGATGGCTCCGAGGCCTCCCATGACCCGATCGGACCAGATCCGCAGGACCGCGTGGTCCTCTCCCGCCTCCTCCACCTGGCGGTGCCGGCCTTCCTCGCGCTGGTCGTCGAGCCGCTGTTCCTGCTCGCCGACTCCGCGATCGTGGGCCACCTCGGCACCCCCGAGCTGGCCGGTCTCGGCATCGCCGCGGTGCTGCTGCGCGCCGCGGTCGGGCTGAGCATCTTCCTGGCCTACGGCACCACCGCCTCGGTCGCGCGCCAGGTCGGTGCCGGCGACCTGCGCGGCGCCCTGCAGCAGGGCGTGGACGGGTTGTGGCTGGCCCTCGGCATCGGGCTGGTCGGGGCAGTCCTCGGGGTCGTCCTCAGCCCCCTGCTGGTCGCTCCCTTCGACGCCACCCCCGAGGTGCACCAGCACGCGGTGACCTACCTGCGCCTGTCCTGGCTGGGTCTGCCCTCGATGCTCCTGGTGCTCGCGGCGACCGGCGTCCTGCGCGGGGTCAGCGACGCCCGCAGCCCGCTCGTCGCGGCGGTCGCCGGCAGCCTGGCCAACATCGCGCTCAACCTGGTCCTGGTCTACCCCGCCGGGCTGGGCCTGCCCGGCTCCGCCCTCGGCACGGTCCTCGCCCAGACCGGCATGGCGGCCTACCTGGTCGGCGTGGTGGTGCGGCACGCCCGCGCCCAGCCCGGCCCGCCCCTGCCGCTGCGCCCGCACCTTCCCGGCGTACGCCGCTCCGCCCGCGCCGGCGGGCCCCTGGTCGTGCGCACCCTGACCCTGCAGGCGGTGCTGCTGGTGACCACCTGGGCCGCCGCCCGGCAGGGGGCCACGGCGACCGCCACCCACCAGCTGGCGATGAGCGTGTGGACCTTCCTCGCCTACGCCCTCGACGCGGTGGCCATCGCCGCCCAGACCCTGACCGGCGAGGTGCTCGGCGCCGGTGACCGCCGGGGCGCCCGCGCGCTGACCGACCGGATGGTCCGCATCGGCGTGGTCTCCGGGATCCTCACCGGCCTCCTGCTCGCCCTGACCGCGCCGCTGCTCGGACCGCTGTTCACCTCCGACGACGCGGTGGTGAGCCTGCTGGGGCGCGTGCTGCTGGTCGCCGCGATCTTCCAGCCGCTGGCGGGCGTGGTGTTCGTCCTGGACGGCCTGCTCATCGGCGCCGGTGACGGCCGCTACCTCGCCCGGGCCGGCACGGTCGTCCTGCTCCTGGCCGCCCCGGCCGTCCTGCTGGCCTCCTCGAAGGGCCTGGTGGCGGTGTGGGCGGCGTTCGGCCTGACGTTCATGGGCGGACGCGCCGCGCTGCTGCTGCACCGGTCGCGGGGCGAGGCCTGGATGGTCACCGGCGGCGCCTCCACGGGCGAGCCATCACCTGAGACGTGAGGTTGGATCACGTCCGGGGGGGCACCCTGGGGGGCGTGAAGGAGCTGCAGACCCTCGCGCTCGGACTGGTCGTCGTCTTCGTCGACGTCTCCAACCCCGACTGGGTCGCGGACCCGCTCGGCTGGATCCTGGTCCTCGTCGCGCTGGCCGCGGTGCGCGAGCAGCTGCCCGACTACCGCCAGGTCTCCCTGGCCGCCTGGACGAGCCTGGCGCTGTCGGTGGTCACCTTCCCCGAGAGCTCGGTGGCCCACCTCGACGGCTGGCTCGAGCTCCTGTTCAGCCTGCCGGTCCTCGCGTTCTGCTTCCTGCTGTGCGACTCGCTGCGCGACGTGACCGTCCCCGAGCAGGCGATCCGGTTCCGGCTCCTGTGCTGGGCGTTCGCGCTCCTGGTGCTCGCGCCGCTGGCGGTCTACGGCCTGCAGTGGGAGTGGGTGCAGACCCCGGCGACGATCCTGGCGGTGGTGACCAACGTGAGCCTGGTGCTGGTCCTCGTCGGCGCCTCCGACGAGGACGCCCTGCTGGCAACAGACGCCGCCGGGGCCGACGACGGGGCCGCGGAGGCCGCCGGGGACTCCGAGCACAGCGAGGATCGCGGCAAACACCGGGCGTGACCTGCCCTTCTCCCGCACAATTGGGTACTTTCGGCGCACCGCGCACCGCCTCGATCCCAGTGAGCTGACCCATGACCCGACGTCGCCGTCACGTCCGCACCGCCCTCGCCCTGCTCGGGCTGCTCGCCCCGGCCGCGATCGTCGCCGGCACCGCTGCACCGTCGTACGCCTCCAGCTCGGTCTGCGGCACCGCGCTGGCCGACCTCCTCGGCCAGGACTGCACCGCCCCCGAGGCGGACATCTACCGGGCCAGGGCCGACGACGGCTACGACGACCTGATGGAGGACCCCGAGACGACCTCCGACGACGTCCGGGTCTTCATCCGGACCAAGGCCGCCGACCCCGACGGCAACCAGGTGACCTTCTCGTGCCGGCTGACCCGCGGCGCAACGGTGGTGCAGGACTGGGAGGACTGCACCGACGACGCGGTGACGACCACCAGCACCCAGGCCTTCGGCCGGTTCGACGAGTCCGGCCTCGTGCCGGGCGCCTACACCCTCTCGGTCAAGGCCACCGACGCCGCGGTCGACAAGCTGGTCCTGGGCAGTGCGGCCCCCAACGAGCAGGCCGACCCCGGCACCCAGCTGTCCTGGACAGTCGTCGAGGCGGTGGCCGACACCACCCCGCCGAACACCTACCTGACCCGGCGGGCCAAGCGCTGGCACCTCTCCGAGTTCGGCGACTGGGGCTACCGCGGCAGCGAGCCGCTCCGGGACGCGGTGTGCAGGCTGCAGGGCCGCACCTTCACCCGCAGCTGCGACGGCCACGAGGCGTCGGTGATGAGCCTGGTCGCCGGGGACCTCACCTTCACCGTCGCCGGCACCGACCACGCCGGCAACACCGACCCGACGCCTGCGGTCAACCGCTTCACGGTGCCGGTCCCCAGCCGGAAGCTGCGCGCCCGCGGCGGCTGGTCCAAGGGCACCGCGTTCGGCTACTTCTTCAGCGGCTACTCCACGACCAAGAAGAAGGGCGCGACCCTCAGCGCCGCCCGGGCCGGCACCCGCGCCGTCGCGCTGGTCGCCACCAGGTGCCGCGGCTGCGGCTCGGTCAAGGTGACCTACGGCGGCAAGGTGCTCAAGAAGGTGTCGCTGGCGGCGAGCTCGCGGCGCAAGCGGCAGCTGATCCCGATCGGCTCGTGGGCGGCGCGCCACGGTGGCCGCTTCTCGGTCGTGGTCACCTCCTCGGGCAAGCCGGTGACCATCGAGGGGCTCGGCTTCTCCAAGCGGCGCTGATCCGGGGAACGCCGCCTCCGTCCCACCTGTCCCGGGCGTGCCGTCTGGTCACACCAGCCCCACCCGGGTCACACTGCGGTGGTGGTCGCCCCGCACCGGTTCCAGCCGCCGCCGTCGTACGTCGGCGTACGCAGCCTGCTCGACCTCGAGCAGACCGTCGTCCTGGACGAGCTGGCGCTGCACGAGGCGCTCGGCCCCGACCGTCCCGCCGGGTCGCCCACCGTCTCGGCCGAGGAGCCCGACACCGGTCCCGACGACCTCGGGTCGCGCGTGACCCGGCGCTTCTTCACGCTGTGCGAGAACCCGCGGACCCGGGCGCGCACGATGAAGGTGCTGCGCTCCAGCGCCGACAGCGCGGTCGGCGGCCGCCTGCTCGTGGCGTTCCTCAGCCGCATGGTCTTCACCCCCGCGCTGCGCTCGCGCCGGATCGACCACGCCACCGCCCGGATCGAGCTGGCGTGCGCGCAGCTGGGCGGGGTGGCGGTCCTGCGCTACGTCACCCGGATGGAGCCGGTCGCCTCGCTGGACGTCGAGGACCTGGTCGCGATGGTGGGTCCGAGCGTGCACCTCACGCTGACCAGCCCCTACGCTCGCTGACGCGGCCGCCGCGCCGCCCCGGCGTCGTACGGCGTCGTACGGCGTCGTACGGCGTCAAAACTGGCACTCCCCGAGCGAAGTTTCGCTCGGGGAGTGTCAAGGTCACCAGGGCCCTGGTGAAACCGAACCCGTCAGGCGGACACCACGTTGAGCTGCACGGTGGCCTCGAGCTCGTCGTGCACCTTGACGACGACCTGGTGGGCGCCGAGCGACTTGATCGGGTTGCCGACCAGGATCCGGCGCTTGTCGACCACGTCAGAGCCGGAGCCGACGGCCGCGTTGATCGCGGAGGCGATGTCGGAGACGGTGACCGCGCCGAAGAGCCGGCCGCCCTCGCCCGCGCGGACCTGCACGTCGACCGTGCGGCCCTCGAGGGACTTCTTGATGTCCTCCGCCTTGCCGAGGTCACGGACCGCACGCGAGCTGCGCGCGGCCTTGATCGACTCGATCTGCTTCTCGCCGCCGCGGGTCCAGCGGATCGCGAAGTTGCGCGGGATGAGGTAGTTGCGGCCGTAACCGTCCTTCACCTCGACGATGTCGCCGGGGGCACCGAGACCGGTGACCTCCTGGGTCAGGATGAGCTTCATCTGGTCCGCCCCTCTCAGCGAGCCGTGGACGTGTAGGGCAGCAGCGCCACCTCGCGGGCGTTCTTGACCGCGATGGCGACGTCGCGCTGGTGCTGGACGCAGTTGCCCGTCACCCGACGCGCGCGGATCTTGCCACGGTCGGAGATGAACTTGCGCAGCAGCGCGGTGTCCTTGTAGTCGACGTAGGCGGTCTTGTCCTTGCAGAACTGGCAAACCTTCTTCTTCGGCTTGCGCAGGACCGGCTTGGCCATTGTGGTGCTCCTTCAGGTGAGCCCGGGCGGACCCGGAATGGTTGCTGGTTGCGTGCTGGGTTGTCGTGCTGGTTGTCGTGCGGGTGAGGGCCCGCTGAGGACCCGGTGAGGACGGGACCCTCGGCTGGTCAGAAGGGAGGCTCCTCGGAGCCGCCGCCGGAGGAGCCCCACGGGTCCTGGGCCGGCTGCTGGCCGCCCCACGAGCCGCCGCCCTGGCCGCCCTGGCCGCCGCCCGGCTGGCCGCCGGAGACGCCGGGGGTGGCCCACGGGTCGTCGGAGTAGCCCCCGCCACCCTGGCCGCCGCCCCACCCTGGGGCGCGCCCTGGCCACCCTGGCCGCCCTGGTAGCCACCGCCGCCGCCGCCGAACCCGCCCTGGCCGCCGGAGCGCTGGGTCTTGTTCACCTTGGCGGTGGCGTACTTCAGGCTGGGGCCGATCTCGTCGACGTCGATCTCGAAGACCGTGCGCTTCTCGCCCTCACGGGTCTCGTAGGACCGCGCCTTGAGCCGACCGGAGACGATGACGCGGCTGCCCTTGACCAGCGACTCGGCGACGTTCTCCGCCGCCTGGCGCCACACCGAGCAGTTGAGGAACAGCGCCTCGCCGTCCTTCCACTCGTTGGTCTGCTTGTCGAACGTGCGCGGCGTGGAGGCCACGGTGAAGTTCGCGACCGCGGCGCCGGAGGGCGTGAACCGCAGCTCCGGGTCGCTGGTCAGGTTGCCGATCACGGTGATCGGGGTCTCGCCGGCCATGAAGTGCTCCTGGTGGTGGTGTCGTCGGGCGTCCCTGCTGGTGCGGAGGTCGAACCTAACCCTCACCGCCGACACGGGGCGAGGGTCGATCCACAGGCGGACCCGGGAGGGCCCGGTTGCTCAGCGGGTGTCGGGACGGATCACCTTGGTGCGCAGCACCGACTCGTTCAGCGTGAGCTGGCGGTCGAGCTCCTTGACGGTGGCGGGCTCGGCCTCGAGGTCGATGACGGCGTAGATCCCCTCGGGGTTCTTGGCGATCTCGTAGGCCAGACGGCGCTTGCCCCACACGTCGACGTTGGTGACCTGCCCACCGTCCTGACGGACGACGTTGAGGTAGGTGTCGAGTGACGGAGCAACCGTGCGCTCGTCGAGGCTGGGGTCGAGGATGACCATGACTTCGTAGCGACGCAAAGCGGTCTCCACCTCCTTCGGACTCAAGGCGGCCACGGACGATCCGTGGCAGGAGGGCTGTGCGAGTGTCGTGCGGGACCGGCGTCGTCCGGACGCCTCCGCAGAGGACGGGACACCTTAGCAAGTCGGGACCCGCCCCCCGAAATCGTCCCGGGGCCCACCTAGCCTGGGTCCCGTGAGTGCCGCCCCCGCCCCGCCCGAGCCCCTGACCGCCGAGACCCTGCGCATCGGCGCGCACGTCGAGCAGACCGACCCGGTGCAGGAGGCGCAGGCGCGTGGCACGACGCTGGTGCAGTTCTTCCTCGGCGACCCGCAGGGCTACCAGGGCCCCGAGGTCCGGTACGCCGGTGGCGCGGCCGGTCTGCGCGCCGACGCCGAGGCCGCGGGAGTCGACCTCTACGTCCACGCGCCCTACATCGTCAACGTGGCGACCACCAACAACCGCATCCGCATCCCGAGCCGCAAGATCCTGCAGCAGCACGTGGACGCCGCGGCCGAGATCGGCGCCAAGGGCCTCATCGTCCACGGTGGCCACGTCAACAAGGCCGACGACCCGGAGAAGGGCTTCGACAACTGGCGCAAGGCGGTCGAGGCCACGGACCTCAAGATCCCCCTGCTGATCGAGAACACCGCGGGCGGCGACAACGCGATGGCCCGGCACACCGAGCGGATCGCGCGGGTCTTCGAGGCGATCCAGGCCGCCGACCAGGCCGAGATGGTGGGGTTCTGCCTCGACACCTGTCACGCCCACGCCGGGGGCATCGCCCTGGACACCGCGGTCGAGCAGCTGCTCGCGGTCACCGGGCGGATCGACCTGGTGCACGCCAACGACAGCCGTGACGGCTTCGGCTCCGGTGCGGACCGGCACACCTCGTTCGGCCGCGGTCACCTCGACCACGACGCGTTCGTCGACCTGGTCCGCGCCGCCGGCGCCCCGGTGATCGCCGAGACCCCGGGAGGGCCGCAGGAGCACGCCGCCGACTTCGCGTGGCTCCGCGAGCGGCTCTGACCTCGCGCACCGTCTCCCTCCGGGCGAGTCGGCAACGATTCGGTGACGGTCGCAGGACCTTCGTCCCGCCGCAGTGGTCACGCCCGGCGGGTTCGGCCTAGGTTGGGTCGGTATGACGACCAGCACCGAGGAGATCAACGCCGGCAAGGGCGAGCCCCTCGTCGTGCTCGACCACGTGAACAAGCACTTCGGCGACCTGCACGTCCTGCAGGACATCGAGCTGACGGTCAAGCGGGGCGAGGTCGTCGTGGTCATCGGCCCCTCCGGCTCCGGCAAGTCCACCCTGTGCCGCACGATCAACCGCCTCGAGACGATCGACGACGGCACGATCACGCTCGACGGTGAGCCGCTGCCGGCCGAGGGCAAGGCGCTGGCCCGGCTGCGTGCCGAGGTGGGGATGGTCTTCCAGTCCTTCAACCTCTTCGCCCACAAGACGATCCTCGAGAACGTCACCCTCGGCCCGATCAAGGTGCGCGGCGAGAACAAGGCGGCTGCCGACAAGCGCGCCAAGGACCTGCTCGAGCGGGTCGGCGTCGCCCACCAGGCCGCGAAGTACCCCGCCCAGCTCTCGGGCGGTCAGCAGCAGCGCGTGGCCATCGCACGCGCACTGGCGATGGAGCCCAAGGTGATGCTCTTCGACGAGCCCACCTCCGCGCTGGACCCGGAGATGATCAAGGAGGTCCTCGACGTCATGGTCGAGCTCGCCGAGCAGGGCATGACGATGATCGTGGTCACCCACGAGATGGGGTTCGCCCGCGGAGCTGCGGACCGCGTGATCTTCATGTCCGACGGCGCGATCGTCGAGGAGAACACCCCCGAGGAGTTCTTCACCAATCCGCAGTCCGACCGGGCCAAGGACTTCCTCGGCAAGATCATCAAGCACTGAGGCGCCGCTGCCCCGACGGACGGCCGCCACGACCACCGCTCCATCACCGCTCGATCCGACCCACAGAAGGAGAAAGAGATGAAGCTGAGCAGGATCCCCCGACGAGGCCGGTCACGACTCCTCGCCACGCTCGCCGGTGCCGCGCTCGCGGTGTCGCTGGCCTCGTGCGGCAGCGCCGGCAGCGACGACAGCGAGAGCATCGACGTCGACGTCGCGGACAACGCGGCGTCGAACTTCGACGACGGCACCCGGATGAAGGAGCTCGCCGACAGCGGCAAGATCACCATCGGCGTGAAGTACGACCAACCCGGCATCGGGTTCAAGGGCGCCACCGACGACATGCCCAGGGGCTTCGACCCCGAGATCGGCAAGATCCTGGCCGCCGACCTGGGCATCAAGCCGGAGGACATCACGTGGAAGGAGACGATCTCCGACAACCGGGAGCCGTTCCTCGAGAACGGCGAGGTCGACCTGGTGATCGCGTCGTACTCCATCACTCCCGACCGCCGCAAGGTCGTGGGCCAGGCCGGGCCGTACTACGTGACCGGTCAGCAGCTGCTGGTCAAGAAGGGCAGCGACATCCAGAGCGTCGACGACCTCAAGGGCAAGGAGGTCTGCTCGGTGACGGGGTCGACGTCGCTGGACAACGTGGAGGCCAAGGGCGCCAAGCCCCGAGGCTTCGACACCTACTCCGAGTGCCGTGACCAGGTGCTCAACGGCTCGGTCGACTCGATGACCACCGACGGAGCGATCCTGCTCGGCTACGCCGCGGAGAACCCCGACGAGCTCGAGGTCGTGGGCGACGCCTTCTCCGAGGAGCGCTACGGGGTCGGCTACCCGAAGAAGTACCCCGAGATGTGCCAGTGGATCACCGACACCCTCAAGCAGGCCGAGGACGACGGCACCTGGGCCAAGGCGTTCGAGGCCACCCTCGGCAAGTCCGGCGTCGACACCCCGGAGCCGCCGGAGATGGACTCCTGCCAGTGAGGTGAGAGGACCTTCACAACCCTCACGACCCTGACGAGACGGTCACCCGGGGCCAGGCGCCCCGGGTGGCTCTCACCGAGAGAGGCGGTGGCCCGACGTGGACGACATCGTGTCCAACTTCGACCTGGTGCTGGACTCGTTCCTGGTGACGATCGAGCTCTTCGTCGTCTCGGGCGTCCTCAGCCTGGTCCTCGGCACGGTGCTGGCAGCGATGCGCGTGGGGCCCGTGCCTGTGCTCTCGCGGGCCGGCACCGTCTACGTCAGCGTGGTCCGCAACACCCCGTTGCTGGTCATGTTCATCGTGGTCACCGTCGCCCTGCCCAACATGGACTGGGGCATCCCCGGCGTCAGCATCGGCGGCGCCGACGTCAGCGGCTACTTCGTCCGCGGTGTCGTGGCACTGACCGTCTACACCGCCGCCTTCGTCTGCGAGGCGCTGCGGTCGGGGATCAACGCCGTCCCGCTGGGCCAGGCCGAAGCGTCCCGGTCGATCGGGATGGACTTCGGCACGTCGATGCGGCACGTCGTGCTCCCGCAGGCCTTCCGGGCCGCGCTCCCGCCCCTGACCAGCGTGCAGATCGCCCTGGCGAAGAACACCTCGGTGGCCTACGTCTTCGGCATCTTCGAGGCCACGGCGCGGATGAAGTACTTCACCGACCGCAACCCCGACGACCGGATGATGGTGTTCCTCGTGTTCGCTCTCGGCTACGTGCTCATCGTGGAAGTGGTGTCCTACGCCGCCAACCGCACCGAACGACGCTGGAGGGCCGCGCGATGAAGCAGCAGGCCACCGTCCTGTACGACGCACCCGGACCCAAGGCGCTCGCGCGCTACCGCATCTACACGGTCGTCTCCGCGCTGGTGCTGCTGGGCATCCTCGCCCTCGTGATCCGGCAGATGCAGGTCACCGGGCAGTTCACCTACTCCAAGTGGGAGTACTTCGTCACTCCGAAGTACGTCCGCGTCATCCTGGTCGACGGCGTGCTCAACACCATCAAGGCAGCCGTGATCGCGATCGCCGCCGCCCTCGCCATCGGCATGGTCTTCGGGGTCGGGAAGCTTGCTGACCGCGGGTGGGTCCGCTGGCCGGCGTGGGCCTTCGTCGAGTTCTTCCGCGCCGTCCCGCTGCTGCTGCTGATCATCTTCATCTACTTCGCCTACTTCTCCGGCAGCGACTTCGGCGGCCCCATCTGGGCGCTGGTGATCGGCCTCGCGCTCTACAACGGGGCCGTCCTGGCGGAGATCGTGCGGGCAGGGGTCGAGTCGCTGCCGCGGGGGCAGTCGGAGGCGGCGTACGCCATCGGCATGACCAAGGGCCAGGTGACCCGCATCGTCCTGCTCCCGCAGGCGGTCAAGGTGATGCTGCCGGCGATGATCAGCCAGTTCGTGGTGTGCCTGAAGGACACCAGCCTCGGCTACGCCATCGGCGCCCTCGGCATCACGGTCGTCTTCCGTCGCATCTGGGGCGAGGGACGCAACCATGTGCAGTCGGTCATCGTGATGGCCGCGATCTACATCCTCCTCAACCTGGCCGTCGCCGCTCTCGCCGGCTGGGCGCAGCGCCGCTACGTCGGCGAGGGAGCCGGGGCCGCGACCGGCAGCGACGAGGGGGTGTGATCGGCACCGTGCCGTGCCTCCAGCGGCACGACCCCCGGCTACTTGCTGAAGCCTGAGTCGTCGAAGAACTTGCCGGCACCCCATTCCCAGTGGACATAGCCGGTGCTGAAGTTCTTGACTCCGGCCGTCAGGACCTTCATGACGTCCTCGGTCCAGTTGAAGTTGCACCTGACCCAAGCGCCCTTGCCCTTCGAGTTGACACACATGCGGTGGTACTGGACCCCGCTGTGGTTCTCCCAGGTGATCTGGGCGATGGCGGATCGACCGTCTCCGCAGGAGTCGTGGACGTACACGTAGTCGCCGACGACCTTGACGTGGGCGTTCGAGTCGATCCCTCCGTTGGGACACTTGCCGTCGAGGTTGCTCCACGACCAGGCCCAGGGGTGCTCGCCCTCGATCCACGACTGTCCCCAGGGCGATGCCACCTTGTCGCCTTGCACCCATCTGGTGTCAGCACTTGCCGGCACTTGGGTGGTCCCGAGCAGGGCGGCGGCCATCGCCCCCACCAACGTGACTCGCATGCTGGTCTTTGTCATGTAATCCCCCGATTTCGACGTGCCCGAGATGCTAGGGCGCGTTTCTCGGTGGCGTCAACGACTGAGGGAGGGCTGGGACGACCGCCGGCGACGAGGCGGTGTGAGGGTCGTCCGGCCCCGGGTGGCACCCGTCGCGGCGGTAGTCTCCCGGCGTGACCTCCCCCCTCTCCGTCCGCACGATCACCCCCGAGCAGCACCTGGACTTCGTGCGCTCCCAGGAGAGCGTGAGCTTCCTGCAGGTGCCCGCCTGGGGCGAGGTCAAGAGCGACTGGCGCCGGGAGTCGATCGGGTGGTTCGGCGGCGAGACCGGCGAGGAGCTGGTCGGGGTCGGGCTCGTGCTCTACCGCCAGGTGCCGCGGGTCAAGCGCTACCTCGCCTACCTCCCCGAGGGTCCGGTCATCGACTGGGAGGCCGAGGACCTCGGCCAGTGGCTCGAGCCGATGGTGGCCCACCTCAAGGGCCGGCGCGCCTTCGGCATCCGCATCGGACCGCCCGTGGTGACCCGGCGCTGGGAGGCCGCCGCGATCAAGGCAGGCGTGGCCGACGAGTCGGTCCGCACGCTCGACCAGGTCCCCCCGGCTGGCGCGCGAGCCCGTCGGAGCCCGCGTCGTGTCCGCCCTGCGCACGCTGGGGTGGCGCGAGCAGAGGGCAGAGGGCGGCTTCGCGGCCGGCCAGCCGCAGTACAACTTCTGGGTTCCGCTGGCCGACAAGGACGAGGACGCGGTCCTCAAGGGCATGAACCAGCAGTGGCGCCGCAACATCAAGAAGGCCGCCAAGGAGGGCGTGGTCGCCGAGCGCGTGCCGGCCGACCAGCTGGAGTCGCGGCTGGAGGACTTCCACGACCTCTACGTCCACACCGCCGAGCGCGACCACTTCACGCCTCGACCGCTGTCGTACTTCCAGACCATGTTCCGCGCGCTCGGCGCCGAGGACCCCGACCGCATCGCGCTGTTCACCGCCGAGCACGAGGGTGACCTGGTGGCCGCCACGATCCTCGTCCAGGTCGGCACGCACGTCTGGTACTCCTACGGCGCCTCCTCGACCGACAAGCGCGAGGTCCGCGGGTCCAACGCCGCGCAGTGGGCGATGATGCAGCACGCGCTGGCCCACGGTGCCACCGTCTACGACCTGCGCGGCATCACCGACACCCTGGACGAGGACGACGACCACGTCGGGCTGATCCGCTTCAAGGCCGGCACCGGCGGCGAGGCCGTGGAGTACGCCGGCGAGTGGGACCTGCCGGTCAACCGCCTGCTCTACAAGGCGTTCGAGCTCTACCTGGCGCGCAGGGGCTGACCCGGTGCTGACGCTCTACGTCGACCAGGACCGGTGGCAGGCGCACCTGGACTCGGTGGTGGCCGCGGTGCCCGGTCTCGTGCCCGTGGCGAAGGGCAACGGCTACGGCTTCGGTGTCCCGAGGCTCGCCGAGCTCGCCCAGCACCTGGGTGCCGACACGCTGGCCGTCGGCACCTACGCCGAGGTCCACCCGGCGCTCGAGCGCTTCGAGGGCTCGGTCATGGTGCTCTCGCCGTGGCGCCCCTTCGAGGCCCGGGCGACGTACTCCGAGCGCGTGGTCCACACCGTCGGCCGGCTCGAGGACCTCGCCGGGCTCTCCGCGGCCTCGCGCGACACCGACCGCGAGGGCGGCGGGCCTCGGGTGGTGCTGGAGCTGATCACCTCGATGAGGCGGCACGGCTTCACCCCCGCGGGCCTGCGCGCGGCCGCCGACCACCTGGACGGCGTGGGCGTCGAGGGCTTCGCCCTCCACCTGCCGATGACCCACGGCTCGCACCTCGGCGAGGTGGAGCGGGCGATCACCGACCTGGTCGCCACCGGGATCGAGAGCCGCCGCCTCTACGTCTCCCACCTGACCGACGCCGAGCTCGCGGCGCTGTGCTCGTCCTACCCCGACTTCGAGATCCGCCCGCGCGTCGGCACCCGGTTGTGGCTGGGCGACCGAGGAGCGCTCCGGGTCAGGTCCGCCGTCCTCGACGTGCACGAGGTCGAGCGCGGCGACGTCTTCGGCTACCGCGGGCGCAGCGCCCCCAAGCACGGCCACCTGCTCGTCGTGTCCGGCGGCACCGCCCACGGCATCGGGCTCGAGGCACCGACCGGCGGGGCGACCATGCGTGACCGCGCCGCACGGATCGCCAAGGGCGGCCTCGACGCGGCCGGGTTCGTGCGCTCCCCGTTCACCGTGGGCGGCAAGCAGCGGCTCTTCGCCGAGCCGCCCCACATGCAGGCCTCGATGCTGTTCCTGCCCGCCGGGGCGCCGGTGCCGGCGGTCGGCGACGAGGTCGACGTGCAGGTGCGGTTCACCGCGACCAGCTTCGACGAGACCCGCTTCGTCTGAGTCGCTCGGAATCCCATGGGACCGTGGGGAACTGCAGCTCCCCACGCGTTGCAACACATGGGGAGTGACAAAGTCCCATGGGACCGTGGGAAACCGAGCCCCTCAGGTGGTGACGAGCATCCGCGGCGGGCACATCGGGTCGTCGTCGGGGAAGTCGCGGGCCAGGTCGTGCTGCGGGCGGAGCACGTCGCGGACGACGACGACGCCGAGGAACAGCTCGGCGGCCATGCGCAGCACGATCGCGACTGTGTAGAGCGGGTCGGGGGCGCCGCCGGTGGCCGAGGCGGTGAGCCCGCCGAGCATCCACCAGCAGGCGGCGAAGTAGAGCAGCTCGCCGGCCTGCCAGACCAGCAGCGGGCGCCAGCGCGGCACGGCCAGGACCGCGAGCGGCAGCAGCCACAGGACGTACTGCGGGGAGTAGACCTTGTTGACCAGCAGGAACACCATGACGATCAGGTAGGCGAGCTGGGCCACGCGCGGGACGTGCCGGGCCCGCAGGCCGAGGACGAGGATGGCCAGGCAGCCCGTCCCGAAGACCAGCCACGACACCAGGTTGACCGTGTGCGCGGAGGCGGTGTGGCCGTGCTGGGAGAAGGCCAGCCAGATCGACCCCAGGTCGGGTCCGCGGCCGGAGTTGAAGGTCCAGAACGCCTTCCAGCCCTCGAGGTTGGTCAGCATCGCCGGCAGGTTGGTGGCCAGCCAGGCGCCCAGCGCGCCCGCCACGACCAGGCCGAAGTCACGCAGCTGGCGCCGCCGGATCGCCACCACGAGGAAGGCCCCGAGGGCGAACAGCGGGTAGAGCTTGGCCGCCGTGCCGAGTCCGAGGAGCACCCCGGACAGCACGGGCCTGCCGCGGGACCAGGCCCAGAAGCCGCCCGCCAGGAGCGCCACCGGGATGAGGTCCCAGTTGATCAGGCCGGCCGCGACCAACGTCGGGGCCAGGACGTAGGGCAGGGCGTCCCACGGCCTGCGCCGGTGCGCACCGGCGAGGAAGAAGGCGGCCAGCAGGGCGAACGGCGCCAGCAGCACAGCGGTCACGCGGAAGTAGGCCCGCCGTTCCTGCTCGACGCCCGGCAGGGTGCCGACCTGCTCCACCGGGACCGATCGCCGGGTCGTGACGTCGGCGGCGCCCGGCACGACGGCCTGGGTCACCAGGGCCGCGGCGTAGGCGAAGTAGCCGGTGAGGACGGGGTACTCGAGGTACATGTAGCGCCCGCCGTTGTCGACGAAGGGCACCCACCGCTCGGCGAAGCCGCGACCGGTGTAGAGGTAGGGGATGTCGGAGTAGCACATCAGCTCGTAGCGCTGCTCGTCGCCGGTCCACTTCCCGGCGTCGCACGGCGCCTTCTGGCCGACGGCGAGCAGGAACGTCACGCAGGCCAGCGCCAGCACGACGCGGACCGGCGTCCACCACGGGTGGCCCGCGGAGTGCCGCCCGGCCGGCCCGCCGACGACGGCGCTGGCCTCGCGCGCCGTCGGGTCCTGGTGGGTCGGCGCGACAGCGCCGCCCACCACGTGCGGGCTCACGCCGCCGGAGCGGTGCGGCGCCGGGCCGTCGGCGACCTGGTCGGCGTGGTCGACTTGTCGGCCGACGGGCTCTGCTGCGTCCGGCCCGCCGGCGACTTGGTCGGGGTGCTCGACTTCTGGCCCGCCGGGCTCTGCTGGGTGCCGCCGGCAGTGGCGGTGGCCGTCGGTGAGCCCGACGGCGACCCGGGCTCGGTGCTCGGGGTCTCGCTCGGCGTCTCCGAGGGCGTCTTGGACGGGGTCTTCGACGGGCTCGGCGGAGGGGTGTACGTCGGGCTCGGCGGCGGCGTGTAGGGCTCGTGGCCCTCGGCGGTCTGCTCCAGGTTGGCCGGCGGCGGGAACGGGATCGCGTCCTCGCCGTCCAGGGCCTTGCCCATCACGGCCGCCCAGGTGCGCGCGGGGTAGTCCGCGCCGAAGAAGGAGGACAGGAAGCCGTCCAGGGGCTGGTTGCCGTTGCCGCGGACGTACATCACCGCGGTCGAGAGCTGCGGGGTGTAGCCGACGAACCACGAGGACCGCACGTGGCCCGCGTCGGTGGTCGCGGTGCCGGTCTTGCCGGCGATGTCGCGGCCGATCACGTTGGCGTTGCGCCCGGTGCCGACCTCGGCCACCTGCTGGAGGGCGTAGGAGGTGTCGGCCGCGACGTCCTCGGAGATCGCGGCGGTGGTCTTCACGTTGTGCTTGTAGGGCCGGGAGCCGTCGAGGGTCTTGACCTTCGACACGACGAACCACTTCTTCGCCTTGCCGCCGTCGGCGATCGTGCCGTAGGCGTTGGCCATGTCGATCGGGCTGACCGTGGCCGAGCCCAGCACGATGCTGAAGGTGTCGTCCAGCCCCGGGGCCTTGCGTGGGATGCCCATGTCGACCGCGTGGTCCTTGATCAGCGAGACGCCGTTGTCCATCGAGTCCGCGAGGTCGATGTAGGCGGTGTTGACCGACTTCTCGGTGGCGGTGAGCAGGCTGATCGATGAACCGTAGCTCTCGCCGCGCCCCTCGCCCTCGTTGCTGAACTCGGTGCCGCCGACCTCGATCGGCGAGTTGCCGTCGAAGGTGCTCTTGAGCGAGTAGCCGTAGTCCAGCGCGGCTGCGAGCGCGAAGGCCTTGAACGTCGAGCCCGGCGCCCCGCCCTCGACGGCCCAGTTGAGCTGGCTCTCGAGGTAGTCCTGGCCGGCGTAGACGCCCTTGAGCGCACCGGTGCGTGGGTCGACCGAGGCCACCGCCGGGTGCAGGCCCTTGAGCTTCGGTGCCACCTCGCCCACGCCCGCCTCGACCGCGGACTGGACCTGCTTGCTGATCGTGGTGGTCACCCGCAGACCGCCGCTGAGGATCTCGTCGTCGCTGAAGCCGTTGCTGACCAGGTCGTCGTGGACCATCTTCAGGATGTGGCCGCGCTGGCCGCCGTTGCTGTTCTCCACCTTGCGCTTGGGGAACTTCGGCAGCTTGTAGGGGTCGCCCTTGACCGAGGGCAGCGTGCCGGCGTCCGACATGCGGTCGATGACGTAGGTGTAGCGGGACTCCAGCCTGTCCCGGGCGGACCGCCCCTCGGCCGGGTCGAGGTTGTTCGGGTTGTTGATCATCGCCGCCAGCGCCGCACCCTGCCGCAGGTTGAGCTTCTTGGCGGGGATCCCGAAGTACGCGCGCGAGGCCGCCTCGATGCCGTAGGCGCCGCGGCCGAAGTAGATCGTGTTGAGGTAGCCGGCGAGGATCTCCTCCTTGCTCAGCTGCCGGTGGATCTTGAGGGAGAGGATGGCCTCCTTCGCCTTGCGGGTGAAGGTGCGCTCCTGGCTGAGGTAGAGCACCTTGACGTACTGCTGGGTGATCGTCGAGGCGCCCTGGGTGCTGCCGCCCTTGGCGTTGTTGAACGCCGCGCGCAGGATGCCCTTGGGGTCGATGCCCTTGTTGGTCCAGAAGGTGGAGTCCTCGGCCGCGATCACGGCGTCCTGGACGTGCTGAGGGACGTCCTCCAGCGGGATCGTGGTGCGGTTCTGCTCGGCGAACTTGCCCAGCACGCTCTTGCCGTCGTCGTAGTAGACGTAGGTGGTCTGGGCCTCGAACCCCTCGTTGGGGTTCGGGATGTCGGTCGTGGCGTAGGCGAAGGCGAACAGCACCAGGAACAGCCCGAGGACGGTCGCCAGCACCAGGAAGCCGCGCTTGACCCACCGGCGGGTCGCGGACTTCTGCTCGGGCTCGCCCGTTCGGGTCTTCCCGGCCCTCGAGGTCTCGGTCACGCGCCGAGCCTACGGGGCGGTCGGGACCTTCGGCTGCTTTCGGACGCCCCGCACGACGAACGTCACACCGGCGCACTGGACCAGGAGTTGGAGCCGTTTCGATATATCGGTACGATACGTCTGTTCGATATCTCGCGACGGCACGTCCGGCGCTCACCGTACAACCAGCTCGAGGGACCGAGGGAGGGACACGCATGACACGTCGGGGCGACACGCTGGAGCTGGCCGTCCTCGGCCTGCTGCACGAGAACCCCCTCCACGGCTACGAGCTGCGCAAGCAGCTCAACCTGGTGCTGGGCTGGGGCCGGGTGCTGTCCTACGGCTCGCTCTACCCGGCGCTGAAGAAGCTGAGCAAGGCGGGCCTCATCGTGGAGGACGTCGCCCCTCCGGCGGCACCCGGAGCGGTGAGCCGCCGGCAGCGCATCACCTACCGGCTCACCCCGGCCGGTGACGAGCGGTTCGACAAGCTCATGTCCGACGCCGGTCCCTCGACCTGGGAGGACGACAACTTCGACGTGCGGTTCGCGTTCTTCGGGCGCACCGACCGCGCCATCCGCCTGCGGATCCTCGAGGGCCGGCGGGCCCGCCTCGAGGAGCGCCTCTCCCAGGTCCGCGCCGACCTCGACCGCAGCCAGGGACGTGACACCTACGCCCGCGAGCTCAAGCGCCACGGCGTGGAGTCCGTCGAGCGGGAGCTGGTGTGGCTCTCCGAGCTGATCGCCTCCGAGCGCGGCGCAGGCACTCCCACCCCTCCCGACGCCCCGGCGTCCCCCTGACAACCGACCGACCGACCGCAACACTCAACAGATGAAGGAGAGCCCCATGGGTTCTGTCCGAGTCGCCATCGTGGGCGTGGGCAACTGCGCCACGTCCCTGATCCAGGGCGTGCACTACTACCGTGACGCCGACCCGGAGACCACGGTCCCCGGCCTGATGCACGTCAGGTTCGGCGACTACCACGTCTCCGACGTGGAGTTCGTCGCCGCCTTCGACGTCGACGCCAAGAAGGTCGGCTTCGACCTCTCCGAGGCGATCAACAACTCGGAGAACAACACCATCCGCATCTGCGACGTCCCGCCGCTGGGCGTCACCGTGCAGCGCGGCCCGACCATGGACGGCCTCGGCAAGTACTACCGGGCCACCATCGACGAGTCCGACGCCGAGCCGGTCGACGTCGTGCAGGCCCTCAAGGACGCCCAGGTCGACGTCCTGGTCTCCTACCTCCCGGTGGGCTCGGAGGAGGCCGACAAGTTCTACGCCCAGTGCGCCATCGACGCCGGCGTCGGCTTCGTCAACGCCCTTCCGGTCTTCATCGCCTCCGACCCCGAGTGGGCCCAGAAGTTCACCGACGCGGGCGTCCCGATCGTCGGTGACGACATCAAGTCCCAGGTCGGCGCCACCATCACCCACCGCGTGATGGCCAAGCTGTTCGAGGACCGCGGCGTGACGCTGGACCGCACCTACCAGCTCAACGTCGGCGGCAACATGGACTTCAAGAACATGCTCGAGCGCGAGCGCCTGGAGTCCAAGAAGGTCTCCAAGACCCAGGCCGTCACCTCCAACCTCAGCGGCTCGCTGGCCGGCAAGGTGCAGGACCGCAACGTCCACATCGGCCCGTCGGACTACGTCGCGTGGCTCGACGACCGCAAGTGGGCCTACGTCCGGCTCGAGGGCCGCGCGTTCGGCGACGTCCCGCTGAGCCTGGAGTACAAGCTCGAGGTGTGGGACTCCCCCAACAGCGCCGGCATCATCATCGACGCCCTCCGCGCCTGCAAGATCGCCAAGGACCGCGGGGTCGGCGGCCCGATCCTGTCCGCGTCGACCTACCTGATGAAGTCCCCCCCGGTGCAGATGGCCGACGACCTCGGCCGCGCGCAGGTCGAGGCGTTCATCCGCGGCGAGGTCGAGCGCTGAGGCGACTCGCCCCCCTCCTCGGGCGCTGAGCCGCCCACCGGTCGGTCACCCGGGCCGCGCACCTCACGGTGCGCGGCCCGTGGCACGTCCGCGCACGTCCGACATCCGGCGGCCCGTGAGGTCTACGCTCACCCGCATGAGTGAGCCTCCCGTCGGCGGAACCGGTCCCTCCGAGCCGGAGGGCGACCCGCCCTCACGGCCGTCACCGCCGCCGCCCCCGCCGTCGTACTCCGCTAGCGAGCCGCCGCCGCCCCCGCCCCCGCCGGGCTCTCCCGGCGACTCGGGCTGGGGTGCCCCGCCGCCTCCCCCGCCCCCGCCGCCCGGTGGTGGCTACGGCGGCGGTCCGGAGAGCTACTCGATCGGCAACGCCTTCCGCTACGGCTGGGAGAAGTTCCAGGCCAACGCGCTCCCGCTGGTCCTGATCACCCTGGTCCTGCTGCTCGCCGCGGGCGCGGTGCAGCTGATCGGCATCCCCCTGCGCAGCGCCACCTCGCCGTCGGTGAGCGTGGGCTCCGACGGCACGATCCAGACCTCGGGCGGCGGCCTGTTCGGCGTGGCGCTGATCGTCGGGATGCTGGTGAACGCCGTCACCATCCTGGTCCAGCTCGTGGTCCAGTCCGGGGTCGTCAAGGGCTCGCTCGGCCTGACCCGGGGACAGCCGATCAGCTTCGGCACCGCCTTCGAGGGCATCAACTGGGGCCAGGTCGTGCTCACCGCGGTGCTCACCGCCGTCGGCACGTTCATCGGCCTGGTGCTGTGCATCCTCCCGGGCCTGGTCTGGCTCTTCCTGACCTCCTACGCGCTCTACTTCGTCATCGACCGCGACCTGCCCGCCGTCGAGGCGATCAAGGCGAGCATCCGGCTCACGACGAGCAACGCCGGCACGCTGATCGGGTTCTTCCTGCTGTCGCTGGTGGTCGAGGTGATCGGTGCCTGCCTGTGCGGCGTCGGTCTGCTCGTCGCCATCCCGGTCGTGGTGATCGCCCAGGCCTACACCTTCCGCACCCTCACGGGGGACCCGGTCACCGCCTGAACCCCGGACGGCGCCAGGCGCGGTCGTCCCCACCGAGCCCGGCTTGCAACCGCCCACCGAGCGGTCGCAAGCCGGGCTCAAGCGCCTCACAAGTGGGGTCTCGCACCCTGAGGTGGTCAGCACGACCGACCTCTTCAGGAGAAGACCATGCGTACCGTCCTCTACCGTCTCGGACACTCCAGCGCTGCCCACCCCTGGCGCGTCCTGCTCGGCTGGGTGCTCGCCCTGGCCGTTGCCGCCGGCATCGCCTCGGCGTTCGGCGGCCAGACGCAGGAGAACTGGGACGTGCCCGGTGCCCGCGCCCAGCAGGGCGTGGAGCTGCTGCGCCAGCACGGCGAGAACGCCGCCAACGCCGACGCCCGCGTCGTGGTCCACCGCGAGGGCGGCACGCTGACCGATGCGAGCGGGCGCGCCGCGCTGGCTGACCTGACCGCCCGGCTGAGCCGGATGCCGCACGCGGCGTCGGTCTCCCTGCCACGGATGAGCGCCGATGGCGACACCGCCCTGCTCGCCGTGGAGTACGACGCCCCCGTCACGGACCGTGACCTGATGGGCAAGGGGGAGCCCCTCGTGGAGGCGGTGGAGCCGACCCGTGACACCGGCCTGCAGGTCGAGCTCAACGGGACCATGGCCGAGCAGTCGGCGGAGCCGATGAAGGGCACCGGCGAGCTGATCGGCATCGCCGCCGCCCTGCTCGTGCTCGTCCTGGCCTTCGGCTCGGTGGTCGCCGCCGGCCTCCCGATCGGCGCGGCCCTGGTCGGCCTCGTGCTCGGCGGCTTCGGCACCACGCTGCTCGCGGGCGCCATGGACGTCAGCCCGAGCGCGCCGATCATCGGCACGATGGTGGGACTCGGGGTCGGCATCGACTACGCGCTGCTGCTCGTCGTCCGCTTCGCCGAGCAGCTCCGTCAGGGCGCCGAGGTCCGGCACGCCGCCGGCCTGGCCACCGCCACCGCGGGCCGCTCGGTCGTGTTCGCCGCCTCGACGGTCCTGGTGTCCCTGCTGGGGCTCGGGCTCGCCGGGCTGCCGACGTACTCCGCCTTCGGGCTGGTCACCGCGATCTCGGTGGCCTCCGTCGCCCTGGTCTGCCTCACCCTCGTGCCGGCGCTGTGCCGCCTGGGCAACCGCCGGATCCTGGCCCGGGCGGAGCGGCGGACGACCCGACGCGCCCGTCGCAGCCCGGGGCGCGCGCCGCTGACCGCCCGGTGGGCCCAGCGCGTCGGGCGCCGGCCGCTGCCGTGGGCGCTGGGCGCCGTGGTCGTGATGCTGTCGTTGGCCGCCCCGGTGCTCGACATGCGCACCTGGCCGACCGACATCAGCGTCCACGCCCAGGGCACCACCCTGCGCGAGGGCTACGACCTGGTCGCCGACGAGTTCGGGCCGGGCGCCAACGGCGCGATGCTGGCGGTCGTCGACCACGCTGCGGTGGACTCACCCCGCGCAGCGGTCGAGGCCACCGTGCAGGCCTTCGAGTCCGACGACCGCATCGCCGTCGTCGCCCCTCCGGTCACCTCGCGCGACGGCGAGCTCACCATCGTCACCGCCGAGCCGACGTTCGGTCCGTCCGACCCGGAGGTCAGCGACCTGGTCCACGACGTCCGTGCGGACCTGCCCGGGGGGGTCGAGCTCACCGGCCTGACGCCGTTGTACGAGGACATCTCGCAGCTGCTGGCCGACCGGCTGTGGGTGGTCGTCGCGTTCGTGGTGGGGATGTCGTTCCTGCTGCTGACGATGATGTTCCGCTCGGTGCTGGTGCCGCTCAAGGCGGCGGTGATGAACCTGCTGTCCATCACCGCGGCGTACGGCGTCCTCACGGTCGTCTTCCAGTGGGGCTGGGGTGCCCAGCTGCTCGGGCTCGACCACTCCACGCCGGTCTCGAGCTGGATGCCGATCCTGCTGTTCGCCATCCTGTTCGGGCTGTCGATGGACTACGAGGTGTTCCTGCTCGGCCGCATCCGCGAGGAGTACGACTCCAGCGGCGACTCGCGCGCCAGCGTGGTCCGGGGCCTGGCCGCCACCGGCCGGGTGATCAGCTGCGCGGCGGCGATCATGGTCGCGGTGTTCCTCGGGTTCGCCACCGAGTCCGACCCCGTGGTCAAGCAGCTCGGCCTCGGCATGGGCGTGGCCGTCGCCCTCGACGCCACCGTCGTCCGGATGGTGCTGGTGCCGGCCACGATGTCGCTGCTCGGCGACCTCAACTGGTGGATGCCGCGCTGGCTGGACCGGCTCCTGCCCCGGATCGACCACGAGGACCGGGTGCCGGTCGCCGGGGTGCCGGCCGAGCCGGAGCCCGAGCTCGTGCGGGTCTGAGTCCGCCATGATCGGGGCATGACCCCGACGACCGGCCCGGAGCCCGTCACCACCGTCCCCCGGACGTGGTGGCGGGCTCCGGCGTTCCTGCGGCTGCTCGCGGTGCGCGTGCTCGGACAGCTCGGTGACGGGGTCACCCAGGCCGCGCTGGCGTCGTACGCCCTGTTCGGCGACCGGCAGGCCGACCCGACCGAGCTCGCCGCGGCGGCGGCCGTCGTGCTGCTGCCCTACTCCATGCTCGGGCCCTTCGTCGGCGTGCTGCTCGACCGGTGGTCGCGGCGACAGGTGCTGCTGCTGGGCAACCTGGTCCGCACGGTCGTCGTGCTGGTCGTGGCGACGCTGGTCGCCTCCGACGCCGCGGAGGCGTGGGTCTACGCCGCGGTGCTGGTCGCGCTCGGGGTCAACCGGTTCCTGCTCGCGGCGCTCTCGGCGGCACTGCCGCACACGGTCCCCACCCGAGACCTCACCGCGGCCAACGCGCTCACCCCCACCGTCGGGACCGCGGCGTTCGTGCTCGGACTGGGCGCCGGGGGGCTGCTGCGGTCCGGCCTCGACGGCCGGGGCGGGGCCGCGGCGAACGGCCTGGTCGTCGCCGCCGGCGCCGGGGCCTACGTGCTCGCCGCCGCCGCGGCCCTGCTCACCGCCCGCGCCGCCCTCGGCCCGGACCATCGCGTGGTCCCGCCCTCGCCGCGCCACGTCGCGGCCGGCCTCCTGGCCGCCGTGCGCCACCTGAGGTCGCGGCCGGTGGCGGCCGACGCGCTGGTCACCGCCTCGGTGGTGCGCTGGGGCTTCGGCGTGCTCGCGGTCTCGGCCGTGCTGACGCTGCGCAACGAGGTCTTCCGCGGCGACACCGAGGCCGCGCTCGCCGCGGTCGGCAGGTTCACCGGCGCGACCGCGGTGGGGTTCCTCGCCGCCGCGGCCCTCACCCCGTGGCTGGTGCACCGGCTCGGACGGGTGCGGGTGGTGCGGCTCGCGGTGGGGCTGGCCGGCGTCGCGCTGCTGGCGGCGTGGCTGCTGCCCCCGGCCGAGGCGGGGTGGGCGGCGACCGGCCTCCTCGGCGGTCTCGCCGCGCAGGGGGTCAAGGTGTGCGCCGACGCGCTCGTCCAGGAGCACGTCGCCGACGACTTCCGCGGCCGGGTCTTCTCGCTCTACGACCTGGCGTTCAACCTCGCGGTGGTGACCGCGGCGGTGCTGGTGGCGACCGCGGCGGACGACCGGGGCGTCCCGGCCACCGGCCCGTTGCTCGCCACCGGGGTCCTGGTCGGGCTGTTCGCCGCCCGCCCGACGCACCGCCGCCTGGTGGACGGCCGGGCCCACCTCGGCGGCTGAGGCCGTCTCCGGTCTCGTCCGGGGTCAAGGTTCCACGTGGAACGGCCGCCCCGCTCCGAGGGGAGCGAGGCGGCCGCGGGGTCGAGGACGTGGTCAGACGGTGCCGCTGATCGCGACGTAGCCGATGATCTGGCTGCGCCGGATGTCGGGACCGACGTTGCCCTGGCCCCAGAACTTGTCGTCGAGGTTGGTCACCCAGCCCGACCGCGCGGGGCTGATCGAGCGCCACACCCGACCCGAGGGCTCGAGGTCGGTGGCCATCTGGCGCCAGGCCTGCTGGACGGTCAGCGCCGGGACCGTGACGAAGAGGAACGACCGCGGGAAGAGGTACTCCGCGAAGCGCCGGCCGGTGCCGCCCGCGACGCAGTTGGCGTTGGTGTCGAAGCCGTTGAGCAGGTGCAGGCCGTCGAAGGCCGGTGCCCAGCGGGCGAAGTAGTCGTTCGCGCCGTTGGTGTCACGCAGCACCTGGCAGGACTCCAGCTGCATCCACTCCAGGTCTTTGTCGCCCCAGCGCGCGTCGGAGGGCGTGATGCTCCCGTCCTGGTGGGAGGTGTTCTTGAACGTGATCCCGCCCGCGCTGCCGTGGCCGGTGTACCACTGCGCGTCCACGGCGTCGACGTAGGAGGAGTCGGAGCCGCCCGCCGAGGTCTTCTTGAAGTCCGACTCCCAGGCGTTCATCCCGCGCCAGTCGAACCTCACCGTGTGGCCCTTGGACCGCATGACCGACTTGAAGCCGGCGGCGGAGTCCTGGGCGCACTGCCACTCGTCCACGGTGTTCTCGATGCCGACGTCGGCCAGCTCGCCGCCCTGGCCGCCGTACCCCTGCGCCTCGACCCGGCCACCCTTGCTGCCGAGGGTGCCGGAGACCTCGGTGGTGATCCCGTTGGCGTCGGTGACCGTCGCGGTGAGGGTCTCCGCGACCGGCTTGCGGCCGCGTGCGCGGGAGGTGTACTCGACCCCGTCCGGGCTTCCCTTGAGCGCGCCCCGGGTCGAGGAGGACCACTGGACGCGATAGGGCTCCTGACCGCCGGTGACGTGGAGGCGGCCGGTCATCGACGTGCCGTCGCGGCCGGCCAGCAGCTCGGCGACCGGCGTGAGCTCGGGCGAGGCCGGGACGAGCTTGCCGCTCTCGAAGCCCTTGCCCTCACGTCGCGGCACCTCGCAGGCCCAGTGGGGCAGCAGGTAGGACACGGTGCCCTTGCCGGTCCCGGTCAGCCGCGGCGCGTAGTAGACCAGCTCGGGATCGCCGAGCGGGGCGTTCGGGCCGTACATCCGGCGGCACTGCTCCTGCGCCGCGTCCGGCCCGATGATCCCGACGTAGCCGGCCTTCTCCACCGAGCGGGTGGCCATCGTCAGGCCCTGCACCCCGCCACCGGGACCGAAGGTGATGCTGGTGCGCATGCCGGGGCCGGTCACCGGGTGCTGGTCGAGGCGGTAGTCGAGGTTCACCGTCGTGTCGAGGTCGTAGGTCGCCAGCGTCCTCCCCCGCCGGCCCGAGAGGGTCAGCTGCGTGTGGCTGGGGTGCGCGGAGGTCTCGAAGCCCTCGGGCAGGTCGAGCAGGTCGTGGGCCAGGCTCACCGCCTTGTCCTCGTCCAGCGGGCGGATCGCCTTGATCCGCTCGAGGTCCAGCCGGCGGGCGACCGTGCGCCGGCCGTCCTCGTCCTTGCCGGTGGCGCCCTTGGTCGTCGGCACCCGGCCGAACCGCCTGGCGTCGACGAACGCGAAGGTGCCGTCGCGGCGCAGCGCGTTGCGGACGCCCGCCCGGTCGGCCATCGCCTGGGCGCGGTCGGGGTCCAAGCCCTCCGCGGTGACCCGGAAGTACGGCGCCTCCTGGCTCACGCGCGGGAGGTCGGCGGCGTGCGCGGTCACGGTGGCGGCGCCGGTCACGCCGGTCGCGATGACGCCGGCGACGACGGCGCCCGCGGACGGCACCGCGACGAGGGCACTCCTGCGCCGGGAACGGGTGGTGGTGGGTCGGGCCATGGCGGTCTCCTGGTTGCGGGGCGCCGTCTGGGGACCGGCGCCGGTGCAGCACGAGGAGGCGGTGGCGGCCGCCCAGATACATCCGCCGCCGCATCAGCCGCGTGCGGCGTGCTCCTCCACGTGGCGCACCAGCGCCGTCGAGGACCGCTCGGAGGCCCGCGCCACCGCGGGCTCCATCACCTTGCCCATCACGCGTCCGGCCGGGCCGAACGGCAGGTGGTAGGTGATCCGCGAGGTCACCACGGTCTCCTCGCCCGCGGCGCCCCCGACCGCCCGGAAGGTCCACTCGGAGTCGACCTTGAACCCCGTGACGGAGCGGAACTCCAGCAGCGCGTCCTGCTCCCAGCCGACCACCTCGAGGCGGGTCCTGATCGGCACGCCCACGTGCATGACCACGTCGAAGACGGCACCGAGCCCGTGGTCGCGGCCGTCGACCGGCTCGAACTCCTCGACCCCGAACATCCAGTCGGGGACGTTGCGGTGGTCGTCGACGTAGGCGAAGGTCTGCGCGAGCGGCGCGTGGCAGCGGTGCTCGTTGACGACGGAGAGTCCCTTGGCGGACACGGTGCCCCCTCAGCCGTTCAGGAGGTTGCCGACGAGCCCGCCGCCGCCCCCGCCGGACTGGCCCTGGGTGACCGGGGCCCACTCCGAGGGCTGCACGACCACGAAGCCGGGTCCGTGGAACGAGTACTGGAAGGCCTCCCCGGTGCCGCCGCGCAGCATCGACCTCATGTTCATGCTGCTCACCAGGTTGGGCACGAGGTTGGAGGACCAGGCGACCGCCGCCTGCACGTCGACGTAGGTCGGCTGCTGGGAGCAGTCGAGCACCACCGGCGCCCCCACGGTGCACAGCGCCACCGTGCCGGACCCCTGGACGGTGGTGTTGAACAGCCCGCCGGCCATCACGCCCGCACCCTTGACCCGGTTGATGTCCCACTGCAGCGCCGCGTCGAACGCCAGGAGGTTGCGGCCGTTGACGCTGATGCCGTCACCGCCGAGCTCGACGAGGAAGACGTAGCCCGCCTCGCTGGCGAAGAACACCTCGCCCTGCCCGCTCACGCGCATCAACGGCACGTCCTCGGCGGTCAGCACCTTCTTCAGCAGCTTGCCCATGCCGCCGGCCTTCTCGTGGTCGAACCGCACCTGGCCCTGGTAGGCGACCATCGAACCCTTCACCGCCAGGACGTCGCCGCCCAGCGCGACGCGCAGCAGCTGGGGGTTCTGGAGTGCGAAGCGCTGCTGGGCCTGGACCTCGAGGTTGGACTGGGCGAAGAGCTCACTTTGCATGGCGCGAGGCTACCCACCACTCCTGGAGCGCCGCCTCGGCCTCCGCCGGGTCCATCGGCCCCTTCTCCAGGCGCAGGTCGAGCAGCCACCGGTAGGCGCGGCCGACGTCGGGGCCGGGGCCGATCCCGAGCACCTGCATGATCCGGTTGCCGTCGAGGTCGGGCCGGATCGCGTCGAGCTCCTCCTGCTCGGCGAGGCGGGCGATCCGGGCCTCGAGCTCGTCGTAGGTGCGCCGCAGCCGCTCGGCCTTGCGCCGGTTGCGCGTGGTGCAGTCGGCGCGGGTCAGGACGTGGAGCCGCTCCAGCTGCGAGCCGGCGTCGCGGACGTAGCGGCGCACCGCCGAGTCGGTCCACTCGCCGCTGCCGTAGCCGTGGAACCTCAGGTGCAGCTCGACCAGGGCGGTGACCGCGTCGGTCACGTCGCCGGGGAACCGGAGCTCCCGCATGCGCTTGCGGGTCAGCTTGGCGCCCACCACGTCGTGGTGGTGGAAGGTGACCGTGCCGTCGTCGGTGAAGCGCCGGGTGCGGGGCTTGCCGACGTCGTGCATCAGGGCGGCGAAACGGGCCACGAAGTCCGGTCCCCCGTCGGGCAGCCGGTCCTCCAGCTCGATCGCCTGGTCCAGGACGGTCAGCGTGTGCTCGTAGACGTCCTTGTGCCGGTGGTGCTCGTCGCGCTCGAGCTGGAGCGCCGGCAGCTCGGGCAGCACGTGGCCGGCCAGGCCGGTGTCGGCCAGCAGCCGCAGCCCCAGCCGCGGCTGCGGGGCGCAGACCAGCTTGACCAGCTCGTCGCGGACCCGCTCGGCGGACACGATCTCGATCCGGTCGGCCATCTGCGTCATCGCCTCGACCACGTCGGGCGCGACGTCGAACCCGAGCTGGGCGGCGAACCGCGCCGCCCGCATCATGCGCAGCGGGTCGTCGGAGAACGACATCTCCGCGGCCCCCGGGGTGCGCAGGAGGCGGTGCGCGAGGTCGACCAGGCCGCCGTACGGGTCGACGAACTCGGCCCCGGTCACGCCCGACCCGGCCGATCCGCCCGGCGGCAGCCGCAGCGCCATCGCGTTGACGGTGAAGTCGCGCCGCCGCAGGTCGCCGACGAGGGAGTCGCCGAAGGCGACCGCGGGCTTGCGGGAGTCCTCGGCGTACTCGTCGGCGCGGTACGTCGTCACCTCGACCGTCCACGGTCCCCTGCGGCACCCGATCGTGCCGAAGGCGCGTCCCATGTCCCAGGTGGTGCCGGCCCAGGCCTTGAGCAGGCGCTCGGTCACGTCGGGCCGCGCCGAGGTGGTGAGGTCCAGGTCGGTCTGCAGGCGGCCGAGCATCATGTCGCGGACGGGGCCGCCCACCAGGCTGATCTCCTCCCCGGCCTCGGCGAAGATGCGCCCGAGCGGCTCGACGACGTCGGCGAGGCGGTCCAGCTCGGCACGCACGCGCTGCTGGATCTCGACGACGCTCAGCTCACGCTCGGGCTCGTCCACGGGGTTCTGCGGCACTCACCGAACTCTAGGGCGCGCGCGGGTCCCGGCCGGTGGGTGGGCCGTCGCTAACCTTGGCCGGTGACCCGGTCCCGACTCCCGCTGCTGCTCGCCGCGGGCGTCCTGGCTCCGCTCACGGTCCTCGCCGGCCCTGCCGGCGGGGCAGCCCACGCCGCCCCGACGCCCACCGAGCCGCCGAGCTCGACCGCCGAGACGACCGCGCCCGGCCCGGACGGCACCGGCTCCGGCTCCGGCTCCGGCTCCGAGGAGCAGGACGGCCCGCCCCTCGAGGTGCGCCTGGAGTCGATGCGCCCCGCGGTCGTCCCGCGACGGGGTCCGCTGCGCGTCACCGGCACGGTGACCAACCGGACCGGCTCGACGTGGACGGACCTGCAGACCTACCTCGCCGTCTCGACCGTCCCGCTCACCTCACCCGAGGAGCTGGACGCCGCCCAGGCCGAGCCCGCGGGTCAGGAGACCGGCTTCGGGCGGCTCGTCGACCCCGGCCTCTACGCCGACCTGCCGGACCTGGGTCCGGGCGACTCCGCGGACTTCCGGCTCGTGGTCCCGCGCGACCGCCTGGGGCTGCCGGACACTCCCGGCGTCTACCGCATCGGAGTGCACGCGCTCGGCACCGAGGAGGGCGAGGGACGCCTCGACGGGGCCGACGGCCGCGCCCGCACCTTCCTCGCGCAGATGCCCGCCCCCACCAGGCGCGGGCGGGACCGTGCTCCCCAGGTGCCCCCCACCCGCCTGGCGCTGGTGATGCAGCTGCGCAACCACGTCGTCCGGTCCCCGACCGGGGAGCTGCGCTTCGTGAAGGGCTGGCGCGAGACCCTGGGCCCCGACGGACGGCTGGGCCGGCTCCTGGGTCTCAGCGACACCACCGCGGGCTTCCCGCTCAGCTGGGTGCTCGACCCCGCGGTGGTCGAGGCGGCGGGCACGGTCGCGGAGGGCAACCCGGGGACCGACCTCGGCGGCCGGGCCTACGACGGGGTCGACGACGTCACCGGCGGCGGTGCCGTCGGCCAGCCGAGCCCGGGTCAGGACGGGTCGGTCCCACCGACGCAGGAGGGCACGCCCGCCGGCGGACAGGGCACCGGGGACTCGGGGGGCCCGGGGGACTCGGGGGACTCGGACGCGACCTCCGCCGAGGGCGCTGCCGACGCCGCCGCCTGGCTCGACGGCCTGCGCAGCCAGGCAGCGCGCCACCCGACCTTCGCGGTGCCCTACGGCGACCTCGACGTGGCCGCCGCCGCCCGGGCGGAGGACGAGCAGGTGATCGATCGCGCCCTGCGCACCGGGGTGGACACGCTCACCCGCTACACGATCTCCTCGCGCGCCCTCGTCGCGCCGCTCAACGGCGCGCTCAACGGCTGGATGATCGACCGGGTGCCGCGCAGGGTCCCGGTGCTGCTCAGCGACGACGCGGTCCCCGGCTCCGACGCCGTCCTGGCCCAGCGCGGCGAGCGCCCGCTCGTCCTGTTCTCCCCCGACACACTGCGGCCGGACGCCGACGCCGCCGCCGCGGCCGGGCTCGACCGCACCGACGCCACCGCGCTGGGGATGCGGCAGCGCATCCTGGCCGAGACCGCCGTCCGATCCCTGCGCGGGCAGACCCGGCCGCTGGTGGCCCTGCTCCCGCCGAGCTGGGACCCGGGTCCGGAGTGGGAGAGCAGCGCCTTCTTCGCCGGGCTGGACGCGCCCTGGATCCAGGCGACCGGGCTCGGCGACCTGGCCGCCCAGGCGGGCGCGGGCGGGCCGCAGGCGACCGACGAGGAGTTCCGCTACCTCCGCGCGCAGCGTCGCGCCGAGGTCCCGGTGCGGATCGTGGACCACGTCCGCGAGGTCACCCGCTCCGCGGGGCTGCTCGACGACACGCTGGTCGACGACGACACGACCGGCCCCCGCCTGGCCCGCCAGGCGCTGCTCAGCGCCTCCTTCTACGCCCGGCGTCACCCCCGCCCGGCCGCCCAGCGCCTGAGCGGCATCGAGGACCTGATCGACTCCTGGCTGCGCCGCATCCGCATCGCCGCGCCACCCTTCGTCATCTCCTCCAGCGAGCAGGGCAGCTTCCTGGTGCCCGTGACCAACGGGCTCGACCAGCGCGTCCGGGTCGCGCTCGGCGCCCGGGTCACCGGCACCGGCCTGGAGGTGACCGCACCCGGTCCGGCCGAGCTGCCCCCCGGCACCCGCCGCCCGTTCAGGATGGAGATCCGGTCCACCGCGGTCGGCGTCCACCGGGTCGCCCTGGACCTGGTCACCGGCGACGGGGAGCGGCTCTACGCCGGCCCCCAGGTGCCGGTGCGCACCAGTCGCGTCGGCCTCGTCGTCTGGGTCGTCATGGGCATCGCTGCCGCCGTCTTCCTCGCCGCCATCGTCGTCCGCGTCGTGCGCCGCGTCCGGCGCCGCCGGCGTACCCACGGACCCGTCCTGAGGAGCGCCTCGTGAGCGAGACCCGCGACACCGCCGAGGAGACCGGTCCCTCGGTCCTCGGCTCGAGCGTGGTGATGGCCGCCGGCACGGTCTTCTCCCGGCTCAGCGGGTTCCTGCGCTCCACCCTGCTGGCCGCCGCGCTCGGCACGCAGCTGCACGCCGACGTCTTCACGATCGCCAACACCGTGCCCAACATGCTCTACATCCTGCTGGCGGGCGGGGTGTTCAACGCCGTGCTGGTCCCCCAGCTGGTCCGGGCGATGAAGCACGACGAGGACGGCGGGGCGGCCTACACCGACCGGGTCATCACCCTGGCGGGGATCTTCCTCGCCGGCGTCACCGCGCTGCTGGTGATCGGCGCGCCGTGGCTGATGCGGCTCTACCTCGACGGGGCCTTCTTCACCGACCAGTTCACCGCCCAGCGCGAGTCGGTGATCGCCTTCGCGCGGCTGTGCCTGCCGCAGGTGTTCTTCTACGGGATGTTCGTGCTGGTCGGGCAGGTGCTCAACGCCCGCGACCGGTTCGGCCCCATGATGTGGGCGCCGATCGCCAACAACGTGATCGCGGTGGCCGTCCTGGTGGCCTACCTCGTGCTGTTCGGCACCGCCTCGGGCTCCGAGCTGTGCGGCGGCTACACCTCCGCCCAGGAGTGGCTGCTCGGGTTCGGGTCGACGCTGGGCATCGCGGTGCAGTTCGCGGTGCTGCTGCCCTACCTGCGCGCCGCCGGGGTGCGGTTCCGGCCGCGCTTCGACTTCCGGGGCAGCGGGCTCGGGCACACCCTGCGCCTGGGCAGCTGGACCGTGGCCTTCGTCGTGGTCAACCAGATCGCCTACACCGTCGTGGTCCGCCTGGCCTCCAGCGGCACCGCCGACGCCGCGCTGGCGTGCGGGCAGTCGGCGGCCACGAGCGGCACCGGCTACACCGTCTACTCCGGCGCGTTCCTGCTCGTGATGGTGCCGCACTCGATCGCGACGGTCTCCCTGGCGACCGCCGTGCTGCCCCGGCTGTCCCGGGCGGCGGCCGAGGAGGACCTGCCCCGGGTGGCGCAGCAGGTCTCGCACACCACCCGCACCGCGCTGGCGCTGATCCTGCCGTTCGCGTTGCTGCTGCCGGTGATCGCCCTGCCGCTGGCCAACGTCGTCTTCGGATACGGCGCGGCCAGCGACACCTACGCCGACTTCGCGGTCTCCCTGGCCCTGTTCGCCCCCGGGCTGGTGTTCTTCACCGTCCACTACCTCACGCTGCGCGGGTTCTACGCCCTCGAGCGCACCCGCACCGTCTTCTGGGTCCAGTGCGTGATCGCCGCCACCAACATCGTGCTGGCGATCCTGGTCACCTCGCAGGTCGATCCCCAGCACACCGCTCCCGGGCTCGTCGTGGCCTACGCCGGGTCCTACGCCGTCGGAGCGGTCTCCTCCTACCTCCTGCTGCGCTCGGTGCTCGGCGGCCTGGAGACCCCGCAGCTGGTCCGCTTCGCCGTCCGCATGCTCATCTCGGGGGCGCTCGGAGCCGGTGCGGCGTGGGCCTTCCGGGCCGGGCTGCTGGCGGCGTGGCCGATGAGCGAGGGCAAGGTGCAGGCGCTGGTCCTGCTCGCCGGAGCGGCCCTGGTCGACCTGGTCGTGGTGCTGCTCGCGGCGCGCGCGATGCGCATCGCGGAGATCACCGAGGTGGTCGAGCTGGTGACCTCACGCCTGCGCCGGTGAGCACGCCCGGGGTTTGCGCGGTCCCGGCGCTGCCTACTCTTGAACAGACGAGACGATCGGGGGCCCGGCTCGCCGCCACCAGCGGCTGCGCGGACCGGGCAGCCCGAGGAGTGGGAGACAGGTGCCGCAGAGCGAGGTCGGGCCCGGCAGCGTCGTGGCCGACCGGTTCCGGCTGGAGGACCTCCTGGAGGAGACCTCCGGCGCGAGGTTCTGGCGCGCCCGCGACCTGACCCTGGCCCGCGACGTCGCGGTCCACGTCGTGTCGGCCCACGACCCGCGCGCCCGCGCCCTCCTGACCGCCGCCCGCACCTCGGCGCTGGTCTCCGACGCCCACCTGCTGCGGGTGCTCGACGCGGTCGAGCAGGACGAGCTGGTCTTCGTCGTCCACGAGTACGGCTCCGGCATGTCCCTCGACCGCATCCTCGCCGAGGAGGGCGTGCTCGACCCACGCCGCGCGGTGTGGCTGGTGCGCGAGGTCGCCGAGGCGATCGTCGTCGGGCACGGCACCGGCGTCGCCCACGGCCGGCTGGTGCCGGAGAACGTCATGATCACCGAGGCCGGTTCGGTCAAGCTGATCGGCTTCGTGGTCAGCGGGGTGCTCCACGGCCGGCCAGAGGCCGCCCCCGACGGCTCCCCGCCACCCTCGGAGCACGAGTCCGACGTGACCAACCTCGGCGCGCTGCTCTACGCCTGCCTGGTCGGCAAGTGGCCCGGCTACCCCGACTCCGTCGTCCCCACGGCTCCCCGCGACCACGGTCGGCTCCTGCGCCCGCGCCAGGTCAAGGCCGGCGTCCCCAAGGCGCTGGACACCCTGTGCGGCCAGATCCTCGCCGGCCCGCCTCGCGGCCGTCGCACCGAGGACCCTCGCTTCGAGTCCGCCGCGGAGGTGGTCGAGGCGCTCAGCCGGTGGCTCGGCGACGGCGGGGGCTCGGTGGTCACGCCCGGCACCGCGATCGCCGGCCCGGCGGCCTACGTCGACCCGGCCCGCGCCCCCGGCACCGAGGGTCCCGAGAGCCTCGGCTCCTACGACGGGGACCCCCCCGACCCCGAGGCGACCCAGGCCAGTCCGCTGGCCCAGCCCGAGTCCCTGCCCGAGTCCCGGCCCGATTCGCGCTCCGAGCCTCGCTCCCGGCCCGCCGCGGCCTGGGCCTCGAGCTCGGCCGACGCCGAGGCGACCGTGGCCACACCACTGCCCCTTCCGGTGTCCTCCGGCGACGGTGACGTGCCGCCCAGCAGCCACCCCGCCCCGTCGACCGCAGCCCCGGTGCGCTGGGGGCCCGACGCCCTGCGCCAGACCAACGGCTCGGTCCCGCCGGGACGCGTGGACCGGCCCGGGTCGGTGTGGCTGCGCCTGGCCGGTCTCGTGGCCGTCCTCGCCGCCATCGTGATCGGCGTCCTCATCGTGTTCGGGCTGGGCAGCTCGCGCGACGCCGACGACCCCGCCACGGGCGACGAGCCCTCGGGCGGCGGCGGCGGTGACACCGGCCAGGTCGTGCGGATCGAGAGCGTCAGCGACCTGGACCCGCCCGCGCAGGGCGGCAACGGCGAGGAGCACCCCGAGCAGGCGCGCCTGGCCGCCGACGGTGACAAGGCCTCCGCCTGGGACACGCAGAGCTACAAGGACGGGCCACCGCTGGCGCCGTACAAGCAGGGCGTCGGCCTCGTGCTCGACCTCGGCTCCGAGACCCAGGTGCGCTCGATGAGCGTGAGCCTCGGCGGCGCCGGCTACGCCTTCGACGTCTACGCCGCCCCCGAGGGGTCCCGGGCCCCCACCGACGTCAAGGGACTCGACCGGGTGGCCCGCGAGCGAGGCGCCGGCGGCGAGACCCGCGTGGACCTCGACCCGGTCACCACCCGCTACCTCGTGCTCTGGCTCACCGCGCTGCCCGCCGACGGCGGTTCCTTCCGCGGCTCGGTGCAGGAGGTCGTCGTACGGTCATGACGTGGCGCCGCCGACGACTGGGACGAACGGGACCCCTGGGACCCCCGCTCCGGGTGCGGACGGCCGGGACGACCGGTCGCTGATCGCCGCCCACGTCGCCGGTGACCCCGACGCGTTCGGGGCGCTCTTCGCCCGTCACCGGGACCGGCTGTGGGCCGTGGCCCTGCGCACCACCGGCGACCGGGAGGAGGCCGCCGACGCCCTGCAGGACGCGATGGTCTCGGCCTTCCGCCGGGCCGAGAGCTACCGCGAGGACGCCGCGGTGACCACCTGGTTGCACCGCATCGTGGTCAACGCCTGCCTCGACCGGCTCCGCCGCCGCAAGGTCCGCCGCGCCGACCCGCTGCCGGACGAGTCGCACACCACGCCGCCCGCGCTGCGCGAGCCCGCATCGGCGTCCCCCGAGTCGCACGCGGAGCTGGCCGAGCGCCGCGAGCGGGTCCTGGCCGCGCTGGCCACCCTGCCCGTGGAGCAGCGGGCCGCCCTCGTCCTGGTGGACCTCCGTGGCCACTCGGTGGAGGAGGCCGCCGCGGTGCTCGAGGTCGCCCCCGGCACGGTCAAGAGTCGCTGCTCGCGCGGCCGGGCCCGGCTCGCGCCGTTGCTGGCCGACCTCCGGGCGACCGCACACGAGCCGGGGAACCCCGAGCCGGTCCCGCGCGTCCCATCGACGGTGACCCCCCACGACCCCGACGACGATGCCGCGCAGCGGAAGGAGGCGAGATGAGCAGCCGCACCCCCGACGAGCCGACCGGCCCCGACGGCACCGAGAGCCCCGGCTCGGCCGACGACGCGTTCGTCCGCGCCCTCCTCGGCGAGGTCGGCGCCGAGCCCGAGCCCCTGCCCGGTGACCTCGCGGACCGGCTCGACGACGTGCTGGCCGGGCTGGTCGCCGAGCGGGCGGGCACCGCCGCCCCCGCCGGCACCGCAGCCGAGGCGCGGACGCCCCCGGCCGTCGTACCCCTGGACCGCGCGCGGCAGCGCCGTCGCCGGGGCCTGACCGCGCTCGTGGCGGCCGCCGCGGTCGTGGTGGGCGGCTGGTCCCTCACCACCGGCGGACTCCTGAGTGGCGCCGGCACCGGCGCGGACACGGCCGGCTCGGCCGACTCGGCGGGAGAAGCGTCCGCCCCGCTCGCCGAGGGGGCAGGCCCCGGCTCCGGCGACGCCTACGCCGCAGGGCCCTCGCTGTCCTCGGGCAGCCTGCGCGCCGACGCCCGCCGGCTGGTCGCGACTGCCCCGTCCCTGACGTCCCTGACCGCGGCGAAGGACCAGAGCCAGGAGCGGTCCCTCGACACCCCCGGCGGCTCGGTCGACTCGGGTGCGGTCGTGGGCGGATCGGCCGGGCGTCTGGCCGCACCGACCACGGGCCCGGCCGCCGGCCCCACCGCCGGGTGCCTCGACCCCTCGGTCCCCACGCGGCTGGTCCGCCTCCCGGTGACCTACGACGGGCGGGCGGCGACCGCGGTCGTGCGCCCGGTGCGCGCGGACGCCTCCGGCCGGCCGCGGGTGCGCGTGGAGGTCTGGGACTGCGAGGCGCCGGTGCGCCTGGCCGCGGTCCTCGTGCGCCGTTGACCCCGACGCGCGGCCACGCCTCGGCCCTGACCCCGGTGGGAACAACCGGCACCTAGGATCGGTTGTGGCCCCTGCAAGGCCAGCACACCCGTCCCCGGACCGAGGATCCCGTCGTGAACTTCATCTCCGTCCCCACCAGCACCACCGAGCCGCGCGCCGGTGAGAGCGGTGACGTCCGTCAGGTGATCATCATCGGGTCCGGTCCCGCCGGCTACACCGCCGCCGTCTACGCGGCTCGTGCGAGCCTGCAGCCCCTGGTCTTCGAGGGCTCGGTCACCGCCGGCGGCGCCCTGATGAACACCACCGAGGTGGAGAACTTCCCCGGCTTCCGCGACGGCATCATGGGCCCCGCGCTCATGGACGAGATGCGCGCCCAGGCCGAGCGCTTCGGCGCCGAGCTGGTCGCCGACGACGTCACCGAGGTCGACCTGAGCGGCGAGGTCAAGGTGGTCACCGACGGTGAGGGGCGGCAGCACCGCGCCCACGCGGTGATCCTGGCCACGGGCTCCGGCTACCGCAAGCTCGGGCTGCCCGACGAGGACCGCCTCTCGGGCCACGGCGTCTCGTGGTGCGCGACCTGCGACGGCTTCTTCTTCCGCGACCAGGAGATCGCGGTCGTCGGCGGCGGTGACTCCGCGGTCGAGGAGGCGACCTTCCTGACCCGGTTCGCCAAGAAGGTCCACCTCGTGCACCGCCGCGACGAGCTGCGCGCCTCCAAGATCATGCAGGACCGCGCGTTCGCCGATCCCAAGCTCGAGCCGGTCTGGAACTCCGAGGTCGCGGCCATCCACGGTGACGACAAGCTGACCGGCCTCACGCTGCGCGACACCCTGACGGACGAGACCCGCGAGCTCCCCGTGACCGGGCTGTTCATCGCCATCGGCCACGACCCGCGCTCGGAGCTGCTGGCCGGGCAGGTCGAGCTCGACGACGACGGCTACGTCCTGGTCGAGCACCCGTCGACGCGCACGAACCTCGAGGGCGTGTTCGCCTGCGGCGACCTCGTCGACCACCACTACCGCCAGGCGATCACCGCTGCAGGCACCGGCTGCGCCGCGGCGCTGGACGCCGAGCGCTTCCTCGCCGACCGCGGCATCGCCGCCGCCGACCACCACACCGAGGCCGAGCCCGTCCACGCCGACGACGTCGAGCAGCCCGCCAACGACGCCGGCACCGTCGACCGGCCCGCGTCGGTCTCGGTCTGAGTGTCGGTGCCTTCCGGCACCGTGACCCCTGACCCGCCCTGCACACCGCACAGAAGGAGAGCCCGATGGCCGAGATGAAGGTCGTGACCGACGACAACTTCGAGCAGGAGGTCCTCAAGTCCGACCTGCCCGTCCTGGTGGACTTCTGGGCCGAGTGGTGCGGGCCGTGCCGCCAGGTCGCCCCGATCCTCGCCGAGATCAGCGAGGCCCACGGCGACAAGGTCCAGGTGGTCAAGCTCAACGTCGACGAGAACCCCGTCGTCGCCGCGCAGTTCCGCGTGACCTCGATCCCGACGATGAACCTCTACTCCGGCGGCGAGGTGGTCAAGCAGATCGTCGGCGCTCGCCCCAAGTCGGTGATCCTCAAGGAGCTGGCCGACTACATCGGCTGACCGGCCAGGCCAGAGGGTCGGTCCGGACCCGTCCGGGGAAGGACCGCCGGCCCCCTCGACACCGGCGTCGGTGCCGGTGCCGAGGGGCGCACACGGTCGATCAGCCGCTCCCACGCGGTCCCGACCTCCTCGCGCCACGTCAGCGCGGTCCGCAGGTCGAGCCGCATCCGCGGGTGCGTCGGGTGGGCGCGTGCGGTGCGGAAGCCCACCCGCTGCAGGAACTCCGCCGGCACCGGGCCGCACGACCCCACCGGATCCCCGTCCCCCGCGGACGCCACCGCCTCCACCGCCCGGATCCCGCCGCGCTTGACCAGGTCACGCGCCATGACCTGGAGCAGCACCCGCCCCAGCCCCGCGCCGGCGTACTCGTCGAAGACCGCGACCGTCGCCAGCTGCACCGCGTCCTCCGACAGCGGCGCGGTGGCGAAGGACGAGGTGCCGGGGAAGAAGCCCGGGGGCGCGTACTGCACGAAGCCGGCCGGCACCTCGTCGACGTAGGCCACCCGCCCGCAGGAGCCCCACTCCAGCAGCACCTGGGAGACCCACGCGGCCTTCTCGGCCTCGGCCTCCGCCGGGGGTCTGTCCTGGAGCTGGTGGCGACGCACCGGCTCCACCTCCCACAGGACGTCGGCCCGCACCGCGGCGGGCAGGTCGCACAGCGTGTCCTGGGTCAAGCGCGCCAACCGCCTGGACATGTCGCCTCCTCCACCCCGGGGCAGTGGGATGATCCCAGGGTAGGACCCCCACCCTCGTCCCGTCCCCCAGCAGAGAGCGAGGCAGAGCCCATGCCCGACGGCTCCCGTCGCACACCCGAGCGGGTGGCGAGCACGCGGCTCGACAGCTACGTCGACCGCTACGCCGCCCGCACCAAGGGGATGACCGCGTCGGAGATCCGAGCTCTCTTCGCCGTCGCGAGCCGGCCCGAGGTGGTCAGCCTGGCGGGCGGCATGCCCAACATCTCCGGCCTCCCGCTCGACGTCGTCGGTGGCGCGATCGGCGACCTGGTCGCCCACGACGGCGCGGTCGCGATGCAGTACGGCTCCGGCCAGGGCGACCCTGTCCTGCGGGAGCAGATCTGCGACGTGATGCGCCTGGAGGGCATCGAGGCCCATCCCGACGACGTCGTGGTCACCGTCGGGTCCCAGCAGGCGGTCGACCTGGTCACCCGGGTCTTCTGCGACCCGGGCGACGTCGTGCTCTGCGAGGCACCGTCCTACGTCGGGGCGCTCGGGGTCTTCCGCGCCTACGAGTGCGACGTGGTCCACGTGGAGATGGACGCCGACGGGCTGGTGCCCTCCGCGCTCCGCGAGGCGATCGCGGCCGTGCGCGCCTCGGGTCGCACGATCAAGTTCCTCTACACGATCCCCAACTTCCACAACCCGGCCGGCGTCACGCTGAGCGCCGAGCGCCGGACCGAGGTGCTGGAGATCTGTCGCGAGGCCGACGTGCTGGTGCTCGAGGACAACCCCTACGGCCTGCTCGGGTTCTCCGGCGAGCCGATGCGCGCGATGCGGGCCGACGAGCCCGACGGCGTCATCTACCTCGGCTCCTTCTCCAAGACCTTCGCGCCCGGCTTCCGTGTCGGCTGGGCCCTGGCACCGCACGCGGTGCGCGAGAAGCTGGTGCTGGCACAGGAGTCGGCCACGCTGTGTCCGCCGTCGTTCAGCCAGATGGCGATCTCGGCCTACCTGCGCGCCCACGACTGGCAGGGCCAGATCAAGCAGTTCCGCGAGATGTACCGCGAGCGCCGCGACGCGATGATCGAGGCGCTCGACGACATGATGCCCGCGTCCGCCCGGTGGAACGTCCCGCAGGGCGGCTTCTACGTCTGGGTCACCCTGCCCCCGGGTCTCGACGCCAAGGCGATGCTGCCCCGCGCGGTCACCGCACGGGTGGCCTACGTGCCCGGCACCGCCTTCTTCGCCGACGGCTTCGGCGCCCAGTCCATGCGCCTGTCGTTCTGCTACCCCACGCCCGAGCGGATCCGCGAGGGCGTGCGACGCCTCGTCGGCGTCATCGAGGAGGAGCTCGAGCTGCGCGAGACCTTCGGCGCGGGTGGCCTGCCCGGTAGCACCGCCCTGGCCCGGGGCTACGAGGGCCCCAACACCGACCTTTCCTAGGAGCGACGCATGTCCGAACGAGTGCTGGTCCTGGCCGGCGGACTCTCCCACGAGCGCGACGTGTCCCTGCGCTCGGGTCGCCGGGTCGGGGAGGCGCTGCGGGACCGCGGCTTCGAGGTCGAGGTCCGCGACGTCGACTCCACGCTGCTGACCTCGCTGCGCGACGACCCCCCGGCGTGCGTGCTTCCGCTGCTGCACGGTGCGACGGGCGAGGACGGCGCGATCCGCGAGGTGCTCGAGCTCTCCGGGATCCCCTACGTCGGGTCGGGGCCGGCGGCCTGCCGGGTCTCCTTCGACAAGCCGGTCGCCAAGACCCTGGTCGCCGGCGCCGGCATCGCCACCCCGCCGGCCGTCGTGCTGCCCCACGAGACGTTCCGCGAGCTGGGGGCGTCCGCGGTCATGAGCGCGATGGCCGAGCGCCTCGGCCTGCCGCTGATCGTCAAGCCCGCGCGCGGCGGCTCGGCGCTGGGGTGCACCGTGGTCCGCTCGGTCGCCGACCTGCCCTCGGCGATGGTCGACGCCTTCGCCTACGGCGACACGGCGCTGGTCGAGCGGTTCGTCGAGGGCGAGGAGGTCGCCGTCGGGGTGTACGACGACGGGGACGGGCCGCGCGCCCTGCCGGCGGTCGGCATCGTCCCCGACGGCGGGGTCTACGACTACACCGCGCGCTACACCGCCGGGTCCACCGAGTTCTCGGTCCCGGCCCGTCTCGACGCCGAGGTGACGAAGGCCTGCGCCGACGTCGCCCTGCGGGCGCACGAGGTGCTGGGCCTGCGCGACCTGTCGCGCACCGACCTGATCGTCGACGCCGAGGGGACGGTGTGGTTCCTGGAGGTCAACGTCGCCCCGGGCATGACCGAGACCTCGATCGTGCCGCTCGCCGTGGAGGCCTCCGAGGTGGACCTCGGCGAGCTGTTCGGCCGCCTCGTCCGTGCCGCGACGTCCCGCTGACCACCCCTAGGATCACCTCATGGCCGACCTGCCCTATCGCGCGATCATCGTCCTCGGCAAGACCTGGTTCCGCGTCATGGACTTCCGGTGGCGGATCTCCGGCTCCGAGCACATCCCCAGCGAGGGCGGCGCGGTCCTGGCGATCAACCACGTCTCCTACGTCGACTTCATCATGGCCGGCTACGGCGCGGTGCCGTCGGGACGCCTGGTGCGGTTCATGGCCAAGCGGGAGACCTTCGACCACCGGGTCAGCGGGCCGCTCATGCGCAGCCTGCGCCACATCAGCGTCGACCGCGCCGACGGCCAGGCCTCCTACGACGAGGCGGTGCGCTACTTGAAGGACGGTGAGGTCGTGGGGGTCTTCCCCGAGGCCACGATCTCGCGCAGCTTCGAGATCAAGGAGCTCAAGACCGGCGCGGTGCGCATGGCCGCCGACGCCGGCGTCCCGCTCGTGCCGATGGTGCTGTGGGGCACCCAGCGGCTGATCACCAAGGACCATCCCCGCGACCTCGGTCGCCACAAGACGATCTCGGTGGTGATCGGCGAGCCGCTCGACCCGCAGGGCGCCACCGCGGTGGAGAAGACCGCCGAGCTGCGCCGGTCGATGGCGGCCATGCTCGACAAGGCGATCGCCGAGTACCCCGTCGAGGAGCAGCCTCCTGGGTCCTGGTGGCTGCCGGCGCGCTGCGGCGGTGGCGCGCCCACCCCCGACGAGGCCAGGCGGCTCGACCAGGAGGAGCTCGCCCGCCGGGCCGAGAGGCGACGCCAGAAGCGCGCCTGAGGCGGTCGGGAAGCCTGTGGTCGCATGGGGCCGAGGGCGCTACTCGTCCTGCGGGGCGGCGTGGCGCGGCACGTCCTCCAGCTCCTCCATCGACAGGTGCAGGCCGAGCCCGTCACGGCAGAAGTCCTCGCCGAAGGGCGTGAGGTGGATGCTGCGCCGCACCACCTTCGCGCGCCGCACGCTGCCCATCGCCTCGAGCACGTCGGGCTGGGCCTCGAGCACCTGGTACTCCATCGGGTCGCGCATCGTCTCCTTGGAGAACCAGATCAGGCCCAGGCGGCCCAGGTTGTGCAGGTAGGACGGCACCCGGTCCACGAAGCGGCAGCCCGCGAGCGCGCCGATCATGTTGAGGTTGGGCGCCACCAGGCTCGAGGAGACCGTGCCGACCAGCCCACCGGTGCGGACGTCGACGGTGGCCTGGGGCCCCTTGCGCAGCAGGAGCATGAGGATCCGGCCCTCGTCGGGCGCGAGCTCCTCGATGATGCGGGCGTACGCCGGGTGGCCGCGGTCCTCGCTCCACACGTCCCGGGAGGCGCGCAGCAGGTTCTGCCCGGCCTCGTGCAGTGGGTTGACCGGCTCGGGCTCCGTGATCGGCTGGACGGCCTGCGCGGGGGCGACGTTCTCGACGGTGTCGGTCACCACGCGCACGACCGGGTTGTGCGACGCGGCGCTGCGGACGTGGCGCAGGCGCTCCTCGACGTCCTTGCCGACCAGTGCCCGGGTGACCGCGGACGCGGCGACCTGCAGGTCCTCGGCCAGCTCGCCGGCGTGTCCTGGGTGCAGCGCCACGTCGACCACGCGCCGGCCGGCGCTGACGCCGGTGGCGGCGGCCCAGACGCCGATGCGGAACGACGAGACGGCCACCACGCGCGCCAGGCCCGGGATGTCACCGGCGTTGATCCGGTCCGTGCCGTTGACCCGGTCCAGCTCGCGCCCCGCCATCAGCTGCCCCCGCTGCCGAAGATCAGCAGGTGCGCCACGCCGCCGCCGAACCCCATGACGGCTCCGTGGGCGTAGAGCATCCACTCGTCCTCCTTGATCGCCGCACGGAGCATCTCGACGAAGTCCCGGGGGGAAGCTCACGGACGCGGTGGGCGAACAGGACCCGGATCTTCTCGCTCTGCCGCCGGGAGAACCCGGGGTCGCGGAACGGCGTGATCGTGTGCGCCGCCGAGTCGTGGGCGACCTGGTCGCGAATGGCGTCGAACTCCCGGGTGCCCACCGCCACGCGCAGGGCCGCCCGCGCCGGGCCGGCTGCCCGGTCGATCGCGGGGCCCATGGCCTGCTCGAGCATCTGCTGGGTGCGATCGCCTCGAGGACCGTAGAGCAGGAAGTCGCCGATGTTCTCCAGGGTGATCACGTCCTCGGCCACGATCCTGGCGTAGACGTCGGCCACCTGGGCCTGCCGGCGCAGGAACAGCCCGTGCAGCCTGATGCCCAGGATCCGCCGCTCCTCGACCGGCTCGAAGATCAGCGCCATCCCCAGCAGGTTGGTGACCCAACCGACGATGACGCCCATGAACGGCAGCAGCCACCAGATCCCGAACTGGTGGTCGATGACGGCGACCGGGATGCCGAGGAGGAAGCCGAAGACGAACCCGAAGTTGACCATCAGCTTGAGCTCACGGCCGCCGACGTCGTAGAAGATCCGGTTGACCAGCGCCGGGTTCTTGCGGAAGTGCTCGATCACCATGATCTTCGGGTCGAGCAGCTGGTCGATGTGCTCGCCGATCTCGTCGGTGATGTCGCCGATGATCTCGGGCAGCTGCTCGGTGACGCGAGTGATGATGGCCTCGCGGATGCGGGGCGGCAGGTTCTTCCACAGCTGGGGGTGCTGGCGCTGCATGACGCCGTCGACGATCTCGGGGACCTCGGGCTCCATGATCGTGACGATGTGCTCGGCAATCGCCGGCGGGTCGAGCTGCTGGTAGAAGTCGGCCGGTGTGCCGATCTTGGCGATCACCTTGTCGACCGCGATCGAGCCCATCTTGGCCGCCCGGGCCGGGACGATCCCCTGCCACCCGACCTTGCCGTAGAGCAGGCCTGGGACCTCCTGGAGCTTGTGCGGCATCAGGCGGGCGAGGTCGGCCAGGCCGGGCACGCTCACGCCGTAGAGCCGGACCGGGTTGAACAGCATGATCACGCCGGTCCAGTTGATCAGCCAGCCGACGACGGCGGTGAAGACCGGGATGGTCCAGAACACGACCCACTCGTTCGAGAAGAACTCGGAGAACGCGTCCACGCAGGGCTCCTCGGGCGACGGGCGGGGTGTCGCCGAAGGTTATCCGACCCCGGGGTCACCCGGGAGGGGGATGACCTGTGACGCTCGTCCTGCCCCGGACGGCCCCGGATCGGCAGATCGCTGAAGCGATTTGTCGACAGATCGATGTGTCGTTGGATCGTTGGATCGATCAGTCGTCTTGTCGATCCAGCGATTCATCGTCCGATCGACGCTCGTAGGTGGGGTCGATCGCGCCGATGATGCGGTCGAGGTCCTCCAGGGAGGCGTACTCGATGGTGATCTTGCCCTTGGACCGGCCCAGGTCGACCTTGACCCGGGTGTCGAACAGGTCGGAGAGGCGGTCGGCCAGGTCCAGCAGCGCCGGAGAGGTCGGGGGCCGACGCCGGGGCGCGGCGGGCTGGTCCTCCTGGTGGTCGCCGAGCGCCACGATCTCCTCCAGCGCCCGCACGGAGATGCCCTCGGCGACGACCCGGCCGGCGAGCCGGTCCTGGGCCTCGCCGTCGACGACCCCGAGCAGGGCCCGCGCGTGGCCCGCGCTCAGCACCCCGGCCGCGACCCGGCGCTGCACCGCAGGTGAGAGCCGCAGCAGGCGCAGGGTGTTGCTGATCTGCGGACGGCTGCGGCCGATCCGGCTGGCGAGGTCCTCGTGCGTGCAGCCGAAGTCCTCGAGCAGCTGCTGGTAGGCGGCGGCCTCCTCGAGCGGATTGAGCTGGGCCCGGTGCAGGTTCTCCAGGAGGGCGTCGCGCAGCATCGCGTCGTCGCCGGTCTCCCGGACGATCGCCGGGATCGTGTCGAGACCGGCCTCCTGGGTGGCGCGCCAGCGGCGCTCGCCCATGACCAGCTCGAAGCGGGCCGGCTCACCGTCGTGGGCCGCCGCGAGCTGCCGGACCACGATCGGCTGGAGGAGCCCGATCTCGCGGATCGAGTGGACCAGCTCGGCGAGCGCCTCCTCCTCGAAGACCTGCCGCGGCTGGCGGGGGTTGGGGGTGATGGAGGAGACCGGCAGCTCGGCGAAGTAGGCACCCGCCACGAGGGCGTCGGCCGGGACGTCACCCGGCGCCCCGTGGGCGCCTTGGACCTCGTCGGTCCCAGCGGCCCCGTCGGTCCCAGTCGGCCCGTCGGCCCTCTCGGACCGCTCGGCGCCCTCCGCGCCACCGTTCGGCCCGGGGGCCTGACCCGGCCCCTGCTGAGCGGGCGGCGTGCCCGGCATCCGCCCGATCCAGTCCGGCGAGGCGGAGGGACGTTCTGCGACCGTCGTGCCCGACCCCTGCTCCGGCGCGGTCGGCGCCGTCGGGATGAGCGAGCCCAGCCCGCGGCCGAGCCCCCGGCGGGGAGGGGTGGTGTCGCTCATGCGGATCCTTCCTGAGACGCGGCGGAGGTGCTCGCGATCGGTACGCCGACCGGCACGGTTGCCGGGTCGGGGTCAGTTGTTGGGACAGCGGTCGGGACGGTGGCGCTGGTGACGGCTGCCGCGCCCGGGCGCTGGGCGACGGTCACCGTCACCGGCGCCCGCTGCTCGGTCACGAACGGCCCGCTCGACGGTGTGGGCGCCGACTCCGCCGCCTGGTCGACCGCGGGCACGTCCTCGCCGGTGACCTCGGGAGCGGCCTCGGACGTGACCTCGGGCTCCGCCGCGGCGTCCGCGACCGGCTCGGAGCCAGTGGCGCCGGTGGCGCCGGCCTTGGCCGGCTCAGGAGCCGCTCGGTCCTCGGTGACGCGGGTGGCGCCTCGCGCGGCGATCTCGCGAGCGGCCTCGAGGTAGCTCAGCGCTCCCGGCGAGTAGGGGTCGTAGGCGATGACGCTCTGGCTGAAGCTCGGCGCCTCCGAGACCCGCACCGAGCGGGGGATGTAGGTGCTGAGCACCCGCTCACCGAAGTGCGCCCGAACCTCGTCGGCGACGGCGGCCGAGAGGCGCGTGCGCGCGTCGTACATGGTGAGGAGCACCGTGCTGATCTCCAGCTCGGGGTTGAGGTTCGCCCGCACGAGCTCGACGGTCTCGAGCAGCTGACCGACGCCCTCGAGGGCGTAGTACTCCGACTGGATCGGCACGAGCACCTCCTTGGCCGCCACCAGCGCGTTGAGCGTGAGCAGCCCGAGGGAGGGCGGGCAGTCGACCAGGACGTAGTCGAAACGGTCCTCGGCCGTCGCGTCGAGACCGGGAAGGGCGGCGAGCGCCCTGCGCAGACGGTTCTCCCGGGCGACCTGGCTCACCAGCTCGATCTCGGCGCCGGCGAGGTCGACGTTGCTCGGCACCACCCACAGATTGCTCACCTCGGCCGCCGGACGCGCCAGGTCCGCGAGCGAGGCACCGTCCACCAGGGCGTCGTAGACCGAGGGAAGCTCTCGACCGTGCTCGATGGCGAGGGCGGTCGAGGCGTTGCCCTGCGGGTCGAGGTCGATGACGAGGACCTTGAGGCCGCCCTGGGCGAGGGAGACGGCGATGTTCACGGCGGTCGTGGTCTTGCCCACCCCGCCCTTCTGATTGGCCACGACGAGGACGCGGGGAGCGTCCGGCCGCGGCAGCCGAACGGGTTCCCGGCTCGCCGGAGTGGCCGGCGTCTCGCCCGCGTGGGCCTGGTCGTCCGCCTCCAGGGTGCTCGTCACCCGGTCCCCGTGGTGGCTCGCGGGCGTCGTTTCACGTGAAACAGGGGCGTCCGCCGGGGCGGGCGACACACTTTTCCTCCCTTGTGGAAAAGCCTGTGCAGGAGGAGCCGCGGGGATGGACGGAGGAGCTACGCGGCCCGGCGCGGCCGGTGCGGCCGAGTCCGCCGTGGACGGCGCTGGGCCGGTCTGCGCGGCCGCGGGCGCAGCGCCCGCCGCGGGAGCCGCGGCCGACGGGGCCGCCGAGGACGGCGACGGGGACGTCTCGTCCCGACGGTCCCGGCGTCGGGAGCTGAACCAGGCCCGGGCCCGTGCAGTCCGGTCGGCGTGGGCGGAATGACGAGCCGACACGGGGCACTCCTCAGTGAGGGCGACGGCCCTTGCGCTGCGGGCTGCGAGGGCGCGGGCGTCGCGACGAACGGGACGTGGTCCAACCTAATTCTCGGGCCCGCCCGGCATCCACTCGCACCGCCGTGGTGGGGACATCTATCTGGTCCCGCCCCAGGGTGAGGACTGTCACGACGTCCCCGGGGGACACCCAGGGCAGTCCGGCGACCTCCTCGGCAGCGCTGGAGCCCTTGATCGCGAGCACCTCGCCGCCAGGCTCGCACAGCGGCAGGCACCAGCCGAGCAGCCGCTCGAGCGGGGCGAGCGCGCGGGAGGTGACGACGTCGAACTGCCGCCGGCCGTGCAGCTCCTCCGCCCGTGCGCGCACCACCTCGACGTGGTCGAGGCCCAGGTCGGCGACGACCTCCTCCAGGAACGTGGTCCTGCGCAGCAGCGGCTCGACCAACGTGACCCGCAGGTCGGGCCGCCGGACAGCCAGGACGAGGCCCGGGAGGCCGGCCCCGGTGCCGACGTCGGCGACCGAACGCCCCTGGGGGATCGCGTCGGCGAGCACGGCACAGTTGAGCAGGTGCCGCTCCCACAGCCGCGGTACCTCCCGCGGACCGATCAGGCCGCGGACCACGCCGGCGTCGGCCAGCCAGCCGGCGTACCGCTCGGCGAGCGGGAGCCGCGAAGCGAACACCCCCGCCGCCTCGGGAGGCGCCGGGGGTGTTTCACGTGAAACGTGCGTCATCGGCTGCTCACGACGCCGTGATCACCACGTAGCGGCGCGGCTCGACGCCCTCGGACTCCGAGCTCAGCCCCTCCTCGGCCACCACGTCGTGGACCACCTTGCGCTCGAACGGGGACATCGGCTTGAGCGAGACGGCCTCACCGGTCTCCTTGGCCTCGGCGATCGCATCCCGCGCGATGCCCTCGAGCACCTGGCGGCGCTGTGCGCGGTGGCCGCCGACGTCGAGCATCAGCCGCGACCGCTCGCCGGTCTCCCGCAGGACCGCCAGCCGGGTCAGCTCCTGGAGCGCGTCCAGGACCTCGCCGTTGCGTCCCACGAGACGGTCGAGGTCCCCGCCCACGATCGAGACCGCGGCCCGGTCGCCCTCGACGTCCATGTCGATGTCCCCGTCGAGGTCGGCGATGTCGAGCAGCTCCTCGAGGTAGTCAGCGGCGATGTCGCCCTCGCGCTCGAGCTGCTCACGCCGGTCGGCCGGCGCCTCGGTGACCGTCTCCTCCGCAGAGTCCGTCATCTCAGTTCTCCGTTCTCCGTGCTGGTCCGGGGCCCGTCAGGGCTTCTTCTTGGGCTTCTTCTTGCGCTGCTCGCGGGTCTGCCGCTTGGGCTGCTGCCGGCCCTGGGCGGCCTGCGAGGGATCCGCCTCCGGCTCGGGGGGCGCGGCCGCCGCGGCCTCCTCGACCGGCGGGAGTCCCTTCTTGGCGCGTTTGGCGGCGTCCCGCTCCGCCTTGGCCTTCTCGGCCGGCGTCCCCGGAGCGGGGTTGTTGCGGATCACGTAGAACTGCTGACCCATCGTCCACAGGTTCGAGGTGGTCCAGTAGATGAGGACACCGATCGGGAACGCGATGCCGCCCACGGCGAAGACCAGCGGCAGGACGTAGAGCAGCATCTTCTGCTGCTGGGCGTACTGGCCCTGCATGGCGTCGGGGGGCATGTTCTGGGTCATCAGCTGACGCTGGGTGAGGAAGGTCGTGGCGGTCATCGCGACGACGAGGATCGCGGCCAGGATCCTGACCTGGCCGGCGGCATCACCGCTCGCGCCGGTGAACGTGTCGGCGATGCGGGCGCCGAAGATCTTGGCCTGCGACAGCGAGTCGGCCTGGTCCTGGGTCAGCACGCCCTTGGCGATGCCGTTGGCCGCCTTGTCGATCACACGGAACAGCGCGATGAAGATCGGCATCTGCACGATCAACGGCAGGCAGGCCGCGAACGGGTTGGTCCCCGACTCGCGGTAGAGCTTCATCGTCTCCTGGCCGAGCCGCTCCCGGTCGTGGCCGTACTTCTTCTGCAGCTCGCGGACCTTGGGCTGGATCAGCTGCATGTTGCGGCTGGACTTGATCTGCTTGACGAACAGCGGGATGAGCGAGGCGCGGACCACGAGGGTGAGCCCGATGATCGACAGCACCCAGGTGATCCCGGCGTCGTCGCCGAACACCGCTCCGAACACCGAGTGGAACCCCGACAGCACCAAGGAGATGAGGAAGTACAGCGGCGCCATGATGGCGCCGCCGATCGCGGACAGGGCTGACACGCAGTCTCCTTAGGAGGTGGGGGTCGAGGACGCTGACTCGGACGACTCGGACGACTCAGATGACTCGGACGACGGGGACGAATCCGGCGAGTCGGGCGAATCAGCGGACGCGGACGACGACCTCGCGCCGCGGGCCGGCGGGACGGGATCGTAGCCCCCGGGGTTCCAGGGATGGCACCGACCTACCCGGCGCACCGCGAGCCAGGAGCCGCGCAGGGCACCGTGCTCGGTCACCGCCTCGAGGGCATAGGCGCTGCACGTCGGGTAGAAGCGACAGACCTGGCCGTAGAGCGGGCTGATCGCGAACCGGTAGGCCCTGAGCAGCCAGATCAGGAGGTGCTTCATCGCCGCACCGCGGACCCGAGCGCCCGGCGGACACCGGCACGGAGGTCCTCACCCAGCTCGACGGAGGAGGCGGTGGCCGCAGCCGGCAGGGCGCGGACCACCAGGAGCGAGTCGGCGGGCAGGTCGGGGAGCAGGTCGCGGCACAGGTGACGCAGGCGGCGCTTGACCCGGTTGCGCTCGACGGCGCCACCCACGGCCTTGCTCACCACGAAGCCGACGCGAGCGGGCGCCGGGGCCGCCGGGGACGCCGGGAACTCGGCCGGAGGAGCGGAGCGAACAGGGGGGCGCAGGGCGAGGTGCACCACCAGGCAACGGGAACCGGCCCGCCGCCCACGACGCAGCGCGGTCTGGAAGTCGGCAGGCGAGGTCAGTCGCGAGGAGCGGCTCAGCACGGCGCCGGCCCGGAGGGGCCCGGAAGGATGCAGCGCCTCAGGCGGAGAGACGCTTGCGACCCTTGCTGCGGCGGGCGGAGAGGATCGCGCGGCCGGCACGGGTGCGCATGCGCAGGCGGAAACCGTGCGTCTTGGCGCGACGGCGGTTGTTCGGCTGGTACGTACGCTTGCTCACGGCGCTCTCCGGGTGTCAGGCGGCACTGGTTCGGGGCGACCGGGGTGTCCGCCGCGCCCGCCTACGTCGCCTGTCGGCGCTCCGGGAGGAGCGAGCGGAAGGCAGGGGGCAGTCGTCGACCCGGTCAACCCCTGCACGGTACGCGAGCGCGGCAAGCGGGGTCAATTTGGACCGGACCGCGCCGCGGTCGCCCTCCCCGGACCAGCCCGGAGAGAAGGGTTCGACCGACACGCCGGGGGACACGCCGTCGGGGTCCGGTCCACCCGGACCAGGCAGGTCCCGGGCTGTGGAGAACTCCTTGCCGAGGCCGGTCGGGCTTGTTAGCGTCACCTCGCCGACCTCGCGGCCCTCACGCTTCCACAACGGCCTCCACGTCTGTCCCCACCGCCTCTCGGGCTGGGTCCTCGCTGTGCCCTCATCCGGTCGCCCAGCTCGTGCACACCTTGTGGATAAGTCTGTGGGTTTCGTGTGTGTCGGTGTCCGGCGTCGCGTCGGACGACGCCGCCATCGGGAGGAGCACGACGAGTGAGCACGAGCCGGGACCAGGGAGAGACCGCCGTCGGCGAGCAGAGCAGTGCAGGCCCAGGGGGCCCCGCGGGCCCCGTGAGCAGCACGAACCCCGACGGGACCGGAGACAGCGAGTCGGGTGCGGACCGTCTGCGGCGCGTGTGGGACGGGCTGATCGGCGAGATGCCGCCGGCCAACCGGGCGTTCCTCGCCGCGACCCGGCCGGTCACCCTCCACGGGACCACCGGGATCATCGCCGTGCCCGACGAGTTCACCAAGACCCGCCTCGACGGCCGGGTCCGGTCCCTGCTCGAGGACGGGCTCGTCGCCCGGATGGGCTTCCCGGTGCGGCTCGCCTTCACCGTCGACTCCCAGCTCGCCCCGCCGGTCGACCCCAGCCTCGCCCGGGAGGCGGCGGACCTCGGCGGGGACGCCGAGCTCGGAGACGACGACATGTCGTCGGAGCGACCTGACGATTTGTCGACACATCGACTTGACGTCTTCCCGCCGGCCCAGCGCCGCGAGGAGGGCGCGCCGCGGCGCACCCGGCCCACCGGCAGCGTCCTGGAGACCCGCCTGAACCCGAAGTACCTGTTCGAGAACTTCGTCATCGGCTCGTCCAACCGGTTCGCCCACGCCGCGGCCGTCGCCGCGGCCGAGGCCCCCGGCAAGGCCTACAACCCGCTCCTGATCTACGGCGACTCCGGGCTGGGCAAGACCCACCTGCTGCACGCCATCGGGCACTACGTCCGTGGGCTCTTCCCCGACGCCAGCGTGCGCTACGTCTCGAGCGAGGAGTTCACCAACGAGTTCATCAACGCGATCCGCGACGACAAGGCACCGGTCTTCCAGCGGCGCTACCGCGACGTCGACGTCCTGCTCATCGACGACATCCAGTTCCTCGAGGGCAAGATCCAGACGCAGGAGGAGTTCTTCCACACCTTCAACACCCTCCACAACGCCAACAAGCAGATCGTGATCACCTCAGACCGGCCTCCCAAGCGGCTCGAGGCGCTGGAGGACCGGCTGCGCAACCGGTTCGAGTGGGGCCTGATCACCGACGTCCAGCCGCCGGACCTCGAGACGCGGATCGCGATCCTGCGCAAGAAGGCGGCGATCGAGCGCCTGACCGCCCCGCCGGAGGTGCTGGAGTTCATCGCCTCCAAGATCCAGACCAACATCCGCGAGCTCGAGGGGGCCCTGATCCGGGTCACCGCGTTCGCCAGCCTCAACCAGCAGCCGGTCGACCTGACGCTGACCGAGATCGTGCTCAAGGACCTCATCCCCGACGGCGGGGAGCCGGAGATCACCGCGTCGCTGATCATCGCCCAGACCGCGTCCTACTTCGGCCTGAGCATCGAGGAGGTCTGCGGGCCCAAGCGCACCCGCAACCTCGTCGCCGCTCGCCAGATCGGCATGTTCCTGTGCCGCGAGCTGACCCCGCTCTCGCTGCCCCAGATCGGTCGCGAGTTCGGCGACCGCGACCACACCACGGTGATGTACGCCAACAAGCGGATCAACGCCGAGATGAGCGAGCGCCGCAGCACCTTCAACCAGGTCACCGAGCTCACCAACCGGATCAAGCAGCAGGCCCGCCAGCAGTGAGGGCCGTGGTGGAGCCCTGGGGACGGGGATGTGCACAACGCGGCGAACGACAGCAATTCCGTGTGCACAACCCGGCGGCCCCCTGGGGAACTTGTCGTTCCGCGCACAGCCTCGGCCGAGTTGCCCAGGATTCCTCCACAGCTCGTCCTCAGGCCGACCAGGCCGCTGACCTGCGGGTTCGGCGGTTCTCCCCAGATTCCACCGTGCCTATGACGAAGGACGAATTACCAATTCGCTGCTCGGGGGTGAACATCTCCTCGGGCCCCGACCTGGGGAGAACCGCCCCGGCGGCCACCGATGAGGGCGGCTCGGTCCAGTCAGTCTCCTCATCGCCGGCCCCCCGTGGCAGGATGCAACTCCCCCGATCCGTCGGGTCGGGGGCCACGCAGACGGTCACAGCTCAGCCAGGAGGCATCCCGTCGTGAAGTTCCGTGTCGAGCGAGACGTGCTCACCGAGGCCGTCGCCTGGGCGGCCCGCGGGCTCCCCGTGCGTCCGAGCATCCCCGTGCTGGCGGGTCTCCTCATCGAGACGTCCGAGGGTGGGGACGGCCTGGTCCTCTCCACGTTCGACTTCGAGACCTCGGCACGCGTGAGCATCCCCGCGAGCGTCCAGGACGAGGGACGCGCGCTTGTCTCGGGCCGCCTGCTCGCCGACATCTGCCGCAGCCTGCCCAACAAGCCGGTCGACATGGCGATCGACGGGGCCAAGGTCACGCTGCGCTGCGGCTCGGCGACGTTCACCCTCCAGACGATGCCCGTGGAGGAGTACCCCTCCCTCCCCGCGATGCCCGAGGCCGCCGGCAGCGTGAGCAGCGAGGTCTTCTCCCAGGCCGTCGCCCAGGCGGTCACCGCTGCCGGCCGCGACGACATGCTGCCGGTGCTCACCGGCGTGCGGATCGAGATCGAGGGCAGCCAGATCGCCCTGCTGGCCACCGACCGCTTCCGGCTCGCCCTGCGCGAGCTCACCTGGGACCCCGGCACCACCGACTCCCAGGCCAACGCGCTCGTGCCCGCCCGGGTGCTGGCAGAGACCGCCCGCGCGCTCAACACCGGGGCGACGGTCACGATCGCGCTCTCCGGCAGCGGGTCCGGGGACGGGCTGATCGGCTTCGAGGGCGAGGTCAACGGCGGCTTCCGCCGCACGACGACCCGCCTGCTCGACGGCGAGTTCCCCCGCGTGCGCACGCTGTTCCCCAGCGAGCACCTGACGACGGTGCGCATCGACCGCGCGGCCCTGGTCGAGGCGGTCAAGCGCGTGGCGCTGGTCGCCGAGCGCAACGCCGCGGTGCAGCTGCGCTTCGACGACAGCGGTCTGACCCTCGACGCCGGCCACAGCGACGAGGCCCTGGCCACCGAGGTGATCGAGGCCCAGGTCAAGGGCGAGAGCATCACGACCGGCTTCAACCCGCAGTTCCTGCTCGAGGGCCTCACCGCCATCGAGCACCCGGTCGTCGAGCTCGCCTTCACCCAGCCCAGCAAGCCGGCGGTCATCTCCGGGGTGCCCGACCTCGACGGCGAGAAGGACACCTCGTTCCAGTACCTCCTCATGCCTCGCCGGCTGCTCGGTTGAGCCCGCGCCGCGTCCTGGCGTGCCGTCGTTAGGGTGGCGAGCATGAAGATCGGGCTCGTCGGACTCGGCCGCATGGGCGGCAACATGCGGCAGCGGCTGCGCAACGCGGGGCACGAGGTGGTCGGCTTCGACCGCAACCCCGAGGTGCGCGACGCCGACTCGCTCGCGGCGATGGTCGGCGAGCTGGAGTCGCCGCGCGTGGTCTGGGTGATGGTCCCGGCCGGGGACCCCACCGACCAGACCATCGAGGAGCTGCGCGACCTGCTCCAGGAAGGCGACGTCGTCATCGACGGCGGCAACTCGCGCTGGACCGACGACCAGCGGCACAGCGACCTGCTCGCCGAGAAGGGGGTCGGCTTCATCGACTGCGGCGTCTCGGGCGGGGTGTGGGGGCTGCAGGAGGGCTACGCGCTCATGGCCGGTGGCGACGCCGACGACGTCGCCACCGCGCAGCCGATCTTCGACGCGCTCCGGCCCGAGGGCGAGTTCGGGTGGGTCCACGCCGGCCGCACCGGCGCCGGCCACTTCGCCAAGATGGTGCACAACGGCATCGAGTACGCCGTGATGCAGGCCTACGCCGAGGGCTGGGAGCTGCTGGAGAGCGTCGACGTGGTCGACAACGTCACCGACGTCTTCCGCTCCTGGCGCCAGGGCACCGTGATCAGGTCCTGGCTGCTCGACCTGCTGGTCGCCGCGCTCGACGAGGACCCGGGCCTGGAGTCGATCCGTGGCTACGCCGAGGACTCCGGCGAGGGCCGCTGGACCGTCGAGGCGGCCATCCAGCACGCCGTGCCGGCACCGGCGATCGCGGCTGCGCTGTTCGCCCGCTTCGCCTCCCGCCAGGACGACAGCCCGGCGATGAAGGCGGTCGCGGCGATGCGCAACCAGTTCGGGGGCCACGCCGTGCGGGCCGACGACCGTCCGGGCGGCGAGAAGAAGCGCTCCGACGGCTAGCCGCCTGCAGAGAAGCACGCGGTGTACCTCTCCCACCTGACCCTCCACCAGTTCCGCTCCCACGCCGCCCTCGAGGTGGCACTGGAGCCGGGGGTCACCGCCTTCCTGGGCCCCAACGGTCAGGGCAAGACCAACATCGTCGAGGCGGTCGACTACCTCGCGCGGCTCTCGTCGCACCGCGTCGCTTCCGACGCCCCCCTCGTCGCACAGGGCTGCGAGCAGGCACTCGTGCGCGCAGCGGTGGTCAAGGACGGGCGCACCGCCGTGCTCGAGGTGGAGATCAACCCCGGACGGGCCAACCGTGCGCGGGTCAACCGCTCGCCCCTCCCCCGGGCGCGCGACCTGGTGGGACTGCTCCGGACGGTGCTGTTCTCCCCCGAGGACCTCGCGCTGGTCAAGGGCGACCCGGGCGAGCGCCGCCGGTTCCTCGACGACCTGCTGGTGCTGCGGACCCCCCGCCTGGCAGGCGTCCGCGCCGACTACGACCGGGTGCTCAAGCAGCGCAACGCCCTGCTCAAGCAGGCCGGCGCCGAGCGGCGCGGCCGAGCGGCGCGACCCGACGAGCACTTCGAGAGCACGCTGGCGGTGTGGGACGAGCAGCTGCTGCGGCTGGGCAGCGAGCTCACCGCCGCGCGGGCGGGACTGGTCACCGACCTGCTGCCTCCCCTGGCCGAGGCCTACGCCTCGGTCGCGCAGGAGTCCCGGGGGGACGCAGGCCGCAGCGAGGCGACCGCGCTGCACCAGCCGTCGGTGGTCGCCGAGGACCCGCACGACCGGGAGGCGCTGGCCGAGGCCTTCGCCGCGCAGCTCGCCGAGCGGCGGCGCGAGGAGCTGCAGCGTGGGATCACCCTGGTCGGCCCCCACCGCGACGAGCTCGCGCTGGCCGTCGGCACCCTGCCGGTCAAGGGCTACGCCTCCCACGGCGAGACCTGGTCCTACGCGCTCGCGCTGCGCCTGGCGTCGTACTCCCTGTTGCGCGCCGAGGGCGACGAGCCGATCCTGATCCTCGACGACGTCTTCGCCGAGCTCGACACCGACCGACGCACACACCTGGCGCAGATCGCGGCCGGCGCCGAGCAGGTCCTGGTCACCGCTGCCGTGGAGGACGACGTCCCGCAGGCGCTGGCCGGAGCGCGGATCCACGTACGACGGGAGGGCTGAGGTGCCGGACGAGCCTGCCGTCCCCCCCGACCCCGGCGTCCCCCCCGAGCCCGGCCACGACGAGACCGGCCTGGAGCTGGCGCGCGCGGTGGCGCGCTCGTTGTCCGGCGTCCGTCCGGTGACGCGCCGCAAGCCGCGCGCCCGGCGCATCGACCCCCGGGTCTCCAGCGCCCACCCCGACGACCGGGACCCGCAGACCCTCGACGCCACGCTCGGGCGGCTGGTGGCCGAGCAGGGCTGGGCCACCGAGATCCGCACCCACGGGGCGCTGGCCCGCTGGGGTGTCATCGTCGGCGCGGAGGTCGCCCAGCACGTCTCCCCCGTCTCCTTCGAGGCGGGTGAGGACGGCACGCCCGGACGGCTCGTGGTGCGGGCCGACTCCACGGCCTGGGCCGTCCAGATGAGGCTGCTCGCGGCGACGGTCGTCAAGCGGCTCAACCAGGAGCTCGGCGACGGCACCATCGGGGTGATCGACGTCCAGGGTCCCTCCGGGCCCACCTGGACCAAGGGCCGCCGCTCGGTCCGGGGCGGTCGTGGACCCCGGGACACCTACGGCTGAGCCGGTCGGCCGCAGACGCCTCCGACGCCGATCTGTGGCCCCCTCCCCGGTATGGGGACCCACGGCCAGCCCTGATCGGAGCTCCCAGCGCCGCTCTGCGGCGTCCTACGGGGTGTTTTCTGCACACCCAGGGCTGGTTGCGCGGGCTCGTGCCTCCGTTTCGGGCCTCTGAGGGGCTAGAATGACGGTTGCGATGTCTTCCCCGCGGCTGCACGCTGGGCCGCTCCCGGGAGGACGTCTGTCGTGTCCAGACCAGGACCCTCCACCGGGGGCTGCCTGCGTCCCGAGCCCGAGGATGGTCCGTGTCTTCCCAGACGCCACCCGAGACCCCCGAGAACCCCCCCGCCACTCCGCTCACCCCCGCGGCGGCCCCGTCCTACGACGCCAGCGCGATCCAGGTCCTCGAGGGCCTGGAGGCCGTCCGCAAGCGACCGGGCATGTACATCGGGTCCACCGGTGAGCGCGGCCTGCACCACCTGGTGTGGGAGGTCGTGGACAACTCCGTCGACGAGGCGATGGCCGGGCACTGCGACCGGATCCTGGTGACCCTGCTGCCCGACGGCGGGGTCGAGGTGGTCGACAACGGCCGTGGCATCCCGGTCGACATCCACCCGGTCGAGGGCATCCCGGCGGTCACCGTCGTGCTGACGGTCCTGCACGCCGGCGGGAAGTTCGGCGGTGGCGGCTACAAGGTCTCCGGCGGCCTGCACGGGGTCGGCGTCTCGGTGGTCAACGCCCTGAGCGAGCGGGTCGAGGTGGAGGTGCGCCGCGACGGCTACCGCTGGAGCCAGTCCTTCCACTACGGCGTCCCCCAGGGTGACCTGCAGCGTCACGAGGAGACCCAGGAGACCGGCACCACCACGCGCTTCTGGCCGGGCCGGGACATCTTCGAGACCGTCGAGTTCAGCTTCGAGACCATCGCCAACCGCTTCCGCGAGATGGCGTTCCTCAACAAGGGCCTCGAGATCGTGGTGCGCGACCAGCGGCCGCAGGCCGAGGAGATCGCGGAGGCCGTCGAGGACTCCACCACGGTCAGCGAGACCGAGGGCGACCAGCAGGCCGAGGGCGAGAAGGCGCCCGAGGGCGGGCTGCAGCGCACCTTCAAGTTCGAGCGCGGCCTGGTCGACTTCGTCGAGCACCTCAACAAGCGCCGCACGCCGGCGCACCCCTCGATCGTCTCGTTCGAGGCGGAGGCCGAGGCCGGGTCGTCCTCGGGTCTGAGCCTCGAGGTGGCGCTGCAGTGGAACACCGGCTACGCCGAGTCGGTCCACACCTTCGCCAACGCGATCAACACCCACGAGGGCGGCACCCACGAGGAGGGCTTCCGTTCGGCGCTGACGTCCCTGATGAACAACTGGGGCGAGGAGTGGGGCCTGATCAAGAAGAAGGAGGACCGCGTCTCCGGCGACGACGTCCGCGAGGGCCTGACCGCGATCGTGTCGGTCAAGCTCGCCGAGCCGCAGTTCGAGGGCCAGACCAAGACCAAGCTCGGCAACACCGAGGCCAAGGGCTTCGTGCAGCGGGTGGTCAACGACCAGTTCGGTGCCTGGCTGGAGCAGAACCCCGCCGAGGGCAAGGACGTCGTGCGCAAGGCGATGGCGGCCGCCCAGGCCCGCATCGCCGCGCGCAACGCCCGTGAGCTGGCGCGCTCGCGCAAGGGCCTGCTCGGCCGCGGCGGCCTGCCCGGCAAGCTGGCCGACTGCCAGTCGACCAACCCCGCCGAGTGCGAGATCTTCGTCGTCGAGGGCGACTCCGCCGGCGGCTCCGCCAAGGGCGGCCGCGACCCGCGCGTGCAGGCGATCCTCCCGATCCGCGGCAAGATCCTCAACGTCGAGAAGGCCCGGATCGACAAGGTCCTGGCCAACAACGAGGTGCAGGCGATCATCTCCGCGCTCGGCACCGGCATCCACGACGAGTTCGACCTCGACAAGCTGCGCTACCACAAGATCGTGATGATGGCCGACGCCGACGTCGACGGTCACCACATCCGCACGCTGCTGCTCACGCTGCTCTTCCGCTTCATGAAGCCGCTGATCGAGCACGGCTACGTCTACCTCGCGCAGCCGCCGCTCTACCGGCTGCGGTGGAACAAGCCGCACGAGCACGAGTTCGTCTACTCCGACGCCGAGCGCGACGCGCTGATGAAGGCCGGCCTCGAGGCGGGCAAGAAGCTGCCCAAGGAGAACCCGGTCCAGCGCTACAAGGGTCTGGGCGAGATGAACCCCGACGAGCTGTGGGACACCACGCTGGACCCCGACAGCCGGCTGCTCCTCCAGGTCACGCTCGAGGACGCCGCGCAGGCCGACGAGATGTTCTCGGTGCTCATGGGAGAGGACGTCGAGCAGCGCCGCAGCTTCATCCAGCGCAACGCGAAGGACGTCCGCTTCCTCGACATCTGATGAGCAGCGCGACGCACGCCCGCCGTCGCTCCTCCGTCTTGCCAGCGCACGCACCTCACGCCGCTCATGTGAAGGACTGAACCGATGACTGAGACCCCGACCACCCCGCCGGTCCCGCCCCCGGGCGGCCGGATCGAGCCGGTGGAGCTGCAGGTCGAGATGCAGCGCTCCTACATCGACTACGCGATGACGGTCATCGTGGGTCGTGCGCTGCCCGACGTGCGCGACGGGCTCAAGCCGGTGCACCGGCGGGTTCTCTACGCGATGTACGACGGGGGCTACCGTCCCGACCGCGGCTTCAGCAAGTGCGCCCGCGTGGTCGGCGAGGTGATGGGTCAGTACCACCCCCACGGCGACTCGGCGATCTACGACACCCTGGTGCGCCTGGCGCAGCCGTGGGTGATGCGGGCTCCGCTGGTCGACAGCCAGGGCAACTTCGGCTCGCCGGGCAACGACCCCGCCGCGGCCATGCGCTACACCGAGTGCCGGATGGCGCCGCTGGCGATGGAGATGGTGCGCGGCATCGACGAGGAGACCGTCGACTTCGTCCCCAACTACGACGGCCGCTCCGAGGAGCCGTCGATCCTGCCCTCGCGCTTCCCCAACCTGCTGGTCAACGGCTCGGCCGGCATCGCGGTGGGCATGGCCACCAACATCCCGCCGCACAACCTGCGCGAGGTCGCCGACGGCGTCCAGTGGGCGCTGGCCAACTCGGAGGCCTCGCGCGAGGAGCTGCTCGAGGCGCTGATGGAGCGGGTCAAGGGCCCGGACTTCCCGACCAAGGCGCTGATCGTCGGCCGACAGGGCATCGAGCAGGCCTACCGCACCGGCCGGGGGTCGGTGACGATGCGAGCGGTCGTCGACGTCGACGAGGACGCCCGCGGCCGCACGCAGCTGGTGATCACCGAGCTGCCCTACCAGGTCAACCCCGACAACCTGGCGATGAAGATCGCCGAGCTGGCCGACTCCGGCAAGATCCAGGGCATCGCCGACGTCAAGGACAACACCTCGGCGCGCACCGGCCAGCAGCTGATCGTGGTGCTCAAGCGGGACGCGGTCGCCCGCGTGGTGCTGAACAACCTCTACAAGCACACCGAGCTGCAGACCAACTTCGCCTGCAACATGCTCGCCCTGGTCGACGGCGTGCCCCGCACGCTGACCCTGGACCAGTTCGTGTCCCACTGGGTGACCCACCAGCTCGAGGTCATCCAGCGCCGCACGCGCTACCGCCTGCGCAAGGCCGAGGAGCGCGCGCACATCCTGCGCGGGCTCGCCAAGGCGCTCGACATGCTCGACGAGGTGATCGCGCTGATCCGCGCGAGCGCCAGCGCCGAGGCCGCCCGCGAGGGCCTCAAGGACCTGCTCGAGATCGACGACCTGCAGGCCCGCGCGATCCTCGACATGCAGCTGCGCCAGCTCGCCGCACTCGAGCGGCAGCGGATCGTCGACGAGCTCACCGAGCTCGAGCTGACCATCGCCGACCTCAAGGACATCCTCGACAAGCCCGAGCGCCAGCGCGCGATCGTGTCGGAGGAGCTCACCGCGATCGTCGACAAGTACGGCGACGAGCGGCGCTCGCAGATCATCGCCGCCGACGGCGACCTGTCGATGGAGGACCTGATCCCCGACGAGGACCTCGTCGTGACGATCACCCGCGGCGGCTACGCCAAGCGCACCCGGGCCGACCTCTACCGCACCCAGAAGCGTGGCGGCAAGGGCGTGCGCGGCGCGACCCTGCGCGGCGACGACGTGGTCGACCACTTCATGGCGACCAGCAACCACCACTGGCTGCTGTTCTTCACCACCGCCGGCCGGGTCTACCGGATGAAGGCCTACCAGCTGCCCGAGGGCGGTCGCGACGCCAAGGGCGGTCACGTGGCCGGACTGCTGAGCTTCCAGCCCGACGAGCGGATCGCGCAGGTCCTCGCGATCCGGGACTACGAGCAGGCGCCGTACCTCGTGCTGGCCACCAGGACCGGCCTGGTGAAGAAGACCCGCCTCGGCGACTACAACTCCCCGCGGCAGGCGGGCGTCATCGCGATCAACTTCCGTGAGGACGACGACGAGCTGATCGGCGCCGAGCTGTGCTCGCAGGAGGACGACATCCTGCTGATCTCCCGCAAGGGCCAGGCGATCCGCTTCCGTGCCGACGACGCGCAGCTGCGTCCGATGGGCCGGGCGACCTCCGGGGTGAAGGGCATGGACTTCCGCGGCGAGGACCAGATGCTCTCGATGTCGGTGATCAGGGCGAGCGCGGAGTCCGAGGAGACCCCGCAGCAGTACGTCTTCACGATCACCGACGGCGGCTTCGCCAAGCGCTCGCGCATCGAGGAGTACCGCGTCCAGTCCCGCGGCGGCCTCGGCATCAAGACGATGAAGCAGGACGACGAGCGGGGCGTGCTGGTCGGCGGTTTCATCGTGGTCGACGGCGACGAGGTGCTGGCGGTCAAGCAGTCGGGCCAGGTCACGCGCAGCGCGGTCGACGACTCGCTGCGACCCACCAGTCGCGACACCAAGGGCGTGAAGTTCGTCGGGGTGCGCGAGGGTGACGCGGTGGCCGTGGTGGCGCGCTCGATCGAGTCCACCCTCGAGCGGGCGATGGAGGAATCCGAGGGCCCGGTAGCCTCTACCGAGGACGCGCCCACGGCCGAGACCTCGTCGGAGAGCTCGACGGAGCCGTCCGAGGGGTCCTCGGGGGAGGCCGACGAGCCGGTCCCGAGCACCGACCAGACAGCAGTCGCCGACGGGGAGACGGAGGAGTCCTGATGGCCGAGCGTGGAGCCGACGACGCGGTGTCGGCCGGGCCGGCGGGAGCGAGCGGACGCTCCGGGTCCGCCCCGGCGTCCGGCAAGACGCAGGAGCGGATCAAGGAGGCCTACGCCCAGTCCGGGCCGGTCGTCCCCGACGACACCGGCACCAGCAAGCCCAGCGCCGCCGACCGGTTCGCCGCCGCGATGGCGGTGGCCAAGAGTGCGGCGTCCTCGACCCCTTCGAACGCGCCGACGCCTGGCCAGGCCGGGCGCAAGGTGCGCAAGGCCCGCCTCCGGCTGAGCCACATCGACCCGTGGTCGGTGATGAAGACCGCGTTCCTGCTGTCCATCGCGCTGGGCATCGTCACGGTCGTCGCGGTCGCGGTGATCTGGTCGGTCCTCGGTGCCGCCGGGGTGTGGGAGTCGATCGACAGCGCGGTGGGCGACGTCGTCGGAGGGACGGGCACCTCCTTCGCGATCCAGGACTACCTCGGCACCTCACGGGTGCTGGGGTTCACGATGCTGGTCGCCGTCGTCGACGTGGTGCTCGTGACCGTCGTGGCGACCCTGGGCGCCTTCCTCTACAACCTCGCGGCGGCCCTGCTCGGTGGCCTCGAGGTGACCCTCGCCGAGGACGTCTGAGCGGGCCTCCGAGGCGGTTTGGGCGGCGTGCGACGCGTGCGGTAATCTCAGCCGTCGACCGGGTCGCTGCGTGCCCCGGTCGCGCTGTGCAAGGGCCTATAGCTCAGACGGTTAGAGCGCTTCCCTGATAAGGAAGAGGTCACAGGTTCAAGTCCTGTTAGGCCCACCCACCCCGCACGTCGCCTGCGAGAGGATCAGTCGCGATGAAGAAGCTCCTCCTCCTGGTCGTCACCGGCGCCGGCGCGGCGCTGGCCTGGAAGAAGAACCAGGAGGCCCAGCACGAGCTGGCACTGTGGTCCGAGGCCACCGACCGGGTGAAGAAGCCCTCCGCCTGAGCATCACCCTCGCCGTCGTGAGACGGCACCAGGGGCCATGGCGCAATTGGTAGCGCACCTGCTTTGCAAGCAGGGGGTTAGGGGTTCGAGTCCCCTTGGCTCCACCGCGCGTCCTCCACCACGGACGTGAGCGAGGTCTCCTCCCTCCGGCCGGTGCCCTCCGCCTGACCGGGGTACCCGCAGCACGGAGTCTGCGGAAGGACCTCTCATGTGCTTCTCGGTCGAGGCCGACGTCGTGGCCGGTGCCGCGCTGCTGCCGGTGGCGGCAGTGTCCCTGCGCCAGGTGCGTCACCCACGCGAGGCCCTGTTCGCCGCCCTGCCCCTGGTCTTCGCCGTGCACCAGCTGGTCGAGGCGGTCGTGTGGGCCGGGGCCGGTGGGGACGTCTCGCCTGGGGTGACCGAGGTCGCGATGTACGGCTACCTGGCCATCGCCCTGCCGCTGCTGCCCTCGCTGGTCCCCCTGGCGGTGCTGCTCCTGGAGCCTCCGGGCCGGCGCCTGCGCGTCGCGCCCTTCCTCGTGGTGGGGGCCGCGGTCTCGGCCTACCTCACCTTCGTGCTGGTCACGCACGACGTCGAGGTCGCTCGGCACCCTCACGCCCTGGACTACAGCACGGGCCTGCAGCACGGCGTCGTGTGGGCCGTGCTGTACGTCGTCGCGGTGATCGGACCGGCCGTGCTGTCGGGCTACCGCAGCATCGTCGTCTTCGGCGTGGCGAACCTGGTGGGTCTCGCGGTCGTCGCGTGGCTGCTTCGGGACGCCTTCGTCTCCGTGTGGTGCGTCTACGCGGCGGTGGTGTCGGTGCTCGTCCTGGTGCACATGCTCCGGCGGCGGCGCACCGAGGCCACCCGGACTCCCGGAGGGCCGGGGCACGTGCCCCGGACCCCGTCGGGCTCGCGTACGATGAGCGTCGTCGAGAGGGAGTAGTCCCCAACAGTCGCGTCGACAGACTGGCGACGGACCTGTGGTCCCGAACCCGGTGCGACCGGCCACCGAGCGATCGGTGGCGGACGAGACTCTCGGCCGACGCAGTGACGTCTGCTGACCGTTGACGACCTGCCCGGCCGAGGGACGTCCATCGGGCAGACCGCGGTCGGGCCGCGAAGGAGCCTCCCTTGTACGCCTTCTGGCTGAGCACCGCCGTCATCTTCGTCGCCGAGCTGGGCGACAAGAGCCAGCTGATGGCGATGACGTTCGCCACGCGCTACCGCGCCCGTGACGTGCTGATCGGCATCACCGTGGCGACCGCGGTCGTGCACCTCGCGTCCGTGGCCATCGGCTACACGGTCGGGGCAGCCTTCGGGGACTACCAGGGCTGGATCTCGATCGCCGCGGGACTGGCCTTCCTGGCCTTCGCCGCCTGGACCCTGCGCGGCGACGAGCTGACCGACGAGGAGGCCGACAAGGCCAGGACCGCCACCGGGGCGGCGATCCTGGCGGTCGGCACCGCCTTCTTCCTCGCCGAGCTCGGTGACAAGACCATGCTCGCCACGATCACCCTCGCCACCCAGGAGGGCTGGCTGGGCACGTGGCTGGGCTCGACCGTCGGCATGGTCGCCGCCGACGCGCTGGCGATCGGGGTGGGCGCGCTGCTCGGCAAGAAGCTGCCGGAGCGCGCCGTCACCATCGGCGCGACCGTGGCGTTCGTGCTGTTCGGCCTGGTGCTGATCGTGCAGGGGATCCGTTCGGTCGCGTGAGTCAGCGCGCCTCGACGGCGGCGGTGGCGGGCAGGCGCGAGGGCAGCACGAAGGCGAGGGCCACCACGACCAGCGCGATCCCCGTGGCGACCGTGAACGAGAGCTGCAGGCCGCCGACGAACGCCGCGTCGGGGGTGGCACCGGCCTCGGCCAGCGTGGTGGCCCGCGACGTCAGCACGGTCACCGCGACCGCCGTGCCGATGGCGGCCGCGACCTGCTGGGCGGTGCCGAGCAGGGAGCTGCCGTGGGAGTACAGGTGCGTCGGCAGCGCGCCGAGACCGAGGGTGAACGCCGGCGTGAACAACGCGGCCAGGCTGATCATCATCAGCAGGTGCGCGCCCAGGATGGCGGCGTACGGCGTCGTGGCGCCGACCTGCGCGAACAGCGCGAGCGAGGTGACCACGCCGATCGACCCGGGCACCACGAGCACCCGGCCGCCGAAGCGGTCGAACGCCTTGCCGACCTGGGGCCCGAGCAGCCCCATGGCGATGCCGCCGGGGGCCACCAGGAGACCGGTCTGCAGCGGCGACAGGCCACGCAGCTGCTGGAGGTAGAGCGGCAGCAGGATCATCGCGCCGAGCATCGCCAGGAACGACACCGACTGCAGCACCAGGCTGACCGTGAAGGTGCGGTGGGTGAAGGCGCGCAGGTCCAGCAGCGCCGAGCCGCGGTGGGCGAGGCGGTGCTGACGCAGGGCGAACACCGCGACCACGCCGAGCCCCCCGATGATCCAGGCCACCGGCGGGACGGCGCCGGGATGGTCGGCGCCGAGCTCGCTCAGCCCGTAGACCAGGGCGCCGAAGCCGAACGCGGCCAGGCCGACGCTGGGCCAGTCGACCTGCCCGGCCCGGGGCTCGCCGACGTCCTCGAGCCGGCGGAGTCCGAGCACCGCGACGGCGCCCGCGATGGGCAGGACGACCAGGAAGAGGCCGCGCCAGGGCGCGACCTGAAGCACCAGGCCGGACACGGCGGGCCCCAGGGCCGGTGCCACGGAGATCGCCAGGGTGACGTTGCCCATCACCCGACCGCGGTCGTGCTCCGGCACGACCATCATCAGCGTGGTCATCAGCAGCGGCATCATCACGGCGGTGCCGGAGGCCTGCACCACGCGCGCGCCGACGAGCAGCCAGAAGAACGGAGCCGCGGCGGCGAGCAGGGTGCCGCCGAGGAACAGCGACATGGCGACGGTGAAGGCGGTCCGGGTGGTCACCCGCTGCAGGAACCAGCCGGTCACCGGGATGACCGTGGCCATGGTCAGCATGAAGGCGGTCGAGAGCCACTGCGCGGCCCGGGCGCTGACCTCGAAGTCGGTCATCAGCCGGGGGATCGCGTTGACCATGATCGTCTCGTTGAGGATCACCACGAAGGTCGCCACGACCAACCAGCGCAGGACGGCGTACGGCTCGGCCACCGCGGCGGGCGCGGGAGCGGCGGGCGCGCTCGAGGGCGCGGAGGCAGGGCTGGTCACGGGGTCTCCAGGAGGTGGCTCAGGGCGGGTCCGGGTTCGGTCGGCGGACGGGGCGCTCATGCGAGGAAGGACCTCGAAGGGCGCGGGAACTCATCGGACCATGGGCCGTAGTCTCGCCCGCCGGAGCGGACGAGTCACCTGATTTTCCTCCCGCTCAGGCCTCGGGGGTCCGGCTGGCCGGCACGGCGGCGGTCGGGGCGTCGCTGCGCACGGCCGAGGGGGCGCCCAGGGACGGCAGGAAGTGACCGAGCAGGTCGCTCCAGGTGATGACCCCCAGCGGGTGGCCGGTCGGGGTGACCACCGGCAGCCACGCGGTGCGGTCGGAGGCGAACAGCTGCGCCACCTCCTCGAGCCCGGTCTCGGGTGCGACGGTCACCGGACGGTGGTCCATCACCTGGTGGACCGGACGGCGCAGGGTCTGCAGGTCGCGCGCCTGCTCCGAGGCCGTGTCGAGGTAGGGGCTGAGCGCGCGCAGGACCTCCCGGTCGGACACGACACCCCGCAGCACCGAGTCCTCGACCACCAGGACGTGGTGCGCGCCGTGGCCGGCGAGGACCTGCCGGACGGTGCCGAGCGTGGCGTCCGGCCCCACCGTGGCAGGCGGGCTGCTCATCAGGTCGGCCGCACAGGCCGTCCCGCTGGTCGTCCCCATGCGCAGCTCCACGGCACGAAGGTACGCAGCGGACGCCCCGGTGGTCGGCGGAAAGCAGCGGGTTCGGGACGCTCGACCGTGTGACGCGGGACCTAGGACCCGGGGGTCCGTCAGGTGCGTAACCGCTCCTGCGCAGGGAACCCTGGGCTCATGACACGTCACGCACCTGGGCAGCCCGACCAGCAGCCGCAGCGGGTCCTGGTCACCGGCGCCGGAGGGTACGTCGGCAGCCGGCTGGTCCCCGAGCTGTTGCGTCGCGGGCACCACGTGCGAGCGACCTTCTCCCGCGGGACCCCGGACCCGGCGCTGTGGTGGGTGCACGAGCGGCAGTGGGCCGACCGGCTCGAGGTCGTCGGGATGGACGCGGCCGAGCCCGAGCAGGTCGAGGCGGCTGTCGAGGGGCAGGACGCGGTCTTCTGGCTCGTCCACGCGATGGGCGGGCCCGACTTCGCCGCGCGGGACCGGGAGTGGGCCGCCACGATGAGCAAGGCGGCGGCTCGCGCCGGCGTGGGTCGCCTCGTCTACCTCTCCGGCCTGGTGCCCGACGTCGACGAGCAGGAGCTGTCGGAGCACATCGCCTCGCGCCTGGAGGTCGAGCGACTGCTGGCCGCCGACGGTGTCCCGACCCTGACCGTCCGGGCGGCCATCGTCATCGGCTCGGGCTCGACGTCCTTCGAGATGCTGCGCCACCTCAGCGAGCGGCTGTGGGTGCGGGGAGTCCCGGTGTGGCTGCGGTCCGAGGTGCAGCCGATCGCGGTGACCGACGTGGTCGAGGCGCTCGTGGGCGCACTGTCCGTCGCGCCGGTCACCCGCTCCTGGGACGTCGGCGGGCCCGACGTCGTGCCCTACCCCCGCCTGATGGCGATCGCCGCGCGGCAGATGGGTCTGGTGCGGCCCACCCTTCCGCTGCTCCTGGCGCCGACGCGGCTCGTCGGGTTCCTGGGTGGTCGCATCGCCCCGGTCCCGGCCTCGACGGCGGAGTCACTGGTGGGCAGCCTTCACCACGACATGGTCTGCGGCCCGGACGGCGAGGACTTCCGGCGCGACCTGCTGCCGCCCGGGCACCGCCTGGTGGACGTCGAGGAGGCGGTGAGCCGGGCGCTGACCCGTCCACGCGCCGGCATCCGCGCCCGCGACCGTGACCCGCTCGGCCCGCTCCCCGGTGACCCGGCCTGGGCGGGCGGGACCACCCAGCTGTTCGACGGCAAGGTGCGCCGGCGGGGCGGGCTGCGCCGGCGGCTGGCCCTGGGGCCGGTGCGGCCGCAGTGGCCGCCCTACGACTGAGCCGTCGGTCCGGGCCGCGGTCAGTTCAGGCCGTCGTCGGAGCCCGGCCGGGACGGCCGGGGTCCACGGCCGGCGCCGAAGCCGTGGTCGAGCCCCCACAGGACCGCGTTGGTGCGGCTGGTCACGCCCATCTTGCGGTAGCTGGTGCGGATGTAGGACTTCACCGAGTTGATCGACAGCGAGGCACGGTCGGCGATCTCCTGGTTGGACAGCCCCTGGGTGATCAGCGCGATGACCTCCGCCTCACGCGCGGTCAGTCCCGCCTCCCGCCCGGGCCAGGAGCCCTCTGACCGCGACGCGGACGGGGCGGGCGCGCCGTTGCCCCGGTCCGCACGGCCGTCCGCGGACGCTCCCGGCCGCCCGTCGACCAGGCCGGGCACGCGCTCACCGGCGTGCACCCGCTTCAGGGCCGCCACGAGCTCGCGAGCGCCGACGGTCTTGGAGACGTACGCCGCCGCCCCTCGTCGGAGCGCGTCCTCGGCCGAGGAGCGCTCGTGGTCCCAGGTGTAGACGACCACCCGGCGCACGCGTGGGTGGGCCACGAGGCGCTCGAGACCGATCGCGTCGGTGCCCACGGGGGCGAAGGCGTCGTACAGCGCGATGTCGACCTCCGCCTCCAGCGGCAGCCGTGAGTCCACCGGGTGCACCTGGACCTCACCGGCGAAGGGGCGCAGCATCTCCACGAGACCGCGGACGACGACCTCGGCGTCGTCGATGATGGCCAGACGGATGGTCATGCCAACTAGTCTAGGAAGCGGGCACCCGCCACCTGTTCGGGTGATCCTCGTCCCGCCCCGATGGTCACCGCAGGTCAGCGGCCCGATGGCTCACACGAGGGGGCGACCGAGGCGGTGCCGCAGCCGCAGGTCCCACAGGTTCAGGTGCACCGGACCCCACCACAGGACCGAGGGGGTCAGGGCCTTGAGCGTCCGGACCGCCCGGCAGAGCCGGCGCAGCCGGCGCTCGTCCCGCGCGGTCCAGCTCAGGCCCATCGCCTCGCGGAACTCCGCGTGCAGGAAGCCGGTGTTCACCCAGCGCATCCACGGCCCGAGCGCCCTGGCCATCGGCCTGGGCAGGAAGCGCACCTCGAGGATGTCCAGGAGGTAGGCGCGGGTGCGGGCGTCGATCGAGATCCGCGACTTGCCCGCCTCCCAGTAGTCCCAGAAGTCCTCCAGGGTCGGCGGCCACAGCTCGCGAGGGACCTGCAGCGTGGTCGCGAACCGGGCGGCGTGGCGGTAGAACTCCTCGGCGGTCTCGGGGTCGGGCTCGCCGTGGACGCGGCAGCGGTAGTCCCACGGCCCGAGGAACAGGCACGCCGCGACCCAGCGCTGCAGCTCCGGCGAGAAGGCGTTGTAGCGCACCGGGCTGCCGGCGGTCGAGCGCACCTGCCGGTGAGCGGTGTCGACGGCGGCGCGGAAGAGCGCGCGGTCGCGGTCGGTGCCGACGAGCGCGGCCGAGAGGTAGGTGCCGGTGGTGCGGGCGCGCTTCCACGGGTGGAGGAAGATCTTGCCGCTGTCCACCCGGCTCTCCTGGACGCCGTAGCCGACCTCCGGCCAGGCCAGCTGCATCACCACGTTGGCCCCGCCCCCGAACGCCACCGCGGTGAGGTCGATCCAGGGGTGCAGGTCGTAGGCGGGATCGGGGTCGGGCACCACACGGCCCGCCCAGTCGGCGGGTCCGGGGAGCCGGGTGCGGTGGTCGGGGGCGTCCACGCCGCGCTCCGGTGCGCTCACGGCTCAGACCAGCGGCCGGCCGAGCCGGCGGCGCAGCGCCACGTCGGCCAGGAGCAGGTTGAAGGGGAAGGCACGCAGCGCGTCGGGCAGCGCGGTCAGGACCGCGCCGAGGGCCCGCAGGCTGGTCGCGTGCCACAGGTCCTGGGTGCCGCTCCACTCCAGCCCGAGGAGTCCGCGGACCTCCGGGGGGAGGAAGCCGACGTTGTAGAAGCGCACGAGCGGGGCGAGCAGCACCGAGAGCGGGAACGGCAGGACCTCCGCCCCCAGCAGGGCGCGCAGCAGGCGCACGGTGTCGTCGTCCATGCCGGTGGCGGCCGCCGCGGCGAGTCCGTTGGCCCAGTACTCCTCGAAGGCCGCGAGGTCCTCGTGCCACATCTGGTCGGGCACCTGCAGCGTCGTGCCGAAGCGGCGCCCCATCTCGAACAGCGCCTGCTCCTGGTCCGGGTCGAGCTCGCCGTGCATGCGGCGCGCCATGTCGCGCGCCCCGTAGTACAGGCAGGAGGCGACCCAGAGCTGGAGGCCACGGTCGAAGGCGTTGTAGGGCACCTCGGCCCCGGGTGCCGAGCGCACCTGGCGGTGGGAGGTGTCGACCGCCTCGCGATAGGCGGCGCGGGTCTCCTCGTCGCCGTACATCGCGACGGCGAGGTAGGTCAGGGTCGTGCGGGTGCGCTTGAGGGGACGGGTGAAGACGCTGCCGGAGGCGACCGGGGACTCCAGCACCCCGCGCGCCACGGGGCGCCAGGCGAGCTGGAGCGCGACGTTGGCCCCGCCGGCGAGCACCGCCCCCACCCCGTCGACCCGCCGGTGGAGCCGTCGGCGCTGCTCGGGGTCGCGGCCCAGCAGGTCACCGGAGGCGAGCGGGGCGGAGGTGTCGGGGAGTCGCGTCGCGCGGGCCGCGGCGCTGTCCCAGGTGCCGCTGTCGCCCATGGGTCGAGTCCTTCCGGTGCGTTACCGTTCCTGCGACGATAGGGAGTGACAACGCCCGTAGTCAATCAACGTGGGCAGCGACGACCCGGGCGAGGAGGTGTGAGCGTGGAGGGTGCCGGTGGCGAGGAGACCCGGCTGTGGGGCGGCACGACCCTGGCCGACCGCCGGACGGCCCGCCGCGCCAAGCTCCTGGCCGCGGGACTCGACCTGCTCGGCTCGGCCGAGGCAGGGGCCGTCTCGGTCCGGGCGGTGTGCCGGCGGGCCCAGCTGACCGAGCGCTACTTCTACGAGTCCTACGCGGACCGCGACGCCCTCGTCGTGGCGGTGTACGACGAGGTGGCGGCCGAGACCCAGCGCGTGCTGCTCGAGGCCACCCAGGGACTCCAGGACCCCGAGGCCGTGGCGCGCGCCGCCGTCGAGGCGATGGTCGGGCTGATCCTCGACGAGCCGCGCAAGGGCAGGGTGCTGCTGCTCGCCCCGATCACCGAGCCCCAGCTGGCCGGGCGCGGCATGCGCTTCATCCCGGCGGTCATCGACATGGTGCGCGAGCACCTCTCGCGCGACGCCTCGGAGCAGGACCGGGCGATGATCGCCACCGGTCTCATCGGCGCCCTGATGGGGCTCTTCCACGGCTTCCTCGCCGGGACGCTCGACGGCGTCACCCGCGAGCAGTTCGTCGAGCACTGCGTGAAGCTGCTGGTCACCGTGCGGAGGCTCGAGACCGACGGCTGAGCCAGGACCGGCTGCCTCAGCCGCGCAGCTCGTCGTACTCACGACGGTCGTGGGCGCAGAACACCCGCACCCGGTCGCCGTGGTCGGCGTGCAGGGAGCGGAGCCGGGTCAGGTTGTCGCGACGCTGCCGATCGCTGGCCGCCAGCCCGCGCTGGAACGCCCGCAGCGCCGGTGGGCACGCGCGGGGAGTGTCCTTGTCCCCGTGGAAGAAGTAGGCGTCACCGGCGTGCAGGAGCCAGCGGTCGGCGGAGCCGTCACCCGGGGAGGGGCGGCGCACCGCGACCGCGCTGTGGCCGCGACTGTGGCCGTGCAGCGGCACCAGCGCCACGTCGTCACCGACCACGCTCACACCCCGCAGGCCGAACCACTCCTCACCGGCCTCGTCGTGCTCGACCCAGCGTGGGCCGTGGGCCCACTGCGCGGGGACGTAGCGCAGGCGCTCGTCCAGGCGCGGCCGGGTGGCGGCCGCCAGCTCGCTGCGGTGGACGTGGACCCGGGCCTGGGGGAAGTCGGCCAGGCCACCGGCGTGGTCGAGGTCCAGGTGGGTCAGGACGACGTCGGTGACCGCGGCCGGGTCGATGCCCAGGCGCGGGAGCTGGGCCAGGGCCGTGTCCTCGGGGCGCAGGTCGAAGCCGAGCAGCGTCGGCGCCAGCCGCCCGATGCGACGACCACCCTCGCGAACGTCGTCGGTGCCGAACCCGGTGTCGACCAGCACCACCCGGTCACCGGTCTCCACCACCAGGCAGTGCGCGACCCAGTCCCGGGGCACCAGGCCGAGCCGTCCGGCGAAGGGGTGCATGGTCGCGCAGCTGAGGTGGTGGATCCGTGTGGTCACCGCGACATCCTGGCTCACGTACGCTCGAGACGTGCCTGCTCCCCCCGTGCGACGGACCTCCACGCTGCGCGTGCTGGTCCGTCCGGGCATGCTCTGGCTGCACCTGGCCGGGGTGCTGGCGGTCACGGTCGCGGCCTGGCTCGGCTGGTGGCAGGTCGGAGCCTGGCAGGCGCACCGTGAGGACCGTGCGGCTGCCCTGGCCGATGCCGACCCCGTCCCCCTGGACCAGGCCCTCGGCCCGGACGAGGCCTTCTCCGCCGAGCACGTCGGCCGCCCCGTGGAGGTGCGCGGACGGTGGCTGCCCGACGTGCTCCACGTCGACGGACGCCGGCGCGGCTCGGACCCCGGATCGCCGGCGGGGGCGTGGCAGGTGGGGCTGCTGCAGGTCTGCGCTCCCGGGGCCAGCGCCACGGCCTGCTCGGAAGCCCCGACGATCCCCGTCGTGCTGGGCTGGACCCCCTCGACCGCCGGCGGGACGGCCCCCCGGGGCGCGGTCGACCTCACCGGTTGGCTGCAGCCCTCCGAGAGCGGCGAGGACGGCGGGGGCCCGGTGACCGGGGACGTGCTGCCGGCCCTGCGCACCGCCGACCTGCTCGGGCGGGTGCCGCACGACGTCTACAGCGGCTACGTGATCCTCCGCTCCCCGGCGGCCGCCCGCGGCGACCTGGTGCCGGTGACGCCCGAGTCGCTGCCCGACCCGCCCGCCTCCACCGCCCTGCGCAACCTGTTCTACGGCATCGAGTGGTGGGTGTTCGCCGGCTTCGCGGCCTACCTGTGGTTGCAGTGGTCGCGCGACGCGGTCCGCAAGGTCCGTCGCGAGGAGGAGCCGAGCCCGGAGCCCGATGGCGAGCCGATACCGTCGGGGGCATGAGCGCGACCGAGATCGAGGGCACCGACCGCATCCGCCTGGCCTCGGCGCTCACGCGCTACCGCGCCCTGGCCAACGTCGTCGGGGTGCTGCTGATCGTGCTGTGCCTGGTCGGGCTCCCGCTCAACGAGGCGCACCTGGTCGATCCCGCGTGGTTCCCGGTGGGCAGCGACGCCCAGCAGGTCGGTGACGCGATCTCGAAGTACCTCGGGGTCGCCCACGGCTGGCTCTACATGCTCTTCCTGCTCCTGGCGTTCGCGCTCTCGCGCCGCGCGCGCTGGTCGCCCGGCTTCACCGTCGTCACGCTGGTGTGCGGGACGGTGCCGATCCTGTCGTTCTGGGCAGAGCACCGCGCCACCCGCCGCGTGCGCGAGCAGCTGGCGGGTGGCGCGGTCGAGGACTGAGCCGGCCGGTCGGCCGTCGTTCAGCTGTCCTTGCTGACGTCGACCTGCTCGGCCGGAGCGTCGGGCGTGGTCGGGGTCCGCGGCTCGTCGACCTCGTCCGCCGCGGCCTCCCCAGGCGTGCCGCCGGCGGCGTCACCGGAGGCCTGCGTCGCCGCAGCGGGGGTCGTCGCGGGCCGGGGCGCCGGGGGCGGGGGCGGCGTGGCCGCCTGCCAGGTCGGCGTCGAGTCGCCCTGGAGCTTCTTCACCGCGAAGGCGGCGAGCCCGCCCAGTCCGGCGAGGACCAGCAGCTTGCGCAGCTTGCTGCCCTTCTTGTTCGTCGAGGCGTCGGCGACGAAGGCCGGGGTGCGGTCGTCGGGCAGCCGGTCGTCGAGCTTGGTGGCGACGGTCGCGGCCGTGGCGGCGAGCTTGACCCGCGCGGCGTCACGCGCGTCGCGGGCGGCGGGGACCGCCCGTTCGCGGGCGTCCTCCAGCACCGGCGTCAGCCGCTCACGGGCGTCCTGGACCACCGGCGTGATGCGCTCCCGGGCGTCCTCCAGCGCCGGGCCGACGCGGTCGCGCGCATCGCTCAGGGCAGGTCCGACCCGCTCGGAGAGCTCGGCGGCCTGCTCCTTCGCCTGGGTGGCGACCTTCGCCATCGTGTCGGACTTCGAGGACCTCATCGTGTCTCCTTCGTGAACCGGGTGAGGGCAGCGGATCTCTGCATCTCTCCAGCGACCGTGCCCGAGGACCCGAGGGCGAAACCTCGCCCGCCTGGGGGTGGGTGAGAGGATCGGCGGGCACGCAAGCACCACCCATCAGCACGCAACCAGCCCCGTTCGGGACCGACAGGAGAGGCGACTCGTGGCCGACCAGTACGCAACGCTCAGGACCAACCGAGGCGACATCACGATCAAGCTGTTCCAGCACCACGCCCCGGTGACCGTGGAGAACTTCGTCGGCCTGGCGACCGGCACCAAGGAGTACGCCGACCCGGAGACGGGTGCGCGCACGACGGGCAGCTTCTACGACGGGCTGACCTTCCACCGGGTCATCGACGGGTTCATGATCCAGGGCGGCTGTCCCCGCGGCGACGGCCGCGGCGGCCCGGGCTACCAGTTCAAGGACGAGTTCCACCCCGAGCTGCAGTTCGACCGTCCCTACCTGCTGGCGATGGCGAACGCCGGTCCCGGCACCAACGGCTCCCAGTTCTTCATCACCGTGGGCCCGACCCCGCACCTCAACCGCCGGCACACGATCTTCGGCGAGGTCGAGGACCAGGCGAGCCGGGAGGTCGTCGACGCGATCGCCACGACCCCCGTCGGCGCGGGCGACCGCCCCGTGGAGCCGGTCGTGATCGAGTCGGTCTCGGTGGAGGAGCGCTGAGCCGACTCCGAGCCGGCACGAGCACCTCACGATGAGCCAGCACGAGACCGGGGCGGCCGCCGAGGCCGTCCCGGTCTGCTACCGCCACACCGGCCGCGAGACCTGGATCCGCTGCCAGCGCTGCGAGCGGCCGATCTGCCCGGACTGCATGCTCCCGGCCGCGGTCGGGTTCCAGTGCCCCGAGTGCGTCAAGGAGGGCGCCCGCACCACGCGGCAGGCCCGCACGCCGTACGGCGGGAGGCGGCCCGAGGGCGGGCCGGTCGTCACCTGGACGCTCCTGGTCCTCAACGCGCTGGTCTTCCTCGCGATCGGCGTGACCGGAGGCAGCAGCAGCCGCCTCGTCACCACGCTGGGCCTGCTGCCCAGCGGCGGCTACTTCGCCGACCCGTCCTCGGCCGGCCAGGCCTACTTCGCGCGCGGTGTCTCGGAGGGCGCGGTCTGGCAGCTGGTGACCTCGACCTTCACCCACGTCCAGGTCTGGCACATCTTCTTCAACATGCTGGTGCTCTACCTGCTCGGGCCGCAGCTCGAGCTGGTGCTGGGGCGGCTGCGGTTCGCGCTGGTCTACGTGCTCTCGGGCCTGGTCGGCTCGGCCACCGTCTACTGGCTGGCGCCGGCCTCGTCGCTGACGATCGGTGCGTCGGGGGCGATGTTCGGGCTCATGGGCGCGCTGCTGGTGCTCGCGCTCAAGGTCGGCGGCAACGTGCAGGGCCTGCTCACCCTGCTGGCGGTCAACGGCGTCATCACCGTGCTCGGCGCGCAGTACATCTCCTGGCAGGGCCACCTGGGTGGTCTAGTCGGGGGACTGGCGCTGGGGGCGGTGATGGTTTACGCGCCGCGCGAACGGAGAACCTCGGTGCAGGCAGCCGGTACGGCCGCGGTCGTCCTCCTGCTCCTTGCCGCGGTGATCGTGCGCACGGTGATGCTCCGGGGATAGGTGCCCGTCGAGCTCTCCACCGGGCCCGAATTCCTCACAGCGGTGCACAACCATGTGGACAACTACACCGGTGTGATTCACCCACAGGCGGTGGAGAATCCTGTGGATAACGACGAGGCGCTCAGATGCTCGTCGCCGACCCGTCGCCCGACCGCGCGTCGAGGGCAGCGGTCAGCAGCCCGACCAGGGCATCGACCTGCAGCCCCGAGGAGTCCGACACCGCCACGTCCGACCCGTCCAGGGCACGAGCCGCCAGGCCGGCCTTGTCGCCGATCAGGTCGGCGACCCGCGTCTCCATCGTCTGCGCGGCGATGATGCGCCACGCGGTGACCGGGTCGCTCTGGCCGATCCGGTGCACGCGGTCGATGGCCTGCGTCTGCTCGGCGTCGGTCCACGACAGCTCCGCGAGCACCACGTCGGAGGCCACCTGGAGGTTGACGCCGACGCCGGCGGCGGTCAGCGAGCAGACGATGACCTGCACCTCCGGGTCGTTCATGAACGCGTCGATGTTCTGCGCCCGGCTCCTGGGGGTCTGGTCGCCGCGGATCGACGAGCAGCGGATCCCGCGCCGGGCGAAGGTCTCCTCGGCGACGTCCATGACGTCGAGGTGCTTGGCGAAGAACACCACCTTGCCGACGTTGCGGGCCAGCTGGGCGGTGTAGTCGGCGGCGAGCGGTGCCTTGGCCCGGCCGATGCGCCGCATGATCGAGAAGACGTTCTCCCCGCTCTCGGACGAGGAGTCCTCCAGCTCACGGGTCACCACGCGGCGGACGAGCTCCACGTCGGTGCCCGAGACCGGCGGCCCGGAGGTCCGGGCCTCCAGCGCGGCGTCGTACCGGCCCAGGAGCCGCTTGACCAGCTCGGTCTCGGCAGCACGGATCGACGACGTCGCCTCGCCGTCGAGCTCGACCGGCAGGTCGGCGATGCGACGCTCGGGGATGTCGGCGGCGACGTCGACCTTGCGCCGGCGGACGATGCCCAGGTCCACGACGCAACGGCGCGCGGCGGGGTAGAAGCCCGGGTCCACCGGCGTCAGGCGGGTCTCCTCCAAGGCGTCCATGAGCTCGGCGAGCGGCTTGCGGTCGTCGATCCAGCCGAGGAGCTGCCAGATCGCGCGGAAGTCCTCGATGTCGTTGATCAAGGGGGTGCCGGTCAGGGCCATCAGCAACGGCCGCGGCACCCGGCTCCGGATGCGCTCGGAGAGCTCCAGGACGTGCTGGGAGCGCTGCGAGGTCTTGTTCTTGATGAAGTGCGCCTCGTCGACGATCATCCCGCGGAAGCCCAGGTCACCCAGCCACGGGACGTGCCGGTCGAGCACCTCGTAGTTGATCACGATGATGTCGGCGAAGCCGTCGATCGTGTCTCCGTCACCATGGATCACCGTGGCCTTGTGACGCGGGGTCCAGAGCTCGGCCTCGTGCGCCCAGTTCGTCTTCACCACGTTGGGGACCACGGCGAGCAACGGATAGGCGTCCGCGGCCTGGGCGGCGAGGAGCGCCTGCGCGGTCTTGCCGAGCCCCGGCTCGTCGGCGAGCAGGAAGCTGCGGTGGCCCGCCTTGGCGGCCGCGACGACCTGGGCCTGGTGGCGCATCAGCTCCAGGTCGCCGGGGACCTGGACCTCGATGGGCTCGGGCAGGTCCATGCAGGCCGTCTCGCCGGACTCGGCCTGCTCGAAGGCCCGGAACAAGGGACCGAGCAGCTCCCAGCCGGCGAGCTCGCCGCGGGGGCGCCGCGGCTTCTGGGCCGCGCTGAAGTCCGGGACCAGGAAGGGGTTGGCCAGCTGGCGGGACACGATCGCCTGCGGCACGGTCCTGCGGCCGGTGGTCGCGCCGGCGTCGGCGTGAGGGCTGCTGGGCGGCGCCGGCTCCGGGTCGGGCTCGAGCCCCCCGGCGACCTGCATCTCCCGCTTGAGCCGCCGGGCCGCCGAGGACACCACCGCGTCGTCAGCGAGCAGCTCGAGCAGCGAGGACTCGCGCGCGGCGGTCTTCGCCAGGATCGTCGCGACCCCGTCGAGACGCTTGAGCTGCTGGTCGCGGAAGGACTCCGGGAGGAGCTGGTCGGCCTTCATCGCGGCGCGGGCCTCGCGCACCAGCAGGGAGACGACCTGGAACTTGGTGCGAGTCTCGGCGGTCACCCTGCCACGTTCGACCGACCCCTCCACCTCGCGGACGGTGCGGGCCAGCACGGGGATGATGCCGCCCTCGTCCCGGACGCGCGGTCGGTCCCCGCGCGGGGATCCCTCGCGCGACCGGGGCGTGCGTCGACGCGATCGTGCCACCTGCGCTCTTCCTCCTCGGGGTCTTGCTGGTCGTGGGCGGGTCACTCCCAGTGGGTGGCGTAGACGAATCCGACCGCCATGAAGGCCACGCCCACGATGAGGTTGTAGTTGCCCAGCTCTCGCACCAGCGGCAGCGAGGCGTCCTGGCTGGTCACGTAGTACACGACGATCCACAGCAGCCCGACGAGGAAGCAGCCGAGCATGCCGACCACGACGCCGCGACCGCGGCCGAGAGGCGTCGAGGGCCGCGCGGCGAAGGCCAGGCCGAGGAGGATCAGCCCGAAGCCGATCAGCCAGTTCCAGTCCGCGAGGTCGGCGACCCGCTTGGGCGTCTGGTCATCGTAGACCGACGTGGAGTACCACACCACGTACGCGATGCCCGCCACGACCAGCAGGGCCGCGATCGCGGTCGGGAGGACCTTCACCCCGCTGGGGGCGTCGGTCTCCTGGCGGGCGGCGGTGCTGCGCGGCTTGGACAAGGTGGCTCCTCGGACGACGGGGCGGTGGTGACCGTCGGCTAGCGTAGTCAACGTGCTGCGCAGACCCGACTGGAGCCGCCGGACCGTGGTGGCGCGCTCGCTCACCGTCGCCGTCTTCGCGGCCGCGGGGCTGCTCATGGTCACCAGCGCCGAGCACGCCGACGGCACCGACCTGCGCCCGGAACGGTACGACGACCTGGCCGACCTGGCGCGCCAGCAGGCGAGCCGGGTCGCCGACCTCCGCGAGCGGGTCTCGACCCTCAACCAGGAGGTCGACGCGCTCAGCACCGGCGAGGCGGGGTCGGCCCTGCGGCAGGTGCGCGACCGGGCCCCGGCCGAGCGGCTGGCCGCGGGCCTGGACCCGGTGCGGGGCCCCGGGCTGGTGGTGACCCTCGACGACGCGCCCAAGGACGTGCTGGCCTCGGCCGGCGACCTGGTCAACCAGGCGCTGGTGCACCAGCAGGACATCCAGGGCGTGGCCAACGCGCTGTGGGCCGGCGGCGCCGAGGCGCTCACGATCCGTGGTGTGCGGGTCATCTCGACCACGGGCATCAAGTGCGTGGGCAACACCGTGATCCTCAACGGCGTCCCCTACGCCCCGCCCTACGACCTGGCCGCGATCGGCGACCCCGACCGCCTCCGGGAGGCGGTCGAGGAGAGCCCCTACGTGCAGGCCTACCGTCAGCGGGTCGAGGTCTGGGAGCTCGGCTGGGAGGTCGAGCGCCAGGACGAGCTCCTCGCGCCGGCTTTCTCCGGCCTGATCGACCTGCGGCACGCGCGGGTGATCAAGCCCTGAGCCGCGCACGGGCCCGGCGCTGAGCCCGGGACCGGGCGCTCACGCCGGCCCGACCGCCAGCACCGAGTTGGGCTGGAAGGTCGGACGCTGGTCCCGGTCGTCACGGCTGGGGCGCACGAACTCGAAGCCCCCGGTCGTCACCAGCTGCCAGGTGTCATCGCCCGCCGGCCGGCCCAGGACCGCCTCGGTGGTGCCGGAGTAGGCCCTGACCAGCCGCGTCGCGCACTCCAGGTGGCTCGGCGGGAAGTGGAAGGCGTTGCGGTCCACCTCCTCCTGCGAGCCGAGGAGCGTCAGCGGCCGGCCGAGGGAGGCGCCGCACACCCCGCACACCCGGGACAGGGCGCACTGGGTCACGCGGCTGCGCTGCAGGTCCCGCGCGGTGGGCGTGCTCGGGGATCCCGGGACGGGCGTCCCGCACGCGAACGGCACGGGGAGCCCGAGCTCGGGGTCGAGCGGCAGGTCCTCGAAGTCGCGGGGAGCCGGGTCCACTCAGACCTCCACGCGGTTGCGGGACCAGCCGCCGAGCTCACGGCGCCGGTCGGGCCGCTCGGCGTCGGACTTGCGACGGTAGTCGCGGGTGTCCTCGTCACCCCCGTGCCCGGCCGACGGCTCGGGGCGCGACGGCTGGTTGCTCGAGGTGAACTTGTTGGGCAGCGACAGCTTCATGATCGTGCGGAGCGCCTGGCCGTACTGCCGGTGGAGCGGACCCGTGGTGTAGGGGATGTCGTACTTGGCGCACAGCTCGCGCACCCGCTCCGAGATCTGGCCGTAGCGGTTGCTCGGCAGGTCGGGGTAGAGGTGGTGCTCGATCTGGTAGCCGAGGTTGCCGGACAGGATGTGCAGCAGCGGGCCGCCGGTGAAGTTCGCGGCGCCGAGGATCTGGCGCAGGTACCACTCCGCCCGGGTCTCGTCCTCGATCTCCTCCTCGGTGAAGTGCATCGCCCCGTCGGGGAAGTGCCCGCAGAAGATGATCATGTAGGACCACAGGTTGCGCGTGAGGTTGGCCGTCGCGTTGGCCGTGATGGTCGTCTTCCAGTTCGGACCGCTCAGCGCGGGGTAGACGACGTAGTCCTTGACCACCTGGCGGCGGACCTTGCGGCCGATCTGCTTGAGCTGCCGCATCATCTCCTTGGGGTCCTTCTCGCGCTTGCGGATCCGCTCGATGTCCAGGTCGTGCAGCGCGACGCCCCACTGGAACAGCGTGGCGAGCAGGGCGTTGTAGACCGGCTGGCCGAGGTTGGCCGGGTGCCACTTCTGCTCGCGCGCCATGCGCAGGACGCCGTAGCCGATGTCGTTGTCGTAGCCCAGCACGTTGGTGAACTGGTGGTGCACGTAGTTGTGGGAGTGCTTCCACTGCTCGGCCGGCTGGGCGGTGTCCCACTCCCAGTTGCTGGAGTGGATCTCGGGGTCGTTCATCCAGTCCCACTGGCCGTGCATGACGTTGTGGCCGATCTCCATGTTCTCCAGGATCTTGGCGAGCCCGAGCATGGCGGCGCCGGCCGCCCAGGCCGGCTTCTTGTTGCTGAACAGCAGCGTCACGCGGCCGGCGAACGCGAGCCCGCGCTGCACCTGGATCATGCGGTTGATGTACGCCGCATCGGCGTCACCGCGAGACTCCTCGATCTCCTTGCGGAGCGAGTCGAGCTCTCGTCCGAGCTGCTCGACCTCCTCCTCGGTCAGGTGCATGTACTCCGCGACGTCAGAGATCGCCATAGGTGTTTCCTTCCGTGGGACGGACAGTCAGGTCAGATGTCGAGGGTGCAGTCGCCGGACGCCGCGGTCACGCAGGTCTGGATCTGCTCGTTGGGCTGGTCGAAGACCTCGCCGTTGCGCAGGTCGATCGCCTTGCCGTCGATCTTGGTCAGGGTGCAGGTGTGGCAGATGCCCATGCGGCAGCCGTAGGGCATGCCGATGCCGACCTCCTCGCCGGCCTCGAGCAGCGTCGTGGCGCCGTCGGCGTCGAAGGTCTTGCTGGAGTTGCGGAACGTGACCGTGCCGCCCTCGCCGTCGCCCCCGAGCTCGAGGGTGAAGCGCTCGAGGTGGAGCTTGTCCTCCAGGTCGTGGGACTCCCAGTGCTCGGTGAGCGCGTCCAGCATCGGGGCGGGTCCGCACGCCCAGACCTCGCGCTCCTTCCAGTCGGGGCACAGGTCGTCGAGGTGCTCGCCCGGGTCGAACATGCCGTCGGAGTCGGTGTGGAGCTGGTGGAGCGAGAGGTTGTCGGCCTCCTCGGCGAGCTTCTCGAGCTCCTCGCGGAAGATCATCCGCTCCTTGGTCGGTGAGGAGTAGTGCATGACGACGTCAGGGGCGTCGTCGCCGCGGAGCTGGCCGCGGCGCTGCATCGTGCGGATCATCGCCATCACCGGCGTGATGCCGCTGCCGGCGACGAGGAAGAGCATCTTGCTCGGCGGCGGGTCGGGCAGGATGAAGTCGCCCTTGGGCTCGGCCAGCCGGACGATCGTGCCGGGCTCCAGGCCGTTGACCAGGTGCGAGGACAGCAGGCCCTCGGGCATGGCGCGCACGGTGATCGACAGGGTGCGGCCCTTGCGCTGGGGAGGGGAGCTCACGCTGTAGGAGCGCCACTGGAACTTGCCGCCGACCTGGATGCCGATGCCGACGTACTGGCCCGGCTTGTGGTCCCACCGCCAGCCCCAGCCGGGTCGGATCACGATGGTCGCGGCGTCCTCGGTCTCCGGGACCACCCGCTCGATGCGCCCGCGCAGCTCGCGCGAGGTCCACAGCGGGTTGACCAGGGAGAGGTAGTCGTCGGGGTGCAGGGGGGTCGTGAGCTGGCTGCCGATGCGCCGGACGCGCTCCCACGGGACGGTGCTGCTGCTGGACCCCATCTGGACTCCCCTCGGTCGATGGAACGCGACATCGCTCGAGGCCGTCCCCCGAGCGACCAGACTCAGTGAACAGATGTTCGCTGGTCGATGCAAGGGTTCCTACCCCGAGACCTGCCCGCGCTAACCCGTGGGGGTGGCGGTCGGTGTGGAAGAGGTCACAGCCGGCCCGCCGGCCGCGGGGGTCGTCGCGGCGCTGGTCGTGGGCGACGGCGAGGGCTCGGCGGTCGTGGGGGTCGGAGTGGGGGTCGGTGAGGGCGCGGGCTCCTCGTAGGAGGACACCACGATCGTCACCGTGGAGCCCCGCGCGGCCGTCGTGCGACCGGACGGGTCCTGGTCCAGGACGATGCCCTTCTCGGACGGCGTGTCGGGGTCGTAGTCCACCTCGACGTCGAACCCGGCGTCCTCGAGCCGCTGGCGCGCGGCGTCCTTGGTGAAGCCGACCACGTTGGGCACCTCGACCTGGCCGCGGGACAGCACCAGCGTCACCGTCGACCCGGCTCGCACCGTCTCGCCGGCGTTCGGGTCGGTCTCGATGACCTGGTTCTTGGGGGCGTCGGAGTCGCGGGTCTGGTAGGACACGTCGAGCCCGAGGTCCTGCAGGACGCGGGTGGCCTCGGCCTTGGACATGCCGATGACGTACTTGACCACGACGTCGGCCTTGCCGCCCGAGATGGTCAGGTCGACCGCCGAGTCCCGGTCGACCTCCTCGCCCTCCCCGGGGTCGGAATCGATCACGCGTCCCTTGGGGACGGTCTCGTCGGTGACCCGCTCGACGTCGCCGACCCGGAGCCCGGCCTGCTGCAGCTTGAGCGCCGCGGCCTGCTCGCGCAGGCCGTTGACCTGCGGCACCGTGACCTGCGCGGTGTCGTTGCCGAACATCCGCACGCCGGCCCACAGCGCGCCGGCCAGCAGCACCAGTGCCAGCAGGGTGAGCAGCACCACCGGCCACGCCCGGCGCTTGGGCTGGTCGTACTCCGACGACGGTCCACGGAAGATCGAGGTGCCGTCGGGCTCCTCGGTCGCAGCCGGTGGCGGCACGACGACCGCGGTGGGGGCGTCGACCGGATGGCCGTCCTGGTAGCGCCGGATGTCGGTGAGCATCTCGTTCGCGGACTGGTAGCGGTCGTCGACGCGCTTGGCCAGGGCCTTCATCACGATCGCGTCGAGGGCCTGGTCCACGTCGGGGTTGAAGCGCGAGGGGGGCTCGGCCTGCTCGCGGACGTGCTGGTAGGCCACGGAGAACGGCGAGTCGCCGACGAACGGGGGTCGTCCGGTCAGCAGCTCGAACAGCAGGCAGCCGGTGGAGTAGATGTCGGAGCGCGAGTCGACGGTCTCCCCGCGTGCCTGCTCCGGGGAGAGGTACTGCGCGGTGCCGACGACCGCGGAGGTCTGGGTCATCGTGCTGGTCGCCTGCGAGATGGCGCGGGCGATGCCGAAGTCCATCACCTTGACGTCGCCGTTGGGCGTGAGCATCACGTTGCCGGGCTTGATGTCGCGGTGGACGATGCCGTTGCGGTGGCTGTAGTCGAGCGCGGCCAGGACCCCGGAGATGATCTCCAGGGCCCGCTCGGGCAGGAGCTTGCGGCCGTCGTCGAGCACCTCCCGCAGGGTGCGCCCGTGGACGTACTCCATGACGATGAACGGCTGGACGTGGCTGCCGTCGGGCGCCATCTCCTCGCCGGTGTCGTAGACCGAGACGATCTGCGGGTGGTTGAGGCCGGCGGCGGCCTGGGCCTCGCGGCGGAACCGGGCCTGGAAGCTGGGGTCGGTGGCGAGGTCGGTGCGCAGGCGCTTGATCGCGACCTCGCGACCCAGGCGCACGTCCTGCCCGTGCCGGACCTCGGCCATGCCGCCGCGGCCGAGGAGCCGGCCCACCTCGTAGCGGCCGCCGAGACGCAGGGGCTCGGAGTCCTGGCCCGGCTGCCCCGACCCGTCGGTGCGGTCCATGCTCACCCCTTTCCCTTCCCCTTCGGCTTGCCGCCGTGCGGGCCGGGCTTGCCGTGCCCTCCGGGCTTGCCGTTCTTGCCGTGCTTGCCGTGCGGGTCCTTGCGGTCCTTGGCGGGCGGGACGGCCTCGACGGCGCTCACGGGCGGGGTGGTGGCGGCGTCGGCCCACACCACGAGGGTGACCTCGCTGCCGGGCTGCACCAGACCTGTGGGCCGCACGTCTGCGACGGTACCGGGCTGCTCGCCCGCCGCGGCGGCACGACGCTCGGCCACGGGCACCAGACCTGCGTCGGCCAGCCGCTGTCGTGCCTTCGCCTCGGGGAGACCGACGTAGTCGGCAGGGTCGACTCGGACGCGGGAGGCCGAGACCGACCGCGTGGTGCCCCCGACCGTGGCCTGCACGGGTCCGGCACCCTGGTCGGAGTCGCCACCTGCCAGCGCGACCGCCGCCCACACCGCCGCCGCCAGGACGACCACCGCGACCAGGCCGGCACCCGCCCGGCGCCACGACCGGGACGACCCGGCGTCGCCGCCGGGAACGGCCGGCATCGCGAAGGTGGAGGTGTGCGGGCCCGTCCACGATCGCCGCGGTCCCCCTGCCGCAGGTGCGAGCAGGGTCCGGGAGTCCTCGGGCCACACCGGGACCTCGCCGCGCAGCGCGGCGGCCATCTCGCCGCCGTCGGCGAAGCGCACCGCGGGGTCCTTGGCGCACGCCCGGTCCACCACGGCACGCAGGCGCTCGGGCACCTCGTCGGGCAGCGGCGGCAGCGGCTCACGCACGTGGCGCAGGGCGGTGACGACCGGTGAGTCGGCCTCGAACGGCTTGGCGCCGGTCAGGCACTCGAAGAGCACCACCCCGAGGGCGTAGACGTCGCTGGCCGCGGTCGCACGCGTGCCCTCTGCCTGCTCCGGGGAGAGGTAGTGGGGCGTGCCGACCAGGTGCCCGGTCAGGGTGAGCGCGGCGGCGTCGGCGGCCCGGGCGATGCCGAAGTCGGTCACCTTGACCAGTCCCGAGCCGGTGACCAGCAGGTTGCCCGGCTTGACGTCGCGGTGGACGATCCCCTGCCGGTGCGCCGCGGCCAGGCCCTCCGCGGCCTGCGCCACCAGGTCCCCGGCCAGCTCGGGGCTGAGCTCCGGCTCGCCGATCAGCGTGGACAGTGGCCGGCCCTCGACCAGCTCCATCACCAGCATCGGCCGGGGTGCGCCGCCGTCCTGGTCCGCACGCTCCCCGTAGTCGAGGATCGAGGCGACGTGGGGGTGCTGGATCCCCGCAGCCATCCGGGCCTCGGCCTCGAACCGCGAGCGGAACAGGTCGTCGCCGGCGTACTCCGCCTTGAGGACCTTCACCGCGACCTCGCGGTCCAGCAGGGTGTCCTCGGCCCGCCAGACCTGGCCCATCCCGCCGGTGGCGATCAGCTCGACCAGGTCGTAGCGGTGGCCGCGCGGTGCGTGCTCAGCGGTCATTGAAGATCACGGCCTCCATGACCCGCTTGGCGATCGGCGCCGCCAGGCCGCTGCCGGAGATCGCGTCCCGCGCCACCCCGGCGTCCTGGACGATCACCGCGACGGCGACCTCGGGGTTGTCGGCGGGGGCGAAGGAGACGAACCAGGCGTAGGGGCTGCGTTCCTCGGCGCTCTGCGCGGTGCCGGTCTTGCCGGCGACCTCGACGCCCGGGATCTGTGCCGTCGTGCCCGTGCCGCCCTTCACGACCTCGACCATCATCTGGGTGAGCTGCTGGGCCGACGTCGACGACATCGCCCGCTCGGGCATCTGCTCGCCGTTGTTCTTGTCCAGCACGCTCAGGTCGGGGGCCCGGACCTCGTCGATGAGGTAGGGCTTCATGCCCTGGCCGCCGTTGGCCACGGTCGCCCCGACCAGCGCCATCTGCAGCGGCGAGGCGGCGACCTCGTACTGCCCGATGGCGGAGTAGGCCGGGTAGGGCCCGGGTGCCTCCTCGGGGAAGCGGCTGACCGCCTGCGGACCGATGCCGGAGAGGTAGCGCTGCCCGAACCCGAACTGGCGGGCCTCCTCGCGCAGTCGGTCGGCGCCGAGGTCGAGCCCGATCTTGCCGAAGGAGACGTTGCAGGAGGTCATCAGCGCCTGGGTCAGCGTGATCTTGTTGCCGCCGCAGGTCGAGCCGTTCTCGTTGGTCAGCGGCTTGGTGGCCTGCGGGAGCTCGAGCGAGGCACCGCCCTGCACGATCGTCTCGGGGTCGTAGTCACCGGTCTCCAGCGCCGCGGCGGCGGTGACGATCTTGAACGTCGAGCCGGGCGGGTAGACCTCCTGGATCGCCCGGTTGACCAGGGGCTTGCCCGGGGCGTCGATCAGCCGCTTGTAGGCGTCGATCTGCTCCTGCGGCTCGTGGTCGGCGAGCTGGTTGGGGTCGTAGGTCGGGTTGGAGACCATCGCCAGGATCTTGCCGGTGCGGGGCTCCAGGGCGACCACGGCCGCCTCGGTGCCCGCGCCCAGCGCCTGGATCCCGTCGAACGCGGCGGTCTGCGCCGCCGGGTCGATGGTGAGGGTGACCGAACCACCCTTGGGCGGGGTGTTGGACAGGGTGTCCACGACCCGGTTGACGAAGAGCCGGGGGTCGCTGCCCGACAGGATGTCGTTCTGGCTGGCCTCCACGGCGGTCGCGCCGTAGACGTAGGAGAAGAACCCCGTCAGGTGGGCGTACTTGAACGGCTGGAGGTAGCGGCGCTGGAAGGAGAACCGGTCGTCGATCTTGGTGCTCTCGGCCACCGCCTTGCCGCCCACCAGGATGGCGCCCCGCTCCCGCGAGAACTCCGCATCGCGCACCCGCCGGTTGTCGTTGCGGTCGTTGAGGTCGCCGGCTTGGACGTACTGCAGGTAGGTCGCGTTGAGCAGCAGGGCCAGGAACAGCGCGAGGCACCCGACGGCCATGGTGCGGATCTGCTTGTTCACCTCAGGCTCACCACCTGGGTGGCGTCGTCCTCCCCGGTCGGCCGGAAGTCTGGCATCGGCCGGCGCACCTGGTCGCTGATCCGCAGCAGCAGCGCCACCACGACCCAGTTGGCGATCAGCGACGACCCGCCGTAGGACATGAACGGGGTGGTCAGACCGGTCAGCGGGATGAGCTTGGTGACGCCGCCGATGACGACGAAGACCTGCAGGGCGAACACGACGCCGAAGCCGGTCGCCATGAGCTTGCCGAAGTCGTCGCGCGCGATGAGGGCGGTGCGCAGGGCCCGCTCGACCACGATGCCGTAGAGCAGCAGCACCGCGATGAGGCCGGTCAGGCCGAGCTCCTCGCCGAGGGCCGCGACGATGAAGTCGGACTCCGCGAAGGGGATGCGCCACGGCGACCCCTGACCCAGGCCGCGCCCGACCAGCCCGCCCCAGGCCATGCCGTACATGCCCTCGATGATCTGGCCGTACTTGCCCGGGTCGGAGAAGGGGTCGAGCCACCCGCCGACGCGCGTCTGCACGTGGGTGAAGGCGAGGTAGCCCAGGGCGGCGCCGGCGGCGAACATCGCGCCTCCGACGACCAGCCAGCCGGGGCGCTCGGTGGCGACGTAGAGCATCACCACGAAGATCCCGAAGAACAGCAGGCTGGAGCCGAGGTCCTTCTGGAAGACGAGGATGGCCAGGCTGAGCAGCCACATCCCGAGGATGGGGCCGAGGTCGCGGCCGCGCGGCAGGTCGATGCCGGCCACGCGGCGGCCGGCCAGCGCCAGCGCGTCGCGGTGGAGGACGAGGTAGCCGGCGAAGGCGACGACCAGGGCGAGCTTGGCCACCTCGCCCGGCTGGAACGAGAAGCCGCCGATGGCGATCCAGATGCGGGCGCCGTTCTTGTTCACCCCGAGCCCCGGCACGAACGGCAGCAGCAGGAGGACGACCGCGATCAGGCCGGTGGTGTAGGTGAACGCCTGCAGCCGGCGGTGGTCGCGCAGCACCAGCAGCAGCACGGCGAACAGTGCCACGCCCAGGGTGGTCCACATCAGCTGCTTGGAGGAGAAGTCCCGGTCGGTGGCCAGGTCCAGGCGGTAGATCACGGCGAGGCCGAGCCCGTTGAGCGCGGTGACGACCGGCAGCAGCACGGGGTCGGCATAGGGCGCGGTCAGGCGGACGACGACGTGGGCACCGATCGCGAGCGCGGCGAGCCACGAGGCGTAGCCGATCATGTCGGCCGGCAGGGTGCCCTCGCGGCCGAGCCCCACCGCGGCGTAGGCGCCGACCCCCACGGCGAGGGCGAGCACGAGGAGCACCAGCTCGGCCCCGCGGCGTCGCCGGTGGACGACCTGGTCCGTGCCGGCCAGGACGCTCACGCCGCACCCCCGGAGGCGGAGGGCGAGGCGGACGGCGACAGCGTGGTGCTGGGGCACTCCTCCTGCGGGGTCCGGTCGCTGCCGGTCGACGGCGACGCGCCGGGGCGCGGACCGGACGTCGTGCGCGGCGTCCGTGACGCCCCGGCCGACGACTGGGGCGAGGCCTGCGGCGACGAGCCGGGGGACCGCGACGGGGACGGACCGCCCGGCGGGCAGTCGGACTTCTCCTTGTCGCGGGCGAGGTTGGCCACCACCTTGCGGGCGCCGGTGATGCTGTCGGCCTGGATGCCGTTCTCCACCAGCCCACGGTTGTAGGAGGTCAGGTCGGTCAGTGCGAGGTCGGTGCGCTCCTCGACGTGGCTGAGGCTGACCAGGGGCAGGTCGACCTGCACGCCGCGGTAGATCGCGACCGCGTCGCCGTCGTCGGCGACGTAGTACTGGTCCTGGGACCAGGACCAGCCGCCGTAGAGCACGACGCCGACCAGCAGCAGCGGCAGCACGACCAGCAGCGCGCGGCGCAGCGTGCGGCGGTGGTGCGGGGCGCGAGGGGCGTAGCGCAGCTCCTCGGGGTCGCGGGCACTCCCCGCCGCGTCGCCGGCCGGCACCGGCTCGATCTCGCCGGTGTCGTTCGGGCGGCTGCGGAAGCGGGACAGCACCCCCCGGCGGGGCTGGGCGGCGGCGGCGCCGACGAGCATGGGCCCGACGGCGGCGGCCGCGGACTCCGGGTCCTCGGCGGCGTCGGCGTCGACCACCTCGGCGGCGACGACGGTGACGTTGTCGGTGGAGCCGTGGTCGAGCGCCGCCTGCACGAGACCGAGCGCGGCGGAGTCCACGGTGCCCTCGCCGAGCAGCTCGGCGATCTGGGCGTTGCTCAGCGCGCCGGAGCAGCCGTCGCTGCACAGCATGATGCGGTCACCGGGCTCGAGGTCGAGGTAGAACAGGTCGGGGTCGGCCTCGTGCACCCCGTCCACCGCCCGCAGGATGATGTTGCGGTGGGGGTGGACGCGGGACTCCTCCTCGGTGATCCGTCCCTCGTCGACCAGCGTCTGGACGAACGTGTGGTCGGCGGTGACCTGCCGCAGCGTGCCCTCGCGCAGGAGGTAGGCACGGCTGTCGCCGACGTGGGCGAGGCCCAGCCGGCGGCCCTCGAGGAGCGCGGCGGTCAGGGTGGTGCTGGTGCCGTCGAGCTCGCTGTCCTGCTCGACCATCTCGGACAGGCGGTCGTGCACGCGGTGCACGGCACCGGCCAGGGCGGTCAGGGCGGCGTCCTCGCCGGTCTCCGCGGCGGGCGCCGGGTCCTCGGAGTCCAGCCGCCGCACGAGCTGGATCGCCGTCGCGCTCGCCACGTCGCCGTAGGCCTGCCCGCCGACGCCGTCGGCGACCACGAGGAGCCGGCCGCTGGCGTAGCCGGAGTCCTGGTTGTCCTTGCGGTGACGGCCGACGTCGGACACCGCGGCGTAGCGCAGCCGCAGAGGAGCGGCTGCGTCGTCGGGGGTGCCCGGCGGCCCGGTGGTGGCGTCGGTCATCTCTTGAGCTCGAGGGTCGTCTTGCCGACCCGCACCCGGGTGCCCAGGGAGATCGCGGTGGCCTGGGTCAGGCGCTGGGCGCCGAGGTAGGTGCCGTTGGTCGAGCCGAGGTCCTCGACGTACCAGGTGTCCCCTGAGCTGGCGATGCGGGCGTGGCGGGTGGAGACGTAGTCGTCGTCGAGCCGGATGGCGGCGTCCGAACCGCGGCCGATCAGGATCGGGGCCTGCTCGAGGGAGACGGTGGTGCCGCGGCTCGGACCGTCGAGCACCACGACCTTGCTGGGCTGGCCGCGACCCGAGCGTGGCGGCTTGGCGGCGGCCCGCTCGGCGGCCTTGCGCTCGCGACGGCTGGGCGCGGGGGTGGCGGTGTCCACGCGGGCGCCGAACATGTCGGACCGGATCACCGAGATGGCGCCGAAGACGAAGATCCACAGGATCGCCAGGTAGGCGAAGCGGATCAGCATGAGGGTGAGCTCCTGCATCAGGCGCCTCCCACCCGCACGACCAGGTCGGTGTTGCCCAGGCGGACGGTCGCGCCGTCGCGCAGCGTGGTCTCGCGGACCTTGTGCCCGTCGACGAGCGTGCCGTTGGTGGAGCCGAGGTCGGCGACCCGCACCTGGCCGCCGTCGAGGCGGAACTCGGCGTGGCGGCGGCTGATGCCGGGGTCGTTGATCCGCAGGTCGGCCTCGGCGCCGCGGCCGACGACCAGCCCGTCGGCGGTGACCGCGTGCCGGCTCCCGTTGACCTCGACGGTCGCGCCGCCGTCCTGGGCCTGCTGGTCCTGCGAGCCCCTGCCGCTTCCGGTGACGCTCGCGGTCGCGCTGCTGCGGACCCGGAAGCGACCCGTGACCAGGTCCTCCTGCTCGCTGAGGTCGATGGTGACCTGGCCGGCGAAGACGTAGTGCTGCTCGTCGGCGTGCTCCCGGAGCATCTCGACCAGCTCGCCGGTCAGCGTCTCCTGGTAGGGACTGAGCCGGTCGTAGTCCATCGGCGAGAGCTCGACGTGGAAGGTGTTGGGGACCAGGCGCCGGTTGCGGGAGAGGATCTGCGCGGAGTTGTCGACCTCGCGCTGGAGCGCTGCGGCCAGCTCGACGGGCTGCACCGCGCTGCGGAAGGCCTTGGCGAAGGCCCCCGAGACGGCGTGCTCCAGCCGCATCTCGAACCGCTGCAGCATGCCCATGCGGGGCCTCCTCTCGTACGCCGACCGGATGCCTCACGCGCGTGGGCGCGCCGAGGTGCCCGCTCCTGTGCGGTCGACCGGAACCCTGCCCTGCCCGACCTCGTGCCTAACACCCGTGCGGGTGTGTCCCCGGTTACCCCCGGGGACAGGCCCGATGCTATCCGGGGCGCCCCGGAGCGCCGCCTCCCCCCGCGCGACCGGTGCCGGTGGGCCGGTTTGGGCGGCCCCCGGGCGGTGGGATAGCCTGAGCGCGCTTCTGGCGCGAGTGGCGGAATAGGCAGACGCGCACGGTTCAGGTCCGTGTGCCCGAAAGGGCGTGGGGGTTCAACTCCCCCCTCGCGCACCAAGTGACGAGCCCCCAGGTCCGGTGGACCCGGGGGCTTCGTGCTGTGCGGGTGACCGTCGACGCGCCGGGGCGCTGGCGGCAGGATGGCACCGTGACCGAGGACGCCCCGCACGACACCGTGGTCGAGGTGCTCGGTGTCTACGACGCCGACGGCGGCTGGCGCGGCGAGCTCGCCTACGTCCTCGGCGCTGCGCTGGGACGCGCCCACTGCGGCCTGTGCGACATCACGCACTCGCCGGTGCGGCGCAAGCGTGCGTGGGACCGCATGGTCGCCCGTCTCGACGTGCCGCTCAGGCTCGTGCACCGCAACGAGCTGACCGCGCAGGAGCGCCTCGCCGCGCTCTCCCAGCCGCTCCCGGTGGTCCTGGGTCGCACCCGGGGCGACGCGTGGCGCGTCCTGGTGCCGGCCGATCGGCTGGGCGAGCTCGACGGCTCGGTCGAGGCCTTCGACCGGGTCCTGCGCGCCGCTTTGGTGCAGGGACCGGGCTGACGCGAGCCGGTCGACGGGGATGGGCCTCCCCTCGTGCGCAGGCGCTCGGGTGACCGCCTGCCCGGCGCTCAGGCCGGCAGGGAGAAGCCGGAGGCGGTGTTGAGGATGGTGGCCACGGTGAGGTACATCAGCCACAGCCCCGTCACCACGTGGACCAGCCCCAGCACGCGCTCGGCGGCGCCGACACCGACGCCGACGAAGAAGTCGGTGACGTAGACGGCGGTGAGGCCGACGAACAGCACGCCGACCGCCCACACCCCGGCGTCGAAGAACACGAACGCGCCGGTCACCGACAGCACCGTGAAGGCCACCGACATGCCCGCGTTGGTGCGTGCGTCGTAGCCGCCGAACCGGTTCCACCCGAGTGCGAACCAGTGGATCCCGTAGGCGGAGAACGCCACCGCTGCCATGTACAACGGCGGGTCACCCTTGAACACCTGGAACCAGGTCAGGCCGACGAAGAGGATGATGCCGGTGACCAGCTGGCACAGGCCCGGCAGGAAGATCCCCCAGACCCCGGAGGCCCGGTCGACCCCGGGCTCACGGGGCGGGAAGCCGAGCAGCTCCTCCGGCCCCCAGATGAGGTAGCCGGTGCCGAGACCGAAGAACCCCAGCGCCACCGGCACGAACTCCGAGCTCGCGAACGTCATGCCGCGGCGGTACCCCTCCGGTGCGGGTCCATGCGCGGGCGCAAGCGCCTGGCCCGCTCGTCCGGCCGAGGGCCCGTGCCTGCGCCTACGGCGGTCACGGCGAGGGGTGATCATGGTCCGGACGGCGCCGGCGACCCGGTGACCCGGTCCGACAGGAGCGTGAGCGGCATGGGTGGTCAGCGGTGAGTGCTGGTGCGGCGGGCCTGGCAGGCCTGGCGTGCACCGCGCTGGGCGCGGTGCTGCTCGCGGGGTGCACGGGCACGCCGGCCGAGCGGCCCACCGCGGGGGACCGGGGGCCGGCGCGATCGTCCGCCGTCCCGGCGAGCTCGCCGACGACGTCGCCGACACCCGCCACCACGCGCACCCCGCCGGCCCGCCAGCGGTGGGATCCGGTCTCGTTGCCGGCCCTGGCGAAGCGGCCGGTCCGCGGGGACCGGTTGCGGCTGGGAGCCGTGCGCGAGCGGACGGCGGCGTACCTCTCCCGGCAGGTGACCTACCGGGTGCGGTCCGGGGGCAGGACGCTGCGCGTCAGCGGGGTGCTGAACGTGCCCACCGGGCGTGGACCGTTCCCCGCGGTGGTGCTGGCGCACGGCTACATCGAGCCGTCGGTCTACGTCAGCGGGCAGGGGATGACGCGGGAGCGTGGCTGGCTGGCGGAGCGCGGCTACGTCGCGCTGCACGTCGACTACCGCAACCACGCCGGGTCGGACGCCGACCCGGCCAACGACCGGACCACCCGACTGGGGTACGTCGAGGACGTCGTCGCGGCCGTGCAGGCACTGCGCCGGACGCGCACCGTGCCCGTCGACGACGACCGGGTCTTCCTCATGGGCCGCTCGATGGGCGGCGGGGTGACGCTGCGGACCCTGGTGGTGCGGCCCGGGCTCGTGCAGGCCGCGGTCGCCTGGTCCTCGGTCAGCTCGCGCGAGCCGGACAACGTCGCGCGGTTCCTCGGCGACGACCCGCAGGACGCTCCCGTGCTGGCGCAGATCGAGCGCCGGCACGGACTGCCCGGGCAGCCGGGGAGCCGGAGGTTCTGGCGCGGCGTGAGCGCGCGGACGTTCTTCGACCGCGTCGAGGACCCGGTGCTGCTGGTGCAGGGCGGCTCCGACGACACCTGCCCGCCGAGGTGGGCCCGGGCGTCGTACCGTGCCCTGCGGCAGACCGGGGCCCCCGCGCGGCTGGCCTGGTACCCCGACGAGGAGCACGCCTTCGGGCCGCGCTTCGACGCCGCGATGCGCCGGTCGGTGGCGTTCTTCGAGCGCGCCCCGCGGTGAGCGGTCGCAGCCGTCCGGTGCGTCGCCCTCGGCTCAGGCGGGTGGCCGGAACGGCGTGGTCCCGCACCTGAAGAAGTACGGGTGCCGGTCGAGGGGTGCGGGCACCGTCGCCGCGGTGGGACCGGTGAACCGACTGCTCGTCGTGACGTCGCGCCAGCACCCCGGGGGAACCGCACGGTGCGCGTCCGGGCCCCCTCGGTGACGACGGGCGCCACGAGGACGTCGGGTCCGAGGAGGTACTCCTGGTCGATCCGGCGGGCACCGGGCATCCCTGGATGGGCCAGCCACAGCGGCCGCGTGATCGGCATGCCCGTGCGCTTCGCGTGACGCCACAGCCGCAGGATGTAGGGCTCGGCGGCACGGTGGAGACGCAGCGAGGCACGGTGGATCCGGGCGGCGCTCGCGTCGAAGCTCCAGGGGAACTTCTGGCCGTAGACGGGACCGCCGTGCAACCGGTTGCCGGGCGTCAGCGCGGCGTACCACGACCAGCGCAGGAAGAGCTCGCGCGTCACCGAGCCGGACAGCAGGTCCATGATGCCGCCGGTGTCGCAGTGGAAGCCGTAGGCGCCACCGACCGCACGGTTGAGCATGTCGGTGGTGAGGGCGCCGATCCCGGTCGTCCGGCTCCAGCTCGACTCGTAGTCACCGCACCAGTTGGCCGACTCGTAGGCCGCCGACCCCGGTCGGCCGGAGTAGCCGGAGCGGACGTAGAACATCGGCTCGGTCCGCCTCGGATGCTGCCGGTGCCACTCCTCGACGATGCGCCGGGTGGTGCGGTGGAAGTCCACGGGATAGCGGTTGTGTGCCGTCCGGCCCGTCGAGCCGTCGGCGAAGCGCATCTCCCACATGGTCTCCTCGCCGAAGTCCTGCATGAAGCCATCCGCGCCCGCGTCGAGCGCCGCCCGCACTCGCGCGCGCCACCACGCGCGGGTCCTCGGGTTGGTGAAGTCGAGCTGCACGGCCTGCTTCGCGGGGTCGAAGGTGTTGCCGAAGACGTACGGCGACCCGTCGGCGCGGGTGGCGGCGTAGCCCTGGTCCTGGGCGGTGCGGAACGCGGCGTCGTCCTCGTAGCCGTAGTTCTCGTTGCCGGCGAACGCCCGGAAGTACACCAGGGGATGCATGCCGTGCCGCCTGATCAGCCGGATCACGTCGTCGAGCCGTCCGGTCTGCTCGAGCAGCCACCACCCCTCGAAGCTGAACGCCTTGTAGGGCAGGCGGAGCCGGTCGATCTTGCGGATCGAGGTGCGGATCTCGGCCTCGTAGGTCTCGGCGCTCTTGCCCGTCTGCGTGCCGGTGAGGGTCTGGGAGAAGATCGGGGCGACCTGCCACCGCGGTGGCACCGGGGTGCGGCCGGTGATCGCGGTGAGGGTGCGGATGGCCCGGGGAGCCCGTCCGGGCGCGACGGTGAACCGGAGGCCCGGTGATGCGCTCTCGACCTGCCAGGCGTCGTCGCGGTCCGACCGCATCCGCCACTGCGAGAGCTCGCTCTGCTCGAGGAAGAACCCGTAGGGACGCGAGGAGATGAACTGGGCCTGCTGGTACCACCCGGTCTGCGGCTGCCCGCCGACGACGGGGTGGTCGAAGACCGTCTGGTCGATCCAGTTGAAGAAGCTCTGCCCCGCCTGGTCGACGGCGTTGCGCCGGCCACCGAAGCCGTGGAACGCCTCGTCGGGTCCGGAGGCGAAGCCGGCCCCGACCAGAGCGACCCCGGACGAGGGTTCGAACCGCACCCGGGTGCGGACCGCGTCGCCGCGGTCGGGACGCACCTCGACCAGCGCCGTGCGGCCGGTCGGGTCGTCGGTCGCGACGGTCAGGCGCACCCCCCCGTCCGGCAACCGGCGCGAGGACAGGACGTCGGTCAGTGAGTAGGTCGCACCCGACGAGAGGCTGAACACCGGGTTGCCTGTCACCGCGGGAGCCGGCTCGGCCTGGGTCATCGTGAGCGCGCCCACGGTGAACGTGATCGGGGCGTAGCGCGGTGGGAGCACATCGGTGTCGTCGACGGTGCCGAGCAGGTCGGAGACGTGGAGTGTCGGGGCGGGCGTGCCAGCGTGGCGGACGGAGCCGAGGACCCGGCGCCCGGTGCGGTCGCGGAACGACAGACCGAACGGCGCCGTGCTGATCGCCGCGCTCGCGTGGTGGGCCGTCACCACGAGGGTGCGCGGGAGCCCGCCGCCGCGTTCGGGTGCACCGGTCGCCGCCGGGATCGCGGTCAACGTGGCCAGGAGCAGCGAGGCGCCGGTCCCGAGCGCGGCTGTCCGTGGGTGGAACATGTTCCAAGAACGACGACGGGCCCGGAGCCGTTACGGCGCCCGGGACGGGTCGTCCGATTCGCCCGTTCCGGTTGCAGGCCCCAGGTGCCTGGGGCAGAGTCCTTCCGTGCTGTCCGAGTCCACCGGCGACCCGTCGGCCCGGACCAGCCGCAGCGACCGGGCTCGCCGGGCCTGGGCGGAGCTGACCGCGACACCGCTGCGGATGCGGGTCCACCTCGCGCTCGTCGCGTCGGCGGCGGTCGTGCTTCCGTGGGCAGTCCCCCTGGACCTGCGCGTGACCTCACCGGAGTGGGTCACGGTGCTCATGCTCGTCGGGGTCTCGGTGCTCAACGTCGAGATCAGCCGCGGGCTCTCCGGCGGTCTGGCGGACTCCCACCAGCCGCACAAGGCGCTGTCGGCGTGGGCGTTCGCCTGCGCGCTGCTGCTGTCGACGCCGTGGTTGCTGGTGGTCGTGCCGCTCACCTACGTCCACGCCCGGTGGCGGGGCCTCCGGCTGACGCTGTGGAAGTGGGTGGGCTCGGCGTCCTACCTCGTCGTGGCGGGCTACGCGGCGGCCGTGGTGCGTCACCTCGCGCTCGGCGACGAGGTCAACTACATGCAGGGCAGTGGCCTCGACGGGTTCGTCGCGATGCTCGCCGCCGGCGCGGCGTTCCTCGTCGTCGAGACCCTGCTGTTCACCGGGAGCGCCGTCCTCAACCACGCCCACGACGAGGTCTGGCTGCGAGCCACGCTGCGCAGCCGGTCCTTCTACGCCGCCGAGACCGGGGTCCTGCTCGTCGGTGGTCTGGTCAGCGCCGTCTGGACCGGTGGGGCGTGGTTCAGCCTCTTCTTCGTCCCGATCTACGTCCTGGTGCAGCACGCGGTCCTGCTGGTGCCGATGCGGGAACGGGCCGCCGCCGCGGAGGTGCTGGCGGACAAGAACGGCGCGCTCCGCGCCCTCAACGAGGACCTCGAGCTGGCCAACCAGTTCAAGGTCGACCTGCTCGGCATGCTCGGTCACGAGCTCGGCAACCCGCTCACCGCCGTGGCCGGCTTCGCCGAGTTCGGAGCCGCGAGCGCCTCGCGGCGCGGCGAGGAGGAGTCGCGCCAGTCCTTCGAGGTGATCGGACGCAACGCCGCCCAGATGCGCAGCGTCGTGGCCGACATCCTCAGTCTGGTGACCAGCGAGCGGGGCGCCCTGAGCGCCGCGCCCGAACCGTGCCGGCTCGCTGAGCGGCTGCACCACCTCGTCGCCGGCCTGCAGCGGCCGGACGGCCCTCCGACCGTGGAGTGCGACCCGGACCTGGTCGCGCTGGTGCAGCCCAGCCACCTCGACCAGGTCCTGGGCAACCTGCTCAGCAACGCCGAGAAGTACGGCGACGGCGTCGCCCGGGTCTGCGCGGCGGGCACCGGCGACGGCTGGGTCGAGGTGGTCGTCCTCGACCACGGTCCGGGCGTGCCCGAGGAGTTCCGGGCCCTGCTGTTCGAGCGCTGGACCCGGGACGCCGCGACCGCGGAGCGCGTGATGGGCACGGGGTTGGGGCTGTTCATCAGCCGCGAGCTGGCCCACGCCAACGGCGGCGACCTGTTGCACCGCGAGGCACACCCGCAGGGCTCGGCGTTCGTGCTCCGGCTGCGTCGGGGCTCCTGAGGGGTCCCGGCGACTAGGGCAGGGGCCGTCCCCCCGGTCGTTCCTGCTCACCGGACGTCGCGGGGTCGGCGGACTGGGCCCGCCACACCTCCAGGTCGCCTGCCCGGTGGACGCGCAGGTAGTTGCGAGCCAGGACCTTCCGGATCGCGGGGGTGTGGTCCAGCCCCCAGTCCTCGAGCTTGTCGGTGCGCGTGACGACCCACGTCGCGCGCTGCTGCTCGAGCACCGGCGTCAGGTCCTCCAGGTCGCGGTCGTCGGTCAGGACGGGCACGCTCCACAGCTGTGGGTAGGGACTGTTCATGTCGGCGGCCTCGAGGATCGTGGCCCTGCCGAACGCGACGACGGCCGTGCGGCCGAGGTCGGCGTTCTCCTTCAGGTAGGCCGCCACCGCGGCCTCGTCCGGCGACCTCTCGGGCGGGTCCTGCAGGAAGGGGACGGTGGCCACGCAGGTCGCGACCACCACGCCACCGACGACCGCCAGCCGGGGGGCCCAGCGCCACCAGGACGCGCCCGGCCGTAGCCGGCCCAGCGAGAGGGCCAGCACCAGGGTCAGGCCGGGGACGGTCCCGACCAGGTAGTGCAGCCAGAAGCCGCCGCCGCCCTTGACCGAGAAGGCCTCCCACAGCACGAGGCCGGCGGCCACCCAGGCCAGGGCCGCGTCGTCGGGGCGGATCGTGGTGGGGGCCGACCGTGGGCCAGGACCGTTCGGTCGGCCCAGCCGCCGACCCAGCGCCCGCCGGAGCCGCCGCGGCACCAGCAGCGTCGGGAGGAGGAGCAGCACCCAGGGTGCGCCACTGCCGGTGAACGCGTCGACCAGCTCCCCCCACCGCCGGGTCTTGGCCTGGCTGGGGTTGGCGAGGACCTCGGCGGCGCGGAAGCGGTACATCACCACCGCGTCCCACAGCTCGGGGAGACTGGTGCCGCGCTGGAGCGCCAGCAGCAGCAGCGGCACGGTCACCGCGACGGCGCCGGCCAGGGCGCCGAGCACGATGTCGCGGACCGGCTGCCAGGCGCGGCGTGCGGCGAGCACGAGGACGAGGCCGCCGAGCAGGACGGCCACGTCGAGGAGGTTCTGCTTGATCGACAGCGCCGCCGCCCCGGAGGCTCCGGCGCAGACCGCCCACCACAGCCGCGCTCGCCGGGACGGGTCGCCGAGGGTCGCGCGGAGCGAGGCCAGCACCCCGGCCATCAGGAACGGCAGTGCGAGGATCTCACCGTCGACCACGTTGACGTCGAGGTTGGGTGTGGACAGCAGCGCCGCGGTGAGCACGCCCGCCCACACCGCGGGCCAGGTGCGGCCGACGGTGAGCGCGCGGGCGATGGCGACGGCCAGCAGCACCGAGGCGACGGCGGCGAGCAGCCCGATGACCCGCAGCGCGGGCGCACCGCCGAGGTGGGCGGCCACGCTGTAGATCGCGGTGATGCCGGGCGGGCGCGAGACCCAGTAGTCGCCGTACAGGCTCCTCCCGGGGGACCACTGCGCGCCCATCCGCAGGAAGCCGGCCTCATCGGGGCTCAGCGGAGCGCCGAGGAGGGACAGCCGGACGCCGACCACCCCGGCGAGCGTGAGGAACAGGACGACGAGCGAGCCGCGGCGCTGCCAGCCGGGAGCGGGGTCGGTGTCCTCGGGACGAGGTCCGGGGCGCGCCGGGCCGCCGCCGGACCGATCCGGTCCGCCGGAACCCTCCCAGGTCATCTCCTTGCGCACACCCTCACCTTGCTCATCTCGTACGGACCTCATGCCAACTGCGCGTGAGGTTCTTCTGCACAGCAGGTGACCTCGACCTCACCGGCCCCTCCCTCGTCTATCGCACCCTGTGCGTGTGGGCGACCCCGGCTCAGACCGCCGGCAGGTGCCGGGGCGTCGCCGGCCGGACCGCCTGCCACACCACGATCTGCCCCGCCTCGAAGGCGGGACGGTAGTTGCGCGCCAGCACCCCCTGCGCCCGGGTGTGGTCCATCCCCCACGCGGCCATCGCGACCCGGTCGACCAGCACCCACTGCGCGCGCCGGTGCCGCAGCAGGGGGGTCAGCAGGCGCAGATGCGGGTCCTCCACGCGCATCGGCAGGCTCCACAGGAGCGGGTAGGGGCTGCGCATCCCGGCCCCCTCGAGGATCGAGGGCCGACCGAAGGTGACGACGGCGGTGCGGCCCAGGTGCGCGTGGTCGCGGAGGTACTGCGTCACCGCGACCTCGGCGCGCGAGGGGCGAGGCGGCGCCGCGGCCAGGACCACCAGCCCGGCCACGGACGAGGCGACGGCGGCCGCCAGGACGACCCGGGTCGGCACGGCGGGCCGGTGGTGACCGGAGGGGCGCCCGGTGGTCAGCGCGAGTGCGAGGGCCAGGCCGGGCACGAGGCCCACCAGGTAGTGCAGCCAGAACGACCCGCCCGCCGCGACTGCGACCAGCTCCCACGCCACCAGCACGATCGCGACCCAGCCGAGGAGGGGATCGTGGACGTCCAACCTCCCGTCGGCCGCCCGCGTCCGGCGCCCCGGCCGGCGCACGAGCTCCGGGAGGCGGAGCAGGACCAGCGGGGCGCCGGTCAGCAGGAGGGCGAGCCCGAGCCCGCGAGCCCGGCCGGCGGCCGCGTGCGTCGGGTCGGCCAGGACGTCGGCGGCCCGCAGGCGGAACAGCACCACCGCGTCCCACAGCTCCCCCGGCGTGGTGCCGTGCGCCCACGCGAGCGCCAGCACGGCGGAGATCGACACGGCCGCTCCCGCCAGCGAGCCAGCGGCGAGCACCACCGCGGACCGGCGCAGCCCGCGGACCGCCAGGACCGCGGCCAGGCACAGCAGGACGACGGCGACGTCTGCGAGGTTCTGCTTCACCGAGAGGGCGGCCGCCCCGCTGGCGCCGGCCGCGACGGCCCACCACCAGCGGTGCCGCGGGCGCAGGGCGGCACGGAGGCCGCACACCAGCCCGCCGAGGAGGAACGGCAGCGCCAGCACCTCGCCGTTGACCAGGTTGACGTCGAGCAGGCGGCTGGAGACGAGGGCCGCGACCAGCACCGCGGTCGCCGCCGGCGCCCGCGGCCGGTCCGGCGCGACCGTGCGCGCCAACGCGGCCGCGAGCAGCACGGAAGCGACCGCAGCGAGGGCGCCGAGCAACCGCAGGCCGACGGTGCCGCCGGCCAGCCCGAAGAGCGCGACGAGGCCGGGAGGCCGGTCCACCCAGTAGTCGCCGTAGAGGCTGCCCCCCGGCGACCACTGCTGGGCGAGGATCAGGAACCCGGCCTCGTCGGGGCTCAGCGGCCGGCCCAGGAGCAGGAGCCGGACCAGAGCCGATGCGGCAGCCGCCAGCGCGACCACGAGGGTCGGCAGTGGGAGGTGCGGTCGCCGCATGTGTCCCCATCGTGCTCAGGGGACCTGCAAGGGACCTGACCGCACCGAGGGCCGGCCGCTTCAGGGGGCTGCCGGGAGCACCACCTCGAACGTCGCGCCCGGTCCGTCGGGACGCAGCAGCACGTCGCCCCCGAGCCGCCGCGCGACGCGGCGTGCCAGCGGCAGCCCGAGACCGCGCGACTCGAAGACCTGCGGGTCCTTGACGCCGGGGCCGTCGTCGCTGACCCGCACGCGCACGCGGCCCTCCCCCACCGTGGCGGTGACCGTCACCCGCGAGGCCACCCGGAGCGCGTTGTCGAGGACGGGCGCGAGGGCGCGCGCCGCGAGCTCGGCGGGGGCGGCGACGGTGACGTCCGGCACGTCGACCGTGGTCCGTGAGTAGCCGCCGAGGGCCCTCACGACGTCGGTCACGGTCGTCGCCAGGTCGCACCGCCCCTGGGGGCGCAACGGCGACTCCGAGGTCGCTCGGGCCACCTCGAGCAGGCCCGTGATCGTGGTCGCCATCGAGCGGCAGGACCGACGGATCTCCTCGACGTCGCCGCGCAGCTCCTCGTCGAGGTCGTCGCGCTGGGCCAGCAGCTCCGCGGTCCCGGCGACCGTGGTGAGCGGGGTGCGCAGCTCGTGGGCGAGCTCGGAGGTCAGCCGCTGCTCGGCCAGGATCGCGCCGGCCACCCTGTCGAGCAGGACGTCGAGGGTGCGCCCGAGCGCCTCGATCTCGTTGCGGGGCGGACCCAGGTCGAAGCGGCGGTCGAGGTCGTGCTCGCTCCACTCCTCCGCGGTCCGGGCCATCGAGGCGACGGGCTCCAGCACCCGGCTGCTCGCCCAGGCCGCCGCCACGGTGGTGAGCACGACGATGACGACGCCGGCGAGCGCGGCCACCAGGATCGCCTCCTGCTGCTCGTCGGCGAACGGCTCGACCGGTTCGGCGACCACGACCACGCCGACCACGCCGCTGGCCAGGATGAAGCGGCGTGCCATCACCTCCACGTCACCGTCGGCGTCGGTGTGCGCGCGGACGGTGCGGTCCCGCGAGCGGGACAGCGCGGCGTACAACCGCTCGAGCTGGGCCGGCGGCCGGCCGGCGACGACCCGCCCCGCCGCGTCGTAGACCACGACGTCGGGCTCGGGGAGCCCCTGCACGACCGGCTCGCTGCCGGTGGACAGCCCCTGGGCCTCGGCCACCACGCCGTCGGCACGCGTCCGCAGCACCCGCTGCACGGCCGCGTGGGAGGTGTCCTCGAAGGCCACCTGCGCCACCAGGAGCAGGGCCAGCGCGGCCAGGGTCGCGACGGCGGCGGTCGCCACGACGACCCGCCGCCGGTAGGACGACGGGCCGGTCCGCCCGGGACCCCTCATCTGACCCGGAACCCGACGCCGCGGACCGTCTCGATCCGCACCGGGGACCCGACCCGCTCCAGCTTGGTGCGCAGCCGCCGCACGAAGCTGTCGACGGTGTTCTCGCTGACCATCGCGCCGTCGGGCCACGCGGCCGCGACCACCGCCCGGCGACGCACCACCTCCCCGGGGCGCGAGGTGATCGCGGCCAGCATCCGGAACTCGGTCGGGGTGAGCAGCACCTCCCTGCCGTCGCTGCGGGCCGAGTGCGTCAGGGGGTCGAGCACGAGACCGGGCGGCGGGGCGGCAGGGTCCTGCGCCACGGGTCCTCGGCGCGCCAGGACCTGCAGCCGCGCCAGCACCTCGCCCAGCTCGAAGGGCTTGACCACGTAGTCGTCGGCGCCGACGGCAAAGCCCTCGAGCTTCTCGTGGGGCGCCCCGAGCGCGGTCAGGAACAGCACCGGTGCCTGCTGCCCGCCCGACCGCAGCGCGCGCACCACGTCGCGGCCGTCGGCGTCGGGCAGCCCGATGTCCATCACCACCGCGTCCAGCCGGACCCCGGTGAACAGCCGGACGGCCTCACCGCCGTCGTGGGCGACGACCACGTCGTGGCCCGCGCCGCGCAGGCCGCGGACGAGGACGCGACGGATCGGCTCGTGGTCCTCGCACACGGCGACGGTCAGCACCGGCTGCACGTCACCAGCGTGGCACGGCCGGGCTCGCCCCTTCCGGCACGGACGGCTCAGCGCCAGTGGCGACGCACCACCGTCGTCGCGGCGAAGGGGTCCGAGCCGCGGTGGGCGGCGAGCACGCCGGCACCCGCCGGACTGCCGGTGTAGAGGATCTCGCCGTCCCCGACCCATCGCCGCCACGCCGCCAGCAGGGCCCGAGCCCGCTCCGCGTTGGCACCGAGCAGGTCGGGCACCTGGTGCCACACCACGCCGTCCGGCTCGAGCCCGCGCAGGGCCGCCACCGCGTCGTCGGGGGTCCGCAGACGCACGTCCTCGCCCAGCCGTGGCCGGCCGGTGAACGTGTGGCGCGACAGCACGTAGCGGGGCGTGGCCATCGGCGCCAGCAGCTCGTCGAGCGTGGCGGTGAAGGCGTGGGCGTCCTCCTCGCTCGAGTCCAGGCGGCAACGGTGCTCACCACCGGAGTGGACCTCGACGACCACGGCCTCCGCCCCCGCCTGGGTCAGGTGCGCGGCCTGCAGGGCCTCGGCCACCGCCGCGGCGCACTGGGCGACCGTCGGGGTGTGGCCCGCCCGCTGCGCCTGGTCGGCCACCCACCCGGCCAGGGCCCGGGCACGGTCCCGCCGCCGGTCCCGCAGCAGGGCGAGGCCGCCGACGATCCCGGCCAGTCCGACGACGCCGGCCGCCGCGACGGCGAGGGGCGCGGTGGTGAGCAGCGGGGCACCGCCGGCCACGGCTGCCGATGCGACCGCCAGCCCCCCGGCCGCCACCCCGGCGCCGGCTGCCTCGCCGTCGGGACGGACGAGGGGGTCGCGCACCTCCGCGCCACGGCGCCCGAGCACGACCGCCGGCGGCACGAGCGCCAGTCGGGCCACCTGGTCGTCCACCCACGGCGCGGGGCCCGCGTGCGGGCTGACCACGCGCAGGGTGGCCGCCACCTGGTCGGCGTACTCCTCCCCGACGCGCCAGCGGGCGCGCACCTCCTCCCGGCGCCCCGCCCGCTCGCGCATCCGGGCGTTGACCGCGGCGAAGGAGCCGACCTCGGGCGGAGCGTACGGCGAGAAGGTCGCGTCGAGGTGCGCGACGCCGTCCACGACGTCACCGTCCTCGTCGACCCCGAAGAACCCCTGGTGCTTGCGGACCAGGCGGCCCCAGTCGTTGGCGCCCTTGGGGTGGGCGTCACTCACGCACACCACGGTCCAGCTGGTCGCGACCTTGTCCGGCCACGCCGGGTCGATGCGCAGCGCCCGCCCCCGGGTCTGCACCACCGCGGTGAGCGTGGTGGCGGTGGTGAGGTCGACCAGCCCGGTGATGCTGCGCGCGTCCCAGCCCTCGCCGAGCAGGCCGCGGGTGCCGACGAGCACCTGCGTGCGTCCCTGCTCGAGGAACGCGGTCACGTGGCCCACCCAGTGGCGCGGGCTCCACGGGCCCTCGACGGTCGCCACCGGCCCCCCCACGACCTGCAGCCTCCCTGACCAGCGGGGGTCGCGCCCGGCCACGAAGTCGACGAGGGCCGCGAGCGTCTCCGGGGCACCGGCCACCGTGGAGCCGGTCACCAGCATCGGTGACAGCGCACTCGTCGTCGGGTCGGCGACCAGCGCCTCGACCGCGGCCCAGGCCGACCCGGACTGCACGTCGAGCACGCCCCGCAGGCCGGTGGGCAGGGTCGCCGACGCGCGCTCGTGGTCGCACAGCACGAGCACCCGCGTGCGGGACCCGAGCACCGCGAGCTCGTGGGCGACGATGCCCACCGCCGCGGTCGTCTTGGCGTGGGAGCGGGCCAGGACGCGGTCGATCGGCGTGCGGCCGCGGCGTACCCCTCGACGCGTGAGCACGTAGCCCACCGACGGCAGCGCCCGCCGCACCGCCTCCAGCACCTCGGCGTCGCGGGGGTCGTCGCTGCCCAGCAGGTGGGAGCGCGTCCAGTCGTCGACCAGGTCCGCCCAGTCGTCGGCGTCGGGGTCGCGGCGGTGCTGCTCGAGCAGCCGCGCGCCCTCCGGCAGGTCGAGCAGGCCGGTGTGGACCAGGCGCAGCGCGGCGTCGGTCAGGTCCGGCTCGGCCCGGCAGAGGTCGGCCCACTCCTGGACGTACGGCACCGGGGTCACGAACCTGGCGCGGACCCACTCCAGGAACGGGACGGAGCCGAACGCCGGGTCGGTGAGGTACGTCGTCAGCTCGCGCCACCGCGTCGCCTCGGCGGCCAGCCACTCCTCCTCGTGGGCGGTGGGCGTCGTGAGCCAGGCCAGCTCGGCGAACGGCGCGAGGTGCCCCTCCTTGACCACCGCCGGCACCCCGACGCGGTGGACCACGGACCCGAACAGCTCGTCGACCTGCCGCGCCTCGTCGGGGGTCAGCGCGTCGGGCGGGGTCGCGGTGAGCCCGAGGACGGTGGCGTCCTCGACCAGGTGGAGCAGCTCGCCGAGCAGCCGGCCCCACACCTCGAGCAGGTGGTGGCACTCGTCGAGGACCAGCACGAGCCCCTCGACCTCGGCCAGCCGCCCGACCAGCTCGCGCCCGTTGGCGTGCAGGCGGTCGAGGAGGACGCCCAGCCCCGTGCCGAGCGTGCCGTCGGGCTCGGGGGTCGCCCCCGGGTCGTCGTCGACCTCGGCGTCGGCGTCGAAGACCGCCACGGACTGGTAGGTCAGGCAGGTCACCGGGAAGGTCAGGTCGCGGTCCAGTCCCGCGACGAGCCCGTGGTCGCGGGCGGCGGCCACCCACTGGGACTGGATCGCGGTGTTGGGCGACAGCACGACCGCGCGGCCGGCCCCCTCCCCGAGCAGCCGGGCCACCGTCTCCAGGCCGACCCGGGTCTTGCCGGCGCCGGGCGGGAGCACCACCCAGGCCCGCCTGCGTCCCTCGGACCACGCCGCGTCGAGCCGCTCCAGGGCCTCGGCCTGGTGGGTGCGCAGGGGCGGGAGCAGGGGCACGGGCCCATCGTGGCCCGTGCCGAGCGCTCGTGGGGCCCTATCGTTCGCGGCATGACCAGGAGCCGGCTCGAGGCGTTCAGCGACGGCGTGCTCGCCATCATCATCACGATCATGGTGCTGGAGCTGCACCGGCCCGAGGGACCGAGCTTCGAGGACCTCGCGGCGACGGCCAACGGCCTGCTCTCCTACGCGATCTCGTTCGTCTACGTCGGGATCTACTGGAACAACCACCACCACCTGTTCCAGCTGGTGCGCCGCGTCGACGGGGTGGTGCTGTGGGCCAACCTGCACCTGCTGTTCTGGCTCTCGCTGCTGCCGTTCACCACCGCCTGGGTCGACGAGACCCACTTCGCCCGGGACCCGACGATGGTCTACGGGTCCAACCTCCTCATGGCCGGCGCGGCCTACTACCTCCTCGAGCAGGCGTTGAAGCGGCTCGATCCCCACGGGCACCTCGAGCGGGCGCTGGGGGCCGACGTGAAGGGCAAGCTGTCCGTCGTGCTCTACCTCGTCGGCATCCTCGCGGCGCTGGTCAACACCTGGATCAGCCTCGTCGTCTTCGTCGCCGTGGCGCTGATGTGGCTCGTGCCGGACCGCCGCGTGGAGCGCACGATCGCCGAGGTGCAGGCTGACGGCTGACCCGTCCCGGCCTAGCGTGGGGCCATGAGCACGACACCCTCCGCGCTGCTGCTGGACTGCCTCGCCCGCGTGCACGACGGGCTGCCCGACCTCCTCGACGGGCTCGACGAGCCGGCCCTGCGCTGGCGGCCCGACCCCGGGGCCAACCCTCTCGGCTGGCTGGTCTGGCACCTGACCCGCGTCCAGGACGACCACCTGGCTGCTGTCGCCGGGGTCGAGCAGGTCTGGACCTCGGAGGGCTTCGCCGGGCGCTTCGCGCTCCCGTACGACGACGGTGAGATCGGCTACGGCCACTCCTCGGACCAGGTGGGTGCGTTCCGGGCGACCGCGTCCGACCTGCTCGACTACCACGCCGCCACGCACGCCCTGACCGGCCGGGTCCTCGACGGCTTCGACGACTGGGACCGGGTCGTCGACGAGCGCTGGGACCCGCCGGTGACCGCGGCGGTGCGCCTGGTCTCGGTGGTGAACGACGTCACGCAGCACCTCGGTCAGGCGGCCTACGTCCGCGGCCTGCTCGACCGCCGGTGACGGCCCGGGAGCACGCCCCCGCTCCTCCCGCCGGCCCGGCCCCGGGCCTCGCCGTCATCGCCCTGCTGGCGACGCTGACCGCGTTCGGGCCGATGTCCCTGGACCTCTACCTCCCGGCGTTCCCCGCCATAGCCGCGGACTTCGGCGTGGACACCCACGCCGTGCAGCTCACGTTCTCCGCGGCCCTGCTCGGGCTGGGGATCGGGCAGGTGGTCTGGGGGCCGGTGAGCGACCGCTACGGGCGGCGGGGCCCCCTGGTCGCGGGCATCTCGGTCTACGTCGTCGCCTCGCTCCTGCTGGCCGTCGCCCCGTCGCTCGGGGCGATGGTGGCGCTGCGGTTCGTGCAGGCGGCCGCCGGCTCGGTGGGCATCGTGCTGTCCCGGGCGATCACCCGTGACCTGTGGCGCGGACCCGACCTCGCCCGCGCCCTGTCCACGATCATGCTGGTCTTCATGGTGGCCCCGATCCTGGCGCCGGTGATCGGCGTCGCGGTGCTGGCGGTCGCGTCCTGGCCGTGGGTCTTCGTGGTGCTCGCCGTGTTCGGCGTGGTGTGCATCGTCGGCACCCTGCGGCTGCCCGAGAGCCTGCCGCCCTCGCGACGCACCGACCACGGTCCCGCCGGTGCGCTGCGCCAGTTCGGGACGATCGTGCGCCTGCCGGGCTTCGTGGCGTACGCGCTGGTCTCCGCGCTGGGCAGCGTCGCGCTGTTCACCTACATCTCCTCCTCGCCGGCGGTGCTGATGGACGGCTTCGGGCTCAGCCAGGGCGCCTTCGCGGCGTCCTTCGCGACGGTGGCCACCGGCATCGCCCTGGGCGGGCAGCTCAACCGGCGCCTGCTCGCCCGGCGGTCCCCGGTGGTGGTGCTGCGCAGCGCCCTGGTCGTGCAGTGCGTGGGCGGGCTCGCGGTGCTCGCGGCCGCGCTGACCGCCGCGCCGGTCTGGGTCTACCTGCCGCTCCTCGGCGTGGCGATCGCGACGGTCATCCCGGTCAACGCCAACGCCGTGGCGCTGGCGATCGACCCCTTCCCCCAGGCGGCCGCCTCCGCGGCCGCACTGGTCGGCGGCACCCAGCAGGTGCTCGCCGGCGCGGCGGTGGCCGGGCTGGGGGCGCTCGCGCTCTCACCCGAGGTGGCCATGCCGGTCGGCATCGCCCTGGCCGCGGCGCTGGGGATGGTCTCGCTCAGCCGCGCCCGCGCCTGATCAGGGCGTACGCCGCTGCAGTGTCGCCGAGCCGAGGCCGAGCGCCGCGACGATGAAGCCCACGATCACGACCAGCGCCGGCCAGGTGTCGGACCACGGGGAGGGGTCGGTGGCCACGGCCCGGGTGGCGTCGACGATGTAGCTCAGCGGGAGGACGTCGGAGAGCAGGGCCAGCGGGGTCGGCATGTCCTCGCGCGGGGTGAGCAGGCCGCAGAGCAGGAACTGCGGCAGCACGAACGCCGGCATGAACTGGACGGCCTGGAACTCCGTGCGTGCGAAGCCACTGGCCAGCAGGCCCAGGCTCGTGCCCAGCAGCCCGGCCAGCAGGGCGACGACCAGCAGCAGCCACAGCGGGCCCTGCACGTCCAGGCCGAACAGGCCCACGGACAGCCCGGTGACCAGCAGGGACTGCAGCACGACCACGCTGCCGAACGCGAGGGCGTAGCCGAGCATGAGGTCGCCCTTGGCCAGCGGGGTCGTGAGCAGCCGTTCGAGCGTGCCGGACTGGCGCTCGCGCAGCGTCGCGATGCTGGTGACGATGAACATCACGACCATCGGGAAGACCCCGACCAGGTCGGGCCCGACCTGGTCGAAGACGGGGGTGCCCTCGAAGACCCAGGCGACCAGGCCGTTGAGCACGCAGGGCACGACCAGCATCAGCGCGACCGTCCGGTGGTCGCCGCGCAGCTGGGCCAGGACGCGGCCGGCGGTGACCGTCGAGCGGTGCAGGTCGAGCGGGAGCGACGTGGCGGTGCTCATCGCAGGCTCCTTCCGTGGTGCCGGTCGGCGGCGGCGGCGGGGTCGGGGTCGGGGGCGTCGGGGGCGTCCTCGCCGTCGGACCGGTTCGCCCGGTCGATCAGGTGCAGGAACGCGGCCTCGGCGTCCGGCTCTCCGGTGCTCTCGAGCAGCCCGTCGGGGGTGGTGTCGGCGAGGATCCGGCCCTCGCGCAGCAGCAGGAGCCGGTCGCAGCGGGCTGCCTCGTCCATGACGTGGCTGGAGACCAGCAGCGTCGTCCCGTCCTGGGCGAGGTCGTGGAAGAGCCGCCACAGGTCGCGCCGCAGGACCGGGTCGAGGCCGACGGTCGGCTCGTCGAGCACGAGCAGCTCCGGCTCGCCCACGAGCGCTGCGGCCAGGGAGGCCCGGGAGGTCTGCCCCCCGGAGAGGTTCCTGACCAGGTCGTCGGCGTGGTCGGTCAGCGACACCCGCTCGATCGCCCGGTCGGCGGCGGCGTCGGCGGCCCGGCGGTCGTGCACCAGCAGGCGCGCGAAGTAGCGCGTGTTGGCGCGGACGGTCAGGTCGTCGTACACGCTCGGGTCCTGGGTGACGTAGCCGACGCGGTCGCGCAGTGCGGCGGACCCGGCGGGCTGCCCGAGCACCGTCACCTCCCCGGACGCGACGACCTGGACCCCGACGATCGCGCGGATGAGGGTGGACTTGCCCGAGCCGCTGGGGCCGAGCAGGCCGGTCACCTGGCCGGCGGGGACGGTGACGGACAGGTCGTGCAGCACCTCGCGCTGGCCCCGGCGTACGACGAGGCGGGCGACGTCGACCGCGTTATTCATCATGTGATGAATGTACGACCGAAAGCCGGCGCGCACAACGGGCGTTGGTCAGTGGAGCGGACCGGTCAGGTAGCGCTGCAGCGTGGGGCCGACCGCGGTGACCAGCTCCTCGGCGGTCGCGTCGCCGACGCCGGGGAGGCCGACCACGTAGCGCGCGATCGCCAACCCGATCAGCTGCGACCCCACCAGCCCGGTCCGCAGCGCGGCCTCGTCGGGCGGGAGGAGGGCGGCGACGCGGCCGAGCACGTCGCCGACGACGTACTCCCGCAGGCTCTGCAACGCGGCCTCGTGCTCGAGGGCGTTGCGCAGCATCCCGCGCAGCCGGTCCCGGGCGTCGGGCTCGTCCCAGACCTGCAGGAAGGTCCCCAGGATCCGCGGCGCGATCGTCTCCAGCGAGGAGCCTTCCTCCGCCAGCAGCCCGCCGATCAGCGCGGCGGGGTTGGCCGGGGCGTCGAGCGTGGCGGTGAACAGCTCGTCCTTGCCGGTGAAGTAGTGGTGGACCAGGGCCGGGTCGACGCCCGCCCGCCGCGCGACCGCGCGCAGCGACGTGGCGGCGTACCCCTTGGCGGCGAACTCCGCCCGCGCCGCCTCGAGGATCGCGGCCCGGGTGTCCTCGCCCCTCGGCCGTCGCCCCCGGGGTCGCCGCTCGCTCACCCCCCCAGTCTCGCAGGGGGTCGGTTTCACTAGGGCCCTAGTGACGTTGTCACTTCCCGAGCGAAACTTCGCTCGGGGAGTGCCAGTTCTGCCGCCGGCGCCCAGGCGGCAGGCAGCACCGCGGCGACGTGCCACACCGGCGCGCGGAGAACCTCCGGAATGGACCGCCTCGTCGTGCAACAGCCGGGACGGGTCGTGCGTGAATACGGGTGTGAGTGCCGAGCAGGCCGTGCTGGTGCGGTTCGTCGACGAGCAGGGAGCCGCGCTGCAGCGGTTCGCCTGGTTGCTCACCCGTGACGCGGAGCGCGCCGCGGACCTCACCCAGACGGTTCTGCTGCGGCTGGCGAGGCGTGGCGTGGACGACCTGGCCGACCCCGCGACGTACGCCCGGCGTGCGCTGGTCAACGAGCACCGCAGCCAAGGGCGTACGACGGGTGCGCGCGTGCGCGCCCTCGCGCGGCTCGGCGACGGGTCGCCCGCGCACACCCCTGATCCCGCCGGGGCGGTGGGCGAGCGGGACGCGATCTGGCGGGCGCTTGCGGGACTGAGCGACCGGCAGCGGGCCGCGGTGGTCCTGCGTTACTACGAGGACCTTCCCGACGAGCGGATCGGCGAGGTGCTGGGCTGCCGCCCGGCAACCGTGCGCAGCCTGGTGGCGCGCGCGATGCCCGTGCTGCGCGAGGCCCTGACCGCTGCGACGACCGAGACGAGCAAGAGGAGCGAGCCGTGACCGACCTGGAGGAGCTGGTCCGCCGCGAGCTGCGGGCGGCCGCCGAGGAGGGGCCGGCGTTCGTCGCCCCCGACCTGGGGACCGACAGTGCCGACGCCGCCGGTGCGCCCGCGGCGCACCGGCGCCGCTGGCCGGCCCTCCTGGCCGCGGCCGCGGCACTGGTCGCGGGCGGGGTCGCCTACGGCGTCCTGAGCGGGCCGGAGCCGGTGGGGACCGCCGACTGCGCCTCTGTCGTGGAGTGGGACGGGCAGCGCTGGAGCGGGGTCGGCCTCGACAGGACCCCGATCGCGGGCGACCGGCTCGGGCAAGGGGTGGCCCTGGGGTGCGACGAGGGCCGGGGCAGGATCCCCGACGAGCCGCTGGTGGTGTGGTCGGTGCGGGGCGTGGACGCGCGGGAGGCGATCCTCGTGGGCGGCGAGGTGCTGGTGCCGGAGGGCTCGACCGCGCTTCCCCGTGCGCTGCGCGACGCGCGACAGCCCGTGCGGTGCGACCTGGACGGCACCTTCCAGCTCACGGGCCGGTGGACCGGGGCGACAGGCCCACGGCAGCCGCGCTTCGACGGCGACCTCCGGGCGCCGTACCGCATCGACTTCGTCACCGGCGACCCGCGCGTCACCGACGGCTACGCCTCGGTGCTGCTGCACGCCCGCGGCACCGCGGCGTCACGGCCCCTGACGCCGAAGGAGGTCAAGGGGATGTTGTGGCACGACGACGAGGAGGTGCTGACTGCACACTGCACGGACGGTCGCTTCGTCGTCGACTCGCTCGACCCGCAGGGCTGACCCGGTCCCTGCGGCAGAACTGGCGCTCCCCGAGCGAAGTTTCGCTCGGGGAGCGCCAACTTCACTGGGGCCCTAGTGAAACCGAACCCCTACGGCGCGATGCCGACGTACTTGACCGAGAGGTACTCCTCGATCCCCTCGAAGCCGCCCTCACGGCCGAAGCCGGAGTGCTTGACCCCGCCGAACGGGGCGGCGGCGTTGGAGATGATCCCCTGGTTGACCCCGACCATCCCGAACTGCAGGCCCTCGCTGACCCGGACCATGCGGCCGAGGTCGGTGGTGAAGACGTAGGAGACCAGGCCGTACTCGGTGTCGTTGGCCAGCTGGACGGCCTTGTCCTCGTCGGAGAACGTGGTGATCGGCGCGACCGGGCCGAAGATCTCCTCGCGCATCAGGTCGGCGTCGGCGGGGACGTCGGTGAGCACCGTGGGCTGGTAGAAGTAGCCGGCCTCGCCGGTGGTCGACCCGCCGGTGACGACCGAGGCGCCCCGCTCGGTGGCGTCGTCGACGAGCTCGGTGACCTTGTCGCGCGCCTTGTCGTCGATGAGCGGGCCGACGGTGACGCCGTCCTCGGTGCCGCGCCCGACCTTCTCCGCGGCCATCTTGTCGGCGAACTTCCGCGCGAACTCGTCGGCGACGTCCTCGTGCACCAGGAACCGGTTGGCCGCGGTGCAGGCCTCGCCCATGTTGCGCATCTTGGCCAGCATCGCGCCCTCGACGGCGGCGTCGAGGTCGGCGTCGGGGAAGACCAGGAACGGCGCGTTGCCGCCGAGCTCCATCGAGACGCGCAGCAGCTGCTCGGCGGACTGCTCGACCAGCTTCTTGCCGACGCCGGTCGATCCGGTGAAGGTGAGCTTCCGCAGGCGGGGGTCGGAGATGATCCGGCCCATCACGTCACCGGTGCGACTGGTGGGCAGCACGTTGAGCACGCCCTTGGGGAGGCCGACCTCCTCGAGCACCTGCGCGAGCCGCAGCATGGTCAGCGGGGTCTGGCTGGCGGGCTTGACCACCATCGTGCAGCCCGCGGCGATCGCCGGGCCGATCTTGCGGGTGCCCATCGCCAGCGGGAAGTTCCACGGCGTGATCATCAACGTGGGACCGACCGGCTGCTTCATCGTCATCAGCCGGGACTTGCCGTCGGGCGACATGGAGTAGCGCCCGTGGATGCGCGCGACCTCCTCGGAGAACCAGCGGAAGAACTCGTTGCCGTAGGTGACTTCGCCCTTGGACTGCGCGATCGGCTTGCCCATCTCGAGGGTCATCAGCAGCGCGAGCTCCTCGGCGCGCTCGTTGATCAGCTCGAAGGCCGAGCGCAGCAGCTCGGCACGCTCCCGCGGCGGGGTCGCGGCCCACTCGGTCTGCGCGGCGCACGCCGCGTCGAGCGCGGCGACACCGTCCTCGACGGTCGCGTCCGCGACGCTGGTGAGCACCTTGCCGGTGGCGGGGTCCTCGACGTCGATCTGCTTGCCGTCGGACCCCTCGCGCCACTCACCGCCCACCAGCAGGCCGGTGTTGAGCTCGGACAGCAGGGAGTTCTCGTTCATCTGGTCAACCTATGTCGAGTGCGAAGGGGTGGGTCAGCCGAGGACGGCGGCGAAGGCCTCGTCGATGATGTCGAGCCCCTCGGTCAGCAGGTGGTCCGGCGAGGACAGCGGCGGCAGGAAGCGGAACACGTTGCCGAACGTGCCGCAGGTCAGCGTGACCAGGCCCTGGCCGTGGCAGTGCTTGTTGATCGCCGCGGTCGCGGTCGGGTTGGGCGTCAGGTCGCCCGCCCCGGCGGTCAGCTCGATCGCCAGCATGGCGCCACGGCCCCGGATGTCGGCGACGACGTCGTACTTCGACCGGAGCGCCTCCAGGCGCGGGCGGAACAGCGCCTCGACCTCGCGGGCGCGGCCGCAGAGGTCCTGCTCCTTCATCGTGCGGATCGCCCCGAGGGCGGCGGCGCAGGCGACCGGGTTGCCGCCGTAGGTGCCGCCGAGCCCGCCGGCGTGGACGGCGTCCATCACCTCGGCGCGGCCCGTGACGGCCGCGAGCGGCAGTCCGCCGGCGATCCCCTTGGCGGTGGTGATCAGGTCGGGCACCACGTCCTCGTGCTCGCAGGCGAACCAGTCGCCGGTGCGGCAGAAGCCGGTCTGGATCTCGTCGGCGATCAGCAGGATGCCGTGCTCGGCGCAGTAGTCCGCGACCCGGCGCAGCCAGCCGGCCGGCGGCACGACGAACCCGCCCTCGCCCTGGATCGGCTCGACGATCACCGCAGCGCAGTTGGTCTCCCCGACCTGCGCGTGGAGCATGTCGACGAACGCGTCGAACGCCTGGTCGCCGCAGCGCTCGGGACCGCCCGGCCAGCGCAGCGGGTAGGCCATCGGCGCGCGGTAGACCTCGCCCGCGAACGGGCCGAAGCCGTGCTTGTAGGGCATCGACTTGGCGGTCAGCGCCATCGTGAGGTTGGTACGTCCGTGGTAGGCGTGGTCGAACGCCACCACCGCCGAGCGGCCGGTGAACGTGCGGGCCACCTTGACGGCGTTCTCGACCGCCTCGGCGCCGGAGTTGAACAGCGCGCTGCGCTTGCCGGCCGCGTCACCCGGGGTGAGCTCGGCGAGCTCCTCGCAGACCGCGACGTACTCCTCGTAGGGCGAGACCATGAAGCAGGTGTGGGTGAAGTCGGCCGCCTGCTCGCTCACGCCCTGCACGACCGCGGGTGCGGCGTTGCCGACGGTGGTGACCGCGATGCCGGACCCGAAGTCGATCAGGTGGTTGCCGTCGACGTCGACGAGGATGCCGCCGCCGGCGCGCTCGACGTAGGCCGGGAGGCCCACCCCGACGCCGGCCGAGACGGCCGCCTCCTTGCGGGCGTGCAGCTCCTGGGAGCGGGGTCCGGGGATCGCGGTGACCAGCCGGCGCTGCTGGTCGACGGGGGCGTGGGGCGAGGTCATGTGCCCATGATGGTTCCCGCGGCCACAACTGTCCAGGCGGTCGGATTCAGCGGTCCCGCCGTCCGATTGCTGCGGATTCCGTGGTCTCCCACGGGCCGGCGGCGGCGTTCAGCGCTTCTGCGCCAGGCCACTCTGGTTGAAGGTGTCGGGGGTCTCGATGCGGTCCCACCGACCGGGCGGCCAGACGATCGCCCAGACCTTGCCGACCACCGCGGACTCCGGGATCGACCCGCCGCCGGGCAGCTGGCGGTGGAAGCGGGAGTCCTCGCTGTTGGAGCGGTTGTCGCCCATCACCCACAGCCGGCCCTTGGGGACGGTGACCGAGAAGTCGCGGTCCGAGGGGTTGCTGCCCTTCTTGACGTAGGCGGTCTCGGTCAGCGCGGTGCCGTTGACCGTGATCCGGCCCTTGGCGTCGCAGCAGACCACGCGGTCCCCGCCCACACCGATCACGCGCTTCACCAGGTGACCGCCGGTCGGGTAGAGCCCGATGGCCGACAGTGCCTTCTGCAGCGGGTTGAGCGGCGGCGGCAGGCCCAGCCAACCACCGGGGTCCTCGAACACCACCACGTCACCGCGCCGCACCGGAGCGTTCCAGTAGGACCACTTCTCGACCATGATCCGGTCGTTGTCGATGAACAGCGGCTCCATCGACTCCGAGGGCACGAAGAACATCTGGACCAGGAAGGTCTTGATGCCCAGGGCGAGCACCAGCGCGAGGCCCAGCAGCAGGACGGCCTCGAGCGCCGCGGGGACGCGCCTGCGCCGGGGGGCCGCGCCCGCTGCGCCGTCCGGTCCGACGGGGCCGGTGTCGCCGGGGTCGTCGGAAGGACGGGAACGGCGCATGGCTGCGACCCTACCCAGGGGCCGGAGGCCCGGTCCGCCCGAATCGCGAAGTCCGCGGATAACCTGCGCGTTCCCGGGAGAGAATGCCCTCATGGGGAAACGGCTCCGGCGCGGAGGGCGCCGGGCGCGGTTCGGGGGACTCGCCGGCGTCGTCCTGCTCAGCTCGCTGCTCACCGCGTGCGAGGCAGGATCCGGAAGTCCCCTGGACGCGCACCAGAGGACACCGGGCGCTGTGGCGACCCCCGACGGCGGTGGCGACGAGGCGACCGACCGCACGACCCGCTCGAGCTCCGAGGCGTCGTACGCCGTGAAGACGCCGGGCAGGTTCCGCCCGCCGCTGCGCACCGCCGATCTCCTCGTGACCGCGTCCGACACGCTGCCCGACGGGCTCGTCGCGCGCATCCGCCGGATCCGGGGGGTGCAGGCGCTGGTGCCCTTCTCCTACGCGGCCGCGTCGGTCAACGGCCGCACGCTCACGCTCGCCGCGGCGGACCCCGCGGCGTTCCGCGCCTTCACCCCCGACGCCACCGCGCAGGCGCAGTTCGTCTGGGACCGGCTGGCCGGGGGCGAGGCAGCGGTGGACGTCTCGACCGACAAGCGACTGGTGGGCAAGGGCGACCTGGTCCGGCTGGGCAGCCGCGAGGACTCGCCGGTGGTGCACGTGGGGGCCTACGCGCCCCTGGTGCAGCGCGCCTTCAAGCTCACCACCCGGCCCGTCGCGCAGGTCGTGGTGAACCCCAAGCGGGGCGAGCAGCTCGGCCTGCCGGAGCGCAACGCCCTGCTGATCAGCACCGGGTCGCTCACCCCGTCGCTGGTGAAGAAGCAGATCGAGCGGCTGCTGCGTGCCCGCCACGACGAGGCCGGCGCGGTGCAGCTGCTGGCGCGCGAGTTCGACACCGCCTCGCAGACCGCGGTGCTCGCCGGGACCTCGGTCTCCGACGCGGTCGGCACCTTCGGCTACACCAACGGCCCCGACGGCACCGTCGTGCCGGACCGTCGCTGGGTCGCGGGCTACATCCGCACCGAGCAGGTCCCGCTGCTCGGCAACGTCACCTGCAACAAGGCCTTCATCCCCCAGCTGCGGGCAGCGCTGACCGAGATCGTCCGGTCCGGCCTCGCGGCGTCGATCCACCCCGGCGAGTACGCCGGCTGCTACTACCCGCGCTACATCGGCCGCAACTCCTCCAACGGCCTGTCGCTGCACTCGTGGGGCATCGCGGTCGACCTCAACGTGCCCGGCAACCAGCGCGGCACCGTCGGCGAGATGGACCGCCGCGTCGTCGCGATCATGAAGAAGTGGGGCATGGCCTGGGGCGGCGACTGGAACTACACCGACCCCATGCACTTCGAGATGAACCGGGTCGTGCGCCCCGGCTGACCCTGCCACGCACGACGACGGGCCCCAGCCGTGAGGCTGGGGCCCGTCCCTCCCGGTCGAACCCGGGCGGTGGTCCGAGCGGGAGCTCGGGGAGGTGTCACATCTTGGGCATGAGCACCTGGTCGATGAGGTACACCGTCGCGTTGGCGGTGTGGACGCCGCCGCAGATCACGTTGGCGCCGTTGACCTTCAGGTTGTCGCCGCTGCCGGTCACCTTGACGGTGCCGCCCTCGACGGTCTTCTGCTTGCCGGCGACCTCGGACGGCGAGAGCTGGCCGGGGACCACGTGGTAGGTCAGGATCTTGGTGAGCAGCGCGTCGTCCTTCTTCAGCGTCGGGAGCGCGTCCTGGACGGCCGGGGCCTTGAAGGCCTTGTCGACCGGCGCGAACACGGTGAACTCGCCGCCGTTGAGGGTGTCGACCAGGTTGACCTTCGGGTTGACCTTGCCGGAGACCGCGGCGACCAGCGTGGTCAGCAGCGGGTTGTTGCTCGCAGCGACCGCGACCGGGTCCTCGGCCATGCCGGCCACGGAGCCCGCGCCGTCCGGCACGGCGTCGGCGTAGTCGGCGCAGCCCGGCCCGACCAGGTCGGCGGCCGGGTCCATCGCCGGCGAGGAGCTCTCGCTGGTCGCGGGGCTGGTGGGCTCCGCCGCGGTGGCGTCGGAGTCGTCGTTGCTGCCGCAGGCGGCGGTGGTGGCGCCGAGCGCGCAGACGACCATGGCGGAGGCGGCGAACTTCTTGATACGCATGTCGGGATGTCCCTTCGGTTGCATGTCGGTTGCAGGGTGGACCGGGGCCGGGTCGTCCCGGCCACCTGTGGACTCGGACCCGAGGGGCCCTTCTCTCGCAGCAAGTTCGGCCGTTCTGGTGAGCCGGATTGGTCGATCTGCGAGAAATCTTCTTGTCTTGCTGACAACTTCGAGCAGGCTGGCGTGGCTCATTCCACGAAGACGGTGACGCTGTGCCAGCCGGTCGAGCCGTCCGGCGCGATCGGGGCACGCTTGCCGGTCTGGGTGTAGCCCGAGCCGTCCGTCGCGCGGACCTCGATCCGGTGGTTGCCGGGCTCGGCGTCCCACGCGTAGACCCACTGTCGCCAGGTGTCGCGGTTGTCGGCCGCGCCGAGCCGGGCGGTCTCCCACGGACCGCCGTCGACGCGCACCTCGACCTCGTCGATGCCGCGCGTCTGTGACCACGCCACGCCGGCGACGGGGACCTTGCCCGCCTTCACCCGCGCGAACGAGTCGGGGACGTCGATCCGGCTGGAGGTCTTGATCGGAGCCTGCGCCGCGTAGCCGCGCGTGGTCCAGTAGGCCTCGAAGTCGGCGAACCGCGTGACCTCGAGCTCGGTCAGCCACTTGGTGGCGGACACGTAGCCGTAGAGGCCGGGGGTGACCAGCCGGGCGGGGAAGCCGTGCGCCAGCGGGAGCGGCTCGCCGTTCATGCCGATCGCCACCAGGGCCTCGTCCTGGTCGTCCATGAGCCGGTCCAGCGGCGTGCCCGCGGTCCAGTCGTCGGCGCTGCGGGAGCGGACGGCGTCGGCGCCGGACTTGACGCCCGCCTCGGCCAGGAGCTCCCGCACGGGTACGCCGAGCCAGGTCGCGTTGTCGACGTAGGAGCCGCCGACCTCGTTGGACACGCAGGTCAGCGTGATCCGGCGCTCGACCAGGTCGCGCCTCATCAGGTCGTCGAAGGTCAGCTCGACCTCCTCGTCGACCATCCCGAAGATGCGCAGCCGCCAGGTGTCGACGGGGACGTCGGGCACCCTGAGCGCGGTGTCGACCCGGTAGAAGTCCTTGTTGGAGGAGATGTAGGGCGTCACGCCCTGCACGCCGACCTCGACGTCCTGCGGCACCGGCGGGGCGGGGTCGGAGGGACGGGGCAGGGTGATGCCCGCGCGGTCGGCGGCGGCGGCGAGGCCGCCGTAGATCCTGACCAGGGCCCCTCCCACGACGGCGCCGGCGGCCACGACCCCTGCCGAGGCCAGGAAGCGCCGTCGGTCCAGCGAGCGGGTCGCCGGCTCACTGGCCGCCGTGGTGCGCGCCGGGGTGCCGCGGAGCGCGCTGATCAGCAGGTGCAGCCCGCCGAGCGCGACCACGGCGAGCACCAGTGCGGGGACGAGCCGCACGGCGGTGCCCGCCGTGGCGGACCGGTCGGTGACCATGGCCACCGTGGCGACGAGCGCCATCGCCGCGAACACGGCGAGCGCCGTCCGCGGCCGGCGTACCCCCGTGACGCCGGCCAGGAAGGCCAGGAGGAGGAGGGCGGCGGCGATCCCGGTGAGCAGCACCGGCTTGTCGTTGGTGCCGAACTGCTCGATCGCGAACTCCTTGAGCGGCCGCGGGGCCGCGTCCACCATGCGGTTGCCGACCGCGAGGAAGGGTCCGGTGACGCCTGACAGGAGGGACGCGACGCCCTCGGCGAGACCGATGCCCGCCAGCGCCGCCAGGACGCCGGCGACCCCGCCCAGCGCGAGGCGCCCACGGCCGGTTCGATGGTCCGAGCTGGTGTCCGTCATGGCCGTGGTTCGGGGCGAGACCGTGGACGGATGGGTGCCCGCCTATCCTCGGGCCCATGCGCTCCCTCCAGGTCACCTCCCTCGACGGCCCGTCCTCGGTCGCGGTCACGGACGTCCCCGAGCCCTCCCCGGAGGAGGGTCAGGTGCTGGTCGAGGTCAAGGCGGTGGGCGTCTCCTGGCCCGACCTGCTGCAGACGCGCGGGGAGTACCAGATCAAGCCCGAGCTGCCGTTCCAGCTCGGCGTCGACTTCGCCGGGACGGTGCGCTCGGCGCCCCACGGCTCGGGCTTCAGCGCGGGTGACCGTGTCGCGTGCGCCTTGCCGTACGGCGGCGGCGCGGAGCTGGTGGCGACCCACCCGGAGGGCGTGTTCCCGCTGCCCGAGGCGATGAGCTTCGAGCAGGGCGCGGCGATCCCGATGAACTACCTGACCGCCGAGTTCGCGCTGCGGACGCGCGGTCAGCTGCAGGAGGGCGAGACCGTGCTCGTCAACGGCGCCGCGGGCGGCGTCGGCACCGCCGCGATCCAGGTCGCCAAGGGCATGGGTGCGCGGGTGATCGCGGTCGCCTCGACCGAGGACAAGTGCGACTTCGCCCGCCGGGCCGGTGCGGATGAGGCGGTCGTCGTCGACGGCTTCCGCGAGGCGGTCAAGGAGCTCACCGGCGGCCAGGGGGTCGACGTGCTGGTCGACGTGGTCGGCGGGGACCTGATGACCGACTCGCTGCGCAGCCTGGGCACGCTCGGGCGCCTGCTGGTGATCGGCTTCACCGGTGGCGCGATCCCGGAGGTCAGGGTCAACCGGCTGCTGCTGAACAACATCGACGTGCGTGGCGTCGGCTGGGGCGCCTACGCGATGGTCCGCGGCGGCTACATGCGCGAGCAGTGGGACCGGCTGGTGCCGATGATGCGCAGCGGCGCGATCGACCCGCCGATCGGCCGGACCTACCCCCTGGAGCAGGCCGCCGACGCGCTGCAGGAGATGGCCGACCGTCGCACGCTCGGCAAGTCCGTGCTGGTCCTCTGACGGGGACCGGGACCGGGACCGGGCCCGGTCGAGGTCCGAGCGGTCAGAGCTCGAACTTCGGGTCGAGCAGGTCCTGGTGCTCGGGGTGCTTGCGCAGGTAGGAGGCGATGAACGGGCACGTCGGGTGGATCTTGATCCCGCCCTCGCGGGCGTGGTCCATCACGCCCGCGGCGAGCTGCTGGCCGAAGCCGCGACCCTCGTTGCCCTCGAACACCTCGGTGTGGTGGAACGAGTAGACGCCGTCGTCGCAGATCTCGTAGGCCGCGAAGCCGACCAGCTCGCCGTCGACGTGGGCGTCGATGCGCGAGAGCTCGGTGTTGTCGCTCGTGGTGAGGGTCGTGGTGGGGGCAGCGCTCTCCATGCGCACACGCTAGGCGAGCAGGGCCCCGAACCGGAGCGACTGTGACGCTTCCGACAGCCCCGGAGGACAACACCACCTGTTCAGGTGTGGGCCCCCAGGAACGAGCCGGTGCGGGTGGTCCCCAGCACCTCCTCGGCCCGACCCGAGCCGAAGACCTTCGTCCCGTTGACCAGCACCGCCGTCACCGCCCGGTCCGAGCGGTTGACCATGCGCGGGAGGCCGTCGTACGCCGCGACCGGTGCCTCGGTGTAGTCGTCCATCGAGTCGTCGAGACCGGCGGGGTCCAGCACCAGCAGGTCGGCGCGGTCGCCGACGCGCAGGTGGCCGGCGTCGAGGGAGTACCACTCGGCCAGCTCGCCGGTGAGGCGGTGCACCGCGCGCTCCAGCGACATGAACGGCTTGCCCGCCTGCTCGGCGCGATGGACCCGGCGCAGCAGCTTGAGACCGAAGTCGTAGAAGGCCATGTTGCGCAGGTGCGCGCCGGCGTCGGAGAAGCCCATCTGGACGCCGGGACTGACCGCCAGCTTGTCGGCGTACCTCGGCCGGTGGTTGGAGATCGTGGTGCGCCAGCGCAGCTTGGTGCCGTGCTCGACGACGAGGTCGAGGAAGGCGTCGACGGGGTGGAGACCACCGCGCAGGTCGCCCACCTCTCCGAACGTCCTGCCGACCAGGGAGCCGAGTCGCGAGTCGTCGGGGCACTCGACGATCTCGGCGTCGTAGAAGTCGCGGTGCCACACGCGCATCCCGAAGCGCTCGTCGTAGTCCTTGCGGAAGCGGCGCCGGTAGTCCTCGTCCTGGAGCAGGGCGTTGCGCTGCACCTGGTCGGCCAGGTGCAGCGCGGCGGCGCCGGAGCCGAACTCCTCGAAGATCACCAGGTCGATGCCGTCGGCGTAGACCTCGAACGGCACCGGCAGGTGCTGCCAGCGGAAGTCGCCGCCGAAGCGGTTCAAGGTGGCGGCGATCGGACCCATGATGTGGACCAGCAGCGGGTTGGCCTTGATGTCCGCCGCGGACAGCAGGGTGGTCTTGAGCTGCGGGCGACGGAGCCCGCGCCCGCCCGGGGCGCCGGGACCGAGCGGCAGCGAGGACAGGGTCATCGCCGCGATGCTGCGCACCGAGGTGATGTCGGGACCGCCCTGGAGCACCCGGCGGCGGGCGCGCAGCACCTGGTTGAGCCGGCGGCGCTCCCGGGTGCGGGCGTACGTCGAGGGGAGCGTCCGCGACCGGCACACCTCACCGTCGAGCTTGTCGAACAGCAGCTGCTGGGCCGACATCCCGACGAAGCCCGCGTCGAGGGCGTCCTCGAGCAGCTCCTCCATGCGGCCGACCTCCGCCGCGGTGGGCTTGACGTCCTCACGGGTGGCCCGGTCCAGCCCCATCACGGCCGCGCGGATGTCGGAGTGGCCGATGAACGCGGCGAGGTTGGGCCCGAGCGGCAGGGACTCCAGGTGGTCGACGTACTCCTTGGCGTCGCGCCACCCGCCGGCCTCCTCCAGCGCGGCGATGACGTGGCGGCGCGGGATGGCCTCCACCCGCCCGAACAGGTCGCCCGCCGTCGTCGGGTCGACGTGCAGCGTGGACAGGGAGCACGAGCCGAGCAGGATCGTGGTGACGCCGTGGCGCAGCGACTCCACCAGCGCCGGCTCGCGCAGGACCTCGACGTCGTAGTGGGTGTGGATGTCGACCATGCCGGGCAGCACCCACTGGCCGTGGGCGTCGACGACCTGGGGGCACCCGGTCTCGTCGAGGGGCTCGGTGCCGACCGCGGCCACGCGGCCGCGGCGGATGCCGAGGTGGCGGACCGCACTGGGGCCGCCGGTCCCGTCGAACCAGCGGCCGCCGCGGATGATCACGTCGAAGGGGGCGTCGGGCATGCGGCATGGTGCCACGCCCCCGCGCGCACCGACCAGACCCGTGCGGATCAGGCCGCGGGAACCGCCCGCCAGGCCACGTAGGTCGCGACCCGGCCGGTCAGCAGCCCGGCCGCCCCGGCGTCGCGCAGCAGGGTCCAGTCGGACTCCGCGCCGGTCTTGCGTCCCAGCACCAGGAGCCCCTGCTCGCGCAGGCTGCCGACGAGCTCGGGGGTCGCCAGCGACGCGGGCAGGTTGAGGCCGTCGGCCCACGTGCGCATCCGTTCCACGTCCTCCAGGTCGCGGGCGATCGCCTGCACGCGCAGGCCCGGCTCGATCCGGCGCACCGCCTCCAGGGTGGCCCGGTGGAAGCCGAGGACCACGGTGCGCTCGACCAGGCCGCGGGCCCGCAGCTGCGCGACCAGGGCGTCGTAGAGGGCGGGTGACCAGGCGCTCGGCGGGCGCTTGAGGTCGACCACCACGTGGGCACCGCGCCGCGCGACCAGGTCCAGGGCCTGGCCGAGGGAGGGCAGCAGCTCGTGGCCGCGCCGCCCGCGGCAGCGCTCCTGGATCCGGGCGAGCGTGCGCGCGTCGACCCGCCCGCGGCAGGTCGTGGTGCGGTCGAGGCTCGGGTCGTGCAGCACCAGGAAGCGCCCGTCGCGGGTGAGCTGCACGTCGAGCTCGACGGCCGTGGCGCCGTACCCGAGGGCCCGGCGGAGGGCTGGGACGGTGTCCTCGGTGACGCCCGGCCCCGGGTAGCCGCGGTGGCCCACGACGGCGAACCCGTCGGACCCGTCCGGCCCGGCCGAGGCGTCCGTGGCGGAGGCCAGGCGCGCGCCCGACCGGTCGGCGTGGGCCATGCGCTCGGGCCAGAACAGCAGGGCCACGGCGAGGCACAGGACCGCAGCGGCCGCCGCCAGCACGCTCACCCGACGGCCCATGGCCGGGACGCTAGCCACGGACGGCTCCGGTGCCCGGGAGGCTCACCGACCGCCCACCCGTAATCGGGTGGTCGCCCGGGGTGAAGGCGGGTTGACTGCCGCCATGACCTCCGACCTCGTGCCCGGCCTCCCGCCGGGCCTCACGTGCCGGCCGCTGCGCCAGGACGAGTCCCGTCCCCTCTACGAGCTGATCGCGACCTGTGAGCGCCACGACACGGGCACCGCCGAGATCGAGGAGGCGGACCTGGTCGCCGAGTGGGGCCGCCCCAGCTTCGACATCGGCTCCTCCACCGCCGGGGTGTACGACGGCGACCAGGTGGTCGCCTACGCCGAGCTCACCAGCGACACCCGGGCCGACGCCGCGGTGCACCCCGACCACCGCCGGCGCGGGATCGGCACGGCGCTGACGGCCTGGGTCCGCGCGACCGCCCGCGCGCGGGGGGCGAAGGTGGTCGGGAGCCCGGTGCCGCAGGGCTCCGACGGCGACCGGCTGCTGGAGAGCCTGGGCTACTTCGTGCGGTGGGAGTCGTGGGTGCTCGAGCTCCCCGCGGGTGCGGAGATCCCGGCCCAGGACCTCCCAGCGGGTCACACGATCCGCGATGCTGCGACCGAGGAGGACCAACGCGCGGCCTGGACGGTGCTGGAGGACGCCTTCCTGGAGTGGGCCGACCGGGACCGGGAGCCGTTCGAGGACTTCGCGGCCGAGGTGATGGGCCGCCCGGGGTTCGAGCCGTGGCAGCTGCGGCTCGTCGTGGACGGCGACGGGGTGCCCGTCGGGGCGTGCCACCTGGTGATCTTCCGCGGCGGCGACGAGCCCGCGGGCTACGTCCAGAGCATCGGCGTGCGCCGCGACCGGCGCCACCAGGGACTGGCCCGCGCCCTGCTCGCCGACGCCTTCGCCAACGCGCGCGAGGTCGGTGCGCGGTCCTCCGAGCTGAGCACGGACACCCGGACCGGCGCGCTCGGGCTCTACGAGAAGGTCGGGATGCGCGTCCGGCAGACCTGGCTGCACCGGGCCTACGACCTGTCCGGGCCCGAACCGGCGCCTCGCCGCAGGACGTAACCCCCGCTCAGGTTCGCGCGTTGAGGGGCGAGACAGTCCTGCTCACGCCCTGGAGACCCCTCGTGCGTACCTTCCGTTCCGCCACCCGCCGCGCCCTCACGGCCACCGCCGTCGCCGCCGCGGCCACCGGACTCAGCCTGGTCGGCGCCCCCGGCAGCGCGCAGGCCGGCACCACCGGCCGCGCCGTGTCCGACCTGTTCCGGGTCCAGCTGGTCACCGTCGACACCCCGACCCGGTGGCACAAGGAACGGCTCCAGGCCCTCGGGCTGGACCTCACCGAGCACGCGGGGCATGCCTACGTCGAGGCGGTCCTGCACACCCCCGCCGACCTCGCGCGCCTCACCGCCGCCGGGTTCACCTACGACGTCCGCGTCCCCGACCTGGCCGCCCGCGGGGTCCAGGTCGCCCGGATCGACCGGGCGTACGCGGCGTCGGTCAAGCGGTCGCCGATGCCGTCGGGCCGCACCGGCTACCGCACGCTCGCCGACTACGAGGCCGACATGGCGAAGCTGGTCAGGCAGCACCCCCGCACCGTCCGCAGCATCACCCTGCCGCTGAAGAGCCTCGACGGCGTCGCCATCCGCGGCGTCGAGATCGGCCGTCACGTGCACGCCGCGCCCGACGGCCGCCCCACCTTCGTCCTGCTCGGCATCCACCACGCCCGCGAGTGGCCGGGCGGCGAGCTCGCGATGGAGTTCGCCATCGACCTGGCCAAGGGCTACGGCCGCAACGCGCGCATCACCCGCCTGCTGCGCAAGGCGCGCGTGGTGGTCGTCCCCGTCGTGAACGTCGACGGGTTCGACCTGTCGCGCCGCGACGGCGAGTACCTCGACCTGCGCGACCTCAGCTCCTACGACCCGCTGGACGGCACCGGCACCGTGCTCGCCACCCCCGGCAACACCTACCGGCGCAAGAACTGCCGCATCGTCGACGGCCAGGACGTCCCCGACGGCACCTGTGCGGTCACCGCTGCCAGCCCCGGCGGGTTCGGCGCCGGCGTCGACCTCAACCGCAACTACGGCGGCTTCTGGGGCGGTCCGGGTGCGGCGGAGACCGAGCCCGACGTCAACGACGTCGAGGTGGGCGCGCTCGACCCGACGTACCGCGGCGCCGGGCCGTTCTCCGAGCCCGAGACCCGGGCCGTGCAGCGGCTGATCTCCTCGCGCCAGGTCACGATGATGATCTCGAACCACACCTTCTCGAACCTCGTCCTGCGGCCCAACGGCGTGAACCCCAACACGCTGGGGCACGACGGCAAGCCGGTCGGCGACGCCCCCGACGAGGCGGCGCTCAAGGCGCTCGGCGCGAGGTTCGCCGCCGCGAACGGCTACGCCAACATCCACGGCTGGCAGCTCTACGACACGACCGGGACGACCGAGGACTGGTCCTACAACGCCACCGGCGGCTTCGGCTACACCTTCGAGATCGGGCCCGACGAGTTCCACCCGCCCTACCCCGAGGTCGTCGACGAGTACCGCGGAGCCGGGAAGTACGCCGGCAAGGGCAACCGCGAGGCCTACCTCGTCGCGCTCGAGCACGCCGTCGACACCCGCTACTCCGGCGTGCTCACCGGTCGCGCGCCCCGTGGGGCGGTGATCCGGCTGCGGAAGGTGTTCGACACCCCGACCTGGGAGTCGTCGTTCGAGGACCGGCTCGACAGCACGGTCCGCGTGGGCGCCTCGCGCCGGTTCCGCTGGATCGTCAACCCCTCGACCCGGCCGGTCGTGCGGTCCCGCACCTACCGCGACGTCGCCGCGACGCCGTACGCCGCCAAGACCTTCGAGGGCACCACGCCCGCGCCCGACTCCACCGCCGACCACACCTTCACCCTGGCCCGGCGGGCCGAGGTCCTCCGCGTCTCGCTGGACTGGGCGACGCCGGACGACATGGACCTCGAGGTCTACCGCCGCAAGGCCGACGGCTCGCTGACCCAGGTCGGCTCCTCCGGCAACCTGCCGGGCGAGAAGGAGCAGGTCGAGGTCACCGACGCACGCGCCGGCACCTACGTCCTGCGCGTGGTCAACTACGCCTCGCTGTCGCCGGGCTACACGCTGAGGGCCGGGCTCTACGACACCGTCGTCAGGCGCACCGCCGGCAAGCGCGAGGCCTACGTGATGACCTGCGAGAAGAAGGGCAGGGTCCTCCAGCGCGGCAAGGTCTACATCGGCCGCGGCGGCCAGAAGACCCTCGACCTGCGGGAGTGCCGCCGGGAGTGGTGAGGCGGAGGTGAAACCGACCCGTCCCGTACGCTCGCCGCCATGACGATCCTCGACGACGCGCGGGCGGGGATGGACCCCACCGTCCGCCCCCAGGACGACCTGTTCGGCCACGTGAACGGCCGTTGGCTGGCCGAGACCGAGATCCCCTCCGACCGGGCGAGCTGGGGAGCGTTCCACGCCCTCGCCGAGGCCGCCGAGCTCCACGTCCGTGAGCTGCTCGAGGAGGCCGACGCCGAGGCCGACGACGCCGCGCCGGGCAGCCCGACGCAGCAGATGGGGCACCTCTACCGCTCGTTCCTCGACGAGGCGCGGGTGGAGGAGCTGGGGGCGGCCCCCGTCGCGGACGCCCTGGCGGAGATCGCGGCCGTCACCGACCACGCCTCCCTGGCCGCGCACGCCGGGCGCGCCGAGCGCACGGGCGTCAGCGGCTTCTTCGGCGCCTACGTCAGCACCGACGACCGCGACAGCGACCGCTACCTCGTGCAGCTGCTCCAGGGCGGCCTCGGCCTGCCGGACGAGTCCTACTACCGCGAGGAGAAGTTCGCCGCGATCCGCGAGGCCTACACCGCCTACCTGTCGGCGATGTTCGCCCTCGCCGGCGACCTCTACGTCGAGGACCCGGACGTCTCCGCGGCCCGCGTGCTGCGGCTGGAGACCCGCATCGCCGAGGGTCACTGGGAGCGCGCGCTGACCCGTGACGTGATCAAGTGCTACAACCTGATGACCTTCGACCAGCTGCGTGAGCTGGCGCCGGCCTTCGCCTGGCGGGAGTACGCCGACGCGCTGGGCGCGACCGAGGAGACGCTGGCCGAGGTCGTGGTCCGGCAGCCCAGCTTCTTCGCGCACCTGTCCGGGCTGGTGGCCGACGAGTCGGTCGAGCTGGCCGACTGGCAGGCCTGGATGTCGGCCAGGACGCTGCGCTCCGCGGCGCCGTACCTCTCTTCCGCCTTCGTCGAGCGCAACTTCGACTTCTACGGCCGCACCCTGTCCGGCACGCCCGAGCTGCGCGCCCGGTGGAAGCGCGGGGTCACCTTCGTCGAGGGGTCGGTCGGCGAGGCGGTCGGCGAGCGCTACGTCGCGCGCCACTTCCCGCCCGCGGCCAAGGCCGCCATGGACGAGCTGGTCGGCCACCTGATCGAGGCCTACCGCCGCAGCATCACCAGCCTTCCCTGGATGACCGAGGAGACCAAGCAGCGGGCCTTCGACAAGCTGCGCACCTTCCGGCCCAAGATCGGCTACCCCGAGAAGTTCCGCGACTACTCCGCGCTGCGCGTCGACCCCACCGACCTGTGGGGCAACGCCCAGCGGGCCGCGGAGTTCGAGCACGACCGCCAGCTCGCCAAGATCGGCCAGCCGGTCGACCGCGACGAGTGGTTCATGCTGCCGCAGACGGTCAACGCCTACTACAACCCGGGCACCAACGAGATCTGCTTCCCCGCTGCGATCCTGCAGCGGCCGTTCTTCGACCTCGAGGCCGACCCGGCGGAGAACTACGGCGGCATCGGCGCGGTCATCGGCCACGAGATCGGCCACGGCTTCGACGACCAGGGCTCGGAGTACGACGAGCTCGGCAACCTCAACGAGTGGTGGACCGAGACCGACAAGGCGGCCTTCCGCGAGCGCGCGGACAAGCTCATCGCGCAGTACGACGGCCTGTCGCCGCGGGCGCTGCCGGGCGAGAAGGTCAACGGCGCGCTGACCGTCGGGGAGAACATCGGGGACCTCGGCGGCCTCACGATCGCCCACAAGGCCTACCTGATCAGCCTCGGGGACCAGCCCGTCCCGGAGGAGGACGGCCTGACCGGGTCGCAGCGGCTGTTCCTCAACTGGGGCCACGTGTGGCGCACCAAGGACCGCACCGAGCTGGCCGTGCAGCGCCTCACCGTCGACCCGCACAGCCCGCCGGAGTTCCGGGCCAACATCGCCCGCAACCTCGACGAGTTCCACCAGGCCTTCGGGACGCAGCCCGGTGACGGCCTGTGGTTGGACCCCGACGAGCGGGTCCGCATCTGGTGAGGCGTTTCGTCCCGTTTGGCCGGGGGTACGAATGCCGCCGGACGGACGCGGACGGCGTCCCCATGGAGAGGAACCAACCATGAGCATCGGCGCGGGCATCGTGCTCTTCGTCATCGGGGCCGTCCTGGCCTTCGCCATCGACGTCGACATCCCCGGCATCGAGGACAACACCCTCGGCTACATCCTCATGCTCGCGGGCGTGGTCGTCGCCGCCCTCAGCTTCGCGGGCAGCCGCCGCAGCCACCGGTCGGTCGCCGTCACCGAGGACTCCGCGGGCCGCGAGCAGGTCACCGAGCGACGCACCGACACGGGGGGCCCGGTCGTCTGATCCCGGCCCAGCAGTCCGACGCGCCCGCAGCGCGCGTCTCCCGACGCACGAGCCTCTTCTCGGGGCTCGTGCTCGTGGTTTTGCTGACCGCACTCAGCGTGGCGGTGCTCTGGCAGGACCAGCCCCCGGGCGACTGCGCGGTGCGGACCTCCACCGGTGAGGCCCGCCCCCAGCTGGTGACCCGGCAGGAGCTGCTGCCGTCCGGCACGGAGGGCGACCGGCGACGTGAGGTGGTCCGGGCCGTCGAGGGCCTCGGCGGCCCGGTCGGCAGCGTCGTCACCGGCCGCTTCTTCGAGCGCCTCACCGCCCGCCCCGCGGTCCTGGCGTACGGCGACAGGCTGGCCCTGGTGAGCACGCCGTCGGCCGGCGTCGCGACGGTGGAGGCGGTGGACCCCGACACCGCCGGGACCGACTGGGCGGTGGACCTGGCCGGCGACCCGCCCTGGACCACCTTCACCGGCGGCCCGGTGGGGCCCGACCTGGTGCTGGCCTTCTCCGGGCCCCGGCCGGCGCTGCTGACCCTGGCCGGGGACTCGGTCCCGCTGTCGTGCGGGGCGCTGGCACGAGCGGGTGGGCCGCCGACCCGGGTCCGCACGGACCAGGCGGGCGCGGAGGTGGTCGTCGCGTCCCTCGGTCCCGGCGACGCGCGCGTGGTGCGGCTGGTCGACCCCACTTCCGGGGAGGTGCGCTGGACCCGCCGCGGGCGCGGGCCGATCGCCTCGGTCGCGGTCACCGGCGACCTGGTGCTGCTCGCCCGGGCTGACTCGGCCAGCGTGGCCACCGGCGGCCTGCCGGCCCCCGGCCCCGGGCCCTGGGTGGAGGCGCTGTCGCGCGCGGACGGCTCGCCCGTCTGGTCCTTCCGGGCAGCGGGCGACCGGTCGGGACCGCGCGCCTACGTCCTGCTGACGACCGGGCCGGACGGGGCGTTGTACCTCCTCGAGTCCGGCGCTCGCCCCCGCGTCACGGCCCTCGACGCGGACGGCGAGGTGCGGTGGTCCCGTCCGGTGCGTGCGGGGCTCCGGTCGGCGTGGCTGTGGGACGACCGGCTCGTCCTGCGCGGCCCGGACCCGGCCGGTGGGCCGCTGCTGCTGGCTCTCGACACCGCTGACGGCCGGCCGGCCTGGACCGTGCGCGGGCGAGCGGTCCCACCGGTGGGCGACCACCCGCGGCCCGGCCTCGGCGCCCCGCTGGTCGAGGACGGCACGGCCTGGGTCCCGGCCCCCAACGGCCTGCTCGAGGTCGACGTGGCCACCGGACGGGCGTCGCGGCACGACTCGACCGCCCGCGTCGACCAGCTGTTGCGGGTGGGCGGGCGCGTCGAGGACCGGGTCGTGGTGCTCAGCGGCACCGCCCTGCTGGTCACCCGCTGACGCCGTCGCGCCGGTCGGCCCGCCTAGACTGCGACTCCCGCCCGCGCCACTGCCCGGGCCGGGTCCCGTCCCCGCGGAGGAGCCTGTGGCCAAGTCGAAGGCGCCGATCATCACGGCCGCGATCGTCGGCATCGTCGCCATCGTTGCGGTGCGCCTGATCGTGAGCGGGTCGGACGGCGGTTCGCCGGACACCGACCGGGCCGCCGCGCGCACGAGCGGCGACTGCGTGTCGCTGACGGTCGCCGCCTCGAGCGAGAAGGCCGCCCTGCTGCGCGACCTCGCCGAGTCCTACGAGGACACCGACCCGGAGGTCGAGGGCCGCTGCGTGGCGGTCGAGGTCACCTCGGTCGCCTCCGGTGGCGGCGAGGCCGCGCTGGCCCGCGGGTGGGACGAGGAGCTCGACGGCCCCCGCCCCGACGTGTGGACCCCGGCCGCCTCCACCTGGGTGCGCCTCCTCGAGCAGGACCTGGCGGCCGCCGACCAGCCGGACCTCGTCCCCGACGAGACGCCGTCCGTCGCCTCCACGCCCCTGGTGCTGGCGATGCCGCGCCCGATGGCGCAGGCGCTCGGCTGGCCGGGCAAGGCTCTCGGCTGGAGCGACGTGCTGTCGCTGGTCGAGGACCCCCGCGGCTGGGCGGCGCTCGGCCACCCCGAGTGGGGCCGCTTCACCCTGGGCAAGACCAACCCCAACCTGTCCACCTCCGGGCTGGCCGCCACCATCGGGTCTTTTGTCGCAGCGACAGGAAAGTCGTCCGACCTCACCGAGCGTGACCTGAAGGACCCGCGCGTGCGACGGTTCGTGCAGACGGTCGAGCGGTCGGTGGTGCACTACGGCGACACCACCCTGACCTACCTGTCCAACCTCCAGCGCGCCGACGACCGCGGTGCCTCCCTCGGCTACGTCAGCGCGGTCGCGGTCGAGGAGAAGTCGGTCCTGGACTACAACGCCGGCAACCCCACGGGCGACCCGGCGACGCTCGGCGACCACGACAGGCCGGCGGTGCCGCTCGCGGCGGTCTACCCCAAGGAGGGCACGCTCTACTCCGACAGTCCGTGGGTCACCCTCGACGCGCCCTGGGTGGACGAGGCCAAGCAGGCCGCGTCGGCGGACCTGCTGGACTACCTGCGCGGCGACGAGGCGCAGAAGGTGTTCACCGACGCCGGCTTCAGGACCTACGACGGCAAGCCCGGCGAGCCGATCACGACCAGCAAGGACGTGCTGGCCGACGGCGTGACGGTGACCCTCGCCCCGCCCGCCCCGGCCGTCCTGGCCCAGGTGCGCTCGGCGTGGACCCAGCTGCGCAAGCCGGCGCGGGTGCTCATGCTGCTCGACGTGTCCGGCTCGATGGGCGAGCCGGTCCCGGACGCCGGCGCCACCAAGCTCGACCTGGCCAAGCGGGCCGCGATCCGCGCGATGTCGCAGTTCGCCCCGACCGACGAGGTCGGACTGTGGGCGTTCACCACCGACCTCGGCGGCGAGGAGCAGATCTACCGCGAGCTCGAGCCCGTGCTCCCGATCTCGCGGCAGCGCTCGGACCTGAGGCAGTCGATCCAGTCGCTCACTCCCCTCAACGGCACGCCGCTCTACGCCGCGATCCGTGCCGCCGTGGACCAGATGGGTGCCTCCCTCGACACCGGCAAGATCAACGCCGTGGTCGTGCTCACCGACGGCCGCAACGAGTACCCCGCCGACACCGACCTCACCGGCCTGGTCCGCCAGCTCGGTGGCGGCAGCAGCGAGTCCACCTCGCTGCGGGTGTTCACCATCGCCTACGGCGAGGGAGCCGACCTGGAGACCCTCCGCCAGGTCAGCGCGGCCAGCAACGCCGCGGCGTACGACGCGACGCGGCCGGAGAGCATCGACAAGGTGTTCACCGCCGTGCTGAGCAACTTCTGAGCCGGGCGGGTCGGCGATGGGGTTCGGCAAGCAGGTGGCCAAGGCGGGCCGCGACCCGTGGCTGCTGGTGACCTCCGGGGTCGGCGGAGGCCTGGCCTGGGCGGTGCTCCCGGTCGCCGGTGTCGCCGGCGCCGCGGCTGCCCCGGTCGGTCTCGGCATCGCCGCCGCGATGTGGGGCGTGGGGGCCGTCGTCGGGGCGTTGAGCGGCCACGACGAGGACGACTGGGGCGAGGAGGAGGTCGAGGAGATCGGCCTGCGGCCCGGCACCCGGCAGGCGAAGATGGTCCGGGCGATCCACCGCTACGTCACCGACCTGGAGGACCTCCGCGCCTCGCCGCTGCCCGACAGCGTGCTGGACCAGGCGATCACGGCGCTGGTCGCCGCCCAGGGCGCCGAGCAGACGGCGGTCAGGGTCGCCGCCGCGGTCGACGGGCTGGACGACGCCCTGCGGCGCAGCCGCCGCCCTCCGGGCCAGGAGCCGCGGGGCGGTGCGCTGGCGGCGGTGCAGCGGATGGCCGAGCGGCGCGACGCCCTGCTCACCAAGCTGCAGCACAGCGTCGACCAGGTCGCCGAGGTCTACACCAAGCTGCTGGAGATGAGGGTGAGCGTCGCCGCCCTCGACGTGGGCGACGGTGCCGACGAGGTCGCGTCGGTCAACGCCTCCCTCGACGCGCTGCGCGGATCGCTGGTCGAGCTCGAGGACGAGCGCCGCGCGCTCCCGTGAGTCCGTTCGACCTGTGTCGGACCCCTCGGGTAGGCATGTCCCTGTGACGACGGAGACTCTCGGGACCTCGGACGGCCCAGCACCCCTGCTGCGCTTCCAGGCGCTGTGCCTGGACACCGACGCCGCCCACCTCGAGCAGGTCGCGGCGTTCTGGTCGACCGCGCTCGGCTGGGCGGTCGAGCCGGGTCACTCCGGTGCGGTGCTCCGTGGTGAGGGCCCCGGGGCGTCGTTGTGGATCGACGTGGTGCCCGAGCCGGTCACCGTCAAGCACCGCACGCACCTCGACGTCTGGGCCGACGTCGGGACGCTGGTCGCGGCCGGGGCGCGGGTCGAGGACGAGACCTCGTTCCGCTGGGTGGTGCTCAGGGACCCCGAGGGCGGTGAGCTGTGCGCGTTCACCGTGCCGGAGGGCGGGCGGGCCGGGCTCTACGAGGTCTGCACCGACTGCGGTCCCGACCCGCAGCCGATCACGCGGTGGTGGGCCGACGTGCTCGGCGCGCAGGCCGCGCAGGACGAGGGCGACGACTGGGCCCACCTCACCGGGGTGCCGGGAGCGCCGTTCGAGCTGTGGGTGTTCTGCCCGGTGCCCGAGCCCAAGACCGCCAAGAACCGCTTCCACCTCGACTTCCGTGCCACCCGGCCGGACTCGGTCGACCTGCTCGTCGAGCGCGGCGCCACCGTGCTCCGCGCCCCCGACGGCGAGATCTCCTGGCACGTGCTCGCCGACCCCGACGGCAACGAGCTGTGCGTCTTCCCGCCCAGCGGTCCGGGGGACGCATGACCGTCCACCTCCACCGCGGCACCGACACCACCGTCCTCGCAGACGGCCTGGGTGACCTGCTGGCGACCCCGCTGCCCGACCCCTTCGCCGAGGAGGTCGTCGTCGTGCCGGCCAAGGGGGTGGAGCGCTGGCTCTCCCAGCGGCTGTCCCACCGGCTCGGCGCAGGGCCCCGCGGTCGCGACGGCGTGTGCGCCGGCGTGCGGTTCCTCAACCCCCGCTCGCTCGTGGCGATGCTCACCGGCACCGAGGACGACGACCCGTGGGACCCCGACCGGTTCGTGTGGCCGCTGCTGCGGGTGATCGACGAGTCCCTCGACGAGCCGTGGTGTGCCGCGCTCGCCCGGCACCTCGGGCACCGCGCCACGACCGACCCGGCCGACAACGACCCGCTGGCCGAGCTGCGCCGCGACCGGCGCTACGCCGTCGCCCGGCGCCTGGCCGGCCTCTTCGCGTCGTACGCCGTCCAGCGGCCCCAGCTCGTCGTCGACTGGCGCGAGGGGCGCGACACCGACGGCACGGGCAAGCGAGCTCGCCGAGGACCTGCGGTGGCAGCCGGAGCTGTGGCGCCGGCTCCTCGCCGAGACGGCCGTGCCGTCCCCCGACGAGAGGCACGCCGCGACGCTGTCGGCGATCCGGGGCGGCGCCGACCTGGCGCTGCCGGCGCGGCTGTCGATGTTCGGCCACACGCGCATGCCCCGCACCGAGCTCGAGCTGCTGCGAGCGGTCGGGGAGGTGCGCGAGGTGCACCTGTGGCTGCCGCAGGCCTCGCCGACCGCGTGGGAGCGCCTGGCCGACGAGGTCGCGGCAGGACCCGTGTGCCGCTCCGAGGACGCGACGGGCCGGCTGCTGCACCACCGGCTGCTGTCCTCGCTGGGACGCGACGCCCGCGAGCTGCAGCGCTCGCTGAGGCTGGTCGGCCCGCAGGCCGAGACCGTCCACACGGCGGTCGAGCCGGTCGAGGGCACCAGCCTCCTCGCGCTGCTCCAGCAGGACCTGCGCGCCGACCGGAGCGCCGGCGAGGTCGCCGCGCTCGGGGCCCGTCCCCGGCGCGACGACGACACCTCGCTGCAGGTCCACAGCTGTCACAGCCCGGCACGCCAGGTCGAGGTGCTGCGCGAGGTGCTGGTCGGGCTCCTGGAGGACGACCCGACCCTCGAGCCGCGCGACATCCTCGTCATGTGCCCCGACGTGGAGGCCTTCGCGCCGCTGTTCTCCGCGACCTTCGGGCTCCTCGGCTCCGTCGGGGACGCGGGTCACCCCGGCCACCAGCTGCGGGTGCGCCTGGCCGACCGCGGCCTGGGCAGCACCAACCCGCTGCTGGCCACGGCGCTCGCACTCGTCGAGCTGGCCGGAGGCCGCGTCACCGCCAGCCAGCTCCTCGACCTGGCCTCCAGCGACGTGGTGCGCGGCCGGTTCGGCATCGACGAGGACGACGTGGCCGAGCTGCGCGCCTGGGCGGAGCGATCCGGTGTCAGGTGGGGCCTGAGCGCCGGTCTCCGCACCGACTTCGGGCTCACCGGCTTCCGGCAGAACACCTGGGACTCCGGCCTCGACCGGGTCCTGCTCGGCGCCGCCATGGCCGAGGGCGGGGTGCTGGTCGGCCGGTGCCTCCCTCTCGACGACGTCGGCAGCTCCGGGATCGACCTCGCCGGCCGCCTCGGCGAGCTGGTCGAGCGCGTGAGCGTCGCGGTCGACTCCCTTCGGGGGGCGGGCAGCCTCGAGTCGTGGGGGCGGGCCGTGCGTCAAGGGGTCCACTCCCTGTGCGCGGTCGGCCCGCGCGAGACGTGGATCGAGACCGAGTTCGAGCGGCAGGTCGCCGAGATCCTCGACGAGGGCGGCTCCTCCGCGACGACGCTCCGCCTGGCCGACGTACGCCGCCTGCTGCTGCAGCACACCCAGCCGCGTCCGACCCGGGCCAACTTCCGCACCGGCGAGCTCACCGTCTGCACGATGGTGCCGATGCGGTCCGTCCCGCACCGCGTGGTCTGCCTGATCGGCCTCGACGACGAGGTCTTCCCGCGGAGCACGGTCGCCGACGGCGACGACGTGCTGCTGCGCGACCCGGTGACCGGGGAGCGGGACCCGCGCGGCGAGGACCGCCAGCTGCTGCTGGACGCCGTGCTGGCCGCGGGCGACACCCTGGTCGTGACCTACACGGGCCGGTCGATCCACAGCAACGAGCCCCGGCCTCCGGCGGTCCCGCTGGGCGAGCTGCTCGACGCGGCCGAGCTCACCTCCCCGGGAGCCCGCACCGAGGTGCTCACCGAGCACCGCCTGCAGCCCTTCGACCCCGACGCGTTCGGGTGGCACGGTGAGGTGTCCTCGTTCGACCGGGCGGCGCTCGAGGGTGCACGCGCGGTCGTCGGCGAGCGCAGCCCGCGGCCCGACTTCCTGGGCGAGCCCCTTCCCGACGGCCACGCCGACGTCGACGCGGGCACGGACTCCGGCGACGGCCTGGTGGTCACGCTGGAGGCGCTGCAGCGCTTCTTCGCCAGTCCGGTCAAGGGGTTCCTCCGGCAGGGGCTCGGCGCCGGGTCCCCGGGCGACCACGACGCTGTCGAGGACCGCATGCCCGTCGAGCTGGCCGGCATCCCGCGCTGGGACCTGGGCGACCGCATCCTCAAGCGCGCGATCGCCGGTCACGACCCTCGCGAGGTGTTCGACGCCGAGCTGAGCCGAGGGCTGCTCCCGCCCGACGGCCTCGGCGACCGCCAGATCAAGGACGTGACCACGACGGTGCAGGGGCTCTACGTCGCCAGCTCCTCTGACCGCGCGCAGCCGTCCACCGACGTCGACGTGACCGTGGACCTCACCGTCGACGGGCGGCGGTGCCGACTGACCGGTGTCGTCGGCGGCGTGCGCGGTGACCGGATCGTGCGGGTCAACTTCGGCTCCCTGTCGGTCAAGCACCGGTGGGCCAGCTGGCTCGACCTCCTCGTGCTCGCCGCGAGCCGTCCCGGCACGGCCTGGGGCGCCTCCACCTACGGCTGGCACAAGCGCTCCGGCGCTGCCGAGGTGGCGCGCCTCGGCCCGGTCGCCGACCCGGCCGCGCTGCTGGCCGACCTGGTCTCGCTCTACCGGCAGGGGCTGCGCGAGCCGCTGCCGGTCCCACCGCGCACGGCCTTCGCGTTCGCCGACTGCCGCCGCACCCACAGGGCCGAGTACTGGCCCATCCGCCACGAGTGGCAGACCCGGGACCAGAGCCCGATGCCGGGTGAGCAGTCGCTCCCCGAGCACGAGCGGGTCTTCGGCAAGAAGGCGCCGATCGACGTCCTCCTCACCGCGCCCGTCGACCGGGACGGCGGGCCCGGCGAGCCCCACCGGCTCGGACGCCTCGCCTGCCGCATGTGGAACCCCGTCTTCGAGCACGAGGTGGTCCGGTGAGCAGCGAGTCCCTCGCCAAGGTGGTCCCGCTGCGGCCCGGTCCGGCGGCGTACGACGTGTGCGGCGACCTGCCCACCGGCACGACCCTGCTCGAGGCCAGCGCCGGCACCGGCAAGACGTGGACGATCGCCTCGCTGGTGGCGCGCTACGTCGTCGAGGGCCACTGCCCCCTCGACCGGATGCTGATCGTGACCTTCGGCCGGGCCGCCTCCCAGGAGCTGCGCGAGCGGGTGCGCGAGCGTCTCGCGGCGGTCGAGCGCGCGCTCTCCGGTGCCGAGCGCCCCGACGACACCCTGCTCGCGCTCCTCGCCGACGTCGACGAGGCCGAGCGTGTGCTGCGACTGCGACGCGTGCGGGACGCGCTGGTCGGCTTCGACGCCGCGACGATCGCCACCATCCACCAGTTCTGCCAGCTCGTCCTGCACGGGCTCGGCGTCGCGGGTGACCTCGACCCGGGCGCGACCCTCGTGGAGAACCTCGACACGCTGCGCGAGGAGGTGGTCGACGACCTCTACGTCGCCCGTTTCGCCCACCTGGACGGTGACCTGCCGTTCAACCGCGCGACCGCCGGACGCGTCGCCCACGAGGCGGTCAGCGACCCGCGAGCCGAGCTCGAGCCGACCGCGGCGAGCCCGGACAGCGTGCCCGGCCAACGCCTCGCGTTCGCGCAGGCCGTGCGCGACGAGATGGAGGTCCGCAAGCGCCGCCTCGGCCTGCTGTCCTACGACGACCTGCTCAGCCGGCTGGCCGACGCCCTGGAGGACCCGACCTCGCCGGCCCGGCAGCGGATGCGCGAGCGCTGGAGCATCGTCCTCGTCGACGAGTTCCAGGACACCGATCCCGTGCAGTGGCAGGTGTTCGACCGGGCCTTCTCCGGCCACGCCACCATGGTCCTCATCGGCGACCCCAAGCAGGCGATCTACGCCTTCCGCGGCGGTGACGTCGAGACCTACCTCCAGGCGAAGGCCACGGCGTCCACCGAGCTGACGCTGGGCACCAACCACCGCAGCGACGCCCCGCTGGTCGAGGCCCTGACCGCGTTCCTCCGCGACTCCGAGCTCGGGCGGGACATCGTGGTCCGCCCGGTGACCGCGGCCCACACCGAGAGCCGGCTCGAGGGAGCGCCGAGGCCGGCACCGCTGCGGCTGCGGCTGCTCGACCGTGCCCAGGTGGGCGGCAAGGGCAGGACCGCGCTCAAGATGCCCCAGGTGCGCGACGTCGTGCCCGAGGACGTCGCGGCCGACATCGCCGCGCTGCTGTCCTCCGGCGCCACCTTCCGCCGCGGCGCGGCACGCCACCGGCTCAGGCCGGGCGACGTCGCGGTGCTCGCTGCCCGGCGGTCCCAGCTCGACCTGGTCCACGCGGCCCTGGCCGCGCGCGGGGTCCGGTCGGTCATCGCCGGGTCGGGCAACGTCGTGACCACCGAGGCCGGTGACGACTGGGTGGTGCTGCTCGAGGCACTCGAGCAGCCGCACCGCCCGGACCGCCTGCGTGCCGCCGCGCTCACCGCCTTCCTCGGGCACTCGGCCGCCGAGCTGTCCGCCGGCGGTGAGGCGCTGACCGAGGCGATCGGCGACCGCATGCGCGACTGGGTCGAGCTGGTCCGCCACCGCGGCATCGCCGCGGTCTTCGAGGTGGCCACCAGCCAGGGTGCGCTGGCTCGCCGGGTGCTCGACGTCGAGGACGGCGAGCGGCTGCTCACCGACCTGCGTCACCTGGCCGAGCTGCTGCACGACCGGATGACCCGCGACGGGCTCGGCGTGACGGGTCTGCTCACCTGGTTGCGCGAGCAGCGGGAGGAAGCCGCCCGTGACTCCGACTCCGAGCGCACCCGCCGCCTCGACAGCGACGCCGCCGCGGTCCAGCTGGTGACCATCCACGGCAGCAAGGGGCTGCAGTACCCCGTCGTCTACCTCCCGTTCCTCGCCGACCACTACGAGCGCCCCCCGGAGTTCCCGCTCTTCCACGGCGACGACGGCTCGCGCCGTCTCGGCGTCGGGGGTGGCGACGTGGTGCCCGAGCACGGCGCGCGGGCCCGGGCCGAGCTGTGCCAGGAGCAGCTGCGGCTGCTCTACGTCGCGCTCACGCGCGCGCAGAGCCAGGTCGTGACCTGGTGGTTCCCGAGCAGCAACACCTCGGGGTCGGCGCTGCACCGCATGCTCATGGGCCGACCACCCGGGAGCACCGGGGCTCCGCCGGCCACCTACGACCTGCCGGAGGACCGGGTCGCGATCGACCGCGCCCGCGCCTGGGAGGCCGCCGGGGCACTGGCCCTGGAGCGCGTGTCCGTCGGCGTCGCCGAGACCTCGCCGGGATCCTCGGACCCGGTCGCCCTCTCCGCCCGCACGTGGACCCGCGCGATCGACACCAGGTGGCGCCGGACGTCCTACACCTCGCTGAGCACTGCCGCGCTCGAGACCGACGCACGCCGCGACGGCGGTGCCGCCGGGGCGAGCAGCACCGGCTTCGGCAGCGAACCGGAGTCGACGCCCAAGCAGGACGAGCCCGACCTGCCGCTGGTCGAGGAGCTCCCCGCTGCCGCCGGCGTGCCGTCCCCGATGGGCAGCCTGCCCAGCGGCGCGACCTTCGGCTCCCTGGTCCACGCCGTGCTCGAGCACACCGACCCCGACGCCCCCGACCACGGCGGTGACCTGCGCGCGGAGCTGGTGCACCACATCGAGACCCAGCGGGTGCGCTGGCCGGTGGCGGTCCCGACCGACGAGCTGGCCCAGGCACTGGTCGCGGTCTGCACCACGCCGCTGGGTCCGCTGTTCGGCGGCCGCACGCTGGCCGAGATCCCGCAGACCGACCGGCTGCGCGAGCTCGACTTCGAGCTGCCCCTGGGCGGAGGCGACCTGGCCCCCCGGTCGGCTCCGCGGAGCCCGGTGCCGACCTTGGCGGACCTCGCTCCCCTGCTGCGACGGCATCTGCCCGCCGGCGACCCGCTGCTGCCCTACGCCGAGGCGGTGGGCTCCGCGGGCCACGAGGAGCAGTCGTTGCTCGGCTACCTCGCCGGGTCGGTCGACCTCGTCGCGCGGGTCGACGGGCGCTACGTCGTCGTGGACTACAAGACCAACTGGCTCGGCCCGTTCACCGACCCGCCCACGCCGTTGACCTCCGGGCACTACACGCCCGACCGGCTGGCAGCGGCGATGACGCACTCGAGCTACCCCCTCCAGGCGCTGCTCTACGCCGTGGTGCTGCACCGCTTCCTGCGGTGGCGGCTGCCCGGCTACGACCCGTCCGCCCACCTGGGTGGGGTGGCCTACCTCTACCTCCGTGGGCTCTGCGGACCCGACACCCCGGCGGTCGACGGCCACCCCTGCGGTGTGTTCGCCTGGCAGCCCCCGGTGGCCCTGGTGGAGGACCTCAGCAACCTCCTCGACGGTCCCGTCGACGCGCTCAGGACCACCAGCCGATGACCGAGACCCCCGCCCTCCCCGCGCTCGCTCCCCGGCCGGTGCTCGACGTCCACGACCGCCGCGTCGCCGCGGCGGCCTCGGGCCTGCTCGCCGACTTCAACCGCGCCGGGGTGCTCGAGACCGCCGACGTCCAGGTGGCCCGTCGTGTCGCCCTGCTCGCGGGCGAGGCCGACGAGCGAGTCGCGCTGGCCGCGGCGCTGGCGGTGCGGGCCGTGCGGTCCGGCTCGGTCCGCGTCGACCTCGCCTCGGTCCACACGGTCGAGACGGCGTGGACGGTCGAGGGCTGGTCCGGGGAGCTGTCGTGGCCCGAGCCCGACACCTGGGCGACGGCCGTCGCGGAGAGCGCACTCGTGGCCGCCGGGGTGCTCCACGTGCTCGGCAGCCACGTCTACCTCGACCGCTACTGGCAGGAGGAGGAGCAGGTCGTCGCCGACCTGGCCGCTCGAGCCGCCCGCGACGACCACGAGGTCGACGAGACCGCGCTGACCGCCGCGCTGGAGGAGTACTTCCCGACGTCCTCGGACCTGGACTTCACCGACCAGCGGCGGGCCGCCGCGACCGCCTGCCGTCACCTGACCAGCGTCGTGACGGGTGGACCCGGCACCGGCAAGACCACCACGGTCGCCCGGCTGCTCGGCGTGCTCGCGACGCTCGCCGGCGACCGACCGCTGCGCATCGCCCTGGCCGCCCCGACCGGCAAGGCGGCGGCGCGCATGGCGCAGGCCGTGCGCGAGGCCACCTCCTACGCCGGCTTCCCGGCTGCCGGGCCGGCGGCGTCGCGACGCGAGCGGATCCAGGCACTCGACGCCTCGACGCTGCACCGCCTGCTGGGCTGGCGGCCCGGCTCGTCCACGCGCTTCCGCCACGACCGGTCCAACCCGTTGCCCTACGACCTGGTCGTGGTCGACGAGACCTCGATGGTCTCGCTCACCCTGATGGCCCGGCTGCTCGAGGCGATGCGGCCCGCGGCCCGGCTCGTGCTCGTCGGTGACGCCGACCAGCTCGCCTCGGTCGAGGCGGGAGCCGTCCTCGGTGACCTCGTGCGCGGCTGGGACGCCGCCGACGGACCGGTCAGCCGGTTGCGCCGGACCCACCGCTTCGGCAGGAACATCGGCCTGCTCGCCGAGGCCATCCGCGACGCGCGCGCGGACGACGTCGTGGCCATGCTCACCGAGGGCCTCGTGCCGCAGGAGGAGGGCGAGGGGTGGGTCGGGCCGGTCACCGAGGCCGAGGTCGAGGAGCTCGTCCGCGACCGCGCCTGCGACCTGCGCGACGCCGCGGCCTCGGGGGACCACGCCGCGGCGCTGGGGCAGCTCAACGCCCACCGCCTGCTGTGCGCGCACCGCGACGGCCCGTTCGGGGTGAGCACCTGGAACCACCGCGTCGAGCGGATGCTGCTCACCGCCGCCGGCGACTCCTGGCTGCCGGACTGGCACGCGGGCCGTCCCTTCATCGTCAACCGCAACGACCGCGGTCTCCAGCTCTGGAACGGCGACACCGGCGTCGCCTGCGCGTCCCCCGACGACGGGCGGCTGGTCGCCGTGGTCGACGACGGCCGCACCGCCACCGGCCGCGTGCTGCCGCTCAACCGCCTCGCCGACATCACCACGGCCCACGCGATGACCGTCCACCGCAGCCAGGGAAGCCAGTTCGAGGAGGTCACGGTCGTCCTGCCCGAGGCCGACTCGCGCCTGATGACCCGTGAGCTGCTCTACACCGCGGTGACCCGCGCCAGCGGGCGGGTGCGGGTCCTCGGCTCGGCAGAGGCGATCCGCGCCGCGGTCCTGCGTCCGGTCGACCGCGCCAGCGGCCTGGCCGGCAAGCTCGGCCGTTGACGGGGCGGTGACCCCCGCGCCGGCTCAGCGGGCGGCGTCGGCGACACCGGCGACCAGCCGGTCGACGTCCGCGGCGTCGGTGTAGACCGCGAGGCCGGCCCGAACGGCGCCGGCGTCCCCGAGCCCCAGCCAGCGCGACGCCTCGATCGCGTAGAAGCTGCTCGCCGGGGCGTTGACGCCGCGCGCGGCCAGGTGCTGCGACACCTCGGTGCCGCTGCGACCCTCGACGGAGAAGAACGCGGTGGGGGTGCGCCGGCGCGGCGAGCCGTGCAGCCGCACCCCGGCCACGCCCCGGAGACCGGTGACCAGACGGTCGAACAGGGCCTCCTCGTGCTCCTCGACGGCCCGCATCGACTCCACCACCCGGGTGCGCCGGTCGGGGGCGTCGGAGGCGAGCCCGGCGAGGTGGTCGACGGCCGCGGTCGTCCCCGCCAAGAGCTCGTAGGGCAGCGTGCCGAGCTCGAGCCGCTCGGGCACGCGGTCCGTCGAGGGCAGGAGCTTGTCCACCGGCAGCCGGTCGAGCCGGTCGGGGGCGGCGACCAGCACGCCGTGGTGCGGGCCGAGGAACTTGTAGGGCGAGCAGGCGTAGAAGTCCGCACCGAGGGCGGCCACGTCCACCGGTGCGTGCGGGGTGAGGTGGACGCCGTCGACGAAGAACGTCGCCGGTGTGCTGTGGACGGCGTCCGCGATCGCCGGGAGGTCAGGCCGGGTGCCGAGGACGTTGGAGGCGCCGGTCACGGCGACCAGCCGGGTGCGGCTGGACAGCTCCGCGCGCACGTCGTCCACCGTCAGCTCACCGGTCCCGCGGTCGAAGCCCACCCACCTGACCGTGGCGCCGACCGCCTCGGCGGCCTGCACCCAGGGCCGGATGTTGGCGTCGTGGTCCAGGCGGGTGACCACGACCTCGTCGCCGGGACCCCACCCCCGCGCCAGCGCGCGCGCCACGTCGTAGGTGAGCTGGGTCATCGACCGGCCGAAGACCACCCCGCGCGGGTCGGCGCCGAGCAGGTCGGCCACGGCACCGCGGGCCTCGACCACGACCTCCTCGGCCCGCTGCTCCGAGGCGGTGACGGTCCCGCGGTTGGAGATCCCCGACGTCATCGCCGCGGCCACGGCGTCCGCCACCTGCCGGGGCACCTGCGTGCCGCCGGGACCGTCGAAGTACGCCGTGCCGTCGGCCAGGGCGGGGAAGTCGCGGCGCGCGCGCTCGACGTCGAGGCCCATCGTCATCGGCTCCGCGGGTCGTCGAGCACCTCGCGCCAGGAGTGCCGCGGCTCCCAGCCGAGCAGCTCCCGCGCCTTGTCGATCGCGTAGAACGTCTCGTCGCGACCCATGTCCCGGCGGCACTCCACGCCGTCGTAGAACCGCTCCCGCACCTCGTCGGTGGTCGCGGCCACGGACATGTCGGCGTTGGCGACGTTGAACACCTCGTAGCCCAGGCCGTCGGTCTCCAGGCAGCGCTCGACCATCGTCCCGAGGTCGCGCACGTCGATGTAGGCGAAGACGTTGCGGCGCCGCAGCGACGGGTCCTCGAGGAACGGCGGGAACAGCTCGGCGTACTCGTGCGGCTCGATGACGTTGTTGATCCGCAAGCCGTAGACGTCCGCGCCGCTGCGCGCCTGGAACGAGCGGGCGGTCACCTCGTTGGCCACCTTGGACATCGCGTAGGAGTCCTCCGGGACGGTCGGGTGGTCCTCGTCGACCGGCACGTAGAGCGGTTGCCTCTCGCCCTGCGCGAAGCAGATGCCGTAGGTGGTCTCCGAGGAGGCGAAGACGACCTTGCCGACGCCGAGCCGGGTCGCCGCCTCGAGCACGTGGTAGGTCGACAGCACGTTGGTGGCGTACGTCGTCGCGTCCGGCACCAGCAGGATCCGCGGCACGGCCGCGAAGTGCACCACCGCGTCGTACGACGGCTTGTCGGGCAGCTCGAGCTCGGCCATCGTGGCCAGTCCCGCCATCGCCGAGTACACCTGCCCGGCGTCGGTGAGGTCGACCCTCAGGTCGGCGACGTCGGGGTGGTCCAGGGGCGTGAGGTCGGCGTTGGTGACCTGATGGCCGCGGGAGGCCAGGTAGGGCGCGACGTGGTGCCCGGCCTTGCCGCTGCCGCCGGTGAAGAGGATGCGCATGGGTCCCAGACAACCAGCCGGCTGGGCAGGTGGACGGACCCGCGGGGGCGGCTCGGGGCGTCCCACGCCGCGGCTGCGATGCTGGGGCGGTGGCGCACGTCGGGACGTCGGGCTGGAGCTACGACCACTGGGACGGGGTGCTCTATCCGCCTGGCACGCCGCCGGCGAGGCGGCTCGAGACCTACACCCGGCACTTCGACACCGTGGAGCTCAACGCCAGCCACTACCGCTGGCCCCGCGACGCCTCGTTCTCGAGCTGGCGCCGGCGGCTGCCCGAGGGGTTCACGATGTCGGTCAAGGCGCCCCGGGGCCTGACCCACGCCAAGCGGCTCCACTCGCCCGAGGCCTGGGTGGACCGCATCGCCCGGTCCTGGCACGAGCTCCTCGACAAGCGCGGGATGCTGCTGGTGCAGCTGCCGCCGGACCTGGAGCGCGACGACGCCCGGCTCGACTGGTTCCTGGGCCGCCTGCCGTGGTGGCTGCCGGTCGCCGTCGAGCTGCGTCACCCCAGCTGGCACGTCGACGAGGTCTTCGGGCTGCTCGAGCGGCGCGGCGCGGCGTACTGCGTGATGAGCGGGGCAGGCCTGCCCTGCGTGCTGCGGGCCACCGCGCCAGTGGTCTACGTGCGGCTGCACGGGCCCTCGCACGACTGGCTCTACGGTGGTTCCTACTCGGACGGCGACCTGGCCTGGTGGGTTGACCGGATCCGCGAGTGGGAACGGTCTGGCCGCGAGGTCTACGCCTACTTCAACAACGACGGCGACGGCAACGCCGTGCGGAACGCATGGCGGTTGCGCGAGCTCCTGCACCACTGACCCGCCCATCCCCCGAGGAGAGAACACATGCGCGTGAACGCGTACGCCGCCCCTGCTGCCGGCGAGCCCCTGGCTCCCACCACCATCGAGCGCCGCGAGGTCGGCGCCGCCGACGTCCTCATCGAGATCGAGTACGCCGGCATCTGCCACTCCGACATCCACACCGTGAACGGTGACTGGGGTCCGCAGCCGTTCCCCGTCGTGCCCGGTCACGAGATCGTCGGCAAGGTCACCGAGGTCGGGTCGGAGGTGACCCGCCACGCCGTCGGCGACCGCGTCGGCGTCGGTTGCATGGTCAGCTCGTGCGGGGGGTGCGACAGCTGCCGCAACGGCGACGAGCAGTACTGCAAGGAGGGCATGGTCCCGACCTACGCCGGAACCGACCGGGACGGCACCACCACCCAGGGCGGCTACTCCACCCACGTGGTCGTCGACGCCGACTACGTCCTCTCGGTCCCCGAGAGCCTCGACCCTGCGGCCGCGGCGCCGCTGCTGTGCGCCGGCATCACGACGTACGCCCCGCTGCGCCACTGGGGCGTCGGCCCCGGCAGATCGGTCGCGGTCGTCGGCCTCGGTGGACTGGGCCACATGGCGGTCAAGATCGCCCACGCCATGGGCGCGGAGGTCACCGTGCTGTCGCAGTCGCTGAAGAAGCAGGAGGACGGGCTGCGCCTCGGCGCGGACGACTACTACGCGACGTCGGACCCCGACACGTTCAAGCACCTGCGCAACCGCTTCGACCTGATCCTCAACACGGTCAGCGCCCCGATCGACGTCGACGCCTACCTGCGCCTGCTCGCGGTGGACGGCACCCTGGTCAACGTCGGCGCCCCGCCGGAGCCGGTGAGCCTCAACGTCTTCTCGGTGATGAGCAACCGGCGCTCGTTCGCGGGCTCGATGATCGGCGGCATCGCGCCGACCCAGGAGATGCTCGACTTCTGCGCCGAGCACGGCATCGCCGCCGAGGTCGAGGTCATCCCCGCCGACTACGTCAACGAGGCCTACGAGCGGGTGCTCGCCTCCGACGTCCGCTACCGGTTCGTCATCGACGCGAAGACGCTGCGCTGAGACCCTGAAGGCGTGCCTCCCGGCAGCGCCGCCGAACGAGCCCTGGCGTCGGGTCTCGTCCAGCCGGATCCGACGACCTGTGGCTCGTCTGTGCTCGTCGTCGTGCGGATGCTCACCGATTCCGCGTACGCCGCCTTCGTGGCGGACGGCGTGAACGCCGTCGCGGGCGTGTCGGCCGAGGGCGATGCCCGGGACCGGTTCGCGCGCGAGGCCCTCGCGATGCACCGGGCGACCAGTCGCGCGGTCGGTGCGTCCGGCCGGCTGCAGGTCCCGTGGCCCACGTCGCTCGGCACGCAGCCGTGGGCGCTCGCCGCCGAGCTCGGCCGCGGCGGGACGTCGTACTCGGTCCACCCGATCCTGCCGGGCCGGCGTGCGGAGACGTTCCGGGAGCTGGCCTCCCTCGTGCGGGCCGGGCACGCGGTCCCGCTGTACGTCGGCAACCGCTGGTCCCCGCGCCACGTCGTCCTCGTGCTGCCCGCCGGTGCTGACGGCGCCGGGCCCGACGAGGTGCGGATCTACGACCCCGCCAGCGGCCGCCGCTACCCGATCTCGGGCGCCGCCTTCACCGCCGGACGCCTCGACGTCGCCGGGTGGAAGGTCCCGTGGGTGGTCGTCGTGCCGCAGGCCCGACCGGGCCCGTCGGCCACCTAGGCTGTGTGCCGTGACGGACCAGGGACTCTTCGACCTGCCGGGAGCCCCGGCCCCCGCGACCGCCCGGGCCCGGCCGCCCGCGCGCCGAGCGGCACCGCGCGGACGGAGCGGCCCGATGGTGGTGCCGCCCGGCGCGCGGAGCGTCTACACCGACGGCGCCTGCGCAGGGAACCCCGGCCGCGGTGGGTGGGCCTGGGCGCTCGACCGCGAGACGTTCGACTCCGGCGCCGAGGCCGTGACCACCAACCAGCGCATGGAGATCCGTGCCGCCCTCCAGGCGGTCCTCGAGCTCGACGGCCCGCTGCTGGTCGTGAGTGACTCGACCTACGTCGTGAACTGCTTCCGCGACCGCTGGTGGGCCGGGTGGCTGGCCCGCGGGTGGACCAACTCGCAGAAGAAGCCGGTCGCCAACCGGGACCTGTGGGAGCCGCTGGTCCGGGCGGTCGACGAGCGCGGCGACGTGGCGTTCCAGTGGGTCAAGGGGCACTCCGGCCACGCCATGAACGACTTCGTCGACGGGCTCGCCGTGGCAGCCCGTCTCGACCCCAGCCTCTCCTAGGCACGCTGTACCACCCCCGAGAGGGGCTGGAGGCCCGTGGCTTCCGATCCGATGATGGAGGCCGGGCCTCGGATCTCGGGAGGGCAGATGGTTCATCCACGGACTGGCACCCACCGCCCTGACCGGCGTCGAGGAGCAGTGACAGCCGTGCACGTCCTCGTGACCGTGCTCGTCGTCGCGGTGGTGGCTGCCGTCGCCGGCGTCGTGGTGCTGGGTCTCGCCGTCCGCCGGCAGTCGGAGCAGATCGAGGTGCTGCAGACCGAGGCGGCCTCGGCCCGGGAGGAGCTCGCCGCGGGACTGCGCCGCGCGACCCGCGACGACCGGGCCACCCAGTCGCAGGTGGCCGGTGTCCAGTCCTCGCTGCGCGAGCTGTCGGACGCCCTGCGAGCGACGGACGAGGAGATCCAGGACGCGTTGCCCGACTGGAGCACGATCAGCGATGCGGTCTCGGCGTCGGTGCTCCGGGTGACGTGCGAGACCGACGTCCTGTCGTCCTCGGGTTCGGGGTTCGCGGTCGCCTCGGACCGTCCTGGCACCACGATCGTCACGAACCGTCACGTGGTGGAGGCGTGCGAGGACGGCGACGGGGTCATCGGAGCGCGGCAAGGCCCCACGACCTTCGACGTCGAGCTCGTCACCACCTCCGCCGACCCGGACGTGGCGGTGCTGTCGACCACCACGAGGATCCCGCCCCTCGAGGTCGGCGACACGCCCCAGGAGGCGGATCCCGTCATGGCCATCGGCACGCCCCTGGGGGACGCCGCGTTCGAGAACACCAAGACCTTCGGCCGGATCTCCAAGTTCGAGGACCTCGTCCAGCACGACGCCCCGGTCAACTTCGGCAGCTCGGGCGGGCCACTCATCGACCGGTTCGGCAAGGTGATCGCGGTCAACACCTACAAGGGGAACGGTGAGGGACTGTCGCTGGCGATCCGGATGCGGGACGTCTGCGTCGTCGTCGGCTGCTGAGCCGCGCGGCCACGCCGGTAGCCTGCGGCCATGACGAGTGCCGGGACCATGCGCGACCTCACCGAGGAGCTGCGCGAGCGCCTCGCGACGGCCCGGCAGGGCGGGTCGGAGTCGGCGCGGCGCAAGCACACCGACCGCGGCAAGCTGCTCGTCCGGGACCGGGTCGACCGGCTGCTCGACCCGGGCAGCCCGTTCCTCGAGCTGAGCCCGCTCGCGGCCTACGCGATGTACGCCGACGACGACCCGTGGGCGGTCCCCAGCGCCGGCATCGTCACCGGGCTCGGCCAGGTCGAGGGCCGCACCTGCGTGGTCGTCGCCAACGACGCCACCGTCAAGGGCGGCACCTACTACCCGATGACGGTGAAGAAGCACCTGCGCGCCCAGCAGGTCGCCGCCGACAACCGGCTGCCCTGCGTCTACCTCGTCGACTCCGGCGGTGCCTTCCTGCCGATGCAGGACGAGGTGTTCCCCGACCGTGAGCACTTCGGCCGGATCTTCTTCAACCAGGCCAACCTGTCGGCGCGCCGGATCCCGCAGATCGCCTCGGTGATGGGGTCCTGCACCGCGGGCGGCGCCTACGTCCCGGCGATGTCCGACGAGACCGTGATCGTGCGCAACCAGGGCACGATCTTCCTCGGTGGCCCACCGCTGGTGAAGGCCGCGACCGGCGAGGTGGTCACCGCCGAGGACCTCGGCGGCGGTGACGTCCACGCCCGCACCTCGGGGGTGGTCGACCACCTGGCCCAGGACGACGCGCACGCGCTGGCGATCGTGCGGTCGATCGTCGGGACGCTGCCCGAGGTCTCGACGAGCGCGACCAGCGGGGAGGTCGAGGAGCCCGCGCTCGACCCGGAGGGCCTCTACGACGTCGTGCCCGCCGACGCGCGGACGCCGTACGACGTGCGCGAGGTGATCCGCCGCGTGGTCGACGGCAGCCGGTTCCACGAGTTCAAGGAGCTGTACGGCGAGACGCTGGTCTGCGGGTTCGCCAAGGTCCACGGGTTCCCCGTCGGCATCGTCGCCAACAACGGCATCCTCTTCTCCGAGTCCGCGCTCAAGGGCGCCCACTTCATCGAGCTGTGCAACCAGCGCGGGGTCCCGCTGCTGTTCCTGCAGAACATCAGCGGCTTCATGGTCGGCCGCGAGTACGAGAACCGCGGCATCGCGCGGGACGGCGCCAAGCTGGTCACCGCGGTCGCGTGCTCGGTCGTCCCGAAGCTGACGGTCGTCATCGGCGGGTCCTTCGGGGCCGGCAACTACGGCATGTGCGGGCGGGCCTACGACCCCCGCTTCCTCTGGACGTGGCCCAACGCGCGGATCTCGGTGATGGGTGGCGAGCAGGCCGCCTCGGTCCTGGCGACGGTCCGTCGCGACGGCATCGAGGCCCGCGGTGACGCGTGGTCCGCCGAGGACGAGGAGTCCTTCAAGGACCCGATCCGCCGGCAGTACGAGCAGCAGGGCTCGCCGTACTACTCCACCGCCCGTCTCTGGGACGACGGCATCATCGACCCGGCCGACACTCGCCGCGTGGTGGGGATGGGCCTCGCGGCCGCCGCCCACGAGCTCGTGCCCGCCCCCGGACCGGCGCCGTCCTACGGCGTCTTCAGGATGTGACTGCCGTGCGGACGTTGCTGGTCGCCAACCGTGGCGAGATCGCCCTGCGCGTGATGCGCTCGGCCAAGGCCCGCGGCCTGCGCACGGTCGCGGTGTACTCCGACGCCGACCGGAGCGCTCCCCACGTGCGCGCGGCCGACGTGGCCGTGCGGATCGGGCCGACGCCCGCGACGCAGTCCTACCTCTCGATCGAGGCGATCCTCGAGGCCGCGCGGCGGACCGGTGCCGACGCGGTCCACCCCGGCTACGGGTTCCTGTCCGAGCGATCAGCATTCGCTCGTGCGGTCACCGAGGCCGGACTGAGGTTCGTCGGGCCGTCCGCCGACGTGATGGACGCGATGGGCCGCAAGGACCGGGCGCGCGAGATCGCCGAGCGGGCCGGGGTGCCGGTCGTCCCGCGGGGCGAGGACGCGCCCTTCCCGGTGCTGGTCAAGGCGGCGGCCGGTGGCGGTGGCAAGGGCATGCGCGTGGTGCACCGCGCCGACGACCTCGACGACGCGATCGCCGCCGCCAAGCGGGAGGCCGCCTCCGCCTTCGGCGACGACACCATCCTGGTCGAGCGCTACGTCGAGAAGGGGCGCCACGTCGAGGTGCAGGTCCTCGCCGACGCGCACGGCCACGTGGTCCACCTCTTCCACCGCGACTGCTCCGCGCAGCGCCGCCACCAGAAGGTCCTCGAGGAGGCCCCGGCGCCCGGCCTCTCCGACGCGGCGAGCCGCACGCTCCTGGAGTCCGCGGTCGCGCTGGCCCGGGAGGTCGGCTACACCAACGCCGGCACGGTCGAGTTCCTCGTCGCCGGCGAGCACGGGTCGGAGGAGGTGTTCTTCCTCGAGATGAACACCCGGCTCCAGGTCGAGCACCCGGTCACCGAGCTCGCCGTCGCGGTGCAGGGGCGGCCGCTCGACCTGGTCGACCTGCAGCTCGCGGTCGCCGACGGCGAGCCGCTGCCGTTCGAGCAGGGCGACGTGGCCGTCGTGGGCCACGCCATCGAGGCGCGGGTGTACGCCGAGGACGCGTTCGGCGGCTTCCTCCCGCAGGCCGGCACCGCGTCCCTGGTGCGCTGGCCCGAGGGGCCGGCAGTCCGGGTCGACCAGGCGCTCGAGCCCTCGCAGACCGTCACGACGGCCTACGACCCCATGCTGGGCAAGGTGATCGGCCTCGGCCCCGACCGCGAGGAGGCCCGCCGCGCGCTCGTCGACGCCCTCGACCGCACCGGCATCCTCGGGCTGACCACCAACACCGGCTTCCTGCGCGCCCTGGCGGCGAGCGAGCCGTTCCGCGACTCGCTCGTGGACACCGCGTGGCTGGACCGCCACGAGGTCCCGGCGCCCGGTGACGAGGTGCCGCGCGTGGTGGCGGCGTGGACCGACGCCTACGTCGCGCGGCTCTCGGCCCGTCCGGGCCCGTTCACCTCCGACGGCTGGCGGCTCGGCGGCGACCCCGCCCCGCTGCGGGTGGAGCTCGACCGGCCGCTGCTGGTCGACCTCGCCGCCGGCACCGTCACCGACGGCGACCGCGTCCACCAGGTCGCCCACCACGACGCCGCGCAGCACGTGGTCCGCCTCGACGTGGACGACCACCCGGTGACCGCGTTCGTCAACGCCCAGGCGGGGTTCGTCGACGTCGGCTGGCACGGGCAGCGCTTCTGGTTCGAGCGGCGCGACCCGTTCTCGCTCGGCTCCGCCGCCGCCGCCGACGGCACGCTGACCGCACCGATGCCGGGCACCGTGCTCGCCGTCCAGGTCGCCGAGGGCGACGAGGTCGAGGAGGGCGCGGTGCTCGGCACCATGGAGGCGATGAAGATGGAGCTCGCGCTGCGGGCGCCCTTCGCCGGCGTCGTGGCCCGGGTCGGCGCCGCCGCCGGCGACCAGGTCCCGCTCGGGGCGGAGCTGTTCCACGTGGAACCGCGCGAGGGCGGCTAGGGACACCGAGGGCGCGGCTCAGGCCTCCAGGAAGACGTACCGGCGGAACACCCAGAAGCGGGTGGCCGTCCCGAGCCCCAGTCCGACCACGTTGGCCGAGACGTTGTCGGAGACCGGGTCGTGCAGGTGCAGCGCGTAGCGGCTGAACGCCAGGCACAGCACGGGGATCACCATGGTGAGCGACCCGAGCCCGAAGAACCGCACGATGCCCGTCACCGGACCCTGGACGTCGCGGTGCCGGAACGCCCAGGCGCGCATGCCGACGTACGCCACGTAGCCGGCGACCGCGTTGACCACCACGAAGGCGGTGATCGGCCGGTCGTGCAGGGGGGCGGTCCCGGTCAGGACGCCGTGCACCAGCACGTTGAACCCGACGAACGAGACGAGCGTGGCGAGCCCGCCGACGGTCAGGAAGCGCGCCACCTCGACCAGGAGCGGGCGTCCGGGCGTGAGGGGCATCAGAGCCGCCTGCGCGGTCGACGGGCGGCGTAGAGGCCGACCCCGACGGTGCCGGCCAGCGCCAGGTCCATCCCGAGGGAGTGGGTCGCCACGACGGAGACGAGGGTGCCCGGCGCGGCCACGGCCCATCCCCGGACCTGGCTGCTCGCCGATCGGCCGGTGCAGCACCAGGCCGCGAGGTGCTCGCAGTTGTTGCGCATCAGGTGGTAGCCGGTCGTGCCCAGGCGCGACTCGGCGTTGCGGACCGTCTCCTCGGCGGGCAACCGGTCGGCGTAGGCACGCACCCGGACAACGGCGCCGGCGGCGAACTGGTCCATCGGCGTCCGGGCCACGACGCGCTCCGACCCGCGCGGCCCGACGTAGTGGATGACGGTGCCGTCGCCGCAGTCGATGCCGTGGTGGCTGTAGCGGCGCCCGCGCCGGACGAAGACGTGATCACCCCGCGCCATCGGCCCTGCCTTCCTCCCACGTCCCGGCCGTCGCCGGTGCACCCATCCTCTCGGGTGTGTGGTGGAGCCTGCCACGCATCGCCGGCACTCGGCGGGCGGCTTAGGCTGGCGGCGTGACCAGCGCCACCCTCCCCGACACCCACCGCGACCCCGCGCTCCCCGAGCGGGTCACGATCTACGAGGTCGGGCCCCGCGACGGCCTGCAGAACGAGGCCACGATCGTGCCGGTGCACGTCAAGGCCGAGTTCATCGCGCGCCTCGAGGCCGCGGGCCTGCCTGTCGTGGAGGCGACCAGCTTCGTCCATCCCCGGTGGGTGCCCCAGCTCGCCGACGCCGAGGAGCTGCTCGACGTCGTGGACCACCGCGGCACGATGCCGGTGCTCGTCCCCAACGAGCGCGGCCTCGACCGTGCGATCGAGGCCGGGGTGCGGCACGTGGCGATCTTCGGCAGCGCCACCGAGACCTTCGCCCAGCGCAACCTCAACCGCTCCTGGGACGAGCAGTTCGCGATGTTCGAGCCCACCGTCAAGCGTGCCCTGGCCGAGGGCATCGACGTCCGCGCCTACGTCTCGATGTGCTTCGGCGACCCCTGGGAGGGTGCCGTCGGGCTGGACCGCGTGGTGGACAGCGGCCGCCGGCTGCTCGACCTCGGCTGCTACCAGCTCTCGCTGGGCGACACCATCGGCGTCGGCACCGCCGGCCACGTCACCGCGCTGCTCGACGCCTTCAACGCCGCCGGCATCGGCGACGACCGCCTCGCGGTCCACTTCCACGACACCTACGGCCAGGCCCTGGCCAATGCGCACGCCGCCCTGCAGCACGGTGTCACGACGTACGACGCCAGCGCCGGCGGCCTGGGCGGGTGCCCCTACGCCAAGTCGGCCACCGGCAACCTGGCCACCGAGGACCTGGTGTGGATGCTGCGGGGGCTGGGCGTCGAGACCGGCGTGGACCTCGAGGCCCTCGTCGCGACGAGCGTGTGGATGGCCGGCGAGCTCGGCCGGCCGAGCCCGAGTGCCGTGGTCCGTGCCCTGGGTACGTCGGTGGGCCGTCCCGGCGACTGACACAATCGCGCCATGGCCGACGTCGTCCACCTGCACGTGGGAGCGCCCAAGACGGGCACCACCTATCTGCAGGACCGGCTGGCGCTCAACCGGACGACGCTGGAGGACCACGGCGTCGCCTACCCGATCGGCCTCAAGGCCGACATGTTCGGCGCCGCGCTCGACCTGATCGACCTGCCGTGGGGCGGCCAGCGCGAGGGCGTCCGCGGCGACTGGGAGGCGCTGGTCGGCCGGGTCCGCCGGGCCCACGGGCGCGCGATCGTCAGCCACGAGATCCTCGCCGGCGCCAGGCCCAAGCAGGTCGAGCGGGCGATGCGCGACCTCGCCGAGACCGAGGTCCACCTGGTCTTCTCGGCCCGCGACCTGGCCCGCCAGATCCCCGCCGAGTGGCAGGAGACGGTCAAGCACCGGCGCGTGCACACCTTCCGTCGCTTCCTGAGCCACGTGATGGAGGCCCAGCGGCGCAACCCGAAGACGTGGTTCTGGCGCGCGCAGTCCCTGCCCGACGTCCTGGGGCGCTGGAGCTCCGGGCTCTCCCCCGACCGCGTGCACCTGGTGACCGTGCCGCAGAGCCGCGCCGGTGGTGCCCTGTGGACCCGCTACTGCGAGGCGCTCGAGCTCGACCCGGCGTGGCTGCCCGAGGACAGCGAGCGCGCCAACGCCTCGGTCGGCATCGACGAGACGGTCATGCTGCGCCGGCTCAACCGCCGCCTGCGCGCCGCGGACCTCGACTCCGAGGCCTACCGCTCGATCGTCCGCGAGCTCGTGGTCCACCAGCGGCTCGCGCTGCGCGCGGACAAGCGCAAGGTCACCCTCCCGCCCTCGGCCTTCGACTGGGCCGAGGAGGTCGCGGAGGAGTGGATGGAGTGGGTCCGCGGCTCCGGCATCCACGTCGTCGGCGACCTCGAGGACCTGCGGCCCCGACGACCCGACCCGGGCTCGACCTGGGAGGACCCCGACAAGGCGCGTCAGGGCAAGGTCGGCGACGCCACCATGGACGCCCTGGTCACGGTGATCATGGAGCTCGCCGAGCGGCCCGACCCCGACCAGAGCCCGGTGTCCCGACTCGCCCGCGCCGCCCGCCGCCTGCGGGGCGAGACGCCGTGACCCAGCCGCTCGCGCGGGCGGCGACCGACCCGCTCGACCGGGCGGCGTGGTCGTGGGTGGCCCACCTGCTCGACGGGGGTACGACGACCTGGGCGGCCTGGGTGGGCCGGTCCGCGGCCAGCCGCGACGACGTCGCCCCGCCGCCCGGGCTGGACGCCCTCCCGGGTGCCGCCCAGCTCGAGCTGCTGCGCCGGCTGGTCGAGGCCGCCGGGGGCGCGCTCGAGCGCGACCTGGCGATGCGGGTGCTGCGCCGTCCGGCCCCGGGGCGCGGCCCGGTGGACCTGCCGCTCGGCTGGCCCGGCCAGGGTCAGGTGACCGCCGACGGCTTCCACCACCGGTCCTCCCCACCCACCGACCCCGGCTCGCTCGACGTGGAGGAGGTGCTCCGGGTGGCGGCGGGGGTGCTGGCCGACACGCTGCTCGAGTCGCCCGCCGGTCTCCCGGCCCCCGTCGGGCCGACCCGGCCCCGGCCCCGGCTTCCCCGCCGCGGCCCGTCGGTCTGGGTCGAGGGGCCGCCGAGGTCGGCCGCGGCGGTGCGGGCCGAGCTGGCCGCCACCGGGACCCGGCTCCACCGGGGCCGGCTGCGGTGGCGTGGTGGCCGCACCCTGCCGGGGCGCGTGCTGGTCGTCGTACCTCCGCTGGAGCGGGGGCTGCTCGAGGTGTGGGAGGACCGCAGCCTCGCCGGGGCGGCGCGCCGGTGGGAGGTGTGGGTGCAGGAGCTGCAGGGCAGCGGGCACCTGCCGCCGTCCCTGCGTGCCGGTCGCCTGGCGGCGTTCTGGGCCGAGCGGGTCGGCGCCGACCAGGTGACCGTGCTGGTGCGCGACGGCGACGACCGTCGGCTGCCCGACTCCGACCTCAGGCCGATCGAGGTGGACGTGGTCCGTCGCGTCAACGCGGTGCTCATGCTGCACCGCGACGAGGCGGGGCGGGCCGAGCTGTCGGCCCACCTGGCGGCGCGGCTGCGTGGCCTGGGACGGCGGGTCGGGGTCCCGGGACCCGCTGCGCTCAGCGTGCCGCCCGCCCAGCGACGCTGGCTGCGCGCGACCTCCGCGCGCATCTGCGACGGGCTGTCGCGCGCTGGCTACCCTGTCGAGGGCGACCTGGCGTCGCTGCGCCCCCGACCCCCCGCGGGAGGCGACGTCCACGCGCTCGACCCCCGGGAGGTGCTCGCCCTGATGGCCGCCCTCCTGCTGCCGAGCCGCGGCACCGCCGCACCCGGGAGTGGCTCGTGACCCGACGCGTGATCCTCCACGTCGGCACCCCCAAGACCGGCACGTCGTTCGTCCAGGACCTGCTGTTCCAGCAGCGCGAGGCGCTGGCCGAGCAGGGCGTGCTCTATCCCGCCGACCGGTTCGACGCCCACTTCCTCGCCGCCCTCGACCTGATGGAGCTGCGGTGGGGAGGGCTGGAGCACCAGGCCGTCGGCGCCTGGGACCGGCTCGCGGCGCAGGTGGCCGGCTGGGACGGCCACACCGTCATCGTCTCCCACGAGATCCTCGCCCGCGCCTCGGTCGAGCAGGTCCGGATGGCGCTGGAGTCGTTCGGCCCGGGCTGCGAGGTCCACGTCGTGCTGTCCGCGAGGGACCTGGTCCGCCAGATCCCCGCGGAGTGGCAGGAGAACGTCAAGCACCGCCGGACCGTCGCCTTCGGCGACTTCCTCGACCAGATCACCGCCGACGTCCCGGAGACCGAGGTCGCCACGTGGTTCTGGGGCGTCCAGGAGGTGCCGGCGATCCTGGCGCGCTGGGGTGCGACGCTGCCGCCGGAGCAGGTGCACGTGGTCACGGTCCCCAAGCCCGGGTCGCGGCGCGAGCTGCTGTGGGAGCGTTTCGCCGGCGTCTTCGGCCTGGACCCGGTCGCCTGGGTGACCGAGTCCGAGCGGGCCAACCCGAGCATGGGCGCGCCCGAGACGGCGCTGGTCCGGGCGGTCAACCAGCGGGTCAACGGCGGCGTGCTGGCCAACGAGCACTACCGCGAGCTGGTCCGCGAGACCCTGGCGCACCGCACCCTCGCGCACCGCGCCGGGTCGCCCCGGCTGGTGCTGCCGCCCGACGTGCGGTCCTGGGCCGCCGACCTCTCGCACCGCTGGATCGCCGAGCTCGAGGCGCGGTCCTACTCCGTCGCCGGCACGCTGGAGGACCTGCGCCCCGACGCCGACGACGGGGAGTTCGTCGACCCCGACGCGCTGGATGCCGCCGAGCTCGGCGACCAGGCGCTCGACGCGGTCGTCTCGCTGCTGCAGCGCGGGGCCGAGCTGCGCGAGGAGGTCGGCCGCCTGCACGAGGAGCTCGCCCGCACCGCCGCCGAGCGCGACCAGGCCTACCTCGCCGCCGGGCTGGTCCACCGCGCCAAGCACGCGCTGGTCCGCCGGGCCGACACGCACCGCTCCGCGCACCTCGCGCTCAAGGCCTACCGGAAGGTCGTGCGGCGGTGACCCGCGCTCAGTGGCGGCGCGGGACCAGCTCCTGGGCGGCGTACTTCCCGACCTGCCAGGTCATCCACCCGTCGGTGCCGGCTCCGTAGACGCCGCCGGCCACCGGCACCCGCCGGATCACCGCGCCGGCCGCCCGCCTGCCCAGCACCCGGTTGATCACGGTCGAGGTGACCTCCCCGGCGATCACCACCTCGAGCTCCGGGTCGTGCACCGGCGCGGTCGCCAGGACGGCCGGACGACCGGGGACGCGCCGCTTCTTGACCAGCTGTGCGACCGAGTCCTCGCCCATCACGCACAGCAGGATCGCGTTGCGCACGCGGCCGTCGGCCAGGTCGTAGCCCCGCAGGTGGGCGATCGTCGCCACCATCCGGCACTGCAGCAGGACGAGGCCGGCGATGTTGGCCGGGATGGTCGCGGGGGCGGTGAGCAGGCCGCCGAGACCCGTGAGGAAGCCCTCGCCCGCGGCGAGCCCCACGTGGGACCTCACCACGTCCTTGATCGCCGCGTCGACCTGACCCTCGTTGTCCTCCAGGTGCTTGGCGGCCACCTCGGCGGCCGACGGCAGCGGGCCGACGCCCTGGATCGCCCGGTGGAGGGTCGTGTGGATGAAGCCGCGGTTGAACCCCGGCGCGACCTTGTGGACGTCGGGGACCACCGCGCCCATGACCCTGCTGCGGATGCTCATGGGGGCATCCTTCCCACAAGCACCAAAGGCGCGACAATCGGATCGTGCAGCGACCACGGGACTGGGCCGAGCTGGCGGCCGCCTGCGCCTGGGACCTGCCCGACCTGCGCACGGTCCCCGGCCTGGACCTCGACGACGAGCGGGTGGGCGACCTGGTGTGCGCCGGGGCCGACCTGGCGCCGGAGACCCTGGTGCGCGCCTACTCCCTGGGCCTCTTCCCGATGCCGGACCCCGAGACGCGCCGCCGCCACGCCCCGCCGACCTGGTGGTCGCCGTCGCCCCGCGGGGTCCTGCCGCTCGACGGCCTGCGGGTGACCCGCTCCCTGCGGCAGAGCGCCAAGCGGTTCGAGCTGCGCGTCGACACCGCGTTCACCGACGTCGTCCGGGGGTGTGCCGACCCGTCCCGGGAGGGCGGGTGGATCGACGAGCGCTTCGTCGAGGCCTACGCCCGGCTGCACGGCCTCGGCCTCGCCCACTCGGTCGAGACGTGGCAGGACGGGGTCCTGGTGGGCGGGCTGTACGGCGTCTCGCTGGGCGGGCTGTTCGCCGGGGAGTCGATGTTCCACCGCGCCCGCGATGCCAGCAAGGTCGCGCTGCTCGCGCTCGTGGAGCTGCTGCGCGACGAGCACCCCGACCGGCTCCTCGACGTCCAGTGGGCGACGCCCCACCTGAGCACCCTCGGCGTGGTCGAGGTGCCGCGGTCGGCGTACCTCACCCGGTTGCTGCCGGCGGCTCTCGAGGTCCCCGAGCCGCGCTGGACGTGAGGGTCAGGGCTCGACCGAGACCGCCGGCGGCTCGAGCCGCTGCTCGCCGAGCTTGACCAGCACCACGCCCGCCAGCACCAGGATCCCGCCGGCGATCTGCACGGGACCGGGGAGCTGGCCCAGCAGCAGCCAGGCGAACAGGACCGCGCAGAGCACCTCGAGCAGGGCGACGAACGAGGAGAGGCGGGAGCCGAGGAGCCGCCCCGCCACGACCCCGGTCGTGTAGGCCAGGCCGGCCGTGACCAGGCCGAGCGCGAGCACCGGCAGCCACCAGGCCACCTCGAGGTCGCGGTAGGCCGCGGCCTCGGTCGAGGCCCCCATCGGCAGGACGCCGACGAGGCCGGCGAGCCCGAGCACCACGGTCCCGACCACCAGCCCGGCGCAGGCCAGCGCCAGCGGTGGGAGGTCGAGCCGGTCGTCGGCGTTGATCACGAAGTACGACGACGCGCCGAGCATGGCGCCCAGCGCCCACAGCACCCCGACCGGGTCGAGCGAGGCGCCGGACACCAGGTCGAGGACGAGCACGAGCCCCACCGCGGCCAGCAACGCGCCGCCGACGGTGAGCCGGCCGGGCCGCTCGCCGTGCCGCGCCCACAGCCACAGGACGACAGCGGCGGGGGCGGTGTACTCGATGAGCAGCGCCGGGCCCACGTCCATCCGCGCGACCGCCGAGAAGTAGCAGAGCTGGGCACCGGCGACCGCCAGCACGCCGTAGGCGGTCACCAGCGGCCACGACTCGCGCAGGACGCGCCACCGGCCCCGCATCGCCCGGAGCCCGAGCGGCGCGACGGCGAGGGCGGCGAGGGCGACGCGCAGGAGCACGACCGAGCCGGGTGTCCAGCCGGCGCGGATCAGCCCGGCGGCCAGTGGCCCGGAGAGCGCGAAGCTGGCGGCCGAGACGACCGCGAACCCCAGACCGGTGGACAGCGTCGAGGCCGCCGGGGCGTCATGGGTCATCGTGCTCATGACATCTGACGGTAGGTCGGGGTGGCATAAGGTGTCAACGTGGTTTTCGCCTATGACGTTGAGCAGGCGCTCCAGGCTGCCGTGGCGCTGGTCAACTCCGCGGAGGAGCCGCAGGCGCTGACCTCGGTCGCCGAGCTCGACGAGTTCCTGCGCCACTGGGGCTACACCGGACGGCACGACCGCTCGCAGGCCGAGCTCGACGCCGTACGCGACCTGCGGCCGGAGCTGCGCGGCCTGCTGCTGGCCGGCCGGGACGACGCCGTCGGGCTGGTCAACGACGTCCTCGCCGAGGAGCGGGCGGTGCCACGGCTGGTGCGCCACGACGACCTCGACTGGCACCTGCACGCGATCGGCGACGACGCGCCCCTGGCCACCCGGATCCGGGTCGAGACGGCCATGGCGATGCTCGACGTGATCCGCGCCGACGAGCACTCGCGCCTGGCGGTGTGCGCCGACGACGGCTGCGACGCCGTGGCGCTCGACCTCTCCCGCAACCGGTCGAAGCGCTACTGCTCGACCACCTGCGCCAACCGCAACGCCGCCGCGGCCTAACATATATCACATCAAACATCACCATCACCATCTCAACCCTTATCCATATAACCAAACACACATCATCACCCACCACATACATATACCAATCAAAATCATCATAACACACCAACCATAACACCACCCACTCCTCAACAAACACATCATTAACCAACTCCACACCATACACACCTACAACCAAGATACGCGGCCTGCTGCTGGCCGACCGGGACGACGCCGTCGGGCTGGTCAACGACGTCCTCGCCGAGGAGCGGGCGGTGCCACGGCTGGTGCGCCACGACGACCTCGACTGGCACCTGCACGCGATCGGCGACGACGCGCCCCTGGCCACCCGGATCCGGGTCGAGACGGCGATGGCGATGCTCGACGTGATCCGCGCCGACGAGCACTCGCGCCTGGCGGTGTGCGCCGACGACGGCTGCGACGCCGTGGCGCTCGACCTCTCCCGCAACCGGTCCAAGCGCTACTGCTCGACCACCTGCGCCAACCGCAACGCCGCCGCGGCCTACCGGGCGCGTCAGTCGACGGCTACTTGAGGAACTTCGAGGTGCGCCGGTCGGCCAGCGGCTTGCCGCCGGTCTGGCAGGTCGGGCAGTACTGCAGCGAGGAGTCGGCGAACGACACCTCGCGGACGGTGTCGCCGCACACCGGGCAGGGCTGGCCGGTGCGGCCGTGGACGGCGAGGTTGGACTTCTTCTCGCCCTTGAGCTCGGCGGCGTGGAGACCCTCGGAACGCGTGACCGCCTCGGCCAGGGTCGTGCGCAGCGCGGTGTAGAGGCCCTGCAGGCGCTCGGGGTCCTCGAGCACGCTCGCGGCCGGGGTGAACGGACTCATCCGGGCCGCGTGCAGGATCTCGTCGGAGTAGGCGTTGCCGATGCCGGCGATCGTGCCCTGGTGGCGCAGGACGCCCTTGATCTGGCTCCGGCCCTGGCCGCGCAGGATCTCGGCGAGCTCGTCGACGGTGAAGTCCTCGGTCATCGGGTCCGGCCCCAGGGAGGCGACACCCGGGACCTCGAGCGGGTCGCGGACGACGTAGATCGCCAGCCGCTTGCGCGTGCCGGCCTCGGTGATGTCCAACCCGGAGTCGTCGTCGAGCACGATGCGTGCGGCCAGCGGCGACTTGTTGCTCGGCTTGGGCGGCAGCCTGGGCACCTCGTCGCGCCACCGGATCCAGCCGGCGCGGGACAGGTGGATGACCAGGTGGAGCCCGGAGGCCTCGACGTCGAGGAACTTGCCGTGCCGCGAGACCGAGTCGACCAGCGCGCCGGACAGCGCCGAGAGCGGCGGGTCGTAGGTCTTGAGCGCACTGAACGCGGCGAGGTCGACCCGGGCGATCGCGCGCCCGTCGAGCCGGGTGCGCAGGTCGGCGACGAGCGCGTGCACCTCGGGCAGCTCAGGCATGCCGGGAGTCTAGGAGCACGGACCCACAGCCGCTGCTCAGGCGAGCTCTGGTCAGGACCCAGGTCCGTGAGCCACGATGGCCCATGGCCACGCCGCAGACGATCGGGACGTCGTGGGTCCCCGCCCGTCAGGGCGAGCTCTTCCTCGACGACCGCGGCGAGCAGCGCACCCTGCGGCTGACCTGGCACCGCGAGGTCGACCTGGTGGTCCTGTCGCTGTGGCGCGAGGGCCGGTGCACCGGCACCTTCCGGCTCCGCGTGAGCGAGGTGCCGTCCCTCATCGCCGCGCTGCAGTCCGGTCTCGAGGGAGATCTGCCGACGTCTAGCGCTGAGGCTAGAGAGTCCTAGCGAGTCCTCGCGAGCCCTGGGCCCGCGACACGATCGCGCTGGCTAGCGAAATCTACGGATCCCGCTAGAGCGCGCCATACCGTCTGATCGTGGACCCGATCCGGAACCCCTACGCCCCCGGCGCCGGCCAGCGCCCCCCCGAGCTCGCCGGCCGCGATCGCGAGCTGGCGCAGTTCGACGTCACCCTCGAGCGCGTCGCCGCGGGCCGGCCGGAGCGCTCGATGGTCGTCTCCGGGCTCCGCGGCGTCGGCAAGACCGTCCTGCTCAACGCCCTGCGCAGCCAGGCGGTCAAGCGTGCCTGGGGGACCGGCAAGATCGAGGCCCGTCCCGACCAGTCGCTGCGCCTGCCCGATCGCCCAGGCCACGCACGCCGCGGTTCGCGAGGTCGCCCACCGCCACCGCGACCCCGAGCGGGTCGACGCGGTCGCCGGGGTGCTCAAGGCGTTCGCGCTCAAGACCGAGCTCAAGGACCGCAAGGGCATCCGCTGGCAACCTCCCACCGACGTCCCTGCCGCGCGCGGACGGGCCGACTCCGGTGACCTCGAGCTGGACCTGGTCGAGCTGTTCACCGACGTCGCCGAGCTCGGCCGCGACCTCGGCGTGGGCATCGGCCTGTTCGTCGACGAGATGCAGGACATCGCCTCCGACGAGCTCGCCGCGATCTGCGGGGCCGTGCACGAGATCAGCCAGCAGGGCGCACCGCTGGTCGTGGTCGGCGCCGGCCTGCCGCACCTGCCGGTCGTGCTGTCGGCCTCGAAGTCCTACGCCGAGCGGCTGTTCCGCTACGTCTCCGTCGACCGCCTGCCCCGCGACATGGCCGACCGGGCCTGGCTGGTGCCGGCGGCCGAGGAGGGGGTCGCCTACGAGCCCGAGGCGCTGGACGCGCTCTACGAGCTGACCGACGGCTACCCGTACTTCGTCCAGGCCTACGGCAAGGTCACCTGGGACGTCGCCGTCGGCAGCCCGATCCGTCCCGACGACGTCGCCGCGGCCGCCCCCGAGGCGGAGGCCGAGCTGGCGGTCGGGTTCTTCGGCTCGCGCTACGACCGCGCCACCCCGGCCGAGCGCGACTACATGCGCACGATGGCCGACCTGGGCGCCGACCAGGTGGCCGGGGGCTCCGACCGGGTCACGACCGCCGACATCGCCAAGTCCCTGGGCCGCCGCCCCCAGTCGCTCTCGCCCGGCGCGGGACGGGCTGATCAAGAAGGGGCTGATCTACTCCGCCGAGCGGGGGTCGGTGGCGTTCACCGTGCCGCACTTCGGGCAGTTCCTGCGCAACCAGCGCTGACGGGCCCAGCCCCGGAAACTGGCACCAGTTCCCCGATTCCGGTCCCCGATTTCCGATCGGCCGAACTGGCACCAGTTTCCGCGCCGCCTCGTTCGCCGCGCGGACGGAGCACGGGCTCACCGCGGGCGGTAGCCCGAGCACAGGACGCGCAGGTAGCCGATCCGGTCGTCGGAGACGCCGCGGTAGTAGGCCTGCTGCTCGGCGACGTGCGACCCGTCGGCGTTGTCGATGTCGAAGCGATAGCTCACGCGAGCGGTGTCGCCGACGACCTCGCCGTCGGTGACGTGGGCGACGGCGAGGATGTGGTCCGACGGCTCGAACCAGCTGCCGAACACCGTCGAGATCACCTCGTCGGGCCCCGGTGCCCTCCCAGACGCGGCTGGAGGTGAGTCCCTTGAAGTCCACGTCGTCGGCCAGCAACGCGCGCAGTGCGGACTCGTCCTTGGCCGCGACGGCCCGCGCGAAGCGTGCACCGAGGGTCTCGCTCATGCAGGCAGTCTCACCCGGCCGGTGGGGCGGCACCAGACCCCGGCCCTCACCAGTTGGCGGCCCGGGTGAGGCAGAACGGGTGGCCGCTCGGGTCGAGCAGGACGATCCAGGTCTCACCGGGCTGCTCGTCGGGCCGGGTCGCGCCGAGCTCGACGCAGGCCGCGGCGGCCTTCTCCAGGTCGTCGACGGCGAGGTCGAGGTGGAACTGCTTGGTGCCGCCCTCGTTCGGCCACGCCGGCGGCTGGTGGTCGGGCACGGTGCCGAACCCCAACGCATGATCGGGCCCGGTCAGCATCGCGTAGCCGTCCCCGGAGTGGGCGACCTCCCAGCCGAGGACCTCCGACCAGAAGCGGCCGTCACGCTCGGCGTCGGAGCTGTCGAGGGTGAGCATCTTGAGGGTGGCGAGCGGCATGCTGGTCCTTCCTTCGCAAGCGGCGGGTCTCCCGCCACCCTGACCCGGAGAGCGACGTGCCCGCTAGGACAAACCCGCCAACCTCGACGACCGCCGGGATCCTGCGGCCCGACGAGTTCGCCCGCCACGTCGCGCTGAGCCGGTGGCCGGCCGGGTCCCTGGACCGCTGGGTGGAGAACTTCTGGGGCCTGAGGTGGTCGCTCCCCGCCGGCTCGACGTACCTCTCCCACGTGCTGCCGCACCCCGCCTGCACCATCAGCGTCGAGCACGCCACGCACCCCCGGCCGGGCCTGGCCTCGCACGACGCGGTGGTGACCGGGGTGGTCACCCGTCGCTTCGAGGTGGTCGTGGCCGGCGAGGGCGCGGTCGTCGGGGTGAAGTTCCGGCCCGGTGGCCTCGCCGCGCTGACCGGCCTGCCGGCTCGGGCCTGGACCGACCGCGACGTCCCGGTGTCCGAGGTCCTGCCGCCGGAGGTCGCGTCGGCACTGCGGGCGGTCGAGCCGGGCGACGTGCTGGACCAGGGGCCGTCACGGGTCGAGGAGGCGCTTGCCCCGCTGAGGATCCGGGCCGGCGACGACCCCACCTACGAACGTGTCCTCACCGTCGTCGCCGACATGCTCGCTGACCGCGACCTGGTCACCGTGGCGCAGGTCGAGGAGCGCCACGGCGTCTCGGACCGCACCCTCCAGCGCTGGTTCGCCCAGTACGTCGGCGTGGGTCCCAAGTGGGTGCTGGCGCGCTACCGGATGCACGACGCGGTGACCGAGCTCGACCAGGGCTACGCCGGGCCGCTGGCCGACCTGGCCGCGCGGCACGGGTGGTACGACCAGTCCCACTTCGTGCGCGACTTCCGCTCGCTGACCGGCCTCACGCCCGGCGACTACGCCAGCGGGAAGGCCCCCACCTGACGCCAGCCCGGCTCCTCGGTGAGCAGCGGCGGGCCCGCCCAGAGGCCGAGCGTGGTGACCTCCTGCGTGAACGGGAGGCGCCGGCGCACCGCGGCCTCGGCCACGCGCAGCTGCTCGACCGGCGCCCCGTGGCCGATTGTCAGGTGCGGCACGACGTCGTCGTGCGCGCCGCCGTACGGCGGGACGTCCGGGAACGCCGCGACCACCGCCTCGCACAGCGCGAGCACCGGCTCACGCGGCGACGGCTCGAGGAAGACCACGTCCTCACCGAACCAGCCCGTGCGCTCGAGGGTCAGCGAGTACGTCGACCGCGGGGACCGTCAGCAGCAGCGCCGTCTCGACCGACGGGGGCGGCGCGTTCAGCCCTCGTTCGACGTGGCCCACAGGTTGATCCCCGCGTCGACGGCGTGCTCGTCGATCTGGTCGAGCTCCTCCTGGGTGAGTGCCGGCGCCTGCAGGGCGTCGAGGTTGGTGTCGAGCTGCTTCACCGAGGAGGCGCCGATCACCAGCGAGGTCACGCGCTGGTCGCGCAGCGCCCACTGCAGCGCCAGCTGCGCGAGCTTCTGCCCCCGTCCCTCGGCGATCCGGTCGAGCGCGCGCACCCGCTCGAGGACGTCCTCGTCGAGCCCGGTCATGCTGGACTCGTCGCGGGCCGCGCGGGAGTCCTTGGGCACGCCCTTCAGGTAGCGGTCGGTGAGCAGTCCCTGGGCCAGCGGGGAGAACGCGATGCAGCCCATGCCCTGTTCCTCGAGCTCGTCGAGCAGGCTCCGCCCGCCGTCCGCGGCCCGCTCGATCCAGCGGTTGACCATCGAGTACGACGGCTGGTGGATCAGGAGCGGCGTGCCCAGCTCGCGGGCGATCGTGGCGGCCTCGCGCGTGCGCTCCGCGGAGTACGACGAGATCCCGACGTAGAGCGCGCGCCCGGAGCGGACCGCGGTGTCGAGCGCCATCATCGTCTCCTCCACCGGCGTCTCCGGGTCGAACCGGTGGGAGTAGAAGATGTCGACGTAGTCGAGCCCCATGCGCGCCAGCGACTGGTCGAGCGAGGCGAGGACGTACTTCCGCGACCCGCCGCCCTGACCGTAGGGCCCCGGCCACATGTCGTAGCCGGCCTTGGTCGAGATCACCAGCTCGTCGCGCAGGCCCACGAAGTCGTCGGTGAGGTAGCGGCCGAGGTTCTCCTCCGCGCGACCGTAGGGAGGGCCGTAGTTGTTGGCCAGGTCGAAGTGCGTCACCCCGCGGTCGAAGGCTCGCCGCAGGATCGCCCGCTGGGTCTTCTCCGGCCGGTCGGTGCCGAAGTTCTGCCACAGGCCCAGCGAGATCGCCGGGAGCCTGAGCCCGCTCCTGCCGGTGTGGCGGTACTCCATCGTGTCGTAGCGGTCAGCTGCCGCGCGGTAGCCCATCACCCCACTGTGCCAGCAGGTCCAGGACCGTCCCGACGAGCTCCGCGACCGGTCGCCCGGCGTCGAGGGTGACGCCCTGCTCGTCAGGCTCGAGCGCCTCGAGGGTCGCCAGCTGCGAGTCCAGCAGCGCGGGGGGCACGCCTCCGGCCCGGGTGCGCATCCGCTCGCGGATGACGTCGGGATCGACGGTGAGGTGGACGAAGACGACGTCGCGGCCGTCGTGCCGCAGCACGTCGCGGTAGCTGCGGCGCAGGGCCGAGCAGCTCATCACCGTCGGCTCGCCCCGCTGGTCGTGCTTGCCGACCCACGCGACGAGCAGGTCCAGCCAGCCCCACCGGTCCTCGTCGGTGAGCGGGATGCCGGCGTGCATCCGCGCGAGGTTCTCCGGCGGGTGGAAGTCGTCGGCGTCGGCCAGCGGCAGGTCGAGCCGCTCCGCCAGCGCCGTGGCGAGGGTGGTCTTGCCCGACCCCGAGACGCCCATGACCACCAGGTGGCGCGGGCGGCCGTCCGGGCCGGCCGGGCTCGCGGGGCTCACAGCTCCCCCGCGGACCGCAGCACGCAGAACAGGTTGCCCTCCGGGTCGGCGAAGGTGACCCATCCGCTGTCGGGTCCGTAGATGCCGCGGTGGTCCTCGTGCAGGACCGCGCCGTAGGCGAGCAGGGCCTCGACCTCCTCCTCGCGCGTGCGCTCCCGGGGGCGTACGTCGAAGTGGAGGCGCGGCTTGCCCGGGGTGGGGTCGGGGACCTCGATGAACAACAGGCGGTGACCGGACTCCGGGTCGAGGATCATGCACTCCTCGTGCCCGGGCTCGTTGGGGTCGCCGGGCAGGTCGGTGTAGCCGAGCACCGGCTTCCACCACTCGGAGAGCGCGTAGGCGTCGCGGCAGTCGATGGTCGTGTGGGACACGAAGCAGGCCATGGACCGAGCGTAGGTTGCCCCCATGGCGTACGACGTGGAGCTGGCCGACCGGGTCCGGGACGTCCTGGAGACCCTCGACACCGGCGGCGTGGTCGAGAAGCGCATGTTCGGGGGGCTGGCGTTCCTGGTCGGCGGCCACCTGGCGGTCGCCGCGGCCTCGCAGGGTGGGCTGCTGCTGCGGTGCCCGCCGGAGCGCACCGACGAGCTGGTCGCCACCGATCCCGGGAGGACGGGCCGCTTCGAGATGCAGGGCAAGGAGATGCAGGGCTGGCTGCGGATCGGTCCCGAGGCGGTGGCCTCCGGCGAGGACCTGCGTCGCTGGATCGAGGTGGGCGTGGACCATGCTCTCTCCCTCCCCCCGAAGGAATGAGCACGGCGGCCGGGCTTGTTGAGCACCTCATGACCACATGGGGAATCATCGGAAGCGGCAACATCGGCAGCACCGTGGCGCGTCTGGCGGTCGACGCCGGCGACGACGTGGTGCTGAGCAACAGCCGGGGTCCCGAGACCCTGGCGGAGCTGGTCGAGAGCCTGGGTGACCGGGCGCGCGCGGCCATCGCGGAGGAGGCGGCGCGGGCCGGCGACGTCGTGCTGGTCACGATCCCGTTGAAGGCCTACCGCGACGTCCCGGTCGAGCCGCTGCGCGGCAAGGTGGTGCTCGACACCATGAACTACTACCCGCAGCGCGACGGGGAGATCGCCGAGCTCGAGGACGAGTCGACGACGACCTCCGAGCTGCTCCAGCAGCACCTGCCGGAGAGCCGCGTGGTGAAGGTGTTCAACAACATCTTCTTCCAGCACCTGGCCACGCTCCCGCGGCCTTCCGGTGCCGAGGACCGCAGCGCTCTCGCCATCGCCGGTGACGACGCGGAGGCCAAGAAGACCGTCGAGTCGCTCCTCGACCAGCTCGGCTACGACACGCTCGACCTCGGCCCGCTCGCCGAGGGGTGGCGCACCCAGCGCGACACCGCCGCCTACGGCACGCAGTACGCCGCCGACCCGGCCGACTGGACCAAGGGCGCGAAGCCCGCCGGACGTGACGAGGTGGGCACCCGGGCCGCGCAGGCGCAGCGCTACCGCGACAGGTGAGCGATCAGCCGCCGAGGCGGGCCTGCTTCATCGCGGGTGAGGCGTAGACCGACCCGACCACGACACCGTCGAGCCAGGCCGTGAGCCGGTCGGCCTCGGCGTCGAGGGCGCGCCGGGCAGCCGGCGGCAGCGGGGCGTCGGGGTGAACCACCACCCGGCCGTCGGGGGTCTGCACCCACGCGCCGACCACGCGCCCGTCCCACCACGCGGTGGTGCCGAGGTTGCCGGCCCGGTCGGTGTGGAGGGCCGGCCGCGGGAGGTAGAACGAGCGACCCTTCCAGCCCATGACGGTCGGGTCCAGGACCGGCAGGAGGGCGGCGGCGGCCGGCGCCTGCTCGACCTCGTCGAGGTCGTCGGGCAGCAGCCACCCCATCTCGCCGGAGTCCAGGGCGACCGGCACCGCCCCGAGGTCGGTGAGGGCCTGCCTCACCGCCGTCCTGGTGTCGCCCAGCCACCACTGCAGGTCGCCCTCGGTGCCGGGCCCGAACGTGCGCAGCCAGCGCCCGACGAGCGCGGCGTAGGCCTCCCGCGGAGCGGGCCGGACCGGCTCCTCGCCGAGCCACAGCGACATGGGCGTCCACCGTGGCTTGTTGAGCCGCCAGTGGCCGGCGTTGCGGGCGCGCACGAGCTGCCCGTCGGCGGCCAGGTGGGTCAGCACCCACGGCGTGACCGGGGTCGGGCCGCCGTAGGACTTGCCCGGCGACGGGTCCACCTGCACGTCGTGCTCGGGCAGCAGGGCGCGCACCTCGGTGGAGCTTCGCGCGACGCCGTCGGCGAGGACCCTCATCACCGCCCCCTCGGCGGCGGCGAACCAGGCGGCGCCGTCGTCGGTGATCCCGGCCCGCTCCAGCATCGTGGCGTGGCGCGCCCGCTCGGTGGCCGCGACCCGTGCCGACGGCGCGGCCAGCGCCGCGGGGAGCAGGTCGCGGGGGAAGACGAACAGGGTGCGCCGCATCGCCAGCTGCTTGAGGACCGTGCGGTCGTCGTAGAGCGCCCGCTCCACGACGTCGACGCCCGCGTCGCTGCGCGCGGCGACGGCCAGGTGGACGCTCGCCGCCTCGGTCGCGTGCAGCGCGGTCATCGCCTCGACCACGTCCTCGACGGTGCGGAGCCGGTGGTCGGGGTGCAGGGCGTGCCGTCGCACCAGCCTGGCCCGCCGCTCGTCGTCACCGACCCGGCGTGCGGTCTCCACCTGCCTGCGTTGCGCCACGACCTCATCCTGTCGGTGCGCACCGACAGGATGGGGGGATGGCCAGGACGATCTACTACACCGCCTCCAGCGCCGACGGCTTCATCGCCGACGAGCAGCACAGCCTCGACTGGCTGGTCGACGCCGACCACGAGCTGCCCGAGGACCACCCGGACGCCTACGGCGCCTTCATCGAGGGCATCGGTGCCCTGGTGATGGGGTCGACCACCTACGAGTGGATCACCGAGCACGAGCCGTCGTCCCTCGAGCAGTGGAGCTACACCCAGCCCACCTGGGTCTGCACCCACCGCGACCTCCGGCTGCCCGCCGAGGGCAGCGTCGAGGTCCACGCCGGCGACGTCGCCGAGCTGCACCCGCGGCTGGTCGAGGCGGCCGCGGGCAAGGACGTCTGGGTCGTCGGCGGCGGCGACCTCGCCGGACAGTTCCTCGACGCGGGCCTCCTCGACGAGGTCCTCGTGCAGTACACCCCCGTCGTGCTCGGCGGCGGCGCCCCGCTGCTGCCGCGACGCGCGCCCCTGCGGCTGCTCGGCGTCCGGCAGATGGGCGACTTCGTCGCCGCGCGGTACGCCGTCCAGAGGTGATGGCTACGCTGCGCCGGTGCCCCCCTCCGACGACGGCCGCCTCCACGAGCTCTCCCACGCCGGCCTGACCTTCGACGTCCGGGACACCGGGCCCCTCGACGGCGAGGTCGTGGTCCTGCTGCACGGTTTCCCGCAGCGCGCGTCGTGCTGGGACGCGGTCGCCCAGCGCCTGCACGAGGCGGGCTACCGCACGATCGCCCCCGACCAGCGTGGCTACTCCCCGCGGGCCCGGCCGCGTCGGCGCCGCGACTACGCCCTCGACCTGCTCGCTGGCGACGCCGGCGCGCTGCTCGACCGCATCGGCCGGCCCGTGCACCTGGTCGGGCACGACTGGGGCGCCGCGGTGGCGTGGCTCGTCGCCGGCAGCCACCCGGCGGTGCGCACGCTGACCTCGGTCTCGGTGCCGCACCCGGCGGCGTACGTCCGTGCGGTGGCCGGGCGCCAGCTGCTCAAGTCGTGGTACGTCCTGATGTTCCAGCTCCCGTTCGTCCCCGAGCTGGTCGCCGAGCGCGCCCCGCACCGGTTCGCGGCCGACCTGCGTGCCTTCGGCATGACCGAGGCCGAGATCGCGGCCGTCCAGCGCGACATCGTCGAGTACGGCGCGCTGCCGGGCGGCCTGGGGTGGTACCGCGCGATCCCGCTCGCCCTGGGCCGCGCCCGCGAGCTGTCGCGGCAGAAGGTCTCCGTCCCGGTCACCCACGTGTGGAGCACCGGCGACACCGCCCTGGGGCGCAGCACCGCCGACCTGGCGCGGCGGTGGGCGACGGGTCCGTTCGAGCTGGTCGTGCTCGACGGCGCGACGCACTGGCTGCCGGAGCAGGAGCCCGACCGTCTGGCCGAGGTCGTGCTGGCGCGCATCCGGGGCTGAGGCGCCGCCGGCGCTACTCCGAGCCGCCCACGTCCCGGCCGTCGGCGTCCCAGACCAGGTCCGTCACCCTGCGGTGGTGGTGGGCGATGTCGTGGCTGAGCCGCAGCAGGTGCCGGCGGAGGCGCTCGGTGTCGTCGGGGCCGTCGTCCAGGCGGGTGCCGAGGCTGCCGAGCCGGTCGAGCAGCCGGCTGCGCTCACGGCGCAGCCGTCCGGCGCGGGCCGCCACGGCGCACTCCTCGACCACGACCTCGGCGGAGAGGGCGTCGCCGACCGACGCCATGCGCTGGTGGACCAGCTGTCGCCACCTGCGCTGCTTGCGCGGGGGGCTCGCGAGGGCCTGCTCGAGGCCTGCGACGGCGAGCTCGAGTTGCTGCATCCTGGTCACCTCCGGGGGGCCTGCGGGGGTGGTGGGGGGAGTTCTGAGTGTGGGACCGGCGTGTCGGCTTGTCCAGATCCGGTCCGGTCGGACAATGCGCGGCGACCCGAACCCGGTCCGATCAGGTCCCGCCGCCTCTGCTGTAATTCGTGCCCGTGCCCCCCGCATCCCCCAGGACCCCCGAGCCCCGTCCCGCGACCGCCTACGCGTTCGACCGGGCCCTGCTGGTCCGGGCGATGGGCACGCTGCTCCTCGTCGCCGGTGTCACCGTCTTCGTGGTCGCGGTGCTGACCGTGGTCGCGTCGGTCTCCGGGCTGGTCCTCACCGTCGTGGTCGTGCTGGTGACGCTGGTCGTGCTCACCGGCGCGGTCTGGCTGGGGCGCATGCGCACGATGGTCCGCTTCGACGCCGACGGCTACCAGGTCAGGGTGCTGCGCGGCGCCGGGGTGAAGCAGGCCCGGTGGCGCGACGTCGAGGACGTGGTGACCACGACCGCGGCCGGGCAGGACTGCGTCGTGCTGCGGCTGCGGGACGGGCGCACCACCACGATCCCGCTCGGAGTCCTCGAGGGCTCGCGGCAGGCGTTCATCGACGACCTGCGTGCCCGGCTGGACCGGGGCCACGGTTACCGCCGCCTGCGCTGACCGGTAGCCTGTGTCCCGGCCGGGAGGTGTCGCCTAGTCCGGTCTATGGCGCCCGACTGCTAATCGGGTTTGGGGCAACAACCCCATCGAGGGTTCAAATCCCTCCACCTCCGCCGATCGCGAGGGCCCGTCACGCGCGCGTGACGGGCCCTCGTCGCGCTCCCGGGAAATGTCTTCCGGGTCCGACGTATCAGGACCGGCCCGCCCTCCTCCTCCCCTGCGAGGCACGGCGTCCGAGCGGTCGCCGTGCCGGGGCAGCAGAGGGCCCGGTCTCAGGAGGGGAGAGACCGGGTCACCTGCCCTAGGCTCAGCCCACACCGCTCCCCCCGGAGGTCAGTGATGCAGGAGCCCGAGCCGCGGCAGCCCCTGAAGGACCCGCGAGCACGCCTCACCCCCACCCCGCCCTACCTGCAGGACGTGGCCCAGCAGTACCTCAACGTCCGTCTCCTCGATCCCCTCACCGCCTACCAGGTCAAGGGCCAGGCCGGGATCCGCCCGACCGCGTTCATCGCCGACTCGTTGCTGGTCCGCGGCCGCCACCCCCAGACGGTCGAGGCGCTGGGGGCCGTCGCCGCCGAGGCGGGCTTCGAGCTGGTCTGGGACCCGCGCAGCGAGGCCGACGACGCCCTGCTCGACCGGGCCCCGCTGGAGGACGAGGAGCGCCTCGCCCTGGAGGCGGTGTGGGTGCGCCGCGTCCGGCTGCTCCCGGTCGAGGAGCCCACGCACGCGGTGTTCAAGCCGATCGACACCTGGCGCCTGCTGCAGGCCTACCGGGTCCGCGTCGGCGAGGACCGCGAGCGCCTCGCCGACGTCGGCCTCGAGCACCCGGCGACCGCGGACCCGTTCACCAGCTCGCATCCGTTCACCAGCTCCCACCCGTTCACGAGCTCGCATCCGTTCACCAGCTCCCACCCGTTCACCAGCTCCCACGGGGCGACCGCCTCCGCCGGGGTGGCCGCGTACGCCGCTCCCGGTTGGGGCGGGCGCCAGCCGGTGAGCTGGAACGGCCTGGCGCCCACCCCGTCGTACGCCGTCGACGGCTCGGTGCCGCGGCCCGTCGTCGCCGTCCTCGACACGCCGGTCGGGAAGCACCCCTGGCTGGAGGAGACGTTCGTCCGGCACGACGTCACCGTGCTCGGCGAGCCGATCGGGCACCGGGCGGCGACTGCGGCCGCCGAGGAGGTCGAGGCGACCGGCATGACCGAGGCGCTGGTCGGTGAGCTCGGGCAGGACTCGGGTCACGGCACCTTCATCGCGGGACTCGTGCGCCAGGCCTGCCCGGAGGCCCTCGTGCTCGACGTCCCGCTCTTCGGCGACGACGGGGTGGTGGCGGAGTCCGACCTGCTCCGCGGGCTGCAGCTGCTCGCGCTGCGCCAGCTGCTCGCGCGCAGGGGTGCCCTGCCCGACGACCTGACGGATGCCGTGGACATCGTGGTGATGTCGCTCGGCTACTACCACGAGCAGCCCGAGGACCGCGCCTTCGACGCCCTGCTGCGCGGGCCGCTGCGGCTCCTCGGCAGCCTGGGCGTGGCCGTGGTGGTCTCGGCCGGCAACGACGCGACCGAGCGGCCGATCTTCCCCGCCGCGTTCGCGCCCCACCCGGGCGGGCCGGAGGACGACCCGGCCGTCGTGCCCGTCACCGCCGTGGGGGCGCTGAACCCCGACAGCACCGTCGCCCTGTTCAGCAACGACGGCCCGTGGGTCCGGTTCCACCGACCCGGCGCGTCCCTGGTGAGCACGATGCCCACGACGTACGACGCCTCGCTCGAGCCGAGCAACGCCGTGGTGAACAGCCGGGGCGAGTGGCGCACCGGGCTGGACCCCGACGACTTCTCCGGCGGGTTCGGGGTGTGGAGCGGGACCTCCTTCGCCGCCCCGGTGTTCGCCGGCCAGCTCGCCGCGGCCCTGGCCGCCCGCCTGGGCGAGGGCGACGCGACCGACGCGGTGACCCGTCTGCGCGAGCTGCTCGCCGCCATGCCGGGTGCCCGCGACGCCGAGGCCGACCCGACGGAGGTGGAGGAATGAGCGAGCAGGCGCCGACCCTCGTCGCGCGCGCCACGGCTGCCTTCACGGCGTACCGCTCCGGCGACCGCTTCGCGCTGGACACCCTGGTCGAGGTGGTCACGCCGCTGATGTGGCGCACCGCCCGCGGCGCCGGGCTCGACGCGACGACCAGCGAGGACGTGGTCCAGGGCGTCTGGCTCTCGTTGCTGCGCTCGGCCGACTCGGTCCGCGACCCGCAGACGATCGTCAAGTGGCTGCTCACCGCGACGCGCCGTGAGGCCTGGCGCATCTCCAAGCGCACCCGCACCGACCAGCAGCGCAGCGCCGCCGTCTTCGGGGTCGACAACGAGGAGCTGATGGACCTGCCCGCACCGCGGGAGGCCGGCCCCGAGGAACGCGTGATCGAGGACGACCGCCAGCGGGTGCTGTGGGGCCACGTCCAGGACCTGCCCGAGCGCTGCCGGCAGCTGCTCGGGGTCATCGCCTATGCCGACAGGCCCGACTACGCCGCGCTCGCCGAGGCCCTCGGCATGCCGGTCGGCTCCATCGGGCCCACCCGGGGACGGTGCCTGGCCAAGCTCCGCGACGCGCTCTCGCGCGACGCGGCGTGGGCCGGCCACCATGCCGGGCACCAGGAAGGAAAGCTCCCATGACCGACGACGACTTCCCGACCGGCGTGGGCGCCGACGTCGAGGCCCTGGCCACGGCGCCGCTGGACCACGAGGACGAGACCCTGCTGCGCGAGCTCGACGTCCTGCTGCGGCGGGCCGACGAGGTGCCCGCCGATCTCGTCGAGCGGGTGCAGTTCGCCCTGGCGCTCGACGAGCTGCACGCCGAGGTCGCTGAGATGACGCGGCTGCCGCTCGACGCGCTCGCGGTGCGAGCCGACCCGGCGGTCGAGGCCGCCACGACGTCGCTGACCTTCCGCACCGACGAGCTCACCGCGATGGTGACGGTGACCCGCACCGGCGACGACCGCTTCCGCCTCGACGGCTGGGTCGCCCCGCCGCTGCCGCTGCGCGTCGTCGCACGCATGCAGGAGGGCGTCCTCGAGGTGATCAGCGACGAGTCCGGGCGCTTCGTCGTGGAGGACCTGCCGGGGGGCTTCGCGCAGCTGGTCTTCCACCACGAGGGCGGGGCCGTCGTGACGCCGATGTTCGAGCTCTGAGTGCAGGGTCGCCCGTGTCCATGGCGGTGGAGGTGGCCGAGCGGCTGCGCAGCGACATCGAGGCGGCCCGGGAACAGCTGAACCTCGGCAGCGCGGCGCAGGCGCAGGAGCGCTACCGCGAGCTCGCCGACGAGGTCGACCGGCTCGACGACGGGTCGCCGGTCTTCGCCGAGCTGCGCGCGCGGCTGCTCCTGGGCTGGGCCTCGGCCCATTTCGAGGTCAGCGGCGACCTCGAGGCGTCGATGGCGCTGCTGGACCAGGCCGCCCTCGAGGCGGAGCGGGGTGGGTGTGAGCACCTCGTCGGACCCGTCCACGGCTCGCGGGGCCTGCTCCTGCTCCGGTGCGGGCGGGTGGCCGAGGCCCTGCTCGCCCTCGACCAGGCGGTGCTGTCTCTCGGCGCGGCCCCGATGCACGACCAGATGGCCCTGCTGCTCAACCGCGGCACCGTCCACCTCGACCGCGGTGCGCTGGACGCGGCCGCGGCCGACTTCGCCCTGTGCCTGCAGCGGGCCGAGGCCACCGGCGATGCGGTTCACGCCTGGAAGGCCAGCCACAACCTCGGCTACGTCGAGTTCCTGCGCGGGTCGCTGCCGCTGGCGCTCGGTGCGATGCGCGCGGCGGAGGCGCACAACCCGGGCGATCCCTCGCCGATCGCCCTGCTCGACCAGGCGCGGGTGCTGCGCGAGGCGGGACTGGGCGCGGAGGCGGCGAGCCTGCTGCGCCAGGTGGCGACGATGTTCGAGGCGGCCGGCCTCGAGCAGGACCTCGCCGAGACCGAGCTGGCCCGCGCCGAGTGCGCGCTGCTGGGTCCGCACGCCGGCGGCGAGGCGCTCGACCTGGCCGTCTCGGCGCTCGCCCGGTTCACCCGCCGCGGCAACGCCCGGTGGCAGCGCCGCGCCGAGCTGCAGGTCCTGCGCGCCCGGCGGCGGCAGGTCACCGGAGCGACCGGCCTGGCGGAGCTCGCCGAGCGCGCCGACGTCCTCGCCGCCGACTGCGCGGAGGAGCAGCGGGCCGACCTCGCCCACCAGGCGCGTCTCCTGGCCGCCGAGTGCCGCCTGAGGAGCGGGCAGGACGTCGAGCTCCCGACGCTGCGGACCGGTGACGACGTCACCACCCGGTTGCACACCCGCGAGGTCCGGGCCCTGGCCTTCGACGCTTCCGGGGAGCAGCGCCGCGCGCTGGGGGAGGTACGCCGGGGCCTCGCCGAGCTCGGCGACTACCAGCGGTCCTTCGGGTCGCTGGACCTCCGCACGGCGAGCGCGGTGCACGGTGCCGCCCTGGCCCGCCTCGGCCTGGACGTGGCCCTGCGCAGCGGCTCGGCGGCGGCGGTGTTCGAGGTGGTGGAGCGCAGCCGCGCCGTCTCGACCCGCCTGCCACCGGTCCGCCCGCCCGAGGACGCCGCCACCGCCGGGCTCCTCGCCGAGCTCCGGCAGACCGAGGAGGAGCTCCGGGCGGTCGAGGGCGACGCGCGGGACCCGGAGTCCACGCGGCTGCGCCGCCGGGTGGGCGCGCTGCAGCGCGAGGTCCGCGAGCTCGCCTGGACCCGGGGCGACGACGGGTTCGGCGACGCGCCCGTCGAGGCCCCGCGCTCCGGCGAGACCCGTCGGGTCCTCCGCGAGGCCGGCCAGACCCTGGTCACCCTCGCCCGCGACCACGGCGAGTGGGTCGCGGTCGTGCTGGGCCGTCGTACCCCCACCGTCCGGCGGCTCGCCCGCGTCGAGGCGGTCGCCGCACAGGTCAGCCGCCTGCGGGCCGACCTGGACGCCCTGGCCATGCCGTTCCTGCCCGACGGGCTCCGGGAGGTCGTGCACCGCAGCGCCGAGTCGGTCCTCGCCGACCTCGACGCGACCCTGCTCGGTCCCCTCGCGGTCGAGGGGCCGCTGGTGCTGTCGTGCAGCGGAGACCTGTGCTTCCTGCCGTGGGGCCTGCTGCCCTCCCGCCGGGGCGTGCCGACCGTGACGGCGCCCAGCGCCGCCGCGTGGCTGCGCGGCCACGCAGCCGCGACCCGGGGGCGCGGCGACCGCGTGGTGGCCCTGGCCGGCCCCGACCTGCGCCAGGCGGGTCCCGAGGCGCGGGCCGTGGCGGCCACCTGGCCCGGCGCCGAGCTGCTCGACGCCGGTGCCGCGACCGGTGAGGCGGCGCGGGCGGCCCTGGCGGGCGCGGACCTGGTCCACGTGGCCGCCCACGGCACCCACCGGCAGGACAACCCGCTGTTCTCCTCGGTCCGGCTGGCCGACGGACCCCTCTACGCCTACGAGCTCGGACGCGCGGGGGACGGCTTCGCCGGCTGCGTGGTGCTGTCGGCCTGCGACGCGGGCCTGGCGACGTTCCGGCCCGGCGACGAGTCGCTCGGCCTGTCCCAGGTGCTGCTCCAGCTCGGGGCCCAGGTGGTGGTCGCCGCGGTGGCCCGGGTCAACGACGAGGCGTCGGCCCGGCTGATGTCCCGGGTGCACGCCGACCTCGTCTCCGGGCAGGACGTGGCGACCGCCCTCGCGGCGGTCCAGCACGATCTTGCAGAGGACGGCACGCTCGTCCCCCTCGCAGCGGTAGGCGGGACCTGGTAAGTACGGGAAGTTCTGCAGGAAAATGCAGTGCAATCACCTGCGGTCCGATCCAGTAGCGACCAGTCTTCAAGGGCCCACACAATAGTGATCACGACCTTCCCCCTCCTTCAGGGAACGCACCGGGGGAAGCTCGCAAGGAGGGAACTCGATGAGCAAGCGCACCTTGACCCGCATCGTCAGCAGCATCGTCGCTGCTGCGGCCCTGACCTTCGGCGTGACGGCTCCGGCCGCGCACGCCGCCTCGGACAAGGCCGGCAAGAGCCACGCGATCAGCCACAAGGACACCGGCTGGGACTGATCCCCCCTCAGACCCCGCCCGGCGCCCCCACCGAGTCCTCTCAGAGGAAGGAACCCCCACCCCACCTCACCCACCGAAAGAAACGGAAGCGGGCCCCACGTCTCTCCCACCCCCATCCCCACGTGGTCGTTCCGCGAGTGAGCATCACCGACAGGCCGTCACCCCAGTCGACTGCACTGCCCCCCAGACAACGGCAGTCGATTCGGCCCAGGTGGAACCGCTCCGAGGGACAGCAGACTCAGTCTGCTGTCCCTCGTTCCAATTCCGGCACGCCCGGCGACTCCTGCCCCGCGCGGCTGATCGCCCAGGCCAGCTGGAACCGCGTCTGCACCCCGTACTCCTGCTTGAGCGAGGAGATGTACGTCGCGTAGGTGCGCGGGCTGACCCCCATCCGCTTGGCGCTGGCCGCGTCGCTGTGACCCTCGACCAGCATCCGCAGCGCCATCGCCCGCACGTCGTCGGCGACGGTGCGGTTGACCTGGTCGTCCACGGTGAACGGCAGCGCCCGCTCCCACGCCCGCTCGAAGATGTCGACCAGGTAGCCCACGATCGAGCGGTCGGTCACCACGACCGCGACCGCGTTGTTGGCCGACCCCGGGATGAGCGCGACCTGCCGGTCGAAGACCAGCAGCCGCTTGAAGAACTCGTCCAGGGTGCGAGTCTCTGCACCGAACCGCGCCATCTCGAAGACGTACTCGCGCGTGGCCGGCGACTGCCGCGCGGAGTGCTGGTAGAGGGTCCGCATCGACACCCCGCGCTCGAGCGCCGCCCGGTCCCGGTCCTCCACCGCCGCCAGCGTGGTGGCCTTGCGCCGGCCGTAGGGCTGGGCGGTCAGGATCTCGTCGGTGCAGCGCATCACCTGCGCGGAGATGAACTCGTTGATCGCGTCCAGGGAGTGGATCTGCATCGCGCCGCCGAGGTTGCCGCCACCCGAGCGCCAGGTCTGCTGCAGCCGCGCCAGCACCTCGTGCCACTGCGCGGACTCGCGCAGCAGCTGGCTGCCCTGCTGGGCCAGCGGCACCACGATCCGGTCGCTGGTGGCGGTCGGGTCGCACGGCGTCCAGCGACGCGCCACCTCGTCGTACTGCAGGAGCCCGAGGGCGACCAGCTCGTCACGCGCCGCGGCGTGCTCGGTGCCCTCGGCGTAGGTCGGGTCGTCGTCCTCGATCGCGCCCTGCTCGACCGCGGCCGTGTAGACCTCGCCGCCGAGGCCGGTGAGCAGCTCGCGTCGTGCCCGGTCGATCACCCGACCAGGGTGTCAGATCCCCCTTGGTCCCGGGTCAGGTCCAGGGCGATGTCGACGATCATGTCCTCCTGGCCGCCGACCAGGCCCCGCCGGCCGACCTCCAGCAGCAGCGTCCGGGCGTCGACGCCGTACTCCTGCGCCGCGCGCTCGGCGTGCCGCAGGAACGAGGAGTAGACCCCGGCGTAGCCGAGCGTGAGGGTCTCCCGGTCGACCTGCACGGGCCGGTCGCGCAGCGGCCGGACGATGTCGTCGGCGGCGTCCTGCAGGGCGAAGACGTCGCAGCGGTGCTTCCAGCCGAGCAGGTCGGCCACCGCGATGAACGGCTCGATCGGGGCGTTGCCGGCGCCCGCGCCCTGGCCCGCGAGCGAGGCGTCCACGCGATAGACGCCCTCCTCGACCGCGGCGACCGAGTTGGCCACCGAGAGGGAGAGGTTCTCGTGGGCGTGGATGCCGATCTGCGTCGACTCGTCGAGCACGTCGCGGTAGGCACGGATGCGGTCGCGCACGTCGTTCATCAGCAGGCGGCCGCCGGAGTCGGTGACATAGACGCAGTGCGCGCCGTAGGACTCCATCAGCTTGGCCTGCTGGGCGAGCTCCTTCGGCGGGCTCATGTGGCTCATCATCAGGAAGCCCGAGACGTCCATGCCGAGCTCGCGGGCGGCGCCGATGTGCTGGGCGGAGACGTCGGCCTCGGTGCAGTGCGTGGCGATGCGCACCGAGCGCACTCCGAGGTCGTAGGCCCGCTCCAGCTCCTCGACCGTGCCGATGCCAGGGAGCAGCAGCGAGGTGAGGACGGCGGTCTCGATGTTGTCCGCCGCCGCCTCGAGCCACTCCCAGTCGGTGTGGCTGCCCGGGCCGTAGTTGACGCTGCCGCCGGCGAGCCCGTCACCGTGCGCGACCTCGATCGCGTCGACGCCCGCACGGTCCAGCGCCCTGACGATGCGGCCGACGTCCTTCGGGTCGATCCGGTGACGGATCGCGTGCATGCCGTCACGCAGGGTGACGTCCTGGATGTAGAGCTCGGTCATGCCTTCTCCTGCGCGATCTCCTCGGCCACGCGCAGGGCGGCCGAGGTCATGATGTCGAGGTTGCCGGCGTAGGCCGGGAGGTAGTGAGCGGCGCCCTCGACCTCGAGGAACACCGTCACCTTGGTGGTCACGTCGGCCCGGGTGCCGTCCGCGGCGAGCAGGGTGTGCACCGGCTCGTCGTCGCCGACGGGGCTGAACTGCACCTTCTGCTTGAGGCGGTAGCCGGGCACGTAGTCCTGCACCGCGGCCACCATCGCCTCCACCGAGGCGCCGATCGCCTCGCGGTCGGCGTCGCCGACGAGGCAGAAGACCGTGTCCCGCATGATCAGCGGCGGCTCCGCCGGGTTGAGGATGATGATCGCCTTGCCGCGACCGGCGCCGCCGATCTCCTCGATCGCCTTCGACGTGGTCTCGGTGAACTCGTCGATGTTGGCCCGGGTGCCCGGGCCGGCGCTGCGGGAGGAGATCGAGGCGACGATCTCGGCGTACGGCACGGGCGTGACCTGGGAGACCGCCGCGACGATCGGGATGGTCGCCTGCCCGCCGCAGGTGACCATGTTGAGGTTGCTCGCCCCCGCGCCGAGGTGCTCGCGGAGGTTGACCGGCGGGACCACCATCGGGCCGATCGCGGCGGGGGTCATGTCGACCATCGTCTTGCCGTACGGCGCCAGGGCCTCGGCGTTGGCGACGTGCGCCTTGGCCGAGGTGGCGTCGAAGACGATGTCGATGTCGTCGAACTCCGGCATCGCGATGAGCCCCTCGACCCCCTTGCTGGTGGTCGGGACACCGAACCGCGCCGCACGGGCCAGGCCGTCGGACTCGGGGTCGATGCCGACCATCGCGGCCATCTCGAGGCGCTCGGAGAGCCGCAGCACCTTGATCATCAGGTCGGTGCCGATGTTGCCGCTGCCGATGACGGCGACCTTCGTCTTCATGAGTTGTCCTTCGTCGGATCTGCGGAGAAGCGGGCGGTCACGGTGCCCAGCGAGCTGATCGTGGCCTCGAACACCGACCCGGGAGGGGCGGAGACCATCGGACCGAGCGCCCCGGACAGCACCACCTGGCCCGCCTCGAGCGGCTGGCCGTAGTCACGGGCGGTGCGGGCCAGCCACGACAGGGCCAGCAGCGGGTCGCCCAGGCACATCGACCCGTCGCCGGCGCTGACCTGCTCGCCGTCCTGGGTCATCGTCATCTGCACCTCGACCGGCTCGAAGTCGTCGATCGGGACCCGCTGGTCGCCGAGGACGTAGAGCCCCGAGCTCGCGTTGTCCGCGACGGTGTCGGTGATCCCGATCTGCCAGTCCGCGATGCGGCTGTCGACGATCTCGATCGCGGCCACGGCGTGGTCGACCGCGGCGCGGCACTGCGCGACGTCGAGGTCGCCCTCGGCCAGGTCGTTCCCGAGCACGAACGCCACCTCGGCCTCCGCCTTCGGCTGCAGCAGCCTCTCGCTGGGGACCTCGTCCAGCGCGGTGACGTCCATGTCGTCGAAGAGGACACCGAAGTCGGGCTGGTCGACACCGAGCTGGGCCTGGACCGCGGGGTTGGTCAGCCCCGTCTTGCGCCCGACGACCCGGGCGCCGGCGGCGACGCGGTGGTCGGTCAGGCGCTGCTGGACGGCGTACGCGGCGGCGATGTCGGTGTCGCCGATGAGGTCGCGGACCGGCGCGCAGGCCCGCCGGGTCGCGGTCGCCTCCTCGAGGCGCTTGGCAGCCTCGTCGAGGACGTCGTCGGGGATGGTCATGGAGGGAGCATGGGGGCCGCGGCGGCAGGGTGGAAGGCGGTCGTCCCACTCAGTGGAACGCCCCCTCGTCACCGGTCGCGCTACGCAGGTGCGTCATCGGGCTGCGGGCCGCCGGGCCCAGGTCGCCGCGATGCCGGCGCCGGCCGCCCGGACGAGCGGCGCGGCGGACTCGGGCCGGAAGCGGGTGACCGGCCCCGTCACGCTGACCGCGGCCACCGCCCGGTCGTCGGCGTCCAGGACGGGTGCGGCGACGCAGCACAGCCCGACCTGGCTCTCCTCGCGCTCGTAGCCGATCCCCTGCTCGCGGATCGCCTCGGTCTGCCGGCGCAGGATCCCCGGGGCGACGACGGTCCGGGGCGTGCGCCGCACCAGCCCGCCGGCGACCACGTCGTCGAGCAGCCCCTGGTCGGCGTACGCGAGGAGCACCTTGCCGACGGCGGTGCAGTACAGCGGCATGCGCCCGCCGACGTGTGAGGGACTGCTGGCCTGGCGGTGCCCGCCCAGCTTGGCGACGTAGACGACCTCGGTGCCGTCACGGACCCCGAGGTGGACCGTCTCGTGGGTGCGCTCGTAGAGGTCCTCGAGGAACGGGATCGCGACCTCCATCAGCTGCCGCTCGACGCTGGCACGCAGACCGAGCTCGAAGAGGCGGCCGCCGAGGTGGTAGCCGTCGGTGGCCTTCTCGACCAGCCGCAGTGCGACCAGCTCGCCGAGCATCCGGTGGACGGTGCTCTTCGGGAGCCCGGTGCGCTCGACCAGCGTGGCCAGGCTGACCCGGTGGTCGTCGGCGTGGAAGGCCTCGAGCACCGAGACGGCGCGACCCAGGACCGAGCTCGGCGGTCCTGGGTCGCGGGAGGTCACGCGGTCATTGTGGGCCCTGCAGGGCTCAGCGGAACCACGCCTGTCGCGAGACGATCTTGTTGGCCGAGACCTTCGTCGGCGCGAAGTAGAGCCACAGCGTCCGGTGCCCGCGCGGCAGGCCCTTGACCCGCAGCTTGAGGTGCCCGTCGTGCATGGTCCCGCTCGCCCGGACGCGCCCGCCGTTGCGGATGACGACCCGGGTGTCCTCGGGCAGACGCTGCCCGGCGACGGTCGCGGTGATGTCGAACAGCACGCCGCGGCGGATCTGGGTCTTCTTCGTGGCGATGCGCAACGTGCCGCGGACCACCCGGCCACCGGTCTCGTCGACCACCGGGCGGTAGCCGGCCTTGGCGTAGGTGACCCGTGCGGAGATCTCGTGGGTGACGTCGCGCTTCCTGAGCTCGTAGGTCAGGTCGGTCGCGTCCTTGATCGGCTCGCCGTCGCGCAGCCACCGCACATAGCGCGTCGACCGCTCCTTGACCGCACCGGGCTGCACCTCGAGGACCTGGCCGCGGACCGCGCTGCCGGTGAGGCTGCTGCGGCGGGTCTGGTGGAGCAGAGCACGGTTGACCGCGCTGGTGGTGAAGGTCTTGGTCTCCGGGGCGTAGCCGACGCGCTTCGCGGTGACGGCCACGGAGATGCGGTGGCCGGCGTGGCGCGCGGTGAGGTCGAAGTGCTGCCCGGTCGCCCCCGGAACCTCCTCGCCGTCGACGAGCCACTGGAAGGAGACGTGCACCGGGCGCGGGGTCCACTGGCCGCCGGTGACCGTCATGGTGCGGTGGACCTGGGCGGTGCCGCGAAGGTCGGGGGAGACCTTCGGCTCGAGGGTGCCGGGAAGCACCTGCTGGGTCTTGGCCGAGCTCGACGAGGTGGCCGGGTAGCCGTCGCGCTGGGCGGTGACGGTCACCTGCACCTGGCGCCCGAGCATGCGCGGGGTGATCCGCAGCTCGGAGCGCTTCGCGCCCGGCAGGACCTGGCCGCCCATGCGCCAGGAGTAGGACAGGTCCGAGGGGGCGGGCTTCCACGAGCCGGAGGAGGCCGTCACGGTGTTGCCGACCTTGACCGGGCCGGAGATGCGCGGGGCGGACCGGTTGTCCAGGCGGCGGTCGTTGAAGTGGATGAAGCCGGCGGGCCAGCGGTAGGCCTTGGTCACGCGGGCCCAGGAGAAGTCACCGCCCCAGCTGTCCTGGCTGATGATGATCTCCGAGGAGGAGACCACGCGCTCGACGACCGCGACGTGGCCCGGGCCCCCGTCGTTCCACCAGGCGATGGCGCCCACCCGAGGCGTGCTGTCGGTGTAGCGCGACATGTAGCGGCCCCAGTAGGTCGCGTTCCCACTGCCGCTCCACGGCCGCGTGTTGGGCAGGCCGCTCTTGATCAGCCGGTAGGCGACGTAGTTGGTGCAGTTGTGCCCGGGATACATCCGCCAGTACATCCGGTCGTTGACCCGCGCGTACCCCCCGTTGCCGAGACCGCGCTCGGCGCACTGCTGATAGCCGTCGCACAGGTGGGTGCCCGCTCCGACCGCCGAGGATCCCGTGCCCATGACGGCGACGGTCAGGAGGGCCGCGGAGGCGGCGCGGAGGACTGGCTTGAAGCGGCGAGGTGCTGTCACTGAAGTTACTTTGGGGGACTCGTGTGACTGATGTGAATACTTTTTCTGAAACACACCGCTGTAATTCACGAGGCCCGAGTGACGCATGTGGTATCTCCGCCCGATTCTCACCCTTCTGGGCCGGGCGGGGACCCGGTTTCGGGGAAAAGGCGGCTGTCCGCTATCCTCGACCGGTCCCCGCGAGGGGGCGTGCGCCCGTAGCTCAACGGATAGAGCATCTGACTACGGATCAGAAGGTTAGGGGTTCGAATCCCTTCGGGCGCGCAGATGGACAAGCCGCAGGTCAGCCCGCTGACCTGCGGCTTTGTCGTTCCGAACGTGAGAGGGTCGCTCGATCAGACCGCTGTTGGCCGGCCCGAGTCGTACCGCGGACACACAGGGGACACAGTCGGAGGGCTCGCAACCCCAGTGCTCTTGCAGAGAGGCTGACCTGCGCGGGCACGGACGACGCCACACCTCAGCCATGAGAGAGCGTGCGTGCCCTCGAGAGACCTGTCGCTATCCCATCGCGGTGATGCCGTCGGTCAACCAGGTCCTCAGCCGGCGAATGGCACTCTCGCCCTCGGGACTTCCAGGGCGGTCGAACGGGGCATGGGTGGACTCACCGAACACGTCCTGCCACACCGCGACGCCGGCCTGCCGAAGCCGGTCGGTGAACGGCTCACTCGCGCGGCGCAACGAGTCCTGACCGCACGTGAGGACGTAGGTGGGCGGCAGCCCGGTGGGGTCAGCCAGGCCCGGGGCGACGTACGGGTCTTCCCAGGAGCCGACCCCGCCCAGTTGGCGAACATGTCGCTGACCCACTCGTCGGAGGCGACCTTGACGTCCGCCAGCTCGCTGGCGACCTGCGCCGTGGCTGGCGGCAGCTGACCCTGCAGCACCGGGTAGGCGAGGAACAGCGAAGCGGGCAGCGGCTCGCCGGCGTCGCGCAGGCGTAGTGCAGCGCCGGCTACCAGGCATCCGCCGGCGCTGCCACCGCCGAGATGCAGCTGCGAGGGGATGACGCCCAGCTCCTCGGCGTGCTCGCGCGCCCAGCGCCAGGCGGTCAGTACGTCGTCCTGGGGGAGCGGGTAGTGCACTCCCTTCAGGCACATGCGGTAGTCGACGGAGAGCACAGGGATGCCGGAGGACGCCAGCGCGATGGCCGGCCAGTGCGCCTCCTTCTGGTCCAGGCTGCCGATCACGAACGCGCCGCCATGCACCCAGACCAGGGCCGCGCTGGGGGCTGGAGCCCCGACCGGCGGCAGGTAGAGGCGTGCCCGGAGCCGGCCGCCGCCGTTGCTACTGATCTCGCGGGTGCGGACCTCGCGCAACTCAGGGCGCTGCGCGATCAGCCGGTCCTGCCAGCGGGTCCCGTCAGGGATGCCGCCGGCGGCCTCGACCAGGCGTTGGATGTCAGGGAACGGCGGGATGTCGGCGCTGACGCTGCCGGTGGCTCCGTCCAGCACCCGTTCGCGCACCGGTGTCGGGAGTGCCTTGACCACGCGCAGGGCGTAGCCGAGCGCAGCGAAGCGGCGCCTGCCACGGCCCGGCGGGACCGGCTTCTCCAGCGGGGTCTCGGTCATGAGGTGGCCTCCTCAGAGTCAGCTACGGCTTCGGCATCCGGTGTTGCAGCGGCGGAGGGGAGGGCGGCGTCGACGAAGGCGCGCAGCCGCTTGCGGTAGCGCCGAGCCTCGGGCAGTGGCAGCCCGGTGAAAGCGTGCACTGCACCGGGCCACTCGTCGAGGACGACGTCGACCCCGTCGGCGGCCATGGCCGCAGCGACCCGCCGGGAGTCGTCGAGGATGAGGTCGCGGGTGCCGACCGTGATCCAGGTCGGTGGCAGGCCGCGGAAGGACCCGAACAGGGGCGAGACGGCCGGATCCCGCAGGTCACGCTGCCCGGCGAACCAAGCGGCTTCCTGCACCAGCTCGGAGCGGGTCAGCAGGTCTCTGCCCAGGTTGGAGGTCGTGCTCGGACCACTCAGCGACAGGTCTGCCGCAGGAAAGCCAGCGGCGGCAGCGACGGGCATCGCCAGGCCCTCGTCGCGAGCACGCTGGAGCATCAGGAGCAGGAGTCCGCCGCCGGCAGAGTCGCCGGCCACCACCATCCGCTCGGCCCCCGGGGAGTCCAGCAGCTCTCGGTAGACCGCGATCGCGTCGTCCACGGCGGCGGGATGCGGATGCTCGGGCGCCAGCCGGTACTCGACGCTGACGATGTCCGGACCCCCATCGGCGCACGCGGCGACCGCGGTGAGCGCCTGGCGTGCCGAGCCGAGTGCGTAGGCGCCGCCGTGGAGGAACAGCAACGTGCCACGTGCAGCGCCACCCGACGACAGCCGCACCACCGCAACCCCGCCGAGAGTCTCCTCGGTGAGCGTGACGCCCTTCGGCACCCGCAGCTGCTGGGTGAGCCTGTCGTTCACACGCCGGTCGCGGTCCAGATCCACAGGATGGCCCTCGAGGCGCCGTGCCCTCGCACCCAGCGCCGCAGCGACCAGCCGCATCGTCAAGCTCGGCCGCAGCGGTAGGGGTCCGGGCGGGAGCAGCTCCGTCATGCGCGTCGGCATCAGTACCTCATCGAGTGTGGGGAGTGCAAACTAACACGAGTTAGTAAGCTGCGGGAAGTGTCGCTTGCACGAGTTAGTCTGCGGGTGTGATCCGCGACGAGTCCGGCCGCTCACGGCCGTCCCCGGACAGTTCTGAGCAGGCGTCCGGCAAGCGGGTGAGTAGTGCCGAGGTCGCGCGCGCTGCCGGGGTGTCACGCACGACCGTCAGCTTCGTCCTCAACGAGACGGCGGGTCAGACGATCCCTGCGGAGACCCGTGAGCGGGTGCTGGCCGCTGCTGCGCGGCTCAACTACTCGCCGTCGCCGGAGGCCCGGCGACTGCGCCGCGGCACCAGTGACGTCGTCCTTCTCTACCTGGCGCCGGAGCTGCCGCTGAGCGCCGACTTCGGGATGCTTCTCGAGCAGATGTCCGCAGCGTTCGCCGAGACGGGTCTCGTCCTGGTGGCGCACCCTTGGGCCACTCGCCCGGACGCCGAGGCGTGGCGGGCAGTGACGCCTGCGGCCGTCGTGACCTACGCGCTCGACGAGCCGGTCGTCGACGCCATGCGCCGCAACGGCGTACGCGCGGTCGTGTCGCTCACCGGTGGTGCCGACCCCGTCGGTCGCTGGGTCGTTGGCGCGCGCGAGCTGGAGCTCGCCGCCGCCCAGGTCGGCCGTCTTGCAGATGCTGGCCATACCCGCCTGGCATACGCGATGCCGCACAGTCCTCGCCTCGTCGGCGCTGGACGGTTGCGGCGTCAGGCGCTGCAGCAGGTGTGTGCCGCCCGTGGCTTGCCTGCGCCCCTCGCGGAAGCGGTACCGATCGACGTCATGGGAGCGGCGCAGGTCGTAGCCGGTTGGCAGCGGGAGCGGGGCGTCAGCGCGGTGTGTGCGCACGACGACATCACTGCACTGGCCGTGCTCGCTGGAATGCGCGAGCTCGGACTCGACGCACCGGGGGGACTCGCGGTGATCGGCGTCAACGACACACCTGCGGCGGCGCTGGCGCAGCCCGCTCTCACGATGGTCGCAGCGGACGCCGGTGCGACCGCACGCTACGTGGTCGACGTGGTGACCGCTCTCCTGCGCGGCGAGGACGCGCTGAGGATCAGCCCTCCGTCCGTCGCGTCGGTCATCGAGCGTCGCTCGGTGTGAGCGTCACGTCGGTTCGCCTCGGAAGTCCACGACCTGACGTAGCGCCGCGCCCGCGGTGAGCCGGTCGAGCGCGAGGTTCAGCTCGGAGAGCCCGACGCGGTGGGAGATCAGCGCGTCGACTGGCAACCGGCCAGCCCGCCACAGGTCGACGAACCGCGGGATGTCTCGTCCTGGCACCGCGTTGCCGAGGTAGCTCCCGACGATCGAGCGCCCCTCTGCCACGAGTGCGAGCGGCGAGATGCTGGCTCTCGCGTCCGGGTGGGGCAGCCCGACGGTGACGGTCCGCCCGCCTGGGGCGGTCAGCGCGACGGCGGTCTCGAAAGCCCGTGCCGTGCCCACGGCCTCGATGACGAGATCGGCCACGAAAGATGCGTGCTCGTCCCCAGTCGCCGCCTGCGGTGTCCCGCACCGATGTGCCCCGAACCTCGCGGCGGTGGCGAGCTTGTCAGGCACCGTGTCCACCGCAGTCGACCTGCACACCCTCGACCGCGAGGGCGGTGAGCAAGGAGGCCATCCCTACGCCGCCGAGGCCGACGACCGTCACTCGCTGACCTGCTGATGGCCGGCCGGCGTTGAGCACGGCGCCGCCGCCGGTGAGGACAGCGCACCCCAGGAGAGCTGCGACCTCGGGTGGGACGTCCGGTGGAACGGGTACGACCGACCGGCGGTCGACCACCGCATGCGTCGCGAAGGCCGAGACTCCGAGGTGGTGGAGGACTGGCTGGTCGTCGCGCCGCAGACGGGTGCCGCCGCCGATCAAGGTGCCCTCGCCGTTGGCTCGCGACCCCGGGATGCATGGTCGAGCTCCGTTGGTCTGGCAACCGGCGCAGACCCCGCAGCGCGGGAGGAAGGTGAGGGCGACACGCTGCCCGACCGTGAGGGCAGGTAGTGCTGACTGCGCGTCGTCGCGCGGCGCCGGCCCGACGGACTCCACGATGCCCGCTGCCTCGTGTCCCAGGAGCATCGGCAAGGGCCTCGCGCGGTCCCCATTGACGACCGAGAGGTCCGAGTGGCACACACCGGCCACCTCGATCCGGACCAGGACCTCGCCAGGGCCCGGTTCCCCCAGGTCGAGTGTGCTGATGGCCAACGGCTTGGAGTGCGCGTACGGCGGCGTGGTGCCGGTCTGCTCGAGAACTGCACCGCGGATCCTCATCCAGGTTCCTTCCCTGACGACTGTCGATGGATGGTTGTCTGCTCTGCTCGCGGTTCAGGGCTGCACGAGGATGCGCACCGGGGTGCCCTGGCCGTCCTTGAGCATCTGGATGCCGTCGGCGATGGCTTCGAGCGGCAGGACGTCGCTGATGGAGGCGCTCAGGTCCAGGCGTCCGGTGGAAACCAGCCGCGCGAGGACGCCGATGTCGGTCACGTCGTACCCGAGGTGCCCGCGAACCTGCTTGCGGCTGAGGCTGAAGGTCATGCTCTGCCCGAGCGACAGCTCCTCGGCGCTCATACCGACGCCGATGAGGCGTCCACCGCTTCCGAGGGAGTCGAGCGCCTGCGCAAAGGTGACCTGGCGCCCGACCGAGTCGAAAGCTGCGTCCAGTCCCCGGCCACCGGTGACCTTGGCGATCTTCGCGGCCAGCTCGGGGTCGCGGGGATCGAGCGCCCGATCGGCGCCGAGGTCGAGGGCGCGCTGCCGGGCGACCGGGTCGAGGTCCACCGCCACGATGGGGGCGGCGCCGACCAACCGGGCGATCTGCACCAGATGGGTGCCGACGCCGCCGACTCCCCACACCCCCACGGCCTCACCGACACGCACCTCGGCGGTGCGGGTGACTGCCGCGTAAGGAGTGGAGACAGCGTCGGCCAGGATCGCGGCGTGCTCCATCGAGACGTTCTCGGGGATGCGGGTGAGCCCCTGGGCCTGAGCCACGGTGTACTCGGCCCAGGCGCCGTCGTACGCGAACGCCATCAGCTGGAGCGCGGTGCACCTGCCGTACTCGGACCGTCGGCAGGCCGCACATCGCCTGCACGGGCGACCAGCAGCAGGAATCACGCGGTCGCCGACGTCCCACCCTTGGACTCCGGGGCCGAGCTCGACGATGTTGCCCGACGCCTCATGACCCTGGGTGATCACCTGAGGCCCCAAAGCAGGGAACGTCCCATCGAGCAATGAGAGGTCGGAGTGGCAGATGCCGCTGAAAGCGACCTTGATGAGCACCTCACCGGGTCCCGGAGACGGGACAGGCACGTCGGTGACCTCGAAGGTTCGTCTGGTCGTGTCGAGGCGCTGAGCACGCATCGTCCTGGTCTGTGCGGGGATCACGCCCGGAGCTCCATCGGTTCATGCTGCGCGTCGACGGGTCCAGTGGGAGCCACTGGAGTGAGGTGGCGCGCCAGATCGGCGCGCAAGGTGGTGATGGAGTCGAGGACGTAGTTCTGCCTCACCCGCCACGGCGCCCGGTCTCCCTGGCGAGGGAAGGCCCCGATCGAGCGCTGTACGTAACCGGCTGCCAACCCGAGCAGTGGCTCAGGCGCGAGGTCGGTGTCGGGCTCGGGAGCGACCGCGCGGTGTCCCTTTCTCTCCATCCACTCGAGCACCTTGCAGACCAGGCGGTGACTGAGGTCGGCTCGGAGGGTCCAGGAGGCGTTGGTGTAGCCGATGCACATCGCGAAGTTCGGGATGCCTGTCACCATCGCTCCGTTCCACACGAGCTGCTCCGAGAGCTTGACGGCACGACCGTCCACGCACGGGTCGATTCCGCCGAAGGCCAGCAGCTTCAGACCCGTTGCGGTGACGACGATGTCGGCCTCGAGCACGCGACCGGACTCCAGCTTGATGCCCTCGGGCACGAACCGATCGATGCGGTCGGTGACGACGTCAGCGCGGCCGGTCTTGATGGCGCGGAACAGGTCGGCGCTCGGCACAGCACAGAGGCGCTGGTCCCATGGGTCGTAGCTGGGCGTGAAGTGGTCGGCGACGAGCTGCGGGTCGCCGAGGATCTTCGTCGTCGCCTGGGTGAGCAGCCTGCGGGCTTGCTGCGGCCGACGCCGGCAGAACTGGTAGAAGGCGGTGGAGAACGCGATGTTCTTGGTGCGGATTGCCCCATGTGCAAGCCTCGCTGGGAGCACGGCTTGGATGTTGGCGGCCATCTTGTCTCGTGCGGGGACAGCAGTGATCCAGGTGGGCGTTCTCTGCAACATGGTCACGTGAGCGGCTGCGTCGTCGCCTCGGAGCATCGAGGGCACCAGGGTCACCGCGGTCGCACCGGACCCGATGACCACGACTCGCTTGCCGGCGTAGTCGAGGTTCTCGGGCCAGAACTGCGGGTGCACGACTGTGCCGGTGAAGTGCTCGGCCCCGTCGAAGACCGGGGCGTGCGGGTGGTCGTAGTCGTAGTAGCCGGCACAGGAGTACAGGAAGCCGCACGTCATCGTGCGGCGGGCGAGGGTGCGCGGATCTTCGATGGTCAGCGTCCAGCGAGCCGTCGCCGTGTCGAAGTCGGCTCCGACGACTTTGCTCGAGTACTGGATGCGCTGATCGATGCCGTGCTCCTCGGCGGTGCCGCGGATGTAGTTCTTGATCGCCGCCCCGTCGGCGAGGGACTTGCTGTCGAGCCAGGGTCTGAAGGAGTAGCCCAGGGTGTACATGTCGGAGTCAGACCTGACACCGGGGTACCTGAAGAGGTCCCACGTCCCGCCGAGGTCCTGGCGCGCCTCCAGGATCATGTACGACGTCCCGGGCCGCTCCGTCTGCAACCGGTAGGCAGCCCCGACGCCGGAAAGCCCCGCACCCACCACGACGACGTCGACGTCGACGTGTGCAGCAAGGTGCTCGTCCTGCTGTACGTCGGTCAGGGCGAGCGGTTCCGGAGGGCACGTGTCCATGGGCTTCAGGCTTCCAGCGCGAGCTTCTCGATCCTTGACCTGAGGCGACAGAGCCTTGACTCAACGCGACAAGGTGCGTTGCTGACGTACCTGAGACGGGGTCTTGTCCCACCAACGGCGGCAGCAACGGGCCAAGGCCGACTGCTCGGAGAGGCTGAGCAGAGCGGCTACCTGGGTGAACGGCATGTCGGTCCGTTGCAGGTAGCGCTGGGCGGCCTCTTTGCGCGCCTCGTCGACGATCTCGGCGAAGGTCGTGCCCTCGTCGAGCAGCCGGCGTTGCAAGGTCCGCGGGTGCGTGGCGAGCAGGTCGGCGATCGCGTCGAGGTTTGCCTCGCTGGTGCCGAGGGCCTGGGACACAGCGACCCGGACTCGCGCCGACACGGCTGTCGAGGAGCTCGGCGCGAGGTGGTCGAGATAGGTGACAGCGAGCTGTCGCAGGAACTCGTCCTGGCCGGCGACCGGCCGGCGTAGCAACGAGGCCGGCACCCGCAGCAAGCCCGTGGGTCGGCGGAAGCGCACCTCTGTACCGAAGTACGACCGGTAGACCTCAGGCGCTGCCACCGGCGCGTGCGGCAGATCGACGGTACGCAGTCCGTAGGGCCCGCCGGTCAATGCGCGCAGTGTGCGGTGCCCGAACGCGAGGCCGAGGTCAGTGGCCTGCGCCGGCGCCAGGGCCGCACCGGACGCGACCGTCCACCGCAACCCGACGAGACCGCTGTCGCCGTAGGGGTCGGGCACGACCCTCAGTCCGATGGATCGCGCGTGGACGGACAGGTACTGCGAGCAGCACTCGAGCGCTTCGCCGACGGTGGCCGAGGAGCGCATCGCCAGCGCCAAGGCTCCGAGCATCGAAAGGTCCTGGCGGCTCGCCACGCGGAGGCCGAGATCTGGGCACTCCAACCGCCCTGCCGCGATCTCGAGCGCTGCGGCCACTGCTCGGCCCGGCACCAGCAGCTCGTCGGACAGCAGGGCCGCCGGATCGAGTCCGGCATCACGCGCCACCGTCTCAGGATCGCCGCCGAGCTCGAGCACCAAGGAGTGGAAGCCACGGAGGGCTGCCGAGCGCACCACGGACCTGTCGGAGGCGCTGCTCACGCGTTCGGGCGGGCTGCCGAGGCGAGGCCGAGACCTTCCTCGAGCTCATCGAGGGCCGACGAGGTGTGGACGGCCAGGCGTTGAAGGTGGGGCAGGGCATCTCGGCAGCCGACGAAACCGACGTTCATCTGGCCGTCGTAGCTCAGGCAGGTGATGTTGAGCGCCATGCCGTGCATCGGGATCGACACAGGGAAGTAGGCGTCGAGGCGAGCGCCATGCAGGTAGAGGGTCTCCGCGGGCCCCGGGAGATTCGACACGCACACGTTGAACGTGGTCGGTGTCAAGGAGCTCATCCCCAAGACGGCGCCGGCGCTCTGCAGGGCAGCAGGTGCCAGGAGGTAGCCGCTGTAGGCGAGCATCGCCCCCTGCGTCATGCCGGTCATCTGTGCCTTGGCCTGCCTGGTCGACGCAGTGATCGTCCGCAGCCGTTCGACAGGGTCCTCGATGTCAGTGCCCATGGGTGCCAACGTTGCTCCGACTCGCGTCCCGCCACCCTCGTCACCGTCGGGGCGGATGTTCACGGGCAGGAAGCCGACGAGCGACTTGCGCGGGAGCTCGTCGAGCTCGGCGAGATACTCGCGCAACGCGCCACCGAAGACAGTCATCACGACGTCGTTGAGGGTGCCGTCGCCGACGTTGGCCACGGCCTTGAGTCGGGCGAGGTCCAGCTGGGCGGTGGCGAAGCGTCGGTTGCGACCCGTGCGACGGTTCAGCGCCGATGGCGGCGCACTGAGCGAGCGCACCAGGGCAGAGCGCTCGCCACGGTGGCTCAGCTGCAGCTTGGCGACCGCCTTGGTCACGGCGTACGTCGAGTTGACGGTGCCGGCAGCCAGCTTGGCGGTATCGATCACGCTGTCGCTCACATCGGCCAACCAGGACTTGCCTTCGGATGAGCCGATTGAGCGTGAGCGAGGCTTGACGGAGAAGAACATCGGCGCGCTGCGGTCGTCCGGGTCGCGGGCCAGGCTGCGTTGGAGAAGCTGCACTCCGCTGTAACCGTCGACAAGCGCGTGATGGATCTTGACGTAGACGGCGAATCTCCCACCATCGAGACCCTCGATGAGGTGCAGCTCCCAGGGCGGGCGGGAGAAGTCGATGGCGTTGCTGTGCAGCCGGCTCACCAACACCCCGAGCTCGCGCTCGTCTCCCGGACTCGCGAGAGCGGAGCGGCGCACGTGGTAGTCGATGTCGAACTCGGTGTCGGCCACCCAGCTCTGCAGTGGGTTTCGCAGGATTCGCGGGGTGCGGAGTCGAAGGTTCCAGGGCGCCTCCACCGGGGACCGGCGCATGACCTCGTGAAGCTCTTGCACGAAACCGGGGCCGGCGTCGGGGGGCGGGGTGAAGTACTTCAGTCCCGCCACGTGCATCTTGGTCTCAGGCGACTCCAGGTACAGGAACATCGCATCGGTAGGCGGCACACGGGTGGACGGCATGGCAGCTCGCATCGGTCGAGGGGGGGATCAGCGCAGGTGCCGCATCCGGGGAAGACAGTGTTCGCCAACGGTTTACTTGAAGTCAAGTTGGGGAACGCGGACGCCGCTGTCAGCGCAGCAGGGTGAGCGGGATGACATCGGCGATGCGGCGGTAGCCCTCCGCGTTGGGATGGATCGTGTCGCCGGAGTCGAGGGCCGGGTCGATCGCGTTCGGGTCGAGGCTCCAGGCCACGGCGGAGTCGAAGTCGACCACGCCGTCGCAATGACCCGAGCAGTCACCGTGGCGCAGCAACCAGCGGTTCACCTGCGAGCGGGTCTGGTTCTGCAGCGGGGTGTAGCTCACACGCGGTGTGATGGTGGCGAAGACGATGTCCGCGCCGCGGTGGTGCGTACGCCGGGCCAGGTCCCGGTAGGCGTCGATGATCTGCTGCGCCGAGCAGGTCGGGAAACCCACGTCGTTGGTCCCGGCGTAGACGATGACGTGAGTCAGGCCGGCTTGCCGCAGCACGTCTCCACCGAAACGGTCCTGGACGTTGGCCGTCGGTGACCCTGAGGTGGCGCATTGCCGAGCAACCGTGTTGCTGCTGATTCCGGCGTTGACCACGCTGACCTGACGGGTGGTTGACCTGGCTGCCAGCAGGCGCCTGGCCAGCACGTCGCTCCATCGCGAGTTCGGCGGTGCCGCCGGTCCGAGGCCCATGACTCCCGTCATCCGGCTGCCCTGCCCGTCGACGACCGAGCCGCCCACGACAGCGACGGTGCCGGTGATGTCCTTGTTCACCACGTCGACCGCGGTCAGTGTCAGGTAGGACTGCGTGGATCCGGTGAACGAGGCTCCCGACAGCTCGCCGACGTGGTTGCCGGACCCGGCGCTGGTCAAGTAGCTGGTGTCGTACGCGGAGCGGTGCGCGCTCGGAGTCGAGGTCCCATCCATGAACGTGTCGACAAGGACGTCACGTTGTGCCCGCACGGAGAGCCGCACGGGATCACTGACGACGCGCTGACCGGGACGCAGCACGACGGACGGCCGGCCCGCGAAGGTCACCTTGCGCACGGAGCCCGCCTCGAGTCGGGCCCCGGCGATCCGACGGCCGACGGCCACTCGGCCCAGTCTGATCGGAGAGGTGGACACGCCGTTGGCCAGCGTGAGCCGGACACGCGAGCCGCCTTGGCTGAGGTGCACGACGGTGCGGACGGTCTGCCGTCGCAGCTGTGGACCGACGCTGTCCTGGGACGTGGCCCAAGACGCATGCCACGGCACGGTGACAGGGCCTCCGGCGTCTGCACCGTTCGCAGGTGCCACGGATGTCATCGCGGGAGCCAGGCTGATCAACGCCGCGGCGAGGATCGTGGCTGTGCTCAGCTGGCGGCTCATGGACTGACCTTTCGTGTGATCGGAGCCAGTCCTCTGGCCACGAGGCGGACGCGCACCACGGTCCCGGTCCGGGGGAGGCGGACCCGTGCATAGCCGGCGGCATCGGTCGAGGTGCGCCTGCCGGCGACGATGACCGTGGCGAAGGGAAGGGGCCACCGCTGTCCTGAGGCGAGCCCGAGCGCGCGCACCCGGGTGCGCCCGTCGGCGCCCGGGCGGTGACTGATCGCCAAGGACGCTCGCGGCTTCGGCTTGTCCTGCTTCGCGTACGCCGGCAAGGGTGGTTCCGCCGTGAGGTTGGGCCCTTGGATGAAGTTCGCCACCGCATAGGCGTTGCCTTCCTGCTGTTGCTGCTCGGCGGCCGTCTCGTCGATGCCCTTGGCGTACTTCTGCTCGCACAGCGCCCGAGGGATCCGGCCGATACGCGCGGGCCCCGAGTGGCTCAGCGCATCGCGGACGAGCGCCACCGAGACGGCGTCGTACAACATCTGGGTGTGGCTCGCCTCGCGTCCGGGGCACAGGTCCTGGACGGCGGTGTTGGTGTCGCGCCGGTCCGTCTTCAGCACTGGTGACGGCGGTGGGACGGTCGTGTCGGTCCTCGAGTAGATGACCGAGTAGTCGACGCGACCCGGTGTCTCGTCGCCCCGGTTGAGCGCGGCAAGGAACGCCGAGGACGGCAGCTGCTGCCAGTACGCCGCCGGACAGGCTGCGGCGCACAGCGCGGCGGCCGCGGGGGAGCCGTGGTTGCTGGGGGAGACTCCGACGACGTCGCCGACGAGTGAGCGGATGTCCGGCCACCACGCGAGCGCCCACCGTGTCACCATGCCGCCCTGGCTGTGTCCGACCACGGACACGGGCCGGTGGAACCGCGCGGCCATGGTCCTGATCGAGTAGGTGACGTGCTCGGCGGCCCGGTCGACGGGACCTGAGGCTCCCGCCGGCAGCGCCACCGTGCACACGCGGTACCCAGCCCACAGCAGCAAGGGCTGCAGCCCCTTGGCCCAGGCGATGTCCGGTGTCGCGGAAGTACCGTGCACGAGCAGCACGGGAGTGCCGGTGCCGCGCGTCGTGGGGCACCGCAGAGAGGCGGCGAGCTCGCTCCGCGGAACCGATAGCGCTGGACCCGGCGACCGGGTCGTGACCGCGGAGACCGGAGGCGCAACGGCGGAGAGAACCATGGCCATCAGCGCTGACAGGACCAGCGCAGTGGTTCCTCGTCGCGTGCGCCGCAGACCAGGCTGCAGGGTGGGCTCCAACGACATCACGGCCTCCTGGACGGATCGGTCTGCGGGTGGACGCAGTGGCTCGGTGGAGATCCGAGCCGGAAGGACCGGAAGAAGCTCCACACCATGGCGGCGCCGTTGGGCGCCATCGGGTCGGTCCACTGGGAGACGTTCGGGGAGGTGGATCCACCGGGCCAGAAGTGGCCCATGCCCCTGATCGTCACGCGGCGTGCCAGCAGGCAGCCACTCCGAGGGAAGCGGAAGTCGGCGACGGTGTAGGTGCGCCGTCCCGGCGTCCTGACGACCCGCTCGGGGGAGGTCGTGCGGACGGGTCGAGTGTCGTGACCGCTCACGGCGAGGTTCGCCGCCTTGACCCATTGCCGCACGGTGCCGGGTCCCGCTGCCGGCGGGATGGTGGTGTCGGCAGTCCCGTGGATCCCGATCATCGGCAGTGCACGCGCGCGCCGGCCCTGTTCGGCGTGGGCAGCCGCGGCCTCCCGGCTGGAGGGGTCCAGCGCGTGGTACGGCGGAAGGAAGCACGCTGCGCCTGCGCCGTAGCCGCACCCAGCCACGACTCCGATGGCGGCGAACACGTCGGGGTAGGTCGCTCCGAGCGTGCTGGTCAGCATCCCACCCGAGGACATCCCCACGACATAGGTGCGGGACCGGTCGATGGACCACTCGCGCTGCACCAGGCGGGTCTCTGCGACGACCAACGCAGGATCGCCCTGTCCGCGGTGGATGTCTGCCGGTGACCAGAAGCGCCAGCACCGCACCGGGTGCGTCCCGACCGCCACGGTCTCGCGCTGGTCGTGCTCTGCGAACATCACCACGAAGCCCCGTCGATCGGCGACGCGCTCGAAGGCGGACGCGGCCTGCTGCTCGGTGGCGTTGGTGTTGCAGCCGTGCACCATCACCACCAGCGGGTGCCGCCGGTCGGCTCGGTACGAGCGCGGGGTGTACACGCGGATCTGGGCAGGACCGACGTGCCGCACCAGGGTCGAGCCAGGAGCGGGTCCCGACTCTCGAACGCTCACCGGGGCGCTGATGGTCTGGTGAAAGGTGACGCCTGCAGCCGACCCGGCTCCGATCGCGAGGCCGGCGCCTGACAGCAGGGTGAGGATGAGCGCCGCACGCCTGGGTGCTCGGCCGCAGGGGACCCGCGTCGTGCGACGTCCGGTGAAGTACTCGATGATCACGCGATCGCGCCTTCCGTGGGTTCGGGGGTCGGGCTCCCGAATGGGCATGGGGTCCGGACACCGCTTCAACGGTTGACTCGGCGTCAAGTTACGGGGGTCCGTCTGCGTAGGCTCCTTGCGCTCCCCAGGTCCGCCGAGCCAACCGCGTAGGGTGGGCTCATCGACGCTCACACCTTGACGACCGCACCGGGCCGCCGCCGGTTCAGTGACGAGGACCTCCTCGACGCGGCGCTGAGGGTCTTCCACGACTGCGGTTACCACGACGCGCAGATGCCCGAGATCGCCGCGGCCGCCGGGACCTCGAAGCAGACCCTCTACGACCGCTTCGGTGGCAAGGAGAACGTGTTCCTGGCCGTGCTGGAACGCGAGGGGTCGATGCTGGGTGGCTTCCTCGCGAATGCTTACCGATCCTCGAGGGGGAAGTCCCTGCGCGAGCAGACGGAGGCGACGACGTTGTCGCTCTTCCACTACGGACGCACCCGCACGGCCGGCTTCGTCCTCCTCCTCGGCAAACGTGGCGGGCCGTCCAACGAGGTCCTGAGCGGGCTCCTGGACCGGGTCACCGCCGATCTCGCCACGCTGCTGATCAGTGTCGAGCGGGGCTCGCGCGACGGGGCCTCGGCGCAGGACCACCTCCGCGCGGCGGCGTGTGTGGGTGCGGGCCGTCAGGTCCTCGAGTACGCGCTCGACCACGACCTCGATCTGGAGGACGCCGGCCGTCTGGCGACCGACTTCATCGAAGCGGCCTTTCGCGATCTGCGCCGGAGCTAGCGCGAGCACTCGCACGAGGCGTAACTTGACGTCGCGTCAAGCGTTAGGCGGTCGTCGTCACCGCCATCGAAGGGTCTGTTCTCGTGCTCCACCCTCGCCGCGCAGGCACCCCGATCACCACCGCGCTCGCCGGGCTCGTCATCGCTGTCTCCGCGATGACGACGGTCGGCGCGACGGGCGTGGCTCGCGCCGCCGAGCCAATCGTTCCGGTGGTCGATTCCTCGACCACCGCGCTCGCAACGGGCTCAGCCGCGCCGTGCCCTACCACCTCGGCGCACCCGTGGTGTGACCCCCGCTTGAGCGCTGACCGGCGGGCCCGGCTCTTCCTGCAAGCCATGACTCCCCTCGAGCGCATCACGCTCCTCGGTGGCGACGGGGCCACCAACAACGGCGTCCTCCCGATCGGTCACACCGGCGCGACGATGGCCGTGCCCCGCCTGGGTCTGCCCGCCGTCCTGATGACCGACGGACCCGTGGGCGTGCGATCCGGTGAGGCCACGGCCATGCCGATCCCACTCGCGCTGGGCGCGAGCATGGACGCGCGCCTCGCCCGCGCCTACGGCCGCACGATCGCCACCGAGGCGCGAGCGAAGGGCAACGACGTCCTCTTCGGGCCGGCCGTCGACGTGATGAGAGCTCCGCAGGCCGGGCGGACCTACGAGAACTACGGCGAGGAGACCCTGCTCACTGCCCGCACCGGGCTCGGGTGGATCCGCGGCGCTCAGTCCGCCGGTGTCATCGCCACCGTGAAGCACTTCGCCGCCTACAACCAGGAGGGCCAGCTCGGACTGCCGCCGTTCGCCGCAGTCGACGGTGGCAGGCAGCTGGTCAACGTCAAGGTCGACCAGCGCACCCTGCACGAGGTGCACCTCCCGCAGTTCGAGACGGCTGTCAAGCAAGGTCGCGTCGGCACCTTGATGTGCTCCTACAACTCGGTCAACGGGACCAAGGCCTGCGAGAACCGGGGGCTGCTCACCCACGTGCTGCGCGGTCAGTGGGGATTCCGCGGTGTCGTCATGTCCGACTACGCAGCGACGCTTCCCACCAGCACCGTCCCGGGCCTGACCAATGGACTCGACTTCGTCCCCGCCCAGAACTCCCTCGACCAGGCGTACTCGCCGGCGTTGATCGCGGCCGCCCTCGCCAGTGGACAGGTGTCCGCGGCGACGGTGAACCAGCATGTTCTGCGGATCCTCCGCACGCTGTTCGCCTCCGGCTACTTCGACCGTGGCCCGTTCCAGGTCGACGAAGCCTCGATCCCTCGCCAGGCCCATAGTCGCTTGGCGCAAGCGGTCGAGGAGCGCGCCATCACCCTGCTCAAGAACACCGGCGTCCTCCCACTGCGGCCGTCGGTGCGCACCATCGCCGTGATCGGGCCCTACGCCGATCAGTTCGTCACGGGCGGAGGCTCGGGGGCGGTCCGGCCGGCCGCAAGCGCCGTCGTCACCGCACTGGACGGCATCATCGCCCGAGCAGGCTCGAAGGCCAGGGTCACCCATGCCGATGGCAGCGACCCCGCAGAAGCCGCGCGGCTCGCCGAGTCGGCCGACGTCGCGGTGATGGTCGTCGGCGACGTCATGACCGAGGGTCAGGACAAGTCCTGCCTGGGGTTGAACTGCAGCAGCGACCTGATCAACAGCCGTGCGGTTCTCAGCTCACGAGGCATGCGCTGCTTCGTCGATGCCCCCTGTCCGTTGAACGGCCAGGACCAGGACGGACTCATCACCCGAGTCGCCGCAGCCCAGCCGAACACCGTGGTCGTGCTGGAGACCGGCGGACCGGTGCTCACCCCCTGGCGCAGCAAGGTCGCAGCCGTGGTCGCCGCCTGGTATCCCGGGCAGCGAGGTGGCGCGGCGATCGCGCGGGTCCTGTTCGGTGACGTGGATCCCGGTGGCCGGTTGCCCGTCACCTTCCCGGCCGCACCTAGCCAGGTCCTGTCGGTCGGTGACACGGCGCGCTATCCCGGCGTCGGCAACCAAGAGCAGTACTCGGAGAGACTGCTCGTGGGTTACAAGTGGTACGACGCGCACGGCTTCAAGCCGGCCTACCCCTTCGGCGCCGGACTCTCCTACGCCCATGTCAAGTACGGGAAGGCGACGCTCCGTCGCGGTGGGGCCAGGGGAGCGGTCGCGACCGTGAGCCTGACCATCACCAACACCAGCCGCCGAGCCGGCCGCGCCGTGCCGCAGCTCTACATCTCGAAGCCGCGCACGTCGCGCCTGAGGCAGCCGGTCCGCCAGCTGGTGGGATTCCGGTCGGTGCTCGTCGCGCCTGGGCGCACAGTCCGCGTCTCCATTCCCCTCAACGACCGCTCGTTCGCCAGCTGGGACCCGCGGGCAGGTAGCCAGGGCGGGTGGCGCATCGTGCGCGGCTGCTACCGATTCAGCCTGGGGGTCTCGTCGCGGCAGTTCTCCTCACGCCCCGTGGTCGGCCGCGGAGCGACGTGCCGGGCCGGGACGCTGAGGCTGCCCGTCCGTGGCCTGATGGGGACACCGCTGCCGCCCGACTCCACGGCTCGCACCGTGGGTCGGTGACCGCGGCCCCGGCCCGACACATCGATGTTCAGCGCAGGTGCTCGGCGAGGAGGTCGGCGGCTGCGCTCATGCCAGCGGCGTTCGGGTGGTAGGGGACCGCACCACCGAACAGGAAGTCGGGTGCGAAGCCCCATCCGGTGACCCAGGGGTCCGCCGAGCACACGTCGTGGCCGCGGCTGGCCTTCGAGAGCTCGACGAGCTCGGTGCCCGTGGCCTGGGCCGCGTGCTTGGTCGCCAGCTGCAGCCGCAGGGCGACCTGCAACGAGTACTTGATCTGGGCGGTCGTGAGTGGCAGTGCCGCGCACGGCCGAGCGTCCTGAGGAAGGATCGTGGCGTAGTCGACGAACACGATCCGCGCTGCGGGCGCCTTGGCCCGAACCGCTTGCGCCAGCGACACCAGGTTCGCCTCCACCTCTGCGAGCGCCCTCTCCGTGGCGGCCGGGTCCGGCGGCGCACAGAGCGCCTTGAAGACCACCGGGACTGGCGCGTTGTTGGGAGCTGAGCACGAGTTGCGCAGGAGGTCGCCGATGTAGTTGACGTCGTTCCCGCCGATGGTGATGGTCACCAGGTCGGTGTTCGCCGCGACAGAGCTGATCTGCGGGGCGCGCTGGCCCCCGATGAGGAGGGTCTGGGGGGTGCTCGTCACGTTGGCGCTGGTTGCGCCCCCGCACGTCGCATCGGTCAGGTGCAGTTGGAGCGCCCCGGCCAGCAGGTGGGCGTAGTTGCCGCTCGAGCGAGCGCAGAACGGATCGATGGTGCTCGGGACGCCCGGGCCCGAGGCGAACGAGCTGCCGAGGGCGACGTACTCCGAACCTGCGGCGACGGGCGTGGTCGTCGCGGCGCCGGCGGCAGGCGCCCACAGCGTCGCAGAGACCGTCGTGGCGCAGGTGGCCGCGGCAATGCTCACGGCAGTGGACAAGAACTTCGAGGCTCTCACGGTGTGCTCCTGGTGGTGGGCGAGATCGATGACCGGCCCGGGTTGATGTGACGTCCGTGGACGCGAGGTCCGCACTGTGGCATGAAAACCGTGCAGCCGCAAGGCTTTCGTGCGCCGATCGCTGTGGGACGCGGGGGACTTCAGAGGTCGACGGTGAAGAGCAGCTCGAGGGCTGAACGCAGCTCGCCGGTCATGTCCACGCTCTCGTGGTCGAGCAGCCACTGCACCTGCAGCCCGTCCATCAGCGCGACGATCGCTCGCGCGGTCGCGCGAGTGGAGATCCCGGCGCGGAGCTCGCCGTCCTCGTCCGCCTCCTGCAGTGCTTGGTCGAAGGCATCGACGACCTTGGCGTAGCGGGCCACGAAGAACTCGTGGCCGGGGTGCTCCGGCGAGGTGGCTTCCGCTGACAGAAGCACGTGCAGCTCGACGAGTCCGCGCGTGGTCCTGTTGTGGTCCGCTGTCCGGAGGGCGGCGCGGAACAGCTCGGTGCCCCGCGGCCTGTCGCCGATCCGGCTCAGCGAATCCGCGTCCCGCCACTCGAGGACTGCACTGAGCAGGGCGTTCTTGTTCGGGAAGTGGTGCAGCAACCCCGCCTGGCTCAGGCCGGCGCGATCGGCGACCTCTCGCAGCGAGCCGCTGCGGAAGCCGGAGGCGGAGAAGACCCCCGCTGCCGCCTCGAGGATGGCCGTCCGTCGCTGAGCTGTCTTGGCGTACTCGCCACGGTGCGAGCTCTTGAGCGTCATTGCGCCAACGTACACGAAATACGACCTTGCGCTCGGTAGGTTTTCGTGTCAGTGTGACGCCAGCCACCATCGGGGGGCTCATGAGGAAGGACGACACCGTGCAGTTCAAGAAGACCGTCGCAGCAACCGTCGCTGCGGCAACCCTGGCGCTCGCCGGGTGCAGCGGCGCGAGCGGCGGGGCCGACAGCGCCGGCAGCGGATCAGACAGCACCCTGACGCTGGGCGCGCTGCTGCCACCCACCTCCCAGAGCACCGTGGACATCGGCTGGGCCAACACGTCCATCTACGCGCAGGCCGTCTACGACACGCTGGTCCGAGAGACCCCCGATGCCAAGGTCCGGCCCTGGCTCGCCACGTCGTGGTCTTACGACAAGACCAAGACCACCCTGACGATGAAGCTGCGCAAGGACGTGGTGTTCACCGACGGCACGGCATTCACCGCTGACGTCGCTGCCCAGAACATCCTGCGGTTCCGTGACAGTGCAGCTTCCGCGGCCGCGGACCTCGCTCGCGTGAAGGACGCGAAGGCGGTGGGTCGCACCACCCTCCGGGTCACGCTGAAGGAGCCGGACCCGGCACTGCTCACCGTGCTTACCCAGAGCGCCGGGCTGCAGGCCTCGCCCAAGAGCTTCGACGCCGCTGATGCCAAGACCAAGCCGGTCGGCAGCGGCCCCTATGTGCTGGACGGTGACCAGACCGTCATCGGCTCCAAGTACGTCTACGAGAAGAACGACGACTACTGGGCCCCGCACGAGCAGCACTACGACAACGTCGTGGTCAACGTCTACCAGAACGCTGCCGCCATCACAGGCGCGATCCAGGGCGGTCAGGTCGATGGCACCCTGCTCGTGCCGGACGTGGCCGAGCAGGCCTCGCGAGCGGGATTCAAGCTGTACGGCATCGAGCAGGGCTTCACCGGCATGCTCCTGCTCGATCGCGGCGGAGACCTCAGTGAGCCGCTGGCGAATGTCGACGTGCGGAGGGCTTTCAACTACGCCTTCGACCGCAAGAAGCTGATGCAGGTCATCGCAGATGGCAAGGGCACGACCACGACCCAGATCTTCGCGCCGGGCTCGGACGCCTACGACCCGTCCCTGGACCAGAAGTACCCCTACGACCCGGCCAAGGCAAAGCAGCTGCTTGCGGACGCCGGCTACCCGGACGGCTTCACCATCGAGCTTCCGCAGATCCAGGGCATCCCCGTCGCCGTGTACGACGTGTGCAAGCAGTACCTCGACGCCGTCGGCATCAAGGTGACCTACAAGCTGGTGGCCGGCAACGACGCCATCCCGTCAGTCGTCGGAGGCAAGTTCCCGGCAGCGCTCTTCATCCTGGGCTTTCTCGCGACGCCCTTCCAGACAGCGAACTTCGCGGTCTCGAAGGACGCAGTGTTCAACGTGTTCCACACCGAGGACGCCCGGGTCGCCGACCTCGTGAAGCAGATGCAGACAGGTTCCTCCGCCGCTGCGGGCAAGGCCGGCAAGTCGCTGAGCGCCTACCTGGTGGACCAGGCCTGGTTCGCACCGTTCTTCCGCAACGGCTCACCCCAGTTCGCTGCCGACAAGGACGTGGCCGTGACGCTTCAGTCCGACAACCCCTACCCGTACCTCTGGAACCTCGCGCCCAAGAGCTGATCCCGGAGGTGGGTCGTCGCGTACGAGCGGCGGCCCATCTCCGTTCACAGGAAAGGAAGTCTGCGACATGCTCGCCTTCATCGTGCGCCGAGTTCTGGCGGGCATCATCCTCGTCGCAGTGGTCGCCACCACGACCTTCCTGCTGTTGTACGCCGGCGGTGGTGACGTCGCTCGAAACCTGCTCGGTCCTGGCGCCGACCAGGCCACGGTGGACCAGAAGGCGGCCGAGCTGGGCATCGATCGCCCACTCCTCACCCAGTTCGCAGACTGGGTCTCCGGCGCAGTGAAAGGCGACCTGGGAACCTCGTGGTTCTCCGGTCAGCCCGTCACCGACGCCCTGACATCACGACTTCCCGTGACTCTGTCCCTCGTGATCGGCGCGACGCTCCTGACCGCAGTGCTCGCCACGGTCCTCGGGGTCGTGGCGGCGCGGCGCGGGGGATGGGCCGACCGGCTCGTCCTCACGTTGGCCATCCTGGGTTTCGCCGTGCCCGGCTTCCTCGTCGCCCTCGGACTGGTCACGGTCTTCGCCGTCCAGCTCGGTTGGTTCCAGCCCACGGGCTACCAGCAGCTCACCGCGACGCCTGGGGGTTGGTTGTCCAGCATCGCGCTGCCGGTCGTCGCCCTGTCTGTTGCTGCGATCGCGGGGGTAGCCGCCCAGGTGCGCGGGTCGATCGTCGACTCCCTGGGTCAGGACTACGTCAGGACCCTTCGCAGTCGCGGACTCTCGGAGACGCGGATCGTCTACAAGCACGTGCTGCGCAACGCAGCGGGACCGGCCCTTGCAGTGCTTGCGGTGCAGTTCGTCGGCATGCTCGGCGGCGCAGTGATCATCGAGCAGATCTTCGCCATCCCCGGCGTTGGACAGATCGGCGTCGTCTCGACGTCTCAGGGCGACGTGCCGCTGGTGATGGGGCTCGTCGTAGTGACGGCAGCACTCGTAGTGGCTCTGAACCTCCTGGTGGACCTTCTCCAGGCGTGGCTCAACCCACGGGTGCGTGTCTCGTGAAGCAGCAGCGCTCGGCGGGACGGATCAAAGCCGTCCCCGATCCGTCACCGTTGTCACCTGCCCGAAGCCAAGGAACCTCTCATGTCTGAAACCGCGTCCCCCACCGTGGCGCAGCTGCCGGTCACCGATCCGACTCTGCTGGCCACCGCAGGGCGAACACCCCTGCTGCGACGTCTGGTCCGCAACCCGGTGGCCCTCGTGTCCCTGGGCCTGCTGTTCCTCGTGGTGGCCGCGGCGGTCGTCGGACCCATGGTTGCGCCGTTCAACCCCCTCGAGCCGAACATCGACGCCATCCTCGTCGCTCCTGGATCCGGCGGGCACCTCCTCGGCACTGACGGTGGCGGCCATGACATCCTCTCGCGGCTCCTGCTCGCATCTCGTTACAGCCTGGCCGGAGCCTGCATCACGGTCCTCATCGCAAGCGTGATCGGCATCGGCACGGGCCTGGTCGCCGGCTACTACGGCGCCTGGTTCGAGACCGGCTTCTCCTGGCTGAGCGGAATGATGATGTCGCTGCCAGCCATCGTCGTCCTGCTCGCCGCTCGCGCAGTGCTGGGTCCCTCGATGTGGGGCAGCATGGCCATCTTCGGCGTCCTGGTCTCCCCAGCGTTCTACCGAGTGGTCTACACCTCGGTGTCCGCGGTCCGACACGAGCTCTACATCGACGCCGCACGAGTCTTCGGTCTCAGCGACGCTCGCATCATCGCCCGTCACGTGCTGAGCGTCGTGCGCGGACCTGCCGTGATCCTCGCCTCGCTCATCGCCGGCATCGCGATCACCCTCCAGGCGGGGCTGGACTACCTGGGACTGGGCGACCTGGAGAAGCCGTCGTGGGGCGGCATGCTGAACGAGGCCTTCCTCAAGGTGTTCACCAACCCGATCGGGCTCCTCTGGCCGAGCCTGGCGATCGCAGTCACCTGCACGGCGCTCGCGCTCCTGGGCAACGCGTTGCGCGATGAGCTCGCCGGCGCGCGAGTTCCGCGGGCCGCTGCGAAGGGAACCCCGTCCTCGAACCGTTCCGCGACGACCTCCGATTCTCCCTGGGCCGCCGGTGACCGCGCTCCTCAGGCGACGGTGGAGCCGGCGGTCGTCCACGCTCACCTCGGCGAGATCCGCCCGAACCTGCTCGCGATCTCCAACCTGGCGGTGGGCTATCCAGATGGGAGGGGTGGCCACACGACCGTGGTCCATGACGTCTCGCTCACTGTCCGTCGCGGTGAGGTGCACGGACTGGTGGGAGAGTCCGGGTCGGGCAAGACCCAGACCGCCTTCTCGGTGTTGAGACTGCTGCCCTCTCAGGCTCGTGTGCTGAACGGAGCGATCGTCTTCGACGACATTGACCTGGCGAGCCTCGGCGAGCGAGAGATGACCGCGGTGCGTGGACGACGGATCGCCTACGTCCCGCAGGAGCCGATGGCCAACCTCGACCCGTCGTTCACGATCGGAAGCCAGCTCGTGGAGCCTCTGCGAGTCGCCCAGAGACTGGACCGTCGAGCAGCGCGGGACCGGGCACTCGACCTCCTGAACAGGGTCGGGATCCCGGACCCGAAGCGCACGTTCGACGCCTACCCGCACCAGGTGTCGGGCGGAATGGCCCAGCGTGTGCTCATCGCTGGTGCCGTTTCCTGCGAGCCAGACCTGCTCATCGCTGACGAGCCGACCACAGCGCTGGACGTGACCGTCCAAGCCGAGGTGCTCGACCTGCTGCGTGAGCTGCAGTCGGAGCTCGACATGTCGGTGCTCCTGGTGACCCACAACTTCGGCGTCGTGGCCGACCTCTGCGATCGCGTCTCGGTGATGCGCAAGGGACGCATCATCGAGTCGGGACCCACGGTCTCCCTCTTCACTGCCCCCCAACACCCCTACACCCGAGGACTGCTCGACTCGATCCTGGGTGACGTGGCTACGACGGCCCCCGCTGCACACAAGGAGACAGCCCGATGAACGCGCTCCTCCAGGTCCAGGACCTGGTCGTCGAGTACCCGGGTCGGGGATTCCGGGCCAAGCCCTTCCGTGCCCTGCACGGGGTCTCTGTCGACGTTCGACCGGGCGAGACGGTGGGCCTTGTCGGCGAGTCAGGCTCGGGCAAGACCACGCTGGGGCGTGCCCTGCTGGGTCTTGCTCCGGTCACGGACGGCACGGTCCTGTTCGACGGACGCGACATCGGGCACCTCGGTCGACCGGAGAGGCGCCTGCTGGCTCAGGACATCAGCGTTGTCTTCCAGGACCCCTACAGCTCCTTGAACCCAGCTATGACGATCGAGCAGATCCTGAGTGAACCCCTGACCGCTCGCCGCGTCCCCCCTCACCACGCCAGGCAGCGCGTGCGGGAGCTGCTGGAGCGTGTGCACCTGCCGGCCTCCAGCGCGGAGCGCCTGCCTCGAGAGTTCAGTGGAGGACAGCGTCAGCGCATCGCCATTGCGCGGGCCCTGGCGCTCGATCCGCGTCTGATCGTCTGTGACGAACCGGTGTCCGCCCTCGACCTGACGACCCAAGCCCGCGTCCTGGCGCTGCTCCAGGAGATCCAGGACAGCACCGGGGTGGCGTACCTCTTCGTCTCGCACGACCTCGACGTCGTGCGACACCTCAGCAGCCGGGTGGCCGTGATGTACCAGGGCAGGATCGTGGAGTGGGGAATGGCGGATCAGGTCACCAACCGTCCTCATCATCCCTACACGAAGCGGCTCTTCCTCGCCTCGCCGGTCGCGGACCCCGCGCTGCAGGCCGAGCGCAGGGAGCTGCGCCGGTCGATGGCTGAGGCATCCGGGCACTGACAGGCTGGAGCTGCCCGGCACCAAGGCGTGCCTGAGTTACGTTGTGCAGCATGACGACGCACGCGGGCGGGCAACGCAGCGTAGGAAAGCCCCGCGGCGAGTACTCGAAGACAGCCGCCCGTCGGGAGCAGATCCTCGCGAGTGCTCTCGACGTCTTCTCGACCTCGGGCTTCCACAAGGGCGCCTTGCGGGATGTCGCGGACAGGGCCGGGCTGAGTCAGGCCGGGGTGCTTCACCACTTCCCGAACAAGATCGCCCTGCTCGAGGGCGTCCTCGTGTGGCGCGACGAGCTGAGCCGGCGGTCCCTGGACTCAGGTGCCGATGACCCACTCGGCCGGCTGCGGGCCGTGATCCGACTCATCGAGCACAACCAGACCACCCCGGGGCTGATCAAGCTCTATGCCACCCTGCAAGCGGAGTCGACCTCGCCGGATCATCCGGCCCACGACTACTTCGTGCGGAGGACCACCTGGGTCGTGGACACCTTGGCCGCGGCCCTGACCGATGGCATCAAGGCAGGCGTCGTCCGGCCGGACATCGACCCCGTGAATGCGGCGAGGTCGACGGTCGCCCTCATGGACGGCTTGCAGATCCAGTGGCTCCTGGATCGTGCGTCCGTGGACATGCCGGCGATCGTCCGCGACTATCTGCAATCCCTGTTGCTGTCCGAGCTCTGACCTGACCCCAAGGAACCCGACACGCCAAAAACAACACGTCCCCGGGCCTCCCAGCCCGGGGACGTGTTGTTCGCGATGGCTCAGGCGGTGGTGCGTCGTCGCCGCAGCACGGTCAGCCCTGCAGCAGCGGCCAGGAGCAGGCCACCGGCCAGACCGCGCTGGAGGTTGCGCTCGCCCTCGCCGTCCTCACCCTGGATCTCGAAGGTGTAGGCAGACAGCCCGATCGCGCCGGCGGGTGCACCCGCGATCATCTTCTCCTCCTGGGCGCGAGTGGCGCCGGCCTCGAGGACGGCCTGCTTCTCTGCGGAATCGGAGACCACGGACCGACCGGCCTTGCCGAGTCCGGCGGTGCCGTCGGCCAGGGCTTGAGCGCCGTCCTTGAGAGCAGGAGCCCCGTCGGCTGCAGTCACCAGACCGTCCTTGATCTGGGTGGAGCCGTCGGCCGCGTCGCCCAGTCCGTCGGAGAGCTTGGTAGCGCCGTCGGCGAGGTCCTGGGAGCCCGCGTGGGCACGGCCGGCACCGTCGGCCAGGTCGCTTGCCCCGTCCGCAAGGAGCTTCGAGCCGTCACGGGCCTTGCCGGTGCCGTCGCTCAGCTGTCGGGCTCCCGTGGCGAGCTGCCCGGAGCCGTCTTCCGCTGCGCGTGCTCCGCCGGCCAGTGCGCGACCGCCATCGGCGAGGGCCGTCGCACCGCTGCGTGCCTTGGACGTCCCGTCTGCCAGGGTGCTGGAGCCCGCCGAAAGAGTGTCTGCGCCGGTGGAGAGGACGCCCAGGCCGTCCGCGAGGCTGGTGCTCCCCGCGTGGGCAGCGTCGGCGCCGGTCGAGAGGGCAAGAACACCGCCCACCGCCTGTGTCAACCCCACCACGAGCTGGTCGAGCCCGGTGCCGACCTGATCGGTGCCTTGGCGCAGGGCCTGGACTCCGGCCGTGACTGCGGTCGCCCCGCCCTTGACCTGCACGATGCCTCCCCGCAGAGCCTTCGCCCCGGGGACGATCTGGGTCTGCATGGCTCCGATGGCCTGAAGGAGCCCGCCGGAGGTCTGCTCCAGCGCACCTGCCAGCCCGGTGTTGAAGGCCTTGACGGCGTTGACCTGCTGGACCAGCGACTCGACCTTCGTCTGGCAGTCGGGAGCGGCAGTGCACGCGTCGCTCTGCTTGAGTGCCTCGAGGTCCGAGCCGATGGCGTCCAGGTCGGGGTTGGCCTTGCCGATGAGCCCGCCTCGGACCTGGTCGACAGCGTTGCGCGCGTCAGGCAGGCCGGCGGTGACGGCCTCCAGCCCCGCGACGAGGTCGTCGGAGCCTGTCTCGAGTCCGCCGAGACCCCCATTGATCTGTGCGAGTCCTCCGAGGACGGTGGCGGGCTGAGCGGCAGAGCCGAAGCCCGTGAGGAGATCCTGCACTCCGGCCTTGAGCGCGGTAGCGCCGTGGAGCGCCGCGGGAAGTCCCTGGGTGCCGGCGAGCGCGTCCAAGCCTGAGCTGATCTGTCCGAGGCCCTGCTCCAGGGTCTGACCGCCCTGCCGGGCTTGACCGGCGCCGACAGCCAGGGCGGCGGCTCCGCTGGAGACTGCCTTGGCGCCGTCGTCGATCGCGCCGACGCCCTCGCTCAAGCCGTCGGCTCCGGTGCTGATGGCACCGGCGCCCAGGGTGAGCTCGCGTAGCCCGTGGTGCAGGTCGCGGGCTCCGTCGGCAAGGGCGCCGGAGCCGTCGTCGATGGTGACCAGGCCCGTGTTGAGGTCTCGCGCACCGCCCGCCACGGCATCGGACCCGTCGTCGAGGGCTCCCAGTCCGTCATGCAGCTCACCGGCTCCGTCGGCAAGGGCCTTGGCGCCAGGGGCCGCGGCTCCGACCAGTCCGTCTTGCAGTTGGGCGGCGCCGTCGCGGAGCTTGATCAGTCCGCCCAGCAGCTCGCCGGCCCCGTCGCGGAGCTTGAGGAGATTCGCCTCGATGACGCCGGCACCAGTGATCAGGTCCTTGCCGGACTTCTCGCCATCTGCATAGGCGGCCGCGACGTTGGCGAACGTAGGCGTCGCGAGCGGGTCGACCGGCAACGCCGAGAGCGTGGCTGGTGGGACGAAGGCGTCCTCGACATGAGCCGAGTAGCCGAACTCGGCCGTGCTCGGGCCAACGGGAGGAACCAGGGTCATGGTGAAGTTGAGCTTGGTCCCACCGTGGCCGTCACCGGCCTGGTTGGCCGCTGCGGACGAGATGTCGCGAAAGGAAGAGGGCAGCGTGGTCGTCAGGCTGCCCACCATGGGGACGGAGACTTCAAGGTCCCGCTTCTCGGGGGTTCCGTTTCCAGTGTCCACCTCCACCTTCTGCATACGCGCCGTGGTGTTGGTGACGACGTAGTGGACTTCCAGGTCACCGGAGCGGCCGACAAGGTCCTCGGGGGAGATGGACTTCCCATCGAGCCGGTACTGCACCTCGACCTTGAGGGGTAGGTCCTTGGTGTAGTCCGAGACGGTCCGTAGGTCCGACGACCCGCTGACAGTCGTGTTGACGACCTGCTCTCCTCGCGATGTGTCGACCCCACCGAACTCGTCGAGGTTGCGCAGACCGTCGGTCACCACAGGGTTGACCAGATGGACGGTGCCGGACCCGGTCAGGGCGAGCTGCTCGTAGATCTTCGAGGAATGCACCTTGCCGCTCGCGTCGGTGTAGGCCTGAACGGTCTCGGTGTTGACGACGTTGACGTCACCGGAAGTGCTCGCCGCGCTGGGGGAAAGGCTCATCGCGGTCAGCACGGACAGGGCTGCGGCGCCGGCACCGGCCGCGGCGCCCATGTGTCTGGTCTTCATCGGGTGGTCTCTACCTTCTGGTTCTGGTCGTCGAGGATGTCGAGGGTGCTGGGAATGACGGTGTGCTGAGCGGGAAGGCGGCGTGCGCGTGGCAGGTCGTGGCCCAGGGCTTCGAGCTCAGGCGTGGGGTCGATCGCGCTGGTGACGAGATAGCCCACGGCCATCGTCAGAGCGAGGCTGGTGATCGTGCTGAACGAGTGGGGGAGCACCTGCGCTGGAGCGTCCGTGTAGATCCGTTCGAACGCGCCCGACATCGTCGCTGCGCCGAGCAGACCCGCCCAGAGCCTGAGGCGGTCACGGGTGCCGACACTCAGCGCTGTCACCGCGGCCACGACGAGGCCCACCGTCACGGCGAGTGCGAGGTCGGCGTCGGGAAGGAAGCGTGCCCTCACCACGTAGCCGAGCCAGCACGTGGCGATGCCGGCGAGGACGCCCAGGAGCCGGCTCGACGCGGTGCGATCCGGAATCAAGGCAGTGACGGCACCGATGCCCAGACCGAGCAGGCCGGTCGGAACGAGGTCCAGGTCGAGCCCGGCACTGACCAGGACGACGGCTGGCGCCGCAAGGGTCAGGCCGAGTCCGGCGATGAAAGTCCTGCGCATGCTGTGTCCTCCATGAGTGTCGTGCCCACCGCGCGTGGCGGACCTGTCGAGGTGGGTCTCGTCACACCGTAGGTTGAACTCCGACCGAGCGCAAGGTAGGTTTTCGCACAGTGGGTTCTTGGGACTTCGGTCCCGAGAACGTGCCGTGCCTCGTCGCCTGTCCTGACCGCGCGGGTGTTCCTTGTCGCGACGGCTGTCGCGTCGCAGATACGGTCAGCGCGAAGAAGGAGTAGTCGATGGACCCCGCAGTGAGAGCGAGCAGCCTTCGTCTGGAGACTCAGGTGTCGCTGTTGTCCGGCGCGGACTTCTGGCGCACTCAGTCCGTCCCGTCCCGGGGGGTGCCTTCGGTGGTGCTGAGCGACGGCCCTCACGGTTTGCGGTATCAAGCAGACGCGGGAGATCACCTCGCCGTGACGGCGAGCGCGGCCTCGACCTGCTTCCCGCCGGCCGCGACGCTGGCGAGCAGCTGGGACGCCTCGCTCGTGCAGGACGTCGCAGAGGCGTTGGCTGTCGAGGCTTTGGCGCTGGGCGTGGACGTCGTGCTGGGGCCTGGGATGAACCTGAAGCGGCACCCGTTGTGCGGGCGCAACTTCGAGTACTACTCCGAGGACCCGCTGCTCACCGGTCGGCTGGCAGCCGCGGTCGTGACCGGGCTGCAGTCACGCGGAGTGGGAGCCTGCGCCAAGCACTTCGCGGTGAACAACCAGGAGAGCCATCGCTTCGTCGTCGATGTGGTGGTGGACGAGCGGACCCTGCGCGAGCTCTACCTGAGCGCTTTCGAGCACGTCGTCCGAGAGACTGCTCCGGTTGCGCTGATGGCCGCCTACAACTCTGTCAACGGCTTCCCCGCCACCGAGAACGCGCAGCTCCTTGACGCCGTGCTACGCGAGGAGTGGGGGTTCGAGGGGCTCGTCATGAGCGACTGGGGGGCAAGCGGCGACCGCGTTGCCGGCATCGGCGCAGGCATGGACCTCGAGATGCCTGGAAGCAACGGTCTCGCAGACGACATGGTCCTCGAGGCGGTCCGCGCCGGTCGCCTGGCGGAAGCAGACGTCTCACGATCGGCGCAGCGGGTGCTGGACCTGGCGGCCCGTGTCCCCGACGCGGCCCCGCCGACGGTGGACGTCGACCTGCACCATGCCCTGGCCAGACGCGCCGCTGCGGAGAGCACGGTCGTCCTGAAGAACGACGGACTCCTTCCGCTGCCGGGCCAGGAGTCCGTCGCCCTCATCGGGGCTTTTGCCTCGGCACCGCGCTACCAGGGGGCAGGCAGCTCCACGGTCACACCGACGAGGCTGACGTCGACCCTGGCCGAGATGGCGGACCGCGGCCTGCAGTTCTCCTACGCGCCGGGGTACGACGTCGCTCACCACGAGCTGGACGACGACCTGATCGCCGAGGCAGTGGAAGTGGCGAGGGGCTGCGACGTCGCTGTTGTCATGGTGGGGCTCCCACCGATCCTCGAGAGCGAAGGTTTCGACCGTGCCTCGCTGTCCCTCCCTGCTCAGCACGACCGGCTGGTCGAGGCCGTCTGCGCCGTCAACGCCCGCACGGTCGTCGTCTTGTCGAACGGTTCGCCCGTAGCCATGCCATGGCGCGTCCAGCCGAGCGCCATCCTCGAGGGATACCTCGGAGGACAGGCCAGCGGTGGGGCGCTGGTCGACGTCCTCTACGGAGACATCGAACCGGCCGGACGGTTGGCCGAGACCTTCCCGACCTCGCTCGCACAGGTCGCCGCCGATCCGTTCTTCCCCGGCAACCCCCACCAGGTGGAGTACCGGGAGGGACTCTTCGTCGGCTACCGGTACACGACCACGGCCGGGCTCACGCCCGCGTACCCCTTCGGGCACGGTCTCGGCTACGCGAAGGTGGAATGGACCGATGTCACCGTGGAGCGCCCGACCCTCCGGGCCGGCGAAGACCTCGACCTCTTTGTCACGCTCACGAACTCCGCTCAACGGGACACCTCCGACGTGGTCCAGGTCTATCTCCACGACCGGACCGGGCTCGTCCAACGTCCGCGTCGGGAGCTGGCGTCGTTCGCCAAGGTCAAGCTGGCCGCAGGCGAGTCACGCACGGTGGCTGTGACCGTTCCGGCCAGGGCATTCGCCTTCTACGACGTCGGGCGAGACGGCTGGTCCACTCCTACCGGAACCTTCGACATCGAGGTGGCGCGGTCCAGTCATGACGTCGTCGCCACCCTGTCCGTCGAGGTGAAGGAAGGAGTGGACTCGGCGCAGTCCCTCGAGCGCCCCGGCGCGCCCCTGGTTGCCGTGACGGACCAGGACTTCGCGGCGCGACTCGGACGGCCGGTGCCCCGACCACGACCGGTCAAGCCCTTCACCCGTGACTCGACGTTCGGAGAGCTCAGCTCCACGGTCGTGGGAAGACTGGCGAAGAGAGTGGTCCATCAGGGACTGGCCCCACGTGCCGGGTCCGAGCCGGACCCCACGACGGCCAAGATGCTCGAACGAGCTCTCGAGGAGCTTCCCCTGCGAGCGGCCGCCTCGCTGTCAGCAGGACGCCTGAGCTGGCGTGCTGTCGACGCGGTCATCGACGCGGCGAACCGTCGCTACCTCAAGGCTGGACTGCGCGCATCGAGGGGACTCGTGTCGGCCAGGCGGTCGGTTGCCTCACCTGCCGTGGAGCAGTGAGCGGAGGCGGATGCTGTACGCCATGGCCCGATGACCGGCCTGGTTGGGGTGCAGGTTGTCTCCTGAGTTGAACGCGAGCTGCAGGTGGTTCGGGAAGCGCTTGTCCCCGACCACGGGCTCGAAGTCGAAGGCCGGCGTGTAGACGCCGGGTCGGCTCCGGATCCACGCGTTGAGGGCCTTCCGCTCCTCGACCCCATCGGGGGAGGAGTATCCGAGGCCGTAGAAGGTCGGGCCGGTGAGGTCGCCTGCCGGAGTCAGCGGGCTGAACAGCACGCGGCCACCCCTGCGGTGGACGCGCTCGGCGATGTCGAGCAGCGCAGTCTCCACCGACTTCGCCGAGATGCTGTCTCCGCCGATGTCGTTGATGCCCTCCATCATGAGGAGCGTCCTGAAGCCTGATTGGGAGAGCGCGTCGTTGCGGAGACGCTCCGCGGCGCCCGCCCCCTGGAAGGACGGAGCCCCCGACAGCGGCCGACGGGTCTGGGTCACCTGGTTGCCGCTGATCCCGACGTTCACGAGCGACAGCCGTGGTCCGCCGGCCCTGGCCCAGCGCACCAGCCGATCCGCCAGCCAGTAGGGCCATGGGCGTCCGTTCGCCTGCGGGCCGCCAGCGGTGATCGAGTCGCCCATGGCCACGATGAGGCCGTCGTTCGGGGTGTACACGTCGATGGCAGTGACGAAGAGGCCTCCGGTGGAAGGCACGCTGAAGCCATTGCTCGAGGTCTGAGCGGCGTGGTTGCCGCTTCTCGTCGAGTAGGTGGCGAAAGCGTCCTGCGTGTCGCCTGTGGCGTCGACGGCTGGCCCGGGGGCGTAGACGCTCACGGTGACGCGGCTGAGCGCACTGGTGTGGAGGGCCACGCCGTCGCTGAGGACTCGCTGTCCAGGTTTGAGAGTGATCGATCTACGCCCGCCGAAGGTCAACGGGACGTTGCGCCCCGCGATGCCGTTGTCGGGCGAGGTCGCACCGATGTGTGCCGCACGCAGGGTCAGCGGCGCGTTGCCCGACTCGTTGGAGAGCCGGACTCGCACGCGGCTCCCTCCCAAGCTCAACCGGGCGGTCGTCCGGATCGTCTTGTCCGCGAAGCGCGGGCGGACCGCCATGTCCGTCGGCCCGTAGGACCCCACCGGCATCGCCCAGGACGCCACCCAGCTCGGAGAGCTGGGCGCGGCAGAGTCGCTGGGCTGCGTGGCACCGGCCGCTGCCTGGGTGGTGAGCCCCGCTACCAGGGCGGCCGACCACACAGCAGCAGCCGCTGCGATGGCGCGCCTCGAGCCTGGCCAAGGTCGGGTCATGTCGTTCCTTCGAAGTCGTCGGAGTGAGGTCTCCCTTGGTGGATGAACGCTTGACTCCGCGTAAAGTTACGAGAAGTGCAGGCGGCCGTAGGTGGCATGACGCATGGCGCGCGGACACACTCCGGACACAGCGCGGTACCTCGATGCACCTCGATCGGTGCAGATCGTCCGACTTCAGGCCAGGCATTTGCGCTCAAAGCGGGTACGCAGGCAGGGCGACGATCTGACTACGGATCAGAAGGTTAGGGGTTCGAATCCCTTCGGGCGCGCTCGTGCTGTACGACCCCCGGCCCGCGCCCAGCGGACCGGGGGATTTCCATGTCCGGGACCACCAGAAAGCTCCGATGCCTCGCTCCCTCGCTGCCACCGCTCTCTTGCTCGCCCTCGCCGCAACCGCCGGCTGCTCGTCGTCCTCGGCCGGAGGCGCCGAGGGGGAGGGCGCCGAGCAGGTCACCGTCCTCAGCAAGGACCAGCTCCAGGACGTCCTCCTCGACGCCACGTCGCTCGCGGGGAGCTGGAACGTCGACGAGGACGACGAGGAGGACGACACCGAGCTCGGGTGCCTGACCGACATCGGTGACCTGGGCAGCAAGGCGACCAAGGCGAAGCACAAGGCCGAGATCTCGCTGTCGTCCGAGGGTGACTCGGGCCTGCCCGCTGTCGGTCACTCGGTCGGCTCCTACGAGTCGGTCGCCCAGGCGCAGGAGAACCTCGACCAGCTCACCGACGCCCTGGACGGGTGCCACAGCGTCGAGGAGAAGGACGCCGACGGCACCCAGATGAAGCTGAGCATCGACACCGACACCGAGAAGTCGGTCTCGGACGTCGACCAGCAGGTCAACGTCACTGCCGTCGGGTCCGCCGGCAACGAGGTGCTGAGCCTGCCGATCGCGTTCCGCTACTCCATCGCCCGGATCGACAACCACCTGTCGTTGCTGTTCTACGCCGACCTCACCGACTCCGCGCAGACCGCCACCAGCAGCACCGACGCCCTGGTGGCCGCCGCGGTGTCCCGCCTGCGCTCGGTGATCGCCGGCGACGAGCCCGACGCGGCGAAGATCACCGTCGGCGAGAACCGCGGCAGCGGCGACGACACCACCGAGGGTGACGGCGACGCCGTCGAGGGCGGCGACTTCGAGCAGCTGCCGCTCGACGGCGGGACCCACACCTGGGACAACGGGGTGAAGCTGACCCTGACCGTCGACCGGGTCGAGAAGTGGGGCGACACCGACGACTTCTGCGGCGACGGGTCCTGCGGCATCGCGAACCCCGACGACACCCGCGTCGTGCTCAAGTACGTCGTGTCCGTCCCGGAGGACTACCCGGGCCCGTTCGACCCGTCCTCGTGCCCCGGGCAGCTGCTCCCGACCAGCGGCTCCGACGACGAGGCGCTGTCCGGGGTCGCCGGCGACTTCGACCACTCGATCGAGGGCAAGATCTTCCCCGGCAACACGAAGTTCGGGACCGACGAGTACTACGTCGAGAAGGCCTACGCCGACAAGGAGTTCTACGTCGAGTCGTCCTGCGGCTCGGGCGACGGGACCGGCGCCGCGGACTACTCCACCGCCTACTTCGTCGGTCGCCTGGCCAAGACCCGCTGAGCGGACGAGCCCGAACCCAGGATCACCTGGGTCCGGGCTCGTGGGTCCCGCGACGAGACGGGCGGCCGGTTCAGCCCTTGTGGACCGCCGTCACACCGAAGGTCACCGTGATCACGTCGGTCGGGTCGACGCCCGGCGGCAGCTCCTCACCAGGCTCAGCGAGGTCCGCGAGGGTGCCGGTCATCGACTGGTGGCAGGTCCAGAGGTCGCCCCCCGGGCCGGTCGTGCCGTTGCCCTTCGACATCGTCTCGGGCTCGAAGAGGTAGGCGCCGGTGGTCTCGTCGTAGGCCGAGAACGTGAAGGACGTCGGCACCAGCGTGCCCGACCCGCCCGAGACGATCTTGCCCGCGCCCCAGCTCATCTCCGAGCGGGTGCTGTTGGTCCGGATCGCCACGTCGCCCACCCCGTCGCACTGGTAGGTGTCGGTGTACTGCCCCAGGCCGGCCGGGTTCTCGGCGTACGCCGGCACCGCCACCGTCCCCGCTGCGGCGGCGGCCGCGATCCCCACCACGGCCATCTGCTGCCTGATCCTCATACGTCGTCCTCCTCATCCAGGCCGGTGGGACCCGAGCGGCCCCGCACCCCCTCGGGCCGGCCGCCGCCCACGCTAGAGCCGGCGCCGGGCGCCGGGTACTGCGGAAAACCACACAGTTTGGCGCCGCCGGGCTTCAGCGCAGCCGTGCCACCAGCGCAGCCCGCGAGCGCACGCCGAGCTTGGCGTAGACCCGGGTGAGGTGGGCCTCGACGGTGCGCAGCGAGACCGAGAGAGCGGCCGCCACCTCCTTGTTGGACAGCCCCTCCCCGACCAGGCTCACCACACGTTCCTCCGTGGGCGTCAGCGTGCCCTCGTTGCCCGACCTGCCGCTCACCCGGGCCAGCTCGGCCTCCGCCGGGCCGACCCAGCCGGTCGCTCCCACGGCGGTCAGCTCCGCCACAGCCGAGGTGAGGGCCTCCCGGGCCAGGCGCCGCCGGCGAGCCCGGCGCAGCACGGTGCCGAGGGTGAGCCTCGTCCGGGCCACGTGGAACCGCATCCCCACCGACGCGTAGGCGCTGATCGCCGCCTCCAGCTCCTCGGCGGCACCATCCAGGTCCCCCTCGACGGCGGCCACGGCTGCGCCCGCACGGTGGGCCATGCCGGCCGAGGACCCCAGGCCGGTCCCGGCGGCCCAGCCGCGCACCCGTTCCAGCCGGTCGCGGGCGAGGTCGAGCTCACCGGTGACGGCGAGCGCCTCGACGAAGTCCCCCAGGTAGCGCCACTGCCGCGGGACCGACAGCTCCTGCGACATCGCCAGCCGGTCGCACACCTCGAGGTGGCGGCGGGCCGCGGCCGCGTCCCCGCACCACAGCTCGAGACGACCGCTGGAGTGCGCGAGCATCGCCGCACTCCACTCGTCGAGGTCCGCCCCTGCCGCGTGCTCCGCCTCGCGGCGCCCGAGCTCGACGTCGCCGACGTGGGCGGCGGCCAGGACCGCGAAGGAGGTCGCGATGCCGACCCGTCCGTGCTGATCGAGCTCGCCGGCCAGCACCCGTCCCCGCACCCCGAGCTCGAGCCCCTCGCCGACGCGACCGAGCCACAGCGCCAGCTCGGACCGGTGGCCCAGCACGTCGACCAGCGAGGTGAGGTCCCCTGCCTCCTCCGCCCGGGCGTGGCAGGCGCTCAGCAGCGCGTCCGCCTCCTCGAGGCGGTCGAGGTACTTGATGCACTCGGCGTAGCAGGTCTCGGCCGCCCACGCGATCGGCGGCGGGTCCGCCAGCGTGCGCTCGAGCTCCATCGCCTCGAGGATCTCAGCGGGCATCCCGGCTCCGCGGTGGAACTGGGCCAGGGCGATCTCGCGCAGCGCCTGGGCCCGCAGCCGCGGCTCGTCCGCAGGCCCCGTGGCGAGCAGGTCGAGGGCCTGGCGTGCGTGCGCCAGCCGTTCCGCGGCGCCGGCGTGGCTGCGGTCGACCAGCGCGAGGTGCGCCGCCGCTGCGACGTGCGGCGCGTCCCCGGCCTCCAGCAGGGCGCTGCGTGCCTCGTCACCCGCCGCACTCGGACCCTCGAGCTCGTAGAGCACCTCGCTGAGCGCCACGCGGGTCGTCGCCCGTTCCACACCGGGGTCGAGCCCGTCGCGGACCTGCTCCAGCAGGTCGCGCGCCCCCTGGAGGTCGCCGGCGTCCAGCAGCGCCGCGCCGACCAGGCGTCCGCGCCGCGCGCGGTCGGCCACGTGGTCGGGCGGGGTCAGCCGCAGCGCGAGCCCGCCGAGCTCGACCGCGCCGTGCGGCGCACCGCGCCGGCGTGCACGGTGGGCGGCGCGCTCCACCAGCGCCGCGACGACCGGGTCGGTGCCCTCGCACGCGCGGGCGCGGTGCCAGGCCCGCTCCTCGGCCTCGAGGGACAGCTCGGACAGGCGTCGGTGCACGGCTCGTCGCTCCGAGGGCGGCAGGTCGCCGAGCAGCGCGGCGGCGTACAGCGGGTGGGCGAAGCGCACGGACGAGCCGGAGACGAGCACCAGGCCCGCCCGCCGTGCCACCACCAGGCTCTCCTCGGCCCCGGGGCCGCAGCACTCGGTCAGGAGCTCCACGCTGGGCCGGGCCAGAGCGGCTGCGTGCGCGAGGACGTCCCGCACGTCCCCCGGGAGCGAGGCGACGCGCTCGGCCACGGACCCGGCGAGCGCCTCGGACGGCACGAGCTCGCTGAGCCGTTCGGAGGACCAACCGCCCTGCTCGGCGACCGCCCGGGCGAGCTCGAGGACGAGCATGGGGTTGCCGGAGGCCGCGCGGTGCACCCGTCTGGCCAGGGCGTACGACGTCGACCGGCCGAGCACGCCACGGACCAGCCGCACGCCGGCGTCGACGCCCAGCGGTCCGACGGGCACGCGTCGGCCGAGGGAGGCGAGGTCCGCCCCGATCGGCTCGCGCACGGTGGCCACGAGGGTGACCCGGTCCTCGAGGCGCCGGGCGGCGTAGGTCAGGGCGACCAGGCTCGCCGGGTCGACCCAGTGCAGGTCGTCCACGGCCAGGAGCAGCGGACGTTCGCGGCTGACCTGACCGAGCAGCTCGCGGAAGGCCATGGGGACGGCGGCGATCGCGGTGCCCGAACCGGTCGGCTCGCGGGTGAGCAGGGCCACCTCCAGCGCGGCGCGGTGGTGCGCAGGCAGGGTGGTCAGCCGGGGACGGCCCAGCTCGTCGATCACGTCTCCGAGGGTCACGAACGGCACCGACTGCTCCAGCGCCGTGGCCCGGACGCGCACCACCCGCCGTCCGTCCGCCTCGGCGTGCGCGGCGACCTCCTCGAGCAGCGTCGTCTTGCCGATCCCCGCGGGTCCGGTCAGCATCAGGGCGCCGGCGCCCTCGAGCGCGAGGTGGCCCAGCAGCCGCGCGATCTCCTCCTCGCGCCCCACCGGCGCAGCGACAGCGCTCGTCACGACCACCCCTGTCCCGAAACCGGCACCATCGCCGACCTCGGTCCTGACTACCAGAAGACGGAGGGCCTTGGGGACGAGTTGTCCAGAGGGGTCAGCGCCTCACGCAGCGGCCGGGACGTACGCCGCGAAGCCGGCCGCGGGGAGCCGGCGGCCGCCGGAGCGGGTCTCGACGACGCGGACGCCGGCCGGAGCAGGGACGGCGGCGTCGGCGGGCTGGAAGCGGTGGGTGCCGGTGGCCATGGCCATCCGGAACGCGGTGACGATCGGCAGGGCCGGGTCGTGGTCCTCGTCGACCCGCGGGAGGTCCCGGACCTCCTGGAGCCGGGCGACGAAGGCCTGCTCGAGCTCGCGCATCGTGGCGCCCGGCGTGGTGCCGAGGACGTCGTAGGGGTTCATGGCCTTCTCCCTTCCGCTCTCCCGATCGGTGTGCCTGGACAACGAGGTGGCGGGGCGGGGGTCACGAGCCCGTGCGTAAAGAAGCGGGTCCCCGCTGCGGGCGTAACCGCATCGCGCGACACGTCGTTCAAGCCACATGACATCCCTGGACCGACGAGGGCTGCTCGTCCGCGGTGCCGCCGGGCTGGCGGCCGCCGGCACCGCCGCGCTGATGGGCTGGGACGAGGCCTACGCCGCACGCTCGCCGTTCGTCCACGGGGTCGCCTCGGGAGACCCGCTGCCCGACGGGGTCGTGCTGTGGACCCGCGTCACGCCGATCCGCCGGGCCACCCCCGGCTCCAAGAAGGGCCCGCAGGTCGAGGTGTCGTGGGAGATCGCCCGGGACCGGCGCTTCCGCCGAGTGGTCGCGCGCGGCCGTCGTACCGCCTCCGCCCGGCACGACCACACCGTCCACGTCGATGTGCGCGGGCTGCGACCCGGGACGACGTACTGGTACCGCTTCCGGGCGCTGGGGGCGGTGTCCCCGACCGGCCGCACCCGCACGGCGCCGGCGCGGAACGCCGACGTCGCAGTGCGGCTCGGCGTCGTCTCGTGCGCCAACTACGACTGGGGCCACTTCGCGGCCTACCGGCACCTCGCGGGCCAGGACGTCGACGCGGTGCTGCACCTCGGTGACTACATCTACGAGTACGGCCCCGACGGCCCGCTGGGCAAGGGGATGCCCGCACCGGCCGCTCCGCGGCACGCCGCCCCGCCCCACGAGTGCCTCACGCTCGCGGACTACCGCGTGCGGCACGGCTGCTACCGGCTGGACCCGGACCTGCAGGCGCTGCACGCCCGGCACCCGGTGATCGCGGTCTGGGACGACCACGAGATCGCCAACGACACCTGGCGCGATGGAGCGGAGAACCACGACGAGGGTGAAGGTCCGTGGGCGACCCGGGCCGCGGGCGCGCGGCGGGCGTGGACGGAGTGGCTCCCCGCCCGGAGGGTCGCGCGCGAGGAGCCGTTCCGGATCAACCGCCGGCTTCGGTTGGGGCAGCACGTCGACCTGTGGATGCTCGACGAGCGCCGGTTCCGCGACCAGCAGCCCGACAGCATCGCCTTCAGCGCCGGGTCGGTGGACCCCGACCGCAACGACCCGGACCGCACGATGCTCGGCACGGCGCAGTTCGACTGGCTCACCAGCGGGCTGCGCGAGAGCCGGGCGACCTGGAAGCTCGTGGGCAATCAGGTGCCGTTCTTCCCCACCGTGCTGGGGCCTGGGTACCCCGACGCGATCTCGCAGGTGCTCGAGCCCGTCTCGCCGGCCCTGGCCCACGAGGCGGTCGCCTACTACGTGGACGACTGGAACGGCTATCCCGCCGAGCGTCGGCGACTCGTGGCGCAGCTGGCTCGCGTCGAGGACGTCGTCGTCCTGACTGGTGACGTGCACATGAGCTATGCGTGCGAGATCCCACGCGATCCCGGCACCTACGCCCTGACCGGCCACTCGGTGGCCGTCGAGCTGATCGCGCCCGGGATCAGCTCACCCTCGATCGGGACGATCGCCGCGCAGTTCGTCCCCGGCGCCGACACCGTCTTCGACACCGTGACCGGCGCCAATGAGGCGGCGTTCAACCCGTGGGTCAAGTACCGCGACGCCCAGCACTGCGGCTACTTGCTCGTCGACATCGACGCCGAGCGGGTGCGCGCCGACTGGTGGCACGTCGACGACGCGCAGGCCGCGCGCAGCGCCGTACGCCGGGCACGGACGATGCAGGTCCGGCGCGGTTCGCGCACGGTCGTGTGAGCAGTCACCCTCCACTGCCGCTTGACTCTTTGTCATTTATTAAGTGACAGAACGTCAAGGCGCGGCTGTAGGTGTCGTTGATTGAAGGACATACGGACATGACACTGCTCTTCGCCACCCCCGAGCTCGACCTCGACGACCAGCGGGTTCTCGCGGAGATCGATCAGGTCCGGGCGTCCCTCGCGACCGTCCTCCGCGCGCCGAAGCGGTGGGACGGGCTTCTCCGCCGCACCTCGACCGCACGCGCCATCCAGGGGTCGAACACGATCGAGGGCTACACCGTCAGTGAGTCGGACGCCGTCGCTGCAGTGGACGATGAGCCGCCGTTGACCGCTGACGAAGCAACCTGGGCGGAGATCGTGGGCTACCGGCGTGTCCTGACCTACGTGCTCAACGTCGCCACGGAGCCAGGTTTCGTGATCGACGAGGCGGTCCTCCGCTCGATGCACTTCATGCTCCTCGAGCACGACCTCTCGAAGTCGCCCGGGCGCTACTGCACCAGGGAGATCTTCGTGCGAGACGACCGTCGCGGACTCGACGTGTACGAAGGGCCAGGCGCCGATCAGGTGCCGGGGCTGATGCGCGCGCTGTCCGAGTCGCTCGCCTCGTCGACCGGCGAGGAACCCCTCGTCAGAGGCGCCATGGCACACCTCAACCTTGTGATGATCCATCCGTTCCGGGACGGCAACGGACGGATGGCCCGGGCACTTCAGACCATGGTGCTGGCTCAGGACGATCTGGTGGAGCCGACGTTCTCGAGCATCGAGGAGTGGCTGGGCAACAACACGCAGAACTACTACGACGTCCTCGCGGCCACGGGACACGGCTCGTGGCAGCCTCGCCGGGACGCGACCATGTGGGTCAAGTTCAACCTGCGCGCCCATCACATGCAGGCGCACACGGTCCGTCGACGGTTCGACGAGGCGGAGGCGCAGTGGCAGAACATCGACGAGCTGCTGGCCACGCACAAGCTCAACGAGCGGGTCGGAGCCGCGCTCTTCGACGCCATGCTCGGGCTCAGGGTCACGCGGCCGTCGTACATCAAGCTCACTGAGCTCGATGAGCGCACGGCGACGCGAGACCTCGTTGCTGCTGCAGCTGCGGGACTGCTCGAGGCTCGAGGAGAGCGACGGGGCCGGCACTACGTCGCGGGTGCACCTCTGCGCGAGATCCAGGAGCGGTTGCGGGCTTCGCGGAAGCCGCTGGAGGACCCCTACCCGACACTCCTGGGCGAGATCCGCCGCGCCCTGCCGTAGAGATCTGCGGTGCGCAGCAGGCAGACCGCTCCCGCAGGATGTCGCCTGGGGCGTCCCCTAGGTTGGCTGCGTGTCCGATCTGAACCTGGGGTCCTTCTCCTTCGAGGACGTCCCGACCGAGGAGGTCGAGGCCTCCGAGCGGCTGTACGGCGGGCTCGCCGACGACGTGCGCCGCCTCGTCGACGTCACCATCCGCAGCCGGGTCGACGCCGACCGGGTCGAGCGCGCGCGAGCCCTGGTGCGCGAGGCCGCCGACCTGCTCGCCGAGGACGCGCCCGAGGGGCCGGCCGGCGTGCACTACAACGCCCACGGCCGGTCGTGGAACTGGGGCAACACGGTCGTCGGCGTGCGCAACGCCTTCGCCCCGCCGGTCCGGCTGGTGTGGGGGGACGACGACGTCGTGCGGTCCGCGGTGACGCTCGGGGCGGCGTACGAGGGGCCGCCGGGGAGCGTCCACGGCGGGGTGTCCGCGCTGCTGCTCGACCACCTGATGGGCGAGACCGCCAGTGCACGACACACGCGGCTGACGGTCACCGGCACGCTGACGCTGCGCTACGAGCGGCCGATCCCGCTCGGGCCGGTGCGGATGGAGGCGCGCATCGCGGGCGAGGACGGCCGCAAGGTCACCGTCGAGGCGTGGATGGGCCCGGATACCCACGACGCCGGTCCGTCGGTCCGCGCGACCGGGCTGTTCATCGTCCCGAGCTGGGCGGTCGGCTCCGACCCCACGCCGCCGGTCGGGTCACTGGACTGAGCAGGCTCCTCAGCGCCGGACGAACGGCGGGATCCGGTAGGTCCCGTCGAGCGCGGACCTCCTCGGCAGGAACATCCGCAGCACCAGGTGGAACGATCCGGTCGGCGCAGGCAGCCAGTTGGCCCGGGCCTTGGCGCCCCGGGGTCGCGCGTGCTGGACGAAGATCGTCAGCGACCCGTCGGCGTTGCGGCGGAGCCCGCGGCTGCGGTCGCCGACGGCGTAGCGGTCGACCTCGTTGGCGTAGAGGAAGTTGTCGGGCTTGTACATCGTCAGTGACCAGAACCCCCGCGCCGGCGGCAGCTGCCCCTGAAGGAACGTGATGGTGTAGCGGTGCCGGCCGTTGAGCGGCCGACCACGACCGTCGCGGTAGCTCGTGGGGTAGATGGCGATCCGCGGCGCCGGCGACGAGGCGCTTGCCGGCGCGGGTGCCGGCCTCGACCGCGCGGTCCTGCGTGGTGTCGGCACCGGACCCGGGCGGGTTGCCCAACCGGTCGGACTCGTCGGCGACCGCCACGGCCGCCGGTGAGGTGTCGGGCTGCTCGACGCCGGCGGGCGAGAGAGCATCGAGGACGCAGCGCTGCACCGCCGGCGGCGGGTCGATCGTCGTGTCCCGGTTGAGGGCGGCGACGAAGTCGATGCCCTGGGGCGTGGCCGGGTCCGGCTGCTTCGGCGGGGGCTGGTCGAACACGACGGGCTTGTTCCGGATGCCGAGCCGCCAGGCCTCGAGGGGAGTGGCGGTGTACTTCTCCAGCAGGGGCCTGGCCCGTTCCAGGTCCGCCTCGTCGGCGACCAGGGTCCGCCCCAGCAGCCAGATCGTGCGCGTGGGACTGCGGACGACGTGCACCCCGGCCGGGACGTCGCCGGACCAGCCGGGTGGGGTCAGGAGGTAGGAACCGGCACGGGTGCCGGTCGCCCCCGAGCCGAGGTAGGCGAACGAGTTCGTCCAGGCGTCCATGAACTGGAACGTGTAGAAGCGGCCGTGGGTGTCGGGCACGTCGACCACCAACGGGCCGTTCGTGAGGCTGAACCAGCCGACGGAGTAGGCGGTGTCGACGTTGGGCGAGACCACGTTCTTCGTCTCCGGCCCCACCGGTCCCGCGATGCTCACGATCGTGTTGCGGAACCGGAACTGGCGCACGGTGTCGTGCAGCTCGACCAGGGGCAGGCCCCAGACGTACGCCGCCTCGGCCGCGGCGAAGCGCCTCGCCGCCGTGCCGCGCTCGGACGCCGAGGCACCCTCCAGCCGGTCGGCGTACGCCCAGGCGTCGCGCTGCACCCGTGACTCGAACCCACGCAGGCCCGGTGCGGAGGCGCCGTACACGCAGTCGGGGAGCAGGTCCCGGCGCAACCCGTCGGCCAGGAAGAGTGGTGCCATGCGCCTCAAGCCCGGCCGACCCGATCTCTCTCCCTACGCCGACCTGTTCGACGTCCCGCGCGCCGCGCGGGGAGACCTCTCCGTCACGTTCGCGGGGGTCTCGACCCTGCTCCTGAACGACGGGTCCTCCGCGGTGCTGACCGACGGGTTCTTCTCGCGGCCCTCGCTGCTCGAGGTGGGGCTGCGCAGGATCGCCCCCGACCCGTCGCGGATCGACGCGGCGCTGCGCCGGCTGGCGCCGTCGCAGGTGGTGGCCGTCGTGCCCGTGCACGGGCACTTCGACCACGCGATGGACGCCGGCCTCGTCGCGCGACGCACCGGCGCCACGCTGGTGGGCAGCGCCTCCGCCGCCCAGGTCGGCCGGGGTGCCGGCCTCCCGGAGGACCGGCTGGACGTCGTCACTCCCGGCGAGCCGACGGCGTACGGCGCGTGGAGGCTGACGTTCGTCGAGTCCGCGCACTGCCCCCCGGACCGCTTCCCCGGCACCATCGACGAGCCGGTGCGCCCGCCGGTGAGGGCGTCGGCCTACCGCTGCGGCGAGGCGTGGTCGATCCTCGTCGCGCACGACTCCGGCCGCCGGGCGCTGGTGCAGGGCAGCGCAGGGTTCGTGCCCGGCGCACTCGAGGGTCACGCCGCGGAGGCGGCCTACCTCGGGATCGGGCAGCTCGGCGTGCTGGACGAGTCCTACCTCGTCGACTACTGGACCCACACCGTGCGGGCCGTCGGCGCCCGCAGGGTGGTCCTCACCCACTGGGACGACTTCTTCCGACCGCTGGACAAGCCCCTGCGCGCGCTGCCGTACGCCGGCGACGACCTGGACGTCACACTCCGGGTGCTTCGCCGCCTGGCGGCGGAGGACGAGGTCCGGCTCCACCTCCCGACGGTCTGGGAACGCGAGGACCCCTGGTCCGGCCTGTGACCCTGAGAAGCGGCGACCGCGGGCCCGCCCGGACCAGGCGCCGCCTCCCGCGGATGGTCCAGGAAGGGGACCGGGTGAGGGTCGGTCGTCCTGAAGTGGGCACCATGGCTGCATGGCCATCACCACGACCGCCCCCGCCGTGGCACCTCGACCCGTCCCGGAGACCCGACCCTCTCCCGAGCTGCGCGGCCCGCACGGACTGACCCCGGACCAGGTCCGCGAGATCGGTCAGGAGCTCGACCAGATCCGGTTCTCGGTGATGGGGTCGCTCGGCGCGAGCGACGCGGCGTACATCCGGCGGGTCATCGCGGTCGAGCGTCACCTGCGCGTCGGCAGCCGGATCGTCCTGCTGCTGGGCGGTCGCTCCCGCACCGCCTGGGTGCTCGGTACCGCGGGCCTCACCGTCGCCAAGATCCTCGACAACATGGAGATCGGCCACAACGTCCTGCACGGGCAGTGGGACTGGATGCGCGACCCGGTCATCCACTCCAGCACGTGGGAGTGGGACTTCGCCTCGCCGGCGGCGCAGTGGAAGCGGGCGCACAACGAGGTGCACCACGTGCACACCAACGTGCTGGGGCGCGACAACGATCTCGGCTACGGCGTCCTCCGCGTCGACGAGGCGCAGGAGTGGGAGCCGCGGCACCTGTTCCAGCCGGTCTACAACCTGCTCAACGCCCTGCTGTTCGAGTACGGCATCGCGATGTACGACCTCGACCTCGGTGCGACCCTGCGCGAGCGTCGCGGCTTCACCCCCGAGATGAAGCGCGAGCTGCGGACGACCCTGCGCAAGGTGCTCACCGGCGCGCTGCGGGAGTACGCCGCGATCCCCCTGCTCTCCGGCCCCGCCGCGCGGTCCCAGCTCACCGCGAGCGCGACCAGCAGCGTGCTGCGCAACGTGTGGGCGCACTCGGTGATCATGTGCGGGCACTTCCCCGAGGGCGTGGAGACCTTCGAGGTCGAGGAGATCGACCCCGACGAGACGCGCGGCGAGTGGTACCTCCGCCAGATGCTCGGCTCGGCCGACATCTCCGGCGGACCCCTGACCCACCTGATGGCCGGCAACCTGAGCCACCAGGTGGAGCACCACCTCTTCCCCGACATGCCCAGCAACCGGTACGCCGAGATCGCGCCGCGGGTTCGCGAGGTGATGCAGCGCCACGGGCTGTCCTACAACTCCCGGCCGCTGCCGAGGCAGGTCCTCTCGGCCTGGCACAAGATCGTGCGGCTGTCGCTGCCCGACGAGGGCTGGCGGGGACTCCTCCGGCGCCGCGCGCGCTAGTCCATGACCCATCTCACCTCGAGATGGTGCACGGGTCCGGGAAGCGGTGGGCACGTGAATTGAGTCCCGACAGTCACCGACCGGAAGGCACTCACCCATGAGCAGCAACAGAGCGAGCGAGGCCCGCGAAGGACTCCTGGACAACCTCGCCGGCAAGGCCAAGGAGGTCGCCGGCGCCGTCACCGGCAAGGACGACCTCGCCGAGGAGGGCCAGCTCCAGCAGGCCGAGGCGCAGGCCCGGCGCGAGGCCGTCGCCGACGACGCGATCGCGGACGCCGAGCGCGCCGAGGCGCACCAGGGCGTCAACGAGGCCACCCGTGAGGCGGCGCAGGAGAAGTCCGAGGCGCAGCAGCACGCCCAGCGCGTCGAGCACGCCGCCGCGGGCCAGGAGCAGCGAGAGAAGGCCGAGGCGCAGGCCCAGGCCGACCGCAAGGAGGCGGCCGGCGAGGCCGCCGCGGAGCGGCAGGCCGACCGCGTCGCCGGCTCCGGGCTGGAGCAGGCGGAGGCGCTGGACGCCCAGGCCGACGCCACCGAGCAGCAGGCCGGGAGCGAGAGTGCGCGGCTCGAGCGCGAGGCCGCGCTCGCCGAGCAGGAGGCGGCGCAGGTGCGTCGCCAGGACCAGAGCTGACGAGCTCAAGAGCTGAGGAGCTGAGGAGCTGAGATGACGAACACCTTGTTGACCGTCCCGTACAAGCTGGCCCGTCTCCCCGTCGGGCTGATCGACACCGCGGTGACCGAGCGGCTGCCGGAGGGCTCCGCTCCGCGGGCCCTCGTCGACCGGGCGATCGGCTCGGCCGACCGGCTCGCCGGTTCGGTCCTGCGCGACCGTGCCCTGGCCCTGCAGGGCACCGAGCGGCTCGAGCGCTCCGAGCGCCAGGCGGCGGCCGCCCGGCTCGAGCAGCAGGCGGAGATCAAGCGGCAGGAGGCCCGAGGCACCGAGGAGTCCGGGCAGGAGAAGGCGGACCGGCAGCGCGACGCCGCCGACGAGCGCGCCGTCTCCGGGCTCGAGCGGGCCGACGAGGTCGAGCAGCGCGGCAAGGCGGAGGCTCGCGACGAGGCCGAGCAGGCGGCCGCGAGGAAGAAGGCCGCCGCCGAGAAGCGCGCGGCGACCAGGAAGGACGACGCCGAGGAGCGCAAGCAGCGCCGGCAGGCGGCCGCCGAGTCCCGGCGGAAGTCCGCCAAGGACGAGGCCAAGCGCCGCCTCGACCAGGCCGCCGAGTCCGCGGGTTCGGCCCGCGAGGAGCGGGCCGAGGCCGAGCAGCTCGAGGACCTCAGCGAGACGAAGAAGAAGCAGCGCAGCGGCCGCTGACCAGCCGCACCGACGAAGGCCGTCCGCCACCCGCGGGCGGCCTTCGTGCACCCTGCCGGGGTCAGCCTCGGCCGCTGGTGGTGCCACTGGGGCGGAGGGCCCGGACGGCAGCGGCCACGTTGCGCAGCACGCCGGCCACCGGGTTGCCCTGCTGCCCGCGCAGGCGCTCCAGCTCGGGCGCCGGCTCCAGCACGTTGCCGGCCGTGGGAGCAGCCGTCTTCGTCCGGTCCTTGGAGGCCAGCGGCACCAAGGGCCCGACGAGGCGGTCGTAGACGCCCGGCAGCAGGGAGAACCCGAGACGCATGACCTGGTTGGCCGGTCCGACCTGTGCCCGGCCCCGGACCCCTGCACCGGCATGGCGGGTCAGGTCCAGCGCCTTGCGGGCCACCCGCTCCGGGGAGACCACGGGCGGCGGGGGGCGGCCGACGAAACCGGAGTAGTTCCCGGCCTGCAGGTAGATCGGGGTGTCCACGCCGCCGGGCGCGACGTAGGCCACGATGCCGGGCTGGTCGCGGTTCTCCAGCTGGAGCTGGCGGGCGAGGGCGCGGACCGCCCACTTGCTGACGGCGTACGGCGTCATGCCGGGCACCGCGATGTGCCCGATGACCGAGCCGATCAGCACCACGGTGCCGTGTCCCTGCCGTCGCAGGACGGGGAGCACGTGGCGCGCGACGTGCACCGAGCCCATCACGTTGGTGCGCACCACGGCGGCGAAGACGTCGACGGGGATCTCCTCGGTGCGCCCGTAGGAGACCACGCCGGCGCTGTTGACCACCGCGTCGATGCGCCCGAACGTCTCGACCACGCGCGCCACCAGGGCGCCGACGGCCGCGTCGTCGCCGACGTCGGCCGGGCACACGAGCACCTCGTGCGCCCCGCGGTCACGGCACTGGGCCTCGACCTCGCGCAGCCGGGGCTCGGAGCGGGCGACCAGGACGACGACGTCGGCCTCGCCGGCGGCCTGGTGGGCGGTGGCGAGGCCGATGCCACTGGTCGCGCCGGTCACGACGACGACGCGGGGGAGCTGGGGGCCGGGAGTGGGCATGGCGGGGTCGTACCCGCAGGTGGCGGATCCATCCCGCGACCGGCCCTTGCGGGCCGGTGCACCAGGTCACACCAAGACTTGACTGGTTCCAGAAAGGTGGACAGGGTGGGGGTGTGCCGCCGACCGACTTCCCCAGCCTGCTGCGAGAGGCGTCGCTGCGCGTGACCCGACCGCGGCTCGCGGTGCTGGCGAGCGTGCACGACCATCCCCACCTCGACACCGAGGCGCTGATCCGGCTGGTCCGCGCGGAGGTCCCGACCGTCTCCCACCAGGCGGTCTACGACGTCCTGCGCGTGCTCACCGAGGCGGGCCTGGTGCGGCGCTTCCAGCCGGCCGGGTCGACCGCGCGCTACGAGGCGCGGGTCGGGGACAACCACCACCACGTGGTCTGCCGCTCGTGCGGCGCCATCGCCGACGTCGACTGCGCCGTCGGCCACGCACCCTGCCTCAGCGCCTCCGACGACCACGGCTTCACCGTCGACGAGGCGGAGGTCGTCTGGTGGGGCACGTGCCCCACCTGTGCGGCCGCCTGAACCACGAGACCTGACCAGATCACCCGTTGATGAACCTCGAAAGGAACCAGATGAGCGACAGCCCGGAGACCAGCCCGCAGGGCGTGGACCGCAAGGCCGAGGAAGGCTGCCCGGTGATGCACGACGGCTCGGCCGCCTCCCAGGGCAGCGAGAGCGAGAACCCCGCGATCGACTCACCGACCCCGAGGACGAGCGGGCGCCCGCACGGCCTCCAGGACTGGTGGCCGAACTCCCTGGACCTCTCGCCCCTGCGCTCGCACTCCAGCAAGAGCAACCCGCTGGACCCCGACTTCGACTACGCCCGGGCCTTCGCGGACCTCGACGTCGAGGCCGTCAAGCGCGACGTCGTCGAGGTGCTGCGCACCTCCCAGGACTGGTGGCCCGCCGACTTCGGCCACTACGGCGGCCTGATGATCCGCCTGAGCTGGCACGCGGCCGGCACCTACCGGATCTACGACGGCCGGGGCGGCGCCGGCGACGGGAGCCAGCGGTTCGCCCCGCTCAACAGCTGGCCCGACAACGCCAACCTGGACAAGGCCCGCCGCCTGCTCTGGCCGGTCAAGCAGAAGTACGGCCAGAAGATCTCCTGGGCCGACCTGCTGGTGCTCGCCGGCAACGTCGCGATCGAGGACATGGGCCTGCCGACGTTCGGCTTCGGCTTCGGCCGTGAGGACGTGTGGGAGCCCGAGGAGATCTACTGGGGTCCCGAGGACACCTGGCTCGGCGACGAGCGCTACGCCGGCGAGCGCGAGCTCGACGAGGTGCTGGGCGCGGTCCAGATGGGTCTGATCTACGTCAACCCCGAGGGCCCCAACGGCAACCCCGACCCGGTCGCCTCGGCCCGCGACATCCGCGAGACCTTCGCCCGCATGGCGATGAACGACGAGGAGACCGTCGCGCTGATCGCCGGCGGCCACACCTTCGGCAAGACCCACGGCGCCGGTGACGCCGACCTCGTCGGCCCGGAGCCGGAGGGCGCCCCGCTCGAGGAGCAGGGCCTGGGCTGGCGCAGCTCGTTCGGCTCCGGCAAGGGCGAGGACGCGATCACCTCGGGCCTCGAGGTCACCTGGACCCGCACCCCGGTGCAGTGGAGCAACGACTACTTCGAGTTCCTGTTCAAGTACGAGTGGGAGCTGGAGCAGAGCCCGGCCGGCGCGCACCAGTGGGTCGCCAAGGACGCCGAGGCGATCATCCCCGGCCCGACGCCCGACTCCCCGAAGCGCAAGCCGACCATGCTCACCAGCGACCTCGCGCTGCGCTTCGACCCGGAGTACGAGAAGATCTCGCGCCGGTTCATGGAGAACCCCGACGAGTTCGGCAAGGCCTTCGCCAAGGCCTGGTACAAGCTGCTCCACCGCGACATGGGTCCGGTCTCCCGCTTCCTCGGGCCCTGGGTCGCCGAGCCGCAGCTGTGGCAGGACCCGGTCCCGGCCGTCGAGGGCGAGCTGGTCAGCCGTGACGACGTCGCCTCGCTCAAGGCCAAGGTCCTCGACTCCGGTCTCGCCGTCAGTCGAGCTGGTCGAGACCGCGTGGGCCTCGGCCTCGTCGTTCCGCTCCACCGACAAGCGCGGTGGCGCCAACGGTGCCCGCCTCCGCCTGGAGCCGCAGCGCGGCTGGGCGGTCAACCAGCCCGAGCAGCTCGAGCGCGTGCTCGGCGTCCTCGAGGGCATCCAGCAGGAGTTCAACGGCGCCGGCGGCGCCCAGGTCTCCCTCGCCGACCTGATCGTCCTGGCCGGCTCGGCCGCGGTGGAGAAGGCCGCGAAGGACGCCGGGGTCGAGGTGACCGTGCCGTTCCACCCGGGCCGCACCGACGCCTCGCAGGAGCAGACCGACGTCGAGTCGTTCGCGGTCCTCGAGCCGCGGGCCGACGGCTTCCGCAACTACCTGCGCTCCGGCGAGAAGCTGCAGCCGGAGACCCTGCTGGTCGACAAGGCCTACATGCTCGACCTGACCGCTCCCGAGATGACCGTGCTCGTCGGCGGGCTCCGTGCGCTCGGCGTGACGGCCCCGGGCAGCAGCCACGGCGTGCTCACCGACGGCGTCGGCACGCTGACCAACGACTTCTTCGTCAACCTGCTGTCCCCCGGGACGCAGTGGAAGGCCTCGGAGACCGACGAGAACGTCTACGAGATCCGTGACCTCGCCAGCGGCGAGACCAGGTGGACGGCCACGCCGGTCGACCTGATCTTCGGCTCGAACTCGCAGCTGCGCGCCGTCGCGGAGGTGTACGCCGCCGCCGACGCCGGCGAGAAGCTGGTGCGTGACTTCGTGGCCGCGTGGACCAAGGTGATGGAGCTGGACCGCTTCGACCTGCGCTGAGGGTCATCCTCTCCGCGACGCACTCGAGCCCGGTCCCCGTGAGGGGGCCGGGCTCGCGTGCCTCCGAGGAGGGTGGGGATCAGGACACCGGCGCGACCTCGGCAGCGACGCCGGCGCGCGCCCTCTGCTGGTGTCCGGGGCGCTCGAAGAACATCACCGCGACGAAGCCCACCACGAACGCGGCCGGGACCAGCCAGGACGCCTGCGCCATCGCGGTCGAGAACGCCTCCTGCACCTGGGGCGGCATCGTGGCGCCGGTGCTCCCGGCGGCCTCGCCCGCCCTGCCCGGGTCGAAGGAGAGGCCCTGGGCGGCGAGCCGTGCGTCCATCAGCACCGCGACGGCGGCGGAGCCCAGGACCGAGGCCACCTGCCGGGTGGCGTTGTAGACCCCGGCCCCGGCGCCCGCCTGGTGCATCGCCAGGTTGCGCGTGGCCGTGGCGCTGTTGGGCGCCCACACCAGGGCGTTGCCGACGCCGAAGACCGTCATCGGCACGATGATCGACCAGACCGACGAGTCGGGGGTCATCTGGTGGATCACCACGACCATGGACAGGCCCAGCAACGCGAAGCCGGCGCCGACCAGGCGCCGCGGGTGGACGCTGTCGGTCCACCGCCCGACGACGGGAGCGAGCACCATCGTCGTGATGGCCATCGGCGTGAACAGCAGCGCCGCCTCGGTCGGGCTGTAGCCACGGACCAGCTGGGCCCACAGCATCAGCGGGAAGCCGAACGCGGTCACCGCGAAGCCCATGCAGGAGATCGCGACGTTGGCCAGGGAGAAGTTGCGGTCGGCGAAGAGGTTCATCGGCAGCAGCGGCTCCTCGGTGTTGCGTCGCTGCTGCCACACGAACAGCCCGAGCACGAGCACGCCGGCGGCGAGCAGCAGCGGCACCGAGACGAAGCCGGTGATCGTGCCCCAGTCGTACTGGTGGCCCTCCTGGATGCCGAAGACCAGCAGGAACATGCCGAGGCCGCTCAGCACCACGCCGGCCCAGTCGAAGCGGTGGGGGTGGGTCGGCAGGAGCGGCACCAGCCGCCACGCCAGCGCGAAGCCGACGACGCCCACCGGCACGTTGATGAAGAAGATCCACTCCCAGCCCAGCCCGTCGACCAGCACGCCGCCGAGGATCGGGCCGACGAGCATGGCGAGCCCGGCCGTGGCGCCCCACATGGCCATCGCCTTGCCGCGGCTCTCCGCGGGGAAGATGCGCGTGATCGTGGCCATCGTCTGGGGCGTCATCAGCGCGCCGCCGACGCCCTGGAACGCGCGGGCGACGATGAGCATCTCGACCGAGTGGGTCAGCCCGCACCACAGCGAGGACAGGGTGAACAGCGCGAGCCCGGCGAGGTAGACCCACTTCTGGCCGTAGCGGTCGCCGAGCCGCCCGGTGATCAGCAGCGGGACGGCGTAGGCCAGGAGGTAGGCGCTGGTCACCCAGACCACCTCGTTGACCCCGGCCTGGAGGTCCTCGATGATCGCCGGGGTCGCGACCGACACGATGGTGGTGTCGACCAGGATCATGAAGAAGCCGAGGCACAGGGCCGCGAGCGCGGCCCAGGGGTTGTAGCCGGTCGCGGGACCGGTGGCGCCGGAGCGCGGAGTCGTCTGTGTCACCGGTCCAGGCTAGGACTCGGCACCGACGTTGCCGAGCGGGAATCAGGCGCGGTCGGCGGGCAGGACCTCCACCACCAGGAAGAGCAGCGTCTCGCGCAGCAGCCGGTGGGCCAGCTCGACGTCCGCGGGCCGGCCCGAGGTCGGCCACGGCGTGATGAACAGCCGTGTCCACAGCGGCTCCGCGCTGCGCCACCCGGTCAAGCGCGCACCACGTTCACCTACATCGCCGTGGCGATGCTCGGGACCGACGAGGAGCGCGCCGCCTACCGCCGGGCGGTCAACGGCCAGCACGCCCAGGTGGTCTCGACGGCCGAGGAGCCGGTGTCCTACCGCGCGATGGACCCCGCGCTGGTCTGAGGCGGAACCTGAACCGGCGTAACTTCTCGGTCGCGTGGGCGTTGTGCCCACACCGTGACAGACGTCACCCGCACCGCGCGTGCGGGCCCGGGGACAGGAGCAGTGGATGAGCCAGGCAGTGGCGCCCACGCGCCTGTCGCTGCGCCGCCCGCTCGTGCCGGTCGGGCGCCTGTTCGCCTTCGCGCTCGAGGTGCTGCGCGCGATGACCCAGCGCCCCTTCCAGTGGCGCGAGCTGAGCGACCAGGCCTGGTTCGTCACCCGGGTGTCGCTGCTCCCGGCGATGGCCATCACCATCCCGTTCGGCGCCGTGCTGTCGCTCCAGATCGGCTCGCTCTTCCGGCAGCTCGGCGCCACCTCGTTCACCGGCGCCGCCGCGGTCACCGGCATCGTCCAGCAGGCAGCCCCGGTCGCCACGGTCGTGATCGTGGCCGGAGCGGCCGGCACGGCCGTCGCCGCGGACCTCGGCTCGCGCAAGATCCGGGAGGAGCTCGACGCCCTCGAGGTCCTCGGCATCTCCCCCCTGCAGCGCCTCGTCGTCCCCCGCGTGCTGGCGATGGCCGGCGTCGCGGTCCTGCTCAACGGCGTCGCCACGGCGGTCGGCACCGGCGGGGCCTACGCCTTCAACGTGATGGTGCAGGGCGGCTCGCCGGGCGCCTACGTGCACGCGTTCACCGCGCTCGCCCAGCTGCCCGACCTCTGGGTCGGCGAGCTCAAGGCGTTCGTCTTCGGGCTCATCGCCGGCATCGTCGCGGCCTACCAGGGGATCAACGCCAAGGGCGGCCCGCAGGGTGTGGGCGACGGGGTCAACCAGTCCGTCGTGGTCTCGTTCGTGCTGCTCTTCGTGGCCAACCTGCTGATCACCGCGGTCTACTTCCAGATCGTCCCGCCGAAGGGCCTGTGAGATGGCGAGCATGGGGCTGCGGGCCGCGCCGGGACGCGCGTGGCGGGCGACGTACCAGGGGCTCTCCGAGCTCGGCGACCAGGTCGCCTTCTACGCCCGCAGCGTCGCCGGCACGCCGGTGGCCCTCACCCGCTACCGCCGCGAGGTGCTGCGGCTGCTCGCCGAGGTCAGCCTCGGCCGCGGCGCGCTGGTGCTGGTCGCCGGCACGCTCGGGATCATCGTCTTCGAGGTGCTGGCGGTGGGCTCCGTCGTCGGCCTGGTCGGCTACCAGGGCCTGCGCCAGGTCGGCATCCAGCCCTACGTCGGCTTCCTCTCGGCGTACTTCAACACCCGCGAGGTCGCGCCGCTCGTCGCGGCCAACGCGCTGGTCGCCACCGTGGGGGCGGGGTTCACCGCCCAGCTCGGCGCGATGCGGATCAGCGAGGAGATCGACGCCGTCGAGGTGATGGCGATCCACTCCATCCACTACCTGGTCAGCACCCGCATCGTCGCGGCGTTCATCGCCGTCGTGCCGCTCTTCCTCGTCGGCCTGATCGGCACCTACGCCGCGACCGAGGCCGTCTCGATCCACTACTACGGGCTGACCAGCGGGACCTACGACCACTACTTCACGCTGTTCCTGCCGCCGATCGACATCCTCTACGCCTTCGGCAAGGTGCTGGTGTTCTCGGTGATCCTCACGCTGGTGTGCTGCTTCTACGGCTACACCGCGTCCGGCGGCCCCGCCGGGGTGGGCGTCGCGGTGGGCCGCGCGGTCCGGATGGCGACCGTGCTCATCGTGGTCTCCGACTTCTTCCTCAGCCTGGCCCTGTGGGGCTCCACCACGACCGTGCGGATCGCGGGGTAGCGCCGTGCCGTCGCCCCTCCGGTCGCACCGCCGTCCGCTCCTGGGCCTCACCTACCTGGTGACGGTCGGGCTGCTGATGGCCACCAGCGTCGCGGCCTACGACAAGGCCCTGCCCTGGCAGCGCTCGGCGAGCGTGTCCGTCCGCACCACGCAGGCCGGGCTCGGGCTCAACGAGCAGTCCGACGTGAAGTTCCAGGGCCTGATCGTCGGCGAGGTCCGCGGGGTCGAGAGCGACGGCAGGGCCTCCACCGTGCGGCTCGCCATCGACCGCGACCTCGTCGGCACCATCCCCGCCGACGTGGACGCGATGATCGTGCCCAAGACCCTGTTCGGCGAGAAGTACGTCGACCTGCGGCGACCGTCCGCGCGGCCCGCCGCCCGGCACCTGGCAGACGGCGACACGATCGCGCAGTCGCGGACCTCGGTCGAGCTCGGCGAGATCTTCGACCGGCTCGTCCCCGTCCTCGAGACGCTGCAGCCGGCGCGGCTCTCCGCCGTGCTGTCCTCGCTCGCGCAGGCCCTCGACGGCCGCGGCGAGGACATCGCGCGCAGCCTGCGCACGACCCGGACGCTGCTGCGGCGGCTCTCGCCGGCGTACGGCGACCTCGTCGCGGACGTCCGTGACCTGGCCACCACCGCCGACGTCTACGCCGACGCCGCGCCCGACCTGGTCCGCACCTTCAGCGACGCGGCCGCGATCGCCCGGGAGAACCTCGTCCCGCACGAGCAGGACCTCGCCGCTCTGCTGCGCTCCGCGACCGGCACCGCGCGCGTGACCGAGGAGGTGCTGCGGACCAACCGCGACGACCTGGTCGCGCTGTCGGGCCGCTCGCGGCCGGTGCTGCGCGTGCTGCGGACCTACGCCCGCGAGGTGCCCTGCATCCTCGAGACCCTCGACCAGGGCAACCGGCTGGCCAACCTCGCCGCCGGCGTCCGCCAGCCCTACATCGGCCTCAGCGTCGACATGGTGGTCGACCGCGACGGCTACTCCTATCCCGACGACCTGCCCTCCGACCCGGAGGCGGAGGCCAACGACGAGAACCTGCCGGACGGCATCCCGAGCTGGGCCCCGCACTGCCCGAGGCTGCCGAAGCGCGTGCTCGAGCTGCCGGAGTCGCCGTTGCCCTACTCCCAGCGGCCCTACGGCCAGACCTTCCGTGCCGACGGGCCGACCGGCGACGGCAGCGGTGGGACGCGAACGGGGTCCGGAGCCTCCGCCCCGCAAGCCCCGAAGCCCCGCAAGCCCCGGACACGACGGCCGTCCGCGGTGCCCGCGACGCGCTCGCCCGCGCCATCGCCGCGGAGCAGCTCGGCATGCGGGCGAAGGACCTCCCGCCCTACGCGGGCCTGCTGATGATGCCTCTCCTGGCCGACGGGGAGGTGAGGCTCCCGTGAGCGGCCACCGCAGCGCGATCCCCAGCTCCGCCTGGAAGATGGCGGTCTTCGCCGCCGTGACGCTGCTGCTCATCGGGTTGCTCGCCACCCTGATCGGCAACATCTCGCTGACCGGAACGCGGACGTACTACGGCCGCTTCACCGACGCGACCGGTGTGCTGCACGGCGACCGTGTGCGCCTCTCCGGCGTCGAGGTCGGCAGCATCCGCGACGTGCGGCTCGTCCCCGGCGAGGACGGCCGCCAGCAGGCGCTCGTGGAGTTCCAGGTCCGCGACGACGTGCCGATGTCCACCGATGCCCGGCTGGAGCTGCGGTTCGAGAACATCGTCGGCCAGCGCTACCTGGCGATCGACCAGGAGCCGGGGGGCTCGCCGATGCGGGCCGGGGCGACGTACTCCACCGAGCACACCACGCCCGCGCTCGACCTGACCCAGCTGTTCAACGGCTTCCAGCCGCTGCTGCGGGCGCTCGACGCCGACCAGACCAACCGGCTGTCGTTCGAGCTGGTCAAGGCGTTCCAGGGCGAGGCGGGCAACATCGCGGGCCTGCTGCGCCACACCGCGTCGCTGACCAACACGCTGGCCGACAAGGACGTGGTGATCGGCAACGTGGTGCGCAACCTCGACGAGGTCCTGACCACCGTCGACGCGCGCGACCGCGAGCTGACCGCGCTGATCGTCCAGTTCCGCAACCTCATGGTCGGGCTGTCCTCCGACCGGGAGACGGTGTCGATCGCGCTGCCTCGGCTGGCGCGGCTGCTCGGCTCCACCAGCGGCATGCTGCGCGACATCCGGCCGGGACTGAGCACCTCGGTGCGCAACCTGGGCAAGGTTGCCCGTCAGCTCGACATCAACCGGGACGTGCTCGAGGCCTCGCTGAAGGAGATCCCCGGCAAGCTCCAGCTGATGGCGCGCACCGGCTCCTACGGCTCCTGGTTCAACTTCTACGTCTGCGGCGCGGAGGTGCGGCTCAAGGTGCTCGGCGGGACCGTCTACCTCGGCACGCCCGCGATCGCCTCCAACGAGGCGGACTCGGTCTGCGCCAGGGCCGACGCCGGCCCTGACGACATGCGGGGCGTGGCGCGATGAGCGGGCAGATCAAGCGGGCCGGCCGCGTCGCCTGGACCGAGCGCGACCCCGCGGTGATCGCCGTCGTCGGGCTGGTGCTGCTCGCCCTGCTGCTGCTCGTGGCCGGCAGCTGGCAGCGGCTGCCGTTCGTGGACCGCAGCACCTCCTACCGCGCGGAGTTCACCGACGCCGCCGGCCTCGTCGCCGGCGAGGAGGTCCGCGTCGCCGGCATCAAGGTCGGGACGGTCCGCGACATCCGGCTGGCCGGCGACAAGGTGGTCGTCGACTTCACCGTGACGGGCGTCCGGCTCGGCCGGCGCACGGAGGCCGGCATCGAGGTCAAGACCCTGCTGGGCCAGCACTTCCTGAGCGTCACGCCCGTCGGGAGCGGGGCGCTGCCGGAGGACGCGCTGATCCCGTCGGACCGCACCTCCACCCCGGTCAACATCGTCCCCGCTTTCAACCGCCTGGCCGACGAGACCGCGAGGACCGACACCGCCCAGGTGGCCGCGGCGTTCGACAGCCTCGCCGCCACGCTGCGACGCACCGCCCCCGACCTGGAGGGGGCACTGACCGGCCTGTCGCGGCTGTCGGAGAGCGTGACCAAGCGCGACGAGCAGATCTCGTCGCTGTTCGACAAGGCCGAGAGCGTCACCGGGGTCGTCGCCGCCCGCGACCAGGAGCTCGGCGAGCTGCTCACCGCCTCCGACCAGGTCCTGTCCGTCCTCGAGCGGCGCAAGCAGACCATCCGCGAGGTCATCGCCGGGACCAGGGCGCTCGCGGTCCAGCTCCAGGGACTGGTGCGGGACAACCGCGCCGCGCTCGCCCCCGCGCTCGCCAGCCTGGACACCGTGCTGCGCGTGTTGCGCAGGAACGAGCACGACATCGAGCGGTCGCTGACCTACCTGGCGCCGTACGCCCGCGAGTTCACCAACGTGGGCGGCTCCGGCGAGTGGTTCGACTCGAGCCTGAAGTTCCCCAAGGGCCTCTCGCTGTGCACCACCGGCGACTCCACGTCCCCCGTCGGCGGGCTGCTCGACCCGGTGCTGGGCGCGCTCAACCAGCAGGTCAACGGCAGCTCGCAGCCGTGCCTCCCGCTCGGTCCCGCCACCGGATCCCAGGGAGGACAGTGATGCGCCGGATCCTGGTCACCAGCGCCGTGGCGCTGCTCGTCCTGGTCGCCCTCGTCGGGGCCCGCGCCGGCCTGGGCTCCGACCCGCGCCGGCTGACGGTCATGTTCCCGAGCACGACCAGCCTCTACGAGGGGGCGCAGGTCAAGGTGCTGGGCGTGCGCGTCGGCACGGTCGACTCGATCGAGGTCACGGGCACGCAGGTGCAGGTCGAGCTCTCCTACGACCCTGCGGTGAAGCTCCCCGAGGACGTGCATGCGGTGATCGTCCCCCCGTCGGTGGTCGGCGACCGCTTCGTCCAGCTCGCCCCGGCCTACACCGGCGGTCCGGTGCTCCGGGACGACGCGCGGCTCGGCGTGGAGCGCGCCGGCGTGCCGCTGGAGCTCGAGGACACCTACCGGGCACTGGACAAGACCGCGGTCGGGCTGGGCCCGCGCGGCGCCAACAAGGACGGGGCGCTGGCCGACCTGATCAGCGCCTCGGCCGAGAACATGCGCGGCCGCGGCAAGCTGTTCAACACCACGATCCGCAGCTTCGCCGACGCCATCGCGACGCTGGCGAGCAGCAGCGACGACATCAACGGCACCACCACCAACCTGGCGCGGTTCAACCGCCGCCTGGCCGCGTCGGACGCCACCATCCGCCGGCTCGTGGTCAGCCTGGTCGCGGTCAGCACCGAGCTCAACGGCCAGGGCGACGAGCTCACCCGAGCCGTCACCGCGCTGGACAGCGCGCTCGGTGACGTCGCGACGTTCACCAGGCAGAACCGCAAGGCGCTGACGAGCGACCTCGCCGGGCTCACCTCGGTCAGCTCCGCGCTGCGCCGCCACACCCGCGAGCTGGAGGAGGTCACCGAGCTCGGGCCGGTCGGCCTGACCAACCTGTTCAAGACCTACGTCGCCCGCAACTGGGACCCGGACCACCCGGGGGCCAGCTCGATCGAGGGACGCACCGGGTCTCAGAACCTGCACGCCGTCGCCCTGCAGGACATGGACACCCAGCTGAGCTACACGATGAGCGCGTTCTGCGCCTCGCTCCAGGCCGCCGAGGCGACCCGGCTGGCACCGTTCTGCGACGCCCTCGAGGCGGCCGGCGGCGACCTCGGCCGGGTGATCCTCGAGGCCTACCGGACGCACGGTCCGCCAGAGGGCGGTGCGCCGCTGGCGCCCAGCGCCCGCGAGCTGGAGCGGGGCCTCCGATGAGCGCCCGGGCGGTGGCCGCGGCGGTCGCGCTGATGCTCGGCGCCGGCCTCACCTCGGGCTGCGACTACCGCGGCGCGTCCAGCCTCCCGCTGCCGGGCGGCAAGGGCGGGGGCGGCTACACCGTCACCGCGGTCTTCGACGACGTCACCAACCTGGTGCCCAAGGAGACCTGCCGCACCGGCGACGTCGTCGTCGGCAGCGTCGAGTCGGTCGAGCTGCGCAAGGACCTGCGCGCGACCGTGGTCTGCCGCATCGACCGGGACGTCCGGGTGCCGGCCAACGCGGTCGCCACGATCCGCGAGACCAGCCTGCTCGGTGAGCGGTTCGTCGCGCTCGACCCGCCCGACGGGCAGCAGGCGCGCGGGACCCTCCCGCACGGGACGGTGCTCGACGAGCACGACACCCACGTCGTCCCCGATGCCGAGATCGTCCTGGGGGCGCTGTCGCAGGTGCTCAACGGCGGTGGGCTGGCCAACGTCGAGACGATCAGCCGCGAGCTCTCCACCGCGCTCGACCAGTCGGACCTCGGCGGCACCACCCGCGAGATCAGCCGCCTGGTCGGCACGCTCGACGAGCACCGCGACGACATCGTGGCCGCGCTCACCGCGATCGAGCGGCTCAGCGGCGAGCTGCGCGACCAGCGGCGGGCGATCGGCTCCGCGCTGGACGCGGTCCCGCAGGGCCTCGCCGTGCTCGACCGGCAGCGGCCCGCGCTGGTGCGCACCCTCGCCTCGCTCGGCGACCTCTCGCGCGTCGCGGTCCCCCTGATCCGCGACTCCAAGGAGGCCACGGTCGAGGACCTGCGCAACCTCGGCCCGATCCTCGAGCAGCTCGCCCGGTCCAAGAAGCGGCTCGCGCGTGCGGTGGAGGGGATCATCACCTATCCGTTCCCGAGCTACTTCAAGTTCGTGGCCAAGGGTGACTACGCCGGCATGTTCGCCACGATCAGCATGGACATCGACTCCCTCAACACGCTCCTGGCCGAGAAGCAGGGGTCCGGCAGCGGGCTGCCGGTCGAGGCCGCCGGCGGTGGCCTGCCGAAGCTGCCGAACCTGCAGAACCTGCCCACCCTGCCGAAGCTGCCCGCCCTGCCGAGCCTGCCGGAGCTGGACGGGGAGGACCCCGACCTCGGCTTCCTGCCGCTCGGCCGTCAGGTGCGGGCGCGCTGGAACCCGGTGCCTCCGGCCTCGCTGGCCGAGCTCCTGACCGGGGGTGAGTCGTGATCTCGCGTCGCGTCCGGTTGCAGCTGCTCGTCTTCGGCATCGTCACCCTCGTCGTCGTCTGGTACGGCGCCACGCGCTTCCTCGGCGTCGGCGAGGTGTTCTCCCCTCCCTACGAGGTGCGGATGGAGGTGGCCTCCTCCGGGGGCCTCTACCCCCGCGCCGACGTCGAGCTGCTCGGGACCCGCGTCGGCCGGGTGAAGGAGCTCCGCCCCGGGCCGGGCCTCGGCACCACCGTGGTGCTGGCGCTCGACCACGACGCCGACGTCCCTCAGGACGTCCGCGGCACGGTGGCCGCCAAGTCGGCCATCGGGGAGGGCTACGTCCTGCTCACACCGCGATCGGCCGACGGTCCCCGTCTGGAGGACGGCGACGTCATCCCGCTGTCGCGGACGTCGTCGCCGATCCGCCTGGAGAAGGTGCTCGGCGACCTCGACGCGCTCGCCCGCTCGGTGCCCAAGCGCGACCTGGCGGTCGTGCTGCGCGAGAGCGAGGCGGCGCTGGACGGCATCGCCCCCAGCGTCGGCCGCCTGGTCGCGGGGTCGCAGCGTCTCTCCCAGGACGCGCTCGACAACGTCGAGACCACGACCGCGCTGATCCGCGACGCCCGCACGGTGCTCGGCACCCAGGTCGAGCTCGGCGGGGAGACCCGGACCTACGCCGGCGAGGTCGCCGACCTCACCCGCCGCTTCCGCGAGCTCGACCCGACGGCGATCAGCCTCTACGACACGGGGCTGCGCGCCTCGACCGAGGTGACCAACCTGCTCGCCGACAACCAGCCCGTGCTGCCGGTGCTGCTGAGCAACCTGCTGGCCGTCACCACGGTCGCCTCCGAGCGCATCCCCGAGATCCGCAAGACGCTGGTGGTCTTCCCCTGGGTGCTGGAGAACCAGGTCAACACCGCACGCTACTGCGACGACTACGACCCGAAGACGGGCGAACCGGTGGAAGATAGTTGTCACTACGACAAGGAAGGCAAGCCGATCTACACCCTCCACCTGGCGCAGCAGCTCGACAAGATGAGCGGCAACCCCTTCCAGTCCTGCACGAAGGGCTACGAGGGCACGACGCGCTACCGGCCCGACGGGGGGCTGGCCGACGGCAGCGTGCGGCGCCAGCCCCGCAACAGCGAGCCCAACCTGCGGGCACACTGCTCGTCCCGCCCGAGCGACCCGATCGAGCCCAACGTGCGCGGTGCGCAGAACGTCACCGCCCCGGCGTACGCCCGCCCGGGCTCGGGGCCCGGCACGACCTCGGCCGGGCGGACGGCACCGATGGCGATGTACGACCCCTCGACCGGACTCGTGACCGACGGTGTCGCCGCGGTGCAGCTCAGCGGCGAGCGCGGTGGACGACCGCCGGCCGGGCCGAGCGGCCTGGCGTGGCTGCTCACCAGCCCGCTGGAGGCGCGGTGAGGCGTTCTGTCCTGGTGACCTGGGTGGTCGGCGTCGTGACCCTCGTCTGCGCCGCGGGCTTCGCGGTCGCCACGGTCGCGGCCTGGCGCGACCGGGAGGCGCGCAGCCTCGACCGCGCCCCGGTGGACGTCGCGGAGGAGGTCGCTCGCGACTTCTTCTCCCTCGACCACCGCACCCTGGCCGACGACATGGACAAGGTGCTCTCGCGTGCGACCGGCGAGTTCGAGGCGCAGTACGAGAAGCAGTCCGCCGACCTGCGTCGCGCCGTGCGGCAGAAGAAGCTCGTGCTCACCGCCCGGGTGCCCGACGACGGGGCGGCGGTGGAGCACCTCGGCAAGGACTCGGCCTGGGTGCTGGTCTCGGTCGACGTGCACACCGAGAGTGCCGGCGCGACCGCGCAGGACAGCCGCTACCGCACCCGGGTCGTGCTGGACCACGACGGCGACCGCTGGCTGGTCTCGCGGCTGGAGCGGGTGGGCTGATGCGCGCCGTCCCCCGCAGCGTCCTCCTCGCCCTGGTCGCGCTCGCCCTCGTCGCCGCAGGTGCCTTCACGGCGGTCCGTGCCGCGACCCCCGAGGAGGCCGTGCGCTCCCCGCGCTCCGGCGACGCTTCGGCCGGCTACCGGCCCGGCACCGTGTCGGCCGACCTCGACGGTGCCACCGAGACCGCGACCGAGGCGCTGCCGCTCGCGCTCGGCTACGACTACCGCTCGCTCGGCAAGGGACTCGACCGCGCCACCGCCCTGATGACCGACGACTTCGCGCAGGAGTTCCGCCGCACCTTCGACGGCTCGGCGGCGAAGCTCGCCCGCACCAAGAAGGCGGTCACCCGCGCGACCGTCCGCGCCGCCGGCATCGTGCGAGCCGGGGACGAGGAGGCGACCTGCCTGGTCTACGTCGACCAGGTGCTGGTCTCCAGCGCCACGCTGAAGGACACCGCGGCCCCGGTCCGGGTCTCCCAGAACCGGGTCCTGGTCGGGCTGGTGCGCTCCGGCGACACCTGGAAGGTCGACTCGATCCGCCCGTTCTGACGCCGGTCGGCCGCATAACCTGAGGTCTGATCAGGTCGTTGACCCGCCGTGATCACCCCGGTCCGCCGTCCGACCCTCCGCCGCAGTGGCCTCGCCGCGCTCACGGGCGGCATCGCCGCAGCCGTGGTGCTGGCCGGCACGGCCTCGGCCGCTCCCGGTCCCGCCATCCCCATCCAGCAGCCCCCGGACAGCGGGCTGCTGGAGGACTTCACCGGCGAGGTCGCCCCGGTGCGCCCGATGTCGGTGCCGCAGATCCCGCGGCACCCGTTCATGGCCCGCAACGGGGCGAGCAACCTCCACGGCGACGCCTACCAGACCGACGCCTACGCCGTGGCGGGCCCGCAGGGGCGGAACCTGCAGGTGACCAGCACCGAGTACCTCGCCGAGTGCGCCTCGGTGACCTTCGACCGGGCCGGTCGCATCGTGACCGTCTGCGTCTCGCCACAGGGCGCGACGCTGCGCCTGGTCGACCCGACGACCCTGGAGGAGATCGCGGCCTACGAGCTGCCCGGCCGCCGGCCCGGGACGTTCTCCTTCAGCAACTTCAGCGGCGGCGGCTACTTCTACCTCGACGACCGCGACCGGGCGGTCGTCTCCACGTTCGACGGGCACGTCCTGGTCGTCCAGGACACCGGCACCTCCCTCGAGCTCGTGAAGGACCACGACGTCAGCCGCGTGACCGGCGGCTCCGGGATCCAGTCGGCCCTGCCGGACTGGAGGGGCCGGATCTGGTTCGTCACGCAGTCGGGAGTGGTCGGGTTCGTGACCCGCGCCGGGAAGGTGCGCAGCCGTCACCTGCGCGCGGGCGAGACCATCGCCAACAGCTTCGCGATGGACGAGTCCGGCGGTGTCTTCATCGTCTCCACCCACGCGCTCTACCGCTTCGACGCGGTCGAGGGGCGACCGCACGTGACGTGGCGCAGGACCTACGACCGCGGCAGCACGACCAAGCCCGGGCAGGTCTCGCAGGGCAGCGGCACCACCCCCACCCTGATCGGCCGAGCCGACTCGCGCGGAGGCGGGTCGATCGCCATCACCGACAACGCCGACCCACGGATGAACGTCCTGGTGTTCCGCCGTGGCAAGGCCGGACCCGGCAGGCGGCCGCTGTGCCGGCAGCCGGTCTTCGCCAAGGGGAGGAGCGCCGACGAGAACAGCCTCGTCTCGGTGCCCGGCGGCCTCATCGCGGAGAACAACCACGGCTACGCCGGCCCCCTGCCCGCGGGCTCGTCGCTGCGCTCGGCCGACACCACCCCCGGTGCGGTCCGCATCGACGTCGACTACCGGCACGGCGGCTGCCACGTCGCCTGGCGCAACGACCGGATCCGCATCCCCACCCTGGTGTCCAAGGTGAGCCTGGCCAACGGCCTGCTCTACACCTACACGCACCCGGCTCCCGACGAGCTGCCGTGGAAGTACGCCGCGCTGCCCGCGCCCCTGGCCCCCGAGGCGTGGTTCCTCACCGCGGTCGACGCCCGCACCGGCCGCCAGGTGTGGTCCAAGCTCGCCGGCACCGGCCTGGGGTTCAACAACAACTACGCGCCGGTCAGCCTCGGCCGCGACGGTGCGGCGTACGTCGGCACGCTCGGTGGTCTGGTCCGCATCGCCGACGCGCCGTGAGCCGACGTGACCCTGTCGGTGGTCCCTCGTTGACTGCGTAGGGAGACGGGCACCGGAGGGGTGCTCGGCAAGCGGTCCGAGGGCCGCGAGGCGAGGGAGGCACCATGGACGAGCGTGACGACCTGACCGGGATCTTCGACGGCCTGAGCCCCGAGGACTTCGTGGTCGACACCACCGCGATCGCCTCCATGGCCGGCTGCTACGCCGGTCCGGACGTCCTCGACGGCTTCCTCGAGCACCAGCTCAACGCGGTCCGACTGGCCTTCGCGATGTCCGACGGCTGGCTGATGACCACCGCCGTCCTCGCCGGCCGCGACGGCCTGCGGACCTTCGTCGCCGACGACGACGAGACCCTGGACGACTTCGTCGCCCGCGTCCGCAGCGAGGCCGCGCGGCTGCGCGCGCACTGGTGCTTCATGGCCACCCAGACCCTGATGGGCCCCCGCGCTGCCGGCGGCGACGCCGGGCAGGAGGCCGTGGTGTGGCAGCTGACCTCCACCGAGACCGAGACCGCCGGCGCGATCGGCGGCTTCATGCCCGTCCAGGGCACCCGGCTCGCGGGGTCCTTCGAGACCCAGCTCGCGGCGCCCGGCGTCGGCCCCTGGGCCGACGTCCTGCCCGCCTGACGCGGTCAGCCGGAGCGCTCGAGCGTGGCGTTGTAGCGGGCGAGCGCCTGCGCGAAGTCGGCCAGCTCCTGGTCGTCCCAGTCACCGAGCCGCTCGTCGAGCAGCTTGCGACGGTGTGCTGCCACGTCGCGCAGCCGGCGGCGGCCCTCCCCGCTGACCGCGAGCAGCGTGGCCCGTCCGTCCTCGGGGTCCGGGGTCCGGTCGACCAGGTCGAGGTCGATCAGGTGCTGCACCTGCCGGCTGACCGAGGCCTTGTCCATGGCGAAGTGCTCGACCAGGGACGAGGCCCGCAGCGGGCCGTGCTCGGCGAGATGGTTGAGCAGCACGAACTGGTTGGGGTGCAGCGACTCGTGCACCGCCTGCGCGCGCTCGGCGATCACCCGGCGGATGCGCCGGATGAGGACGCCGACCTCGTCCTCGATCAGTCGCACCGACGCCTGCCTCTCCGACGTCATGCCCGCGGGGCCCGCTCGGCCGGCGCCTCGGTGTCCTCCACGTCGAGCGTGGTGCGCAGCGGCACCTCGCGGATGAAGAGGATGCACGCCAGCGACGCCACGGCGAACGGCACCGAGACCATGAAGATGTGGCCGGTCGCGTCGCCGAAGGAGTGCTCGTAGAGGTTGCGCACGGGGGCGGGCAGCGAGGACAGGTCGGGGATGGTGCCTCCGTCGCCGCTCGGCTGGATGCCCATGCGGGCCAGGCCCTTCTCGAGGGAGTCGCGCACCTGGTGGGCGAGCACCGCGCCCAGGGCGGAGACGCCCATCGCGCCGCCCAGGCTGCGGAAGAACGCCACGGTCGCGCTCGCCGCCCCGAGGTCGGCGGAGCGCACGTTGTTCTGCACCGCGAGGATCAGGTTCTGCATCGTGGCACCGAGCCCCAGGCCGAGCAGCGCCATGTAGGTGCCCACGACGTAGAGCGAGGTGGCGTGGTCGATGGTGGCCAGGAGCGAGAAGCCGACGAGGACGAGGATCGACCCGCCCACGAGGTAGCGCTTCCACACGCCGGTGCGGCTGATGATGCGGCCGATCACGATGCTGGAGACCAGCAGGCCGCCGACCATCGCGATGGACATCAGGCCCGCGCGGGTGGGGCTCATCCCGCGGGAGAGCTGGAAGTACTGGCTGAGGTAGACCGTCGAGCCGAACATCGCGACGCCGATCATGGCCGAGGCGATCGTGGCCAGCACCATCGTGCGGTCCTTGAACAGCCGCAGCGGGATGACGGGCTCGCGGGCGACCCGGGCCTCGACGTACACCGCGAGAGCCAGGACCAGCACGCCCGCGACGACCATCACCGCACTGATGGCCGACACCCAGTCGAAGTCCTGCCCGGCCAGGGAGACCCAGACCAGCAGGATGCTGACGCCGCCGACGATGAGGCCGGAGCCGGCGAAGTCGACCGCCACGGCGCGCTTGACGACCGGGAGGTGGAGCGTGCGCTGGAGCACCGCGAACGCGAGCACCGCGATCGGGAGGGGCGCGAAGAAGCAGCCCCGCCAGCCCAGCGGGCTGTCGACGATCAGGCCGCCGAGGAGCGGTCCGCTCACCGTGGCGAGGGCGAAGACGGCGCCGAGGTAGCCGCTGTAGCGACCCCGTTCGCGGGGGGTCACCATGCTCGCGATGACGACCTGGACCAGCGCGGTGAGGCCGCCGACGCCGAGTCCCTGGATCGCGCGGGCGCCGATCAGCACGCCCATCGAGGGTGCGAACGCGGCCACGAGCGAGCCCGCGCTGTAGATGACCAGCGCGGACTGCACGAGCAGCTTCTTGCTGAACTGGTCCGACAGCTTGCCCCACACCGGCGTGGTCGCGGTCATCGTCAGCAGGGTGGCCACGACGACCCAGGTGTAGCCGGTCTGCGTGCCGTTCAGGTCCACGACGATGCGCGGGAGCGCGTTGGTGACGATGGTGCTGGAGACCATCGCCACGAACATCGCGAGCAGCAGCCCGCTCATCGCCTCGAGGATCTCGCGGTGCGTCATCGGTGCGGCGGGCGTGGTGCCTGCCTGGGGGTGCGTCGTCGTCACGGAGCCTCTTCCGTCAGCGTTCGGTTGACCGGGTCAACTATAGGCGAACTTGGTTGACCGCATCAACCAAAGGCGGGTGAGACGCCGGGCACACCGGATCGTCGCGGGCCGCTGAGAGGTGCGGGGGCCCAGGCACCTTCCGTACCCTGGCCCGGTGAACCCGACACCCCGCTCGACCGCCGGCGTGGCTCCGTGAGCGGCGGTCTCGCGGCCCTGCTCGACGACGTCGCGACCATGGCCAAGCTCGCCGCCGCCTCCGTCGACGACGTGGGAGCCGCAGCCGGCCGGGCCAGCGCCAAGGCGGCGGGGGTCGTGGTGGACGACACCGCGGTGACGCCTCGCTACGCGCAGGGGTTCCACCCCAGCCGCGAGCTGCCGATCGTCAAGCGGATCGCCGTCGGCTCGCTGCGCAACAAGCTGCTCGCGATCGTCCCGGCAGCCCTGCTGCTCAGCGAGTTCCTGCCGTGGCTGCTGACCCCGCTGCTCATGCTCGGCGGCACCTACCTGTGCTTCGAGGGCGCGGAGAAGGTGTACGAGAAGCTCACCGGCCATGGCGCCGAGGAGACGGGGGGCATCCCCGAGGGCGTCGACCCGGCCGACCACGAGAAGGCGATGACGGCCGGTGCCATCCGCACCGACTTCATCCTGTCCTCGGAGATCATCGTGATCGCCCTCAACGAGGTCACCGACGAGCCGTTCCTCTCCCGGGCGCTCATCCTCGTGGTGGTCTCGTTCCTCATCACCGCGCTGGTCTACGGCGTGGTGGGGCTGATCGTGAAGCTCGACGACATCGGGCTGCACCTGGCCGAGAAGCCGTCGGAGGCCGCCCAGCGACTGGGCCGCGGCCTGGTCAAGGCGATGCCGCGCGTGCTGGCGGTCCTCTCCACGGTGGGCATCGCGGCGATGCTGTGGGTCGGCGGCCACATCCTCCTCGTGGGTGCCGACGACGTCGGCTGGCACGCGCCCTACGAGCTGGTCCACCACCTCGAGGAGGAGGTGCACCACGCCGTCGAGGGCCTCGGATCGGTCCTCGGCTGGCTGACCAACACCGCCGCCTCGGCCCTCGTCGGCCTGGTCGTGGGCTTCCTGGTCGTCGGCCTGCTGCACCTGGCGCCCAGGCGCAAGCACCCCGCGGAGCACTGAGTGCGCGTCGACGTCACCACCGAGATCGTCGTCGCCCGCCCGACGGAGGACGTCGCGGCCTACCTCGTCGACGCCGAGCGCGCGCCGGAGTGGTACGCCAACATCGTGCGGGTGCAGCCGCTCACGCCGCCGCCGTACGCCGTCGGCAGCCGGATGGCCTTCGAGGCGCGGTTCCTGGGCCGCACCCTGGTCTACACCTACGAGGTCACCGCGCTGGACCCCGAGCGCGGACTGACCATGTCGACCTCCGAGGGTCCCTTCCCCATGACGACGGTCTACGCCTGGGAGCCGGCCGGCGACGGCACCCGCGTCACGCTGCGCAACCACGGGGAGCCCAGCGGCTTCGGCGCGGTGGCGGCGCCCGTGATGAGGGCGGCGATGCGACGGGCCAACCGCGCGGACCTCGCCCGGCTCAAGGCGGTGCTCGAGGCCTGAGTGCCCACCCGGCCCACGGTCACCGGAGGAGGGTGCCTCCGAACCAGCCGGCACCACCGAGGTGCACGCCCCGGGCGGTCAACGTGACTTGCTCGTCGTACACGCCGATCAGGCGGAGCCGGAGGTCCGTCCCGCTGTCGGGTCGCGTGCCGGCGACGTAGGCCGCCGTCCCGGAACGGGCCGCCGGGTGGGCGGACGAGGAGGCGGCGTGCGACGCCGCCGGGGCCATCGCGACTGAAGCGAGGGCAGCCGCGACGACCACGGCCGGACGAATCGAGGTGACGGTCATGTGAGTGCTCCTTGCTGGAGAAGTGCCGGCTTCGGGGACCTTCCGGACCGGGTGGCGCCGGTGGTGACGAGGACGTCGTAGGCCGCGGCGGTATCGCGGGAGTACGCCGTCGGTATCGCGGTGGTATCGCGGCCGTTGACGCCGGGTGGACACGCGACGACAGTCGAGTGGTGGGCATTGGCGTCCTCGGTCCGTTGCGGGTGGACGGCGAGACCGACCCCTTGCGTGGCAGGGACCGGCTGGTCCTCGCCGCACTCGCCGCGCGTTCCGGTGAGCCGCTCAGTCCCCAGGCGCTCGCGGAGGTGATGTGGGGCGAGGCCCCGCCTGCGTCCTGGTCGAAGGTCGTGCAGGGCTGTGTGGTCCGGCTGCGCAAGCGGCTCGGGCCCGCGGCGATCGAGTGGGGACCGGCCGGCTACCGCCTGTCCATCGGCGACGACGAGCTCGACGCCTGGCGGTTCGAGCACCTGCTGGAGGTCGCGCGCGACGCTCTCGACGTCGACGACCCGGAGCGCGCTGCGCAGCTGCTCCGGGAGGCACTGGGGCTGTGGACGGGGAGGGCGCTGGAGGAGCTCGACGAGTGGGAGCCCGGGCGGGTCGCGGCGGGACGGCTGGAAGGGCTGCGCCTCGATGCCGAGGAGCTGCTGGTGGAGGCCGACACCCGCGCGGGTCGGGCGCGGGCGGTGCTCGGGCAGGCGCGGGTGCTGACGGCTCAGGAGCCTTTCCGGGAGCGGCGCTGGGTGCTGCTGTCCACCGCGCTCTACCAGGCCGGCCGTCAGCGCGAGGCCCTCGCCGCGGTGGGTCAGGCTCGCGCGATGCTGGCCGAGGAGCTCGGCCTGGACGCGAGTCGCGAGCTGGTCGAGCTGGAGCAGCAGATCCTCCACCAGGACCCGGCACTCTCCCCGCCCGTTGAGAAGCACGTCAGCGACGTGTGTCCCTACCGGGGGCTCCTGGCGTACCGACCGCAGGACGCCGATGCCTACTTCGGCAGGGAGGACGACGTGTCGGCGTGCCTCCGTCGGCTTCGGGAGACCGGGGTGCTGGCGGTCGTGGGGCCGTCCGGGGCCGGCAAGTCCTCGCTGGTGCGGGCCGGGGTGGTCGCCTCCCTCGCCCGTGACGGCACCCCCCTGCTGGTGACCAGCCCGGGGGTGGACCCGGTCGCCTCGCTGCGGGAGCTCCGGCCGCGCGGCCTGGAGACCGTGGTGGTCGACCAGGCCGAGGAGGTGATGACGCTCTGCCAGGACCCGGCGGCCCGCGCCGGCTACTTCGCGACGCTGGCCGCGCACGTGGGCGCAGGGGGCCGACTGGTGCTCGCCGTGCGGGCCGACCACCTGGCCGAGTTCGCGTCCTACCCCGACATCGCGCGTGTCCTCGAGGGCGGCATCTACCTGCTCGGTCCGATGGGGGAGCCCGAGCTCCGCCGGGCCATCGAAGGACCGGCCAGGCGCGCGGGCCTCCGGCTCGAGCCGGGGCTGGTGGACCTGCTGGTGCGCGAGGTGGCGAGCGCCCCGGCGGCGCTGCCGATGCTGTCCTACGTCCTTCGGGCCACCTGGGAGCGGCGACAGGGCCGCACCTTGACCGTGGAGGGCTACCGCGCCAGTGGCGGGATGACCGACGCCGTGGCGCGCACCGCAGAAGCGCTCTACCAGCAGCTGGACGAGCCGGGACGTCGAGGCATGCGCGACCTGTGCCTGCGCCTGGTCATCACCACCGAGGACGGCGAGGCCGCCCGGGCGAGAGCGCCCCGTGCCAGCCTGGCGGTCGACGAGGACCACCTACGAGTGGTCGAGCGGCTGGCCGAGGCGCGCCTGGTCAGCATCGACGGCGACGTCGTCGAGATCGCCCACGAGGCGCTGGTGCGCGCCTGGCCGCGGTTGCGCGGCTGGCTCGACGAGGACTCGGAGGGTCAGCGGATCCGCCGGCACCTCACCGTGGCGGCGGACACCTGGGAGGCGATGGGGCGCCCCGGGTCCGAGCTGTACCGCGGTCCCCGCCTCGCCCAGGCGCTGGAGTGGAGATCCCAGGCCGAGTCCGAGCTGTCGGCCTCCGAGCGCGCCTTCCTCGACGCGGGGCAGCAGGCAGCCGAGGCCGAGGAGCGCGACGCCATCGACCAGGCGAGGCAGCAGCTGCGGGTGAACCGGCGACTTCGCGCCCTCCTCTCGGGCCTGGCCTGTCTGCTGGTCGTCGCCCTGGTCGCGGGCGGGCTGGCCGCCCGCCAGTCCGGCCGTGCCGCGCAGTCGGCCCGGGAGGCGCAGGCCCGCCGGGTCGCCACGCTGTCCCAGCTCACCGACCGCGTCGACCTGTCCCTGCTGCTCGCGCTGGCCGCCGTACACGTAGCCCGGTCGAGCGAGACCGTCGCCGGGCTGCTGGCAGCTGTCTCGCGCAGCCCTGCGCTGGCCCGTTTCACGCCGACCGAGGAGACGGCGTCCTGGCTCGACGTCAACCCGGTCAGCGGCCAGGTGGCCGTCGTGGACCGCGCTGCGCGCGTGCACCTGTACGACGGGCGGGGTGGGTCCGAGATCGCGACCTACGACCCGTACCCGCCGGGGTGGACGACCGAGGTGTTCTGCGTGTGCGACCCGGCCGCGTTCAGCCCGGACGGCGAGACCCTGGCCCTGGGTGTCCCCAGCCAGGTCGACGACCCGGTGCGCCTGCTGGACGGCAGGACCCTGCGGCCGCTGGCACGGCAGCTGGGCGGCCAGCCGTCGCAGGCGATCCCGACCGGTGCCAGCTTCAGCGCGGACGGCAGCCGTGTCGCGGTCTCCTACGACCGGTACGACGCGGAGAAGGAGCAGGGTCTCGGACCGATGGACCTCGTGTGGGACGTCGCCCACCCCGGGCGACCCGTCCTGAGGGTCAGACCGGTCGGTGACCTGGTGCGCGCGACGATCTCCCGGGACGGCGACCGTCTCTACGTCGTGCCGGGGTGGAACTCCGACCTGCCCGACCTCCCTCTCCAGACCATCGACGTGCGCACCGGCCGCACCGTGCTCAGCCGCCCGGGGCCCCACGGCAACACGGCTCTGTCGCCGGACGGGTCGACCGTCGCCACCGTGCGCGACGAGCAGGTCGTGCTCCTCGACGCGGCCACCTGGCGGGAGACGCGGCACCTGACCGGTCTGCCGGTGGCGGACGTCGGCGAGACCGAGTTCTCCGCGGACGGCAGGCTCCTCGCGGCGACCGGCGAGGAAGGCACGGTGGGGGTCTGGGACCTGAGGTCCGGCCTCCTGCTGCAGCGCATCGAGACCGAGCGCGCCGACTTCGCCGACGACGTACGGTTCAGCCCCGACGGCGAGCGGTTGCTGACCGTCACGGACACCGGGCTGTGGAGCTTCGACCTGAGCGGTCGCGAGCGCTACGTGCGCAGGACCGCACCACCCTCGCGGGAGGTGCAGGCGACCTGGGACAGCCGCTTCCTGTCCCCGACGGGCGACACCGTCGTGGCCCAGGTGCGCCGGGGCACCTCCCAGCGGACCCGGGTCTTCCTGGTCGACGTGGGCTCCGGCGCCGAGAGGACCGTGCATGGTCCCGGCTGGATGGGGACCGACCTCACCGGCTCGTGGCGACCCGACGGCCGCCGCCTGGTGATCGCGAGCACCACCTCGCTGTACGTCGTCGACGTGCCCAGCGGGCGCGTCCTCCGGCGCCGTGACCTGTCCGTCGAGCAGGTCGACCACACCGCCGACGGGTCGCGGATCGTCGCCCGCCTGACCCGTGGCTGGGCTGTCCTGGACGCCGCGACCCTGGAGACGCTGTCGCGGCGGGTGCCGCCGGACGTGGGCCACGTCGTCGACAGCCTCGTCAGCCCGTCGGGTCGCCGTGTCGTCGCCCTCACCGCGGACGAGCCGCGGGCGGTCTTCGACTTCACGCAGGTCGAGAGCTGGGCGCTGGTGGACCTGGACGGCGGTGTCGTCAGGCGAGGGGACTTCGGCATCCGGCCGCACTCGGCGGCGCTGTCGCCGGACGGCACGAGGTTGGCGGTGGCCGGCTCCGGCGAGCTCGAGATCGTGGATCTGAGGTCCGGGCAGGCGCGGGGCTCCGGAGAGTCGGTGGTGGAGACCGAGTCCGACGGCCTGCTGGCGACGTACTCCCCTGACGGGCGGCGGGTGGTCACTGCCGACGAGAGCGGGCGCCTCAGCCTCTGGGACGGGCGCACCGCGGCCCTCCTGGGCACCGTCCGCCTGGGTGGCGGACTCCTGTCCCCGGCGTTCCTGCCGGACAGCCGCACCGTGCGCATCGCCGCCGTGGACGGCGCGGTCTACGAGTGGGACACCTCGGTGGAGCGAGCGCGTTCGGTCGCCTGCCACATCGTCGGGCGCAGCCTGACCGGCAAGGAGTGGGGGGACGTGATGCCGAGCATCCCCTTCGAGGCCACGTGCCCGCCCTCCCGCTAGCCACCGCGGCTCTGGGAGAATGTCACGTGGTCCGAGCGTCTTCTCCCCGCACGCGTGCCGCCGCCCTGGTGTCGGCGGGTGCGCTGCTGGCCGGTGGGCTGCTCGGCGGGTGCGACGGCGGGCGCTCCGACGACGAGCCGGGCCCCGGTGGCAGCAGGTCCCAGGCCGCGCCCGAGCCCCCCACCCCGGCCGAGCGGCTCGGCCTGGTCACCGGCTGGGGGCCCACGCGGGCCGAGCTGGAGCGCGCCGCCCGCCTGGTCCACCAGCTCCCGCTGCCCGCCCTCGCGGGCCAGGTGATCGTCGCCCGCTACGCCGGCACCGAGGCCCCCGTCGACCTCGTGCGCCGGCTCCACCTCGGGGGGGTCATCGTGTTCTCCGACAACGTCGTGTCCGCCGGCCAGGTGCGCGCGGTCACCGCCCGCCTGCGGCGCGAGGTACGCCGGCCCTGGCCCCTCCTGGTGGGTCTGGACCAGGAGGGTGGCCTGGTGCAGCGCGTCGGCGGTGAGGTCTCGCGGCTCCCCGCCTTCATGGCGACCGGGGCGGCCGGCGACCCCGCGCTGACGCGCCGGGTCTACGCCGCCGCGGCCGGGGAGCTGCGCGGGCTCGGGTTCACCATGGACTTCGCCCCCGACGCGGACGTGACCATCGGTGCGGCCGACCCCGCCATCGGCTCCCGCTCGGCCGGCAGCGACCCGGCCCGGGTGACCCGCCAGGTGATGGCGGCCGCCCGTGGCTTCCAGGACGCCGGCCTCGTGCCGGTGGTCAAGCACTTCCCGGGCCACGGCTCGGTCACCGCCGACAGCCACGTGACGCTGCCCGTGCAGCAACGGTCGCTGAAGGACCTGGCGCGTCGCGACTGGGTGCCGTTCGAGCGGGCCGTGGACGGCGGCCTGCCGGCGGTCATGGTCGGGCACCTCGACGTCCGCGCGGCCGACCCGGGGGTGCCCTCGTCCCTGAGCCGCCGCGTCGTGACCGGGCTGCTGCGCGAGCGGCTCGGGTTCCACGGGCTCGTGGTCACCGACGCGCTGGACATGGCCGCCGTACGCCGTCACCGGGGGCCCGACCGCGCCGCGGTCGCGGCGCTCCGCGCCGGGGCCGACGTGGCGCTGATGCCGCAGGACCCCGCCGGAGCGCGCACCGCGATCGTGCGCGCGGTGCGCGGCGGCTTCCTGACCCGCCTTCGCCTCGAGCAGGCCGCGGCCCGGCAGGTCGCGCTCGCGCTGCACCAGCGGTCGACCGCGCGACGCGGGCAGCTCCGGCCGCCCGGTGCTGCGCGCGTCCCGGCCGCGCGGCTGTCGGCAGAGGCGCTGACCTCGGTGGCCGGCCCGTGCCGCGGCCGCATCGCGCCGCCGGCGCCGATCCCGTTCGGGGACGCCACGGCGGTCGCGAACTTCCGGACCGCCGCCGCCGAGGCCGGACTGGGCCTCGGCCACGTCGACTACGTGAAGCCGCCCCGTCCCGAGATCAAGAAGAAGTGGAGCAAGAAGCGCAAGCGACGCGTGCTGGAGCGGTGGCGCGCGCATCGAGCCCCGGCCGGTCCTGCGAGGCACGCGCGTGGACCTGGTGGGCGCTGGTGCCGCCGTGCCCCCGTCGGACCACGTGGTGGCGGTGGACACGCCGTACGTCCTCGGCCGGACCGGCGCAGCGGTCCGCGTCGCGACGTACGGCGACGGGCTGGGCCCGATGCGGGCGCTGGTGGCCTTCTGGCTGGGCCGTGCTCCCGCGCCCGGTCGGCTCCCCGTGGACGTGCCGGGGGTGCGGCGGGGCTGCTAGCTCAGTGGTTGCGCAGGGCGTCGACCAGGTCGCTCTTGTTCATCTTGGAGCGGCCGTCGATGCCGAGCTCACCGGCGCGCTTGCGCAGGTCCTCGACCGTCCAGTCCTCGTAGGAGCCGGACGTGCCGCCCTTCTTGCCCACCGAGGAGCGCGAGGTGTTGTTCGCCGCGTTGGCGATGCGGGCGGCCTTCTGCTTGCTGGCGCCGTCGTCGCGGAGCGACTCGTAGAGCTCGGGGTCCTTCACCGAGGGGCCGGGGTCGGCCTTCTTCTTGGTAGCCATGTCCGTCGCGTACCCCGTCGGGCGGCTCGTCACGCGCGAGCCGTCCGCGGCCACGCCGTACGCCTCCTCCAGCAGGTCGAGCTCCTCGCCGGTGTAGACCGCGAGCCGCTGCAGCGACGGCACCGCGTCGCGGCAGCCGATGAAGCCGAAGTCGAGGTTGCCGGCGTAGGACTCGACCGTGACGTTGAGCGCCATGCCGTGGATCGGGATCGACATCGGGTAGATCGCCTCGCACCGGGCGCCGCGCAGGTAGAGCGGCTGCTGCGGGCCGGGCAGGTTGGAGATGCAGAGGTTGAACGAGGTGGTGGCAGGCAGCGCCACGTCGGTCACCGCCTCCAGCACCTGCAGGCCGCCGGGAGCGAGGAGGTAGCCGGAGTAGGCGAGGACGCCGAGCTGGGACAGGTCGGCCATCTGCCCCTTGGCCGCCCGGGAGGAGGAGACCACGGCCTCCATCCGCTCGCGCGCGTCCTCGCGGTCGGTGGCCAGCGAGGCCAGCGTGGCGCCGACCTTGTTGCCGCCGCCGGAGTCGCCGTTCTTGCGGATGTTGACCGGCACGAAGGCGACCAGGGGCCGGTGCGGGAGCTCGTCGAGCTCGACCAGGTAGCGGCGCAGGGCACCGCCGCACATGGCCATCACCACGTCGTTGACCGTGCCCCCGGCAGCCTTCGCCACCGCCCGCACGCGGTCGAGCTCGACGTCCTGCGTGGCGAGCCGCCGGTTGCGGCCGGTGCGGGCGTTGAGCATCGTGTGCGGCGCCTGCATCGTGCTCTTCAGGCCGCGGTCCGAGGAGCGGGAGCCCAGCTCGACCCCGGCGACGGCCTTGGCGGTGCCGAGACCTGCGGTGGCCAGCGTCCCGCCGAGGCGTACGGCGGCCCTCGCCGGCGCGGTCGCCGCCTGGACCGCACGCCCCGGCAGCGTGCCGGACCCGGACTCCACCGGCGCTGCCCGGGGCCGCGGGGCACCGCCCGGGGCGACCGAGAAGAAGAACGGCATCTCCCGGTCCTCGGGGTCCGCGGACATCGACCTGGCCTGGAGCCGCACCGCGGAGAAGCCGTCGACCAGCGAGTGGTGGACCTTGGTGTAGAACGCGAACCGGCCGCCCTCGAGGCCCTCGATGATGTGCAGCTCCCACGGCGGGCGGGTGAAGTCGAGCTGGTGGCTGTGCAGGCGCGAGACCACGACGCCCAGCTCGCGCTCGTCACCGGGCCTGGGCAGCGCCGACCGTCGGACGTGGTAGTCGATGTCGAAGTGGTCGTCGACCTTCCACGACTGGCGCGGGTGGCGCAGCATGTGCGGGTGGGTCAGTCGGAGGTTCCACGGGCTGGCCACCGGCGCGGCGAGCAGCTCGTCGTACAGCTCGCCGAGGAACTCCGGTCCTGCGCCCTCCGGCGGGGAGTACGGCATCAACGAGGCGACGTGCATCATCGTCGTGTTGCTCTCACCCCACAAGAACATCGCGTCCAGCGGGTTGACCCAGCGCTTGTCGGTGCCCATCGACCCAACCTAGACGCCCGGCGAAAAATCACTAGGGCCCTAGTGAAACTGGCGCTCCCCGAGCGAAACTTCGCTCGGGGAGCGCCAAAGTCACTAGGGCCCCAGTGAAACCGACCCCGGGCCCTCAGGCCTCGTCGAGGGCCTTCGCCACCCGGCGGTGGGCCTCCCAGATCTCCTCGGGGAGACGCTCGAACTGCTTGAGGTGACCCTCACGGAAGCCGATCTCCTGGCGCCAGCGCTCCACGTCGATGTCGAGCAGCCGGTCGAGGTCGGCGGTGTCGCCCTCGAACCCCTCGAGGTTGAGCTCGTCCTTGGTCGGCAGGATGCCCACGGCGGTCTCGCGTCCGGTGACCTCCCCCTCCTTGAGCTGCAGCAGCCACAGGAGCGGGCGCAGGTTGTCGCGGTAGCCGGGCCACAGGAAGTGGCCGTCCTCCGGGTCCTTCTGGAACCAGTTGACGTGGGCGAAGATCGGCTGCTCCGACGCGGCGCCGACGATCTTCATCCAGTGGGCGGCGTAGTCGCCCTCGTCGTAGGACATGAACGGCCGCATCGACATCGGGTCGTAGCGCAGCTGGCCGTCGAGCCCGTCCGCGGCGAAGGTCGCCTCGGCGCCGAGCGTGAGGCCGTCGTAGACGCCCTCGGCGAGGTCGGTGATCGCCCGGATCAGCGGCTCGCGGTCACTGGTGCGACCGCCGAAGATGATCGCGTCGATCGGCACGCCCTGCGGGTCGTTGTAGTCGGCGGCGACGTTGGGCACGTTGTCCAGCTGCGTGGTGAAGCGGGAGTTGGGGTGCGCCCAGGGCAGGCCGACCTCGTCCTCGATGCGGTCGGCGATCGGCTGACCCTTCCAGTCCAGCCAGCCGTCGAGGTCGGCCGGGGGCTGCTTGGTCTTGCCCTCCCACCACACCTCGTGGGTCTTCTCGTTGTAGGCCACGTTGGTGAAGAGGACCTCCGTCCCCTCCTTGATCGACTCCAGCGCAGTGGGGTTGGTGGTCTCGTTGGTGTCCTTGGCGACGCCGAAGGCACCGTTCTCGGGGTTGATCCCGTAGAGCTTGCCGTCCTCGCCCACCCAGAGCCACGCGATGTCGTCGCCGTAGAAGGACACCTCGTAGCGGTCGCCGAGCCCGTCCGGGGGCAGCATCATCGCGAGGTTGGTCTTGCCCGAGGCCGAGGGGAAGCCGCCGCAGACGTGGTACTCCTTGCCGGTCTCCTTGTCCTTGATGCCGATGAGCATGAACTGCTCGGACAGGAACTTGCCGGACGCCCAGCCGTCGTACGCCGCCTGCCGCAGGCCGTGCGCGATCTTGCCGAGCAGCGCGTTGCCGCCGTAGGAGGAGCCGAAGTGCAGGATCGTGCGCTCGTCGGCGACGGTCACGAAGTAGCGCTTGTCGTCCGGGGTGCCCTGGCCGAGGTTCTCCAGGTCGCCGGTCACGTGGACGGCGCGGACGAACGAGTCGGGGTTGTCCAGGTTGTTGATCAGGTCCACGCCGACGCGGGCCATGCGGATCATGTGGAGCACGACGCAGCGGTTGTCGGTGAGCTCGACGCCGGCGGCGAACTCCTCCAGCGGCGAGCCGGGGGGCGCCATGAGGTAGGGGATGACGTACATCGTCTTGCCCTTCGAGGCCCCGGTCATGAGGTCCTCGAGCAGCGGCTTCATCTCCGAGGCGGGTCGCCAGTTGTTGTAGACGCCCTTGTCCTCGGGGTTGTTCGTCGCCACGATCGTGCGCTCCTCGGAGCGCGCGGTGTCCTTGTAGTAGGAGCGTGAGTAGTAGCGCCCCTCGCCGGCCGGCAGCAGCTCGCCGGCGTCCAGGGCCTCCTGGATCAGGCGCGCGTCGTCAGCGGCGCTGACCACCTCGACCCGGTCGGCGCCGGTGACGCCTGCCCAGTGACGGACGTAGTCACGAACGGCCTCGTTCGTGAGTCCGGCTGCATCGAGTGCTGAGTCCACATCGGCCATGAAGAGGGGCCTTTCTCTGTCGGCGCGGGGAAAGCGGAAAAGGGGCACGGTGGCCCCTTTCGGTGCTCGGCACTCTATCCCCGCCCCACCTGCGGCAATAACGCCGTCCGGTCCCCATCGCGGACCGAGTGGCACATCTCTCGTTGTGGAACGTTCAAGTCCGAGGAGCGGCCTGGACCCTCACCCGCGGACGACCACCACCCGGGTCCCGACGGACCCGAAGCCCCACACCGCAGCGGCCAGCCGACGGCTCAGGCGGACGCAGCCGTGGGACTGCGCGAGGTCCGTGCCGAGCACCCAGTCGGGGTGGATCTGCGCGCCCGAGGAGCGGCGGAGCGGGACGCGGTGGAAGCCGATGCCGCACGGCGCGAACCGGGTGAAGTACGGCAGCAGCAGCGACCCGCTGGCGTCGGTGTTGGTGCGGATCCGTGCCGACCGTCCGCAGTACGACGCCACGCGGTGCGCTCCCGTGCCCAGCACGGACGGGTTGTCGATCATCGGCCCCTGGGCCGCGACCCCGCCCCCGGCCCGCACCAGCCACACGTAGTTCTGGCGCTGGCTGATCACGATCCGGCGCCCGGTCGAGGAGCGGCCCGGCACCGGGCGGTGGTCGCAGCGGACCTGGCGGTCGGCGTAGAGCCGGCGGCGCGTCACGGCGGTCAGGTGCCCGTCCTGGGCCAGCGCGTTGGCCGCCTGGAAGCGGGTGATCGCCGTCCGGGTGTGGGCGCCGATCGAGCCGTCGGCCGGTCCGGCGTCGCAGCCGAGGCGGTTGAGCCGGCGCTGCGCCTTCGAGGCGAAGTCCGACCCCGCCGCGATGGCGGGGGCGGGGCCGACGGTGCTCCCGACGATCGTGGTGAGCAGCCCGGTGACCAGGACCAGCAGCACGACGCGGTGAGGTGGGCGACGTGGCGCGCGCGGTGGCATGGGAGCAGTATCTGCCCGTGGGTCCGGCCGCGCACGGTTTGTCCCCCGGCTCAGCGAGCACCCTGGTCCCATGCAGACCCGACAGATCGGCACCCGCACCGTCAGTGCGCTGGGCCTGGGCGGCATGCCCATGTCCGTGCGCGAGGAGAACGACCCCGACCGCGCCGAGGCCACCATCCGCGCCGCCCTCGACGCGGGGGTCACCCTGATCGACACCGCCGACGCCTACTCCCGCGACGAGGAGGAGTTCGGGCACAACGAGCGGCTCGTGGCCGACGTGCTGCGCCGGGTGGGCGCCGGCCCCGACGAGGTGCTCGTGGCGACCAAGGGTGGCCACACGCGCCGTGGCACCGACTGGGGCCTCGACGGCAGCCCGGCCTACCTCCACCGCGCCTGCCGCGCCTCCCTGCAGCGGCTGGGCGTCGACAGCATCGGGCTCTACCAGCACCACCGGCCCGACCCCCGCGTGCCCTACGCGGAGTCGATGGGCGCGCTCAAGGACCTGCACGACGAGGGCTTGATCCAGGCGGCCGGCATCTCCAACGCCGACCCCGACCAGATCCGCGAGGCGCACGCGATCCTCGGCGAGGCGCTGGTGAGCGTGCAGAACCAGTTCTCCCCGGTCTTCCGCTCCTCGCGTCCCGAGATCGACCTGTGCGAGGAGCTCGGCCTGGCGTTCCTGGCCTGGAGCCCCCTCGGCGGGATGGGGGGCGCCGCCGACCTCGGTGGGGAGGCGGCACCGTTCGCGGACGTGGCCGAGAAGCACGGGGTCAGTCCCCAGCAGGTCGCGCTGGCCTGGGAGCTCGCGCTGTCCCCGGTGGTCGTCCCGATCCCCGGTGCGAGCCGCCCCGAGTCGGTCGAGGACTCCTTCGCCGCCACCGGCCTCACCCTCGAGGAGGGGGACCTCGCCGCGCTTGCCTAGACCACTCGGTCCGTGGGAGCGGTTCCTCGGGCGACACGTGCCGATTCGCGTCACGTACCGGTTCCCGATTCGTCACCTCAGGGATGAACATGGGAAGCACTCCACCCTTGCGCGACCGGGAGAGCGCGCGAGGGGCTGAGACAGCCGGGGGTGGCAGCGTGGCGCACCAGCAGTCCACCGATCCGCCGCCGGGCCGCTCCCGGGTCGTCGCGGCCGTCGTCGACCTGGCGCTGGCCGGCGGCTACTGCGCCGTGTCGTGGGAGACGGTGTCACGGCGCTCGGGGCTCGACCTGCGCGAGGTGCAGCAGCACGCCCCCACGATCGACGACCTGGTCCTGCTCGCCCTCGAGTCCAGCCTCCAGCGCTGGATCTCCACCGCGCCCACCTGGAGCCGGGTCGACCCGGTGCCCGGGCTGTCGGACGAGATCTCGCGGCGCCTGCTCACCGGCGTCGACGCAGCCGCGGAGTGCCCGGACTTCTGGGCCATCGGCATCCTGCTCGCGCTGACCGCCGGGCACTGCGCGCGCCAGGCGCAGGCGCGCTTCGCCGCGGTCCGCGCCAGCACCCGCGCGGCGATCACCGAGTGGTGGACCCGGATCCTGCCCCCGCATGTCGTCGAGGCGGACCCGCGCCTTCCGCACCGGCTCACGGGGCTGCACCTCGCGTTGGTCGACGGGGCCTTCTTGGCCCAGCAGAGCGGCGTCGAGCTGAACCTCCCGGCGTTGATCCGCCGGGTCAGCGCCGGCCTGTCGTCGTACGCCGTCGCATCCGAGGTGGCTCGATGAGCCCTGCGGTGATGCTCCGGCCACTCGTGCTGCGGGCCGCCGTGGACGAGCTCGCCGCCCACGGCTACCACGGCACCGACCTGACGAGCATCGCCGACCGCGCGGGGGTCGAGGAGCGCCACGTCGCGGCGATGGCCGCCGACCTCGACGAGCTGCTGGCCGAGGCGATCACCGCCGGCTACGAGGAGTGGCGCGCGGAGCGCGAGGACTGGATGCCGATCGTCGAGGGGGAGTCGCTTCGCTCCCACCTGCAGCAGACCCTGCTCGCCCAGACGCGCAGCCTGGTCCACCCACCCCCGGCGGTGGTGGCGGGGATCGCCCTGCTGATGGAGGACCTCCCCGAGGACCTGCCGCCCGCGCGGGTCTGCCGCGACCACCGGGACCAGGCGATCTCGGAGATGACCGCGTGGCTGCGCTACGCCATCGACCGCGACCCGACGGTGCCGCCCAGCCGCCCGGAGGTCGCACGCCAGTGCGCGGAGATCCTCACGGCCGCCTTCGAGGGGTTCATCGTCGCCGCGGTCGTCGGGGACGCTCCCGAGGCGGCGGGCTTCGCCGAGGTGCTCCTCGGCCTGCTGATGCACGCCCTGGGCTGCTGACCCTCCCGGGGGGCCGCGCCTCCCGGGACCCCCGGCTCCCGCTTTCACCCCGTGGTCGAGAATCAGGCCATGAGCGAGCGCACCGAGAGCCAGATCAGGACCGCCGCCGAGTGGCGTGAGGGCGGCGACCCGGAGTGGACCGACGTCCGCTACGAGACCACCGAGGACGGGATCGCCAAGATCACGATCATCCGGCCCGAGGTCCACAACGCCTTCCGCCCCCAGACGATCATCCAGATCGGCCAGGCGCTCGAGGTCGCGCGCGAGGACGAGTCGGTCGGCGCGATCATCCTCACCGGCGAGGGCGACCGGGCGTTCTGCTCCGGCGGTGACCAGCGGGTGCGCGGCGACAGCGGCTACAAGACCCACGAGGGCGCCACGGGCCGGTTCCACGTCACCGACCTGCACGTGGCGATGCGCCGCTGCCCCAAGCCGATCGTGGCGATGGTGGCCGGGTGGGCGATCGGTGGCGGTCACGTGCTGCACCTGGTCTGCGACCTGACCATCGCCGCGGACAACGCGCGGTTCGGCCAGGTCGGGCCCAAGGTGGGCTCCTTCGACGGCGGCTACGGCGCCGGACTGCTCGCGGACCTGGTCGGGCCCAAGAAGGCCAAGGAGATCTGGTTCCTCTGCCGCCAGTACGACGCCCAGCAGGCGCTCGACATGGGGCTGGTCAACACCGTGGTGCCGCTGGCCGAGCTGGAGGAGACCACGGTGGCGTGGTGCCGCGAGATGCTCGCGCTCTCGCCGTGGGCGATCCGGCTCTACAAGCTGAGCATGCACGCCCACGAGGACGGCTACGCCGGCATCCAGCAGCTCGCGCACGACGCCAACCTGCTCTTCTACGGCAATCCCGAGGCCCAGGAGGGACGGGAGGCGTTCAAGGCCAAGCGGCGCCCGGAGTTCGAGAAGTTCCCGCGCCGTCCGTGACGCCTGCGCCGACCGGGCCCTAGGTCCCGATTCTGACGACGTGTCACAATACGGTCGCTCGTGTCGGCCATCACGCGCTTGCGTGCGGCGTTTCCGCATGTGTGGCCCCCCCTGTTCGGCACGATGGACCTGTCCCGTGCTGACGACCCCGTCCCGGGGTCCGCGACAAGGAGGCCCGCGTGGCTGCGAGACGTAGCTCTCTGCGGACCATCCGTGCGGCGCTCCTCGACGAGTGGGAGCGGCGCGGCCGCACCCGTTCGGTGGTCCTGGCCGGGGCGGCCGGGGTCGTCGCGGTGCTCGTGCTGGTCGGCTGGGTCCTCGAGGTCGACATGCTCGTGGCGCCCTACGGCCACCTGACCTCCTCGAAGTACCTCACCGCGGTCATGGCGCTGAGCCTGGCCGCCGCGGTCGTGTCGCTGCAGGCCTGGGTCCGCGACGCGCTCGCGGGCCTGACCTGCCTGATCGCGCTCGCGGTCCTCGCCGAGTGGGTCACCGGCGTCTCGCTGGGGATCGACGAGCTCGTCGCCGACGACTTCTTCGCCACGGTCTCGGGGAGCGCGCACCCCGGCCGCTCGTCGGCCATCACCTGTGTGTCCTTCCTCTTCCTGTCCGCGGCCGTCGTGCTCGTGCCCCGAGGGCGCACCCGGGCTGGCAGCGTGCTGGCGGCGGTCCCGGGGTTGGCCGGCGCGGTGGTCCTGTTCGCCCATCTCTACGACGCCGCCCAGATCTACCGCGCCGGGGACCCCACGGGCGTCGGGTCGCTGACCGGGGTGCTGCTCGTGCTCCTCGCGCTGGCGATCCTGATGACCGTCCCGCACGGCGTGCTCCAGTGGGTCTCCTACGGCACCGACCCCGGCGCCAGCCTGCTGCGGCTGATCACGCCGATCGCGCTGTTCGCGATCCCCTTCATCGGCTGGCTGCGCGTCCAGGGCCAGACCGAGGGGCTGTTCGACACCCAGGTCGGGTCCGCCCTGCTGATGACCGTCGTCGCCTTCGGTGTCGTCGGGGTCACCTACCGCGCGGCACGCACGGCCCAGCGGATCGACCTCGAGCGGGAGAAGCTGGTCGAGGAGCTCCACCAGGTCAACCAGGAGCTGGAGGAGCGGGTCCGGGTCCGTTCGGTGCAGATCAACCGGCAGCGCACGCGACTGGCCCTGCTGGAGGAGCGCGACCGCATCGCCCGCGACCTGCACGACCGGGTGATCCAGCGCATCTTCGCCGCCGGCCTGCAGGTCGCGGCGCTGGGTCGCACCGCCCGCAAGATCGAGCAGGAGCACGGTGACGACCGGCAGCTCGGCGAGAGCCTCAACTCGGTGGCCCGCGAGCTCGACATGGCGATCCGCGAGCTGCGCAACTCGATCTTCGAGCTGACCAGCATCGCCGACCACGACGACGTCGAGCAGGTGCTCAACGACATCGCCACCCGGGCCTCGCGGATCCTGGGGTTCATGCCGCAGATCTCCGCCGACGGGCTGATCGACGGCCTCGCCCCCGACCTCGTCGCGCAGGTGGCCTCGGTGATCCAGGAGGCGCTGTCCAACATCGCCCGCCACGCGCGCGCCTCCGTGGTCACGGTGTCGCTGCGGGGCACCGATCGCGACCTCACCGTCGAGGTGGCCGACGACGGGGTCGGCCTGCCCGACCCCCTGCCGCGCAGCAGTGGCATCAGCAACCTGATGAACCGGGCCCGCAACCTCGGTGGCACGGCGACCTGGACGGCCAACCAGCCCAACGGGACCGTCATGACCTGGCGGGTGCCCCGGCGACCGGGCGACGACCTGGACCCGGTCGAGCCCGTGGGTGCCGGCAGCGGCGGGGAGTCCGGGGCCTGATCCCGGGGGCCGCTGCCGAGCGAGGTGCCGCCCTCGGCCCGGGCTCGGTCGAGCTCCACGGTGAGGAGCAGGTCGGCCAGCTTGCCCCGGGCGTACGCCGACACTTGCGGTGGCGGTGCGGCTCGCGCGGGTCGCCATCACCCCGGCGTTGTTCCAGGACGTCCAGCGGGCCGAGCCCGTTCACCTCGGCTGCGGCCCGACGCGCCGACGACAGGTCGGCGAGGTCGAGGACCGACGGGTGCGCTCACCGAGGGCTGGTGGCCCCGGTGGCCAGCGCGGATGTCAGGGGCCCGCTCCCGGCTCGAGGGCCGCCCTCACGGGGTGACGGCCATGCCGGCGAGCACGCGCGTGGCGAGGTCGGTGTCGCCGTGCACCTGCACCTGCACCTCGCCGGCCGCGGCGCGGCCGCCGCCGAGGCGGATCCAGTCGACCCAGGCCAGTCGCAGCGTCGCCGTGGGGGCGTCGGGGAGGTCGGCGGGACCGACCAGGCGGGCCCGGCCGTCGTCGCCGACCAGCACCGCGACGGTGGTCGGGAGGTCCGGGTGCGCGACGTCGGTGAGCTCGAGCACCACCGACTGCCCTGGCTGGGCGCCCCCGCGCTTGCCGACCACCATCGGCATCGCGCGGGCGATGACCCGCGCCGCGTGCGCAGCCCCGGGGGTGTCGAGGCCTCCGGGCCGGCCGACGGCGCGGCGGACGTCCTGCTCGTGCATCCAGATGTCGAAGGGCCGGTTGTGCAGCAGCGTCTCCCAGCTCCATCCCGCCAGGGCCGCGAACGACGGGCCGGGGGCGGTGGGGTCCTCCGGCGGGGTGGTGGCCAGCGCCTGCGCGCGTTCCGCGACGGACTGCTCCAGCTCGTCGACGATCCGGGAGGTCTCCCACTCGCGGCGCGCGACGCAGCCGGACTCGGTGTACTGCCCCATGAAGCCCTTCACGTGCGGTGCCTCGGGCACCTCGACCTGCGCCTGCGGGCGGCCGGCCAGCTCGCTCTCGAGGTGCGCGAGGTGGGCCGCCACCGCGCGGACGTCCCAGCCGGGCAGCTCGGTGGGGCGGTCCCAGTCGTCGGGCTCGAGGGAGCGCAGGAGCGCGACGACGTCGGCGCAGGACGCCTCCCACACCGCGATGTGCTCGCGCACGCGAGCGTGCGCCTGCTCGTCACGGGCCTGGGGCGAGGTGGTCTCGGAGGTCATGCGCGGGAGCCTAGCCAGTGCACAGACGCCGGCCGGCGCGGTACCAGGACCGCGCCGGCCGGCGTCTCGGGGACCGGGGTCCGGTCAGAACGCGCTCTCCGGCACGTCCATGAGCGAGACGTCCATGGCCTCGGCGATCTGGCGCTCCGCGGTGAGCTTCGGCAGCACGTTGCGCGCGAAGAACTGCGCCGCGGCGACCTTGCCCTCGTAGAAGTCGCGGTCGGAGTCCTTGACCTCGCCACCCAGCTTGTCCAGGGCGACCTCGGCCTGGCGCAGCAGCAGCCACGAGCAGACGATGTCGCCGAGCACCATCAGCAGGCGGGTGGTGTTGAGGCCCACCTTGTAGATGTTGCGGATGTCGCCGCCCTCGGCCGACTCGTCGGCCGACATCAGCTGGCCGATCATCGTGGCGACGATCGCGTTGCCGTCCTCGAGCGCGGTGGCCAGGAGCTCGCGCTCGACCTTCAGGCGGCCGTTGCCGGCCTCGCTCTTGACGAACTGCTCGATCTCGCCGGCCAGGTGGCCCAGGGCCTGGGCCTGGTCCTTGACGATCTTGCGGAAGAAGAAGTCCTGGCCCTGGATCGCCGTGGTGCCCTCGTAGAGGGTGTCGATCTTGGCGTCACGGACGTACTGCTCGATCGGGTACTCCTGCAGGAAGCCCGAGCCGCCGAAGGTCTGCAGCGACTCGGTGCCCAGCAGCACCCACGACCGCTCGGAGCCGTAGCCCTTGACGATCGGGAGCAGCAGGTCGTTGACCCGCTCGGCGAGCTCGTCGCGCTCGCCGTTGTGCTCGGCGATCATCACCCGGTCCTGCCACGAGGCGGTGTAGAGCACCAGCGCGCGCAGCGCCTCGGCGTGGGACTTCTGGGTCATCAGCGACCGGCGCACGTCGGGGTGGTGGGTGATGGTGACGCGCGGGGCGGTCTTGTCGGCCGCCTGGGCCAGGTCGGGGCCCTGCACGCGGCCCTTGGCGAAGTCGAGGGCGTTGAGGTAGCCGGTCGACAGGGTCGCGATGGCCTTGGTGCCGACCATCATGCGGGCGTTCTCGATGACCTGGAACATCTGCGCGATGCCGTCGTGGACCTCGCCGAGGAGGTAGCCCTTGGCGGGCTCGCCGCCGCCGACACCGGGGTCGCCGAAGGTGACCTCGCAGGTGTTGGAGACCTTGATGCCCATCTTCTTCTCGACGTTGGTGACGTAGGCGCCGTTGCGCTCACCGAGCTCGCCGGTCTCGAGGTCGAAGTGGTACTTCGGCACGATGAACAGCGAGAGGCCCTTGGTGCCGGGGCCGCCGGCGCCCTCGACGCCGACCGGGCGGGCCAGCACGAGGTGGATGATGTTGTCGCTCAGGTCGCCCTCGGCCGAGGTGATGAACCGCTTGACGCCCTCGATGTTCCAGGTGCCGTCGTCGTTGGGGGTGGCCTTGGTGCGCCCGGCGCCCACGTCGGAGCCGGCGTCCGGCTCGGTGAGCACCATGGTGGCGACCCAGCCCTTGTCGACCATCAGCTGGGCGATCTTGTGGTCGCGCTCGTTGCCGTTGCGCTCGACCACGCCGGCGAACATCGGGCCGGCGCCGTACATCCACAGCGCGGGGTTGGCGCCGAGGACCATCTCGCCCATCGCCCAGTTGATCGAGGAGGGGGCGGGGGTGCCGCCGAGACTGGCCAGCGTCCCGAGGCGCCAGTACTCGGCGTCCATCCAGGCCTGGTAGCTCTTCTTGAACGACTCGGGCAGGTCGGCCTCGCCGGTCTGCGGGTCGAACGTCGGCGGGTTGCGGTCGGCGTCCTCGAAGGACTCCGCGAGCTCGCCGCGGGCCATGCGGTCGACCTCACCGAGGATCGACCGGGCGGTGTCGAGGTCGATCTCCTCGAACGGGCCGGTGCCCAGGATGTCTTGGCGGTCGAGCACCTCGAACAGGTTGAACTCGATGTCCCGCATGTTGCTCTTGTAGTGGCTCACTCGAACCCCTTCGTCGCGTGTCCTGCCGCCGGCGGGCCGGTGGCACTGGTCTGCCGGTTACCCATCAGTGTTACCCGTCAGTAACCTCCATTATGCGAGGCCATGACGAACGGGGCAACAGATCCGTGCTCCTGCGCCGTGCGGCTGTGAGCGCGATCACGCGCCACGCCGCCGGGCCGATGCCGGCTCGGAGACTCCCCGGACAGCACCGTGCCCCCGCGCCAGGAGCGCGGGGGCACAGTCGCCTGAATCTTGTCCGGAGCTGCGAAGACCTACTTGAAGGCGTCCTTCACCTTCTCGCCGGCCTGCTTCAGGTCGGACTTGCTCTGGTCCTTCTCGCCCTTGGCCTTGAGCTCGTCGTCGTCGGTCGCGTCGCCGACGCCCTCCTTGAGCTTGCCCTTGGCGTCGTCCATCTTGTTCTCGATCTTGTCGCTGGCGCTCACGTCGCCTCCTTGGTGTGGCAGTTGTAGCCGGACGCTGAGTTCCTACCCGCAGGTAGCCCGGCGAACCGTGATCGTCGTCTCGTGGTGGAATCGCCTTCGAACGGGTGGGTGGGCGCTCTGGCGTCAGGGGCCGGCGGCGCGCTCACCGGCTCCCCCGGCGCGAGCGGGCCCGGGTGACAGACTGACCCCGTGCGAGTCTCCGCGAAGTCCGACTATGCGCTGCGTGCCCTCATCGAGCTCGCCCTGCGGGCGCAGGGCGAGAACCCCCGTGAGCCGGTCAGCGCCGACGAGCTCGGACGGCTCCAGGGGATCCCGGCCGGCTTCCTCCAGGCGATCCTCGCCGACCTGCGCCGAGCCGGCGTGGTGAGCAGCCAGCGCGGCCAGTCCGGCGGGTGGCGCCTGGCCCGCTCCGCCGCCCAGGTCAGCGTCGCCGACGTCATCCGAGCCGTCGACGGTCCGCTGGTCAGCGTCCACGGCGAGCGCCCGGAGGCGGTCAACTACAACGGCACCGCCGACGCGCTGCAGCTGGTGTGGATCGCCGCACGGAGCAGCCTGCGCGAGGTCTGCGAGCGCGTGACCATCCAGGACCTCGCCGACCACGACCTGCCCGGGTCGGTCACCGAGCGCGTCCACGACGACGCCTGGCAGCCGCACTGACCGGCGTACGGGCGAGGTCTCGCCTGGAACGAGAACACGTTCTAGTATCGGCGGATGCCTGACCTGCCTCCCCAGATCGTGTGGAACGCCCCGGACGGGGACCACCCGGCACGCCGCGCCTCGCAGCGGTCCTACGCCGCCGTCATCGCCAAGGACAAGGACACCTGGCTGGGGCTGTTCGCCCCCGACGCGGTCCTCGAGGACCCCGTTGGCCCCTCGTTCTTCGACCCGGAGGGCAAGGGACACCACGGCCACGACGGGATCTCGGCCTTCTGGGACATGGCCATCGCCCCGATCGTGGAGTTCACCTTCACCATCACCGACTCCTTCGCCAACGGCAACAGCTGCGCCAACGTCGGCACGTTCAGCACCCGGATGGAGGACGGCACCCGCGCCGACACCGAGCTGGTGGCGGTCTACCGCCTCGATGACGAGGGCCGGATCCGCTCGATGTGCGCGCACTGGGAGGTCGAGCGCACGATGGCGACCCTGCGCAAGGACTAATCGGGCAGGCCGGCGCGCCCGTCCGGGCCGACCCTCGCCTCCACCACGCGCACCCGGTCGGCGCCGGTCGCGGTCATGCCGGGCAGCACCATCGCGAGCTCGCGGGGCGCGTGCAGCTGTGCCTCGTCGAAGCCCGAGGCGCGCAGCGCCGCGACGGCCTCCGGGGTGTCGGCGAAGTGCAGGTGGACCCGGCCGCGGACGAAGGCGCCGAGACCGGCGATGAAGACCTTGTCCGCGGCCGCCGTGCGCGAGGCGACGTGGAGGTCGGACCAGTAGCGACCCTGCGGGAAGCGGCGCAGCTCCCGGGCGGTGCGGCGCCACAGGCCGAGCACCGCCTCGCGCGGGAGGTAGTTGAGCAGTCCCTCGGTGACCACCGCTGTCCCGCGGGACGGGTCGAGCATCGACTCGCGTCCGGCGAAGACCGCGGTGAACGCCGCGTCGTCCAGGACGTCGGCGGTGACCGCCCGGTGACGCGCCGGGTCGGCGCCCTTGGCGCGCAGGACCCGGCCCTTGCGGGCCGCCATGCCGGGCAGGTCGACCTCGACGTAGGTGAGGTCCGGGTGGCGCCGGGTCACCTCCAGGCCACGTGGAGACAGGCCGGCGGCCAGCTCCACCACCTGGCTCACCACCCCGGCGGCGATCGCCTCCTCGAGGAGGTGGTCGATGATCCGGTGCCGCGCGAGCAGGAAGTGCTCGAGGGTCGGTCCACCGAGCAGGTCCAGCGGCACCATGACCCCCTGGCCGGCGGTGTGCAGCACGCCACCGGTCGTGGTGGCCAGGTCCGCGTCGCCCAGCCCGTGGCGGGCCCAGACGTAGCCGGTGTAGTGCGCGGTCGGTGAGATCGCACTGCCGCCGCCGGAGAGCCACTGCCGCACCCAGGTCATCGGCTCAGTCTGGCAGCAACCGGTGCAGCGGCCGCCGCAGACGCCACGAGGGCCCTCCCCGTCCGGGGAGGGCCCTCGCTCACGGGCTCACCGCCTCAGCGGCGCGCCTTCAGCGGCTGTGCTTGCCCCTGGCGGCCGCCGGGACGAACCCGACGCCGAGCCCGAGGGCCGCCAGGGCGACACCGAGCAGGACCAGCAGCGAGCGCGGGACGCCCGAGCCGCCGCCGCTGTCGACGTCACCGGCCAGGCCCGCGTCCACCGCGGTCGGGGCCACGACCGGGCTGCTGGTGCGCTGGCTCGGCAGCACGGTCGGCGTGGTGGTCGCAGAGGCGCTGGGCTTGGCCGAGGGCTTCGCCGACGGCTTGTCGCTCGGGCGGCTGGAGGACGTCGGCAGCACCTGCACGCACTCGCCCTCCTCCACGACGCCGTCGCTGTCCAGGTCGACCCAGTCGAACCCGTCGGGGCAGCTGAAGGCGGGCGGCGGCGGCGGGGGCGGGGTGTAGTCACAGTCCGCGGCGTCGGTGGTGCCGTCGCCGTTGAGGTCGCCGGGGTTCTTCACCTCGCTGTCGGGGCACTGGTCTGCCGGCGGCGGGGGCGGGGTGTAGTCGCAGTCCGCGGCGTCGGTGGTGCCGTCGCCGTTGAGGTCGCCGGGGTTCTTCACCTCGCTGTCGGGGCACTGGTCTGCCGGCGGCGGGGGCGGGGTGTAGTCGCAGTCCGCGGCGTCGGTGGTGCCGTCGCCGTTGAGGTCGCCGGGGTTCTTGACCTCGCTGTCGGGGCACTGGTCTGCCGGCGGCGGGGGCGGGGTGTAGTCGCAGTCCGCGGCGTCGGTGGTGCCGTCGCCGTTGAGGTCGCCGGGGTTCTTGACCTCGCTGTCGGGGCACTGGTCTGCCGGCGGCGGGGGCGGGGTGTAGTCGCAGTCCGCGGCGTCGGTGGTGCCGTCGCCGTTGAGGTCGCCGGGGTTCTTGACCTCGCTGTCGGGGCACTGGTCGGCCGGCGGCTCGGGCGCGCAGGGCTGGACCCAGAAGACCTTCTGCTTGCCCTCGCTGTTGCCGAGCTTGCCGTCCTCGACGGTGATGTCGACGTCGACGTGGTAGCCCTGGATGGCGTTCGCCGGCGCCTGGTCGAAGGTCAGCGTGTAGACCTGCAAGGCATCGAGGTCCGGAGCGCCGCCCGGGGCGTCCTGCTCGAGGGTCACCTGGTGACTCAGCACGGTCTTGGCCCCGTTGAGGCTGCCCGGACCGGATCCGGCGGCGAACTTCACGCCCTGGTTGAGATCGGGGTTCTGCAGCGTGAAGGTCAGGTCGGACCTCAACGCCTCGCCGTCGGCCTTCTCCGCCTCGTAGCCGCGCCACTCGATCTTGAACGTGCAGGAGACGTGCGGGTCGTTGTCGGGCACGTCCTTGCCGTCGAGCTCCTGCACCTTGATGGTGCCGTTGTTGCCGGTCCCGTTGCCCACTCCGTTGCCCGGCTCCGCGTTGGCGGTGCCGGTCGACAGGAAGCCGAACGACGTGACGGCCAGCCCGAGCCCCATCAGCGCGCTCCCGAACGCGCTGCGCTTCTTCATTCCCCCAGGAATGCGCTTCATGGTGTTCCCTCTTCCCCAGCGCCGGGGCCCACCGCAGGCCTCGCGTCGCTGTCTCGTGACCGCCCCCGGATGTGCACCGACGAGCCGGTCTGTGCAGGAGGCTATGGCGGGAAGAGAGACGACAACCAGCGTTGATGCGGTCATATGACCGTTCATCGACGTTTTCCGGACATAGGTCACGGTGGGTCCCGGAAGACTTCCGGTGGAGCCCGGGACCTTCGTCACCGGAGGTCGGTGACACCTGCCACGGGGTGAGTCAGGAGGGGGCCACCGGCGATGGGGGATCGGAGCGGATGACGGGAATCGAACCCGCATTCTGAGCTTGGGAAGCTCATGTTCTGCCATTGAACTACATCCGCGAGCAAGCGAGTCAGATGCTACCGGACCCGCTCAGACCGTCGGTGACCCGCACAGGGACGCCGAACCGGGGTTCCAGGCCGTCGCCCGAGGACCGGCCCGTGAGGCGGCGGTGGATCCAGGGAGCGGCGTGCGCGCGGGCCCAGGCGAGGTCGGCCGCCCGGCGCTCGCGGGCGTCGAGGGGAGCGACCGGCCCCAAGGGGTCCAGGTCCAGCTCGTGGGGCACGCCGAGGGCCTCGAGCACCGCCGCGGCCATGTGCCGGTGGCCCAGGCTCGACATGTGGATCCGGTCGACGTCCCACAGCCGGGAGTCGCGGTACTCCCGCATCCGCCAGAAGTCGACCAACGTCGCCCCGGCGTCCTCGGCCGCCTCGCGGACCAGCTCGTTGTAGGTCGCCACCCGGCCGCGCAGCCGCCCGAAGACCGGCGCCCAGCCGAGGTCGAAGCCGGTGAAGACGACCAGGTGCGCCCCGGAGGACCGCAGCCGGCGCAACCCGTCGGCGTACTCCGCGACGAGGGAGTCGACGTCGACCCTGGGTCGCAGGATGTCGTTGCCGCCGGCGTAGATGCTGACCAGGCCGGGTGACCCGGCGAGCATCGCCACGGCCGGCTCCACCTGCTCGGCCAGCACCGCGCGCATCTTGCGACCGCGGATCGCCAGGTTGGCGTAGGCCAGGCCCGGACGGTGCGACGCCAGCTCCTCGGCCACGCGGTCGGCCCACCCGCGCACCCCGTTGGGGCGGTCGGGGTCCGGGTCGCCGACCCCCTCGGTGAACGAGTCGCCCAGAGCGACGTACGTCGTCAGCGGTGCGGTCGGGCTCCAGGTCACGGCACGCATTCTGGCGCGCGGCGGAGCGGCCCGGACCGGCGGGTATCGTGCCGCTCGTGCTGCTCTCCGACCGGGACATCAAGGCCGAGCTCGACGCCGGACGGGTCGCGCTGACCCCCTACGACGAGGCCATGGTCCAGCCCTCGAGCATCGACGTGCGGCTCGACCGGTTCTTCCGCACCTTCGAGAACCACCGCTACCCCCACATCGACCCGGCCGAGGACCAGCCCGACCTGACCCGCGAGGTCGCCCCCGAGGGCGAGGAGCCGTTCATCCTCCATCCCGGCGAGTTCGTGCTCGGCTCGACCTACGAGGTCGTCTCACTGCCGGACGACATCGCCGCACGGCTCGAGGGCAAGTCGTCGCTGGGCCGCCTGGGGCTGCTCACCCACTCGACCGCCGGGTTCATCGACCCCGGCTTCTCCGGTCACGTCACGCTCGAGCTGGCCAACGTGGCCAACCTGCCGATCAAGCTGTGGCCCGGGATGAAGATCGGCCAGCTGTGCTTCTTCCGCCTCTCCTCGCCGGCCGAGCACCCCTACGGCTCGGAGAAGTACGGCTCGCGCTACCAGGGCCAGCGGGGACCGACTCCGTCGCGCTCGGCGCAGAGCTTCCACCGCACCCCGATCCAGTGACGTCGCGCCGGGCGCCGAACCGTTCAGCCCAGCCCTGAGACGAAGCCGGTGACCAGCTCGTCGTAGCGGGTCGGGTCGCTGTTCCACGACTCCACGTGACCGGCGCCGGGGAACTCCTCGAGCCGGACGTCGTCGTCGGCCTGCGCCAGGTCGCGGCTCAGCGACACCGGGACCGTGCCGTCGTCGTTGCCGTGGAGCACGAGCACGGGCACGTCGGCCCAGTCGGTGCCGTCGGTGCCGTCGGTGCCGTCGACGTAGTCCAGCGCCGCCCAGTCCACGTCGTAGCGCAGGCCCGCGACCCGCTCGGCCGCCCAGGTGATCGGGTCGGGGAGGGGGAGCCCACCGGGCAGGCTCTCGTCGCGCGCACCCCACGAGATGACGGTGTCGAGGTCGAGCATGGGGGAGTCGAGCACGACCCCCGAGAGGCCGCGGTGGTCCTCGACGTGCTCGAGGTAGGAGGCCACGATCCCGCCGCCCATCGACGCCCCGCCCAGCACCGCGTCGCGGGCGCCGTGGTCGTGCGCCCACACCAGCGCGGCGTGCAGGTCTCGCCACTCGGTCCTGCCGTAGGCGTACTGCCCGCTCGGGTCCTGCCAGGCGCCGGCGTCGTTGCGGTAGCCGATGAGCATCACGGTCCGGCCCGCCGCGACCAGGGCGCGCGCCATCCGCACCATCTCCACCGGGCTCCCGCCCTTGCCGTGGACGAGGACGGCCCAGCGGCTGCGGTCCTGCCCGGCCGTGCCCGGCTGGGCGGCCTCGACCTGCGGCTCGGCGACGTAGGCCGGGAGCGAGTGGTCGCCGGCGTCGTACCGCACGGCGCGCAGCGGCAGCCCGGTGCCGTCGGTGCCGTCGGTGCTGTCGGTGCTGTCGGACGAGGCCGCCGCCGCGTCGGTGTAGAGGTCGCGAAAGGCATCGACCTGCGTGCCGGCCTGCGGCGGGTCACCCTCGACCATCCGGAAGCCGAGCCCCACCCGGTGGTCCCCCTCCTCCTCGGCGGGGCCCTCGACGAGACCTGACCCGCCCTCCCAGCGCAGACCGTAGGGCCAGCCGCGGTGCAGTGCCTCCCGGTGCGCGGCGGCGTCGTCCAGGACGATCCGGTCCGCGGCGACCGAGACCACCTCGACCTGGTACGACGGCTCGGCGGGCCTCACCTCGAGCGCGGCGGAGTGGATCTTGCCGGAGAAGACCCAGGTGACCGCCCCGGCGAGCACGACGAGGAGGACCAGCAGGACGGCCAGGAGCCGTCGGACGAGACGCAGCATGCGTCCCAGTCTCGGCCGCGGACGGGTGGTCGGACGGAGTACGCGCGCTCAACCGCCCCGGTGTGTCGCCGGACGGCGACGCGAGATGGCCGGTGGGTCAGGCGGCGGCCAGGGCCAGCCCGGTGTCGGCGTCCGCGGCGACCGAGGTGAGCAGCGCGCGCTCCTTGCGCATGGCCGCAGCGATGGCCGGGTGGTCGGCGTGGGCCTCGAGCACCTTGCGCAGCCCCGCGTGCCGCCGGCAGACGGTGGCGAAGGCGTGGGTCACGTCGGCCCGCAGGTCGCCGTCACCGGCCTCGATCGCGACGTAGACGGCGCCTGCGAGGGCGTTGCGCCAGGTCTGCTGGAGGTGGCGCAGCAGGTCGTGCTCGTCGGAGAAGAACTCCCACACCGCGGGGCTGCTGCGCCAGGGCGCGATGTGCTCCCCGCTGCGCTGCGCGGCCTCCAGCATCTGGCTGACCGCGATCTGCTGACGCCTCCGCGTCGCTCCTGAACGCCACATGGCACACCCCTTGCTGCCCAGCGGGCCACCCCTGGCCCGGTGTGTCCTCGACCGTCAAGTCCTGATGAGTTCGCTCTCGTCCGTCGTGATACCCAGTGCCACGACGGTAGCGAGAGGTCCCGGGAACTTGGTCCCGAACCGGATATCTCTGTTCGGGTGGTCACAGACATGCCCCATCTGGACCAGACAAAACGGGCCACGGCGCGACCGAAGGTAAAAAACCTCCGGCCGCGCCGTGGCTCAGGCGGGCTCGGGACTCAGAGGGAGCCGGAGAAGTCGATGTCCGGCGGGGGCTCGGAGGAGGCCGCGGGCTTCTTCTCCGCGGGCTTCTCCTCGACCTTCTCCTCCGCCGTCGTCGGCTTCGCCTCCGGCTCGGCCGCCGGTGCGGGCTCGGGGTCCGGAGCCGGTGCGGCCTCGGACTGCTCGGTCTGCGACGGCTTGTCGGCGACCGACGGAGAGGTGGTCTTCTCGACGGGCTCGGAGGTCCCGGACTCGGAGTTGAGCGCGCCCTCGAGCTCCGCCTTGATCTCCGCGAGCAGTTCGTCCTTGAGCTCGGCCTTCAGCTTGGCCTTGAACTCGCTGATGTCCACGTCGTCCCCTTCCAGGATCGTCTCGACGTCCAACCCGGCCCACGCGGGCAGGGAAGCGCTCGCGGCACTCGCCGCAGAGGCAGTCTCTCCGGAGCCCGCCGCCTCAACCGCGACTCCGTCGACCGAGCCCGTGGGGTCGGTCACCTCCGGTGCGTCACCCGTGCGGTCGGGCGCCTGCTCGGGGTCCTCGGTGCCGTCGTGGGCGATGGTGGCGGGGTAGTGCTCGGCGTCGCCCGCGCGGTCGGCCGGCTCGGTCTTGGTCTCCGCAGGCGTCTCGCCGCGCTTGACCGCGGCCAGCAGCATCTGCGCGACGTCGAGGACCTCGACCTCCTCGCGCGCCTCCTCCTTGGACTGCAGCATGGTCAGCCCGTCGGAGAGCATGACGCGGCAGAACGGGCAGCCGACGGCGATCTGGTCGGCGCCGGTGCCGACGGCCTCCTTGGTGCGGTTCTCGTTGATCCGCTCGCCGATCCGCTCCTCCATCCACATGCGGGCACCGCCGGCGCCGCAGCAGAAGGACCGCTCGCCGCTGCGCTCCATCTCCTTGAAGTCGGTGGAGGGGATGACCTCGAGCAGCTCGCGCGGTGGCGTGTAGACCTGGTTGTGGCGACCGAGGTAGCAGGGGTCGTGGTAGGTGACCGTCTGCTTCGGGCCGGCGTTGTCGGCGACCGGGGTCAGCCTGCCCTCGCGCACCAGCCGGTTGAGCAGCTGGGTGTGGTGGACCACCTCGAGCTCGATCCCGAGCTCGGAGTACTCGTTCTTGAGCGTGTTGAAGCAGTGCGGGCAGGTCGAGACGACCTTCTTGGCCTTGGCCTCGGTCAGCACCTCGACGTTCTGCGTGGCGAGCTGCTGGAAGAGGAACTCGTTGCCGGCCCGGCGGGCGGAGTCGCCGGTGCAGGTCTCGCCCTTGCCGAGGACGGCGAACGAGACGTCGGCCAGGTCGAGCAGCTCGGCGACCGCGCGCACCGTCTTCTTGGCACGGTCCTCGTAGGCGCCGGCGCAGCCGATCCAGAACAACCAGTCGACCTCGTCGAGGTCCTCGACGTCCTCGCCGACGACCTTGACGTCCAGGCCCTGGGCCCAGTCCAGGCGCAGGCTGGGCGACATGTTCCACGGGTTGCCCTTGGACTCCATGCCCTTGAACAGGCCGTTGAGCTCGCTGGGGAAGCTGGACTCGATCAGCACCTGGTAGCGGCGCATGTCGACGATGTGGTCCACGTGCTCGATGTCGACCGGGCACTGGTTGACGCACGCGCCGCAGGTCACGCAGGACCAGAGCACGTCGGGGTCGATGACGGCGCCTCCGGTCGGGTGCCAGGCCTCGCCCTCGGTCGGGCCGACCAGCGCGCGCTCGACCTCGGCCATGACGGCGGCGTCGATGTCGTCGCGCTTCTCGTCGGAGTCGGCCAGCAGGTAGGGAGCCTTCGCGAACGCGTGGTCGCGCAGGTTCATGATCAGCATCTTGGGCGAGAGCGGCTTCTCGGTGTTCCACGCCGGGCACTGCGACTGGCAGCGACCGCACTCGGTGCACGAGGCGAAGTCGAGCATGCCCTTCCAGGTGAAGTCCTCGATCGCGCCGATGCCGAGCTTGGTGTCCTCGTCCATGTCCTCGACGTCGTCGAGGGTCAGCGCCTTGCCGTCGGAGGTCAGCGGCTTGAGCGCACCGAGCGCGACGGGCCCGTCGGGCCGCTTGAACATCACGTTGAGCGGCGCCACGAAGATGTGCAGGTGCTTGGAGTTCAGCACGATGATGAGGAACACCAGCATGATGCCGATGTGCAGCAGCAGGCCGATGCCCTCGAGCACCTCGACGCCGTGGGCCTCGGTCGGTCCGCCCAGCGCCTTGCCGACGGCGTACGACGCGAACGCCCACTTGCCGTAGCCGAGGTTGCCCAGCGCCGAGGAGGCGCCGCGGAACAGGAACATCGTCCAGATGACGTTGAAGATCATGAACAGGACGAGCCAGGCGCCCCCGGTGTGGGAGCCCTTGAACCGCGAGGCGCGGCCCAGCCTGGCGGGCGCCTCGCGGTAGCGGATCACGGTGAACACGACCAGCCCGACGAGGCACAGCACGCCGATGAGGTCCTGCAGGAAGCCCAGCGGGCCCCAGCTGTTGAAGATCAGGAAGCTGGTCGAGGGGTCACGCGTGAGCAGCGCGATGTAGGCCTCGAGGTAGACGCTGGCCAGGATGAGGAAGGCGTACATCACCGACGCGTGCGCGGCGCCCGGGACGGTCCACTTCAGCAGCCTGCGCTGGCCCAGGACCTCGACGAGCTGGCTCGAGATCGCCTTGCCCGTGCGCTTGGTGACGTTCTCGAGACGGTCGGGTGCCGGCTGGCCGCTGCTGATCAGGCGGTAGAGGAAGACCACCCGTCGGATCGCCAGCGGCAGGGCCACGGCGTTCAGCAGCAGGCCCAGGACGAGAACAGTCACGCCATCACTCCTCATCGGACGTGCATGGATGCACCGGGCCGGTGGGCCCGGGCGAGGGAGAGCCTAGTGCCCCGGTTTGCCGGAGTCCGAAAGATGTGACGGATGCTACGCGCGGGTAACTTCGGGCTCGCCTCAGCTCACCTTGGTCAGCCTGCCCCCGTCGCCGAAGCTCAGGGTGAGCCGGGCGGTCGAGCCGTTGGACCGCTTGGCGCAGTAGCCGAAGCTGTGGCCCAGCCGGGTGTGCGGCTGACCGGCGGCCAGCAGGACCGTGCGCACCGTCGAGCCGAGCCGCAGGGCCCGGAACAGCGAGACCGGCTTGCGCACCGACGGCTGCCGGCAGGCGTCGTTGCTCACGCCGACCGCGCGCTCCCAGGTCTGCAGGTAGGCCTCGGCTCCCCGGCCCATGTCGTCGGTGATGGCCCGGCCGGCCTGCACCTTCAGGTCCTGCAGCCAGTCGGGGTAGAGGCCGTAGTGCGCCACCCCGTCGGTGTTGATGTCGTAGACGCGCGTGCCGCTGTGCTGCCGGCCGACCTTCACCCCCCCGAAGCCGGTGAAGGGGTAGGTCACCTTGTCCGCCCCCGTCGGGTTGCGCGGATCGCCCTGGGCGCCGAGCCCGTTGATGTCGGCGCCGTAGCCGACCCCGAAGAAGTAGCGCGGGTCGGTCCAGGTCTGCAGCCGCTCCCACTTGTCGACGAAGCCCTTGCTGTCGCCGGCGTAGGGCGCGACGAACCCGCCCAGCTTCAGGATGCGGGGGTAGGCGTCCGGGGTCGACCACGAGTGGCTCGACAGCACGCCGGGGTAGCCGAGCGCCTCGACGACGTCGAGCGACTTCTTGCGGGCCTTGACGCTCATGTGGTCGGGGTCGAACAGCATGCCGCGCTGGGCCATCCGGGTGATGACGTGCTCGCCGAGGCTGCTCAGGCCGAGCGAGTTGCAGTGGTGCGGCGGCGGGTAGAGCGGGAGGGAGAGGGGCAGTACGCCGGCGACCTGGGCGACCGCGCCGAACAGAGCGTCCTGCTGCTCGGCAGGGAACGGCGTGTCGGCCGGCGGTGCCTCGATCTGGTCCCGGTCGTGGACCTCGTCACCGAAGCCGGCCTCCTGGCCGTCGCAGTGCTGCATGCGCCACGCCGATCCGGTCTCTAGCAGGTTGGCGGCGTTGACCAGCACGCCCGTGCTGCCCGCGTCGCCGGTGATGCCGGAGAAGGCGTTGTCGAACTTGTTGACCAGCTCCATCTGACGCACGCCCCAGCCGTGGACGGTGTCGATCCACTTGTCGACCGTGGCCTGCGTGCAGCCGGGGTGGATCGGCTCACCGCCGGGGACGGGGTTGGGCTTGATCGAGCACTCGAACGGGATCGAGGTCTCGATGCCCATCACGACGGCGAGGCGGCCGGAGTTGATCACGCGGCGCGCCTCGAACGGGTCGGTGACGATGCGGTACCAGCCGCGGCCCGGGCCGCCGTACTGCGCGTCGATGTAGCGCTCCATCTTGCGCATGTCGTCGGCCTGCCACTTGAGGGAGACCATGTCGTCGCAGAGCTTCTTGCCGCTGGCGACCGCTCGCTGCCACTTGGGGTTCGACAGCGTGTAGGGGTAGAGCTGGCAGAGCTGGTTGTTCTCGACCAACAGGTTGGTGAAGACCCGCAGGCCGCCGCGCCAGGCGCGCTCCATCCACTTGTAGTAGGTGCCCTCGTGGGTCAGCGACTCCGGCGCCGGCCAGTCCTTGAAGGACGGCCAGCCGACCGGGTCGTGGCCCGTGCCGGGTGTCCGGCCGGAGAGGAAGTCCTCGACGATCGCGCCCTTGCCATCGGCCAGGGAGTGGTCGGGGCAGTCCTTCAGCGCGACGGTCACGCCGTAGCGGTCCCAGGGCTTGCCGCAGTGCAGCCGCCCGCCGAGGAACTCGAAGGCCATGCCGTGGGTGTGGGCGTCGGCGGTGCCGAAGGCCTGCTGGAACCGCGAGACGCCCTTGAAGGGGGCGCCGCTGACGTTCACCGCGACCTCGGGGAAGGTCGAGCACCCGCCCACCCGGGTCAGCTCGAATCGGCTGGACCGCCCGCGGTCGCTCGAGCTGAGGGTGACCGCACCGCTGCGGGCGGCCCTCAACCAGCCGTCGGCGACCTTGAACGAGAAGCGGCCGCCGGCGCTGCGCCGGACGGTCCAGTCGCCGGTGGCGCCCGGCGTCGTGCCCCAGGACACCGCACCGGAGCTGCCGTCGACGAAGTCGCGTCGGGTGCCGAAGAGCATGAAGCTGCCGAGGTCGGTGGCCTTGAACCGCAGCGGCGCGGCGGCCGAGGCGCGACCGGTCGCGCTCAGTCCGGCTGCGGTGCGGCGCACCCACCTGCCGTTGCTCACGGCCTGAAGGGCGTAGCAGCCGCCTGCCATCTCGTAGCGGGTGCGGGGGTGGCGGTGCCGCGGGGCCTGCAGGTGTGTGCTGGTGAGCCTGGGGGTCGGCTCACTGCGCATCGCGCGGGCGGCGGCGCGGGCACGGGAGGCCTGCTGCTTGGTCGTGGGGTCGGCGGCGGCCTTGCTGCTCGCCTCCTCGGACCGCGAGATCGCGTTCTTGGTGGTGGAGTCGTTGTGGGTGTGGCCGCCGTCCTTGCCGGACTCACGGCGCAGGAAGTCGGCCACGTCGCCGTACTTCTTCCGGTCGGCGCGACGCTCCGCCTGCTTCCTGGCGTCGGCGGCCTGGGTGCGGGCCACCTTGTCGTGCACCTTGGCGACCCGGGTGTGCGCGACCGGCCGGGAGTCCCCGCCGGCGGACGGCATGGCGACTGCTGCGGCGACGACGCCGCCGACGCTCAGGGCGACGGTCGCGAGGAGCTGTGCGCGTCGGTGCTGGACCATGAGGACCCCCGTGCTCGAGGAGACAAGACGAACAAGTCTCACATTTGCGAGCGGATCGGTCCAGGGTGGCGTCCGCCACGTGCACGACGGAGTATTCGCCGGTCCACCGACGGCGGCAGGGGAATCGGTGAAACCGCGTGCACCGGCGGGCCGGCTCCGCGCGAGCCGCTCAGCGGGCGCGCACCAGTGCGGTGCGTGCCGACAGGGCGCTGCGGCCGACGGCGTTGAGCGCCGCCACCCGGAAGCGGTAGCCCCCGCGGGGGAGCCGAGGGGCCCAGGACCGGGCCGACGCGGGCCGGTCGGCGTTCCAGGCGCGCACGACGTGGCCCGAGGCGTCGTACCGGACGACCCGGACGCGGTAGGAGGTGCCCGGGCTGCCGCCGTCGCTCCCCGGCCGGGCCCAGGTCACCGTCGCCCGCGCAGCGCCACCGGGGGCGCCCGAGGCCGCGCGGACCCTGCGCGGCGTGCCGGGCCGGGTGGGCGCGCAGCCGGTGACGGCGAGGGTCCACCGGCCGACGCTGCCGTAGTCGGAGTAGCCGGCGCCCGGCATGGCGCCCTGGCCGACGCCGTCCACCTCGACGTAGGTCCGGCCCGCGGGCAGGCGGCCGGTCCAGGTCGCGCCGGTGCCGGTGAGGGTCCGCCCGTCCGGGGTCGCCGCCGGTGGGTCCACCGAGGCCACGACGCTGCCGTCGCGGTCCAGGACCCGCAGCCGTGCGTCGAGGTCCGGCGAGGGGGTGGCCGCGGTCAGGTCGAAGGTCACCTCGCAGGCGCCGTGGCGGTAGCCCAGCACGTCCTGGTCGTCCCGGTCGCCGATCACCCCGCTGGCCGAGCCGGTGGCGGCCGCGCCGAGCGAGCCGGCGGTGCCGACGGTGTCACCCACGTCGTCGACGACGCGCGGGGCGCCGTGCGCGTCCATGACCGCGAGGTCGTCCTGCTGCTCGGTGGCGCCGGTGTAGTCGCCGTCGCTCCACTGCACGAGCGGGTTGAGGGTGCTGCCCATGATCGGGCCCCAGACCCCGCGGCCCGCGTAGTAGGCGTCGGTCCCCTGGCCGTCGTGCTGCAGCCCGAGGGTGTGCCCGGCCTCGTGCGAGGCGATGTCGGCGATCTCCCAGGCGGCGTTGGTCCAGGTCAGGTCGGTCATCACCCAGGCGGGGCCGGGGGTGCCGTCGCCGGTGACGTCGACGGCGAACGCGTCGACCCAGGCCACCCCGGAGCACTGGCCGCCACAGATCACCTGCGACTCGCTCGCGCCGGGGGTGACCAGCACCCGCACGCCGAAGGTGTCGTCCGAGGGACCCGTGCGGTCCAGGGCGGCCTGGCCCGGGTCCGCGGTGGTGACGTCGACCTGGAACGGCGCGTAGTCCTCCGCGACCCGCGCCCAGACCTCCTGCACCGCGGTCAGCTCCGCGTCGTCGAAGGCCGGGTCGGCGTCCAGGGACCACGCCGGGTGGGGGCCGGCCGGCAGTCCCGGGGCGCCGTACGCCGTCTGGTTCCACCAGGTGCCGCTCACCGACTGGCCGTCGAAGTCGAGGTAGATCGTGCGGGCCGCGCCTGGGCGGCTGTGCAGCGAGAAGGTGTCGGCCAGCGGCACGACCGGGGTGAAGTCCGCCGCGGCACCGGACCGGGCCGTCCTCGTGCCGGCGTGGAGCTCCTCGGCGTAGAAGACCGCGCCCCGTGCGGTGAGCCGGGTCGTCGGGTCGCTCAGCACGCGGGCGAGCCGGTCGCGGCTCATCCCCGCGCGCTCGGCGGCGCGGGCCAGGCCACCCGAGGCACGGAGCTCGCGCAGCGCCTCGGGCCCCCTGGTCGCGCCCCGCCGGTCCGCGCCTGTGCCCGGCGAGCCCGGGGTGGCGGGGGCGGGGCCGGCGCCGACGATGGACAGGAGTCCGAGGAGCACGGCCGCGGTCAGGACCGGCAGGCCCGGGCGGCGCAGAGGCATGGGCTCATTGTCCGAAATGTCCAGTGCGGTGTCCCGCGGTTGGCGGAAGGCGGGTCAGCCGTCGAGAGCAGTCACGACGCCGGCCTGGTCGACCCGGGCGACCACCTCGTGCCCGAGCAGGGCCTCGAGCAGCGCGGTGTCCACGCCGCTGACGTCGACGGCGGTCCCACCGACCGTCCAGGCCTCGCCGGCCCGCTCCAGGACGCCGACGAGGTCGGAGGGTGACGGCGCCGGGCTGGTCTCGGGGCTGGTCTCGGGGCTGGCCGGGGGGCTGCTCTCGGGGGCGGTGCTGGGGCTCGTGCTGGGCGTGGTGCTGGGCGTGGTGCTCGGGCTGGTGCTGGGCGTGGTGCTGGGGCCCGTGCTGGGGGTCGCGGTCGTGCTGACCGCGGGGTCCCTGGATCCGGCGGCAGCCGGGGACGAGCCCGCCGGGCGCGGCTGGTGCACCGTCGCCGTCGGGCGGGTGGCGTCGTGCCCGCTGCGTGCCCGGGTCGCGCGCGCCGGCTCCTCCGCGCCGGACAGCTGCTCGGTGGCGAGGCCGACCGCGCTCACCGCGCCGGCCACCGGTGTGACCGGCCCCGACTGGCCCGCCGCCCACACCGCGTCGTAGCGCTCGCCGGCATAGGCGCGCGCGAGCCGCCGTACGGTCGCAGCGAAGCCCGGGGTGCTGTCCCAGGCGGCCAGCGCCCGGTCGATCCGGGCCGCGGGCGTCCCGGTGTGGACCGCCGCGCAGAGGTAGACCGCGGCCGCGAGGGCGGCGTCCTCGGCGTCCCGGGGGTCCCGCACCCCGTCGCCGTCGGCGTCCACGCCGGCAGCGGTCCACGTCGCCGGCAGCATCCGCATCGGGCCCACCGGACGGTCGGTGCGCGCGTCGTGGTCGAGGCGACCGCCGTCGGTGTCGGGAGCCGCCGGCGCGGCGGCCGCCCCGGTGGCGGCGAGCCGGCCGTGGTCGGAGACCACGCGCCCGAGCCCGGCCAGGAGCGGCGCGGTGACCGCACAGCGCGGCGCGACGGCGTGGACGGTGCGGGCGGCCAGCAGGTAGGCCGACGCGGCCTCCGCCGGTAGGTCGCCGGCGGACCGGCGCAGCCAGGCCGGCGCGCCGGTGCCCCGGCGACCGACGACGGCGGTGACCACCTGCGGCTCCCGGCGCAGCACCACCGCCGCGGGCGCGGCCATGGTGTGCGCGCTCGGCTCGCCCTGCACCGGGACGGGGTCGGCGGGACGGCGGGTCTCGCCCGCGGTCGCGGCGCCGACCCAGACCGTGGCGCTGGTCAGCGCGACGGCCGAGGTGACGGCGGCACGGGCGCGGCGGCGCCGTGCGGCGCGACGGGTGCGCGGCGCGGCGGGGATGGTCATGCCCGCGACGCTAGGTGAGTTCCCGCGGACCCGCCAGGGGGACTCGTCTCCCCCGAAGGGGGTCTTCCGGCCCCTTGATTCCGCGGTGCTCGTGAGCTGGCCCGGCAGGGCTCAGGCCAACCGGGTGGTCAGCGCCTCGGCGACCCGCCGGACCCGGGGGGCGAGGTCGCCCTGCGCACCGGCGGCGAAGGTGAGCGCGACGCCCGCGACCGGGTGCCCGTTGTGGTCCAGCACCGGGGCGGCCACCGAGGCCAGGCCCGGCGTCACCTCCCCGTCCTCCACCGCCCAGCCGCGCTGCCTGGTCTCGGTGAGGAGGGCGCGGAGAGCCGAGAGCGACGCCGGGCCGGTGCCGTGCCGCTGGACGAACGCCTCACGGTCGGGGTAGAGGGCGCGGACCTGGGCGGCGGGCAGGGCGGCGAGCATCGCCCGGCCGCTGGCGGTCAGGTGGGCCGGGAGCCGGACGCCGACGTCGGTGACCAGCGGTGGCCGCCCCGGCGCGCGCTCCTCCAGCACGTAGAGCACGTCCCGTCCGTGCATGACGGCCAGGTGCGCGCTCTCCCCGGTCTCGTCGACCAGGGAGGCCAGTGGTCGCCGCGCCAGGCGCTGCAGGGGCTCCTGCCGGGCGAAGCCGGTCGCGACCTCGAACGCCGCCACGCCGAGGCCGTAGCGGCGCTCCTCGGGCAGGTGGACGACGAAGCCCTCCTCGGTCATCGCCGCCAGCAGGTGGTAGGCCGAGCTCCGGGGGATCCCGACAGCCCGCGAGATCCGCTCGAGCGGCACCGGGGCGGGTTGGCCGGCGAGGAAGCGCAGCACGCGCAGGGTGCGCGTGGCAGCGGGGACCTGGGGCATCTCACCTCCCACGCAGCTCGGACCTCCGGTGGTCGAGCCTAGTCGCTTGTCTCGGATCCGAGACGCCCCCTCCTCGGTCGCCCTGGGCGGCGAGGGCCCGTCGGGTGTTCCATCGAGGCATGCACACACTGGAGGACACCGGGGTCGTGGAGGTCGGGACGGGACCCGTCACCTTCGACGACGTGGTCGCGGTCGCCCGTCACGGGGCGTCGGTCGGGCTGGGCGACGACGCGGTCGCCGCCCTCGAGCGCGCTCGCGGGGTGGTGGAGGCGCTGGCGGAGGCACCCACGCCGGCGTACGGCATCTCGACCGGGTTCGGCGCCCTCGCCACCCGGCACATCCCGGCCGAGCAGCGCGCGCAGCTGCAGCGCTCGCTCGTGCGGTCGCACGCCGCCGGCTCGGGACCCGAGGTCGAGCGGGAGGTCGTGCGCGGCCTGATGCTGCTGCGGCTGTCCACCCTCACCACCGGGCACACCGGCGTCCGCCCCGCGACCGCCCGGCTGCTCGCCGACCTGCTCACCCACGGGATCACGCCGGTGGTGCACGAGTACGGCTCGCTCGGGTGCTCCGGTGACCTGGCACCGCTCTCGCACGTCGCGCTCGCGCTGATCGGCGAGGGCCCGGTCCACCGTCGCGACGGCTCACCGACCGACGCCGCCACCGCCCTCGCCGAGTGCGGCCTCTCGCCGGTCGAGCTCGGCCCCAAGGAGGGGCTCGCGCTGATCAACGGCACCGACGGCATGACCGCGATGCTCGTGCTCGCGCTGCACGACCTCGACAACCTGCTGCGCGTGGCCGACGTGGCCGCGGCGATGTCGGTCGAGGCCCAGCTCGGGACCGACCGCGTCTTCGCCGAGGACCTCCAGGCGCTGCGGCCGCACCCCGGCCAGGCCGCCTCCGCGGCCAACCTGCGGCGCATCCTCGCCGACTCCGGCGTGGTGGCCTCCCACCGCGGGCCCGACTGCAACCGGGTCCAGGACGCCTACTCCCTGCGCTGCTCGCCGCAGGTGCACGGCGCCGTCCGGGACACCCGGGACCACGCGGCCACGGTCGCCGCCCGCGAGCTCGCGTCCGCGATCGACAACCCCGTCGTGGTGGACGGACGTGTCGAGAGCAACGGCAACTTCCACGGCGCTCCGGTGGCCTACGTCCTGGACTTCCTCGCGATCGCGATCGCGGACCTGGCCTCGATCAGCGAGCGCCGCACCGACCGCTTCCTGGACAAGGCACGCAACCACGGCCTGCCGCCGTTCCTCGCCGCCGACCCCGGGGTGGACAGCGGCCACATGATCGCGCAGTACACCGCCGCCGGCATCGTCTCCGAGCTCAAGCGGCTCGCGAACCCGGCCTCGGTCGACTCGATCCCGTCCTCGGCGATGCAGGAGGACCACGTGTCGATGGGCTGGGCCGCCGCCCGCAAGCTGCGCCGCTCCGTCGACGGCCTCACCCGCGTGCTGGCGATCGAGGTGCTGACCGCGGCCCGGGCCCTGGACTTCCGCGCCCCGCTCACCCCGTCCCCGGCCTCCGGGGCGGTGCTGGCGCTCCTGCGGCGCACGGTCCCCGGCCCGGGGCCCGACCGGCACCTCGCTCCCGAGATCGAGGAGGCCGTCCAGCTGGTCACGACCGGCGCGCTGGTGTCCGCCGTACAAGAAGTGATCGGGGAGCTGGCGTGACCTCCGCCGCCTTCGTGGCCCACCGCTTCGTCACCTCCATCGACTCGCGCGCCGTCGCGCGCGCCCGCGTCTTCGACGAGGACGCCACCTTCCACGTCGCGTCCTTCCTGACCGTCACCGACGGCCGCATCACCGACCTGACCGAGGTCTGGGCCGATGGCCACCCCGCCCCCACCGAGGAGTGAACGCATGAACGACCGCCTGCCGATCCACGCCGCCCACGGCTCCGAGCTGACCGCCCGGTCGTGGCAGACCGAGGCGCCGCTGCGGATGCTGATGAACAACCTCGACCCGGAGAACGCCGAGCGGCCCGAGGACCTCGTGGTGTACGGCGGCACGGGCAAGGCCGCGCGCTCCTGGGAGGCGTACGACGCCCTGGTGCGCACGCTGACCACGCTCGCCGACGACGAGACGATGCTCGTGCAGTCCGGCAAGCCGGTCGGTGTGATGCGCACCCACGAGTGGGCGCCGCGGGTGCTCATCGCCAACTCCAACCTCGTGGGCGACTGGGCCAACTGGGAGGAGTTCCGCCGGCTCGAGCACCTCGGGCTCACGATGTACGGCCAGATGACCGCCGGGTCGTGGATCTACATCGGGACGCAGGGGATCCTGCAGGGGACCTACGAGACGTTCGCGGCCGTCGCGGAGAAGCTGACCACCGGGACGATCACCGGGGCGGGCGGCTCGCTCGCCGGGACGATCACGCTGACCGCGGGGCTCGGCGGCATGGGCGGCGCCCAGCCGCTGGCCGTCACGATGAACGGCGGCGTCGCGATCTGCGTCGAGTGCGACCCGGCACGGATCGCGCGGCGGATCGAGCACCGCTACCTCGACGTGCAGGCCGACTCGCTCGAGCACGCGCTGTCGCTCGCGGTGTCGGCGAGGGACGCGAAGGAGGCGCTCTCGATCGGCCTGCTGGGCAACGCCGCGGAGGTCTTCCCCGCCCTGCTCGCGCAGCGTGCGCCGATCGACATCGTCACCGACCAGACCAGCGCGCACGACCCGCTGTCCTACCTGCCGATCGGCGTCTCGTTCGAGGAGTGGCACGACGCCGCGGAGCGGGACCCCGAGGGCTTCACCAAGGAGGCGCGGGCCTCGATGGCGGCGCACGTCCGGGCGATGGTGGAGTTCCAGGACGCCGGGGCCGAGGTCTTCGACTACGGCAACTCGATCCGCGACGAGGCCCGCAAGGGCGGCTACGAGCGCGCCTTCGAGTTCCCGGGCTTCGTGCCGGCGTACATCCGGCCGCTGTTCTGCGAGGGCAAGGGCCCCTTCCGCTGGGCTGCGCTGTCCGGTGACCCGGAGGACATCCGCAGGACCGACGAGGCGATCCTCGCGCTCTTCCCGGACAACGAGCGGCTGCACACCTGGATCCGCATGGCCCAGGAGAGGGTGCACTTCCAGGGCCTCCCGGCCCGCATCTGCTGGCTGGGCTACGGCGAGCGCCACCTCGCCGGGCTGCGGTTCAACGAGATGGTGGCGTCGGGCGAGCTCTCCGGACCGGTCGTCATCGGCCGCGACCACCTCGACTGCGGGTCGGTCGCCTCGCCCTACCGCGAGACCGAGGCGATGCTGGACGGCTCCGACGCGATCGCCGACTGGGCGCTGCTCAACGCGCTGGTCAACACCGCGTCGGGGGCCACCTGGGTCTCGATCCACCACGGCGGAGGCGTCGGGATGGGCCGCTCGATCCACGCGGGCCAGGTCTGCGTCGCCGACGGCACCGACCTCGCGGCGCAGAAGATCGAGCGCGTGCTGACCAACGACCCCGGGATGGGGATCATCCGCCACGTCGACGCCGGCTACGACCGCGCCGCGGAGGTGGCCGCCGAGCGCGGCGTCCGCATCCCGATGGCGGAGTGAGCCGCTACCAGCCCCCGCGGTGGACGACGTCGGTGCGACGGCCCCGGGCGACGGAGCCCTTGCTCCCCACGTCGCCGGGCACGCGGTGGCCGAGGGTGATCGCGCCGATCGGGGTGTATGCCGACGGCACGCCGAACTCCTCGCGCAGCGGGTCGTGCCGGTCGCCCGGGACGCCGAAGAAGCAGGCGCCCAGGCCCTCGTCGGTCGCGGTGAGCAGCATGAGCAGCGAGGCCATCGCGGTGTCGAGGTGCCAGTAGGGCACCGGCCACCTGTCCTCGGACCGGTCGGTCCAGCCCTTGTCGGGCTCGGCGTAGCGGTCGAGGTAGGCGTCCTTGTGGCTCAACGGCACGACCAGCACGGGCGCGGTCATCATGCCGCGCAGCCAGCGGTCCGGGTCGTCGACGCGGTCACCGGCGGTGGCCCGCCAGTAGCGCTCGACGTCGGCCGGGGTGTCGAGCACGAGGAACGCCCAGCCCTGGCTGAAACCAGCACTCGGCGCGCGCAGCGCGTGCGCCAGGACCCGGTCGACGACGGCCGGGTCGACCGGCTCGTCGGAGTAGGTTCGGACCATCCGGCGGCGACGTACGACATCGGCGAACTCCACGAGGAGCAGCATGACCTTCGAGCAGATGTGGGCCGACCTCGCCCCGGTCGGACGGTCGAGCGCGACCGGGGGCTACCTCCGGCAGGCGTTCACCGCCGCGGAGGAGGAGGCGCAGTCGTGGTACGCCGCGCAGTGCGCTGAGCGGGGCCTCACCGTCCGCACGGACGCCTTCGGCAACCACGTCGCCTGGTGGGGCGGCACCCCGTCCTCCCAGGACCCCGGGGTCCTGACCGGGTCCCACCTCGACTCGGTCCGCGAGGGTGGGGCGTACGACGGGCCGCTGGGCGTGGTGTCCGCCTTCGCCGCGGTCGACCGGCTGCGGGAGCGCGGGTTCACGCCGTCGCGGCCGATCGGGATCGCGTCGTTCCGCGAGGAGGAGGGGTCGCGGTTTCCCCTGGCCTGCCTGGGGTCCCGCCTCGCCACGGGGATGCTCGCCTGGGACCGCGCGCGCGAGCTCCGGGACCGGGACGGGGTCGCGGTGGCCGACGTGGTGCCGGGACCGGCTGGCCCCGCCTCGTCCGGTTGGGACCGCGGTATGGCGCGTCCCCAACCGGACGAGGCGGGGTGGCTCGGCCACGTGGGCGTGTTCGTCGAGCTCCACGTCGAGCAGGGCCGGGCGCTGGCCGACGTCGACGAGCCGATCGGCGTGGCCGGCACGATCTGGCCGCACGGGCGCTACCGACTCGACTTCACGGGTCGCCCCGACCACGCCGGCACGACCCGCATGGAGGACCGGCGCGACCCGATGCTGGCCTACGCGATGACCGTCCTGGCCGCCAACAAGCAGGCGCGCCTGTCGGGACAGCGAGCCACCTTCGGCCGCGTGGAGGTGGACCCCGGCTCCACGAACGGCATCCCGGGCCGCGTCACGGGGTGGCTCGACGCCCGCGCCGAGTCGCCCGAGGCGCTGGAGACGCTGGTGGACGCCATCGCCCGGCAGGCCCGGGACCGGGCCGAGCGCGACGGTACGTCGCTCGCGCTGACCGCGGAGTCGGTCAGCAGCGAGGTCCGGTTCGACGCCGACCTCGTCCGGAGGATCGCCCAGCCGCGCGGGTGGCCGGTGCTGCCCACCCAGGCGGGGCACGACGCCGGCATCCTCTCGACCGCCGGAGTCCCCACGGCGATGCTCTTCGTCCGGAACCCGACGGGGGTCTCGCACTCGCCCGAGGAGCACGCGCCGATGGCGGACTGCCTGGCAGGCGTCGAGGCGCTGGCGGACGTGCTGGAGGAGCTCGCCCGGTGACGACGTACCACCTGGAGCACGCGTGGCTCCCCGACGGCATCTCCGACGACGTCTACGCGACCGTGGTCGACGGACGCTTCACCGCCGTCGGGCACGACCCCGTTCGCGGGGCGCACCGCCTTGCCGGGTTGACGATCCCGGGGTTGGCCAACTGCCACAGCCACGCCTTCCACCGCGCCCTGCGGGGACGCACGCAGCGCGGCGACGGGACGTTCTGGACCTGGCGCGAGCAGATGTACGCCGTCGCCGCGCGGCTGGACCCGGACTCCTACCGCGCGCTGGCGGTCGCGGTCTTCGGCGAGATGGCCCTGGCCGGGATCACCACCGTCGGCGAGTTCCACTACCTGCACCACGGCCCCGACGGGACGCCGTACGACGACCCCAACGCGATGGGCACCGCGCTGCTCGACGCGGCCCGCGAGGTCGGCGTGCGGATCGCGCTGCTGGACACCTGCTACCTGGCCGCCGGGATCGGGCGCGCCCCGGAGGGCGTGCAGCGGCGCTACTCCGACGGGTCGGGCACGGCCTGGCAGGACCGGGCCGACGAGCAGACCGCCGAGGACGGTGGCGACGTCGTGGTCGGCGCGGCCATCCACTCCGTGCGAGCCGTGCCCCTCGACGACATGCGCGTGGTGGCCGACTGGGCCGACCGGTTCGAGGTGCCGCTGCACGTGCACCTGTCCGAGCAGACCGCGGAGAACGACGAGTGCCTGGCCGCCTACGGCCGCACGCCGACCGAGGTGCTGGCCGAGGCCGGTGCGCTCGGCGACAGGACCACCGCCGTCCACGCGACCCACCTGACCGACCGCGACGTCGCGCTGCTCGGGTCGAGCCGGACCACGGCCTGCTTCTGCCCGACCACCGAGCGCGACCTGGGCGACGGGGTCGGGCCGTCGGTGGCGCTGCGGGACGCCGGTTCCCCGCTCACGCTCGGGTCCGACAGCCACGCGGTGGTCGACCTGTTCGAGGAGATGCGCGCGGTCGAGCTGGACGAGCGGCTGGTCAGCCGCCGGCGCGGCCACTGGCGCGCGCCCGCCCTGCTGCGCGCGGCGACGTACGACGGCCACGCCTCGCTCGGCTTCCGCGACGCCGGGTGGATCGAGGCGGGGGCGCGCGCCGACCTGGTGACGCTGGACCTCGCCTCGCCCCGGACCGCCGGGGGTGGGCCGACCGCGGAGACCGTCGCCTATGCCGCGTCCGCGGCCGACGTGACCGGGGTGGTGGCGGGCGGTCGGGTGCTGCTCGAGCCGGGCGGGCGGCCCGAGGCCGAGCGCCGCGTGGGCGCTGCCCTCGAGGCAGCGGTCGCGCGGCTGCTGCGATGAGGTGTGCCAGGGTGGACGCGTGCCTGCCCTCCTCCTGACCGGCATCGGCGAGCTGGTCACCCACGATCCCGCGCACGGTCCCGGGCTCGGCCTCGTGCACGACGCGGCGGTCGTGATCGAGGGCACCGGGGAGGGCTGGCGCGTGGCGTGGACGGGCCCGGCGCGCGAGGCGCCCGAGGCCGACCAGGCGCAGGACCTCGGCGGTCGCGCGGTCGTGCCCGGCTTCGTCGACTCCCACTCCCACCTGCTGTTCGCCGGCGACCGCGCCGCGGAGTTCGCCGCGCGCATGGCCGGGACGGCCTACGACGGCGGGGGGATCCGCACCACCGTCGCCGCCACCCGCGCCGCGGCCGACGAGCTGCTGGAGGCCAACCTGCTGCGCCACCTGCGCGAGATGCGGCGGCAGGGGACCACCACCGTGGAGGTCAAGAGCGGCTACGGGCTCACCGTCGCCGACGAGGCCAGGTCGCTGGCGATCGCCGCTCGCTTCACCGGTGAGACCACCTTCCTCGGCGCGCACGTCGTGCCGGAGGAGTACGCCGACGACCCCGGCGGCTACGTCGACCTCGTCACCGGGCCGATGCTCGACGCCTGCGCCCCGCACGCGCGGTGGATCGACGTGTTCTGCGAGCGCGGGGCCTTCGATGCCGACCAGGCACGCGCGATCTTGTCAGCTGGACAATCCAAAGGTCTGCGTGGTCGGCTGCACGCCAACCAGCTCGGGCCCGGCCCCGGCGTCCGGCTCGCCTGCGAGCTCGGTCTCGCAGCCGTCGACCACTGCACCTACCTCGACGACGAGGACGTCACCGCCCTGGTCGACACCGGGACGGTCGCCACCCTGCTGCCGGGCGTCGAGTTCTCCACCCGCTCGCCCTATCCCGACGCCCGCATGCTGGCCGACCGCGGCGTGCGGATCGCGCTGGCGACCGACTGCAACCCCGGCTCGTGCTACACCTCGTCGATGCCGCTGTGCATCGCCCTCGCCGTGCGCGAGATGGGCATGACCCCGGAGGAGGCGCTCACCGCCGCGACCCTCGGCGGGGCGGCGGCGCTCGACCGCGACGACGTCGGTCACCTGCGGCCCGGCGCGCGGGGCGACCTGGTCGCGCTCGAGGCGCCGTCGTACCTCCACCTGGCCTACCGGCCCGGTGTCCCGCTCGCGCGGCCGCTGCCCTGATCTGAGGTAGGCGGCCTCGCCGGATGGGGTGATCTCCCGATCCGGGCGCCTACCTCAGCCGAGGAGTCTCGTACCTGTCGGAATCGACCACCAACGGCGGTGGTCCTGACCGAGAGGAGTCCGACATGCAACCGATGGACCTCTACGCAGTCCTCCAGACCACCCAGCCCCCGCGCAGCAAGCGCGACGGTGTCGTCGTCAAGCGGCGCAGCCGCCGCCCTTCACGGCGTGCCGCATCCCGGTCGATCATCTGAGCACTCTCAGCGCCTCGGTCCGTGCGGCAGGTCGAGCGGAGCCGGTCCCCTCGACGGGGCCGGCTCCTTCGTGGTCGCGGCCTCCTCGACGTCGAACCAGCCGTCGCGCTCCTCGGTGAGCAGCTCGAGCCGGACGTCGGGGGCGTCGGTCAGGACCGCCCAGGAGTGGTCCTCGTCGTCGTCCTCGCCGGCGAACGCCTCGCGCTCGGCCCACGCGTCGTACCCCTCGGCGCGGAGCGCGGCGACGACCTCCTCCGCGCTTCCCCGCTCCTCGAAGACGCCGCGGGCGCGGGGGCGCGCGAGCAGGGCGACCAGGGCGGGCAGGAAGGGCCGGTCGGGCTCGAGCCAGTCGACGTCGTGGACCTCGGTGGACGTGAGCCACCGCACCTGGTCGTGCTCCACCGGCTCCGGCTCGCCGTCGACCAGGCGGGCGGCGGCGACGGTGAGCACGAGCCCGGGCCGGATCGGCACGCGGCCGGGGAGCCAGCCGGTCACGGCCACGGTGCAGCCGAGCTCCTCGACCAGCTCCCGCACGACCGCCGCCTCGGGGGCCTCCCCAGGTTCGACCTTGCCGCCCGGGAGCTCCCAGCGGCCGGCCGCCTCGGGCGGTGAGGTGCGCCGCGCCGCCAGGACCGCGCCCCGGCGTACGACCGCCGCCCCGACCACCTGCTGCTCCACGGGGTCGATTGTGCCGGTTCAAATTCACTGGGGCCCCAGTGATCCTGGCGCTCCCCGAGCGAAACTTCGCTCGGGGAGCAGCAGCTTCACTGGGGCCCCAGTGAAACTGCACCCCCTACCTCAGGTCCCGAATAGGGATATCTCCCGATGTCCGGCCCTACCTCAGAGGGCGAGTCTTGATATTGCTGGGCCGGACCAGTACCCGAAGCCGCCGGACAGCACTGTGGAGGAGGAACCATGAACAACAACGACGTCTACCTCGAGTACTTCCTGAGCAACCGCCGCATGCCCGCGCCGGCCGTCAAGCGTGACCGGTCGCGCCGCCGCAGCAGCGTGTGGTCCCGCGCTCAGAAGGCGCTCTCGGCGCGCTGACCCTGCGCCCGATGGGGGCTGACGGCAGACTGGAAGCGTGAGCCCCCGCACCCCCACGTCCGTGACGTCACCGCCGGTCCCCGGCGAGATGTCGCGGACGTCTCCTTTTGTGGGGCGATCCGACGACGTGGCCGCCATCCTCGGCCACCTCCGGGTCGATCGCCCCGAACGGGGCCAGCCGCGTGTCAGCCTCGTCGGCGGCGACGCCGGGATGGGCAAGACGCGGCTGCTCACCGAGGTGGGGCGAGCCGCGGAGGCGGCCGGCTGGCGCTTCCTGCTCGGCCACTGCCTCGACTTCTCGGCGAGTGCGCTGCCCTACCTCCCGTTCTCGGAGATGGTGGGCCGGCTGGCCGACCGCGAGCAGGAGCTCTTCGAGGAGATCGCCCGGACCCACCCCGCGGTCACCGCCCTGGCCCCCGGACGCCGGCTGCGCACGTCGGGCTTCACCCGCACCGAGGACCTCGAACGGGCGGAGATCTTCGACGGTGTCCACGCCGGCCTCGAGACGCTGGCCTCCCAGCAGCCGCTGCTGCTGGCCGTCGAGGACCTCCACTGGGCAGACCAGTCGACGCGCGACCTGCTCAGCTATCTCTTCGTGCGGCCCTTCGACCACCCCGTCGCGGTCCTCGCGTCGTACCGCTCCGACGACCTGGGCCGCCGCCACCCGCTCCGCCAGCTGCTCACCGAGTGGGTCCGACTGCCGGCGGTCGAGCGGCACGACCTCGCACCCCTCGGCGCCCCGGACGTACGACGGCTGGTGCGGGCGCTGCACGGCGGCCCGGTCCGCGAGCGTGACGTCAACCGGGTGGTGGGGCTGGCCGACGGCAACCCGTTCTACGTCGAGGAGCTGGTCGGCGCCGCCGACAGCCCGAGCACCAGCAGCGGCAGCGTGATCCCGGAGGACCTGCTGGACCTGTTGCTGGTGCGGCTGGACCGGCTCGACGACGACGCCCGCACCGTGGTGCGTGCCGCGTCCTGCTCGGGCTGGCGGGTCAACCACCGGCTGCTCACCGCGGTGACCGGGCTGAGCGACTCCGCGCTCGACCGGGCCGTCCGCGGCGCGCTCGACGCGCACGTGCTGGTGCGCGACGGCGACTACTACCGCTTCCGTCATGCGCTCCTCGCCGAGGCGGTCCACGACGACCTGCTCCCGGGAGAGCACCAGCGCCTGCACGCGGCCTACGTCCAGGCGCTCGAGGAGGGCGTCGTCCCGAGCACGGCCGCCGAGCTCGCCCGTCACGCCCAGTCCGCGCACGACATCCCGACCGCGATCCGCGCCGGCATCGAGGCCGGTGAGGAGGCGATGGCGGTCGGCGGGCCCGACGACGCCGCGCGCCACTTCGTCTCGGTGCTCGACATCGCCTCGCGCACCGACCAGGCGTTGCCCGAGGACATCGACTACTCCGTGCTGGTCTCGCGCACCGCCGACGCCATCACCGCCTCGGGCCAGCCGGCTCGGGCGGTGCGTCTGGTCGAGGAGCACCTGCAGCGCCTCCGCGCCGACCTGCCCGACGAGGAGCGGGCGCGGCTGCTGATGGCGTGGGCGACCAGTGCGCTGTCCAACGAGGTGTTCGACGAGTCGTCGACCGCGACCGCCGAGGCGCTGCTGCTCGTGGGCGAGGAGCCCAGCCGCCTGCGGGCCCGGGCCCTGAGCCTCCACGCCCGCTGGCTCAGCGCGACGGATCGCGACGATGAGGCGGTGGAGTATGCCGGCGAGGCGATGGCGATGGCCCAGCGCCTGGACCTGGCGAGCGTGGTCACCGAGGCCACCACGACGCTGGCCCGCATCGACGAGCGGTCCGGCGACCTGGACTCGGCGATCTCGTCGCTGCAGCAGGTGGCCGAGACGGCGGCGGAGGCGGGTGACACCGACGGCGAGATGCGCGGGCGCTACCACCTGGCCTACGTCCTCACCGAGACCGGTGACCTGGACAAGGCCGCCGAGCAGTTCCGGCTCACCGCCGGGGCCGCGGAGCGTGCCGGGCGGCCGTGGGCGCCGTACGGCTTCGACGCGCGGTTCCACTGGGCGCTGACCTGCTACGTCAGGGGGGACTGGGACGAGGCGCTCCGCGTCGCTGACGTCACCGGCCAGACCCCACCGATGCATGCCGAGTCCCTGCTGGCGTCCGTCTCCATGCTCGTCCGCGCCGGGCGGGGCGACCTGGAGGCGTTGACCTACTTCGAGCCGATCCGCGCGGCTTGGCGCGGTGAGCCCCTGACCGCGGTCCTGTCGGGTGCCGCCGCGATCGACCTGCAGGGGCAGCGGCACGACCTGCCGGCGGTGTGGCGGACCTACGACGAGGTGGTGGAGGCCGTGAGCGAGGTCTGGAACCCGCACTTCCAGGCCGCGGTGATGCTCTCGGCGCTCGTGGCGGGTCAGGTGGCGACGGTGGTGGCACGCACCGCGTCGGCCGAGCGAGGCGGCCTGCTGGCGCGGGTGGACGACCTGCAGGCCGAGGTCGACGAGGTGCTGCGTCGCGTGGTGTCCCGACCACTCGGCTGGGGCCCGGAGGGGCAGGCGTGGACCGCGCGCTTCCGCGCCGAGGCGTTGCGCGGACGCTGGCTCGCCGGGGTCCGTGTGCCCGCCGAGGACGAGCTGGTCGCCGCGTGGACCGAGACGGTCGCGGCCTTCGAGAAGCTGGGCCATCCCTACGAGGTCGCCCGGTCGCAGTCCCGGCTGGCCGCGGTGCTGAGCGCGACCGGTGCACCCGGCGCCCGGGAGGTCGCCGAGAGCGCGCGGGGCACCGCGGCGCGGTTGGGTGCTGGACCGCTGCTGGGGGAGCTGGGCGGCTCCGCGCCCAAGCCGGCCCGGCCCGCGCGCAACCGGGGCCCGGGGTCGACCGACCTCACGGTCCGCGAGCGGGAGATCCTCGCGCTGGTCGCGCAGGGCCGCACCAACGGCGAGATCGGCAGGCAGCTGTTCATCAGCACCAAGACCGTCTCGGTGCACGTCTCCAACATCCTGGCCAAGCTCGGTGCGGGCAGTCGCACCGAGGCGGCCGCGGTCGGGCGGGACCGCGGGCTGCTGGGGTAGACCGACCCGGGGCGCCGGGGTGTCGCACCGCCGTCCTCGAAGGTCGCGGTCACACCGAGGCCGTCCCTTCCGGAGGCGTTCGGATACCCGTAGTATCCGAACATGACGGCCACGCAATCAGACCCCGCCGCACGGCACGAGACCAGCACCGAGCACCGGCTGGTCGCGATGTCGCTGGCCGGCAGCCAGGCGCCCAAGGTGGACTACGGGTCGCTGCCTCCCGGCTACCGCTGGCCCGCGCTGGCGCAGACGTTCGGGCTGATCCGGATGCGCCACTCGTTCGTGCCGCACCTGCGCCGCCGGTTCGGCGACCGGTTCACCGTGCGGCTGGTCCCGCGCGGGCGGCCGATGGTGCTGTTCGACAACGCGGATGCCACCAAGCAGATCTTCGCCGGGGACCCGCGGTCCTTCCACGCGGGCAAGGGCAACGCGATCCTCGGCCCGATCATGGGGGAGCACTCGCTGCTGCTGGTCGACGGCGAGCAGCACAAGCGGGCGCGCAAGCTGCTCATGCCGGCGTTCCGCCCCGCGGTGATGAAGGACTACCGCACGATGGTCACCGACATCGCCCGCGCCGAGGTCGGCTCCTGGGAGCACGGGACGGAGTTCCGCAGCCTGGAGCGGATGAACGCCCTGACCCTCGAGGTCATCCTCCGCGTGGTGTTCGGGGTCACCGACGAGACCCGGCTGGAGAGGCTCCGCCCGCTCGTCGCGGCGACGGTCGACGTACGCCCGATCGTGCTGCTCGGCTGGGCCTATCCCGGCCTGATGCGCTTCGGTCCGTGGAAGCGGGTCGCGCAGGTGCAGCGCGAGCTCGACGCGCTCATCTACGCCGAGATCGCCGAGCGGCGCGCCGCGACCGACCTCGACGAGCGCACCGACGTGCTCACCCAGCTGCTGCACGTGGGGGAGGCGGAGGGTGAGCAGCCGCTCTCCGACGCCGAGCTGCGCGACCAGCTGGTCACCCTCCTGCTCGCCGGGCACGAGACGACGGCCTCGGGCCTGTCCTGGTCGCTCTACGAGCTCGGCCGGCACCCGGAGCTGCTGCGCAGGGCCCAGGAGGCCGCGGACACCGGCGACGAGGACTACCTCGAGGCCGTGATGAAGGAGGCGCTGCGGCTGCACCCGATCATCCCGATGGTCGTGCGCCAGCTGCAGGAGCCGGCCGACATCGACGGCACCCACCTGCCGGCCGGCACCTCCACCGGTCCCTCGATCATCCTCAGCCACCGCAGCGAGGAGCACTTCCCAGAGCCGGAGCGCTTCCGGCCGGAGCGGTTCCTCGAGGACAGGATCGCGCCCAACACCTGGATCCCGTTCGGCGGCGGGGTGCGGCGCTGCATCGGCGCCGGCTTCTCCCTGATGGAGGGGGTCGCGGTGCTCCAGGAGGTGCTCGCGGCCTACGACGTCACGGTCGTGGCCGGGCACAACGACCACCCGAAGGTCCGCAACATCACCAGCGTCCCGGCCCTCGGGGCCCGCATCGTCGTCACGCCGCGGAACCTCAAGAAAGGCTCAACACCGCCTCAAGTCTGACGCGTCGCCGTTCGTTGACAGGTCGCTCACAGGAGCCACCGGCAGGATGGCGGCGACCCGTTCACGGAGGTGAAAGATGCCCGAGACCATCCTTGGTCTTCCGCTCCACCCGCTCATCGTCCACGCGACGGTGGTGCTGGTCCCGCTCACGGCCCTGCTCGTGATCCTGACCGCGGTCTCGCCGCGGATCCGTGCCTGGGCCGGGCCGCTCCCGCTCGTCGGGGCCGTGCTCTCCACGATCCTTGCTCCGCTGTCGACCTCGACGGGCGAGAGCCTCGAGCACTCGCTGGGTGAGAGCAAGCTGATCGAGGAGCACGCCGAGCTCGGCGACATGCTCATCTGGTGGGCGGTCGCGATGCTCGTGGTCGCCGCGGCGCAGTACTTCCTGCCGCGGCGCGGTAGCGTCGGCAAGGGGCTCGCGACCGGGCTCCTGGTGCTCGGCCTCGTGGCCGGCGTCGGGACGATGGTGCAGACGGTGCTGATCGGCCACTCCGGCGCCAAGGCGGTGTGGGACAAGCCGGGAGGTCAGGCCTCGAGCCAGTCCGACAGCGGCGACGACGACTGAACCCGGTGGACGCCGCTCACGCTGCGCCCGGTCTGCTGCGCCCCGCCGATCAGCGCAGCAGGCCGTAGGCGTGGGTGGGCGTGACCCGCACGACCACCCGGCCCTCGCGCACCATCGCGGCGCGGTAGTCCTCCCAGTCGTCGTGCTCTCCCGACAGCGACCGGTAGAGCTCGACCAGCTCGTCGGTCGCCGCGTCGTGCGGGTCGGCGGCGACCTCCGAGAGGCTGACGTCGCCCTCGAGGACCGCGTAGGACCAGAAGTCGCTGCCGTCGACGTGGACCGCCGCCCACGGGGTGCGCCGCAGGTTGGCGTACTTCGCCCGGCTGGTCGTGACGGACACCCGGACCACACCGTCGTCGCCGGCGGCCGCGAGCACGTTGGACAGCTGGGGCCGCCCGTCGCCCTTGATCGTCACCAGCACGGCCTGGTGGTTGCGGCGTACGGCGGCCAGTGCGTCAGCGATCTCCATGGGCCCATTCTTCCTCGCGCCTCGTGGGCCACCCGGATCGCGGCCGTACCGGCCCGGTAGCGTCGCCGCCATGCGCCGCTGGACCTGGTGGCTCGGGACGTTCCTCGGCTGCCTGCTGGTGGCCGCAGCGGTCGTCACCACGGCCCGCGGCGACGACCGGGTCTGGTTGCTGTCCGCCACCCTCGCCGTCGGGGGCGCCCTCGTGCTGGCGGGCACGGCGGTGCGCCGGCGACGACCGTTCCTGGGGATGAACCTGGTCTGCGCCGGCAGCCTGCTCGGGGTCCTCGCGACCGCCTCGACGATCGTGCTCCCCGTCCTGCTGGTCGTGCTCGTGGTCGGGGTCGTCGGCCGCCCCGAGCGCTGAGCCGACGCGGCCCGCCCTCCGACGTGCGGAGGACGGGCCGTGGTGCTGCTCAGGCGAGGCGGCTGCGCTGCAGGATCCGCGCCGCGGTGACGAAGTTCGGCGCGTAGCAGGCGGCCGCGAGGGCCAGGCCCAGAGGACCACCGACCACACCGAAGGCGACCATGGGCAGCACGGCCAGCGGGACGAGCCACCAGGAGATCACCCCGGCCCGCGCCAGTCCGGCGAACAGCACCGGGAAGCCGAGCAGGCCGAACAGCTTGGCCGTCATCAGCCAGATCGCGATCGACGGGGCGCCGTTGACGTGCTCGAAGACCCCGACCGCCTGGCTCATCGAGAGCTGGTTGTCGAGCGCCTCGAGCACCCAGTCGGAGTAGAGCAGCCCGGTGAACTGGATCGAGCCGAACGCGGCGGCCAGCGCTCCGACCATGGTCAGCGTGCGACCGCGGCGGCCGCGGACGAGACCGAGGCAGGCCAGGGCGCCGAAGGCGAACAGCACCCACGAGTAGTGGAAGAGGTTCGCCGAGACCGCGGTGAGGAACGGGTCGTCGCCCAGGGAGTCGATGTAGGCCCGGGCGGAGCCGTCCTCCTGCGGCGGGGACGTGGCGGCGCCGGCGAGGAAGAGCAGCGGCGCCGCGGCCATCGCGAGGCCGCCGAGGACGGTGGGCACGCGGCTCGGGGAGCGGTCGTCGTCGTGCGTCGTGACGGTGGTCGGGGTGTCGATCGTGGTGGTCATGGCGGTTCCTTCTCGTCGCTTGTCGGTCTGACAAGAAGAAAGCTATGGCCGGCCTGCCGGGGCACGGATCGGCTGTGGGGACCGACCAGTCGGACCACGGGGGCGAGTCCTGGACGGTCGGGGTCCTCTCCCAGGAGGACCCCGGGTCGGGCCGCGGGAGGACCCTCTCTCGCGCGCACGCGCCGTACTGTCTGTCCATGCTCGCAGCGCGACTCACCTCGGCCCACGTGGCAGCCGCCGTCGTCATGGCGTGCGCGGCGTTGTTCGAGGCGGGGTACGGCGGCCGCGAGGCGGGCTTCACGCCGCTGTCGGTGGCCGGCTCGGTCCTCACCGGGCTCACCCTCCTCGTGGCGAGGTGGTCGGTCCCGGCCGCGATCGCCCTGCTGGCGGTGACGGTCGCGGGTCCGGCGCTCGTCGTGCAGGGGCTGCCGCCGTCCGGTGGCTCGCAGCTGATCGCCTCGATGGTGCTGGTCGGCCTCGGCGGCTACCGCCTGTCCCGCCGGGCCGGGCTGACGGCGTACGGCGTGACCGCGCTGGTCCCCTCGATCACGATCGTCGTGGCGGGCGAGCCGGTGTGGGAGCTGGCGTTCTACGGCCTGATCCTGCTGCCGGCGTGGGTGGTGGGGGTCCTGCTGCGCCGCGAGCAGCAGCGCTCCGCGGAGCTCGCCGCGCTGGCCGAGGAGCTGCGCCGGGAGCGCGAGTGGCAGGCCCAGGTCGCGGTCGCCGAGGAGCGGACGAGGATCTCGCGCGAGATGCACGACGCGGTCGCCCACACCGTGAGCGTGATGACGCTGCAGGTCGGCGTGGTGCGCCGTCGCCTGGACGCGGGGACCCCGGAGGAGGAGACCCTGCGGGGCGCGGAGCTGCTCGGCCGCCAGGCGGTCGACGAGCTGCGCCGCATCGTCGGTCTCGTGCGCAGCGGCGAGTCCGCGACGCTGACGCCGGTGCCGTCGCTCACGCAGCTCGACGAGCTGGTCGAGCAGGTGCGTCGCTCGGGGACGCGGGTCGCGCTCGAGGTGGAGGGGCCGGTGGGCGAGGTGCCGCCCGCGGTCGGGATGTCGGCCTACCGGATCGTCCAGGAGGGGCTCACCAACGCGCTCAAGCACGCCCCGGGTGCGGCCGTCACCGTGCAGGTGCGGGCCGACGAGGCAGCGGTGCAGGTCGAGGTCCGCGACACCGGCGCCACCGGCAGGCCCGCGGACACGAGCCCGGGCGGGCACGGCCTCGTGGGGCTCCGCGAGCGGGTGCAGGTGCTCGGCGGCCGGCTCACCTCGGAGCCGCTGCCCGGCGGCGGGCACCGGCTCGTCGCGGTGCTGCCGCTGGTGATGGCGGGTGCGGCCTCGTGAGCGTGCGGGTCGTGCTCGCCGACGACGAGGCGATGGTGCGCGCCGGCCTCCGGCTGCTGATCGAGAGCGAGCCCGACCTCGAGGTGGTCGGCGAGGCGGTCGACGGCGAGGACGTCGTGCGGGTGGCGCGCGAGACCCGGCCCGACGTCGTCCTGCTCGACGTGCGGATGCCGCGCCGCAACGGTCTGGACGCGGCGCACGACCTGCGCGCGCTGCCGGACCCGCCGCGGGTGCTGGTGCTCACCACCTTCGACGAGGACGACGTCGTCGACGGGGCGCTGCGTCAGGGGGTGGCGGGCTTCCTGCTGAAGAGCAGCCCGCCCGAGGACATGCTGTCCGCGATCCGCCGGGCTGCGGCCGGCCACGGGGTGCTGGACCCGACGGTCGTGCCGGGCGTCATCTCCCGCCTCGGCAGCGCTCCCGCCCGGCCCGCCCGCGCGGCCGAGCTCGACCTGCTGACGCCGCGGGAGACCGACGTCCTGCGGCTGGTCGGCCGGGGACTGTCCAACGCCGAGATCGCCGCGGAGCTCTACCTCGGCGAGACGACCGTCAAGACCCACCTCGGGCGGGTGCTCGACAAGCTCGGGCTGCGGGACCGGCCGCGTGCGATCGCGTTCGCCTACGAGTCCGGGCTGATCGCCGCCGGCGAGGACGGCTGACCCTAGGAGGACGGCTGGGTCGCGCGGGTCGCCACCGTCAGCAGCACCACGGCGTCGTCCTCGGCGGCCAGGTCGTGGCGCTGGGGAGGGATCGCCATGAGGTCGCCGGTGTCGAGGCTCCACTCCTCCTCGCCGGCCCTGAGCCTCACGCGCCCGCGCACCACCTGCAGGGTGGCCTCGCCGGGCGCCTCGTGCTCGCCGAGCACGGTGCGGGCGGTCATCGCGATGAGGGTCTGGCGCAGGTCGTGCTGCTGGCCGCCGTACACGGTGACCGCGGAGCGGCCCGCGCGCGAGGCCTGCGCGGCCTGCAGGTGGTGGTCGGCGAGCGAGGTCAGGGACGAGGTCTCCATCGCCCCACCTTAGGACGCGCACGCCGGGCGGGCGTCGTCGTGACCGCCCGCCCGGGTTGCTCGCCGGGTCAGTCGTTGCGCAGCCAGTGCCAGGCCAGCGCACCGATCCACAGCTCGTAGGCCAGCGAGCTCAGGGCGAGCAGCGGGAAGCAGGCGCCGATGACCAGCGTGGCGCTGCCCACGAGGAAGAGCGGGACGAGCGCGACCCCGATCTGCTGCAGGCGCGGAGCGGTGCCCGACCGGCGCAGCGCGATCACCAGGGCTCCGACGAAGAAGATCCGGGGCACGGCGGAGAAGGCGAGCGAGAAGGGCGCGACCGAGTCCCAGCCCGCCAGCATGCGCGGGTCGGCACCGGTGCCCGCTGCCTCGATGGCCACGTCGTGCAGCACCGCGGCGTAGGGCCACACGAACGAGACGATCGTGCCCGCTCCGACGGCGACCGCGGAGAGGACGCCGGTGGCGTCGACCCGCTTCAGCCGCTCGTGCACGACTCCCAGGAAGCCGAGCAGCAGCACGCCGGCCAGCACGAAGACGTAGTTGCCCGCGCGGTACCAGTCGTCGGCGGCCATCACCCGCCTGCCCCACTCGGCGGGGTCGAGACCGGGGTGCCCGCCCTTGGGCAGGACCAGGGTCGCCATCGCGACCATCACGACGACCTGGCTGACGGCGAAGGCGACGCCGAAACGGGCACTGAGCCGCGACAGCGAGGAACGTGGGGTGGGGGTCTCCTGGACGGTGGGGGTGGTGTGGACGGCGGTGGACATCTCGTGCTCCTTGAGGACTCGAGGTGCTCGGTCGAGCACCGGGTCTCCGACGCTAGGAACCGCGACCCCTGGCCCACATCGCTCCGCGGGCTGCACCTCGCTCAGCCCCGGACGCCCCCTGGCATCAGCCCGTGGGCTGATGCCCCAAGGACGCGCGCGGTCCTACGCTCGGGCCGTGAACGCCGTCGACCTCGTGTCCCGTCTGCGCAGCACGCGTCTCGACGCGGTGCTGGCGCTGGTGCTCACGGTGCTCGGCCTGGTGCAGCTGGCCGTCGTCCCGTTCGCCTCACCGGCGGTCGGGACCGTGTACGTCGTCGGGTCGACCGCGCCGCTCGCGTGGCGGCGTACCTTCCCGGTCGAGGCGGCGCTGGTGTCCGCGGCCTTCTGGCTGGTGCCGCTCGACGGCTACCCGGTGCTGGGGTTCGTCGCGGTCGTGCTGCAGTTCTTCGCCCTCGGCAACCGCGGTGAGCCGGGACGCGCGGTCGTGGTGACCACCGGCCTCGCCGCGGTGCTGTCGGCGGTCGGGACGCTGCTCGGGCCCGAGGCACCGGTGGCCGCGGTCGGCGGCGTGATCGTCGTGGTAGCGCCCGTCGTCGCGGGCCGGCTGGTGCGGCACCAGCAACGGCAGAACCAGGCGCTGGTCGACCTCACGCGGGAGCTCGCCGAGGAGCGGCACCGAGCCGAGGAGACCGCGGTGGAGGCCGAGCGGATCCGCATCGCGCGCGAGCTCCACGACGTGGTCGGTCACGAGCTGACCCTCATCGCGATCCAGGCCGAGGCGGCGTCCGCGGCCCTGCAGCTGGCCCCGGACCGCGCCCGCGAGCCGGTCGAGACGATCCGCTCCACGGCGCACCGCACGCTCGCGGAGATCCGGTCGGTGCTCGAGGTCCTCGCACCCGGGGGCGACGGCGCGTCGTCGTCGGAGGAGGGGATCGCCGAGCTGGCCGAGCGCGCCCGCGCCGCCGGGATCCCCAACCAGGTCAGGGTGACCGGCCGCCCGGCGCACGAGCAGAGCCCGGTCGCCCTGGCCGTCGCGCGCATCGTGCGCGAGTGCCTGACCAACGCCGGCCGCCACGCTCCCGGTCACCCCGTCGACGTGCAGGTCGACTGGGCCGACGGGCGGGTCGAGGTCCGGGCGGTCAACCCGGTCGACGCGCGCCGTCCGTCGTGCCTGGGCGCGGTCTGACCGGCATGCGGCACCGTGCGGAGCTGCTCGGTGGGACGTTCTGGGCCGATCGGGTGGACGGGTGCTTCGAGGTGCGAGTGAGCATGCCGTCATGACCAGGGTGCTGGTGGTCGACGACCAGGACCTCGTGCGGCACGGCCTGCGGATGATCCTCGAGCTCGGTGGGGTCGAGGTCGTGGGCGAGGCCGCCGACGGTGCGGCTGCCGTGGCGTCGGCGGACGAGCTTCGCCCCGACGTGGTCCTGATGGACCTGCGGATGCCGGTCATGGACGGGGTGGAGGCGACGCGGCGGATCGTGGGAGCGGGCACCTCGACGGTGCTCGCGCTGACCACCTTCGACACCGACGAGCACGTCGCGGACGCGATCCGGGCGGGCGCCGCGGGCTTCCTGCTGAAGGACGTCACCTCCGAGAGCCTGGTCGAGGCCGTACGCCGGGCCGCCGCCGGGGAGCCCGTCGTCGCCCCGCCCGTCCTTGCCCGCCTGATGAGCCACTTCTCCGCGAACCCGCCGACCCCGCCGCGCGTGCCGCAGGGGTTCGACCAGCTGAGCGAGCGGGAGCAGGAGATCCTCGCGCTCGTGGGAGCGGGCCTGTCCAACGCGGAGATCGCCGAGCGGCTGGTGATCAGCATGGCCACGGTGAAGACCCACGTGCGCCACGTGTTCGCCAAGCTCGACCTGCGCGACCGCGCGCACGCGGTCATCGTCGCCCGCGACGCCGGCCTCGGAGTCCGACCGCACACCTGAGTACGACGACGGATGCGGTGCGTCTGTACCTCCGGGACGCTCGAGGCATGAGATGCCTGCTCCGGACGCTCCTCGCCGTCGGCTGGGCCTCTGCCTCGGGCGCCGCGCTGGTGCTCATGGCTCGGGGGCTCGTCGCCGGATTCTACATCGAGAACACCTCGACCGCGCTCGCCGAGGCGCGCTGGGGCGCCCGGCTCGTGGGGATCGCGTGCCTCGTGCTGCTCGGGCTCGCCACGTGGAGCGTCTCGCGCTCGTGGCCGTGGTGGGTCGCGGGGGGGCTGGCTGCACCGGTCGTGCTGTGCGGCGGCCTGACCGCGGTGGCCCCGGAGAGCTTGCTGCCACAGCTGTCCGTCGTCGTGGCCTTCCCCGCCGCCGTCGGGGCGGGGATCGCCGGTGCGGTGCGGTGCTGGCAGGCCGGGGCCGGTGACGGGCGTTCTTCCGCCTCGACCAGGTCGGACGCGGCCGGGTCCGTGCCAGCATGCGGGGATGGACATCTCAGGATCCGTGGCCCCCGGCTTCGAGCCGGTCCGTGACGTGTTCGCGGAGAACTTCCGCTCGCGCGGTGAGGTCGGTGCCGCGTTCGCCGTCCACCGCGGGGACGAGCTCGTCGTCGACCTGTGGGGCGGCGTCGCCGACGACCACGGCCGCCCCTACGACGACCGGACGCTGCAGATGGTCGCCTCGGCCACCAAGGGCGCGATGGCGATCTGCGTGCTGCGCCTGGTCGAGGCGGGCCGGGTCGACCCGCAGGCGCCGGTGGCGGAGTACTGGCCCGAGCTCGCCGCCCACGGCAAGGACCGCGTCACCGTCGCCGAGGCGCTCGCCCACCGCGCCGGCGTACCCGTCCTGGACGAGCCGCTCGACCTCGACATGGTGTCCGCCTGGACCCCGGCGGCCGACGCGCTCGCCCAGCAGGCTCCGGTCTGGGAGCCGGGGACCCGGCACGGCTACCACGCACTCACGCATGCCTGGCTCGTCGGCGAGCTGATCCACCGCGTCGACGGCCGCATGCCGGGCAGGTTCTTCGCCGAGGAGGTGGCCGAGCCGCTCGGCCTCGACCTCCACGTCGGCCTGCCCGACAGCGAGCACGTCCGCGTCGCTCCGCTGCGCCTGGCGGCGTCCTCGAACGGCCCCGACGCCTTCACCGCGCGGATGCTGGACCCGACCTCGCTGGCGTTCCGGGCGTTCTTCGTCGAGTCCGGTCTCTTCGGGTGGATGAACGACCCGCAGCTGTGGCGGGCCGAGCTGCCGTCCGCGAACGGCATGGGGACCGCCCGTTCGCTCGCCAGGATGTACGCCGCGTGCCTCGGCCCGGTGGACGGCGTGCGGCTGCTCGAGCCGTCGACGGTCGAGAGGGCGGTGGCCCCACTCTCGGAGGGCCTCGACGAGGTGACCGGCTACGAGACCCGTTACGGCTTCGGCTTCCAGCTGCCCTTCCCGTTCCGGCCGATGGCGGGGGAGGGGTGCTTCGGGCACTACGGGCTGGGCGGCTCGACCGGGTTCGCCGACCCCCGGCGGGAGCTGGCCTTCGGCTACAGCGTCAACCAGATGGGACCGGCCACGCCGGCCGACCCGCGGTCGGTGGCGCTCGTCGACGCGGTCCTGGCGTGCGTGGACTGAGCCGGCCGCACCACGGGAGCCCGGTGGTGGCCGGCAGCCTGAGGCATCGTGCCCGTTCGACCCAGCATGTGGGTCAGATGAGCACGGTGCTTCCGCGTCCGGACCTGCCGAGTGACGCCTCGCGCACGACGTCGCGCTCGACCTCGGGGCGGTCGGTCGCCACGGTCTCGGCGGTCGCCATCAGCTGGTCGTACGGCGGGTCGAACGGGCTGAACGGCATACCCCGACCATCCCAGCGACCCCGGGCCTGGGCAACGGGATATCAGCCCTGGTCGGCGGTGGCCTTCTTCGAGGCGGCCTTCTTCCCGGTCCGCTTGGCGGTCTTCTTGACCGTCTTGCCCGCCGGCTCGGGCGCGCCGTTGCTGGGGCGCCTTCCCTTGAGCCGCACCCAGAGCTCGTTGCGTCCACCACCGGAGCTGACGGTCTTGGTCTCGAGGAAGTGCTGGTCCCGCACCAGGTCGCTGAGCCTGGCGAAGCCGTAGGTGCGCGCGTCGAACGACGGGTCGGTGCGGTTCAGGTGGTTGCCCAGCGTGGAGAGCGAGGCCCAGTCCTCGTCGTCGGTGGCCACCTTGTTCAGCGACTTGGTCAGCAGGCTCTGCAGGGCTCGCGGGGTGTCGGCCGTGGCCTTGTCCTGAGCTGCAGAGGACTCGTTGCTCCCCCCGAGCACCTCGACGAACACGAACTTCTCGCACGCCTCCACGAACGCCTTGGGTGTCTGGCGCTGCCCGACCCCGATGACCCGCTTGCCGGATTCCCGCAGCCGGGTCGCGAGGGGGGTGAAGTCGCTGTCGCTGGACACGATCGCGAACCCCTGCACGTTGCCGGAGTAGAGCAGGTCCATCGCGTCGATGATCAGCGCCGAGTCGGTGGCGTTCTTGCCGACCGTGTAGGCGAACTGCTGCTGCGGGGAGATCGCATTGGCCAGCAGCACCTCTCGCCAGCCGCTGAGGTGGGGGTTGGTCCAGTCGCCGTACGCGCGCTTCACGGTGATCGTGCCGTAGCTGGCGAGCTCCTCGAACAAGTCGGTGACCACCCGGGCCGGCGTGTTGTCGGCGTCGATGAGCACGGCCAGGCGGTTGTCGTCTGTCATGGGGGCATTGTGCTCGATGGCGAGGTACGTCCTCGCGGCGGAGGTGGACGCCCGGTCTCAGCCCTCGACGATCTTCCAGTAGGAGTCCTTGCGCCGGATGCGGCCGTCCTCGGTCAGGTCGAACAGGTCGCAACCGCGCACCCGGACCCGGGTGCCCTCCGGCGTGGTCCCGGTGAGCAGCCAGCGCGAGACCGCGTGGTCGTCGCACGACCAGTGCTCGTCGTCGGCGTAGTGGACGTCCGGCAGGCCGGTGAACCGCTGAGCCAGGCCCTCGCGGACCGCGTCGCGGCCCTCGAACCGGGTCCCCCACGGGTCCTGGCCCCGCGGCGTCTCCAGCACGCAGTCGCCCGTGAAGAAGCCCATGATCCGGTCGAGGTCGTGGGCGTTGAACGCGGCGACGAGCGCCTGGAGGGTCTCGGTACCGGCGGCCATCCCTCAGTATCCGCCCGGGTGGCCCTCCGCTGTTAGTGTCGGGCTCCCTGCCGATGACGTCGCCCTCGTCGACAGGCCGGCGCGCGCACGGCGGCGTGCCGGCATCACCCGGCACTCGAGGGGAGAGGTGGTGCGCACATGGTCCGCCTCGGGATGCTCGAGACCGCGACCCGCGTCCTCGATCGCGAGGCCGGGATGCTCGAGGACGGACCGAGGCGATGACCACCGCCCGCACCGTGCCCGTGACGATCGAGCTCGACGGCGACGAGCTCGACGCCGCCGACGCCTGGCGCATGGCCCGCAAGGTCGGGTTGCGACGCCTCTGTGTCGACTCGTTCGTCCGCTTCCGCTACGGCGACGGCTTCACCAACGGTCGCGCGCTCGCGCTCCAGGCCGCGCTCGCCGTGGTCCCGTTCCTGCTCGCGCTCACCGGCCTCGCCGCCGGCATCGACCAGGAGAAGCCGGCCCGCGTCATCGCCGGGACGATCCAGGCGGTCTCGCCCGGCGGCGGCGAGCAGGACGCGCTCGCCGGCGCGGTCTCGGGCGCGGACTCCAGCGAGGACGCCGGGGAGATCGCGCTCGCTCTCGGCCTGGTGTTCGCGCTGGCCTCGATGACCACCGCCATGGCGCAGGCCGAACGGGGCGTGAACCGGATCTACGGGGTGCGCCGCGACCGGCCCGCCGTCGCGAAGTACGGCAGGGCCGCGGTGCTCACCGCCGTGCTGGCGGTCCCCCTGGGTCTCGGCTTCCTGCTGCTGGTGACCGGCGGCGCCTTCGCGGACTCGATGGTGCGGTGGTACGGCTGGAGCGACGGCGCCGCCCTGTGGTGGCGCGTGCTGCGCTGGCCCGCCGGCCTGCTGCTCATGGTGGTGAGCATCGCCGTGCTGCTGGACCACGTCCCCCGGCGCCGGCAGCCCGCGCTGAGCTGGTTGGCCCTCGGCTCCGGCATCGCGGTCGCCCTGAGCGCGGCGGCCTCGGGCCTGCTCGCGCTCTACGTGAAGTACGGCGGCTCGTTCGGCGCCGTCTACGGCCCCCTGGCGGGCATGTTCGCGCTGCTGATCTGGGCGCTGCTCTCCGCGAACGCGTTCTTCTACGGCGCTGCCGTGTGTGCCCAGCTCGAGGCCTGCCGCGCCGGTGTCCAGGACCCGGTCTACGACGACCCGGGCCGCCCGCACCGTGAGGAGGTCGCCGGCTGACGTGCCGGCGACGGGTGGTCAGTCGAGCCGCTGGGCCAGCGAGACGACGATGCCCTCCGGGCCGCGGACGTAGGCCATGAGCCAGGAGTCCTCGTGTCGCCCGATGCGCCCGACCAGGCCGTAGCCGTCGGCCGCCAGCGCGTCCACCGTGGCGCGCAGGTCCTCGACCTCGAAACAGACGTTGCGCAGCCCGACCTCGTTGGCCATGGGGGCGGGTGAGCCCGCGACGATCGCCGGCGCGTGGAAGGTCGAGAGCTCGATCGCGGTCCCGCCGCCCGGCGGGCGCAGCATGGCGATCTCGGTCCGGGCACCGCTCATCCCGATGACGTCGTCGAGGAACGCGCCCTCCATCGGCATCCGGCCCTCGAGCTCGAGGCCCAGGCCGGTGAAGAAGGCGATCGCCGCGTCGAGGTCGGCGACCGTGACGCCCACGTGGTCGAACCTGATCGGTCTCATCCGCCCATCGTGCAGGGCGCAGCGGGTGCTCGGCCAGGACCGGCGGACCCCAGCGTCGGGCCGGACCTGGCTCAGCTGAGCAGCCGGGAGGCCAGCACGGCGGCCTGCGTGCGGGTCTGCATCCCGAGCTTGCCCAGGATGCTGGTGACGTAGTTCTTCACCGTCTTCTCCGCGAGGAACAGCTGCTCCCCGATCTGGCGGTTCGTCATGCCCTCGGTGATGAGCTCGAGGATGCGTCGCTCCTGCGGGGTCAGCGACCGCAGCTCGTCGGGCTCCGAGGACCCGCCGGTCCGCACCCGCTCCAGCACGCGCTGGGTCACCGACGCGTCGAGCAGCGACTGGCCGGCCGCGACCTGGCGGACCACGTCGACCAGGTCCGGGCCGATGATCTGCTTGAGGATGTAGCCGGACGCCCCCGCCATGATCGAGGCGAACAAGGCCTCGTCGTCGTCGTAGGAGGTCAGGATGACGGCTCGGATGGAGGGATCTGCCGACCGGATGGACCGGCAGACCTCCACGCCGCTGCCGTCGGGCAGGCGACCGTCGAGCAGGGCGACGTCGGGACGCAGCGCAGGGATGCGCGCCTCGGCCTCGCGGGCGCTGGCGGACTCGCCGACGACCTCGATGTCGTCCTGGGACTCGAAGAGTCCCCGGAGCCCTCGCCGCACCATCTCGTGGTCGTCGAGGAGGAAGATCCGGATCGCGCGGTCGCGCTCGGCGGCCGGGGCCGCCCACTCAGGACTCATGCGGGCGTGCTGCGTGTGGTCACCATCATGCGACTCTACGGGCAGTCGGCCCGCCGCAGCGCCGAATGCCGGAGCGGGCGACCGGGTCAGGCGTCGAACGCCGCGCGGACGTCGTCCTCGGTCAGCCCGTACTCCGCCAGGGAGTACTCGTGCTTGGGCCGCCGTGGCCCCTGGCGGGACGCCTCGTAGTCGCCGGCGATCGCGGACTCGATCCGCTCGTCCCACGGCAGGTCGAAGTGCTCGTGCACCTGCCGGGCCGTGCCGAGCGGGTCGGCGGCCAGGTCGTCGTACTGCACGTCGAGGATCTGCTCGGCGGGCAGGTGCTCGCGGGCCGCGCGGGCCGCGGCGACCTCGGCCGCCTGCTGCCGGAGGATGGTCCGCCCGATGACCTCGCCGGTGAAGACCGTCGACCACCCGCGGGTGGAGGTGGCCGACAGCGAGCACGCCGAGGGGACCGTGACCAGGGGGTCGCGGTGGGTCTGCACGACCAGCGCGTCGGGGAACACCTCGAACAGCGCGTGCAGGGAGGCCAGGTGCGAGGGGTTCTTCAGCACCCACCGCTTCTCCGGCTCGGCGGACCCGATCAGCTGCAGGTTGCGCCGGAACCGCTCGTAGGCCGGCACCCGGTCTGCGGTCCTGAGCCACTCGGCGTACTCCGGCACGTGGGCGAGGTAGACCCAGGCCTCGGTGGTCATCGACTGGCGGATCAGCTGCCAGTCCTCCTCCACCATGTCGGCGGCGACGAAGTGGATGCCCGCGAGGTCGGGGTTGTCCTGGTGGTGCTGGTCCACCGCGGCCTCGAGCAGCGAGAAGACCGGGTCGTCCTTCCAGGTCTCCCGCGGGGGTCGCGGCTGCGGCAGCTGGGTCAGCCACATCTCGAGGCCCTGCGCGTCGGGCGCGGCGTGCAGCAGCCGCTGCAGCAGCGTGGTGCCGCTGCGCTGGATGCCGACCACGAACACCGGTCGCTCGATGGGCGTCTGGAGCACCTCGGGGGTGCGGTTGAACGCCGCCTCGGACAGCAGCCGCGCGGTCAGCGCCCCGCGCACCCAGCCGCGGGTCTCGGCGTTCCCGACCGGGGTCAGCCCGGCCGAGGACTCGTAGGAGGCGAGCAGGACCCGCAGCGGCTCGACGTACTCCTCGGGCCCGAAGTCGGAGAGGCCACACGCCCGGGTCGCCGAGGCGTGCAGGTCCTCGAAGGTGCCGACCGAGTCGCGCTCACGCGGGCTCACCGGTGGAACTCGCCGCAGCTCACGTCGAGGCACACCCCGGTCACCGCGCTCGCCAGCGGCGAGGCGAGCAGCAGCGCGGCGTTCGCGACCTCGTCCGGGGTCGCGAGCCGTCGCAGGTCGGTCGCGGCCGCGCGCTCGTCGTAGATGTCCTGGTGGGTCACGCCCTGCTCGGCGGCGAGGAAGTCGAAGTAGGCCTTGTTGACGTCCTCGTAGATCCAGCTCGGCGCCAGCGAGTTCACCCGGATGCCGCGCGGGCCCAGCTCGGTCGCGAGCGACTCCGACATGTGGAGCATCGCGCCCTTGGTCAGCTTGTAGGCCGCGAACTCCGGCTGCGACTGCCACAGCACCGCGGAGTTGATCATCACGATGCTGCCGTGGGTCTCGGACAGGGCGTCGGCGAAGGCACTGGCCAGCCGCAGCGGCGCGATCACGTTGGTCGCGATCGACTTCTGGATCTTGTGCGGCGCCACCTGGGTGAGGGGGTCCATCGGCGGCATCCGGAAGGCGTTGTTGAGCAGCACGTCGACCTGGCCGTAGGTCTCCAGCGTCTTGGCGACCAGGTGGTCACCGGCGCCGTCCTCGTCGAAGTCGCACGGCACGCACAGCACGCCGACGCGGTGGGCGCGCAGCTCCTTGGCCGCGGCCTCCAGCTTCTCCTCGGTGCGCGCGGAGATCACCAGCTGGGCGCCCTGCAGCGCCGCCTGCTCCGCCAGCGAGGCACCGAGCCCGTGGCCGTAGCCCGCGACGACGACGACCTTGTCCTTGAGGAGTCCGTGCATCAGGCAGCCCTTCATAAAGTGAAACGTGTTCTAGTCCCTGCCACATGGTGCCAGGAGAGTGCCCGAGAAGACCATCCCACCGGATCGCGGACGTCTGTGCAGGAGAACCGCCGACCACACGGTGGTCCGGGCACGCCGACCGCGGTGGCACCGCATACTGGGGGCCCGCCCGGTCGGCGGTCGTGGAGGAGGGGGTGCCGCATGCGCGCTGCGGTCGGCGCCGTGGTGGCCGTCGCCGTCCTGCTCCTGCCCGCGTGCGGCGGCGACGTGCTGGACCGCAGCGCCTTCGCGGAGGCGTCGCCGACACCGCCGGTGACCCGGACGACGCAGCCGTCCGCGACGGTCCTACGCCCCGCCCCGACGCGGTCACCGACGCGGGCCGCGACCAGCGCCAAGCCGGCTCGGCGGCCGACCGAGGTGCCGACCCCCGTCCTCCCGACCCCGCGACTCCTCGGCGTCGTGGAGGGCGCGGACGCGAGCTGGCCCCAGTGCCCCAAGGGGATGGGCATCCCGCAGAAGCGCACCCTCGGCGCACCGATGCCCCTGGAGAGCGCGAGGTTCGTCGTGCTCGGGCTGACCAACGGCCCGTCGTTCACCCCCAACCCCTGCCTGGCCGACCAGGTCGCGTGGGTCCGGTCGCGGCGCATGCTCGTCGGCGCGTACGCCGTGCACTCCCGCCCCGACGCGGCCACGGTCGCGCGGCTGCGCGGCCGGGGTCCGTACGACGGGTCGACCCGGCTCGGGGCGCAGCGCAACACCGGCTACCAGCAGGCGCTGTTCGCCGTCGCGCAGATGCGCGCCGCCGGGCTGCCCTCACCGTTCGTGTGGGTCGACGTCGAGCCCGTGCCGAGCTTCGAGTGGGGCGCCGACCTCGCGGCCAACGCGGCGGTGATCCAGGGCGCCGTCCGGGGCTACCGCGACTCGGGCCTCCGCGTGGGGTTCTACTCCACGCCGCTGCTGTGGAGGACCGTGCTCGGCGACCGGACCTTCGGCGGGCTGCCCGAGTGGCGCGCCGCCGGCCCGACCTCGCGCGCCGAGGCGCTGCGCCGCTGCGAGCCGGACTGGTCCTTCCAGGGCGGACCCGCGGTGATGGGCCAGTGGGTGCAGTACGACCGCGACCGCAACCTCACCTGCCCGACCGCCACCGGGCGGCTGACCGACTACTTCGGGCGGCCCTGAGCCGCCCCGGGTCGAGCCCGCCGAAGCTAGCTGAAGACGTGGTCGACCTGGTCGAACGCGCCGAGCCGGTGGTCGGCCCGGAAGTGGGCGTGGTCGGCGCGGACGCGCTCCTGGGCCTCCCAGGCGAAGCCCACGATGTCGCGCACGAACAGGTCCTCGGGTCCGATCGCGGCGAGGACGTCGGGCTCCACGTCGTGGTCGAGCAGGCCGGCCTCGTCGGACAGCGCGTGCGACTGCGCCAGCGAGGCGCCGCACACCCGGGCGTACTTCCTCCACTGCTTGGCCGACAGGTCGTCGAGGTCGATGTCGTCGCGGTAGGGGGCCCGCTCGCGGACCATGAAGGACAGCCCGTCGAAGTCGACGGCACCGTAGAAGCGGTCACCCTGCACCAGGTGCACGCCCTGGGCGTGCGAGATCCGCTCGGCGTTGCCGTCCAGGACGTAGTCCGATGGCGGGGCCAGCCCTGCGAGGGCGGACCGGCGGGCCTGCTTGAGCTCGAGGAGGACGTCGTCGGTGCCGTCGCGGCGCGGGCCCTCGACCATCAGGTAGTAGCGCGGGAGCCCGAGGGACGCCGTGCCCTGGCCGATGCGCTTGCAGACGTCCTTCACGCGCATGCCCTCGGTGCGGTCGGGGACCTCGATGCCGTTGGTCTCCACGAACCGGTCCAGCGCCTCCTGGAACTCCTCGAGCCGGCTGGTGACCGGGACGTGCTCGTCGTCGGAGCGGAAGCCCCGGCGGTACTCGTCGTGGTACTTCCGGGCCAGCCAGTCCGCCCGCGGCTCGAGGGCGCCCTCGATCAGCCGGCGGATGACCTTCGGGGCGTTGTCCTGCCGCACCTGCCCGTCCTGCTCGGTGCGATCGGTGGCGTAGTCGCGCATCGCGGCGACGTACCCTCGCACGAACTCCTCCGCGATCCGGCGCTGCTCCTTGCGCGGGCGCTCGCCCTCCTCGGCGGCGGCGATCATGAAGCCGACCGCTCCGCGCTTGAGGTCCCAGGTGAAGGGGGCGTAGAACGCCTCGTCGAAGTCGTTGACGCCGAAGATGGGGACGTTGTCCCGGCTCGGCATCACGCCGAAGTTCTCCGGGTGCACGTCGCCGAGCGTGAGCACGGTCGGCATGTCGGCGTCCTCGCCCGCCATGTCGCGGTAGAACAGCAGGCACGTGCCGCGGAAGAAGGAGAAGAGCGAGCCGCTGAGCTTGTCGAGCTTCGCGGCGGCGTCCTCGTCGTGGCTGGCGATGCGGGTCTCGTGGTCCTCGCGGATGGTCTGCCGGACGTGGCGGCGGCGCTCCTCGCCGGAGAGGTGCCGCGGCAGCAGCACCATCTCGCCGCGCGCGCGGGCCTCGGCGAGCCGGCGGAAGGCCTCGACCCGGGACACCACCGCCCGCCCGGTCGAGCCGGCGCCACCGCCCGGCCCCGGCCGCTCCGCGGCCGCCAGGGCGTCGACGAGCTGGTCCTTGGTCATCGACGAGCGGCCGGGGACCTCGGCCTCCCGGGCGCGCTGCACCAGCTCCGCGTGGGTGAGCGAGGCCAGGTCGTCTCGGTCGCGGCGATCGGTTCGGGTCATGGTGTGCTCCTACCCACCCCCGGCCCGGTCCCACCCGTGGGGGTGTCGAGCGACGGCCCCGGCTCAGCCGATCATCCGACCCGCCACGCCGCGCTGCCGGGCAGCGATCCGCTCGCGCCACTGCTCGGGCGTGACCTTGTTGTCCTCGTGGAACGGCAGGTGCCGCGCCACCTCGTCGAAGGGGCAGATCACCATCGTCGGTCCGTCCTGCGGCGTGAGCTCGCGGTCGAGCCGCTGCCAGCGGAACTGCAGGTAGCCCCGGTCGTGACCCAACCGCTCCACCCAGTTGTGGACGCCCGGGTCGTGCTCGGCGACGACGATGCGGATCATGCCGTCGGGGTCGACCTGGGCCTGGTGGGCGTTGAGCGAGGTCTGGTGGTCGGCGTAGTCCAGCGAGGTGTACCAGACCGTCCCGAGCTGGAACCCGAGGTACGGCGCGTCCCCGCGCGGGACGGAGATCACCAGTGCCTGGTCGTCGGCGAGGTCGTAGTGACCCACCGAGGACCACTGCGACGACAGGCCGCCGGGAGTCGGCCGGGGCTCGGTCAAGGTGTTGACCGGCTCGTTGAGGTAGAACCACTCGGGGAAGGCGAACCACGTCCGGATCCGGGCGACCAGCATCTTGGCCGCGACCGCGAAGCGCTTGTCCGCGGCCGCCTGCCACGCCGCCCCGTCGAGCCGCTCGGGGGCGAGTCCCCGGGTGTCGGCCCGCTCGATCGTGACGTGGCCGCGCGAGGCCGACCAGTCGCCGTACACCTCGCGGATGGCGAGCATCCGCGCGGACTCGGGCAGGACGACGTGGTGCCTGCAGGCGTGGGGCGAGTCCGCCGGGCCGAACGAGACCTCGAAGGAGCCGTCCGGCCCGATGGTCAGGGACCGGTCGTCGAAGGCGGTCGAGCCGTCCGGGGTGGAGCTCGGCGTGTAGTCACCACCGAGCACCTGGAACGACAGGTCGAGGGTGTCCCCGCGCCGGCCGCGGACGACGTAGGTGACGCCCGGCAGCACGTTGGCGTGGTAGTAGACGGTGTCGGGGTTGTCCAGGCCCATCTTGGTGTGCTGGCTTGTCGAGTTGACAAGAAAAGGCTGCTCCGGCGCGTAGGCCCAGGCCATCTGCAGCGACGCGCGGATCGACCCGGCGAGGTAGTCCAGCCCCTCGGCGAGGTCCGCCTCGGTCCTGAGGAACGGGGCGTTGCGGACCAGCTCCTCCGCCTCGGCGACGGCGGCGGTGAACGGCTCGGTGCTCATCGGTTGACCTTCGCGATCACGGTCTCGGCGAACCTCTCCAGGTGCTCGACCTTCTTGTCCAGCGGTTCGGTGTCCGGGCCCTTGATGTAGGGCACGCGGAAGCCGACGATCACGTCGGTCACGCCGCGGTCCTCGAGCCGCTTGCAGCCGTCGGGGGAGTAGGCGTCGAGGGAGATCACGTGCTGCTCGAAGGGCTCGTTCGCGACCCCCTCCTCCTTGCGGATCTCGGCGATCCGGTCCAGCAGGCGCTCGAGCTCCTCCGGCTTGCCGCCGCCGTGCATCCACCCGTCGCCGCGGGTGACCGCTCGACGCAGCGCGGCGTCGGCGTGGCCGCCGACCAGGATCGGGATCGGCTCGGTCGGTGCGGGGGTCTGGGTCAGGCGCGGGATGTCGTAGAACTCGCCGTGGAACTCGAACTCGCCGCCGGCGGTGATCCCCTTGACGATGTCGATGCACTCGTCGAAGCGCTTGCCGCGCCGCTCCCACGGCACGCCCATCGCGGCGTAGTCCTCCGGCCACGGGCTCAGCCCGACGCCCAGGCCGAGCCGGTTGCCGGTCAGGTAGGCGATCGACGCCGCCTGCTTGGCGACCAGCACCGGCGGGCGGATCGGGAGCTTGAGCACGAACGGCGTGAACCGCAGCGTCGTGGTGACCGCTCCCAGCCAGGCGCAGAGGGTCAGGGTCTCGATGAACTCCTTGCCCTCGAGGAACTCGCGGTCGCCGTCCTCGGTGTAGGGGTACTCCGCATCGGACTCGGCGGGGTAGATCAGGCTGTCGGCCACCGTCATCGAGTCGTAGCCGGCCGCCTCGGCCGCCTGGGCCAGCGGTGCGTAGTAGCGCACGTCGGTCATCGCCTCGGCGTAGGTGAACCTCATGCGGACAAGACTAGAACGTGTTTCAGTTTGTCCGCTAGGGGCGGCCGGGTGACCACCGCCGTGGTTCGCTGCACCGCATGGGCTCGCAGAGGTGGACGCGCTGGGTCGCGGCCGGGGTGGTGCTGGCGGTCGCGCTGGTCGGATCGCTGGTCGGCGCCCTGAGCCTCGGGAGCCACGACGGCGGGTCCACCGCCGGCCCGGAGGCGGGGTCCCGGACGCTGGGGGAGACCACGCTGGTGCTGCCCCGCCAGCCGCTCGGCTGGCGCCCGGTGGAGGGCGCCGACACCGCCGAGGCCAGACAGCAGGCCACCGAGTTCGGCCAGGGCTTCGGGGCGAGGACCGTCTACGCCGAGTACGCGCAGGGCGGCAGCTCGCTGGCGTTCACCGGGATCATGCCGGGCGCCGGGACCGACCTGCGGCAGGCGCTGGAGAGCTCCCCGGACGGGGCGATCGCCCACCAGTTCGTCAACGTCGGGCTCGGCGAGGGGACGCCGTACCCCTCGGGCGTGCCCGGGGTCTCCCTGCGGTGCGGCGAGCCACGGCCCGGGGTGCAGGCCTGCATCTGGGCCGACGGGTCGGTCCTGGCGCTGATGAGCTGGCGCCTCGAGGGCGGTCCGGCCCGGGCCGCGGAGCTCAGCCGCGCCCTCATCCCGGTGTTCCGCCGGCCCGCCTGAGGACTAGAACGTGTTCCAGTTCCTCGGCTAGGGTGCGCCGATGGATGACGTACGACGCCTGCTCGACCGCGCCGAGATCGCCGACCTGCTGACCCGCTACACGCGCTCGGTCGACACCGGGGAGGTCGACGGGTTCGACCAGGTGTTCACCGACGACGCGACCATCGACTACACCGCCAGCGGCGGCGCCAGCGGTCCGGTCGCGGAGGTCAAGGCGTGGATGGCCGCCGAGGCCATCCCGCTGTTCGCCCAGACCCAGCACCTGGTCGGCCAGGTCGAGACCGACTTCACCGGTGACGACGCCGCGCACGTGACGGCGTACTTCTGGAACCCGATCCGCATCCAGCTGCCCGAGTCCGAGCCCTTCGACATGGAGATCGGCGGTCTCTACGAGCACGACCTGGTCCGCACCGGTGACGGCTGGCGCAGCCGCCGCCTGGTCGAGCACGTCCTCTGGCGCAAGTAGCCGCGGGCTCGCCACCACGTGGTGCCACGTGATGCCCCGGAGCGAGCGAGGGCGTCGCACCCTCGGGTTGGCTCGTCCGGGCGCGTCGGGGAGGATGGGCCCGTGGCCACCCCCGACGACCGTGAGGACGACCCCGGGCGCACGCTCGCCTGGGCGCTCGCGGCCATGCTCGGCGTGGCCGTCGTGGTCGGGCTGTGCATCGGCGGGGCGATGGTCGCGGTCGCCCAGGTCGGTGGGCTGACCGACACCGGTGAGGGGGGTGGCGACGCGGCCGCCCCGGCCACGCTCTACATGCCCTCCTACGTCCCCACCCAGGCCTCCGGCGACAGCGGGCTCGACCTGCCCGGCCCGGTGGACCGGCCCTCCGCCCTGCCGAGCGGCTCCGCGGACCCGACCAAGGCGCCGCGAGGCGACAAGATCACCCTCTTCGTGGCGCCGCAGAACGTCAGCCCGGGCGAGCGGATCAACTTCAACGGCGTCTACACCGACGGTGAGGGCGCCCAGTTGCAGGTCCAGCGCAAGGAGGGCGGCTCCTGGTCCGACTTCCCGGTCGAGGCCACCGTCCGGGGAGGGTCCTTCGAGACCTGGATCCAGACCAGCCGCGGCGGCAGGAGCAAGTTCCGCGTCTACGACACCGAGGCGGACCGCGCCTCCAACGTGGTCACCGTCACCATCGGCTGACCGTCGGCTGACCGTCGGCCGACCCGGTCCTCGCGCGCCCGCTCCCGCGGGCGGAGCCCCTGTGAGGCAGGTCACTCGGGCAGCGGAACACGACCGCCCTGCCCCGCGTTGAACCGGACGTGCGGAGTTGAGTTGAAGCGGCTCAACTTGTTTGACAGACTCGGAGCCAGGCAGCCCTCGGGGCGCAGTCCTCCCCGGGCCCACTCAGACCAACGCAGTCCCAGCAGACCTACGCAGTGGAGGTATCAAGACATGGCACGTGCCGTCGGTATCGACCTCGGTACGACGAACTCGGTCGTCTCCGTCCTCGAAGGTGGAGAGCCCACCGTCATCGCCAACGCCGAGGGCGCCCGCACGACGCCCTCCGTCGTCGCGTTCGCGAAGAACGGCGAGGTCCTCGTCGGCGAGGTCGCCAAGCGTCAGGCGGTCACCAACGTCGACCGCACCATCCGGTCGGTCAAGCGCCACATGGGCACCGACTGGAAGAAGCAGGTGGACGAGAAGTCGTTCACCCCCCAGCAGATCAGCGCCTTCGTGCTGCAGAAGCTCAAGCGCGACGCCGAGGCCTACCTCGGGGAGACCGTCACCGACGCGGTGATCACCGTGCCGGCGTACTTCTCCGACGCCCAGCGCCAGGCCACCAAGGAGGCGGGCGAGATCGCCGGCCTCAACGTCAGCCGCATCGTCAACGAGCCGACCGCGGCGGCGCTGGCCTACGGCCTCGACAAGGAGAGCGACCAGACCATCCTGGTCTTCGACCTCGGCGGCGGCACCTTCGACGTGTCCCTGCTCGAGATCGGCGACGGCGTGGTGGAGGTCAAGGCCACGTCCGGTGACAACCACCTCGGTGGCGACGACTGGGACGAGCGCCTCGTCGAGTGGATGGTCAAGAAGTTCAAGGACAACAACGGCGTCGACCTCGGCGCCGACAAGATCGCCAAGCAGCGCCTCCAGGAGGCGGCCGAGAAGGCCAAGATCGAGCTGTCCTCGTCCTCGGAGACCACGGTCCACCTGCCCTACATCACCCACGGCGAGAGCGGCCCGCTGCACTTCGAGGAGAAGATCAGCCGCACCGAGTTCCAGAAGCTCACCGCCGACCTCCTCGAGCGCACCAAGGCGCCGTTCCGCTCGGTGATCAAGGACGCCGGCATCGACGTCTCCGGCATCGACCACGTCGTGCTCGTGGGCGGCTCGACCCGCATGCCCGCCGTCGCCGAGGTCGTCAAGGACCTCACCGGCGGCAAGGAGCCCAACAAGGGCGTCAACCCCGACGAGGTCGTCGCGGTCGGCGCGGCGCTGCAGGCCGGCGTGCTCAAGGGCGAGGTCAAGGACGTCCTGCTGCTCGACGTGACCCCGCTGTCGCTGGGCATCGAGACCAAGGGCGGGGTGATGACGCGTCTGATCGAGCGCAACACCACGATCCCGACCAAGCGGTCCGAGGTGTTCACCACCGCCGACGACAACCAGCCCTCGGTGATGATCCAGGTCTACCAGGGCGAGCGTCAGATGGCCGCGCAGAACCAGCCCCTGGGCAACTTCGAGCTGACCGGGCTCCCGCCGGCTCCCCGGGGCGTGCCGCAGATCGAGGTCACCTTCGACATCGACGCCAACGGCATCGTCCACGTCTCCGCCAAGGACCGCGGCACCGGTCGCGAGCAGTCGATGACCATCACCGGTGGCTCGGCGCTGTCCAAGGACGACATCGACCGCATGGTCAAGGAGGCCGAGGAGTACGCCGAGGAGGACCGCAAGCGCAAGGAGGCGGTCGAGGCCCGCAACCAGGCCGAGACCCTCGCCTACTCGACGGAGAAGTTCCTCACCGAGAACGGCGACAAGATCCCCGAGGACGTCCGCACGGAGGTCCAGGCCGACGTCGACGCGCTCAAGAAGGCGCTCGAGGACAGCTCCGAGGGGTCGGCCGACCTGATCGACTCCGCCGCGGCCAAGCTCGCCGAGTCCAGCCAGAAGATGGGCGCCGCGATGTACGCCGCCGGCGAGTCCGACGCGGCCGCGTCCGGTGCCGGTGACTTCGCCACCGGCGATGCCGACGACGACGTGGTCGACGCCGAGATCGTCGAGGACGAGGGCGAGGGCGACACCAAGTGACCGACCAGACCGGAGGACAGGACCAGTTCCCGGACGCCGGCCAGGTCGCCTTCGACGCCGAGTCCACCCCGGACGAGGCCCCCGTCGAGACCGATCCCGTGACGCAGACGGGGCCGCGGGAGACCGCGGCCCCGCCCGTGGGGCCCGAGGGCCCCTACGACGAGGCGCACGTCGGGCCCGACGCGACCGGCGAGCAGCCGCCGACCGGTGAGGAGGAGAGCCGGGAGCTCGACGCCCGGGTCGCCGAGCTGACCACCGACCTGCAGCGTCTCCAGGCCGAGTACCTCAACTACAAGCGCCGGGTGGACCGCGACCGCGAGCTGGTGGTGCAGAACGCCAAGCTCTCGGTGCTCACCGCGCTCCTGCCCGCGCTCGACGACGTCGACCGCGCCCGCGAGCACGAGGAGCTGACCGGCGGCTTCAAGGCGGTGGCCGAGTCGCTCGAGCGCGTCGTGGCCGGTGCCGGGCTGGAGAAGTTCGGGGCCAAGGGCGACGAGTTCGACCCGCGGCTGCACGAGGCCCTCATGCACGGGCACTCCAACGAGGTCACCACGACGGTGTGCGACAACGTCTTCCAGGCGGGCTACCGCATGGGCGACCGCGTGGTGCGCGCCGCGAAGGTGACCGTCCTCGACCCCGAGCCGAGCTGATCGGCGCGACGGACCACGCACAGCACGACCTGACCTCGGGAGGGAGGGAGCGATGACCAGCTCGGACTGGGCGACCAAGGACTTCTACCAGGTCCTGGGCGTGCCCAAGGACGCCTCCGCCGCGGACATCAAGAAGGCCTACCGCAAGCTCGCGCGTGCCAACCACCCCGACTCCAACCCGGGAGACAAGGCCGCCGAGGACCGCTTCAAGGCGATCGCCGAGGCCTACGACGTCGTCGGCGACGAGCAGAAGCGCAAGCAGTACGACGAGACCCGCGCGATGTTCGCCGGCGGCGGCTTCGGCGGGTTCCCCGGCGGCGGCGGTGGGGGCCAGCCCTTCGACCTCAACGACCTGTTCGGGCCGGGGTCAGGCGGTGCCGGGACGGGCAACCTCGGGGACATCTTCGGGGGCATGTTCGGCGGGGGCGGGCGCACCACGCGGCGCACCCGTGCCCGCAGGGGCTCCGACATCGAGACCGCGACGACGATCAGCTTCTCCGACGCGCTCGAGGGCGTCACGGTCTCGCTGCGGCTGGCCTCCGAGCAGCCCTGCCCGGTCTGCCACGGCACCGGCGCCAGGCCGGGGTCGCAACCCCAGATGTGCCCCGACTGCGAGGGCTCGGGGATGCGGGCGGCGTCGATGGGGGGCGCCTTCACGATCAACGAGACCTGCCCGACCTGCCGCGGGCGCGGCATCTACGTCTCCGACCCCTGCGAGGCCTGCCACGGCTCCGGGCGGGCACTGTCCGACCGCGCCATCCAGGCTCGCATCCCGGCGGGGGTCAAGGACGGCCAGCGCATCCGCCTCAAGGGCCGCGGCGGCAAGGGCGAGCACGGCGGGCCCCCCGGTGACCTGTTCGTGGTCGTCAAGGTCTCACCGCACCCGGTCTTCGGCCGCTCCGGCGACGACCTGACCATCACCGTGCCGATCTCCTTCGACGAGGCCGCCCTCGGTGCCGACATCGCGGTGCCGACGCTCAACGGCTCGCCCGGTGGCTCGAAGGTGACCGTCAAGGTCCCGCCCGGCACCCCCAACGGCCGCACCTTCCGGGTGCGCGGCAAGGGGGCGACGCGCAAGGACGGCACCCGCGGCAGCCTGCTGGTCACCGTCGAGGTGCACGTCCCCGCCACGCTGTCGGCGGAGGCCAGGGCGGCCGTGGAGGCCTATCGTGAGGCCACCGCCGGGGCAGCGCTGCGCGGCCGGCTGTTCGAGGCAGGAGGCGTGCGATGACCCCGGGGGGCCACGGCGCCGCACGCGGGCGCCGTCCTGCCTCCCCCGGGCGCGTGCCCGGACCCGACATCGGCGTCTACGTCATCTCGGTCGCCGCCGAGCTGACCGGGCTGCACCCCCAGACCCTGCGCACCTACGACCGGCTCGGGCTGGTCTCCCCGGGCCGCACGGGCGGAGGCGGGCGCCGCTACTCCTTGCGCGACATCGAACAGCTGCGCGAGATCGCCGAGCTCAGCGCCTCCGGGATCGGCCTCGAGGGCATCCGCCGGATCCTCGACCTGGAGAACCACGTGACCGCCCTGCAGCTGCGGGTGCGCGAGCTGGAGGACCAGCTCGAGGCCACCGAGTTCGCCCTCGGCCAGGCGCTGGCCCGGGGCGAGCGTGACCCGCAGCCCCGCCGCAACCTGCCCGCCGTCCCTGCTGGACCTCCGGGGGCCTCGCTGGTGGTGTGGCGCCGTCCGCGCTGACCGTTCGGCCGATTCAATTGGCGAACGGCCCTCGCGCCCTCGGCCCACGGGTCTAGACTCCCAGGCAAGCCACCAGGGGTGTGTGGCGCGGAAGGCTGGGAGGCCCTGTGACTGTCGTGCTCGCCGAAGACGACGTCGACATCCGAGATCTGGTGCAGATCGTCCTGGAGGGACTCGATCTGGCGGTGACCGCGGTCGGCAACGGCGCCGAGGCCCTGTCCGAGTGTCGTCGGCTCAAGCCCAAGCTGCTCCTGCTGGACATCACCATGCCCGTGATGAACGGTCTGGAGGTCTGCCGCGAGGTGCGCGCCGACCCCGACCTCCAGGACCTGCCCGTGATCCTGATGACCGCCCGGGCCCAGGCCAGCGACGTGCAGGCCGGCATGGAGGCGGGCGCGGACACCTACATCATCAAGCCGTTCGGTCCGATCGAGCTGCGCGAGCACGTCGAGAACATCCTCGGCAACGGCCGCGGGGACTGGAAGACCAACATCGGCTGACCCCGCCCGGTCAGGACCCGGTGACGGCTCAGGCGTCCTCGGGCGTCCTCAGGCGTCGCCGACCGCCTCGGTGTCGGTGAGCGACGCTTCCGCCGCCTCGGCCGAGCCCAGCGAGCCCCCGGCCTCCGCCGCGAACGGCAGCACGACGGTGAACGTCGAGCCCTCGCCGAGCGCGGACTCGCAGCACAGCGTGCCGCCGTGCCCGTCGACGATCATGCTCGTCACCGACAGGCCGAGGCCGGCGCCCTGGATGGCGCGGGCGTGGGCGTCGCTGCCGCGGAAGAAGCGGTCGAACAGGTGCCGCTGGTCCTCCTCGCTGATGCCCAGCCCGCGGTCGACCACGCAGACCCGCGCGGCGTCCTCGTCGCAGGCGACCAGCAGGTGCACCTCGTCGCCGGGCTGGCTGTACTTCGCGGCGTTGTCGAGCAGCGCCGCGATCGCGCGCTCGAGCTTGTCGGGGTCGGCCTCGACCCATGCCGGCTCGCCGACGATGTCCTGGGTCAGGTGGACCCCGAGCGTGCCGAAGACGCTCATCTCGGTCTCGACCGCGCTCTGCACCACGCTGCGCAGGTCGACGCGCTGGAAGACGTAGCGGAAGTCGCCGACCTCGACCTGCGACATGGTGAGCATGTCCTCGATGAGGCCGAGGAGCCGCCGGCCGTTGCGCTCGATGCGCCCGACGATCTGGCGGTGCATCACCGGGAGGGCCCCGGTCTCGTCGCTGAGCAGCAGCTGGGAGTAGCCCAGGATGCTGGTGATCGGCGTGCGCAGCTCGTGGCTCACCGTCGACATGAAGTCGTTCTTGGTGCGGTCGACCTGCGCCAGCCGGTCCACGAGCTGACGCTCGGCGTCGAGCGCGGCGGCCGCGGAGGACTCCTCGCGCCGCTTCTCGGTGACGTCCTCGGCGATCCCGACGTAGCCCACCGGCCGGCCCTGGTCGTAGCGGCGGCTGATGCTGACGTTGAGCGTGCGCTCGACGCCGTCCTTGCGCAGCATCGTCCAGTCGGTGCGGAAGGTGGAGTCCTCGGTGCCGTCGAGGAACGGCTCGATCAGTGCCTCCAGCGCCAGGAGCTCCGGTGCGCGGTCGCTCACGGTGACCATGAGCTCGCCGGGGTCGTCGGGGTCGTCGGTGGTCCGGGGCCGCAGGACGACGTCGAGCCCGGCGCGGCCGACCACCTCGACGGCCGGCCAGCCGGTGATCTCCTCGGCGCCGAGGTTGAAGAACTCGATGCGGCCCTCGAGGTCCGTGCCGATCACAGCCGTGGAGGTGGCCGCGGCCAGGATGTCGTCGAGCAGGTCGCTGGAGGAGCTGGCCGCGTCCAGCGCCACCGCCCGCAGCGACTTGAGCATCGCGAGCGGCAGCGCCACGAGCGCGCAGGAGGCGATGGCGGCCTGGGAGAGCGCGGCGACGACCTGCGGGGTGGCGTCCGGCAGGTTGGCGAAGGGGCCCCAGCCCAGGGTGGTGGTCGAGGTGATCACCACCGCCACGAAGCACACCTGCCCGGCGACGGCCCGCACACCGAGGCGCATCGCGCCCCACAGCAGCGGCACGAACACCAGGTAGATCAACGGCAGGGACTGGTCCGGGGCGAAGACGGCGCCGACGACGACCGCGAGGGTCAGGCACTGGACGGCGACCTCGGTGGCTCCTGCCCGCTGGCGGACCTGCGGGGCCACGAGCCCCAGCGGCGTGATCGCCAGGACCGCGGCGATGTGGCTGGCGAAGACGGTGCGCCAGGTGACGGCGCTGTCGGCGCCGTCGATCGTGAGGCCGACCGCGACGAACAGGCCGGCGACGGTTGCCCCGGCGAGGGCGGCCACGACGAAGCGGACCAGGTCGTCGAGGCCGTGCAGCGCGGGACGTTCGTCGCGGTTGCGGGTCAGCAGCGTGGCGGCGACCACGGCCTCCCCGCCGGTGGCCAGGCCCAGCGGGACCGCGACGGCCAGGTCCCGGCCGAACAGCAGGTTGGCGAGGGCGCCGAGGAGCGCGACCGCGAGACCGGCCGGCACCCGGTGACGCCGCGGGCAGAGCGAGACGGCGATGACCGCGACCCCGGCGGCCGGCCACCACATCGCGAGGTTGGTGCCGAAGCGGCCCCAGGCGAGCGCGGCGACGCCGAGCGGCAGCACCAGGACCACGAGCAGCGCGACCAGCGGCCACGGCGGCGTGGCCGGATGGCCCGCCGTGCGGCCGGTGACCTTGCCCTGGGTCACAGCGCTCATCGGAGAGGCTCCGGGTTCTTCTCGACGTCCCACGTGGGTCGGTGAAAACGGGGCGCGCGCGCCAGCGGCGCGCGCGTGCCCCGCGCATGCCACGCTACTTGCTCGGACCGCTCCGAGGAGGGCATTGCGGTAAAACTGAAGTTGAGCGGAACAGACTCAACTTCGCCGGTGTTGAGGCGATGCAAGATCCACCTCAGACCCACGGGAGACGCGCGCATGGAGATCTCGAAGTTCACCACCCGCACGCAGGAGGCGATCGCCGCGGCGATCCAGGCGGCGACCGGCCGGGGCAACACCCAGCTGGAGGCGTTGCACCTGCTCGAGGCGCTCCTCGGCCAGAGCGACACGGTCGTGCCGCCGCTGCTCGAGGCGGTCGGGGTCCAGCCGGCCGCGCTCGCCGCCGCCGTCTCGACCGAGGTCGGCCGGCTGCCGGCGGCCAGCGGCGCGACCGTCAGCGCCCCGACGTACTCCCGCGGCGCGGTCAACGCGCTCAACCTGAGCCAGCAGATCGCCGACTCGATGAAGGACGAGTTCACCTCGGTCGAGCACCTGCTCGTCGCGCTCGCCGAGACCGAGTCCAGTGCCCAGCAGGTCCTCGAGGACCACAAGGTCACCGGCGAGGCGCTGCGCAGCGCCCTGCCCGGCGTCCGCAAGGGCCGGGTCACCTCCGCCGACCCCGAGGCGACGTTCGAGGCCCTGGACAAGTACTCCGTCGACCTCACCGCCCGCGCCGAGGAGGGGCGCATCGACCCGGTCATCGGCCGGGACACCGAGATCCGGCGCGTGATCCAGGTGCTGTCCCGGCGCACGAAGAACAACCCGGTCCTGATCGGCGAGCCCGGTGTCGGCAAGACCGCCGTCGTCGAGGGGCTGGCCCAGCGCATCGTCGACGGCGACGTGCCCGACTCGCTCAAGGGCCGGCGGCTGCTGAGCCTGGACCTCGGCGCGATGGTCGCCGGGGCGAAGTACCGCGGCGAGTTCGAGGAGCGGCTCAAGGCCGTCCTGACCGAGATCAAGGACGCCGAGGGCCAGGTCATCACCTTCATCGACGAGCTGCACACCGTCGTCGGTGCGGGCGCCGGCGGCGACTCCGCGATGGACGCCGGCAACATGCTCAAGCCGATGCTGGCGCGCGGTGAGCTGCGCATGATCGGCGCGACGACGCTCGACGAGTACCGCGAGCACGTCGAGAAGGACCCGGCCCTGGAGCGGCGCTTCCAGCAGGTCTACGTCGGCGAGCCGAGCGTCGAGGACACCATCGCGATCCTGCGCGGCCTGCAGGAGAAGTACGAGGCCCACCACGGCGTCAAGATCAACGACGCCGCGCTCGTGGCCGCGGCCACGCTGTCCGACCGCTACATCACCGGCCGCAACCTGCCCGACAAGGCGATCGACCTGATCGACGAGGCGGGCTCGCGGCTGCGGATGGAGATCGAGTCCTCCCCCGAGGAGGTCGACCAGCTGCGTCGTGCGGTCGACCGCATGCGGATGGAGGAGCTCGCGCTCGAGCGTGAGACCGACCCCGCCTCGCGCGACCGGCTCGAGCGGCTGCGCGTGGACCTCGCCGCCCGCGAGGCCGAGCTCACCGAGCTGCAGGCCCGCTGGGAGCGGGAGAAGGCGGGGCTCGAGGGGGCCGGTGAGCTGCGCAAGCAGATCGAGCAGCTGCGGGTGGAGTCCGACCGGCTGCTGCGCGAGGGCGACCTGGCCGGGGCGAGCGAGGTCCGCTACGGCCGCATCCCCGAGCTGGAGAAGCAGATCGACGCGATCGAGTCCGCCGAGGCCCAGCCCGGCGAGGAGCCGATGGTCCACGAGGAGGTCGGGCCCGAGGAGATCGCCGACGTCGTCGAGGCCTGGACCGGCATCCCGACCGGCCGGCTGCTCGAGGGCGAGACCACCAAGCTGCTGCGCATGGAGGAGGTCATCGGCGATCGGCTGATCGGCCAGCGGGCCGCGGTCAACGCGGTCTCCGACGCCGTACGCCGGTCGCGGGCCGGGGTGTCGGACCCCGACCGCCCGACCGGGTCGTTCCTGTTCCTCGGCCCGACCGGTGTCGGCAAGACCGAGCTGGCCAAGGCGCTCGCGGACTTCCTCTTCGACGACGACCGCGCGATCGTGCGCGTCGACATGAGCGAGTACTCCGAGAAGCACTCGGTGGCCCGGCTCGTCGGGGCGCCCCCCGGGTACGTCGGCTACGAGGAGGGCGGCCAGCTGACCGAGGCGGTGCGCCGCCGGCCCTACTCCGTCGTCCTGCTCGACGAGGTGGAGAAGGCCCACCCGGAGGTCTTCGACATCCTCCTGCAGGTGCTCGACGACGGGCGGCTGACCGACGGGCAGGGCCGCACGGTCGACTTCCGCAACGTCGTGCTGATCCTGACCTCCAACCTCGGGTCCTCCTACCTGGTCGACCCCACGCTCGACCCGGACAAGCAGCGCGAGGCCGTCATGGGCGTGGTGCGCCAGTCCTTCAAGCCGGAGTTCCTCAACCGGCTCGACGAGATCGTCACCTTCGACGCGCTCACCACCGACGACCTGTCGCACATCGTCGACCTGCAGGTGCAGGCGCTCTCGCGGCGCCTGTCGGTGCGGCGCATCACGCTCGAGGTCACCGAGGCCGCACGGCGCTGGCTGACCCGCACCGGCTACGACCCGCTCTACGGCGCCCGGCCGCTGCGCCGGCTCGTGCAGACCGCGATCGGCGACCCGCTCGCCAAGCTGCTGCTCGCCGGCGAGGTGCTCGACGGCAGCACGGTGGAGGTGGACGCGGCGCCGGAGGCCACGGAGCTCACCCTGACGCCGCGGTGACCTGTTCCTCGAGCGCGGCCCGCACCGCCTCCCGCAGCAGCCACACGCCACACCTCGTCCCGGCTCGGGGCCCCAGCCGGGTCGGCCCCGGTTGGACCCGGTCCGCGACAATGACCGGGTGAGTGAGTCGCAGCGCGCCCCCGCCCGCCCGCCCCGAGTCATGTTCGCCTCGGTGATGGGCACGGCAGGCTGCGCGGTGCTCGTGTTCAGCCTGTTCGACACGATGGCGCGGCTGCAGCGCACCGACACCCGCCAGGAGATCGCCGACCTGCTCGCCGATCCGCCCCTGCGGGGCAGCGGCGTCACCGTCGACCAGGTCCTGGACGGGCTGCGGGTCCTCGGCTACGGGGCGGGGGCGCTCGCCGCCGCCGGAGTGGTGCTCGGGGTCTTCGTCGCCCTGCGCCACCGTGGCGCGCGCGTGGGCTTCACCGTGGTCGCCGCGCTCCTGCTCCTCACCATGCCCACGACGGGACTGCTGCCCGTCCTGCCCGCGATCGCCGCGGCGATGCTGTGGCGGCGCGACGCCCGGGACTGGTTCGCAGGCCGAGCCCCGGTGCCGGCCGCGAGGCAGGAACCTCCCGCCTCCCCCTTCGCGCCCCCGTCCACGCCGCCGCCACCCCCCCCGTCCGAGCCCGCGGCGGCCCCACCGCACCCGCCACACCCACCCCACCGGACCCCGGCGCCGTCCCCGCCGTACGCCGAGCCGCGGCCGCCGCAGCCCGCCTGGCAGCAGGCGCCGCAGCCGGGGCAGCAGCCGCACCCGGCCTGGTCGGCGCCGGAGCAGCTGCGTCGACCCGGCACGGTGACCGCCGCGGCGGTGCTCGCCCTCCTCGGCTCGGCCCTCGGCCTGCTGGTGGGAGCCTCGGTCCTCGTGGTGCTCGCCGTCTCGCCTGCCACGGTCGAGGACGCGATCACCGCCGAGGCCGAGCTCGAGCGGCTCGACCTGACCCTGGACCAGGTGGTCGCCGTCCTGTGGGGCACCGGTGCCCTCATGGTGCTGTGGTCGCTGGTCTCGGCGGTCCTGGCGTTCCTGGTCCTGCGCCGCAGCACCGTCGCCCGCGTCCTGCTCGCGGTCTCCTCCGGCATGGCCGCGCTGCTCAGCCTGCTGGCGATCCTCAGCGGCGTCGCGCTCGTGACCCTCCTGCTCGGCGTGGTGACGCTCGCGCTGCTGTTCACCGGCGGCGCCAACGACTGGTTCGCCGGCCGCCCGCGCGGGAGCCGCGCCGCCGAGGTCAGCGGGTCAGGTCCGCCCTGGTGAGCCGCTCGACCGCCTCCTCGATCGTCGCGCGGTCCTTGCAGAACGCCCACCGCACCAGCTGGTCGCCGTCCGCCGAGTCGTAGAACGGCTGGGCCGGCACCGCCACCACGCCGGCCCGCTCCGGGAGCGCCAGGCAGAACTCCATCGCGTCCGCCCAGCCCAGACCGCCGATGTCGCCGAGCAGGAAGTAGGTCGAGGACGACGGCCGGGGCCGCAGGCCGGCTCGCTCCAGCCCCTCGGTGAGCACGTCGCGGTGGGCCGCCAGGGTCGAGGCCAGCTCGGCGACGTAGCCCATCTCGTGGTCCAGCGCGTGGGCCACCGCCGGCTGGAGGGGAGCGGCGTTGGTGAAGGTCAGCCACTGCTTGGCGGCCAGGACGGTGTCGACCAGCTCCGGTGACCCGGTCATCCAGCCGACCTTCCACCCCGTCACCGAGAACGACTTGCCCGCGCTGGAGACCGTCACCGTCCGGTCGGCCATCCCGGGCAGGGTGCACAGCGGCACGTGCCGCGTCCCGTCGAAGGTCAGGTGCTCGTAGACCTCGTCGGTGATCACCACCAGGTCGCGCTGCTGCGCCACCTCGGCCACGGCCGCCAGGTCGTCCTCACCCAGCACCGTCCCGGTCGGGTTGTGCGGGGTGTTGACCACCAGCGCGACCGTCCGGTCGGTCACCGCGTCCCGCAGGGCGCGCCGGTCGAGCCGGAGGCCGTCGTCCCCGCCCACCAGGCCCACGGTGCGGCGTACCCCTCCGGCCATGGTGACCGCGGCGGCGTAGGAGTCGTAGTAGGGCTCGACCAGCACGACCTCGTCGCCGGGCCCGACCAGGGACAGGATCGCCGCGGTGAGCGCCTCGGTCGCCCCTGCGGTCACCAGCACCTGCGTCTCGGGGTCGAGCTCGAGCCCGTAGTGCCGCTGCTGGTGCCGGGCGACCGCCTCGCGCAGGGCGGGCACCCCGCGGCCGGGGGCGTACTGGTTGGCCCCGCCGAGCACCGCCTCGGCGGCGGCCTCGAGCATCCCCGCCGGCCCGTCGGCGTCGGGGAAGCCCTGCCCGAGGTTGAGCGACCCGGTGCGGATGGCCAGCGCCGACATGGTGGTGAAGATCGTCGGCGGGATCTGCGCCAGGCGGGGGGTCAGGCGCGGCAGCGCGTCGATGGTGCCCTGGGTCAGCGGACGGTGCGGGTCTGCGGGGTCGGCGGGAGCCATGTCTGCGAACGTACCCCGGCGGCTCGGCGCCGCCCCTACCCTGACCGGGTGCGCGGCAGATGGGTCACCCGGGCAGGGGTCCTCCTGATCGGGGTGGGCCTGGGGCTGCTGGGCTACGTGGCGTGGCAGATGTACGGCACGACGTACGTCGCCGAGCGTGAGCAGGAGCGCACCGTCGAGCGCACGCTCCGGGCCTGGGCGCGGCCCGCGACCGCTGCGCAGGCGGCACCCGCCCCCCGGGGGCAGGCGACCGCGCTGGTGCGGATCCCCGCGTTCGGCAGGTCCTACGTCGTGCCGGTCCACGAGGGCACCGACGACGAGGTCCTGACGCGCGGCTACGGCCACTTCGAGGGGTCGGCCGGTCCCGGCGAGGTGGGCAACTACGCCCTCGCCGCCCATCGCATCACCCACGGCGAGCCGCTGCGGCGGATGCCGGACCTGCGGCCGGGCGACGAGGTGGTCGTGGAGACCCGCACCGCGACCTACACCTACCGGCTCGACACCGACCCCGACGACCTGGTCGTGGACTTCACCCAGGGGTGGGTGGTCGACCCCCTGCCGACCAACCCCACCGGCGGGACCCAGCCGCGGCAGCGCCCCGGCCAGCGCCTGATCACGCTCACGACGTGCGCGGAGCTGTTCCACACCGACGAGCGGATGATCGCCTTCGGGCACCTGGTGGACACCGTGCCGAAGCGGTGAAGGTAAAGACTTCCGATCTTTGCCTCCGACGGCGTAACCGCCTTCCGCGGGCCTCGTTGATGCCTGTGTAGCCGGCACGGAGTGCTGTGGGGCAGACCCGGACCGGCTCGGTCGCGAGAAGGAGAAACTCTCCCTCCCTTCCCTCCGGATCGCGACACAGTCCGCCGAGCTCCTCCTGGCTCGACGGGCGACTGGTGCAAGACCTCCTCCCAAGGTCTCGCACAGGTCGCAGCGGGAACTCCCATCCCGGTGCGCCACCGTGCGGCCCCCCTCCCAGGGCCCGTACGAAGACGAGAGGCCCCCGGTCCACGGACCGGGGGCCTTCGTCATGCCGTCATGCCGTCATGCCGTCATGCCGTCGTGCCGTCGTCGGGCCAGGGGTGCTCGACGGCCAGGGGCCGGTCCGGCGGGATCAGTCCGCCGCGCGCGTGTCGGACCCGACGATGTCGATGTCGGGGACCCCGTCGCCGTCGTTGTCCTTCGCCTCGTGCCCGGAGGTCCGCCGGTGGCGCCACCACTCGAAGGCCACGGGGATCACCGAGAAGGCGAGGATCGCCAGGATCGCCAGGTCGATCTTCTCCCCGAGCGCCGGGAAGACGCCGCCGAGGAAGAAGCCCAGCAGCGTGATCGAGGCCACCCACAGCACCGCCCCGACCAGGCTCCAGGTCAGGAAGCGTCGCCGCTCCATCCTGGTCACGCCCGCGACCACGGTGATGAAGGTGCGCACGAACGGCACGAAGCGGCCGATCACCAGGGCCTTGTTGCCGTGCTTGTCGAAGAAGGCCTCGGTCTGGTCGAAGTACCTGCGCTGCAGGATCCGCCCGTCCCGCTCGTAGAGAGGTGGCCCGATCAGGCGGCCGATCTCGTAGCCGACCACGTTGCCCAGGAAGCCGGCGGCGCTCAGCACGGCGAGGGCGAGCAGCAGCTCGACCACCGGGGTGGAGGACCCGAACAGGTCGATCTTCTCCGTGGAGATGAACAGGCCGAGGGCGAACAGCAGCGTGTCGCCGGGCAGGAACGGGAAGAGCAGGCCGCACTCGATGAAGACGATCACCAGGCTGATCCAGAACAGCTCGGTGCCGAAGCGGTCCAGGAGCCAGTTCGGGTCCATCCAGTCCATGCCCAACAGCAGAGGCGTGGCCAGTGTGGCAGCGACGTCGGGCATGTCGGTGATCGTATCCGGGCCCCCGGCACCGCCCCGGTAGCCTCCCTGCCGTGGACGAGCCCGGTGCGGAGCAGGCGGGCCGCGCGCCGTACGACCCGATGCCGCACGGCCCCGCCGAGGTGGGGGTCGGTCCGTGGGAGGGGCCCTGGCCCAGCGGCCCCGGTTCCGAGGTGTACGACGAGGGCCTGCTCGCCGCGGGCGACCGGCGCAACGTGGTGGACCGTTACCGCTACTGGACCCTGGAGGCGATCCGGGCAGACCTGGACACCCGCCGCCACGACTTCCACGTGGCGATCGAGAACTGGCAGCACGACTTCAACATCGGGACGGTGGTCCGGACCGCCAACGCCTTCCTCGCCGCGGAGGTGCACATCGTGGGCAACCGGCGGTGGAACCGGCGCGGGGCGATGGTGACCGACCGCTACCAGCACGTGCGGCACCACCCGGACGTGTCGGCGCTGCGCGCGCACCTCGACGCCCTCGGCGTCCCGCTGCTGGGGATCGACAACCTGCCCGGCTCGGAGCACCTGGAGACGATGCGCCTGCCGCGGCGGGTCTGCCTGCTGTTCGGGCAGGAGGGCCCCGGTCTCAGCGATCCGGCGCGGGCGGCCTGCGACCGGACCTTCTCGATCGCGCAGTTCGGCTCGACCCGCAGCATCAACGCCTCGGCCGCCGCCGCGATCGCGATGCACACCTGGGTGCGCCAGCACGCCGACCTCTCCGGCGACTCGGCCTGGCGCGGTTGAGGCGGGTCGGGCCCTACCTGTTCTCGGGGCCCTCGCGACCGCTCCCGACGAGCACCGCCCGGAGCGCCGAGCGTCCCCGGGAGGCATGGCTCTTGACCGTCCCGGCCCCGATGCCGAGCTCGTCGGCGGTCTCCTCGACCGACAGGTCGAGCAGGTAGCGCAGCACCACCACCTGCCGCTGCATCACCGGCAGCGTCTGGAGGGCGTCGACCAGCGCCGACCGCTCCTCGGGGCCCGGGTCGTCCACCGCCCGGTCGTGCCCGTCCAGCGGCGTGCGCTCGCGCCGCCAGGGCCGCCGGGTCTCGTCGACGTGGCTGGTCAGGACCGCCCGGCGGACGTAGGCCTCCTCCCGGCCCTGCGAGTGCAGCCGCGGCCACGCCAGGTAGGCCTTGACCAGTGCGGTCTGCACCAGGTCGTCGGCGCGGTGCCAGTCGCCGCACAGCGCGTAGGCGAACCGCCGCAGCGCCGGCCGGCGGTGCTCGACGAAGGCGGAGAACTCGGCGTCGCGGTCGCGGCTCACCGGATCCGCCCGTCCGCGGCGTGGAAGATCTCGGCGGCGCGTCCCACCAGCTCGTCGAAGGTCGACGCCGGTCCCTGCGGCGCCAGCACGACGTACTGCGGCGCGTCGCCCGGGACCAGACGGGCCAGGACGAACCGGTGCTCGCCCGAGACGACGATCTCGGCCGCCGCCGTCATCGTGCCGTCGGGTGCGGGACCGAGGTCGATGCCGGACCCCTCCTGCACGATCCGGGTCGAGCCGACCGGGTCGAGCGCGCCGGTGGGGTCGAACGCGACGGGGTCCGGCGCCGGCGTCCCGGTCGAGGCCGAGACCTCGGCGGCCAGCCAGTCCTCGAAGGCGGCGAACCGGGAGCGGGCCGGCTCGACCGACGTCATCGTGCCCGCCGGGCTCCAGGAGACCAGGCCCCAGGTCTCGGCGCCGTCGTGACGGGTGACCACCCCGTAGGAACGCCGGCCCGGCCGGTCACCGAGGGGGTCGACGACCTTGCGCACGATCGTCGTGCCGGGCGCGGCCAGGAGCCGGCCCCGGTCGTCGGTCAGGATGCCGAGGCCGCGCGCGGGCTCCTGCCCCCGGGCGGCGATCCCGGTGCGGTCGTCGCCTCCGGGCGCCTCGAGCAGGCGGACGCCGGCGAGCGCCACCGCCGCGACCGCGGCGGCGACCACCAGCCCGCCGGCCGTGCGGCGCACGCGCTGCCCGCGACGGGCCCGGTGGGCGGCGTCCAACAGGTCCTGGACGGGCGGGCTCGGCGGCCCACCGGCCAGCGCGGCGTGCAGGGCGTCGCGCAGCTCGGGGTCGTCGTGCAGGTCGAGGTCGCTCATGGCTCTCAGACGGAACCACGTGCGCGCCGGGTTGTCAGCCCGGAGGGATCAGTCGACGCCGAACTTGTCGGCCATCAGCGCGTAGCGCGCCCTCGCCGCGTCGAGCACCGACGGGTAGTCGGCGACAGGGATCCCGAGGGACTCCAGCAGCACCCCGTGGGACTCCGCTGCGCCGGGACCCTCCTGGGTCGCGGCCGCCGTGTCCGGGTCGGCCTCGTCCTGACCGGCGAGGACCTCGGGCACCATCGCGTGGGCGATGCTCACCGCGGCGACCGTCGGGGTCATCCCGGGGTCGACCTCGTGGTGGTGGATGATCGCGTCGACGATCGTGTGGGGCAGCTTCCAGCGCTGCGCGACGACGCCGCCGATGTCGGCGTGGTCGACCCCGAAGACCGCTCGCTCGGCCGAGAGCAGGTCCATGTCCTCCGAGCTCGCCGCCTGCTCGAGCATGGTGAGGACCTGGGCACCGAAGTGGGTGGACAGGACGACCTTGCCGAAGTCGTGCAGCAGCGCCGCGGTCGAGGCCTCGGGCGGCACGGTGACCTTGCCCTTCATCCGCAGCACGTCGGTGGCCAGCGACGCGGAGACCGACTGCTTCCACAGCTCGCCCGCCGCGAGGCCGTACGCCGGCAGCGCGCCGGCCATGCGGTTGTGGACCGAGCTCGCCAGCGCCATCGACAGCAGGGCCCCCGTGCCCAGCCGCATCGCGGCATCGCGCACGGTGGTGATCTGGGTGCGACCGCCGTGCGCGGCCGAGTTGGCGCGGCGCAGGAGGAGCGCGGTGAGGGACTGGTCCATCGAGACGACCTCGGCGATGTCGCGGAAGTCGTGTCCGTCGTCGGCGACCAGCTCGGCCAGTCGGGTGACGGTGATCGGCAGCGCGTCGATGGCCTCCGCGGAGGAGAACAGATCGAGCAGGTCGATCGCCTGGGCGGCGCGCTCCACGGGCAGGTCCTCCTCGGGGTCACGGCAGGGGGCGTCGGTGACGTCCCAATGGTTCCTCATCGCCGGGTCTCGCGGGAGGTTTTGGCCAGGCCCGTCGGGTGGTCCAGGCCTGGCCGGGACGGGCCGGGTGGGGTCACCCGTGGTCGCTAGAGTGAGACCATGCCGATCGCCACACCTGAGACCTACGCGCAGATGCTCGACACCGCCAAGGAGCGCGGCTTCGCGTTCCCGGCGATCAACGTGACGTCGTCGCAGACCCTCAACGCCGCGCTCGCGGGCTTCGCCGAGGCGGAGAGCGACGGCATCATCCAGATCTCGACCGGTGGGGCCGACTACCTCTCCGGGCCCACCGTCAAGCACATGGTCACCGGATCGCTGGCCTTCGCGGCGTACGCCCACGAGGTGGCCAAGAGCTATCCCGTCAACGTCGCGCTGCACACCGATCACTGCCCCAAGGACAAGCTCGACACGTTCGTGCGGCCGCTGATCGAGGCCTCGACCGAGCAGGTCAAGGCCGGCGGGCTGCCGATCTTCCAGTCGCACATGTGGGACGGCTCGGCGGTGCCGCTGGAGGAGAACCTCCAGATCGCCCAGGAGCTGCTGGACAAGTGCGCGGCCGCCCGGATCATCCTCGAGATCGAGGTCGGCGTCGTCGGCGGTGAGGAGGACGGCATCGTCGGGGAGATCAACGAGAAGCTCTACACCACCCCCGAGGACGCGATCGCGACCGTCGAGGCGCTCGGCACCGGCGAGAAGGGCCGCTACATCACCGCGCTGACCTTCGGCAACGTGCACGGCGCCTACAAGCCGGGCCACGTCAAGCTGCGTCCGGAGATCCTGCAGAAGGCCCAGCAGACGATCGTCGAGCACCTCGGCCTCGAGGCCGGCGCCCGCCCCTTCGACCTGGTCTTCCACGGCGGCTCGGGCTCGAGCGCGGAGGAGATCGGCGCGGCCGTCGACTACGGCGTGGTCAAGATGAACGTCGACACCGACACCCAGTACGCCTTCACCCGACCGGTCGCCGGGCACATGTTCAGCAACTACGACGGCGTCCTGAAGATCGACGGCGAGGTGGGCAACAAGAAGGTCTACGACCCGCGCTCGTGGGGCAAGTCGGCCGAGGCCGGCATGGCCGCCCGGGTGGTCGAGGCGTGCGAGAACCTCCGCTCCACCGGCCACCGCCTCGAGGCCTGACCCCGTGGAGCACCGTGACCTGATGGCGGGGCCCGCCCCCACCTACCTGCCCGAGGACCCGGCCGACGCCGAGCTCGACGCCGGCAGCGCGCCCTCCGACGTCGTACGCCGGCACCCCGAGTCGCCGACCGCGTGGGCGGCGCTGGCCGCCGAGGCCCGCGCGGCCGGGAGCGACGACCTGACCGTCTACGCCTACTCCCGGGTGGGCTACCACCGCTCGCTGGACCGCCTGCGCCGGCACGGGTGGAAGGGCCACGGTCCGGTGCCGTGGGACCACGAGCCCAACCGCGGCTTCCTCCGCTCGCTCGCGCTGCTCAGCGAGGCCGCCGCGGCGATCGGCGAGGCGCCCGAGGCGGCCCGGTGCGCGGACTTCCTGCGCGACTCCAGCCCCGAGGCGCACGCCGCGCTGCTGGGCTGAGCCGGTCGGAGGGTCGGGGTCAGTCCGACCCGGTCTCCTCGTCGGGGGTCAGCCCCCGTCCGGGCAGGAACATCCGCACCGCGTCGGGCTGCAGCTCCCAGGACATGCAGGTGTGGGGACCGGTCACCTCGCCGTCGGCGCTGAGCCAGAACTCCTCGCCCTCGACCATGACGTGCTTGCCCGTGACCCGCTCCACCTCCTTCATCAGGTGGTGCGAGCCGCCCTGCAGCCGCAGCATGTAGCCCAGGCGGGTCCACGGTCCGACCGTCCGGGCCACGATCACGGTGATGCTGCCGCTGGTCGGGTCGGCGCCGGGGACGAGCTCGGTGCCGCCGCCGACGCTCGGGCCGTTGCCGATGGCCACCTGGGCCAGCCGGTGCGGACGGTCGAGGTCGCGCCCGTCGACCGTGACGGTGGCGCGGATGAAGTCGGGTCGCAGCCCGGCATCGATCGCGCCGACCGCGTAGCCGAGACGTCCCAGGCCGACCTTGCCCAGGCGCGGCTTCCACCTCAGCGCCGCCCGGCTGGCGTCGGCCCCGACGCCGAGGTGCGCGTTGTTCACGATCACCCGGTCGCAGTCGTCGACGACCAGGTCGATGGCGACCGCCTCGCCGGCGTTGATCACCCGGGCGGCGTCGGCGGGCTCCAGCGGGATGCCCGCACCGCGGGCGAAGTCGTTGCCGGTGCCGAGCGGCACCAGGCCCAGCCGGGTGTGCTCCAGGCGGCGCAGCCGCCACAGCGCGTTGACGACCGCGTGCAGGCTGCCGTCCCCACCGGCCACGACGACGACCCGGTCGCCGGCCTCGCGCAGCACCTGGTCGAGCTCGTCCTCGTCCCCGGTCGCGACCTGCTGCACGTCGTACCTCTCGCGCAGCACGTCGACGGCCTCGGCGACGGCCTCGTCCTCGTTGGCGCCCGCCCCGGCGTTGCTGATCAGCAGCAGTCCCTCCACCACTGAAGCCTAGCGACGACCACCTTCGCTCGGGTGAGGACCGCGGGACCCGGCCCCGGACCCCGGTTTTGGTATCGTCGGGTCGCAAGAGCCCCGGAGTGCTGGTTGCACACCCCCGGGGCTTTCGACTTGTCGAGGGGAATGACATGCCGGCGATCGTGGTGCTCGGCGCCCAGTGGGGCGACGAGGGCAAGGGCAAGGCGACCGACCTGCTCGGGTCGCAGATCGACTACTGCGTGCGCTACCAGGGCGGCAACAACGCCGGTCACACCATCGTGGTCAACGGCGAGAAGTTCGCCACGCACCTGCTGCCCAGCGGCGTGCTGACCCCCGGCTGCACCCCCGTCATCGCCAACGGCGTCGTGCTCGACGCCCGCGTGCTGCTCGAGGAGGTCGACGGGCTCGCGGCGCGGGGCGTCGACACCTCGACGCTGCTGCTCTCCGGCAGCGCCCACCTGATCACCAGCTACCACACCGCGATCGACAAGGTCACCGAGCGCTTCCTCGGCAAGAACCAGATCGGCACGACCGGTCGCGGCATCGGGCCGGCGTACGCCGACAAGATCAACCGGATCGGCGTGCGGGTCGCCGACGTCTTCGACGAGAAGATCCTGGCCGCCAAGGTCGAGGCGGCCCTCGAGGTCAAGAACCACCTGCTGGTCAAGGTCTACAACCGCCGCGCGATCAGCGTGGAGGAGATCCTCGAGGAGGTCGGCGCCTACGCCGACCGGCTCAAGCCGATGGTCGCCGACACCTCGCTGGTGCTCAACCGCGCGCTGGACGAGGACAAGGTGGTGCTCTTCGAGGGCGCCCAGGCGACCATGCTCGACGTCGACCACGGCACCTATCCGTTCGTCACCTCCAGCAACCCGATCGCCGGCGGCGTCGGGGCCGGGGCAGGCATCGGCCCCAAGCGCATCGACCGCATCATCGGCGTGGTCAAGGCCTACACCACCCGCGTCGGCTCGGGGCCCTTCCCGACCGAGCTGCTCGACGACGACGGCGACCGGCTGCGCGAGGTGGGCGCCGAGTTCGGCACCACGACGGGGCGCCCCCGTCGCTGTGGGTGGTACGACGCCGTCATCGCGCGCTACGCCTCCCGCGTCAACGGGCTGACCGAGTTCTTCCTGACCAAGCTGGACTGCCTCGGCGAGTGGGACGAGATCCCGGTCTGCGTCGCCTACGAGGTCGACGGCGAGCGGGTCGACGAGATGCCGATGACGCAGACCGACTTCCACCACGCCCGGCCGGTCTACGAGATGCTGCCGGGGTGGCGCTCCGACATCTCGGGGTGCCGGACCTTCGAGGAGCTGCCCGCCAACGCCCAGGCCTACGTCCGCCGGCTGGAGGAGCTGTCGGGTGCGCCGTTCTGGGGCATCGGGGTGGGCCCCGGCCGCGAGGAGTCGATCGTCCTGCGCTGAGGCGCGGCGATCGGCCTCAGCGGTCGAGCAGCCCGCGCAGGATGCGGGGCAGCCTGGCGGTGTCGACCTTGGAGACGCAGGCCGCGACGCCGATCTCGCGGGCCCGGCTGGTGACCCCCGCGTCGAGGTGGGCGGAGAACAGCACCACGACCTGGTCGGGGTGGTGGTGCAGGATCTGCTCGGCGGCGTCCAGCCCACCGAGCCGCGGCATCCGGTTGTCCAGCAGGACCACGTCCGGCGTCGGGGGCGGGTCGAGCTCGACGTAGCGCTCCACCGCCTGCTTGCCGTCGACGGCCTCGGCGACCACCTCGAACCCGTCCATCTCCAGCAGCACCCGGGCCAGCTCGCGGATGTCCGGCTCGTCGTCAGCGACCAGGACGGTGGGGCGGGCGGCGTCGGGGGAGGCGGGCGGGCTGGTCATGGTGTCGCGATCCTACGGTCCTCCTCGTGGACGGTCATGTGGTCGGGGGCGGCCGCGAGCGGGAGCTCCACGGTGAACCGGGTGCGGCCGGGCCGGCTCTCGGCCCAGATCCGGCCGTGGTGGGCCCGGACGATCTGCCGGGAGATGTAGAGCCCGAGCCCGGTGCCGGAGACCGCACCCTCGCGGCCGCGGACGAACTTGTCGAAGATCCGCTCGAGCTGGTCGGGGTCGATCCCGCTGCCGGTGTCCTCGACGGTCAGGCGGGCGAGGCCGTCGTGCACCTCCAGCCCGAGGTCGACGTGGCTGTCGGCCGGCGCGCTGCGGCGCGCGTTGTCGAGCAGGTTGGTCAGGACCTGCTGCAGCCGGTCGGCGTCACCGCTGACCAGCACCGGCTCGTCGGGGAGGCTGACCCGGACGCCGCTGGGGCCCTCGGTGCCGAAGCCGTCGGCCGCGGTGCGCACCTCGTCGGCCAGGTCGACCTCGGCCATGACGTAGCCGAACCGGCCCGACTCCAGGCTCTCGGTGTCGAGGACGTCGCGGGTCATCGCCTGGAGGCGGCGGGCGTTGAGGAAGGCGCGGCTGACCGCGTTGCGCCGCTCGTCGTCGTCCATCACCTCCCAGTGGTCGAGGCTGGTCTGGAGGAAGCCCAGGACGCCGGAGACCGGGGTGCGCAGCTCGTGGGAGACCACCGAGATGAACTCCTCCTGGGAGCGGGTGAGCTCCTGCAGCCGGCGGCGCTCCTCCCGCTCCTGGCGCAGCCGTCGCGCGAGCAGGACGGTGAGCAGCAGCCCGGTGGCGAGCAGCACCACGACGAGGATCAGCCCGACGGTCTGCAGCGGGCCGGCGAGGGGACCCACGAACTCGTCCCGGTCCTGCCGGAACAGCACGCGCCAGCCGACCGAGGGCACGGCTGCGCTGAAGACGAGCTCGTCGCCGACCCGGTGCATCCCCGGCGAGAGGTCGGCCAGGCGCCGGTCCGGCACCATCCGTCCGAGCCCGGTCGGGAGCGTGGTGGCGACCACGGTCCCCTCGCTGTCGACGAACTGCCAGCTCTCCGTCCTGGCGTCCGCGTCGGCGAGGCCCTGGATCTCCTTGCTGAAGGCGGAGCCCTTGGTCAGGGCCGCCTCGAAGACGAAGGCGCCGCGGAGACTGGTCGGGTCCTCGCCCCGGATCGCGACGGCGTAGGCGAACGAGGGCAGCTCGGTGGTCGCCCCGCCGTCCTCCGACACCGGGAGGATGACGGCCGGGGCAGTCGCCAGCGCCTTCTTGGCCGCAGCCCACCCGGGCCCGTCGTAGGTCGACCCCAGGCGCCCGGGGCGCAGCAGCGTGCCGCTGACGATCCGGTCCTGGCCGTCGACCAGGAAGCTGCCCGACTCGGCGTCGGGGTCGATCGCGAAGGTGTCGAGCACGGCCTGGTCGGCCTTGCTGCCCGGGGTCAGCTCCCACGGCCGCGCGCCGAGCCCGGCCAGCGACTGGAAGGTGGAGACCACACGGGCGTCGAAGCTCTGGGCCGTGGTCTGCACCTGGGCCTGCTTGGCGTCCTCGAGTGCCTGGGTGCCGTCGTGCTCGGCGCCGCGCAGCAGCACGATCATGACGACGCCGACCAGCAGCACGGCGAGCCCGGCGAGGGCCGGGACGAAGCGGTCACGTGAGGACATCGGTCGTTCCTTCGGCAGGGACTCGGTGAGTGGTGGTGGAGGAAGCGGTGGGTGCTGGGGGTGCGGAGGAGGTGGCGAGCGGGAACCGCACGGTGAACCGAGCGCCCCCCGACGGCGCCTCGCCCACGGACGCCACCCCGCCCATGGACGCCGCGAACTCGTGGACGATGGCGAGCCCGAGACCCGCGCCGCGGGTGTTGACCACGACGTCGCCGCTGCCGCGGTAGAAGCGGCTGAACACCTGCTCGCGGTCCTCGGGTGCCACGCCCGGGCCCTCGTCGTCGACGTGGAGCACCGCGCGCCCGGCCTCCTCGCGCACGAGGACGCGGATGGTCGTCCCGGCCGGGGAGTACTTCGCGGCGTTGCCGACCAGGTTCATCAGGACCCGCTCGACGGCGTGCTCGGACCCGCGCACCACGAGCCCGCCGGCGGCTCGGGGCACGAGGAGGTGGTCTGCGGAGAGGTCGTGGTGCTGGTCGAGGATGCGGATGACCGTCTCCCCGAGGTCGATCTCGGTCCGGTCGGCGTCGCCGAGGATCCCGCGCTCCATGCGCGAGAAGTCGAGGAGGTTCTCCACCAGCGAGGCCAGCTGCTGCGCGGTCGCGTCGATGCGCGAGGCGTAGTCGCGCACCCGGTCGACGTCGAGGTCCTCGGCGTGGGTGGCGAGCAGCTCGGCGAACCCCGAGATGACCCCGACAGGGGTCCGCAGCTCGTGCGAGGCGGTGGCCAGGAAGACCGTCTTGAGCTCGTCGACGGCACGAAGTCGCTGGAGGACCTCGCGCTGCTGGGCGAACGCCTCCGCGTTCGCCACCGCGGACGTGAGGATCTCGCCGGCGGCCTCGAGAGTGAGGAGGTCCTCGGCGTCGAGGTCGCGCCCGGCCAGGACGTTGAGCCGCGCGACGGTGCGGCCGGCCCGCGAGAGCAGCACGGTGACGGACTCCCCGGCACGCACGCTCGCCGGCAGGGCGGTGCCTGCGGCCGGGGCGGGCGCCTCGCCGTGGCGGAAGAACGCACGCTGCCCGTCGGAGGTCGGCGTCGTCAGCGTCAGGCCCCTCAGCCCGAGCGCGTCGCCGAGCTGGGTCGAGACGGCGGGCAGCACGTCCGCGAGGTCCAGGCTGCGCTGCGCCACTCCCGCGAGACCCGCCAGCACGGTGCTCTGGTGCCGCAGCCGGGCGAGCTCGGCCTCGGTGCGAGCCACCTCGTGGCCGCGGCGCAGGACCCACCCGGCGGCGAGGCCGCCGGCGAGCAGGCACAGCAGGGCCCCCAGCCAGGCGCCCGGGGACACCTCTCCGCCCGGCGTCCACACCCTGACCTCCCAGCCCTCGACCAGGGCGGGCGACAGCGGCACGGAGTACGTCGCGGCGTCGCCCGGCGGGCGTCCGCCCACCGAGTCGACGACCCGGGACGGTCCCTTGACGGACACCCCGCCCTCCTGCGGGCGCAACCGCTCGAGGGTCGGGCCGAGGTCGACCGGGACGACATACAGGCCGGTCACGGCCGCCCGCCGCGCCGCCACGCCCACCGGGCGGGCGGGGGTGCGGTAGTCGGCGAGCACGACCACTCCGGTCTCGACCAGGAGGGCGCGGCCGAGGTCGCGGGCGCGGACCGCGTCGACCTTCGGCACGCCCGCGTCTTCGCTGTCCTCGAAGGCCACGCGCTGGGCGGCCGTGCCGCCGCGGGACTCCACGTCGCCCAGCGCGGTGCGCAGCGTCGCGGCGACCGCCGGGACGGCGTCGGCGGCGGTGGCGCGGGTGCGGCTCTCCGCGCTCAGGTCCGCGGAGTGCTGGGAGGACAGCACCACCCACACGGCCGCCAGCACCCCGGCCAGCGCCACCACCGCGGCGACGACGACCGGGAGGAGGCCGAGTGGTCTGCGCTCACCCACGTGCGGTCAGTCCCCCGACGGCGGAGCGCAGGATGCGCAGGTTGCCCTTGGCCAGGAACGGCACGGCGATCTCGGCGGCGCGCGCGCGCAGTGCCGGGTCCTGGTAGTTGCTGTAGATCAGGATGCGCACCGACGTCCCCTCCGCGACCAGCTCCTCGGCGAGCTCGAGTCCCGTCGGGCCCGGCGGCATGCGATGGTCGAGGACGACCACGTCGGGACTCAGCCGCTCAACCAGGGCGCGCGCCTCGGCGGCGTCCGAGGCGGCGTGGACCTCGTGGCCCTCGAGCCGCAGGTCGGTCAGCGCGAGCTCGAGCGCGTCGGGGTCGTTGTCGGCGATGACCACGCGCATCTGGTCACCCTCCGTCCTGGGGCCGTACGTGCACTGCTGCGGCGAGGCGGCCGTCAGGGGCAACCTAGCGCCTGGGACGGCCCGGGGTGGCCCGAACGGTTACGACTAGCCTGTGCGCCGTGAGGACGCTCGTGATCGGCACCGGTGGACGCGAGCACGCGCTCGCCCTGGCGCTCTCCCGTGACCCCGGCGTGAGCGAGGTGCACGCGGCGCCCGGCAACCCCGGGATGGCCCGCGTGGCCACGCTGCACCCGGTCGACCCGATGGACGGCGACGCGGTCGCCTCGCTCGCGGGGGAGCTCGGCGCCGACCTGGTGGTGGTCGGTCCGGAGGCACCGCTGGTCGCCGGCGTCGCGGACCGGGTGCGTGCGGCCGGCATCTCCTGCTTCGGGCCCACCGGCGAGGCCGCCCGCCTCGAGGGTTCCAAGGCCTTCGCCAAGGACGTCATGGCCGCCGCCGGCGTGCCCACCGCCATGGCGCGGGTGTGCACCACGCCCGAGCAGGCCGCCGAGGCGCTCGACGCCTTCGGCGCCCCCTACGTCGTCAAGGACGACGGCCTGGCCGCGGGCAAGGGCGTGGTGGTGACCGACGACCGCGAGGCCGCCCTCGCGCACGCCCAGCGGTGCGAGCGGGTGGTCGTGGAGGAGTACCTCGACGGACCCGAGGTCAGCCTCTTCGCGATCACCGACGGGGAGACCGTCTACCCCCTCCAGCCCGCGCAGGACTTCAAGCGCGCCCTCGACGGCGACCGCGGCCCCAACACCGGCGGCATGGGCGCCTACACCCCGCTGCCCTGGGCGCCGGCCGGCCTCGTCGACGAGGTGACCGCGCGGGTGCTGGTCCCGACGGTGCAGGAGATGGCTCGCCGTGGCACCCCGTTCGCCGGCCTGCTCTACGCCGGCCTGGCGTTGACCAGGCGCGGTGTGCGCGTGGTCGAGTTCAACGCCCGCTTCGGCGACCCCGAGACCCAGGCGCTGCTGCAGCGGCTCGCCTCGCCGCTGGGCACGCTGCTCAAGGCCGCGGCCGACGGCTGCCTCGACGAGGTCGACCCGCCCCGGTGGGGCGGTGGCGCCGCGGTGACGGTGGTGATGGCCTCCGCCGGCTACCCCGACACGCCCCGCAAGGGCGACGAGATCACCGGCGTCGCCGAGGCCGAGACCGTCGAGGGCGTCGACGTCATCCACGCCGGCACCGCCTCGCAGGGCGACCGGCTGGTCACCGCGGGCGGCCGGGTCCTGGCCGTGACCGCGGTCGGCGACGACGTCGCCGACGCCCGCTCCCGCGCGTACGACGCCGTGAGCCGGATCCGTTTCGACGGCGCCCAGCACCGCACCGACATCGCCGCAGGAGTCTGAGCACCCATGCCCGACACGACCGTCCCCAACGTCCTCGCCACGCGGTACGCCGCCCCCGACCTCGCCGCGATCTGGTCGCCGGAGCACAAGATCGTGCTCGAGCGGCAGCTGTGGATCGCGGTGCTCAGGGCCCAGCGGGAGCTCGGGGTCGAGGTGCCGGACGGTGTCGTCGAGGCCTACGAGAAGGTCGTCGACCAGGTCGACCTCCCCTCGATCGCCGCGCGTGAGCGGGTCACTCGCCACGACGTGAAGGCGCGCATCGAGGAGTTCTGCGCGCTGGCCGGCCACGAGCACATCCACAAGGGCATGACCTCGCGCGACCTCACCGAGAACGTCGAGCAGCTCCAGGTGCTGTCCTCGCTGCGCCTCGTGCGCGACCGCGCCGTCGCCACGCTGGTCCGCCTGGCCCGCCTCGCCGCCGAGCACGAGACCACCGTCATGGCCGGGCGGTCGCACAACGTGGCCGCGCAGGCGACCACGCTGGGCAAGCGCTTCGCCACGGTCGCCGACGAGATGCTCGTGGCGGTGCAGCGCATCGAGGAGCTGCTCGCGCGCTACCCGTTGCGGGGCATCAAGGGGCCGGTCGGCACCGCCCAGGACATGCTCGACCTGCTCGACGGCGACACCTCCCGGCTGGCCGACCTCGAGGAGCGCGTCGCCGCGCACCTCGGCTTCGAGCAGGTGCTCACCAGCGTCGGCCAGGTCTACCCCCGGTCGCTGGACTTCGAGGTGGTCTCCGCCCTGGTCCAGCTCGTCGCAGGGCCGTCCAACCTCGCCACCACGATCCGGCTGATGGCCGGGATCGAGCTGGTCACCGAGGGGTTCAAGGAGGGCCAGGTCGGCTCGAGCGCCATGCCCCACAAGATGAACACCCGCTCCTGCGAGCGGGTCAACGGCCTCGCGGTGGTCCTGCGCGGCCACCTCTCGATGGTGGGCGAGCTCGCCGGCGACCAGTGGAACGAGGGCGACGTGTCCTGCTCCGTCGTGCGCCGCGTGGCGCTGCCGGACGCGTTCTTCGCCGCCGACGGGCTGTTCCAGACCTTCCTCACCGTGCTCGACGAGTTCGGGGCCTTCCCGGCGGTGATCCAGCGAGAGCTCGACCGCTACCTGCCGTTCCTGGCCACCACCAAGGTGCTGATTGCCGCGGTCCGCAAGGGCGTGGGTCGCGAGACCGCCCACGAGGCGATCAAGCGCGCCGCGGTCGGGGTCGCGCTCGACATGCGCCGGGGCCAGACGGAGAACGACGTGTTCGACCGGCTCGCCGCCGACCCCGAGCTCGGGCTCTCCCGCGAGGAGCTCGACGCCCTGGTCTCCGACCCGATCACGTTCACCGGCGCCGCCGTCGACCAGGTCCACGCGGTGGTCCGACGGGTCGAGGGGGTCGTGGCCCGGCACCCCGAGGCTGCGGCCTACGCCCCCGGCGCGATCCTGTGAGGCTTTGACACTGCTCGCCTCCGGCTCGCGGTCGGCCCGCTGGTCGGGCGCGCGGGCCTCCCTAGCCGCGGGCGGTCTCCCAGGCCAGCGCGAGGTCCGCGGCCAACACCTCGAGGCCGGCCTCGCGCTCGGCGGTCTCCCTGACCCGCAGCAGCGCGGAAGGATGGGTGGTCAGGACCGTCCGCGGCCGCGGTGGTTCCTCGAGCAGCCGTCCGCGCTCGGCGCCGACCCGCACCGTGCGTCCCAGCACCGCCCGACCGGCGGTCGCGCCGAGGGCCACGACCACGCCGGGACCCACGGCGGCCAGCTCGGCCTCCAACCATGGTCCGCACGCCACGAGGTGGCGAACGTCCGGCTTCTGGTGCAGCCGCCGGCGCCCGCTCGTGCTGTGCCGGAAGTGCTTGACCGCGTTGGTCAGGTAGACCTCCTCGCGCGGGATCCCGGCCCGCTCGAGCGCCTGGTCCAGCAGCCGGCCGGCCGGGCCGACGAAGGGCTCCCCGACCCGGTCCTCCTTGTCGCCGGGCTGCTCCCCGACGAGCACGAGCCGCGCGTCCGGGGGGCCGGAGGAGAACACGACCTGGGTGGCGTCCTCCCACAGCTCGCACCCTTGGCACCCGTCCGCCGCGGCGCGCAACGAGGGGACGGTCGGCCGCTCGGGCACCCAGGGGGCGGCTGAGGCTGTGGACGTCATGGCCGGACGGTGCCCCGTTGCCCTCGGCCTACTCCCGGGCAGGATGTCGCCATGCGCATGTTCGTCGCGGTCGTCCCGCCCCAGGACGTCCTGGACGACCTCGAGGAGTTCCTCGATCCGCGCCGCGGGGCGGGCGACCTCCGGTGGACCTCGCCGGACTCCTGGCACGTCACCCTGGCCTTCCTCGCCCAGGTCCCCGAGACCCGCCTGGAGGACCTGCAGGAGCGGCTCGACCGGGCCGCCCGGCGGCGTACGCCGTTCACCTTGCGACTGGGGGGTGGAGGCGCGTTCCCCGACGTCGCCCGCGCCAAGCTGCTCTTCGCCGGGGTCCACGGCGAGGACCGGGACGAGCTGTCGGGCGACGCCGCGCGCGAGGAGCTGCGCCGGCTCGCGGTGGGCGCGCGGGCCGCGGCGGGCAGGGCGGGCGCCCCGCCCGACGGCGCGAGGTTCCGCCCCCACCTGACCCTGGCGCGCACCCGCCGCCCGCAGGACGTCGTGCGGTGGGCGCGCCTGCTCGACACGTGGACCTCGCGCCCGTTCCGGGTCGAGGAGGTCGTGCTCGTGGAGTCGTTCCTCGGGCAGGGACCGCGCGGCCGTCCGCGCTACGAGACGCGTTCGGCCCACACCCTCGGACCGGCCGCCGCGACGGGGCCCGCCCCGCACACGAGGTGAGACCGGGACCGCCCGGGGACACCCGTTCGGCGGTAGTCTGCGGGTGCACCCGGCGCCCAGCGGGTGCTGGAGGGGAAGGATCCGCGACCGTGCCGTACCTCCTGCGCGTCTCGCTCCCCGACGTCCCCGGGAGCCTGGGCCGCGTCGCGACCGCGATCGGTGAGGCCGGCGGCGACATCGAGGCCATCGAGATCGTCGAGCACCGCGAGGACGGCACCGCCGTCGACGACGTGCTGCTCGAGCTCGCCCCCGGCACGATGCCGGACTCCGTGGTCTCCGCCTGCAACCTGCTCGACGGCGTCCACGTGCTGTGGATATCCCGCTACGCCGCGGGCGGCAACGTCTTCCTCGACCTCGAGGTGGTCGAGCAGCTGACGCAGAACCCCGTCACGGCGTACGACGACCTGGTCGACCTGCTGCCGGTCGCCTTCCGCGCCGACTGGGCGGTGCGGCTCAGCGCGACCGGGAGCGGGGTCAAGCAGGTGCACTCCACCTCCGCCGCCCCCGACCTGGGCGACGAGCAGGCGCGCTGGCTGCCGATGCGGCGCGCCAGCCGCCTCGAGGTCGACCCGGAGTGGTCCGGCCTGGCCGGCAACGTGGTCGCGGGCGCTCCGCTGGGGGCCTCCGACGTGGTCGTGATCGGCCGCCGGGGCGGCCCGGACATCCTCGACTCGGAGGTCGCCCGCCTGGCCCACCTGGCCGGCCTCGCGCAGACGATCTCGAGCGCCGACGCCGGCTGAGGGCGTCGCGGCGAGGGGCGGCGCCGAGGGACGACCTGGGACGAGTCGGCACGTTCCCCCTCCCGGCGCCGACGCCCGACACTAGGATCGAGCGACCGATGGTGCGGCGGGGGCGGGGTGGACCGCGCCGAGAGAGTGGGAGCCGTCCGTGTCGCAGAAGCGCCTGGCCCTCGTGGTCGACGACGACCCCGACATCGCGCTCGTGTGCTCGCTGCACCTCGAGGGCGCGGGCTACGAGGTCATCGAGGCCGGCACCGGCCAGCAGGCCATCGAGCTCGCCGCGATCAAGCACCCGCAGGTGATGGTCCTGGACTACATGCTGCCCGACCTCGACGGCGTCGAGGTGCTGCGACGGCTCAAGGCGGACCCGCAGACCGCCGGCATCCCCGTGCTCATGCTCACCGCGAGGACCCACAAGAAGGACCAGGCAGCCGCCTGGGAGGCCGGCGCCAACGACTTCATGGTCAAGCCCTTCGACGGCAAGGCGTTCGTCGCGGCGGTCGGTCGCGCCGCCGAGGAGGGGACCGACGCCCCGCGGCGCGAGCGCGCGATCGAGGAGATCGCCGACGCCCGGCGGGCCGTCGACGCCACCCTCGCCTCGCTGGTCCGCGAGACCGCCGACGCGGTCATCTGCAAGGACCTCGACGGCACGATCACGTTCTGGAACGACGGCGCCGAGCACCTCTACGGCTGGACCGCCGAGGAGGCGGTGGGTGCCTCGGTCCGCATGCTCGCCGCGCCAGAGACCGTCGACGAGATCGACGAGATCCTGCGCCGCGTGGCCCGCGGCGAGTCCGTGGCCTACCAGGAGACCACCCGGCTGCACCGTGACGGCCGCCTCCTGCACGTCTCGATCACGGTCTCCCCGCTGCGCGACGGCCAGGGCCGCGTCACGGGAGCGGCGGTGATCGCGCGCGACGTCTCGGACCGGGTCCGCCGCGAGACCCGCTACGAGGGCCTGATCGAGGCGGCGCCCGACGCGATGATCCTGCTCGACGACCAGGGCGAGATCGAGATGGTCAACCAGCAGGCCGAGCTGATGTTCGGCTACGACCGTTTCCGGCTGCTCGGCCGGCCCATCGAGATGCTGGTGCCCGAGCGCTTCCGCGCGCAGCACCCCGTCTTCCGTCGGCAGTACGGCGAGAACCCGCGGACGCGACCCATGGGGGCCGGGCTCGACCTCTACGCGCTGCGTGCCGATGGCACCGAGTTCCCGGTCGAGATCTCGCTCAGCCCGCTGGAGGAGCGCCCGGGCGGGCAGACCTACGCCGCCGCGATCCGTGACGTCACCGAGCGGCGGGCCGCCGAGGCGCGCTTCCGCGGCATGCTCGACGCCGCGCCGGACGCGATGGTGGCCGTCGACGGCGAGGGCCTGATCACCCTGGTCAACCGGCAGGCGGAGAAGCTCTTCGGCTACACCCGGGACGAGCTGCTGGGCGAGTCGGTCGAGCTCCTCGTCCCGGTGCCCTCGCGGGAGGTCCACGCCAGGCTCCGAAAGCGCTACCTCGGCGGCGGTGGCGGGCACCGCACCTTCGGCGTGCGTCCGGAGCTGACCGCGCGCCGCAAGGACGGCGGCGTCTTCCCGGCCGAGATCTCCCTGTCGAGCATGCAGACCCCCGAGGGGGTCGTGGTCTGCGCGGCGATCCGCGACATCACCGCGCGCAAGCTGGCCGACAACCGGTTCCGCGGCGTGATCGAGTCCGCTCCGGACGCGATGGTGATCGTCTCCGACACCGGCGCGATCGAGCTGGTCAACGGTCAGGTGATCCGGCTGTTCGGCTACGAGCGGGACGAGCTGGTCGGACAGCCGATCGAGGTGCTGATGCCGCTGCGCTACCGCGGCCGCCACCCCGAGCACCGGCGCCAGTTCGTCCGCAGCCCGCGCCTGCGCCCGATGGGCGCCAACCTGCAGCTCTCCGCCCTGCGCAAGGACGGCACGGAGTTCCCCGTCGAGATCTCGCTCAGCCCGATCGAGGCCGACGGCACCGTCAGCGTGTGCGCGACGATCCGCGACGTCACCTCGCGCCGCCAGATCGAGCAGAGCCAGCGCCTGGCTGCCGAGCGCGAGCGCGAGGCGTCCGCCCGCCTGCGCGAGGTCGACCGGTTGCGCACCGACTTCCTGGCCACGGTCTCCCACGAGCTGCGCACCCCGCTGACCGCGATCAAGGGCTTCGCGGAGTGGCTGGTGGGCTCGTGGGACACCACCGACGAGGCGCGCAAGCGCGACATGATCCAGCGCATCCACCACGCCGGCGGGCGGCTGGACTTCCTCATCCAGGACCTGCTCGACTTCTCGCGGCTCGAGCGCGGCAAGCTCAAGATCGAGCTCGAGCACCACGTGCTCGCCGACCTGGTCGACGAGGCGCTGCGCAACACCGCCACGGCGCTCGAGGAGCACCTGGTCGACAACCGCGTGGACCCCGAGGTGGAGGTGCTGGTCGACCGCAGCGCGATCCTGCGCGTGCTGGAGAACCTCCTGACCAACGCCGCCAAGTTCTCCCCTCGCGGGTCGACGATCCACCTCGACGCCGAGGTCGCGCCCGCCACGGTGGTCGTGTCGGTGCGGGACGAGGGCGTGGGCATCCCCGAGGAGGAGCACGAGAAGGTCTTCGACCGCTTCTACCGCAGCCCTGCGACGGCGACCAGCGCCCCGGGGACGGGCATCGGCCTGGCCATCGTCAAGCACTTCGTGGAGGCGCAGGACGGGTCGGTCGAGCTGCGGTCCGCGCCCGACGAGGGGTGTGACTTCCGGGTGACCCTGCCGCGCGCCACGCCCGGCCCGTGACCGGCGCAGGGGACACCTGGCGCCGCGTCGCCCGCGGTTCCTTCGGCGGGGACGGCTACGCCAGCGCCTACGCCGAGCGGTTCGACGCCGTGGCCGACCGCGACGAGGCGCACGGCGAGGCGAATTTCGTGGCCCGCCTGGTCCCGCCCGGCGCCCGGGTCCTCGACGCCGGGTGCGGCACGGGTCGGGTGGCGGCCCGCCTCGCCGCCCTCGGTCGGGAGGTCACCGGCGTGGACGTCGACGAGTCGATGGTCGCGCAGGCCCGTCGCCGCTGGCCCGGGCTCGAGTGGCTGGTCGCCGACCTCGCCGCGCTGCCGGCGCCGGCGACGCCGTACGACCTGGCGGTGATGGCCGGCAACGTCGTGCCGTTCATCGAGGCCGACGCCCTGCCAGGGACCGTGCTGGCGCTCTCCCGGCTGCTGGTGCCCGGTGGCCTGCTGGTCGCCGGCTTCGGCACCGACCGGGCGCACCTGCCGCCGGGCGCGCCGCTGGTCCCGCTCCGGGCGTACGACGCGGCGTGCGGCTCGGCCGGTCTGACCCTGGTCTCGCGACACGCCGGTTGGGGAGGCGAGGCCTGGCCCGGCGACGACGCCCGTCCGGGCTACGCCGTGAGCGTGCACCGGCTGGGGAACCCGTTGTCCTGAGCCAGATCCGTCCCCGTGCACGAGGTGCCGACCGGTCCAGCGGCGCTTGAGACCCGCGTCTCATCGGTTGGTCTTCGGTCGGTGGGGTCAACTAGGGTCACGCCTCGTGAAGATCGCTGTCGCCAGAGAGACCCGCCCGGGTGAGGCACGCGTCGCCATGGTCCCCGAGCTGGTCGACAAGCTGACCAGACTGGGCTGGACCGTGGCCGTCGAGACCGGGGCGGGGGAGCGGTCGCAGTACTCCGACGACGACTACCTCGCCGCCGGCGCCGAGGTGAGTGAGGACCCCTACGCCGACGCCGTGCTGGTGGTGTCGGTCAACCCGCTCGACCGCTCGGCCGTGCGCCGCCTGCCCGAGGGCACCGCGACCATGTCGTTCCTGCCGGTCAACCAGTCCCACGAGCTCGTGGCCGACCTGCGCGACTGCGGCGTCACCTCGTTCGCGATGGAGCTGGTGCCCCGGATCAGCCGCGCGCAGTCGATGGACGCGCTGTCCTCCCAGGCGTTGGTCTCGGGCTACCGCTGCGCGATCGTCGCCGCCGGGATGCTGCGGCGCTTCTTCCCGCTCAACATGACCGCCGCGGGCACCGTCCAGCCCGCCCAGGTCGTGGTCCTGGGCGCCGGCGTCGCCGGACTCCAGGCGATCGCGACCTGCAAGCGCCTCGGTGCCGTCGTCAAGGCCTACGACGTCCGCGCCGCCGCCGCGGAGGAGATCGCCTCCCTCGGTGCGGAGCCGATCACGCTGGAGCTGGAGACCCTCGAGGGGCAGGGCGGTTACGCGCGCGAGATGACCGAGGAGCGCGCGGCGCGCCAGATGGAGCTCCTCGCGCCCTACGTCGCGGCCGCCGACGCGCTGATCACCACGGCTGCGGTGCCGGGTCGGCAGGCGCCGGTGCTGGTCACGCGCGACATGGTCGAGCAGATGAAGCCCGGGTCGGTCGTGGTGGACCTGGCCGCGGAGTCCGGGGGCAACGTCGAGGGCTCCGTGCCGGGCGAGGTCGTCCGCATGGGCCACGCCCAGGTCTGGGGAGGCGCCAACGTGCCGTCCCAGCTGCCCGCCCCGGCCTCCAAGCTCTACGCGCAGAACGTCGTCAACCTGGTCACGCTGATGACCATCCAGGGCGGCGAGGAGGTGGGCGCGGCCTTCGCCCCCGACTTCGCCGACGAGATCGTGGACGGCTGCTGCGTCACCAACGCCGGCCGCATCCACCACCGGCCCACCCGCGAGGCGATCGAGGGGCCGGACCCCGAGCCGGGCGCCGAGCCGGACGCCGGCCCGACCGCCGAGCCCGACCCCACGACCGTGATGCCGGTCGCGGACCCCGTCGACACACCCGACGCCGGGACCCACCCCGACGGCCCTGAGGAGGGACAGCAGTGAACGACGGAGTCGTCTGGCTCACCATCTTCGTGCTGAGCGTGTTCGTGGGCATCGAGGTCATCTCCAAGGTCTCCTCGACCCTCCACACCCCGCTGATGTCGGGGGCCAACGCCATCCACGGCGTGATCCTGCTGGGCGCGATCATCGCCACCGCCGAGACCGACAACGGGTTCGCCGTCGCGGTGGGCCTGGTGGCCATCGTCCTCGCGACGATCAACATGGTGGGCGGCTTCGTCGTCACCGACCGCATGCTGCAGATGTTCACGCGCAAGAAGAAGCCCGCGCGCAACGAGGGAGGCGCGGCCTGATGCCGACCTGGGTCCAAGTCACCTACCTGATCTGCGCCGTCGGCTTCATTCTCGCCCTCAAGGGCCTGTCCGGCCCCAAGACGGCACGCGCGGGCAACCTGGTCGGGGCCGCCGCCGCGACCGTGGCGTGCATCCTGCCCTTCCTCTACCTCGACCGGCTCGAGCACGTCCCGCTGATCCTGCTGGCGATCCTGGTCGGTGTCGTGGGCGGCGTGTTCGGCGCCCAGCGCGTGCAGATGACCCAGATGCCGCAGATGGTGGCGCTGTTCAACGGCGTCGGCGGCGGTGCGGCCGCGCTGGTCGCGCTGATCGAGCTGCACGCGATCCTCGAGGTCGCCGACGCCGCGGGCATGGACGCCGCCGACGTCTCGGGCTGGTTCACCCTCGCCGCCACGGCCTTCACCGTCTTCGTCGGCTCGGTGTCGTTCGCCGGCTCGCTGGTCACCTTCGCCAAGCTCCAGGACCTGATGACGTCCCGGCCGGTCGTCTTCCCCGGCCTGCCCGTCGCCTTCGGCGGCCTGCTGGTGGTCGCGGTCGCCCTGTCCGTGCTCACGGTCACCAACCCCGGCATGCTCCTCGGCGTCCTGCTGGCCCTGGTGGGACTGGGCTTCGGCGTCCTGCTGGTCATGCCCGTCGGCGGCGCCGACGTGCCGATCGTGATCTCGCTGCTCAACGCCTTCACCGGTCTGACCGTCGCCGCCGGCGGCTACGTCCTGAGCAACCTCGTGCTCCTCGTCGGCGGCACGCTCGTCGGTGCCTCCGGCACGTTCCTCACCCTGCTCATGGCGCGGGCGATGGGTCGCTCGGTCGGCAACATCATGTTCGGCGCACTCAAGGGCGGGTCGACGCTCGGCGCCGGCGAGGCCTCCGACCGGCCGGTCAAGTCGGCCGGCCCCGAGGACGTCGCGATCATGCTCAACTACGCCGACCGCGTGATCATCGTGCCGGGCTACGGCCTGGCCGTGGCGCAGGCCCAGCACACCCTGCGCGAGCTGGTGGACCTGCTGGTCTCGCGCGGGGCCAAGGTCGACTACGCCATCCACCCCGTGGCCGGTCGCATGCCCGGCCACATGAACGTGCTCCTCGCCGAGGCCCAGGTGCCCTACGAGCAGCTGGTGGAGATGGACGACATCAACGCCGACTTCAAGGACGCCGACGTGGTCCTCGTGGTGGGGGCCAACGACGTGGTCAACCCGGCCGCCAAGACCACGCCGGGTGCCCCGATCTACGGCATGCCGATCCTCAACGCCGACGAGGCCAAGCAGGTCGTGTTCATGAAGCGGTCCATGCGCCCCGGCTTCGCGGGCATCGAGAACGAGCTGCTCTTCGAGGACCGCACCACGCTGCTGTTCGGCGACGCCAAGGACATGCTCGGCAAGGTGCTCAAGGGCGTCGAGGCCCTCTGACCGCGCGGGCCCTGGCCCGCCGGCTCAGTGGGCCAGGCCGTAGAGCCGGTCGCCGGCGTCACCCAGCCCGGGGACGATGTAGCCCTTCTCGTCGAGCCGCTCGTCCATCGCGGCGGTCACCAGGGTGACCGGCACCTCGAGGTCGCCCAGCTCCTCCTCGACGCGGCGGCAGCCCTCGGGGGCCGACAGCAGGCAGATCGCGGTGATGTGGTCCGCGCCGCGGTCCACCAGGAAGCGGACCGCGGCGGCGAGGGTGCCACCGGTGGCCAGCATCGGGTCCAGGACGTAGCACTGGCGTCCCGACAGGTCGGCCGGCAGCCGCTCGGCGTAGGTCATCGCCTCGAGGGTCTCCTCGTTGCGCGCCATGCCGAGGAACCCGACCTCGGCGGTGGGCAGCAGCCGCACCATCCCGTCGAGCATGCCGAGGCCCGCCCGCAGGATCGGCACCACCAGGGGCACGGGGGCGGCCAGGCGGACCCCCTGCGCTGCGGCGACCGGGGTGCGCACCTGCGTCGGCACCACCCGGACGTCGCGCGTCGCCTCGTAGGCCAGCAGCGTGACCAGCTCGTCGACCAGACGCCGGAAGGTCGGTGAGTCGGTGTCCTCGTCGCGCAGCGCGGTGAGCTTGTGGGAGACGAGGGGGTGGTCGACGACGTGGACGCGCATGGGCCACAACCTAACGAATCGCCGACGACTCGCCGACCCGAGCGCGACGAGTGCGAGACCAGCCCGTTTTCGCCTGGCCTCCGCTCCCGCACAGGTGCCATGATCGGGGCCACGGCGACCTCTCGGACCGGTCGAGTCGCGCGCGGTGCCGCCTGTGGCGGCGGGAAAGGAGTCCAGGTGTCCGGGTACGACGACGACGAGGCGGTCGACTTCGCCCTCGTGGTCTACCGCGAGGAGAACGTCTGGATGGTCGAGGAGATCTCCGACGACAGGCTGCACGACGTGGACACCCTGGCCGCCGAGCTGCGGCGCTGGCCCGGCGACTTCGGTTCGCTCGGCCTGGTCTCGATCGACGAGGACTTCTTCGTGCTCGCCCGGGTCGCGGGACCCCAGGTGCGGCTGCTGCTCTCCGACGTGACCGCGGCGACCGAGTGGCCGCTGGCCAGGTCGGTCCTCGAGACCCTCGACCTGGACATGCCCGACGAGGAGGACGACCAGGAGCCCGCGGGCGACCTCGGCATCGTCGCCGACCTCGGCGTCCCGGCGATGGACATGGGTGCGCTGCTCGACGACGAGGACCTCTATCCCGACGAGGTCCTCGGCGAGATCGCCCACAAGCTCGGCTTCGGAGCGCTGTACGACGACGCCGTGGGCGTCAACGCCTGACGGCCGGGCCTCGGGCGTGGTGGACCTGCCGTCGTCGGTGCTGGCGCGCTGGGAGCCCGCGATGCGCCTCGCCCTCGCCGAAGCAGGGGCCACCGGGGACGACGTACCCGTCGGTGCGGTGGTCCTGGACCCCCACGGCACGGTCATCGGTCGCGGGCGCAACCACCGTGAGGACCGGGCGGACCCGACCGCCCACGCCGAGGTGGTCGCGCTGCGCGAGGCCGCGCTCATCCAGGGCGAGTGGCGGCTCGAGGGCTGCACCCTGGTGGTGACGCTCGAGCCGTGCACGATGTGCGCCGGTGCCGCTGTCCTGGCGCGGGTCGACCGGGTGGTCCTCGGCGCCCACGACCCCAAGGCCGGGGCGGTCGGCTCGCTGTGGGACGTGGTGCGGGACCGGCGGCTCAACCACCGCCCGGAGGTCGTCGCGGGGGTGCTGGCCGAGGAGTGCGGGGCGGTGCTCCGCACCTTCTTCGAGGGCCGTCGTACGCCCTGACCTGCGTGCGGGACCGAGGCGCCGCTGCTGTACCCTCGTCGGCGGTGGCGTGTCCGAGCGGCCTAAGGAGAACGCCTCGAAAGCGTTTGTGGGTGAAAGCCCACCGAGGGTTCAAATCCCTCCGCCACCGCCGACCGAACGGCCCCCTCCTGCGGCGACGCGGGTGGGGGCCGTTCGTCGTCTCCCGGGGCCCCTCGCCGTGCTCTCGGTGGGCCGTCCGGGTGCGGACATGACGAAGGCCCCCGGCTCGACGAGCGGGGGCCTCGGAGGACCTGCGGTCAGGCGTCGGCCGGAGCCCGGAGGAGCTGGTAGAGGCCCGAGGTGACCATGACCGCGCCCGCGGTGAGAACGGCGGTGAGCGTCGCGTCGGAGTGGAGCACCGGGCCTGCTCCCACGACGGTGGCGGTCGCCGAACCCGTGAGCAGGACGAAGAGCTTGGTCGAGGCGATCACGACGAGTCCTCCTGGGTCGGCGAAGCAGGGACCACCAGGATGGACCACGTCTGGGACTTATGGGGCCAGAACCGGGAACTTGGTCCCGTCGCCTTGTCCGAACGGCCCAGGTGGCCGCCCCGCATGACCCGAACGGACCAGGCGCCCATACATCGAGGAGGGGAGTCCCGAGCCCACCTCGCGGTCCTCCCCTCCTCGCAGGAGCCGGTCCGACGGCTCCTGTGGCGGCCTCAGCCCGCGCTGGTCCGCCGCCCCCGGCGGACCAGCACGAGGCCGGCCAGGCTCAGCGCCACCCCGCCCGAGACCAGCAGGCCCTGGCCGGCGGGGGCGCCGGTGCTCGGGAGCACCGCCCGGACCCCGTCGGAGGGAGCGACGACCGGGGCGACCCGGCCCGCCGGGGGCGTGTGGGTCGTCCGTGTCGTCCGTGTCGTGGAGGCGTCGTCGGCGAACGCCTCGACGCCAAGCACGACGGGCGTGGTGGTCGGCTCGTCGGTGGTCGGCACGTCGGCGGTCGGCTCGTCGACGGCCGGCTCGTCCGTGCTGCCCTCGGTGGCCGGCTGGTCGCCCCCGGGCTCCTCGGTGGTCTCGTCCGTGGTCCCCACGGTGGCCGGCTGCTCCACGCCCGGCTCGTCGGTGCTGCGCGGGGCCGGGTCGTCTCCGGGCTCGACTCCGGGCTCCTCGGCCGGCTCCTCGGCCGGCGGCTGGATCGAATCGCCGCCCCGCTCGTCGGTCGACCGGGCCTCGTCGTCGCTGTTCTCCGCGGGAGCGGGGTCCGAGCTCTCGACGGTGCTCTCGACGGTGCTCTCGACGGTGCTCTCGTCGGTGCTCTCGTCGGTGCTCTCGTCGGAGGCGTCGTCGGAGTCGTCGGCAGGTTCCTCGGCGGCGGGCCGGCCCTTGTCCTTGCAGTGCCCCGGGACGCCCTTGCCGCGGTTGTCGTCCTCGCAGTCCGCGTCGTTGCCGCTGCCGTTGTTGCCGTCCTGCCCGCCCATCGTGCCGCCGGTGCCGCCGGGCTGGTCCACGCCGCCGTTGGTGTCCCCGTCCGGGTCGGAGTGAGCCTGCCAGTCGTCGTCGTGCCCCCGCCCGTCGTGCTGGATCACCGCCCCGTTGCCGTTGCCGTTGCCGTTGCCGGGCTCGGCGTACGACGGGGCGTTCACCGTCAGCACCATCACGGCCGAGGCGGCCAGGCCGACGAAGAGGCGGGCGCCGAGGCCGGCGGTGGCGGAGGTGGTGCGCATCATGTTCTCCCTTATGTGTGGCCCGGACCGTTGCGGCGGGCCTGCGGTGGTGAGCACGAGCATGTGGCCTCGAAACGGATGATTACGGACAAAATGCCGCCACTCATCCTCGGCGGTGACGGTGGTCCGGGAGCCTCCGGGACCTCCGCCTGGCGTCGCCGCGGAGCGTCCCGGGTCGGGCCGGGACCATCGGCCCCGGATCGCGGGGATCCGGGGCGATGGACGAGTGGCCGGGCGCGGTCGTGCGTGCGGCTCAGGCGTCCGTGCGGCGGCGTCGCACGAGCACGGTGCCGGCGGCCACGGTGCCCAGGCCGCTCGCGAGGAGCGCCAGGGTCGCGGCCTGTGCGCCGGTGTTGGGCAGCTCCGCCGCGGCCCGCGCCGACGGGACCGTGCCGGCGGAGGGCGAGGTCTGCACGGGCGTGCGAGCAGGCGTGGAGGCGGAGGACCGGACCGTCCGCTCGATGCCCAGCACGACCGGCCCGCTCGTGCTCGGCGTGAGGCCAGGACGCGTCGCCGTCGCGTCCTCGGTGGAGGTCGCGGAGCCGCCGGCCGCCTCGGTGCCCTTCCCCGCGTCCTTCGCCGCGTCCTGGGCGCCGTCCCGGCCATCGTCCGTCCGGCCGGGCGCCCGCGGCGCGGTGCGGTCCTGGCCCTGGCTCCCGTGCGTGGACGTGGCCTTGCAGTGCCCGGGCACGCCCTTTCCACGGTTGTCGTCCTCGCAGTCGGCATCGTTGCCGCTGCCGTTGTTGCCGTCCTGGTCGGTCCGGTCGGCACCACCGGTCCCGCCCGGCTGGTCGATCCCGCCGTTCTGCTGTCCGTCGGGGTCCGCCTGTGCCTGCCAGGTGCCGTCGTGACCCCGGCCGTCCTTGTTCGAGCTCGCCCGTCGGTCCCGACCCTTCCCGGGGTGCTCACCGGGTCGGGCCTTCTCGGCGTGCGCGGAGGTGGAGGAGGCGTGCGGCGAGGCGTGGGAGGAGGCAGCCTGCGCCGGCGTGGTCATGGCGAGCAGGGTGAGCGTCGCGGCGCTGCCGATGGCGAGGGTGGCCCGCTGGGTGGTCCCGAGAGTCGTGCGCATGTCAGGCTCCTGGTTCGTCGTGCACCTCGTCCGTCGAGGCGGAATGTCTGAAAAACGGCCTATCGACGGGTTCGGTCACGTCCTCGGAGCGGGGGCAAACCTCATGGTTTCGGACATGCCGGGGCGGGTGACACTGGGCGGTCGCGCGTGCGGTTCGTCACCTCTGCGGCTCTCAGGTTGAAAGTCCCGTCGCCGCCGTGACTTACTGGCCGCTAACAAAAGCTAGCAACGTCTTGCTGTCTGCTTCCGGACTGCCTTCGCCACGGAAGCTCTCGGGACAGTCGAACGCCGACCGGCGGAGGAGGGGCTTGGAGGAGCCCAGTCATGTCGCACCGTCCCCCCCTGTCAGTGCCGCGCGCCCACCGGCCGCGTCACCGCGCGCGTCGCCGCCTGGTGCCGACCCTGGTGTCGGTCGGCGCGGCCTACGTCGTGACCGCGCTGGTCGTGGTCCTCGTGGTGACGCTCGTGCTGCCCGTCGCCGCCCACCAGCGCCCGTCGCGGACCCTCGCGGCCGCGACCCTGGCGGCGCAGGGTGCCCCCGCAGCAGCCACGCCCGCAACGGCCACGCGCGCCGCGGCCGCGCTCGCCGGCCGCGAGACCTCACGGCCCTCGCGCAGCATGCCGCGGACCGTGATCCGCCGGGCCTCCCGTCCCGCGCCGGTGGCGCGCCGTGTCGTGATCAGGCGGATCACCTGGGCGCTGCCGGTCTCCGGCTACCACCTGACCGGTCGCTTCGGTGACCGCAGCTACCTGTGGTCGAGCGGGATGCACACCGGCCTGGACTTCGCCGCACCGACCGGCACGCAGATCCGCGCCATCGCCTCGGGCGTCGTGCGCGGTGCGGGCTGGGCCGGGGCCTACGGGTACCGCACCGTCATCTCGCTGCCCGGTGGCGGGGAGGCGTGGTACTGCCACCAGAGCTCGGTCTCGGTCGCGCCCGGTCAGCGGGTGCGCGCCGGCCAGCCGATCGGCGCCGTCGGCGCGACCGGCAACGTGACCGGCAGCCACCTGCACCTCGAGCTGCGGCCCCACGGCGAGCACGGCGCGCCGGTCGACCCGTACGCCGTGCTCGTGGCCCACGGCCTGCACCCCTAGACGCGACGACGCCCCGGACTGGGGATGGCAGTCCGGGGCGTCTGGGTCGCGTGACCTCCACCTGGATGGCCCGACGCCCCACGCATCGGAGTCCAACAGGTCACGCAGCCTGCCCGTGGTCCCCTGAAGGCCGCAGGAATGGCTTCGGGAGACGAGGACGAAGGGCAGGGATCTGGTGGGATCGCGGCCAAGAGGGGCCGCTCCCGAGGTCTCCTCCTGTGAAGGTGTGGCGAGTGCGACGACCGCGGCGGGGTGGACCGCCGCGGTGTGCCCCAAGTGTGGACCAGTCCGGTGGCCGGGCGGAGCGGTTCTGAGCAACAAATGCGTAAAATGTCCAGATCGGGACTAAAGCCACTTCTCCAGCCGGCGGAGCCCGGTCTCGACGTCCGCCCGCTGACCGGCGAAGGACATCCGGACGAAGTGGCTGCCCCGCTCGGTGTCGAAGTCGACGCCGGGCGTCAGCGCCACACCGGTCTCCTCCAGCAGCCGGAGCGCGAAGCCCATCGAGTCGTCGGTGAGGCCCTCGAGATCGGCATAGACGTAGAAGGCCCCGTCGGCCGGCGCGAGCCTGGTCCACCCGAGCGCGCGCAGCCCGTCGAGCAGGACCGCGCGGTTCTCGGCGTACCTCGCGACGTGGCCGTCGCACTCGGCGTACGACGCCGGGTCGAAGGCCGCGACCGCCGCCTGCTGGGACAGCACGGGCGGGCAGATGGTGAAGTTGCCGGTCAGCACGTCGACCGGGCGGCGCAGGTCCTCCGGCACCAGCATCCAGCCCAGCCGCCAGCCGGTCATCGAGAAGTACTTGGAGAACGAGCAGAACACCACGCCGCTCCGTGACCACTGCCAGGCGGAGGCGGGCGCGGGCGCGGACGCGTAGGAGATCCCGTGGTAGATCTCGTCGCTCACCAGTCGCACCCCGTGCGCCTCGCACCAGGTGGCCAGCGCAGCCAGCTCCGCCGGAGCGAGCATGGTCCCGGTCGGGTTCGCGGGGCTGGCCACCACCAGCCCGCGCACCGGCGTCCCGGCCTCCCAGAGCTCCTCGAGCATCTCCACCGTCGGCTGGAACCGGGTCTGTGGGCCGGTCGGCAGCTCGACCACCTCGCAGCCCAGCGCGGTGAGCACGTTGCGGTAGCAGGGGTAGCCGGGCCGGGCGATCGCCACCCGGTCACCGGCCTCGAAGGCGGCGAGGAAGGCCAGCAGGAACCCGCCGGAGGACCCCGTGGTGACGACCACCTCGTCGGGGGAGACCTCGACGCCGTGCCACCGGGCGTGGTGGGCCGCGATCTGCTCGCGCAGCTCGGGGATGCCGGTGGCGACGGTGTAGCCGAGCAGGTCACCGTCCAGGGCACGCCTGGCGGCCTCGCGCACGGGCAGCGGGGCCGGCGTCGAGGGCTGCCCGGCGACGAGGTTCACCAGGTCGCCGTGCGTGCGCTGCCGGTCCGCCGCACGGGCCAGCAGGTCCATGACGTGGAACGGCGGGACGGCGGCCCGCTGGGCGACCTGGAGGCGGGGACTGTCCAGCTGCACCCGGCCAGCCTAGGAGGCCCGCGCACGCCACTAGACTCCAGGCATCCCGCCGGCACCGGCCCCCGCCGGAGCGTCCCGCAGCAGACGAGGTGACGTGACCTTCGACGTCGAGCAGCTCGACCGGGTGCTGCTGGGCGGCTCGGCGGTCATCCTGTTCGCGGTCCTGGCGGTGCGGGTCTCGGTGCGCGTGGGCCTGCCCAGCCTCCTGCTCTACCTGCTGCTGGGCGTCGTGCTGGGCAGCAGCGGGATCGGCATCCAGTTCGACGACGCAGGCGTCGCCCACGCCCTCGGCTTCGCCGCTCTGATCGTCATCCTCACCGAGGGCGGGGTGACCACGGCCTGGCACGACCTCAGGCCGGCGATGCGGACCGGCGTCCTGCTGGCGACGGTCGGGGTGGCGGTCACGGTGGTGGCGATGGCGCTGATGGCGCACTTCTGGCTGGGCTTCAGCTGGGAGCTCGCGGTCCTGCTCGCCGCGATCACCGCCCCGACCGATGCGGCGGCGGTGTTCTCGGTGCTGCGGCGGGTGCCGCTCCCGCGTCGCCTGACCGGTCCGCTGGAGGCGGAGTCCGGCCTCAACGACGCCCCCACCGCGCTCCTGGTGGTCCTGGCCAGTGAGGGCCACCTGTTCGGCGAGGGGCTGCTCACGGTCGGCGGGCTGATCGTCTACGAGCTCGCGGCCGGCGTCGTCATCGGCCTCGCCCTGGGACGCGCCGGAGCGTGGGTGCTGCGCCGCGGCGCCCTCCCGGCCTCCGGGCTCTACCCGCTCAGCGTGCTGTCGATCACCGTCCTGTCCTACGGCGTCGCGGTCGTGCTCGCGCACGCCTCCGGCTTCGCCGCGGTGTACGCCGCCGCGCTGGTCCTCGGCAACGTCGAGCTGCCGCACCGCACGGCCACCAAGTCGTTCGTCGAGGGTCTCGGGTGGCTCTCGCAGATCGGGCTGTTCGTCATGCTGGGCCTCCTGCTCTCGCCGGACCAGCTGAACTGGACCGGCGCCTGGCAGGCGATCCTCGCCGGTGGCCTGCTGGCGGGGGTCGCCCGGCCCCTCTCCGTGGTGGTCAGCACCGTGTGGCAGCGGCTGTCCTGGCAGGACACCGTGTTCTTGTCGTGGGCCGGCCTGCGCGGGGCCGTGCCGGTCGTCTTCGCCACGATCCCGCTCGCCGCCGGGGTGGAGGGGGCCAGAGGCCTGTTCAACGTCGTCTTCGTGCTGGTCGTGATCGACACCCTCGTCACCGCCCCGACGCTGCCGTGGCTGGCCCGGAGGCTGCGGCTGCTGGACCCCGACGAGCTGCGTGACCTCGACATCGAGACCGCGCCGCTGGACCGGATCGCGGTGGACCTGCTGCAGATCAGGATCACCCGGCGCTCCGCCCTCCACGGCGTCGAGGTGAGCGAGCTGCGGCTCCCCAGGGGGGCGTCGGTGACGCTGGTGGTGCGCGACGGCGAGACCAAGGTGCCGAGCGGGCGCACGGTGCTGCGTCGCGGCGACGAGCTGCTCGTGGTCACCCCGAGGCGGCTGCGGATCGAGACCGAGGACCGGCTGCGGGCGGTGTCGTTGCGGGGGCGGCTGGCGACCTGGCTGGAGTGACCGCGCCCTCAGCAGCCCGAGCCGGCGGTCTTCGCCTTGAGCTTGCGGGGTGCCTTGGACAGGCCGGAGAACCGGTCGCCGACGATGACGTCCACGCCCGGGCCGAGGTCCTGCGACGTCGGCTGCACCAACGTCTTCGGCCCGAACTGCAGGGCGACCAGCTGGGCGGCCGGGTCCTTCTTGCTCGGCGCGAGCACCCGCACGAACCTCACCGCGCCGACGTCCCCGGGCGCGTTGCCGACGTCGCCGGCCAGGAACCCCCGCGCGGTGAGCTCGCCGAGGGTCTGGTCGGCGAGGCCCGACCGGCTGCCGGCGTTGAACACGCTGACCGTCACGTCGCCGGTGCGCACGACGTCACCGGCCGACACGCCGTCGCGGCACGACGGCTCGTCGCTGGGCGACTCCTCGCTGAGCCCCGGGACCGGGGTGCTGACCGCACGCCACCCGACCACCGTGCCGAGGGCGAGGATGCCGATCAGCACGAGGAAGGTGATCCCGGCCAGGCCGGAGCGGCGGCGGCTCATCCCGGCCCCTCGCGGGCGTCGAGGTCCAGGACCCGGGCATGCAGCACCGACCGCTTCTGCAGCGCGGCGCGGAGTGCGCGGTGCAGACCGTCCTCGAGGTAGAGGTCGCCCTGCCACTGCACGACGTGGGCGAAGAGGTCGCCGAAGAACGTGGAGTCCTCCCCGAGCAGCGTCTCGAGCTGCAGCGTGGCCTTGGTGGTCACCAGGTCCTCGAGCCGCACCTGCACGGGCGGGATCGCGGCCCAGTCCCGTGCTTCGAGCCCGTGCTCGGGGTAGGGCCGCGTGGAACCCACGCGCTTGAAGATCACGGGCTCAGGATAGAGGGGTGTGGAGCGGCGGCCGCCGAGCGGTTACGTTCGGGCCCATGCCCGAGACCCCTGCCTCCCCAGGCGCGTCCTCGGCCGGCGCCCTGGCGGAGACCGTCCGCGCCGGCTACGCCTTCGACGGGCCCGCCCTGGAGCTCGGCGCGCTGATGCTCGACGCCGACCACCTCGCCGGGCCCGACCCCGTCCCGGTGCGCATCCCGCTGGCCATGCTCAACCGCCACGGACTCGTCGCCGGCGCGACCGGGACCGGCAAGACCAAGACCCTGCAGCTGCTCGCCGAGCAGCTCTCCGACGCCGGCGTCCCGGTCTTCGCCGCCGACGTCAAGGGCGACCTGTCCGGGCTGTCGACGCCGGGCGCCGCCGGCGACAAGATCTCCTCGCGCGCGACCTCGGTCGGCCAGGAGTGGACCGCGGCCGGCTTCCCGGTGGAGTACTTCGCGCTCGGCGGCGAGGGCACCGGGATCCCGCTGCGCGCCACGATGACCGCGTTCGGTCCCACGTTGCTGTCCAAGGTGCTGGGCCTCAACGACACCCAGGAGTCCTCGCTCGGGCTGGTCTTCCACTACGCCGACCGGGCGGGGCTGCCCCTGCTGGACCTGGAGGACCTGCGCGCGGTGGTGCAGTTCCTGGTCTCCGACGAGGGCAAGGCCGAGCTCAAGGCGCTGGGTGGCCTGTCGTCCGCGACCGCCGGGGTGATCCTGCGCGAGCTGGTCACGCTGTCCGACCAGGGCGCGGACGCGTTCTTCGGCGAGCCCGAGCTGGACACCAAGGACCTGATCCGCCTCGCGCCCGACGGTCGGGGGATCGTGTCCCTCGTCGAGCTGCCCGACCTGCAGGACCGTCCGGCGCTCTTCTCCACCTTCCTGATGTGGCTGCTCGCCGACCTCTTCCACGACCTGCCCGAGGTCGGCGACCCCGACAAGCCCACGCTGGTGTTCTTCTTCGACGAGGCGCACCTGCTGTTCGCCGACGCCTCCAAGGACTTCCTGGCCGCCATCACCCAGACCGTGCGGCTGATCCGGTCCAAGGGCGTGGGCGTGTTCTTCGTGACCCAGTCACCGACCGACGTGCCCGACAGCGTGCTGGCCCAGCTCGGCTCGCGCGTGCAGCACCAGCTGCGCGCCCACACCCCCAACGAGGCCAAGGCGCTGCGCGCGACCGTCGACACCTACCCGACCAGCGACTACCCCGACCTCGGTGCCGTCCTGACCACGCTGGGCATCGGCGAGGCGGTGGTGACGGTGATGAACGAGCGCGGCGCCCCGACCCCGGTCGCCTGGACCCGGCTGCGCGCGCCGGAGTCCCTCATGGGTCCGGCGTCGCCCGACGCCATGCAGGCGACGGTGACCGCGAGCGCGCTCCACGCGAGGTACGCCCAGGCCGTCGACCGCGACTCCGCCCACGAGATCCTCGTCCGCAAGGTGGAGCAGGGGGCGGAGAAGGCGGCGCAGCAGCCCCCACCCGGACCCGACCGGGTGTCCTATCCCGAGCAGTCGCGCCGGCGTGCGCCCGAGCAGGAGAAGAGTGTGGTGACCGAGGTGCTGGAGTCCCAGGCAGCCAAGCAGTTCATGCGCACCGCGGCGCGCGAGATCGCCCGCGGCATCTTCAAGGTCGGCCGGCGATGAGCGGCGGCGGCCCCGCGGGGCGAGCGCGCGACCACGACGACGTCGAGGCGATCCGGCAGCTGAAGTACGCCTACCTGCGCTGCCTCGACCTCAAGCGCTGGGACGACTTCGCCCAGCTCTTCGTGCCGGAGGCGACCGGGTCGTACGCCGGTCTCGACTTCGGCTCCCGCGACGAGATCGTGGCCTACATGCGCGAGAACCTCCCGCGGGACCGGGTCACGCTGCACCAGGCCCACCACCCGGAGATCGCCGTCGACGGCGACACCGCCGAGGCGACCTGGTACCTCCACGACAAGGTCTTCGTCCCGGAGTACGACGTGGCCATCGAGGGGGCCGCGTTCTACCGCGACCGCTGCGTCCGCACGCCCGACGGCTGGCGGCTGAGCCACGTCGGCTACGAGCGCACCTTCGAGGCGTCGTGGCAGATGTCGGGCGTCCCGGGCTGGAGCTTCAAGCAGGGCAGGGCCTACGACGCCTGAGGCGCCGCCCGCACCCGGACGAGGCCTCAGGGGGCGTCGCGCAGCACCGGGCAGGACATGCACCTCGGTCCGCCGCGGCCGGAGCCGAGCTCCGAGCCGGCGATCCTGACCACCTCGACGCCGGCGTCCTCGAGGCGACGGTTGGTCTGGGTGTTGCGCTCGTAGGCCACCGCGAGCCGCGGCGCCAGCGCCAGCGTGTTGTTGCCGTCGTCCCACTGCTCGCGCTCGGCGGTGACCGGGTCCAGCCCGGTGTCGATCACCTTGAGCTCGTCGATGCCCATCGCCTGCGCGGCGGCGTGGAGGAACGGCTCGGACCCGCCGACCCGCAGCTCCAGCTCGGCCGGAGGAGTGCCGGGAGGCGAGTCTGCGGTGACGGTGAGGGCGCGGAGCCGATGGGCGATGTTGGGGTACATCACGACGGTGTCGACGTCGACCATCGTGCACACCGTGTCGAGGTGCATCGTCGCGCGTTCCTGCGTGATGGGCACGGCGAGGACGGTCGTGGCGATCCCGCCGGACAGCAGCTGGCGGGCCAGCCCCTCGACGCCGGCCGGGGTGGTCCGCTCGCCGACGCCCACGGCCACGACGCCGGGGGCGAGCAGCAGGACGTCGCCGCCCTCGACGTACTCCCGGTCCCAGCCGTGCAGGCGCTGGACGGCTGCGAAGCGCGGGTGGTGGCGGTAGACCAGCTCGGTCAGCTGGGTTTCGCGGGCCCGCGCGGGCATCGCCAGCGAGGTGATCGTCACGTGGTCGCCCACCCACACGCTGGAGTCCCGGGTGAACAGCAGGTTGGGCAGCGGGTCGATGAGGAAGTCGTCGTCCGCGAGCAGGCTCGAGACCAGGCCCGGCCGCGAGTGGCGCACCTCGTCGTTGCGCAGCCCCGCGGTGAGCACGAGGGCCAGGTCGCCGGGTGCCAGGTCCTGCAGCAGCGAGGACAGGTAGGCGCGCAGGCTCTGGCCGAGGTGGAGGCTGTCCATCGCGCTGTCGATCGCCAGCGCCCTGGCCTCGTCGGAGGTGAGCGCCGCCTCGAGCAGGTCGGTGAGGTAGAGCACCTCGACGTCGCGCGAGCGCAGCGCCTCGGCGAACGCGTCGTGCTCCTCCTGGGCGCGGCCCACCCACGGGATGCCGTCGAAGAGCAGCCGGTCGTTGTTGCGCGGGGTGAGCCGCTTGAGCTCCGGACCCGGACGGTGCAGCAGCACGGTGCGCAGGTGCCCGACCTCGGTGGTGACGCCGACGGGCGGCGCGTCGGGGTGGCCGGTGGGCTGGTCGGTGGGCTGGTCGGTGGGAGTGGTCACGGTGCCTCCTCGGTGAGGGATGGATCGACCTGCGGCGACGCGGCGGCACGCGCGTCGCCGAGCTCGAAGAAGTCCCGGCGTTCGAAGCCGAACGTCCGGGCGACGACGTTGGAGGGGAAGGTCCCCACGCGGGTGTTCAGCGCCCGCACGTTGCCGTTGTAGAACCGGCGACCCGCCGCGATGCGGTCCTCGGTGTCGGTCAGCTCCCGCTGCAGGTGCAGGAAGTTGATGCTCGCCTTGAGCTCGGGGTAGCCCTCCGCCACGACCAGCAGGCCGGACAGTGCGCCGCCCACCTCCTCCTCGTAGGGACGTCGCTCGGTAGGGCGGTCGCGCCGGTGCTGCTCGGCCGCGGCCCGCGCCGCGGTGACGCGCTCGAGCACCGCACGCTCGTGGGCGGCGTACCCCTTCACGGTCTCGACCAGGTTGGGGATCAGGTCGTGACGGCGCTGCAGCTCCACGTCGACCTGGCTCCAGGACTCCTCCACGAGGGTCCGCTGCTGCACGAACCGGTTGTACGACGTCGCGAGCACGACCCCGAGCAGCAGCAGGGCCGCCCCGACGGCCGCGGCGACGAGTCCCGCGGGGCTCATGCCTGACCGACCGTCGGCGCCGGGATGCCGTAGTGCCGGCGCAGGAAGTCCGGTAGCGAGTCGAGGATCCGGTCGGCGAAGGCCAGCCGGCTCTCCACGTCGGGCAGGTCGTAGGTGCTGCGCTCGACGGTGAGCAGCCAGCCCTGGTCGATGCGCCACGCGGTGTCGGGGTGCCCGAGCAGCAGCTCCATCATCCGCGGGTGCAGCACGTCGAAGGCGAACCTGCGGTCCTCGGAGCTGACGGTGAAGGCGCGGTTGAACTCCTCGGACTCCAGCTCGATGTCGCGGTTGAACATCCGCCCGAGCAGCCGGCCGAAGACGCCCTCGGGCGACACCGACAGGCCGGGGGTGACCGCGCCCACCGACAGCGCGACGACGTTGAACCAGTGCGACTGCTCGCGGTGCGTGGTGTGCCCCTCGCTGTTCGTCGAGGTCTCGGTGGTGTGGTAGACGAAGTCGAAGACCGCGCACTGCCGGCCGTCGTGGGCGCCGGTGAGGACCTTCCTGCTCTGGCGGTTGTGGCCCGACTCGAACGGCGACCCGTGGAAGGTCCGGTGCCAGGAGTCGTCCCGGTCGGTGTAGGTCCAGCCGCGCTGCGCGGCGTAGGCGCGGAGCCCGGCGACGCGCTTCTTCTCGGCCCGCCAGCCGAGGTAGAGCAGGAGCACGAACACCGTGAGCATGCCGACCACGATCACGGGGAAGAGTGCCGGGTCCACGAGAGCCGCCTTCGTTCAGGAGAGGTCCGAGAGGTACTGCCCCAGCACAGCACGGACGGTCGCCCGCGCGGCGTCGCCGCGCAGCCAGGCGAGCGAGGGGTGCGCCCCGAACTCGACGGTGATCGCCGTCCCCGCGTGACCGTGGTTGTACCAGGAGGTCATTGTCCCGTAGCAGCGTCCGCTGCAGTTGAACGCCTTCACCGGGAGGTCCAGCCCGCGCGAGAGCCTGCGCTGGAACCCCTTGTCCTTGCGGTCGCTGCCCACGCCGTGGAGGGGCTGGTGGAACGAGACCATGAAGCGCGGGCGGACCCGGTCGAGGAACCGTCGCAGCGCACGGGACTCGGGCTCGCTGAGCGGACGCGGTCCCGAGTAGTAGGACCCGGTCAGGTGCCCCCAGGCGTAGGGGAAGTTGCGGTTGAGGTCGACGCCGTGGGCGTTCTGCCGGGTGCCGCGCGCGACCCCGTCGGGGTTGATCGTCGGGACGACCCAGAGGTCCACCTCGTGCACGGGCAGTCCGCGCCGGATCCCCTCGGTGACGCGGATCCCGGCGGTCTCGTCGCCGTGGATCGAGCCCAGGACGACCACCTTGCGGGCGCTGCGCGGGTCGCCCAGGTGGTAGGCACGGATCGCCCTGCCCTGCACGGACCTGCCGATCACCCTGCTACCCAGCACGGTGGGGGCGTCCGCGACCGGTGCCGCCTGCGCCGTCGTGACCAGGGGCGTCGCACCCAGCGAGGCGAGCCCGACGAGCGCGGCGGCCAGGGACGGGCGGAGCCGGGTGCGCAGCATCCCCGGATCGTATGGTCTCCGCGCTCACTTCGGTCGCACCTCGACCCTCGAGGGGTGATCGGCCCTAGATTGTCCCGGTGCAGTTCTTCGTCACCGGCGGCAGCGGGTTCCTCGGCCGCCACCTGGTGACCCGGCTCGTCGGGGACGGCCACGCCGTCCTGGCCCTGGCGCGCTCCGACGAGGCCGCGGCGGCCGTCGAGGCGGCCGGCGCCCGCCCCGTCCGCGGAGCGCTGGGCGACGCCCCCTCGCTGGCCCCGGAGGTCCGCGGCGCCGACGTGGTCGTGCACGCCGCGGCCGACACCCGCACGTGGGGCCGCCCCGGCGCACTGCAGGCGGACAACGTGGAGGGGACGCGCGCGGTGATCGCCCTGGCGCTCGCCGCGGGCGCCGCCCGGCTGGTGCACGTCAGCACCGAGGCCGTCCTCGCCGGGGGCCGGCCGCTGCGCTACGCCGACGAGTCCGCGCCGTACCCCTCCCGCCACAGCGGGGAGTACGCCCGCACCAAGGCGCTCGCCGAGCAGCTCGTCCTGGCCGCCGACGGGCACGAGCTGCGCACCGTGTCGGTGCGGCCCCGCCTGATCTGGGGGCCGGGCGACACGACGTTCGCGCCGGCGGTGCTGGAGGCGATGCGCGGCGGGCGCTGGGCCTGGGTCTCCGGCGGCGACTACCTGACCTCGACCTGCCACGTGCGCAACGCCGTGGAGGGCATCGTGCTGGCCGCGACCGTGGAGCAGGCGCAGGGCACGTACTTCCTGACCGACGGCCCGCCGGTGCGGTTCCGCGAGTTCGTCACCGACGTCGCGGAGGCGTACGGCGTCGAGCCGCCGGAGCGGTCCGTGCCCTACGCCGTCGCGCGCACGATGGCCGGCGTGGTCGACCGCGGCTGGCGCACCCTGCGCCTTCCCGGCGAGCCGGCCGTCTCGGAGGGCGCGATCGCGCTGGTCGGCCACGAGATGACGGTCAACGACGCACGCGCCCGCGCCGAGCTGGGCTACCGGCCGCCGGTCGGGCTGGCCGACGGGCTCGCCGAGCTCCGCGCGCACGAGGAGGCGGACCCGGCGTGAGGGTCCTGCTCACCGGCGGCACCGGCTACGTCGGCGCGTGGACCGCCAGGGCCTGCGTGGACGCGGGTCACCAGGTGCGCTACCTCGTCCGCACCCCCGGCAAGCTGGCGAAGGCCGCGGGTGCGCTGGGCCTCGACACGAGCGACCACGTGGTCGGCGACATCACCGATGCCGGCTCGGTCCGTGCGGCGCTCGAGGGCTGCGACGCGGTCGTCCACTGCGCGGCCGTCGTCGCGCTCGGTCCCGACGACGCCGACTGGATGTGCGAGACCAACCTGACCGGCGCCCGCAACGTGCTCGGACAGGCCGTCGAGCTCGGTCTCGACCCCGTCGTGCACTGCTCGAGCGCCGCCGCGCTCTTCCGGCCCGGCCTCGACCTGCTGACCGCGGACCTGCCCGTGCTGGGCGGGCTCGACGACTACGGCCGGTCCAAGGGCCAAGTGGAGGAGTACGCCCGCTCGCTGCAGGCCGCCGGCGCCCCGGTCGTGACGACCTACCCCGTGATGGTGCTCGGACCGCCGGCAGGTGAGCAGCTCGGCGAGGCCAACGAGGGCCTGCTCAAGGGACTGCGGCTGCGGATGCTGCCCGGCACCGGCGCCACCTGGACGGTGTGCGACGTCCGCGACCTCGGCCGCGCGCACGCCGCACTGCTCGAGCCCGGGCGCGGTCCGCGTCGCTACGTCACCGGCGGCGTCACCCTCCCGGTCCGCGACGCCGCACGCATCCTCACCGAGGTGTCCGGACGCCGGGTCGTGCACGTGCCGGTCCCCGACGCCGCGCTGCGCGGCTTCGGCCGGCTGCAGGACAGGCTCCACCTCGGCACCCCCATGACGGCCTCGGCGATGGAGTACTACACACGCATGCCCGACGCCGACAACGGTCCGATGGAGCGCGAGCTCGGCGTCGCCTTCCGCGACCCGCGCGAGACCCTGGCCGACGCGTGCGACGGGCTGCGTCGGCTGGGCCACCTCTGAGCCCTCACCGGATCTCCACCAGACCTTCACGCTCGCCGCGCAGGGCCTGCGCAGCTCACGTCTAGCCTGGGCCGCGTGGAGGTCGTCGTACGCACCCAGGAGCTGAGCAAGGACTACGGGTCCGTGCTCGCCCTCGACGAGCTGAGCGTCGAGATCGGGGCGGGCATCACCGGGCTCGTCGGCGCCAACGGGGCCGGCAAGTCCACGCTGATCAAGATCCTGCTCGGTCTGGTGACGCCGACCGCGGGCAGCGCCCGGGTCCTCGGTCACGACATTGCCACCGAGGGCCAGGCGATCCGCGGGCTCGTCGGCTACCTCCCCGAGCACGACTGCCTGCCGCCCGACGTCAGCGCCAGCGACTTCGTGGTCCACCTGGCCACGGTCTCGGGGCTGCCGCGGGTCGCCGCGCGGGAGCGGGCGGCCGAGGTGCTGCGCCACGTCGGGCTGGCCGAGGAGCGCTACCGGCCGATGGGCGGCTACTCCACCGGCATGAAGCAGAAGGCCAAGCTCGCCCAGGCGCTGGTCCACGACCCGCGCCTGGTGTTCCTCGACGAGCCGACCAACGGCCTCGACCCCGCCGCGCGCGACGAGATGCTCCGGCTCGTGCAGCGCGTCGGCCACGACTTCGGCATCGGCGTCGTGGTCACCAGCCACCTCCTCGGCGAGCTCGAGCGGGTCAGCGACCACGTCGTCGTGCTCGACGCGGGACGACTGCTCACCTCGTCGAGCACCGTCGACCTCCTCGACGCGACCGGCAGCCTCCTGGTCGAGGTGCTCGGGGACGACGGCCAGCAGCGGATGCTCGCCGCGCTGACGGCGGCAGGGGTCGCGGCGACGGCACGCGGGCACCTGATCGCGGTCGAGAGCGCCGACGTGCGCGGTCGCTCCTCCGAGGTGCACGACCTGGTCCGCGACTGCGTGGCCGACCTCGGGCTCGGTCTGGTGCGCCTGGAGGTCGACCACCGCCGCATCGAGGACGTGTTCGCCGATGGCTGACCCGAGCATGCCGCCGCCGACCGCATCGACGCCGACGGGGCGCAGCGTCATCCACGACCTCGGCTACCGCCCCTACACCGGGCCGCGCCTCGGGGAGCCGGCCATCGCCCGGTCGCTGGTGCTCACCGGCCTGCGCAACACATTCGGGCTCGGCCGGTCCGGGCGGTCCAAGGTGCTGCCGTTCGTCCTCCTCGCGCTCAACCTGCTGCCGGCGGTGATCCTGGTCGGGGCGATGGTGCTGGTCGGCCTCGCCGAGCTGCCGCTCGGCTACGCGCAGTACGCCTCCACGACGCAGGTGCTGCTCAGCATCTTCGTGGCTGCGCAGGCGCCGGTGCTGTTCTCCCGCGACCTGCGGCACGGCAGCATCACCCTCTACCTCGCGCGGCCGCTGCGGAGCAGCACCTACGCGCTGGCCCGCTGGACCTCGCTGCTGCTCGCGACGCTGGTCTTCGTCTGGACGCCGATCGTCATCATGTGGGCCGGTGCGCTGCTCGGCGAGCTCGACGCCGCCGACCAGTCACGCAAGGCCGGCGTCGCGCTCGCGGTCGGTCTCCTGCTGGCGCTGTCGGTCACCGGCGTCGGCGGCCTGATCTCGAGCTGGTCGACCCGGCGGGGCTTCGCCGTCGTCGCGACGATCGCGGTGCTGCTCATCGCCAACGGCGTGGTCACCGCGGTCCAGGGCATCGCGCTGTCCGAGGATCGGGCCCGCGTCGGCGAGGTCGCCGGCCTGTTCTCGCCGTACTCCCTCTACCGCGGGGTCGCGGACGCCTTCGGCGACGGGCGGAGCCCGACACCGCCCACCGGCTCCACGCTGGAGGCGGCGTACGTCGTCGTGCTCGTCGGGCTCTCCGCGGCCTGCCTCGCCGGCCTGCTGTGGCGCTACCGACGGCTGGCGGGCCGATGAGCACGATCACCCTCGACGCGGTCTCACGCTGGTACGGCAACGTGGTGGCGGTCAACGGCATCTCGATGACCGTCGGGCCCGGGATCACCGGACTCCTCGGGCCCAACGGGGCCGGCAAGACCACGCTGATCGCCCTGATGGCCGGCTTCCTCGCACCGTCCGCCGGGACGGTGAGGCTCGACGGACGGGACATCTGGCGCAACACCGAGGTCTACCGCTCGATCGGGCTGGTGCCCGAGAGGGAGGTCAGCTTCGGCTACCTCAGCGGCCGCCAGTTCGTCCGCGCCAACGCCGAGCTGCACGGCCTGGCCGACCCGGGCGCCGCCACCGAGCGCGCGCTCGAGGTGGTCGACCTCGTCGAGCCGGCCGCCCGGCGCATCGGCACCTACTCCAAGGGCATGCGGCAGCGGGCCAAGCTCGCCTCCGCGCTCGTCCACGACCCCGGCGTGCTGCTGCTCGACGAGCCGTTCAACGGCGTCGACCCGCGCCAGCGCCTGCACCTGATGGGGCTGCTGCGGCAGATGGGCGCCGAGGGCCGGACCGTGCTGTTCAGCTCCCACATCCTCGAGGAGGTCGAGCAGGTCGCCCGGCAGATCGAGGTCGTGGTCTCCGGCAGGCACGCCGCCACCGGGGACTTCGGCCAGATCCGGCGGCTGATGACCGACCGCCCCGTCCAGTACGTCGTGGTCAGCGACGACGACCGCGCGCTGGCGAGTGCGCTCATCGCGGAGCCGTCGGTCGTCGGGGTGACGCTGCGCGGCGCCGGTCCCACCGGGGGCATCGACGTGTCCGTCGCCGACTTCGGCGACTTCGCCGTGCGGCTGCCCGTCCTCGCACGTCAACGCGGCGTGCGGATCCTGGAGCTGACCCCGACCGATGAGTCCCTCGAGTCGGTCTTCGCCTACCTGGTCGGTGATCCCCGGTGAACGCCACCATCGTCCGCCTCTCGGCCCAGGCCCTGCTCGGCCGTCGCCGCGGCGTCGTCCTCATGCTCGTCCCGGCGGTGCTCGTGGTGCTGGCGGTCGTGGTCCGTGTGCTCACCGAGCAGGGGACCGGCTACGAGGCCGTCCTGTCGCTCGGCTTCACCCTCGCGCTGCCGATCGTCGCGCTGCTCGCCTCGGCCGCCGTGCTCGGTCCCGAGATCGACGACGGGTCGGTGGTCTACCTCCTCGCCAAGCCGGTCAGCCGGCACCGCATCGCCCGCAGCAAGTACGCCGTCGCGTGGGCGGCGACGATCGTGTTCGGCGTCCTGCCCCTCGTCGTGGCGGGGCTGGTCATCGACGTCTCCGACCCCCTCCTGGCGCTGGCCTGGGGCGTGGGCGGGATGGTGGCCGGCACGACGTACTCCGCCCTCTTCCTCGGCCTGGCCGCGGTGACGCGGCACGCGGTCGTGGCGGGGCTGCTGTTCGCGCTGCTGTGGGAGAGCGTGCTGGGCAACCTGTTCGCGGGCATCCGCTGGCTGGCGGTCGGGGCGTGGGGACGCGAGGTGGCCAGCGAGGTCAGCCCCGGCATCGCGGTCTCGGGCACGGGCCTGACCTACGCGCTGGTCGCCTCGGTCGTGGTCACCGCACTCGCCGTCCACCTCGCCGGCGACCGGCTCCGGTCGTTCACGCTGCGCGGCGACGAGTAGCCCTAGGTCGGGGTCGGGGCGGTGCCCGCCGGCTCGGCGGCCTCGCGCTGGCCGATCATGTCGGTGGCCGGTGCCTGGGCGCCGGCGCGCAGCCGCGCGAGCAGGGCGTCGTACTCCGAGGACGGGACGACGACCGTGTCGGCGAGCACGCCGTCGAAGTGGCTCGTCGCCCGGTCGTAGGACTGCAGGTTGGCGGGGCGGTAGCCCAGTGACGAGTCGTCGTAGCGCTGCGCGGTGGTGCCCGCCAGGGAGATGCCGGCGCACTCGGGCCGGAACAGCCGGCGGCGGGCGCCCTCGAAGGCGTCGCCCTTGGCCAGCTTGAGCGCGATCTTGGTGCGGGTCACCACGTCGAGCAGGCGGTAGACGGGCTTGGACGGGTCGTGCCGCACCAGCGGCGGGCAGGTGCGCAGCTGGTGCTCGAACAGGTCGAGGTCGAGCACGAGCCCGTGGTCCTGGGCCTCGGCCGCCATCCACAGCAACGCGGTGTTGGACAGCCCGCACTCCTCGCCGGCGTAGCCGCCGCCGACGTCGGAGTGCGCACCCTCGAACCAGACCTGCTTGATCCGCTCCGGCTCCCACTCCGGGACGGGCCGCTGCCACAGGCACGGCTCGAACTTCATCCGTGGCTCGTCGATCGCCAGCGCCTGGCGCGCGGTGACCACGCCGGAGCCGAGGCGGACGTCGTGGAACTGGTGCCGCCGGCGTACGGCGCCGGGCACGCCGAGCGCGCCGACGGTGTCGAAGACCCCGAGGAACCGGATCGGCACGGTCTCGTGGCAGAACTCCTCGCGGAAGTCCTCGGGCGAGGACCACTCCGGCTTGGGGGTCTCGCGCAGGCGGTAGCGGTCGCAGGCCTCGCCGAGCTTGCCGTCGACCAGCGCGTCGCCCCGCAGCAGGCCCACGCGGCCGATCATGCCGGCGATGGACCGTGCGGTGTAGGCGCCGCGGGAGAAGCCGAGGACGAAGATCTCGTCACCGGCGTCGTAGTTGAGCGCCAGCCAGCGGTAGGCCGTCTTCACGTTGGCGAAGAGGCCGAGCCCGAAGGCGCCGCCCAGCAACCGGTCGGCCCGGTAGCCGGCGGTGCCCACCCCGGCGAGGTAGAGCACCTGCTGCGGCACGCCGCCCGACCGTGCGGAGTCGGTCTGGATGGTGCGCGCGATCTTCTCGATGTTCGTCACGGTGTCGGCGTCGGCGCGGTTCCAGGTGCCGTCGCAGCAGACGATCAGCCGCTTCCTCATGGGGCCAGGGTGCACCCGTGGGGCGGCTGTGTCGATGGCCTAGACGGGCTCCTCCACCCGGTCGGCTGCCTCCTCCGCCCGTCGGGCGGCGCGGTTGCCGGCCAGGCTCGCGACCGTGGTCACGACGAGGATGCCGACCACCACGACCAGCGACAGCAGGGTCGGCACCTCGGGCACGCCCTTCCAGTGCTCGTGCGCCCAGTGCAGGCCGAGCTTGGCGCCGATGAAGACCAGGATCGCGGCCAGGCCGTAGCCGAGGTAGCGCAGCTTGCTCAGCGCGCCCTCGAGCACGAAGTAGAGGGCCCGCAGGCCGAGGAGCGCGAAGGCGTTGGTGGCGAAGACCAGGTAGGGGTCCTCGGTGATGCCGTAGACCGCAGGCACCGAGTCGACGGCGAACACGACGTCGGTGGCGAAGACCGCGACGACGACGACGGCCAGCGGGGTGATCGCTCGGCGACCGTCGATCCGCGAGAGCAGCCGGGGGCCCTCGTAGTCGGCGGTGACGGGGAAGAAGCGCCGGACGAGGCGGACGCTGCGCAGCTCGTCGGTGTCGATCTGGTGATCGCTGCCGCTCAGGGTGTCGCGGAGGACCTTCACGCCGGTGGCGGCCAGGACCAGCCCGAAGACCAGGAACATCCAGTCGAAGCTCTCCAGGGCCGCGGCCCCGAGGGCGATGAAGATGCCGCGCAGGACGAGCGCGCCGACGATGCCGTAGAGCAGGACGCGCTGCTGCAGCTCGCGCGGCACGGCGAAGGCGGTGAGCAGCAGCATGAAGACGAACAGGTTGTCGACGCTCAGCGACTTCTCGACGAGGTAGCCGGTGTAGTACTGCAGCCCGGTCTCCCCGCCGTGCGCGGTCACCACCCAGACCCCGAAGGCCAGAGGGAGCGCGACGTAGAAGGCCGACCAGCCGATCGCCTCCTTCATCGACACCTCGTGCGGGCGCCGGGTCAGCACGAAGTCGACGGCGAGCAGCACCAGGACGGCGCCGATGGTGAGCCCCCACAGCAGGGGCGATCCGATGGTCTCCACGAGTTCCTCCTCGAGGTCGTGCGCGGGGTCGCGCAGCCAGGGCCTCGAGGTCTCCTTCGCCGGGTGCCCGACGGGCGGCGGCCACTGCACCGGGACGCCCGACCTGGCGGGCGTCGTACTGACCGGAGCGGTGTTGGGAAGTACTCCCCTCGAGCCCGGATCCTACGGTGGTCACCTGAGCCGGACCTGAGAGGAGTGGACGTGACGCAGTGGGTGCTGGGCAGGGCCGAGGGGGTGCCGGCGACGACGCGCACCGACCTGCTGGCGGACCCGGTGGTGCGGGCGCTGGAGGAGTGGGACCACGCCGCGCAGGCCGGGGTGATCGAGATCGACCCCGACCTGGCCGACACCGCGACGCTGAGCGCGGCCTACGACCTGCCGATGGAGGCCAGCGGCAACTGCGTGGTCGTGATGGGCAGGCGCGACGGGCGGGAGCGTGTCGCTGCGTGCGTGGTCCGCGCCGACACCCGGGCCGACGTCAACAACCTGGTCAAGCGCCGGCTCGACGTGCGCAAGGCGAGCTTCCTGCCGATGGAGCGGGCGACCGCCGAGAGCCGCATGGAGTACGGCGGCATCACGCCGGTCGGGCTGCCCGAGGACTGGCGCGTGCTCGTCGACGCCGCGCTGCTCGAGCAGCCGCTGGTCGTGATCGGCTCCGGTGTGCGTCGCTCCAAGCTGCTGGTGCCGGGGCAGGTGCTGGCCGACCTGCCGCGGGCCGAGGTCGTCGAGGGGCTGGGCCGCTGAGCCCCGGCCTCTAGACCTGCTCCTGCCCCAGGGCCTGGACGCCGGCGAGGACCGCCGCGCCGGCGGCGCCGGCCATCACCACGCCGGTGAGGGGCTTGAGCTGACCGGCCTTGAGGGCCAGCAGGGCGGCCGCGGTGTCGGCGGAGTCCACCGCCACGCCGACCTTGAGCAGCGAGGGCCTGAGCGCAGGGGGAGCCATCAGGGTCACCGTGCCGAGGGCGACGTCCCGGGCCCCGAACAGCCGCAGGAGGTAGGGCGACTGCGGCGGCTCGGCGTCGAGCAGGGCCAGTCCGAGCGAGCGCCGCGGCGCCACCCAGGCAGCGGCTCCGACGACGATGCGGGCGAGGGACAGGGAGGTCGCTTGGTCCATGGCGGGGACCCTAGCGGGGTCGGGTCCCGACCTCACCTCGTCGCCGAGAGGGCCCAGGCGGCGGCCTCCTCGCAGGCCTCGCCGTCGGCGGGGACCAGTCCGATGCGGGTGCGACGCTCGAGCAGGTCGTCGGTGTCGAGGGCCCCTTCGTGGGTCACCGCGAACACCAGCTCGGCCCGGGTGACCGGCACGGTCCCGGTCAGCGGGGCGAGGAGCTCGGTCTCCGGCATGCCGGTCGCCTGGACCGCCGCGGCGAGGACCGTCGGCGCCTCCGTGCCGTAGCGACGCACCAGCCGGGTCGGGGCGTCGATCCGGGCCAGCGCGGGGCGGGCGGCCGCGCCGACGAGGGGGAGGTCGGCGGTGACCGAGGTCCCCACCCCGAGGCCCGCGGCGCGGACGGCCTGGTCGACGGCGTCCTGCGCCATGCGGCGGTAGGTGGTCAGCTTGCCGCCCACGATCGTGACCACGCCGGTGTCGGAGGTGAGCACCGCGTGCCGGCGGGACAGGTCGGAGGTCGAGCCCTCCGCCGACAGCAGCGGCCGCAGTCCCGCGAACGACCCGACGACGTCGGCGCGGCCCAGCGGCTGCGCGAGGACCCGGTTGATCGTCTCGAGCAGGAAGTCGACCTCGTGCTCCTCCGGGCGGGGGACGTCGGGGATCTCGTCGGTCGCCTCGTCGGTCAGCCCGAGGTAGACCAGTCCGTCGGCCTGGGGGAGCGTGAAGACGAAGCGGTTGGTCGACCCGGGCACGGGAGCCGACACCGCGACGTCGGTCTGCGGGAGCCTGTCGGCGCGCAGCACGAGGTGGGTGCCCCGGCTCGGCGTGAGCGTGAGCCCCGGCACGAGCTCACCGGCCCAGACCCCGGTCGCGTTGACCACGGCCCGGGCGCTCACCCGGAGCGCCTGCCCGGTCAGCTCGTCGCGCAGCGTCGCGCCGTCACCGGTGAGGTCGGTCGCCCGGACCTTCGTGAGCACACGGGCGTCGTGGGACGCAGCGGTGCGCGCCAGCGCGGTGACCAGGCGGGCGTCGTCCTCGAGCTGGCCGTCGTACGACAGTAGGCCGCCGCGCAGGCCGTCGCGGCTCACGCCGGGGACTCGAGCAATTGTCTCCGGGACAGAAAGTCGACGGGGCCGGGGCAGCAGGCTTGCCGGCGTCCTCGCGAGGCGGCGGAGCGCGTCGCCCGCCCGGAGTCCCTGCATCGCCAGGGTCGCCTGCGGCTTGCCCACGGCGTCGGTCAGCGGGATGACCATCGGCATCGCGTGGGTGAGGTGGGGTGCGGTCCGGGTCATCAGGATCCCGCGCTCGACGGCGGACTCGTGGGCGACGCCGACCTGACCCTTGGCGAGGTAGCGCAGCCCGCCGTGCACGAGCTTGGACGACCAGCGGGAGGTCCCGAAGGCGAGGTCGTGGGCATCGACCGCGACGACCCGCAGGCCGCGGGCGGCGGCGTCGAGGGCGACGCCGGCACCGGTGACGCCGAGCCCGACGACGAGGAGGTCGACCGGGGCGCCGGCGGCCAGGGCGTCGAGGTCGGTGCTGCGGCGGTCGGCGGAGAGGGCGGAGGAGGCGCGAGGCGTCTGGCTCATCGGGCGAGGTGTCCTTCGATCAGGTGGGCGAGCTCGCGCAGCAGCGCGTCCTCGGTGACGTCGGGGCCGGTCATGGTCGCGAGCGAGAGGACGTAGCCCTGCGCGGCCAGCACGACCGACCGCGCGATGGTGACCGGGTCGCCCTCGCGCAGCAGCTCCTGCGCCTGGCCGGCGCGGACGGCGCCGGCGAGCACCTCCACGACCCGGTCCTGGTTGCGGCCCCGGCGGCGCAGCAGGTAGGGCAGCAGCAGCTCGGGGTCGACGTCGACGATCCGGGCGAACAGCTCGTCCTCGCGCAGCAGCCCCACGGTCGCGACCACGCCGCCGGCGACGGCGGCGGGCGTGGGCGAGGCGGTCGTGGTCTGGTCCAGCGCGGCGCGCAGCGAGGTGTCCCACTCGCGCACGAGCAGGTCGGCCAGCAGGCTCTGCATGTCGTCCCAGCGGCGGTAGATCGTCATCCGCGAGACTCCCGCGCGCTTGGCCACGTCGGTCAACGTCGAGCGGCGGAAGCCGACGGCGAGGATGCTGGCTCGGGCGGCGTCGAGGACGGCGGCGTCGGGGTCCGTGGCGTTCGTGTGACGACTTGACGTCATGTGTCACAGTGTATCACACTGGCTCGCATGACCATCGACCTCGCTTCGCAGATGCACTGGGCCCGCTGGGGCGACCCGGACCGGGCCCACCCGGTCTCGGACTCCATGCGCGAGCTCATCGAGCTCTTCCTCGGCGAGCTCACCGAGCGCCCCGCCGTCCCGCGGGAGCAGGTGCGACTGCCCGAGGTCGGGCTGTCCGCGGAGCAGCTGGCCGACCTGGCCGGGCTCGTCGGCGAGCAGCACGTGCACAGCGACGCCGAGTGGCGCATCGCCCGCACGCGTGGCAAGTCCACCCCTGACCTGCTGCGCATCCGGGAGGGGGACGGCACCGACGCGCCGGACGCCGTCGTACGCCCCGGCTCGCACGCCGAGGTCGCCGCGGTCGTCTCCTGGTGCGCCGACAACGAGGTGGCGCTGGTGCCCTTCGGCGGGGGCACGTCGGTCGTCGGCGGCCTCGCCGCGCGCCGCGACGGCTTCGCGGGGGTCGTCGCGCTGGACCTGCGACGGATGACCCGGCTGGTCGAGGTCGACGAGAGGTCCGGCATGGCCACCCTCGAGGCCGGCCTGCTGGGCCCCGAGGCGGAGGAGCTCCTCGCCGAGCACGGGCTGATGATCGGCCACTACCCGCAGTCGTTCCGCTACGCCTCGATCGGCGGCTTCGCCGCGACCCGCTCCAGCGGCCAGTCCTCGGCGGGCTACGGCCGGTTCGACTCGATGGTGATGCGGCTCAAGATGGCCACCCCGCAGGGCGACCTCGTGGTCGGCAGCTCGCCGGCGAACGCCGCCGGCCCCGACCTGCGTGAGCTGGTGATGGGCTCCGAGGGCGCCCTCGGCGTCATCACCGAGGTGACGCTCAAGGTCAAGCCGGTCCCGCAGGTGAAGGTCTACGAGGGCTGGCGCTGGGAGTCGTTCGCGGCGGGCGCCGACGCGATGCGCCGCCTCGCGCAGGGCAAGGTCCTGCCGACCGTCCTGCGGCTCTCCGACGAGGCCGAGACCTCGGTCAACCTCGCCCGCCCCGACTCCGTCGGCGGCGAGAGCACCGGCGGCTGCCTGATGATCACCGGCTACGAGGGCACGCCCGCCCAGGTCGACCGTGCGCGGGAGGCCGCGACCGCGCTGCTCGCCGAGCTCGGCGGCGAGAGCCTGGGGGAGGAGGTCGGGCAGTCGTGGGCCGAGGGGCGCTTCGACGGGCCCTACCTGCGCGATGCGCTGCTCGACGTCGGCGTCCTGGTCGAGACCTTCGAGACCGTCGCCTTCTGGTCCCGCCTCGACGAGGTGTACGCCGCGGTGAAGTCCGCGGTCGAGGGCGCGCTGGCCGAGCAGGGCACGCCGCCGCTGGTGCTGTGCCACATCAGCCACGTCTACGAGACGGGGGCCTCGCTCTACTTCACCGTCGCGGCCAAGGAGCTCCAGGACGGGCTGGGGCAGTGGGCGAGGGCCAAGGCGGCCGCCAGCCAGGCGATGGTCGACCACGGCGCCTCGATCACCCACCACCACGCGATCGGGCAGGACCACAAGCAGTGGTTCGCCCAGGAGATCGGCCCCGTCGGGGTCCACGTGCTGCGGGCGGTCAAGCAGGCACTGGACCCCGCGGGGGTCATGAACCCGGGGGTGCTGGTCCCGTGAGCGAGCGAACCAACACCTCACGCCTGGCTCCGCCGCCGAGCGAAGCGAAGGCGGTGGAAGCGTGAGCGGGGGCAGGACCCGCGCGTTCCGGATCCTGGTCAACCCGGTCTCCGGGGGTGGGTCCGCGCCGGAGAAGGTGCGCCGGGTCTCCGAGCTGCTGGTCCGCGCCGGGGCGCGGGTGACCGTGGAGCAGAGCCGCGACGCCGAGCACAGCCGTGCGGTCGCGACGGACGCCGTGGCGCGCGAGGAGGTCGTGGTCGCCGCGGGCGGGGACGGGATGCTCGCCTCCCTGGCCGGCACGGTCGTCGCGGCCGGCGGGACCCTCGGCATCGTCCCGTCGGGCCGGGGCAACGACTTCGCCCGCATGCTCCGTCTCGAGGGGGACCCCGAGGGCGTGGCGCACTGCCTGCTCGAGGGCGACCCGACCCCGGTCGACGTGATCGAGGTCCGTGACCGGGAGGGCGCGTGCACCGTGGTCCTCGGCAGCCTCTACGCCGGCGTGGACTCGCTGGCCTCGGAGATCGTGGACCGCTCGCGACGGCTCCCCTCCGCGCTGCAGTACCCACTGGCCGCGGTCCGGGCGCTGGCGACGTACAAGCCGGTGGAGTTCCGGGTGACCGTCGACGGCGTGGTCCACGCCCAGGAGGCGTTCAACGTCGTGGTGGCCAACTCCGGCTACTACGGCTCGGGCATGCACATCGCGCCGATGGCCGAGGTGCACGACGGCGTCCTCGACGTGGTCGTGCTGCCGTCCGGGTCGCGCCTGTCGATGATCCGCCGCCTGCCCCAGGTCTACGACGGGTCGCACGTCGAGCTGCCAGGCGTGACCGTGCTGCACGGAGCGCAGGTCGAGGTGGTCGGGGAGGGGGTCGTCGGCTACGGGGACGGCGAGCGGATCGGCCCTCTGCCCCTCACCGCCACCGTCCGCCCCGGTGCGCTCAGCCTGCTGCTGCCCTAGGCCGGGACGCCTGGCCGAACGGGCGGCGGGCCGATCAGCCGAACGGACAATCTCTTTCGTCCGATCAGGTGACAAAAAGGACAAAAGCCTCCTACTCTTCTGCTAGCCGCGCTCGAGGGACCGGACCTGCTGAGGGAGCAGGCCGGGCGGCTCGACCCCGGGGGACCGTGTGCAGGAGGCACCCACCGTGAATCGCACCTTCCGTCAAGGCCTGCTCTCGGCCTTCGCCGGCCTCCTGGTCGGCATCGCCTACCAGGTGGCCGCGATGCGCACCGGCATGTGCGCGGGCTACGTCGCCCTCTTCGGCGGCGGGGACGGCTGCGCGGCCGTGGAGTCCGGCGTCGCCGGCCTCAACGTCTTCGCCGTCACCACGCTCGTCCTGACCGTCCTGACCGGCCTGGTGGCCGCCCGGCGGTACGCCGAGGACGAGGGCTTCGTCTCGCTCGGCGACACCTTCCTCGCGATCGGCACGATGGTCGTGCTGGTCGAGGCGGTGTTCTTCGCGGCCTCGGGCCTGTGGGTCGGCCTGGCCTACGGCGTCGCCGGCGTCGCGCTCACCCTCTTCGCGCTCAAGCAGGACCGGCAGACCGCCGTCGCGGTGGCGGCGATCATGAGCCTGTTCGTCGGGACGTGGATGTACTCCGACCCGACCGCGCTGCTCCTCGGCCTGACCCCGTCCGCGCTGTGGGTGCTGGGGGCGCTGGCCTACACCAGCAGCCTGCGCACCGGCGAGAGCCTCGCGCTCGAGTGACCCCAGATCGTGGGGGCGGCGGCCATCGTGCCAGCCGGACTGTCGCCCTCACCGTGCGTCGCCGAGGCGCGGCAGTAGATTCCAGCTGCCCTCTGCCCGTCAGGCGCGGCGCACCGGAGCCGGGTGTCTCCCACCACTCCGTCCCGGCTCCTTCCTCCGGCGGCACGAGCAGTCGTCCCACGTCCGACGGGACGAGGCGGCTGCTGGGCGGGGGGCGATGTGGAGGATCGTCCGCCGCCCGACAGGGCGGATGGTGTGGGTGCTGCAGGCGCTCACCCAGCCGGGCGCAGGTGTGACCCAGCCACCGCGCGCCCGGTGTGCCGAGGCACCCCGCCGTCCGTTCCCTGCGCCGGGATCTCCCAAGTCCCGGCGCAGGGAGCCCCCTCTCCTGGCCTGCTCGCGTGGGCCACGCCGGGCATGGTCACGGGACACGACTGGGCTGGGGGGCGCGCCGAGGACCGGCGCGCCGGCTCCGTGCCTTCCTCGGCATCACCCCTGACCGTCCCGGTCGTCGAGGTCGTCGGCGCCCTGGTCACCGGCTCGCTGGCGTTGCTCGCCGACGCCGGGCACGTGCTCACCGACTCGGCCGCCGTCGCGATCGCGCTCTCGGCCTCCCACGTCGCCGCCCTGCCGGCCACCGATCGGCGTACCTTCGGCTACCAGCGCGGAGATCCTCGCTGCGCCGGCCAATGCCGTCGTCCTGCTGGCGCTGTGCGGGTTCCTCTGGACGATCACCAGTGGGCTGCCGTCGCTGTCGAGCACGTGACCTCCCAGGTCGAGCCCGCTCCCACCGGGAGCACGAGGAGCTCGGGCGCGACCACCCCTGACCGGGCCGGTCCCCCGTCCGGAACTGGTGCCAGTTGGCCGATCCGGGTTGCGGAAGTCAGGAACTGGTGCCAGTTGCCCGGCCCGGGTCGCACGAAGGGCGCGGACGACCCTCAGGTCGCCCGCGCCCTCGTCCGGCCTCAGAGGCCGAGGCCTCCCAGCAGGCCGCCCAGCACGTCGGTGATCGTGGTGGTGGTGCCGGCGTCGCCGATCGCGCCGGTGAGCCCGTCGGTGATCAGCTCGATCAGCTCGGTCGGGTCGGTCGGCAGGGTCCCGCCGCCGGTGATGCCGGCGAGGGTGCCGAACAGCGTGGCCAGCTGCGGGTCCGCCGCGGCCAGCTGGTCGGTGAGCTCGTCGACCGCCGTCTCGAGGTCCGCCAGGCCGGCGGCGCCGGTGGACGGGTCGAAGGACGTCAGCGAGGCGACCAGCGCCTCGACGGTGGCCTTGAGGTCGCCGAGACCGCCGGTGTCCACCGGGGAGCCCGCGGTGACGTTGCCGAGCAGGCCCTCGATCAGCGCGGAGAGGACCGCGGGGTCGCCGCCGGCGCTCCGCAGCTGCTGGGCGAGCTCGTCGACGGCCATCTGGAGCGTGCTCGGGTCGAGCGCCTCGATCTGGGCCAGGAGCTGGTTCAACGTGTCGGGCGAGGCGCCCGGGACCTGGGCCAGCAGCGCGTCGATCGCCGACTGTGCCGAGGCGGTCGCGGCGAGCACCGCGGTGCGCAGCGACGGCGGCAGCTGCTGCGTCGACGAGCTGTTCGTGATGCCGTCGTAGCCGGACCTGGTCTCCTGGCCCTGGGTAGTGACGGCGGCCTCGCTGCGCGCCTTGCTGCACCAGCGCGACATCTGGGCCCGCTGGCGCTTGAGGTTGCGCTTGGTCTTCTTGACCTTCTTGGCGGCCTTCTTCGCCACCCGTGGCTTGTGGGCCTTCTTCGCCTTCTTCAGGGCCTTCGTGGCCTTCTTGACCCTGACCTTGGCCCGGGCCACGTCCTGGCGCTCGGCCCGGCAGTGCTGGGCGGCGGTCATCGTGTCGGCCTGGGCGACCTGCACGATCCCTGGGCCGCCGAGCAGCGCGAGTGAGGTGATGATGCCGGCGGCGGTGCGCGCGACGAGACGGTTGTGCATGAGAACTCCCTTGCCCGAGCGGGGAACCCCTCCCCTGCTCTCCCAGGCGCCAGCGTCTCAGAGAATTGTGGTCATTTGACCAAATCGGGACCTAGGCCCCGAGGATTTAACCTCGCCCGTTCGCCCCGGCGCTGCTCAGAGCCTCGCGGCGACCTGCGTGCCCTGCTTGATCGCGCGCTTGGCATCCAGCTCGGCGGCCACGTCCGCACCGCCGACCAGGTGGGCGGACGCGCCCCGCTCCACGAGCTCGTCGTAGAGGTCGCGCACCGACTCCTGCCCCGCGCAGACCACCACGTGGTCGACCTCGAGGACACGCCTCTCGCCGTCGACCGTGAGGTGCAGCCCGGCGTCGTCGACCCGCTCGTAGGTCACGCCCGAGAGCTGGTGGACCCCGGAGTCCTTGAGCACGATCCGGTGGGCCCAGCCGGAGGTCCGGCCGAGGTGCTTGCCGATCGGGCCGGTCTTGCGCTGCAGGAGCCACACCTCGCGGGCCGGGGTGCGGTCCTTCTTGGCGGTCAGCCCGCCGCGGTCCACCGACGGGTCGCCGACCCCCCAGTGCGCCAGCCACTCGTCGAGGTCCTCCTCGGTGTGGGTGAGGAAGACGCTCATGTCGACGCCGATCCCGCCGGCCCCGACCACGGCCACGCGTCGGCCGACCTCGACCCGGCCGGCCAGCACGTCGTCGTACGCCACGACCTTGGGGTGGTCGCTGCCCGGGAGGTCCACGCGGCGCGGCTCGACGCCGGTGGCGACCACCACCGCGTCGTACGCCGTGAGCTCGTCGGCGCCCACTCGCCGGCCGAGGCGCACGTCGACCCCAAGGACCTCGAAGCGGCGACCGTAGTAGCGCAGGGTCTCGGCGAACTCCTCCTTGCCGGGCACGCGCATCGCGTAGCGGAACTGCCCGCCGATCTCGTCCTCGGCCTCGAAGAGCGTGACGGTGTGGCCGCGCTCGGCGGCGTTGAGGGCCGCGGCGAGCCCCGCGGGTCCGGCCCCGACGACCGCGACCTGCTTGCTGCGGGTGCGCGGGACCGGGAGCAGCACCAGCTCGGTCTCGTGGCACGCGCGAGGGTTGACCAGGCACGAGGCGCGCTTGGCGGAGAAGGTGTGGTCCAGGCAGGCCTGGTTGCAGGCGATGCACGTGTTGATCTCGTCGGCACGGCCTTCGGCGGCCTTGTTGACGAAGGACGGGTCGGCGAGGAACGGGCGCGCCATCGAGACCAGGTCGGCGGTGCCGTCGGCGAGGAGCTGCTCGCAGACCTCGGGGGTGTTGATCCGGTTGGAGGCGCACACCGGGATGCCGACCTCTTCGCGCAGCCGCCGGGTCGTCCACGCGAACGCGGCCCGCGGCACCTGCGTGAGGATCGTGGGGACGCGCGCCTCGTGCCAGCCGATGCCGGTGTTGATGATCGAGGCGCCCGCGTCCTCGATCCGGTGCGCGAGCTCGACGGTCTCGTCCCACGTCTGGCCGTCCTCGACCAGGTCGAGCAGGGACATGCGGTACATCACGATGAGGTCGTCGCCGACCGCCTCGCGGATGCGACGGACGACCTCCACGGGGAACCGCATCCGCTTCTCGGCCGTGCCGCCCCACTCGTCCTCCCGCCGGTTCACGCGCGCGGCCAGGAACTGGTTGATCAGGTAGCCCTCGGACCCCATCACCTCGACCGCGTCGTAGCCCGCCTTGCGCGCCAGCTCGGCCGACCGCACGAAGTCGGAGACCGTCTGCTCGACCATCCGGGCCGACATCCCGGAGGCCTTGAACGGCGTGATCGGGGACTTGCTCGGGCTCGCGCTCACCGAGAACGGCGTGTAGCCGTAGCGGCCGGCGTGCAGGAGCTGCAACGCGATCTTGCCGCCCTCGGCGTGGACGGCCTCGGTCACGCGCTGGTGCCGAGCGGCGTTGAGGCGCGTGGTCATCTGCGATCCGAAGGGGAGCAGCCACCCGCGCACGTTGGGCGCGTAGCCGCCGGTGACGATCAGCCCGGCGCCGCCCCGGGCGCGCTCGGCGAAGTAGGCCGCCAGCTCGTCGACGTGCCACGGCCGGTCCTCGAGCCCGGTGTGCATCGATCCCATCACGGTGCGGTTGCGCAGCGTCCCGCCACGGACCTCGAGCGGGGACAGCAGGGTGGGGTAGGCGTTCATCGGCTCTCTTTCGTGTGTGCTTCCAGGTACTCCCCGAGCCACTCCACCCAGAACTCCTCCATGCGGATGCCTCCGCGCAGGACGAGGTACTGGTCGAGGTCCGCGCCGTCGAGCTCCGCGGGGTGTGGGTACTGGGTGGTCGCCATCTGCTCGTAGGCGGCGAGCCGGGTGGCGTGCTCGGCGCGCAGGGCGGCGACCTCGCGCAGCAGGGTCGACCGGTCGCCGTACGACGCGGCGCGCAGCTTGACCGCGAGGTCGCTGCGGTGGGACTCGCGCAGCAGGGGCTCGCCGAGCCAGCGGCGCAGCTCGGCCCGTCCGGCGTCGGTGACCTCGTAGACGCGCTTGTCGGGGCGACCCGCCTGGGCCACCGCGGTCGAGACGACCCAGCCGTCGGACTCCATGCGACCCAGCACGCGGTAGATCTGCTGGTGGGTGGCGGTCCAGAAGTAGCCGATCGACCGGTCGAAGCGCCGGGTGAGGTCCAGGCCCGCGCCCGCGCGCTCGCTGAGCGAGACGAGGATCGCGTGCTCGAGGGCCATGGCGGGGAGTATGCAACGAGTTGCAGTACTCATGCAACGAGTTGCACGTCACGTCTGGCGCGCGCGGCGAGACGGCCCTGGCGACCGTGACAGTTCTGCTGTCACAATCCCGCCCATGGGTGACTACGCGCTGAACCAGGGGACCGGACCACTCAGGGGCATCAAGGTCGTCGAGATCGCCGGCATCGGGCCCGGGCCGCACGCCGCGACGATCCTGGCCGACCTCGGGGCGGACGTGGTCCGCGTCGAGAAGCCGGGCGGCGCCGCCAGCGCCGGTCCGCGGGAGGCCGACCTCCTCACCCGCGGTCGGCCGAGCGTCGCGATGGACCTGAAGAACCCCGACGCGCTGCGCGCGCTCAAGGAGCTCATCGCCGGCGCCGACGTGCTCATCGAGGGCATGCGGCCCGGGGTCACCGAGCGGCTCGGCCTCGGCCCCGAGGACTGCCTGGCGCTCAACCCGGCGCTGGTCTACGGCCGCATGACGGGCTGGGGGCAGACCGGTCCGCTGGCCCACACCGCGGGCCACGACATGAACTACATCGCGATCGCCGGCGTGCTGCACGGGCTGGGCCAGGACCCCGCCCGCCCGCACTTCCCGAGCAACGTCGTCGGTGACTTCGGCGGCGGGTCGGCCTACCTCGTCATCGGCGTGCTCGCCGCGCTGCTCGAGGCCCGCGTGTCCGGTCACGGCCAGGTCGTCGACGCCGCGATCGTCGACGGCGCCGCCCACCTCAACCTGATGTGGGCCGCGATCCTGGCCGGCGGCTGGGCGCAGGAGAAGCGGGCCGCCAACCTGCTCGACGGCGGCATCCCCTACTACGACGTCTACGAGACCGCCGACGGCAAGCACATGTCGGTCGGCGCCCTGGAGCCGCAGTTCTACGCCGAGATGGTCCGGCTCCTCGGGATCGAGGACGTGGCGCCGGACCGCAACGACTTCGCCTCGCTGCCCGAGCTGCGCAAGCTCCTGACCGAGACGTTCGCCTCCCGCACCCAGGCCGAGTGGGCCGAGGTCTTCGACGGCACCGACGCCTGCGTGGCCCCGATCCTCCCGCTCACCGAGGCGGCCCGGCACCCGCACATCGCCGCGCGCGAGGTCTACGTCGAGCGTGACGGTCTGCTCCAGCCCACCCCGGCGCCGCGGTTCTCCCGCACCGAGGCGACCCTGACCAGCGGTCCGTCGGTGCCCGGCGCCGGCACCCGGGCGGTCCTCGAGGCATGGGGGGTCGCCGACGTGGACGCGCTGCTCGAGTCGGGCGCCGCCGTCCAGGCCTGACCGCAACCCGCCTCCGAGCTGTAAATCGGAGTTACGGTCGCTTGTCTCCCGTTGTGACGCGATCGAAGCGACTACACCCCCGCGGTAGCCGGGCGTGCTCGCCCGGGCGGAGCGGGCCGGCGTACGCCACCGGTCAGGTCGGCGAGTCCCTCTCCGCCCAGCGGTTCAGCGGGGTTGTGGTCGCTTGGCGAGCCGCACAACGCGTGATGAGCGACGGTAACTCCGATTTACAGCCGGGTGGAGGGTGCGACCCGGGTCACACATCCACCGCGGTTGGTGCCGTTGTGACCGTGACAGTAAGAGTGTCACAATCGAGCGTTGTCATCTGCGCGCCCGGTTCCTCGAGGCGCGGACGCTCGCTCGAAAGTTGGGACTCCATGGCTGACTCGCCACAGGCGTACGTGTACGACGCGATCCGGACCCCGCGGGGGAAGGGCAAGAAGGACGGCTCCCTCCACGAGGTGAAGCCCATCGACCTGGTGACCACGCTGCTGGACGAGGTCCGCACCCGTCACGAGGGCTTCGACCCGTCCCGCGTCGACGACGTCGTGCTGGGGGTCGTCTCCCCGCTCGGTGACCAGGGCGGCGACATCGCCAAGACCGCGGCCCTCGCCGCCGGCTACCCCGACACCGTCGCGGGCGTGCAGCTCAACCGCTTCTGCGCCTCCGGCCTCGAGGCCGTCAACCAGGCCGCCGGCCGCATCCGCTCCGGCTGGGAGGACCTCATCCTCGCCGGCGGCGTCGAGTCGATGAGCCGGGTGCCGATGGGCTCCGACGGCGGCTCGTGGGCCTCCGACCCCGCCACCGCCTTCTCCACCGCGTTCGTCCCGCAGGGCATCGGCGCCGACCTGATCGCCACCATCGAGGGCTTCGGTCGCGAGGACGTCGACGGGTTCGCCGCCGAGTCCCAGGCGCGCGCCGCCAAGGCGCAGGCCAACGGGTACTTCGACCGCTCGGTCATCCCGGTCAAGGACCGCAACGGCCTGATGGTCCTGGAGAAGGACGAGTTCATCCGCCCCGGCACGACCGTGGAGAGCCTGGCCGGCCTCAAGCCGAGCTTCCAGTTCCACGGCGACCTCGGCTTCGACGCGGTCGCGCTGGAGAAGTACCACTGGCTCGAGGGCATCGACCACGTCCACCACGCGGGCAACTCCTCCGGCATCGTCGACGGCGCCGCGCTGGTGGCGATCGGCAACGAGCAGGCCGGCAAGGACCTCGGTCTGACCCCCCGTGCCCGCATCGTCGCGGCGGCCGTGTCCGGCGCCGACCCCACGATCATGCTGACCGGTCCCGCCCCCGCGTCCCGCAAGGCGCTGGCCAAGGCCGGCATGACCGTCGACGACATCGACCTGTTCGAGATCAACGAGGCCTTCGCGGCCGTGGCCATGCGGTTCATGCGCGACCTCGACCTCGACCACGAGAAGGTCAACGTCAACGGCGGCGCCATCGCCATGGGCCACCCGCTGGGCGCGACCGGCGCGATGATCCTCGGCACGCTGATCGACGAGCTCGAGCGCCGCGACCTGCAGCGCGGCCTGGCCACGCTCTGCGTCGGCGGCGGCATGGGCATCGCGACCATCGTCGAGCGCGTCTGACGCCCCGCCGTACCTCCGACCTCGAACCAGAAGGAACCCACACGCATGACTGACAACAGCGCCGTGCGCTACGAGCGGGACAACGACGGCATCGTCACCCTCACCCTGGACGACCCCTCGGCGTCGGCCAACACGATGAACGAGGCCTACAAGACCGGCATGAAGGCCGCGGTGGACCGCCTCCACGACGAGAAGGACGACATCACCGGTGTCGTCCTCACCTCGGCCAAGAAGACCTTCTTCGCCGGCGGCAACCTCAACCTGCTGCAGCAGGCGACCAAGGCCGACGCCCAGCGGATGTTCGACGAGAGCCTGGACATCAAGGCCGACCTGCGTCGCCTGGAGACCCTGGGCAAGCCGGTCGTCTCGGCGATCAACGGCGCCGCGCTCGGCGGTGGCCTCGAGATCGCGCTGGCGACCCACCGCCGCATCGCCGCGGAGGGCCGTTACGAGATCGGCCTGCCGGAGGTCACCCTCGGCCTGCTCCCCGGCGGGGGCGGCGTCGCCCGCACCGTGCGCCTGCTCGGTCTCCAGACCGCGCTGACCGAGGTCCTCCTGCAGGGCCAGCGCTACAAGCCCGAGCAGGCCCTGGAGAAGGGTCTGGTCCACGAGCTCGTGCCGGCCGACCGCCTGGTCGACGCCGCGCGCGAGTGGATCCTGTCGGTCAAGGACGACCCCGAGGCCGCCCAGCAGCCGTGGGACCGCAAGGGCTACAAGATGCCCGGCGGCACCCCGTCCCACCCGGCTCTCGCCCAGATGCTCCCGGTCTTCCCGGCCACCCTGCGCAAGACGCTCAAGGGTGCGGACTACCCCGCCCCGCGGGCGATCATGTCCGCCGCCGTCGAGGGCGCCCAGCTCGACTTCGCCGGCGCGGAGCGCGTCGAGGCGCGCTACTTCGTCGAGCTCGCCACGGGCCAGAACGCCAAGAACATGATCCAGGCGTTCTTCTTCGACCTCCAGGCGATCAACTCCGGCAAGCTCCGTCCGGAGGGCTTCGAGCAGTACAGGCCCGGCAAGGTCGTCGTCCTCGGCGCCGGCATGATGGGCGCGGGCATCGCCTACGTCTGTGCCAGGGCGGGCATGGAGGTGGTCCTCAAGGACGTCTCGAAGGAGGCCGCCGAGCGCGGCAAGGCCTACTCCGCCAAGATCAACGAGAAGGCCGTCGCCAGGGGTCGCCTCACCCAGGAGAAGTCCGACGAGCTGCTCGGCCGCATCACCCCGACCGACGACCCGCAGGACGCCGCCGGCTGCGACCTGGTGATCGAGGCCGTCTTCGAGGACCCGTCGCTCAAGGCCAAGGTGTTCGCCGAGATCCTCCCGGTGGTCAACCCCGACGCGCTGCTGTGCTCCAACACCTCGACGCTGCCGATCACCGAGCTCGCCAACGGCGTGGACCGCGCCGAGGACTTCATCGGCCTGCACTTCTTCTCGCCGGTCGACAAGATGCCGCTGGTCGAGATCATCCGCGGCGAGAAGACCTCCGACGCCGCCACGGCGAAGGCGATCGACGTCGTCCAGCAGATCCGCAAGACCCCGATCGTGGTCAACGACAGCCGCGGCTTCTACACCTCCCGCGTCATCGGCACCCAGATCAACGAGGGCCTGGCGATGATGGGCGAGGGCGTGCGGCCGATGACCATCGAGCGGGCGGCGACCCAGGCCGGCTACCCGGTCGGCCCGCTGCAGATCAGCGACGAGCTCAACATGGAGCTGATGGTCAAGATCCGCAACGCCACCAAGGCGGCCATCGAGCGCGACGGCGGCACCTACACCGCGCACCCCGCCGACAAGGTCATCGACGCGATGATCGAGGCGGGTCGCCCGAGCAAGCTCAAGGGCGCCGGATTCTACGAGTACGACGAGTCCGGCAAGCGCGGCAAGCTGTGGACCGGGCTGTCCGAGCTCTTCCCGCCCGCCGACGAGCAGCCCGACATCGCCGACTGCAAGGACCGGATGCTGTTCATCGAGTCGATCGAGACCGTGCGCTGCTTCGACGAGGGCGTGCTGAACTCGACCGCCGAGGCCAACATCGGCTCGATCTTCGGCATCGGCTTCCCGGCCAACACCGGCGGTGCCGCGCAGTTCATCAACGGCTACGAGGGCCCCGAGGGCACCGGCACGGCGGCGTTCGTGGCCCGGGCCCGCGAGCTCGCCGCGCAGTACGGCGAGCGCTTCGAGCCCCCGGCCAGCCTGGTCGAGAAGGCCGAGAAGAACGAGCCCTTCACCGGCTGAAGCCGTTCGGTTTCACTAGGGCCCTAGTGATGTCGGCACTCCCCGAGCGAAGCTTCGCTCGGGGAGTGCCAGTTCTTCCGGGGGAGTGCGCCGCGCCGTTTGCGCAAACCAGGCCTCCGCCCTGGACGGCTTTGTCAGACTCTGAGGCATGTCCGCCGTGCCCGACCCCAGCCCCACCCTGCTCCCGTCCGGGGACGCGGTGGTCGACGTGCAGCGCCTGCGGGTGCGCTTCGGCGAGGTCGAGGCGGTCCGCGGGATCAGCTTCCAGGTCGAGCCCGGTGCCGCTACCGCGCTGCTGGGTCGCAACGGCGCCGGCAAGTCCACGACGATGCGGGTGCTGGCCGGGGTCATCCCGCCCACCGAGGGCGAGGTGTGGGTCCACGGTCGTGACCTGCGCCGCGAGACGATCGCGGTCAAGCGGCTGACCGGCTACTGCCCCGACGTGGGCGGCCTGGTGCCCCGGGCGACCCCGTGGGAGCACCTGCAGCTGGCCGCCCGCCTGCGGCGCCTCCAGGGCTGGGAGGACCGTGCCCAGCGGCTGCTCGAGCGCTTCGACCTCGGCGCCGCCTCCCACCGCGTCACGGCCGGCTTCAGCCACGGCATGGGCCGACGGATGTCGGTGATCCTGGCGGCCTTCCACGAGCCCCCGGTGCTGCTGCTCGACGAGCCCTTCGACGGCGTCGACCCGCTCGGCGTGGAGGCCACGATGGAGGTGATCGCCGACGCGCGGGCGCGCGGGGCCGCGGTGCTGGTCTCCACCCACCTGCGCGAGCTGGCGGTCGAGGCCTGCCACGAGGCGATCGTCCTGCGCGGCGGCTCCGCCGTCGCCCAGATGCCGGCCGGGGACATGACGGGGGAGGCAGGCGCAGATGTCTACCGGGCGCTGCTCGACTGAGCCCCCCGACCTCGCGCTGCAGCCGATGGACGAGCCGGAGCGGGTGACCGAGAGCCGCTGGGAGTCGATCCTCCACAGCATCTCCGACACGCGCGCCCTGATCGGCTTCCGCGTGGCCGGCCTGCGCGGTCGCTCGCGCCGGCTGGCTGCGTACGGCCTCACGCTGATGGGGCTGCTGACCGCCGCCGCAGCCGTCGTGCCGGCTCTCGTCGCCCGCGACCGCTCCCGCGTCACCGACGTCCTCAGCCTGCTCCCCACCGCCATGGTCGGGATCCTGGTCATCGCGCTGATCTCGGCGGCCGCGTCCGGCGGCGGGCGCGAGCTGATCCCGCGCGACCAGGGGGTGGCCTACCCGGTCACGCCGCTGACCGACCACCTCGGTGCCCTGCTGATGGCACCGCTCAACACCGCCTGGCTCCTCCAGGCCTGGACGCTGCTGGGCGCCACCGCGTACGTCGTCGGGCCGACCTGGTGGCTGCCCGCGGTGCAGCTGCCGGTGCTGCTGTGGCTGATGTGCGCGACCACGATCGCCCAGGTGATCGGGTGGGGGATGGAGTGGGTGCGCCGCGGGCGGGGCGGGCCGTGGACCATCCGCGGCATCGGGATCACCTTCGGACTGGTCCTGGCCTACCTCATCGCCGCTGACCAGCTCGTGCCGCTGCTGCAGGAGAGCCCGACCGTGCAGGTCACGATCGCCTCGCTGGCCGCCGCCCAGGGCGTGGACGCCTACTACTTCCAGATCGTCGCCGAGCTGATCGTCATCACGGTCGTCGCCGTCGTCGCCGGCGCCGCCGTCGCCGCAGCCGTCGTACGCCGTCCCGCGCGCGACGAGCTGCGGGTGGAGTCGGCCTCCTACGCCTCCCGCCCTGCGCCCGGGTCCGACCTGGTCGCGATGATCCGCACCGACCGGGTCGGGATCTGGCGCTCGGTGCCGCTTCGCCGCGGCCTCGCCGTGCTGGCGGTGATGCCCGGCCTGGTGGCCATCGCCGGTGGCCTGGAGTGGGAGATGCTGACCATCCTGCCCGGGCTGGTCGCCTCCGGCGGGGCGCTGCTCTTCGGCGTCAACAGCTGGTGCCTCGACGGGCGAGGCGCGCTGTGGCGCGACAGCCTGCCGGTCTCGCCACGGCTGGTGTTCATCTCGCGGGTCTACGTCCTGCTCGAGGTGCTCCTCGCCGCCACTGCGGGCACGATCGTCCTGGCCTCGCTGCGGGCCGGGCTGCCCGACGCCGCGGAGCTCTCGGCCGTCGCCGCCGGGTCCGTCGTGGTGTCCGCGCAGGTGGTGTCGGCCTCGCTGCGCTGGTCGGTGCGGCGGCCCTTCCCGGTGGACCTGCGCAGTGCCCGCGCCACCCCGGCGCCACCGCTGGTGATGGTGGGCTACTCCTCGCGCCTGGCCCTGAGCACCACCTTCGTCGGTCTCTTCTTCGCGGTGCTGGCGCGCACCTCGTGGGAGTGGCCGGTCCTCGTGGCGGTCCCGTTCGTGCTGATCTCGGCCTACCGCCTCGTGCGCACCTCCAACGTCTGGGCCGACCCGGTCGAGCGCTCACGGGTCGTGGCCACCGTCGCCTCGTGAGGCGGCCGGCCGGCGACCGGGCCGGGGCCGAGGCGCGGCTGGATCAGCCGGAGATGCACTTGACGAGGTCGTCGCGCAGGCTGGTCTGGATGTCGGCGGACTTGCCCTGGAAGGTCAGCGACAGGATCTCCTCGACCTTGCCCTCGGTCAGCACGTCCTTGATGCACTGCTGCTGCTTCTTGGACATGCCGGAGGCGGCCTGGGAGAACTGCTTCTCGATCATGCCCTCGGCGTCGACGCACGTGGTGAAGGAGGCGGCCATGGCGTCGGCGTCGTCCTTCTTCATCTTGACGTCGGTGAGCTTGTCGTCGACCTTGAGGTCCTTGTCCAGCAGGCCGTAGCTCTGCAGCTGGTCCACCCCGATCTTGTCGACGATGTTGTCGGACAGGCAGCCGGCCTGCTTGTCGCTGAGGCTCGCGCCGGCGACGTCCTCCTTGAGGATGCTGGCCTTGATGTTCTTGGCCGCGGTCTCGTCGTCGTTGCCACCGCCGCAGCCGGTCAGCAGGCCGGACGCGGCGACCAGGACCGCAGCGGAGACGGCGTACTTGATGTTCACGAAGGAAGTCCTCCCTGTCGGTCCGCGCCGGGGGTCCGCCGCGGGCCCGGACACCTCCCGGGCAGGCCTCACCCTACGCAGGTGCGCCCACGCTCAGGCGCGACAGTCGCCGAGCTCGTCGCTGAGGTCGGCGTAGGCCGTGGTGTCGCTCTTGGCGAAGCTCTGCGCGAGGATCCTTCGGACCGAGTCGGCGGTGACGGTCCGGCGGACGCAGCGCGCCACCCGGGCGCGGGCGGCGGGCTTGCGGGGCGCCAGGCCGCTGATCAGGCGGTCCTCGAAGATCTTCTCCGCGTCGGAGCAGTCGAGGTAGACCGCAGCCAGCCCGTCGGCGTCCTTCGACGACAGCGGCACCTGGTCGATGGCCTTCTCGACGTCGAGGTCGTCGGTGAGGATGCGGTAGTCCTGCAGGCCCTCCACGGTGATCCGGTCCACCGCGCCCTGGGCGATGCACGCGGCCTGCTGGTCGCTCACCGCGGTCCGGCTCTGCATGGCGTTGTTGGCCACGATCTGCGACTTCAGCGCCGCGACGGCCTGGGCCCTCTCGTCGGACCCGCAGGCAGCCAGGCCCAGGAGCACCAGGGGGGCGAGGGTCGCCGCGGCGAGGACGTTCGCCCGTCGAGCTCGCTGCACGACGCCTCCCTCGTTCGGCCCGGCTGTCGGCCCAGCAGTCGACTGGGTCCCGGGCAGCATAGTGGCGCCGACTAACCTCAGGGCCCATGACGAGCGAGACGACCGAGACCAGCCCCACCGGCGAGCTCGTGGTCCGGCCGGGGACCCGGGTGCTGGTCACCGGTGCCGCCTCGGGCCTCGGGGCCGCCTTGACCGCCGCTGCGCGGGCGCGAGGCGCCCAGGTCCTCGCCACCGACCGCGACGGCGCGGACCTGGCCACCCACACCGGCGACGGCGTCGCGCGGCTCGACATCACCTCCGCCGAGGACTGGGAGGCCGCGGTGGCATGGGTCGAGCGGCACTGGGGCGCGCTCGACGTGCTGGTCAACAACGCCGGCGTCGCCGGCGGCGGGCGCCTCGACCAGGCCGACCTCGACGAGTGGCAGTGGCTCTTCGAGATCAACGTCTTCGGGATGGTCCGCGGCGTGCGGGCCTTCACCCCGCTGCTCAAGCAGCACGGCGGGCACGTGGTCGACGTGGCCTCGCTCGCCGCGCTCGTGCACCCGGCCGGGATGGCGTCGTACAACGCGGCGAAGGCCGCCGTCCTGGCCTTCACCGAGACCGTCGGGCACGAGCTGGCCGCCTACGGCGTGCGGGCGCACGCGGTCTGCCCGTCGTACTTCCGCACCAACCTGATGGACTCGCTGCGCGGCCGCGACACCGCGGTCGCGCAGGTGCTGAGCAGCCTGGTCAGCGACTCGCCGGTCAGCGCCGAGGAGGTCGCCGAGGCGGTCCTCGCCGGGGTGGACGCCGGCGAGGAGCTGATCCTGCCCGACCCGGCGGCCCGGGCGGCCTACGCGCTGAAGCTCGAGGACCGCGCGGGGTACGACGCGGTCATGCGGCACCAGGCCGAACGGCTGGAGCGACTGAGTGGAGAAGGAGACCGATGAGCACCCCTGAGCAGGCCGTCCCCGAGGGCTCGCGTGACGTGCGCGAGGAGGACGCCTTCGACGTCGAGGCGGTCGCCCGGTGGCTGTGCGACAACGCCTCCGAGGCCGACCGTGCCTCGCTGGACGGGGTGCCGGAGGTCCGCCAGTTCAGCGGCGGCGCGTCGAACCTCACCTACCTGCTGCGCTACCCCGACCGCGACCTGATCCTGCGGCGCGCCCCCCGGGGCACCAAGGCCAAGGGCGCCCACGACATGGGCCGGGAGTACTTCATCCAGTCCCACCTGGAGGGCCACTTCCCGTACGTCGCCCACATGGTCGGGTTCTGCCAGGACGAGTCGGTGCTGGGCGCGGACTTCTACGTCATGGATCGCATCGACGGGATCATCCCCCGCAGCGAGATGCCGAAGGGCGTCGACCTGACGCCCGAGCAGGCGCGCGGCATGTGCCTGTCGATGATCGACACGCTCGTCCGCCTGCACCAGGTCGACTTCGCCGCCGCCGGGCTCGAGCGGCTCAACAAGGGTCCTGGCTACGTGCGCCGCCAGGTCGAGGGCTGGTCGGCGCGCTACCGCAACGCTCGCACCGACGACGCCCCCAGCTGCGAGGACACGATGGCGTGGCTGGCCGAGCACCAGCCCGAGGACGTCGCGACCTGCGTGATCCACAACGACTTCAAGCTCGACAACCTGGTCTTCGACCGGGAGGACCCGACGCAGGTGATCGGGGTCCTGGACTGGGAGATGGCCACGCTCGGCGACCCTCTGATGGACCTCGGCGGCGACCTCGCGTTCTGGGTCGAGGCCACCGACGAGACCCTCCAGCTCTTCCGCCGCGTGCCCACGCACCTGCCCGGGATGATGACGCGCGAGGAGATCGTGCGGACCTACTGCGACCGGATGGGCTTCGAGCTCACCCCGGAGCAGTGGCGCTTCTACGAGGTGTTCGGGTACTTCCGCCTCGGCGTGATCGCCCAGCAGATCTACTACCGCTACTTCCACAAGCAGACCACCAACGAGCTCTACGCCCTCTTCGGCCCGGCCGCGCACATGGCCGAGCAGCGGATCCGCGAGATCCTCGCGTGAGCCTGCTGCTGCTGGTGCGCCACGGCCAGGCCTCGTGGGGTGCGGCCGACTACGACAACCTCTCCGACCTGGGGGTGGAGCAGTCCGCCCGGCTCGGCGCCCACCTCGCCGCGCTGGGCGTCAAGCCCTCACGGGTCTGGGTCGGCGGGATGAAGCGGCACCGCCAGACCGCCGAGGCGGCGGTGGAGGCGGCCGGCTGGGGACTCGAGGCGGAGGTCGACGGCGGCTGGGCGGAGTTCGACCACGTCGAGGTGCTGAGGGCCCACGGCGACGCCCCCGACGCGCACGGCATGCCGATCACCGACTTCAACGTGCTCTTCGACGCCGCGATCAGGCGGTGGACGGGCGGGCAGCACGCCGAGGACTACGCGGAGCCCTTCGACGCCTTCGCGGCCCGGGTCGACGCGGTGGTCCAGCGGGCAGCCGACGCGCTGGGCCGGGGCGAGACCGCCGTGGTGTTCACCAGCGGCGGGCCCATCGCCTGGGCGGCCGCGCGGCTCCTCGGTGGCGGCGTCGAGCAGTGGGGCCGGCTCAACCCCGTGCAGGTCAACACCGGCTTCTCCCGCGTCGTCGCCGGCTCGCGCGGGGTCACCCTCGTGTCCCTCAACGAGCAGGCCCACCTGACCCCCGAGACGCTCACCTACCGGTGAGCGGCCACCGCTAGATGATGGAGTCCCGATGACCAAGACGATCCTGATCACCGGCGCCAGCTCCGGCCTGGGCGCCGAGATGGCCCGGCAGTTCGCCGACAAGGGCTACGACCTCGCGCTGGCCGCCCGCCGCCTGGACAACCTCGAGGAGCTGAAGGCCGAGATCCTCGCCGCGCACCCGGAGCGCCGGGTCGAGGTCCGCAGCCTCGACGTCAACGACCACGACCAGGTCTTCGAGGTCTTCCGTGGCTTCGCCGAGGACTTCGGCACCATCGACCGGTTCGTGATCAATGCCGGGCTCGGCAAGGGCGCGCCGCTCGGCACCGGCCGGTTCGACGCCAACCTGCAGACCGCGACCACCAACTTCATCGGGGCCCTGGCGCAGTCCGAGGCCGCCGCGGAGATCCTGCGCAAGCAGGACCACGGCCACTTCGTGATGGTCTCCTCGGTCTCGGCCAAGCGCGGGCTCCCGCGCCAGGTCACGACGTACGCCGCCACGAAGGCCGGGGTCGCTCACCTCGCCGAGGGCCTGCGTGCGGAGTTCATGGGGACCCCGATCAAGGTGACGGTGCTCTACCCCGGCTACATCGAGTCGGAGATGACCGCGCGCAACGAGGGCCGCAACCTGCTGATCGCCAGCACCCGCGACGGCGTGCGCGCGATGGTGTCGGTGGTCGAGAAGGAGAAGGCGTCCGCCGCGGTGCCGCAGTGGCCCTGGGAGCCGCTGGGGTTCGCCCTGGCGCACCTGCCGCTCAAGCTGGCCCGCCGCCTCATGTGAGCGGGGTCAGCGGCGCTCGGAGCGCCAGTTGACCCCGCCGATGACGACCATGCGGAGCTGGGTCTCCGCGGTCGCCACCACCTGCACCCGCAGGTCCGGACGGTTGGGCGGGAGGGTGATCAGCTCCACGGCCGTCTCCACCATCGACTTCACGATCAGGTTGGCCATGGCCTGCAGGTCCTCGCTCGACCAGTGCTCGACGCCGGGGAGCCGCGCGACGTCCATCGCGAGCTCGCGCTCGAACAGCCCGAGCTCGTGGCGGATGGCGTCCTGCACGGCCACCAGCCCGCCCACCCGCTCGCGCCCGATGAACAGGAAGTGCTCGCGACGCTCCAGCGTGTGACGGGCCAGGATCGCCACCGAGTCGGCGATCACCCGGTCGAGCTGCATCTCGCGGCGCAGGTCGCGCAGCACCTGCCGCAGCGAGGCGAAGGACTCCCCGACCAGCGCGACCCCGAGCTCCTCGATGCTCGCGAAGTGGCGGTAGAACGCGGTCGGCACGATGCCGACCTCCTTGGCCACCGACCGCAGTGACAGGCCGGCCAGGCCGGTCTCGGCGCTCAGCGCCAGCGCGGCGTCGAGGATCGCGCGCCGCGTGGCCTCCTTGCGCTCGCTGCGGGTGATGGCGGTGGTCACCTCTCGATCCTAGGCACGGCCGGCCCGGCGTGGCGGTGGGGCGCGCGCTTCCGCCCCTGGGGCCGACCTGGCGCGGGGTGTGTCGGGCGTCTCGTTCGTCTCGTGGCGGGAGCACGGTGAGCGCCGTCACGGGCGGTTTCGGTTGCACCGGGAGTGGGGGAGACTCCAGACTGAGTGCACGGATGTTCACTGAAAGGGGATCCCTCGTGACGCTGACCCAGACCCTGCTGCGATCGCCGCTGGCGGCCGCGCTCACCACCCCGCACGGCGTGGACCGCTACATCGAGCTGGTCACGCCCATGGGCGTGGTCAAGGAGGTCCGCGCGCGCATCGTGTCGATCCACCGCGAGACCCGCGCCGGCGCCCCGGTCGCCACCCTGACGCTCGAGCCCAACCGCCGCTGGCGCGGTCACCAGGCCGGGCAGTACGTCCAGGTCGGTGTCGAGATCGACGGCAGGCGTCGGACCCGCTGCTTCTCGGTCTCCTCGGCCGAGTCCAAGCCGGGCGACCTGATCACCCTCACCATGCGGGCCAACCCCGACGGGCTCGTGTCCCGCCACCTGGTCGAGGACGCCCGCGTCGGTGACGTGCTGTTCCTCTCCCAGGCCCAGGGCGAGTTCACCGTCCCGAACCCGCTGCCCGCCTCGGTGCTGCTGCTCTCGGGCGGCTCGGGCATCACCCCGGTGATGTCGATCCTCCGCACCCTGCTGCGCCGGGGGTACGGCGGCACGATCCACTTCGTGCACTACGCCCAGTCCCCGGACCACCAGATCTACGCCTCCGAGCTGCGCGACCTGCCGCCCAACGTCAAGGTGCGGCTGCTCTACCCCGAGTGCGGCGACCCCGCCTACACCACCGACGAGCTCCGGGGTCTCGTGCCGGAGCACGCCGAGCTGGACACCTGGGCGTGCGGGCCCGCCGGCCTGATCGAGCTCGTGCAGCAGACCTACGAGGGCAACGACCGGCTCAAGGTGGAGTACTTCAAGACCTCCACCAAGCCCGCCGACGACGTCGAGGCCGAGGGGGCGACGAGGTTCGCCGCGTCGGGCACGGAGTCGGCCAACGAGGGCGTGCCGCTGCTGGAGCAGGCCGAGGCGCTGGGCCTGCGTCCGGAGTACGGCTGCCGCATGGGCATCTGCATGTCGTGCACCTCGCGCAAGACCGAGGGCACCGTCCGCAACGTGATGACCGGAGCGGTCTCCGACGAGCCCGACGAGGACATCCAGATCTGCGTCACCGCCGCCGTCGGCGACTGCACCGTCCAGCTCTGAGACCACCAGCACGATCACCCGATCGGAAGGAACTCCCATGACCATCAAGCTCACCCCCGAGCAGCTCGACGCCTTCGGCAAGGAGCTCGACGAGCTGCGCAACCGGACCATGGCCGACCTCGGCCAGGCCGACGCCGACTACCTGCGCTCGGTGATCAAGGCCCAGCGCGCCTTCGAGGGGACCGGTCGGGCCCTGTTCTACCTGCCCCCGGCCTGGCCGCTCGCGGTCGCCGCTCTCTCCGTTTCGAAGATCCTCGACAACATGGAGATCGGCCACAACGTGATGCACGGGCAGTACGACTGGATGGGTGACCCGGAGCTCAACTCGCGGATGTACGAGTGGGACACGGTGTGCCCGAGCGAGCAGTGGAAGTACTCCCACAACTACATCCACCACACCTACACCAACATCCTCGGCAAGGACCGGGACATCGGCTACGGCATCCTCCGCATGGACCCCGACCAGAGGTGGCGTCCCAACCACCTGCTCAACCCGGTGAACGCCTTCCTGCTCATGGTGTTCTTCCAGTGGGGTGTGCTGCTGCACGACCTGGAGGTGGAGGAGATCGCCGCCGGCCGGCGCACCTGGTCCGACACCAAGCACCTGCACCGCGGCATGATCCGCAAGGTGCGCCGCCAGGTGACCAAGGACTACGTGCTGTTCCCGCTGCTGACCGGTCCGTTCGCGCCGCTGACGCTGGCGGGCAACGTGGCGGCCAACCTGACCCGCAACCTGTGGACCTTCAGCATCATCTTCTGCGGCCACTTCCCCGCGGGCGTGGAGAGCTTCACCATCGAGGAGACCGAGGGCGAGACCCGCGGTGGCTGGTACTACCGCCAGCTGCTCGGCTCGGCCAACATCACCGGCGGCAAGCTCTTCCACATCATGAGCGGCAATCTCTCGCACCAGATCGAGCACCACCTGTTCCCGGACATGCCGGCCGTGCGCTACCCGCAGATCGCGCCGGAGGTGCGAGCGATCGCCGAGAAGTACGGCCTGGAGTACAACTCCAAGTCGCTCGCTCGCCAGCTCGGCAGCGTCTACGTCAAGATCGCCAAGCTCGCGGTCCCGGACAGCCTGGCCGACCTGCGCCGCGGGTTCCGGTTGCCGCGGTTCGGCCGCAAGCCGGCCCCGGCGGTCCCCGGCGCGGACGCCGAGGTCACCACGCCCGTGGCGGACGCGACGGCTCCGGTCGCCGAGGCGGCCGACCGTGATCTCGTGGGAGCCGGCGCCTGACGCCGCCTGCTCCGGCAGTGGGACACTGAGCCGGCCGGACACCGCCGTGGAGGCGGGTCCGGCCGGCACCACGAGGAGAGGTCGAGCATGAAGGAACGGCTCAGCAAGGCCGAGATCACCAAGGACGCCCTGCAGTCCACCGTGAGCGCGGGCGCCGAGACGGTGGCCGAGGTGACCACGGTGGTGGTCCACGCCGTGCGCGACGTGGTCAACGCCGTGGGGGGCTTCGCCACCGAGGTCTTCGAGATCCGCGAGGCCGCACGACGTGCCCGCGTCGAGAGCGACGTGCCGGGCGCTCCGGTCGAGGACGCTCTCGACTGAGCCGGACGCCCGTCGTCACAGCGACGGCGGCAGTGGCATGTCCCAGGTGAGGGTCGTGCCCTCACCGACCTCCGACTCCACGCGGAAGGTGCCCCCGTGGGCGCGGGCGCGCTCACCGAGGTTCTCCAGCCCGCTGCGCCGCTCGCTCTGGATGCCGACGCCGTCGTCGCTCACGGTCACCACCACGCGACCGTCTGCCACCCGCACCGAGAGGTCGACCGCATCGGCCTTGGCGTGACGCACGATGTTGGACATCGCCTCGCGCAGGCTGAGCGCGAGGTCGGCCGCCAGGGGGCCGGTGACCCGCCGCGCCGTGGCGTCCATGGAGAGCTGGGGTGCGAAGCCGAGCAGTGACGAGGTCTCGCTGACGATCCCGGTGAACAGCTGGTCGAGCCGGTCGGCGGCCGTGCTGCGCAGCACCAGGATGGTGTTGCGGATCTGCCGGATCGTCTGGTCGATCGACACGATCGCGTCGTCGACCTGCGCCCGGGTCTTGCCGGTCAGCTCGGGAGCGGCCTGGGAGAGGTAGAGCCCGGTCGCGAACAGGCGCTGCACCACGTTGTCGTGCAGGTCGCGGGCGATGCGGTTGCGCTCCTCGAGCAGGCGCAGCTGCTCGCGCGCCTCGCGCGCGGCGGTCAGCTCGATCGCCAGTGCCGCGGTGCTGGCGAACGCCTCGGCGGTGTGCATGTGCGAGAGGCTGAAGGTGCGTGAGCCGGCTCGACGCACCATGACGATCACCCCCAGCACCTCGTGCGCGCCGTGAAGGGGCACCGCGAGGGTCGGGCCCACCACGAGCTCCCCGAGCCGGGCGAAGCGCTGGGTGCCGCTCGCGCCGAGGTCGGTCAGCAGCACGGGCTCGCCGGTGCGCAGCACCTGGTCGCTCACGGTGCCGGCGCGCGGCTGGACGGTGCCCTGCAGGTGCTGCGCGCCCGGTCCGTTGACGTAGCGCATCTCCACCCGGTGCTCGTCGCGCGCGATCATCACCGTGACGCCGTCGGCGTTGGCCAGCTCGCGGGCCCGATCGGCGATGAGCGCCAACGGGTCCTCCACGTCGGGGCTGAGCACCTGCGCGGTCAGCTCGGCGGAGGCGCGCATCCACCGCTGGGAACGCTGGGCCTCGCGCAGCCGGACCCCGTGCTCCACCGCGGGTGCGATCGTCTGGCAGAAGAACTCCAGCAGGGCGCGGTCCTCGTCGGCGAACGGCGTCCGGTCTGCGGACCGGGAGACGGCGACCGCGCCGAAGGTCGTGGCGTCGGCGACCAGGCTCAGTGCCAGGCAGCGCCCGGCACCCTCGGAGAGGTCGAGGACCTCGGAAGTGCCCAGGACCCGGTCGCGGACCGCGGGGTCGGTCAGCGGGAGCGGCGCGCCGCCCGAGGCGCCGTCGAGGTCGACGTGCCGGACCAGGGGATCGGTCATCTGGTCGACGACGGCGACGGTCACCCTGGAGGCGTCGAGCAGCTCCCCGAGGGTGCTCGACAGGTCGTCGAGCTTCGTCTCGAGGGCGACGTCTCCGCTCAGGAAGTGGGGCACCTGGCGGAGGATCCGGCGCAGACGCTCGTCGCGCACCAGGGCTTCCATCCGGTTCTCTCTGCACAGCCGCCCAGGTGGTGACGGGCGGGACGGGTGGGGACTGCGGGACCCATCGTGCCAGTCACCCGACCGGGGAACGTGGAGAGTCGCCGGATCGGCCCGAAATCGGTCCTGTCGGTCCGCCGGGCAACAAAGAAGCAGTCTTGACTGTTTGTTCGCCGCGTGGTCGGGTGGGCCGGTGACGACCTCGACCCCGAAGGCCCAGCAGGCCGCCGCACGGGTCCCGCAGGAGGAGCGCAGCCGCGCGATGCGCTCGCGGCTCCTCGAGGCGACGGTCGAGTGCCTGGCCGAGCACGGCTGGAGCGGGACGTCGACCACGCTGGTCTCCCAGCGGGCCGGCGTCAGCCGTGGAGCCCAGCTGCACCACTTCCCGACCAAGAACGACCTGGTCCTGGCGGCCGTGGAGCACGTCACCCTCGCCCGGGAGGACGTCATGGGGACCCTCGACGCCAGCCGCGACGCCGAGGCGGATGGCGCACGCGGGCGCACGCGGGCGGTGCTGGCCGCCCTCGCCGAGCTCTACACCGGTCCGCTCTTCACCGCCGCGCACGAGCTGTGGGTCGCCGCTCGCACCGACCCGGTCCTGCGCGAGGCGGTCATCGAGCTCGAGGCGCGCGTGGGCCGCGACGCCCACCGCCGCACCGTCGAGGCGCTGGACCTCGACGAGTCGCTGCCGGGCAACCGCGAGCTCGTGCAGGCGACGCTCGACCTGGTCCGCGGACTCGGGCTGGCTGCCACGCTCACCGACGACGCCGCGCGTCGCGAACGCATCCTCGACCGCTGGGCCCGCGTCCTCGACGCCGAGCTCGTCCGTCCCGAAGGAGGGGCCTCATGACCGACCCGCGCACGCTGGGCGTGCTGACCGACCTGGCGCAGGAGGGCGACTGGCTGGAGGGCCTGGTCGCCGGCCTGCCCGAGGAGGACTGGCGACGCGCCACCCCGGCCGAGGGCTGGGACGTCGCGACGACGATCGCGCACCTGGCCTGGACCGACGAGGTCGCGGTGCTGGCGGCCGGCGCCGACGGCGGCGCAGAGGGCAAGGCAGCCTGGGACGAGGTGGTCCTGGAGGCGCTCGGCGACCCCGAGGGGTTCGTCGACGCCCAGGCGCTCGAGGGCGGGCGCGTGCCCGCCGAGGAGCTCCTGGCGCGGTGGCGCCGGGCCAGGCAGGAGCTGGCCCGCGTCCTGAGCGACTCCCCGTCCGGCACGCGGATGCCGTGGTTCGGACCGCCGATGAGCGCCACCTCGATGGCCACCGCGCGTTTCATGGAGACCTGGGCGCACGGGCTCGACGTCGCGGAGACGCTGGGCGTCCCGGTCGAGCCGCACGACCGGGTCCGCCACGTCGTCCACATCGGTGTGCGGACCCGCGACTTCGCCTACGCCAACCGTGGCGAGTCCCCGCCGGGCGAGGAGTTCGGCGTCGTGCTGGTCGCCCCCTCGGGCGAGACCTGGTCCTACGGTCCTCAGGACGCCGCCCAGCGGGTCACCGGGTCGGCGTGGGACTTCGCCCGGCTGGTGACCCAGCGCGCCCACCGCGACGACGTCGACGTACGCGCGGAGGGAGCCGACGCCGACCACTGGCTCGACATCGCCCAGGCCTTCGCCGGGCCCTCGGGCCAGGGCCGACCCGCGCAGGGGACCGCATGAGCGCGCGGCCGGACGTGCTGCGGGTCGGCAACTGCTCCGGCTTCTACGGCGACCGGCTCTCCGCGATGCGCGAGATGCTGGAGGGCGGGCCGCTCGACGTGCTCACCGGCGACTACCTCGCCGAGCTGACCATGCTCATCCTCGGCCGGGACCAGCTCAAGGACCCCTCCCTCGGCTACGCCCGGACGTTCCTCAAGCAGGCCGCCGACTGCCTGGCGCTGGCCAAGGAGCACGGCGTCCGCATCGTCAGCAACGCCGGCGGCCTGAACCCGGCGGGGCTGGCGGAGGCGCTGCGCAAGGTCGCCGCCGACCAGGGCCTCGACGTCGCGGTCGCGCACGTCGACGGCGACAACGTGATCGGCCGCGACGACCTCGACCTGCCCGAGGGCGCGCTGACCGCCAACGCCTACCTCGGTGCCTTCGGAATCGCCGCGGCGCTGTCCGCCGGTGCCGACGTGGTGGTGACCGGGCGCGTCACCGACGCCTCCGTGGTCGTCGGGCCGGCGATCTGGCGCTTCGGCTGGGGACGCGACGACCTCGACCAGCTCGCCGGCGCGGTCGTCGCCGGGCACGTGATCGAGTGCGGGTGCCAGGCGACCGGCGGCAACTTCAGCGGCTTCCGCCAGCTGCTCGACGCCGGCCGGGGGCACCTGCCGCTCGGGTTCCCGCTCGCCGAGGTCGCCGCCGACGGCTCGTGCGTCATCACCAAGCACCCGGGCACCGGTGGGCTGGTGACCACCGACACGGTGACCGCCCAGCTGGTCTACGAGATCCAGTCCTCCCGCTACCTCGGGCCCGACGTCACCGTGCTGCTCGACAGCCTGGCGCTCGCGCAGGACGGTGAGGACCGGGTACGCATCTCGGGCGTCCGCGGCGAGGCACCTCCGGACACCCTCAAGGTCTGCGTCAACCAGCTCGGTGGCCACCGCAACCAGATGGAGCTCGTGCTCACCGGTCTCGACATCGAGGCGAAGGCCGAATGGGTGCGCGCCCAGGTCGAGGGCGCACTGCGCGTGCGACCCGCCGAGATGGACTGGTCGCTGGCCCGGACCGACCACCCCGACGCCGCCACCGAGGAGGCCGCGAGCGCACGGCTGCGGTGCGTCGTCCGCGACCCGTCCGCGGACGTGGTGGGCAAGGGCTTCACCGGCCCGCTGATCGAGCTGGCGCTGGCGTCCTACCCCGGCTTCACCGCGACCACCCCGCCGACGCCGGCCACGCCGTACGCCGTCTACCGCGCGGCCTACGTGCCGCAGACGGCGGTGACCCACACCGTCCACCTGCCCGACGGCTCGACGACGGTCGTCGACCCGCCCCCGGTCACCGGCGGACCCGAGGTCCACCCCGGTCGGGCCTCGGCGGGCGGTGGCGTCGCGCCCACCTCCTCCCGGACGCGTCGCGCGCCGCTGGGCACCTTCGTGCACGCGCGGTCCGGCGACAAGGGCGGGGACGCGAACCTCGGTCTGTGGGTGTCGGCGACCGACGCTCGTGCGGAGGACCGGGCGGCCTGGCTCCTGGCGACCGTGACCCCCGGCTGGGTGCGCGCGCTCCTCCCGGAGGCGGCGGAGCTCGAGCTGGAGGTCGTGCCCCTGCCCAACCTGGGCGGCGTCAACGTCGTGATCCACGGCCTGCTCGGCCTCGGGGTGGCGGCGAGCAGCCGCTTCGACCCGCAGGCCAAGGGGCTGGGCGAGTGGGCCCGGTCCCGTCATGTCGACATCCCCGAGGAGCTGCTGTGAGTTTCTGGTCGGAAGAGCAAGTTGCCCTGCGCGACACCTGTCGCACCTTCACCGAGCGCGAGATCCTCCCGCACCTCGCGGACTGGGAGGAGGCACAGGCACTGCCGCGCGAGCTCCACGTCAAGGCCGCCAAGCAGGGACTGCTCGGCGTCTCGTTCCCCGAGGAGGTCGGTGGTCAGGGGGGCGGACTCCTCGACTCCGTCGCGCTGACGGAGGCGATGATGGAGGCCGGGGCGTCGGGCGGCGTGATGGCGAGCCTGTTCACCCACGGCATCGCGCTGCCGCACGTCGTGCACAGCGGCAACCAGGACCTGATCGACCGGTTCGTGCGACCCACGCTGGCCGGCGAGCTGATCGGGTCGCTGGCCATCACCGAGCCCGACGGCGGCTCGGACGTGGCGGGCATCCGCACCAAGGCAGCTCGCGACGGTGACCACTACGTCGTCAACGGCGCCAAGACCTTCATCACCTCCGGCGTCCGCGCCGACTTCGTGACCACCGCGGTGCGCACGGGCGGACCGGGCCACCAGGGCGTCAGCCTGCTGGTCGTCGAGAAGGAGACGCCCGGGTTCGAGGTCAGCCGCAAGCTGGAGAAGCTCGGGTGGCACTGCTCGGACACCGCCGAGCTGTCCTACGCCGACGCACGGGTCCCGGCCGACAACCTGGTCGGCGACGAGGGCTCGGGCTTCGTCCAGATCGCGATGGCCTTCGTGACCGAGCGGGTCAGCCTCGCGGTGCAGGGCTACTCCACCGCGGCCCGGTGCCTGGCGCTGACCGTGGACTACGCCAAGCAGCGCGAGACCTTCGGCACCCCCCTGATCGAACGCCAGTCCGTGCGCCACAAGCTCGTCGAGATGCACCGCCGCGTGGAGGCGGCCCGGGTCTACACCCGAGAGGTCGCGCGGAGGTACGACGCCGGCGAGCAGCCGCTCGTCGAGGCGCTGCACGCCAAGCGGCTCGGGGTCGACGCCGCGTCGTACGCCGTCGAGGAGGCCGTCCAGGTCCACGGCGGCACCGGCTACATGAAGGGGACAGAGGTGGAGATGCACTACCGCGACGCACGCATCCTCGGCATCGGCGGCGGCGCCAACGAGGTGCTCGACGACCTGGCCGCCAAGCTGCTCGGCTACTCCGCGGGGAGCGGCCGATGACCGCGACCGAGCAGGAGCAGGCCACCGACGCTCCGCCGCCGAGCCGCCGCGAGGCGATGCTCGCCAAGCTCGCGGATCTCCAGGCAGAGCACGCCAAAGCCGTGGAGGGCGGCGGCGAGCGCAACAACGAGCGGCACCGCAAGCGCGGCAAGCTGCTGGTGCGCGAGCGGATCGAGCTGCTCCTCGACGAGGGCTCGCCGTTCCTCGAGCTGATGCCACTGGCGGGGTGGGGCTCGGACTTCACGGTCGGGGCGAGCATCGTCACCGGCATCGGCGTCGTCTCCGGTGTCGAGTGCATGATCGTGGCCAACGACCCGACGGTGAAGGGCGGCGCGAGCAACCCGTGGACGCTGAAGAAGTCGTTCCGCGCCGCGCAGATCGCGCAGGAGAACCGCCTGCCCACGATCAACCTCGTGGAGTCGGGCGGCGCCGACCTGCCGACGCAGAAGGAGATCTTCATCCCGGGCGGCAGGATCTTCCGCGACATCACGCGGTCGTCCGCGGACAAGCGGCCCACGATCGCGCTGGTGTTCGGCAACTCGACCGCGGGCGGCGCCTACATCCCCGGCATGAGCGACTACGTCGTGATGGTCAAGGAGGGCGCCAAGGTCTTCCTCGGCGGCCCGCCGCTGGTGAAGATGGCGACCGGTGAGGAGTCCGACGACGAGTCGCTCGGCGGAGCCGAGATGCACGCCCGGATCTCGGGCCTGGCCGACTACCTGGCCGTCGACGAGGAGGACGCGATCCGGCTGGGCCGGCGGATCGTGGCGCGGCTCAACCAGACCAAGAAGGGACCGACGCCGTCGCCGGTCTTCGCCGAGCCGGACCTGCCAGCCGACGACCTGCTGGACATCATCCCGACCGACCTCAAGGAGCCGTTCGACCCGCGCGAGGTGATCCACCGCGTCTGCGACGGGGTGGGACCCGGCAACGAGGTCGCCTTCGACGAGTTCAAGCCGCTCTACGGCTCCTCACTGGTCACCGGCTGGGCACGGCTGCACGGCCACCAGGTCGGCATCCTCGCCAACGCGCAGGGGATCCTCTTCTCCGAGGAGGCGCAGAAGGCCACGCAGTTCATCCAGCTGGCCAACCAGGTCGACGTGCCGCTGCTGTTCCTGCACAACACCACCGGCTACATGGTCGGCAAGGAGTACGAGCAGGGCGGGATCATCAAGCACGGCGCGCAGATGATCAACGCGGTGAGCAACAGCCGCGTCCCGCACCTGACGGTGATCATGGGTGCCTCCTACGGTGCCGGCAACTACGGCATGAACGGACGCGCCTACGACCCGCGCTTCCTGTTCACCTGGCCCAGCGCCAAGTCCGCCGTGATGGGCCCCGCGCAGCTCGCCGGCGTCCTCTCCCTGGTGGCCCGCGCGGCCGCCGAGGCCAAGGGCAAGCCGTACGACGACGAGGCCGACGCGGGCATGCGGGCCTTCGTCGAGCAGCAGGTCGAGGAGCAGAGCCTGCCGTTCTTCCTGTCGGGGATGGTCTACGACGACGGGGTCATCGACCCCCGTGACACCCGCACCGTGCTGGGCATCTGCCTGTCGGTCATCGCCAACCAGCCCGTCGAGGGCACCGACCGATTCGGGGTGTTCAGGCCGTGACCGAGAAGCTCGGCGACGGAGGAGCCTTGAGCTTCTCGGAACAGATGACTGCGCGGCGAAGCCGCTCCAAGGCGCAGCCGTGCCTCCTTCGTCGGCGGCTCCTCGGTCAACGACTCGCAAGCTCCTCGTTGAAAGGTGGTCTGGCGTGATCACGAAGCTGCTGGTAGCGAACCGTGGGGAGATCGCTCGCCGCGTGTTCCGCACCTGCCGCGACCTCGGCATCGACACGGTCGCGGTGCACTCCGACGCGGACGCGCACCTGCCGTTCGTGCGGGAGGCCGACGTCGCCGTGCGCCTGCCGGGCAACACGCCCACGGAGACCTACCTGCGGTCCGACCTGGTCATCGACGCCGCCCTGAGGGCAGGCGCCGACGCGGTCCACCCGGGCTACGGCTTCCTGTCGGAGAACGCCGACTTCGCCCGCCAGGTGCTCAAGGCAGGACTGACCTGGGTCGGCCCGACGCCCGAGTCCATCGAGGCGATGGGGTCCAAGGTCGAGTCCAAGCGGCTCATGGGCGAGGCCGGCGTGCCGACGCTGGACAACCTCGACCCGGAGGCGGTGACCGAGGCGGACCTCCCGGTGCTGGTGAAGGCCTCCGCCGGCGGCGGCGGGCGCGGCATGCGGGTGGTGCGCCGACTCGAGACGCTGGCCGACACGGTGGCCTCCGCCCGTGAGGAGGCAGCCTCGGCCTTCGGCGACGGCACGGTGTTCATCGAGCGCTACGTCGAGCAGGGCCGCCACGTCGAGGTCCAGGTCTTCGGCGACACCGCCGGCAACGTCGTCGTCCTCGGCGACCGCGACTGCTCGGTGCAGCGGCGTCACCAGAAGGTGGTCGAGGAGGCCCCGGCGCCGGGCATCCCCGACGACGTGCGCACCGCGCTGCACGACGCGGCACGCCTCGCCGGTGAGGCGATCTCCTACCAGGGCGCCGGCACCGTCGAGTTCCTCTACGACGAGCAGCGGGAGGGGTTCTACTTCCTCGAGATGAACACCCGGCTCCAGGTGGAGCACCCGGTCACCGAGTGCGTGACGGGGCTGGACCTCGTCGAGCTGCAGGTCGGGGTCGCCGAGGGCCGCACGCTCGTCGCCCTCCTCCCCGACGGTCTGCCGGCGCCACGCGGGCACGCCGTCGAGGTCCGCCTCTACGCCGAGGACCCGGTGCACGACTGGCAGCCCCAGGCGGGTCGGCTGAGCGCCTTCGAGCTCCCGGGTGCAGCGGCTGAGTTCTCCCTCCTGCGGTCGCACGGCGTCCGGGTGGACTCCGGGTTCCGCTCCGGCGACGAGGTGTCGACGCACTACGACGCGATGCTCGCCAAGGTCATCGCCTGGGGTCCGGACCGACCAGCGGCGCTGCGGCGGCTGTCCGGTGCGCTGCGGCGAGCGAGGCTGCACGGCATCCGCACGAACCGTGAGCTGCTCGTGGAGATCCTGCGACACCCCGACTTCGCACAGGCACGGCTGTCGACGTCGTTCCTCGAGGGGTCGGACGTCACCGAGCGCCTGCTTGCGGGCGGTCCACCGATCAGCTCGCACACCGAGCAGGGGTGTGCCCTGTTCGCCGCGGCGGTGGCGTGCACGGAGGAGGTCACGCGCGAGCGCCCCGTGCTGCAAGGGATCCCGGCCGGCTGGCGCAACGTCACGTCCGGCCCGCAGCGGACCGCCTTCGAGTTCGAGGGCACGCGGATCGAGGTGGGGTGGCTCGGGGGGCGTGACGGCTACGTCCTGGCCGACGTCTACGGCAAGGTCGGTCCGGCGCGCGCCGCGTCGGTCGATCGGACTGGCCCCCGGACGTGGCGCGTGGTCGTCGAGCTCGACGGCGTCTCCCGACCCTTCGAGATCGCGCTCCACGGCGACCGGGTCGACATCGAGGCTCCCGGTGGGCACTGGTCGCTGAGCCGCGTGCCCCGCTTCGTGGACCCGGCCCACCAGGTGGCCGAGGGCTCGCTGCTCGCCCCGATGCCCGGCTCGGTCATCGCGCTGCGGGCGAGTGCGGGCGACGCCGTCACCGCCGGCCAGCCCGTCGTCGTCCTCGAGGCGATGAAGATGCAGCACACGATCACGGCCCCCCACGACGGGGTCCTCACGGAGCTGCCGGTCTCGGTCGGCTCCCAGGTCGGCGCCGGTGACGTGCTCGCCGTCGTCGACGCCGACAGCTCCGCAGCAGAGTCCCGACCCGCCGTACCCGAAGGAGAACTCCCATGACCGCCACGATGTTCACCGAGCCCGAGGAGCGCGTCGCCCTGCGGGAGTCCGTCCACAAGCTCGCCTCGTCCTACGGCCGCGACTACATCGAGGCCAAGGCGCGTGCCGGTGAGCGGACCACCGAGCTGTGGCAGGACATGGGCAGGCACGGCTACCTCGGCGTGTCCCTGCCCGAGGAGCACGGCGGCGGGGGCGGCGGCATCGCCGACCTCGCGGCGGTGCTGGAGGAGGCCGCGGCGGCCGGGGCTCCGCTGCTGCTGATGGTGGTCAGCCCGGCGATCTGCGGCACGATCATCGCCCGCTACGGCACGCCCGAGCAGAAGCAGCGCTGGGTCCCCGGCATCGCCGACGGCTCGATCACGATGGCCTTCGCGATCACCGAGCCCGACGCCGGCTCCAACAGCCACAAGATCATCACCGCGGCCACGCCGGACGGCGACGGCTACGTCCTCGACGGGCGCAAGACCTACATCTCCGGTGTCGACGAGGCCGACCACGTCCTGGTCGTCGCCCGGATGGCCGACGAGAAGACCGGCAACCTCAAGCCCGCGCTGTTCATCGTCCCGACCGACGCGCCGGGCTTCGAGTACCAGCCGATCGAGATGTCGTTCACCGCGCCGGAGAAGCAGTTCAACCTCTACCTCGACGGGGTGCGGCTGACCCAGGACCAGCTCGTGGGCGACCCGGACCAGGCCGACGCCGGGCTGCTGCAGCTCTTCGCCGGGCTCAACCCCGAGCGCATCATGGGCGCCGCTTTCTCCAACGGGATGGCGCGCTACGCCCTCGACAAGGCGGTCTCCTATGCCAAGGAGCGCGCGGTCTGGCGGGGCAACCCGATCGGCACCCACCAGGGGATCGCCCATCCGCTCGCCAAGATCAAGATCGAGCTCGAGCAGGCCAGGCTCCTGCAGCAGAAGGCCGCTGCGCTCTACGACGCCGGGGACGACACCGGTGCGGGGGAGTACGCCAACATGGCGAAGTACGCCGCCGGCGAGGTCGCCTGCAACGCCACGGACGTCGCGGTCCACACCCACGGCGGCAACGGCCTGGCGCAGGAGTACGGCCTGGGCCAGATGCTCCTCGCCGCACGGCTGGGCCGGATCGCCCCGGTGTCGCGCGAGATGATCCTCAACTTCGTCGCGATGCACACGCTGGGCCTGCCCAAGTCCTACTGAGCTCTACCGGGGCACGCCGGCCAGCCGCTTGACCGCCGCCAGGCCCTGCGCGGTGCCGGTCCAGTGGCGATCGAGCACCTCCGGCCCGGCCCGGCGCACGACGGACCGCAGGGCCAGGGCGACGACGACCGCGTCGTCGGCGTAGCCCACGACCGGGACGAAGTCCGGCACCAGGTCGATCGGCAGGAGCAGGTAGGCGAGCAGAGCCCCGAGCCGCCACCGCACTCCGCGCGGCAGCTCGGGGTCGGCCGTCAGCCGGCGCAGCAGGCGGACGACGTCGGGCACCAGGCGTACGACGTCGCGCAGCGTCACCGGGTCGTCCTCACACCGGGCGACCACGTAGAGCACGGCCACCAGCACCACCCAGAGCAGCACGAGACCGCCGACGACGGCGATGACCAGGTCCCAAGGCACGGACCCAGTGTCCCCGCCCCAGCCCGCACCCATGAGACAGGATGACCGCATGACCGACGCCACCGAGCCCGTCCACTACGACGTCGCCGACCAGGTCGCGACCCTCACCCTCGACCAGCCCCACAACCGCAACGCGCTGAGCAAGGCGCTGGTGTCCGGCCTCTTCGACGGGCTGACCCGGGCCGAGGAGGACGACGAGGTCAAGGTCGTGCTGCTGCGCTCGGCCGACCGGGTGTTCTGCTCCGGCGCGGATCTCTCCGAGGCGGCAGGCGAGGGGATGGTCGAGGGCGCCAAGCAGATCGTCGAGCTCCAGCGCCGCATCGTCGCCTCGCCCAAGCCGGTCGTCGTCCGCCTCGACGGTCCGGTCCGTGCCGGCGGGATCGGGATCGTCGCGGCCGCCGACATCGCGATCGCGGCCCCGGGGGCGACGTTCGCGCTCACCGAGGTGCGGCTCGGCCTCGCGGCCGCGGTCATCTCGCTGACGGTGTTCCACCGGATGGACAGCCGGTCCGGGACGCGGACGATCCTCACCGGCGAGACCTTCGACGCGCGCCAGGCTGCCGAGTGGGGCCTGGTCACCGAGGTGGCCGACGACGTCGACGCCGCCGTCTCCACGGTGCTCGACGACCTCCGCAAGGGCCACCCGCAAGGCCTGCGCGAGAGCAAGCGGGTGGTCAACGGCGCGCTGCTCGAGCGCATCGAGGCGCGCGGCGCCGAGATGGCCGAGCTGTCCGGCCGGCTCTTCGGGTCCGAGGCCGCCCGCGAGGCGATGCTCGCCTTCCTCAGCAGGAAGAAGGGCTGATCACCCGACCCACCAGCCTCGACCGCCGAACCAGTCGCCCATGTGCTCGCCGACCGAGCCGCGACCACCCTTGCGGGACCCGAGGTACGACGAGACGACGGCCGCGCCGAGGTCGTCCAGCTCGGGCGCGACGACGCGACCCTCGACCCGGCCTGCCATCGCGTCGACGAACCGCGCGAGACCCGGGTCCTCGCCGAGCCGGAAGAAGGTCGTCTGCGCGCCGAGCCGGCGGGCGTTGTCGAGCTCGCGGACCGCGAGGGCGATCGTGCGCGGGTGCGGCGGATAGGAGAACCGCACCTCGCCGTCGGCCTCGAGGTGGGAGGTCGGCTCGCCGTCGGTGACGACCAGCAGCACCGGCTGGGCGTTCGGGTGCTTGCGGAAGTGGCGGTTGGCCAGCAGCAGCCCGTGGTGGAGGTTGGTGCCCTTGTCGTAGCGCGGGTCGAGCGCGGTGAGCTCCTCGATGTCCATGGTCCGCGCCGCGCGGCCGAACGAGATCAGCTGGAGCGCGTCGCCGCGGAAGCGCGACCGGATCAGGGTGTGCAGCGCCAGCGCGGTGCGCTTCATCGGCACCCACCGGCCGTCCATCGCCATGGAGAACGAGGTGTCGACCAGGAGCGCGACGCACGCCTGCGTGCGGGCCTCGGTCTCGCTGACCTCGATGTCCTCCATCGTGAGGCGCACACCCGGTCCGGTGCGGCCCTCCGACGCCGTGCGCACCACGGCGTTGGTGATCGACCGCGTCACGTCCCACGGCTCGGTGTCGCCGAACGCCCACGACCGGGTCGCGCCGGACAGCTCGCCGGCGGCACCGGCCTGGCGGACGTCGCGCTGCCCCTGCCGACCCGACATCCGGTTGGCCACGTCGCGCAGCAACGCCTTGCCCAGCTGGCGCATCGCCTTGGGGGAGAGCTTGAGCTGACCGTCCCCGGAGCGACGGAGGTAGCCGGTCTCCTTGAGCGCCCGCTCGAGGTCGGCGAGGGTCTTGGCGTCGACCGCCGCCCGGTCGCCGAGCTGGCGCTGGACCTTCTCCAGGTCGATGTCGTCGAGCCGCGCACCGGAGTAGGACTGCGAGATCTGCTCCGCGAGGTCGTCGAGGTCGGCGAGGTCCTGCAGGACCCCGGTGCCGTCGCCGAGACCGAGCCCCTCCTCGCCGTCGAAGCGCTGCGAGCCGTCCCAGTCCTCGCCCGGGCGCAGCGAGCGCAGGTTGTCGTCGAGCCGCGACATCGCGTCCATCAGCTCGGGCGACCCGAACGCCTGCTGGGACAGCTGCATCAGCTCGGCGCGCTGCTCGGGCGTCATCGAGTTCAGCATCCGCTGGGCCGCCGCCGCGCGCTGCGCGAGGGCGTCGAGCAGCTCGGTGACGTCCTGCGGGTTCTCCGGGAAGTACTGGCCGTGCTTGGCCATGAATTCCTCGAAGTCCTCCTGCGTGTCCTCGCCGAGGCGGTGCTTCTCGAGCAGCTCGTTGAGGTCACCGAGCATCTCCTGGACGGCCGCCCGGTCCTCCTCGGTCGCGCCCTCGAGCGCCTGCTTCATCCCGGCGAAGCGCTGGTCGAGCAGCTCGCGCCCCAGCAGGTCGCGGATCTTCTCGTAGTCCGCAGCAGCCTGAGCGCTCTGCCAGTCGTACGACGACAGGTCGCTCACCGCGGCCGCCGGCGACGGTGGGAGGTTGTCGAGCCGCATCTCGCGGAACGCCCGGTCGGTGTCGTCGAGGTCGATGTCGCGCGCCAGCTGCTTGCGCTCGTTGAGCACGGCCCGGTCGAGCAGCTCCTTGACCTCCTGCAGGGTCCCGTCGAGGGAGTGCTGCTGGAGCAGGTCGCGGCGCTTCTGCGCGATCCGTCGCGCCAGCTCGTCGAGACCCACCTGGTCGCGCCCGCCGCGGCGCAGGAACTCCCGCATCGCGCGCTCGGGGGAGTAGCCCGCCATGACGTCCTCGCCGATCGCGTCCAGCGCCTCCGCGAGGTCGACCGGCGGGGCGAGCGGGTCCGGCCCGCCGTCATAGCGGGTGTAGCGGGACCGGTGGCCCCCGGAGGACCTAGCCATAGACGGTCTCCCCGCCCCCGGTCTCCTTGCCGATCTTGCGCGCGAGGTAGAGACCCTCCAGCGCCAGCTCGATCGCGGAGGCGCGAGCACCGTCGGTGGTGGCGCCGAGCCGGTCCATCACCTGGTCGTAGACGTCGGACTCGCCGAGGACGGGGAGCCCGGCCAGGAAGTCACGGGCGGTCACCTGCTCGCCGGTGGTGACCAGCGCACCGTGCTCGAGCGCGGCGACCAGCACCCCGAAGTCGATGCCGCGCAGGTGCGCCCGCACGGTCTCGGCCGTCGCGGTGCGCATCAGGTGGGTGAGCACCTCCCGCTCGCGGCCCTCCTCGCCGGTCTCGAACTCGACCTTGCCGCCCAGCACGTCGACGGCGGTCTCGAGGTCGACGACGCGGGCCACGGCCTCGTCCTCGCCCTGGACGGTCGCGCGGTGCAGCGCGGACGCGGCGATGGTCTCGGCGCCGGCGATCGCGAACCGGGCACTGACGCCGGAGCGCTGGTCGACCGAGCTCGACCCGCGCAGGTGGTCGGTGAAGCGGGCCAGGATCTCCACGACGAAGTCGGGCACCTCGGCCTGCAGGTGCGCCTCCTGGCGGATCACGGCGACCTCGTCCTCGAGCCGCGTCGGGTAGTGGGTGCGGATCTCGGCGCCGAAGCGGTCCTTGAGCGGGGTGATGATCCGGCCGCGGTTGGTGTAGTCCTCGGGGTTGGCCGACGCCACGACCAGGACGTCGAGCGGGAGCCGCAGGAGGTAGCCGCGGATCTGGATGTCGCGCTCCTCCATCACGTTGAGCATCGCGACCTGGATGCGCTCGGCGAGGTCGGGCAGCTCGTTGATCGCCACGATGCCCCGGTGGCTGCGGGGGATCAGCCCGAAGTGGATCGTCTCCGGGTCGCCGAGCGACCGTCCCTCGGCGACCTTGATCGGGTCGATGTCGCCGATCAGGTCCGCCACCGAGGTGTCCGGGGTGGCGAGCTTCTCGGCGTACCTCTCCGAGCGGTGGCGCCAGGAGATCCGCAGGTCGTCGCCGTGGGCCGCGGCGGCCTGCTGCGAGGCGTGGCTGATCGGCTCGTAGGGGTGCTCGCCGAGCTCGGACCCGCTGATCACCGGCGTCCACTCGTCGAGCAGCGTGACCAGCGTGCGGAGCAGGCGGGTCTTGCCCTGTCCGCGCTCACCGAGCAGGACCACGTCGTGCCCGGCGATGAGGGCGCGCTCGAGCCGGGGGATGACGGTGTCCTCGAAGCCGTGCAGGCCGGGCCAGGGGTCCTCGCCGGCGCGGAGCTTGGCCAGGAGGTTGTCGCGCAGCTCGACGCGCAGGGGCTTGTGGACGTGCCCGGAGGCGCGGAGCTCACCGAGGGTGGCGGCGGAAGGTGCAGGGGTGCTGTCAGTCACGGGTTCAACGCTAGACCCGCCCTGGTCGGGCCACCTCGCGATAGGCTTGCGTGCTTGTCTCCGAGGGAGGACCCGCACCCGTGACCGACCGGATTCCACCGGACCCCGCTGACGACCAGTCGAGCCTGGAGGCCCGGGAGATCGCCCACGAGCAGGGCGTCGTCGACCGCGTCTACAGCCAGCTCGAGGTCGCCGCCCGCAACGCCCGGCTCCTGGCCACCGAGGGGCACAGCCGTGCCCGGCTGGGGCACGAGGGTGGTCTGGTCGAGCGGGACGCGATGGTCTTCCAGGCCGCCAAGCGCATCGCGACCCTCGACGCCGCCCACGAGGGCCTGGTCTTCGGCCGGCTCGACCTCAAGGACCCCGAGGTCGCCCCGAGGTACGTCGGCCGGATCGGCCTGCGCGACGACGCCCACGAGCCGCTGCTGATCGACTGGCGGGCGCCGGCCGCCGCGGTGTTCTACCAGGCGACCGCCTCCGAGCCCCAGGGCGTCGTCCGCCGCCGCGTGCTGCGCTGCTCCGGCAAGCGGGTGGTGGGCGTCGAGGACGACCTGCTGGACGCCGAGGCCGACACCGACCTGCCGATCGTCGGCGAGGGCGCGCTCATGGCTCAGCTGTCCCGGGCGCGTGACCGTCGCATGCACTCGATCGTGGCGACCATCCAGGCCGCGCAGGACCAGGCGATCCGGGCCCCGGGCCGCGGGGTCGTGGAGATCTCCGGCGGGCCCGGCACCGGCAAGACGGTCGTCGCGTTGCACCGCGCGGCGTACCTGCTCTACACCGACCGCCGCCGCTACGAGCGCGGCGGCGTCCTCGTCGTCGGCCCCTCCGGGGTCTTCATGCGCTACATCGAGCGGGTGCTGCCCTCGCTGGGCGAGACCGCGGTGGCGCTGCGGTCGCTGGGCGAGGTCGTCGACGGCATCGACGCCTCGCGCCACGACCTGCCCGACGTCGCGGCGGTCAAGGGCTCGGCCCGCATGGCCGAGCTGCTGCGCCGGGCGGCCCGCCAGCCCGTGCCCGGCTCCCCGAGGGAGTTCCGCTACTTCTACCGCGACGACGTCCTGCAGCTGACCGCCGGCGACCTCGGCCGGGTCCGGCGCTCGCTGCTCGGGCAGGGAGCGGGCGGGGGTCGTCGCAACACGGTGCCGCGCGCCCGCGCCGGCAGTGCGCTGGTCGAGGCGCTGTGGCGGCAGGTCAAGGGTGAGCGCGCGCTGGAGCGCAGCCGCGAGGACTTCGCCGAGACGGTGCTGGGCGACGACCGCTTCCTGCTGTTCCTGCGCGAGTGGTGGCCGCCGCTCTACGCCGCCGAGGTGCTCGGCTGGCTGCGCGACCCCGAGTTCCTGCGCCGGGTCGGCGAGGGCGTGCTGAGCGCCGACGACGTCGCCGTGCTGAGCCGTCCCGAGGCGTGGGGACGCGACGAGCACGACCTGTCCGTCGACGACGTCCCGCTGGTCGACGAGCTGCGCCACCTGCTCGGCGAGCCCCAGGAGGACCCGGACCTCCACGACGACCCGCTGGCCCACCTGGTCGACGCCAACCTGCCCGAGCTGACCACGATCAGCGACCGGGAGTTCGGGGGTCCGCGCGCCCAGCGCCGCATCGAGGACGACACCTATGCCCACGTCCTGGTCGACGAGGCGCAGGACCTCTCGCCCATGCAGTGGCGGATGGTCGGGCGGCGCGGCCCCACCGCGACGTGGACCGTGGTCGGCGACCCCGCCCAGTCCTCGTGGCCGTTCCCGGCGGAGGCCGAGGCGGCCCGCGAGGAGGCGATGCGCAACAAGCAGCGCTACCGCTTCCACCTCGACAAGAACTACCGCAACTCCGCGGAGATCTACCGCTTCGCCGCGTCGTACGCCGACCGCGTGGGCCTGGCGATCGACCTGCCCGAGGCGGTGCGCAGCACCGGCGTCGACCCGGCCGAGACCAAGACCGGTGGCGACGGCGACCTGGCCGCCGAGGTCGCGGCCGAGGCGCGGCGCATGCTCGACTCGCTGCCGGGCACGGTCGGCATCGTCTCCGCCGCCGCCCGGCTGCCCGAGGTGACCGGCTGGTTCGGGGGCTGGGCCGAGCGCCGGGGCGGCGACCAGGCGCGCCTGGCGGTCCTCACCGGGCTGGACACCAAGGGCCTGGAGTTCGACGGGATCGTCGTGGTGGCGCCGGGCGAGATCGAGGCGGAGTCGCCGACCGGCCGGGCCACCCTCTACGTCGTCCTGACCCGCGCCACCCAGGAGCTCACGCTCGTCCACTGACCCGCCCGGGCGGGCTCGGCCGATCGTCAGGACCGGCGTCGTCCGTTCGGTCGCGCAGGACGGGACCAAGGGCTGCCTCACTCCCAGCCCTCCGGCCGTGGGCCGGGATGGCCGGGTTCGGCAGAGTTGTCCGTGTCGACAGGCCGCGCGGAAGGGCCCGAGAAGCGCCGTGGGGGGCCACGGGGGCGTTCGCGGGGGGACGTGCGGGGGTCGACCAGGGGGATGCATCAGGAGGCTCGGCGTCAAGCACCGACCGACCGATGTCATCCAGCAGGGCTGCACACCGCACGGGGGGCGCGGTGCAGCCCTGTTGGGCTTTTTCGAGCGCGCAACGGTGATCGAGCAGCGAGCGCCGGGAGCAGACGGTCGAGATCTCTCGGTACCGTTCGCGCATGACCGCCGCCCTCACGCCCCGCGCCGCTCTCGACGAGCTCCTGGCGTGCGAGGCGTGGGCGGTCGTCCGGGTCAGGGAGGCGGGCACGGTGACCCTGGTGGGCGGCCCGCGCACCGAGGTCGAGTCGCTGCTCGAGGTGAGCCTCGAGGAGGGTGTCCCCCCGCACGGCAAGCGGTTCGACCGGCTCCTGGCCGTGCCGTTCCGCCAGGTGCGCGAACGCGGCTTCGTCGCCCACGACGACGGCGCCCCGCTGACCGTGGTCGACGTGCAGGTCGAGCACGAGGTGCCCTTCGACGACCTGCTCGCCGTGCTGCCCGACGTCCCGGTCACCTTCTCCGACCGCGGGCGCTTCGAGACCGACGACGAGGACTACGCGGCGGTCGTGCGCACGATCATCGACGAGGAGATCGGCAACGGCGAGGGCGCCAACCTCGTCGTGGGGCGGCACTACCGCGCGCAGCTCGACGCCTGGGGCCCCGACCAGGCGCTGACCGTCCTGCGGCGCCTGCTGGAGCGGGAGCGCGGCGCCTACTGGACCTACTGCTTCTTCACCGGCGAGCGCTACCTCGTCGGCGCCAGCCCCGAGCGGCACGTGTCGGTGCACGGCGGTGACGTGCGGATGAACCCCATCTCCGGCACCTTCCGGCTGCGCGGGGTCCCCGAGGCCGAGCGCAAGGCCAGGCTGCTGGAGTTCCTCGCCGACGAGAAGGAGATCTACGAGCTCTTCATGGTCGTCGACGAGGAGCTGAAGATGATGTGCGACGTCTGCCACGAGGGCGGCCAGGTGCTCGGCCCGTTCCTCAAGCCGATGACGCACCTGGTCCACACCGAGTACCTCCTGGCCGGCCGGACGTCCCGCGACGTCCGCGAGGTCATCCGCGACACGATGTACGCCGCGACCGTCACCGGCGCGCCGGTGGAGAACGCCTGCCGGCTGATCGCGCAGTACGAGACCGAGGGCCGCGGCTACTACGGCGCCGCCCTCGCGCTGCTGGGCCGCGACGCCGGCGGCGCCCCGACCGCCGACAGCCCCATCGTCATCCGCTCCGCCGACGTCAGCCTCGACGGGCGGCTCAAGGTGACCGCTGGCGCGACGCTGGTGCGCGACTCCGACCCGGCGTACGAGGTGGCCGAGACCTGGGCCAAGGCCGGCGGCATCCTCACCGCCTTCGGTCTGACCGACGCACCCGCCGAGCCGGTCACCGGTGTCGCCGAGCTGGCCGCGGACGAGGACGTCATCGTCGCCCTGGGGTCCCGCAACCAGCGGCTGAGCCGCTTCTGGCTGACCGACCAGGGCGGGGCCGCGCCGCTGCCGGAGCTCAAGGGCAGGCGGGCGGCGATCCTCGAGGGCGAGGACGACTTCGTCAACATGCTGGTCCACGTGCTCGAGGTGCTCGGGATGAGCGCGGTCGTCGTGCCGCACGAGGAGGCCGACCCGGCCGGCTTCGAGGGCTTCGACCTGGTGGTGGTCGGGCCCGGCCCCGGCGACCCGCGCGACGACGAGCACCCCAAGATCGCCTCGTTCCGCCGTGTCGTCGACGGCCTGCTGGAGTCCGGCAGCCCGTTCCTCGCGGTCTGCCTGGGTCACCAGGTGCTCTGCGACCGGCTCGGGATCCCCCTCGCCTACAAGGACATCGTCTTCCAGGGCACGCAGTCGCGGGTGTCGCTCGACCCGGTCCTGCCCGGCCGCGAGGAGGTGGTCGGCTTCTACAACACGTTCGTGGGCCGCCCCGACGGCCCGCTGCCCGAGGGCGTCACGGCCGCCACCGACCGGGCGACCGGCGACGTCCACATGCTGCGGGGGCCGCACTTCCGCGGGATGCAGTTCCACGCCGAGTCGATCCTCACCGAGGACGGCTTCGCCCTGCTGCGGGACCTCGTCGTCGACCTGCTCGGCGATCGGTGACCCCGCCTGCGGAGATCCGCGTCGTCGTGGTCGACCACCACGACTCCTACACCTGGAACCTCGTCCACCTCGTCGCCGCCGTCACCGGCTCGCTCCCGGTCGTGGTCGAGCACGACCAGGTCAGCGCCGCGGACCTCGACGGCTTCACCCACGTCGTCCTCTCCCCGGGACCGGGCAGCCCCGACGTCCCCACCGACTTCGCGGTCGGTCGCGACCTGCTGCTCGCCGCGCGTACTCCCGTCCTCGGCGTCTGCCTCGGCCTGCAGGGCCTGGTCTCGGCGTACGGCGGCCGCGTCGCGCAGGTCCCGCCCGCCCACGGGGTGGTCGCCGAGGTGCACCACGACGGGACGGGCCTGTTCGCCGGGCTGCCGTCGCCGTTCGAGGCGGTGCGCTACCACTCCCTCGCCGCGGTGCGGGTCCCCGACTGCCTGCGGGTCACCGCGTGGACCGGGTCCGGGGACGACCGGGTCGTCATGGGCGTCGAGCACCGCGACCTGCCACTGTCCGGCGTGCAGTTCCACCCCGAGTCGGTGCTCTCCCGTCACGGTGAGCACCTCCTCGCCAACTTCCTGGGGGTCAGTTTCACTGGGGCCCCAGTGAAACTGGCACTTCCCGAGCGAAACTTCGCTCGGGAAGTGCCGACATCACTGGGGCCCCAGTGAAACCGAACCCGCCCGAGGTCGAGGAGTTCCGTGCCGCTGCCCGCGCCTCGGACCGGATGTTCTGGCTCGACGGGGGCGGCGCGACCCCGTGGTCCGGCACCCGGTCGGTGATCGGCACCCTCGACCACGACGACGTCTCGCTCACCTTCCACGCGGCTCGCCGGGAGGTGCTGCGCCACCGGGGCGGGGAGACCGAGGCGGTCGGCGACGACGTCTTCACCGCTCTCGAGGAGCACCTCGCCGAGGACCGGGCCAGCGGGGAGGACGTCAGCTGGGTGGGCTACCTCGGCTACGCCTGCCGCACCGACCTGCCGGGGAGGCCCTGCGTCGACGCGGCCGTCCCGGACGCGGTGTGGATGCGCTGCCGGTCACCGCGGGTGCTCACCGGGCACGCGACGCGCCGGCACCCGGCCGCCGCGACGGCCGACGCCGGACCCGTCCCGGGGTGGTACGCCGACGGCTTCGCGGAGGTCCAGCGCCAGCTCCACCTGGGCAACTCCTACGAGGTCAACCTGACCTACCGCGAGTCCGCGGACTCGCCCCAGGACCCCGTGGCGACCTACCTCCGGCTGCGCGAGACCGACCCGGCGCCGTACTCCGGCTACCTGCAGCACCGCGGCGTCCACCTGCTCAGCTCGAGCCCCGAGCGCTTCGCGACGGTCAACCGGCAGCGGGTGCTCGAGGCGCGGCCGATCAAGGGCACGACACCGCGCGCCGCCGACGAGCGGGAGGACGCCCGGCTGCGCGAGCGGCTGGCCGCCGACCCGAAGTACCGGGCCGAGAACCTGATGATCGTGGACCTGCTGCGCAACGACGTCGGCATGGTCAGCGCGGCCGGCACCGTCGAGGTGCCGGACCTGATGCAGGTCGAGTCCTACCGCTCGGTGCACCAGCTGGTGTCCACGATCCGCGGACGGCTGCGCGAGGAGGTGTCCACCGTCGAGGCCCTGCGCGCGATCTTCCCGGCCGGGTCGATGACCGGCGCACCCAAGCTGCGCACGATGCAGGTGATCGACGCGGTGGAGCGGGAGCCGCGCGGGGTGTACGCCGGCGCCTTCGGCTGGCTGGCGCCCGACGGCCGGGCGGACCTCGCGGTGGTGATCCGGTCGCTGGTGGCGCGGCCCGTGGACGGCGGCTGGCGCTACGCCTGGGGGACCGGCGGTGGCATCACGGTGCAGAGCGACCTGCGCGAGGAGTGGGAGGAGACCCGCTGGAAGGCCGCCCGGATCCGGGCGGCCCTCCAGGGTCCCGACCGGCCGCAAGGGGGGGATGCGGCCTGGTAGGTCTCGATGCGTCCGAGCCCGGCGGAACACGGGCGGCGCGAGGCCCCACTCTAGCGGGACGACGCCCGCGTTCCGCGCGACCCGCGGGGGTCAGCTCGTGGTGCTCTTGAGGTCGCTGTCGAGCGTGGCGGGGACGGTGAGGGTCTTCCCGCCGCGGAGCACGGTCAGGGTGACCTGGTCGCCCGGACGGTAGCCGCGGATCGTGGCGACCAGCGACTCGCTGCTGCTGATCGGCTCGTCGTCGACCTTGGTGACCACGTCGCCCGCCTTGAGCCCGGCCTTCTCGCCCGCCGAGCCAGGGGTGACCTCCTCGACGCCGGCACCGGAGATCAGGCCGTTGTCGGTCGGGTCGGTGCTGCTGCCCTTGTCGGACACGGTGATGCCGAGCCGGGCGTGGGTCGGGGTCTGGCTGTTGCGCAGCTGGTCGACCACGGGGAGGACCTTGCTGATCGGGATGGCGAAGCCGAGGCCGATCGAGCCGCCCTCGCCACCGATGTCGGAGGAGGACCGGATCGAGGAGTTGATCCCGACGACCTGGCCGGCGAGGTTGACCAGCGGGCCACCGGAGTTGCCCGGGTTGATCGCCGCGTCGGTCTGGATCGCGGGGTAGGTGGTCTCGCTGCCGGCCCTGTCCCCGCCCACCGACACCGGCCGGTTGAGCGCCGAGACGATGCCCGAGGTGACGGTGGCCTGGAGCCCGAAGGGCGAGCCGATCGCCACGACGCCCTCGCCGACGTCGAGCTTGTCGGAGTCACCGATGCGTGCGGGCGTGAGACCGCTGACGCCGTCGACCTTGATCACGGCCAGGTCGGTGACGGGGTCGTCGCCGACGAGCTCGGCCGGGGCCGTGGTGCCGTCGTTGAAGCTGACGGTCATCTTGCCGCCGCTCTGGGCGACCTCGGTGACGTGGTTGTTGGTGAGGATCTCGCCGGCGTCGCTGAGGATGATGCCCGAGCCGGAGCCGGCCCCTTCGCTGCCCGAGACGTTGATCTTGACCACGCTCGGCAGCACCTTGGCGGCGACCGCCTCGGGTGATCCCGTCTGCGCGGGCAGGTCGGTGCTGTCGACCTGCCCGTCGTTGCTGGTGGTCCGGTTGGTCACCGTCGCGGTCGGCGAGGTCACCGTGCCCGCCGGGCTCGGGTCGTCGTTGGCCGCGGTGTAGGCGGCCGCGCCGACGACGCCACCCGCGCTGCCCAGCAGCAGGGCGCCCACCAGGATGCCCGCGGTGCGGTGGCGGCCACGCTCGCGCACCGCGACGGCACCGTCGTCGTGCTCGGCGTCGTGCTCGGTGTCGGGGCGGAAGGTGAACGGGCCGAAGGCGGTGGTGCTGTCGCTCGGCGCCGGGGGGATCACCGGCTCGTCTGCTGACGGCGAGCCCGGTGCGGAGGGAGCCTCCCAGCCGGCCTGGGAACCGGCGGGGGCTCCCTCCTGTGAGGCGGCTCGACCCTCGCGGTGCCACGTCCCGGGCGGGGGCACCGGTGCGGTGTGCTCGGTGCCCGCCGAGCCGGCGGGGTCGTAGCGGTGCAGGCGCTCGTCGCTGCCCGGGTCCTGGGGGTCCCGGGCGGTCTCGTCCGACGTGGGCTGCTGGTCTCGAGGGTCGTGCTCGCTCATGGATCCATGGTGTGCCGGGTTGCTGAGTGGTCACTGAGAGCGTGGTGCGAAGCCCCTGTCGAGCTCCTGAAAGCTCGCTGTGCCGCTCGCCGGGGGCCCGCGTGGGGCTCGGGAACGGTCTCGGACTGGTCGGGCCGGCCGGGCACGGAGAACCAGAAGGCGGCGCCCCCGCCGGGGGCCGCGCCCGCGTGCACCCGCCCGCCGTGCAGCTGCGCCGCCTTGGCCACGATGGCCAGGCCGAGGCCCGAGCCGGGCATCGTGCGGGAGTCCGCGGAGCGGTAGAACCGCTCGAAGACGTGCGGGAGGTCCTCCTCGGCGATGCCCGGCCCCTCGTCGAGCACCTCCAGCGTGCCGGCGCGCAGCCGCACGGTGACCGTGCCCAGCGGGGGGCTCCACTTCGCGGCGTTGTCGAGCAGGTTGGTGACCGCCCGCTCCAGGGTGTGGCCGTCGCCGACCACCCACCAGGGGTCGAGCTCGACGTCGAACTCCAGCGAGCTGGCCCGCCGACGGACCCGGTCGACGGCGCGCTCGACCACCTCGGAGAGGTCCACCCGCTCGTGGACCTCGGTGGGACGCTGGTCGCGCGCCAGCTCGGTCAGGTCGCCGATCAGCTGGGTCAGCTCGTCGATCTGGAAGCTCAGGTCGCTCATCAGCTCCCGCCGAGACTCCGCGGTCAGGGTGCCCGGCCGGCGTGGGTCGTCGGCCTGCGTCAGCAGGTCGAGGTTGGTGCGCAGGGCGGTCAGCGGAGTGCGCAGCTCGTGGCCCGCGTCGGCGACCAGCTGGGCCTGCCGGGTGCGGGAGGCCTCGAGCGCGGCGAGCATCGAGTTGAACGCCACCGCCAGCCTGGCCACCTCGTCCTGCCCGCTCACCTCGATCGGGTCGAGTCGCTCGGTGCGCGCGATGTCCTCCACCGCCCCGGTCAGCCGCCGCACGGGACGCAGGCCGTTGCGGGCGACCTGCCCGCCGAGCAGTCCCGCCAGGGCGATGCCGAGCATGCCGAAGACGGTGAGGACCGCGCCGACCTTGCCCAGGGCGTCGTACGTCGGGCGGAGCGACTGCGCGAGGATCAGCGCGGTGCCGGGGTCGTTGCCCGGGACAGCGGCGACCCGGTAGCGGCCGTCGGCCGTCCGGGCCGTGCGCTGGGAGAGCTGGGAACGACCCTCGGCGACGGCCGCCTCGGCCTTGGTCAGCTCGATCTGGGCCTTGTCGTCGGACTGGCCCTGGATGACCCTGCCGCCGGCGGTGAGGACCGCGACCTTGATGTCCCCGGCGCCGAGCGCCCAGGCGGGCACCCGTTGCGCGGTCAGCGCGGCCAGGGTGTTGCTGCTCGCCGCGGCGGTCGCGCGCTGCTCGAGCGAGGCGTCGAGGGAGGCGTAGAGCTGGTGCCGGATCACGGCGTACGCCGCGAGCGAGCCGAACACGATCGACAGCGTCACCGCCAGGGTCGCCAGGAGGGCGACCCGGCTGGCCAGGGTGCCTCGGAAGCGGACGGGCTGCACGGTGCGGACCTAGGCCTCGCGCAGCACGTAGCCGACGCCGCGGACGGTGTGGATCAGCCGCGGCTCGCCCTCGGCCTCGGTCTTGCGGCGCAGGTAGCCGACGTAGACCTCGAGCGAGTTGGCGGTGGTCGGGAAGTCGTAGCCCCAGACCTCCTCGAGGATGAACGAGCGGTCGAGCACCCGGCGCGGCCGGAGCAGGAACATCTCCAGCAGCGCGAACTCGGTGCGGGTCAGCTCGATCGGGCGCCCGCCGCGGGTGACCTCACGGGTGGCGGGGTTGAGGGTGAGGTCGGAGAACCGCAGCTCCTCGGCGGAGAGGTCGTCGCCCTCGTGCTCGGCCGCGCTGCGCCGGAGCAGGGCACGCAGCCGGGCCAGGAGCTCCTCGAGCGCGAACGGCTTGGTGAGGTAGTCGTCGGCGCCCGCGTCGAGCCCGTCGACCCGGTCCCCGACGGAGTCCAGCGCGGTGAGCACGATGATCGGCAGGTCGTTGCCGGCCGCCCGCAGCGCCTTGGTGGTCTCGATGCCGTCGAGCCGCGGCATCATCACGTCCATGACGACCACGTCGGGGGCCGACTGGGCGATGCCGGCCAGGGCCTCGGCGCCGTCGGTCGCGGTCGCCACGTCGTAGCCGTTGAACTCCAGCGAGCGGCGCAGGGAGTCCCGGACGGCGCGGTCGTCGTCGACCACGAGGACCCGTGGGCGGTCCCCGTCGGGGGTCTGCTCGGTTCGGGCAGGCGGGACGTCACGCCTCCACTGTGGCACCCCGCCCTGAGATTTCGGTGAAGCGTGCGGGGAGGTGGCGGCCGAGCGGTCGGGTCGCCGCGCTTGCTCTGCCGGTCCTGATCAGCCGAGCAGCGACCCGAGCTCGGCGACGAGTCCCTTCGCGCTGCGGGTGACCATCGCCAGGACGGGCTCGAAGCCGTCGTCGCGGCCGTAGTAGGGGTCGGGGACGTCACGGTCGCCGTCGGTGGCGCGCGGGTCGAAGTCGCGGAACATCCGGACCCGGTCCCACTCGATCCGGGCCGTGGGCGTGCTCGAGCACGTCGGCGTGGTTGGTGGCGTCCATCGCCAGGACGAGGTCGCAGTCCTCGATCCACGAGCGGCCGAACTGGCGCGCGCGGTGCCGGCTGGCGTCGTACCCGGCGCGGTGAGGACGGCGGCCGCGCGGCGGTCCATCGGGTCGCCGACGTGCCACCCGCCGGTGCCGGCGCTGACGACCTGCGACCCGGTCGGCGAGCCCGGCCTCGCCGACCAGGTCCTCGACCACGACGTGGGCCATCGGGGAGCGGCAGATGTTGCCCAGGCAGACCAGCGCCACGCGGTAGCTGCCCGGGGTGCGGGGCGGTGGGAGGCTCACCGGTCGTCGACGACGGAGCCGAGGACCGCGCCGACGATGCGTGATGATGATGCGCCGAGCAGCGCCGTGCAGAACCCGTCGACCTCGAAGCCCAGGCCGAGCCGTCGGCGATCGCGCTGGTGAGCATCAGCATGGCCGCGTTGATCACCACCAGGAGCAGGCCGAGGGTCAGGATGATGAACGGCAGCGAGAGCAGCTTGACGACGGGGGCGACCAAGGCGTTGACCAGGCCGAAGACCACGGCGACGCCGAGCAGCGTGAGCAGGCGGTTGTCGTGGGTGAGCCGGATGCCCTCCAGCAGCCAGGCGGCGGCGGCGAGCGCGGCGGCGTTGACCGCGACGCGGATGAGCAGGTTCATGTCGGCCACCCTAGGGAGGTCCGGCCGCCGCCGGTCCGCCCCCTCGCCGGCTGTCGCGACTGCTGTCCGGTCCGTTCCATTGCGGACCTCGGTCACGGGTGGCTGGCCCGGAGGGACTAGCCGGCCTCAGTTGTTCGGCCGGTCGGACCCTGGCCGAACGGTGTTGGACAACCGACCGAGTACCGGAGGCATATGTCCGATTCGCGCCGTATCGTGGGACGTGGCGGTCGACCACCGACGAGCATGGTGGGTGCGCGGACAGGTGGGGTGTCGACCGTCGCCGCCGGGTGGGCCCGTGGGGGCACGTGGCCCATCCGGCACCTCGGGGATCGCGACAGCCCCGGCTCAAGCGTTGTGGGAGGCGCGTCGAGCCGGGGCTGTGGTCCGCCTAACCTGACTCCGTGAGCACCGAGTCGCCCTCCGGCCCCGTCCCCCGCGCCGCCCTGGCCGACGTCCCGGCCTACGTCGCCGGCCGCCCGCCCACCGCCGTCCCCGGCCGGCCGTCGTACAAGCTGAGCTCCAACGAGAACCCCTTCCCGCCCCCGGCTGCCGTCGTGGAGGCGGTCGAGCGGGCCGCGCGGCAGGTCAACCGCTACCCCGACATGGGCAACACCGCGGTGTACGACGCCCTGTCGCGGCGCCTGGGGCAGCCGACCGAGCGGCTGGCGGCGGCGACGGGGTCGGTGGCGCTGCTCTACCACCTGGTCCAGGCGTTCTGCGAGGCCGGCGACGAGGTGGTCTTCGCGTGGCGGTCCTTCGAGGCCTACCCGATCGCGGCTGCGGTCAACGGCGCGCGAGCGGTGCAGGTGCCGGTCACCGCCGACGGGCGCCACGACCTGCCGGCCATGGCCGCGGCGGTCGGCGAGCGCACCAAGGTGCTGCTGGTCTGCACGCCCAACAACCCCACCGGCCCCGCCGTCACGCGCGCCGAGCTGGAGCAGCTGCTCGACGCGGTGCCACCGCACGTGGTGGTCGTGGTGGACGAGGCCTACCGGGAGTTCGTGCGCGGCCCGGAGGCCTTCGACGCCCTGGCGCTGCTCGAGGACCGGCCCAACGTCGTGGTCATGCGCACGCTGGCCAAGGCGTTCGGCCTGGCCGGGCTCCGCGTCGGCTACCTCGTCGCCCACGAGCCGGTCGCGGCGGCGGTGCGAGCGTGCGCCCTGCCCTTCGGTGTGAGCGCCGTCGCCCAGGCCGCCACCGTGGCCGCGCTCGAGGTCGAGGCCGAGCTGCTCGAGCGGGTCGAGCAGGTCGTCGCCGAGCGCGAGCGCGTCGTGAACGCCCTGCACGAGCAGGGGTGGACGCTGCCGGAGGCGCAGGGCAACTTCGTGTGGCTGGCGCTGGGCGAGGACACCCCGCGGTTCGCGCAGGCCTGCGAGGAGGCCGGGGTGACGGTCCGTCCCTACGCCACCGACGGCGTCCGCGTCTCGATCGGCGAGCCCGAGGCCAACGACGTCCTGCTCGAGGTGGCCCGCAGCTTCGACTCCCGGGTGTGACCGGCCGGGTGCGGTTGGCGGGGGATGTGCCCGGTTCGCTACCGTAGGCAGCGACCGGTGTGGCGCCGGTCACACGACCGCCGTGCCCGTCCGCTCCACCCTTCGCCGATGGTGCACGTCGCTCCGAGCCGGATCCCGGAGACCCCGGGTGACGACGAGACGAAGGAGTGTTCTCGATGTCGCGTACCAAGGACGTCATCGCCAGCGACTTCGGCCCCGCGCTGATGCACCGCCGCCGAGCCCAGGGCGACCCCCCCGACGGGTCCTCCGGGCGGCAGGACCCCGAGTTCGTCCAGCTCCTGACCCCCGAGGGCGAGCGGGTCGAGCACCCCAGCTTCTCCTTCGACCTCGACGACGAGGCGATCCGCGGCTTCTACCGCGACATGGTCCTGACCCGTCGCATCGACGTCGAGGCCACCGCCCTGCAGCGTCACGGTGAGCTCGGCATCTGGGCCCAGCTCCTCGGCCAGGAGGCCGCGCAGGTCGGCTCCGGCCGCGCGCTGTCACCGCAGGACTACGTCTTCCCGACCTACCGCGAGCACGGCGTGGCCTGGTGCCGCGGCCTCGACCCCCTCAAGCTGCTCGGTCTCTTCCGCGGGGTCGACCAGGGCTCGTGGGACCCCCATGAGGCCAACTTCGGGCTCTACACCATCGTCATCGGGGCACAGACCCTGCACGCCACCGGCTACGCGATGGGCATCCAGCGCGACGGCAACGTCGGCACCGGCGACCCCGATCGCGACGCCGCGGTGGTGGCCTACTTCGGTGACGGTGCGAGCAGCCAGGGTGACGTCAACGAGGCGTTCATCTTCGCCGCCTCCTACAACGCCCCGGTGGTCTTCTTCTGCCAGAACAACCAGTGGGCGATCTCCGAGCCGATCGAGCGGCAGTCGCGGATCCCGCTCTACCAGCGGGCGCTGGGGTTCGGGTTCCCGGGCGTGCGGGTCGACGGCAACGACGTCCTCGCGACGTACGCCGTCACCAAGGCCGCCCTGCAGCGGGCGCGGGAGGGGCAGGGCCCCACGTTCGTGGAGGCCTACACCTACCGCATGGGCGCGCACACCACGACCGACGACCCGACCCGCTACCGGCTGTCCTCGGACGTCGAGGCGTGGAAGCTGCGGGACCCGATCGAGCGCGTGAAGGTCTACCTCTCGCGCCAGGGCCTGGCCGACCAGTCGTTCTTCGACGACGTCGACGCCGAGGCCGAGAAGCTGGGTGAGCACCTCAGGGACGGCTGTCGGTCGATGCCCGACCCCGACGTGCTCGACGTCTTCGACCACGTCTACGCCGAGCAGACCGACGAGCTCGCGCAGCAGAAGGCCGGCTACGCGGCCTACCTGTCGACCTTCGAGACCGAGGAGGCCGCGCGATGACCGAGACCCCGGCCTCGACGCAGGTGCAGAGGATGACGCTCGCCAAGGCCCTCAACGCAGGGCTCCGGCGCGCGATGGAGGACGACCCCAAGGTCCTGGTGATGGGTGAGGACGTCGGCAAGCTCGGCGGCGTCTTCCGGATCACCGACGGCCTGCAGAAGGACTTCGGCGAGGACCGGGTGATCGACTCGCCACTGGCGGAGTCCGGCATCCTCGGCACCGCCGTGGGTCTGGCGATGCGCGGTTATCGGCCCGTCTGCGAGATCCAGTTCGACGGCTTCGTCTACCCCGCCTACGACCAGATCGTCAGCCAGGTCGCCAAGCTGCACTTCCGCAGCCAGGGCAAGGTGCCGATGCCGATGGTCATCCGCATCCCCTTCGGCGGCGGGATCGGCGCGGTCGAGCACCACTCCGAGTCGCCGGAGGCGCAGTTCGCGCACACGCCCGGGCTCAAGGTGGTCGCCTGCTCCAACCCGGTCGACGGCTACTGGATGATCCAGCAGGCGATCGCCTCCGACGACCCGGTCGTGTTCCTCGAGCCCAAGCGGCAGTACCACGCCGACAAGGCCGAGGTGGACCCCTCGGCCACGCCCGAGCCGCTGTTCAGCTCCCGGGTCGTGCGTGCCGGTGAGGACGTCACGCTCCTGGCCTACGGCCCGCTGGTCAAGACCTGCCTGACCTCCGCCGAGGCCGCCGCGGCCGACGGGACCAGCATCGAGGTCATCGACCTGCGCACGCTGTCGCCGCTCGACCTCGAGCCGGTCTTCGAGTCCGTGCGCCGCACCGGTCGGGCCGTCGTCGCGCACGAGGCGCACACCAACCTCGGGATGGGCGCGGAGATCGCGGCGCGCATCACCGAGGAGTGCTTCTACAGCCTCGAGTCGCCCGTGCTCCGCGTCGGTGGCTTCGACACCCCCTACCCCCCGTCGCGGGTCGAGGAGGAGTGGCTGCCCGACCTCGACCGGGTGCTGGACGCCGTCGACCGCTCGTTGGCCTACTGATCTTGTTGGAGTGACAACACATGACTGTGCGTGAGTACAAGCTGCCCGACCCGGGCGAGGGCCTGACCGAGGCCGAGATCGTCACCTGGCAGGTCAAGGTCGGTGACGTCATCAAGGTCAACGACGTGGTCGTCGAGATCGAGACCGCCAAGTCGCTGGTCGAGCTGCCGTCGCCGTACGCCGGCACCGTCACGGCGCTGCTGGTGGAGGAAGGGGTGACCGTCCCGGTCGGGACGCCGATCATCGCCGTCGACGACGGGGTCGCGGGCGCCGAGCCCGAGCCCGCCGCCGCGCCCGAGACCCCGGCGGAGATCGACCCCCACAACCCTGCCGCCTCCGGTGGCGGGGAGAACCAGACGCTGGTCGGCTACGGCCCCCGCTCCGGACGTGCGATGCGTCGCGCCCGCCGCGGCCCCGCGACCGCACGCACCGAGGCCGGGTCGGCCGCGCAGATGCAGGTGCAGGGGTCCTTCGCCGCCGGTGCGCGGGACACCTCCGACGTCGTCCCGGCCGACGAGCCGCCGGTTCCGTCCACCCCGGCGCGCGCCAGGGCGGTGGTCGAGCCCGGTGCGGACCAGTCGCCCGAGCTCAAGCGCGCCTCGGCCTGGTCGATCGGCGGCGTGCTCGCCAAGCCCCCGGTCCGCAAGCTCGCCCGCGACCTGGGCGTCGACCTCGCCTCGATCACCCCCGCCGACCCGCGGGGGATCGTCACCGCCGACGAGGTGCACGCCGCCGCCGACGGCGGCGGTCGCGATCGCATGCCCGAGTCCTACGCCGGGACCCCGGACCGCGGGCGGGTCGCGACGCTGGTCGACAAGCGCGAGCCGATCAAGGGCGTGCGCAAGATGATGGGCCAGGCGATGGTGTCCTCGGCCTTCACCATCCCGCACGTCACCGAGTGGGTCACCGTCGACGTGACCCGCACGATGAAGCTGGTCGACCGCCTCCGCAAGGACCCCGACCTCCGCGACGTCAAGGTGTCGCCGCTGCTGGTCCTGTCCCGCGCGGTGTGCCTGGCGATGCGGCGCACGCCGGAGGTCAACGCGCACTGGGACGACGAGGCCCAGGAGGTCGTCTACCGCGCCGGGGTCAACCTCGGCATCGCCGCGGCCACTCCGCGGGGCCTGGTCGTGCCCAACGTCAAGTCCGCCGACTCGATGTCGCTGGTCGAGCTGGCCGGCGAGATCGGCCAGCTCACCGCCACCGCCCGCGAGGGGCGCACGCAGCCCGCCGACATGGCCGGCGGCACCTTCACGATCACCAACGTGGGCGTCTTCGGCGTCGACGCGGGCACGCCGATCATCAACCCGGGCGAGTCCGCGATCCTCTGCTTCGGCGCCGTCCGCAAGCAGCCGTGGGTGCACAAGGGCAAGATCAAGCCGCGCGACATCACCACGCTCGCGCTGTCGTTCGACCACCGGTTCATCGACGGGGCCCTGGGGTCGCGGTTCCTGGCCGACGTGGCCGCGCTGCTCGAGGACCCGGCCGCAGCACTGCGCTACTGAACGTCCCACCGCAGGCCGCCCGCCGCGGGCACACTGGCGCCATGCAGGAACCGGTCGTCCCCGCCTGGCTGGTGGCCGGCGCGGACGTCGTCCACCCGACCCACGGCACCGGCACGGTCGCCCACGTGGGGGACGAGCACGGCGTGCCGATGGTCTGGGTCGACTTCGACCACGGGGAGCGCCGGTCCCTGGCGATGAAGTTCGCCGTCGACCTGCTGCACCGCACGCAGCCCGGGACCCCGCGGACCAGGCCCCGCCCGGGCGTGCGGTGCGACCAGTGCGGGGCGCGGCCGGTGGTGCTGCGGGTGGAGGCCCACCAGTACTGCGAGGCCCACCGGCCCCAGGGCTGACTACCCCAGGCGCCCGGCGAGGAAGACCGTCCCGTCCTCGTCCTCCCCGGCCACGGCCGGTCGGAGCCCGGCGGTGGCGATCGCGAACCGGGCACTGGCGACCTGGCGGCGGTTGACCTCCACCACCAGGTGGCCACCGGGCACCAGCCAGTCGCGTGCCTCCCGCGCGGCCCGGCGTACGACGTCCAGGCCGTCCTCGCCGCCGTCGTGGGTGGACAGCGGCTCGTGGTCCCGCGCCTCCGGCGGGAGCAGGTCCAGCTCGCCGGTCGGCACGTAGGGGACGTTGGCGGTGGCCACGTCGATCCGGCCGCGCAGGTCCGAGGGGAGCCCGGCGAACAGGTCGGAGACGAAGACCTGCGCGCGGTCCAGCAGGTTGGCCCGGGCGCACCGCAGGGCCGCGGGGTGCAGGTCGGCGGCACAGACCTGCAGGTCGGGCCGCTCCACGCTCAGCGCCAGCGCGACCGCACCGGAGCCGGTGCACAGGTCCACCACCACCGCGCCCTCCGGGGCCAGCCGAGCGGCGACGTCGACCATGAGCTCGGTGCGCCGCCGGGGCACGAAGACCCCTGCGGTGATCCCGACGCGCAGGCCACGGAAGGCCGCCCACCCGAGCAGCACCTCGAGCGGCTCGCCGGCGCAGCGGCGCTCGACCAGCCGCTCGAGCCCGACCGTCGTCGGTGAGGCCTCGATCAGCAGTCGCGCCTCGTCCTCGGCGAACACGCACCCCGCCGCGCGAAGCCGGGCCGAGACTTCTCGATGTCGTTCGGTGTCACTCACGCAGCGGTCACCGGCGCCTGTCCTGGAGGCGCGCCACGAGCGGGACGGCCTTGCCGGCGGCCTTCATCACGGGGGAGGGGACCCAGGCGGTGCGCGGCCGGCGTGGGTGCATGAGCGCGTCGGTGCCACCGTCGGCGTAGACCACGGACCCGACCAGGAGCGAGGCGTCCTCGGAGAGCAGGAACGCAACCAGCGCGGCGACCTCCTCGGGCCGGCCCGGGCGGCCGAGCGCGGTCGGGTAGGCCTCGGCGAAGCGACCGAAGACCGGGTCCGCCTTGACCTGCTGGGTCATCGCGGTGGCGACGAGCCCGGGGGCGACCGCGTTGACCCGGATCCCGCTGCCGGCCCACGCCCGCTTCGTGCCGTGCGCGCGGCCCCACCAGGCGAGGGCGGCCTTCGTCGAGGGGTAGACCAGGACGGCGTCGCGCCGGGCGGCCCGGGCCCGCGCCTCGTCCTCGTCCCCGGCCAGGCACGCCTTGGCGACGTCGAGCGCCCACCCCGGCTGGCAGGTGGCCGAGTTGGAGGACAGGAGCACGACGGCGGCGGGCTCACCGGCCGCCGCGGTGGCAGCCAGCCGGTCGCGCAGCCCCTCGACCAGCGCGACCGCACCGAAGTAGTTGACCGAGACCAGCAGCCGCGGGTCGCTGTCGCTCAGGCCCGCGATGCCCGCGCACGGGACCACACCGTGCAGGTGGTCCTCGCCCAGGGCAGCCTCGACCGCGGCCAGCGCGTCGGCTCGCCCGGCGGCGGTGCCGAGGTCGGCGACCACCGAGGTGTCCGCGGCCGGGGACTGGATCCGGTCCACGCCCACCACCCGGTGGCCGCGCTCGCGCAGGAGTCGGGTGGTCGCCTCGCCGATGCCCGAGGCCGACCCGGTCACGACGGTCGTGGGTGTCATCGATGTCTCTCCATCCTCGTGCTGACCAGCCCCGAGACGTCCTGGCGCCGCAGCCAGGCGAGCTCGTGCCGGAGGACCTGCCCGACGCGGCGGCAGAACTCCTCCGGCTCGTCGGCGGCGTCGGGCAGCTCGGGGACGATGACGTCCACGACGCCCGCTGCCCTCAGGTCGAGGCTGCGGACCCGCTGGGAGCGCGCCATCTCGGCGGCGTGGTCGACGTCGCGGTGCACGATCGCACTCGCCCCCTCCGGGGGCAACGGCGAGAGCCAGGCGTGCTGCGCGGCCACCACGCGGTCCGCCGGCAGCAGCGCCAGCGCGCCGCCGCCCGTGCCCTGGCCGAGCATCAGCGACAGCGTCGGGGCCCGCAGGGTCACCAGGTCGGCCAGGCACCGCGCGATCTCGCCGGCCAGGCCGCCCTCCTCGGCCTCCGCGGACAGGGCGGCGCCGGGGGTGTCGATCAGCGTGAGCAGCGGCAGCTGCAGCTCGGCGGCCAGCCGCATGCCGCGACGCGCCTCGCGCAGCGCCGCGGGCCCCAGCGGCGAGCTCTCGCTCTGGCCGCGACGGTCCTGCGCGAGCAGCACGCACGGGGTGTCGCCGAAGCGCACGAGCGCCAGCAGCAGCCCCGGGTCCGACTCGCCCTGGCCGGTGCCGTTGAGCGGCACGACGTCGGTGGCGGCGTACTTGAGCAGGCGACGCACGCCCGGGCGCTCGGGCCGCCGCGACCGGGTCACCGACTCCCACGTGTCCACGTCGGTCACCGCCGGCAACGGGGCGAGCGGGACGACCGTGTCGCCGCCGGCGTGCAGGATGGTCAGCGTCCGGTCGAGCAGGTCCCCGATCTCGTCGGGCGGGACCACGCCGTCGATGAGGCCGTGGGCGTAGAGGTTCTCCGAGGTCTGCACGCCGTCGGGGAACGGCTCGCCGTAGATCGCCTCGTAGACGCGCGGGCCCAGGAAGCCCACCAGGGCGCCGGGCTCCGCGACGGTGACGTGTCCCAGCGACCCCCAGGACGCCATCACCCCGCCGGTGGTGGGGTGACGCAGGTAGACCAGGTACGGCAGCCCCGCGGCCTTGTGCAGGGCGATCGCGGCGCTGATCTGGGCCATCCAGACGAACGCCGGGGTGCCCTCCTGCATGCGGGTGCCGCCCGAGACCGGTGCGGCGACCAGCGGCAGTGCCTCGCGCGTGGCGCGCTCGACCGCCTGCACCACGCGGCGCGCGGCCGCGACCCCGATGGAGCCGGCGAGGAAGCCGAACTCGCCCACCACCACCGCGACCCGGCGGCCGCGCAGGGTCGCCTCGCCGGTGACCACCGACTCGTCGGTGCCTGCCCTCTCCTCCGCGCGCGCCAGCTCGGCGGCGTAGTCCTCCGAGACGTCGCCGCGGTCGGGTGGGCCGTCCCACGAGACCCAGGAGCCCTCGTCCATGACGAGCTCGACCAGGGCGCGGGACGACAGGCGCTCAGCCATGCCTCAGCTCCTTCACCATGGCGGTGTTGCGGTGACCGGGCTCGCCGATCAGGCCGACGGCCTCGAAGCCGCGGGCGGCGTGGAAGGCCAGGGAGGCGGTGTTGGGCGGCTCCTGCCGCACCTCGAGGGCCAGGCGACCGTGAGGACGGGCGGCCGCCTCGATCGCGTCGTAGACCTGCGTGCCGACCCCGCGCCGACGCGTCGCGGGCCTCAGGGCGACCCGGTCCAGGTAGGAGAAGGAGTCGTAGCGCTCGGTGAACCAGCGGTAGTTCTCCGAGTCGTACGACGTCCCCGGCGCCATCGTGACCACGAACCCGGCGAACGCCTCGTCGAGCTCGACGACCAGGAACTGGTCGGACACGGCGTGGACCTCCCACAGCCGGGTCTCGTCCATCGGCGCCAGCCAGAACACCTCGGCCTCGTTGAGCGCCAGGACGTCGGGGACGTCGCGCTCCTCGAGCGGTCGCAGCACCGCCGGTCCGCCGGGCTTCCGGTCATCGAGCTCGTCGAGGTCCACCGAGCCATGATCCCAGCCGCCGCCGAGGTCCGGCCCCTCCCCCCGAAGGGGTGCGATCGGGAGGACGGATCCCCTGCCACACAAGGGGTTCCTGGGTGTGTCGACGGTGACACGACGTTTTGTCCCAACGTCCCATACCTTCCCCCGGCCTGGGTCGTTGACGAGTCAGACGACCACCGGGCCGAGGAAGGGGGAACCCATGCAGCTGGTGCACGTCACGCTGAGCCCGCTGCAGCGCCGCCACCGCGTCGCGTTCGCAGTGACCCCCCTGGGCAGCCCTGCTCCCGGAGCCGGCGAGCACGTCGTGGTGCGGGACCAGAGCGGGGCCTACTTCGGCGCGATCTGCGTCGACTCGGCGTACGACGACCGCGGTCGCGGCACGCACCGCCTGCGGCTCGGTGCGGCCCTGCCCGAGGAGCTGGCCGAGCGGCGGCTCGCGCGCCCCGACCACCTGGTGCCCATGGCCGAGTCGCTGCACGAGCAGCTCGAGCAGTACCTCGCCGAGGCCGCCGTCTTCCAGGCCGCGTTCGGGCACCCCGTCCCCTGAGTCCTCTGCTCGCCTCCACAGCCCGCTCACAGACAACCCACAGCCAGGCGCCGCACAGGCACGGCACAGTGGAGCCATGCCGGAGACCACCGAGCCCCTGACGCGCCCCGACGGCTCGCCCGTCCAGGTCCTCGTCGTCGACGACGAGCCCAACATCGCCGAGCTGCTCGGGATGGCCCTGCGTTACGAGGGCTGGTCCACGACGCTGGCGCACACCGGCCTCAAGGCGGTCAGCGCCGCCAAGGCGGTCAAGCCCGACGCGGTCGTCCTGGACATCATGCTGCCCGACATCGACGGCCTGGAGGTGCTGCGCCGGATGCGGGAGCACGTGCCCGACGTGCCGGTGCTCTTCCTCACCGCCAAGGACGCGGTGGAGGACCGTGTCGCCGGACTGACCGCCGGCGGCGACGACTACGTGACCAAGCCGTTCTCGCTGGAGGAGGTCGTCGCCCGGCTGCGCGCGCTGATGCGGCGCTCGGGGGTCTCCGCCCGCCAGTCCACGTCGGTCCTGACCGTCGGGGACCTGACCCTCGACGAGGACAGCCACGAGGTCGCCCGGGACGGGGAGGAGATCAGCCTGACCGCGACCGAGTTCGAGCTGCTGCGCTTCTTCATGCGCAACCCTCGCCGGGTGCTGAGCAAGGCCCAGATCCTCGACCGGGTGTGGCACTACGACTTCGGCGGGCAGGCCAACGTCGTGGAGCTCTACGTCTCCTACCTGCGCAAGAAGATCGACGCGGGACGGGCACCGATGATCCACACGCTGCGCGGTGCCGGCTACGTCCTCAAGCCCGCGGAGTGACCCGCGGATGAACCTCCGCCCGCGCCTCCCGGTCACCCTCACCGCCCGGCTGCTCGCGATCCTCCTGACCCTCCTGGCCGTCGCGGGCGTGCTCGTGGCGTTCTCCACCACGCTGGCGATGCGCGGCTACCTCACCGACCAGCTCGACGCGCAGGTGCTGCGCGCGGTGGACCGCGGCTACCCCGGTCCCGACGGTGACCGCGACGACGGGCCGCGGCGTCCCCGCGGGCCGGAGTTCGGCCTCGGGGACCAGCTCGGCCTGCTCCGGGCGATCAAGGCCGGAGGCCGGTGGTACGGCAACACCCTGGACGACGACGGCGGCTCGTCCTCCGCGCCCCAGCCGCTGGGCGATCAGGAGGTCAACGCCCTCGACGGCCTCGACCTCACCGACCGCGGGGTGCAGGAGGTGCACCTCGGCGAGGCCGGGGAGTACCGCGTCGCCGTGCGGCCCGCCAGGCTCGACGGCCAGCCGGTGCTGCTCGTCAACGGCCTGCCCACGCGCGCGATCGACACCACCGTGCAGCGCATGCTCCTGGCCCAGCTGCTGCTCACCGGCGCGGCGGTGCTCGTCGCCGGGGTGGCCGGCGAGCGGGTCGTCCGGCGCACCCTCCGGCCGCTGCGCGCGGTCGCCCGCACCGCCCACCAGGTGGCCGGGATGCCGCTGGACACCGGGCAGGTGGGCGAGACCGCCCGCGTGCCGGAGGAGTACGTCGACCCGCGCACCGAGGTCGGCCAGGTCGCCGGCGCGCTGAACCACCTCCTCGGTCACGTGGAGGGGGCGCTGGACGCCCGGCACCGCAGCGAGCAGCAGGTGCGCCAGTTCGTCGCCGACGCCAGCCACGAGCTGCGCACCCCGCTGGCCACGATCATGGGCTACGCCGAGCTGGCCCGCCGCACCCCCGACTACGACAACGCCGACGCGCTGCTCAAGGTCGAGGCGGAGGGCGAGCGCATGCGGGGCCTGGTGGAGGACCTCCTCCTGCTGGCCCGGCTCGACGCGGGGCGTCCGCTCGCGCGGGAGGAGGTCGACCTGACCCTCCTCGCGCTCGAAGGGGTCCAGGACGCCCAGGTGCTGGCGCCCGACCACGAGTGGGTCCTCGACCTGCCCGAGGAGCCGGTCTCGACCATCGGCGACGCCGCCCGGCTCCACCAGGTGCTGACCAACCTGCTCACGAACGCTCGCCGGCACACGCCGCCCGGCACCAAGGTCACCGTGTCGGTCTCGCGCGAGGCCACGGGTGTGCGCCTGCGCGTCGCCGACGACGGCCCCGGGATCCCCGAGGACCTGCGCGCCCGGGTGTTCGAGCGCTTCACCCGCGCCGACGCCTCGCGCACCCGCGACTCCGGCGGGGCCGGGCTCGGGCTCGCGCTGGTGCAGGCGATCGTCGCCGCGCACGGTGGCCTGGCCTACGTCGAGTCGCGGCCGGGGGCCACCGTCTTCACCGTCGACCTGCCGGGTGAGGTGCCGAACCCGCGCTAGTGGCGGGCCGACTCCTCCGCCGCCATGTCGGTCCGCGCCGCGCGCGACTCGTACGACGCCCGGGACGGGTCGTGCGAGGCGTCGGTGAAGACCTTGTCGGCACCCATCCGCTTGGCGAGCCACAGGCCGGCGCGGCGGGGGAGCATCGTGGTGCTGGTCAGCATCGGGCCGGCCGAGCGGGGGACGAAGACCTCGAGCCGCGGCTTGGCCAGCGCGGCGGCGATGCCGTCGGCGACGTCCTCGGGGGTCACGGCCTTGAAGCCGGGCAGGTCGGGGACCCCGATCGACAGCTCGGTCTTCACGATGCCCGGCATCACGCACGACACGTGGATGCCGTGCTCGGCGAGCTCCATCTCGATGCCCTCGCAGAAGGCGATCACCGCGGCCTTCGAGGCGCAGTACGTCGCCCCGCCGGCCAGTCCGGTCTTGCCGGCCGTCGAGGCGATGTTGACGATGTGACCGCCCTGGCCGCGCGCCACCATGCGGCGGGCGGCCTCCCGGGAGGCCACGATCACCGAGCGCACGTTGAGGTCCAGGATGCGGTGCGTGGAGGCGTCGTCCTCCTCCAGCAGCGTGGCGAGCGGCATGATGCCGGCGTTGTTGACCACCACGTCGACGGGGCCGAGCTTCTGCTCGGTCTCGTCGAGGAACGAGGCGAACGACTTCGGGTCGGTCACGTCCAGGCGGACGGCGAGGGTGCCGCGGCCGATCCGCTCGGCCGTCGCCTGCGCGACGTCGAGGTCGAGGTCGCCGATCGCCACCTGGGCGCCGCCGCGCGCGAGGCGGGCTGCGGTGGCGGCGCCGATGCCACGCCCTCCGCCGGTGATCGCGACGACCTTGCCGTTCAGGGAGGTGCTCATGTCAGTGCCTTTCGAGGGGTCGGAGCACGAGCGGGAGCCCGTCCTCGGGGGTGGGCAGGGAGGTCATGTCCCAGGCGACCTCGTAGCCCGGCTCGGGCAGCTCGAGGCGGTGGTGCAGCAGGATCGTGTGGACCAGCGCCTTGACCTCGGCGCGGCCGAAGGCCATGCCGATGCACTTGTGGGCGCCGCCACCGAAGGCCATGTGCGCGAGGCGGTGCTGCTTGTCCTCGCGGCGCGGCTCCTCGTAGCGGCCGGGGTCGAACTCGTCGGCCGCCGCCCAGATCATCGGCAGCAGGTGGGAGGCCCAGGCCGAGACGGTGACCATCGTGCCCTGGGGGACGTAGTGGCCGAGGATCTGGGTGTCGCGCACCGCCTTGCGCGCCATGCCCGGCACGGGCGTCACCAGTCGGAGCGCCTCCATCACGCAGAGGTCGAGGGCCTGCAGCTTCTCGGTGCCGGCCAGGTCGATCGGCCCGGCCGAGCCCAGCACCAGCGACTCCTCCCGGCAGCGCTCCTGCCACTCGGGGTGGCGGGCCAGGAACCAGCAGACCGCGGTCGCGGTGATGGTGGAGGTGTCGTGCGCGGCCATCATCAGGAAGATCATGTGGTTGACCACGTCCTCGTCGGAGAACGTGTGCCCCTCCTCCGTGCGCACCTTGCACAGCGCGGCGAAGAGGTCCTCGTCGTCGGAGGCTCGCTTGGCGGGGATGCGCGAGCGGAAGTACTCCTCGAGCACCGAGCGGGCGCGCAGCCCCTTGTCCCAGCGCAGTCCCGGCACGGGGAAGCGGACGTAGGCCAGCCCGGCGCGCACGCAGTCCTCGAACGCCTCGGCGATGCGGGCGGACTCCTCGTCCTGCTCGGTGCCCATGAAGATCTCCGTGGCGATCCCCAACGAGAGGTCCTTGACCATCGGGTAGACCTGCACCGGCTCGTCGGCCGGCCACTGCGGGACCTCGCGCTCGATCACCGCGCCGAACTGCCGGGCGTACGCCTCCAGCCTGCTCCGGGTGAACGCCTCCTGCATGATGCGGCGGTGGTAGAGGTGCTCCTCGCCGTCGAGCAGCATCAGCCCGCGCTTGAAGAACGGCCCGATGAACCACTCCCATCCGCTCTGGCTGAACGCCTTGTCCTTGTTGACCAGGACCTCCTGGGCGGCCTCGGCGCCGACGACCGCGCACGCGCGCATGCCCAGGAAGTTGGTCCACGAGACCGGACCGAACTTCTCGTACTGCTCGATCGAGAGCTGGGGCCCGTGCCGCATGAACAGGAACGTCTTGCCGACCACGGGGAGCCCGGGCTCGCCGTACACCGGCTCGAGGCCGGAGCCCGCGGGCGGCGCGGCCAGCGGGGCGACCTTGCCGTGCACGCGCCGCATGATCCGCTCGAGGTAGCGGTCGCCGGGGTAGTGCGCCAGGGTCGGCCGCTTGAACGCGGGCAGCGCGGGCAGCACCATCAGAAGATCCGCCGCACGATCGCCTGCTTCCAGCGGGAGTACGGCGGCCGCAGCACCGGGGAGTCGGCGAACCAGGCCGGCCGGCGCAGGACCGCCTTGCGGTGGCTGAACGTCTCGAACCCCCATCGACCGTGGTAGGCGCCGTAGCCGCTCTCGCCGACCCCGCCGAAGGGCAGTGCGTTGACGCCGATGTGGACCATCGCGTCGTTGACGCAGGCACCGCCGGACGAGGTCTCGGCCAGGACCTTGTCGGCGTTCTCGTCACCGAAGACGTAGAGCGCCAGCGGCTTGTCGCCGGCGTTCACCGCGGTGATCGCCTCGTCGACGTCGTCCACGGCGATGACCGGCAGGATCGGTCCGAAGATCTCCTCCTGCATGACCGCCGAGTCGGGCGAGACCCCGCGCAGCACCGTGGGGGCGACGTAGCGCTCGGCCTCGTCGGCGTCGCCGCCGACGACGACCTCGAAGCCGCCGGCGTCGATCAGCTGGCTCAGCCGCAGCGCGTGGCCGGTGTTGACGATGCGGCCGTAGTCGGTGGACTCGCGCGGCTCCTTGCCGTAGCGGGCGCGCACCTGGGCGACCAGCAGCTCGACCAGCTCGTCCTCGACGTCACGGTGGACGTAGACGTGGTCGACGCTGACGCAGGTCTGCCCGGCGTTGGTCCACTTGGCGAAGGCGATCCGGCCCGCGGCCAGCTCGAGGTCGGCGTCCTTGTCCACGATCGCCGGGCTCTTGCCGCCCAGCTCGAGGGTGACCGGGGTGAGGTGCTTGGCGGCCGCTGCCGCGACGATCCGCCCGACGGTGCCGTTGCCGGTGTAGAAGATGTGGTCCCAGCGTTGGTCGAGCAGGGCGGTGGTCTCGGGCACGCCACCCTCCACCACGACGACCGCCTCCGGGTCGAGGTACTGCGGCAGCAGCCGCGCCATGGCCGCGGACGTCGCGGGGGCGACCTCGGAGGGCTTGCACACCACGGTGTTGCCGGCCGCCAGGGCGGCGGCCAGCGGGGTGAGCATCAGGTGGACGGGGTAGTTCCACGGCGCGATGACCAGCACCGCGCCGAGGGGCTCGTGGTGCACGCTCGCCCGGTCGGGCCGCAGCAGCAGCGGCACCTTCTGGCGTTGGGGCCGCATCCACGACGAGAGGTGCTTGACGGCGTGCTCGATCTCGCGGCCGGTGCTGCGCAGGTCGGTCAGCCACGCCTCGAACGGCGGCTTGCCGAGGTCGGCGGCCAGGGCGGCGAGCAGGTCGTCCTCGCGCTCCACGACCAGCCGTCCCAGTGCCTCCAGCTGACCGCGGCGCCACTGCTCGCTGCGCGTGCGGCCGGTGCGGTACGTCGCCCGCATGCGGTCGGCGAGCCCGTCCAGGTCGCTGCCGGACGTCTGCGCCTGCTGGTCCGCCGTCGTGGTCACTGACCCTCCTCGGTCCCCGCGACCGTGACAGTGATGCTGTCAGCGACACGGATGGGGTCAGTCTGCAACGCGTTCTCGTGATTGGCCAGAGCACGCGCGGTTCAGTCTCGCATCACAGACATCGAACGTTGTCAGTTCAGCCGGTGGGGGAGCAGCAGGCGATCGGTCGAGATCACCGTTCGGCGACGCAGCAGGCTCAGGCGACGCCGATGCGCGTGACGCCCGTGCGGCGCCCGCGAGCGGCCTGCGCCACCGAGGTGCGCGTGAAGCTCGCGATCTCCTCGATCGCGGCCAGGCTCTCGGGGTTGAGGTCGGCCAGCACCGGGAACGCGTGGACCTGGCCCTCCCAGACCTGCAGCGTGCACTGCACGCCGGCGTCCAGGAGACGCTCGGCCATGAGCTCGGCGTCGACCCGGAGGACCTCGTCGGCTCCGACGAGGATCAGCGAGGGCGGCAGGTCGGTGAGGTCGGCGTTGACCGGCGAGTGGTGCTCCTCCACCCGCGAGCCGACGGCCATCCGGCCGACGCGTCGCAGGCGGCGCACCGGGATGTAGGCGTCGCGACGGGCGTTGTGGTGGGCCGCCTTGGGGCGGTGGTCGAAGTCGAGCCACGGCGACAGGCCGACCACGCCGGCGGGGCGCAGACCGGCGTCCCGCATCCGGATCGCGGTGGCGAAGGCGAGGTGGCCGCCGGCGGAGTCGCCCGCCAGCACGATGTGGTGGGCCGGGTGCCCGTTGCGGGTGAGCCAGCGGAACGCGTCCTCGGCGTCCTCCAGGCTGTGCTCGAGGGTGCCTGCCGGCAGCTGGCGGTAGGCGACGGTCAGCACGGCCATGCCGGTGCGCCAGGCCAGGCGCTCCACGATGCGGCGGTGCGTCGCCGTGCCACAGGCCAGGAACGCGCCGCCGTGCAGGTAGAGGATCGCGCCGTCGGAAGTGGTCCCGTCGATCGGCGTGACCAGCTCGCCGCACCAGTCGCGGGTCACGACGCGCTGGTGGGTGGTGCGACCCGACCGGGGAAGCCGGTCGGCGACCCGCTCGATCATCGGGAAGAGCTTCATCGTCGAGGGCAGCAGCGGGCCCCACTTCATCACGGGGCCGAGGGTCAGCTTGCTCATCGCATGCACGGCGTCGGACCGGCGCGTGGTGCCGATGCGGTGCTCGATCATGCTCGTGCCTCTCGTTCGCCCCCGGCTCCCCTGCCCGGGTAGGGACCTTAGTACCCGTTGTGGCGCAGACCACTCATCCCCCCCGGATGAAGTGTGGAGGTGATCAGTGTCACGTCAACGACGAACCGCCGAGAATCGTCCGTTCGGGCCCTTCTACGCTGACGGCATGGCAGCCCCGCACCTTCCGCCCGCGCCCCACGTCGAGGGTGCCGAGCACCTCCACTCGGGCAAGGTGCGCGACCTCTACCGCCTCGCCGACGGCCACCTGCTGATGGTCGCCAGCGACCGCATCTCGGCCTTCGACTTCGTCCTGGACACCCCGATCCCCGACAAGGGACGGATCCTGACCCAGCTGTCCCTGTGGTGGTTCGAGCGGCTGGCGGACCTGGTGCCCCACCACGTCGTCTCGACCGACGTCCCCGCCGCGGTCTCCGGACGCGCCGTGGTCTGTGAGGCGCTGGCCATGTATCCCGTCGAGTGCGTGGCTCGCGGCTACCTCACCGGCTCCGGCCTGGTCGACTACCGCGCCACCGGGGAGGTGTGCGGCATCGCGCTGCCGCCGGGCCTCGAGGACGGCAGCCGGCTCGACCACCCGGTGTTCACCCCGGCCACCAAGGCGGCGATCGGCGAGCACGACGAGAACGTCTCCTACGAGGCGGTCGTCCGGGTGATCGGCGAGGAGCGGTCCGCCGAGCTGCGCGACCTGACCCTCCGCGTCTACGCCACAGCCGAGGACGTCGCCCGCGAGCGGGGGATCGTCCTGGCCGACACCAAGCTCGAGTTCGGCGCCCGCGCCGACGGCACGACGGTGCTCGGCGACGAGGTCCTCACCCCCGACTCCTCGCGCTTCTGGCCCGCCGACCGGTGGCAGCCCGGCCGCGCGCAGCCCTCCTACGACAAGCAGTTCGTCCGCGACTGGCTGCTCTCGGACGCCAGCGGCTGGGACCGCCACGGCGGCGAGCCGCCGCCGCCCCTGCCCGACGACGTCGTCGAGCAGACCCGCGCGAAGTACGTCGAGGCCTACGAGCGCCTGACCGGCCGGCGGTTCCGGTGACCCGCGTCTTCGTGGCGGCGTCGCGCGAGCGGGTCTGCGCCTACTTCGCCGACCCGGTCAACCGGCCCGAGTGGCAGGCCAGCCTGCGCCGCGTCGAGGTGGTCGACCCCGGTGAGCCGCACGTGGGGCAGCGCTGGGTCGACCACGTCTACGGCGCGCCGCCGTTCCACCTGCGCACCACCCGGCTCGAGCCGGGTCGGCTCTGGGCCGAGGAGGGCACGTCGGGCCCGTTCACCGCGGTCGCCACGATGCTCTTCGACGACGAGGTGCGCGACGGGGTGGCCGGGACACGCGTGACCTGCACGCCGCAGGTCACCGCGAGCGGGCTCGCCCGCCCGCTCGCGGTCGGCGCGCGAGTGGTCGCGGAGGTGCTGGTGCGCAACGACCTCCGGCGCGCGGCACGGGTGCTGGGTCGTCGCTGACGGTCTCGACCGGCGTGGAGACCGCGACTAGGTTGTCCTCACCCCGTGACGCCTGGAGGCCCGCAGATGCTCAACCTGTCCGTCCTGCTCGAAGACAGCGCCCGCAAGCACCCCGACCGTGACGCGGTCGTGCTCGGCCAGACCCGGCTGAGCTACGCGCGGCTCGACGCGGCCGCCAACCAGGTCGCCAACCTCCTGGTCGAACGCGGCATCCAGCCCGGCGACAAGGTCGCGCTCACCTGCCCCAACCTGCCGTTCTTCCCGGTCGTCTACTACGGCATCCTCAAGGCCGGCGCGGTCGTCGTCCCGCTCAACGTCCTGCTCAAGGGACGCGAGGTGGCCTACCACCTCGGCGACTCGGAGGCCAAGGCCTACTTCTGCTTCGAGGGCACCCCCGAGCTGCCGATCGGCGAGGAGGGCTGGAAGGGCTTCAACGACGCCGAGGGCTGCTCGGACTTCTTCCTGATCACCGTCGACCCGGCGGCCGAGTCGCCGATCGAGGGTGTCGAGACGATGGGTGCCGCGGTCGCCGGCAGGTCCCCGGTCTTCGAGTCGGTGATCACCGACCCCGACGACGGGGCGGTCATCCTCTACACCTCCGGCACGACGGGCCAGCCCAAGGGCGCGCTGCTCAGCCACTCCAACCTGGTGCTCAACGCCCTGGAGTCCAACCGGATGCTCGGGACCGACCCGACGGGCGAGCGTCACCTGCTCACGCTGCCGCTGTTCCACTCCTTCGGCTCCTCCGTGCAGATGAACGCCGGGTTCGCCTGCGCCTCGACCCTGGTCCTCATCCCGCGCTTCGACGCCGCCGCCGCGGTCAAGCTGCTCGACGAGGAGGAGATCACCTTCTTCGCGGGCGTGCCGACGATGTACTGGGGGCTCCTCGGCGCCCTGGACGACAGCGGCGTCGACGTGGAGAAGATCGCCCGCAACCTGCGGGTCGCCGCGGCGGGCGGTGCCAGCCTCCCGGTCGAGATCCTCAAGGAGTTCAAGAGCCGCTTCGGCGTGGACATCCTCGAGGGCTACGGCCTGTCGGAGACCTCGCCGGTCGCGACCTTCAACCAGAAGGACCGCCCGGCCAAGCCGGGCTCGATCGGCTACCCGATCTGGGGCGTCGAGGTGAAGCTGATCGAGGACGACTGGTCCACCGTCGAGGGCCACGGCCCGGACAGCATCGGCGAGATCGCGATCCGCGGGCACAACATCATGAAGGGCTACTACAACCGGCCGGACGCCACCGCCGAGGTGATGCGCGACGGCTGGTTCCGCTCGGGCGACCTGGCCTACCGCGACGAGGACGGCTACTACTACATCGTCGACCGGTCCAAGGACATGATCATCCGCGGCGGCTACAACGTGTACCCCCGCGAGATCGAGGAGGTCCTGCTCACCCACGAGGCGGTCTCGCTGGTCGCGGTGGTCGGCGTCCCGCACGACAGCCACGGCGAGGAGGTCAAGGCGTTCGTGATCAAGAAGGAGGGCGCCGAGATCACCGAGGACGAGCTGGTCGCCTGGGGCAAGGAGCAGATGGCCTCCTACAAGTACCCGCGCATCGTCGAGTTCCGCGACGAGCTGCCCATGACCGCCACCGGGAAGATCCTCAAGCGTGAGCTGGTGAAGTGATGGCCGGGGCGGTCCACGTCGAGGAGTCGCGCACCGTCCCGGGCACGCCGGAGGAGCTGTACGACGCCGTCGTCCCCGGCCCGCTGCCGACGATCTTCCAGCACCGCCACGTGGTGATGCCGCCGATCGCTCGCGTGAGCGGCCAGGAGGGCGAGTGGGGCGAACGAGTCGGCCAGACCCGGCGCATCCACCTATCCGACGGGGGAGCGGTCACCGAGACGCTGGTCGAGTCCGACCGGCCCTCCCGGTCGGCCTACACGATCACCGAGATCGCGGGTCCGCTCAAGCTGCTGGTCTCCCAGGCCGAGGGTCGGTGGACCTTCACCCCGGTCGGCGGCGGGACGGTGGTGACGTGGGCCTGGACCCTGCACCCCACCAACGCCGTCACCGCCCGGCTGCTGCCGCTGGTCGGCGTGTTCTGGCACGGCTACGCGCGCAAGGCCCTCGCCGAGATCGAGGGCCTCCTCGCACGCTGACCGGCCGGACGCCTACGGCGACAGGTCGCCGTAGATGTCCTGGTCCAGCCCGCCGGCCCGCGGGCAGGTGTCGCCGGTGTAGGTCCCGTCGCTCGTCAGCGTGCGGCACTGCTCGACGTCGCCGCGGGTGCCCGTGGTGCGCGGGTCGTCGCCGGCAACGGTGTTGCGGTAGTCGGTCCACACGCCGTACGTCGTCCCGGCTGCGGAGTCGACCCACAGGTAGTCACCGGCGAAGGGCACGGTGCGGCCTCCGAACTGGTCCCAGTTGGGGTTGCTGGTCACCGCGGTCAGCCGCGTCGTGCCGACGGCGGTCAGGTCGGAGCCCAGCGTCGCGCCGTACACGTCGAGCGAGGGCACCAGCCTGCCGTCGTCGCAGTTGCCGACCGGCCGCTTGGGTGAGTAGCACGCGTCGTTGCGGCTGTCCCACCACAGGACGTGCACGACGCCGGAGTCGACCGCGACGTCACCGAACAGCTGGTGGCCCGTCGTCTCGGGCGCGATCCGCACCAGGGCGCTCTTCGCGCCGGTGCGCGGGTCGAACCGGATCGCGTACACCGCGCTCTGCCCGCCGGTGCCGGACTCGACCGCGCCGTACGTCGTTCCCGTCGCGACCTCCGAGCCGGGGACGACCGGGTCGACCACGGCGTAGACCCAGTGGTCCCCGGGCCGTGTCTGGTCGGCCGCGGACCGCGGCGAGGTCGTGCGGCGGAAGAAGATGTAGCCGCTCTCGCAGGCGGACTCCAGCACGCCGCAGTCGCGGGCGTCGCCGGCGGCCTCCTCGCCCTCCTCGGTGGCGCCCTCGAAGTCCGGGCCGGACGTGGGCGGCTCGGCCTGCGGGTCGGAGACGTCCTGGGCGTTGTAGGAGGTGTACGTCGCGACGGTGCGAGCCGAGGAGAACGTCCTGCCGCCGTTGGTGGACACGGCGTAGCGCATCGAGTCCTGGGACGACTTGCGTGACTCCGAGGTCCAGGTGACCGTCACGGTGCCGTCGCCGTTGATCGCGATGTCGGGGTCCTGGACGGCGTTCTCGCTCGTGGTGAGCAGCTTGGGCTTGGAGAACGTCGCCCCGTGGTCGGTCGAGCGCACGACGTAGATGTTGGAGGCGAAGTTGGTGAAGCGTGACCAGGCGAAGTAGACGTTGCCCCGGGTGGCGGGGTTGTCGGTGCGGTCAGCGGCGATCGCGGTCTTGTCGTTGAAGACCCCGAGCAGGTTCGGCGCGGAGGAGCCGCGGTTGACGATCACGGAGCGGCGGAACTCCTTGCCGTCGTCCGCGGTCGGACCGTCGGTCCCGCCGGGGTTCTCGTAGGTGGCCACCCAGACATCGCCGAAGGTCTTCTTCGTCCCGGCCGGGTCGTCGGAGCTCTCCGAGCCCGCGAACAGCCGGCCGTCGCCGTCCCAGGCGAGCACCGGGTCGCCCGAGCTGGCGGTGCGGATCCCCGCACGGGAGGCGTAGGGAGAGGTGTCGCCCGGGTAGCCCGGCACCAGTGAGGACCGGAAGCTGGCACCGCTGTCCTCCGAGCGGTAGTAGCCCAGCCAGATCGGGCCGGTGGGCAGCGGGGCGCCGTCGGCGTCCTCGCCGTCGTCGTAGACCGCGCAGTAGTCGTTGGAGCTGCCGACCACGACCGCCGGGTTGCGCGGGTCGACTGCGACCGACGGCTCGTTCTCGCGCTGACGCCCGGTGGAGCACTCGGTGAGCGCGGCGTCGGTGTAGGGCCGACCGGTGACCATCGTGTAGTTCGAGACGTAGCCGGTGGTGCCGGGGGCGTCGTTGGTCAGGCGGGTGTCGGTGGCTCGCGGGGTCGAGGCGAGGCCGGGGGCGGCGATGAGGACTGCCGCGGGCGCGACGAGCGCGGAGGCGGCGAGGAGCAGGGTCTTGCGAGGTGGGTTCGTCATGGCGGGATCTCCGAGACTGCGCCTGACCGGGCCTCGTACCAGGCCAGTGGGTTCTCGCAAGGTAGGTCCGGGTCTGGGCACGGACAAGGTCCGAGTGGCCCTGGCCCTAGACTCGACCCTGCCGCCATCCCGAGACCAGGAGTGCCCGTGGCCCGCGTCGTCGTGAGCGTCATGCCCAAGCCGGAGATCCTCGACCCCCAGGGCAAGGCCGTGCAGCACGCCCTCCCCAAGCTGGGGTTCGACGGGATCTCCGAAGTCAGGCAGGGCAAACGGTTCGAGCTGGAGGTCGACGGCGACCTCACCGACGCTCGGCTCCAGGAGATCCACGACCTCGCCGAGAAGCTGCTGTCGAACCCCGTGATCGAGGACTTCACCGTCGTCGTCCACGAGGACACCATGGTCGAGCCGGTCGAGACCACTCCCGGCAGTCCCGCATGAGGATCGGCGTCGTCACCTTTCCCGGCTCGCTCGACGACGTCGACGCCGCCCGCGCGGTGCGCGTGGCCGGTGGGGACGCCGTACGCCTCTGGCACGGCGACGCCGACCTGCGCGGCGTCGACGCGGTGGTGCTCCCCGGCGGCTTCTCCTACGGCGACTACCTGCGCTGCGGCGCGATCGCCCGGTTCGCGCCGGTCATGGACGAGGTGGTCCGCGCCGCGCGGGGCGGCATGCCCGTGCTCGGCATCTGCAACGGCTTCCAGATCCTCTGCGAGTCGCACCTCCTGCCCGGCGCGCTGATCCGCAACGACCACCGCAAGTTCGTCTGCCGCGACCAGCGGCTGCGCATCGAGAACAACCGCACGTCCTGGACCAGCGGCTACACCGAGGGCCAGGAGGTGACGATCGTGCTGAAGAACGGCGAGGGCGGCTTCGTCGCCGACGAGGTCACGCTGGACCGGCTCGAGGCCGAGGGCCGCGTGGTCGCGCGCTACCTCGACGACAACCCCAACGGCTCGCTGCGCGACATCGCCGGCATCACCAACGAGACCGGCACGGTCGTCGGCCTGATGCCCCACCCGGAGCACGCCGTCGAGGACCTGTGCGGCCCCGGCACCGACGGGCTGCCGTTCTTCACCAGCGCCCTGAAGACCCTCACCGCCTGAGCCGCCGGGGTCGGCCGAGGGACGAGACGGCCTGCCCACCGGCGGGAGCGGGGCGTAGGTTGTCGGCCAAACTCTACTGAGGGAGTCGACAATGACCTACCGTCCCGAGACGCTGGCCGTGCACGCCGGCCAGGAGCAGGCCGACCCGGCCACCAACGCCCGCGCGGTGCCGATCTACCAGACCACGTCCTACGTCTTCAACGACACCGAGCACGCGGCGAACCTCTTCGCGCTCGCCGAGCCGGGCAACATCTACACCCGGATCATGAACCCGACGCAGTCGGTGTTCGAGGAGCGCGTCACCCAGCTCGAGGGTGGCGTCGGCGCGCTGGCCACGGCGTCGGGCGCCAGCGCGGTCACCTACTCCGTGCTCAACCTGGCCGGGGCGGGCGACAACATCGTCGCGCTCTCCACGCTGTACGGCGGCACCTATGCGCTGTTCGCCCACACCCTGCCGCAGTTCGGCATCGAGGTGCGGTTCGTCGACCCGGAGCAGCCCGGCGACCTGGCGCAGCACGTGGACGACCGGACCCGGCTGGTGTTCGGCGAGACGATCGGCAACCCGCGGATCAACGTGGTCGACCTGCAGGCCTGGTCGGACGCCGCGCACGCGCAGGGGTTGCCCTTCATCGTCGACAACACCGCGGCGCCGCTGCTGAGCCGGCCCTTCGACCTCGGCGTCGACGTGGTGGTCCACGCGGCGACGAAGTACATCGGTGGCCACGGCACCTCGATCGGCGGCGTCATCGTCGACTCCGGGCGCTTCCCGTGGGCCGACCACGCCGAGCGGTTCCCCGGCCTCACCGGTCCCGACGGCGCCTACCACGGTGTCGTGTGGACCGAGGCCGTCGGCGAGGCGGCGTACATCATCCGGGCGCGCACGGTGCTGCTGCGCAACACCGGCGCCGCGATCGCCCCGCTGAACTCCTGGCTGTTCCTGCAGGGCCTGGAGACCCTCCACCTGCGGATGGAGCGCCACTGCGAGAACGCGATGCGCGTGGCCCGGTGGCTGGAGAGCCGCGACGAGGTGTCCTGGGTCTCCTACCCGGGGCTGGCCTCCAGTCCCTACCGCGAGGTCGCCGAGCGCACCCTCAACTGCGGCCGGGGCTTCGGCGGCCTGATCAGCTTCGGCGTCCGCTCCGGCCGCGAGGGCGGGCAGCGCTTCATCGAGGCGCTGCAGCTGTTCAGCCACCTGGCCAACATCGGCGACGCCAAGTCGCTGGCGATCCACAACGCGACCACGACGCACTCCCAGCTCACCCCCGACGAGCTGGTCGCGGCCGGTGTCCCGGAGGACATGGTCCGGCTCTCCATCGGCATCGAGCACGTCGACGACCTGCTCGCCGACCTCGAGCAGGCGCTCAAGGCCAGTGCCTAGCCGAGCCTGAGGATCGGTAGCCTTTTCCCGATGGCAGCCGTCGGAGTCACCAAGCCGCAGCGGGTCGTCCTCTTCACCGAGGACGACCCACTGCGCCTTGCCGGCGGGCGGACCCTCGGGCCGGTCGAGGTGGCCTTCGAGACCTACGGCGAGCTGTCCCCCGAGCGCGACAACGTCGTCTTCGTCTGCCACGCGCTGACCGGCGACGCCCACGCCGCGGGGGAGCACCCCGACGACGGCCGGCGCGGCTGGTGGGACAACCTCATCGGCCCGGGCAAGCCCCTGGACACCGACCGGTTCTTCGTCGTCTGCCCCAACCTGCTCGGCGGCTGCCAGGGGACGACCGGCCCGTCCTCGATCAACCCTGCGACCGGCATGTCCTACGGGAGGGACTTCCCGCTCCTGCAGATGAGCGACTTCGTGGCCGTGCACCGCGCGCTGCTCGACCACCTCGGCGTCGAGCGCGTGGTGGCGGCGGTCGGCGGCTCGCTGGGCGGGATGCAGGTCCTGCAGTGGGCCATCGAGCACCCCGAGCAGATCGAGCACGCCGTGGTCGTCGCCGCCAGCGCGCGGCTGTCGGCGCAGAACATCGCCTTCTCCGCAGTGGCGCGCGAGGCGATCATGCGCGACCCCGACTTCCAGGACGGACATTATTTTGAGTCCGACAAGAAGCCGCAGATCGGACTGGCCATCGCCCGGATGATGGCCCACATCACCTACCTCTCCGACGAGGCGATGACCGAGAAGTTCGGGCGCCGGCTCCAGTTCGGTGAGGAACCCGCCTTCAAGTTCGGCGTCGACTTCCAGGTGGAGAGCTACCTCGCGCACCAGGGGCGCACCTTCCTCGACCGCTTCGACGCGATGAGCTACCTCTACCTCACCCGGGTGATGGACTACTACGACCCGTTCGCCGACCCCGACGCGGTGCGTCGCGTCGCCGAGGGCGGGACCCACTTCCTGGTGATGTCCTTCGACACCGACTGGCGGTTCAGCACCGCGCACAGCCGCGACATCGTGCGCACCCTCGAGCACGCGGGCGTACCGGTGTCCTTCCGGGAGATCCGCTCGCCGTGGGGACACGACTCGTTCCTCCTGGAGCCGCCGGGCTACCACCCCACGGTCCGCGCCTTCCTGGACCACGCCGACGACTGCCGCCAGTGGCGCGGGACGGAGGCCTGACGATGCGTCCCGACCTGCAGGTCGTCGCCCGGCTCGTGCCCGACGGCAGCCGCGTCCTGGACCTGGGCTGCGGCGCCGGCGAGCTCCTGTCCCACCTGGCCCTGCGCGACTGTCGTGGCACCGGCGTCGACACCGACGAGGAGGCCGTCGTCGCCGCGATCCGCTCCGGGGTGTCGGTGATCGAGCTCGACGTCGACCACGACCTGGGGGAGTTCGCCGACGACACCTACGACGTCGTCGTGCTCTCGCGCACCCTGCAGGCGCTGCACCGGCCCGCCGACGTGCTCACCGAGATCCGTCGCATCGGCCGGCGCTGTGTGGTCTCGGTGCCGAACTTCGGCCTCTGGCGCCACCGGGCCTTCCTGGCGCTGCGGGGCCGGATGCCGGTCTCCCGCGCGCTCCCGCACGAGTGGTTCGAGACCCCCAACATCCACCTCGCCACGCTGCCGGACATGGAGGCGCTGTTCGACCGCACCGGGTGGGAGGTCGAGCAGCGGGTGCTGCTGGACGAGGCGGGCTCGCCCCTGCGCCGCCAGACCGGCGGCAACCTGCGGGCCGGCGCCGCCGCCTACCTGCTCAAGCGCTGAGGGCGGCGACGACCGGGTCTCAGCGGAAGCGGATCCGCACGACCCGGTCGTCACCGGCCCGGGGACGGCCGCGGCCGTCGCGGTTGCTCGTGGTCACCCACAGCGAGCCGTCGGGGGCGTGCTTGACCGCCCGGATCCGGCCGAGCGTGTCGTGGAGGTAGCGGGTCTTGCGGTGGGCACCGGCGCCGTTGATGTCCACGCGCCACAGGCACGCCCCGTGCAGCGCGCCGACCCAGGCCGAGCCGCGGGCGATCGCCAGCCCGCTCGGTGAGCAGGTGTCGGTCGGTGTCCACATCACGTAGGGGTCGTGGAAGCGGCCACCGGGCCCGTCGCCGCCCTCGACCACGGGCCAGCCGTAGTTGTGGCCCTTGACGATCCGGTTGAGCTCGTCGTGCTCGTTCTCGCCGAACTCGCTGGCCCACAGCCGGTTGCGGCCGTCGAGCGCGAGCCCCTGCACGTTGCGGTGCCCGAGGGTCCAGACCCGGTTGCCGAACGGGTTGTCCGACGGGGCCGACCCGTCGGGGTCGACCCGCAGGATCTTGCCGTTGAGCGTGCCGCGGCGCTGCGCGGCCGCGCGGTCGCCGGCGTCACCGGTGGAGACGTAGAGCTTGCCGCTGGGACCGAACAGCAGCTGCCCGCCGTTGTGGTTGCTGTTGCTGGGGATGCCGGTCAGGATCGACCGCCGCCCGGTGAGGGTGCCGCGGTGGGTGTAGGTCATCCGGATGACGCGGTTGTCGCGCGAGGTGGTCAGGTAGAAGAACACGTGCCGGTCGGACCGGAAGGAGGGCGAGACCGCCACGCCCAGGAGGCCACCCTCGCCCCGGGGCGCGTGCACGCCGGAGATGTCGGCGACCTGGTGGCGCCCGCCGTCCTTGCGGACCCGGTGGACGCGGCCGGTCTCCCGCTCGGTGACGAGCGCGTCGCCGTTGGGCAGGAACGCCAGGCCCCAGGGGACGACCAGGCCGCGCGCGAGGGTGCGCCCGACCACCGGTCGGGCATCGGCGCGGTCGCCGACCAGGGTCAGGCCGGTGGCGGTGGCGGCCGAGCCGGCGAGCAGCGCGCGGCGGGACAGGCGGGTGGTCGGACGAGACGTGCCGACGGTCATGGCGAGGTCCTTCCGGAGGCGTCCCGCCATCCTGCCACCGGTCCGGGGCGCCGTCGCCGCCCGATAGATTGAGGTCCGTGGCTGCCCTCGACACCGTCGCCCTCGCCCAGTCCGACCCCGACCGCGAGCAGCCGTGGGCCGAGCTCGGGCTGAAGTCCGAGGAGTACTTCCAGATCCGCGAGATCCTCGGTCGCCGCCCCAGCAGCTCCGAGCTGGCGATGTACTCGGTGATGTGGAGCGAGCACTGCTCCTACAAGTCCTCCAAGGTCCACCTGCGCCAGTTCGGGGAGAAGGTCACCGACGAGATGCGCGCGCCGCTCATGGTGGGCATGGGCGAGAACGCCGGCGTGGTCGACATCGGCCAGGGCTACGCGGTCACCTTCAAGATCGAGTCGCACAACCACCCGTCGTACGTCGAGCCCTACCAGGGCGCGGCGACCGGCGTCGGCGGCATCGTGCGCGACATCCTGTCGATGGGCGCGCGGCCGGTGGCGGTCATGGACCCGCTGCGCTTCGGCCCGCTGGACGAGCCCGACACCCACCGCGTGCTGCCGGGGATCGTGGCCGGCGTCGGTGGCTACGGCAACTGCCTCGGGCTGCCGAACATCGGCGGCGAGGCGGTCTTCGACGAGACCTACCTCGGCAACCCGCTGGTCAACGCGCTGTGCGTGGGCGTGATGCGCCACGAGGAGATCCACCTGGCCAAGGCGTCCGGTGCCGGCAACCTGGTGGTGCTCTACGGCGCGAGGACCGGCGGCGACGGCATCGGTGGCGTCTCGGTGCTGGCCTCGGAGACCTTCGACGCGACCGGGCCGGCCAAGCGTCCCAGCGTCCAGGTCGGTGACCCGTTCCAGGAGAAGCTGCTGATCGAGTGCACCCTCGAGCTGTTCGCCGAGGGCCTCGTCGTCGGCATCCAGGACCTCGGTGGCGCCGGCCTGTCCTGCGCGACCTCGGAGCTGGCCTCGGCCGGTGACGGTGGCATGCGGGTGCACCTGGACCGTGTCCCGCTGCGCGACAGCTCGCTGTCTCCCGAGGAGATCCTGATGAGCGAGTCCCAGGAGCGCATGATGGCCGTCGTCGAGCCGGACAAGGCCGCGCGCTTCCTGGAGATCTGCGAGCGCTGGGAGGTCGACGCGACCGTCATCGGCGAGGTCACCGACGAGGGCCGCCTGGTGATCGAGTGGCACGGCGAGGTCGTCGTCGACGTCCCGCCCCGGACCGTCGCCCACGAGGGGCCGGTCTACCAGCGCCCGTTCGAGCGTCCGTCCTGGCAGGACGCGCTGCAGGCCGACGCCGCCGAGGCGCTGCCGCGGCCCACCACGGGCGAGGAGCTGCGCGAGACGCTCCTGCGACTGGTCGGCAGCCCCAACCTGTGCGACCGGTCGTGGATCACCGACCAGTACGACCGCTACGTCCTCGGCAACACCGTGCTGGCCCAGCCCGAGGACGCCGGCATGGTCCGGGTCGACGAGGAGACCGGCCTCGGGGTCGCGCTCGCCACCGACTGCAACGGCCGCTTCGCCAAGCTCGACCCCTACCTCGGCGCGCAGCTCGCGCTGGCCGAGGCCTACCGCAACGTCGCGGTCACCGGCGCGCGTCCGCTCGCGGTCAGCGACTGCCTCAACTTCGGCTCACCGGAGGACCCCGCTGTGATGTGGCAGTTCGCCGAGGCCGTGCGCGGGCTCGCCGACGGGTGCCGGGAGCTCGGGGTCCCGGTCACCGGCGGCAACGTCAGCCTCTACAACCAGACCGGGGACACCGCGATCCTGCCGACCCCGGTGGTCGCGGTGCTCGGCACGATCGACGACGTACGCCGGCGGGTGCCGACCGGCTTCGGCCCCGGCCGGTCGGTGCTCCTGCTCGGGACCACCCGGGAGGAGCTCTCGGGGTCGGAGTGGGCCCATGTCGTCCACGGGCACCTCGGCGGTCGGCCCCCGCGGGTGGACCTGGGAGCGGAGACGGCACTGGCGGCGCTCCTCGCGGAGGCGGGCGCCGCCGGGCTGGTGGCGGCCGCCCACGACCTGTCCGACGGCGGGCTCGCCCAGGCGCTGGTCGAGGCGTCGCTGCGTCGCGGGGTCGGGGTGCGGGTCTGCCTCGAGAGCGACCCCTTCGTCGCGCTGTTCTCCGAGTCGACCGCCCGCGTGCTCGTGGCGGTGGACCCGGACGACGAGGAGCGGCTGGTCGCCCTCGCGGGGCAGCACGGGGTGCCGGCGGCCCGGATCGGCGTCACCACCTCCGACGGCCCCGAGGCGGCCCTCGAGGTGGAGGGCGTCTTCACGGTGCCGCTCGACGAGGTCCGCGCGGCGTGGACGCGCGTGCTGCCCGACGCCCTGGGCGGCTGAACCGGCGCTTCCTGGTCTGGACCACCTGCCGGGGTCCGGACCGGACCAGTGTGCCCGATTTCGCCACCCAAGTGACATAAGCGACGGATGAGACCTGATTTATCAGCACTTACTTGCCAAATCTTGACAGTGCACTTTGACTTCCTCCCAACAGCGCGCGTCGACAGAGGCGCGCGACGGTCAAGAGGAGACCCCCATGTCCAAGTTCGCCCGAGTCCTCGTCAGCGCCCTCCTCGGCTTCGGTGCCGTCGCCGCCCCCGCCGTCCTCGGCGCGGACACCGCCGTCGCGCGTGACGGCTACTGGTGCTGCTGAGCTGACCGGCTCTCAGCCGGTCGTCACGCCGAACGGCGACCGCGATGCTGCCGGTGCCGGCGACAGACCGCTGGCCGCTGCCGCGCGGCGGTAGGCGCTGAGCGCCTGGTCGACCGCGCCGAGCTCCTCCAGGCCGCTGGCCAGCTCGTACCACAGCTGAGCGGTGGACCGGTCCGCCCCGACCGCCGACAGGACCTGTGCCGCCTCGGCGAAGAGGTGCAGTGCCTGCTCGACGTCGCCTCGCTGGGCCGACACGTGGCCCAGGACCGCGCGGGCGTCTGCAGCGACCCGCGGTGACTGGCCCTCGGCGAGCTCGATCGCGCCCTCCGCGCGTGCTGTGGCTCCCACCAGGTCGCCGTCGAGCAGCAGGGCGCGGCCCAGCGCGGCGGAGATGCGGGCCAGGTCCACCTGCCCCGCGCTCGAGGCGCGCAGCTCGTCCTCGGCCTGGTGCAGGACCTCGAGCGCCTCGCGCACGGCCGGCGGGGTGTCGGAGAGCAGGAGGATGCCGAACTGGCCGCGCAGGCGGGCCAGGTTGCGGGCGTCCTGGCCCTCGGCCAGCAGCAGCAGGGCACGCTCGGCCAAGGGGAGCGCGGCGGTGACGTTGCCGCGCTCGGACTCGACCCGGCTGGCGTTCCAGTACGCCGCCGCGCGGGCGGCCGGCGACCCGAGCTCCTCGGCGGCAGCGACCGCGTCGCGGCACAGCCGGGCCGCCCGGGAGACGTCGCCGTTCTCGAAGTGGCACGACGCGACGGTGGCGACCAGCTGGATGGACTCGTCGGACCCGGACCACAGCCCCGCACGGAGGCGCTCGAGGGCGGCCTCTCCCTCCTCGACGGCGCGGTCGAGCTCACCGCTCTCCCGCAGGCAGCGGCACAGCGCGATCGTCGCGCGCAGCGCGTGGGCGCCGTCGTCGGTGGCGACCTGCTCGAGCACGGCGACCGCCTCGGTGAGGCGGCCGGTCGCCTCGAGCGCCCGGCCGTGGAGGAACAGCGCACGCTCCCGCAGAGGTGAAGCGGGGTGGACCTGGTCGAGGACGCCGCGGGCCTGCTGCTCGGCCTCGCGCGCCTCGCCGGTCTCCAGGGCCAGCTCGGCGTAGTCGAGGGTCAGCCGCAGCTCGCCCTGCCCCGGGTCCTCCTCGACGGGGCGCAGCAGGTCGACGGGGGACGTCCCGACCCGCTCGGCGAGGGTCTGCAGGGCCCGGGCCGAGGGCCGCCGGTTGCCCGCCTCGATGCGGGAGACGTAGGCGGTGGACAGCTCGGGCCCGCCGGCGTCGGTCTGGGTCAGGCCGGCGGCGACGCGGGCCGCGCGGAGACGTCGACCCAGCAGGTCGGGGTCGATGTCGCGCAGGCGCTCGGCGAGGGACGAATCCCACCCGAGCAGTGGCTGCTCGCTCGTCACGGGCACCTCCAGAGGGACGCGGAAGGACGGAGGTTCGCATCCTCCGGTCAGATGATCTTGACGCAAAGAAGTGACATTTGCCAGGCGATGTGTCAAATTAAGTCACGTCGACAGGCACCGCATCACACCCCCTCGGTAGCGCTCGACAGGCGACAGGGCCGCTCCCGGCCGACACCCCCGACGTTCGCGTCGCGGCCGGGAGCGGAGTCGCCACCCCTCTCCGCCAACCCCCGGCGCCGCTCTCAGCGGCGCTGGCGGACAGGGCTGCGCCCCGACCGCCCAGGTGGGCGATCGGGGCACAGTCGTGTGTGGGGCGGCGGCGGTCCCGGCGCTCAGGGCCTGCGGCCGGCCCGCAGCTGCACCCAGAGGTCGCGCAGCACCACACCGGTCCGTGCGCGGTGCAGGTCGGCCTGGTAGCGCTTGACCGCTGCGGTCGTGCGGCCCTCGAAGAAGCCGTTGACCGGGGAGGACATCGGGTAGAGCGCGTTGAGCGCCCGCTGCAGCTTGCGCACGGTCTCGCCGGACGCGCCGTACTTCTTCAGCCCGACCGCGCCCCACGCGTGCAGCGTCGCCCAGACCCGGGGGCCGGCGGCGGTGCCGTCGGGGATGCCGCGCGCCTGGCGCACCGCCCTGACCGCGGCGACGGTGTCCGCGTCCATCGAGCCGTCGATGGCGCCCTGGTAGAACCCCTGCTCGGTCATCAGGCACTGCAGCGCCTCGACCTGCGCGCCGGTCATGCCGGGCTTCTGGGTGACGTAGCGGCCGTAGTCCATCTTGAGCCCGCCGCAGAACTGCCGCCGGTAGGTCGGCCGGGAGCCCCTGCCGAGGTCGAGGAAGTTGCTGTCGATGTTGATGCGCACGCCGCCGTAGGTCTCGTCGTGGCCGCCGCGGTACTGGTGCATCCGGCCGCCGGGCTTCCACCCGTCCCTGCGGATGTACGACGACTCGACGTCGGCGCGCCCGTTCCAGTCCGCGATCCAGATCCGGTCGGGCAGCGGGGCCGCGGGTCGGTTGACCCGCACGTCGTCGAGCATGCGGATGCCGGAGGAGGCGCTGGAGTAGAAGCCGCTGACGTAGCCGAGGCGGTGCAGGGTGTTGGTCCAGGCGGAGGTGAAGCGGATCGCGGACTCGCGGCAGTTCGTGCGGCCGGTGTCGAAGCCCTCGAGGTCGTACCACAGCGTGCTGCCCGGGGAGAGCCCGAGACCCTTGGCCACCGAGACGGCGTCGCGGGCCTCGGCGCGGCCCATCGCGCGGGCCTTGGCGAAGTTCTTCGTCGGGTCGTCGTCGATGACCGGGTCGTTGCCGTAGCGGGGGAAGCGCGTGCTGCAGGAGGCCTGCGGGCCGAGCGTGATCGGGAGCAGCCGCCAGCCCTTGCGCAGCTGCGTCGCGATCCACGTCGGGGTCAGGTTCGGCTGGGAGCGGCAGGCGCGGGACTTGCCCGAGATGTAGATGCCGACCGCCCAGTACGGCGAGCTGGTCAGCCAGGCGTCCATCGCGCTCTGGCTCGGCGCGAGGCACTGGTCGAACCCGTAGCCGGTGAAGTTGCCAGGGGTGGCGCGGTTGGCGGCCTGGGCCGCAGGGGCGGCGAGCGAGGTGCCGGCCGCGAGGGTCACCAGGGTGGTCAGGGCGAGGCGGATCCGGCGTCGGGCGGGGCGCATGGAGGGCTCCTCGGGGTCGGGGGAAGCCCGGTCACTGTAGTCACATCCGTCCCACGCGGTGGGCGGAATGCCGGGAATCGGTGGCAGGGGTGAGGCGTCCCGGACGGCCCGGCGGCGGCGCGTTGTCGACGCGGGGTGGGTGGCGATGGGAGTCGCCGACCCAGGGAGTTGGGAGGTGCGCCGACGACGTTTCGTCGGGGAGGTTCGCCGCTCGCCGGGGCCCGTCCGGCCCTCACAGGAGAAACAGTAGGGGCCTTAAGTCCCGTCTGTCCCAACTTTCACAAAAGTCACACCAGTCACAGGCCGGTGGTCTGGGCCGGGCTGTGCCCGGTCAGAGGTAGCCCAGCTGCAGCCGGCGCCACGTCCGGTTGCTCACCACACCGGTGACCGGGAGGTGGTGGCGGCGCTGGTAGCGCTGGACGGCGCGGGCGTCGAGGAGCCCGAACACCCCGTCGACGGCGACGGCCCTGCCGTGGGCGGCGTTGAGCGCTCGCTGGAGCCGCCGCACCGACGTGCCCTGGCTGCCGTACTTCAGCGCCGGCCGCTCCCCGCGCGAGAGCAGGGCCGTCCAGGTGCCCCGGGTGAGGACTCCCGTCGGGTGCAACCGGGAGTGGACCCGCTGGAAGTGCTTGACCGCGCGGACCGTGCGGCGGTCGTAGCGACCCGTGAGCCGGCCGCGGTAGTGGCGGCCGTCGCGCAGGACGCACTGGGCGGCCCGCACCCCCGGCCCGCGGGCGCCCGGCCGCATCCTGTGGTAGCCGCCGAAGGAGATCCGCACCCCGCAGTGCCGCCGCTCCCGCCCGACCCAGATGCCCTCGCCGACGGAGAAGTAGTTGCTGTCGATCACCAGCCTGCGGCCGCCGTGCCGCTCGGCGTGCCCGCCGCGGTACTGGTGGACGCGGCGGTGCGGCATCCAGTGACGGTTGCCGAGGTACTTGGTGACCACCGTCGCGCGGCCGTTCCAGTGGGCGAACCACAGGTAGGACGGCAGCGTGAAGATGTCCGGGTAGGCCCGGGCCGGGCCGAGGATGCGCAGCGTCGAGGCGCTCGAGTAGAGCCCGGACCGGAAGCCCTCCCGGCGCACCTGGCGGCTCCAGCCGGTGATGAAGTGCAGCGCGGAGCGGCGGCAGTGCGTGCGGGTGGTGTCGAAGGCCTCCAGGTCGAACCACAGCACCGCCCCGCGTCGGATGCCCAGCCTCCGCGCGGCCACGGCGCCGCCCTTGCCCGCCGAGACCCCCTGCGCACGTGCCCGGGAGTAGAGCCCGGCCGGCCGCGGCGAGATCCGCTTGCCGCGGTAGAGCCCCTTCGGCGCGCACGAGGCCTGCCGCCCGACCACGAGCGGCAGCAGCCTCCACCCGCGGGCCTTCTGGGCCCGGACCCACTGCCGGTCGAGGTGCCGCTGGGTGGAGCACGCGCGGTTCATGCCGGCGACGTAGATGCCGACCGCCGAGAACTGCGAGTGCTGGTTCCAGGCGTTCATCGTGCGCTGGGACGGGGCGTCGCAGGTGTCGAAGCCGTAGCCGAACCCGCTCCCCGGGTCGGAGGCGCGCAGCACGCCCGCCGTCGCCGGGGACGACGGGCAGGAGAGCACCACGACGCCCAGGAGCCCTGCGAGGAGGGCCTGGAGGGTGGTGCGGATCGGGGAAGTAGTTCGGACTGGTCCGGACATGGGGCGAGACTCTAGCCAGCAGGAGGGCCGGAAGGTGGGACCCTCGACCTCGCCCCGTTTGTCCGAGTCGCCTTGTGACAACCTGGGTGCATGGAGGACACCGCGACGGTCCCGGCCCCGCCGGAGCTTCCCCTGGACGTACGCCGCGCCGGAGTCCTGCTGCACCTCACCTCGCTCCCGTCCCCCTACGGCGCGGGCGACCTGGGCCACGCGGCCTACCGCTTCGTCGACCTGCTCGCCTCCGCCGGGGTGACCGTCTGGCAGGTGCTGCCCCTGGTGCCCACGCACAGCGAGGACCGGTCCCCCTACAACGGGCTCTCCGCCCTCGCCGGCAACCCCGAGCTGGTCAGTCTCGACTGGCTGGCCGACCGGGGCCTGCTCACCGCCGACGACCTCGCGCAGGTCACCGCCGGGCACACCACCCGGGGCGAGGCACGCACCCGGGCGGTGCGGAGGTGGCTGGCCGAGGTCGAGGCGGGCGAGCGCGAGGAGCAGCGCGAGCACTTCCTGTCCTGGGTCGACGAGCACGACGACTGGCTGTGCGACTACGCCGAGTTCGTCGCGCTGCGTGAGGCGACCGACGGCCTGTCCTGGCCGCAGTGGGACCCGCTGCTGCGCGACCGCGACCGCGAGGCGCTCGACAAGGTGCTCGCCCCGCTGCAGGACCGCCTCCGCGTCCTGCAGTTCGAGCAGTACCTCTTCGACACCCAGTGGCACGAGCTGCGCGACTACGCCGCCGAGCGCGGCGTGCTGCTGTTCGGCGACCTGCCGATCTTCGTCTCCCTCGACAGCGCCGACGTGTGGGTCGACCGCGGCCAGTTCCTCCTCGACGAGACCGGTGCCCCCCGCACCGTGACCGGGGTGCCGCCGGACTACTTCTCCGAGGACGGCCAGCGCTGGAACAACCCGCACTACGACTGGGCGGCGATGCGGGCCGACGGGTTCGCCTGGTGGCGGCGCCGGATCGCTCGCCAGCGCGACCTGTTCGACCTGGTCCGCATCGACCACTTCCGGGGGTTCGAGGCCTCGTGGCACATCCCGGCCTCCGCGCCCACCGCGCGCGAGGGGCAGTGGGTGACCTCCCCCGGCGTCGAGGTCCTCACCGCGCTCGTCGAGGAGGCCGGCGAGGGTCACCTCGTGGCCGAGGACCTCGGCGTGATCACGCCTGAGGTCGAGACGCTGCGCCGCCGGTTCGGCCTGCCCGGCATGAAGGTGCTGCAGTTCGCCTTCGACGGCAGCCCGGCCAACCCGCACCTGCCCCAGCACCACGAGCAGCGCAGCGTCGTCTACACCGGCACCCACGACAACGACACCAGCGTCGGCTGGGTCAGCGAGGTCGACGACCGCACGCGCGTGCGGATCCGCAGCTACCAGGTCGGGCCCACCGACGAGATGCCGTGGCCCCTCATCCGCACCGCCATGGCGTCCGTCGCGCAGCTGGCCGTCGTACCCGTCCAGGACCTGCTGGGCCTGGGCAGCGCGGCGCGCATGAACGTGCCGGGCAAGGCCACCGGCAACTGGTCCTGGCAGCTGCGGGAGGGCGCCCTCGACGAGGCGGTGGCCGCTCGCCTGCGGGACGTGCTGCTGCGCTACGACCGCGTGCCGGGCGCCCAGGACTGAGCCTCGTGCCCGCACGCCTTCGCGCGGCCGACCCGGTCGTCGTCGCCGCCGCCCGCGCGCAGGTGGTGGCGGGCGCCGCCACCACCGACGACCTGCGGCTGCTGGTCAAGCACGCCCTGGCCGTGCTCCAGCGCCGCGCACCGGGCGCCGCCGTCGAGGTGCGCGTCCCGCCCTTCGCCGCGGTCCAGGTCGTCGGCGGCACCACCCACAAGCGCGGCACCCCTCCGGCCGTGGTCGAGACCGACGCCGAGACGTGGGTGGCGCTGGCCTTCGGCGACCTGGCCTGGGCCGACGCGGTCGCACAGGGCCGGGTGGTCGCCTCCGGGGAGAGGTCCGACCTGTCCGACCTCCTGCCCCTGGTATGACGGACCCATGGACCTCCACGCCCGCCTCGACGCCGTCCTGCCCTCCGTCCGTGCCGACCTGGAGGACCTGGTCCGCATCCCGTCGGTCGGGGCGATCGCCGAGCACGCCGAGGACGTACGCCGCTCGGCGGAGGCGACCGCCCGCCTCCTGGAGGGCGCGGGGCTGGAGGTCGAGGTGCTCAGCGTCGAGGGCGGGGCCCCGGCCGTGCTGGGCCGTCGCCCCGCGCCGGAGGGCGCACCGACCGTCCTGCTCTACGCCCACCACGACGTGCAGCCGGTCGGCGACCCGGCCGAGTGGACCAGCCCGCCGTTCGAGCCGACCGAGCGCGACGGCCGTCTCTACGGCCGCGGCGCCGCGGACGACAAGGCCGGCATCGCGGTGCACCTCGCGGCGCTGCGCGCCTGGGGCGAGGACCTGCCGGTCGGCGTCACGGTGCTGGTGGAGGGCGAGGAGGAGGACGGGTCCCCGACGCTCGAGGCGTTCCTGCGGACCTACCGCGACCGTCTCGCCGCGGACGTGATCGTCATCGCCGACAGCACCAACTGGGAGGTCGGGGTCCCGGCCCTCACCACCAGCCTGCGCGGGCTCGCCGGGTGCGACATCGAGGTCGCGACGCTCGAGCACGGCGTCCACTCGGGCATGTTCGGCGGCCCGCTCCCCGACGCGCTGACGACGCTGTGCCGGCTGCTCGCCACGCTGCACGACGCCGACGGCGAGGTCGCCGTGGAGGGGCTCGCCGGGGGCGCCGCCTCGGACCTCGACTACCCCGAGGACCGCTTCCGCGCCGAGGCCTCGGCGCTCGACGGCGTGGAGCTGGTCGGCTCCGGCTCGATCGTCGAGCGGCTCTGGACCAAGCCGGCGATCAGCGTGATCGGCATCGACGCGCCCAGCCTGGCGCAGAGCAGCAACACCCTGGTGCCGCGCGCCCGCGCGGCGATCTCGATGCGGGTGGCGCCGGGCCAGGACGCCCACGAGGCGCTCGACCTGCTCGTCGCCCACCTCGAGCGGCACGTGCCGTGGGGCGCGCGGATGCGGGTCCTGGACACCGAGACGGGGTCGCCGACCGCGATCGAGGCCACCGGCCCGGCGTACGACGCCGCGCGCGCGGCCTTCGCCGAGGCGTGGGACGGCACCGAGCCGGTCGACATGGGCGTCGGCGGGTCGATCCCGTTCATCGCGGCTTTCCGGGAGGCGTTCCCCGAGGCGGCGGTGCTGGTCACCGGCGTGGAGGACCCCGACACGCGCGCGCACAGCACCGACGAGGGGCTCCACCTCGCCGAGTTCCGCCGCGCCTGCCTCGCCGAGACGTTGCTGCTGCGCAACCTCGCAGGCGCCCCGCAGTGAGCGGGACCACACCACTCCGTCCGCGATTCGGCCGACCCCACCCGCGGCACCTACACTCGAGACGTGACTCGACGCACCCGTCCTGGTGACGGCCGCCTGAACCACGACCCCGACCCCACCTCCCCCGACGACAAGGGCCCCCAGGACGCCTGTGGCGTCTTCGGCGTCTGGGCACCGGGGGAGGACGTCGCCAAGCTCACCTACTTCGGCCTCTACTCCCTGCAGCACCGCGGGCAGGAGTCGGCCGGCATCGCGGTGAGCAACGGGCGCCAGATCCTGGTCTACAAGGACATGGGCCTGGTCTCCCAGGCCTTCGACGAGTCGACCCTGGAGAGCCTCCAGGGCGGCCTGGCCATCGGCCACACCCGCTACAGCACGACCGGCGCGAGCACGTGGCACAACGCCCAGCCGACCTTCCGCCCGACGGCCAACGGCTCGATCGCCCTGGCCCACAACGGCAACCTGACCAACACCCGCGAGCTGGCCGAGCGCGTCGAGCACCTCGAGCACATCGGCGGCGAGCTCGACCTCCCCTCGCGCCAGGGCAACCACCTGGTCGCGACCAACGACACCAGCCTGGTGACCGCGCTGCTGGCCGGCGACCCCGACCGCACGATCGAGGAGACCGCGATCGAGGTCCTGCCCGACGGTCAAGGGCGCCTACTCCTTCGTCTTCATGGACGAGCACACCCTCTACGCCGCCCGCGACCCGCAGGGCGTCCGCCCGCTGGTCCTGGGCCGCCTCGAGCGCGGCTGGGTCGTGGCCAGCGAGGACGCCGCGCTGGCCACCGTCGGTGCCCGGGTCGTGCGCGAGGTGGAGCCGGGCGAGCTGGTCGTCATCGACGACGACGGCCTGCGCAGCCACCGCTTCGCACCGGCGCAGCCCAAGGGCTGCGTGTTCGAGTACGTCTACCTCGCCCGCCCCGACGCGACCGTCGCCGGCCGCAGCGTCCACGAGGCGCGGGTGCAGATGGGTCGGCTCCTCGCCGCCGAGCACCCGGTCGAGGCCGACCTGGTCATCCCGGTCCCGGAGTCGGGCACCCCCGCCGCGGTCGGCTACGCCGAGGCCAGCGGCATCCCCTTCGGCCAGGGCTTCGTCAAGAACGCCTACGTCGGCCGCACGTTCATCCAGCCGTCGCAGACCCTGCGCCAGCTCGGCATCCGGCTGAAGCTCAACGCCCTCGAGCACGTCATCCGCGGCAAGCGGCTGGTGGTCGTCGACGACTCGATCGTGCGGGGCAACACCCAGCGTGCCCAGGTGCGCATGCTCCGCGAGGCCGGGGCCCTCGAGGTCCACGTGCGGATCTCCTCCCCGCCGGTGAAGTGGCCGTGCTTCTACGGCATCGACTTCGCCACGCGCGCCGAGCTCATCGCCACCGGCCTCGGCGTCGAGGAGATCCGGGCCAGCATCGGCGCCGACAGCCTGGGCTACATCAGCGAGGACGACATGATCGCGGCCACCGGGCAGCCCCGGGAGCGCTTGTGCCTGGCGTGCTTCGACGGCCGCTACCCGATCGCGCTGCCCGAGGAGGACCTCCTCGGCAAGCACCTGCTCGAGCGGGCGCTGCCGGTCGTCGAGCGCGACGTGCCCCTGCCGGGCCTGGTCGACGGTCCGCGGGACGTCGAAGGCGTGAGCATCGGACTCTCCGGCGGTGCCGCGGGCGCCCTGGACCACCCGTGACGAGCCCCAGCGAGCGGAGCACCGTGAACCAGCAGGATGCCTACGCGGCGGCCGGCGTCTCGATCGAGGCCGGCGACCGGGCCGTCGAGCTGATGAAGGTCTGGGTGGAGAAGGCCCGCCGCCCCGAGATGGTCGGTGGCATCGGCGGCTTCGCCGGGCTCTTCGACGCCAGCGCGCTCAAGGCCTACGACCGGCCGCTGCTGGCCACCAGCGCCGACGGCGTCGGCACCAAGGTGGCGATCGCCCAGGCGATGGACGTCCACCACACGATCGGCTTCGACCTGGTCGGCATGCTCGTCGACGACCTGGTCGTGTGCGGCGCCGAGCCCCTGTTCCTCACCGACTACATCGCCACCGGGCGCGTCGTGCCCGAGCGGATCGCCGCGATCGTGCAGGGCATCGCGGAGGCGTGCGCCGAGGCGGGGTGCGCCCTCATCGGCGGCGAGACCGCCGAGCACCCGGGCCTGCTCGGGCCCGACGAGTACGACGTGGCCGGCTCCACCACCGGCGTCGTGGAGGCCACCCACCTGCTCGGGCCGGGCCGGGTCCGTCCCGGCGACGTGGTGGTGGCGATGCGCAGCAGCGGGCTGCACAGCAACGGCTACTCCCTGGTGCGGCACGTGCTGCTGGAGGAAGCCGGCTGGGCCCTGGACCGTGACGTGCCCGAGCTGGGCCGCACCCTCGGCGAGGAGCTGCTCGAGCCGACCCGCATCTACACCAGGGCCTGCCTCGCGCTGGCGCGCGGCACCCGCACCCACGCGATGTCGCACATCACCGGCGGTGGCCTCGCGGCCAACCTCGAGCGCGTCCTTCCCGCCGAGGTGACCGTCACCCTCGATCGCGGCACCTGGACGCCGCAGCCGGTCTTCGGCCTGGTGGCGCAGGTCGGCGGCCTCGAGCGCGCCGACCTGGAGCGCACCCTCAACCTCGGGGTCGGCATGGTGGCCGTCGTCGAGGCCGAGGACGCCGACCGCGTGGTGGCCACCCTGAGCGAGCACGAGGTCGAGTCGTGGGTGTGCGGCGAGGTCGCGCTGGCCGGCGCGGGCGAGGCGGGTGGCCGCGTGTCGCTGGTGGGGGCCCACCCGCAGGGGTAGGCCCGGGCCTCGTGGCAGCCGGTGAGGTGAACATCTCGGCCCTCGAGGCGGCGTTCTGGGCCGGTCGAGGTGCGGGATTCACCAGGAGGCAGGTAATCTGGCCCGCACGAGACAAGTCGATGGTCAGACCGGACGCATGTATCTCGGCCACGTCGCTGCATGACCCGTGGCCGCGCCATGACTCCGGCCAAATGTGCGAGGGGGTCGGACCCTATGGGGCGCGGCCGTGCGAAGGCAAAGCAGACCAAGGTCGCCCGCGACCTGAAGTACCGCACTCACGAGACGGACTTCGGGGCGCTGGCCAAGGAGCTGCACGGGTCGTCCGACGAGCCGCCCACCGGGGCGGCCGAGCCGGACGAGACTCCCGACGACTACGACGAGTGGGCTGACTACGCCGACCGCGATCGCTAGCGGGTCCAGATCCGCCTGACGCGGGTCACCTCGGCGATGCGTTGCTCGGCCACGCGGTCCGCCGCCACGGCCGGCGGCACGCCGTCGCTCTCGGCGAGCTCGAAGATCTGCAGCGTGGTGTCGAAGATCCCGCGCGCGCGGCGCTGTGCCCGGGCGAAGGAGAACCCCTCCCGCTCGTCGGCGACCTGGATCAGCCCTCCGGCGTTGACCACGTAGTCGGGGGCGTAGAGGATCCCGTGGTCCTCCAGCCGCTTGGCGATGCCCGGGTGCGCGAGCTGGTTGTTGGCCGCGCCGCACACCACCCTCGCCTGCAACCCGTCGACGGTGGCGTCGTCGAGGGCGCCGCCGAGCGCGCACGGCGCGTAGACGTCCAGGCGCGGCCGAGGTCAGCGCCTCGGTGCCGGTGGCCAGCTGGACCTCCGGGTGCGCCGCGCGTACGCCGGCCAGGGCGGCCTCGCTGACGTCGGTCACCACGACCTGCGCCCCGTCCTCCACCAGCAGGTCGACGAGGTGGCGCCCGACCTTGCCGACGCCGGCGACCCCGACGACGCGCCCACGCAGGGTGGGGTCCCCCCAGGTGCGCAGGGCCGCGGCCCGCATGCCCTGGAAGACGCCGAACGCGGTGAGGACCGAGGAGTCGCCGGCACCGCCGTGCTCCTCGGTGCGTCCGGTCACCACGCCGGGGGCGCACTCGCGGGCCACCACGTCCATGTCGGGCGAGGAGGTGCCCACGTCGCAGGCGGTGACGTAGCGCCCGCCGAGGGTCTGCACGAAGCGGCCGTAGGCGCGCAGCAGCGCCTCGGTCCTGTCCCGGGCCGGGTCGCCGATGATCACCGCCTTGCCGCCGCCGAGGTCGAGCCCGGCAGCCGCGGCCTTGTAGGTCATCCCGCGCGAGAGCTCGAGGACGTCGGCGAGCGCGGCGTCCTCGTCGGCGTAGGGGTAGAAGCGCGTGCCGCCGAGCGCGGGGCCCAGGGCGGTGGAGTGGATCGCGATGATCGCGCGGAGCCCGGTGGGCTCGTCGTGGCAGAACACGACCTGCTCGTGCTGGTGGAGCCGGGCGAAGACGCCGGTGGACCCGGCGGCGGGGGAGGGGGACGGTGATGTGGTCACGGCATGCTCCTGCTGTGGGTGGTCCTCTCGCCGGGGTGTGGCGAGCGCTGACGCGGGGTCGCGGGTGTGCGACCTTGATCACATGCTAGCCAGACCCGCCGGCATGTCGTGCCATCGTGCTGTCTGGCCCACCACGAGGGTGGTTCGGGCTCCTCGGCCCTCCCGGAGCGCGGTTCGATGGCCCACCTGGCCGGGTGGGCCCGGGTCGTCCGGCACCCCCGGTTCAGGTACTTCGGCCTGGTTGGGTCGGGAAAAGGGCCCGAGTTCCGTTTAGTCAGATTTGTCGCCTGTTCCCGTTGTCGCAACTGTCCTACTATGGAACGCAGGTCACGGTGCCCCACGCGCCAGGGACCGGTCCTCGACAGGGGATCTCGACACGGGAGAGAAAGAAGAAGGGGTGGCGAGATGACCGCTCGACCGACTGAGTCGGAGGCCCTGCTGACGCCTGCAGAGGTCGCCGCGATGTTCCGCGTGGACCCGAAGACGGTCACGCGCTGGGCCAAGGCCGGCAAGCTGAGCTCGATCCGCACGCTGGGGGGGCACCGGCGCTACCGCGAGTCGGAGGTGCGCGAGCTGCTGGCGGGCATGATGCCGGCGCAGCGTCGCGGCGACGACTTCGAGTGAGCCGCGACAGCGACTGAGCTTCACACGTCGGGGGTGGGCCGTCTGGCCCACCCCTTCGTCGTCTCGGGCCCGCGCGCGTCGCCGCGGGTTCAGCGCAGCCCGTCGACGTAGCGCCGCAGCCGCTCGGCGTCCTTGAGGCGCTGCTCCCAGGTCGCGCCGACGACCAGCAGCAGCACGCCGCCGACGGCGAAGACCAGGAACGGCCCGAGCAGCAGCGCGACCGGTGTCACCATGCGCAGCACCAGCACCGTGCCGACCACCGAGCCCCAGACGAAGGGTGCGGCCCACCGGCGTCCGGTGCCCAGCAGCACCAGTCCGAGGCACACCAGGCCGAGGACCAGCGCCCGCACGGAGACCGGGTCGCTGAGCACCCACAACAGGGACGGCACCAGCGCCAGGCCCAGTCCGGCGCTCCAGGCCCCCAGCGTGCCGGCGTCGGTGTGCCGGCGCAGGTGGAACCACCCCACCACGAGCAGCGCCACGGCCGAGGGGACCGTGTAGGGCTCGGGCGCCTGGACCCCGAGATCGGCCAGCCGCACCCAGCTGGCGGCGGCCAGCAGCACGCCGCCCGTCCAGCCCGCCACCTCGCGCCGCTCGGGACGGGTGAGGGAGACCACCGTGGCGATGACACCCAGGACGGTGAGGTAGACCGCCACCCAGGTCGGGTGCTGGTCGTACGGCGCGTAGCGGTCGGCGCCCACGACCGCGGTGGTCGCGGCGGCCAGCACCGCGCCGACCTCCGCACCCACGACCGGCTCGGCCCAGGCGCTGCGGGCCTCGCCGTCCGGCTCCTCGGCCAGCCCCCGCAGCACCAGCCAGGCGCCGAGGGCGAGCAGGACCACCAGCGCGGTCCACTCGCCCTCGACCTCCAGCAGCGAGGCGACGGCCCACAGGCCCAGCGCCCCCAGCGGACCGAGCGCCAGCCCACCGGCCCAGCCGGTGCGCCCGGGCCGCCGGTGCACGAGCACGGCCAGGGCGCCGAGGGCGAGGCAGGCCAGCAGGGTCAGCCACTCGTCGTACGCCGAGAGCAGGAGGGCGGCGGCGCCGAGGGCGGCGACCACCGGGCCCGCTGCCTGGTCCGAGAGGCGGGGGTGCCCGTGCAGGGCGTCGACCCCGACCCGCAACGTGGTCGCGAGCATCAGGGCGAGCAGGACCACGACCGGCGTGTGCACCACCATCAGGGCGCCGTGGGCGGCGGAGACCAGAGCGACCTCCCCGACCCGCGCGAGCCGCTCCCGGGTGGGACGGGCTCCGGTGACCGCGCGGTGCAGGGCGAAGCCGGCGACGACCAGCACGAGGAGCGCCATCGGCAGCACCCACGGCGCCGCGAGGCCGCTCACGTCGGGGTCGAGGCGGCCGGTGGGCGAGCCGGTCCACCGCTGGTCCGCCGCGTCCAGGAAGGCCAGGAGGCCCGCGACCAGCAGGCTGAGGCCGTGGCCGACGAGGATCGGCACGCTCACCAGGAGTCCGGACCCCGTGGCCCGGGCCCAGGGCAGGGGGCCGGCGCCCAGCACGCCGGCGAGCACCAGGGTCACCAGGCCGCTGACCAGCGCGAGCGTCGTCGCCGACTCGTCGAACGCGGGTGCGACGACGAGGACCGTCCAGGGGAGGACCGCCAGGGCCAGCGCCGTGACCCGCGCGGTGAGGGGTCCGGGCAGGAGGGCCGGGAGCGCGGCGTACACGCCGGTGGCCAGCAGCGGCAGCCCGGCGCCGCCCCACACGCCGGCGAGCGTGAGGTCGCCCAGCACCCGGTCGAGCGCGGCCCCGCCCAGGGCGACCCAGGTGGCCAGGGTGACCAGCGCGAGGACGGCGGTCTCGGCCTGCATCGGGCGCAGGCGCCGGTGGCCGGTGCCCGCGCCCGCCAGGTCGTCGGTGCGGACCAGCGCCGGGTCGGACTGACCCTCCGGCAGGAGCTGGCCGAGCAGGCGAGCCACGACCGCGAGGGCGGCGACCAGCGGCACGGCGACCACCAGGCGCTCGGCGAGCGTGCCCCACGCGCTGGCGGCGACCCCGCCCGCCAGCAGGGCGGCGCCGATCCCCGCGACCACCTCGCCCGAGACGAACCGGCCGGCCCGGGTGCGGGTGAGGGTGAGCGCCGAGACGGTGCCGGCCACGACCAGGACCGTTCCCAGGACCAGCGCCGTCTGGGCACCGGTGCCGGGGTGGATCCAGCCGGCGTCGCGGGCCGCCCAGACGTCGGCGGCCACCAGGCCGAGCGTCACCAGGCCCAGCGCCTCGGTCGCGGCGCGCAGGTCGCGGCGGGCGAGCCCGACGGTGACCACGCCGGTCGTGGCGGTGAGGAGCAGGAGCAGGACCGCACGCCCGCCCGGGCCGAGGGTCGACCAGGTGACGGCGAAGAACAGCGAGATCGCGACCAGCAGCGTCAGCGCCCCCAGCCCCAGGAGCACCTGGGGCACGGTGGAGCCCTTGACCGCGGGGGACTGCGGCCGCTGGGCCGTCGGGAGCGCGGGGGGCGGACCTGCGGGTGCCAGGGGCGGGGGCGGCAGGCCCGGGCCGGCCGCTGCCGGGACCCGCACCTGGTCCGGTGCTGCGCTGCGGGCACGCAGCTGGACCAGCACCCGGTCGGCGTCGGTGAGCAGGGTGAACAGCCGGCGGCCCAGCTCGCCGCTCAGGTCCAGGCCGCACGCGGGGCAGGTGTACGAGCCGGGCGTGAGCGTGGCTCGGCAGTCGGGACAGCGCGCGGGGTCGGCGAACCGGGTCATGTCTCCCATCAAGCCACATCCCGCGGGGCGACCGCGTGCGCCACCCGCCTCATCCCGGGTGAGTATCCATGCTCAACCGGGTGGCGGGTCCCGCCGCGTCCCGCATCCCCTTCAGTGTGCAGCTGAACTTCCGCAGAGTTCAGCTATGATCTGAACATGTTCGCGCTCATCGGCGACCTGGTCGGCTCGCGGGAGGTCGCCGACCGGTCTGCCGTGCACGACGCGCTGCTCGAGGCGCTGGCCGCGGCCAACCAGCAGGTGCCGGCCGAGCAGCACCTCGAGCCCACGGTCGGCGACGAGTTCCAGGGCGCCTACGCCGGTCTGGTCGACGCTGCGCACGCAGCGCTGGTCGTTCGCCTCCACCTGCTGCCGATGGTCGACGTCCGGGCCGGTCTCGGGGAGGGGGACGCGCGCACGCTCGACGAGACGCGCACGCCGCGGATCCAGGACGGGCCGGCCTGGTGGGCCGCTCGCGAGGCGCTGGAGCACCTCGGCCGGCCCCGCAACGGCAGCCTGCGCACCTGGTACGTCGGGGACGGGTCCTCCCAGGAGAACGCCTACCTGACCTGCCGCGACTCGCTCGTCGACCGGCTCAGCGAGCGCGGCCACCGGATGCTGGCCCTGGCTCTCGCGGGTCGGAGCCAGCGGGAGATCGCGGCTGCGGAGGGCATCTCGCCCTCGGCGGTCTCGCAGGCCTTCGCCCGCGGGATCGCCGCGGTCCGTGACGCCGAGTCCCTGCGGCGGGCCTGAGCGGACGCGCCTGCGCGCGAAGGTCGGTGGGGGCTGCTAGACCGGTGCCATGACCGAGATCGGGGTGTGGCTGCTCGTGGTGGGGCTGGTCGACCTCGTGCGCGCCTCGCGCGACGTCACCGTGGCGTCCCGCCGTGTGCTGATGGCGGTGCTCGGTGCGGCTCTGCTGGCCGGGGCCGTGATCGCGTTCGCGCCGTCGGTCCGCGTGGGTCTCGCGGACCTCCTGGTGTGGGTCACGGCGTTCCTGTGCTGGCTGCTCGGCTCCGCGGCGGCGCTCACCTCCCGGTCGACCCGGGCCCGCGTGGTGGCGTTCGCCGGGTGGAGCACCGGGCTGGCCTGGTCCCTGCTCGCCGGTGGCCGGCTGGTCGCCGACCTGCCCGGCGCCGTACGAGGTCCGCTCGCCTCGGTTCCTCCCGACCGGCTGGTCCTGGTGGCCGGCGTCCTGGTCGCCCAGCTCGCGACGGTCAACGTGCTGGTCCGACTGGTCCTCGACGCCGTCGGGGTGCCCGCCTCCGACAACGAGAAGGCGCTCAAGGGCGGCCGCCTGCTGGGACCGATGGAGCGCCTGCTGATCGTGGGCCTCGGGCTCGCGGGCCACGTCACGGCCGCCTCGATCGTGGTGGCGGCCAAGGGGCTGCTGCGGTTCCCCGAGCTCCAGCGGGGCTCGGAGGCGGGCGGCCCGAGCGACGTCACCGAGTACTTCCTGATCGGCTCGTTCGCCAGCTGGCTGCTCGCCCTGGGCGGGGTGGCCCTGTGCGCGCTCGGCTGAAGCCCTCGGCTGAACTTCGCCGCGGTGAAGCCCTGACATGCAACGAGGACCGCCGGACGTGGGTCCGAGCGGTCCTCGCGGGCCGGTGGCCAGGGGCGGGGTCGAACCGCCGACCTACCGATTTTCAGTCGGTCGCTCGTACCAACTGAGCTACCTGGCCTAGCCGAGAGCAGCCGCTCCGAAGGGGGAACGGCTGGTCCTTGCGACCCCGACGGGACTCGAACCCGCGGCCTCCGCCGTGACAGGGCGGCGCGCTAACCAACTGCGCTACGGGGCCTGGTTGTCGTCCTCCACGCGGGAGGACGGAGGGAACTCTAACAGCCTTCCACCGCCCGTCCGAATCGGGGCAGGGACACCGCTCGAGCACCCCCAACCGGATTCGAACCGGCGCTACCGCCGTGAAAGGGCGGGGTCCTGGGCCGCTAGACGATGGGGGCCAGTCCCGCGGACGGGACCGGCACATCCTAGCCAGGCCGCCGCAGCGCGGTCCGCTGCCTCCCCGTCCGGCCTGCGCCCACCTGGGAGGATGGGGCCCGTGATCGCCATGGACCGGGAGCGCTTCGAGGAGCTGGTCTCCGACGCCCTCGACACGGTCCCCGTCGAGCTGCTCGACCTGGTCGACAACTGCGTCGTCCTGGTCGAGGACGAGCCGCCGCCCGAGGACCCCGACCTGCTCGGTCTCTACGACGGCATCGCGCTGACCGAGCGGGACAGCAGCTACACGATGGTGGTGCCCGACCGGATCTTCGTCTACCGCGGACCCCTGACCCGGATGTGCGCGTCGGAGGACGAGGTGGTCGAGGAGGTCCGGATCACCGTCGTGCACGAGATCGCGCACCACTTCGGCATCGACGACGACCGGCTGCACGAGCTCGGCTACGCCTGACCGCCCTGAGGCGGGAGGGGCTCAGCCCCGGCGGAGCAGGGTGTCCTTGGTCTCCTGGGCCTGGGCGATCGACCGCTCGGGCGGCCGGACCTTGGAGATCTTGCGGTAGCCGACGAAGCCGAGGACGCCGGCGACCAGCAGGTAGGCGACCACCACGACCAGGTAGGACCACACCAGGTCGAGCCCGGTCAGGTGGACCAGGTAGACGAAGAAGAACGACAGCAGGATCACCGCGAGCAGGGCGACGAAGCCGGCGGCCGCGAAGAGCGCGATGCTCATCCCGCCCACCTTGGCGCTCAGGCGCACCTCGGACTTCAGCAGGGCGATCTCCTGCTTGACCAGGTGGGAGAAGTCCTTCTGCGCCGCGGTGATCAGCTCACCGATGCTCGGCTCGTCCTCGACCTCGTCCTGCGTGGCGACGTGCTTGCCTCCGGCGGGGGCGACACTGCTCATGTTCGGGCTCCTCTCGGGACTCGCCAGAGCCTACCCACGTCCGTCGGGTCGACTCAGGGCGTGTCCGACGCGATGGCGGCGTGCAGGCGGTTGCGTCGCCGCAGCAGCGCCGCAGCGAGCACGGCCGAGAGGACCGACGCCCCGAGCACCGCGGTCTTCGCCGCGTCCACCTCGTCACCGGTGAACGACAGCTCCGAGACGAGCAGCGCGACGGTGAAGCCCAGGCCCGCCAGCACGGCCACCCCGACCAGGTCCCGCCACTGCAGGTCACCCAGGTCGGCGCGGGTGAGCCGGACGGTGAGCCAGGTGCCGAGCAGGACCCCGGCCGGCTTGCCGACCACCAGGCCGGCCACGATGCCGAGCACCACGGGGTTGCGGACCAGCTCGCCTCCGCCCGAGATCGCGACGCCGGCGGACATGAGGGCGAAGAAGGGCACCGCGAAGCCGCTGCTGACCGGCCCCAGCGCGTGCTCCAGGCGCTCCGCGGGCGAGGTCTCCTCGCCCGGGTCCTGCCGGACGCGGGTCAGCAGGCCCATCGCCACCCCGGCCACCGTCGCGTGCACGCCGCTCTCGTGGGTGGCCCACCAGATGCCCAGGGCGAGCGGGACGTACCAGAGCCAGGACTCGCCGCGGAAGCGTTGCAGCCAGCCGAACCCGACCAGCAGCGCGGCCGCCACGGCCAGCGGCACCAGGTGGATGGTCGAGGTGTAGAAGATCGCGATGATGAGGACCACCAGCAGGTCGTCCACGACGGCCAGGGTCAGCAGGAAGGCACGCATCGACTGGGGCAGCGACCCGCCCACCAGTGCCAGCACCGCCAGGGCGAACGCGATGTCGGTCGCCGCCGGGATGGCCCAGCCCTCCGGCCTCCCGGCGCCCGAGGAGTTGATCGCGAGGTAGATCGCGGCCGGGACGATGACCCCGCACACCGCTGCCATGACCGGGACCGCTGCGTCCGCCGGCCGGCGCAGCGAGCCCACCAGCAGCTCGCGCTTGAGCTCGAGACCGGCCAGGTAGAAGAACAGGGTCAGGGCGCCGTCCGCCGCCCAGTGCTCGAGGTCGAGCGGGCCCACCTCGAGATGGCGGACGGTGTCGTAGGTCTCCGACCAGGGCGAGTTGGCCCAGAGGACCGCCACGGCGGCTGCAGCGAGCACGACCGCCCCACCGATCGTCTCCTGACGCAGCAGGTAGCCGAGATAGCTCTGCTCGTGCTTCGTGGGACGTGGCAGGAGCGTGCGGCGGGACTGGTTCACGAGTGCCTTCCGGGTCGGTCGACGAGTCGCCGACCAGACTTCCCGGCACGCCAGCCCCACCTCGTGCGAGGACGACGGGCTTGCCGCCATCCTCTCAGGCGGCGACAAGCCCGTCCGTCGCCGGGGCTACTCGTCGTCGCCGGCCTTGCCGCCCATCCCGTCGGAGATCAGGTCCATCACCGTCGAGTCGGCCAGCGTGGTGACGTCGCCGACCTCGCGGTTCTCCGCGACGTCCTTGAGCAGACGTCGCATGATCTTGCCGGAGCGGGTCTTGGGCAGCTCGGGCACGACCATGATCTGGCGCGGCTTGGCGATCGCGCCGATCTCCTTGCGCACGTGGTTGCGCAGCTCCTCGACGATGTCCTTGCCGCCGTCGCCGGCGGACTCGCGCAGGATGACGAAGGCGCAGACCGCCTGGCCGGTGTCCTCGTCCTTGGCGCCCACGACCGCGGCCTCGGCGACCTTCGGGTGGGAGACCAGCGCGGACTCGATCTCGGTGGTGGACAGACGGTGGCCCGACACGTTCATCACGTCGTCGACCCGGCCCAGCAGCCAGATCGCGCCGTCGTCGTCGAGCTTGGCGCCGTCGCCGGCGAAGTAGAAGCCCTGCGACTTGAAGCGCGACCAGTAGGTCTCCTCGAAGCGCTCGTCGTCGCCCCACAGGGTGCGCAGCATCGCGGGCCACGGGTCCTTGAGCACGAGGTAGCCGCCCTGGCCGTTGCCGACCTCCTTGCCCTCGTCGTTGACGACGGCGGCGGAGACGCCCGGGATCGGCGCCATCGCGGACCCCGGCTTGCCGGCGGTGACACCCGGCAGCGGGCTGATCATGATCTGGCCGGTCTCGGTCTGCCACCAGGTGTCGACGACCGGGCAGCGCTCGCCGCCGATGACCTCGCGGTACCACATGTAGGCCTCGGGGTTGATCGGTTCACCGACCGACCCGAGCAGGCGCAGCGACGACAGGTCGCGCTTGTCGGGGATCTCCCTGCCCTGCTTCATGAACGAGCGGATCGCGGTGGGGGCGGTGTAGAAGATCGTGACGCCGTACTCCTCGATGATCTGCCACCAGCGGCCCTTCTCCGGGGAGTCGGGTGTGCCCTCGTACATCACCTGCGTGGTGGCGTTGGCGAGCGGGCCGTAGACCATGTAGCTGTGACCGGTGACCCAGCCGACGTCGGCGGTGCACCAGTAGACGTCGGTCTCGGGCTTGAGGTCGAAGATCGCCCAGTGCGTCCACGAGGTGCCGGTGAGGTAGCCGCCGGTCGTGTGCAGGATGCCCTTGGGCTTGCCGGTCGTGCCCGAGGTGTACATGACGTAGAGCGGGTGCTCGGCGTCGAAGAACTCGCACTCGTGCTCCGACGAGGCGCCGTCGACCACGTCGTGCCACCAGACGTCGAGCTCGTCGTCCCACTCGACGTCCTGCGCGGTGCGCTTGACCACGACGACCTTCTTCACGAGGTCGTCACGCTCCTGCCTGACCTTCGCGACCGCCTCGTCCACGGCCGGCTTGAGCGCGGACGGCGCTCCGCGGCGGTAGCCGCCGTCGGAGGTGATGACCACCGACGCCTCGCAGTCCAGCACCCGGCTGGCGAGGGCGTCGGAGGAGAAGCCACCGAACACGACGGTGTGGATCGCGCCCAGGCGTGCGCACGCCAGCATCGCCACCGCCGTCTCGGGGATCATCGGCATGTAGATCGCGACCCGGTCGCCCTTCTGCACGCCGAGGTCGGTCAGGGCGTTGGCCGCCCTGCAGACCTCGTCCTTGAGCTCGGTGTAGGTGATCGTCCGCTTGTCGTCGACCGGCTCGCCCTCCCAGTGGAACGCCACCCGGTCGCCCAGGCCCGCCTCGACGTGGCGGTCCACGCAGTTGTAGGCCGCGTTGAGCTTGCCGCCCACGAACCACTTGGCGAACGGGGGGTTGCTCCAGTCGAGCACCTCGTCGAACGGCTCCGCCCAGTCCAGGCGCTCGGCGGCCCGGGCCCAGAACGCCAGCCGGTCCTCGGCCGCCTCGTCGAACGTCGCCTGCGTGACGTTGGCGTGCTCGGCGAGCTCCTTCGGCGGGTCGAACGTGCGGTCCTCCTGCATCAGGTTGGACAGGGTCTCGGTGCTCTCGTCTGACATGCGGGCTCCTCGTCTGGTCGTCCTGCGGTGTGACCGGGCTCTCTCTCGACCCTAGCCACGGGCGGGTGGTCGGAACAGGGTCGGCCGCGCCCGCGGGAGCGCGGGCGCGGCCGAGGGGGGATCAGTGCGCGACGGCGCCCTCGGCGCCCGCCCCGGTCAGGGAGCGGACCTCGAGCTCGTCGAACTCCTGCACGGCCTCGCGGTCCTTGTAGGTGATGGTCCCGAGGAAGCCCAGCAGGAAGCCGATCGGGATCGACACGAGGCCCGGGTTCTCCAGCGGGAACCAGGAGATGTCGACACTCGCCGGGAGCAGCGACAGGTTGGCGCCCGTGACCGGGTCGACGCCCTTGCCGGACATGACCGGCGAGAAGAACACCAGGCCCAGCGAGCTGATCAGGCCGCCGTAGATGCTCCACACCGCACCGCGGGTGTTGAAGCGCTTCCAGAACATGTTGTAGAGGATCGCCGGGAGGTTGGCCGACGCGGCGACCGCGAAGGCCAGCGCCACGAGGAACGCGATGTTGAGGTTCTGCGCCGGGATCGCCAGGCCGATCGCCACGGCTCCGAGCACGAACGCGGTCACCTTGGCGACCTTGATCTCCTCCTTGTCGGTCGCCTCGCCGCGACGCAGCACCGAGTTGTAGAGGTCGTGGGCCACCGAGGTCGACGAGGCCAGGGTCAGCCCCGCCACCACGGCCAGGATGGTCGCGAAGGCGATCGCGGCGATGACCGCGAGCAGGATCGCGCCACCCGTCGTACCCTCACCGCCGCCGACGGCCTGGGCCAGCAGCGGGGAGGCGAGGTTGCCCTTGCTCTTGGTCACCTTGGCCATGTCGTCGCCGTTGAGCAGCGCGCGCGCACCGAAGCCGAGCACCAGCGTGAACAGGTAGAAGGTGCCGATCAGGCCGATCGCCCAGAGCACCGACTTCCGCGCGTCGCGAGCAGTCGGCACGGTGTAGAAGCGGATCAGGATGTGCGGCAGGCCCGCGGTGCCCAGCACGAGGGCGAGACCGAGCGAGAAGAAGTCGAGCTTGCTGGTCGCACTGGCCCCGTACTTCAGCCCGGGCTGGAGGAACTGGCCGGCGGTGGCCGCCTCGGGCTTCCCCGCGGCGGCGGCGGCCGCGTTGGCGCTGTCGGCGTAGTTGCTGCCGGCCGTGCCGAGCAGGTCGGAGAGGTTGAAGCTGAACTCCTTGAGCACCAGCACGACGATGACCGCCGAGCCCGCCATCAGCAGGCAGGCCTTGATGATCTGCACCCACGTGGTGCCCTTCATGCCGCCGACGGTGACGTAGAAGATCATCAGCGCGCCGACGCCGACGATGGTGAAGTTCTTGACGCCCTGGTCCTCGACGCCGAGCAGCAGCGCGACCAGCGCGCCGGCGCCGACCATCTGCGCCAGCAGGTAGAACACCGAGACCACGACGGTGCTGACCGCGGCCGCGGTGCGGACCGGGCGCTGGTGCATGCGGTACGCCAGCTGGTCGGCCATCGTGTAGCGGCCCGAGTTGCGCAGCAGCTCGGCGACGAGCAGCAGCGCGACCAGCCACGCCACCAGGAAGCCGATGGAGTAGAGGAAGCCGTCGTAGCCGGCCAGGGCGATGGCCCCGGAGATGCCGAGGAACGACGCGGCCGACATGTAGTCGCCGCCGATGGCGAGGCCGTTCTGGAAGCCGGAGAACGACCGACCGCCGGCGTAGTAGTCCGCCGCGCCCGAGGTGGAGCGGCTGGCCCAGACGGTCACGCCGATCGTGGCCAGCACGATCGTGCCGAACAGCAGCGAGGTGAACAGCTGGTGGTCGTCGCTGCTGGACGCCGCGGCCTTGGCGACGGCGTGGGGAAGCGCGTGGAGGATGCTCATCGACCCTCACCCCGCTGACGCTCGTACTCCGCGTTGACCGCGTCGGCGAGCGGGTCGAAGCTGGCCGAGGCGTGCTTGGAGTAGAGGTAGGCGATCCCGAAGGTGGTCACGAACTGCAGCAGCCCCATGATCAGGCCGATGTTGATGTTGCCGAACACCTCGGTGCCCATGAAGTCCGGCGCCCAGCTGGACAGCGAGACGTAGAGCAGGAACCACACGAGGAACGCCGCGGTCCACGGGAAGACGAACCCGCGGTAGCGCCGGCGCAGCTCCTGGAAGTCCGCGCTGGCGGCCAGCTCGGCGTACAGCGGGTCGTGGGCCTGGGCGTGGGTGTGGGACTGCTCGTGCGGCCCTGCGGCCCGCGTCCCTGCTCCACCCGGCTCGGGAGGCATCGCTTGGGTCATCGGTCTCAGCCCTTCCGTGGCTCGGTCGTCCGGTGCCGGCGACAGGTGGCACCGGACGTGAGGTCGCTCACGCTAGGAACGCCTCGCCCGAGCGGGGGAGGGTCCTCGGGTCCTCGGTCGGCGGGCGGCGAGGAGCGTCGGCCAACGGTCGGGAGGACGCGACGAACGGTCAGCGCAGTGCCGGTCCCCGGTCCAGCGGCAGGGCCTCCGGGGCGTGGAGGCGGACCATCGTGGTGTCGACGTGCAGCGGCACGCGCTCCGGGGTGAGCCAGGAGACGACCACCATCGTGGTGAACGCCAGCGGCACCGACCAGGCGGCGGGGTGGGCCAGCAGGACCGCGAGCCAGCCACCGTGCGCCCCGCCCACCCAGGTGTCGACGATGGAGCCGCCCGCGGCGAGGCCGCCGGCCGCCATGCCCGCCAGGGCGCCGGCGTCGGTGAGCCGGTGCCACCAGATCCCCAGCAGGATCAGGGGCGCCAGGGTCGAGGCGGCGAACGCGAACGCCAGGCCGACCGCCTCCGCGACCCCCACGTCCTGCACGGTCAGGGCGACGAGCAGCGGCACGGCGAGAGCGACGACGGCGGCGGCCTGGAACGGCCGGACGCCGGAGCGCGGGTCGCGCACCGTCGTCGACGGGCGCCGGCGCAGCAGCTCCTGGCTCAGCACGCCGGCCACCGCCACCGTCAGGCCACCCGAGGTGGACAGGAACGCCGCGAAGGCGCCGGCCGCGGTGAGGGCGGAGAGGGCGGAGCCGAGGTCCCCGCCGACCATGCGCGCGGGCAGGGTCAGGACCACCGAGTCCGCCTGGCCCGCGGCGACCAGGTCCGAGGCGTAGAGCCGGCCGAGGGCGGCGTACACCGGCGGGAGGACGTAGAACAGGCCGAGCAGCACCAGCACGACGAGCGTGGTGCGGCGCGCCTGGCGGCCGTCGGGGTTGGTGTAGAAGCGCACCACCACGTGGGGCAGACCGACCGTGCCGAGGAAGGTCGCCACGATGATGGAGTACGTCGTGTAGAGGCCCAGCCCGACGTCGCCGCTGGAGGTGGCGGCCGGGTCGGACCACGCCGCGCCGGTGACCCGCCCGGCCGTCACCTCGGCCGGGCTCGTGGCCCCGTCGCCCACCCAGACCGCGAGCAGCACGAGGGCGGGCACGAGCAGCGCCGAGAGCTTGAGCCAGTACTGGAAGGCCTGGACGAAGGTGATGCTGCGCATCCCGCCGAGCAGGACGTTGGCCAGCACGACCGCGCCCACGACGGTCGCCCCCACCCAGCGGTCGGTCCCCGCGACGATGGCCAGCGCGAGCCCGGCTCCCTCGAACTGCGGGATCAGGTAGAGCGAGGCCAGCGCGACCACGAGCAGGGCGGTGAAGCGCCGCACCTGGGGCGACTCGAGCCGCGCCTCGGCGAAGTCGGGCACGGTGTAGGCGCCCGAGCGACGCAGCGGGGCCGCGACGAGCGCGAGCATGACGAGGTAGCCGCCGGTCCAGCCGATCGGGTACCACAGCATGTCGGTGCCGAAGGCGAGCACGAGCCCGGCGACGCCGAGGAAGGAGCCGGCGGAGAGGTACTCGCCGCCGATCGCGCTGGCGTTCCAGCCCGGCCCGACCGACCGCGAGGCGACGAGGAAGTCGCTGGTGGTGCGCGAGAAGCGCCAGCCGTAGGCGCCGACCGCCAGCGTCACCATCGCGACCAGGGCGACCGCGACGATGCCCGGCGCGGAGGGGCTCACGCTTCCTCCTCGGGATCGACGAGCGCGGTGAACGCCGCCTCGTTGGCCTCGGCCCGGCGGAGGAAGATCCAGCCCGCGAGCACGAAGCCGGGGTAGGCGGCGAACGCGAGCACCACCCAGGGCAGGGGTACGCCGAGCACGATCACCCGGCTCAGCCCCGGCAGCCAGGCGAACAGCAGGGGCAGGGAGCCGACCACCACCAGGACCGTGCCGAGCACGGCGGCGGCCAGGCGGAGCTGGGCCCGGAGCAGCGAGCCGAGGTAGACCGAGCCGAGGGAGGTCCGCTGGTCGATCTGCGAGGTGAGCGGGACCGGCCGCCCCCGCGCGGCTCCCGCCGTGCGAGGGCTGGTCACGCGGACCCGGCGGGGAGGCTCGCTCACCGCGGCCCGCCGGGGCCCGAGGACCGCACGAGCAGGTCTCTCACCGCGCGCGCGTGGCGTCGCGAGACCACCAGCTCCTCCCCGTCCACCACGACGATGACCGTGCCGGCCTCGACCCGGACCTCCTGGACGTGGGCGAGCGCCACCAGGGTCGACCGGTGGATGCGCACGAAGCCGGCGTCAGCCCACTCGGTCTCCAGCCGGGTCAGCGGGATGCGCACCAGCGGCGCGCCCTGCGGGGTGTGCAGCCGGGTGTAGTCCCCGTGGGCCTCGGCCCACCGCACGTCGCCGCGGCGCACGAACCGCGTGATGCCGCCGACCTCGACCGGGATCGGCTCCGCCTCGTCCGGCGTGGGGCGCGGCGCCTCGATGGTGCGGCGGATCGCCTCGGCCAGCCGGGTCTCGCGCACCGGCTTGAGGAGGTAGTCGACGGCGCCGACCTCGAACGCCTCGACCGCGTGGGCGTCGTACGCCGTGACGAAGACGACCGCGGGCGGCTCGCGGAAGCGCCGCAGGACCTGGGCCAGCTCGAGCCCGCTGAGCCCCGGCATGCGGATGTCGGACAGGACCAGGTCGACCCGGTGCTCCTGGAGCAGGCGGAGCGCGTCGGCGGCGGAGTCGGCGACCAGGACCGTGCCGACGCGCTCGTCGCGCTCGAGCAGCCAGGCGATCTCGTCGAGCGCCGGGCGCTCGTCGTCGACGGCCAGCACGGTCATCGCGGTCACCGCGGTCACGCGTGCACCCCCGCCGCGAACTTCGGGACCCGCAGGGTCACCTTGGTGCCGGCACCGGGTGCGGTCTCGACGACCAGACCGTACTCGTCGCCGAACGCCGAGCGCAGCCGACCGTCGACGTTGCCGAGGCCGACCGAGTCGCTGCCCGAGGTCCCGGCGAGGACCTGCCGGACGTGCTCGGGGTCCTCGCCGGCCCCGTCGTCCTCCACCGAGATGACCGCCTCCTGGTCGCGGTTGACCGCCACGATCTCCAGGTGGCCACTGCCCTCGCGCGACTCGAGCCCGTGGCGCACGGCGTTCTCCACCAGGGGCTGCAGGCAGAGGAACGGCACGGTGACCCCCAGCACCTCGGGGTCGACCTGGAGGCTGACCCGCAGCCGGTCACCGAAGCGCGCCTGCTCGAGCACCAGGTAGCGCTCGATCGAGCGCAGCTCCTCGGCGAGCGTGGTGAACTCGCCGTGCCGGCGGAAGGAGTAGCGGGTGAAGTCGGCGAAGTCGAGCAGCAGCTCGCGGGCCTTGTCCGGGTCGGTGCGCACGAACGAGGCGATCGCGTTGAGCGAGTTGTAGATGAAGTGCGGGCTGATCTGCGCCCGCAGGGCCCGCACCTCGGCCTCCATCAGCCGCGTGCGGCTGGCGTCGAGGGCGGCCAGCTCGAGCTGTCCCGAGACCCAGGCCGCGACCTCCTCGACGGCGCTGACCAGTCCGGCGCTGGCGCGGGAGGTGAAGACCTGCACCGTGCCGACGACCACGCCGTCCGCCACCAGCGGGCACACCACGGCGGCCGCGACGGGGCAGCCGAGGTCGGGGCACTCCACCTCGCGCCGGCCCAGCACGGTGGTCTGGTCGTGCTGCGCGCGAGCTGCTGCCTCGGCCTGCTCGCGGTGGTGCTCGGAGTCGCCCGACCAGGCCATCACCCGGCTCTCGTCGGTCAGCACCAGGCAGCTGCTGCCCACCAGGGTGCGCAGGTCGTCGACGGAGCGCTGCGCGGCCTGCTCGGTGAACCCGGTGCGCAGCGCGGACGCCGTCCGCAGGGCGGTGCGCAGCGCCCGCAGGGTGGCGCGGTCGGTGTCGCTGCCGAGGTGGGAGCCCCAGGCCCGCGGTCGTCTCACGCGCACACCTTAGATTGGGGACCATGTCCCAGACCGGTCCCGTGCACTTCCTGTCCGCCGAGGACGCCGACGAGCTCACCAAGGCGCTGAAGGCCGAGGGCTACCGCGCGGAGGGCTCGCCCGTGGACGGCCCGGGCGAGGTGCGCTGGGAGCTGCAGGTCGCGCCGTACGACGACGGGGTCGCCGCGCTCGTCGACGTGTACGGCGGGTGGATGCCCGAGGAGACGCCGGGCTAGCGGAAGTCGATCAGCGTGGTCGCCGGGTCGTCCTCGTGGGGGACGGCCGTGCGGGGCGGCCCGTCGGCGCCCTGCGCCTCGCGCACCGCGCGCGCGGCCTCGGTCAGGTCGCGGCTGTGCTCCGGCTCCTCGATGATCCCGCGCGGGCGGACGACCGCGCGGTAGCAGCGGGTGAGGTAGGGCATGAGCAGGCCGTCCGGGCCGCGGTCGTAGACGTCGAACAGCTCGTCGACCTTGCGCAGCAGGCGGTCCTGAGCCATCGGGTCCATGACGGCGACGTAGGAGCGTGAGCGCACCAGCTCGCGCAGCTCCTGCTTGCGCAGCGGCTGCCAGTGCCGGAACGTCTCGGTCTCGACGTAGCCGAACAGGCCCGACCCGATGAGCACCTCGGACCAGTCGACGTCGTCGGCGGGCTCGCCGAGGAGGGCGGAGAGCTTGCGGACCCACGGGACGCGCTCGTCGCGCTCGTTCCAGACCAGGGCGACGCGGCCCTCGGGCTTGAGCACCCGCGCGATCTCCTTGAGCGCGGCGGCGTGGTCGAACCAGTGGAAGGACTGGGCGGCGACGACGGTGTCGACGCTGCGGGTGGCCGCCGGGATCTGCTCGGCCGGCGCCTTGGCGACGCGGACGTCGGGGTGCCGCTCGACGAGGTGCTCGAGCATCTCCGCCAGGGGGTCGGTGGCGAGGACGTCGTGCCCCAGCTCGACGAGGCGGTCGGTCAGCTTCCCGGTGCCGGCGCCGAGCTCGATCACGGTGGAGGGGCGGGTCCCGACCAGCCAGCGTGCGGCCTCGACGGGGTAACCGGGGCGGGACCGGGCGTACTCGTCCGCCACGTGCGCGAAGGAGGCCCGTTGCTGGTCGCGGGCGGCGGAGCTGGAGCGGGGGGAGGAGTCCATGTCGGCGCCCAATCTACCCCTCGCGGGCCCGGGTACTAGCCTGCCGCCCATGCCCGACACGACGCCGTCCCGAGGGTCCGACACCGCTTCCGACCCGCTGGCGGTGCTGGCCTCGCTCGAGGGGGTCGGGTCGGCGATGACCGCGACCCGCGACGGGATCGACGCGATGCTGCGCGACCGCGGCCTGCGGCGTACCACCGCGGACCTGACCGGGGAGTCGCTGTTGCGGGGGGCGCACGCGAGCGCGGTGCTCGAGGGGTCGGGGTCGAGCCTGGCGGAGGCGCGCGCCGGTGAGGGCGACGAGCTGGCGACGGCGGCGCTGCGGGTCTCGACCGAGCTGATGTCGCTGCTGCCCGTGCTGGACCACTCGCCGCTGCAGGTGCTGGCGCGGCTGCACACGATCGCGGCCAAGGGGTCCGTCGCGGCGGAGGACCTCGGCCGGCCGCGCGCCGACGTGGACGGCGAGCGGCTGCGCGGCCTGGGTGCCCTGCTGACCTCACGTACGTCCGCGCCGGGGCTGGTGCTGGCCGCGGTGGCGCACGCCGAGGTCCGCACCCTCGCGCCCTTCGTCTCCCACAACGGGATCGTCGCCCGCGCCCTCGAGCGGCTGGTCCTCGTCGCCCGCGGCGTCGATCCCACCTCGCTCACCGTTCCGGAGGAGGGGCACCTCTCGGTGCGGGCGGAGTACGAGTCCAACCTCCGCGCCTACGCCTCCGGCGGCCCCAACGGCGTCCATGCCTGGCTCCTCTACGCCGCCGAGGCCTACGCCGCAGGAGCCGAGCGCAGCCCCCTCAAGAACTGAGGCAGGAAGTCTCGAGTGAAGCGAGGTCGGCCCTGGCGCAACGGAGGCAAGGCAGGAAGTCTCGAGGTTGGCTAGGTCGGCCCCGGCGCGTCGAGAGCGACGAAGCGATGCGAAGCGAGCGCAGGAGCGTCGGCGCGCCATAGGGAGGGCCGACCGGCGAGCCGGAGGCGAGCAGACAACAGCGAGCAAACGAAACAGTGGGCGGTGGACCTTGCGGTCCACCGCCCACTGACACACAGGACGTAGGGCTACCAAGCGTGCACCTCGTACGTCGCCCGGGGAGCGTCCCCGGTGCTGACGGCCTCAAGAAGGTCGGTCACCGCGTGGGTACCCGGTCCTCGTGTGGGTCTGTGTCCGTCACTCTTTTGTACGCCCACGCCGCGGTCGGGGACAAGGCTTGACTTCCACCCCGAGGGAGGGGGTGGGCGTGTCGCGGTGGGTCGGGCTCAGAGACCGCCGGCGGCGTCGAGGCGCCGGCGCACGCCGAGGTAGATCGCACTGCCCACGACGACGGCGGTGCCGAGGCCGAGGGCGGTCATCGTGGAGCGGCTGCCCGGGAGCTTCATGCGGGCGCCGAGGGCGACCGGTCGGGTGAAGGACAGCACCGGCCAGCCGCGGTTCTCCGCGACCCGGCGCAGCTCCTTGTCGGGGTTGACCGCGTGGGGGTGGCCGACGATCTCGAGCATGTGCACGTCGGTGATGGAGTCGGAGTAGGCGAAGCTGCGGGCGAGGTCGTAGCCGCGGCGCTTGGCGAGCTCCTGGATCGCGGTCGCCTTGTTCTCGGCGTAGGCGTAGTACTCGATGTCGCCGGTGTAGCGGCCGTCCTCGATGGCCAGGCGGCTGGCGATCACGGCGTCGGCGCCGATGAGCTCGCCGATGGGCTGGACGATCTCCGACCCGCTGGCGGAGACGATGATGACGTCACGGCCGGCGAGGTGGTGGTCCTCGATCAGGCTGACGGCCTCGTCGTAGACGATCGGGTCGACGATGTTGTGCAGGGTGTCGGCGACGATCTCGCGCACGCTGTCGACGGGCCAGCCGGTGACCATCTGGGAGAGGAAGCGGCGCATCTTCTCCATCTGGTCGTGGTCGGCGCCGCCGACGAGGAACATGAACTGGGCGTAGGCGCTGCGCAGCACGAGGCGGCGGTTGATCAGGCCGCCGGCGTAGAAGGACTTGCTGAAGGCGAGCGCGCTCGACTTGGCGATGATCGTCTTGTCGAGGTCGAAGAACGCCGCGGGACGGCCGAGGCGACGGGTGCTCACCTCACCCAGTGTGCCCGGTCCCCTGTGGGCCGGCACCACTTCCGTCGCATCCGTCACAAGGTGTGACATACCCCCCGGTGCTTCTTTCCTGTACCGCGCGGTCCCGGGTCCGGTATCATCCCGGGTGATGCACCGCGGCGGGTTTCCGCGAGATCGACCCGGCGCGTGCGCACCCAGCGATCCCCCCTCGCTGGTCGTGATCCGGGTCGAATCCCCCCCAGATCCGGATGACTGTGGGCCCCTGGCTTTCCCCCCTCGCCAGGGGCCCCTCAGTTTTTCCTCCCCGGCGGTTCGAGCGCCTCGTGCCTGTCTCGGGCCCGGGACCCGGACCGGATCTCGTCCCCACCGGTCCAGACCGGCGTGTCGTCCACAGGGATGACCGCCAGGCGGCGTGCGGGGCGCCGCCGCCGCCGATCGTGGGCACATGCCCGACCCCGCCGCCCCGCTGCTGCTCGTCACCGACGATCCCGTGCTCCACGCCGAGGTGGCACGCCTGGCCGCCGCGGCCAACGTCGGGGTCGCCTCGGTCGCGGTCGACGCCGCGGCGCAGCGGTGGTGGGCGGGGGCGGCGATCCTCGTCGGTTCCGACGCCGCCCGGCCGATGGCCGACCGCGCCCCCGGTCGACGGGACGAGGTCTGGGTCGTCGGTGCGGCCCCGGCGGGCGAGGCGACGCTGCGCGCCGCGCTGGGCCTCGGTGCCGCTGGGGTGGTCGAGCTCCCGGCCGACGCCGCTCTCCTGGGTGCCTGGCTCGCCGACCTCGGCGACCGGTCGGCCGACCCGTTCCTGCGCAGCCGGGTGCTGGGGGTCCTCGGTGCCTCGGGCGGGGTGGGCGCCACGGTGCTGGCGCTCGCGGTCGCCGAGGTCGCCGCCCGTGACGCGCCGTCGCTGCTGGTCGACCTCGACCCCTGGGGGCTGCCCGCCGGAGCCCTGGCCGGCGTCGCTCCCGCCGACGGGGCCGACGCGATCAGCTGGACCCACCTGGCCGAGCTCGACGGGCGGGTCGGCGCGCGGGCGCTGCGCGAGAGCCTTCCGTCGCGCGAGGGACTGCGCGTGCTGGGCTGGGCGGCCGGCGCACCCTCGCCGGACGGTCCGCCCGAGCGGGTGGTCCGTGAGGTCGTCACCGCGGCACGTCGCGGCCACGGCTGGGTGGTGCTCGACGTCCCGCGCTCCGGGTCCGTGCGCGAGGTGCTCGCCCTGTGCGACGCGGTGGTCGTGGTCGCCTCGCCCACCCTCGCCGGCACGGCGGGTGCGGCGCGCGCCGGTGGGCTCGTCCCGCCCGGGGTCGCCGCCGGGGTCGTCGTACGGACCGCCCGCGGGCGGGGTGCGGGCGCGACGTTGCCCGACGACGTCGCCCGGCTCGCCGGGTTGCCCCTGTGGGGGGTGCTGGCCCCGCAGCGTGGGCTCGACGACCACCTCGCCGCGGGACTGGGTGCCGTGCGGTCACGCCGCTCGCCGTGCGCGCGGGCGGCCCGGTCGGTGCTGGCCGCGGCAGCCGGGGACCAGCGGGGCTCCGGCGCCGAACCGACCGGGAGCCCGGGTTGGCCGTGAGGTCTAGCGTGACGAACGTGCGCAGGGCGTCGGAGGAGGACCACGAGGAGGCCGCCGGGCCGCCACCGGCCGGCGACGAGCGGTCAGACGGGCCGGACGCGCCCGACCCCGACCGCTGGCGGATCCTCGGTGTCACGCTCACGGTCGGGTTCATGGTGCTGCTCGACGTCACGATCGTGAACGTCGCGATCCCCTCGATGCGCTCGGCGCTCGGGACCTCCGCCGGCGGCATCCAGTGGGTGGTCTCCGGCTACGCGCTCGCGTTCGGCCTCACGCTGGTGACCGGCGGGCGGCTGGGCGACGCCTACGGGCGGCGCCGGATGATGCTCATCGGGCTGGCCGGCTTCATCGCCTCGAGCGCCGCCGCCGGCCTGGCCCCGACCATCGAGGTGCTCGTAGCAGCGCGCCTGGTCCAGGGCTTCGCCGCCGGCCTGCTCACCCCGCAGAACTCCGGGCTCATCCAGACCCTCTTCCGTGGGCCCGAGCGGGGCACGGCCTTCGGGCTGTTCGGCCTCACCGTGTCCGTCTCCTCGGCGGTCGGGCCGGTGCTCGGCGGAGGCATCATCGCCCTGCTCGGGCCCGACCAGGGCTGGCGGTGGATCTTCCTGGTCAACGTGCCGATCGGGCTGGCGCTGCTGGTCGCGATCCGGGCGATGGTGCCGGGCCGCGACCCCGACGACGACGGCGACACCCGGCTCGACCTGCGCGGTGCGCTCCTCCTCGGCCTGACCGTCCTGTGCGTCCTCTACCCCGTCGTGAGCGTCGAGGGCGGTGCGCGCGCGCCGCTCCTGCTCCTCCTGGCGGCGCCGGTCCTGGCGACCGCCTTCGTGTGGTGGGAGCGGCGCACGGTGCGGCGCGGCGGTGCCCCCCTGCTCGACATCGGGCTGCTGCGGCGGGTGCCCGGCTATGCCAGCGGCATCACGGTGGGGACGCTCTACTTCACCGGCTTCACCGGCATCTTCCTGGTGCTCAGCGTCTACCTCCAGGACGGCGCCGACCGCAGCGCACTCACCACGGGCCTGCTGCTGATGCCGTTCGCGGTCGGCTCTGCCGTCGCGTCCCCGGTGGCGGGGCGGCTGGTCACGCACATCGGCCGGCGGATCACGGTGATGGCGCTGCTGGTCCTGATGAGCGGCGTGCTCGCGGCCGCGCTGCTCGCGCCGGTCGCCGCCGACGGCGGGCTCCTGTGGCTCGCCCTGGGCCTCCCTCTCCTGGTGGCCGGACTGGGCGGGGGTGCGGTGGTCTCGCCGAACTTCACCCTCACGCTGGCTGACGTGCCCACGCGCATGGGTGGGGCGGCCGGGGGTGCCGTGCAGACCGGTCAGCGCATCGGCGCCTCGATCGGCGCGGCGGTGGTGATGACGACCTACCAGGTCGCGCTGTCGGCGTCCGACGAGGCGGGCGTGGCGCTGCGCTGGGCGCTCGGGCTCTCCCTGGCCGTCCTGGCCACGGCGTTCGGGGCGGCGGTGTGGTCGTGGCGGCACGACCCGGAGTCCTCCGCGACCGTCGGCCACCAGCAGCACCCGCACGACTCCTGAGACGGCTGTCGGACGTCGCCGGCGTCACTACGGTGTCGCCCGTGGACGCGACCCGCACCGAGCACCCACCGACGGCACCGGGCCGCGCGGAGTCCTTCGTCCGGGTCGTCGTCACCTACGTCGTCGCGACCCTGGTGGCCGCCGCCTGGCTGCTCGCGGGTCCCGGCTCGGGCCGGTCGTGGCTCGACGCGCTGGTCGCCGACGTCCTGGCCACGCTCGTGGTGTTCGCCTCGAGCCGGCTGCACCGCAACTCGAGCATGTACGACGCCTACTGGTCCGTCGCCCCTCCGCTGCTGATGCTGTGGTGGTGGAGCCAGCGCGCGCCCGGGACGGGTGCCGCCCGCCTCACGCTGCTGGCGGTGGTGATGGTGCCGTGGGCGGTCCGGCTGACCGCGAACTGGGCGTGGTCGTGGCCCGGTCTGCAGCACGAGGACTGGCGCTACCCGCAGCTGCGTGAGCGGGCGGGCCGCTTCGAGCTGGTCGCCGACCTGGTCGCGATCCACCTGGTGCCGACGCTGCAGGTCTTCCTCGCCCTGCTGCCGGTCTACGTCGTGTGCACACGTCCTGGCCGCGACCCGGGCCCGCTCGACGCGGTGGCCCTCCTGGTGGGGCTGGCCGCAGTGGCGACCGAGACGGTCGCCGACCTGCAGATGCGCCGGTTCGCGGCGACCGCGCCGCCCGGTGCGGTCATGGACCGCGGCCTCTGGGGCTGGTCGCGTCACCCGAACTACCTCGGCGAGCTGGGCTTCTGGGTCTCGATGGCGCTGTTCGGGCTGGCGGCGTCCCCCGGCGACTGGTGGGTGGTCCTGGGCGCGGCCGGCATCTGGGCGATGCTGCGGTTCGCCAGCATCCCGATGATGGAGCAGCGCCAGCTCGAGCGGCGTCCGGCGTACCAGGGCGTGCTCGACCGCGTCCCGCGACTGTTCCCTCGGCCGCCGCGGCCCCCGCGGCGCGGCGTACCCACGTGACCGACCGGTCCACCGGCGACCGCTGCCGGGTGGTGGTCGCAGGGTTGGGCGACACCGGGGTGCTGTCCGCCATCCACCTCGCCCGTCGCCTGTCGCGCGACGTCGACGTCATCGGGATCTCGGCCAAGCCGGAGCTGGTCAGTGGTCAGGAGCTCGGGCTGCGGCTGACCCGGCCGGCGACCTGGGCGCGGGACTACCGCGTCGCGTTCGACCGCTACCGCGGCCTCGACCGGGTCCGGGTCGTGCACGGCCTCGCCACCGCGCTGGACCCAGAGGCGCGGGAGGTGCGGGTGCTGGCCGCGGACGGGACGACCCGCACCGAGCCGTACGACGTCCTGGTCGTCGCGACGGGCGTCGAGAACGGCTTCTGGCGGCGTGCGGAGCTGGAGTCGGCCGGCGACGTGGACGCCGGGCTCCGGTGCGCCCACGAGCGGCTGGCCGGCGCCCGCTCGGTGGTGGTGGTCGGCGGCGGTGCCGCCGCGGTCGGTGCGGCGACCAACCTGGCGACGGTGTGGCCGGACAAGCAGGTCGACCTCTTCTTCCCGGGCGAGCGGCCGCTGCCACGGCACCACCCGCGGGTCTGGCGCCGGTTGCGGGGCCGGCTGACCGGGCTGGGCGTGGGCCTGCACCCGGGCCACCGCGCCGAGCTGCCCGCCGACGCGGACGACCTCGCCGCCGACCTCGCGGCCGGGACCGTGCGATGGCAGACCGGCCAGCCGCCCGTGGCCGCCGACGCGGTGCTGTGGGCCGTCGGCCGGGTGCGGCCCAACACGACGTGGCTGCCCCCGCGGCTGCTCGACGAGGACGGTTTCGTGCGGGTGGGTCGCGACCTGCGGGTGCCGGGTGCCGACGGCGTCTTCGCCGTCGGTGACGTGGCGGCGACCGACCCCCTGCGGACCTCGGCCCGCAACGCCGGCCACCTGGTGCTGGCGCACAACGTCCGGGCCCACCTGCGGGGCGGACGGCTGCAGGAGTACCGGCCGCCGCGGCATCGCTGGGGCTCGGTGATCGGACCGCAGGCCGACGGCCTGATCGTCTTCGCCCCGGACGGTCGCGGCTACCGGATCCCGGCGCTGGTCGACCGCTACGTCGTCCGCGCGGTCGTGGTGGCCTGGGGGATCTACCGCGGCATCCGCCGGCGCTGACCGGATCGCGTCCACATGCGGTGGGAGGAGCCACCTGTCCCCAGCGCGTCCCGCGACTGGTGCCGGCTGTCCGGGGCCCGCAGCATCGTGCAGGCATGCCGTCCTCGCCCGCGCCCCTCGGCCACCCGGACCACAGCACGACCCCCGGAACCGCCACCGGCCCCGACCCGGCCCTGGTCGAACGGGTGCGCGACCGCCTCGCGGCCGACGGCGAGGCGGTGCTCACCCCGGCCGCGGTGGCGCGGGTGCTGCGCAGCGAGGGGCGCCCGGTCGGGGACGCGACCGTCCTGACCGTGCTGGACGCCCTGCGCCGCGACGTGGTGGGGGCCGGTCCGCTGGAGGAGCTGGTGCGGCTGGAGGGGGTCACCGACGTGGTGGTCAACGGGCCCGACCAGGTGTTCGTCGACCGCGGCGAGGGGCTCGAGCCGGCGCCGGTGAGGTTCCCCGACGACGCCGCCGTCAGGCGGCTCGCGCAGCGGCTGGCCGCTCGGGCGGGGCGTCGCCTGGACGACGCCACCCCCTATGCCGACGTCCGGCTGGCCGACGGCACCCGGTTCCACGCGGTCCTCGCGCCGCTGGCCCGGCCGGGGACGTCGATCTCGCTGCGGGTGCCGCGGCGCCGGGTCTTCACGCTGGCCGAGCTGGAGGAGGCGGGCAGCCTCAGCCCGGACGGCGCCACCCTGCTCCGGCGGGTGGTCGAGGCCCGGGTGGCGTTCCTGGTGGGCGGTGGCACCGGGGCGGGCAAGACGACGGTGCTCAACGCACTGCTGAGCCTGGTCGACCCGCGGGAGCGGATGGTGCTGGTCGAGGACACCGCCGAGCTCGCCCCGGCCCACCCGCACGTGGTGGGGCTCGAGGCGCGGCCCGCCAACGTCGAGGGCGCCGGCGCGGTCGACCTCCGCACGCTGGTGCGCCAGGGCCTGCGCATGCGGCCCGACCGGCTGGTCGTGGGCGAGGTGCGAGGCGCCGAGGTGACCGACCTGCTGGCCGCGCTCAACACCGGCCACCGCGGCGGCTGCGGCACGGTCCACGCCAACTCGGCCGCCGACGTGGTCACCAGGGTCGAGGGGCTGTGCCTGGCGGCCGGCCTTCCCGCCCCGGCCGCCCACGCCCAGCTGGCCAGCGCCGTCGAGGTGGTGCTCCACTGTGGCCGCGACCCAGACGGACGACGCCGCGTCGGCGAGGTCGCCGTGCTGCGCCGCACCACCGACGGGTCCTGCCGGGCCGAGTCGGCCGTGCGGTTCGCCCCGGACGGGCGCGCCGTCGAGGGCCCGGGCGCCGACCGGCTGGCCGCGCTGCTGCGCGCGAGCGCGCCATGAGCGCGACCTGGCTTGCCTGCGGGCTGACCGTGCTCGCCCTCCTGGTGGCCGTGCCGCCCCGCGTGCCGGGGCGGTCCTGGGGCGGCACCCCCGTGGCGCACGTCGGCGCGTCCGGCGGGCCGCCGCCGCCCGCCGCGGTGGAGGCGGCGGCCGTCGCGGTCGCCCTCCTCGGAGTCGGGCTGCTCGCGCCGGTCGGACCGCTGGTCCTGGCCGCCGTCGCCGTCGCCGCGGTGGTGGTGGTCCGGCTGCGCGCCACCGGCCGGGCCGAGCGCGACAGTGCCGCCCGGCGCCAGGCCGTGCTGGACGCGTGCGAGGCGCTGGTCGGCGAGCTCCGTGCCGGCCGGCCGCTGGCCCCGGCCGTCGACGGTGCGGCGCGGGTCTGGCCGGACCTGGCTCCCGTGGCGGTGCGTGCCCGGCTCGGCGGTGACGTGCCCGACGCCTTCCGGCAGCTGGCGCACCGACCGGGCGCCGACGTCCTGCGTCGCGTCGCGGGCGCCTGGGAGCTGTGCGCGACCAGCGGGTCCGGGCTCGTCCACGCCCTCGAGCTGGTCCTCGAGACGGTGCGCGCCGACCAGGAGGCCCACCGCCAGGTCCGCACCGAGCTCGCGGCGACCCGCGCGACGGCGCGCATGGTGTCCGGGCTGCCGCTGCTGCTGCTGGTGGGGGCCCAGGGGGCGGGGGCGCGCCCGTGGCACGTGCTCCTCGCGACCCTGCCCGGCCAGGTGTGCCTGCTGACCGGCACCTCCCTCGTCGGCCTGGGCCTGCTGTGGATCGAGCGCATCGCTCGAGCCGCCGTGGAGGAGCGGTGAGCGCGGCCCTGGTCTGCGCCGGCCTCGCCGCGGCCGCGGCCGCCTGCCTCCTGCCCGGCGCCCGCGCCGTGGCCGGTCCCGTCCCGGACCCGCCGGGTCCCGGGCGCGCCCGAGCCGCCCCTGCCGCGGCGACCTGGGCCGGCCTCGCCGCAGGAGCCGGAGTGCTGCTCGTCGCTCCCGGGGTGCCCGGTCTGGTCGTCGCCGCGGCCGTGGGCCTCGTCGTACGCCGCAAGGTGGCCGGCGCGGAGACCCGTGCCGACCGCCGGCGCCGGCTCGTGGTCGAGCACGAGCTGCCCCACGTGGTCGACCTGCTCTCCTCGCTCCTGGTCTCCGGCGCCGCGCCCGAGGAGGCGCTGGACCGGGTGTGTCGCGTCGTCCACCCGGTCGCTGGGGCGGAGCTGCGGCCCTGGGTCGAGCGGCTGCGGCTGGGGGCCGACCCGCTGACGGTCTGGGGCGAGCTGGCCGACCACCCGCGACTCGGGCGCCTCGGTGCCGCGCTGCACCGGGCGACCACGAGCGGTGCGCCGGTGGCCGATGCCCTGGCCCGTCTGGGCGCCGACCTGCGCGCCGGCGGCCGCGCGGGCACCCTCGAGCGCGTGCGCCAGGTCGAGGTGCGGGCCACGGCACCGTTGGCCGCCTGCCTGCTGCCGGCGTTCGTGCTGCTCGGCGTCGTCCCCCTGGTCGCGGGCACCGTGGGCCGCCTCGGCCTCGGCGGTTGAGCGACCGGGTGGTGAGGCCGGTTGGAGTCCCCAGGCCGGGGGAGGGTCCGGCTCTCCGCAGATCCGTCGCGGTCCCGACGCGAGCGGTCCCGTCGCGACGAGAGTCGGACCCGTCAACGAAGGACCGGGCGTGGGCCCGGACGAACGAGGAGGTCAGGGATGGTCACGTCACCGGTGGCGCGGACGCGTCGGGAGCTGGGAGCGGTCAGCGCGGAGTACGCCGCGGTCACGGCCGCAGGCTGCGGGTTCGCGGGGGTGCTGATCAAGTTCATCACCAGCGAGGCGGGGCAGGCGATCCTGAAGAAGATCCTGGAGTTCTTCCTGGGTCTGGTCGGGATCCGCTGAGATGCGCCGCGCGGAGGTCCGCGGAGGTCACCGGGCCTCCGCGCCCGGCGGACGGCGCGAGGAGCGTGGCGCCGTCACGGCGGAGGCCGCGGCCGTGCTCCCGGTCCTGGTCGCGGTGGCGCTGGGACTCGTGTGGTGCCTCTCGCTGGTGGTCGCCCAGGTCCGGGTGGTCGACGGTGCGCGTGAGGTGGCGCGCGTCGGTGCCCGCGGGGACGACCCCGCCGCAGCCGTCGCCGCCGGACGCCGGGTCGCCCCCGACGGTGCCACGGTCCGGCTCGACCGCGAGGGGGACACCGTCGTCGCCGTGGTCCGGCTGCGGGTCAGGGGACCGGGCGGCGTCTTCGGCCACCTGCCGGGTCCGACGGTGCACGCGCGGGCGGTGGCCGTGGCGGAGCCGACGTGAGAGGCCCCGAGGACGGCTTCGCGGTCCCGGCGGCGCTCGGCCTCGGCGGGGTGATGGTCGCGCTGGCTCTCGCCGGCACCGCCGGCGGCCAGGTGCTGGTCGCACAGCGCCGGGCCTCGGCCGCAGCCGACCTGGCCGCTCTCGCCGGTGCGGTGGCCGCCCAGCGCGGACAGGCCCCCTGCCCGGCGGCCCGGCGGATGGCCTCGCTGGACGGGGCGACGCTGCCCTCCTGCGCCGTCGACGGCGAGCAGGTGCGGGTGGTCGGCGAGGTGGTCGTGCGCCTGGCCGGTCACGAGGTCGCGGTCCGGGCGCGGGCCCGTGCCGGTCCCCGCTCAGCGCGGTGAGCCACCCGGCGGGTCGGGGTCCGCCTCGGCGAGGAGCAGGTCCAGCAGGACCAGCGCCGCGCCCTTGTCCAACGGGTCGTTGCCCGACCCGCAGCGCGGGGACTGCACGCACGAGGGGCAGCCCTCCGCGCACTCGCACGAGGCCACCGCGGCACGCGTCGCGGTCAGCCAGGCCCGCGCCCGCGCGAAGCCCTGGTCGGCGAAGCCCGCGCCGCCCGGGTGCGCGTCGTAGGCGATCACGGTCAGCTCGCCGGTGTCGGGGTGGACGAGGCTGGACAGCCCGCCCAGGTCACCCCGGTCACAGCCGGCCACCAGGGGCAGGAGACCCACCGCGGCGTGCTCGGCCGCGTGGACCCCGCCGGCCACCGTCCGCCGGGAGAGCCCGGCGGCCGACCACAGCGCCTCGGGGACGGTCCACCACACCGCCACGGTGGGCAGCCGCCTGGCCGGCAGGTCGAGCGGCTCCTCGCCGATCACCGCACCGGTCTCGACGCTGCGCCGCAGGAACGACGCCACCTGTCGGGTGACCTCGACCTCGCCCCGCACGACGCGGCACGACCCCCACTCGCGCACGGCGTCCTCCTGCCGCAGCTCGGCCTCGGTGACCGTCCGGGCCGCCGTGGTGAAGCCCGGGTCCTCCCGGTGCGCCTCCGCGACGCCCTCCTCGAGGTCGAGCCGGTCGACCAGCCAGGACTCCCCGTGCACGAGGTGGACGGCGCCGGCGTGCACCATCGCCGGGGCGGACGCCGCGTCGACCGTGCCGACGACCCGGCCGCTGCCCCGCTCCACCAGGGCGACCGGCGCCCCGCCGGAGGACCGCAGGTCGGCCAGCCCCGACGGTCGGCCGGCGCCGGTCCAGAACCACCGGGACCCGCGCTGCCGCAGCAGTCCCGCGGCGGCCAGCGCGGTGGCGCCCTCGAGTGCCCGGTCGCCGAACAGGTCCAGGTCGTCGTCGGTCAGCGGCACCTCCGCCGCGGCCGCGCACAGGTGCGGGCCGACGACGTGCGGGTTGCCGGGATCGAGCGCGGTCGGCTCCAGGGGCGCTCCGAGCAGCACGTCGGGGTGGTCCACCAGGTAGGTGTCGAGCGGGTCGTCGCGCGCCACGAGCACGGCGAGCGCGGGCTCACGGGCGCGTCCGGCGCGGCCGACCTGCTGCCAGAACGACGCCCTGCTGCCCGGGTAGCCCCCGAGCACGACCGCGTCGAGCCCGCTGATGTCGACGCCCAGCTCGAGCGCGTTGGTCGCCGCCACCCCCACCAGCGCGCCGTCGCGCAGGTCCGACTCCAGCCGCCGGCGCTCCTCGGGCACGTAGCCGCCGCGGTAGGCCGCGACGCGTCCCGCCAGGGAGGGCGCGAGCGACCGCAGCCGCTGCCCCGCCTGGACGGCGACCACCTCGGCGGCGTTGCGCGAGCGCACGAACGCCAGGGTGCGCACGTCCCGGGCGACCAGGTCGGCCAGCAGGTCCGCGCACTCGACCACCGCCGAGCGCCTGGTCGGCGCGCCCAGCTCGCCGCCGCCCCCCAGGAGCGGTGGCTCCCACAGCGCCAGGGTCACCGGACCGCGCGCGGCGGTGTCGTCCTCGACCGGGACGCAGTCGAGCCCGGTCAGCGCAGCCGCCGACGTGCCGGGGTCCCGGACCGTGGCCGAGGCGAGCACGAAGGTCGGGGACGCGCCGTACGCCGCGCAGACCCGCCGAAGGCGCCGCAGCACCGCTGCGACGTGCGCGCCGAAGACCCCGCGGTAGTGGTGGCACTCGTCGACCACGACGAACTGCAGCCGCGACCAGAACCCGGCCCAGCGCTGGTGGGCCGGCAGCAGGTGGTGGTGCGAGCAGGTCCGGGTTGGTCAGGACGTACTCCCCGTGCTCCTGTGCCCACTGCCGTTGCTCGGGGGAGCTGTCCCCGTCCACCGTGCACGCCGCGAGGCCGGGGACGGACAGCCGGCCGAGACCGGCGAGCTGGTCCTGGGCCAGGGCCTTGGTCGGGCTGAGGTAGAGCACCGTCGCGCCGCGACGCCGGCCCCGGCGCGAGGTGACCACGGCGGTCAGGGCGGGCAGCTGGAAGGCCAGCGACTTGCCCGACGCCGTGCCGGTGGCGAGCACCACGTGCCGCCCCGCGTGCGCGTGCTCGGCGGCGACCGCCTGGTGCTCCCACGGCTGCGTGATCCCGCGGGCGCGGAAGGCCTCGACCACCGATCGGTCCGCCCACGCGGGCCAGGGTGTCGTGCGGCCCTCACGCGCGGGGATCCGTCGCACGTGCCGCAGCCGGTCGGCCCGGGCGGGGTCGACCGCCAGGAGACCCGCCAACGCGTCCCGGTCGCCGTGCGGGCCCGCTCCGAGGGTGCCTCCCGGGGGGTCGGCGGGCCCGGAGGGGGGTGATGCCACCCGGACAGTCTGGCAAGTCTGATTCAATGAGCGCTGGCGGGAGCACCCCGTCACGACCGCAACTTGTGACCAGGAGTTCACGTGGACCTGTCTCTCGAGACCCGGCAGGACAACGAGCACACGATCCTGGAGGTGGGTGGTGAGATCGACGTCTACACCGCGCCCAAGCTCCGCGACCGGATCACCGAGCTCGTCGACGCCGGCAACCTCAACCTCGTCGTGGACCTCGAGGGGGTGGAGTTCATGGACTCCACGGGCCTCGGCGTGCTCGTCGGCGGGTTGAAGAAGGTCCGGACCAACGGCGGCTCGCTCAGCCTCGTCTGCACCCAGGAGCGCCTGCTCAAGATCTTCCGCATCACCGGCCTCGGCAAGGTGTTCGCGATCCACGCCACGCAGGCCGAGGCCACCGCGGCCGAGCCCGCGCAGTGACCACGGTCCCGTCGAGTCGCGTCTGATCCTCGATGACCACCGGAGCCCCGTCGGGGGACACCCGCGACCGCGAGGTCTCCCTCACCATCACCCGTGACCCCTCGCTGGTCCGCACGGTGCGGCTCGTCGCCGCGTCGCTGGCCCGTCGCGCCGGGCTCGATGCCTCCGTCGTCGAGGAGGTCCGCCTCGCCGTGGGCGAGACCTGTGCGGTGATGGTCGGCGTCGCCGCCGAGGAGGACCCGGTCCCCAGCGCCTCCGAGGACCAGGTCGGCGTCGCGCTGCGCGTCGACCGCGGCCTGGTCGCCGAGATCAGCGGACCGTCGGTCGTGGCCGACTCCGACGCGCCCGACGAGCTCGCCGACCTGGCCTCCGACCCGTGGGCGCTGGTCCGCGGGCTCGTCGAGGACGTCGAGGTGCTCGAGGAGCACGGCTCGACCGTGGTCCGCCTCCGTTGGGCGGCCTGAGGGCTCACCGAGGAACACGCCGCGGTCCCACGCGGTGGGCCGCCGTCCCGCGCCCCGGCGCGACCCGTAGACTCCGGCCCGTTCGCGTGAGCCGCGTCACTGCCGGCTCCGTGTCGTCACGTACCAACCCGGTCGGGCAGGCCGTTCCGCGGGCTCCCGACCCGGGGCGAGGCGACGATCCACATCGGAGGGCGTGAGCCCGAATCGGAGGAATCGGATGTCCCTGGTCTCAACCAGCGCACGCAGCGCTGAGACCGCGGTGGACCTGTCCGGCGGCAACCTGACCCTGGTCTCCATCGTCGGTGTCATCGCGCTCGTCGCGCTGGCCATGGCTGTGGTGTTCCGGGGCCAGGTCCTCGCCGCCGGCGAAGGCACCGAGAACATGAGAAACATCGGTCAGGCCGTGCAGGAGGGCGCCTCGGCGTACCTCACCCGGCAGTTCCGCACCCTCGCGGTGTTCGCGGTCATCGCGTTCGCCCTGCTGTTCGTGCTTCCCGCCGACAGCGGCTCGATCAGGATCGGCCGGTCGATCTTCTTCGCCATCGGTGCGGGCTTCTCCGCCGCCATCGGCTACCTCGGCATGTCGCTGGCGGTCCGCGCCAACGTCCGTGTCGCCGCGGCCGCGCAGACCGAGGGCCGCGACCCGGCCATGAAGATCGCCTTCCGCACCGGTGGTGTGGTCGGCATGGCGACCGTGGGCCTCGGGCTGCTCGGTGCCGCCGCCGTGGTGCTGATCTACAAGGGCGACGCCCCCGCCGTCCTGGAGGGCTTCGGCTTCGGCGCCGCCCTGCTGGCCATGTTCATGCGAGTCGGTGGCGGCATCTTCACCAAGGCCGCCGACGTCGGCGCCGACCTGGTCGGCAAGGTCGAGCAGAACATCCCCGAGGACGACCCGCGCAACGCGGCCACCATCGCCGACAACGTCGGCGACAACGTCGGCGACTGCGCCGGCATGGCGGCCGACCTGTTCGAGTCCTACGCCGTGACGCTGGTCGCCGCGCTGATCCTCGGCAAGGTCGCCTTCGGCGACCAGGGCCTGGTCTTCCCGCTGGTCATCCCCGCCATCGGTGCGCTCACCGCGATCATGGGCATCTACCTCTGCCGTCCGCGTCCCACCGAGTCCGGCCTGACCACGATCAACCGGGCCTTCTACATCTCCGCCGGCGTCTCCGCGGTGGTCTGCGCCGTGGCTGCGTTCGTCTACCTGCCCACGGCCAGCAAGGACCTGGACAACGCCGGTGGCGGCGGCGGCCTGATCGGGCGCCTGCTCCCGACGGCCGGTGGCACGGACTTCAACCCCGCGCTGGTCGGTGCGGTCGCGGTGCTCATCGGCATCGTGCTCGCCGCGGTCATCCTCGCCCTGACCGGCTACTACACCGGCACCGACCACAAGCCCGTCCAGGACGTCGGGCGCACCTCGCTGACCGGCGCCGCCACCGTGGTCCTGTCCGGCATCGCGGTCGGCCTGGAGTCGGCGGTCTACACCGCGCTGGTGATCGGGGCGGCCGTGTTCGGCGCCTTCCTCCTCGGCGGCGCGTCGGTCACGGTCTCGCTGTTCGCGGTGGCCCTGGCCGGCTGCGGCCTGCTGACCACCGTCGGCGTCATCGTCGCGATGGACACCTTCGGCCCGGTCTCCGACAACGCCCAGGGCATCGCCGAGATGTCCGGTGACGTCGACGGGCACGGCGCGGCGATCCTGACCGAGCTCGACGCGGTGGGCAACACCACCAAGGCGATCACCAAGGGCATCGCGATCGCGACGGCCGTGCTTGCCGCGACCGCGCTGTTCGGGGCGTTCACCGACGCGATCACCAACGCCACCCTGGACCTCAAGGGTCTGGACAAGGCGGCGGGCGACCTGTCGGCCAACGAGCAGCTCGGCCTGCTCGGTGTGCTCAACATCGCCGACCCGGCCAACCTGGTCGGCCTGATCATCGGTGCCGCGGTCGTGTTCTTCTTCTCGGGCCTGGCGATCAGCGCCGTGGGCCGCGCCGCCGGTGCGGTCGTGTTCGAGGTGCGCCGCCAGTTCCGCGAGATCCCCGGGATCATGGAGGGCACGGGCCGTCCGGAGTACGGCAAGGTCGTCGACATCTGCACGCGCGACTCGCTGCGCGAGCTGGCGACCCCCGGTCTCCTGGCGATCCTGGCGCCCGTGGCGGTCGGCTTCGGCCTCGGCCCGGGCCCGCTCGGTGCCTACCTCGCCGGCGCGATCGGCGCGGGCACGCTGATGGCGGTCTTCCTGGCCAACTCCGGTGGTGCCTGGGACAACGCCAAGAAGCTCGTCGAGGACGGCGTCCACGGTGGCAAGGGGTCGAGCGCCCACGAGGCGACGATCATCGGTGACACGGTCGGCGACCCGTTCAAGGACACCGCAGGTCCGGCGATCAACCCGCTGCTCAAGGTGATGAACCTCGTGGCGCTGCTCGTCGCGGCAGCCGTGGTCAAGATGACCTACGGCGACGACGCCAACACCCCGCTGCGCATCGCGATCGCCATCGGGGCGACCGCGATCATCGTGGCGGCGGTCTACATCTCCAAGCGTCGCAGCGTCGTCATCGGCGAGGACCCGGAGCCGCACCCGACCGCGCACGACGCGGTGGGGCACATCAACCGGGTCGACTGACCCCAGCACGCTGACGGGCCCCGGTGACCACTCGGTCGCCGGGGCCCGTTGCGTACATTCGTGGCTCGTGGACGCACCCCAGCCCGACCTGCCTGACCTGCTCCCCGACGCCGTGACCGACCGCCTCGCCGAGGCACTGGACGCCGCCGGCTTCCGGTACGACGTCGTGGCCGACCTGCTCGGCCCCCTCGCCCACGCCGCGCTGTCGCGCAACGAGACCACGCCCGGGCTGCGGGCCACCGCCGGCGGGTCGCCCCTGGAGACGCTGACCCGCCTCTGGCCGTTGCAGGCCCCGGTCGACGTGGACGCCGTCGAGCGGGCCCTGCCGGGTCTCCTCGACCCGCTGTGCGTCGCCGGACTGCTGGAGCGCTCGGTCGGCAGCGTCCGCGCCCGCCTCGACGTCCGGCCCTACGCCGACGAAGACCACGACTGGTGGGTGGTCAGCGACCTCACCCCGGGCCTGGACGGCGCGCCCACCCGCACCGTCTCCGACCACGTCCTGGGCATCTCCTCGGCCTCTTCCTCGCTGGCCCAGCTCACCGTCCGCCGCCCGGTGGGACGGGCGCTGGACCTCGGCACCGGCTGCGGGGTCCAGGGGCTGCACCTCGCGAGCCACGCGCGCCACGTCGTCGCCACGGACGTCAACCGGCGGGCGCTGGCCGTCGCGCGGCTCAACGCCCGGCTCAACGGGATCGAGCTGGACGTGCGCGAGGGCTCGCTCTACGAGCCGGTCCGGCGCGAGCAGCTCGACCTCGTGGTGACCAACCCGCCGTTCGTGGTCTCGCCCGCCACCGGGGAGCGCCTGGTCTACCGCGACTCGGGGTTCCCCGGTGACGAGATGGTGCGCCGGGTCGTGGTCGGCGCCGCCGCCCACCTCGCGCCGGGCGGCGTCGCCCAGGTGCTGGCCAACTGGGTGCACGAGGACGGCACGCCCTGGCGGGAACGCGTGCGCAGCTGGATCGGCGAGGGGCTCGACGCCTGGGTCGTGCAGCGAGAGGTGCTCGACCCCGCGCAGTACGTCGAGCTGTGGCTGCGCGACGCCGGCCACGACCGGTCCGCCGACTACGTCGCCCGCTACGACGCGTGGCTGCGGTGGTTCGAGGAGCAGCGGATCAGCGGGGTCGGGATGGGGTGGCTGACCCTGAGGCGCACCGACCGCAGCACGCCCGTCGTACGCCTCGAGGAGTGGCCGTACGACGTCGAGCAGCCGCTCGGCACCGAGGTCGCCGACTGGCTGGACCGCGTCGACCTGCTCGCCGGGCTCGACGACGAGGCGCTGCTGGCCACCGCGTGGCGCACGCGGACCGACGTACGCCAGGAGACTCTCGGGGCACCCGGCGCTGTGGACCCGGAGGCGATCGTGCTGCGCCAGCAGCGCGGCTTCCGGCGCGCGCGGCAGGCCGACACCGTCGAGGCGGCGCTGGTCGGGGCGAGCGACGGTGACCTCCCCGCGGGCCGGTTGCTCGAGGCGATCGGGGAGCTGCTGGACCTGCCGGTGGACCGGGCGGCGGGGGCGGCGATGGTCCGCGAGCTGGTCACGGACGGGTTCCTGGTGCGGCCGGCCACCGCCCATGTGGCACCCTGAGCGCGGGAAGCACCGTCTGCAGAGAAGAGAACCGCACGTGGCACAGGACGGGTCCGGGTCGGGCCAGAAGCTCGTGATCGTCGAGTCGCCTGCCAAGGCCAAGACGATCGCGGGCTACCTCGGGCCCGGCTACGTCGTCGAGTCGTCGATCGGTCACATCCGCGACCTCCCGCAGAGCGCCTCGGACATCCCGGCCTCGATCAAGGGCGAGCCGTGGGCGCGCCTCGGCGTCGACGTGGAGAACGACTTCACGCCCTACTACGTGGTCAGCAGCGACAAGAAGTCGCACATGACCAAGCTGAGGAAGCTGCTCAAGGAGTCCGACGAGCTGTACCTCGCCACCGATGAGGACCGCGAGGGCGAGGCCATCGCGTGGCACCTCCAGGAGGAGCTCAAGCCCAAGGTGCCCGTGCACCGGATGGTCTTCCACGAGATCACCAAGCAGGCCATCCAGCAGGCCGTCGCCAACCCCCGCACCCTGGACCACGACCTGGTCGAGGCCCAGGAAGCGCGACGGATCCTGGACCGGCTCTACGGCTACGAGGTCTCGCCCGTGCTGTGGAAGAAGGTCATGCCGCGGCTGTCGGCAGGACGCGTCCAGTCGGTGGCCACGCGGCTCGTCGTCGACCGCGAGCGGCAGCGCATCGCCTTCCGCTCGGCGTCCTACTGGGACATCGAGGGCACCTTCGACGCCGGCGAGAAGCACGAGGACCGGCTGTTCCCGGGTCGCCTCCACGCCGTCGACGGGTCCAGGGTCGCCCGGGGCTCCGACTTCGAGTCGACCGGACAGCTGAAGGCCTCGGCCTCCGGCGTCGTGCACCTGGAGCGGGCACGCGCCGAGGCGCTGGTCAACGCACTTCAGGACACCACGTTCGAGGTCCGCTCGGTCGAGTCCAAGCCCTACCGCCGTCAGCCCTATGCGCCGTTCCGCACCACCACGCTGCAGCAGGAGGCCTCCCGCAAGCTCGGGATGACCGCCTCGCAGGCGATGTCGGTGGCGCAGCGGCTCTACGAGAACGGCTTCATCACCTACATGCGCACCGACTCCACGACGTTGTCGGAGAGCGCGGTCACCGCGGCGCGCGACCAGGTCCGCGACCTGTACGGCGCGGAGTACCTCCCCGACGCCCCGCGCGTCTACGCCTCGAAGGTGAAGAACGCCCAGGAGGCGCACGAGGCGATCCGCCCGGCGGGCGAGACGTTCCGGACGCCGGCGCAGACCGGGCTGGCGGGCCAGGAGTTCCGCCTCTACGAGCTGATCTGGATGCGCACGGTCGCCTCGCAGATGAAGGACGCGGTCGGCCAGTCGGTCTCGGTGCGTCTGGGTGGCCAGGCGAGGTCCGGCGAGGACGTGGTGTTCGCCGCGTCGGGTCGCGTGATCACCTTCCACGGCTTCCTCAAGGCCTACGTCGAGGGACGCGACGACGAGTCCGAGAGCGACGACAGCCAGACCCGGCTCCCCGCGGTCGAGGAGGGCGACGACGTCACCGCGGCGGCGCTGCAGGCGGCGGGCCACGAGACCAAGCCCCCCGCCCGCTTCACCGAGGCGACGCTGGTCCGCGAGCTCGAGGAGCGCGAGATCGGGCGGCCGTCGACGTACGCCTCGATCATCGGCACGATCATCAACCGCGGCTACGTCTACAAGAAGGGCTCCGCGCTGGTGCCCTCCTGGGTGGCGTTCTCGGTGATCCGGCTGCTGGAGGAGCACTTCGAGCGGCTGGTGTCCTACGAGTTCACCGCGGGCATGGAGGATGCGCTCGACGAGATCGCCGGCGGCCGCCGGGACCGGGTCAGCGAGCTGGGGGAGTTCTACTTCGGCAGCGACTCGGTGGAGGGGCTGCACAAGCTGGTCACCGAGCTGGGCGAGATCGACGCCCGCGAGCTGTCCACGTTCCCCGTCGGCGACAAGGACTCCGGCGTCGTGCTGCGGGTCGGGCGCTACGGGCCCTACGTGGAGGACTCCGAGGGTGAGCGTGGCAACGTCCCGGACGACCTGCCGCCCGACGAGCTGACCGTCGAGAGGGCCAAGGACCTGATCGCCAACCAGTCCGGCGGCGACGTGGAGCTGGGCGCCCACCCGGAGACGGGGCGGCAGATCGTGGCCAAGGCGGGTCGCTACGGCCCCTACGTCACCGAGGTCCTGCCCGAGGACGCGCCCAAGAAGGACAAGCCGCGCACGGCCTCGCTGTTCAAGTCGATGAAGCTCGAGGAGATCACCCTCGACGACGCGGTCAAGCTGCTGACCCTGCCGCGCGTGGTCGGCGTCGACCCCGAGTCCGGCGACGAGATCACCGCCCAGAACGGCCGCTACGGGCCCTACCTCAAGAAGGGCACGGACTCGCGCTCGATCGAGTCCGAGGAGCAGCTGCTCACGATCAGCCTCGACGAGGCGCTGAAGATCTACGCCCAGCCCAAGCAGCGCGGGCGTGCCGCCGCCAACCCGGGCAAGGAGCTCGGCGAGGACCCGGCGACCGGCGCCAAGGTGACGGTCAAGAGCGGGCGCTTCGGCCACTACGTCACCGACGGGGAGTACAACGCGACCCTGCGACAGGGCGACGACCACGAGACGATCACGCTCGAGCGCGCCGCGGAGCTGCTGGCCGAGAAGCGCGCCAAGGGCCCCGCGCCCAAGAAGCGCGGCGCCAAGAAGACGGCGAAGAAGACCACCGCCAAGAAGTCGGCCGCCAAGAAGACCGCGGCGAAGAAGTCGGCCGCCAAGAAGACCGCGGCGAAGAAGACGACCGCCAAGAAGTCATGACCGAGGCGCCGGTCCTCCGCGTCCCGGCGTTCCGGCGGCTGTGGATCGGCCTCGGGCTGTCCAGCCTCGGTGACTGGCTGGGCCTCCTCGCGCTGACCGCGATGGCCAACCTCATGGTCGAGGGGTACGCCGCCCGCAACTACGCGATCGCCGGCGTGCTGTTCCTCCGCGTCGTGCCGGCCCTGGTGGTCGGCCCGCTCGCGGGCTACGTCGCCGACCGCACCGACCGGCGTACCGTCCTGGTCTGGGGTGACCACGTCAGGGGCGTGCTGTTCCTCTCCATCCCGTTCGTCGGCGAGCTGTGGTGGGTCTTCGTGGTCACCGTGCTGGTCGAGTCGGTGAGCCTGGTGTGGGGTCCGTCCAAGGACGCGACCGTGCCCAACCTGGTCTCGCCGGCGCAGCTGGAGTCGGCCAACGCGATCAGCACCACGACGACGTACGCGTCGGCCGTCCCGGCCGCAGCGCTCTTCGCGCTGCTGACGACCGTCGACCGGATCTTCCCGTCGCTGCTGGGCTTCCTGGACCGCGGCGCGGTCGATCTCGCGCTGCTGCTCAACGGGGTCTCGTTCATCGTGTCGGGGCTGGTGATCGCCACGCTGCACCAGATCCCCCGCGGACCCGCGGACGCGCACGGCGAGACCGGTCTCGTCGGCGCGGTGCTGCACGGGTGGCGCTACGTCGTCTCGACGCCGCTGGTGCGCGGCCTGGTCATCGGGATGGTCGGGGCGTTCGCCGCCGGCGGTGTCGTGGTCGGCCTGGCGCGGACCTACGTCGACGACCTCGGCGGTGGCGACGCCGGGTACGCCGTGCTGTTCGGGGCGGTGTTCGTCGGCATGGGCCTCGGGATGTGGCGCGGCACGCGCCTGCTCGCGCGGGTCAACCGCCGCCGCGTGTTCGGCTTCGCCCTGGTCGGCTGCGGGCTCCTGCTGCTGCCGCTGGCGCTGGTGCCGCACCTGGAGGTCGTCGTCGGGCTGGCCGTGGGCGTGGGCTTCCTGGCGGGCACCGCATGGATCAACGGCATGACGCTGCTCGGCCTGGAGGTGCCCGACGAGCTGCGCGGGCGCACGTTCGCGTTCGTCGGGTCCGCGGTGCGCCTGGCGCTCGCGCTGGTGCTGGCCGTGGCCCCCCTGCTGGCCGGGCTGGTCGGCCTGGTGTCGTTCGGGCCGGAGCAGGCCGGTGGTGGGCGCCTGTTCGAGTACGGCGGCGCGGCGGTCACGATCGTGCTGGCGGCCCTGCTGCTGACCGTTGTCGGTGTGCTGGCCTACCGTCTGATGGACGACCACGAGGGAAGGTCCCTGTTGAGCGAGATCAGCGGTGCGCTGCGGCGCGAGGCCGGCGCCCCGGCGCCCGACCCGTTGGCGGCCACCGGCGCGGGGGTCGTCACCGAGCGCGGGGTGTTCGTGGCCTTCGAAGGGGGCGAGGGGGCCGGCAAGTCGACCCAGGCCCGGCGGCTGCAGGCGTGGCTGGAGGCCGAGGGCTACTCCGTCCTGCTCACCCACGAGCCCGGCGACACCGAGGTCGGCCGCGAGCTGCGGCGCATCGTCCTCGACCCCCGCACCGGTGCCATCTCCCACCGGGCCGAAGCCCTGATGTACGCCGCCGACAAGGCCGAGCACGTCGACCGGGTCGTGCTGCCGGCACTGGCCCGGGGCGAGGTGGTGGTGACCGACCGCTACGTCGACTCCACCATCGCCTACCAGGGGGCGGGCCGCGACCTGCTCGACGACGAGGTGGAGCGGATCGCCCGCTGGGCCACCGGTGACCTGCGGCCGCACCTGACCGTCCTGCTCGACGTCGCCCCCGAGCACGGGCTGACCCGGTTCGAGGAGCGCGACCGGATCGAGGCGGAGTCCGCCGAGTTCCACGAGCGGGTGCGCGCGATGTTCCTGCGCCTGGCGCAGGCGCAGCCGGGGCACTACCTCGTCGTCGACGCCCGGCAGACGCCGGAGGCGATCGAGGAGCAGGTGCGCGAGCGGCTCCAGCCGCTGCTCGTGCGGGCCTCGCGCCGGGACGGGGCCTCGACATGACGGTGTTTGACTCGCTGGTCGGCCAGGCGCCGGCGATCCGTGCCCTGCAGGCCGCCGCGCAGGGCCACGGGATGAGCCACGCCTGGCTGTTCACCGGACCTCCCGGCTCGGGCAGGTCCAACGCGGCACTGGCGTTCGCTGCCGCGCTGCAGTGCGAGCGGGCTGGGTGCGGTGAGTGCGAGGCCTGCCGCACGGCCCTGGCCGGCAGCCACCCCGACGTGCTGGTGCAGAGCACCGAGCGGATGATCATCTCGGTCGACCTGGCGCGCGAGTGGGTGCTGCGGGCGGCGCTCAAGCCGGTGCGCGGGCGCTGGCAGGTCCTCGTCGTCGAGGACGCCGACCGGCTCAACGAGAGCGCCAACAACGCGCTGCTCAAGGCGATCGAGGAACCCCACCCCCGCACCGTGTGGGTGCTGTGCGCGCCGCACTCGACCGACGTCCTGCCGACGATCCGCTCGCGCTCGCGCCTGCTTCAGCTGACCACGCCGCACATCGACGAGGTCGCCCGGTTCCTGGTGGAGCGTCACGGGGTGCCCGAGGCGCTCGCCGCGCACTGCGCGCGGGCCGCGCAGGGCCACATCGGCCGCGCTCGGGCGCTGGCCCTCGACGAGACGGTCCGCAACCGCCGCCGCGAGGTGATCACGCTGCCGCCGAGGCTGCGCGGGCTCGGCGACTGCATGACGGCCGCGGCCAACATCGCCGACCTGGCCAAGCAGGACGGGTCCGACCTGGTCGAGGCCTTCCGCACCCACGAGCTGAAGAACGTCGAGATGGTCTACGGCGAGGACCGCAAGGCCCGCTCGACGGTCTCGGCCCGGGCCGCGGTCAGCCAGCTCGACCGGGAGGTCAAGGCGCGCGAGCGGCGGGCGGTCAACGACAGCGTCGACCGGGTGCTGATGGACCTGGTCTCGGTCTACCGCGACGTGATCATGCTCCAGCACGGGTCCGCCAGGCACCTGGTCAACGAGGAGCTGGGCCCCGAGCTGCAGGAGCTGGCCAGGATCACCACGCCGGAGAGCAACCTGCGCCGCATCGACGCGATCTACACCGCCCGCGAGCAGATGCTGGAGTTCAACACCCCGCCCCTCTTGGCCCTGGAGTCGATGATGGTGGCACTCCGGGTCTGACCCCCGGCGGCTTCCCGGAAGGACACCCATGACGCAACGGACGGCGTACGCCCGTCTCGCCTCCAGCCTGGCGACCGCCCTGGTCGCGGGCGCCGCGCTGGCCGGCTGCTCCGGCAGCGACGCCGCGGGGCCCGAGCCCCAGCCCGTCGAGACGAGCGCCCCCACGTCAGCCGCCGCGAGCGGCACGCCGGCTCCGGAGGACGTGCCGGCCGGGCTCGAGCGCTTCTACGGCCAGGAGCTGTCGTGGTCGGACTGCCGCGACGACGCGCGGTGCGCGAAGCTCGAGGTGCCGCTGGACTACCGCAAGCCGCAGGGCAGGACGATCGAGCTGGCCCTGCTGAAGGTCCCCGCTCGCAAGCAGGACGGCAAGATCGGCGCGCTGCTGGTCAACCCCGGCGGTCCGGGCGCGTCGGGCGTCGACTACGCCGCGTCGGCCGAGTCCTACTTCAACGCCCCGATCCTCGACCACTTCGACATCGTGGGCTTCGACCCGCGAGGGGTCGGTCGCAGTGACCCGATCGACTGCCTCAGCGACCAGGAGCTGGACCGGTTCGCCGCCTCCGACCCCGACCCGGACGACGCGCCCGAGCAGCAGGAGTCCGACGCGCTGCTGCGCCAGTTCGGCGAGGGCTGCCTGTCCCGCAGCGGCGCGCTCACCCGCCACGTCTCCACCGAGGAGGCCGCGCGCGACATGGACGTGCTGCGAGCCGCGCTGGAGCAGCCGCGGATGCTCTACTTCGGCGCCTCCTACGGCACGTTCCTGGGCGGGACCTACGCCGACCTGTTCCCCGACAAGGTCGGGCGGATGGTCCTCGACGGCGCGATCGACCCGACCGTCGGGCTGGTGCAGAGCGCGGTCGTGCAGGCCAGGGGCTTCGAGACCGCGCTGCGGGCCTACGTCGGCAACTGCGTCGACCAAGGCGACTGCTTCCTCGGCGACTCGGTCGACGCCGGCATCGCGAAGATCCAGGACCTCCTCGACCGGACCGACGCCGAGCCGCTGCCGACCTCGGAGGGACGCGACCTGACCGAGGGCCTGGCGGTCCTGGGCATCTGGGCCCCGCTCTACAACCGCGACTACTGGTTCGCCCTCGACCAGGGCCTCAAGGCGGCGTTCAACGGCGACGGCGACGTGCTGCTCAAGCTGGCCGACGCCTACCTCAACCGCGGTGCCGACGGCTACAACGACAACTCCAGCGAGGCGCTCTACGCGGTCAACTGCCTGGACCGCGACGAGTGGATCGACCCGGGCGAGGTGGGCCGCTACCAGCCCCGCATCCTCGAGGCCTCGCCGACGTTCGGCCGGCTGTTCACCTGGGGGCTCACCGCGTGCGGGTCGTGGTCGGTGCACAGCGGGCGCACGCCGCACGCGCTCCGCGCGACCGGGTCGGCCCCGATCATGGTCGTGGGCACCACGCGCGACCCGGCGACGCCGCTGTCGTGGGCGCAGGGCCTGGTCCGCCAGCTCGACAACGCCGTGCTGGTCAAGCGCGACGGCGACGGGCACACCGGCTACAAGGCGGGCAACAAGTGCGTCGACCAGGCGGTCGAGGCCTACCTGGTCTCCGGCGACGTGCCGAGCTCCACCGTCAGCTGCTGAGGCGTCCCGCACAGCTGGCGAAGCCCAGCCAGGTGTGCGTGTTGTTCCACCAGCACCACCCCACCTTCGGGGCGTGCCGTCGCTCGGCGCCGTCCCGGCCGGTGCCGCGGCTGATCCACAGGGCCGGCGTGCGGGCGTCGTACCCGGTGGCGCGCGGCTTGCGGCTCCCGACCGTCATGAAGCAGCGGTTGTCCTCGAGCATCGCCGGGACCTGGAGCAACCAGGAGATGCCCTCCTGCAGGGTCAGCGGGCTGCGGCCGCGACGCTCCAGCTCGGGCAGTGCCTCCGACGGACGCCAGCCGAGCAGGTCGTCGCCGCGGTCGAGGCCGGTGACGAGGTAGGCCGGCGCGTCCGGCAGCTCGACCGTGGGCACGAACTCCTCGACGTCGGTCATGTCCTCGACCACGAACCCCGGCTTGCCGCGGTGGGTCAGCAGGGCTGACAGCCGCTCCACCGGCACGACGCCGGGCGCGAGGGCGACGAGCCCCCCGCGGTGGTGGTCGAGCGAGTCGGGATCCACCTCGATCCCGAGCTCCCGCAGGCGCTCCACCTGCTCGGCGACGGAGGGGAGGGCGGGCACGGAAGGAGCGAGCGAGTCGACGGCCATGGGCACCCAACGCGAGACCTCAACCGGTTGTTCCCGCCTCGTCGGCGTCTCCTATACTCGGCTCCCGTGGCTCGGCGGCGTCGGCCACAGGCCGCCTTAGCTCAGTCGGTAGAGCGAATCACTCGTAATGATTAGGTCGTCGGTTCGATTCCGACAGGCGGCTCCACCCTGGCCCGACCCCCTGCCGCGGGTCTCCGGCAGGCGCTCCTCCGCGTCACTCCCCGGTGTCGCGACCGTCGCGCAGGCCGACGATCTCATGTGCGAGCTGGGAGACGCTGACACCGGCTCGTCGGGCTGCGTCGTCGAGCTTGGCGCGGGCCTCGTCGATGCGGAGCCCGTGCTCCTCGGCGAGGATGCCCGAGGCGACGTCGACGGCCCTCAGGTCGCGCACGCGTTGCGGAGCCGCCTCGGCCTCGCTGCGGGTGGCGAAGGCGAGGTCGGCGTTGACGATCGCTCCCTCAGCCCACGCCTGGAAGATCTCGGCCAGCTGCTCGTGATGCCCGACGAACGCGCGGCGGGACGCGGCATAGAGGTTGACGGTCCCGACGGTGCGGCGGCCGTCCAGGACGGGCAGGGTGAGGGTGCTGCGCACCGTGCGGGCCGCCGTGGCCTCGGCGAAGAGCTGCCAGCGCTCCTCGCTCAAGACGTCGTCGTGGGCGAACTCGCGACGCTGCGCCGCGTGTGCGCTGTCCACGCACGGACCTCCGGCGGCGTACTGGATGGCGTCCAGCACGGCGATCTCCTCGGCGGTGGCGACCAGGGTGAGCGTGACGTTCTCGGCCAGCCGGGCGAGGCTGAGGCCCACGAGGTCCGGGACGATCGCGCGCGCCAGCTCCCCGAGCCCCTGCAGCTGCTCGAGCAGTCGCCCCTCGTCCGCCGGGTCGAGCTCGCCGACTGCGGCGAGGGTCTCCGGGATCGGCTCCATCGGCGTCATGCTGGCTCCACTTCTCGCAACGTCCGGTGCGCTGGGCCGGTACCCGACGACCCCCCGAGCAACACCTCCGCCCCTATCCTCGAGTCATGGCGGACACGCGCGGACCGTCCCATGACCAGATCGGGACCCTGGGCGACGGCCGTGCGATCGAGCGCCTCGCCCTCGGCGTGGCGCCGGGCCCGGTCCTCGAGATCTGGACGCTGGGCGCCTCGCTGAACACCCTGACGGTCACCTGCGGCGACGGGGTCCGGCGCAACGTGGTCCTGGGTCACCGGAGCCTGGAGGACCGGCTCGCGAGCACGGCGTACCTCGGCAGCACCGTCGGCCGCTACGCCAACCGCATCGCCGGTGGTCGCTTCGAGCTCGACGGTCGCGAGACGCGGGTCGGCACCAACGACCGCGGCAACAGCCTGCACGGCGGACCCGAGGGCTTCGACAAGCGGGTGTGGGACGTGGTGTCGCGCGACGAGAGCAGGGCGGTCCTGGAGCTGGTGAGCCCGGACGGTGACCAGGGCTTCCCGGGCAGGCTGACGGTCCGGGCGACCTATCGGGTGGAGGGCGACGTGGTGTCGCTCGAGCTGACCGCCACGACCGACGCGCCGACGGTGGTCAACCTGACCAGCCACACCTACCTCAACCTCGAGGGCGAGGGCGCCGGGACCGTCGACGAGCATCTCGTCTCGGTCGACGCCGACGAGTTCCTCCCGATCGACGGCACCGCGCTCCCGACCGGCATCGTGCCGGTCGAGGGGACGCCGTTCGACCTGCGCGAGCCGAGCCGGGTCGGCGCCGCGGCCCGGTCGGGGCACGAGCAGGTCGTCCTCGCGCAGGGGCTGACCTGCCTCGTCGTCCGCGGTGAGGGCTCAGGCGGCACGCGTCCGTCCGGTCCGCACGGACGGGGACCGGAGTGGAGCTGTGGTCCGACCAGCCGGGTGTCCAGGTCTACACCGGCAACCTCCTCGACGGGAGCGTCCCCTCCACGCAGGGCGGGGTCCACCGGCAGGGCGACGGGCTGGCCCTGGAGGCCCAGCACTTTCCGGACTCACCGAACCACCCCGAGTGGCCCTCGACCGTGCTGCGACCGGGCGAGACCTATCGGGCCCGGTTGGAGTGGCGCTTCTCCGTCGACGGTTGACCACCGGCCCCGCTGGAGCGCCCGGCGTGCGGCTGGGGTCTGCCGGCCCTTGACGACCCGTCGCGGCCGGTTCCTAGGCTGGGTGCCAGCCCCGGACCCGGCGTCACTCCCGCGAGTGGAAGGACGCTTGTGCCATGCGGATCGGTCTCGTCGCGCCTCCCTGGATCCCGGTCCCACCCCCGCACTACGGGGGCACCGAGGCCGTGCTCGACGGGCTCGCACGGGGTCTCGCCGAGCGCGGGCACGAGGTGCGGCTGTTCACGGTCGGGGAGTCCACCTGCCCGGTCCGGCGGGAGCACTTCTTCGACGTCGGGGTGCCGGACATCGGCAGCGTCGTGCCGGAGGCGGTGCACGTGCTGGCCGCCTACGAGGCCCTCGTCGACGTCGACGTCATCCACGACCACACCACCCTCGGCGCGCTCCTCGCCGGCCAGTCCCCGGGGCCCCGGCCACCTGTGGTGGTCACCCACCACAGCGCCTTCACCGACGCCACGCGGCGCATCTTCTCCGCAATTGCTCGCACTGCCACGGTGGTCGCGACCTCGAGGGCGCAGGCCGACGGCGGCGGACAGGTGCCGATCCGTGCGGTCATCCCGTACGGCGTCGACCTCGACCTCCTCCGTCCCGGCCCGGGCGACGGGGGTTATGTGCTCTTCGTCGGCCGGATGACCGACGACAAGGGAGTCGATGCTGCCGTCCGGATCGCGCGGCAGGCGCGGATGCCGTTGCGCATCCTGTCGACCATCCGCAACGGCGCGGAGCGGGCGTACTACGAGGGCGTCGTGCGGCCCCTGCTCGCCGAGCACGAGAAGCCCCTCGACGACCTCGACACCGAGGCCCGGGTGGAGCTCTTCCGGCACGCCACGGCCCTGCTCAACCCGATCCGCTGGGAGGAGCCGTTCGGCCTGGTGATGGCCGAGGCCCTGGCCTGTGGCACCCCGGTGGTGGCGTTCCCGCACGGAGCCGCACCCGAGATCGTGACCCCCGGGGTGACCGGGTTCCTGCCGGGCGACGAGGAGTCGGCCGTGAGGGCCCTGCGGGAGGTGCCGGTTCTCGACCGGGCCGTGTGCCGGAGCGCCGCCGAGGAGCGCTTCTCGCTGCAGCGGATGGCACTCGACCACGAACGGCTCTACCAGGTCCTGCGGTGGCGCGGCGACCGGGCGCGGGAGGAGGCCGACGAGGAGCAGTCGGCCGGCTCCGGGGTGCCCGCGCAGCGGACGCCGGGGGAGGTCCGCACCGACGCGCCGGGTCCGCAGGTCTTCCGCGACCCGCGCTGAGCGGGCCAGACAACCTGGGATCGCGAGGTGGGGCGATATATCGTCCGACTATCGCGAAAGGTCGCAAGGAGGTTCCCGGATGACGAGCAGGCACGGGTGGCAGGGCGGCCGTGGTGGCCCCGGCGGGTGGTCCGACTGGTCCGACTGGGGCCACCAGCAGGCGTGGCGGCACACCGGTCCACCGCCGTGGCTGGCAGGGCTCTTCGGGCTGGCGCAGGCCGGGCAGTCCGCCAAGGGAGCGCCCAAGGTCCGGCGCGGTGACGTCCGCTCGGCGATCCTCGACGTGCTCACCGCCGGCCCGATGAACGGCTACCAGGTCATCCAGCAGATCGCCGAGCACAGCTTCGGCATCTGGAAGCCGAGCCCGGGGTCGGTCTACCCGACGATCCAGCAGCTGGAGGACGAGGGCCTGGTCGAGGGGACCAGCCCGGAGGGGCGCCGCCTCCTCCAGCTCACCGACGCCGGCCGGGCGTACGTCGTCGAGCGTGCCGAGGAGCTGGCGCAGACCTGGCGTCCGTTCGAGGATGCGCAGGCGAACGAGCCCGCGACCGGAGGCGCCGGCGACCTCAAGCCGGTCATCGGCCAGGTGATGGGCGCGGTGTGGCAGGTGATCACCACCGGCACGCGGCAGCAGCACGCGGAGGCGGCGGAGATCCTCTCCGAGACCCGGCGACGGCTCTACACCCTGCTCGCGGACGGCGAGCCAGAGTCATGAGCTGCGGACCCTCCTACGGCGACCGTGCCGCTCGCCGGGCCGAGGTGGAGCGGGTCAAGCAGCGCCAGCGCGAGCTGTGGACCGCGGCCGTGACCGGTGCCGTGACCGGGGCGGTGCACGGAGCCCGCGGGGCGTCGACCGGGTCGCAGGTGCGCATCGGCGACGCGGAGCGCGAGTCGGCCGTCGCGGCCCTGGGCGAGCACTACGTCGCCGGGCGGCTGAGCAAGGAGGAGCTCGACGAGCGCACCGATGCGGCCTGGGCGGCCCGCACCTCCGGACAGCTCGCGCCGCTGTTCTCCGACCTGCCGCAGCTGCCCCCGCCGACGCCCGCCCGCCGACCAGCACGGACCCCTGCCCGACGGGGCTCCTGGTGGCTCGGCGCGCGGCTGTCGTGGGTCTTCGCGCTGCTGTTCGTGCTCGCGGCGACCGGCCACGTGCCGTGGTTCGCCTTCGCGATCTTCGTGGGGCTGTGGTGGACCGGGGTGTTCAGCGCCCTCCTCCACTGGTCGCACCGGCGCCGCTGACCCTCACACGAGCTCCTGTCCCAGCGAGGCCGCGGCGTCCTTGACCAGGCCGGCGACGGCCTCGACGGCCTCGCTCTGCGCGGCGGCCTCGTGGTGCCGCAGCACGATGCGGCGGGTGCCGAGCCCGGGCACGTCCAGCACGTCCACCCCGGGCGGCCTCGCCACGTGCACCGCCAGCGACGGCAGCAACGTGAAGCCCTCGCCGGCGGCGACCATCGCGAGCGCGGTCTGGGTGTTCTCGAACCGGTGCACCGGCGGACGCGTGACCCCCAACGACCGGCGCACGCGGCGCACGGCCTGCCAGCTCGCGGCCGAGGTCTCGACGCCCAGCCAGGGCAGGGCGAGGCGCTCCAGGTCGACGACGTCGCCGCCGATGAGGGCCCCCGTGGGCACCACCAGCTTCCACGGCTCGTCGAGCAGCGGCGTCTCCCGCGTGCCGCGCGACAGCGGCCGCGAGGGCTCGCCGACGTCGAACTCGACGACCGCGAGGTCGAGGTCCCCCGAGCGCAGCGACCGCAGCATCGTCTCCCGGTCGGACTCGAGGACGTCGAGGTGCACGCGGGGGAAGCGCTCGCGCCACTCGGGCAGCTGCGGCAGCAGCACCGTGACCAGGAACGTCTGGAAGGTCCCCAGGTGGGCCGAGCCGACCGGGTCGGAGTCCTCGGCCCCCAACCGCGCCACGGCCGCCTCCAGCGAGCGCTCGACCTCCTCGGCGGTCTCCGCCAGCGCGTGCCCGGCGCCGGTCAGGACAGCGCCGCGAGGCGTCCGCTCCAGCAGCGGGCGGCCCACCTCGGTCTCCAGCCGGGCCAGCTGCTGCGACACCGCGGACGCGCTGATGCCGAGCTCGTCGGCGGCCGCGAGCACGCCGCCGGCGCGGGCGACGGCCAGCAGGAAGCGGAGGCGACGAGGATCGATCTGCACTTAAGCAATCCTAAATGATCCATGCAGTGCAGTGCGATTGCAGTGAAGTCACAGGAGCCCCACACTTCTCTTGGGCGCGCCACGTGGGGTGGGCGTCCGAGGGCTGCGAATCGGGAGAGGCAGGCGCATGACCGCGGCGGTGCTGGGCTGGGTGGGAACGATCGGGACGATGGCGGCGTACATCCTCCAGACCAACGGACGACTGGTGTCGAGCTCGCGGACCTACGCCGCGATGAACGTCCTCGGCGGGCTGCTCGCCGGCTGCAGCGCGGTGCTGTACGCCGCGTGGCCGAGCGTCGCCTCCAACCTCGTCTGGGCGGGCGTCGGCGCCTGGGGCCTGCTGGCCCCGAGCCTCGCCTCCATGCGCATCCGTGAGGTCCTGGCCCGGAAGGGGAGCGTGGCGGTCACCGCCGCGCAGTGATGGCGTCCTCCAGCGCGGGTACCCGGTCGGGCCGGCAGAACTCGAAGCCCGCCTCGGTCAGCCGCTCGGGGAGCGCCCAGCGGCTCTTGCGCAGCAGCTCGGCCATCAGCGTGCGGTTGTCGCCGACGTTGGGCGTGGACAGGCTGATCGGACCGGCGAGCTCCTCGTGCCGCTCGATGAGCTCGACCGCGGCCAGGGCGTCGTCGATGTGGATCCACGAGCTCGCGCTCTGAGCTGCGTGCCACGTCGACGGAGAAGCCTGAGCCGCGCTCGCCGTCGGACTCGGCCTGCGGCCGGTCCAGGGCGTAGCGCCCGAGCCGGTCGGCCCTTGAGGTCAGCGGACCCGGTCGCGCAGGAACGAGACCGCCCGGTCCCAGGCCTCGGCCGCGCTGTCGGCGTCGTAGGTGCCGAGCAGGTTCTCGTCGTTGAAGAACGCGTGTCCGGCGTCGTACTCGAACAGCTCGGTGGTGGCGCCCGTTCGGCTCTCGAGCCGGTCGAAGGCGGCGCGGGCGGCATCGATCGGGAGCGACTCGTCCTCGCGGGCGTAGTGGCCCTGCACATGGGCGGTGACCGCCTCGAGGTCGACGCCCTGCGGGAAGCCGTAGAACGGGACGGCCGCGGCGACCCGCTCGCCGGCCTGCTGCGCGAGCGAGAGCACGAAGCCGCCGCCCATGCAGAAGCCGATCGCGCCGACGCTCGTCGACGTGGTCTCGTCCAGGCCGGTGAGGTAGTCGATCGCGCCGGAGAGGATCTTCGACGCGGCATCGGCGTCGAGCGCCTGCATCATCTGGGCGGCCTCGTCGCCGTCGTGGGTGACGCGGTTGCCGTAGAGGTCGGGCGCCAGGGCCACGAACCCCTCGCCGGCGAGACGGCGCGTGACGTCGGCGATGTGGGTGGTGAGGCCCCACCACTCCTGGATCACGATCACACCGGGGCCACTGCCGCCCTCGGGCTTCTCCAGGTAGCCGTAGGCGGTCGTGCCGTTGGTGCGGAACTCGACGTTGTGCTCGGCCTGGCCGTCGGGCATGGGCTGCTCCTCTCGTCCAGCGCCTGGTGCGCCGCTCATGGCGAACCTAGCCGCACCGCGTGAACCGCCTGCCGCGTGCCTTCCTGGCCCTTCCGGGACACTCGGACCCATGACCGTCACCGCCGCACGCCTCGGAGGACGTCCCGGACTGCCTCTGCTCGTCCTCGGCCCCTCGCTCGGGACCTCGGCCACCGCGCTGTGGGCGGCCGCCGCGGAGCACCTGGCCGAGCACTTCGAGGTGCTCGCCTGGGACCTGCCCGGCCACGGGCACAACCGGCTGCCCGTGGGCGACGACCCGGTGACGATGGCCTCGCTCGCCGCCGACGTGCTGCAGGTCGTCGACGAGGCCGCGCGCGACTACCCGGCGCGGTTCCACTACGCCGGGGACTCCGTCGGCGGGGCGGTCGGGCTGCAGCTGCTGCTCGACGCCCCCGACCGGGTGGAGAGCGCGACGCTGATGTCCACCGGGGCACGCATCGGCACCGCCGAGTCGTGGCAGGAGCGGGTCGATGCCGTCGCGTCGGGGGGCACCGCGTCGTTGGTCTCGGCGTCGGCGGAGCGGTGGTTCGCCCCGGGCTTCCTCGAGCGCGAGCCGGAGCGGGGCTCCGCGGTCCTCGAGGCGCTGGCCGAGGCGGCCGATGACGGCTATGCCGCAGTGTGTGGCGCGCTCGCCGCCTTCGACGTGCGCGACCGGCTGGCGTCGATCCGCACGCCGGTGCTCGCGGTCGCCGGGGCGTACGACGAGGTGACGCCGCCCTCGCTGCTGGCCGACCTCGCCCGCGGGGTCGCCGACGGGCGGCTCGAGGTGCTCGTGGACGGCGCCCACCTGGTGCCCGTCGAGTCGCCGGCCGCCGTCGCCGCGCTGGTCCGCGACCACGCGCTCGGCTCTGAGGACCTGGGAGCCGACCGCCGTGAGACCGGCATGGTGGTGCGCCGCGAGGTGCTCGGCGACGAGCACGTCGACCGTGCGACCGCCGCTGCCACCGACCTGACCCGCGACTTCCAGGAGCTCGTCACCGAGTACGCCTGGGGAGGCGTGTGGACCCGCCCGGGCCTCGACCGCCGCTCCCGCTCGGTCGCCGTGCTCACCGCCCTCGTCGCGCGCGGCCACCACGAGGAGCTGGCGATGCACCTCCTCGCCGCCCGTCGCAACGGGCTGAGCGTCGAGGAGATCAAGGAAGTCCTGCTCCAGGCGGCGATCTACTGCGGCGTCCCCGACGCGAACACCGCCTTCCGGATCGCGCAGCAGACGCTGGGGGACCTCGGCGAGGCGTGAGCTCCCATCCGGCCGGACCCACGAGCACCGGTCGAGTCTCCTCCTGCCGGTCGCGCGTGGTTGTGCGCCGCCGTGGCTTGTTGCACGGTGGCGAGGTGAGCGATGTCGAACGCCTCTTCGTCCGAGCCGCCCGAGCCGCAGCAGAGCACCGTAGGGGCGTCGGCGAACGCCCCGTTCTGCCTCGCAAGTCGGCCGAGGACATTCGCTCTGCGTTTGCCGGACCGCTGCCCGAGGGGCCCGCCGATCCCGACGACGTCCTGAGCAGACTCTTGCTGGCCGCCGATGGCGCCATCACGGGGACGACAGGGCCGCGCTACTTCGGGTTCGTCATCGGAGGTGCACTGCCGGCGGCGAGCGCCGCCGACGTACTGACCACCGGCTGGGACCAAGCGGCCTACAACGAGGTCCTCTCGTGTGCCTCAGGCGCCGCGGAGCGTGCGGCCGGTGCCTGGGCGACGGAAGTGCTCGGGTTGCCGCCCGGGTCGTCGGTCGCCTTCGTGACCGGCGCGCAGGCGGGCAACACGGTCGGCCTCGCGATCGGCAGGAACGAGGTGCTGGCCAGAGTGGGGTGGGACGCGGCCCGTGACGGGCTGTACGACGCCCCGCCGGTCCGTGTGGTCGCGAGCGAGGAGCGCCACGGCACGGTGGACCGTGCCTTGCGGCTCCTCGGTATGGGCACCGCGAGCGTCCGGCCGGTCCGCGCCGACCACAACGGCGCGATCGACGCGGATCACTTGAGCGAGGTCTTGGACGAGAATCCCGAGACCCCGACGATCGTCTGCCTGCAGGCAGGCAATGTGAACACGGGCGCATGCGACGACTTCAGCCGAGCCGTCCCCCTCGCACGCCGTCACGACGCATGGGTCCACGTGGACGGCGCGTTTGGCCTGTGGGCCGGCGCCAGCCCACGGCACCGACATCTGACAGAAGGAGTGCAGCTCGCCGACTCATGGGGGACCGACGCCCACAAATGGCTCAACGTGCCCTACGACTCGGGCTTGGCCTTCTGCCGCGACCCGAACGCTCATGCCGCGGCCATGTCGTACACGGCGGCATACCTGACCGGCTCAGGCGGCGATGACCACGTGCTGGGCGACGTGACCCCGAGTCGTCTCGCCGGGCCCGCGGCTTCCCGGTCTGGGCCGCCTTCCAGGAGCTCGGCCGTAGCGGAATTGCGGACCTGGTCGACCGGTCCTGCGACCTTGCCCAGCGGATGGCCGAGCTGCTCACGGCCGGCGGTGCGAGGGTCTACAACGAGGTGGTGCTGAACCAAGTGCTCGTTGGGTTCGGCGACCTCGCCAGCACCGATGCGATCGTCGACGCCGTGCAACGCGACGGCACCTGCTGGTTGGGCGCCACGACGTGGCAAGGAAAACGCCTGATCCGGGTGTCGGTCTCGAACTGGACCACGACGGAGGCAGACATCAACATCTCCGCCGACGCCATCCTGCGAGCGGCCGCTTCGGTCTTGGCGAAGCAGGACGGATCCTTCCGGTCATCTTCGTCGAGGGAAAGTGCCGTCGCTCGTTCGGTGCAAACGCGGCGGAAGGACATGACATCCCGCGATCACGGGTTGCGCGTCGCTGACCGATGATCTCCGCGAACCGGCGACCAGCCGGCCGGTGGTCGGGTCGGTGGCCACCGCCAAGGGCACCCCCGGACGTCGGTGCCGGCGAGTGGCACAAGACGACGCCGTCGAGCCGCAGTGCCGCGCACGGACGCGCGAGCTCGGGCTCCCAGCCGGCGACGCGGCAGACCTCGAGCACCACTGGGTGCGTGGTCGAACGATGGCCCGCGGGATGCCGACGAGGGGACGACCCGGCCAAGGCGGCGCGTCTACACCGACCCTGCGACGTTCGACCTCGGCCCCGACGGCGTCGTCGTGCGCGACCGGCACGGGATGGCCCACGAGGAGCTGGCCGAGCTGCTGGCGCCCCTGGAGTCGCAGGCCGATGGACGGCTCGACCACATCGGCTCCCGGCCTAGGGTCGAAGGGTGAGCACGCTCCCCTTCGGCACCTGGCCCTCCCCGATCAGCCCCGACGACCTGGCGAGCGGCATGGTCGTCCTCGACGAGGTGCGGGTCGACGGCGCCTCGACGTACTGGCTGGAGGGTCGCCCCGCCGAGGCCGGACGCCAAGCGCTGGTGCGCCACGACGGCTCCGGCACCCAGGACGTGCTGCCCGCGCCGTGGAACGTCCGTAGCCGCGTGCACGAGTACGGCGGCGGGGCGTACGCCGTCGCCGGACGGCACGGTCGTCTTCTCGCACTTCGCCGACGGGCGCCTCCACCGGCTCGACCCGGGCACCGACGAGCCGGTCGCCATCACCCCGGAGGGCCCGAGGTACGGCGGCCTGGTGCTGCAGGGCGACCATGTCTACGCCGTGCGCGAGGACCACTCCCACGAGCCCGAGCCGGCCAACGAGCTGGTCCGCCTCCACCTGCGCGGCGACAACGAGGACGGCGGCACGGTGCTGCACACCGGCACCGACTTCGTGTCGCGGCCCGCGGTCTCGCCGGACGGCACGCAGATGGCGTTCGTCGTGTGGGACCACCCGAACATGCCGTGGGACTCGACCCGGCTCTTCCGCGCCACCCTCGCCGCCGCCGGCGTGACGGACCCGATCGAGGTGGCCGGCGGCAACGAGATCTCGGTGTCGCAGCCGCAGCTCGGCCCCGACGGCACCCTGTGGTTCGTCGGTGACGAGTCGGGCTGGTGGCTGGTGCACCGCGACGCCGGCGACGGCCCTCGCCAGCTCCACGAGGCCGAGGCAGACCACGCCAGTCCCCAGTGGGTGCTGGGGATGCAGGACTTCGCGGTGCTCGACGCCGACCGTGCGCTCGTCCGGTGGTGGGGCGACGACGCCCACGGCCTCGGTGTCCTCGACGCCGGCTCGGGGACGGTCACGCCGACCGACGGCGGGGGCACCGTCTACTCGTCGCTGGTCGGCACCGACGGCGAGGTGGCGTTCCTCCGTGGCAGCGCGGACCGCCTGCCCGAGGTGGTGCGCGGTCCCGTGGAAGGCCCCTTCCGCGTGCTGACCTCCGCCGGCGAGGCCCTCGGCCCGGCGTACGTCTCGCCGCCGGTGCACTGGACCTGGCGCAACTCCGAGGGCGACCTGGTGCACGGCAACCTCTACGAGCCGCGGAACGCGGAGGTGGCCGGTCCCGACGACGAGCGGCCGCCGCTGGTGGTGATGGTGCACGGCGGACCGACCGCCCGCACCGAGGCGATGTTCAACACCGGCACGCAGTTCTGGACCACGCGCGGCTTCGCGGTGCTGCAGGTCAACTACTCCGGCAGCACCGGCTTCGGCCGCGCCTACCGCGACCGGCTGCTCGGCCGCTGGGGACTGGTCGACATCGACGACTGCGTGACCGGTGCGCTGTCCGTCGCCCGAGCAGGCAAGGCAGATCGCGATCGCCTCACGATCCGCGGCGGGAGCGCCGGCGGCTACGCCGTGCTCCGCGCGATGACCACCAGCGACGCCTTCGCCGCCGGCACCAGCCTCTTCGGCGTCGGCGACCTCGGCGGCCTTGCCGAGCACACGCACAAGTTCGAGTCGCGCTACCTCGACCGGCTGGTCGCGCCCTGGCCCGAGCGTCGCGACGTCTACGACGACCGCTCGCCGGTCAACCACGCCGACCGGCTGCATGGCGAGCTGCTTCTGCTCCAGGGCACCGACGACATGGTCGTCCCGCTGGCGCAGGCCGAGGACATGGCAGCCGCGATGCGCGCGGCTGGGCGCGACGTCGAGCTGCAGGTGTACGACGGCGAGGGGCACGGCTTCCGCCGGCGCGACACGATCGTGGACGCGCTCGAGCGCGAGCTGGCCTTCTACACGCGCGTGCTGCGGCTGGGGGCCTGAGCGGCTAGGGCCGGAGGGCGGCGACCGCGAGGCGGGCGTAGCGGCGCCAGACCTCCGGGTCGCGCTCGTCGAGGTCGATCAGCGCCCGCGCCACGCCGGCGACCAGGACGGTCAGGTCGCGCTCGGTCACGTCGGACCGGAAGACGCCCTGCTCGACGCCGAGGGCCAGGATGCGCTCGACGGGCTGGTCGGCGGCTGGCTCCAGGCCGTCGACGCCGCTGAGCACCTCGACCATGAGGCGGTCCTCGGCCAGCCGGGTGGTGATGTCCTCCAGCGCGGCCTCGAGCGCTCGGTAGGCGTCCTCGCCGGCGGTGTCCCCGGCCTCCCGGATGCGGGCGTCGAGCCAGTCGACGTGGGTCTGGGCCAGCGCCCGGACCAGGTCGGCCTTGGTCGGGAAGCTGCGGTAGACGGTGGCCTTGCCCACGCCGGCCCGGGCCGCGACCTGCGGCATGGTCGCGTCGAGCCCGTGCTCGGTGAACACCTCCACCGCGGCGTCGAGGACCCGCTCGTGGTTGCGGCGCGCGTCCGCGCGGCGGTCGGCCCACTCCGCGGCGGACGCGTCAGCCGGACCGCCGCTGTCTGCCATGGCGCTCATCGTGCCCTCCCCCGGCGTGCGGTGAGGTCGGTCACCACGGCTCGGTTCAAGTGGACTCACGGGTCCGCTTGTGCCTACGGTAGCCCGAACCGGACTCTCGGGTCCACCTAGCGTTGGGAGGCGCTCGATGGCGTGGCAGCTGTTCCGGGTCGGGCGGTGGTCGTTCCGGCATCGCCGGACGGTGGCGGGGGCCTGGGTGCTCCTGCTCGTGGCGCTGGCGGCCGGGGCGGCAACCCTCTCGGGCCCGACCGACGACTCCTTCGAGGTCTCCGGCATCGAGTCCACCCGCGCCTTCGGCCTCATCGAGGAGCGCAACCCGCAGGCGACGCCCGACGGGGCCACCGCCCGCCTGGTCTTCGAGGCCCCGGGCGGTCAACGGCTCACCGACCCGTCCAACCGGCGCGTGGTCACGGCCACGCTCGAGCGGCTGCGGACCGGTGACGTGCAGTCGGTCGTCGACCCGTTCACGGTCGGCACCTTGTCGAAGGACGGCCGGGTGGCCTACGCGACGGTCGGCTACACCGAGTCCGCCGTCGACCTCGCCGCGGCCGACAAGGACGCGCTCGCGGCCGCCGTACGCTCCGCCGAGGACGCCGGTCTCCGGGTCGCCGTGGGCGGCGACGCCCTGCAGGCCGAGACCGGGCCCCCGACCGGGGAGGCCGTCGGGGTCGCGGTGGCGATCGTCGTGCTCACGCTGACCTTCGGCTCGCTGGTCGCAGCGGGCATGCCGCTGCTGACCGCGCTGCTCGGCGTCGGGATCGGGATGACTCACGATCACCACGCTGACCGGCTTCCTCCAGCTCAGCTCGACCACCCCCGCCCTGGGCACGATGCTCGGGCTCGCGGTGGGGATCGACTACGCGCTGTTCATCATGTCCCGCTACCAGCACGAGGTCCGCCTGGGACGCGCTCCGGAGGAGGCCGCCGGACGTGCGGTCGGTCACGGCGGGAAGTGCGGTCGTGTTCGCCGGACTGACGGTCGTCATCGCCCTGGTGGGGCTGTCGGTGTGCGGCGTCGGGTTCCTCACCCAGATGGGCCTCGCCGCGGCGTTCATGGTCGTCGTCTCGGTGCTCATCGCGCTCACGCTCCTGCCGGCCTTCCTCGGCTTCCTCGGCGGGCGGGTGACCGGGGGCCGGCTGCGGTTCCTGAAGGACCGCGACCCCGAGGGTGACGACGCGATCCGCACCAACGGACGTCGCTGGGTCGGCCCTCAGCCGGCACCGCTGGCCCGCCCTCGTCGCCGGGCTGCTGGTCGCGGTGGTCGCGGCGGTCCCGGTGGCCTCGATGCAGCTTGCGCTGCCCGACGACGGCACGAAGCCCGCCCACGACGACGCGCGCATCGCCTACGACCTGATCGCCGACAACTTCGGGGCCGGCGTCAACGGCCCGCTGGTCGTCGTCGTGGACACCGAGGGCGCGAGGGACCCCGCCGCCGCGGTCGACCGGGCCACCGCCGAGCTGCAGCGCCTCGCGCAGGAGCCGGGCTCCGACATCGCCGCCGTCGTCCCCGCGGCCGCCGACGACCCGTTGGCCAGGCAGGCGTTCGCCGAGCAGCTGGAGGCCACGCAGCTGGCGACGCTCACCGTCGTACCGCGGTCGGGGCCGTCGGACGAGTCCACCAAGGACCTGGTCGGCGACCTGCGTTCGGCGCTGGCGGACCTCCCGGCCGAGACCGGCGCGCGGGCGCTGGTGACGGGCCAGACCGCCGTCGGCGTGGACATCTCCGGCGCCCTGGCCGACGTCTTCCCGCTCTACCTCCTGATCGTCGTCGGGCTCGCCGTCCTGCTGCTCGTGGTGGTCTTCCGCTCGGTGTGGGTGCCGATCAAGGCGGCCCTCGGCTTCCTGCTGTCCGTCGGGGTCTCGCTCGGCGCGACCGTCGCGGTCTTCCAGTGGGGCTGGCTCAAGGGGCTCGTCGGCGTCGACACCTCCGGCCCCGTCATGTTCCTCCTGCCGATCCTGCTGACCGGCATCCTCTTCGGGCTCGCCATGGACTACGAGGTCTTCCTCGTCACCCGGATGCGGGAGGCGTTCGTCCACGGCACCCCGGCACGCGCGGCGGTGGTGGAGGGCTTCGCGCACAGTGCCCGGGTGGTCGTCGCGGCGGCACTGATCATGGTCGGCGTCTTCGCCGGCTTCGCGCTGTCGGGCGACCCGATCCTCAAGGCCATCGGCTTCGCACTCGCGGTCGGGGTCCTCGCCGACGCCTTCCTGGTGCGGATGCTCATCGTCCCGGCCGTCATGGCGATCGTCGGCGAGCGCATCTGGTGGATGCCGCGGTGGCTCGACCGGCTGGTGCCCGACCTCGACGTCGAGGGGGAGGCGCTGGTGCAGCGGGTCGACGACGAGCAGGACCTCCCGCGCGAGCTCCACGAGGTGGGCTGACGCCACCCCTCCGGGGCAGGATGGGCACGTGAAGGTCGCGCTCATGGTCACCTGCATCAACGACGCGCTGATGCCGGAGACGGGCAAGGCCGTGGTGACCTTGCTGCGGCGCCTCGGGGTGGACGTCGACTTCCCGGCAGGGCAGACCTGCTGCGGCCAGCCGATGGTCAACACCGGCTACCTCGACGAGGCGGTGCCCGTGGTCCGCAACTTCGTCCGCGCCTTCGAGGGGTACGACGCCGTGGTCGCGCCGAGCGGGTCGTGCGCCGGCTGTGCCCGCCACCAGCACGCCATGGTGGCCCGTCGCTCGCGCGACGCGGCACTGGCGGAGGCGGTGGCCTCGACCGGCCCGAGGACCTACGAGCTGAGCGAGTTCCTCGTCGACGTGCTCGGGGTCGAGGACGTCGGCGCGTCCTTCCCGCACCGCGTGACCTACCACCCCACCTGCCACTCGCTGCGGATGCTCGGCGTGGGGGACCGGCCGTTGCGGCTGCTGCGTGCGGTCCACGGCATCGACCTGGTCGAGCTGCCCGGCGCCGAGCAGTGCTGCGGCTTCGGCGGCACGTTCGCGGTCAAGAACGCCGACACCTCGGTGGCGATGGGATCGGACAAGGCGCAGCACGTGCGGGAGACCGGTGCCGAGGTGCTGGTGGCCGGGGACAGCTCGTGCCTCGTGCACGTGGGCGGGCTGCTGTCGCGCCAGCGGGCCGGCGTACGCGTGATGCACCTGGCGGAGGTCCTCGCCGCGACCGAGGGAAGCCGATGAGCCGCACCTTCCTCGGCATGCCGCCGTTCCCGGAGGCCGCGCGGATCGCCCTGGCGAACACCCAGCTCCGCACCAACCTGGGGCACGCCACGACGACGATCCGTGCCAAGCGAGCGGCCGTCGTCGCCGAGGTCGACGACTGGGAGGAGCTGCGCACGGCCGGCGCCGCGATCAAGGACCAGGTGCTGCTCGACCTAGAGGCCCACCTCGTGCGGCTCGAGGAGTCGCTGACCGCGGCGGGAGCGACGGTGCACTGGGCGCGCGACGCCGAGGAGGCCTGCCGGATCGTCGCGGAGGTGGCCAAGGCGCACCACGTCGACGAGGTCGTGAAGGTCAAGTCCATGGCCACGCAGGAGATCGGACTGAACGAGTTCCTGGCCCAGGAAGGGATCGCGGCGTGGGAGACCGACCTCGCCGAGCTCATCGTGCAGCTCGGCGACGACCTGCCCAGCCACATCCTCGTGCCGGCGATCCATCGCAACCGCGCGGAGATCCGCGAGATCTTCGCGTCCTCGATGGGGTCAGTGGGCCGGCCTGCGCCAGAGGACCTCGACGACGACCCCGCGCACCTGGCCGAGGCTGCCCGACTGCACCTGCGCGAGAAGTTCCTGCGCGCGAAGGTCGCGGTCTCGGGCGCCAACTTCGCGGTCGCCGAGACCGGCACGCTCGTCGTGGTCGAGTCCGAGGGCAACGGCCGGATGTGCCTGACGCTCCCCGAGGTGCTCGTCTCGGTCGTGGGCATCGAGAAGGTGGTGCCGACCTGGGCCGACCTCGAGGTGTTCCTCCAGCTGCTGCCGCGCTCGTCGACCGGCGAGCGGATGAACCCCTACACCTCGACCTGGTCGGGCGTGACGCCCGGCGACGGCCCTCAGGAGGTGCACGTCGTCCTGCTCGACAACGGGCGCACGCGGGCGCTCGCCGACGAGGTCGGGCGCCAGGCCCTGCGCTGCATCCGGTGCTCGGCCTGCCTCAACGTGTGCCCGGTCTACGAGCGCACCGGCGGCCACGCGTACGGCTCGGTCTATCCCGGCCCGATCGGCGCGATCCTCAATCCGCTGCTGCGCGGAGTCGGCGTCGACGAGCAGGTCGACTCGCTGCCGTACGCCTCTTCGCTCTGCGGCGCTTGCTACGAGGTGTGCCCGGTCAAGATCGACATCCCCTCGGTGCTGGTCGAGCTGCGCTCGCAGGTCGTCGACGCCCACCGCGGCGGCGTGCCCAAGCCCGAGGCGGTCGCGATGAAGGCCGCCGCCGCGACCTTACGGAGGTCCGGGTTCCTGCGCACCGCCGAGCGGTTCACGCGGCCCGGCCTCGGGGTGGCCCGCCGCTTCGGTGCATCGGGGCGTGGACCGGTGCGCGCGACCTGCCGCCCGCGCCGCGGGAGTCCTTCCGCGCCTGGTGGAAGCGCACCGACGGAGGACGGTCGTGACCGCGCGCGACGAGATCCTGGGCCGCGTCCGCGCCGCCCTCGAAGGAGCAGACCCAGCCGACGTGATCTCGACCGATCGGCCGCTTCGCTCCCTGCTCGACCACCGTGACCCGGCTGACCTCGTCGATCTCGTCGACCTCTTCGCCGAGCGCGTCGAGGACTACCGCGCGACCGTCCACCGCTGCGGCCCCGACGAGCTCCCGAGCGTCCTCGCCGACCTCCTCGGACGTCATACGACGGTGGTGCCGGACGGCTTCGACCACCCGGTGCCCAACCCGGTCGCCGACACCGGGTTGGCGGCCGCCGAGCTCGACGGCATCGACGCGGTCGTCACCACGGCCACGCTCGGCATCGCCGAGACCGGCACGATCGTGCTCACCCACGGACCCGGTCAGGGACGCCGTGCCCTGAGCCTCGTGCCCGACCTCCACGTGTGCGTCGTCCGGGAGGACCAGGTCGTGCCTGGCGTCCCCGAGGCGGTCGCGGCCCTCGACCCCGCCCGCCCGCAGACCTGGATCAGCGGACCGTCCGCGACCAGCGACATCGAGCTCGACCGCGTCGAGGGCGTCCACGGCCCGCGGACCCTGCGCGTGATCCTGGTCGGGCCCGGGTGATGCGGTTGCGTGGTCCGGCTGCCGCAGCCGCGTGCATCCTGGCGGTGAGCGGGTGTTCCGCACGAGGTGCCGCCACCGAGCAGTCCCCGGACACTGCGCGGGCCGAGGTCGCCGCGGAGAACCTCCTGCGGTCGCTCGAGGTGACACGTCGCCCGCGCGGGACGCTCGGCTACGAGCGGAGCAGCTTCGGGACCGCGTGGGCAGACGTCGACGGCAACGGGTGCAACCAGCGCGACGACGTGCTGCTGCGCGACGCCGTGCCCGGGACCGTGACCGTCGGAGTCCAGGGCCCGTGCGACCACGACGTGCTCGCCGGCCGCTGGCGGGACCCCTACACGGGGCAGCTGCTGTCGTTCACCGACCTGAAGGATCTGCGTCAGGCCCAGGCGATCCAGATCGACCACGTGGTCCCCCTGGCCGAGGCGTGGGTGTCGGGTGCACGTTCGTGGAGCGCGGATCGACGGGAGCGGTACGCCAACGCCCCGAGCGTCCTCCTCGCCGTCGACGGTCCGGCCAACCAGAGCAAGGGCGCCTCCGACCCGGCCGCTTGGCGCCCCCGGAAGGCCTACCAGTGCGACTACGCGGCGCGGTGGATCCGGATCAAGAGCGCCTGGGACCTGGAGGTCGACCCCAGCGAGGTCCGGGCGTTGGAGGACATGCTCGCCACCTGCTGACGCGGACGCGGTCCAACACACGCGTCATAGGGTCGAAAGCATGGACTACACCCACCTCGGCCGCAGCGGACTCTCGGTGAGCAGGCTGTGCCTCGGGACCATGAACTTCGGCCCGGAGACCTCGGAGGACGACAGCCACGCGATCATGGACCGCGCCCACGAGCACGGGCTGAACTTCTTCGACACCGCCAACGTCTACGGCTGGAAGCAGGGCGAGGGCATCACCGAGCAGATCATCGGCCGGTGGTTCGCCCAGGGCGACGGTCGCCGGGAGCGGACCGTGATCGCGACCAAGCTCTACGGCTCGATGAGCGACTGGCCCAACGACACCTTCCTGTCGGCTCGCAACATCCGGCACGCGTGCGACGCGTCGCTCAAGCGCCTGCAGACGGACCACATCGACCTCTACCAGATGCACCACGTGGACCGGTCGACGCCGTGGGAGGAGATCTGGGAGGCGATGGAGACCCTGCGGGCGCAGGGAAAGGTCCTCTACGTCGGCTCCAGCAACTTCGCCGGCTGGCACCTCGCCCAGGCCCAGGAGGCGGCCAGGGCGCGCCACTTCATGGGTCTCGTGAGCGAGCAGTCGATCTACAACCTGCTCACCCGCTGGGTCGAGCTCGAGGTGCTGCCCGCCGCCCGCGCGTACGGCCTGGGCGTCATCCCGTGGTCGCCCCTGCACGGCGGCCTCCTCAGCGGAGCGCTCCGCAAGGCGCGGGAAGGCGGCGGGTCCCGGTCGGGCGCCGGTCGCGCCAAGGACGGGCTGGAACAGCACCGCGACGCGATCCAGGCCTACGAGGACCTCTGCGCCGAGCTGGGGGAGGACCCCGCCAACGTCGGTCTCGCATGGCTGCTGTCCCGCGAGGGCGTGACCGCGCCGATCGTCGGCCCTCGGACGATGGAGCAGCTCGACGGAGCCTTGCGGGCGACGCAGATCGAGCTCTCCGCCGAGACCCTCGACCGGCTGGACGAGATCTTCCCGGCGCCCGCACCGAACGGCGCGAAGCCCGCGCCGGAGGCCTACGCCTGGTGAGGGAGCTGCTCGGCGTGTACGACGCGGACGTCGCCCGGCTCGCAGTCCCCTTCCGGCCGACCCGATGCCGACGGCGGCGGATGGAAGGCTCTCGGACGAGCTCACGGCAATCGCGATCCCAACGTCAAGATCGGCTACGACTACGTGCACTCCCTGGTCGACGACCACTGCCGGTCGGCCTACTCCGAGGTCCTGCGGAGCGAAGATGCAGCGCGTCCTGGAGAACCTGACGGTCTTCTTCGACCGGTTCTCCGGGCTGACGTAGGCGCGCCGGCTGAGGTCGCCGCCCCAGTCAGCCGAGCAGTACCCGGACGGTGGCGATCTTGAGCACCAGCCGGTGCCGGTCGCCCTTGACCGGAGCGAAGCCGTGGTGGCGACAGAACTCGGCGGCGGCGGCGTCGATGGCATCGACCACGATCAGGCGTCCACCTCCGAGCTCCGCAGCGCGCGCGGCCCTGCTCAGAGCATCGACCAGCAGCTCGGCGCCGAGCCCTGAACCCTGCAGGTCTCGGTGCAACGCCAGTCTCGCCAGCAGATAGCTGGGCACTCTGCTGAACCCCGAGGACTGCCCTCGGGAGAGGTCGGCCCTGGCCACTTCCGTCGGGGCGAGGGAGAAGTACGCCCACACCTGGTCGGGCGTGTCCGGCGTGGTCCACACGAAGGTCCGGGCCGTTCCCGCCTGCTGGGCGCGGAGGGCGTGACCCACCAGCCAGGAGTCGAGGCTCTCGACGCCGGAGTCGAACGAGGTGACGTCGTGGACCTCGGTGAGTGCGACGGACTCGAACTGGGGGCTCAACGCTGGACGAAGCGCCGGTCTCGCGCAACGGCGCGTGCCAGGCCGGGAGCCTTGTCCGGCACGTCGAGCGCAGCGACCAAGGCGTCGAACTGCTCGGCAGGCATCAGCGTCCGGTCCCCGCGTGCCTGCAGGCGACGCACGCGATCGAGCACCGCGCCTCGCACGAAATCGGTCGCCGTGGTGTGCTCCAGGTCGGCAGCTGCCAGGATGGCGGCCTTGTCATCGGCGGAGACCCGCAGCTCGATGCGCTCGGTCTTGCTCATGCACGGATTGTACGGCACTTGCCCGTACGACGGCTGCCGCGCAAGGTGCTGCGTGGCCGGGCCTAGCCTGGGTCGGTGACCCCACCTCCGCTCCCCAGTCGTGCCCGGGTCGTCGTCATCGGTGGCGGCGTGATCGGTTGCTCGGTGGCCTACCACCTGGCCCACGCGGGCTGGACCGACGTACTCCTGCTCGAGCGTGACCGGCTCACCTCCGGCACCACCTGGCACGCCGCCGGCCTGATGACCTGCTTCGGCTCGACGTCGGAGACCAGCACCGGGATCCGGCTGTACTCCCGCGACCTCTACGCCCGGCTGGAGGCCGAGACCGGACAGTCCACCGGGTTCAAGCCCGTCGGGCTGATCGAGGCCGCCGCCGACGCCGAACGGCTCGAGGAGTACCGCCGCGTCGCCGCCTTCCAGCGCCATGTCGGTCTCGAGGTCGAGGAGATCTCCCCCCGGGAGATGTCCGAGCTGTTCCCGTGGGCGAGGACGGACGACCTGCTCGCGGGCTTCCACGTCCCCGGCGACGGACGGGTCAACCCGGTCGACCTCACCGTCGCGCTCTCCAAGGGCGCCCGGCAGCTCGGGGTCCGGGTCGTCGAGGGCGTGCGGGTGGAGGAGGTGACGACCGCGCAGGGCGGCGTCACCGGCGTACGCGCCTCCACCGGCGAGACCGTCGAGGCGGAGTACGTCGTCAACTGCACCGGCATGTGGGCGCGCGAGCTCGGCGCGCAGAACGGGCTGGTCATCCCCAACCAGGCTGCCGAGCACTACTACCTGATCACCGACACGATCGAGGGGATGGACCCCGACGCCCCGGTCTTCGAGGATCCCGCTTCGTACGGCTACTACCGCGAGGAGGGCGGCGGCCTGATGGTCGGCCTCTTCGAGCCGAAGGCCGCCCCGTGGAAGGTCGAGGGCATCCCGCGCGACTTCTCCTTCGGCACGCTGCCGCCCGACTGGGACCGGATGGGGCCGTTCCTGGAGAAGGCGATGTCCCGCGTCCCGGTCACGCTCGAGGTCGGCATCCGCACGTTCTTCTGCGGGCCCGAGTCCTTCACGCCCGACCTCTCGCCGGCCGTCGGCGAGGCGCCGGGGATCCGCGGCTACTTCGTCGCGGCCGGCATGAACTCGGTGGGCATCCTCTCCGCCGGCGGCCTCGGCCGCGTGCTGGCGCACTGGATCGTCGAAGGTCGCCCGGACGTCGACGTGACCGGCTTCGACGTGCAGCGCTTCCGGCCGGACCAGGCCGACGACGCCTACCGCGCCGCGCGCACCACCGAGATCCTCGGCACGGTGTACGCCGCCCACACGCCCGGCAAGCAGCTGGTCACGGCCCGCAACCGGCTGCTCTCACCGGTGCACGACCGGCTGGTCGAGCAGGGCGGGCTCATGCGCGAGGTGTCCGGCTGGGAGGGCGCCGACTGGTTCGCCGGGCCCGGTGTCACGCCGGTCGCCGAGCCCACCTGGGGGCGGGCGCCCTGGTTCGAGCAGTGGGAGGCCGAGCACCGCGCGGTCCGCGAGGGCGTGGGCCTGATGGACATGAGCTTCATGGCCAAGCTCCGTGTGCAGGGCGACGGCGCCGGGCGCGTGCTCGACCACGTCAGCGCCGGTGCGGTGGACGGCCCGGTCGAGACGATCACCTACACCCAGTGGCTCAATGAGGGCGGTCGCATCGAGGCCGACCTCACCGTCACCAAGCTGGCCGAGGACGACTTCCTCGTCGTCGCGTCGGACACGGCTCACGGGCACGCGCTGGCCTGGCTGCGGCGGCATGCCTCCGAAGGCGTCACGATCACCGACGTCACTGCCGACCTCGGACAGCTCAACGTGCAGGGCCCGCGGTCGCGCGAGGTCCTGGCCGGGCTCACCGACGCCGACCTGTCCACCGAGGCGTTCCCGTTCCGCACCGCCCGCTGGGTGACGCTGGCCGGGGTCGAGCTGCTGCTGGTCCGGATCACCTACCTCGGCGAGCTCGGCTACGAGCTCTACGTCCCCGCCGACCGCACCCTCGAGGTGTACGACGCGATCGCCGCGGCCGGCGCGGCGCACGACCTGCGCCCGGTGGGGCTCAGAGCCCTTGCCTCGTTGAGGATCGAGAAGGCCTACCGGGACTTCGGCCACGACATCGACAACACCGACTGCCCGCTCGAGGTCGGGCTCGGGTTCGCCCTCGCGCTGGACAAGCCGTTCATCGGTCGCGACGCGGTGCTGGCGCGCAAGGCGACCAATGCCGCCCGTGGCGGGATGACCCAACGGCTCGTGCAGCTGCGTGTCCTGGACCCCTCACCGCTGCTCTTCCATGCCGAGGTCGTCCACCGCGACGGTGAGGCGGTCGGCTACGTCCGCGCAGCGTCGTACGGCTGGACGCTGGGGGGTGCGGTCGGCCTCGCCTTCGTCTCGGGTGGTGGAGAGCCGGTCACGCCGGCCTGGCTGCGCGAGGGGACGTGGGAGGTCGACGTCGCCGGGACGAGGTATCCGGTCGAGGTGTCGCTGCGTCCGATGTACGACCCCGCGAGCGAGCGGATCAAGATCTGATCGCCGGGCCGGGTTCCTTGCACATGATCGAACATGCTTTCGTATAACGTCCGCCTGCGGTAGACTGGCGTCATGCCCATCGACCTCCGTGACGCCTCCCCGGCCGGCCTGCTGGCCGCTGCGGGTGACGCGGTGCGGGCGCGTCGGTTGGCGGAGGTGGTCGACCTGGAGGTGGTGGCGCAGTGGGCGGCGGTCCACGGCGCGGACCCGTTGGAGGGGCTGACGCCGCGGGAGCAGGCGCATGCGCGGCGGATCGGCAAGGTGCTGCGGCAGGTCGGTGGGGAGGGCACGCCGGGGGTGCAGGACTTCTGCCTGGGGGAGATCGCGATGGCCCGCGGCACCGGTCCGGTCGCGACCCGCCACGCGATGGCCGACGTGCTCGACCTGGTCCACCGCCTGCCGGCCACCTGGGCGGTGTGCCGGTCGGGGCAGGCCGAGGTGTGGGTGGCCCGCAAGGTCGCCAAGCTCTCCCGCGAGCTCCCGCTGGACCGGGTCTGGGTCGTCGACCAGGCCATCGCCCGGATGATCGCGACCGAGTCCGCGTCCCGGGTCCTCGACGTGGCCGAGGCCAAGGTCGCCGAGGCCGACCCCGCCCGTCACGAGCAGCGGGCCGAGGAGGCCGCCGAGCGACGGTTCGCCGCGGTCGGGCAGTCCGACGAGGACGGCCTGCGCATGGTCGTCGCGCGGGTCACCGCCGGCGATGCTGCCGGCATCGACGCGGTCCTGGCCCGGGTGGCCGAGGAGCTGCTGACCAGCCACCCCGACACCACCCTCGACGAGCGCCGCTCGATGGCGATGGGCTACTTCGGTCGCCTCGGGGAGCTGTTCGCGCTGCTGCTGCGCGGCGTCGACCCCGCCACCGACCCCGCCACCGACCCCGCCGACCTGCCCCGTGCCCTCGCACTGCCCGCCGACGTCCTCGCCGCCGCTGCGCGACCCAGCGGTGGCCGGGCGGATCGCCCCGCAGGCCGTGCTCTACCTCCACCTGCACGAGGCCACCCTCCTCGGCGCCGACGGCGTCGCCCGGGTCGAAGGGCCTCGGGCCGCACACCCTGTCCCAGCTGCAGGTGCTGCTGGCCCGGACCAACGTGGTGGTCAAGCCGGTGATCGACCTGGCCGACCGGGTCCGCACCACCGCCTACGAGCACCCCGAAGCGGTCAAGGAACGCGTGCACCTGGTCACCGGCGGGGACTACTGGCCCTACGCCGTGGCCACCGGCCGCGAGGTCGACTACGACCACCCCACCCCCTACCGGCCCGGCGCCCCACCGGAGGACCCACCGCAGACCGGCACCCACAACTCCGGCCCGCTCGGCCGACGACACCATCGCTGGAAGACCCATGCCGGCTACCGCGCGCGTCAGTGCGGGCACGGCCGCTACGTCTGGCTCACCCCCCACGGCCTGGCGTTCCTCGTCGACCACCGCGGCACCCGACCGATCGACCCCGACCACGCCCGCCTCATGCTCACGGTCTCCGAACGCCTCGAGCACCACTTCCCCGACCAGGCCGACCAGATCGAGCTCGCCCTCGACCGCTGACCGACCCGGCAGTCCGCGCCGCAACCAGCGCCCCGGCGTAGCCTTCGACCCAGGCAACGATCTCTCTGTCGATGGTTCCAGTGGAGCAGGCTGGAAGGACGCAGCCTGATGGCATCTCAGCTCGCCTTGCACGCCCGGATGCGGCGGCGGTCGAGGGCACGGGTCCTGCGCGCCGTCGCCATGGTGGTCGTGCTGGCATCCTGCGCCTCGAATGCGACCTGTGAGGCATCGCCGAAGGACCGCGACTGCCCGGATCTGAGATTCAGAGGTCACTACTACGACGAGTGGCACGAGGTGGATCCGGCTCCGTTCCCTCAGGAACTGGGCGACGGTGTCTATCCGGCGTGCAACGACGCGGAGAACTGCGGCCCCGCACTCGGCGGGTTCGCGGCGACCGACGTGTGGCTACTTGAAGGTGTCGACTTCGAGAAGGCAGTCATCGGGCTCCGACAGGACACCGACACCTACATCATCTTCGTCCGGCGGGGCATCGACCCGGACACGGTGCCCGGTCTTCGGGGAGCGGCGCCATGATCCGGGCACGCCCGCTGAGGTGATCCCTGAGCCGCTCCGACCAGATCACTGATGGGCCACCGGCCTGCCAGGTCCGTCTCGCCCGCGACACCAGCACACCGGACGTCCAGCGGCAGAGCCCCAGCCTGCCGGCCGAGGTCGGGTGGCGTGTCGGCCGACCGCCGGCCGGACCAGCCGTCGCGCTTCCAGGGGTTCACGCCCGAGACCCTGACGCCTGCCGTGTGTTCGAGAGGGGTAGGAGACAGGGCATGACCTGGACCCGCACCTTGGCCTGGCTCACCGTCGTCGCCGTCTACGCCGGACTGTCCCGGCTCTGGACCGACACGGAGTCCGGCTGGTACCGGTCGCTCACCGAGCCCGCGTGGCAGCCGCCCGACGTGGTCTTCGGGATCATCTGGCCGCTGAACTTCCTGGCGCTCGCGGTCGTCGGCGTCGTGGTCTGCCGCCGGGACCCCGGGGTCGCGACGCGGGCCCTGGTGGTGTTCGCGGTCTCGGTCGTCTTCGCGCTGGGCTGGTCCTACCTCTTCAGCCAGGAGCACGCGCTGCTCGGTGCTGCCGTCTCGCTCGTCGTCGCGGCCGCGCTGACGTGGCTGCTGGTCGCGACCGTGTCGAGGGCGGGGGCGTGGCTCGGAGGCGGGCTCGTCGTCTACGCGACGTGGATGACGCTCGCTGCGTCGCTGTCGATCGGCTTCGCCGCCCTCAACTGAGGGGACTCAGGCAGGCGCCGGTTCGGTGTCCGGCGGCGGGGGCTCCGAGGGGCTCGGGGGCTCGGTCGGCAGCGGCTGCGGCGGCGCGGGGGCCGGCGGGGCGGCGGGGTCGTCGGGGACCGGTACGGGGATGGACGTCATCTCCGGCCCGTACCCACCTGGGCGGGTCAGAACCGGTCGAGCCCCGCGACCTGGAAGCCGCCCCAGCCCGCGACCCGGTCCTCGCCGGCGTGCGGATAGCGCTTGACCGCCGTGCGCACCCATCCGTCGCGGGTCCAGCGGAACGTCTTCACCACGCCCGTGAACTCGCTGTCCTCCGGCGGCTGGTGGCGCTCGGCGTGGCGGAACCGCACGACGCCGCCCGGGTCGGCGGTGCGGCGTACCCAGCCGGTCAGGTACATCACCGACGCGTCGACGATCCACAGCCCCTGGTAGCCACGGCCCGGGGCCCGCAGGGTGACCAGGCGGCCCGACCGCAGGGTGAGCGCGGTGAACAGCTGCGCGTGCGCCCCCTGCGTGCGACCGAAGAAGAGCTCCTTGCCGCGGCGGCCGTCGACGTTGGCCGCGCCCTGCCACAGCGGCCCGTACCAGTACTCCGTCGGTCGCGTCGCCGCCACCAGGCGGTTGCCGAGCATGACGCGCAGGGTCACGGTGCCCTTCGGGTCGCCGTTCCCGCCGGTGCGCGCGAGCCCGACCGCGTCGCGGGTGCCGTCGCCGTCGACGTCGACGTGGGCGACGACCCGGCAGCGGGCGACGCCGGCGCAGGGCCCCGCTGCGGCGGCCGGGACCGCCGGGAGCACGGCCGCGGCGAGAGCGGCGGTGGCGATCGGGACCAGTCGGGACGAGATCCGGGACATGCCAAGCATCGTGAACCTCTTCGGTGTCCGGGGGAAGACGCCACGCGTCCCCTTCGGACACGAGGAGCCGGTGACGACCGCAGTGATACGCCGATCACCCGATCCGGTTCGACAGCTTCCCCTCGAGCCCCTGCTCGCGCAGGAACCCCTCCAGCGCAGGGGTGTCGTCGAAGCGCTCGCGGATCGCACCCAGCAGCCGCCGCACGGGTACGCCGAGGGCGTGCGCCAGCGCCCGGGTCTCGTCCCGCGAGAGCCGACGCTCGAACTCGTACTCGTCGTACTGCCCCCCGAGGTCGTGACCCACGACCCGGACCCGGCCACGCTGCAGCGAGACGGCCCGGTAGGAGGAGCCCCGGTCGTCCCTGCCCTCGCGCAGGACCACCGTGCGACGCAGGAGTGGGAAGGTCATCTCAGGAGGCTCTCACGCCTGCGACTCTTCGCCGGAAGGTGCTTCACTGCCCGGCATGGATGCACCCACCAGTGAGGGAGCCGCGCCCTGGCGCGGTGAGCCCGACGAGTCCGTCGACGAGCCGGTCGAGCACGCGACCCTGACCTACCAGCGCACCGGACGGGTCGCGCGGCTGACGTTCAACCGGCCGGAGGCGGGCAACGCGATCACCGCGGACACCCCGTTCGACCTCGCGGCGGCGGTGGAGCGAGCCGACCGCGACCCGCGCGTGCACGTGATCCTGGTGTCCGGACGGGGCAAGGGGTTCTGCGGGGGCTACGACCTCTCCTTGTGGGCCGAGCAGCGGATCCCCAACCACGACCCCGGCGAGGTCTGGGACCCGATGGCCGACTACGCGATGATGAGCCGCTTCACCAAGGGCTACGCCTCGCTCCTGCATGCCGACAAGCCGACGGTGGCCAAGGTGCACGGGTTCTGCGTCGCCGGCGGCACCGACATCGCGCTGCACTGCGACCAGATCGTGATCGCCGACGACGCCAAGATCGGCTACCCGCCCACGCGCGTGTGGGGGGTGCCGTCGGCCGGGCTGTGGGCCCACCGGCTGGGCGACCAGCGCGCCAAGCGGCTGCTGCTCACCGGTGACTGCCTGTCCGGGAGGGAGGCCGCGGAGTGGGGGCTCGCGGTCGAGTCCGCGCCGGCCGACCGGCTCGACGATCGGACCGAGGTGCTGCTGGGCCGGATCGCGGCGATGCCGGTCAACCAGCTGATGATGGTCAAGCTCGCGCTCAACCACGCGCTGCTGAGCCAGGGCGTCGCGACCTCGCAGATGGTCAGCACCGTGTTCGACGGGATCTCGCGGCACACCGGGGAGGGCTACGCCTTCCAGCAGCGTGCCGAGGAGGTCGGGTTCCGCCAGGCGGTGCGGGAGCGCGACGGGGCGCCGTACGACGACGCGGGGCCCTCGACGAACAAGGGCTGAGGGGCCGGTCAGGCGGGGTTGCGCTCCTCGAGCGCGGCGCGACGCGCCGACTCCTCGAGCGCCATGCGGCGCGACTGCTCGGCGGTGTCTCGCTCGACCTCGTGGGCCCGCGCGACGTCGAAGCCCCAGATCGCGGCGCAGCCGACGATCGCGGTGGTCATGGCGACGATGGAGAGGAAGAGGACGAAGCTCATCAGATCGATCCTTCCGCCGGTCGCGGCGCCTCGGGGGACGGGGCGTCAGGGCCGACTGGTGCGGCGGGGGAACTGCTCGGACCTCCACCATGCCTCGCCGCACAGGGCTTGTCAAGGGTTTGCACAAGGTTTGTGTGGGGCTAGCGGGGTCGCCGCGCGCGTCGCGGCAGCCCGAACCGCGTGGTCACGCCGTCGCTGAACGCCACGTGGTCGGGCTCGCGGGAGACCAGCTCCGGGAGCCCGACCGAGGCCAGGACGCGCGCGTCCAGGTCGAGCAGCCGGGCCTCGCGCAGCAGCCACCGCTCGTGCTCGTTGGGGACGTACCAGCTGCCGCCGAGCCACCTGCTGTGCAGGCCCCACCGCGCGGTGAGGAAGTGCTCCAGCTCGCCCGCCTCGCGGGGCGCCCCCGCGTCGACGACGACCCGCACGTGCCCGCCGCGCGGGAGGAGGTGGGAGGCGTAGGCGTGGCGGTCCCCGTCGCTGACGTGACTCATTCGCGCCCAGCGATAGGGCACCCCGAACGACAGCCGCGCTCCGGCGCAGACGAGCAGCCGCTCGCAGTCCAGGCTGAGGAACACGATGCCGCGCCGGCCGGTCGAGTCCACGGAGTAGAGCCGCACGTTGGTCTCGAGGAACGTGCCGAGGAAGGGGACGGCCGGCCCGCGGCCCAGACCGGCGCCGACCATCCTGAACGGGACCAGGCCGACGTACGTCCGCCCGTCCAGCACGTCGGGCCGCACCCCGGCGGGCATGAAGGCGGCGACCCGCTCGGGGTCGACCGCCCAGTGCACGAAGGCCAGGTCACGCCACTGCTGGCTCATCAGGGCCGGGCCGCGCAGCTCGGGCGCGGCCGGCATGAGCTCCTCGACGGTCACACCCGTGATTCTTCCCCCCGACTGGTCGGGGCGTCCTCGAGCGGGTGACCGGGCCGCGCCTCAGGCGTAGGAGACCTGCAGCTCCTTGATCGCGTTGAGCCAGCCGGACCGGAGCCGACGGGGGTCGGCGACCTTGCTGATGTCGGGGGCGAGGTCGGCGAGGACGTCGAAGATCACCTCGACCTCCATGCGCGCCAGGTTGGCGCCGATGCAGTAGTGCGCGCCGTGCCCACCGAAGGCCACGTGCGGGTTGGGGGAGCGGGTGATGTCGAAGGTGAAGGGGTCGGTGAAGACCTCGTCGTCGAAGTTGGCCGAGGCGTAGAACATCCCGACCCGGTCGCCCTTCTTGACCTGCTGGCCGCCGAGCTCGAGATCACGCAGGGCGGTGCGCTGGAAGACGGTGATCGGGGTGGCCCAGCGGATCACCTCGTCGACCATCGACCGGGGACGCTCGCGCTTCCACAGCTCCCACTGCTCGGGGTTGTCCATGAATGCGTTGAGCCCGTGGCTGATCGCGTTGCGGGTGGTCTCGTTGCCCGCGACGGTGAGCAGGATGACGAAGAACCCGAACTGGTCGTTGGTCAGCGCCTCGCCGTCCTGGGCGGTGATCAGCTTGGTGACGATGTCGTCCTGCGGGTTCGCCCGGCGCTCGTTGGCCAGGGCGTCGAAGTAAATCAGGATCTCCATCGACGCCGTGGGGGCGTCCCCGGGGACCTCGGGGTCGTCGTAGCTCATCATCTGGTTGGACCAGTCGAAGAGCCTCTCGCGGTCCTCCTGCGGCACGCCCAGCAGGTCGGCGATCGCCTGGAGCGGAAGCTCGGCGGCGATGTCGCGCACGAAGTCACCGGAGCCGCGCTCGACCGCCTCGGCGATGATCACCTTCGAGCGCTCGCGCAGCTTCTCCTCCAGCTGCGCGATCGCGCGCGGGGTGAAGCCGCGGGACACGATCCGCCGCATCAGGGCGTGCTCCGGGTCGTCGTGGTTGATCATCATGAGGTTCTGCGCCTCGACCTCCTCCCGCGTCATCTGTGGGGCGAAGCGCACGATCACGCCGTTCTCCGCGGTCGACCAGTCGGTGCTGTTGCGCGAGATCGCCGCGACCTCCGCGTGCCGGCTGGCCGCCCAGTAGCCGGTGCCGAAGAACCCCGCCCGCGCGCCCGGATCGGCCTGCTCGACCCAGTGCACCGGCGTCGTGCGCCGCATCAGGGCCCACTGCTCGTGCGGGAGCCCCTGCTCGATCAGGTCCGGGTCGGTCGGGTCGAAGTCGGCCGGGAGGCCGGCGGTCGGCTGAGCGGTCATGGGAGAGCTCCTGCAAAACGAGAACGTGTTCTAGTTACCGTACGCACGTCGGGATGGTTTGTCAGCCCAGGACCGGAAAGCGGCGCCGGGCGGCGAGGTCGTCGAGCGCGGCCTGCATGCGCTGGCGGACGATCGCGTCGAGGGCCACCGGGTCGCGGTCCACCTCGGCTGGGTCGATCGGTTCGAGGAACCGCGTGATGATCTTGGTCGGCAGCGGGACCGGCGGAGGAAAGCCCATCGTGACGCCCCACGGCGCGCCGACCACGATGGGGATGTGGTGGGCGCGGAAGAGCTTGGTCCACGGCATCAGTCGGGCCAGCCGCTCGCTGCGGGCGACCACCCAGACCGCCTCCTGCCCGCCGATGCTGACCACCGGCACGATCGGCACCCCGGTCTCGATCGCGAGCCGGGCATAGCCGGTGCGGCCGCGGAAGTCGATGGTGTTCATCTCGCGGGTCGGGCGGGTGGCCTCCCAGTCGCCGCCGGGGAACACCACGGTGAAACCGCCGTCGGCGAGCGCGGCGTGGGCCGCGTCCTTGCCGGCCGGCACGAACCCCATCCTGCGCATCAGGTCGCCGACCGGGCCCATCATCAGCATGTCGTGGGCCAGCACGTGCAGCGCGCGGTCGTGGCCGAACCGCTCGTAGAACGGCACCGAGATCACCGGCACGTCCATCGCGATGATCCCGCCGGAGTGGTTGCCGACCAGCAGCGCGCCGGTCTCCGGCACGTGCTCGACGCCGGTGGACTCCGCGCGGTGGTAGAGCCGCGTGGCCCACTTGTAGAGCTCGTGCGAGGCCCGCAGCAGGCGGGGGTCGATCGTCTGGTCCATCGGGCTCACCGTCCCCGCGGCGCGCGGTCAGCGCCCTGGCCAGGAGCGCCCTGGGCGACCGCGAGCAGTCGCTCGAGCGCCCCCTGGAGACGGTCGACGAACACCCGCGGCTCGGGCATCGACTCCGGCGTCGAGACGAAGCCGACCCGGAACGCCCCGGCATAGCTGTAGCCGGTGAGGTTGAGGTCGGCCGGTGCCACCGCCAGCGAGAACGAGATCCAGTCGACCACCTCGTGGTCGCCGATCCACCGGGTCTCCGCCGGGCCGCGGACGTTGGCGGTGGTGATGTGGTTCGACACCCGGGGGATGACGTGCGCGACGCCGGCGCGCACCGTCGGGCCGACCCGCCCCATCAGGTCGTGGGTGCGCTCGGTGAGGTCGAAGCCGCGCCGGCGGCGCAGGTCCACCGTCAGCAGGCAGCTGCGCGCGGTCTCGTGCAACAGCTCCAGCGGGTCGTCCAGGTCGGAGCGCAGATAGGCGCGCGCGGTGGCGATCCGATTGCCCCAACGCCGGGTCGACGAGGTGTCCTCGGCCACGGCGAACAGCGCCACCAGGGGCCGGTCCGGGCGCTCCCCGCGGACCACCAGCTCCTCGCGCATCGCCTCCGCCACCACCGCGTGCAGCGCGCCGTTGAGGGTCACGCCGGCGTCCCGGGCGAGCGTCTTCAGGTCGGCGAGGTCGAGGTGGGCGCTCACACAGCTGCGGACACCGCCGCTGCGCCGGTTGAGCGAGGTGCGGGGCACGAGCCCCGCCGGCACCTGGCTGAGGTCGCCGAACCCCCGGCGCGCCCGCCGCTCGGCGGCCAGCGCGCCCAGCGCGGCCGCTGACCGGCGTACCCCCGTGAGGAGGCCGGAGCCGGCCTCGCGGCGCATCGCGACGCGGTCGACCGCGGCCGGTGGTGGAGGCGGGAGCTCCAGAAGCGCGTGGCCGGGCTCGGCGCTCGTGGCCGCGACGAACGTGTTGAGCGCGGCGAGGCCGTCCATGACGGCGTGGTGGACGCGGACGACGACCGCCTGGCGCCCGCCCGCGAGACCGTGCACCAGGGTCATCGCCCACAGCGGCCGCGAGCGGTCGAGCTGCTCGACGGCCAGCGCGGAGCAGACCCGGTCCAGCGCCGCGCGGTCGCCGGGGGCCTCGGCCCAGCGCTCGTCGAGGTGGTCGCGCACGTCGACCTCGACGTCGACCCAGAACGGCTTGGCGCCGAAACCCGGGACGGGCTGCACCCGCTGGCTCGCGCGTCGGACGAGACCGAGATGCCGCGGAAGCACCCGTTCGAGGTCGTCCAGCGTCAGCGGCCGCGCCGCCCGGGCGGGGTCCAGCACGACGACCTTGAGCGTGTGCATCGGGGTGTCCGGGCGCTCCATGTGCAGGTGGAACGCGTCGCTGCCCGCCATCCGCTCGGTGCCGGCGAGCGGCCGGCGCAGGTGCGCGGCGTCTGCCTGGGTCGCGTCGGTCTGGATCGTCATGGGTGGCCCTCGAGTACGTGTGTCTTTCACGAGTTAACGAAAGACCATCGTAAGAGTGACGCACCAGTACCTCCAGGGACGAACCCGTGACGTGACTCACGGGGGTGCCGGAAACCGATCGGCCTCCTCAGCCGGCGTCGGCGGCGACGGAGGTGCTCCCGGGCCGGGCCGCGGCGGCCCGCTCGGCGACGTCGAGGACCGCCTCGACGAAGGTCGGGACCCAGGTCTCGGCGGCGAACATCAGTGCGGTGTGGCCGCCGTCGGCCTCCCACGCCCGAGCACCCGGGATGGCCGCGGCGAGCTTGTGCTGGCGGCGGGTCGGGATCGCGTGGTCGCCGCGGGTGACCACGACCGCGGTCGGCACGTCCACCGACCCGATCCACGGCGAGGAGTCGAAGTTGCCCACCGCGGTGAGCGCGTGGGCGACCGACCAGCCGCTGATCGAGCGCATCTCGTCCAGGGCCCAGGCCAGGACGTCGTCGGTGTGGATCTCGCGCGAGGCCCGCCGCTCGAACCGCTGAGAGGCGCGGGCGTGGGAGAACGTCCTCAGCGAGCGCGACAGCGCGTTCATCACCGGGAAGAACAGCCGCTCCCCGGGGTTGCCCTGCCAGTTGCGCGCGGTCGAGGCCAGCACGAGACCGGCGACCCGCTGGGGCCGCCGCGACCACACCATCTGGGCCACGGCGCCGCCGAGCGAGTAGCCGGTGACGATCGCGTCCTCCACCCCCAGCGCGGCGAGCACGGCGTCGACGTCGTCGGCGCAGTCCTCGATGGTCAGGTGCGGGGAGAGGATGCCCTGCCCGTGCCAGCGCTGGTCGAACAGCACCACGCGCGCGTGCTCGTTGAGCGGTCCGACGGTCGGCGCCCAGCACAGCGAGGCGGTGACCCCCAGGCCGTGCAGCAGCACGACCGTGGGGGAGTCGGGGTGCGGGCCCGGCAGGTCCACGACGTACGTCGCGCCGCGGCCCGGCAGGTCGACCATGCGGCCGCGTGGGGGCACCTCGGTGACGGGCAGGTCGGGCAGCAGCGAGCGCACCCCTGCCTTGGCGCCGGACAGCACGAACCGCGCGCCGTCCACGACGATGGTGCTGAAGACGTCCTCGATGACCGCGCCGAGCGACACAGGTCCCCCTTCCCGCCGCTGGCGGAGCCACGGCGACGAGAACGAGTTTCAGTTCTGGCCGCTCGGGGTGCAAGCACCCGGGCCCGGTCGTCTCACGGTACTCACAGGTAACGGGAGCAAACCCGACATACCAGGCGCGAGGCGCGGCAGAACTGCTGCTTCCCGAGCGAAACTTCGCTCGGGAAGCGCCAACATCACTGGGGCCCCAGTGAAACCGAACCCCGCCTCAGGCGCGCCCCAGCTCCCTCGTCAGCACCTTGCCCGACGCGTTGCGGGGCAGGTCGGGCAGGAGCTCGACGTCGCGCGGCACCTTGTAGCCCGCGAGGTGGGCCTTGACGTGGGCCCGGAGCGCCTCGGCGTCGGCGGTCGCCTCGGGCCGCAGCACGACGTACGCCGCGAGCCGCTGGCCGAACCGCTCGTCGTCCACGCCGACGACGGCGCACTCGCGCACGTCGGGGTGCGCGCCGAGGCACTGCTCGACCTCGAGCGGGTACACGTTCTCCCCGCCCGAGACGATCATGTCGTCGTCGCGCCCCACGACGTAGAGCCGGCCGTCGGCGTCGAAGCGCCCGAGGTCGCCCGACATCATGTGGCGGCCACTGAACTCCTTGGTGTCGCCGGAGGTGTAGCCCTCGAACTGGGCGCCGTTGAAGACCGCGATCCGCCCGACCTCACCGGTCGGCACCGGGCGCAGGGCCTCGTCGAGGACCACCACCTCGCTGCCGGTCATCGGCCGCCCGGCGGTGTCGGGAGCGGCGCGCAGGTCGGCCGGCGTGGCGGTGCTGATCAGGCCCGGCTCGGTGGCGTTGTAGGAGTTGTAGACGACCTCGCCGAAGCGGTCCATGAACGCCAGCACGGCGTCGGGCCGCATCCGTGACCCGCTCGCGGTGACGAACCTCAGGCGGGAGGGCCGGTAGCGGTCGAGCGTCGAGGCGGGCAGGTCGGCGATGCGCTCGATCATCACCGGTACGACGGCCAGGCCGGTCGCCTCGTGCCGCACCAGCAGGTCGAGGGTCGCCTCGGGGTCGAACCGCCGGCGCAGGACCACCGGGCAGGCCAGGGTGAACGCGATGGCCACGGCCCCGAAGCCGAAGGCGTGGAAGGCGGGGGCGGCCACGACGACCGGCTGCTCGGCCCGCCACGGGATGCGGTCGAACATCGCCGCCAGCGCGGGGCCGCCGCCGGACGCGCCGCGGCGCGCGCCCTTGGGGGTGCCGGTGGTGCCGGAGGTCAGCAGCACGACGCGGCCCGCCCCTCCGGGCCCACGGCGGGGGGACGTGCGCCGAGGTGCTCCTCGACCAGCGCGTCCAGCGTCGGGAGGGCGGGAGGGGGGTCGGGTGGTCCGTCGGTCCACGCCAGCACCGTGACCAGGTCCTCCACCTCGTCACGGGCGTGCTGCGCCAGCGGCAGGAACTCCTCGTCGCACACCAGCACCCGGGCCCCCTCCCGTCGCACCACCTCGGCGAGCTGGGGGCCGGAGAAGCCGGTGTTGAGCAGCAGCGAGTCGGCCCCGAGCCGCGAGGCGGCGGCGAGGGACTCGACGAGTCCGCGGTGGTTGCGGCACAGGATGCCGACGGGCGCGGCGCGGTCGGCGCCGAGCCGCGAGAGCCCGACGGCCACCGCGTCGGCGCGCCGGTCGAGCTCGCGCCAGGTGAGCGGTCCCCGCTCGTCGACCAGCGCGAGGCCGGCCGGGCTGCGGACCGCCGAGAGGGAGAGGCCCGAGAGCGGCCCGGTGCCGTGCCGGCGGACGGCCAGCCCCTGGCGGAGGTACTTGTCGGGGCGCATCAGCGGGACCATCCCGGCCCGCAGCAGCACCCGGAGCATCCACACCCAGGTGAGCAGCCGCCTCATGCCGGCACCCCCCGCAGCGGCCGGCGGGCCAGGCCGCCGGCGTACCGGCGCCAGGTGAACGGCACCTCGAGCGGGTCGTGCGCCAGCCGGTCGCGTACGACGGTCACGGCCAGCGGGTTGGTGGTCAGGCCGACGTGGCTGCTGGGCACCACGAGGTTCTCCGACCGGGGGTCGTCGACGCTGCACGCGCCGGCCGGGACCAGCCCGTCGCTGGTGGAGAACACCGCGCTCACCGGCATCGGCAACGGCCGGCGCGCGGTCGCGACGATCTCGGCAGCGCGGTCGGAGACGCCGTGCCGGCGGGCCGAGCGCTGGAACGCGCCGGTGACGCGGGTCACCTCGCCGCGGGCCTGCCACGGGGAGCCGAGCAGCAGGACGTGCTCGACCCGATCCGGGGTCGTGGCCGCCAGCCAGCGTGCCAGCAGGCCGCCGAAGCTGTAGCCGACCAGCGTGACCGGGCCGTCCTCGGCGGCCCGCCGCGCGACCTCGGCGACCCCGTCCAGGATCGGGTCGGTCAGCCCGTGCATGCGCCCGACCCCCGCGGCCCCGACACGGTGGCCGTCGGAGCGCAGGGCGCTGCGGAGCCGGCCGGTGACGTGGTCGGTGGCCATGAACCCAGGGATGACGACGACGTTGCGCGGCCGCGCCGCGCGCGGTGCCGGGAGCAGGCGTCCCCAGGTGGTGGCGGCCGCCCACTCCAGGGGGAACCGGAAGGGCTCGGCGAGGGTGAGGGGCAGGGCCGGACGGGGCAGCTGGGGCGCCCCACCGTCGCGACGCCGTTCGAAGTCGTACATGCTCCGCCTCCTGAGCCTGAAGATGTCTCCTTCTACAACGAAACACCTTCGTGAAGGCTACGAGAGGCGGGGCTCACTCGTCGGTGAACCGCACCTGCGCCGGGACGGCGTCGTTCGACGGGCTGTCGTCGACGGCCAGCGGCGCGGTGGCGATCGCGCGGCGCAGCTCGTCGCGGCCCTCGGGCGGGCACACCACGACGACGGTCGGCGGGGCCGGCGGGTCCCCGAGCTCGGCGTCGTACCCGGACTGGCGCAGGTGGGTGACCACCGCGACGGGGTCCTGCCCCTCCGGGACGCGGTAGGCGACGGTGGGGCCCTGGACCTCCGCGGTGCCGGTGTCACCGGCCTTGGCGGAGCGGGCGCCGGCCGTCGCGGTCAGCACGACGGCCACCAGCAGCACGACCACGATGAGGATGACGGTTCCGGCAAGTGCCATGAGGACCTCCTGGAGTCGGTCGGTGGACGGGTCAGGCGGTCGGGCTGAGGACCGGCCGGCGGCCGCGCCGCGCGGCGATCGGGGGATGGGCCAGCGAGGCGTCGGAGATGCAGCCGTTGTGCAGGGCCCACAGCAGCGCCTGGGCCCGGTTGCGGGCCCCGATCTTCTGGTAGGCGCCCCGGATGTAGGTCTTGACCGAGTTGATGCTCAGGTTGGTCGCGCGGGCGATGTCGGCGTTGCTCATCCCGCTGGCGATCAGCCCGAGCACCTGGGCCTCGCGCCGGGTCAGCTCGGCGTTGGCGATCTCGGGGGAGGGCGCCACCCGCCGGCCCCGGACGATGGTGTCGCCCAGGGCGATCCGGTGCAGCGCGTCGACCAGCGCGGCCGCGTTGAGCGTCTTGGAGAGGTAGCCGCCGACCCCGGCGGCGAGCGCCGAGCCGACCGCCTCGGGCCGGATGTCCCAGGCGTAGAGCACCAGCCGACCGCCCAGCGGTTGGCTGGTCAGGTAGTCCAGCGCCTGCGGGGACAGGGTGGAGCCGGGCACGTCGTAGAGGGTGATGTCGGGGGCCTGACCGGCGCGCGGCTGCGCTCCGCTGGAGGACACCAGGACGCCGTGCGGTGCGAGCATCGCCTCCAGCCCGGCGCGGACGAGCTCACACGCCTCGACCAGGTCGACGCGCAGGGGGGTGCGGCGGAGGGGGCGTTCCATGCCGCCCGAGTACCCATCTGTGCGCGATGCACGCACCCCGGGACGGCGCACCGCGGGCTAGGACGAGGCCGGTTCCTCGGTCTCGTCGGACTCCTCGTCCTGCGCCTTCTGGTCGGAGTCCCCGGCGCCCGCGAGCTCGGCCTTGTCGTCCTGGGCGTCCTCGGACAGGTCGGGCACGTCCGGCAGGTCCGGCGGCTCGACGGCCTCGACCGCCCGGTCGCGCTGGTCCTGGGGCATGTGGGCGTCGCTGAGGCGCGGGACGTCGCGGGGGATGTCGGGGCCGCTGGAGTCGCTCATGGCAGCGGTGTACCCGGTGAGGTGGCCCCCACACGCGCGTGAGGACCGCGCCGGTGGGCACGTTCGGGCCATGGAGACGCGAACGCTGACCGTCCGCACCGGCGACCGTGAGGTCGTCCACGACCTGACCCGCGAGTGCGCGGAGTTCGCCCGCGGGCGGGGCGACGGGCTGCTGCACGTCTTCGTGCCCCACGCGACCGCAGGGCTGGCGATCCTCGAGACCGGCGCCGGGTCCGACGACGACCTGCTCGCCGCGCTCGGCGACCTCCTCCCGGCCGACGACCGCTGGCGCCACCGGCACGGGACCCCCGGCCACGGCCGCTCCCACGTCATGCCGGCGCTCGTGCCGCCCTACGCCACCGTCCCGGTCGACGGCGGGGAGCTGGCGCTCGGCACCTGGCAGAGCATCTGCCTGGTCGACCTCAACGTGGACAACGCCGAGCGGAGCGTCCGGCTGGACTTCCTGGCCGGCTGAGGAGCCGGCAGAGTTTTCACCCCCGTTACACGCCCGACCCGCCCGCGGAACCCGGCCCGGACACCCTGGGGGCCATGGAGGACGACGGGACGACGTTGTGGAGGGTCCGTACGACGCTCACGGACCGGCCGGGCGCGCTCGCGCGGCTGGCCGGGGCGTGCGGTGAGGCGGGGGTCAACATCCTCGCCCTGCAGATCTTCCCCGACGTGGGGTCGGTGACCGACGAGCTCGTCCTGTCCACGCCCGGCGACTGGACCGTACGCCGTGTCCAGGAGCTGGTGCTGCAGGCCGGGGCGGAGCCGTCCCTCGGCCCACCACAGGTGACGGCCGCTCCGCCGTCCTCCCTCACCGACCAGCCGGTCCGCCACCTGCACGCGGTGGCCCGGCTGGTCGAGGAGCCTGATCGCCTCGGCGAGGTCGCCGCGGCACTGTTCGAGGGGCGGGTCGCCCGGGCGGCGGGTCCCGCGCACGACGGCGCGCTCGACCTGCGCCTGGGCGAGCGGAGGGTCCGGCTGGTGCGGGAGTCGCCGTTCACCCCGACCGAGCGCGCCCGGGCGGCGGTGCTGGAGCTGGTCGCCGACCAGGTCCGTGCGGGTGCCGCGACGCCGGACCCCAGCGCCGGGACAGGTGTCCCGGTGGTGCGGGCCGAGCGTGACCGGGTGGTCGCGGAGGTGGAGGGTCACGTGGTCGGGAAGGCGGTGCTCACCAGCGAGCCGGAGGGCACCGGTGTGCGCGTCCACGTCGTCCCGGCGTGGCGCGGGCGGGGGCTCGGGGCGCGGCTGCTGCGCGAGGCCTGCGCCGTGGGCCGCACGAGGGGGGAGTCCGCGCTGGTCGCGCGGGTCCCTGCCCACGACGTCGCGGCGCTGCGGCTGCTCCTCGGGTCCGGGCTGTGCGGCCGGATCCGCTCCGACGGCGGCGAGACGGTGGCGCGGCTGGTGATCGGCCAGCTGGCACCGGCGCGCTGACCGCGCCGGCGGTGCCGCGACGGGCTCAGGCGCTGGGCTGCTCGGTGTCGAGCCGGTGCAGGGCCTGCTCGAGGGCGGCGACGCCATCCTCGCCGAGGCGGTCGATGAAGTGGTGGCGGACGGCGCTCACGTGGCCCGGCGCCGCGCGCTCGATGGTGCGCTGCCCCAGCGGGGTGATGCCGACGAAGGCACCTCGACCGTCCTCCTGGCACTCGCGCCGCTCGACCAGCCCGCGTGCCTCCATGCGGCGGATGTGGTGGGAGAGCCGGCTGCGCTCCCACTCCAGCAGGTCGGCCAGGACGGCCATGCGGACCCGGCCCTCGGGGGTGTCGGTGAGCATCACGAGGACCTCGTAGTCCGACATCGACAGCCCGCTGTCCTCGGCGAGGCTGCGGGTGAGCTGCACCATCAGGTGGCGCTGGCTGTACAGCCAGCGACGCCAGACCGCCTGCTCACGCGGGTCCAGCCAGCGCACGTCGTCCTCGTCCACGGCACCAGTATAGGGGTGTAGTTGACACGTCATCTAAGTCGTGGCAGAGTGTTGGTTGAAACGTCAACCAAACTACCCCGGAGGCTCGACATGACCACCACCGCCACCCAGACCGTCGCCCTGCAGGACCTCGAGGGCACCTACGTCATCGACCCCAGCCACAGCCGCATGGGCTTCGTCGCCCGGCACGCGATGGTCACCAAGGTCCGCGGCTCCTTCACCGAGTTCAGCGGCTCCGCCACCACCGGGACCGGCCTGGCCGATGCCCGCATCGAGGTCGCGATCACCGCCGACAGCGTCACCACCGGCAACGCCGACCGCGACGGCCACCTGCGCTCCGGCGACTTCTTCGGCACCGGCGAGCACACCGAGCTCACGTTCGTCTCCACCGGCGTCGAGGCCGTGGACTCCGAGACCCTGCGTGTCGCCGGCGACCTGAGCATCAAGGGCCACTCGCGGCCGGTCACCATCGACTTCGAGTACGCCGGTGCGGCCACCGACCCGTTCGGCAACCTGCGGATCGGGTTCGAGGGCTCGACCGTGGTCAAGCGCTCCGACTTCGGCATCACCTGGAACGCCGCGCTCGAGGCCGGCGGCGTCCTGGTCTCGGACAAGGTGACCCTCGAGATCGAGATCTCGGCGATCAAGCAGGCCTGAGGCCCGGCCCCCGAGCCGGGTCGAGCACCATCAACGTGACCCGGTGGCCGGTGCCGGGAGGCAGCCAGTCCGGGTCGTCCTCGCCGATGGCCCGCCAGCCGCGGGAGGCGTAGATCCCGGCCGCCCGCTGCTGGAGGCTGAGCACCTCCAGCACCGGCACCCGGCCCAGGTCGCGCGCGTGCTGCTCGCAGGCGTCGAGCAGCGCCCCGGCGATGCCGCGCCCGGTCACCACCGGGTCCACCACCAGCACGGACACCGCCGCCAGCTCGGCGACGGGGACGCCCGCCGCCTCGGCCCAGCGCAGGGCCGAGGTGGTGGGCGCCGACCTCCACGAGGCTCACGTGACCCACCGGTCCCGGCGGCCCTTCCGCGGGATCGAGCTCGGCCACCCACGCCCCCAGCTCGTCCGGTCGCACCACGAACTGCTCGACCGGGAACGGCAGCGGGTTGCGGAACGGGTAGCGCGTCAGCGGCTGCTGGCGCATCACCAGCTCGCACACCGGGGCGACGTCCTCGGGCCGACGGGGACGCACGACGAGGGGCACGCCGGGAGGATAGCCCCGCCGGCGACGTCCGGACGGGTCAGTCGCGCCCCTCGGCCATGGCCGGGATCGCCACCCACAGGACAGCGACGACCAGCAGCGTCACGACGGAGGCGGCCAGGGCTGCGCCGATGCCCAGCAGCACGTCGAAGACCAGGAAGACCGAGCCCGTCATCGTCAGCGCCATGAGCGTCAGCCCGGCGCGGGAGACGTGGTTCGCGGCGGTGATCAGCCACTCCTTCTCGCTGCGGCCGAACAGCACCCGGTGGAAGGCGACCGGGGCGATCAGGCAGGCCGCCGAGGCGATCGCACACGAGATCGTGACCAGGTAGGCGACCTTGTCGGTCTTCGACAGGTCGGTGAACCGCTGGGTGAACGGCAGCGTCAGCAGGAACCCGGTGAGCACCTGGACCCCGGTCTGCGCGACCCGCAGCTCCTGGAGCATCTCGTTCCACTTGCGCGTGGCGCGCTCCTTGGGCGTCTCCTGGGCGTCGTCCATCTGCGCGTTGCTGCCGTCCTGGGCCATCGCGTCTCCTCCCGCCGTTCCCCTCTGCCCGGAATCTTCCCCGCTCGACCCGGGCCACGCGGCCCTGACACCCGGATGGACGGAGCACTAGCCTCCGAGCATGTGCGACACCCTCGTCACCGTCACCGACGACGGGGTGCTGCTCGCCAAGAACAGCGACCGCGACCCCGACGAGGCCCAGCAGCTGCGGTGGCACGCCGCGACCGACCACGACCCCGGAGCGACCGTGCGCACCACCTGGTCGTCGGTCCCGCAGGTCGGCCGGACCCGTGCGGTCCTGCTGTCCCGGCCCTGGTGGATGTGGGGCGCAGAGGTCGGCGCCAACGAGCACGGCGTGGTGATCGGCAACGAGGCGGTGTTCACCCGGCGCACCGGCGACCGCGGTGACGAGGCCCTGCTCGGCATGGACCTGCTGCGGCTCGCGCTCGAGCGTGGCGGCACCCGCCACGAGGCCGTGCAGGTGCTGGTGGAGCTGCTGGAGGAGCACGGCCAGGGCGGGTCGTGCAGCCACGAGCACCCTCGGTTCACCTACGACAGCTCGTTCCTGGTCGCCGACCCCGGGGGAGCGGTCGTCCTCGAGACGGCGGGGCGCCACTGGGCCACCGAGGAGGTCTCCGGCGCCCGCTCGATCTCCAACGGGCTGACGATCCCCGGCTTCGCCGAGAGGTACGCCGACCCCGTGCGCGGCCGCGTCGCCGCCTGCTCGGTGCGGCGCGCCCGGACGACCCGCGCCGCCCGTCGCGCGACCGGCCCCGGGGGCCTCATGGCGGCGCTGCGCGACCACGGGGACGGGCCGTGGCCGTCGTACAGCGTGGTGAACGGGGCGCTGTCCGCGCCCTGTGCCCACGCCGGCGGGCTCGTGACCTCGACGCAGACGACCGCCTCGTGGGTGGCCGACCTGCGCCCCGGCACGCCGCCCGGGGGGCGGCACTGGGTGACCGGGACCTCGGCGCCGTGCCTGTCGCTGTTCAAGCCGGTCACGGTCGGCGAGCCGGTGCACCACGAGCCGGACCGTGCCGCACCCGAGACCTTCGACCCACAGTTCTTGTGGTGGCGACAAGAGGTCGTGCACCGCTCGATGGTCCGCGATCCCGCCGCTCACACGGGCCTCCTCGCCGAGCGCGACCGCCTCGAGGACGCGTGGCTGGCGGCCCCGCCCTCCGGCGCGGAGGCGTTCGCCGAGGGTGACCGGCTGGGCGAGCGGTGGCGCAGCCGGCTCCCCGCCGACGCGCCGGACCGCCGCCCGTGGTGGGTGAGACGTCAGTGGTCCCGCTGGAGCGCACGGGCCGGAGTGCCCGTCGAGATCCTCGAGGAGGAGCGCGCATGAAGGTCGTCGTCGTGGGTGCCGGCCTGGCCGGACTGGCGGCGGCACGCCGCCTGGTCGCGGACGGGCACGAGGTCACCGTGCTGGAGGCGCGTGACCGCGTCGGCGGCCGCACCGAGGGCGGCACGCTGTCCGACGGCACGCCCGTCGAGCTCGGCGGCCAGTGGCTGGGCGAGGGCCACACCCGGATGTACGCGCTGTGCCAGGAGCTGGGGCTCGAGACCTTCCGCACGTGGAACGACGAGGGCGTGCTGCTGCTGGAGCTGCGGGGCAAGCGCTCGCACCTCAAGCCCCACAAGGGCGCCGTGCCCCGCCTCTCGCCGTTCGCCCTGGCCGACCTGGCGCAGGGGCTGCTCCGCTTCGAGCGGCTCGCCCGCCGGGTCGACCTGGACCGGCCCTGGCTCACCCCGGGCGCCGAGCGGCTCGACCAGCAGACCTGGGAGACCTGGATCCGGCGCAACCTGCGCACCACCGCGGGCCGGGCCTACTTCCACACCGCCTGCGAGGCGGTGTGGGCCGCCGAGCCCGGCGACGTCTCGCTGCTGCACGCGCTGTTCTACACGCGGTCCAACGCCGACCTCGAGACCCTGCTCGCCGTCGACCGCGGAGCGCAGAAGGACCGCGTCGTCGGTGGCTCGGTGCTGGTCAGCCACCGGATGGCCGACGAGCTCGGCGACCGGGTCGTCCTCGGGGCCCCCGTGCGGCGCGTCGTCCAGCGCGACCACGGCGTGCGGGTCGAGACCCGCGCCGGTGCGGCGTACGACGGGGACGCGGTCGTCATCACCCTGCCGCCCACGCTGGCAGGACGGCTGGAGCACGACCCGCCCCTGCCGGCGTGGCGCGACCAGCTCACCCAGCGGATGCCGGCGGGCTCGGTGATCAAGGCCTACGCCGCCTACCCCACGCCGTTCTGGCGTGAGGAGGGGCTCAACGGGCAGGCCGCCTCCGACCGGGGCCCGGTCAAGGTCACCTTCGACAACTCGCCGCCCTCCGGCTCGCCCGGCGTGCTCATGGGGTTCGTCGAGGGCGCCGAGGCGCGCCGGTGGACCCGCGCCACCGAGCGGGAGCGGCGGGAGGCGGTCGTGGGCTGCTTCACCCGCTACTTCGGTCCGCGTGCCGCCGACCCCGTCGAGTACCTCGAGCGCGACTGGACCGCCGAGGAGTTCACCCGGGGCTGCTACGGCGCCCACTTCGGGCCGGGCACCTGGACGGCGTACGGCGAGGTGCTGCGGCGGCCGGTCGGACGCGTCCACTGGGCCGGCACCGACTACGCCCGCGACTGGAACGGCTACATGGAGGGCGCGGTCCGCAGCGGCGAGGCCGCCGCACGTTCGGTGACCGAGCCACCTGGGTAGACACCCCGCATGACCGACTCGAGCACGTCCGGCGACGAGAACCCCCAGACCGCTGAGTCCGAGGAGAGCTTCCCCGGCTCCGACGACCCCTCGCAGATCTCCGACGACCAGCTGCCCGAGGACCTGCGGCCGACCGACGACAACCCGCTGGCCAAGCCGGCCGACGACGACGACGAGGGCGGGGGCATGAACCTCCAGGAGCAGGCCGGCGGCGCCGGCGCCCCCGGCGCCCCCGCCTGACTGGGTCAGCGGACCCCGCGGATCCGCCCGACCGCCAGGGCGCCCGCCAGGGTGGCGACGGCGGCGAGCGAGTAGAGCCCCGGGTAGCCGACGCCCGAGGACACCAGTGCCCCGGCCAGCACGGGGGAGAAGACCTGTGGCAGCGAGGCGGCGACGTTGATCACGCCGAGGTCGCGGCCGGAGTCCTCGGCGGTGGGCAGCACCTCGGTCATCACCGCGTAGTCGACCGCGGTGAACGCCCCGAACCCGGCGCCGAGGACGATCGCGGCGAGCACCACCATCGGCCACACCGGGACCAGCGCGAGGGCCGCTGCCGCGGTCGCCATGACGACGCCGCTGACCACGATGAACACCTTGCGTCGGCCGATGCGGTCCGAGACCCGCCCGCTGCCGACCGTGGTCAGCACCGAGGACAGGGCGTAGACGACGGTGAGGGTGAAGACCCCGCTCTCGGGGTCGGCGTACTCCACCCGGTCCTGCAGGAAGTAGTAGAGGTAGACCAGGCTGAGGGCGTTGCCGAGCTGGACCAGGAACCGCACCAGCCAGGCCCAGGCGAAGTCCGGCTGCTCCCGCGGGCTGACCCAGAACCCGCGCAGGAACGGTCCCCAGGCGAACGGCGGCACCTCGGCGACCGGGTCGTCGCGACCGGCCAGGACGTAGGGCAGGCTCGCCAGCACGACGAACGCCGCGACCGCGAGGTAGCCGACGGCCCAGCTGCCGGTGACCGAGGCGATGCCCACCCCGAGGAGGGCGCCGATGGTCTGCGCCAGCGCGACCGTCCCGCCGACGACGCCGCGCTGCCGGCGCGGGACCCGGTCCGGGATGGCCGCCATGATCGCCGCCAGCGACCCGTTGGCGCCGAGCTGCACCAGCGCCCAGCCGAGCACCATCAGCCCGACGAGCTGCGAGCCGGACAGCAGCGCGAGGCCGCCGACGCTCACCAGGGCACCGACGAGCACCCAGGGCCGGCGCCGGCCGAGGCGCCCGCGGGTGCGGTCGGAGCACGCGCCGAGCAGCGGGTTGGCGACCATCGCCACGAACGCGCCGGTGCCGGTGACCAGGCCGAGCGTCGCCTCCTTGCTGCCGGGCGCCAGCTCCTCGGCCTGCTGCGCCAGGAGCACCTGCAGGGGACCGAAGAACGCCGCGAAGACCGCGAGGTTCGCGACGCCCAGCAACGAGACCCAGCCGGCGCGGACCGGGACCTCGGGGTCCCAGGGACGCTCGACCGACGGAGCCGTGGTCACGTGCGGCTCGCGCGGACCACGTCGCGGAACCAGGCGAACGAGTCCTTCGGGGTGCGCTGCTGGGTGGCGAAGTCGACGTGGACCAGCCCGAAGCGCTGGGAGTAGCCCTCGGCCCACTCGAAGTTGTCCAGCAGCGACCACTGGAAGTAGCCGCGGACGTCGACGCCCTCGTCCCGCGCCTGCCGGAGCGCACGCAGGTAACCGTCGAGGAAGTCGATGCGGCGCTGGTCGTGCACCCGGCCGTGGTCACCGGGCCCGTCGCCGTAGGAGCAGCCGTTCTCGGTGACGTAGACCGGCGGCAGCGCGTCGCCGTAGCGGTCGCGCAGCGTCACCAGGATCTCGCGGAACGCGTCGGGCAGCACCGGCCACCCGAAGTCCGTGGTGGTCTCCGACGACGCCAGGACCAGGTCGAACGGCAGGTCCGCACCGGGGCCGGCGGCCCTCACCACCTGCGGGAAGTAGTGGTTGAGCCCGAACCAGTCCAGCGGCGTCGCGATCGTCTCCAGGTCGCCGTCCCGCACCGGCATCAGGTCCGCGAACGCCTCGGGGTAGCGACCCAGCAGCACGGGGTCGGCGAAGAGCCAGTTGACCAGGTCGTCGTACGTCGACGCGGCCGCGCGGTCCTCGGCGGAGTCCGACGCGGCCCAGCTGGGCCCGTGGTTGCTGGCGATGCCGACCTGGGTCGCACCGGCCGCGCGCAGCGCCTGGGCGGCGAGGCCGTGCCCCAGCAGGAGGTGGTGCGCGACCGGCAGGGCGTCGTACATCAGCGTGCGGCCGGGGGCGTGCATCCCGAGCGCGTAGCCGTAGAGCGTCACGACCACCGGCTCGTTGACCGGTGCCCACATCGCCACCCGGTCGGCCAGCCGCTCAGCGACGATCGCGGCGTAGTCGGCGAAGCGCAGCGCGGTGTCGCGCGCCAGCCAGCCGCCGGCGTCCTCGAGGGCCTGTGGGGTGTCCCAGTGGAACAGCGTGGCGCAGGGCCGGATGCCCGCCTCGAGGAGACCGTCGACGAGCCGGTCGTAGAACGCCAGCCCCGGCTCGTTCGGCGTGCCCGACCCGGTGGGCTGCACCCGCGGCCAGGCGATCGAGAAGCGGTAGGTGTCGACCCCGAGGTCCCGCATCAGCGCGACGTCCTCCGGCCAGCGGTGGTAGTGGTCGCACGCGACCGCACCGGTGTCACCGTCCTTGACCCGTCCGGGCTCGGCGCAGAACGTGTCCCACACCGACGGTCCACGCCCGTCCTCGGTCACCGCGCCCTCGACCTGGTACGCCGCGGTGGCCACTCCCCAGCTGAAGTCCGGCCCGAAGCCGGCCGGCAGATCCCTCATGCCGCGATGATCACAGCAGGCGGCACACTGGCGCCATGGCCCATCGCCACCGGATGCAGGAGCTCGTCGCCGCGACCGCGCACCTCTCGCCGCCCTTCGCCGTCGTCGACCTCGACGCCTTCGACCGCAACGCCGCCGAGCTCGTCCGCCGCGCCGGCGGCAAGCCGATCCGGGTGGCCAGCAAGTCGGTGCGCTGCCGCGCGCTGGTCGATCGCGCGCTCGCCCGGGAGGGGTACGCCGGCATCCTCGCGTTCACGCTGCCCGAGGCGCTGTGGCTGGCCGAGGACCGCCAGGACGTGGTGGTCGGCTACCCGACGGCCGACGTCGAGGCGCTGCGGAGGCTCGCCGCGGACGCCCGGCTCGCCTCGCGCGTGACCGTGATGGTCGACGGGTCCGGGCAGCTCGACCTGATGCGCCGTGTCCTCCCGACGGGCGCGCACCCCGTCCGGGTCTGCCTGGACCTCGACGCCTCGCTGCGGCTGCTGGGCGGCCGGGTCCACCTCGGGATGCGGCGCTCGCCCACCCACACCGCGCGGGACGCCGAGACGCTCGCCCGCGAGGTGCACGGCGACCGGCGCTTCCGGCTGGTCGGGCTGATGAGCTACGAGGGCCAGATCGCCGGGCTCGGCAACGAGCGACGGGTGGTCCGAGGGTTCCAGCGGGTCTCCGCGAGGGAGCTGCGGCGCCGCCGCGCCCGGGCCGTGCGGGCGGTGCAGCGGGTGACCGAGCTCGACTTCGTCAACGGCGGCGGCACCGGCAGCCTGGAGAGCACCGCGGCCGAGCGCGCGGTCACCGAGGTCGCGGCCGGGTCCGGGCTGTTCGGCCCGACGCTGTTCGACCACTACGCGCACTTCGCGCCGGAGCCCGCGGCGTACTTCGTCCTCGACGTCGTGCGTCGGCCCTCGCCGGACCACGCGACCGTCCTCGGCGGTGGCTGGATCGCCTCCGGGCCGGCGGGTGAGGACCGCGTCCCGACGCCGTGGTGGCCCGAGGATCTGCGGCTCGTGCTGAGCGAGGGGGCGGGGGAGGTGCAGACCCCGCTGACCGGTCCGGGTGCCCGCGACCTCGCCGTCGGGGACCGGGTGTGGTTCCGCCACGCCAAGGCCGGCGAGCTGTGCGAGCGGGTGGACGCCCTGCACCTGGTCCAGGCGGACGCCGTGGTGGGAGTCACGCCGACATATCGTGGTGAGGGGCGTGTTTTCGTCTGACTCCGCTCGCGGGGCGGCAGGATGGGCGGCACACGCGTCTCGGGCGCACGAGGGGAGGGAAGACCCGGCGATGGCACGAATGTCGGCGGAGGACCGCCGCACGGCTCTGGTCGACGCCGCGATCCGGGTGATGACCCGCGACGGGGTGGCTCGGGCGACCACGCGCGCGATCGCCGGCGAGGCCGAGATGCCGCTGGGCATCTTCCACTACGCGTTCCGGTCCAAGCACGAGCTCCTCGTCCGGGTGATCCAGGAGATCGCCAAGCAGTCCAAGGGCGACATCGACGCCGCGGTCCTCGACAAGCCCGACCTGCAGCTCGAGGACGTCGCGACCGCCGGGCTGATGGCCTACTTCGACCACGTCGTGGCGCACCCGAAGGAGCACCTGCTCACCTACGAGCTCACCCAGTTCGCGCTGCGCGAGGAGGGGTTCGAGGGCGTCGCCAAGGAGCAGTACACCTACTACCTCCAGGAGAACGAGGCGCTGCTCGCCGCGTTCGCCGAGGTGATGCAGATCGAGTACGTCGTCCCGCTGCCCGTCGTCAGCCGCTTCGCCTTCTCGGTCATGGACGGGCTGGCGCTGAACTACCTCTCGATCGGCAACGAGGAGGAGGCCCGCGAGGTCGTCCGCCTCGCGGTCTCGATGCTCAGCCACTTCGTCCGTCCCAAGCAGGACGCCGAGTGAGCCCGGTCGAGGGCCTGCGGCCGTCCTGGGTCGCCGAGGCCGCCGGGTCGGGCTTCGACGTCGACCACCTGCCCCTGGCCGTCGACCCCGCCCGCGGCGTCCTCACCCGCATCGGTCCCTTCGCCCTGCCGCTGGCGGCGGTCCTCGACGACGCCGACCTGTTCCGGCAGCCGACGCTCAACCCCTTCCTCGCCGCGGGCCCGCAGACCTGGTCGGCGACCCGGCAGGCCCTCCAGGACGCCCTCCTCGACGAGTCGCGGGAGCCCGAGCTCCGGCCGCTCCTCGTCCCGGTCGAGGACCTCGACCTCGTGCTGCCGTTCGAGGTCGCGGACTACGTCGACTTCTACGCCTCGATCGACCACGCCTCCAACGTCGGGCGGATCCTGCGTCCGGACTCCGAGCCGCTGCTGCCCAACTGGAAGCACCTGCCGGTCGGCTACCACGGTCGCGCCGGCACGGTGGTGGTCAGCGGCACCGACGTACGCCGCCCCTGCGGGCAGCGCAAGCCGCCGCCCGAGCCGTCCCCGACCTTCGGCCCGACGCGGCGCCTCGACATCGAGGCCGAGCTCGGCTTCGTCGTCGGCGTCCCCAGCGACCTGGGCGAGCCGGTGCCGACCTCCGCCTTCGCCGACCACGTCTTCGGGGTGGTCGGGCTCAACGACTGGTCGGCCCGCGACATCCAGGGCTGGGAGTACGTCCCGCTCGGCCCGTTCCTGGGCAAGTCGTTCGCCACCTCGGTGTCGGCCTGGGTCACCCCGCTGGCCGCCCTCGACCGGGCGCGGTGCCCGCTGCCGGGCCAGGGGCCGGTGCTGGACTACCTCGCGGTGGAGGAGCCGGCCGGGTTCGACCTCGCCGTGGAGGTCGAGCTCGACGGCGAGGTGGTCGCCCGCCCGCCCTACGCCTCGATGTGGTGGTCGCCCGCCCAGATGCTCGCCCACCTGACGGTCAACGGTGCCTCGCTGCGCACCGGCGACCTCTTCGCCTCGGGCACGATCAGCGGTCCCGAGCGCGAGCAGCGCGGCTCGTTCCTCGAGCTGAGCTGGGGCGGGCGGGAGCCGTTCACCGCAGCCGGGCGCGAGCGGACCTTCCTCGAGGACGGCGACGAGGTCGTGCTGCGCTACACCGGGCGGGGCGAGCGCGGCCGGGTCACCCTCGGCGAGGTCCGGGGGCGCGTCCTCCCCGCCCGCTGACGGATCGGCTCGACCGCGAGAGCACTCGAAGCGCCGAGCCGGGCGGGCGAGCAACCGTAGGCGTACTGCATGCGCTCGCGCAGCGCCCGCCGGATCACGCCAGGATCAGCTCCGCGGCCCGCTCGCCGATCATCAGCGACGGCGCGTTGGTGTTGCCGCCGGTGATCGACGGCATGATCGCGGCGTCCGCGACGCGCAGCCCGTCGATGCCGCGCACGCGCAGCTGCGGGTCGACGACCGCGCGCTCGTCCACGCCCATCCGGCAGGTGCCGACCGGGTGGTAGACCGAGTGCACGTAGTTGGGCAGCTCGCGGCGCATCGCGGCGTCGGAGAAGTACTTCGGGCCGGGGCCGATCTCGCCCTTGTTGTCGCCGGCGCCGGCCATGGTCTCGCGCACCATCTTGATGCCCTCGACGAGGACCTCGGTGTCCTTGGACGAGCGCAGGTAGCCCGGGTCGATCAGCGGGGCGACCGCCGGGTCCGCCGACGCCAGGCGCAGCGTGCCGCGCGACTCCGGGTAGATCAGCGTCGGGAACACCGACAGGCCGGGGGTCTTGATCGGCGGGTCGATCCGCTTGGTGGTGTCGTCCTGGTTGGGGACGGGGTAGGTCCAGTAGAGCGCGTGCAGCTGGAGGTCGGGGATCGAGGTGGCGTGCGAGGTGCGCACGAAGCCGACCGCCTCGAACGAGGACCAGGCCGCCCACCCGGTGCCGGGGCGGAACCGCTCGCGCGCGATGCCGGAGAGGAAGTGGTACGGCGTGGGCCGGCGCACGGCGGAGGCCATGTCGAAGCTGATCGGGACGAACAGGTGGTCGTGCAGGTTGTCGCCCACCGGGAGGTCGGCGGCGACCTCGATCCCCAGCGAGCGCAGGTGGTCGGCCGGGCCGATGCCGGAGAGCTGGAGGATCTGTGCGGACCCGAAGACGCCGGCCGAGAGGATCACCTCGCGGGAGGCGGTGACCGTCTCGACGCCGTCCTTCGTGCGGATCTCGACGCCGGTCGCGCGCGAGCCCTGGAGGACCACGCGCAGCGCCTGGGCGCCGGTGAGCACCGCGAGGTTGGACAGCCCGCCGTCGTGGAGGTAGGCGACCGAGGAGGAGTAGCGCTTGGCCTCGCCGACGCTCTGCTGGAAGACCGAGATGCCCTCCTGGTCCTTGCCGTTGTAGTCGTCGATCACGTCGACGCCGAGCTTGCGGCTCGCGGCCTCCATGAACGAGTGGGTGGCGCCGGTGAGCTTGCTGGGACGGGTGACCTTGACCGGACCGTCGCCGCCCCGGAACTCCGACGCGCCACCCTCGTAGGACTCCAGCTTGCGGAAGGCCGGGAGCACCTCGTCGAAGGACCAGCCCTCGTTGCCCTCGGCGGCCCAGTCGTCGTAGTTCTGCCGGTTGCCGCGCACGAAGAGCATGCCGTTGACCGAGCTGGACCCGCCCAGGATCTTGCCGCGGGTCTGGGGGACCTGCCGGTCCCAGGCGCTCTCCTGCGGGACGGACTTGTAGCCCCAGTCGAAGTACTTCTTCAGCTGCGGGGTCGAGTGCATGATCGCGACCGCGCCCGGGATCTGGAAGAGCAGCTTGGCCAGGCCCTTGGTGTCGTCACCGCCCGCCTCGAGGAGCACCACACTGGCCCCGCTCTCGGCGAGCCTGCGCGCGACCGCACACCCCGCGCTGCCCGCTCCGACGACGACGTAGTCCGCTTGCACCATGTCGAAACGATAACGTGTTCTAGTTGTGCTGGGAATGGCCCGACGGGCACTGATCGCGCTCCTATCCTGGGCCGGTGATCGCCGGTCTCCTCGTGCTGCTGGGCTGCCAGCTCGCCGGTGAGTACGCCGTGCGGGCGCTCGACCTGCCCGTCCCGGGCCCCGTCGTCGGCCTGGTGCTCCTGCTCGTGGTGCTGCAGGTGCGCGAGCCGGCCCCGACCTCGGGCCTGGCACGCGTGTGCGACGGGATGCTGGACCACCTGCAGCTGCTGTTCGTGCCCGCCGGGGTCGGCGTCGTGCAGTACCTCTCGCTCCTCGCCGCCTCCGCGGTCCCGCTCGCGGTCGGCCTGGCGGTTTCCTGGGTGGCCGGCCTGCTCACCACCGCCGCGGTGTGCGCCGGCACCCTGGCCCTGTTCTCCCGGCGGCACCGCCGGGCGGCCGTGCGATGACCGTCCAGCCCGTCCAGGCGGCGCAGGACCTCGCCGCCACCCCGGTCTTCGCCGTCGCGCTCACCCTCGCGGCGTACGCCGGCGCGCGCGCCCTGTGGGAGCGCTCCGGGCGGCACCCGCTGGTCAACCCGGTCCTCCTGGCGATCCTCGCCGTCGCGGGCGTGAACGCGGTCGCCGGGGTCGACTACGCGACGTACTGGGAGGGCGGGCGGGTCGTCGCGCTGTTCCTCGGTCCCGCGACGGTCGCGCTGGCCTGGCCGATGCACCGCGAGCTGGGCCGGGTGCGCGCGGCCGCGGTCCCGATCCTGTCCGCGGTCGTGATCGGGTCCGGCGTGGCGGTGGTGGTCGCCGTCACCGTGACGCGGCTGCTCGGCGGCGGCGAGCGCCTCGCGACGTCGATGGCACCCAAGTCCGCGACCACGCCGGTGGCGATCGCCCTGTCCCAGCAGGTCGGCGGCGTCCCGGCGCTGACGGCCGTCCTGACCATCCTCACCGGCATCCTCGGGGCGGTCGCCGGGCCCCGGCTGCTGAGCCTGCTGCGCCTGCGCGACGCCCGGGTGCGCGGGCTGGCGGTGGGGGTGGCCTCCCACGGCATCGGCACCGCCCAGATGCTCCACGAGAGCCGCACCGCCGGCGCGTTCTCCGGCCTCGGGATGGCGCTGTCCGCGCTGGCCACGACCGTCTGGGTCCCGCTGCTCGTCCCGCTCCTCGGCGGCTGGGGCAGGGGCTGACGTAGGGGACGTCACGCCCGGCGGATTGCGTGTTTCCTGGACAGGTGAGCACCGGGTGGCAAGGATTCACCGCGGGGAGGCCCGCACCAGGCGCCGTCGTGCGCCTCGAGAGGAGCAGCACATGGGTGACGTCAAGCTGGACCACATCGACCGGTTCTCCGACCTCAGCGACGACGAGGTGCAGAAGATCGCCAAGACCGGCACCTACGTCACGGTCCCCGAGAACTGGGCGCTGATGGGCGAGGGCACCACGGCCGACAAGGCCTACCTGCTGATCAGCGGCGAGGTCTCGGTCCGCCGCGACGGCCAGGAGGTCGCCACCCTCGGCCCCGGCGAGATCTTCGGCGAGATGGGCATCGTCAACCACAAGCTGCGCACCGCGACCGTGGTCTCCAAGACCCGCCTGGAGTGCCTGCACTTCACCCGCGACCAGGTCGAGCAGCTCGAGAACGAGATCCCCTCGTTCAAGAAGGCCCTGACCGACACCTCCTCCTCCCGCTCGGGCCAGGGGTCCGGCGAAGGGTGACCGCGACCGGGGACCCCGGGGACCCCGCCCTGGCCCGCGCCCGGGCCGTGGCGGAGGAGATCGAGGCCGCCATCCTCGGCAGTCCGCGGACGATGAACCGCGTCGAGGTGACCCAGGCCGCCGACGTGGACCTCGACCGCGCCGTCGCGCTGTGGCGCGCCCTCGGGTTCCCCGCGCCGGCCGACGACACGGAGGTGATGTTCAACGACAGCGACATCGTGGCGTTGCGGCTGGCCGGCTGGCTGCGGGAGAACGGCGTCATCGAGCCCGAGGTCGAGCTCACCTTGGTCCGCAGCCTCGGGCGCGGCTTCGCCCGGCTCGCCGAGTGGCAGATCGCCGAGCTCGCGGCCAACCTGCTCAGCGACAACCCCGAGCCGACCGAGGAGATGAAGGACCTCGTCGACAGCCTCATGCCGGTCCTGGAGGACCTGCAGACCTACGTCTGGCGCCGCCACCTCGCCCAGGCGGCCGGACGGCTGCTGCTGCGGCCCCTCGAGTCCGACAACGCCGAGGCGCAGGTGGTCGGGTTCGCCGACATCGTGGGGTTCACCCGCCGCAGCCGCGACCTGAGCGCCGCCGAGCTCGGGTCCCTGGTGGACACCTTCGAGGGCCACTCCTTCGACGTCGTCACCGAGCGCGGTGGCCGGGTGATCAAGACCATCGGCGACGAGATCCTCTTCGTCGCCGACCGGCCCGAGCAGGGCGCCCGCATCGCCCTGGACCTCGTCGACGCCGAGGAGCTGTACGACGGGTTCCCCACGCTGCGCGTCGGGCTCGCCTACGGCCCGGTGCTGGCCCGGGTCGGCGACGTCTTCGGCCCGGTGGTCAACATCGCCTCGCGCCTGACCTCCCTGGCCCGCCCGGGCCGCATCCTGGTCGATCGTGAGCTGCGCGGGGCCCTGCGCGGTGGCTTCGAGGACGAGTTCCGGATCCGGCGCAGCCGGACGACGGCCGTGCGCGGCTACGCCCGGCTCGACACCTGGACGCTGACCCGCCCCAAGGGGGCCGACCGCAAGCCGGCCGAGCCCCCGTCGGGACCGCTCAGTCCAGACCGACCGCCAGGGTCACCCGCACCACCCAGTCGGGGTCGGTGAGCCGGTCGGCGTACAGCTCGCGCAGCTGTCCCATCCGGTAGCGCACCGTCTGCGGGTGCACGAACAGCTCCGCGGCCATGTCCTCGCGGCGCCCCTGGTGCCGCACCCACGCCCGCAGCGTCTCCTCCAGCTTGTCCGCGGCGGCGGGGCGCAGGTCGCGCAGCGGGGCCAGGACCTGGGCACGCAGGTCCTCCCGGGCAGCCGGGTCGGCGGTGACGACGAGTCGGTCGAGGTGGTCCTCGGTGTCGACGGTCCGCGCCCGGGAGCCGGGGGCCTCGGCGTCGGGCCCGACCTCCAGCAGGCGCACCACGCGCAGCGCCCGCTCCAGCGACCGGCGCGCCTCGGTCCACGGCAGGGTCGGTCCGACCACGGCCCCGCGGTCGGCCAGGCCGCGCAGCAGGGCCGCCCGCGCGTCGCCGGCGCGTCCGGGGACCAGCAGCACGGTCAGGTCGGGCAGGGCCTCGAGGTCCGGCACCTGCTCGGTCGCCTGGAGGGTGGCGGCGTCGAGCTGACCGAGGGCCGCGCGGACCCGGGACTCCGGGACGACCACGGCCGTGAGCACCTCGGGGACCGTCCACTCGGCGCGCTGGGCATGGCTCTCCAGGTCGGTGACCGGGTCGCCGCGCAGCAGGGCCTGGGCGAGGCGCTCGAGGTAGCGCGAGCGGACGCGGCCCGTCCGGGCCAGCTCGTCGGCGTGCCCCGCGGCGCTCGCCGCGGACAGCTCGTCGATGTAGTCGAAGACCAGCTCCGCGAACGACGCGACGGTCCCCGCCGGCACCTGCGCCGCCACCGCGGAGCGGCTCAGGTCGCGCCAGGCCACCCGGGCCCCGACGCGGTAGGCGCTGAGCAGCGCCTCCATCGAACGGCCGCTGCGAGCCTCGCCGCGACCGAGGGCGTACGCGGCGTCCCAGACCCGCTCGAACGATCCGCGACCTGCGGGCTGGCGGGCGGCCAGGTCGAGGAACCCGCCGAGGGCGAGCGTCACCGCGGTCTCGATGGTGCGGCCCATCTCGCCGCGGAACGGGTCGGCGTACTCCGGCACCTCGCTGCGGATCGCGAGCACCACCTCGCCGCCGGTCCGGGCGAGCTCGGCGCGCATGACCGCGATCACCTCGGGGGACACGTCGAAGTGGGGAAGGTCACCGGGAGATCGGGCTTCACGGGCCGCCATGGGTCGATGATGCCTCATCTTTGTTCGGGAGGGATGAAAGTGGCGGTCGGCTTCACTGGTTCGGGTCATGTGATTGCGGCTGTGGGACAGCAGACTGGTGCCATGACGACGACCGCACCGCCGCCGGCGACCCGCCTGCGCGACCGCGTCCTGCGGGTCGCCGAGGCGCTGACCACGCCGCTGCTCCCGGCCGACTACCTCGACCTGGTCGCGCCCCTGCGACCAGGAGCCGACCTGCGCGGCCGGATCGAGTCGGTGCAGCCCGAGACCGCCGACGCGGCCACGCTGGTGATCCGGCCGGGCGCCGACTGGACCGGGCACGTCCCCGGTCAGTACGTGCGGATCGGTGTCGACGTCGACGGCGTACGCCGCTGGCGGGCCTACTCGCTCACCCACGGGCCGCGCGCCGACGGCCGCATCACCGTCACCGTCAAGGCGGTCCCGGACGGGATCGTGAGCAACCACCTGGTCCACCGGGTCCGGGTCGGCACGATGGTGCACCTGGAGCAGGCGGCGGGCGAGTTCGTGCTGCCCCCTGCGCCGGCGAAGCTGCTCATGGTCACCGCGGGATCCGGCGTCACCCCGGTGATCGGCATGCTGCGCAACCTCTTCCCGTCCACCGACGACGGTGTGCTGCTCCCGCCCCGCAGCGCGGGGTACGACATCGTCGTGGTGCACGTCGCCCCCTCGGAGCCGCAGTCGATCTTCCTCGACGACCTGCGCGCTCTCGAGCGGGCGGGAGCGATCAAGCTCGTGCCGCGCTACGACGACGTCCACGGCATGCTCGACGTCGACGACCTGCACTCGTTGGTCCCCGACCTCGACGAGCGCACCACGCTGGCCTGTGGGCCGGGTGGGCTGCTGGACGCGTTGGCCGCCCACCACGAGGAGCGCGCGCTGCCGCTGCTCGTCGAGCTGTTCCGGCTGACCCCGACCGTCACCGGCGAGGGCGGCGCGGTGACCTTCGGGATCACCGGCACCACCGTCGATGCCGACGGCTCGACCCCGATCCTCGACGCCGGCGAGGAGGCCGGGGTCCTGATGCCGTCCGGGTGCCGCATGGGCATCTGCTTCGGCTGCGTCCTGCCCCTGCGCGAGGGGTCGGTGCGCGACCTGCGCACCGGCGAGGTCACCACCGCCGCCGAGGGCGACGGCGTGGCCGTCCAGACCTGCATCAACGCCGCCGCCGGCCCCTGCCACCTCGACATCTGACTCCCGATCCCACCAGGAGATCCCCATGACCGTCCTGCAGAAGAAGGCCCACGACCCGATCGCCCACCTGTCCGCCGAGGACATCGAGCTGATCGGCAAGCAGCTCGACGAGATCCGCGACGCCGTCGTGGCCGACCGCGGCGACCGCGATGCGGCCTACATCCGGCGCGTGATCAAGTCGCAGCGCTACCTCGAGCTCGGCAGCCGCGCGGTCCTGCTCGGCTCGCTGTTCCCGCCGGCCTGGATCGCCGGCACGATCGGCCTCAGCGTCGCCAAGATCCTCGACAACATGGAGATCGGGCACAACATCATGCACGGCCAGTGGGACTGGATGCGTGACCCCAAGATCCACTCCACGAGCTGGGAGTGGGACAACGTCTCCCCGTCGGAGCAGTGGAAGCACTCGCACAACGAGCTGCACCACACCTACACCAACGTGATCGGCAAGGACAACGACCTCGGCTACGGCATCATGCGCGTCGACGAGGACCAGCGCTGGGTCCCGGCCTACCTCCTCCAGCCGCTGTTCAACTTCGTCAACGCCTGCTTCTTCGAGTACGGCATCGCCGCCTACGACCTCGAGCTCGGCAAGAACCTGCGCAAGGGCCGCCGCAACAAGCCGGAGTTCCGCGCCCGCGCCAAGCAGGTCGGCGTCAAGATCCGCAAGCAGATCACCAAGGACTACGTGCTCCACCCGCTGCTGAGCGGACCGTCCTTCCTGCCGACCCTGGCCGCCAACGCGACGGCCAACCTGGTCCGCAACCTGTGGACCCACTCGGTCATCATGTGCGGCCACTTCCCCAACGGGGTCGAGACCTTCGAGCGGCGCTCGATCGTCGGCGAGACCCGCGGCGAGTGGTACGTCCGCCAGATGCTCGGCTCGGCGAACATCTCCGGGTCTCGGCTGATGCACCTGATGACCGGCAACCTGAGCTACCAGATCGAGCACCACCTGTTCCCGGACCTGCCCAGCAACCGCTACCAGGAGATCGCCCCGCAGGTGCGCGAGCTGTTCGACCGCAACGGCCTGACCTACACCACGGGCCCGCTGCCCAAGCAGGTCGCCTCGGCATGGGCGAAGATCATCCGCCTCTCGCTGCCCAACGACTCGTGGGTCAACCAGAGGCTGAGCCCCGCCACCGCCTGACCCTCAGGCGTACCCGAGCAGCTCCCGGCCCGCTGCCGTCCTGCTCCTGATCACGGCTCGTTCCCACCGGGGGATCCGCAGGCCGTGGTAGTCGTTCGTCGCCGACGTGCCGACCTTGCGCTCGAAGGCCGAGGTCCCGATCTCGAGCCCCACGTGGGCGCCCAGCCGAGCCCGCTCGGCGGGGGAGCCCAGGTCCTCGTACCTGAAGAGCGCGACGCTCTCGGACTCCACGGACGCCTCGACGAAGTCGCGCACGAGCCTGTCCCACATCCCCGCGAAGGCCCACGGGCCGCGGACGGGGGAGTCCGGCCACCGGAAGAACCAGGGGTGGGGCGAGGTCATCGGGCGGTAGGACCGCCACTGGGCCTGCGGGTCCCGGACGAGCAGGACGAACCGCGCCCGGGGGTAGGCCAGCTGGAGCAGCCGGAGGCAGTCGCCGTCCCAGACGACCTCCTTGACGCCCCACCGGCTGCACCCGTGGTCACGGGCTGGGGCGCCGAACGTCTCGTCGAGGAGCGCGCGGAAGCCGCGGACGACCTGGCTGAGCGGCGGCGACATCAGGGCGGTCCAGTCCGCGGGGTCGGGCAGGTCCTGCTCGGGGTCCAGCACGAGGTAGTCCCCGTCGAAGTGCCCGTGCCGCGGGTCGAGGAACCTCAGTGACTCCGCCAACCGCGGGACGAGGTTCGACTCGCTGAAGGGCTCGCCCCAGACCAGGACCCCGGGCGGGGAGTTGAGGACCCGCTGCACCAGCGTCGAGCCGGTCCGCCACCCCGCCCCGAGCACGAAGACGGGTGAGGTGTCGTCCTGGTCGCCGACGTCCGCAGTCTCGGCGCGCAACCGGGCGACGCCGGCCCGCACCGTGGGTGGCTCGGACCTCGCGGCGGCGACCCGTGCGGCGAGCCGGCGCCGCCGGAAGTCCAGGGCGGTGCGCACCGGCTCAGCCGTTGCGGATGTTCTGCAGCCGCACCTGGCCGCGCGCCACGAGCCGGTCCTGGTCGTCGCGGGTCTCGACCACCCACACCTGCTGGCTGCGGCCCTGGTGGATCGGGGTCCCGGTGGAGACCAGGTCGCCGGTGCGCACCGGGCGGTAGAAGTCGGTGTTGTTGTTGACCCCGACGCAGTGGCCGTCCCCGTCGAGCCACAGGAAGCCGCCGATGCTGGCCAGGGTCTCCACGATGCTGCAGTGCACGCCGCCGTGGACGATGCCGAACGGCTGGTGGTGCTTCTCCTCGGCGGTCCACCTGGCCACGACCCGGGAGCCGGACGCCTCGACGTACTCCATGCCGATGAGGCGGGTGAACGGGCCGTGCAGGTCGTCTTGCTGCGAGGGGTCGAGACTCATGTCTCACATCGTAGGGAGGCGGTTCGTCCCCTTCCGTGGCGGTGGATCCTGGGGGTGTGAGCACCTACGACTGGACCCCCGACCGCCTGCCCGACCTGAGCGGTCGCACCGCGGTCGTCACCGGCGGCAACTCCGGCATCGGCTTCCACACCGCCCTCGAGCTCGCCCGGCACGGGGCCGCGGTGACGCTGGCCTGCCGCAACACCGGCAGTGCCGGCGAGGCCGCCGACCGGATCCGCCGCGAGGTCCCGCACGCGCAGGTCGCCGTCGGTCGCCTCGACCTGTCCTCGCTGGCGAGCGTGCAGGACTTCGCCGAGTCCTGGTCCGGCCCGCTCGACGTGCTGGTCGACAACGCCGGGGTGATGACGCCCCCGCGCTACCGCGAGACCCAGGACGGCTTCGAGCTGCAGTTCGGCACCAACCACCTCGGCCACTTCGCGCTGACCGGCCGCCTCCTGCCCGCCCTGCTCGAGGCCCCGGTCGCGCGCGTCGTCGCGGTCTCCTCGATCGCGCACCACTCTGGGCGCGACGACCTGCTCGAGGCCAACCCGCCCTCGTCGTACAGCCCGCAGCGCGCCTACGGCAACTCCAAGCTGGCCAACCTCCTCTTCGCCGACGAGCTGCAGCGGCAGGCCGCGGCGAGGGGCACGAGCCTGACCGCGGCCGCGGCCCACCCAGGCGTCAGCGCCACCAACCTGGTCACCTCCGAGCAGGGTCTGGGGGCGATCCCGGGCGTGCGGCTCGTCGCCCCGCTGTTCCTCAAGCTGACGCTGCAGTCGGCGGCCAAGGGGGCCTGGGCGTCGTTGTACGCCGCGACCGAGGCCGAGCCCGGCTCCTACACCGGCCCCCAGCGGCTGCGCGAGCAGCGTGGTCCGATCGGTCCGGCGAGGCGTCAGCGCCGCGCCCGCGACGAGCAGCTCGCGCAGAAGCTGTGGACGCTCAGCGAGGAGATGACCGGGGTCTCCTACCCCTGGCCCGCCTGACGCAGCAGGGTCTCGAAGGGCGTGACCTCCGGCTCGTCCGCGGCGGCACGCGACCGGGCAGGACGCCACGCGCCGACCAGCTCGCCGGCGGCGCGCGCGATGCGCGGCGCCAGGGCGTGCTCGGCCGACCCGAAGTCGTCGGTGGCCGCGAACACCCCGGTCGGCACGACCGCGGCGCGGAGATGGGCGAACAGCGGCCGCATCGCGTGGTCGATGACCAGCGAGTGCCGGGCGGTCCCCGCGGTCGCGCCGAGCAGCGTCGGTAGGCCCGCGAGCGCGTCCTTCTCGAGCACGTCGAAGAAGGTCTTGAAGAGCCCGGAGTAGGACGCGGCGAACACCGGCGTGACCGCGACGAGCCCGTCGGCCCTCGTCACCGTCGACAGGGCGGCCTCGAGCGCGGGCGAGGGGAAGCCGGTGACGAGGTGGTCGGCGAGGTCGCGAGCCAGCGGCCGCAGCTCGACCGGCTCGACGAGCACGTCGATCCCGGCGTCGCGGGCGGCGTCGCGCACCCCCGCGGCGAGCCGGTCCGCCAGCAGCCGCGTGGACGACGGCTGGGAGAGGCCCGCGCTGACGACGGCGAGGGTGCGGGTCATCGGGCCCCCACCGGCTGCAGCGCCGCCACGCGCGTGGCGTGGGTGGGGGCGTCGGGCACGTCGGCGCCGCGGCCCTCGGCGAAGCCCGCCCGCAGGTCGGGCAGGATCTCGCCGAGCAGGTCGAGCTGCTCGAGCACGGTCCGCAGCGGCAGACCGGCGTGGTCCATGAGGAACAGCTGGCGCTGGTAGTCACCGACGTACTCCCGGAAGCCGAGCGTGCGTTCCAGGACCTGCTGTGGCGACCCCACGGTCAGCGGCGTCTGCTCCATGAACTCCTCCAGCGAGGGGCCGTGGCCGTAGACCGGCGCGTTGTCGAAGTACGGCCGGAACTCGCGGACCGCGTCCTGGCTGTTGGGCCGCATGAACACCTGGCCGCCGAGCCCGACGATCGCCTGCTCCGGCGTGCCGTGGCCGTAGTGCGCCCAGCGTCGGCGGTAGAGCTGCACCATCCGCTGCGTGTGCGAGGCGGGCCAGAAGATGTGGTTGGAGAAGAACCCGTCGCCGTAGTACGCCGCCTGCTCGGCGATCTCGGGGGAGCGGATCGAGCCGTGCCACACGAACGGGGGCACGCCGTCCAGCGGGCGCGGCGTGGAGGTGAAGCCCTGCAGCGGCGTGCGGAACCGGCCCTCCCAGTCCACGACCTCCTCGCGCCACAGCCGGTGCAGCAGGTGGTAGTTCTCCACCGCCAGGGCGATCCCCTCACGGATGTCCTTGCCGAACCAGGGGTAGACCGGGCCGGTGTTGCCGCGGCCCAGCATGAGGTCGTTGCGGCCGTCGGACAGGTGCTGGAGGGTGGCGTAGTCCTCCGCGATCCGCACCGGGTCGGTGGTGGTGATCAGCGTGGTGGAGGTCGACAGCACGATCCGCTCGGTGCTCGCCGCGATGTGGGCGAGCATCGTGGTCGGCGCCGAGCAGACGAACGGCGGGTTGTGGTGCTGGCCCCAGGCGAAGACGTCGAGGCCGACCTCCTCGGCCTTCCGCGCGATCGCGACGGTGGCCTTGAGGCGCTCGTGCTCGGTCGGGGTGCGGCCCGTGGTCGGGTCGGGCGTGAGGTCGCCGACGCTGAAGATCCCCAGCTGCACCTGGGGTCCTGCCGGCCTGCTCGTCTCGTCCGCTGTTGTCATGTCAACTACCAACGCCTGTGGCGGGCCGGACATTCCACCCTGCCGAGAAAGTAGAACACGTTCTAAGATGAGCGGGTGAGCGTCGAGATCCCCGCACCCGTGCCCGTCGACACCGTCACCGAGTGGAGCGACGAGGTCGACGTGCTCGTGCTCGGCGCCGGCATGGCCGGTGTCTGCGCCGCGCTCGAGGCCGCCCGCGCCGGCGCCCGCGTGCTCGTGCTCGACAAGGGCGGCCCCGGCACGTGCACGACCGCGATGGCGGGCGGCCACTTCTACCTCGGCGGCGGCACTGCGGTGCAGCGCGCGACCGGACACCCGGACAGTCCCGAGGAGATGGCGAAGTACCTCCAGGCGGTCAGCCCGGACGCCGACCCCGCCAAGGTCCGGGCCTACTGCGAGGACTCCCCGGAGCACTTCGACTGGCTCGAGGGCCTCGGGTTCGAGTTCGAGCGCAGCTACTACCCCGAGAAGGCCGTGGTGCAGCCCGGCACGCAAGGACTGATGTACACCGGCTCCGAGAAGGCCTGGCCGTACGCCGAGCAGGCGCGCCCGGCGCCCCGCGGCCACAAGGTGCCGGTCGCCGGCGACACCGGGGGAGCAGCGATGGTCGTGGACCTCGCGGTGCAGCGGCTCGGGGAGCTCGGCGTCGAGGTCCGCTACGACACCGGCGCGACCGCCCTGGTCACCGACGGCTCCGCGGTCGTCGGGGCGACCTGGCGGCGCTTCACCGATCACGGGACGGTCCGGGCCGGAGCGGTCGTGATCGCCGCCGGCGGCTTCGTGATGAACCAGGAGATGATCGACACCTACGCCCCGCGCCTGCAGGCGCTCGTCGCCAAGGGGATGCCCCTGGGCAACTCCCACGACGACGGGCTCGGCATCCGCATGGGCGTCTCGGTCGGCGGCGTGCTGGAGCACATGGAGGGCGCCTTCTTCACCGCGCCGTTCTACCCGCCCGGCAAGCACGTCTTCGGGATCGTGGTCAACCAGGAAGGCCACCGGATCATCAACGAGGACGGCTACCACTCCCGCACCGCGAGCAAGGTCTTCGAGCAGCCCGACCAGACCGGCTACCTGATCCTCGACTCGGAGACGATCGGAGAGCCCTACTACTCCCTCACCCCGCTCGTCGACGGCTGGGACACCGTCGAGGAGATGGAGACCGGCCTCGGCATCCCGTCCGGCAACCTCCAGGCCACGTTGGCCGCCTACAACGAGGCCGCCGCGCGCGGCGAGGACCCCGAGTTCCACAAGGCGAAGGAGTGGCTCACGCCGCTCGACCGCGGCCCGTGGGGCGCCTTCGACCTCTCGCCCGGCAAGGCGTTCTACGCCGGCTTCACCCTGGGGGGCCTGTCCGTGAGCATCGACGGCGAGGTGCTCACCGCGTCCGGCGACCCGGTCCCCGGTGTCTACTCGGTCGGTGCGGGTGCCTGCAACATCGCCCTCGACGGCGCCGGCTACTCCAGCGGCACCCAGCTCGGCGAGGCGTCGTACTTCGGGCGCCGGGCGGGCCGGCACGCCGCGGCCCGCACCCGCGCGGTCGCCGAGCCGGCCTGACGGCGGCGTTCTTGTACTCTCGGCCGGTGGCCGAGCAGTGGACCTTCCTGACCAACCACGGTCACGTCCTGGTCTGCCTCTCCGACGACAGCGACGCCCGGCTGCGCGACGTCGCGGCGCGCGTGGGCATCACCGAGCGCGCGGTGCAGCAGATCGTGGCCGACCTCGAGCGCGGCGGCTACGTCCAGAAGATCCGCGAGGGCCGTCGCAACCGCTACCAGGTCGATCGCGCGGGGCGGTTCCGGCACCCGCTGGAGCAGGACGTCACGGTCGGGGACTTCCTCGACCTCGTCCGGTCCGCGCGCCCGACCTGAGCGCTCCCGCCGGCAGTGCTCAGGCCCGCTTGGTGGCCAGTGCGATCCGGTCGTGGCCGCCCAGCGCGCCGTCCTGGGCGAACGCGACCCAGCCGCCGCGGTCGATGACCAGCTCGATGACGTCGTCGACCAGGTCCGTGTGCAGCCCGTCCGGGACCGCCTCGGGTGCCCGCATCCAGTCGACGCGGTGCAGCCCCCGCTCGTCGACGACCGCGGGGAACGAGAAGCCCTCCTCCACCAGCAGCATCAGGGGGCTGCTCCCGCCGGAGACCTGCTCCCACACCCGGTCCATCCCGGAGTGGACCGTCTCCGGGCGCTCGAGGGCCCGCTCCTGAAGCACGAGCAGCGCCTCGTCCTGCCGTGCCCGCAGGTACTCCTCGAGGGAGGCCTTCGCGGCGAGGTAGAGCCGCGAGGGGCTGGTCACCTCCGGTCCGGTCAGGACGCCGGCGAGCCGCTGCAGGTGCCGGCCGTGCCGCAGGAGGCGGTGCACGTGGTCGTGGTCGCCGGCCACGATGATCGGCGAGGGGTGCCGCCTCCTGGCCTGCGCCAGCCGGCGGTCGAGGTGGGCGAGGCGGTCCTCTGTCCGGTCCTCGCCCGACTCCAGCGCGCCACGGACCGGTGAGGAGAGCTGCAGCGGGAAGCCGTCCTCGGTGAGCGGGGTGAGGGTGTCGGCGTGCACCCGGTAGAGCTGCGCGCACAGGGGGTGCACCACGAGCAGCAGGTGGGGCGGGGTGCGGTGGAGGCTCTGGAGCAGGTCCCGGGTGCGGAAGGTGCGCTCGACCACAGCCGTCGCCGCCACGGCGTGCGGCAGCCGGTAGGTCCGCTGCACCCCGCGGTTGGCCAGGACGACCAGCCCGTGCCCGGTCGGCGCCTCGCCGGCCGAGCGGGTCAGGGACCGCAGCTCCGAGACGATGCCGCCGGCGCCATGGGCACCCCTGGCCACCAGCTGGCGCTCGGCGTCGTCGACCAGCCGGGACAGGCGGGCGCGGTCCTCGATCGTCATGCGGTCGGCCGGAGTCGTGTCGAGCAGGAGCGTGACCGAGGGCCAGGCGGCGTTCTGCACCAGCTCGGCGACGTGCCGGGCGGTGAGGTGGTCGAGGTTGTGCAGGGTCGGGACGGCCATGCCGGGCCTCCTCGGTCTGGGGTCTCGAGGACGGCACCTCGACGTACGAACCAGAGTTCCGGCAAGATGCTTCGTATTCAAGGGCGGTACCCAGCAGGTCTGGTCCGCCGAGCGGCGGGCGTGGCGTGGGCCGTTCGCAACCACCTCGGGTGGCGGAGGTCACGAGCCGGTCCCGACCAGGCTCCCGCGGGGAGCGGGCGACCTAGGGTCGGGGCATGCGCGGAGCAACGCAGTCCGGCAACGGGTTCCACGCCGCCCTCTGGAGGGTCCTTCCCCGAGCGTGTGGCGTGCCGGTCGCCGCTCTCGCGCTCGTGGTCCTCGTCGGCTGGTTCGCTGGCAGCGACACGCTCACCGAGGTCCTGCCGGGCTTCGCCCCGATGAAGGTCAACGCCGCCGTGTGCTTCCTCCTGCTGGCCGTGGTCGTGCTGCGGTCGGCGCGCGGCCGCGTCGCGACGGTCGCGGCGTCGGTGGTGACGGCCCTGACCGCCCTCACGCTGCTCGAGTACGCCGCCGGTCTCGAGTTCGGGATCGACGAGGCGCTGCGGCAGGACCCCGGCTTCCCCGGGGTGGCCAACCCGCAGGGACGGATGGCGATCGCCACCGCCATCGCCCTGTGCTGCCTGGGCTGCGCCGCCCTGGTCCTGCGTCGCCGGCCCCGGCTGGCCGACGTGCTCCTGCTGCCACCGCTCCTGCTGGGCGGCCTCACCGTGCTGGGGTACCTCTACGGCGTCGACCGGCTCCACTCGGTCGTCGGCTACACGACGATGTCGATCGTCACCGGCGTCGGGATCCTGGTGTGCTTCGTCGGCGTGGCCGTTGCCGTGCCGGGCGGACAGGCGCAGCGCCTGGTGCTGGGGGAGACGGCCGGGTCGCTCCTGCTGCGGCGCCTGGTGCCCGTCGCCGTCCTCGTCGTCCCGGTCCTCGGCCTCCTGCAGGCCCTCGGCCAGGAGGCGGGGTGGTACGGCACCCGCTTCGGCATCGCCCTGGACGTGCTCGTGACGGCGGGCGTCCTGCTCGTCGCGGCATGGATGTCCGCCGATCGCCTCGACGGGGTCGACCGGGCCCGCCAGGAGGCGCGTGCGGAGCTGGTCGCCCTCAACCACCGCCTCGAGGCAGGACGCGACGAGGCGACCGCGCGGGCCGAGGCGCTCGCCCGTGACCTGGAGGAGCAGCAGGCGCGGTTCTCGCGGGCGATCGCGAACACCGACGACCTGGTCTGGACGGTGGAGGTCATGCCCGACCGCACCTATCGCCTGGACTTCGCCTCCTCCGCCGCCCCTGGTGTCCTCGGCGGTGCCCTGCCGTCCGGCAGGGACCTCCGGGCGGCGATGGCCGAGCTGGTCCATCCCGGGGCTCGCGAGGACTACGAGGAGTTCAACGAGCGCGTGATCGCCGGAGAGTCGGCCGAGGTCGAGCTGCGGCTGACCGGGGTGGACGGACGCGAACGCTGGCTCTGGATGCGTGGGACGCCGCGCGCGGAGGGCGAGCGCCTCTTCTCCGACGGAGTCGTCACCGACATCACCGAACGTCGTCAGCTGGCCGAGCAGCGCGAGCACATGCTCGCGCTGGAGCGCGAGCAGGTCGCGCGGTTGCGCCAGCTCGACAGCCTGCGGGAGGAGTTCCTCGCCGCGGCCGGTCACGAGCTGCGCACCCCGCTGGCCGCGATCCGCGGCTTCGCCGAGCTGCTGAGCGCGGACGGGACCCTGCCGCCGCGGCAGCGCGAGCGGGCCGAGGTGATCGCGCGCCGGTCGGTGCAGGCCTCCGGCCTGATCAACGACATGTTCGAGCTGAGCAGCCTCAGCGCCGGCATCCTCGGCCTGCACCGCGAGCGGCTCGCGCTGGACGAGGCCGTGCGCGAGGCCGTGGACCACCACGCGCCGCGGGGCGACGGGCCCGAGGTGACGTGCGACGTCGAGCCGGTCGAGGTCGAGGCCGACCCGCTTCGCATCCGGCAGGTGCTGGACAACCTGCTCTCCAACGCCGTCAAGTACTCACCTGACGGCGGGCACGTGGTCGTCCGGGTGCGGCGCCTGGAGGACCACGCGAGCCTGACCGTGTCCGACGAGGGCATCGGCATTCCCGCCGAGGACCTGCCGCACGTCTTCGACCGGCTCCACCGCGCAGGCAACGTCCGCGACGGCGACATCCCCGGGACGGGCCTGGGTCTCACCCTGGTCAAGGCGCTGGTCGAGGCCCACGACGGCACCATCTCGGTCGAGTCCGCCGGCCCCGGGCGCGGGACGACCTTCCGCGTCGAGCTCCCGCTGGCGCTCGGCGCGTCCTGACTCACTCCGGGTGGTTGTCGTCGTGGCCGACGCGGAACGGGGTGGTCACCCCGGCGTACATCAGGTGCGCCACCAGGCCCTGCACCGCGTGCGGCAGGTTGTGGCAGTGGTCCATCCAGATGCCCGGGTTGTCGGCCACGAACGCGATCCGGAAGCGCTCGCCGGGCGGCACCTCGAGGGAGTCCATCCAGAACGGGCTCCCGGTCGCCGGCTCGCCGTCGTGGCTGAGCACCACCGCGTGGTGGCCGTGCAGGTGCATCGGGTGGGTCACACCGGAGCCGTTCGAGATGTCCATCACCACCACGTCCCCCTCCTCGACGGTGAACATCGGCACGTCGGGGTAGAGGTGGCCGTTGATCGACCACCACATGCCCGGCCTGCCGTCGAGGAACCCCGGACGCCGGCCGATCGCGTAGCGGAACCGCCGGTCGGGCCGGTCGGGGTCGAACGGCAGCGCCTCGGGCGAGCCGTAGGCCAGCACGTCGAGCCGCTCGTCCGGCTGGGCGGGCTCCGGCGGCTCCGGCGCGTCCGCCGGCCCCACGACGAGGTAGGTCGCCTTGCTCACCTGCACCCGCGCGGCCCCCGACGCCGGGACGGTGACCTCGAGGTCGGCCCGCCCTCCGGCCGTCACCAGCAGCTTGCGGTCGGTGACCGCGGTCGGCTCGTTGACGTCGTACCCGTCGAGCGCGACGACCTTGAACGGCACGTCGGCCCACGTGTCGAACGCGGTGTTGTCGGTGTCGACCAGCCGGACCCGCACGCGCTCGCCGGGCCGCGCCTCGACGCGGACGGCGCCTTCCTGCCCGTCGAGCGTGCGGCCGCTGCCGTAGGTGTGCGCGACCGCCACCACGTCGACGTCCTGCGGCACCCCCCGCCGCGGGCGCACGACGAGGGCGCCGAGCAGGCCCTGCTTGACCTGGACGTGCGAGACCTGGTGCGAGTGGTACCAGTAGGTCCCGACCTGGCGCGCGACGAAGCGGTAGGTGTGGGACTCGCCCACGCCGACCGCGTCCTGGGTCACCCCTGCGACGCCGTCCTCGGCGTTGGGCACGTCGAGCCCGTGCCAGTGCAGGCTCGCCCCGTCGGGCACGGACTCGTTGACCAGCCGCACCTCGACCAGGTCGCCCTGCGTGGCCTCGATCGTCGGGCCCGGGCTGGTGCCGTTGACGGTGTAGCCCTCGACCTCCCGGCCGGAGGCCAGCCGCACCGTCTCCTTGCGCGCGGTGAGCGTGACCGAGACGTCCGGCACACCCTTCCTCGTCTCGACCAGGTCGGCCACCGACATCGAGCCGTCCGCGTGGTGCATGCCCGCCATGCCTGCCATGCCGTCCGCACCCGACACCGCAGCGCCGCCGCCGGTGTCGACGTACCCCATCTCGGTCACCGCATAGGTGTCCGGCAGCAGCGAGGCCTGCCACAGCCACGCCAGGGGGACGACGACCGCCAGGGCGGCGGCGACCGGAAGCAGGACCCGCAGACGGGCCCGCGTCACGCCGGGAGCTGGGTGGCGCCCGCGTCGACCTGGCCCGGGACGGTCGCGTCCCTGCCCACCGTGGGGGCGGTCCCAGCGGCGGGGGCCGCCATCAGGCGGGCGGCGTGGACGGCCGCGCCGAGGAGGAGGAACGCGTTGATCCCGTGGAGGGGGCCGAGCGCGGGGACGCTGTGCGCGGCGAGACCGAGGGCGATCTGCACGATCACCAGGACGACGATCGCGGCGCCGTGGGCGACTGCCCCCTTCACCTTGGTGAAGAAGCTGACCACGAGGAGGGCCAGCGCGACCAGCGGGATCAGCATCGTGCCGCTCATGCCGTGGGCGATGAACCCGCCGAGCCCCGGGAAGGTGGCGGACTCGTCCTCGATGAACGCCTTGTCCACCACGCCGCCCTCCTCGCTGATCCAGTGGAACAGCCCGGCATTGGCGTAGACGATGAACGCGGCCTGGGCCACGACGAGCAGGCAGATGGCGTAGGCGAGGTACTTGTAGGTCGCGCGCATGATGGATCCCTTCCGAGGCGGCTCCCGAGACGCCTCCAGGGCACCGCATCAAGGGCCGTGTGGACCACGGGCGAAGGTCCGCCGACGGGGGTCGGATCGTCCCGTCTGACGATGGCCCGATCCGATTTCAGGATGGGCTCCACGCCTGTGTATGCTCTCTCCTCGCTTGCCCCTTTAGCTCAGTCGGCAGAGCGTCTCCATGGTAAGGAGAAGGTCTACGGTTCGATTCCGTAAAGGGGCTCTGGGTGGGAAAGCCGGCGTTTCGAGGAGCCGGTGGCCCCGTCCCGGTGGCGGGGTAGCTCAGGTGGTTAGAGCACACGGCTCATAATCGTGGTGTCGCGGGTTCGAGTCCCGCCCCCGCTACTCAGCACGCGACCGCCGCCCTCGGGGCGGCGACCAGCAGCACAGCACACCGAGCATCAACCGAGAGGCACCCCCGTGGCGAGCAAGGCAAGCGACATCCGTCCCAAGATCACCTTGGCGTGCGTGGAGTGCAAGGAGCGCAACTACATCACCAAGAAGAACCGGCGGAACGACCCCGACCGGCTCGAGCTGAAGAAGTTCTGCCCGCGCTGCCGCACCCACACCGCGCACCGCGAGACCCGCTGACCCCTGGGTCCCGCACCCGATCGACACCGACGGCCTCCCCGGAGCGGGGAGGCCGTCGTGCGTCGTGCGCTGCTAGCGTCGGGCCCATGAGCCTCGGCCCCGACCTGACCGGGCGGACCTTCCCGCCCACGGCGCCGTTCGAGGTGACCCGCGACCACGTCGCCGCCTTCGCGCGGTCGTTCGGGGCGTCGTACGACGGGGGCCCGGCGCCGGTCACCTACCCGATCGTGGTGGCCTTCGCGGCCATGCGCTCGCTCCTCGACGACCCCGAGGTCGGGATGTCGCTGCAGCACGTCGTCCACGGCGAGCAGCGGTTCACCTACACCCGCCCCGTCGTCCCCGGCGACCGGCTCACCGCCGAGCTGACGGTGACGTCGGTGCGCAGCCTCGGTGGCGCCGACATCATCGGCACCCGCAGCGAGATCACCGACGCCGACGGCGCCCACGTGGTCACCGCGCTGGCGACCCTGGTGCACAGCGCGCCGGCGGCGCAGGACCCGCCCCGGGAGCCCCCGGCCGCACCCCCGATCGGACGCCAGCGATGACCACGTTCACCCCCGGCCAGGCGCTGCCCGGCCACGAGTACGAGCTGATGCGGGCCGACCTGGTCGCCTACGCCGCGGCCTCGGGGGACGACAACCCCATCCACCAGGACGAGGACGTCGCCCAGGCGGTCGGCCTGCCCGGGGTGATCGCCCACGGCATGCTCACCCTGGCTCTGGCCTCCCGCGCGGTCGAGTCCTGGGCCGGCGGACCCGGACGCGTGCGCGAGCTCGGGGCGAAGTTCACCCGCCCCGTCGTGGTCGAGGCCGGGGAGCCGGCCTACGTCGCGGTCGCGGGGGTGGTGCGCTCCGTGGAGCCCGCCGCCGGCGGCACCGCGGTCACCGTCGCCCTCGAGGTGACCTGCGGCATCGACAAGGTCCTCGGCGCCCCCAAGGCCGTGTTCGTCGTGCCCGACGGACCCGACGCACGTGGCTGAGGCACTGGCCACCCGCCTCGCCGACCGGACCACGCTGCGCCTGGGAGGTCCGGCCGGCGAGCTGGTCGAGGCGCGCGACGAGCAGTCCCTGGTCCAGGCCGTCCGCGAAGCGGACGAGGCAGGCACGCCGGTCCTCCTCGTCGGCGGGGGCAGCAACCTCGTGGTCGCCGACGAGGGCTTCACCGGCCGGGTGGTCGACGTCGCGGTCCGCGGGGTCCACGTGGAGTCCGACCTGTGCGGCGGGGCCTTCGTGACGGTCGCGGCCGGCGAGGACTGGGACGGTCTCGTGGAGCGCGCGGTGCAGGAGGGCTGGGTGGGCGTCGAGGCCCTGTCCGGCATCCCCGGCCGCGTCGGGGCGAGCCCGATCCAGAACATCGGCGCCTACGGTCAGGACGTCTCCCAGACCATCGCCCGCGTGCGCGTGTGGGACCGCCGCGACGGGGCCGTCCGCATGCTGAGCGCCTCCGACTGCGGCTTCGGCTACCGCACCAGCCGCTTCAAGCAGGACCCCACCCGCTGGGTCGTCCTCGACGTCTCCTTCCAGCTGCGCCTGGGCAGCCTCGGCGCCCCGGTGGCCTACGCCGAGCTCGCCCGCGCCCTGGGGGTGGAGGCCGGCGGGCGCGCCCCGGCCGCCGACGTGCGCGAGACGGTGCTCGCCCTGCGCCGGGGCAAGGGGATGGTCCTCGACGGCGCCGACCACGACACCTGGTCGGCCGGCTCCTTCTTCACCAACCCGGTCGTCGAGCCGGACGCCGTGCCGGCGGGCGCGCCGGCCTGGGAGCAGCCCGACGGCCGGGTCAAGACCAGCGCGGCGTGGCTGATCGAGCACGCCGGGTTCGGCAAGGGCTACGGCCTCGACCGCGGCGAGGGCCGGGTCGCCCTGTCGACCAAGCACACCCTCGCGCTGACCAACCGCGGCGGCGCGACGACCCGCGAGCTGCTGGCCCTGGCGGCCGAGGTCCGCGACGGCGTCCGGGACCACCACGGGATCACCCTGGTCAACGAGCCGGTGCTCGTCGGCTGCAGCCTCTAGGCCAGCCACTCCTCGATCTCGCGCGAGAGCTCCTTGCGCAGCCAGTCCGGCGCACTCGAGGCCTCGACCGACATCCGCGCCAGCCCGGCGAGGGTGGCGTCGTCCAGGTCGTGGGCGGCGCGCACGGCGGCGTACTGCCCGTGCAGGCGCGAGCCGAACAGCAGGGGGTCGTCGGCGCCCAGGGCGACCGTCGCCCCCGCCTCGAGCAGCGTCGGCAGGGGCACGCTGGACAGGTCGCTGAAGACGCCGAGCGACACGTTGGAGGTGGGGCACACCTCCAACGCCACGCCCCGCCGGACGATCTCGTCGAGCAGGACCGGGTCCTCCGCGGCCCGCACGCCGTGGCCCAGCCGATCGGCGCCGAGCTGCTCGACGGCCACCCGGATGTTGGTGGGGCCGACGAGCTCACCGGCATGAGGGAAGGCGCGCAGCCCGGCCCGCCGTGCGATGGCGAAGGCGTGCGCGAAGTCGGCGGTGCTCCCGCGCCGCTCGTCGTTGGACAGGCCGAAGCCGACGACCCCGCGATCGGCGTACTGCGCGGCGAGGCGGGCCAGCGTGCGGGCGTCGAGCGGGTGCCGGGTGCGGTTGGCCGCGACCACCAGCCCGATGCCGACGCCCGTCGCGGCCGAGGCCTCGGCCACGGCGTCCAGGACCAGCTCGAGGAAGGCGGTGATGCCGTGGAACCTGGCGGCGTAGCCGCTGGGGTCGACCTGCAGCTCCAGCCAGCGGCCGCCGTCGGCGGCGTCGTCCTCGGCCGCCTCCCGCACCAGGCGGCGCACGTCGTCCTCGGTGCGCAGCACCGACCGCGCCACGTCGTAGAGGCGCTGGAACCGGAACCAGCCCTTCTCGTCCGCCGCCGACAGCGTGGGTGGCCAGTCCTCGACCAGCGCGTCCGGCAGGACGTGCCCGTCCCGCTCGGCGAGCTCGACCAGCGTGGAGTGACGCATCGAGCCGGTGAAGTGCAGGTGCAGGTGCGCCTTGGGCAGCGCCGCCAGGTCCCGCCGCGTCACGCTCAGGCGAACAGCTTCTGGATCCGTCCGACGCCCTCGGCGAGGTCGTCGTCACCCAGCGCGTAGGACAGCCGCAGGTAGCCCGGGGACCCGAACGCCTCGCCCGGCACCACGGCCACCTCGGCCTTGTCGAGGATGAGCTCGGCGAGCTCGGCCGACGAGCGCGGTGTCACACCGTCGACCTCCCTGCCGAGCAGGCCCTTGACGGAGGGGTAGACGTAGAACGCCCCCTTGGGCTCGGGGCACACGACCCCCTCGATGTCGTTGAGCATCTCGACCATCGTCCGGCGTCGCCGGTCGAAGGCCGCGCGCATCTCGTCGACCGCGGCGAGGTCGCCGGTGACGGCGGCCAGCGCGGCCTTCTGGGCCACGTTGCAGACGTTGGAGGTGGCGTGGGACTGCAGGTTGGTGGCGGCCTTGACGACGTCCGGGGGACCGATCAGCCACCCCACGCGCCAGCCGGTCATCGCGTAGGTCTTGGCCACCCCGTTGAGCACGACGCAGCGGTCGGCCAGTGACGGCACGGCCACGGGGAGGGACACCGCCTCGACGCCGTCGTAGGTCAGGTGCTCGTAGATCTCGTCGGTGACCACCCACAGGCCGTGCTCGTCGGCCCAGCGGCCGATCGCCTCGACCTGCTCGCGGGTGTAGACCGCGCCGGTCGGGTTGGACGGCGAGCAGAACAGCAGCACCTTGGTGCGGTCGGTGCGCGCGGCCTCGAGCTGCTCGGGACTGACCAGGTAGTCCTGGGTCTCGTCGGCCAGCACCTCGACCGGGACGCCCCCGGCCAGCCGGATCGCCTCCGGGTAGGTGGTCCAGTAGGGCGCGGGCAGGAGCACCTCGTCGCCGGGGTCGAGCAGGGTCGCGAACGCCTCGTAGACGGCCTGCTTGCCACCGTTGGTGACCAGCACCTGGGCGGGCTGGACCTCGTAGCCGCTGTCCCGCCGGGTCTTCTCCGCGATCGCCTTCTTCAGGGCGGGCAGGCCGCCTGCCGGGCTGTAGCGGTGGTTGGCGCTGTCGCGGCAGGCCTCGACCGCGGCCTCGACGATGTAGCCGGGGGTCGGGAAGTCGGGCTCGCCCGCCCCGAAGCCGACGACCGGCCGGCCCTCGGCCTTGAGTGCCTTGGCCTTGGCGTCGACGGCGAGCGTGGCGGACTCGGCGATCCCGCCGATGCGGGCCGAGACACGGGAACCGGGAGCAGCGGACGACGGGCTGGTCTGGGTCATGCGCCTACTCTGTCATCCTCCGGGGCTCGGTTCGACTTCGACTTCCCCGGCCCGTAGACTCTCCCGTCGGTGGATCTGCACCCTTGTTCGTCATGCCCTCACGCGACCCGCTGCCGGTCGCTGCGGGGCGCCGTCGAGGGGCTGGCCGCCACCGAAGGGCACTAGCTCAACTGGCAGAGCATCGGTCTCCAAAACCGAAGGTTGGGGGTTCAAGTCCCTCGTGCCCTGCGAGGCGCCGCGCACCCGTGCGGGGTCGATGAGTCGAGGTCTCCACCGGAGGCGTGAAGGGAAGTGGTGGACGGTGACCGGCACCAGCCCGGTGACGGCGAAGCAGCGCCGCACCAGCCCAGCGACCTTCTACCGCCAGATGGTGGCCGAGCTCCGCAAGGTCGTCTGGCCCACGCGTGAGCAGCTGATCACCTATTTCTGGGTGGTGCTGGTGTTCGTGCTCGTGGTGATGAGCTTCGTGTCGCTGCTCGACCTCGGCGTCGGCAAGCTGGTCTTCAAGATCTTCGCCTGACCGGCGACCCAAGGACAGCGTCCCGACAGGGACTGACGGAGAAGGTGACGGACAACCGTGTCGCAGTCGTACGACGAGCTGGGCGAGACGCCCGACCAGGAGCCCACCGCCGACGTGGTGGACGCGCCGGCGGAGCGGGTCGTCCCCGACGACGACGTGCCCTCGGAGCAGGCAGCCTCCGACGACGTCGCCGAGGAGGAGGCCGGCTCGCTCGAGGACACCCTCGAGACCCCCGCTGACGAGACCCCGGGCGGCGAGACCTCCGCCGACGAGGCCCCGGCCGAAGCGGTCGAGGATGTCCCGGCCGAGGAGGTCCCGGCCGACCCGCTGGAGGAGTTCCGCGAGCGCCTGCGCGACCAGATCGGTGACTGGTTCGTGGTCCACACCTACTCCGGCATGGAGAACCGGGTGAAGACCAACCTGGAGAGCCGCATCACCTCGCTCAACATGGAGGACTACATCCACGAGGTGGTCGTCCCGACCGAGGAGGTCGCGGAGATCAAGAACGGCCAGCGCAAGATGGTGCGCCGCACCGTCCTGCCCGGCTACGTCCTGGTGCGCATGGACCTCACCGACGAGTCGTGGGCCGCGGTCCGTCACACGCCCTCGGTCACCGGTTTCGTCGGTCACAGCCAGCAGCCGGTCCCGCTGAGCCTGGAGGAGGTCGAGAAGATGCTCGCGCCCTCCCTGGTCCCGCAGGCCGAGGCGGTCGGTGCCGCCGAGGGCGCCGCCACCCCGTCCGGCGCCACCGCCAAGCCCAAGGTCGAGGTCGCCGACTTCAGCGTCTCCGACTCCGTCATGGTGGTCGACGGGCCGTTCGCGACCCTGCACGCGACCCTCACCGAGATCAACGCCGACACCCAGCGGGTCAAGGCGCTGGTCGAGATCTTCGGCCGGGAGACCCCGGTCGAGCTGAGCTTCTCCCAGATCCAGAAGGTCTGAGCCGCTCAGCACCCCGCACGACCCCGCAACACAACCAGTTAAGGACCCGAAGCAACCATGCCTCCCAAGAAGAAGATCGCCGCACTGGTCAAGGTGCAGCTGAACGCCGGGGCGGCCACTCCTGCTCCGCCGGTCGGCACCGCCCTCGGTCCGCACGGCGTGAACATCATGGAGTTCTGCAAGGCGTACAACGCGGCCACCGAGTCGCAGCGCGGCCAGGTGATCCCCGTCGAGATCACCATCTACGAGGACCGCACGTTCACCTTCGTCACCAAGACGCCTCCGGCCGCCGAGCTGATCAAGAAGGCCGCCGGTCTCTCCAAGGGCTCCTCGGTCCCGCACAAGGACAAGGTGGGTCGCCTCACCCGCGACCAGGTCCGCGAGATCGCCGAGGGCAAGATGCCCGACCTCAACGCCCGCGACCTCGATGCGGCGATGAAGATCGTCGAGGGCACCGCCCGCTCCATGGGCGTGACCATCGAGGGCTGAGGCCCACCAGCACCACCCAGCACCCGTGGGAGGCCCGCACTGCGGCCGGACCACACCTGATCCCGAGGAAGGGGAACCAGCTCATGCAGCGCAGCAAGAACTACCGCGCGGCGGCCGACACGTTCGACAAGAACGAGGTGTTCGCCCCGCTGGCCGCCATCAAGGTGGCCAAGGCCGGCTCCAAGAAGAAGTTCGACGAGACCGTCGACGTCGCGATGCGCCTCGGGGTCGACCCCCGCAAGGCCGACCAGATGGTCCGCGGCACCGTCAACCTGCCGCACGGCACCGGCAAGACCGCCCGGGTCCTGGTCTTCGCCAACGCCGACAAGGCAGAGGCGGCCCGTGAGGCCGGCGCCGACTTCGTCGGTGGCGACGACATGATCGAGAAGGTCCAGGGCGGCTGGCTCGACTTCGACGCCGCCGTCGCGACGCCCGACATGATGGGCAAGCTCGCCCGTCTGGGCAAGGTGCTCGGCCCCCGCGGCCTCATGCCCAACCCCAAGACCGGCACCGTGACGATGGACGTCGCCAAGGCGGTCAACGACATCAAGGGCGGCAAGATCGAGTTCCGGGTCGACCGGCACGCCAACCTGCACTTCATCATCGGCAAGTCGTCGTTCTCCGAGACCCAGCTCGCGGAGAACTACGCCGCTGCCCTCGAGGAGGTGCTGCGGCTCAAGCCGGCCAGCTCCAAGGGCCGCTACATCAAGAAGGTCACGATCTCCACGACCATGGGCCCCGGCATCCAGGTCGACCCCAACCGCACCCGCAACGTGGCACTCGAGGAAGACGCTCAGTAGTCGGCTCGCCTCCGGCTCGCTGGTAAGGCCTCCCGGCCCCCTTCCGCTCGCGGGAGGGGGCCAACTCACTCCACAAAAACGCGCTCGTCCATGAGCTTCTCGCGCACGAGCTGGCCCTTGGTGTCGAAGCGCGACTGGTCGAAGCGCTTGGGGAACTCCAGGTCGACCCCGGTCACGCCGCTGCGGCTCTTCTCGATCGAGATCACCGCCCAGTGCTTGAACCGCTCGACGTTGCCGGCGTCGTAGACCAGGTGGTGGCGCGCGACCACGTCGTACTTGTTGTTCAGCATCAGGATGGTGTCGGCCTCGTAGGCCAGGGCGCTGGAGCCGCGCAGGTGGTTCACGCGCATGCGGACCCCGGCGCTGATGCCCTCCTTGTCCGAGGCGACCACGCACAGGACCGGCACGTCGTAGTCCAGGGCCATGTCCTTGACGCCCTCGACCACGTGGGTGATGCGCTCGTCCTCGTTGGGCGTGCCGGGGTAGGGGATCTTCTGCAGGTAGTCGATGCACACGAACGGCGCGACCCCGGTGACCTCGCGCATCTCGACGATCGCCTTCTTGATCTCGTCGAGGTCGGTCTGCGAGCCCGACGAGCGGTGCACGACCAGGCGATCGGCGTACTCCCGGACGATCTCGATCGCCTCGGACCCGCCGCTGGTGTCGGCCAGCCGCTCGCTCAGGTTGCGCCCGAGGCCGTCGCTGGCCTCGAAGGTCCGGCGGATGCGCTGGATGTTGGGTGCCTCGACCCCGCCGATGAGACCGGACTCGAGCGCCAGGAGGCGGATCAGCATGGTCTCCTGGTCGTGCTCGTAGCACAAGTAGAGGACCGGCCGCCCCGCCCGCGCGATGTTGCGCGCGACCTGCAGCACGAACGTGGTCTTGCCGGCGCCCTGCTGCCCGCCGCACAGCACCAGGTCACCGCTGCGGAACCCGCCGGTGAGGTACTCGTCGAGGGCGTCGAAACCGGTCGGCCAGACCCGGTCGACGGCGTGCCGGCCCGACTGCACCCGGTAGTCGGCCGCGTCGAGGGTCTCGGTGAGCGACTGCATGAGGAGATCCACGCGCAATATGGAAACAGACCTTCCCCGACTTCGGGCGGGTCCCGCCGATTTGCCCCCGGTCCCCGGCCTGACCTACAGTTCCGGACGTAACCAGAGACCGCCGGTCGGTCCGTGCTGCCCCGAGGGGAGCCGGCCCGAAGGTCCCGCGAAGCGGGCGGCCAGCGCAGGTGACACGTAGCCCGTCCCGGTGGACCTCGCTCCGCCCGGACATCACGCCCCGTGCCGTCTGCGCCGGGGCGTTCGTCGTCTCCGCACCCGGTGCGGGTCGTCGCCGCGGGTGGTGGTCTCGGACCGTCCGGTCCAGGTGCAACCGCGGAAGGAGAACCATGGCGCGGCCTGACAAGGCAGCTGCTGTCGCGGACCTCGTGGAGTCGTTCCAGGAGGCCAGCGGCGCCGTGCTGACCGAGTACCGCGGCCTCACCGTCAAGCAGCTGCAGGACCTGCGGCGCTCGCTCGGTGAGAACGCGAACTACGCCGTGGTGAAGAACACGCTGACCCAGATCGCGGCCAGGGAGGCCGGTGTCGACGGTGTCGACGACCTGCTCTCCGGCCCGACCGCCATCGCCTTCATCAACGGCGACGTGGTCGAGGCGGCCAAGGGTCTGCGTGACTTCGCCAAGGCGAACCCCGCCCTCGTGATCAAGGGCGGCTATCTCGACGGCAAGACGATGGACCCCTCGGAGATCGCCAGGCTGGCCGATCTGGAGTCCCGCGAGGTCCTCCTCGGCAAGATCGCGGGGGGCATGCTCGCCTCCCTCAGCCAGGCCGTCTACCTGCTCAACGCGCCGCTCGCGCAGACCGCCCGGCTCGCCGGTGCGCTGCAGCAGAAGCTCGAGCAGGACCCCTCGGCCCAGAGCGGTGACGGCGCCGAGCCGGCCACCGACGAGGCCTGACCACCACCCGCAGCACGACTGCACCACCAACCCGGCCCGCACGAGCGGACCGACCAACGGAAGGAACCGCCACCATGGCGAAGCTCAGCACCGACGAGCTGCTCGACGCGTTCAAGGAGATGACCCTCCTCGAGCTCAGCGAGTTCGTGAAGCAGTTCGAGGAGACCTTCGGCGTCACCGCCGCCGCCCCGGTGGCCGTCGCCGCCGCCCCTGCCGCCGGCGGTGCCGGTGGCGAGGCCGCGGACGCGGGCGCCGAGCAGGACGAGTTCGACGTGGTCCTCGAGGCCGCGGGCGACAAGAAGATCAACGTCATCAAGGAGGTGCGCGCGCTCACCAGCCTGGGCCTCAAGGAGGCCAAGGACCTGGTCGAGTCCGCCCCCAAGGCGATCCTCGAGAAGGTCACCAAGGAGGCCGCGGACAAGGCCAAGGAGCAGCTCGAGGCTGCCGGCGCGTCCGTCACGGTCAAGTGAGCCGAACCCGGTCCGGGCTCTCGCCCGTCCGGGTGAAGTGACCTCCGCAGAGGGAGGCTCCCCACCGGGGAGCCTCCCTCTCCGCTTTTCCCGGACAGGCGCGCCTGGTTCGTCTAGTTTTTCGGTGCAGGTCCAGCGTTTCTGCCCGTAACGCGCGGGCAGGTTACCCGTTAGTACTCATGGCGCGAGTCGACTTTCGGCCTGCCACGAGGCCATGTCACACGGAGGGAAGCCGAATGGGGACCGAGATCCAGGTCGAGAACCTGACCAAGCAGTTCGGCAAGCAGCTGATCTGGGGCGACGTCACCCTGACGATCCCGGCAGGTGAGATCTCGGTCATGCTCGGCCCGTCCGGCACCGGCAAGTCGGTGCTGCTCAAGACCCTGATCGGCCTGCTCAAGCCCGACCGCGGCAGCGTCGTCATCCAGGGCACCGACATCGCCACCTGCTCCGAGGCCGAGCTCTACGAGATCCGCAAGCTCTTCGGCGTGCTGTTCCAGGACGGCGCGATGTTCGGCTCGATGAACCTCTACGACAACGTCGCCTTCCCGCTGCGCGAGCACACCAAGAAGAGCGAGTCGGAGATCAAGTCCATCGTCATGGAGAAGATGGACCTCGTCGGTCTCCTCGGCGCCGAGGACAAGCTGCCGGGTGAGATCTCGGGCGGCATGCGCAAGCGGGCGGGGCTGGCCCGCGCGCTGGTGCTCGACCCCGAGATCGTGCTCTTCGACGAGCCGGACTCCGGCCTCGACCCCGTGCGCACGGCGTTCCTCAACCAGCTCATCATCGACCTCAACGCCCAGATCGACGCGACCTTCCTCATCGTCACCCACGACATCAACACCGCCCGCACGGTGCCGGACAACATCGGGCTGCTCTACCACAAGCACCTGGCGATGTTCGGCCCCCGCGAGATGCTCCTCGCCTCCGAGGAGCCGGTGGTGCGCCAGTTCCTCAACGCCCAGAAGGTCGGGCCGATCGGCATGTCCGAGGAGAAGGACGCCGACGAGCTCGAGGCCGAGAAGGACCAGGACCTGCCGCCGCTGCCGCCGATCCCGATGCAGCTCGAGCCCAGCAACGGCATCCCGCGCCGCAGCCAGCGCCCGCCGGGCGAGTGGTGCGAGCAGAACGGCGTCACCCCGCCCCCCGGGTCCTTCGAGTCCGCCAACGCCGGCATGGCGCCGGGTTCCTGAGGTCAGATGTCCTCGATCACCTCAGCGCGGATCCTGAAGCCCGTCGGGACCGCAGGCAAGCTCTTCGCCTTCGGCCTCGACGTCGGCCGTGGACTGTTCAAGCGGCCCTTCCAGTGGCGTGAGTTCCTCCAGCAGGCGTGGTTCATCGCCTCGGTGACGATCATCCCGACCGCGCTGGTCGCCATCCCGTTCGGCGCGGTCATCGCTCTCCAGGTCGGTGGCCTGATCAAGCAGTTCGGCGCCCAGTCGTTCACCGGGTCGGCCTCGGTGCTGGCGGTCGTCCGGGAGGCGGGCCCGATCGCGACCTCGCTGCTGATCGCCGGCGCCGGCGGCTCCGCGATCGCCGCGGACCTCGGCGCCCGCAAGATCCGCGAGGAGCTCGACGCGATGATGGTGCTGGGCATCGACCCCATCCAGCGCCTCGTGGTTCCTCGGGTCCTGGCCTGTATGTTCGTGGCGGTCTTCCTCAACGGTCTGGTCAGCGTGGTGGGCGTCGTCGGCGGCTACGTCTTCAACGTCATCCTCCAGGACGGCACGCCGGGGTCCTACCTCGCGAGCTTCACCGCCCTGGCACAGCTGCCGGACCTGTGGCAAGGCCTGGCCAAGGCGCTGGTGTTCGGGTTGATCGCCGCCATCGTCGCGGCCTACAAGGGCATGAACGCCGGTGGTGGTCCGAAGGGCGTGGGGGACGCGGTGAACGAGTCCGTCGTCATCACGTTCCTGTTGCTGTTCGTCGTCAACTTCGTGATGAGCGCGATCTACTTCCAGCTCGTCCCGCCGAAGACAGGATGAGGGGGAGGTCATGGCAGACATGAAGGCGCTCGCCGGGCGTCCCCTGCAGTCGCTGGACAGCCTCGGCGACCAGCTGAGCTTCTACCTCAGGGCGCTGGGGTGGACCCCTCGCGCCGTGCGGCGCTACAAGAAGGAGATCGCGCGCATCCTGGCCGAGGTCGCCCTCGGCTCGGGTTCGCTCGCGGTCATCGGCGGCACCATCGGCGTCATCACGATGATGGCCTTCTTCACCGGCACGGAGGTCGGCCTGCAGGGCTACGCCGCGCTCAACCAGCTCGGCACCTCGGCGTTCTCCGGCTTCGTCTCGGCCTACTTCAACACCCGCGAGATCGCGCCGCTGGTCGCGGGCATCGCGCTCGCCGCCACGGTCGGCTGCGGCTTCACCGCCCAGCTCGGCGCCATGCGCATCTCCGAGGAGGTCGACGCCCTCGAGGTCATGGCGATCCCGTCGCTGCCCTTCCTGGTGACCACCCGGATCGTCGGCGGCCTGATCGCGGTGGTCCCCCTCTACACCGTCGGCCTGCTGTCGTCGTACTTCGCGACGCGGCTGACCGTGACCAAGTTCTTCGGCCAGTCGACGGGCACCTACGACCACTACTTCCAGCTCTTCCTGCCGCCGGGCGACGTGCTGTGGTCCTTCGGCAAGGTGCTGGTCTTCGCGGTGGTGGTGATCCTGATCCACTGCTACTACGGCTACAACGCCGGTGGCGGCCCCGCGGGCGTCGGCGTGGCCGTCGGCCGCGCCGTCCGGACCTCGATCGTGGCGATCAACGTGATCGACCTGCTGCTGTCGATGGCGATCTGGGGCACCACGACCACCGTGAGGCTGGCGGGGTAGCAGGCATGCGCAAGCTCCTCTCGGCCTCCGGCCCCCGCATCTACGGCGTCGCGTTCCTCGCGCTCGTCGTGCTGTTCGTGTGGTTCACCTACGCGATCTTCACCAAGAAGTTCAGCGACTACGACAGGGTCACCCTCGAGTCCTCCAAGATCGGCCTGTCGCTGCCCGCGCGAGCCGACGTCAAGATCCGGGGCGTCATCGTGGGCGAGGTGCTCGACGTGACCACCGACGGCGATGGTGCCGAGCTGACCCTCGGTCTCTACCCCGACGAGACCCGCACGATCCCCGAGAACGTGACCGCGCAGATCCTGCCCAAGACGCTCTTCGGCGAGAAGTACGTCGCCCTGCAGGTGCCCGAGAACCCGGCTGGTCCGATCGAGGCCGGCGACACGATCGAGCGCACCAACGTCTCGATCGAGCTCGAGGAGGTCCTCAACGACCTCTTCCCGCTGCTGCGAACGGTGCGCCCGGCCGACCTCAACTACACCCTCAACGCGATCTCCACCGCGCTCGAGGGGCGAGGTGACAAGCTCGGCAACAGCCTGGAGACCCTCGACAGCTACCTCAGGAAGTTCAACCCCGACGTGCCCGACCTGATCGACAGCGTGGTCAAGCTCGGCCGGGTCTCCCAGACCTACGACAGCGTCATCCCCGAGCTGAGCCGGCTGCTGCGCAACTCGGTGAAGACGACCAACACGCTCGAGACCAAGGACCAGCAGGTCAAGGCGCTCTACACCGACGTGGCGGGCTTCAGCCAGACCTCGCGGCAGTTCCTGGCCAAGAACGGTGACAACCTGATCACGCTGGCCGACCAGGGCCAGCGGATCCTGCCGATGCTGGCGCGCTACAGCCCGCAGTACAAGTGCTTCCTCAAGGCGATCGTCCAGGCGATCCCGCGCGAGGAGGGGGCGTTCCGCGACAAGACGCTGCACATCGTCCTGGAGCCGCTGCTCAAGCAGCCCCGCGCCTACAACCCGAGCGACCGCCCGCGCTACGCCGACAACCGCGGCGCGTTCCCCTACTGCGCGGCCCTCGACCGGGCCATCGCCGGTGGCTTCGGCCAGGACCACCCGTTCCGCGGCAAGTACGTCCCGCGGATCAACGACGGCTCGGAGTACAACTTCGGCAAGCGCGCCCCGGTCAGCGACGCGGTCGGCGGCACCGCCCAGGAGCAGCTGGTGATCGGCGCGGCGGCGTCGCCCGTCCTGGGCCTCCCGCTCGACGAGGTCCCCGACGTCACCACGCTGCTGCTCGGCCCCCTGGCACGCGGGATGGAGCTGGACGTCCGATGAGGTTCATCGACAAGCAGACCGCAGGCGACTCGCTGCGCCTGGGCATCTTCGTGCTGGTCACCACCCTGGCCACCGGGCTCCTCGCGCTGACCATCGGCAACGTCTCCTTCGGCGACAAGACGCACTACAAGGCGGTCTTCTCCGACGTCACCGGCGTGGTCAAGGGCGACGACGTGCGCGTGGCCGGCGTCAAGGTCGGCAGCGTCTCCGGGGTCAAGATCCTCAACCGCACCAAGGCGCTGGTGGACTTCGACGTCCAGAGCACGACCAAGCTGACCGGCGCGACCAACGCCACCATCCGCTACCGCAACCTCGTCGGCCAGCGCTACATCTCCCTCTCGGAGGGGCAAGGGTCATCCTCGCCGCTGCGCCCGGACGGCACCATCCCGTTGGAGCGCACGAACCCCGCGCTCGACCTGACCGTGCTGTTCAACGGGTTCAAGCCGCTGTTCGCCGCGTTGACGCCGGCCGACGTGAACAAGTTCGCCTACCAGATCATCCAGGTCTTCCAGGGCGAGGGCGGCACCCTCGAGGGGCTGCTCGCCCGCACCGCCTCGGTCACCAACACCCTGGCCAGCCGTGACCAGCTGATCGGCGACCTCATCGCCAACCTCAACACCACACTGCGCACGGTGGGTGACCGCGACCAGCAGCTCTCGGACCTGATCGTGCAGTTCCGCCGGTTCGTCGGGAACCTCAAGGACGACCGTCAGGCGATCCTCGGCTCGCTGGACTCGATCTCGGCCCTGGCCGTGCAGACCAGCGACCTGGTCGGAGGCGTCCGGCCCGGCCTGGTCGGCGACGTCAAGCAGCTGCGCAAGGTGGCCACGACGATCAACCGCAACCGCGGGGAGGTCAACCGGGCCCTGGGCGTCCTCCCGGTCAAGCTGACCAAGGTCGGACGGACGGCCATCTACGGCTCGTGGTTCAACTTCTACCTGTGCGAGTTCAAGGGCCAGGTGACCCTGCCCGGCGGCATCACCCAGCCGATCCCGTACAACACCAACGCCTCGAGGTGCAAGATCGGATGAGCGTCCCGTTCCGCGAGCGCAACCCCGTCACCATCGGGGCGATCAGCCTCGCCGTCATCGCCGCCCTGATGGTCCTGGCCTTCAAGGCCGGCGACCTCCCGGTGATCGGTGGGGGCGACACCTACTACGCCTCCTTCAGCGAGGCCGGTGGGCTCAAGCCCAACGACGAGGTCCGCATCGCCGGCGTGCGCGTGGGCAAGGTGCGCTCGGTCGACCTCGAGGGCGGCCGGGTCCGGGTGACGTTCCAGGTCGACAACAGCGCCAGGTTCGGCCGGGAGACGGGCGCGCAGATCAAGGTCAAGACGATCCTCGGCTCGATGTTCCTCGCGCTCCAGCCGGCCGGCTCGGGGCAGATGAAGGAAGGCTTCGACATCCCGGTCTCGCGCACCAGCTCGCCCTACGACGTGGTCGACGTCTTCGAGGGCCTGGCCGAGCGGTCCGAGCGGATCGACACCGACCAGCTGGCCGACGCGCTGGACACCCTGGCGTCGCTGACCCGCAACACTCCCGAGGAGTTCAAGTCCGCGCTCAAGGGCGTCTCGGCGCTGTCGGCCAACGTCGCGGCCCGCGACCGGGAGCTCAACGAGCTGCTGAACAACCTCGACGACGTCTCCCAGGTGCTGGGGGAGCGCAAGGACGACATCGTGGCGCTGATGAAGGACGCCGACGTCCTGTTCCGCGCCCTGGTCGCACGCCGGCAAGCCGTCAGCAACCTGCTCGACGCCACGGCGAACCTGTCCAAGGAGCTCACCGCGCTGGTCCGCCAGTCCCGCGCCGACCTCAAGCCCGCCCTCGACCAGCTCCAGGGAGTGGTGGACCTGCTCAACGCCAACCAGGAGAACCTCGACTCGAGCCTGCGGCTGATGGCGCCGTTCTACCGGGTGTTCGCCAACACGCTGGGCAACGGGCCGTGGTTCGACACGATCATCCAGAACCTCCCTCCGGCCCCGCAGCTGGGAGGCTGAGATGGCGATCTCCATGCCCCGCGTCTCCGGTCTCGCCCGGGTCCTGCCCCTGCTCGTGGTCGGTCTGATCGTGATCGCGGCCGTGGCCGCGTTCGCCCGCAGCGGCTCCGGCGAGAAGACGGTGACCGCCGACTTCCCGCGCACGGTCTCGGTCTACCCGGGCTCCGACGTGCGCGTCCTGGGGGTCAAGGTCGGCCAGATCGAGTCGATCACCCCCAGCGGCACCACCGTCAAGGTCGTGATGTCCTACGACGCCGACACCAAGATCCCCGCTGACGCCAAGGCCGCGATCATCGCTCCCTCGGTCGTCGGCGACCGGTTCGTGCAGTTCACGCCGGTCTACCAGGGCGGCGCGGTGCTGAAGGACGGCGCCAGGCTCGGCAGCGACCGCACCGCGGTGCCGCTCGAGCTGGACCAGATCTACCAGAACCTCAACGACCTCGCGGTGGGGCTCGGTCCCGAGGGGGCCAACAAGGAGGGTGCGCTCACGCGCCTGCTTCGCTCGACCGCCCGCAACTTCGGCGGCCAGGGCAAGCAGTTCAACGAGACCATCCGCAACCTGTCGAAGCTCACCTCCACGCTGGACGACAACAAGGAGGAGCTGTTCGGCACCACCCGTCAGGTCGAGGTGTTCGTGCAGGCGCTGGCGCAGAACGACCAGACCGTGCGCGACTTCAACGACAGCCTGGCCTCGGCCTCCGACCTGCTCTCCGACGAGCGCGAGGACCTCGCCGCCGCGCTGCGCAACCTCGGCACCGCCATGACGGAGGTGCGGGGCTTCGTCAAGGAGAACCGCAGCGCCCTGACCAGCAACATCAAGGGTCTGGTCAAGGTCAGCGACATCCTGGTGCGACAGCGCCGTGCGCTCGACGAGATCCTCAAGGTCGCGCCGACGACGCTGGCGAACCTCTACCACACCTACAACCCGACGGCCGGCACGCTCGACACCCGGGCCAACGTCGGCGAGAACCTCAACGCGCTGCAGAGCGACCCCGCGAGCACGCTGTGCTCGCTGGTGACGACCGTCGACCCCAAGGGTGACCTGTGCAAGGCGTTCCAGCAGTCGCTGGGCCGCACCGCTCCGCGTGCTGGGACCCCGAGCAGGGCAGGGAACCCGCAGTCGGTCAGCCCGAAGCCAGTGAGCATCGAATACGTGGACACCAGCCTCGCCGGCATCCTCGGGGGGACGCGATGAAGGGACTCTCTCGCGTGCTGCGCCTGCGTCGCACGACCGCCGCCGTCGTCGCCGGCAGCGCCCTGCTGCTGTCCGGCTGCGACTTCCAGGTCTACGACCTCCCCCTGCCGGGTGGTGCCGACGTCGGGGACAACCCCTACCACGTCAAGGTCGAGTTCCGTGACGTGCTCGACCTCGTCCCGCAGTCGGCCGTGCGCGTCGACGACATCGCCGTCGGCCGGGTGGAGGACATCAAGCTCAAGGGCTACACCGCCGAGGTGACCCTGCTGGTGCGCAGGGACGCCAAGCTGCCGGACAACGCCGAGGCCGAGATCCGCCAGACCAGCCTGCTGGGCGAGAAGTTCGTCTCGCTCAAGGCGCCCGAGAACAACCCGTCCTCCGGCACCCTCGGCGAGGGCGACGTGATCGGTCTCGACCGCTCGGGACGCAACACCGAGGTCGAGGAGGTCCTCGGGGCGCTGTCGCTGCTGCTCAACGGTGGCGGCGTGGGTCAGCTGAAGATCATCAACGAGGAGCTCAACCAGGCGCTCGACGGTCGCACCGGCACGGTGAGGTCGCTGCTGACCCAGCTGAAGACCTTCATGACCCAGCTCGACGGGAGCCGCAACGAGATCCTGACCGCGCTGGAGCAGGTCAACTCCCTCTCCAAGTCGGTCAACGCCAACACCGACACCCTCGACCTCGCGCTCGACGAGCTCCCGGGGGCGATCCGGACGGTCGACGGGCAGCGCGAGGACCTGGTCAAGATGCTGCAGGCGCTGTCGCGGCTCAGCGGGGTCGCGACCAAGGTGATCCTCGCCTCCAAGCAGGGCACCATCGACAGCCTCAACTCGCTGCTGCCCACGCTGCGCGGGCTGGCCGAGGCCGGGGACAACCTGCCCCGGTCGCTGCAGATGTTCCTCACCTTCCCGTTCCCCGACGCCGTCGTCGGCAAGACCGCGGCGCAGGCGCGAGACCTCCACATGGGTGACTACACCAACCTCTCCGTGCGTCTGGACCTCGACGCCGCAGCCCTGCTCAACGGCGGCAGCGACAACGGCCCGGGCGGCGGCACCTGCGTGCCCGGCACCGGCATCTGCCTGCCCGGTGGCGGCAACCTGCCCAGCCTCCCGGTGCCGAGCCTTCCCGTGCCGAGCCTTCCGGTTCCCACCAAGCTGCCGGGCCTGGGCGGCTCGGGCGGCTCGGCGGCTCCGGCGGCTCCGGCGGCTCCGGCGGCGGCCTGCTGGGCGGCCTCGGCCTCGGCCGCGCGGCGGTCGGTCCGACGGCCTCAGCCGCACCGACCACACCGCTTCCCGGCTCGGTCGACGCCGAGCTGGCCGGCCTCCTCGGATGGGGGGTGCTGGCGCGATGATCACCCAGCGCACCAAGGTCCAGCTCGCGATCTTCCTGGCGATCACGCTGTTCGGCGTGTCGTTCGTCGGGGCGAAGTACGCCCACCTCGACCGACTGGTGCTCGACGACTCCTACGAGGTCACCGCGCACTTCGCCGACAGCGGTGGCATCTTCGCCGGCGCCGAGGTGACCTACCGGGGCCTGACCATCGGCCGGGTCGACTCGCTGAAGCTGACCGGCGAGGGCGTCGACGTCCGCCTGGCCATCGAGAACGACCACGACCGCATCCCGGCCAAGACCGAGGCCCTGGTCGGCAACCGGTCCGCCGTCGGCGAGCAGTACGTCGAGCTGCAGCCCACCGCGAACGGCAAGCCCTACCTCGATGAGGGCTCCGAGATCGGCCAGTCGGCCACGCAGATCCCGATCCAGCCGACGACCTGGCTGGACAACACGCAGAAGCTGGTCAACTCGGTCCCCAAGCAGGACCTCAAGACGGTGGTCGGCGAGTTCGGCACGGCGTTCCAGGGCGGCGGCCAGGACCTCGCGCGCCTGATCGACTCGCAGGACTCCTTCATCCGGGCGGCCAGCGACAACCTCGACATCACTCGCCAGCTGCTCCGGGACAGCAACGTCGTGCTGAGCACCCAGCTCGACAAGGCCTCGGCGATCCGCAGCTTCGCCCGCGACCTGGCGGCGTTCTCCGACACGCTGGCCAGCTCCGACGGTGACCTGCGGACGGTGATCGAGAACGGCAGCGCCACCGCCACCGAGCTGCGGTCCTTCCTCGAGGACAACAAGGTCGACCTCGGCAAGCTGATCAACAACCTGGTGACCACCGGTGAGATCCAGGTCCGTCGGCTCGCGGGGCTCCGGATGATGCTGATCCTCTACCCCTACGTCGTCGCGGGCGGGTTCACCGTCGTCGACAAGAGCGAGGGGGAGTGGTACGCCCACTTCGGCATGGTGCTCACCCAGTCGTCGGTCTGCCACAAGGGCTACGAGAGCACCGACCGGCGTCCGCCGCAGGACGGCAGCAACCGCAAGATGAACGAGGCGGCCCGCTGCTCCGAGCCCGCGGCGGTGAGCAACGCCCGCGGCGCGCAGAACGCCCCCCGCGTGGCGCCCTTCGCCCAGGCCGGGCAGGCCGGCGTCGACGCCCCGGTGATCGGCACCTGGGACCGCTCCACCGGCCGCTTCTCCTACGACGAGGCCGGCTCCGCGGGGCAGGTCGTCTACACCGGCGGTTCGGCCGCCCAGTACGGTGACCAGTCGTGGATGCAGCTGCTCCTGCAGCCGGTCCTCCCGTGACGGGACGGCGCCGGCAGCACCGACCCCGACTCGCCACCGCGCTGGCGGTGCTGTGCGTGCTGGCCCTGGTCGGCGGGGTGGTGGCCGGGGTGTGGATGCGCCGGGAGTCCTCCGACATCGAGGCTGCCGACACCGCGCGCGCCGAGGTCGTCCAGGCCGCCCAGCGGTTCACGGTCACCTGGAACACCATCGACCCCAAGAAGCCCGAGGACTACGTCGCCGCCGTGGCACCCCTGCTCTCCACGAAGTTCCGCAAGGAGTTCACCGACAACAAGCAGGACGTGATCGGCGGGATCACCCAGCTCGGGCTCTCCTCGACCGGCAAGGTGCTCAGCGACGAGGACGGCATCCCCCTGGTGGGCATCGCCGACCTCGACGGCGACTCGGCCAAGGTCATGGTCGTCTCGGACTCCCAGCGGGTCTCGGGCGGCCAGCCGGTCGTGCGCCACTGGCGCTGGGAGCTCGGCATGGTCAAGGTCGACGGCAAGTGGCTGGTCGACGACCTGAAGGCGGTGTGAGGTGAGCGGACAGCTGCCCCAGCGCCGCCGCCGCATCGCCGGTGAGCGCCGCCCGGCCACCCCGACGGCCCCGGGAGCCGAGCCGACCGAGCCGACCGAGCGCTCGGACCCGTCGGCGCCGGCAGAGGACCTCGCACCCGGGTCGGCGCCCGCGGAGGACGTCGCGCTCGAGCCCGAGCGCCGCCGCGGCTGGTGGGGCTCGACCGCCAGCCTGGTCGCGCTCACCGTCGCCCTGGTCCTGCTGCTCACCGTGACCGGGCTGGGTCTGGCCGGCCTGCTCGGCAACCGGGGGCTCCCCGGGATCCGCGAGGCCGCGCAGGTCACCGACGCCGTGGAGACCGCGCCCTCGGTCGCCGAGCGCGCGGCCGAGGCGATCCTGGCCTACGACCACCGCACGCTGGACGCCGACCAGGACGCCGCCCAGCGGTTCATGACCCCCGAGTTCGCCAAGACCTACGCCGACACCTTCACCAGGACGGTCAAGCCGGCCGCGCGTACGTTCAAGGCCCAGGTCAGCTCCGAGGTCCAGGGCTCCTCGGTGGTGAGGGCCACCGCCGACCGGGTCCGCGTCCTGGTCTTCGTCGACCAGACCACGGTGGCCACCAACAAGAAGAACCCGCAGGTCGCGCTCAACCGGGTCGAGTTCGACATGGTGCGCCGTGGCGGCTCCTGGCTCGTCGACGGCATCACGTCGTACTAGCCCCGGCTCCCCGCCGACCGGCCCAGCCCGCCCCCGAGGGTGGTCAGGTCGACCCGGTTGGGGCGATTCGCTTGACTGCCGCTGCGGTGCCCCTCATCCTTGCGGACAGGTCTCGAGCCGCTGATGGCTCCTCGTGACGGTCATATGGAGGTCCGCGCACGCAGGGGCGACGAAGGCGAGCTCTCTGTGGTTGTGCCATGGGCACAGCGGTGCTATCGTCGCTCTTTGCGTCTGCCCTCCCTCCTCTGCTCCGGACACGAGTGTGTCCTCTCCCAGGTGAGCCCGGGCGACGCCCGACGATGAGTCCGAGCCTCTGGAAGGACGCCTCTTGGCCGCCTCGCGCCCCCGTACCGCCAGCTCAACCCCCCGCCGCATCTCCTTCGCAAAGATCTCCGAGCCTCTCGAGGTCCCCAAGCTGCTCGCGCTGCAGACCAACAGCTATGACTGGCTGGTCGGCAACGAGCGCTGGGACCTCG
>CAWDAE010000003.1:0-248511 GCA_963800245.1 uncultured Actinomycetota bacterium | reverse complement strand
CACCGTGCTCACCGCACCACCGGCGGCCCCGACCGTGGGGGCCGTCACTCCCGGCGTCACCTCCGCTCGCGTGAGCTGGACAGCGGCGCCGCTCGACGGGCGCGTGGCCAACACCGGCTTCGAGATCGAGGTGTCGACCGACGGCCTCGCGCAGCGGGTCGTCGGCGGCATCGCGAGCACCACGACGTCGTACACCGTGACCGGCCTGGCCGCCGACACCGACCACACGTTCCGGGTGCGCACCCTCAACACCTTCGGTCCCGGCGCCTGGTCGGCTGCCAGTCCCGTCGTCAGCCCGACCGGGGCCGTCGCCGTCCCGCCTGCCCCGCCGACCGGCGTCCAGGGTGCGCCGGGCGACCGCTCGGTGCGGGTGACGTGGACGCCCGGGAGCGACGGCGGGTCACCGGTGACCGGCTGGAAGGTAGACGTGCGCCGAGGCTCGACGCTGGTCACCACGGTCACGGTCGTCGGCAGTGGCGCCGCGGCCACGGTGATGGGGCTGACGAACGGGACGGCGTATACCTTCAGCGTCCAGGCGATCAACGCCGTGGGATGGTCGGCCTGGTCGGCGCCCTCGGCTCCGGTCAGGCCGGTCACGCCGGCGGCACCGCCCGGAAGTCCCAAGATCGGCAAGGTGAGCGCCGGCGCCAAGGGCGGCCCCCTGACCGCCAAGGTCTCCTGGTCGGCCCCCCGGTCCACGGGCGGGTCGCCGTTGACCGGGTACGTCGTCGTGGCGCTCAGGGTGGGGGCCGGCGGGTCACTCACCGAGGTCGCCCGAACGACGACCGGTGTGCAGAGGACCATCCTCGAGAGCGTGCTGCCGGCGGGGACCTACCGCTTCCAGGTGGTGGCCCAGAACGCAGCAGGCGATAGTCCCCCGTCGCCCCTGTCGGCGACTGTCGTCCCGCGCTGAGGGCGGCGGAGCCACCGATGGGCGCCCCGGGGGCCGTGCCCGGCCCCCGGGGTGCTCACTCGGCTCTCGACGCGACCGCGCACCTCGGAGTTCGTCGGCTGGGACCCGGTCTCAGTGCGGGACGCGCTCGAGGTCCGCCAGCCACGCGGCCGCGTTGCCGTCGGACGGCGCCCGCCAGTCACCGCGCGGCGACAGCGACCCGCCGGCCGAGACCTTCGGGCCGTTGGGCAGCGCCGAGCGCTTGAACTGGGCGAAGCCGAAGAAGCGCTTGCAGAACACCTCGAGCCAGTGGACGACCTCGTCGAGGGAGTACTGCGCGCGACGCTCCTCGGGGAACCCCGGCGGCCACTCGCCCCGGTCCTTGTCCGACCACGCGTGCTCGGCCAGGAAGGCGATCTTGCTCGGCCGCACGCCGTAGCGCAGCACGTGGAACAAGGTGAAGTCGTGGAGCGAGTAGGGCCCGATCGCGGCCTCGGTGTCCTGCTCGCTCTCGCCGTCCTTGCCGGGGATGAGCTCGGGGGTGATCTTCTGCTCGACGATCTCGGCGAGCACCTCGTTGACCCGCTCGTCGAAGATCTCCTCCGAGACCACCCACCGGATCAGGTGCTGCATCAGGGACTTGGGGACCCCCGTGTTGACCGCGTAGTGCGACATCTGGTCGCCGACCCCGTAGGTGCACCAGCCCAACGCCAGCTCGGAGAGGTCACCGGTCCCGACGACGATCCCGCCCCGCTGGTTGGCCAGGCGGAAGAGGTAGTCGGTGCGCAGCCCGGCCTGGACGTTCTCGAAGGTGATGTCGTAGACCTCCTCGCCCTTGGCGAAGGGGTGCCCCATGTCGGTGAACATCGCCTCCGCCGCCGGGCGGATGTCGATCTCCTCGAACGTGATGCCCAGGGCCTCGGCGAGCTTCCAGGCGTTGCCCTTGGTCGTGTCACCGGTGGCGAAGCCGGGCAGCGTGTAGCCCAGGACGTCGGAGCGGGGCCGGCCGAGCCGGTCCATCGCCCGGGCCGCGACGATGAGCGCCTGCGTGGAGTCGAGGCCGCCGGAGACGCCGATGACCAGCTTGGGGTTGCCGATCGCCCGCAGGCGCTGCTCGAGGCCGGCGACCTGGATGTTGTAGGCCTCGTAGCAGTCCTGCGCCAGACGGTTGACGTCGTCGGGCACGAACGGGAAGCGGTCGACCTTGCGTCGCAGGCCGATGTCGCCGGCAGGCGGGTCGACGGTGAACTCCACCGTGCGGAACGCTCTTGGTCCGGTGGTCGAGCTCGTCGGGACCCCCGCGGCCCGCCGGTTGTCGTCGAAGGTCCCCATCCGCAGCCGCTCCTGGCGCAGCTGGTCGAGGTCGACGTCGACGACGGTGCGCCGGGGACCGTCCGGGAAGCGCTCGGTCTCGCCCAGGCACGACCCGACCTCGTAGACCATCGTCTGGCCGTCCCAGGACAGGTCGGTGCTCGACTCACCCTCGCCGGCCGCGGCGTAGACGTACGCCGCGAGGCAGCGCTGGCTGGCCGAGCGCACGAGCAGGCGCCGGTCCTCCGCGCGGGCCACGGTGATCGGGCTGCCGGACAGGTTGGCCAGCACGGTCGCGCCGGCCAGCGCGGCCTCGGCGCTCGGCGGCACCGGCACCCACATGTCCTCGCAGACCTCGACGTGCAGCACCAGGCCCGGCACGTCGGTGGCCGAGAACAGCAGGTCGGGGCCGAACGGCACGTCGCGCTCACCGAGACGGATCGTGTCGCCGCGCCGGTCGTCACCGGGGGCGTACCACCGGCGCTCGTAGAACTCGCGGTAGGTCGGGACGTAGGACTTGGGCGCCACGCCGAGCACCTCGCCGTCGTGGATCACCACGGCGCAGTTGTAGACGCGGTTGCCGTGGGCGAGCGGAGCCCCCACGAGCAGCACCGGCCGCAGGTCGCGGCTGGCCTCGACGAGGGTCTCGATCGCCTCGCGGACCTGGTCGAGCAGCGGGTCCTGCAGCACCAGGTCGTCGATCGCGTAGCCGCTGAGGCACAGCTCGGGGAAGACGGCGACCGCCACCCCCTCGTCGTGGCACTCCTGCGCAGTGCGCAGCACCGACCCCGCGTTGGTGGCGGGGTCGGCGACGGAGACGGGCACGGTGCAGGCGGCGACGCGAGCGAAGCCGTGGGCGTACGCCGAGCGGAAGTCCATGCGCCGACCGTATCCAGGACCGGCCGTCCCCACACCGCGGCCACTGCCCGAGGTGCGCTCCGGGCGTCGCGCGCTCAGTGCGAGACGGCGGAGTGCACGGCGGACGCGGCGTCGCTCGCCTTGTCCGAGATCGCCGAGGCGGCATGACCGGCCGCGATCTGGCCGCGGCCCAGGACGAGGGCGGCCGCGATCGCGCACTCCCCGATGAGCGTGTAGCGGGTGACGTCGGAGGCCTCACCGCCTTCCTGGGCGATGCCGGCGGCGCGCCCCGCAGCCATGCCCGCGGTGATCAGGCCGATGGTGCCCGCGCTGCTCGGACGCACCACCAGCAGGCCGGCCAGCGCCAGGCACGTGCCGCCGTAGGCCGCACGCACCTCGTTGCGCGCGTCGGGGGTCTCGGCCTTGCCGCCGAAGAACGCGGGGATGCGCTCGGGCTGGGCGATGGCGAGACCGCCGAGACCGGCGAAGGCGAGGGCGCTGAGCTTGATGAGTCCGTTCATGGGCCCATGCTCCCCATCGTGTGCGCGGTCACACCGCCGGGTCCGTCACACGGGTCTATCGTCGGTCCATGAGCCAGCAGCCGGACGCCGAGCAGCCCGCGCCCTACGGCGGCGCCTCGCCCGCACCCTCCACCCCGACACGGCGCAAGGTCCGCACCCACCACCTGCGCGAGATGAAGCAGCGCGGCGAGCGCTTCGCGATGCTGACCTCCTACGACATGTACACCGCGGCGACCTTCGACGAGGCCGGCATCCCGGTGCTGCTGGTGGGCGACTCGGCCTCCAACAACGTCTACGGCAACGAGACGTCCCTGCCGGTGACGGTCGACGAGCTCGTCCCGCTGGTGCGCGCGGTGACGCGGTCGACGCGCTACGCACTGGTCGTCGCGGACCTCCCCTTCGGCTCCTACCAGGCCTCGCCCGAGCAGGCCTACCTCACCGCGGTGCGCTTCATGAAGGAGGCCGACGCGCACTGCGTCAAGCTCGAGGGCGGCGCGGAGATGGCGCCGCAGGTCGCCAAGCTGGTGCAGGGTGGGGTGCCGGTGATGGCGCACGTCGGGTTCACCCCGCAGTCCGAGCACACGCTCGGCGGCTACCGGGTCCAGGGGCGCGGTGACGCGGCGAGCAAGGTGCTCGACGACGCGATGGCCATGCAGGACGCCGGAGCGTTCGCGGTCGTGATGGAGATGGTCCCCGGCGACGTGGCGGCCGAGGTGACCGCCAAGCTGGAGATCCCCACGATCGGCATCGGCGCGGGCAACCGCTGCGACGGCCAGGTCCTGGTCTGGCAGGACATGCTCGGCCTGCGCACCGGGCGGATGCCGCGCTTCGTCAAGCAGTACGCCGACCTGCACGGCGTGATGCTGCGGGCCGCCCAGGAGTACGCCGCCGACGTCGCCTCGGGCGAGTTCCCCGGCCCCGAGCACACGTTCTGACCTGCCCGGTCAGCGGCCCCAGCCCAGCCAGACGGCGCCACCGAACAGCACGGCGAGCCACAGCGCGAGCATCGCGACGGGCAGCGCCAGCACGCGTCCGGGGTGGCTCATGAACCAGGTCACGCCGCGCACGAGCGCGCCGACCCAGACCAGGGTCAGCAGCGCGATCCCCCACCACGGGACGACGGTCCCCGAGGCGAGGATCAGGAAGAGCATCATCGCCATCGCGGCCATCCCGACGAACGAGGCGCGTTGGGGGCGCGCGTCGACGCGGGGCGCGGCCCAGCGGTCGACGGTCGCCCGGTCCAGGGGTGGCGCCTCCGGGATCTCGCGCGTGGGGTCGGGCTCCTCCGTCACTGGGGGGCCTCGTCGTCGTTCCACCGCGGGTCGTGGTCCCACGCCTCGTTGCGCTCCTCGACCTTCTCCAGCGCGCGCGAGGCCTCGGCCTCGCTGGGGTAGGGGCCGAGGCGGTCCTGGTTGCGGCAGCCCTCCCGTGGCTCGACCGTGTGGTGCTTGAGGCAGAACCAGTACTCCTGCTCGTCCGACATCGCCGCTCCTGTCGTCTCGTGCCGGCCTCCCGACGGGCCGCCTGCCCCGATCCTAGGGAACCTCGCACGCCCTAGACTCGCAGCGATGCTCTCCCCCGCCACCGTCTCGCCGCGCCGTCCCGTCCCCACCTCCATCGCCTGGCCGGAGTACGTCGACCGGCCCGCGCCCGCCCCCTACGACGGCCCCGAGGTCAAGGACGCCGACACCGTCGAGCGGATGCGCCGGGCCGGGCGCCTGGCCGCGCAGGCCCTGCAGGAGGTGGGGCGCCACGTCGCACCGGGGGTCAGCACCGACGACCTCGACCGGGTCGGGCACGAGTTCCTCTGCGACCACGGCGCCTACCCGTCGACGCTGGGCTACCGGGGCTTCCCCAAGTCCCTGTGCACCAGTGTCAACGAGGTGATCTGCCACGGCATCCCCGACAGCCGGCCGATCGAGGACGGCGACATCGTCAACGTCGACATCACCGCCTTCCTCGACGGCGTGCACGGTGACACCAACGCCACCTTCCTGACTCCCGGCGTCCCCGACGAGACGCGGCTGCTGGTGGAGCGCACCGAGGAGGCGCTGCGCCGCGCGATCAGGGCCGTCAAGCCCGGCCGCCGGGTCAACGTCATCGGGCGGGTGATCGAGTCCTACGCCGCGCGCTTCGGCTACGGCGTCGTCCGCGAGTTCACCGGGCACGGCATCGGCACGGCGTTCCACTCCGGGCTGGTGGTCCCGCACTACGACGACCCGCACTACGACGACCTGATCGAGGTCGGCATGACGTTCACGATCGAGCCGATGCTGTGCCTCGGCACCGCGGAGTGGGACATGTGGCCCGACGGGTGGACGGTCACGACGAAGGACAAGCGCGCCAGCGCCCAGTTCGAGCACACGCTGCTGGTCACCCCGGACGGCGCGGAGGTCCTGACGACCGCCGGCTGAGGATCCGGGCAGCCTCACGGTGAGGGCGGCGCGGCCCCTCGAGCCGTCGCGAGGACGTAGGTGCTGACCACCAGCACCCAGCCAGGGAACACCAGGGCGACCCACATGCTCAGGCTGGTCACGACGAGCAGGCAGAAGGCGACCACGAAGGTCGAGACGACCAACCAGCGGGGACCCGAGCCCGACCGGTGCCAGGTCGTGCTCAGCGAGATCATGAACACCGCGGCCATCCTGAGGGCGTAGACGTTGGTGACCTGCAGCATCACCGCCCGGCCGAAGTCGACGACCTCGGGCGGGGCAGGCTGGCCGGCCTGCGCGTCCAGGCTCGTCAGGATGGCGCCGGCCACGGCCATCGACACGAACATCATCGCCAGGAAGAGCAGCCCGCTGCCGAGGTAGACCGTGGCGAAGAAGCGGTCCTCCAGCTCGCCCAGCCGGTCCCGGACCACGCCCACGAACCACAGGAACGCGATGCCCGCGACCGGCATCAGGGCGAGCGCCGTCGCGAGCCGGGTCCTGGCGCCCCCGGACAGTCCGTCCGCCGTGAGGTGGTCCTCGGTGACGGACAGGCGCAGCAGCACGATGCTCACGCCGAACAGGACCGCGAACACCACGCCGGCGAGACCCGCCGACCGTGGCGTCGTGAGGGTCCTGAACCGGAGGGGCTCCCCGGCGGCCGTGCCGCTCATCCCGACGGCACCCCCACCGTCGCCAGGACCGCCCAGATCATCCCGCCATCGTGCGCCGGTCGGCGCCGATCGCCATCACCCTGCGCGGGTGAACGACACGGGGCGAGTGCTCAGGGCGCGTAGCGCAGGAGGAAGTCGCGGTCGGTGTCGCGGCCCGCCTCGGGGTCCGGCGGCGGCGAGGTGTCCTGGCTGGCCACCGTGTCCTCGAGCCGCACCGGCTCGGGCAGGCGCTCGAACCGGGGCTGCCCGGGCTGGGTCCGCTTCTGGGTCTCGGTCACGGCCCACCTCCTGTCGTCGTGCGACCCCATGGTGCCACCACTCTCCGCGGAACGGCGCGAGCCGGATGGTCACGTCGGTGAGGGCGAACCGGTGGAGGTACCACGAGCGGCCGTGCGGGACCTGCCGCGGATGGCGGCGAACCACGTCTCGTGCGGCTCGGGCAGCCGACCACCCCGCAGGCCGAAGACGACGACGCCCGCGCCGGCCTCGTGCGCTCCCTCGGGGGCCGCAAGGCCACCGACGACAGGCCGCAGCACCTCACCGACGGCTCGCGGACGTTCGACTCGGTCAGGGGCCTGTGCCGGGCGCCGGCTTGGAGATGGACGCTCGTCATCGTCTGAGGCGAGGGCGACCGCCTGTCGAGCCCTCGGGGTCAGGCGGCGGCCGCCAGGATGGCCATCACTTCTGCGTGCGTGGCGGGCCGGGGACTGCCTGCGACGACCAGGTCCTGCATGACCGCGTCCGCCACGGCCGGGTAGTCCCGCTCCGGGACGCCGAGGTCCCCGAGCGTCGCCGGGAGACCCAGGTCCCGCACCAGCAGCTCGACGGCTGCTGCTGCCGCCTCTGCGGCGTCGGCGTCCGACATCCCGGCGACCTCCACCCCCAACGCCTCGGCGACCAGGGCCTGGCGATCGGCAGTGACCGGGGCGAGCCACCTCATGACCGACGGCAGGATCACGCACGATGTCCATCCGTGCTGCACGCCGTACCTCGCACCGACCTGGTGGCCGATCGCGTGCGAGATGCCGAGGGTGAGGTTCATCTCCCCGAAGTAGGAGAACCACGCCGCGACCTGGGCGGACTCCCTGGCGTCGAGGTCGTCCGGCGCCGCGACGGTCGCGCGGAGGGAGACGTGCAGGCGACGGATCGACTCCAGGCTCAGGGCGTCCGTGAGAGGGCCGTGACGGGGTGAGTAGACCGTCTCGATGGCGTGGTCGACGGCGCGCATGCCGGTGCTCACCCACAGCGCCGTCGGTGTGGTCACCCCGACCTGCGGGTCGAGGAGCACCACGCGCGGGGTGAGCTCGTCCGCGATCAGCAGGTCCTTCGTCTGCCGGCTCTCGCTGGTGACGGCCCCCGCGTTGGCGAACTCCGCGGCCGACAATGTCGTCGGGATCGCGAAGATGGGGAGTGCACGACCAGACGTCTTCGGGACGTGGGTGACGTCCGGGGGCTCGAACCTCGCACGGAAGCGCTCCAGCTCGCCGGCGCTGGTCAGGCCCTCGCCTGCCGCGAGCGAGAGCGCGCGAGCGGCGTCCACGACACTGCCGGCGCCCAGGCTGACCACGACGTCCGCCGCCGTCTCGCGAACGAGTGCGATCCCGTCCTCCAGGCAGCTGTAGGGGACGTGCGGCCGGACCCCGTCGTACACCCCGACCAGCGCGTCGCCGAGCAGGGTCTCGACGCGCCGGCCCAGCTCGGGATGCGCTCGCACCGTCGGGGAGGTGACCAGCAGGGCGCGAGTGACCCTGTGACGCCGCATCTCCTCCGGCAGCTGGTCGATGGCGCCGTTGCCGTGGTGCACACGGCCCATCGGCAGGTAGGCGAACTCCCTCGGTGCGGACATGGGTTTCCTCTGCTCTGGTGGGTGACGTACGACGTGGTGGTCGTGAGACGGATTGGTGTCAGCGAGAGCCTGGACGGGCTGCCGGGCGCAGGACGACCAGCCGCTCGGAGGTCATCTGCTCGATGGAGTATCGGACGCCTTCCTTGCCGGCCCCGCTCGCTTTCACCCCGCCGTACGGCATGCGGTCGACGCGGTAGCGCGAGGTGTCGTTGACGATCACGCCCCCGAAGTCCAGCTCGCGCATCGCGCGGTGCATCACGCCGTAGTCGGAGGTGTAGATGCCCACTTGCAGGCCGTACGCCGTGGCGTTGGCCGCGTCGAACGCCTCCTGCAGGTCGTCGTAGGAGTGCAGCGTGACGACCGGCCCGAAGGCTTCCTCGCACACCAGTTCCTGGCGCGGGTCCGCCCCCTCCACGACGACGGGCCACAGCAAGGCTCCCTCGCGGCGCAGGGGCGTGAGCAGCGTCGCCCCGGCGTCGACGGCTGCCCGGATGCGCTGCTCCAGCTCGGTCGCCCGGGCCTCACTCAGCAGGGGGCCGACCGTCGTGGTCGGGGACGTGGGGTCGCCGACCTCGAGCCCGGCGACCCCGGCCAGGAAGCGCTCGGTGAAGTCGGCGTACCGCGAGGCGTGGACGTAGATCCGCTGGACGCTGATGCAGACCTGACCGGCGTAGCCGAAAGCGCCGGGGACGGCAGCCGTGGCGGCGGCCGCGACATCGCCGTCGGCGTGCACGATGAGCGGGGCGTTGCCGCCCAGCTCCAGGATCGCCGGCCGCAGCCCGAGGCCGCGGCGGATCTGCAGCCCCACCTGCGTGCTGCCGGTGAAGGACACCATCGCGACGCCCGGGTGCTCGACCAGGGCGGCGGGGACGGTCGGTCCCTCGGAGACCAGGAGGGCGTAGGAGTCCGCGGGCGCCCCGGCCTCGAGCAGGTCCTGCACGAACCGGTGGGCGCTGAAGGGCGTCGGGTCCGCGGGCTTGAGGATGCAGGGAGCACCGGCGGCCAGGGCGGCTCCCACCTTGTGCGCAGGGGAGAGCAGGGCGCCGTTGAACGGCGTGATGGCGAGGACCGGCCCGACGGGCGTCCGCAGCGTGAAGGCGAAGCGGTCCTCCGACCCGGCGACCCCGGAGACGGGGACCAGCTCGCCGGTGACCCGGGTGGCCTCCTCCGCGCACTCGAGCAGGACCCCGACCGATCGGGCGACCTCCGCGCGGGCCTCGCCGAGCGGCTTGGCGCACTCGGCGACGAGGGTATCGGCGTAGGCCTTCTCGTCCTCGAGGATCCTCGCCGCAAGCCGGCGCAGCACCTCCGCCCGCTGGGCGGGGGGCAGGGTCGGCGCCGCTGCCGCCGCGACCGTGGCGACCGCGGCCTCCACGTCGGCGAGCCCGGCGTCGTGCACCTCGCCCAGGACGTCGCCGCGGTAGCCGTGCAGGACGCGCGGCGGGCCCACGGGGACGGTCTCGCGACCCCCGACGATGCTGACGGCCCTCATCGGGAGACCCGGGAGAGCTCGTGCCCGTCGCGGGCGGCCACGCCGTTGACCCCGTCGGTGCCGTCGGTGCCGCCGGTGCTGTCCAGGCCGTCGCGCAGCAGCTGCGCCCCGAGGTGCGCCATCGCCTCGACGCCCGTCCTCAGACAGGTCTCGTCGACGTCGAAGTGGCCGTCGTGCAGGGACGGCCACGTCGTCGCGCGAGGGTCGGCTACCCCCAGCTTCATGTAGAGACCGGGCCAGCGGGCGGCGTACAGGGCGAAGTCGTCACTGGTCATCGGCGGGTCGCGGATGATCTCGACCGCGTCGACTCCGGCGCAGTCGCCGAGCGAGTCCTGGGCCAGCCGCACCAGGCGCCCGTCGTTGCGCACCGGCGGCATCTCGTTCTTCCACTCGACCCAGCCCTCGAGCCGACCGGCCGCGGAGATGCCCGCGACCACGCGCTCGATGCTCCCCTTGAGCCGGGTGGCGACCTCCTGGTCGACGGTGCGCACCGTGCCGCTCAGCTCAGCGGTCGCGGAGACGATGCTCTGGCTCGTGCCCGAGCTGAGCGTCCCGACGTTGAGCGCGGCCCGGTCTCCCGGGTCGACCTCGCGGCTGATCAGCGTGTGCAGCGCGACCACGACCTGGCTCGCGCCCAGCAGGGCGTCGGCGCCCAGCTGGGGGGTCGCCGCGTGGGCCCCGATGCCGCGCAGTGTCACCTTGAACGCCAGCTTGGCCGCCATCGCCGTCCGCACATCGAGGCCGACGGTCCCGGCGGCCAGCTGCGGCCAGCAGTGCAGCCCCAGGACGGCGTCGGGCTGGACGCCGTCGAACGCGCCGGCGTCGAGCATCGCCTGGGCGCCGCTCGGCTCGCCGTAGGGGATCTCCTCGGCGGGCTGGAGCAGCACCGTCAGGCGGCAGCCGTCGGGGACGGCGCCGCGACGCAGGAGGAGCTCGGCCGCACCGAGGACGACCGTGCAGTGCACGTCGTGGCCGCAGGCATGGGCCACTCCCCCGTTGGTGGAGGCGTAGTCGACCGCCTTGAGGTCGTTGGTGGGCAGCGCGTCCATGTCGGCACGCAGGACCACGTGGCGGGTGGCCGACTCGCTGCCGACCGACGCCGTCACACCGGTGCCTGCCAGCCCGTCGCGCACCTCGAAGCCGAGCATGCGCAGGCGTGCGGCGAGCAGCTGTGAGGTCCGGTGCTCCTGGAAGCGCACCTCGGGATGTCGGTGGAGGTCGCGTCGGAGGGCGACCAGGTCGGCGTGCTGCTGGGTGTCCATGTGATCTCTCAACGCTCTTCCTGCGACTCGACGGTGTCCCGTGCGGTCTCCTTCGCCGAGGGGTCGAGGAGGGCTTCGACATTGATGGTGTAGATGACCTGCGGCCGTCCGGCCCGGGGCGCCGACAGCGCGCCGCTCGGCTCGGCGATGCCGGCCTTGAGCAGCGCGTTCAGGAGCCGTCGCGCCGAGCGGGGCTCGACACCGTACGCCCGCGCGAGCTCCTTGGCGGTGACGTCGTTGCGCCCGATCGTCGCCAGCGCGCTGCGCAACCGGGCGAGCGTCATCGGGCCGATGCCGCTCAACCGCGCGGCGGCCTGCATCCGGTCGCCCGGGTCGCGCACCTGCACGAGGCTGTCACTGCCGTCGAGCAGGCGGTGCACGGTGCCGTCCGGCAGCGCCACCTGGTGGTCACGCGTCGCGGTGGCGACGGTGATGGCGTACTGCGCCTGCTCCTGCGCGTGCGAGAGCGAGTGGCCGAGGCCGACGCCGATCCACGTGCCGGTCTCGGCGAGCCGACCGATCGCCTTCTGCAACGCGCTCGAGCGCGCGAGCTGGTGGTCGATCGCGCCGCGCGTGGTCACGATGCTCGGGGCGGCGTCGTCGGCGGACAGCAGCTCGCCGTGGAGCTGGCCAGCGAGGGCCTTGAAGTCGTGGACCGCGTCCGCGCTCGTGGACCGGCTGTCGCTCGGTCCGCCCGTCACGAGCACGGCGACCTGCGAGGCCTCCAGGCGCTGCAGGTTGGAGGTCAGAGCCGCGCGTCGAAGGCTGTCGCGAATCGAGCCCTGCGTGTGGGCGACCCGCTCGACCGGCACGCCCGCCTCCTCGAGGCGGTCGCGGACCGCCGACAGGCACGTCACGCACAGGTCGACCTCGCCGGCCCGGAACAGGCTCTCGTGGAAGGCGACGATGTCCTCGGTCCCCGCCACCCCGCCGGCCAGCAGCGGGTCCAGGTCGAAGACGTGGGTGGGCGGCTCCAGCCCGGCCTCGTCGAAATTCTCCCGCACGACCTCGATGGCGATGGTGTCGATCGACACGCGAGGCAACCGTCCCTCGTAGCGACGGGCCAGCACGACGAGCGTGCGATAGAGGTCGACCCCGGAGTGCGGCACGTAGTCGGTTGCCGAGGTGACTTCGGCCTGGGCCCGGGTGAGGGCGAAGGGGACGCGACCGGTGAACACGATCACGCTGCAGGCCTCGTCGATCTCGGCGGCGAGGGCGGGTGCGTCCTCCGGCCTGGTGTAGGACCGGCACACAAGGACCTCGTCGAGTGCCATGCCCGCGGCCACTGCCGAGACGAGGCGCACGGAGTCTGCTGAGCCGACGACGCCGATCATGAGTCCCCCATCTCCTTCACGCACCCCGGGCGAGCTCGCCGGGTCACTCCGTCCCGCTCGATCGCCACGGCAGCGCGACGCGCTCGACCAGGGTCGCAGCGAGGAACAGCGCGATCCCGGTGAACGACAGGAGCGCGATCGCCGCGAAGACCCTGGCGGTGACCATCTGGGACGAGGCCTGGAGGATCACGTAGCCCAAGCCTTCCTCCGACCCCACCCACTCCCCGATAGTGGCACCGATCACGGACAGCGTGACGGAGATCTTGACGCCCGCGAAGATCGAGGGCAGCGCGCTCGGAAGGCTGAGCAGCCGGAACGTCTGGAACCGGGACGCTCCATGGGCTCGGAACAGCATGCGCGCATCGGGGTCGACGCTGGCATATCCCGCCACCGTGTTCACGGTCAGCGGGAAGAAGCAGATCAGCGCGGTGATCACCACCTTCGGCGTCAGGCCGTAGCCGAACCAGATGATGAAGACGGGGGCGATCGCGATGATCGGCACGGTCTGCGAGGCCACCAGCAGCGGGTAGACCGCGCGGTTGACCATGCGGGAGTGCGCCACCGCGAACCCCAGCACCATCGCCACGACGAAGGCGAGCGCGAACCCGAGCAGGATCTCCCTCAGGGTCACCAGCAGGTTGGGCCACAGCGTTGACCAGTCCGTCACCAGCTGGTCGAGGATCCGGCTGGGAGTGGGCAGGATGAACGCCTGCACGCCCATGGCCGGCGGGATCAGCTGCCAGGCCGCCAGGAACACGAGCAGAAGGCCGGCCGGCGCCGCGGCGGCCTTCAGCTGGCCACCCAGGAACGATCCACGGCCGAGTCCGGCCGACACAGCGGTGGTCAGTCGCGGTGGCGCCGTCGTGGCGTCCTTCTCCTCCGCGGTGGTGGTCATCGTCGGCTCCCGGTGGTGGTGAGGGCGGCTTGGGCGGTGCCGCCGGGCACGGTGTCCTTGCTTCCCTCGGCGTGGATGACGGAGAGGATGCGGCGCCGGATCTCGGCGCGCTGCTCGACGGTCGACACGTCGTCGCTGACGCGCGGACGAGGGAGGTCGACCTCGACCTCGAGCTGCACCGAGCCGGGACGGCGCCCCATCACCACGATGCGGTCGGAGAGGTAGATCGCCTCGTCGATGTCGTGGGTCACGAACACGACGGTGCTGTTGAACTCCTGCCAGATGTCGAGGAGCCAGGCCTGCATGTCGGCCCGCGTCATCGCGTCCAGGGCGCCGAACGGCTCGTCGAGCAGCAGGATCTCCTTGCCCGACAGCAGCGTGCGCATCACGGCGGCGCGCTGCCGCATGCCACCGGAGAGGTTGGAGGGCCAGGAGTCCTCGAAGCCCTGCAGGCCGAAGCGGCGGAACAGGTCCCGCGCCTCGCGCTCGGCAGCCTTGACGTCGCGGCCCAGCAGCTGGGCGCCGAGGGTGACGTTCCTGAGGATCGTGCGCCAGGGCAGCAGCAGGTCCTTCTGAAGCATGTAGCCGACGTGACCGGCCTGGCCGGTCACGTCCTGGCCGTTGATCAGGATGCTGCCCTCGGTGGGGGCGATGAGGCCGGCCACCATGTTGAACACCGTGCTCTTGCCGCACCCGCTCGTGCCGAGGAGGGAGACGAACTCCCCGCGGCGTACGTCGATGGAGACGTCGTCGAGCGCCAGCACCGGCGGCCGGCGACGCGTGTGGAACTGTTTGCTGACACCCCTCACCTGCAGGGTGTACTCGCTCTCGCGGTCTGTGGTCGGCACGGTGCTCCTCACGGGGCGCTGGAGGGGTGGAAAGCCGGGCCCAGAGCGGGGGGACAGCCCTGGGCCCGGCGGCTCAACGGGCGAGGACGTCGGCCCGCTTGGCGACGATCTCCTCGAAGACCGGCTTGGCGTAGCCCATGAAGAGCTCCCAGTCCTCGCTCATCGGGAAGTGTCCGATGTTGTCCATGATCGAGACCTCGGCGCCGCTGATCTTCTCGGCGGCCGCGAGCGTGTCCGCGGGGGTGCAGGACCAGTCGTACTCGCCGGTCATCAGGTACACCGCACACTTGCTGGTGTCGATGTCGGAGAGCCGGTCGCGGATGTCCCACTCGTGGCTGAAGAAGTAGAGGTCGCCGTTGTAGATGCCGGCCCCCTCCTGGGTGTAGAGCCACCACAGCTCCCAGCGGTACTTCTCCGGGATGTTCGGCGCGCACAGGTCGACGGTCAGCTCCGCGGACGCCTCGCCGCCGTGGATGTCGGGGCGGTAGAGCACGTCGAGGTAGGCGCCGGGCTTCTTCTCCTCATAGCCGCCCGCCTGGGCCTCCAGGCCGATGACCGCGGAGATCTCGTCGGCGTGGTCGGCCGCCAGCTTGAGGGTGATGTTGCCGCCCATGGAGGAGCCGATGACGACGGGCTGCACCATCTCGTGGGCGTGGATGAACTCCATGATGTAGCCCTCGAACCTCTTGGTGGTGAGTCGGTACTCCTCGAGCCACCACTGCTCGTCCTCGGGCGGGAGCGACTTGCCGTGGAAGGGCAGGTCGAACGCGTAGACCTTGAAGTGCTCACGGATGTAGGGGTCGTTGAGCAGGTGGCGCCACTCCGCGTTGTGGGCGCCGGCGGTGTGCAGGCAGACCAGGGGGATCTCGCCCTCGCCGGAGGTCTCGTAGTACAGGCGGTAGTCGACGCCGTCGAAGCTCAGGTTCATGTAGCGGCCGGTGACCGGCTCATGGACAACTGTCATGGGACGTACTCCTCATCAAGTGGGAACGGAAGGTGTCGGACGTCGTGGGCTCAGGCGCGCTTCATCGCGGCGAGCATGAGCTTGACGACCCGGATGTGCTGCATGGCCTTGACGACGTCGCCCTCGAGGGTCATCCCGTGGTTCCACATCATCCCGAAGATGTCCTGGTAGAAGGGCCGCGGGACCTCCTCCGCGGAGCGCGTCCAGGTGTCGAGGTCGGCGCTGATCTTGAAGTCGAAGGGCTTGTCCCAGATGGGCGCCTCGAGGACGTCGATCACGCGGCCCCGGCTGATCACCAGGATGAACTTGTCGTCGCCGAACTGGACGCACATGCGCCCATCGAAGTACGAGCCGAGACGCTCGATCTGGGCGTCGGAGTTGATCGCCTCGACCCAGCTAGCGACCCACTCCGGGGTGCCGAGGGTGCGGCTTGTGGTCTGGTTGCTCATGGGTGTGACTCCTTGTTGACATGACGTGGGGTTGAGGTGACGGGCTCGTCCGGTCAGCTCGCGGGGACGTCCACGGTGATCGGCTTCTCGGGGAGGTAGTCGTTGCTGAAGACGTCGTCGACGTTCACGGGACGGTCGATCTGCCCGGACTTCTCGAAGAAGTCCTCCTGCTTCTGCCAGACGGCCTTGTCGGCCCAGCCGAGGCCGTGCTGCTGCGACGCGTCGTCGACGATCACGTCCTTGAGGGCGTCGCGCGAGCCGGTGGCGAACTCCGGACTGACGTCCTTGAGCTCGGTCGTGACGATCTTGCGTGCCTCCGCCGGGTTCTCCAGCGTCCACTTCTCGGCCTGGAGCGTGGCGTCGACGAACTCCTTGACGGCGTCCGGGTGCTGGCTCAGGAAGCGCTGGGAGGTGATGACGCTGAGGTAGTAGCTGTCCGGGACACCGAAGTCGGTGAACTTGACGAACTCCGGGGCCTCGCCGGTGAGCTGCTTGTACAGCGGGTTCTCGTACCACGCCACGGAGTCGGCTGCGTCGATCTTGCCGGCGGCCACGAGCTGAGGGCCGTTGAAGTTCACGGTCACGACCTTGACCTCGGACTTGTCCACACCGTTGCGGGACAGGAAGTCGTAGAACAGCGCGCGGTTGGCAGGGATCGGGGTCAGACCGACCGTCTTGCCCTTGAGGGAGTCCGGCGAGGTGATGCCCGAGCCCGGCTTGCTCAGCAGGCCGAGGGCGAGGTGTCGGTGGATCGTGGCGACCGAGACCACCGGGATGTCCTGGGCGGCGGCGGTCAGCACGTCGCCGGCGTACCCGAGGCCGATGTCGGCCTTGCCGCTGGCAACGAGGCGGATCGGGTCGGTGGTCGCTGCCGGGGAAGTCATCGTGACCTCCAGCCCGGCCTTCTTCCAGTACCCCTGGCTGTCGGCCACGACGAACTCGGTGTGCTGCGGTCCGGGCGTGTAGTTCAGCACGAAGTTGACCTTCGTCAGCTCGGCCGAGCCGCTCGCGTCGGCGCCTCCGTCACCCCCGCCGCAGGCCGTGAGGGCCAGCAACAACGCCCCTGCTCCGACGGACAAAGCCTTGCGTCGCCTCATGAAACCTCCATACGACCGAAATTGGACCGGATCTTGACCGTAATCGGACCGAAACTATCCCGTCAAGAGTCCTGCGGGGTGAGTCGGAGGAGGGAAAGGCTGCGTGGAGGACACCGTGCGGTGTCCGCGAGGGGTGTCGGGCTCGGGCGTCTGGCACATCTCCTGCCGCCCACTACCATGGCGACCCGCCGCGCCAGCACCGGCCGTGGCCAGCTAGCAGGCTCAGGTCGACGCGGCGCGCAGCGTCGCGGCGACCACCGACCTCGTCTCGGCCGGGTCGATCACGTCGTCGATCTCGAAGACCCGCGCGGCGTTGAGGGCCGCGGCGTGGTCGCGGTAGGCCGCGGTGTGCTGCCGCACCGCCTCCTCGCGCTCCTCCTCCGGCATGGCCGCGAGCTCGCGGGCGAGGGCGAGGCGGACCGCGCCCTCGAGCCCCATCGGGCCGAGGTGCGCGGTCGGCCAGGCGACGGTGAGCAGCGGCCGGTGGGTGCTCCCGCCCAGCATCGCCTGGGCGCCGAGGCCGTAGCCGCGGCGCAGCACCACCCCCACCAGCGGCACGGTCAGGCACGCGCCCGCCGTCACCATGCGCGAGGCGTGCCGCACGAGGCCGCCGCGCTCGGCCTCGGGCCCCACCATGAAGCCCGGGGTGTCGACCAGGGACACGACCGGCAGGCGCCAGCGCTCGCAGAGCTCGAGGAGGTCCGCCGCCTTGGCGGAGGCGTCCGCCCCGAGCGCGCCGGCGAGGTGGGTGGACTGGTTGGCCAGGACCCCGACCGGGATCCCGTCGACGCGGGCCAGTGCGGTGGCCAGCTCGGGGGCCCAGCCCTCCCGCAGCCAGGTCACGCTCCCGGTGTCCGCCAGGGTCTCCACGACGGGACGGACGTCGAAGGCCTCCCGGTCGTTCTCGGGCAGCGCCGTGCGGAGCCACTCCTGCTCGGGGGCCGGGCCGGCGGCGGAGGGCGGGTCGAGGTAGGACAGCAGCTGCCGCACCACCTCGACGGCCTCGGCCTCGTCGTCGACGACGACGTCGAGAACCCCGTTGGCGGCCTGCTCCTGCACCGGACCGATCTCCTCGGGCCGGAACTGTCCCAGCCCTCCACCGGCGATCATCGCCGGACCGGCCATGCCGAGGTTGGCCTCCGGCGTGGCCACCCGCAGGTCGGCACAGCCGGCGAGGACCGCGTTGCCGGCGAAGCACCGCCCGGAGACGACCGCGATCCGCGGCACGACGCCCTGCAGCTCGCCCCACAGCGCGAAGCTGGCGACGTCGAGCGCCGAGACGATCGGCAGGTCGGTGTCACCCGGGCGTCCCCCACCACCCTCGGTGAAGAAGACCGTGGGGAGCCGCATGCGGCGGACCAGCTCCAGCAGCCGGTCGGACTTGCGGTGCCCGCGCATCCCCTGCGTCCCGGCCATCACCAGGTAGTCGTAGGACAGCACCGCGCACGGCCGCCCCGCGACGCGCGCCGTCCCTGCCACGAGGCCGTCTGCCGGTCCCTCGACCACGAGGTCGGCCAGCTCCTTGCGCTGCTCCTGGGCGGGGGTGATGAAGCGGCCGTACTCCACGAAGCTGCCGGGATCGACCAGGTCGGCGAGGTTCTCCCGGGCCGTACGCCGCCCGCGCGCGTGCCAGTCCGCGACCTTGTCCGGCCGAGCCGCGTCGGTGGTCAGGAAGCGTCGCGCCAGCAGCTCCGGCAGGCCCTTCGAGGGAGTCCCGTCGTCCATCGGGCCATTGTGCTGGGGCCCTTCGTCGGGCTGGCCACGGGCCTCCCCGCTCGGGATCATGGCCGTGTCGGCGCGTCGCGGGTCCCCTCGCGCACAGCCGCCGGACACCGCCACCATCCGTCTGAGGTTCTCGGTCCCCAGTCGATCCGGCCCGCGTGAGCGCGGAGCACAGGAGGACGCCATGCCCGAGCACCCGGTCCACTACAGCGGTGCCGTCGGGAGCACGAGCCCGCCCGGTGACCTGCGGGACGCGGTGACCACGATGATGCGCGCCTCCCGGGTCCCCGGCCTGTCCCTCGCGGTGGTGAACGCCGACCGTCTGCTCTACGCCGCAGGCTTCGGCGACGCCGACCGTGCCACCTCCCTGCCGGCCACCCCCGAGACCGTCTACCTCTGGTTCTCGATGACCAAGATCGTCACCGCGACCGCGGCGCTGACCCTGGCCGACCGGGGGCTGTTGGACCTGGAGGCACCGGTGCGCGAGTACCTGCCCTACCTGTCCCCCCGGAACGGCGCTGCCCGACCCGACGGTGCGGCAGCTGCTGGACCACACCTCGGGGCTCGGCAACCCGATGCCCCTGCGCTGGGTGCACCCCGCGGACGGACCGGCTCCCGACCCCGAGGCGCTGCTCCGCCGGCTGGTCGGCCGCCGACGGGCGTTCCGCCGCGAGCCCGGCGAGGACGCGCGCTACACCAACGTGGGCTACCTCGCCCTGGGCCAGGTCGTCGAGGCGGTCTGCGGGGATGCCGTTCGAGCAGTACGCCCACCAGGCCGTCCTGGACCCCACCGGCATGTCGCGCACCGGCTTCCACCACCCGGCGGGCGCGCCGGCCGCGACGGGCTACGTCCGGGCACCCCGGCCGATCCAGCCCCTGCTCCGCGCGGTCCTGCCCCGCGGCGTCGCCGGTCCCCGGTCCGGCCCCTACCTCTCCCTCGCCAGGTTCCACGTCGACGGTCCCGCCTACGGGGGCCTGGTCGGGAACGTCCTCGACGCGGGCCGGTTCCTGCGCCTGCACCTGGGCGACGGCCGGATCGACGGGCACCAGGTCCTCGCTCCCGAGACGGCCCGGTCGATGCGCGAGGTCGACCGCGTGGGCACGCCGTTCACCCACGGCCTCGGCTGGTTCAGGGAGTCGGGACCGGCCGACCACGTCGAGCACTTCGGGGCCGGCGCCGGGTTCTGGAACGTGATGCGCCTCTACCCCGGTCGCGGCCTCGGCGTGGTGCTGATGAGCAACGGCACCGCGAGGTACGACTTCGAGTCGCTGATGGACGTGATCGTGGCGGCGGCCTGAACCCCCGCGGGCGTCCTACCGCGCCGTCGCGGCGGCCGCGTCGACCAGGCCGGCACCGAAGAACGAGGTGTGGCCCGCGGCCCCGCCCCGGCAGGTGTCGCGCTCGTCCCCGGGACCGAGGGGCTCCCAGTCGGGCGGGCAGGACATCGGTGTCGCGGTCGCCCGGACCACCGCCGCGACCGCGGAGGGGGCCAGGCCCGGGTGCAGCTGCCGCACCAGCGCCGCCACGCCGGTGACGTGCGGTGCCGCCATCGAGGTGCCGTTGATGAAGGCGTACGTCGCCGCGCCGCTTCCTGCCGTGATGCCGGGGAAGCGGCCGTTGAGGCCGTCCAGGTCGCCGAAGATGCCCGACGAGGCGGGCATGGCGCCGATCACCGCGTCCTGGACCGTGCCGCTGGCGGCGAAGTAGTCGCCACCGGGAGCAGCGATGTCCCCGCCGACCGAGGAGTAGCTGGCGATGTCCGTGGTGTAGCCGGGGTAGCCGACCGGTCCGGTCGCCATCACGCTGAGCACGCCGGGCAGCTCGGCCGGGACGATGCGGCAGTTGTTGCCGACCGAGCGCGTGATCGGCACGTCCTCAGGTCCGTCCGGGCTGATCGAGTCCTCGATCGGGTGCTGGAGGTCGATCGCCTCGTTGCCGGCCGCCGCGACCAGCAGCACGCCGTGCTGCTGGGCGTAGCGCGCGGCGCGCTGCACCTCGCGCAGCATCGCGCGCTGTCCGGCGTCGTTGCCGCAGTAGAACAGGTAGGGGTCGGCGAACAGGCTCATGTTCACCACGTCGACGTCGTGGTCACCGGCGTACCGCAGCGCGTCGGCGACGGCGTACCCGTAGCAGTACGTCGAGGCGGTGCACGCCTTGAGCGCGACGATCGTCGCGTCGGGCGCGACCCCGGCGATCCCGATGCCGTTGAGGGGTGCGGCGACGGTCGACGCGACGTGGGTGCCGTGTCCGCCCAGGTCCTGGACCGCGGCCTTGTCCGAGCAGTCGCCGTTGCCCGCCTCGACCGGGTCGGTGATCCCGGCCGTGATGGTCGGGTCGTCGGAGCGGACGAACGAGCACGAGTCCGCGAGGTCCAGGTTGGGGGCGATGTCCGGGTGGGTGAGGTCCACGCCGCTGTCGAGGATGCCGACCCGGACACCGGCACCCGTCGCACGGGCGCGCGTGGACGCGTCGGCGTCGATGAGCGCCATGTCCCACTGGCAGCCCGCCAGGGGCTCACCGCTCGGCGGCGGGTAGACGCCGGCGAAGGCGTCTGCGCAGATCGCCTGCTCCGTGGCGATGGGCACCGCCGTGGTCCCGGTCGTCGTGCCGGTCGCGGCGCCGGCGCCGCCGGCGGCCACGACCCCCAGCACGGCGACGACAGGCAGGACCGGCGTGAGCAGGCGACGCAGCTTCATGGGGGGCCTCTCTCCGACGACGGCGTGGGTCGACGCTAGGTCGGGGTCGGAGGCCCGCGGCAGGGACCAAGGTCCCGGCGATTCGGGACAGCCCGCCGTCAGACGATCGCAGGCAGCCGCGAGAGCGCCTCGGCCACGGAGGCCTGGATGTCGGCGTCCTCCCACGCGTGGTCGACGACCCGGCCCGAGAGGTAGGCGTCGTAGGCGGGCAGGTCGAGGTGACCGTGCCCGCACAGCGCGGTGAGGATCACCTTCTCCTCGCCGGTCTCCTTGCACCGGGCGGCCTCCTCGACCGCCGCCGCCAGCGCGTGCGTCGGCTCGGGGGCGGGCACGATGCCCTCGGTGCGCGCGAACAGGACCCCGGCCGCGAAGCACTCGGTCTGCGGCTTGGCGACCGCCTCGATCTCGCCGGTCTCGTAGAGGTGGCTGATCAGCGGACTCATCCCGTGGTAGCGCAGACCGCCGGCGTGGATCGGGTCCGGCACGAAGTCGTGGCCCAGCGTGTGCATCTTCATCAGCGGCGTCATCCCGGCGGTGTCGCCGAAGTCGTAGGCGTAGGTGCCCTGCGTCAGCGAGGGACAGCCGGCCGGCTCGACCGCGCGCACGGTCGGGCTCATCCGGCCGGCCCACTTCTCGCGCAGGAAGGGGAACATCAGCCCGCCGAAGTTGGAGCCGCCGCCGGTGCAGCCGACCAGGAGGTCGGGCGGTCTCGCCGGCCTGGGCGAGCTGGAGCAGCGCCTCCTCGCCGATGATCGTCTGGTGCATCAGCACGTGGTTGAGCACGCTGCCCAGCGCGTAGTTGGTCGTCGGGTCCTGCGCCGCGACCTCGACCGCCTCGCTGATCGCGATGCCCAGCGACCCGGTCGAGTCGGGGTGCTCGGCGAGGATGGCGCGCCCGGCCGCCGTCAGCTCCGAGGGACTGGGGTGCACGGTGCCGCCGAACGTCTCGATCATCATCCGCCGGTAGGGCTTCTGGTCGTAGGACGCGCGCACCTGCCAGACCTCGCAGGTCAGGCCGTACTGCGCGCAGGCGAACGCCAGGGCCGTGCCCCACTGCCCGGCTCCGGTCTCGGTCGTGAGCTTCGCGATGCCGGCCTTGGCGTTGTAGAACGCCTGCGGCACCGCGGTGTTGGGCTTGTGCGAGCCGGCCGGCGAGACGCCCTCGTACTTGTAGTAGATCCGCGCGGGGGTGTCGAGCGCCTTCTCCAGCCGGTGCGCCCGGTAGAGCGGGCTGGGCCGCCACAGCCGGTAGACGTCGAGCACCTCCTCGGGGATGTCGACGTACTGCTCGGTGGAGACCTCCTGGAGGATCAGGTCCATCGGGAACAGCGGGGCCAGGTCGTCCGGGCCGACCGGCTGTCCGGTGCCCGGGTGCAGCACCGGCGGAGGCGGCGTCGGCAGGTCGTGCAGCACGTTGTACCAGCGGGTCGGCATCTCGCTCTCCGCGAGGAGGAACTTGTGCTGCAGCACCTCTGACATGGCGACTCCCCTTCGTGCGACGACGGGCTGCTTCGACACTAGTCACGCGGAGCGCTGGGGGCGCCAGCGTCGGTGCGACGTCCCGGTGCCACCGGACCGGATGAGCTCGAGCCGGGGCTTGGGCCCGTCGGAGCGACCGGTCTGCGGCTTGCGGCGACCCGCCCGCCACGGGTCGGGCCAGACTGCGCCCGGTCCGTCGTAGTCCTGCTCCACGGCGGCGTGCAGGGTCCAGCTCGGGTCGTAGAGGTGCGCGCGGCCGAGCGCGCAGAGGTCGGCGCGGCCGGCCATCAGGATCGAGTTCACGTCGTCGTAGGACGAGATCACCCCGACCGCGATGGTCGGGATGCCCAGCCGGTTGCGGATCGCGTCGGCGTACGGCGTCTGGTAGCTGCGGCCGAACTGGGGCCGCTCGCGCTTGGTCACCTGTCCGGTGGAGACGTCGATCGCCGCCGCGCCCGCCTCCGCGAAGGCAGCGGCCACGGCGAGGGCGTCCTCCAGCGTCTGGCCGTCCTCGACCCAGTCGGTCGCGGAGATGCGCACCGTCATCGGCTTGGTCGCGGGCCACACCTCACGCATCGCGTCCCACACCTCGAGCGGGAACCGCAGCCGCCCGGCGACGTCGCCGCCGTACTCGTCGGTGCGACGGTTGGTCACGGGCGAGAGGAAGCCGGACAGCAGGTAGCCGTGCGCGCAGTGCAGCTCGAGCAGGTCGAAGCCCGCCTCGGCCGCGCGCCGCGCGGAGGCGACGAACTCGTCGCGGATCTCGTCGAGTCCCGGCGCGGTCGAGCTCGCGGGGCGTCTGGTTCTGCGGCGAGTAGGCGACCGGGGAGGCGGCCACGACGTCCCAGTTGCCGGTCGGCAGCGGCTCGTCGATGCCCTCCCACATCAGCTTCGTCGAGCCCTTCGCACCGGAGTGGCCGAGCTGGCAGCCGATGGCGGCCGAGGTGTTCGCGTGCACGAAGTCGACCGCGCGCTTCCAGCCGTCGCGCTGCTCGTCGGTCCACAGGCCGCCGCACCCGGGACTGATCCGTCCCGCTGCCGAGGTGCAGATCATCTCGGTCATCACCGAGCCCCGCGCCGCCGAGCGCCTTGCCGCCGAGGTGGACGAGGTGGAACTCGGTCGGAACGCCGTCCTCGGGCGACGTACATGTCCATCGGGGAGACGATCACCCGGTTGTTGAGCGTGAGCCCGGCACCCTCCGGCGCCCGCAGCGTGACCGGCTGGAACATCGGCGGGGTGCTCGGGCTCGGCCGCCGCACTCGCTGCGCGTACCAGGCCTCGCACCGGTCGACGAACTCCGGGTCGCGCACGCGCAGGTTGTCGTAGGTGACGCGCCGCGAGCGGGTCATGATGTTGAAGGCGAACTGGGTCGGCTCCTGGTGGACGTACTGCGCGAGGTTCTCGAACCACTCCAGGCTGGCCTGCGCCGCACGCTGGGTGGAGAGCACCACCGCCTTCCGCTCCTCCTCGTACGTCGCGAGCGCCGACTCGGTGGTCGGCTCCTCGTGCAGGCAGGCCGCGAGCGCCAGGGCGTCCTCCATCGCCAGCTTGGTGCCGGAGCCGATCGAGAAGTGGGCGGTGTGGGCCGCGTCGCCGAGGATCACGACAGCCGCCCGGCCGGGCTCGGAGTGGACCCAACGCTCGTTGCGCACGGTCGTGAACGACACCCAGCGCGAGTTGTTGGCCATCACCTCGTGCCCGTCGAGCACGTCGGCGAAGAGCTCGCGGACCAGCGCGATCGACTTCTCGTCGGACTCACCGGGCGAGAAGTCCCGGTCGGCGAGGTCCGCGAAGCCCGCCCGCCGCCAGACCTCGCTGGTCATCTCCACGATGAACGTCGACCCGGTCGCGTCGAACGGGTAGCCGTGGATCTGCATCACGCCGTACGGCGTCCGGCGGACGTAGAACTTGAACGCGTCGAAGACCAGGTCGGTGCCCAGCCACATGTAGCGGCAGTCGCGCACGTCGAGGCTCGGCCGGAAGGTGTCGGCGTACCGGCGGCGGACCAGGGAGTTCAGGCCGTCGGCGGCCACGACCAGGTCGTGCGTCGCGGTGAGCTCGTCGAGATCGGGGGCCTCGGTGCGGAAGTGCAGCGTCACGCCGAGCTCGCGGCAGCGCTCGTGGAGGATCTCCAGGAGCCGGCGGCGGCTCATCGCGGCGAACCCGTGCCCACCGCTGGTGACCACCTCTCCCTCGAAGTGGACGTCGATGTCGTCCCAGATCGCGAACTCGCGCTGCATCTGCGCGAAGACCGCCGGGTCGGCGTGCTCGATGCCTCCGAGCGTCTCGTCGCTGAACACCACGCCGAACCCGAAGGTGTCGTCCGCGGCGTTGCGCTCCCAGACCGTGATCTCGTGCTGCTGCCCGGTGGTGGCGGCCAGCTGCTGGGCGAGGGCTGAGAAGTAGAGGCCGCCCGGGCCTCCTCCGATCACCGCGATCCGCATGTGCCCTCCGATCCGACGCGTGGCTCCAAGCATTGCGTCTCCTTGACGAGCGTTGTCAAGGCGCCATACGGTCGCCGGTATGCCCGGCCCCGAACCTGCGGCGTACGCGCTGACCGCCCGGCAGGAGGAGTACGCCGCGTGGGTGCGGTCGGCAGCGGGCCACCTCGCCGACGTCGAGCCCGTGCACGGAGCGGTCAACCGGCCGCTGGTCGAGGCGATGGGCCGCGCCGGGCTGCTGCGCGGGCTCTTCGGCGGAGCCCCTGAGGAGGCTCCCCGCGACGCGGCCGCGATGCAGCTGTGCCTGCTCCGCGAGATGCTCGCCACGGTCCACACCGAGGCGGAGACCGCTCTGGCCCTGCAGGGTCTCGGGGCCTACCCGATCCTGCAGTCCGGGAACGACGTCACCCGTGAGCGCTGGATCCCCGGGGTCGCGCGTGGCGAGGTCGTCCCGGCGTTCGCGCTGTCCGAGCCCGACGCCGGGTCCGATGCCGGCGCCCTCTCACTCGAGGCGCGCGCGGACGGCGACGGCTGGAGGCTGCACGGGACCAAGACCTGGATCTCCAACGCGCCCGATGCCGACGTCTACACCGTGTTCGCCCGCACCACCGCGGGCGCCGGTGCCCGGGGTGTCTCGGCGTTCGCCGTGGCGGGCGACGCTCCCGGCCTCACGGGCGAGCGCCTCGACATGCTCGCGCCCCATGCGCTCGGCACGCTTCACTTCGACGGCGTGCGCGTCTCGAGCGACGACCTGCTCGGCGAGGTCGACCGTGGCTTCGGGGTCGCGATGCGGACGCTGGACCTGTTCCGTCCCAGCGTCGGCGCCTTCGCCGTCGGCATGAGCCAGGCCGCCCTCGACGCCAGCGTGGCCTGGACCAAGCAGCGGGAGATCTTCGGTGGGCGGCTGATCGACCTGCAGGCGACCCAGCACACGCTGGCCGAGATGGCGACGCGGATCGAGGCCGGCCGCCTCCTGGTGCGCCGGGCGGCCGCGGCGTACGACGCCGGCGCGCCGGCTGGCCAGATCACCACGACCGCCGCGCAAGCCAAGCTCTTCGCCACCGAGACCGCGCAGTGGGTCGTCGACCAGGCCGTCCAGCTGCACGGGGCACGCGGGCTGCAGCGCGGACATCTGCTCGAGCGGCTCTACCGCGAGGTGCGGGCGCCGCGGATCTACGAGGGCGCCTCCGAGGTGCAGCGGACGATCATCGCCCGCGGACTCATGAAGGGGACGCGAGTGAGCCGCTATCGCGCCAGCGCGGGGATCACCGAGGACTGGCAGCACTTCGACTTCTCGGTGGCCGACGGCGTCGCCACCGTGACCCTCAACCGCCCCGAGAAGATGAACCCGCTGACCTTCGAGTCCTACGCCGACCTGCGCGACCTGCTCGCCGAGCTCCCCCACCGCGGCGACACCCGGGTGCTGGTGATCCGCGGCGAGGGCAAGGGCTTCTGCGGGGGCGGCGACGTCAACGAGATCATCGGCGAGCTGATCCGGATGGACGCCGCCGGGCTGATGGGCTTCACCAAGATGACCGGGGACGTCATCCGGGCGATGCGCGAGTGCCCGATCCCGATCATCGCCGGGATCCAGGGCATCGCCGCCGGCGCCGGGAGCGTGGTGGCGATCGCCGCCGACTTCCGCCTCTGCACGCCGCAGGCGAGGTTCGCGTTCCTGTTCACCAAGGTCGGGCTCTCCGGCGGCGACATGGGCGCGGCGTACCTCCTGCCGCGCCTGGTGGGCTACGGCCGCGCCACCGAGCTGCTCATGCTCGGGGACACGATCGACGCCGAGACCGCCGACCGCTACGGCCTGGTCACCCAGCTCACCGACGACCTCGACGGGGCGTGCACGGCCCTCGCGCGCCGGCTCGCGGACGGGCCCACGCTCGGCCTGCAGCAGACCAAGTCGCTGATCACGCGCGAGCTCGACATGCCCATCGGGCCCGCCATGGAGCTCGACGCGATGACCCAGGCGCTGCTGATGACCACCCGCGACCACGCGGAGTTCCACGCCGCCTTCAACGCCAAGCGTCCCCCCGAGTGGACCGGCCGATGATCGCCCTGGTGACCGGCGCATCGAAGGGCATCGGCGCCGCGTGTGCCCTCGCGCTGTCCAGGGCCGGCCACCGGGTCGCTCTCGTCTCCCGCGACGAGGACTCGTTGCGGGACGTGGCCGCCACGCTGCCCGGCGAGTCGCTCGTCGTGCCCGCGGACATGCTCGACCCTGCTGCGATCGACGCCGCCTTCGCCCGCGTCGAGCAGGAGTGGGGCCCCGTCGAGATCCTGGTCGTCAACGCCGGCGCCGCGATGTCGGCGCCGCTGGTGCGGACCAGCGACGAGGACTGGCAGCGGATGCTCGACCTCAACCTGACCGCGCCGTTCCGCTGCCTGCGGAGGGCCCTCCCGTCGATGACCGCGGCGGGGACCGGACGCGTCGTCGTGATCGCGTCGATCGCAGGCAAGGCAGGGTCCGCGCGGATCGCGGCGTACACCGCGAGCAAGCACGGGGTGCTCGGACTCGTCCGAGCGGCGGCGGCGGAGGTCGCCAGGAGTGGCGTGACCGTCAACGCCGTCTGTCCCGGCTACGTCGACACCCCGATGACCGACCGGTCCGTCGCGGACATCGCCACCGGCACCGGCCGCTCTCCGGAGGAGGCCCGCGGCATCCTGGCCGGCATGCAGCCCATCGGCCGGCTGGTGACGGTCGAGGAGGTGGCGGCGACCGTGATGCTGTGCGTCGACAACGCCGCCATCAACGGCCAGGGCATCAACGTCGACGGTGGAAGCGTGCAGAGCTGATGACCGACCTGGTCCGCGTCAATCCCGCGTCGCTGGCGAAGCCCTCAGGCTTCTCCCACGCCGTCGTCGCCCACGGCACGACGATCCACCTCGCCGGGCAGACCGGGATGGACGCCCAGGGCGCCATCGTGGCCGGGTGGCCTGGTCGCGCAGTTCGAGCAGGCGCTGGCCAACGTGCTCACCGCCCTGCGTGAGGCCGGCGGCTCCCCCGACCGGCTCGCCTCGCTCACGGTCTACATCGTCGACATGGACGACTACCGCGCCCACGCGCGCGACATCGGTGCGGTGTGGAAGCGACTGGTCGGCACCGACTACCCCGCGATGGCCGGCGTCGGCGTCACCCGGCTCTGGGACGCCGAGGCGCTGGTGGAGATCCAGGGGTTCGCCGTCCTCTGACCGGCCGCCCTCAGGTCCCCAACCGTGCGCGCGCGTGCTTCGCCGCCGGTTCACGCAGGCGCGCGTCCAGCTCGGCGAACAGGTCCGCGGCGTGGACCCCCGGCCAGCCGGCCGGGAGCAGCTCGAGCGGGATGCCGGGGTCGAGGTAGGGCAGACGCCGCCAGGCGGTCAGCATCGGGACGTACGCCGTGAACGCCCGCGCCGGGTCCGGCGAGCCCAGCCGGGTCAAGGTGCCGTGGTCGGCGACGAACTCGTCGTACAGCGCGGCGATCGCCGGCAGGTCCCACCACTCGCGCGACGCGCACGTCGGCCGGACCGGAGCCGAGGTAGGCGCCGCGGAACAGCTCGGTGTAGGCCGTGAGCCCGGCGCGGTCGAGCGCGGCCAGCGTCTCGTCGTGGGCCGTGCCCGGGGCGATCCAGACGCCGGGGGCCGCGGTGCCGAAACCCGAGCCGGGTGAGCAGCGACCGCAGCTCGTGCCGCTTGCCGCGCTCGGCCTCGGGGACGGAGAAGACCACCATCAGCCACCCGTCCTCGACCGAGGCTCGCGGCCGCGACCAGATGCGCGCTGTCCCCCTCCCGGAGCACCGCCAGCGCGGACGCCGACAACCGGTAGCCGGCCTGGCCGTCCACCTTCGCCGGCTCGAGGACCCCGCGCTTCTTCAGCCGTGACACCGACGAGCGGGTGGCGGAGGCGTCGACGTCGAGGTCGGCCATGAGCTCGATCAGGGAGCGCACGGACAGCCAGTGCGCTCCGTCCCGCGCGTACAGCCCGAACAGCGACAGGATCAGGTGGCGCGGCGAGTGCTCAGCCATCGGCGGCCAGATCGGTGGCCGCATGGCTGTCGCGGAGCCGGAAGCGCTGCAGCTTGCCGGTCGCGGTCTTGGGCAGCTCGGCCGCGAGCTCGATCACCCGCGGGCACTTGTAGGGCGCGATCTCGGCCTTGACGAAGTCCTTCAGCTCCTCGGCGCTCACCTCGCCGGCGCTCACGACGACGGCCTTCACGATGTGGCCGCGCGCCTCGTCGGGGACGCCGATGACCGCGCACTCCGCGACCTGCGGGTGCTTGAGCAGCGCCTCCTCGACCTCCGGGGCCGCGATGTTGTAGCCGGCGCTGATGATCATGTCGTCGCTGCGCGCGTGGTACCAGAAGTAGCCGTCCTCGTCGCGCGAGAACGTGTCCCCGGTCAGGTTCCAGCCGTCGTGCACGTACGCCGCCTGGCGAGGGTCGTCGAGGTAGCGACACCCGGTCGGGCCCTTCACCGCGAGCCGTCCCGGCTCGCCCGGAGGAAGCTCCGTGCCGTCGGGGCCGAGGACCGTCGCGACATAGCCGGGCACGGCGCGCCCGGTCGAGCCCGGCCGGATGTCGGCCCCCGAGGCTGACACGAAGATGTGGAGCATCTCGGTGGAGCCGATGCCGTCGATGATCTCGACGCCCGTCGCCTCGCGGAAGGCCTCCCACGTCGCCTTCGGCAGGTGCTCCCCCGCCGAGACCGCCTTCCTCAGGGAGGGGACGACCTTGCCTGCCGCGAGCATCGCCTTGTAGGCCGTCGGTGCGGTGAAGCAGACCGTCACGCCGTGCTCGTCGATCAGGTCGGCGAGCTCGACGGGCGTCGCCTTCTCGACCAGGAGCGTCGATGCGCCCGCGTGGAGCGGGAACAGCAGCACGCCGCCGAGGCCGAAGGTGAACGCGTAGGGCGGCGTCCCGGTGAAGACGTCGTCCGCCGACGGCTGCAGCACGTGGCGCGAGAACGTCTCGCAGATCGACATCACGTCGCGGTGGAAGTGCATCGTCGCCTTGGGCCGGCCGGTGGTGCCGGAGGTGAAGGCCAGCATGCAGACGTCGTCGCTCGAGGTCGCCACGTCGTCGAAGGCCGGTTCCTTGCCCGCGACCCGCTCGGCCCAGGCGTCGTCGCCGTAGGCGATGGTGGGGACGCCCAGGGGCTCGACGGCCTCGACGAACCGGTGGTCGACCAGCGCCGCGTCCAGGTGGGCGATCTCGTGGATCGTCTGCAGCTCGCCGGTGCGCAGCAGGGGCATCGTGGTGACCAGCACGGCCCCCGCCTTGAGCACGCCGAACCAGGCAGCGGACAGCCACTGGTTGTTGGGGCCGCGCAGGAGCACGCGGTTCCCGGGCACGATCCCGAGGTCCTCGACCAGGACCCGGGCGACCCGGTTCGCGGCGGCCATCAGCTCGGCGTAGGACCACGTCGGGAGACCGGGCTGGTGCAGGCACGGCCGGTCCGCCCCGTGGCGCTCGGCGACGTCGTCGAGCAGTGCGGTGGCGCAGTTCAGGCGGGGCGGGTGCTGGAGCTCGGGCAGGTCGAAGACCAGCTCCGGCCACTGCTCGGCCGGCGGGAGGTGGTCACGGCAGAACGTGTCGACGTGGGCCGACGGCATCAGCTCCATGGCCGACAACGTATGCCCCGTTCGTGACGACGGGCAAGAGCGCGCGATACGCGCGTCGGCCCCTGGCTCAGGCGTCCCGCAGCCCGGCGGCCGCCGCGGCGCCGAACCCGACCGAGGTCGCGGTGGCGAGGACGCGGAACCGCGTCGAGCCGTCGGACGTCGCGCCGGCGAACGCGTCGAAGGCGTTCAGGGCCAGACCGATCTGCAGGAACCTCCGGTCGTCGAGGCCGTCCTGCATCAGGCCGACGGCGCCGAACGCCGCGGTGGCCGCGGCCCAGATCCGGGTGACGTAGAGCTGCTCGGGCGTCGGCTCGGCGGAGCCGTAGACCCGCGCCAGGGCGCGCGGGGCGAGACCGCCGACGACCCCGAAGACGAGGGCGCCGGCGCTGGTGGCGGAGCGGATGGTGGCGGTGTCGGTCATGGGGACCCCCTCGGTTCACGGCTTCCCTCGATGACAGCAAACCGGCGGGGGCGGCGCCATCCTGGCTGGACCAGGGGCGGATGAGCTGGCCTGTAGGCCGGGTTCTGTCCTCGCGCGCCTCACGGCCTCGCGATGGGCGACCATCCATCTGGGACCCCTGTTGCCAGGGGCCTCGTGCGATCTACCCGCGAGCTCGGGCGGGCCGCCCTCGAACGCTCGCGCAGGTCCGGCGGACCGGACCCTCTTGATCTTGCTCCGGGTGGGGTTTACCGAGCCGTGCCGGTCACCCGGCACGCTGGTGGTCTCTTGCACCACCGTTTCACCCTTACCGCCCGGCCCTGCCGAAGCACAGCCGGGAGGCGGTCTGTTCTCTGTGGCACTGTCCCGCGGGTCACCCCGGGTGGGCGTTACCCACCACCCTGCCCTGTGGAGCCCGGACCTTCCTCGACCCGCGCACGCTCTCGGCGTACGACGGGCCGCGGCCGCCCGGCCAGCTCATCCGCCCGCCCAGTGTAGGGCTCCGCGCCGGGCAGCGCCCTCAGCAGCGGGACGAGCAGCGCGCCGGCGACCACGGTCATCACCGCGAAGGACGCCATCGCCCCGACGATCTCCCCGGCGGCGACGGGGACCCCGACGGCCAGCTGCACGGCACCTTGCGCGGCGAGCGCCGTGCCGAGGGCGACGTTGAGGGCGAGCATCGCGCTCGCGGCCAGCGGTCCCAGGACCGCCCCTCGGTGCAGGAGCCAGGCCGTCGCCGCGACCGCAGGGACCACGACTCCGAGGTCGAGCGCCCAGGTCACCTCCGTGCTGTAGACGTCGAGCCGGGCCGGCGGGTCACCGGTGAGCGTGGCTGCGACGAGCGGGGGCAGCCAGGCCGCGGTCAGGGCGACGGCCAGCGCCACGAGGTAGCCGACCAGGAGCCGGCGGGACGGCCGACGCGGGAACAGGGCGGCGAACCGGACCGGGTCGACGCTCCGCAGCGCCAGCGGGGCGGCGAAGAGCGCGAGCCCGAACGCGACGACGTACAGGCCGAAGGCGCGGTTCCAGGCGGTGTAGAGCGACAACGAGGCGTAGTAGTAGAGCAGCCATCCCAGCACGCCGACGAGCACGAGGGCACCACGCGCGGACCCGCGCCGGTACGCCGCCAGCGCGGCCAGCAGCGCAGGCACCTCCAGGAACAGGGTGACCGCATCGGTGCCGCGGCTGCCGACCCCGAGCAGCCAGGAGTCGTGCCGGTAGAGCCCCGTGCCGTAGACCTCGACGCTCTGCCCGCGGGCCGTGACCACCTCGTGCGGACCGGGTCCGCCGGTGAGGAAGAGCCCCAGGGCGGCGGCGACGGCTGCGACGACGGCGAGCAGCACGCTGAGGCGGACCACCAGCGGCGACACCGCGACGACCCCGGGGCGGGACCGCATCGCCCTCACCCGCTCATGACGTGGTGGTCGACCCAGTGCTCCAGCGGCGGGACCAGGAGCAGCACGACCAACCCTACGAGCATCACGACGTGCACGAACAGGTTCCACACGACCGTGCCGGCGGACTCCCCGGCCTGCGTGGCAGCGACCGCGAAGGCGACCAGCGCCAGGGTGCCGAGCCCGGCAGATCCGAGCGCGGCGGCCTCCCACCAGTCGTGCCGCGCGAACAGCCCCCAGGTCGCCACGCAGAACCCCGCGACGGTGAGCAGGGACAGGACCCGGGTGGCGCCCCACATCACGCCGGAGTTGGACACACCTCGACTCGCGAACTCCGGTGTGAGCCACAACCAGGTGCTGCCCATGAGCAGCAGGGCGACGCCGCCGACGTTGCGGGTGGTGAACATGGCACTCACCTCCTGTCTCCACGCTGGTCACGCGACGCCGCGGCGAGGAGAGTCCGAAGACCCTCGGCTGCATGACCAGCGTCTGTCGGCGTCAGCGCGACGGGCCCCGGCCGCCCGGCCGGCTCATCGGCAAGGTTCAGTCCAGGGGTGGAGGTCGACGTCTGGCACGCCTAGCATGCACGGGACCCCACGACCCCCGGGAGACTGATGAGTGCCACGGCCCACGAGGACGTCGAGAGGCAGCGAGGGTCCTTCTCCTCGCGCAAGGTGTTCGTGCTCGCGGCGATCGGGTCCGCGGTCGGCCTCGGCAACATCTGGCGGTTCCCCTACGTCGCCTACGAGAACGGTGGCGGGGCCTTCGTCATCCCCTACGTGGTCGCGTTGCTGACGGCCGGCATCCCGTTCCTGCTCCTCGACTACGCCCTCGGCCACCGGCGGCGCGGATCGGCGCCGCTGGCGTTCGCGCGCACCCGTCGCGGCGCTGAGGGGCTCGGCTGGTGGCAGGTCGGGATCTGCTTCATGATCGCGGTCTACTACGCCGCGGTGATCGCGTGGGCGGTGCGCTACACGTTCTTCTCGATCGACAAGGCCTGGGGCGACGACCCGGAGGGCTTCCTGTTCGACGAGTTCCTGAAGGCAGGTGAGCCCGGGGTCGACACGAGCGTGGTCGTCGGCGTCCTCGTGCCCCTCGCGCTCGTGTGGCTCGCCGTCCTGGTCATCATGGTCGCCGGGGTCCAGAAGGGCATCGGCGCCACGTCGGCGGTCTTCATCCCGGTCCTCGTCGTGGCGTTCCTCGTCCTCGTGGTGCGGGCGTTGTTCCTGCCCGGGGCGGGCCAGGGCCTCGAGGCGCTGTTCGCCCCGGACTGGCAGGCCCTGACCGAGACCTCCGTGTGGGCCGCGGCCTTCGGCCAGATCTTCTTCTCGCTGTCCGTCGGCTTCGGGATCATGATCACCTACGCCTCCTACGTGCACCGGGACACCGACATGACCGGCGCCGGGCTCGTGGTCGGCTTCGCCAACTCGGGTTTCGAGCTGCTGGCCGGCATCGGCGTCTTCGCCGCACTGGGCTTCATGGCGCAGGCCAACGGGGTCGCCGTCGGGGACGTCGCAGGCGAGGGACTGGGCCTCGCCTTCGTCGCCTTCCCCGCGATCATCAGCCAGGCGACGGCCGGTTCCGTGATCGGCGTGCTCTTCTTCGGCTGTCTGGTGCTGGCCGGGATCACCTCCCTCATCTCGGTCCTCGAGGTCGTCGTCTCCGCGGTCCGCGACAAGTTCGACCTGACCAGGCGGGGCGCCGCGCTGGCCGTCACCGTCCCGTCGGCCGTCCTGAGCCTGCTGTTCTTCTCCACCACCAGCGGCGTGCACGTCCTCGACATCCTGGACAACTTCATCAACCGCTTCGGCATCCTGCTCGTGGCTGTGGTGAGCATGGTCGTGATGGCCTGGGTGCTGCGAGAGCTGCCCTCGATGGCCCAGCACATGAACCGTCGGGGCTCGGTGCGCCTGGGGCGCTTGTGGGTGCTGCTGGTCTCGGTCGTCGCCCCCGTCGCCCTGACGTTCGTCCTGGTCAAGGAGCTCGTCGACCACGTCGAGAACCCCTACGGCGACTACCCGACCTGGATGCTGGTGACCTTCGGCTGGGGCGCGGCCGTCGCCGTCATCGTCTTCGGCTTCCTCGCCGCACGGCTGCCCTGGCGCTCCTCCGATGCCCTGACCGTCCCCGAGGAAGGAGAGAACCGGTGAGCACCTCCGCGGTGGTGATGATGGTGCTGGCCATGCTGGTGATCTGGGGCGGTCTGGTCCTCGCCCTGCTCAACCTGCGACGCAGTCCCGACCTCCCGACGCGCGAGGAGGTCCACCGGGACCTGTGACGACGCCGCTCAGTGCCAGGTGAGGCGCACGCGGCGACGGTCCGGGTCGGCCTCGGTGAGCCGGACCGACACCTCCTGCCCCAACGGCAACGGGCTGCCGTCGCCCGAGAGCAGCTTGGACTCGACGGCGGGCTCGGTGACCATCACCTCGCCCGTGACCGGCTCGGCCGAGACCGAGACGACCACGCCGGGGAACTCCTCCCCCACCCGGTCCTGCAGCACGACGGCCTCGACCAGGTCGAGCAGCTCGCGCTCGTAGGTGTTGGCCCGTCGCGCGGACTCGCGCATCGTGTCGGGCAGGCCCGGGAGCGCCTCGCGCACCCACCCCGGCACCTCCGCGCCGGCGCACAGCGCGACGCACGTCTCGCCGGCGTACCGGTCGACGAGGCGGCGCAGGGGCGCGGTCGTGTGGGCGTACTCCGCCGCGATCGCCGAGTGCCGCCGCTCCTCGGGCAGGTCACCGTCGAACGCGACGTAGCCCGACCCCCGCAGCAACGACGTGCTCGCGGTCAGCAGGGCCGCGTGGTCGGGGCGCGCGGGATCGAGGCTGCGCACGAGGTCGGGGTAGGACGTCACGTCCGGCCACGGCACGTGGAGCGCGGCAGCCACCCGGCGCAGGCGGGCGACGCCCTCGGGATCGGCCGGGGCGAGGGTCCGGAGCACCCCGACCCTGCCGGCCACCATCAGCCCGGCAGCGGCCATCCCGGTCAGCAGCGAGACCTGGGCGTTCCAGAGCTCGACGGGATGCTGCTCGCGGAACTCCAGCGACCACCCGCCGTCGCGGCGCACGACCTCCTGGTCGGGCAGCGGCAGGCTCACCCCGCCACGCGCCGCCTCCTGCTCGAGCCGCAGGCGACCCACCTCGCCGAGCAGCATGAAGAGCTCGTCGGCACGGCCGGCGTCGAGGTCGGCCTGCACGCCGTCGTACGACAGCTTGGCCCGGCTGCGCACCATCGCACGCTCGACGCGTACGCCGGTCTGGGCGCCGTCGGCGTCGAGGTCGACCGTCCACAGCAGGGCGGGCCGGTCCCCGTCCGGCAGCAGCGACGCGGCCGACTCGGACAGCTCCGGTGGATGCAGCGGGACCTTGCTGCCGACGCCGTACAGCGTCTCGCCGCGACGGTGGGCCTCGGTGTCGATCGCACCGCCAGGGGTGACGAACGCGGCGACGTCGGCGATGGCGTAGGAGACCCGGAACCCGGTCCCCGACCGCTCGAGGTGCAGCGCCTGGTCGAGGTCGCGCGAGGACTCGGGATCGATGGTCACCAGCGGCAGGTCGGTGCGGTCCAGGTCGGGCAGTCGCGGCTCCTTCGCCGCGCGGCGCGCCTCCTCCAGCACCTCCGGCGGGAAGCCGTCGGGCAGCTCGAGCTCGCGGTGCAGCTCGGCCATCCCCCGCTCGACCGCGGCGTCCCCCGGTGCGACCCGCACCTCGCGTCTCGGCATGGCCCCACCCTAGGCGGGGCCGCGAGCCACTCGGTCCCGCCGCGGGTCGGGCGGGACACGCGATCAGGATCGGCCACGTGGACGAAGCTGTCCGCGTGTCGGGGCGAGCGCGAGCCGGAGTCGAGCCAATGGAACAGTGGCGGCCGTGATCGTGCTGCTGCCGCCCTCCGAGGGCAAGGCGACGCCGCGCCGCGGGTCGAGGCTCGACCTGGGCTCGCTGTCGTTCCCCGGCCTGACGGCCGCCCGCGAGGAGGTCCTCGACGCGCTGGTCTCGCTGTGCCGCGACGACCCGGCGGGGGCGACGGGAGTGCTGGGTCTCGGCCCGACGCAGGCCGACGCGGTCGCGCGCAACGCTCGGCTGCGGGAGGCGGTGACGACGCGGGCGGACCGGCTCTACACCGGGGTCCTGTACGACGCCCTCGACCTGGCCACGCTCGACGCCGCGGCCAGGCGCCGAGCGGCCCGGCGGCTGCTGGTGACCAGCGGGCTGTTCGGGTTCGTCCGCCCCGGTGACCGGATCCCCGCCTACCGGCTGAGCGGCGACGTGACCCTGCCCGGGCTGGGCTCCGTGGCACGCCACTGGTCCCAGCACCTCGGGCGTGCGGCGACCGAGGCCGCGGGCGACGGGCTCGTGGTGGACCTGCGCTCGTCGTCGTACGTCCCCTTCTGGCGCCCCGACCGGTCCTGGGCGCCGCGGGTCGCGACCGTGCGGGTCCTCCACGAGCACGGCGGCACCCGCAAGGTGGTCTCGCACTTCAACAAGGCCACCAAGGGGCGGATCGTGCGGGCGCTGCTGGACTCGGGCGCGACCCCCCATCGCCCCGCTGCTCTCGCCGACGTGCTGCGCGACCTCGGCTGGACCGTCGAGGCGCCCGAGCCACCCGCGGGCAGGCCGATGCAGCTCGACGTCGTGGTCAGTGAGGTCTGAGCGCGCTCACGCGTGCGCGGGGACCTCGTTGAGCACCTCGAACACGGTCTCCTGCGGAGGCTCGGCGAACCCGCCGGGATGCCCGCCTGCATGCGCGGCATCAGGATCGAGTCGCGGAAGGTCTCCCAGCTCTGCTTCGAGTCGTGGACGGCCACCACGGTCCACCCGTCCGCGGACGGTCTCGGCGGGGACGTCGTCGACGCTACGCGCGACCGGTGGGGGCGTCGAGGACAAAGCGGCCACCCCGGCTCGCGATCCCGACCGGTCCAGCCGGGTCAGGCCAGGCCGAGGCGCGCGGCGTGCTCCCACAGCTCGTCCTTGACGTCGGGGTGGGCGGCGTCGCGGATGATGTGGCGCGCCTGCGCCCTCTCGGTGTAGCCGGTGACCTCGGCGACCCCCTGCTCGGTCACCACCGCCGTCTGCTGGAAGGACGTCACGGGCTCGTCCAGCAGCGGGACGATCGTCGAGACGTCGGCCTTGGGGTGCCACGAGCGTAGGGCCATGAACGCCTGTCCCCCGGGCGCGTGCATGGCCCCGACGATGAAGTCGGTCTGCCCGCCGAACCCGGAGTGGATGCGGCGGTTGATCCGCGAGGCGTTCGCCTGCCCGAACAGGTCGATCTCCAGCGCGGTGTTGACCGAGGTCATCAGCCGCTGCCGCGCGATCACCCCCGGGTCGTTGGTGCGCTCGGTGCGCAGCATGCGGATGCGCTCGTTGCCGTCGGCCCAGTCGTAGAGCTCGCGGCTGCCGAACAGGAACGAGGTGGTCAGCGGGTGCGAGCGGTCGAGGGCGCCGAGCCTCTCCAGCGCCAGGACGCCGTCGGAGAACATCTCGGTCCACACCCGCAGCTCGCGCCGCTCGGTCAGCGCGGCGAGGGTGGCGTCCGGCACCGCCCCGATGCCCAGCTGCAGGGTGGCTCCGTCGGGCACCCGTGCGGCGACCAGCTCCCCGATCCGGCGGCTGTCCTCGCCGGGGACCGGTGCGGCCACCGCCGGCACCGGCTCGGAGACCTCGACGGCGAGCGAGACCTCCTCCACGGGCACCTGGGCGTCGCCGTAGGTGTAAGGCATCTGGTCGTTGACCACCGCCACGACGAGGCCGCCGCGCGCGAGGCAGCCCTCGATCGCGGCGGGCAGGACGTTGACCTCGATGCCCAGGCTGAGCATGCCGTCGCGCGGGGGCGTGCAGTGCAGCAGGACGACGTCCGGCGGGATCATCCGCTGCAGCAGGACCGGCACCAGCGAGAGCCGGCTCGGCACGTACGCCAGTCCCGAGTGGTGGCGCATGCCGGCTCCGACGAAGCACGTCTCGGCGGTGACGCCGGGCCGGTCCGGGATGCCGGGCGGGGCGTTGAGGACGTGGAGGGTGTACTCCTCCAGCGCCTCGTCGACCGCGCGCACACCCGCCCACGGGATCGCGGCGTTGCCGCTGGCCACGACCCGTGGCTTCCCGGGACGCTGGGCCAGGCGGCGGGTGAGCTCCTCGAGACTGACGGTCCGCATGCCCCGATTCTCACCCCGGCGACGTCGGAGCGGGAGGCCGCCCCACCGGCCGCGGCCTCAGCGGACCCGCGAGGACCCGACGTACGACGCGGTGCCGGGCAGGCCGTTGAGCAGGCGGACGACGCCACGGCCGTCGGGGTACCACGTCAGCACGGTGACCGAGGCGGGCATCACCTCGGTGCGGAACAGCCCGTCCATGGGCAGGTCGAGCACGCCCTGCAGCAGCATCTTGATCGGCGTCAGGTGGGTGACGGCGAGCACCGTGCGGCCGGCGTGCTCCTCGCGCAGCGCCTCACGCACGCGGTCCATGCGCGCGCGCATGTCGTCCATCGAGTCGCCGGTGCCGCCCGGCCTGTGCGACGGGTCGCCCAGCCAGGTGGTGAACCCGTCCGGGTCGCGGTCCACGGCCTCCTGGTAGGTCAGGCCCTCCCACGCACCGAAGCTCGCCTCCAGCAGGCCCTCGTGCAACGCGTACGACGCCCCGAGACGCGCCCCGAGCAGGTCGGCCGTCTCGCGGGTGCGCCGCATCGGCGAGCTGAGCATCACCAGGTCGTGCTCGGCGAGCGGCGCCAGCCAGTCGGCGGTCGCCCCCACCTGGCTGCGCCCGTGCTCGTTGAGGGCGGGGTCGGACCCCGTGCGGCCGCTGAAGGTCCGCGCCCTGGTGTGGTCGGTGTCGCCGTGCCGGACCAGCACGATCGTGGTCGGGTCACCCTGCTCCCAGGGCGGCTTCGGCGGCGCCACCGGGCCGACCTCGGTGGTCGAGCCCGTCGACACCACGTCCTCGGCGCCCGAGCCGGCCGGGACCCGCCCGACCACCACGCCCTCGGGTCCGTCGAGCGCCTCGTTGGCCAGCCGGTCGGCGTCCTGGTTCTGCTCGCGCGGCACCCAGGTCCAGCGCGTGCCGGACGGCGCCAGGCGCGAGGCCTCCAGCGCCAGCGGCTTCATGTCCGGGTGCTTGACCTTCCAGCTGCCCTTCATCTGCTCGACCACGAGCTTGGAGTCCAGGCGCACCTCGAGGTCGGCGCCGTCGGCGTGCTCGCGGTAGAGGTGGAGCCCGGCGATGAGCCCGCGGTACTCCGCGACGTTGTTCGTCGCGACCCCGATCCGCTCGCCGCGCTCGGCGATCACCTCGGCGGTCACGGCGTCGCGCAGGACCGCGCCGTAGGCGGCGTTGCCCGGGTTGCCGCGGGACCCGCCGTCGGCCTCGAGGACGACCGACCGGAACCTGCTCACAGCCCCGACTCGCCCGTCCGCACGAGGATGCGCCCGCACTCCTCGCAGCGGACCACCTCGTCGGAGGCCCGGACCTTGATCTCGCCGAGCACGTGGTTGTCCAGCTGCAGGCTGCAGCCGCCGCAGCGGCGGTGCCGCAGGAGCGCGGCGCCCACGCCGCCCTTCTGCTCGCGCAGCTTCTCGTAGAGGTCGAGCAGCTCCTGCGGCAGGTCGGCGACCATCTGCGCACGCCGCTGCTTGAGGTCGGCGGCCTCGGCCCGCAGCTCCTCCAGGCGCTCGCCGCGAGCGGCCTGGAGCTCGGCGACCCGCTGGTCGATGCGCCCGATCTCGTCCCGGGCGGCCTGCAGGTCGGACTGGGCCTGCTCGAGGCGCTCCATCACGTCGAGCTCGACGTCCTCGAGGTCGGAGATGCGCTTGTCGAGCGCGACGAGCTCGTGCTGGAGGTGCTCGAGGTCCTTGGGGTTGGTGACCCCGCCACCGTCGAGCCGCTGCTGGTCACGCACCCGGCGTGCCTTGACCTGCTCGACGTCGGCGTCTGCCTTGCGCTGCTCACGGGTGAGGTCGTCCACGACCACCTGCAGGTCGCGTGCCCGGCCGTCGAGGTCCTCGCGCTGCGCGGCGAGGGTCGCCAGCTCCGGGCCCTCCGCAGGGTTGCGCGCCTGGTGACGCAACGTGTCGTAGCCGGAGTCCAGCTCCTGCACGTCGAGGAGCTTGAGCTGGGCGAACGGATCGGCCTTCACGACGGTGGTGTCCTCCTCGGACCAGGGACGTCAGACCCGGAACGTCCACGGGTCCGTGACGATGGTGCTCACGCGGGTCTCCACCGTATAGCCCCGCTCGCCCGCCGCCCGGTCCACCTCCGCGCGCACGACCGGCAGCCAGGTCCACTCGGCCGCCCAGTGCGCCACGTCGACCAGCGCCGGACCGCCGCCCTCGAGGTGCTCACTGGCCCGGTGGTGCTTGAGGTCGGAGGTCACGAACACGTCGGCACCCGCCGCCCGCGCTTCCTCCAGCAGCGACTCCCCCGACCCGGCTCCCACCGCCACGCGGCGCACCAACTGGTCGGGGTCACCGGCCACGCGCACACCGTGGGCGGTGCGTGGCAACCGCTGGTCGACGTACTCCGCGAAGGACCGGAGGCTCATCGCCTCCGGCAGCGTCCCCACCCGACCGTGGCCGCGGACCGACTCCGGTCGCGTCTGCCCGGGCGCGAGCGCGAGCTCGTGGACGTCGTACGCCGGCTCCTCGTAGGGGTGCGCGGCGCGCAGCGCGGCGACGACCTCCCCCCGCAGCCGCCGGGGCGCGACCGCCTCGAGCCGCACCTCCTCGACCACCTCGGGCCGCCCGACCTGACCGATCGCGGGACGCGCGCCGTCGAGCGGGCGGAACCGCCCCTGGCCGGTCACGCTGAACGTGCAGGAGTCGTAGTCGCCCAGCCGGCCGGCGCCGGCCTCGGTGACGGCCGCGCGCACCGCCTCGGCCGCGTCGGCGGGGACGAACACCACCAGCTTGTCGAGCCCCGCGTCGGTCGGCGCCAGGACGCTGAGGTCGCGCAGGCCGAGGGTGTGGGCGATCGCCTCGTTGACGCCGTACGCCGGCACGTCGGCACTGGTGTGCGCGGTGTAGAGCGCGATCCCCTCGCGGACGAGCCGGTGCAGCACACGGCCCTTGGGCGTCGTCGCGGCGACCGAGCTGACGGGAGTGAGCAGCAGCGGGTGGTGCACGACCAGGGCGTCCACCCCGAGCTCGACGGCCTCCTCCACCACCGCGGCGACCGGGTCGACGGCGAACAGCACCCGCGACACCGCGGCATCGGGGTCCCCGCACACCAGCCCGACCGCGTCCCACGGCTCGGCCCAGCGCGGGTCGTAGCGCTCCTCGAGGAGCCCGACCAGCTCGCGAAGTCGCATCTGCACGTGGGCGCAGCAGGGATCGAACCTGCGACCACTTGCTTGTAAGGCAAGCGCTCTACCGCTGAGCTATACGCCCGGAAGGACGGAGCGTACCGCTCCGCCGTCCGGGCCCGGACGCCCCTCGACCTCAGCCCGCGTGCCTGGGCGCCGGCACCTGGTCGCCCACACGCTGCAGCGTCGCGGGCGCCGGCTGGGCGACCGCGTGCGAGGCATCGGAGCGCAGTCCCTGCCGCACCTCGTCGATGGCGTCGTCGGCGTCCCGGATGAGCGCCCGGAGCTCCTCCTGCACCAGCGGGTGCGTGGCCATGCCCAGGGCGACCGCCGCGTGCAGGCTCAGGGCGAACAGCCGGTTGATGGCCGTGCGCGCGACCACCAGACCGTGCTCCTGGGCCGACCCGCCGGAGGCCTCATCCGGCACCGGGCCGGCCTCGGGCGGGCGCAGCAGCGCCCCCAGCACCACGCGGCCGACCGGATCGGCGTGCCCGCCCCGCTCGGACCCGAGCTGTCGAGCGATCTGCTCACCGACGTGGTCGGCGAACAGCTCCATCACCCCGAGCTGGACCTCCGAGGGGCGGTGCGGCCAGGAGAAGTACGCCGAGACCACGCCGACCAGGTTGCCGGCGAAGTCGGTCAGCGGGGTCACCTGCACCGCGCGCACCGCTTTCCCCGTCGTGAGGACCGGACGCGGCTCCGGGTCGTCCCGGACGTCGCACGACACCGTCTGACGGCACGTGGTGGCGGCGACCCACTCGGGCCGGCCTCCCCCGCACGCCCGCGAGACGACGTCCACCGACCTCGCGCGCAGGCCCTGGTCGGCGGCCAGGCACAGCTCCCCGGTCCGCCGGTCGAGGACGTGCAGACAGCCCCCGTCGGCGCCGGTCACCTCGACCACCGCTCGGACGACGCGGTCCAGCAGGACCTCACCTGCTGCCTCCTCGGTCATCGCGACGAGCGCCTGGGCGCGCCGCAACGACGTGGGGTGGGCGCAGCTGAACTCGACCATCGACGCCAGGTGCGCGCTGTGCTCCTCGGGGGAACGACCGGCCGGACCGGCTGTGCCGGTCATGTCGGAACCGTCCCCGTCGAGCCCCCCTCGTCCTGTGACACCACGACCCTCACGTGGTCCCTCCTCCAGTCGCACTCGCCTCCGCCTGAAGGAGGCCCGACCGTGCTGCACGGGGAGGAGCACCCCGGTGGGACGAAGTCGCCACCCCGCGTGCCCGTCACCACCGAGCGGCGGGCGTCCACATCATGGGCCTGCTCATTTGGTCTATACAAGGTTCGCGGGTCGGCGGGCGGCCATCGGGCTAGACCGTTCGAACCATGCCGCAGTGCGCCGAACGGACACGGAGGCGTACACCGTTCGACCACTCGTGGTGGGGGTCGCGGGCCGCGGCGCCGCTGCGGGCCCGTTCCGGCTCAGCCGGGCTGGCAGGTCTCCAGGGCGTCGACGTAGGCCTGGTCGTCGAGCAGCCCCGTGCCGTCGGTGACCGAGATCGGACCGCCGGTCACCGCCCACTGGCGACCCCGGAAGTTGACCAGCCGGGAGCCGTCGGTGCACTCGTGGCCGCGCGCCGCGACCGGCACCTCGCGAGCGTTGTCGACGCAGCCGTCGTAGTCCTGCGGCAGCGTGCGCCCGGGCCGCCAGGTGCGGCGGCAGTCGGGCATGTTCCTGCGGTCCGGCGACAACGTCGGCAGCTTGCTCGCCGCGGGCAGCGGGCGAGCGACCGCCGTGGTGCCCGAGAGGCCGGGAGCACCGGCACTGTCGCCCTGGTCACCACACCCGACAAGCGCGCTCGCAGCGCAGAGGAGGAGCACGACGCCCGACGATCGCAACATGGACCCATCATCGCACCGCGCAGACCGGCTGGGACCGGCCCCCACGCACGCGATCGCACCCGGGGAGCAAAAACAGTGCAGCCGCTGGCGTCTCGGGTCACCAGCGGCTGCGCCCTCATTGAATCATGCCTAGGGGTGTGGTGCACATCGGCCCCATGTGGTTTAGACCACTCGACGGCAAAGTTTTGCCTTCGCCCGCCGGCGTCGTCAGTCGGTGCCGTCCGAGTCGCCCGAGTCCTCCGACTCGCCCGAGTCCTCCGACTCGCCCGAGCCCTCGTCGAGCTTGCGCTTGAGCACCTTCCCGGTGGCGTTGCGCGGCAGCTCGTCGAGGAAGACGATCTCCCGGGGCACCTTGTAGCGCGCCAGGTTGGACTTCACGTGCGCCTTGAGGTCGTCCTCGCTGACGTCCTTGCCGTCCTCGAGCACCACGAACGCCTTGAGCCGCTTGCCGTAGTCCTCGTCATCGACGCCGATGGCTGCGACCTCGTGGACCCCGTCGTGCTTGGCGATGCAGTCCTCGACCTCCTTGGGGAAGACGTTCTCGCCGCCGGAGACGATCATCTCGTCGTCACGGCCCTCCACGAAGAGATGCCCCTGCTCGTCGAAGCGGCCCACGTCGCCGGAGCTCATCAGCCCGTCGATCATGTCCTTGCTCTCGCCGCCGCCGGTGTAGCCCTCGAAGAGGATGCCGTTGCCGACGAAGATGCGTCCCGTCCGGCCCTGCTCGACCTCGTTGCCGTCCTCGTCGTAGATCCGCACCGTCGTGGCGTGCGGCGGCTTGCCGGCCGTGCCCGGCGCCTCGCGCAGGTCCTGCGGGGTCGCCACGGTGGCGTAGGCGACCTCGGTCGAGCCGTAGATGTTGTAGAGGTTGTCGCCGAAGGCGTCCATCCACCGCGTGCCCAGGTCTCCGGGCAGGGCGGAGCCGGAGGCGGCGACGACCTTGAGGTTGGGGAAGTCGTACTTCTTCAGCGTGTCGTCGCCGAGCTTGAGGATGCGCTGCAGCATCACCGGGATGACGACCAGCGAGTCGACGTCGTGCTGCTTCATCGTCTCGAGGCACTGCTCGGGGTCGAACTTGCGACGCAGCACCACCTTGGACTGCAGCAGCATCGCGAGCGCGAGGTGGGCGAAGCCCCAGGTGTGGAACAGGGGGGCGGCGATGTGGCAGGTCCAGCCGCGGCGCAGCGGCATCCGCGAGAGCAGGGAGACCGCGGCGTCCACCCCCGCGTCGCTGCGCGGAGCACCCTTGGGGGTGCCGGTCGTGCCGGAGGTGAGGATGACGATGCGGCTCTGGCTCTCCGGCGCGGTGAGCTCGGCCTCGGGCGAGCCCTTCTCGATCAGCGCCTCGACCGTCGTCACGTCGTCGGAGGGAGCCTCCTTGTTGTCCTCGTCCTGGTCCACCCAGGCGACCACGCGCTTGATCTCGTCGGGGATCTCCTGGACGAGCTCGGTGAACTCCTCGTCGTAGACGATGACCTGGGGTCCCTCGCGCTCCATCACCTCGACCAGCTGCGGGCCGGAGAACGCGGTGTTGAGGAACAGGACGTCACCGCCCAGCTTGCTGGCCGCCACGAGCGCGTCGATGAAGCCGCGGTGGTTGCGGGCCATGATCGCGACCCCGTGGTCGGCGTCGACGCCCATCTCCCGCAGCGAGTCGGCCAGCGCCGTGCCGCGGTCGTCGATCTGCTTCCACGTCAGCTCGCCGAGCTCGTCGACCAGCCCCACCTCGTCCGGCGCCCGGACCGCCAGGGCGGCGAAGCCGCCGGCCGGCCCGACCCCCCACTCCTTGAGCGTGAGCGCCAGCCGGCCCAGGGTCCTGGGGCCGTAGGGCCGGACGATGCCACTGGCGAGCAACACCCTCGCCTTGGTCACCTGGTCCTCGACGAGCGCGGCTGCCTGCCGTGGTTTGAGCATCGGTCTCCTTGGTGTGGTGCGAGCAGAGGCGGGAGTACGTCGAGAGGTGCGAGCAGCCCTCAGCGCGGGTGGTTCTTCGGTGCCGCCAGACGGGTCGCCGTCCAGTCGGCGCACAGCGACATCGTCGTGGTGACGGCGAGGCCGGCCACGGGGGCGGCCTCGGTGATGTCGGCGGCCTCGACCTCGCCGGGTCTGCCGACCTTGGGCGTCAGCAGCCAGATCACGCCGCCGTCGGCCAGGTCGGTCAGCGCGTCCACCAGCGCGTCGACCAGGTCACCGTCGTCGTCGCGCCACCACAGCAGGACCGCATCGACCACGTTGCCGTAGTCACCGTCCACGAGGTCGCCGTCGACGGTGTCCTCGATCTGCACGCGGAGGTCGTCGTCGACGTCCTCGTCCCAGCCGAACTCCTGGACCACGTCACCGCTGGCGAGACCCAGCCGCGCACCTGCGTTCTGGATGTCGGCGCCCCCGGGGGTCGCGCTCACGTCCTGCCTCCTCTTCGTCCCGACCACACCCGGTCAGTCCACTAGAAGAGCGCCGACCGCGCAACGTTTTCCCGACCTTCCCCTCTCCGGGCGTGTCCAACCCCACGCGTTCGCCCCGCGTTCCGGCGTACTCGCGAGTACCTGGGGGCCGGTGCAAAGATGGAGCGGTGACCGAGGACACCCACACCTCCAGCACCCCTGCCACCGACGACGCCGCCGACAGCGGCAGCGCACGGGGCGACCGCCGCAGCGTGATCCACGAGGGTCTGCCGACCCAGCTGCCCGACATCGACCCCGACGAGACCCACGACTGGGTCGAGTCGCTGGACGCGCTGATCGACGAGCGCGGACGCGAGCGGGCCAGGTTCGTGATGCTCAAGCTGCTCGAGCGGGCGCGGGAGAAGCAGGTCGGCGTGCCGGCGCTGCGCAGCACCGACTACATCAACACGATCCCCCCGGAGCGCGAGCCGTGGTTCCCCGGCGACGAGGAGGTCGAGCGGCGCATCCGTGCGTTCATCCGGTGGAACGCTGCGATCATGGTCTCCGGCGCCAACCGCCCGGGCCTCGAGGTCGGCGGCCACATCGCGACCTACCAGTCGTCGGCCTCGCTCTACGAGGTCGGCTTCAACCACTTCTTCCGCGGCAAGGACCACCCCGGCGGCGGCGACCAGATCTACATCCAGGGCCACGCCTCCCCCGGCATCTACGCCCGCGCCTTCCTCGAGGGCCGCCTCACCCAGGAGCAGCTCGGCAACTTCCGCCAGGAGGTCCAGCACGGCGTCGGCAAGGGCCTGCCGTCCTACCCCCACCCCCGGCTGATGCCGGACTTCTGGGAGTTCCCGACGGTGTCGATGGGCCTGACCGCGATCAACTCGATCTACCAGGCACGGTTCAACCGCTACCTGCACAACCGCGGGATCAAGGACACCAGCGACCAGCACGTGTGGGCGTTCCTCGGCGACGGCGAGATGGCCGAGCCGGAGTCGCTCGGCGCCATCCGCATCGCCGCGCGCGAGGAGCTGGACAACCTCACCTGGGTGATCAACTGCAACCTGCAGCAGCTCGACGGGCCGGTCACCGGCAACGGCAAGATCATCCAGGAGCTCGAGGCCAACTTCCGCGGCGCCGGATGGAACGTGGTCAAGGTCGTGTGGGGTCGCGAGTGGGACAGCCTGCTCGCCCGTGACGTCGACGGCGTGCTCGTCAACAAGATGAACACCACGCCCGACGGCCAGTTCCAGACCTACTCCGTGGAGTCCGGCGAGTACATCCGCGACGACTTCTTCGGCGGGGACTCGCGCCTGCGCAAGATGGTCGACCACATGTCGGACGAGCAGATCCGCAAGCTGCCCCGCGGCGGCCACGACTACCGCAAGGTCTACGCCGCGTTCGACGCCGCCACCAAGCACGCCGGGCAGCCGACGGTGATCCTCGCCAAGACCATCAAGGGCTGGACGATCCCGACGCTGGAGGGCAAGAACGCCACCCACCAGATGAAGAAGCTGACGCTCCCCGACATCAAGAAGTACCGCGACCGGCTCTACCTCCCGATGTCCGACCGCGACATCGACGAGCACTACGAGAAGCACGGCATGGCGCCGTTCTTCCACCCGGGCGAGGACTCCCCCGAGATCGAGTACATGCTCGAGCGCCGCAAGGAGCTCGGCGGGTCGGTGCCCCGGCGCGTGGTTCGCGCCAAGCCGCTCGACCTCCCCGGGCCCAAGGTGTACGACGAGATGAAGGCCGGGTCGGGCAAGCAGGCGGTGGCGACCACGATGGCCTTCGTCCGGCTGGTCAAGGACCTGGTCAAGGACAAGGGCATCGGCGCCCGCATCGTGCCGATCGCGCCCGACGAGTACCGCACCTTCGGCATGGACTCGATGTTCTCGAGCCAGAAGATCTACAACCCCGCCGGGCAGCACTACGAGTCGGTCGACCGCAAGCTCCTCATGGCCTACAAGGAGTCCCCGGAAGGCCAGCTGCTCCACGAGGGCATCTCGGAGGCCGGCGCGATGGCCTCGGCGACCGCCGCCGGGTCGGCGTACTCCACCCACGGGGAGTACATGATCCCGGTCTACCTCTTCTACTCGATGTTCGGCTTCCAGCGCACCGGTGACTCGATCTGGGCGATGGCCGACCAGCTCGCGCGCGGCTTCCTCATCGGTGCGACCGCCGGGCGTACGACGCTCACCGGCGAGGGCCTGCAGCACGCCGACGGCCACTCCCCGCTGCTGGCGGCGACCAACCCGGCCGTCGTGCACTACGACCCCGCCTTCGCCTACGAGGTCGGCCACATCGTGCGCACCGGCATCGAGCGGATGTACGGCACGAGCGAGGAGCACCCCGACGGCGAGAACGTGATCTTCTACCTCACCGTCTACAACGAGCCCTACGTCCAGCCCAAGGAGCCCGAGGGCCTCGACGTCGACGGCCTGCTCAAGGGCCTCTACCGGGTCAGCGAGGCGCCCGACGGCGACGGACCGACCGTGCAGCTGCTGGGCTCCGGTGTCGGCTTCCCCTGGGTGCGCGAGGCGGCCCAGCTGCTCCAGGAGGACTGGGGCGTCCGCGCCGCGACCTGGTCGGCGACGTCGTGGAACGAGCTGGCCCGCGAGGCGATCGCCACCGAGGAGCACAACTTCCTCCACCCCGACGAGGACCCGCGCACGCCCTACGTCACCGAGGTGCTGTCGGGCCACGACGGCCCGGTCGTCGCGGTGAGCGACTTCATGACCGCCGTGCCGAACCAGATCGCCAAGTGGGTGCCGGAGGACTTCCACGTCCTCGGCGCCGACGGGTTCGGCTTCGCCGACACCCGCCCGGCGGCGCGGCGGTTCTTCCACGTCGACGCCCAGTCGGTCGTCGTCGCGGCCCTCACCGCGCTGGCCCAGGCAGGCGAGATCGAGCAGAGCGTGGTGGTGAAGGCGTTCGAGAAGTACCGCATCGACGACCCGACGGCCGTCGCGGGCGTCAAGCAGGAGGGCGGCGACGCCTGAGGCGCCTGCAGTTTCACTAGGGCCCTAGTGAAACTGGCGCTTCCCGAGCGTTGCAACGCTCGGGAAGTAGCAGCTTCGCTCGGGGAGTACGCCGCCCAGTGGGCGCTCAGGCGATCGTGACGACGCGGCTGTCCGGGATCACCACGCCCGCGGGTGCGCCGTTGCTGAGCAGCGCCCGCCAGCGGCCGCGGTGGTGCGTGGCGGGCTGGGTGGTGCGGATGAAGCCCTGCAGCGCGGACACCACGAGCTCGGGCTCGTCCTTGTGCGGGAAGTGGCCGCAGTCGGGGATCACGCTGACCTGCGCCGAGGGGGCCACCGACCGGATGCGCTCGGCGTGCTCGGCGGGGATCACCAGGTCGTCCTCGCCCCAGATGAGGCACAACGGCATCTCCTGGGTGAGGTAGGCCCGGTCGACCATCGTGATCACCTGGCCGCGCAGGTCCACGCAGGCGCGGACGATGTGGACCAGGGCGGTGCGCTCGCGGCGGTCGACCATGTGGTCGACGATGTCGGCGATCTCCCCGAGGTCGCGCACGACCGGGTGGTCGAAGCGGTTGAGCTGCCGCATCGCCCCACTGATCACGTGGCGGACCCCCGGGAGGGTCACCAGGCCCATCGCGGTGTGGAAGCCCGGCAGGGTCACCGCGCGGATGATCGGGGTGACCTCGCGGCCCAGGCCGCCGGGGGCGATCAGCGCGAGGCGCTCGGTGCGCTCGGGGAACTGGTAGGCGAACTGCATGGCGACGCCGCCGCCGAGGCTGTGGCCGACGACGGTCACCCGGTCGATGCCCAGCACGGTGAGCAGGTCGCGCATGCCGTTGGCGTAGCCGCCGACGCTGTAGTCCGCACGCGGCTTGTCGGACCGACCGTGGCCCAGCAGGTCGGGGGCGATGACCGTGTGGCGCCGGGCCAGCCTGCGGATGATGGGGTCCCAGGTGGTGTGGTCGCACGCCATGCCGTGGAGCAGCAGGATCGCCGGGCCGCTGCCGGTCTTCACGTAGGCCCGGCGGTGGCCGTGGATCGTGACGTACTGGACCTCCAGGGGGTCCTCATGTCCACGCATCCCTGCAGGGTAGGCGTTCTGGGGCGGACTGGAACATGTTCCAGGTCACATGTCCGCCCCTGGTCCTACGCTGTCAGCGTGAGCAGCAGCCACCGCCTCCCCGCGCGCACCCGAGCCCCCGTCGTGCGCCAGATGAAGCGCGCCGTGCCCGACCTGACCAAGGCGACGATGGCTCGGATGCAGGCCGAGATGGCGTGGTTCGACGAGCTCAGCGCCGAGCAGCGCTCGTTCGTGTCGATGATCGTGCAGGCCGGCTACACCCAGTTCATCCAGTGGTACGACGACGCGCGGCCCGACGGCGCCGCGCCCCCGCTGACCGCGGCGGTCTTCGGCACGGCCCCCCGGTCCCTCGCCGGATCGATCACCCTGCAGCAGACCGTGCAGATGATCCGGCTGAGCATCGAGGTCGCGGAGGCCGAGCTGGCCGAGGTGGTCGATCCCGACCACTCCGCCGGCGTGCAGCAGGAGATCCTGCGCTACGGACGCGAGCTGGCGTTCGCGACCGCCGACGTCTACGCCCACGCCGCCGAGATGCGCGGCGCCTGGGACGCGCGGCTCGAGGCGCTGGTGGTCGACTCGATCATGCGGGGCGAGGCCGACGAGAACATCCGCACCCGCGCCTCGGCGCTGGGCTGGCGCGGGCGCGGCGACGTCGCCGTGGTGGTCGGGCCGGCCCCGGCCGACGCCGGCAGCCCCGAGGCCGTCGTCGACCAGGTGCGCCACGCGGCCCGGGCCGCCGACCTCGAGGCACTCGGCGCCGTGCAGGGCGACCGACTCGTGGTCGTCGTCGGCGGGGTGTCGGATCCCGACAAAGCGGGCGCGGTGCTGGCGCCGCACTTCGACCGTGGCCCGGTGGTCGTCGGCCCGATCGTGGACGACCTGCTCCAGGCCCACCACTCCGCGGCCGAGGCCGTGGCCGGCCTGCACGCCGCATCGGGCTGGCCGACGGTCGCCGACACGGTCACCAGCGGCGACCTGCTCGCCGAGCGCGCCCTGGACGGCGACCCGGCGGCCCGTCGTACCTTGGCCGAGACGGTGCACGCGCCCTTGCAGGCCGCGGGTTCGGACCTGATGCTCACGTTGACGACCTATCTCGACCAGGCGGGGTCCATCGAGGCCACCGCCCGCGTGCTGTTCGTGCACCCCAACACCGTGCGCTACCGCCTCAAGCGGGTGATGGAGGTGACCGGGCTGGCGCCGGCCGACGCCCGCCAGGCGTTCACCCTGCGCGTCGCGGTCGTGCTCGGCCGACTGGGCAGTAACCCCTCCTGATCGCCGAGTCTTGTGGGAACCCGACAACGGCGCGCCACGGATCTTCGTCGGGGTCGGAGTCGGAACCGGGGGCCGCTCCGGGGCAAGGTAGGACCATGCTCGTCATCGTCGCTCCCGGACAGGGCGCCCAGAAGCCCGGCTTCCTCACCCCGTGGCTGGAGGACCCTGCCTTCGCTGCCCGCCTCGAGTGGCTCTCGGCCGTGGCCGACCTCGACCTCGTGCACTACGGCACCAAGGCCGACGAGGAGACCATCCGCGACACCGCCGTCGCCCAGCCGCTGCTGGTCGGCACCGGGCTCGTCGCGGCGCTGAGCCTGTTCCCCCACCCCGCCGACGCCTTCGACAAGATCGGCGCGGTGGCCGGCCACAGCGTCGGCGAGCTCGCCGTCGCAGCCGGTGCCCGGGCCATCACCGCCGAGCAGGCCATGGTGCTGGTGCGCGAGCGGGGCAAGGCGATGGCTCGCGCCGCTGCGGCGACCCCCACGAGCATGACCGCGATCCTGGGTGGCCAACGCGAGGAGGTGCTGGCCGCGCTCGAGCGGCACGGGCTCACCGCCGCCAACGACAACGGCCCCGGACAGCTGGTCGCCGCCGGCACGGTCGAGCAGCTCGCGGCCTTCGCCGCCGACCCGCCGGCTCGCGCCCGGCTCATGCCCCTCTCGGTCGCCGGCGCGTTCCACACCGAGCACATGGCGCCCGCCGTCGCCCACGTCGCGAGCCTGGCCCGTGCGGTCACCACGCACGACCCCCGCACGCGGGTCATCTCCAACACCGACGGCCACGTCGTCCACGACGGCCGCGAGGTGCTCGACCGGATCGTGCAGCAGATCGCCCGCCCCGTGCGCTGGGACCTCTGCCTGGACACGATGCGCGACCTCGGCGTCACCGGCATCCTCGAGATGCCGCCCGCCGGGACGCTGACCGGCATCGCCAAGCGCGCGCTCAAGGGCGTGGAGACCTTCGCGCTCAACAGCCCCGACCAGCTCGACGACGCCCGCGCGTTCGTCGACGCGCACGGCACGCCGTCTCCGATGGACGCCTCGCCGACCTGGCGCATGCTGGTCTCCCCCACCAAGGGCACGTTCCACCAGAGCCTCGACCTCGCCGAAGGCGCCTCCGTCCCGGCGCAGGCCACGATCGGCGCGGTGGCGACGCTGCGCGCGGAGACGCAGGTCACCGCGCCGTACGGCGGCACCATCGTCGAGTGGCTGGTCAGCGACGGCGACCCGGTCTCGCCCGGCCAGCCCCTCATCCGCCTCCACCCGGTGCAGGCGGTCTGATGAGCACGACCCTCGGCCACGAGGCCGCCCTGCTCGGGCTCGGTGTCTACCGACCCCGGCGCGTGGTGCCCAACGCGGAGATCGTCGAGGCGATCGACTCCTCCGACGAGTGGATCCAGCAACGCTCGGGCATCCGCACGCGCCGCCGGGCCAGCGACGACGAGTCGGTGCAGATGATGGCCGTCTCGGCGGCCCGCGACGCGATCACCGCCGCCGGCATCGAGCCCGGCCAGGTCGACGCGGTCATCGTCGCCACCGTCTCCCACCTGCTGCAGACCCCGGCGGTCGCGCCCGCGGTGGCCCACGAGCTGGGCCTCGAGCGTCCGGCCGCCTTCGACCTCAGCGCCGCCTGCGCCGGCTTCTGCTACGGCCTCGGCCTGGCCCGCGACATGGTGCGCGGCGGCTCCGCCGGCCACGTGCTGGTCATCGGTGTCGAGCGGCTCTCCGACATCACCGACCCGACCGACCGCGGCACCGCGTTCATCTTCGCCGACGGCGCCGGTGCGGTGGTGGTCGGACCCTCCCCGGGCGAGGCCGGCGTCGGCCCGGTCGTGTGGGGCTCCGACGGCGAGCAGTTCGACCTGATCCGCCAGCGCCAGGACTGGCGTGACGTCCTGGACTCCGACCACCCGGCCATGCCCCACCTGACGATGCAGGGCAACGCGGTCTTCCGCTGGGCGGCCTTCGAGATGGCCAAGGTCGCCCGCGAGGTGCTCGACCGCAGCGACCTGACCCTGGACGACATCGACGCCTTCGTCCCCCACCAGGCCAACAAGCGGATCACCGACGCGATGGCGCGGTCGATGCACCTGCCCGAGCGCGTCGCGGTCGCTCACGACGTCGTCGACCAGGGCAACACCTCCGCCGCCTCGGTCCCGCTCGCGCTGCACCGCCTGGTCAGCGAGGGCGCCGTACGCCCCGGGCAGCGTGCGCTGCTGCTCGCCTTCGGCGCCGGGCTGGCCTACGCCGGCCAGGTCGTCACCGTCCCCCCGACCGTCCGCTGAGACCCCCGACCTTCGCGACAGCGTCGTCGCGGCCCTGCCTCGCACCCGCGAGGAGAAGCACCTCCCACGAAAGGAACCACCTGCCATGAGCACCACCACCGACATCCGCGCCGAGCTCGCCGAGATCGTCGAGGAGATCGCCGGCGTGCCCGCCGACGACGTCCAGCCCGACAAGCAGTTCGTCGCCGACCTCGACGTCGACTCGCTGTCGATGGTCGAGATCGTCGTGGCCGCCGAGGAGAAGTTCGGCGTCCGCATCCCCGACGACGAGGTCAAGAACCTCAAGACCGTCGGCGACGCCGTCAGCTTCATCGAGAAGGCGCAGGCTTCCTGAACCATGACCATCACCCGTACTGGAACCGACCCGGGCACCCGCGTCCTCGTCACCGGCCTGGGCACCACGTCCCCCGTCGGGGGCGACGTCACCGCGACCTGGTCCGCCCTCGTGTCGGGCCAGTCGGGTGTCGGGCGCCTCAAGCACGACTGGGCCGCTGACCTCGGCGCGCAGATCGCCGCCGAGGTCGCGGTCGACCCGACCGACGTCCTCGCGCGGGTCAAGGCCCGCCGCCTCGACCGATCCGGCCAGCTCGCGCTGGTCGCGGCGATGGAGGCCTGGCGCGACGCCGGCTTCTCCCTCGACGAGGGCGCGGACGGCCCCGAGAGCGAGCGCCTCGCGGTGGCCTGCGCCTCCGGCATCGGCGGCGTCCAGACCCTGCTGTCCAACTACGACCAGCTGCTGGCCAGCGGTCCTCGCCGGGTCTCGCCGTTGGCGATCCCGATGCTCATGCCCAACGGCCCGGCAGCCACCATCGGCCTGGCGATCGGCGCCCGCGCCGGGGTGCACACGCCGGTCTCGGCGTGCGCGTCGGGCAACGAGGCCGTCGCCCTCGGCATCGACCTGATCCGGCTCGGCCGCGCCGACGTCGTCGTGGTCGGCGGCACCGAGGCGGCCATCCACGCGCTGCCCATGGCCGCCTTCGGCCAGATGCGCGCCCTGTCCACGCGCAACGACGCCCCCGAGGCCGCGTCCCGCCCCTGGGACAAGGGCCGCGACGGCTTCGTCCTCGGCGAGGGCGCCGCCGTTCTCGTCCTCGAGTCCGAGGCGCACGCCACCGCCCGCGGGGCCAAGGTGTACGCCGAGGCCGCGGGCGCCGGCATCACCGCCGACTCCCACGACATCGCCCAGCCCGACCCGGCCGGTGCCGGGGCGACCCGGGCCATGCAGCTGGCGCTGCGCAACGCGGGCCTGCAGCCGTCCGACGTCGGCCACGTCAACGCCCACGCCACCTCGACCCCGCAGGGTGACGTGGCGGAGGCCTCGGCGATCCGGCGGGCGCTCGGGTCCGCGGCCGACCAGGTGGTCGTCACCTCGACCAAGTCGATGACCGGCCACCTCCTCGGTGCCGCCGGCGCGCTGGAGTCGGTGGCCTCGGTCATGGCCCTGCGCGACGGGACCGTGCCGCCCACGATCAACCTCGAGGACCCCGAGGACGTGGGGCTCGACGTCGCCACCACGCGCCGGCCGATGCCGCAGGGCAAGGCCGTGCTCAACAACTCGTTCGGCTTCGGGGGACACAACGTGGCCGTCGCCTTCCTGCCCGTCTGACGACGGGCGCCACCTCGACCCCTGGTCAGGAGACCCCGATGACCCTCACCGCACCTTCCCCGAACGCCACCGCCCCCGCACCGCGCAAGCCCCCGCGCGAGGACGACCCCCGCAACCCCGTGCACCGCCTCCCGGCGCTGCTCGACGAGGGGTCCGTGACCTTCCTGGGTCCCGACGACGGCTCCGGCATGCGCGCCGCCACCGGCACCGTCGACGGCCGGCCCGTCGTGGCCTTCTGCTCCGACGTCACCGTCATGGGCGGGGCGATGGGCGTGGACGGGTGCCGGGTGGTCGTCGAGGCCTACGAGCGCGCCGTCGCCGAGGACGTACCGGTCATCGGCCTGTGGCACTCCGGCGGGGCCCGCCTCCCGGAGGGGGTGCGCTCGCTGCACGCCGTGGGCGAGATCTTCCACGCCATGACGCTGGCCTCCGGCCGCATCCCGCAGATCTCGGTGGTGCTCGGCCCGGCCGCCGGCGGCGCCGCGTACGGTCCCGCCCTGACCGACGTGGTGATCCTCGGCCCCGAGGGCCGGATCTTCGTCACCGGACCCGACGTGGTGCGCTCGGTCACCGGCGAGGACGTCGACATGGCGCGCCTGGGCGGTCCCGAGCCGCACGGCCGCCGCTCCGGCGTCGTCCACCTGCTCGTCGACTCCGAGGAGGAGGCGCTGCAGCAGGCCCGTGACCTCGCCCTGCTGCTGGGCGACCAGGGCACGATGGACCTCGACGCGGTCGCCGACCGCGACCTGGCCGAGGCGCTGCCGGAGTCGCCGAAGCGGGCCTACGACGTCCACCCCCTCGTGGAGCAGGTGCTCGACGAGGGCACCGCCCGCGAGCTGCACGGCCGTTGGGCGCCCAACGTGGTCACGGCGCTGGGGCGGCTCGGTGGCCGCACCGTCGGCGTGGTGGCCAACAACCCGCTGCGCCTCGGTGGCTGCCTGGACAGCTTCTCGGCGGAGAAGGCCGCGCGGTTCGTGCGCATGTGCGACGCGTTCGGGGTGCCGCTGGTCGTGCTGGTCGACGTGCCCGGCTACCTCCCCGGCGTCGGCCAGGAGTGGGACGGCGTGGTCCGCCGCGGCGCCAAGCTGCTGCACGCGTTCTCCGAGTGCACCGTCCCGCGCGTCACGCTGGTGACCCGCAAGGCCTACGGCGGCGCCTACATCGCGATGAACGCCCGCGCCCTGGGGGCGACGCGCGTCTATGCCTGGCCGGGCGCCCAGGTGGCGGTGATGGGGTCGGTCGCCGCGATCCGGATCCTGCACCGGCGCCGCCTCGCCGAGGTGCCGCCCGAGCTGCGCGAGCAGGTCGAGCGCGAGCTGGCCGAGGAGCACGACCGCATCTCCGGCGGCGTCGACGCCGCGGTGGAGCTCGGCGTGGTCGACGAGATCGTCGACCCGCAGCTCACCCGCTCGGCCATCGCCGGCGCGATCGTCGAGGCGCTGAAGGCCGGCCCGGTCCGGGGGCGGCACGGCAACATCCCGCTGTAGGGGGGTCGGTTTCACTGGGGCCCCAGTGATGTTGGTGCTTCCCGAGCGAAACTTCGCTCGGGAAGCACCAGTCTTGCCGCAGTACGGCACCCAGCGGCTCAGGCCGCGCGGCGGTGCATGGCTCGCCGGATGCGCGCGACGAGCTCGGCCGGATCGGCGAGGTCGGCCCAGGTCACCCGGATGACGGTCCAGCCTGTGGCCTCGCGGATCCGGTCCTCGCGCTTCTTCTCACGGAAGACGGCATCGGCGGCGGACTCCCCCTTGCGGAGGTACTTGCCGTACTTGACCTTGCCGTCGAACTCCAGGATCACTCCGTGCTCCGGCCAGGCGAAGTCGACGGTCCCGATCAGGACGTCGTCCTGGGAGACCTTGAACTGCAGCTCCGGTCTCGGCAACCCTGCTCGCCAGATCAGATGGGCCGTCCTGGACTCACCTGCTGATTCGTGCCGCTTGTCGGCCAACGCCACCACCATCTGAAGGCCCAGGCTGTCGGGCCAGCCCTCGACCTCCTCCCGACGTCGCGCGACCGCCTCGAGGTCGCACAGCTCCAGCCTCAGCGCCGAGTCCACGGTGATCAGGCCCTGCTCGACCGAGACCAGTGAAGCCGACTCGAGCGCGGCTCGCGCCGGAGGGACCACCGGGAGCCCCCGCACCAGCCGGACGTCCTCGCGGCGCAGCGCTCCTTCGTGGTGGACGAGGTCACCGGCATGACGACCGTGCTTGCCGTCGGCTCGTGTCAGGTGGACGCTGCCGAGACCGACCTTCCACAGGTCCAGCCCGTAGAGGACGGCGGCCGTGTGGTGGCTGAACGCGATGCGTTCGGCGTGGGTGCGGTGCACCGCCCGAGCGACGATGACGTGACGCTCCCGCACGTCGGCGGCTGTCCAGAGCTCCGCGGCGACGTACGCCCCGTGACGCACCTTGACCAAGCTGCCGGCCCTCACGAGCCGTTTCAGGGCGGCATCGGTCATCCCCGCCTCGATCGCCTCCCGCCGCAGGAGGACGGGGACCTCACCGTCGGGGATCTCGACGAGGACCGTGTTGACGAAGTCGTGTTCCATCGCGGCAGCCTCGGATACCGCGACCGCTGGTCGTCGTACGTGCGCCGACTCTGTGGAAAGCCCTCAGGTCATCCCATCTGTGAGCCCGAACCGGCGCACCGGCCGGCCCGCTCCCCGAGCGGAACTGGTGCTTCCCGAGCGAAGTTTCGCTCGGGAAGCACCAAGTTCACTGGGGCCCCAGTGAAACTGCACCCCCCAGCGACGCTCACACCACCTGGTGGAGCCAGCGCACGGGAGCACCGTCACCGGCGTGCCGGAACGTCTCCAGCTCGTCGTCCCACGGCTTGCCGAGCAGGCGGTCGACCTCGACCTCGAGGGTGGTCTCCCCCAGCGCCGACTTGACCATCGCGGCCTTGAGCCGGTCCTCGGGGATCATCAGGTCACCGTGCATCCCCGTCACGGCGTGGAAGACCCCCAGGGCCGGGGTGTAGGAGAAGCGGGCGCCCTCGGCGCCGGGTGAGGCGTCCTCGGTGATCTCGAAGCGCAGGTGGTTCCAGCCGCGCAGCGCCGAGGTCATGGCGGCGGCCGTGCCGGCGTCGCCGAGCCAGGAGTACTCCGCCCGGTAGGTGCCCGCCTGCGCGGACTGTGGGGTCCACTCCAGGCTGACGGCATGGTTGAGCACCCCGCCCAGCGCCCACTCGATGTGCGGGCACAGCGCGGAGGGCGCCGAGTGGACGTAGATGACGCCCCTGGTCGCAGGACGTGAGCTCACGGTGGCCTCCCTTGTGATCCGGCGTCGAGGTACGCCTTCCCCAGCGGTCTCGGGTTCGGATCGGGGCGGGAGCCCCTGAGTCACTCACGATCGATGCAGTTGTCTCACACCCATGTTACTCACATCTGTCACATCAATCACAGAAAACGGGACAAGATGTCCTCGACCAGCGCCATGCCGATCAGGTGGCTCTCCCCCTCGAGGGTCAGCAGCTCGGCGCGCGGGAGCCGCTCGACGCAGTGCTGCCCGTGGCTCCACGGCACGATGTGGTCGGCGTCGCCGTGCCACCAGCGCACCGGCGCAGCCACCTCGGCCAGCTCGAACCCCCAGTGACGCGTGAACAGCAGCAGGTCGGCCAGCGGGGCACTGATCTGCTTGCGGCTGCCGTTGACCAGGTCGTCGAGGAACATCGCCTTGAACTCCGGGCGCCCCAGCACCCGCTTGTCCCCCGCCGGCTGCACCGCGCGGTAGAGGTCGAGCCCCGCCCCGGCGAACGGCCGCACCACCCGGATGGCGTTGGTCAGCGCGAAGCTGAGCGGCAGCCGGCCGACCTCGACCAGCGGCACCAGCGGGCGCGCCAGACCGACGGCCCCTCCCCCGACGGCGTCGGGCCCGACGGTGGGCGCGACCCCGCCCAGGATCTCCAGGCCCAGCACCCGGCCGGGCATCGCGGCGCTCGCGGCGAGGGCGTACGGGCCGCCGCCGGACAGCCCGATCGCGTGGAACTGGTCGACGCCGAGGGTGTCGGCGACGATCTCGAGGTCGCGCGTCCAGTCCAGGACGTCGTCGTAGACGTGGGCGGTCGACCACCCGATGCCCGGCCGGTCGATGCCGATGATGCGCAGGTCGTGGGCCTCGGCCAGGCCCCGGGCCTCGACCGGGATCTGCCGCCTCGCCCCGGGGGTGCCGTGGAACCAGAAGACCGGCCGCCCGTGCGGCGTACCGAAGGAGGCGAAGCCGAGCCTGCGGTCGCCCCGGACCGTGATCTGCCCCTCCAGGCGGGGTCGGGCCACGGTCACCTTGTCGCGCATGCGCGCATCCTGCCAGGGTCCGACCACCCGTCGGGGGGTGGACCCGGGCAACGGGACACCCTGCCGCACGCCCCCGGCGGAGCCACGCGCCTCCTCCCACCGGACGGCGCATAGCAGACGTTCTGGCAGAAGGTTCGGATTCGGCACGTAGGGGTGCAACTCGCACCTAGTCTGGACCCGGAGCCATGGACACCACTGCCCTCTACCGCGCGATCGTCGAGAAGTCCCCGGACGCCATCTGGGTGACCGACCTCGACGGTTCCGGCCTGTACGCCAACCGGCAGATGGCGCGGCTCTTCGGCGTGGACGACCCCGAGGACATGCGCGGGGTCACCATGTTCGACACGCTCGACGAGCTCGGCAGGGAGCAGTACGCCGCGCACCTGGCCACCGTGCATGCGGGCACCTTCAACCCCGAGCCGGTGGAGTGCCTGTTCATCACCCGTCACGGCGACCCCCACTGGATCCTGCTCCAGGAGTCACCCCTCCTGGACCACGAGGGCCGACCGGACCGGCTGGTCTACCGCATCACCACCTTCGACGAGCACCGCCGCATCCGCGACGAGCTGGAGCAGAGCCGCGCCCAGCTGGCCGACGCCCAGCGCATCGCACGGGTCGGGAGCTGGCGCTGGGACCTGACCACCGACACGGTCCGGCTCTCGGAGGTCCTCACCGAGATGTTCGGGCTGCGCGACGAGGACTTCCACCAGCCGGTGGAGGACTTCCTCGCCCTCACCCACCCCGACGACCGGCAGCAGGTGGCGGACGCGATCGCGCCGCTGCTGGGAGCCGGCGAGCCGGTCGAGTACCTCGCCCGGGTCCGCACCACGGACGGTGACTACCTCTCGATCCGCATGCGGGCCGTCGGACGCACGGACCAGGACGGTGCCCTCACCCTCGTCGAGGGCACCGCTCAGGACGTCAGCGACCACGTCGCGGTGCAGGAGGCGCTGCAGGACCAGGTCGCCCAGAACACGCTGATGCAGCTGGTCGCGAGCGCGGCCAACGAGGCCGACACGCTCGACGCGATCCTCAAGCAGGGTCGGGACCTGGTGCTGCTGCACGACGACTGGACCCGGTGCCGCGGTTTCCGCGTCGCCGAGGGCGACGTCGAGCCGCTCTACGTCGACGAGGCGGACCGCCTCGCGGACCTGGCCGACCCCGCCCCCGGGCTGGCCGACCTGGCCCTCGCGCGCCGCGTCGTCGAGGCCGGCGACCTGCTGTGGGACGAGGCGCGACTCTCGATCGGCTACCCCATCCGGCTCGACGGCGAACCGCTCGCGGTCGTGGTGATGACCTCCGCCCCACCGCTCTACCGGCACCACATGATCGAGGGCTTCGTCCGGCAGGCGACCGCCCAGCTCGAGCAGGTGGCGCTGCGCGAGCGCACCACCCGCGAGCTCGCCGAGGCACGCGACGCGGCGATGACGGCGAACCGCCAGAAGTCCGACTTCCTGGCGATGGTGAGCCACGAGATCCGTACGCCCCTCAACGGCGTCATCGGCCTCAACGAGCTGTTGCTGCAGACCCGGCTCGACGACGAGCAGCGCAAGCTCGCGACCGGCGCCGGCCTCTCGGGACGGCTGCTGCTCGAGCTGATCAACGACATCCTCGACTTCTCCAAGATCGAGGCCGGCCAGCTGCGGCTCGAGAACCTCGACTTCGACGTCCGCGGGGTCGTCGAGCAGGTCGTACGTCCGCTCGCCGAGACCGCGTCCGGCAAGGGGGTCGTGCTGGAGGTCGAGGTCGCGACCGACGTGCCCGAGGTCCTGCGCGGAGACCCGACCCGCCTGTCCCAGGTCGTGGTCAACCTGCTCAGCAACGCGGTGAAGTTCACCGAGCAGGGGCGCATCGACGTCCTCGTCGGCGGCCGGCCGCGCGCCTCCGAGCACGGCGAGACCGCTGACGGGTGGCGGCTCGAGGTCATGGTGCGCGACACCGGTGTCGGCATCCCCGCCGACGTGACCGGCCTGTTCGAGCCGTTCCAGCAGGCGCACACCTCGACCAACCGCACCCACGGCGGGACCGGACTGGGCCTCGCGATCTCGAAGGAGATCGTCACCCTCGCCGGCGGCGAGATCGACTACAGCAGCACGCCCGGGGAGGGCAGCGTGTTCCGCTTCACCATGCAGCTCGACGGGCCGCAGGGCCAGCAGGTCGTGGGTCGCCCCCACCTGGAGTCCCACCACCTGCGGCCCCTCGGCGAGCGCCGACGGGTCCTGGTGGTCGACGACAACCCGGTCAACCGCATGGTCGCCGAGGGGATGGTGCGGGCGCTCGGCCACGAGGTGGGGGTCGCAGACGACGGGCTCGCGGCCCTCCAAGCACTGAGCCAGACGTCGTACGACGCGGTGCTGCTGGACGTGCAGATGCCACGTCTCGACGGCTACGCGACCGTCCGTGCGCTGCGGGCCGACCAGGCGCTGCGCCGGCTGCCCGTGATCGCGATGACCGCGACGGCGATCGACGGGGAGCGCGAGCGCTGCCTGGCTGCCGGGATGGACGACTTCATCACCAAGCCGCTGGACCCCGGCGCCCTGGCGCGGATGCTCGGCCGGTGGCTCGAGCGTGGCGTCGAGGGCGGTTGGGGGGGCGGAGCCGCGCCCGCGAACGACGAGCCCGACGAGGCTTCGCAGCCGATCGCCGAGCTCGACGTCGACCGCCTCGACACGCTCCGCGACCTGGTGCCCGGCAGCACCGCCTACCTCGACCGCGCCATCGGCAACTTCGTCGCCGGCAGCGCGGCGATGCTCGCCTCGGTCGAGCGAGCCGTGCGCGACGACGACGCCGCCCAGCTGCGCTTCCACGCCCACACGCTGAAGGGCAGCGCTGCCAACCTCGGCGCGGTGGCAGCGGCCCGAGCCGCGGAGCAGATCGAGCACCTCGCGGCGGAGGGCACCACCGCGGGCACCTCCGAGCTCCTCGGCCCGCTGGCCGAGGCGCTGGACCGTGCCTGCGCCGGGCTCCAGCGCTACAAGGCGTCGTACGTCGTCGCCGAGACCGCCTGACCCCACACGACGAACGAGGGCGCCGCTCCCCCAGGAGCGGCGCCCTCCGTCGGTGGGTGCGCCGTCGACGCAGGGCGGTGACCCGCGGCTCGTCGACCCCTCGCCTCAGGCAGGGCGCCGGCGGCGGACCAGGACCATGCCTGCCCCGAGGGCGGTCACGCCGAGGGCCGGCAGGCCGCCCCACACTCCGCCGGTGCTGGGCAGCGTCGCGGCGACGACCGGCGCGACCCGCGCGGCCGGGGCCACCTGCGGGTGCGCCTCCGCGGCCGGCTGCCGCGGGCCGGCGGCGACCGGGTCGCGCTCGTCCTGCTCGCCCAGCACGACCGGGGACGTGGTCCCGCCGCCCTCGGTGACCGGCTCGTCGACGGCGGGCTCCTCGGTGGCGGGCTCCTCGACGGCCGGCTCCTCGACGGCCGGCTCCTCGACGGCCGGCTCCTCCGTGACCGGCCTCTCCACCACCGGCACCTCGACCTCGGGCTGCGGCTCCGGCTGCGGCTCCGGCTGCGGCTCCGGCTGCGGCTGCGGCTCCGGCTGCGGCTCCGGCTGCGGCTCCGTGGCGTCGCAGTGGCCGTTGGCGAGCCCGTCGCCGTGGCCGGACCCGACTCCGTTCGCGCCGCCCTGTCCGGCACCCTGACCGACCCCGCAGCCCTGCTGGCCGGCATTGCCGTTGTCCAGTCCGTGGGCCCCGCCGTTGCCGGGCGCAGCGGTCGCCTCCCAGCTCGTGCCGAGGACGAGGACGACGGCGGCGAGGCCGAGACCCACGGGCTTGGCGATGGTGCGCGTGCGCGGACGCTGGCTCATGACTGGATCCCTCCCTGGTGACACCCCCGTGGACGACCGCGTGCGGTCGTGTCGGGTCAAACGACGCGGCAGTCCCTGGGAAACGGACAAAGCGGCCAAATAGTCCGTTCGGGCCAGCGCGTGGCCCGCCTGGGCCCACCCCTGGGGAGGTGGGTGGCAGAGTCGGACCCATGACCGACGACTCGACCCGCGCCCGGGCCACCGAGCTGCTCCGCCTGCACCGCGACCCGGCCCTGCTCACCGTCGTGAACGTCTGGGACGTGATCAGCGCCCAGGTCGTGGCCCAGGTCGAGGGCACCACCGCCCTGGCGACCGCCAGCCACTCGATCGCGGCGTCCTACGGCTACCCCGACGGCGAGAACATCCCGCTGGACCTCATGCTCGAGGCGGTCGGGCGCATCGTGGCGGCCACCGACCTGCCGGTCAGCGCCGACCTCGAGGGCGGGTACGGCGACGCCGCCGAGACCGTCCGCCGCGCCATCGGCATCGGAGTGGTCGGCGCCAACATCGAGGACCAGATGAAGCCGCTGGCCGAGGCCGCCAGGCAGGTCGAGGCGATCATGGAGGTCGCCGAGCAGGAGGGCGTCGACTTCGTCCTCAACGCGCGCACCGACGCCTTCCACCTGCGTCGCGACCGCGACAAGGCCGAGAACCTCCGGGAGGCCGCGGAGCGGGGCAAGGCGTTCCTCGACGCCGGCGCGCCCCTGGTCTTCGTGCCGGCGATCCTGTCCGAGGAAGACGTGCAGACGCTGGTCGAGGCCCTCGGCCCGCAGCGGCTCACCCTGATCGGGATCCCCGGCAACCCCTCCCTGGAGCGTCTGGAGGAGCTGGGCGTCGCCCGGGTCTCCTACGGCCCGATGTCGCAGAACGTCGCCCTCACCGCGCTGCAGGAGCTCGTCGAGGACGTCCACCGCGGTGGCGGCGTCCCGAGGAACATGCGCATCCTCAACTAGCGTCGGGCCCGGGTTCGCAAGCGGGTGGGTTGGGTCGGCTGCGAGGGTGGGGGGATGCGCTACGCACGACTCGGCAGCAGCGGCCTCACCGTCTCCGCGGTCACCCTCGGGTGCATGAGCTGGGGCGACCCCTCGCGTGGCGGGCACCCTTGGGTGCTCGACGAGGAGGCCGCGCGCGGCATCATCCGCGACGCGCTCGAGGCGGGCATCACGACGTTCGACACCGCCAACGTCTACTCCGGCGGCAGCAGCGAGGAGTTCACCGGCCGGGCCCTGCGGGACCTCGCGCGCCGCGAGGACGTCGTGATCGCGACCAAGGTGCACGGCCGGATGCGGCCCGGGCCCTACGGCGCAGGCCTGTCCCGCAAGGCGATCCTGCACGAGATCGACGAGTCCCTGCGACGTCTCGGCACCGACCACGTCGACCTCTACCAGATCCATCGCTGGGACCCCGACGTGCCGATCGAGGAGACGATGGAGGCCCTGCACGACGTCGTACGCGCGGGCAAGGCGCGCTACCTGGGCGCCTCGTCGATGTACGCCTGGCAGTTCGCCAAGGCCCAGCACGTGGCGGAGCGCAACGGGTGGACGCGGTTCGTCTCGATGCAGGACCACTACAACCTGCTCTACGGCGAGGAGGAGCGGGAGATGCTGCCGCTCTGCGCGGACCAGGGCGTGGGCGTGCTCCCCTGGAGCCCGCTCGCTCGCGGTCGGCTCACTCGCGACTGGGACACCGGGACCGCGCGCACCGAGACCGACGAGTTCGGTGGCACGCTCTACCGCGACGAGGACCGCGCCATCGTCGAGAAGGTCGCCCGCGTCGCCGAGCGGCGCGGCCTTCCCCGAGCCCAGGTCGCCTTGGCCTGGTTGCTGCACCAGCCCGTGGTGAGCTCACCGATCGTCGGCGTCACCAAGCCGCAGCACCTCGCCGACGCGGTCGCGGCAGTGGACGTGGCGCTGAGCGCCGACGAGCTCGACGAGCTGGGTGGGGGCTACCTGCCGCACGCCGTCGCCGGGCACCGCTGACCGGCATGCCTCCCACCAGCATCCTGGACGAGACCCTCGTCGACGTCTCGGGCCTGCACGTCACGGTCGGGGCGGCGGTGGCCGCCACCGTCACGATCCTCGTCGCCCTCGCGGCGTCCTGGGCGGTGCGACGCGGCCTGACCCGCTACGGCGCCCGCACGGGACGCGCCCACCAGGCCACCTTCTACACGCTGAGCCGGGTGGCGACCTACGTCCTCATGGCCCTCGGCGTCGTCGTCGCCCTCGGGTTCCTCGACGTGCCGCTGAGCCGGCTCGCCCTCCTCTCCGGGGCGATCGGCGTGGGGCTCGGCTTCGGCCTGCAGACGATCTTCAGCAACTTCGTCTCCGGCCTGATCCTGCTGTTCGACAAGTCCCTCAAGGTCGGCGACTTCGTCGAGCTGGACTCGGGACTGCAGGGCATCGTGCGGGACATCAAGATCCGCGCCACGACGATCGTCACCAACGACAACGTCGACGTGCTGGTCCCCAACTCCGAGTTCGTCAACCACCAGGTGGTCAACTGGACCCACCGCGACGCCGACCGGCGGATGCACATCCCGTTCGGCGTCGCCTACGGCAGCGACAAGGAGGTCGTGCGCCGGGCGGCGCTCGAGGCCGCCCACGAGGTGCCGTTCACCCTCGCCGAGGAGGGGCCCCGCCGCCCGCAGGTCTGGCTCGTCGGGTTCGGTGAGAGCTCGCTGGACTTCGAGCTGGTCGTGTGGCTCACCCCCGACGCGGTCTCTCGCCCGGTCGCGGTAACCGCGGCCTACAACTGGGAGCTGCACAGCGCCTTGGAGCGTCACGGACTCGAGATCCCCTTCCCACAGCAGGACCTCCACCTGCGCGGGCTGTTCGGGCTCGAGGACGAGGAGGCGCTCGAGGCGCTCCGGCTCGAGACCCGGCACCGCGAGCGCGGCGTGCCGACCACGGGCGAGGGGACCAACGACGCCGCGGGCGAGGTGGCGACGGCCCCGGATGAGCGTCTCGACCTCGAGCCGGACCGGGACTGACGCGACGCAGCGGATCCGGGTCAGCGGTACTCCGGGTTCTCGAAGTCGAACCTCGAGCCCGCCTCCCAGGCACTCCGCTGGTTGCCGTACGCCGGCACTCCCCCTGCCTGCCTGAGGATCCGTGCCAGGTGCATGAGGTTCCAGGTCATGAAGGTCGTGTTGCGGTTGGTGAAGTCGTTGTCCGGTCCACCGCTGCCGGGGTCGAGGTACGACGGCCCGGGGCCGGCCTCGCCGATCCACCCGGCGTCGGCCTGCGGCGGGATCGTGTAGCCCAGGTGCTGCAGGGAGTAGAGGACGTTCATCGCGCAGTGCTTGATCCCGTCCTCGTTGCCGGTGATGAGACAGCCGCCGACCTTGCCGTAGTAGGCGTACTGGCCCGCCTCGTTGAGCTCACCGGACCCGCCGTAGAGCCGCTCGATCACGCGCTTGGTGACGCTCGAGTTGTCACCCAGCCAGATCGGGCCCGCGATCACGAGGATGTCGCTGGCCATCACCCGCTCGTGGATCGTCGGCCAGGCGTCGGTCTCCCACCCGTGCTGCGTCATGTCGGTGTGGACACCCGTCGCGATGTCGTGGTCCACCGCGCGCAGCACCTCGACCTCGACGCCGTGCTTGCGCATGATCGAGGCGCTCACCTCCACCAGGCCCTCGGTGTGGCTGGGCTCCGGGCTGCGCTTGAGCGTGCAGCTGAGGAACATCGCACGCAGGCCGCTGAAGTCGAGATCGTCCGCGGCACGCCCGGAGGGGTGGGTCGAGGTCATGCGGCGACGCTAGACCTAGAGTGGTCCGCATGGCGACCGTGGGCTGGACTGGTCACGAGGCGGGCGTGGAGCGACTTCGCGCCTCCTACGCGCAGATCCCTGCAGGCGCTCCGGTCCGGCTGGCCAAGCCCACCTCCAACCTGTTCCGCGCCCGCACCGGCACCGACACTCCCGGCCTCGACGTCTCGGGCCTCGCCGGCGTCGTGCAGGTCGACCCGGAGACCCGCACCGCCGACGTGCAGGGGATGTGCACCTACGAGGACCTCGTCGACGCCACGCTCCCCCACGGCCTGATCCCGCTGGTCGTCCCGCAGCTGCGGTCCATCACGCTCGGCGGCGCCGTCACCGGGCTGGGCATCGAGTCGACCTCGTTCCGCAACGGGTTGCCGCACGAGTCGGTGATCGAGATGGACGTGCTCACCGGCGACGGATCGATCACGACGGTGAAGCCCGGCGAGCCGCTGTTCGACGCCTTCCCCAACTCCTACGGCTCGCTGGGTTATGCCACCCGCCTGCGCATCGAGCTCGAGCAGGTGCAGCCGTTCGTCGCCCTGCGGCACCTCAGGTTCGCCGACCTCGACGAGCTGTCCTCCGCCATCGAGCAGGTCACCGCCTCGCGCGAGTGGGACGGCGAGCGGGTCGACGGCCTGGACGGCGTCGCCTTCTCCCCCACCGAGGGCGTGCTCACGCTCGCGCGCTGGACCGCCGAGCCGGGCCCCACCTCGGACTACACCGGGCAGGACATCTACTACCGCTCGCTGCAGCAGCGCGAGACCGACCGGCTCACGACCTACGACTACCTGTGGCGCTGGGACACCGACTGGTTCTGGTGCTCCGGCGCGTTCGGCCTCCACGACCCGCGCGTGCGGCGACTGTGGCCACGCCGGTGGCGGCGCAGCGACGTCTACCACCGCCTCGTCGGACTCGACCAGCGCCTCGGCTTCTCCGCCTGGCGCGACCGCCGCCACCACGTCGGCCGCGAGCGCGTCATCCAGGACGTCGAGGTCCCGGTCGAGCGCACCAAGGCGTTCGTCGACTGGTTCGACGACGCGGTCGGCATGCGACCGGTGTGGCTGTGCCCGCTGCGCCTGCGCGAGCACCCCGAGACCGGGGCGCGCGCCTGGCCCGCCTACCCGCTCGTCCTGGGCACGACGTACGTCAACGCCGGCTTCTGGGGCACGGTCGAGGTGCCGGTCGGCACGCCCGACGGACAGGTCAACCGCGAGATCGAGCGGATGGTCACGACGCTCGGAGGGCACAAGTCGTTGTACTCCGACGCCTACTACGACGAGGCGACGTTCGCCTCTCTCTACAACACTGCACACCTGGACGAGATCCGGCGCTCGACCGATCCGGACGGACGCCTGACTCCCCTCTACGACAAGGCGGTCCGACGAAGGTGACCACACGTTCCAAGCCCCTCGCCACCGAAGGCGTCGCAGGCGTCCTCGACAGCCTCTTCGAGCACGGCCTCCCGTTCCGGCTCACCGCGTACGACGGCAGCGCGGCCGGGGCGACCGACTCCGACGTCCACGTGCACCTCGTGCGCGAGCGCGGGCTGTCCTACATCCTGTCCGCCCCCGGCGACCTCGGGATGGCGCGGGCCTACGTGCAGGGCGACCTGGAGCTGCACGGCGTGCACCCGGGCGACCCCTACGACCTGCTGGTGCTGGCGATGAGCCGCTTCGCACTGCGCCGGCCGAGCCCGGCCGAGGCCGTGCAGATCCTGCGCAGGCTCGGCATCGCCCACCTGCTGCCGCCGCCGGTGCCGGCCCTCGAGCACGCCCCCCGGTGGCGGCGGCTCGTCGACGGTGCGATGCACAGCAAGGCCCGTGACGCCGAGGCGATCCACCACCACTACGACGTGTCCAACCGGTTCTACCAGCTGGTGCTCGGCTCGTCGATGACCTACACCTGCGCCTGCTACCCGACCGAGGACGCGACGCTGGAGGAGGCTCAGGCGTTCAAGTACGACCTGGTCTGCCGCAAGCTCGGGCTGAAGCCGGGGATGCGGCTGCTCGACGTCGGCTGCGGTTGGGGCGGCATGGTCCGGCACGCGGTGAAGAACTACGGCGTCACCGCGATCGGCGTCACGCTCTCGCGCGAGCAGGCCACGTGGGCGCAGGAGGCGGTCAAGGCCGACGGGATCGACGACCGCGCCGAGGTGCGGCACCAGGACTACCGCGACGTCGTCGAGGGCGACTTCGACGCGGTCAGCTCCATCGGCCTCACCGAGCACATCGGCGTGCGCAACTACCCGTCGTACTTCGGCTTCCTGCGCGACAAGCTGGTGCCCGGCGGACGGCTGCTCAACCACTGCATCACGCGTCCGGACAACCGGCTGACGCGCACGGGCGCCTTCATCGACCGCTACATCTTCCCCGACGGGGAGCTGACCGGCTCGGGCCGGATCATCACCGAGATCCAGGACTGCGGACTCGAGGTGCGGCACGAGGAGAACCTGCGTGAGCACTACGCGATGACCTGCCGCGCGTGGGCTCGCAACCTCGCCGCCAACTGGGACGAGTGCGTGGCCCAGGCCGGGGAGGCGACGGCGCGGGTGTGGGGGCTCTACCTCGCCGGCTGCAGCCGGGGTTTCGAGATCAACGACATCCAGCTGCACCAGGTGCTGGCGGTCAAGCCGCGCGAGGACGGCTCGGTGGACTTCCCGCTGCGCCCGGACTGGCTCAGCTAGAGGGCGTAGCGCACGTTGACCTGTGCGCTCTCGCTGCGCTTGGGCTGCTGCAGGTCCGGCCGCCAGAGCAGCTCCTCCGCACGCGGGTGCCACCCGAGCTTGACCTCCGTCGGCGACCTGCTCGAACAGCTCGGCCCAGTCCTCGAGCCAGTGCTCGTGGGCCCGGGATCGCCTGGTGCGACGGGACCTCGACGAGCATCCGGGAGGCGTCGGGCACGGTCCCGACGCCAGCGACGCCGGCCAAGAGCGCCTGGGCCGTGGCGCTAGCCTCGCTCCTCGTGGACCTGCCGACCTGGGACGAGAGCGGCCGACCGCCGCGGGTGACCTACCCCGACGCTCCGCCGTACGCCGGCGGGGCCGCGGCGCATCTCCGTGCGGTCCACGACCACTACCGGCAGGGACTGGCCGTCGTCGCCGGCGTCGTCGACCAGGTGGTCGCCGGGACCGCCTCGCTCGGCGAGGCCCGGGCCGCGCTGCACGAGACCGGGCTGACCGCGTCGTACCAGCGGCTCGGGTCGTTCTGCGGCCAGCTGTGCCACGCGGTCACCCAGCACCACCTGATCGAGGACGTCGTGCTCTACCCCCAGCTGCGGGCGGCCGACGCCGAGCTGACCGCGACGATCGACCGCCTGGACCACGAGCACCGGGTCATCCACGACGTGCTCGAGCGGATCGACCGCAGCCTGGTGAGCTTCGCCTCCGACCGCGGCCACCTCGACGCGCTGGTCAGCGAGGTGCGCCACCTGCGGGACCTGCTGGAGTCACACTTCGCCTACGAGGAGGACGCGATCGGGACGGCGCTCGGCGTCCACCGTATCGGTGTGTGAGGTCCTAGCAGCAGGTCACCTGGGACGCCTCGTCGCGCGAGTCCGCGCAGCACTGCGCCCCGTCGGGCCCGTCGTCGGCCGCGGCGTAGAACGTCGGGCTGTCCTCGAGCACGGTGTAGACCTCCCACCGCTCGCCGTCCGGCGCTCCCTCGACCCAGAACTTGTCCTGCTTGGCGTAGCAGCACGTCGTGGCGCGCTCGTCGACCGAGGCCAGGCCGGCCTCGGCGAGGCGGGCCTGCTGGCGGTCGACGGTGTCGACGTCGGCGACCTCGACGCCGAGGTGGTTGAGGGAACCGCCCTGGCCGGGGTTCTCCAGCAGGACGAGCTTCAGCGGCGGGTCGGCGACGGCGAAGTTGGCGTAGCCGGGACGGCGCTTGGCCGGCTCGACGCCGAACAGCGTCGAGTAGAACTCCACGGCGCGGTCGACGTCGTCGACGTTGAGGGCGAGCTGGACTCGGGACATCAGGTCCTCCTGTGACATAGACGTTGATCGATGTCCACTCTTGCGCGCTGGTATCGAGGTTTGTCAATATCGATGCTTCGTCGATGCATGGCGGGCCAGACCAGCGCCGGTGAACGCCTCGTCGTGAGTGACCTCGCGCACGACGTCGAGCCAGTCCGGCACGTCGCACGAGGGGACGCCGCTTGCGCAGCACCTTCGCCCGGCAGCGCTCGGAGGAGCGCCCACTCCGCCTCGTCGAGGTAGAGGTTGGTGCAGGCCACCTCCCCCGCGTCGCCGCCGAGGCGCAGTTTGTGGCCCAGCTTGCGCACGACCGTGCCGTCGGCCTCCCGGCGCTCCCGCAGCCGCAGCCGGGTGCCGGTGAGGTAGCGGTCGGCGATCTCCCGCGTCGTCTCCACCCCGTCCCGGACCCGCGCGACCAGGAATTGGCGCTCGCGCTCGACGACGGCGTACTTCAGGTGACCGTCACGCGGGCCTCTCGGCCGGCTTCGTCGGCTTCTCGGCGATGAGCTGGACGAGGTTGCCACAGGTGTCGTCGAGGACGGCGATGACGGCGGGACCGATGTCCGTCGGCGGCTGGGTGAAGACCACGCCCCGACCCGTGAGCCGGGCGTGCTCGGCCTCGACGTCGTCGACGGCGAACTGGGCCAGCGGGATCCCCTCCTCGACGAGCGCGTCGCGGTAGGGCTTCACCGCCGGGTGTCCTGCCGGCTCCAGCAGCAGCTCCGGCCCGTCGGGGGCCTCGGGCGAGACGACGGTGAGCCACGAGTCCTCACCGATGGGGATGTCGCGCTTCAGGGTGAAGCCGAGGACGTCGACGTAGAAGGCGAGGGCCGCGCGCTGGTCGTCGACGTAGATGCTGGTCAGGTTGATCCTCATGGGTCGTTCCTCTCGGGGACGGGCCACCGCCGGGTGACCTCGGACAGTGGCGTCGGGTCGAAGTAGTGGAACTTGGAGCGGCCACGTCGCTCCGTGACCACGAGCCCCGCGGACTCCAGCACGTCGAGGTGCTGCGAGATGGCCTGGCGGGTCAGGCCGAGGCCGTGCTTGGTGGTGAGCAGTGAGCAGATCTCGAACAGCGTCTTGCCGTCCCGCGCGGCGAGCTCGTCGAGGATCACGCGTCGCGTCGGGTCGTCCAGGGCTCGGAAGACGTCGACCACGTCTCGCACAATAGGCAAGTTGTGGCTTGCATGACAAGAACTCTCTTCTTGTCGAACACCTGTTTGCTTGTCGTCATGCATGTGGTAGGGTGTGAGCAGAGGTTGAAGAGGTCGGGCCAGAACCGCCGTCAGAGCGGACCACTGCTTCGATTCGGCAATGACGACCTCGAGTCGCGATGGTTCGTGAAGGTGATCTAGCCCCGGCGGGGCCCCCGGAGTGACGACCAGCAGCCACGTGTTCGCGTGGCGCTCCGTCGTCGTGCGAGGAGGCCGGCACCGTGACCCAGTCGCTGCCCTCTCCTGTCCCTGCGTCGCCGGCTCATCCGGTGCTCGCGGCTCTGGCGGTGATCGAGGAAGCGCTCTCCTCAGTCGGGCAGATCAACCCGACCTTCATGCGCACCGGCACGAAGGCCGAGGCCCTGACGGGGATCGGGCGGATCGAGGCGCAGCTGGCCGAGCTCAAGCTGCGGGTCCTGGCCGATGCCGACGACGTCGCGGTCGCCGACGCGGCACGGGACGTGCCGGCGTGGCTGGTGCACCACACCCACGCCACCCCGGTCCAGGCCAAGGCCGACGCGACGTTGGCGGTCGAGCTGGACCGCCGCTGGCACCGCGTGGCCGCGGGGATGCGCGGCGGAGTGGTGTCGCTGGAGCAGGCCAAGGTCCTGGCCCGCTGCCTGGGCGACCTCGCCCCGCACGTGGACCCCGACGTCCTGGCCGAGGCCGAGACCCACCTGGTCGCCCAAGCCGCGGAGTTCGCGCCCAAGCAGCTCGCCACGCTGGGGCGCCGGGTCCTCGACGTGGTCGCCCCCGAGGTCGCCGAGGCCGTGGAGGCCCGAGGCCTCGCCGCACTCGAGCGGGAGGGCCGCCGCACGACCAGGATCAGCCTGCGTCGCGTGGGCGACGGCACCACCCGCATCGGCGGGATCCTGCCCGACCTGGTGGCCACCCGTCTGGCGGTCTTCCTCGAGGCCTACACCAACCCCCGCAAGAAGAACCTCTTCGGCACCCCCACCGACGGCCCCGACGCGACCGTGGGCGAAGGCGGCGCCGACGCCACCTCGATCACCGCCGACCTCGAGTCCGCCGTGGCGAACAACAGTCCAGGATGTCGGTTGCCCGACTCCCGGGACCCGGTCGAACGGCTGCCCTACCCCCAACGCCTCGGACAGGCCTTCTGCGCCCTCATCGAGGGCCTGGACCCCACGCGGCTGCCCATCCACGGCGGGGACAACACCCTGCTCCAGATCACCACCGACCTGGACGCGCTGGCCAACGAGCTCGGCACCGGCACCATCCTCACCACCAGCGCCATCCCCGGCGACTCCCCGACCGGGGACCGCGTCAGCGCCGCCGAGATCCGCCGCCTGGCCTGCAACGCCCGCCTCCTGCCCGCCGTCCTCGGCGGCAAGTCCGAGCCCCTCGACCTCGGCCGCGACCAACGCCTGTTCTCCAAGGCCCAGCGCCGAGCGATGCTGCTGCGCGACCGCACCTGCCGCGCCGAGGGCTGCGACATCCCCGGCACCTGGGCCGAGGCCCACCACTGGATCCCCTGGGAACGCCTCGGCAGGACCGACCTCGACGCCGGCGTCCTGCTCTGCTCCCACCACCACCACCGCGCCCACGACGAGGACACCTACCGCCTCGAACGCCTCCCCAACGGCGACATCCGCTTCCACCACCGCACCTAGGAGGACGGTCGCCGAGGAGCCGAGTCAGTCCTGACGGAGCGAGGCGGCCATCGCGGCGGCCACCGCGACGTCGCCGGGTCGTCCGTCAGCGCGGAGCCCGTCGATGACGCCAGCGCGGTCAGCGTCCGAGCGGTTCTGGCTCAGCTTGGCCTTGCCCTCGACCCCCGTCACGGTGAGCTCCACCCCGACGATGCCCCGCAGCTGTCCCTCGACGTAGGAGTCCGGCGCATCGGTGACGTGCCAGGGCTTGGTCCGCGCCGCCTCGTGCTGGTCGGTCAGCGCTGTCACCGCGGCGCGCAGCCACTCCGGGTCCTCGTGGACCTGGACCGTGCCGGTCAGGTGGACCGCGCTGTAGTTCCAGGTGGGCACGACCTTGCCGTGCTCGGCCTTGGCGGCGTACCAGATGACCGGCAGGAACGAGGCAGCGGGTGCGGCTCCGGCGCGGCTGGTGACCAACCAGCCCACGCGCACAGCGGCCACCAGCTCACGCAGCTCGACCTCGTCGTCGACGCGGTTGAAGGGCGGCGTGTACATGGGCCGAGGATACGGAGCGAACTCCTGGCGAACGGCTGTCGTATCCGGCCGGCTCCGTTCGTGGAGAGTGCAGAAGCAGGACCGACGAGCGAAGGAGCTCCGCCATGACCACCATCCGCGCGCACGAGTTCATCACCCTGGACGGCGTCTTCGAGTCGCCCAGCTGGACGTTCGAGTTCGGCTTCGACCCGCAGATGGGCGAGGCGATCGGCGCCATGACGGCCCCTGCCACGGCGATCCTGCTCGGACGCCGGACGCACGAGATGTTCGCGCCGGCCTGGCGCGACCGCACGCCCGAGGACGACCCCGGCGCACCGTTCTTCAACGAGACCGAGAAGCTCGTGGTCGGCAGCCGGGAGCCTGCCGAGGAGTGGGCCAACACCACGGTCATCGGGCCGTACGACGCCGCGCGGCTGCGCGAGCTCAAGGACGGCCACGAGGGCGATCTCTACATCTCCGGCAGCGGCCGGCTCGTGCGCGGGCTCATCGCCGACGGGTTGCTCGACGAGCTGCACCTGTTCGTGTACCCGCTCGTGCTGGGCTCCGGCAAGCGGCTGTTCGACAGCAGCCGCACGACGTTCGCCCTCGGCGCGTCCGAGACCTACGCCAACGGCGTCGTTCACCTGATCCTGACGCCCCGGTCCTGACCGGCCGGTGGTCATCCCCTTGGGGATGGTGCGCCACGGGCCCCGAGGCGCATGATCGTCGGTGGGGGCACGGCGGATGAGTCCAGGGGTGGACGTGAGGGGAAGCCGATGAGATCTCGGGCTGTCGTCAGGGTCGTCGGAGCCGGTCTGGTCTGGTGGGTCGTCGCGGCTGCTCCAGCAGCAGCGCAGACCGTCACGGCCGACCTGGTCGAGCAGAACCACAGCGGGGTCCACGGGACCGTCACCCTCACGGTGACCGGTGCCGGCGACCTCCGCGTCCGGATCCGTGCCAGCGGCCTCCTGCCGGGACCGCACGCGCAGCACCTCCACGGGGCCGCGGGCGGCTCCCACTTCGCCTGCGCCACCATGCGCAACGACACCGACGGCGACGGGTGGCTGACCAACGAGGAGGCGACCGGCGAGTACGGCAACATCTTCCTCGCCCTCACCGCCCGCGGGGACACCAGCGCGCAGAGCGGGCTCGCGGTCGACCGGATGCCGGTCGCCGACACCGACGGCGACCTGCGCTACGACCGGACGATCCCGCGCGCCGCACTGCCCGCCGGTCTCCTGCGGAACCTCGACCACCTCCACGTGGTCCAGCACGGCATCGACGCCAACGGCAACGGCAGGTACGACGTCCAGGCGCTCGGGGAGTCCTCGTTCGCCCGCTCGCTCGGTGTCGACGGGGTGCCCGAGGAGGCGACCGACCCGGCTGCCTGCGGGATGGTGACCGGGGTCGGCGCCGGGCAGATGCCGGTGGGCGGGGTCGAGACGGGCGGTGGGCCGGCCGGACCCGCGGACCGGCCCCTCGTGGCGCTGGGCGCCGGCATGGTCGCACTGGCCGCCGGGTTCGGACTGCGGCGATGGCACCGGCAGGAGGCGCCGCGGAGGCCGTCGTGGTGATCGTCTCCGACCGCCGGACCTGGCGACGCCCGCGCCACTCCGCCGGGCCGAGCCGGTCGGCCCGTCTCCTGATGGCGCTGCTGGTGGGTGTCCTTGCCGGGGTGGCCCTGGTCGTGGTCACGCTCCTGCTCCCGAGGAGTGACTCCTCCGGCTCCGGGCAGCGGGCCGCGCCACCCTCCGCGGCGCCCAGACCCACGAGCGCGACCCCGACGATCACGCTCGACCCACCGCGGGACGTCGCCGACCCGATGACGCCGGTCCGCCTCACCGGCACGGTCCGTGGCGTGCCGGAACGCAGCCGACTCACCGTGCAGACCTCCACGGGCGCCGGGGGCTGGATGTCGTTCCCGCTGCAGCCCGTGTTGGACGGCAACGGCCGGTTCCGCACCTTCGTCGAGCTGGGCGGGTCCGGGGATCACCGGCTCCGCGTCGTCGACCCGGGCAGCGGCACCTCGTCCGCGGTCGTGGTCGTCCGCGTCCGCTGAGAGGCGCTCACCGCACCGCCACCAGGCGCGCGAACACCACGACGTTGTCGTCGTAGCGGTGCCGCTGCGCGTCGTACCTGCCGCCGCAGGTGATCAGGCGCAGGACGGCACGGTCGGCGGGACCGTAGACGAGGTCGGTCGGGAACCCTGACTTGGCGTAGCGCCGGACCCCGGTCACCGTGAACACCGCCACGCTCCCGTCGGCACGGTCCACCTGCACGCGGTCGCCGCGCCGCATCGTGCCGAGCCGGTGGAAGACCGCTGGGGACCCGTTCCAGGTGACGTGCCCGGCGAGGACCGCCGGCCCGACCTCCCCCGGCGTCACCGAGCCCACGAACCAGCCGACGTCCTCGGGTCGCGAAGGCGGCTGCAGCGCTCCGGCCCCGTCGACGCCCAGCCGCACCAGGGGACGCCTCAGGTCGAGTCGTGCGACCCGGAGCAGGACGGGCGGTGAGGACGGCAGCACCGGGCCGCGGAGCTGGTCCCGCACCGGGACACCGCTCTCGCGCGGCTCAGGCCCGGCCGACGACCCGGCGTGGTGCTCGGACCGGGCAGAGGGACCGGGGGGCGCAGGCGGCCGGTCCGGCGCACGGGTCAGGCCGAGGACCAGCACCACGGCCCCCAGGACCGCCAGTGCCACGGCAGCCACCGACTCCCACCGGCGGCCGACTCCCTCCACGTCCCACCTCAGGCGCCGAGGACGCGCCACAGGGTCAGCAGGACCGGCAGGAGCATCGCCGAGAGCAGCACCCACGCGGTCACCCGGTGGGCCCGCTTGCCGGGGTCCAGCGAGGCGGCGAAGGTGATGAGTCCGGCGTCGCCGGTCCACCGGTCGATCCCGAGACGCCGGTCCGCGAGGGGCATGCGGTCGGCGGGCAGGAAGTCCTCCGGCGTGAGGAGCTCGTACGGACCGTCGTCCGGCCCGTCCTGCAGGCGGTTCATGCGCCGAGGGTAACCCTCGGGGCGGCAGACTCCGGCCCATGACCAACCTGTTCCTGCTGACCCTGAAGGTGCACCAGACCGTCTACGAGCGCACCGGCGGTCTCCTCGGGCACCGCCTGCTCGGCCGTCCCACGCTGCTGTTGCACACGCGCGGGCGGCGCACCGGGCAGCCCCGCACCAGCGCCCTGCTCTACGCCGAGGACGGAGACGACCTGCTGGTGGTCGCCTCCAACGGGGGCCACCACAAGCCGCCGGCGTGGCTGCTCAACCTCGAGGCCGACCCGGACGTCGTCGCCCAGGTCGGGACCCGCAAGCACGACGTGCGCGCCACACCCCTGCGTCCGGGCCAGCCCGGCTACGACCGGCTCTTCGCGATCTGCGACAAGGTCAACAAGGGCACCTACACGGCGTACCAGCGCAAGACCGACCGCCCGATCCCGGTCGTCGTGCTGTCTCCTCGGTGAGCCCCGACGGAAGGCGTCGCGCGCATGCAACCTCCGCGGCCGCGGCCGCGTCCTGGACGTGAAGCCGGCGACCGTCGGCCCCGACGGCCCCGCGCCACCAAACCAGGAGAACTGCCATGCCCCGCACGACCCGCGCCACCGCCGCTCTCGCGGCCACCCTGTCCCTCGCCGCGCTCGCCTCGACCGGCGCCTCCCCCGCCTCCGCCGAGGCCGTCGTGTACGACGCGAAGACCGTGCGCTCGCTGGCGCCCGGAGCCGCGCCGGAGACGGCCGAGCACGCCTCGGTCGACATCCCGACCGGCTACGCCCGCGACCGCCGCAGCTGGCACAAGGTCTCGTTCGTGGAGCAGCACGGCGCCGGCCGGGTGATCACCGTCGACCTGGCCCCCAAGGCCGACACGCTGGCGGAGCTGAAGCGTCAGCGGGAGGTGATCAAGGAGCGCTACGCCGACAGCTACCGCGAGCTGTCCTTCACCGTCATCGACGACGAGATGCGAGCCGCCCAGCTGTTCCGGGCGCGGTGGACCTACACGATCGCCGAGCCGGGCACCGAGGACACCGACCCGTTCGTCACCGTCTACCTCAAGGGGGGCAACCGCCTCCAGGTCGTCGGCTCGATGCAGGACCGCGAGCACGTGCAGCTGATCCGCCACCACGTGATCCGGTCGTTCCGGTTCGCCGGCTGAGTCCGGGCCGAGTCCGGCTGCGCCGTCCCCAGGACGGCGGGGCCCGGCAGGCAGGTGCCTGCCGGGCCCGCGTGCGTTCAGCGCTTGTACTTCGCCAGCTCGAGGCGGGCGACCATCCCGAGGTGCACCTCGTCGGGCCCGTCGGCGAGCCGGAGCGCGCGTGCCTGGGTCCACGCGCCCGCCAGCGGGAAGTCGTCGCTCAGCCCGCCGCCGCCGTGGATCTGCATCGCGAAGTCGATGACCTCCTGCGCCATCCGCGGCACGGCGACCTTGATCTGGCTGACCTGGCTCAGGGCGCCCCACGGGCCCTGGGTGTCCAGCAGCCAGGCGGCGTGCAGGACCAGGAGCCGGGCCGAGTCGATCGCGATGCGGGCCTGGGCGACGCGCTCACGGTTGCCGCCCAGGTTGATCAGGGGCTTGCCGAACGCAGTGCGCTGGGTGCCACGCTCGCAGGCCAGCTCCAGCGCCTTCTCCGCGAGACCGATCAGCCGCATGCAGTGGTGCACGCGGCCGGGACCGAGCCGGCCCTGCGCGATCTCGAAGGCCTGCCCCTCCCCCACCAGGATGTTCGAGGCCGGGACCCGCACATCGGTGAAGCGGAGCTCGCCGTGGCCCAGCGGCTCGTCGTACCTCCCCATCGCGGGGAGCATCCGCACGACCTCGACACCAGGGGCGTCACGCGGCACGAGCACCATCGTGTGCTGGTGGTGCCGGTCGGCGTCGGGGTTCTCCGAGCGGCCCATGAAGATGAAGACACCGCAGTCGGGGTGTCCGGCGCCGGTGGTCCACCACTTGCGCCCGTTGATCACGACCTCGTCGCCGTCGAGCACGGCCGTGGCCTGCATGTTGGTCGCGTCGGAGGACGCCGCGTCCGGCTCGGTCATCGCGAAGCCGGAGCGGATCCGCCCGTCCAGCAGGGGGTCCAGCCAGCGGTCGCGCTGCTCCTGGGTGCCGTACTTGAGCAGCACCTCCATGTTGCCGGTGTCCGGGGCGTTGCAGTTGAGGATCATCGGCGCGAGGAACGACCGGCCGGTCTGCTCGGCGACCGCGGCGTAGTCGGTGTTGGACAGGCCGGCGCCGCCGTCGGTGCCGTACTTCACCGCGTACTCCAGCTCGTGGCCGGCGGGCAGCCAGAGGTTCCACAGGCCCAGCTCGCGCGCCTTGGTCTGCAGCTCGTGGACCACCGGGAGCGGCGCCCACGGGTCGGCACCGGCGTCGCGGGCCTCGGCCAGCGACTGGTGGTAGGTCTCCTCGACGGGCGCGATCTCAGTGTCGATGAAGGCGCGGACGCGGTCGGCGAGGTCCTGGGCACGGGGCGACGGGGCGAAGTCCATGACGCCAACCTAGGCGGCGCCCGCCGGTCCCCGAAGGGAGGTAGGCCCTCAGTACGGCTGGGTGGCCGCCTCGGCGCGCGCCGGGTCGTAGACGCAGGAGTCGTCGACCCTGACCGCGTCGCCGGTGCCGTCACCCGGGCCCTCGGTGGGGCTCTCGGTCGGGCTGGGCGAGGGCGTGGGCCCGCCGGTCGGAGGCTGCGTCGGCTCGGTCGGCTCGGTCGGCTCGGTCGGCTCGGGCCTCGGCTCCCGCGGGGCGAGCGCCTTCTGGACCTTGTCGCGCATCCAGTCGTAGTCGGGGTCGCCGGAGAAGAACTCCGGTGAGCTGATGAACGCCACGGACCGGACGTCCCCGTCCTTCGCACGCAGGGCGAGCTCGACGAAGCCCGGCAGCAGGCGCGCCGGGATGTCGGTCTGCACGATCGCCTTGCCCGCCTTGGCCAGCGCCTGGTAGCGGCGCAGCAGCGTCACCGGATCGGCCTCGTCGATGATGTCGCCGATCAGGCAGCGCTGGCGGAGCATGCGGGAGTAGTCGCTCGAGCCGTAGCGGCCGCGCGCGAACCACAGCGCGTGGTAGCCGTCGAGGTGCTGCGCCGCACCGGGATGCAGCCACTCGGCCGGGGGGATGCCGGCGGACTGGTCGCCCTGCACCGCGACGTACTCGTTGATGTCGACGGTGACGCCGCCCATCGCGTCGACCAGCTCCTTGAAGCCACCGAGGTTGACCAGCGCGTAGTAGTCGACCGGGATGCCGAGGCTGCCCTCCACGGCCTGCTTGATCGCGTCCGCACCCTCGTTGGAGGAGTCGCCGAGCACGCCGGGGTGCAGCAGCGGCAGCTGGCCGTAGATCGCGTTGAGCATCCAGTTGCCCTGGTCGCCCTCGCCGCGGAAGCCGTCGGGGTAGAGCTCGTGCAGCGGGGAGTCCTCGGGGAACTGCGCGTTCATCAGGTTGCGCGGCAGGCTGAACATCACGACGTCACCGGTGGAGACGTCGGCCCGGACGAGGACCGCGGTGTCGGTGCGCACGCCGGTGCGGCCCGGGCCGTAGTCGCCGCCGAGCAGCAGCACGCTCACGGTGTTGAGCCCGCCCCAGGGGTCGGCCCGCGTGATCTCGTGCGGCAGGACCGTGTCGGTCGCGGTGCCGTTGTCCTCGAAGACGCTGTGCACCAGGTCGGCCTGCACGGCGAGGTAGCGGATGGCCAGCGCGGGCGGCGCCGCGAGCGCGACGACCAGCACGCAGGCGAGGAACGCGCCGAGCACGGACCGCAGGTGAGGGTGCGGCCGCGGGCGGACGGCGAGGTACGTCGCCAGCAGGCTCGCCGCCCACACCAGCGTCACCGCGGCGCCGGCCAGCGCCACGAGCCGGAGAGTGTCAGGGTCGAAGGCGAGGTCGAGCATCGGACGGAGCCCCAGCTCGACGTAGCCGTAGACCGCGAGGCCGAGCGCCGCCAGCGTCGGCAGGAGCAGCAGCAGGCCGGCCACCCAGCGTCGGGCCCACAGGAGGCCCGCCCCCGGCAGGAGGGCACCGAGGAGCACCAGCCCCAGCGCGCGGGGCACGGTGCGGGCCCGCTTGCCGTGGTCCACCGGCGGTGCGACCGGGGAGACCGGCGGCAAGCCGTCCTCCGGCACCGCCGGTCGCGCCTGGGTGGTGGTCATCGTGTCTCCTGCTCGCGCGGCCGGTCCTCCGCGACGGGCCAGCGGTCACGCTACCCGTTCGGGGGGCTCGAACCGGGCTTCTGCGGCCGCAGGAGGGCACGTGCCTCAGCGGCTGGCCAGCGCGGAGAACGGTGCCGCGGCCCCGTAGAGCTTGTAGAGCGCGAACGGTCCGGCCTGGAACGAGCTGCACCGGTCCTCGAGGACCAGGGCGGCGCGCCCGTCGGAGAGCCCCGCGCCGTAGCCGTAGTCGCCGTCGCCGGGCGAGCCGTTGATCCGCCCGGTCGCCAGGTTGCGGATCCGCTGGACCATCCCGAGCTTGTGGTCGTCGTCCGCGCCGCGCCACCAGGAGCACGTGAACGTGCTCAGGCGTCCGGGGGTGTACTTCGGCGTGGCCAGGGCGAGCGGGGAGAAGGCGTTCTCGGCCGCGCCCAGCACCGACGAGGTGACCTGCGTCAGCAGCGAGCCGTAGCGCGCGCACAGTCGCGGCGAGAGCCCGACGTCGCAGATCGTGGCCAGCTGGGTCTGCTGCGTCTCGGAGCGGGCCGTCGGCAGACCGGGCGTCCCGGCGCTGCCCGGCTTGTCCGGCGTGACGGTCCAGTCGCAGACGGTGTCGTTGCCGTCGGGGTAGCCGGCGACGGTGAAGCCGGCGAAGCAGGCCACCAGCTCGCTCTCGTTGACCACGTCACCGGTGCCGACGCTGGTCTCAGGCGCGGTCCCGCCCGCGCAGTCCGGCAGCAGGGCGGGCGAGGTCTTCAACGTCGCCCCCTTGGCCGCCTTGTTGTCGAAGAAGCAGTTGCCGGTGTTGCCGGGGAAGGAGTCCCACCACATGTCGAGACCGTTGGGGCGCACCTTGCCGGAGCGGTCGACGCCGAAGGTGTTCTTGTTGAAGAAGTTGCCGAACGACGTGGAGACCTTGGCCGGGTCGCAGCCGGGCACCGGGGTGTCCGACCCGACCGGGGACGGGCCGCACACCGTCGCGTCCGGCACCGCGAAGAGCATCGTGCCGCGGCGGTAGTTGTCGTAGAAGTAGTTGCCGCGCACGCGGTTGTTGTTGCCGCCGGCCAGCCACAGCCCGGTGCCGACGGGCGCGGGGATGAACGGGTCGACGTCGCTGTCCGGCAGGTAGGGGTTGTAGTTGTTCCGGTAGAAGTTGTTGTCCAGGACGGTGTTGCCGTGCTGGGGGAAGCCCGGGTGGCCCGGCGCGGTGAACACGTCGGTGGTGAAGCCGAGCGCGTTGTCGTAGAAGTTGTTCTTCGTGATCAGCGTGCCGTGGCTGTTGGTCCCGGAGAACCCGCCGGTGTTGTGGTGGCTGTCGCAGTAGCGGAACACCTGGCTGAAGCGCCACTTCGGGTAGAACTTCTTGTAGCGCTGGTCGGTGGAGTCCGCACCGGAGCCCGGGTAGAGACCCGAGTCGCCGTTGCCGGCCGCGTCGCACTTCTGCACCAGCGCGTGGTCACCGACGAAGGTCAGGACGCCGTAGCCGCCGGCGTAGTAGGTCTTGAACCGCTCCATCCGGTAGCCCTCGGTCTCGAGGACGTAGATGTCGTGCTCGCGTGCGTGCCGGACGGTCACGTTGCGCAGGACGAAGCCGTCGGCGCGGTCGACGAAGATCCCCACGTCCTTCTTGTGCCCCACCGCCGAGGGTCCGCCGTTGCCGGCCTTGGGGTCGCCGGCCTCGACGATCACGTCGTCGGCGCTGACGCCCGATCCCTCGAGCTGGAAGTTGCAGCGGATGCACCTGCCGACGTTGGGCACGCCGTGGCGGTCCTCGCGCGGCTCGCTGGGCGTCGGCGCGGTGTCCGGGCCACGTCCGATGACCGCGACGAGGTTGGCGTCGTTGGGGCAGTGGATCTGGTAGTCGTGGCTCAGCGCCCCGGGGTCACCACTGTCGGCCTTCATCTTGTACTTGTCGCAGGACGGGTCGTTCGTCGGCTTCGCCCGCGAGGGACCTTCGAGGTAGAGACCCGGCATCACCACGACGCGGTCGTTGTTGCCCGACCGGGTCACCGCCGCCTGGATGTGGCGGAAGGCGCACCGCTTGAACAGGGCGCGGTTGACCCGCAGCAGCAGGTCGGCCCGCCTGGCGCTGAGCGAGGAGTGCACCGTCGGGCGGTCCCGGTACCCGACCTTCCGGGCCCTGGCGACCGACGCGCGCACCCGCTTCATGGAGTCGGGCTTGCACACCACGCGCGTGCGCCCCGGCCTCGACCGGTCGAGCGCCGAGGCCAGCGATCGGGCGGTCGGCACCTTGCCGCCTGCGCAGGGCTTGATCGAGCAGTCCGGCCTGGGGTCCGGCCAGTACGACGGGCGCTCGACATGGGCCTGCGCGACGCCCGGCACCGCGAGTGGGACGAGGATCGCCGCGACCAGGCCGGCGAGGAGGACCCCGAGGAGCGTGCGGAAGCGACTGCGGTGGGCGGGAGTGAGGGCAGGTGACACCGGCTCGTCCTGTCTCGAGGTGACGCGTGTTCAGGTTCCCCAACGACGGGGCCCGGTGTGAGTTACGCAACGTCCCTCGCACGTGTGGCCGGCTCGAGGCTCGCCAGCGCCGGGTGACCGGACCACGACTCCCCCACCGGCCAGCTCTGCGCCTCGCTCCAGAAGCGCCCGGCGTCCGCGTGCGCCCGGTGCGGCGCATCGCGCGGTTGGGGCACGCCCGAAAGGGGGAAGGAACTGGTCGCCACGTCCTGTCACGTCTCGGGGGGTCCGATGGTTCCACTCGCCGCTTCCTCACAGCTGCGCCTCGACGCCTCCTGGGTGGACTACCTGCTGATCGCGGTGTACTTCGTCTTCGTCATCGGGATCGGGGTGATGGCCCGCCGGTCGGTCTCCAGCAGCATCGACTTCTTCCTGTCCGGCCGCTCGCTGCCCGCCTGGGTGACCGGTCTGGCGTTCATCTCCGCGAACCTCGGCGCCGTGGAGATCATGGGCATGTCGGCCAACGGCGCGCAGTTCGGCATCCCGACGATGCACTACTTCTGGATCGGCGCCGTTCCCGCGATGCTCTTCCTCGGCGTCGTGATGATGCCCTTCTACTACGGCTCCAAGGTGCGGTCGGTGCCGGAGTGGATGCGCACGCGCTTCGGCGACGGTGCCCATCTCGTCACCGCGCTGACCTTCGCAACCGCACAGCTGCTCATCGCGGGCATCAACCTCTACCTGCTCGCCAAGATCGTGAACATCCTGCTCGGGCTCGACCTCTACGTCTCGCTCGTCGTCGCGGCGGTGATCGTGCTGTCCTACATCACCCTCGGCGGTCTGTCCGCGGCCATCTACAACGAGGTCCTGCAGTTCTTCGTCATCGTCGCCGCGCTGCTGCCACTGACCCTCATCGGACTGCACAAGGTCGGCGGCTACGGCGGCCTGAAGGACAAGATCGCCGCCACCCCGGAGGGCGGCGCCCAGGTCTCGTCCTGGGCGGGCACCAACCTGACCGGCATCGAGAACCCGGTCCTGTCCGTGCTGGGCATCGTGCTGGGCCTCGGGTTCGTGCTGTCCTTCGGCTACTGGACGACGAACTTCGTCGAGGTGCAGCGCGCCATGGCCTCGAGCTCGATCTCGGCTGCCCAGCGCTCGCCGATCATCGGCGCCTTCCCCAAGATGTTCGTGCCGTTCATCGTCGTCATCCCCGGCATGATCGCCGCGGTCGCGGCCTCCGAGGTGGTCGAGGCCAAGCGGTCCGGCGACCCGACCTTCGACTACAACAACTCGCTGCTCTACCTCTTCCGGGACCTGTTGCCCAACGGCATGCTCGGAGTCGCGATCGCGGGGCTGCTGGCGGCGTTCATGGCCGGCATGGCGGCCAATGTCTCGGCGTTCAACACCGTGTTCTCCGGCGACATCTGGCAGGACTACGTCGTCAAGGACCGTGACGACGACTACTACCTCCGGGTCGGGCGCATCGCCACTGTCGCGGCCACGATCGTGGCGATCGGCACGGCGCTGATCGCGAAGAACTTCGAGAACATCATGAACTACCTGCAGACGCTCTTCGGGTTCTTCAACGCCCCGGTGTTCGCGACGTTCATCCTCGGTCTGCTGTGGAAGCGGATGAGCGCCACCGCCGGGTGGGTGGGCCTGGTCAGCGGCATCGGCGCCGCGGTCCTCGTCGGCGTCCTCAGCGAGGACGCCCTGGGCCCGATGTCGATCGGCGTGCTCGGCCTCAGTGGCCAGGGCGCGAGCTTCGTCGCCGCCGGCGCGGCCTTCGTGGCCGACGTGCTCGTCAGCGTCGCGGTCTCGCTGGCCGGCAGGCCGCGCGAGGAGTCCGAGCTGCGCGGGCTGGTCTACTCCCTGACCCCGAAGTCCGACTTCCACGACGACGCCGTCGCCGAGCCGGCGTGGTACCAGCGGCCGACCGTGCTCGCCGGTGTCGGCGGCGGTCTCGTCGTCGTCCTCAACATCCTCTTCTGGTAGGAGCTGCTCATGGCACAGACGCAGGAGTCCCAGGGCACCGGGTCCGATGCGCGCACCCACGAGGCGACGCTGTTCGACATCCGCACGATCATCGGGCTGCTGCTCGGGATCTACGGGGTGGTCCTGGTGATCACCAGCTTCTTCACCCCGCAGGAGCAGCTGGACAAGGCGGACGGGGTGGACGTGAACCTGTGGGCGGGCCTCGGTCTGGTGGTCGCGTCCTTCGTCTTCATCGCGTGGGCACGCCTGCGCCCGATCGAGGTCCCGGACGACCCGGAGGGCGACGGCAGTGACGCATGAGACCCCCGTGTCGGGGACGTTCGGCACCTGATCGCACCCGCTCCCGGCGCCTCTACTGGGGGATGGACACGAGCCACCACGTCGACATCCTCGAGGTGCCTGCCACGACTGCGGCGGTCGTGCGCTTCCACGTCGAGGCCGAGCAGATCGCGACCATCGGCGAGCAGATGGGGCAGGCGTTCGGGACGGTCATGACCGAGCTCGGCAAGGCGCACGTGAACCCCGAGGGACCCGCGCTCGCCTGCTACGAGCCCACCGACGGCGGCTTCGACGTGGCGGCGGGGTTCCGGGTGCAGGCGGACTTCACCGCACCGCCGGGGCTCGAGCGCCTGGACCTGGGCGGGGTCCAGGCCGCGCACACCACGCACCTCGGTTCCTACGACGGGCTGCCCTCGGCGTACGCCGACCTCGAGACCGGGACCGGTGTGCTCGACCGCAGGCTCTCCGTCGACGGACCGATGTGGGAGGAGTACTGGAGCCCGCCCGACACCCCTGATGACCAGGTACGCACCGAGGTGTTCTGGCCGGTGGCCGCCGCCCGGACCTGAGTCGGTGTACTCAGGCCTGTCCGCCCGCAGCGGGGTGAGACTTGGCCCATGACCGCTCCCCTGACCACCCGCTTCGAGGCCTTCACCCTCGAGCACCTCGGGCTGGTCGTCGGCTTCCTCGTGGTCTGCGTCGCGCTGGCCATGGTGGGTCGCGCGCACCGCGGCACGGACGCCGAGCTGCGGTTCCGCCGCGGGTTCGCCCTGCTGATCCCCTGCTTCACCGTGCCGCTGCAGGTCGCGCAGCTGCTGCCCGGGGACTACGACATCGGCACCTCGCTGCCCCTGCAGCTGTGTGACCTCGCCTGGGTCGCCGCCATCGTGGCGCTGTGGACGCGGCACTGGGCGGCCACGGCACTGGTCTACTTCTGGGGCCTCACCCTCACCGTGCAGGGGATCGTCACGCCGTCGCTCGGCGAGGTGTTTCCCGACCTGCGCTACTTCGGGTTCTGGGGGATGCACTTCGCGACCGTCTGGGCGGCGGTCTACCTCACCTTCGGCCTCGGCGTCCGGCTGGACTGGCGCAGCTACCGCGTCGCGGTCGCGGTGACGCTGGCCTGGGCCGCCACGATGCTGGTCTTCAACGCGGCCACGGGAACCAACTACGGCTACCTGAACCGCAAGCCGGCAGGCGGCAGCATCCTCGACCTGTTCGGGCCCTGGCCGGTCTACGTCCTGGTCGAGGTCGTGGTGCTGCTGGCGCTCTGGGCCCTGATGACCTGGCCGTGGGCCCGAGCAGGACACCCCGACGAGAGCGGGCACCCAGCAGGTGCAACCGGCTCCGGAACCGGCGCCACTTCCGGCTGATCGCGCCGGGGGTGTCGCTCCCTCGGCCGCCCACGAGCAAGGGGGCTCGCGGGCGGCCCCAGTTGTCAACCCTCGCGCAAGGTGGGAGATGCGAGGACTCACCTGGTCGGTCGAGCCGCTGCAAGCCCCCGCAGCCGACACCTTCAGCATGCCCGCCACGGGCACCGGCAACCGCCTTCTGTGGGGTGTCCTCCTCGGCCGGTGCGGTGGGCGACGAGTGGCGTCGACTCGGCGGGACCTTGGTCTTCGTCGGTGCCGGACGCACCGCCTAGCGTCGCCACCACGGTGAGGTGCTCAGCCCAGACCTCTCTCAGGTGGGCTGAGCAAGCCCCTCCTCACCGAGAGAGCCACCCGCACCCACCGATCGCGGGTGGCTCTCGCCGCGTGCGACACCGGTCCCTCAGGACGTCGATGCACCTGCGCCCACCGGCACCGGGGTGGCGGAGGTGGGCAGGGTGTGGGTGTGGGCCGCGGCCGCCGCGGCTGCGTCCTCGAGCGTGCCCTGCTGCTCCCGGTGCCGGCCCATGAGCACCGCCATGAGAACGCCGGCGAAGCTGAACGCGGCCATCACCCACGAGGCCGCGGCGAGGCCGGAGGCAAGCGCGTCGGCGTCGGCGGACCCTGCGGCCGTCCGGTTGGCGATCACGCTGCCGTAGATCGTCGCGGCCAGCGCCGTCGCGACCGCGGCGCCGACGTACCGCGCCATGTTGGAGACACCCGACGCAGCGCCCACCTGGTTCTCCGGCACCGAGGCGGTCGCGGCCGAGGAGGCGGGGCCGTTGGACAGGCCCATCCCGACGGCCACGGCGACGAGCGGGAGCACGAAGGCGCCGTAGGCCCAGGAGGCGTCGGCGAAACCGACCGCCGCGAAGCCGATGGCGGTCAGCGCGAAGCCGATCCCGACGACCTGGCGGCTGCCGAGGTGCTTGGCGAAGCGCGGCACGAGCGGCGCCACGGCGACCAGTCCGGCCGTGGCCGGCAGCGTGGCCAGACCCGCCTGCAGCGGACTCAGGCCGAGCGTGTCCGGGCTCTGGAAGTAGATGCTGACCAGGTACATCAGCGCGTTGATCGTGCCGGCACCGATGAGGATGGCGATCGTCGCACCGACCAGCACGCGGTTGCGCAGGAGGGCGAGGTCGAGCAGCGGCACGGCGACCCGCCGCTCCACGGCCACGAAGCCCAGGCCGGAGAGCACCGCGAGGAGCAGACACCCCAGGGTCGCGGCCGAGAACCAGCCCCAGTCGCTGCCCTTGCTCATCGCCAGGACGAGGGGCGTCAGGGTCAGCGCCACCAGCAGGGTCCCGGCGAGGTCGATCGAACGGGGCCGGTCGGGGTCGCGCGACTCGGACACGAGCGCTGCGGTGAGGCCCATGCAGAGCACCGCGACCGCGGCATCCACCCAGAACAGCCCCTGCCAGCCGGTGACCTCGACCAGGAAGCCGCCGAGCAACGGCCCGGCCGCCGCGCCCACTGCTGCCGCAGCCCCCCACAACGAGACCGCACGCAGCTGCTCCTCACCACTGTCGGCCACCGACAGCAGGCTCAGCCCGCACGCCAGGATCGTCGCTCCGGCAGCGCCCTGGACGGCGCGGCCTGCGATCACCATCTCCCCCGAGCTCGACAGCGCGATCAGCACGCAGGAGGCGACGAAGAGCAGCAGCCCGAGCTGGAACACCTTCCGCCGTCCGAACACGTCGCCCAGCGACCCGGACGTCACGATCACGGCCGCACCCACCAGGGAGTAGCCCGTCACCGCCCACTGCAGCGTCGTGACCGACATGCCGGTGTCCTGGCTGATCGCCGGCAGCAGGATGCTCACCGCCGAGGTGTTGGCGTTGACCACGAGGGTCGACAGGCACGTCACGGCGAGGACACCGCCGGCGTGAGTGGTGGGGGCGGTGGTGCTGCTCATCCGGCTCTCCTCCCAGCACGGTGCGGCCGAGGATCTCAGCTCGACGCTAGGCCGAGCCGGAGCCACGGAGATCACCCGCCGCGGATGAGCGGTGGCTCGGCGACGCGCCTGTGGGCAGCATCACCGCGTCAACCGGCGGCAGGATTGGAACGTTAAAGACGATCGCGCGAGACTGGAGTCAGGAAGTCCGCCGCCGCACCTCTGGAGCACGACATGACGCAGCACGAACACCTTTCGACCACCGCCCTGCGAAGCCTGCACGAGCAGTACGTCGACGCCGTCAACAGCGCCGTCGCAAGCGACCGCATGGACCTGGTGGCCTCGCTCGCCGCGGACTTCGACCGCGAGAGGCTCGAACTGTTGGACGAACAGGACCTCCGGACCGCCGCCTGAGACCGCCGAGCCCCCGCACTCCGCGAGGGGCCCCACCGCCACGCCCGGGGCCGTGGGTCCGACAGTCCCGCACGTCCCCCGGCCGGTCGACCGATGCGCCGAGGCGAGGGCCCGATGCCACGTGATCGGCCCCGACCCGGATCGGCGGCGCTCCCCTCGAGCCGACGTCGTCATCACCCGTCAACCGACACACTGTCCCGGATCAACCGAAGCCCGAGTGTCACCGATGAAGCGCGGTCACACAGGAAGAGAGTAGGGCGGGTGGGGCTCGAACCCACGACCCAAGGATTATGAGTCCTCTGCTCTGACCGGCTGAGCTACCGCCCCTCGTCGGGGCACCCTATCCGGGCGTGCTCAGACGATGAGGCTGCGCTCCCCCGCGAGCAACCGGGCGACGGGATCGCCCACCTGCTCACCGAGGACCGTCGCGACGGCCCAGCCCGTGGCAGCCGCCTCGAAGACGCCGCCGCGCTTGAGCATCGCGTGCTTCCCGCCCTCGACGGTGAGCCAGGCGACGTCCGTCGTGCGGGACAACGTGCGGGCCACGGCCTGGGCGCGCGCCGGTTGCGCGATCCGGTCCTGGTCGCCGTGCGCGATGAGGACGTGGCGACCGGAGAGGTCGGCACGGTCGGTCGGGTAGACCCAGGGGTTCAGCGCGACGACGCTCGTCACGGCGCGATGCTCGCCCGCCAGCAACGCCGCTCGCCCGCCCAGCGAGTGGCCGACCAGGCAGACCGGCACGTCGCCGTACCTCTCCCGCACCTGGCCCAGCGCCCACCGGACGTCGGCGACCGGGGTGTGGTGGGTGTCCCAGCCGCGGTAGGAGTTCAACAGGCGGTACGTCGCCAGCCGGCCCCGCCCGGCGCGTGCGATGCGACGCGCGATCGGCACCATCCGCAGCACCGACAGCTGGGTCGGGCTGACCATCATCCGCTCGCCGCGCGAGGCGCCGCCGTGCAGGACCAGGACCGCGCCCTCGGGGCGGTCGGGCTCGCGGGTCGGCAGGAGGCGCGGCTGCAGCTGCATGCGGCCAGCGTGCCCAGGAGGCCCAAGCCGGACGCGGTGGCCCTGGTCACGACCCCCGACCCGGGTGTACGACGGGTGGATGAGCCCACTGGACACCGCCCAGCTGCTGACCGAGCTGGAGCCGGTCGTGGCCGAGAACCTCGACCGGCACCTGGGCGTCGCCGACGAGTGGATGCCGCACGAGTACGTGCCGTGGAGCCTGGGACGCGACTTCGCCGACCTCGGTGGGGACCCCTGGGAGGCGGCCCAGTCACGGCTCTCGCCGATCGCCCGGACCGCGCTGGAGGTCAACCTCCTCACCGAGGACAACCTGCCCAGCTACCACCGCGAGGTGGACCGCGCGTTCGGGAAGGAGAGCGCCTGGGGTGCCTGGGTCAACCGGTGGACCGCCGAGGAGGGCCGGCACGCGTTCTGCATCCGCGACTACCTCCTGGTCACTCGCGGCGTCGACCCGGTGGAGCTCGAGCGGGCCCGGATGCAGACGATGGAGACCGGGTTCGACTCCGGGGACAAGCCGCTGCTCCACGTCTGCGCCTACGTCTCGTTCCAGGAGCTGGCGACCCGGGTCTCGCACCGCAACACCGGCCGCTTCACCGAGGAGCCGATCGCCGAGAAGCTGCTCTCGCGGGTCGCCAAGGACGAGAACCTGCACATGATCTTCTACCGCAACATCGTCCAGGCAGCGCTGGCGGTGGCGCCCGACCAGACGATGCGCGCGATCACCGACGAGGTGGTGGGGTTCCAGATGCCCGGCAGCGTCATCCCCGGCTTCTCCCGCAAGGCCGTGCAGATGGCGAAGGCCGGGATCTACGACCTGCGCATCCACCACGACGACATCGTCAGCCCCCTGCTGCGGCAGTGGGGCGTGTTCTCGGTCGAGGGGCTCGGCACGGAGGGCGAGCAGGCGCGCGAGGAGCTCGCAGCCGCCGTGGCCGCGCTCGACGCCGAGGCGACGCGCTTCGTCGAGCGCCGGGCCGAGGCAGAGGCCAAGAGGGCGGCCCGCCGCACGGCCTAGCCGTTCCAGCGCAGGACGACCGGCGTCTCCCGCTCGAACCCCAGCGTGCTCACCGTGGCGGTGTCGAGCTTGACGTGCCGGCCGAAGGTCACCGGCTCCCCGAGCCACCGCGCGGCGAGGGCGCGCAGGGCGTGGCCGTGCCCGAAGACCAGTGCTCGTCCGTCGACCGCCCGCACCCGCGCGACCACACGGTCGCACCTGGCCGCGACGTCGTCGGCCGACTCCCCTCCCGGCGTCGGGTGGGTCCACACCGTCCAGCCCGGCACGTCCTCCCGGATCTCCTCGGTGGTCCGGCCCTCGTAGTCGCCGTACCCCCACTCGACCAGGTCGTCGTCGACGCGCGCGTCCGGGAACCCGGCGAGCTCCGCCGTACGCCGTGCCCGCTGCCGCGGACTGGTCAGGACGAGGTCGAAGGACAGCTCGTCCAGCCGCTCGCGCACCTGTTCAGCGTCGTCCTCACCCGGCTGCAGGAGCGGGAGGTCGGTCGTCGACGTGTGCCGACCCGCGGCGCTCCACTCGGTCTGCCCGTGCCGCACCAGCCACAGCTCCATCGCGCCAGGCTACGGGTCCACCGACCCCAGCTCGCCCAGCCTCCGCTCGAGGAAGCGCCGCTCGACCGCGTTGCCGGTGAGCAGCATCGCCTCGCCGAAGGCCGCGCGCGCCTCGTCGAGGCGCCCCAGCCGGCGCAGGCAGTCGGCGCGCGACGACGCGAGGTAGGGGTAGGTCGCCAGCAGCGGCTCGGACGCGAGCTCGTCGAGCAGCGCCAGGCCGGCCGCGGGACCGTCGGCGAACGAGACCGCCACCGCACGGTTGAGGGCCACCACGGGCGACGGCCAGACCTGGCCGAGCACGTCGTAGAGCCCGACCACCTGCGGCCAGTCCGTCTCGGCGTACGACGGCGCCTCCACGTGCACCGCGGCGATCGCGGCCTGCAGCGCGTAGCGGCTCGGCGGCCGGCCGGTGAGCGCCTCGCGGACCAGTGCCAGGCCCTCCTGGATCTGGGCGCCGTCCCACCGCGACCGGTCCTGCTCGGCGAGCGGGAGCAGCGTGCCGTCCGCAGCCACGCGGGTGCGGCGCCGGGCGTCGGTCAGCAGCACCAGGGCGAGCAGACCGGCCACGTCGGCGGAGCCGGGGACGAGCGCGCGCAGCACCCGCGCCAGCTCGAGCGCCCGGTCCACCAGGTCCCGCCGGACCAGGTCCGCGCCGGCCGGCGCGGTGTGGCCGGTGGTGAAGACCAGGTGGACGACGTCGAGCACCGCGGCGAGCCGCTCGGGCAGCTCGTCGACCGACGGCACGCGGTAGGGCATGCCGGCGACCGCGATCTTCTTCTTCGCCCGCGTGATCCGCGCGGCCATCGTGGGCTCGCTGACCAGGAACGCCCGGCCCACGTCCGCGGTCGACAGGCCGCACACCAGCCGCAGCGTCAGCGCGACGCGCGCCTCCGGTGCGATCGCCGGGTGGCAGCAGGTGCAGATCAGCCGCAGCCGGTCGTCGGGGATCTGGCCCAGGTCCAGCTCCCCCGGGTCCCCCGCCACGTCGTCGGTCACGAGCTTGGGCAGGAGACGCGCGAGCGTCGAGTCGCGCCGCAGCAGGTCGAGCGCCCGCCGCCGGGCGGTCGTGGTCAGCCACGCACCCGGTGAGGACGGGATGCCGCGCTCGCCCCACGTGCGCAGCGCCTCGGCGTACGCCTCCTGCACGCACTCCTCGGCCAGGTCGAGGTCGCGCGTGACGCGCACCGTCGCGGCGAGCACGAAGCCCCACTCGCGGCGGTGCGCGTCGGCGACGGCGGCTGCGACCGCCGCGTGCTCGGGCACCTCAGTCGAACACCATCACCGGGCGGACCTCGATGCAGCCGAAGTGAGCCGGGACGTCCTTGGCCATGGCGATCGCCTCGTCGAGGTCCGCGGCCTCGACCAGGTAGTAGCCGCCGAGGACCTCCTTGGCCTCCATGAACGGCCCGTCGGTGACCGTGTAGGAGCCCGCGCCGTCGGCCCGGACCGTGGTCGCGGTCGAGGTCGGCTGCAGGGCGTTGCCCCCGATGAGCTTCTCGCCCCACTTCGCGGCGAACTCGTTGTGGCCCTTCATCACCTTGTCGAAGACCTCCTGGCCGCCGGTGGCGTAGCCGTTCTCGTCCTCCGCGATCAGGAGCAGGTACTGCGCCATGGTCCTCACCTCTCGTCGGGCCCGCCGATCGGGCCGTCATCCATCCCGACGGACGAGCCGGCCCCGGATCGACAGGTCGGCTCGACGACTTCTGCGAGCCTACGACGAGCAGGGGCTCTCAGGCCCTGTCCGGACGCTGGTAGCGGCCCCGACGGTGGACCAGCGGCTCCGCCTCGTCCCGTACGACGACCCGCGCGAGCTCGGCGTCCAGCTGCAGGGACCAGCCGATCGTGGTCCTGCCGACGACTGGGCCCGCGGCCCACGCGGGTGCGTCGGCCAGGACCGGACCCCAGGGTGTCTGCTCCCAGGAGCCGAGCCGGAACCTGCCGCCCGGGGCGGGTGCCCGTCCCGCGAAGGCGTCCGCCAGGTCGCGGTGCTCCCACGCCAGGAGCGACACGGCCAGGCTGCCGGTGTCCTCGACCGCGTCGGCCAGCTCGGAGTCGGGGTCGACCAGCAGGAGCAGGTGGGCGGGGTCACCGTGCGCGACGACCAGCGAGGTGATCGTGAGGCCGGCACGCTCGGCGCCGTCCCCTGCGCAGGCGACGGCCACGCTCCCGCCGAGACGTCCTCGGAGGCGCCGCACCGGGTCGTCCGGCTCGGCGAACGGGTGGTCGGTGTGGATGGTCACTCGTCCTCCGGCTCGAGGAACGGACGCACCTCGAGCCACTCACCGAGCGGTCGCCCACCGGCCGCGGGCGCCGCCGACAGCTCACCGGCCACCTCGATCGCGCGCTCCTCGCTGTCCACGTCCACCACCATCCAGCCGGCGATCAGGTCCTTGTCCTCGGCGAAGGGGCGGTCGACGACCGGCGGGCTCCCCTCGCCGTCGTGCCTGACCCAGAAGCCGTCCATCGCCACGGCCTGGCCGTCCACGAACTCCCCCGACTCGGTGAGCCTCACCGCGAGGTCGCGCATGAACTGCATGTGCGCGTCGACCTCCTCGGCCGACCACTGGTCCATCGGCACGTCGTTCACCGGCCGCCGCCCGCCGCGGTAGTGCTTGAGCAACAGGTACTTCGCCATGGTGGCCTCCTTCGTGGGTGCGGCCCATTGTGGCCGCGTCTGCACCCGGGACCGAGCCGGCCGGCGGATCTCGACGGCGGCTCCGTCGTGCTCGAGCATTACAATGCCTCCCGAACGAGTCGATCTCCGCCCTGTGTCCGCGGCTTGACGTCACGGAGGTGACGCCGTGTCCACACAGCACCCGGACCTCGGACCGTCCCGCGTCCCAGGGGTCCCGCTCGACCGCGACCTGCTGGAGCGGGTCGGGGCCGACCGACGCATCGCCGACCTCGAGCGCGAGGTCGCCGACCTGCGCATCGCGCTGGAGAGCCGCACCATGACGTCGCTGGCGACCGGTGTGCTGGCCGAGCGCTTCGGCTGCACGTCGGACCAGGCCTGGTCGGTGCTCACCCGCGTCTCGTCCCACACCAACCTCAAGGTGCGCGAGGTGGCTCGGCTGGTCGTGGCCCTCGTGGACGGCACCCTGGACCCCGCGGACGCCGAGCTCGTGCACCGGCTGGAGCCTCACCTCCCGGGGCTGGCCCCCCGGCCGTGACCGGTGCCGCGTTGCCCGTGCCGACGGGGTGGGTACGGTCACGTCGATGAGCATCGACCCCGAGGAGCTGACCGGCAGCCTGCGCCGTCTCGTCGCCGACGCCGACCACGCGCGCGGTGACCTGCGGGTGACCCTGCAGGACGTCGTCGAGGCCTGCGTCGCCCTCTTCGGCGTGACCGGCAGCGGGGTCATGCTGGCCGACGAGCAGGACGCCCTGCACTACGTCGCCTCCACCCACGGCCAGGGCCGGTTGCTGGAGAAGGTGGAGGCCTCGTCGGGGGAGGGTCCGTGCACGGACGCGTTCTTCGACAACCGGCCGGTGTGGACCAGCGACCTGCGCGAGGACGAGCGCTGGCCCCGGCTGCGCGAGGCGCTGCGCGACCAGCAGGAGCTGCGCGCCGTCCTCGGCGTCCCCGTCACCTTGGGCGGCATCCCGGTCGGCACCCTCGACGTCTTTCGCGACGGGCCGCACGAGTGGACCGACGAGGAGCGAGCGGCGCTGACCCACTACGCCGACGTCGTGCAGGTGACGATCTCCGCCGCGTTGTCCGCGCACACCGCCGGGGAGCAGGCCGCGCAGCTGCAGTACGCCCTGGACTACCGCGTGGTCATCGAGCGCGGGGTCGGCTACCTGATGGCCCGGGACGGCGTCGACGCCGGCGCCGCGTTCAACACCCTGCGGTCCGCGGCTCGCAACAGCCGCACCAAGGTCGGGCAGGTCGCCCAGCACCTGCTCGACACCGGGCGGCTCCCCGGCGCCTAGACGTCCTCCCGCCAGGACCGGTTGGTCCGGTCGACGAGGTCGTCGACGACCGCGCCGAGGTCGCCGCTGCGCTCGTACGCCGCCCGCTGGCGCGAGGCACCGCTCCCGGAGAGCACGCGAGCCAGGCCCTCCTCCACGAGCCGGAGGTCACCGGCCTCCTCGAGCCGGCTGGCAGTGACCGACAGCAGCCGGTCGAGCACCGCCTCCGCCTTCTCCAGCCGGCCAGTGGTCGGGTCCAGCAGGCTGTCGGACACGCCGTAGCGGGCCGCGCGCCACTGCGCGGCGCGGAGCAGCTCCGAGCGCCAGACGTAGGCGTCACCGTCCGTCCCGCGCCCGGCTGCTGCGGGATCCCGGCCGGGCTCGCGCTCGACCAGTCCGCGCAGCACGGCCGCCACGAGGACCGCGTCGTCGGGATCGGTGCACACGTCGCTGATGCGCACCTCGACAGTCGGGTGGTCCGCCGAGAGGCGGGCGTCGAAGTACAGCATCCCCTCGTCCCGGGCGGCGCCCGAGTGCTGCATCTGCTCGCACACGGCGCGGTAGCCCTCGAGCGACCCGAAGCGCTCGGTCGGACCGGCGCTCGGCCACTGGCCCCACACCCGCGACCGCCACGAGGCGTAGGAGGTGTCCCGGCCGTGGTGGTAGGGCGAGTTGGCGCTGAGCGCGAGCACCACGGGCAGCCACGGCGCCAGCCCGTCGATGACGGCGACGCCGGCCTCGGCCGACTCGACCCCCAGGTGCACGTGCATGCCGCAGGTCCCCATCGGACGCGCCACCTCGCCGTACCGATCCATCATGTCGCGGTAGCGGTCGTCGGCGGTCAGGTGCGTGTCGGGGCCACCGGTCGGCACGGTCCCCGACGCCAGGAGGAGAAGACCGGCCCCCTCGGCCGCCTGCGCGGCCAGCCGGCGCCCGCGCACGAGGTGCTCGCGCAGGTCCCGCAGCGAGCGCAGCGGCGGTGTCTTGGTCTCCACCTGGTGACGGAACAGCTCGTGCTCCACCTCCCCCGACCCGGCGTCGCTGTGCTCGGCCTGCTCGAGCACCTGCGCCGACCGCGGGGCGCTCAGGCGGGTCTCGGGATCCACCAGGAAGAGCTCCTCCTCGATCCCGACCGTGCGTGGCTGCACGCGCTTCCCTCCTCGGCTCCACGCGCCGGACGAGCCCGGCGCTCCCGGCGGACCGTCCCCGGTTCCGGCCCCCGCAACCCCGCGACCGACCGCAGGCTCAGTGCTGGGGCCGGCATACCCGCAGGTCGGAGCGGGTACCCACTCGACGAGGGAGGGCGACGCGGCCGCGTCGTCACGACGGAGAGAGGTGAAGTGGGATGAGTGTCATCGGCGTCATCATCGCGGGCATCATCATCGGCCTGCTCGGCAAGCTCGTGGCCCCGGGCGACAAGGACAACACGCCGTTCTGGCTGACGATCCTGTGCGGCATCGGCGGCGTCCTGCTCGGCTGGTACGTCTACGCCGCGTTCGGCGGCGGCGAGACCAGCGGCGTCGACTGGGTCCGCTGGATCGTGGCCATCGTCGTGTCGGCGGTGCTCGTCATGATCGCCTCGACCCTGACCGGCCGCAACACGGGCCGCGACCGGGTCGGCACGCACTGAGCGCTCGCGACCGGACGACCGGGTGCGACGGCCGGCCCCACCGGCCGTCGCACCCGTCGCACCCGCCCCGCGCCCCCCGGCGCTCCTCGTGCCCGGCCTAGGCTGACCGCGTGCGGAGGATCGGACTGATCGGCGGGATGAGCTGGGAGAGCACCGCGGAGTACTACCGGCTGGCCAACCAGCTCGTGTCCGAGCGCCTGGGCGGCTACCACTCGGCCGACCTCGTGCTGCGGTCGGTGGACTTCGCCGTCGTCGAGGACCAGCAGCAGCGCGGAGCCTGGACGGAGGCGGCACGGCTGCTGGCAACGGCCGCACGCGAGCTCGAGGCCGCCGGGGCGGAGTGCGTCGCGCTGTGCACCAACACGATGCACCTCGTGGCCGAGGAGATCGCCGCCGCGGTGCACGTGCCGTTCGTGCACCTGGTCGACGTCGTCGCCGAGGCCGTCCGGTCCGACGGCGCGGAGGCGGTCGCCCTGCTGGGCACGCGGTTCACGATGGACCAGCCCTTCTACCGCGAGCACCTCGAGCGGCACGGCCTGCGCGTGCACCTGCCGTCCCCCGACGAGCGCGAGCTGGTCCACCGGGTGATCTACGACGAGCTGGTGCACGGCGTCGTGAGCGAGGAGTCCCGGGCGGCGTACTCCCGGGTGATCGCGGGCCTGGTCGACCGGGGCGCCGACGGCGTGGTCCTGGGGTGCACCGAGATCGAGCTGCTCGTCCGTCCCGAGGACTCCCCCGTCCCCGTCTTCCCCACCACCCGTCTGCACGTCGAGGCCCTGGTGGACTGGGCCCTGCGATGACGGACCACCCTGCGACGACCCGCCCGACCCGGAGAGGACCCTCATGACCCAGGCGACCATCGGCGTCACCGGCCTGGCGGTGATGGGCCGCAACCTGGCCCGCAACATCGCGCGTCACGGGCACGCCGTCGCGGTGCACAACCGCACGACGGAGCGGATGACCTCACTGGTCGAGGAGCACGGCGACGAGGGCACGTTCGTGCCCTGCGAGTCGCTGGAGGCGCTGGTGGCCGCGATCGAGCGGCCGCGGGCGATCATCGTCATGGTCAAGGCGGGCGAGGGCACCGACGCGGTCATTGACGAGCTGGTCCCGCTGCTCGACGAGGACGACATCGTCGTCGACTGCGGCAACGCCCACTTCGAGGACACCCGGCGGCGCGAGGCGGCGCTGCGCGAGCACGGCCTCCACTTCGTCGGCTGCGGCGTCTCCGGCGGCGAGATCGGCGCGCTCGAGGGGCCGAGCATCATGCCCGGCGGTTCCGACCACGCCTACCAGCGTCTCGGGCCGATCCTCGAGTCGATCGCCGCGCAGGTCGACGGCATCCCCTGCTGCACCCACGTCGGGCCCGACGGTGCCGGCCACTTCGTCAAGATGGTCCACAACGGCATCGAGTACGCCGACATGCAGCTCATCGCCGAGGCCTACGACCTGCTGCGGCACCGTCTCCACCTGAGTCCGGCGGAGGTCGGCGAGATCTTCGTGGACTGGAACGCCGGCGACCTGGAGTCCTTCCTCATCGAGCTCACCGGCGAGGTCCTCGCCCAGCTCGACCCCCGCGACGACCAGAAGGCCTTCGTCGACGTCGTCCTCGACCAGGCCGAGCAGAAGGGCACCGGGCGCTGGACCGTCCAGTCCGCGCTCGACCTGGGCATCCCGGTCACCGGCATCGCCGAGGCGACCTTCGCCCGTTCCCTGAGCGGCCACGCCGACCAGCGGGCCGCCGCGCGCGAGGAGTTCGCCGACACCCAGCCCCAGGTCGACGACCCGCCCGGCGGCAGGGAGCAGTACGTCGAGGACGTGCGGCGCGCGCTCTACGCCTCCAAGGTGATCGCCTACGCCCAGGGCTTCGACCAGATCATGGCCGGGAGCGAGCACTACCAGTGGGGCGTGGACCCCGGCGCGATGGCGACGATCTGGCGCGGCGGCTGCATCATCCGTGCCCGCTTCCTCGACCGCATCTCCGAGGCCTACGCCGACGACGCCGCCCTGGTCAGCCTGCTCGTGGCGCCGTACTTCGCCGGCGCCGTGCGCGACGGCCTCGACTCGTGGCGTCGCGTGGTCGCCGACGCGGCCGCGGCGGGAGTCCCGACGCCGGCGTTCTCCTCCTCGCTGTCCTACTTCGACGCGCTGCGCGCCGAGCGCCTGCCGGCGGCGCTGGTGCAGGGGTTGCGCGACAACTTCGGCGCGCACACCTACCGGCGCGTGGACGGCGACGGTGCCTTCCACCTCCAGTGGGGCGGTGACCGGTCGGAGGGGCCGGCGTGACCCTCGAGCGGCCGCTCGTCGGCCAGGTCGTCACGGTCTTCCGCAACCGGCTGCGGTCCGAGAACGTCGAGGCCTACGCCGACGAGCTCGCCGTCGTGGCCGAGCTCGCCCGTGCCATGCCGGGCTTCGTGGAGACCAAGACGTTCACCGCCGACGACGGCGAGCGGGCGACGATCGTCACGTTCGCAGACCCCGAGTCGCACCGCGCCTGGCGCGACCACCCCCGGCACCGCGAGGCCCAGCGCAACGGCGTCGCGTCGTACTACTCGGAGTACTCCATCGCTGTGGGCGAGACCACCTACGCCAGCTCTTCTGCACGACCAAGGGTCTGACACGCTGGACTGATGCCTTCTACCCTTCAGGTCCGTCTCGCCCAGCGCCCCGTCGGCATGCCCGACGACGCCACCTACGACCTCGTCGAGGAGGAGCTGCCCGAGCTCGAGGAGGGCCAGCTGCTGCTGCGCGTGGTCTACCTCTCGCTCGACCCCTACATGCGCGGCCGGATGAGCGACGCCCCGTCCTACGCCGAGCCCGTTCCGGTCGGCGGTGTGATGGTCGGTGGCACGGTGTGCCAGGTCGAGGAGTCGCGGCACCCCGACTGGAAGCCCGGCGAGTGGGCGCTGTCCTACTCCGGGTGGCAGACCCGGGCGGTCAGCGACGGCTCGATGCTGCGCCGGATCGACCCGTCCCTGGCCCCGCCGTCGACGGCGCTGGGCGTGCTGGGCATGCCCGGCTTCACCGCCTACGCCGGCCTGCTCGAGATCGGGCGCCCGAAGGAGGGCGAGACCGTGGTGGTCGCCGCCGCCACCGGGCCCGTGGGCTCGGCGGTCGGCCAGATCGCGAAGCTGAAGGGCGCCCGCGCCGTCGGCATCGCCGGCGGGCCGGAGAAGTGCGCCGCCCTGCTCGACGAGTTCGACTTCGACGCCGCGGTCGACCACCGCTCGGCCACGTTCGCCGACGACCTGGCCGCGGCCGTGCCCGACGGCGTCGACGTCTACTTCGAGAACGTCGGCGGCGAGGTGCAGCGGCAGGTGTTCCGCCGGCTCAACAAGTACGCCCGGGTCCCGGTGTGCGGGCTCGTGGCCGACTACAACGCGACCTCGGCACCGGAGGGGCCCGACCGGCTCCCCGGCTTCATGGGCACGGTCCTGCGCAAGTCGCTCACGGTCCGCGGGTTCATCCAGGACGAGTTCACCAAGTCCCACGGGCGCGACTTCGTGCGCGACATGGGCGGCTGGGTCGCCGACGGGTCCGTGCGCTACCGCGAGGACGTGGTCGAGGGGCTGCGCAACGCCCCCGAGGCCTTCCGCGGCCTGCTGTCGGGCAAGAACTTCGGCAAGCTCGTCATCCAGGTCTCCGACCCGGCCTGAGACCCCTCGCGGCTCGAGGCGGCGGATCGGGTCCGCATGCGGCGGATCGGCGCACCCTCCGGGCGCGATTCGTCGTCGGCACCCGCCACATCGCGTCCCGGTCCCGCAGGAACTGGTGCCAGTTCGGCCGAACCCCGGCTCGAGCCCCGCAACTGGTGCCAGTTCCGACCGGGCAGGCGCACGACGTCGGCGTCAGGCCGCCCGCTGCTTGCGCGCCGCCGGGACGCAGAGCGCAGCCAGGGCCAGCACGACCAGCAGCACGACCAGCGCCTGCAGCGTGCCGACGCGGTGGCCGACGAACCCGATCAGCGGTGGGCCGGTGAGGAACGCGCAGTAGCCGATCAGCGACACCACGCTCACCCGCGCGGCCGCGCGGGCCGGGTCGTCCGCGGCGGCGCTCATCCCGACCGGGAACCCGAGCGAGGCGCCGAGGCCCCACAGCACGACGCCGATCGCGACCAGCCACGCTCCGTCGGCGTACACGACGAGCACGACGCCGGCGACCGCCAGGCCGATCGACCCCCACAGGACAGTCGCGCGGTCGAGCCGGTCGAGGAACACCGGGCCGACGATGCGGCCGACGGTCATCGCGGTGACGAACAGCGCCAGCCCGCCCACCGCCAGCCAGCGCTCGGCGTCGTGCCCGCGCTCCAGGGCCAGGGCCAGCCAGTCGTTGGCCACGCCCTCGGTCATCGCCAGGCCGAGCACCATCACGCCGATCAGCAGGGTGCGTGCCTCTCGCCAGGCGTCCCGGGCACGCATCAGCGACGGGCCGCCCGCGGTGGCCTCCACGGGCAGGGTGACGAAGCCGCCGACGGTCACCAGGCTCGCCAGGGCAGCGCCCAGCCCCAGGACGGGGAGGTGGACCGCCAGCGGCACCCCCACCTTCACCAGCCCCACACCGGTCAGCGCGCCCGCCACCGTGCCCAGGCTGAACGCCGCATGGAAGCGCGGCATGATCGTGCGACCCAGCCCGCGCTCGACCTCGGCACCCTCGACGTTCATCGCGACGTCCCACACGCCGTACCCCGCTCCGAAGAGCAGCAGGCCGACGCCGGTCAGCGCGACCGACGACGCGGGTCCCGCCCCGAGCGCCAGGAGGACGACGCCCACCACGGCGAGCAGGGTGCCGCCGGCCACGACGCGACGCGGGCCGAGCGCCTGAACGAGCCGACCGGACGACGACATCGAGGCCAGGGCCCCCACCGAGGCGCACAGCAGCAGCACACCGAGCGCGGCGTCGTCCAGGTCCAGCCGGTCGGCCGCGTCCGGCAGCCGCGAGACCCACGTCGAGGTCAGCAGCCCGTTGGCCGCGAAGGAGACCAGGACGGCGTTGCGCGCGGTGGTGAGGTGCTGGTCCGCGAGCGCCATGTGGGCAAGACTGCCAGCCTGTGGACCGTCGTCCCGAAGGAGATCCCATGGCCGAGCAGACCCCTGAGGCACCCAGGTTCAAGCCCCTCCCCGAGGACTGGCGCAAGGCGGTCGCGATCGTCGCCCATCCTGACGACATGGAGTTCGGCGCCGCGGCCGCGATCGCGCGCTGGACCCGCCAGGGCAAGGAGGTCGTCTACGTGATGGTCACCAGCGGCGAGGCCGGCATCGACGGCCTCGAGCCCGAGGAGAGCCGGCGCGTGCGCGAGCGCGAGCAGATCGAGTCGGCCCGGATCGTCGGGGTCGACACCGTGGAGTTCCTCGGGTTCCCCGACGGCGTCATCGAGTACGGCATCCCGTTGCGCAAGGCGGTCGCCGAGGTCGTGCGGCGCCACCGGCCGGAGTACGTCATCACCGGCAACTTCCGCGACACCTTCGGCCCCGGCGCGCTCAACCAGGCCGACCACATCGCGGTCGGCCGCGCGGTGCTCGACGGGGTGCGCGACGCGGCCAACCGCTGGATCCACACCGACCAGCTGTCCCAGGGGCTGGAGAGGTGGGACGGGGTGAAGGCGGTCTGGGCGTCGGGCTCGCCGGAGGCCAGGCACGCGGTCGACACGACCGAGACGTTCAGCGTCGGGGTGGAGTCGCTGCGGGCGCACCGTGCCTACATCGACGGCCTCGGGTGGGAGGACTTCGACGAGGAGGAGATGCTCGAGGGCTTCTGCCGCCCGGTCGGCAGCGCGCTCGGCACGACCTACGGCACGACCTTCGAGGTCTACTCCCTCACCTGGGGCGGCGGGGACGAGGACGCCTAGGGGTCAGCCCCACGGCAGGTGGCCGACGTAGTCGACGCCCCACGCCAGGAACCCGAACCGCACCAGCCGTCCGGCGAGGCAGAGCGCGGTGAAGGCGAGGAACGAGTACGACGTCCGTGCCATCAGCACGGTGAGCACCAGCAGCGGCGGGAGGCCGACCGCCGAGGAGGCCAGGAGCAGCCCGCTGACCATCCACGGCCCGCGCTCCACCGTCCGGTCGAGCCGCTCCTCCGCCCGGCGCAGCTCGGCCGCGATGCGCCCGCCGCCCCGTGGCAGCCGGAGCTCGTGACGCACGACGGCGAACAGGGCGCACTTGCCGACGGTGTGGCCGACGGCGAAGATCACCGTGCCGAGGGTGAGCGCCCACGCGGTGTCGGCCCGCAGGCTCCACGCGGAGACCAGCACCTCGGCGTTGGCCACGGGCCAGACCGCCGACAGCGCCCCCTGGCCGAGCAGGCTCCATCCGTCCCAGGGACTCACCCGCGGCTCATGCCGGCGTCAGCACCTGTCCGGCCCGCAGGCGCGACCACGACCAGGCCTTGACCGCGATGATGCCCAGCAGGAAGGGGGTGGAGAGCCACCACGGGCCGAACAGCGCCAGCAGGCACACCAGCGAGGAGTTCAGCGTCTTGGCCGGGGGGCTCCAGTTGAGCCGGTAGACGGTGCGGTCCACCTCGTAGAACCGGTTGTTGGTGTCGATCTCGAAGTCGACGAACCGCAGCGACAGCCAGAAGTCGAGCACCATGAAGTTGAACAGGTAGAGCAGGACCGGGACCACCGGCGGGTCGATCACGACCGTCGCGCCCGCGACCGCCAGCACGATGCAGACCCGGTCGCACAGGGTGTCGAGCAGCGCTCCCCCGCGGGTCTCCTGGTCCAGCAGCCGGGCGCACAGCCCGTCGGCGCTGTCGCCGATCCAGTAGATCGCGAACGCCGCCACCAGCCACTCCGTCCGGTCGTCGTGCGGGACGGCGTCGGCGAGCACGAGGAACGAGATCACGCAGCTGACGAAGGTGCGGACGTAGGTGATGAGGTTGGGGATCGTGAAGGTGGTGTACCTGAAGCCGGGACGCACGCTCACACCTTCTCCCATGCCTCGCGGCGAGCGGCGCCCGACCCACCGGCGCGGGATACTCACCGGGTGAGCCTCCCCACGACCGTCGACGGCGTGATCGCCCGACTGCGCGAGATCGACGACGAGCTGCCCCACGACGACGGTGTCGCGGTGTTCAACCGGATCTACCTCACGGTCACCGAGCGCGTCGCCGCGGTGATCGCCGGCCAGGACGACACGGCGGTCTTCGGCAGCATCGAGACGATCGCCGACCTCGACGTCCGGTTCGCCTGCCTCTGGCTCCGGGCGTACGACGCCCAGCGGTCCGGTGCCCCCGTGCCCCCGGCGTGGCGGCCGCTGTTCGAGGCCCGGGCCGAGCGACGGCTGCCGATCCAGTTCGCCCTGTCGGGGATGAACTCGCACATCGAGCACGACCTGCCGCTGGCCGTCGTCGACACCTGCGGGGCACGCGGGCTGGAGCCCGAGGACCTGGAGCGCGACTACGAGCTGGTCAACCAGGTGCTCGCGGCGGTCGAGTCCTCGATCCGCCGCTCGTTCCTCGACGCGCTCGGCCGCGACCTGGACGACCGGGTGGGCCCGGTCGTCCACCTGCTCAGCAGCTGGAACATCGACAAGGCCCGCGACCTCGCCTGGGTCACCGCGCTGACGATCTGGGAGCTGCGCCGCACGACCTTCCTGCGCGGCCGCTTCGTCGACGGGCTGGCCCACACCGTCGGGATGACCTCGCGGACGCTGCTCACGCCGCTGTGACCGCCTCACGGGCGTAGCCTGGCCAGGTGGACCAGGACCTTGGCACGTCCCGCCCGGACGTCGACGAGATCCCGCCTCCCGTGCGGCTCGCCGTCCTGGGAGCGACCCTCGCGGGGGTGCTGGGCGGCCTCGTCGGTCTCGTCCTGGGGCTGCGGGCCTACCCGCCGACCGCCTGGTTCGCCGTCCTCGAGGTGGGCGTCCCCTCGGCGCTGGTCGGCGCCCTGCTCGGCCTGGTGGCCGGCGCCGCCACCTGCCTGCTCCGCCCGCACTGACCGGCGGGTCCCCTGGCCGCACGACGAGGGGACCTGCGTCCCTGTGGCCCGCCGGCGACCCGGCGCAGGGTCGAGGCATGACGGTCCTGTGGTTCATCGTCTGGCTGGTCGCGAACAACGTGGGCGCCCACGAGCCCCTGCTCCTCGACCCGGTCAACGTCTGGACGGGCACGCTGATCGCCGCGATCGCGCTGGACCTCGGCGCCTCGCACGCGACGTCCGCGCGCCGCTGAGAAGGCAGAACCCCGCCCGGCCTGCGCGAGGTCGGACGGGGTTCGGACGGCTCCCCCGGTTGGACTCGAACCAACAACCCTCCGGTTAACAGCCGAATGCTCTGCCAGTTGAGCTACAGGGGATCGGTGCGGGTGCGGCCCGCGGGCAAAACCGTATCAGAGGCCCACCGATGCCTGGGCCTCGGCCAGGGCCCGCCGTGTCGCCTCCCGGACCTCCGGGTCGTCGGGGTCCAGGCCGGCGTCGCAGCTCGAAGGCCCAGACCACCTCGCCGCCGGTCGGCGGCCTCCGGCCGATCACCCGGAAGCCCTGCTTGCCGCGCACCTGGACGCGCTGCTGGACCACGACGGTGGCGGTCACCCGCTCGCGCACCATCGCGACCAGGTCACCCGGCTCGGGCAGGCACCGCACGTGGCGCACGACCGGGGCGGCGTAGGGCTGGACCGGCTCGACGGTCAGCTGGGTGGACTCCTTGTCCCAGTCCGCGCGATGGACCGCCTCCCAGCCCCAGGACTGCACCGCGTCCCGGCGGTCGACCAGGTGGAGCCGGTCGCGCGTGCCGACGACCCAACCGCCCTCGTCGTCGGCGGCCCAGGCCAGCGGCCGCTCGCCGGGCAGCGCCCGCCGCACGTCGGCGGGAAGCCGCACGGTGTCCCGGCGGAACCGGCCGCCCCACCGGCCGGGCAGCCTCACACCGACCCGCCGATCGCGCGCTCCCGGAGCATGCGCCGGTGGCTCTCCAGCGCGACCAGCTCGCCGAACATGCGGTTGTAGTCGGTGGCCTGCTCGACCGGGTTGGTGCGCTGCAGCCGCGACTTGAGGTCGTTGATGCGGCGCATCGCGGTCACCTCCTGGAGGCGGAAGACGTAGCCCGCGGCCAAGGCCTGGTCGGGTCCGGGCGGCCGGCAGCGGCTCGACCACGAGCGCGTTGAGCACCTGGCGCAGCGCCGGGTCGCCCGCCTGCCCGGCCGACTCGTCGAGGGCGGTGCGGACCTTGTCGACCCAGACCTCCTCCGACGGCGCCGCCGCGGGGCCGCCGAGGCCGGCGACCACGTGCCACAGCGCCCGGTAGGCGGGATGGGTGAAGTCGTTGTCACCCAGGTCGCCGCACAGCGGGCCGCACAGGGCCGGCTGCTGCAGCACGAGCTTGAGCGTCTCCCGCTCCAGGGAGATCCGCGGGTCGCGCGGGTCGGGCACCGGCAGGCCCGCGGGGGCGGCGGTGTCGGTGGCCCGAGCGGGGACCGGGTCCGGCGCCGCCGAGCCGCGGCTCGCCGCGCGGCGGACCTCCGCCCGCGCCTCCTCCACCTCGACGCCGACCATGCCGGCCAGCTCGCGGGCGAAGGCGTCGACCTTGGACCGGTCGCGCACCGAGGTGACCAGCCTGGCCGCGGCGCGCATCGCGTCGACGCGGCCGTCGGCCCGGTCGAGGTCGTAGCGGCTCACCACGTTGCCCAGGACGAAGCGGTAGAGCGGCACCCGGCGCGCGACCAGCTCGCGCACCGCGGCGTCGCCGGAGCGGATCCGCAGGTCGCACGGGTCGAGGCCGTCGGGCTCGACGGAGACGTAGGTCTGCGAGACGAACTTCTGGTCGCCGTCGAAGACCTTGAGCGCGGCCTTCTGGCCGGCCTCGTCGCCGTCGAAGGTGAAGATGATCTCGCCGCGGAACTCCTCGTGGTCGTGCAGCAGCCGCCGCAGGACCTTGCCGTGCTCCTCGCCGAACGCCGTGCCGCACGAGGCCACCGCCGTGGTCACCCCCGCGAGGTGGCAGGCCATGACGTCGGTGTAGCCCTCGACCACGACCGCCTGGCTGGTGCGCGCGATCTCGCGGCGGGCCAGGTCGATGCCGTAGAGGACCTGGCTCTTCTTGTAGAGCGGGGTCTCGGGGGTGTTGAGGTACTTCGCGTCGATCCGGTCGTCGTCGAAGATCCGGCGGGCGCCGAACCCGATCGTCTCCCCTGTCGTGTCGCGGATCGGCCAGAGCAGCCGGCCGCGGAAGCGGTCGTAGTGGCCCGACTGGCCCTGCGCGCAGCAGCCCGCCGGTCACCAGCTCGGCGTCGGTGAAGCCCTTCTGGCGCAGGTGCTTGTAGAGGGCGTCGCCGTCGCGGGGGGCGAACCCGAGCCCGAAGTGCTCGGCCGACTCCTTGTCGAAGCCGCGCTCGCTGAGGAACGTGCGCGCCTGCATCGCCTCGGGCGAGCCCAGGGCCTCGGCGTACCACTCCTGGGCACGGCGGTGGGCCTCGATCAGGCGGTGCCGCGGCATGCGGTCGCGGGGCGCACGGTTGTCCTGCTCCTCGGTGTAGCGCAGCTGGATGCCGGCGCGGTCGGCGAGGTACTCCACGGCCTGGTTGAACGGCAGCCCGTCGTGCTTCATCACGAAGTCGATGACGTCGCCGCCCTCGCCGCAGCCGAAGCAGTGATAGCCCTTGCCGGGCCGGACGTTGAACGACGGGGACTTCTCGTCGTGGAAGGGGCAAAGGCCCTTCAGCGAGCCGCCGCCGGCGGGCTTGAGGGTGACGTAGTTGCCGATGACCTCGGCGAGGTCGGCTCGCTCGCGCACGAGCGCGATGTCCTCCTCGCGGATCAGTCCTGCCACGCTGGGCAGTCTACGGGCGTCCGGGGACATCCCCGGCGCACAGGCGCCGGTGCCACGCCACCGCCGAGGCGTCGGTCAGCGAGGCCACCTGGTCGACCACGACGCGCAGCCGAGCGGCGTCGCCGGCCGCCTCGGCGTGGTCGGCGCGGAACATCGGCTCCAGGACCGGCGGCCCGGCCCGGTCCACGGCGGCGACCAGCTCGGCGAGCAGCTCGCGCTGCGCGGCCAGCACGCCCCGCCGCTCGGCCGCCTGCATGACCAGGTGGGCGGCGATGCTCTTGAGCACGCCGATCTCGAGCAGGGTCTCGTCGGGCACCACCAGGTCGGCGGCGTAGCGCGCCAGGGGCCCCGACCCGTACGCCGCGTGGGTCGCCTCGGTGGTCGCGGCGCAGAACCGCCCGACGAGGGACGAGGTGAGGTTCTTCAGCGCGCCCATCGCGCCGCGGCTCCCGTCGTAGGACGCCTCGGGCCAGCCGGGCACGGCGGTCAGCCGGGACCAGGCGGCCTCGAGCTCGTCGTCGGGCCGGCCGGGGTGGTACCACTCCCGCGCGGTCTCCCACACCTCGCGCCGCAGACCCGGGTCGGCGAGGTCGAGCAGCTCCACCCGTCCGGCGACGATCCCGTCCTCGACGTCGTGGACCGAGTAGGCGATGTCGTCGGAGAGGTCCATCACCTGCGCCTCGAGGCAGCGCCGGCCCTCGGGGGCGCCCTCGCGCAGCCACCGGAAGACCGGCAGGTCCTCGTCGTACACCCCGAACTTGGGGGGTTCGCCCCCGCGGCGGCGCCAGGGGTACTTCGTCGAGGCGTCGAGCGTCGCGCGGGTGAGATTGAGCCCGATGCTGCGCCCGTCGGGGTCGAGGAGCTTGGCCTCCAGCCGGGTCAGGATCCGCAGGGTCTGGGCGTTGCCCTCGAAGCCGCCGATGCCGGCGGCGAGGTCGGCCAGCGCCTTCTCGCCGTTGTGCCCGAACGGCGGGTGCCCCAGGTCGTGGGCCAGCGCGGCGGTCTCGGCGACGTCGGTGTCGCAGCCGATCTGCGAGGCCAGGTCGCGCGCCACCTGGGCGACCTCCAGGGTGTGGGTCAGCCGGTTGCGGACGAAGTCGTCGCTCTGCGGACCCAGCACCTGGGTCTTGGCCGCCAGCCGCCGCAGGGCCGAGCTGTGCACCACGCGCGCCCGGTCGCGGGCGAACGCGGTGCGCGCCGAGACCTTGGCCGGCTCCTCGCCCCAGCGGGCGCGCGCGGACTCGTCGTACGCCTCCTCGCTGCTCGACCCCACGCGGTTCAACCTAGCCGGGAGCGCCGACACCGCGGGCTCGGACGCGGTCGGGCAGGTCAGTAGACCGAGATGTGCACGTGGTCGTAGTGGTTGGCGGTCGCGGAGCCGCGGTCGGACATGGAGCGCCAGCCCTCGGACGAGCGCTCGGGGGTCCAGATGCGCTGCGACCAGATGATCGTGCGGATGTGGAGGGCACCGGCGTTGGCCCGCGCCCACTCGGCGATCGCGTTGCCCAGGCCGGAGTCGGAGACCATGAAGTCCACCGCGCGGCCGTCGGCGTGCTCGCCGTGCCCGTCGTAGCCGCCGTACGTCGTCAGCGGCGGGAACGCCGCGCAGATCGCGCGGAACATGACCACGGCGTTGCTGGTGATGCCGCTCTCGGTGCCCGAGCCGTCGGCGCAGGGGGCCGAGGAGATGCCACCGGACGCAGGAGCGCCGGTCGCGGGGGCACCGGCCGAGCTGCGCGCCGCGCGAGCGACCGGCTTCTTCTCGGCGAGGTAGGTCGCGTTGACCCAGCGTGCCCGGCCCCGCACCAGGGCCTCGGCCCAGTGGCCGACGGTCTGGCCGGTCACGGCCACCTTGGAGCCGGCGTGCAGGACAGCCGAAGCGCCTGCCCTTCTCACCGGGACGCTGCCAGACGTTGAGGGGTGCGGTCGCCCACTCGTGGTCGGTGGCGCGCGGCCTCAGCGTCACCGGGGCCAGGACCCGGGCGGACATGCTGCGCGAGGCCCGCAGCTCACGCTCGGCGATCGCGACCGGGTCGGGGTCGGCCTGGCTGCTGCCCGTGGCCGCCTCCAGGACCGCCGCCGCCCGGTCCTGCGGCGGGGACGCTGCCGAGGTGAGCACGAAGGGCGCCGCGACGACCGGGGTGGTGACCGCGGTCAGGAGGAGGGCGCGGGCGCCGAGGGTGCGCAGCGTGCGGGCGGGACCCGGGCTCGCCGGGTCGAGAGGGGTGCCGGCCTGGTGGCGCGGGGTGCTGCTCTCGCGCTGGGGGGGCATGGAGTATCACCGTCAGAGCTCGGGGGGTGCAGGGACAGCGCACCACCCTCGCACACGCCGCCCACCGACCCAAGTCGTCCCCGGCCTCCTGTGGGCGGGTTCACAGCCGGCTCCACCACCCCCGGAGGGGTGTAAAGCGGACAAGTGCGGGCGGACCGGTTCAGAGCCAGCCGTTGTCCTGGGCGATGCGGGCCGCCTCGGTGCGCGTCGCCGCACCCGTCTTGCCGATCGCACCGGACAGGTGGTTGCGGACCGTGCCCGGGCTCAGCGTGAGCTGCCGGGCGATCGCAGCCACCGTCGCCCCGCCGACCGCGCACCGCAGCACCTCGCTCTCCCGCGGCGTCAGCGGTGACTCCCCGACCGCCAGGGAGTCTGCCGCCAGGATGGGGTCGACCACGCTCACGGCCCTGGTGCACCCGGCGCACGGCGTCGGCGAGCTGCCGCGCCGGGGTGTCCTTGACCACGAAGCCGTCGACGCCGGCGGCGAGGGCGCGGCGCAGGAAGCCCGGCCGGCCGAAGGTGGTCACGATCAGCACCCGGACGCCGGGCAGCTGGGCCTTGAGCTCCGCGGCGGCCTCGATCCCGCCGAGTCCCGGCATCTCCACGTCCACGACGGCCACGTCCACCTCCCCGGCGCGGCACGCGGCGACCACCTGGTCGCCCCGGCCCACCTCCGCGACCACCTGGAGGTCCGGCTCGAGGTCGAGCAGCGCCGCCATCGCTCCCCGGACCAGCGCCTGGTCGTCGGCGAGGAGCAGTCGGACGGCGCCGGCGCTCCCCCCCGACCTCCAGGACGAACTCGGCCCCGGACCTCCCGGTGCGGATCCGCACGCCGAGGGCCTCGGCCCGCTCCCTCAGCCCGTGCAGGCCGCTGCCGTCGCTGGTGTGGTCGGGGATCACGCCGTCGTTGCGGATCGCCACCCGGTCCGCGCTCAGCTCGATCTCGCAGCGCCGCGCCGCGCTGTGGCGCAGCACGTTCGTCACGCCCTCGCGGATCGTCCAGGCGAACAGCTCGCGCAGGTCGCCGGCGACGTCGTCCACGGAGGTCGGCACCGAGGCCTCGATGCCGGCGGCGGCAGCGCACTGCGCGCCCGCGCGATCTCGCCGGGCAGGGTGATCTCGCGGTAGCCGTCACCGCATGGCGTACGTCGGCCAGCGCTTCGCGGCTGAGCCGCTCGAGGTCCGCGACCTCGCCGGCGGCACGTCGTCGTCGCTGCCCAGCAGCCGCCCGGCCAGCTCCGCCTTGACCGCGATGACGGTCAGGCTGTGCCCCAGGACGTCGTGCAGGTCTCGGGCGAAGCGGTTGCGCTCCCGGTCGACCAGCAGCGCCTCGTTCTCGCGCTTCATCCGCACCAGGTCCAGGTTGCGGACCAGGATCTGCTTGACCGCCCACAGCAGGAACGCGCCCATCAGCGCGAAGATCGGGAAGTCGAGGTCCAGGTCCCAGCCCGGCACCACGAGCACCGCCGCCGCGGAGCCGCCGGACACGCCGAGCACGACCGGCAGCGCGAGGCGCGAGGGCAGCACCATGACGGCGGTCGCGCTGATGTAGATGGTGCCGCCGAGCGCGGCCTGGCCGAGGCCGGGGTACTCCAACAGGTCGAGCAGCATCAGCAGCCCGACCAGGGCGAGCCCCTGGCGCAGCGGCAGGTCGGTCTCGAGCCGGTCCTCGCGCAGCCGCTTGAGCAGCGCGAAGGCCCACAGGTAGACCGCCGAGAAGGCAGGATCGCCGTCGCGGCCAGGAGCTCGGCGGGGCCTGCGGGCGGCCAGACCTGCGAGAGCGGCTCGACCAGGAAGACCAGCCAGACCCCGGCGATCCAGGTCCCGAAGCGCCCGGCGAACCCCTCCGCGGAGCCGTCGAAGGAACGCAGCTGCACCGTTGTCCCGCGCTCGTGCGGCACAGCAGCCGGTGGCGTCGAGGCCAGCCCCCCGGCCTCCGTGCTCGTCATGGGCCGAGACTACGCGGGAACCGCCGGCATCGTGCCTGGTCAGGCGGCGGGTCGGTCTCCGAGCCGCTCAGCCGCCGGAGCCGGACTGCACGTCCTCGCGCAGGTCGTCGGCGTAGCACCGGTCCTCCAGCCACCCCTCGCGGCAGCACCACCCGGCGGGGGCTGCCCTGGCGGCCGCGCGGGGTGCCGAGCTCGCCCGCCGGGAACTCCGCGCTCGGGTCCAGGTCGGCCAGCAGCTCGTCGAGGGCGGCCAGGGAGGAGACCAGGGCGAGCCGGTGGCGCAGGTCGCCACCGGCCGAGAAGCCCTTGAGGTACCACGCGACGTGCTTGCGGAACTCCGTGCAGCCCTCCTCCTCCCCCATGAGCTCGGCGAGCAGCTCGGCGTGCCGACGCATCATCGCGGTCACCTCCCCCAGCCGGGGCAGGGTCCGCGTCTCGCGCCCGGCGAACGCGTCGGCCAGGTCGCGGAACAGCCACGGCCGCCCCAGGCAGCCGCGCCCCACGACCACGCCCGCGGCCCCGGTCGCTCGACCATCGCGACCGCGTCGCGGGCCTCCCAGACGTCGCCGTTGCCGAGCACCGGCATGTCCACCGCGGCCACGAGCTCGGCCGATCGAGTCCCAGTCCGCGCGCCCGCAGTAGGCCTGTGCGACGGTGCGCCCGTGCAGCGCGATCGCGGCGCACCCCGTCTCCTGGGCGACCCGCCCGGCGTCGAGGAAGGTCAGGTGGTCCTCGTCGATGCCCTTGCGCGTCTTCATCGTCACCGGGACGTCGTACGGGGCTGCGGCGTCGACCGCGGCGGTCAGGATCCGGCCGAGCAGGTCGGTCTTCCACGGCAGCGCTCCCCCGCCGCCCTTGCGGGTCACCTTGGGGACCGGGCAGCCGAAGTTCAGGTCGACGTGCCGGACGGCGTACTCCTCGCACAGGATGCGCGTCGCCTCGCCGACGTAGGCCGGGTCGGTGCCGTAGAGCTGGACCGACCGCACCTCCTCGGCGGGGTCGAAGACCAGCATCCGGCGGGTCGTCTCGTCGCCCTCCACCAGCCCGCGGCTGGTGATCATCTCGCAGACGTAGAGGCCCGCACCCTGCTCGCGGCACAGCCGACGGTAGGCGGCGTTGGTGATCCCGGCCATCGGCGCGAGCACGACCGGGGTCTCCACGACGAGGGACCCCAGGCGCAGCGGGGGCACGGCGGTCGCGACGCTCATGCCCCCATTGTCGGTCACCCCAGGAGCGAGGACGCCCCGGGGACCACCACGTCCCGCAGGCCGGGGACCCGCGCGCCCTCCTCGCAGTCACCGGCCGGCAGGTGGCACACCGCGATCCGGCCACGGGTCGGGTCCCGTCCGGTGAGGGAGTAGCTCTCCACCCGCCGGCGGGTCCCGACGACGTAGAAGGAGTCGCCGGGCAGCCAGCCCGCGAAGTACTGCGCCCGCTGGGGGAAGTCCACGCGGATCCGCCTGCCGGTGCGACCGTCGAGGACCACCGTGCGACCGGGGGCGCTCACGTCGACGGCGAAGCGCTCGTCGGGCGAGTAGAGGCCGTACTGGAGGTCGGCGGGCCCGCTCTGCGGCGAGGGTCCCGCGCGGCGACCCCGGTAGGCGTCGACCACCGGGCTCACCGGGTCCTCCGGGAAGTCCCCGGCGCCCTCCGGCTCGGCGTCCTCGACCTCGCCGGTCTCGAGCGAGCCGCGCTTGCGCGTGCCGCCGCCCGACGCGTCGGTCCAGTAGGCGTGCGTGCTGTCCTGGTCGAACCCCAGGAACGTCGGGGGGAGCTCCTCGTAGCGGTCGCCGAGGTCGTCGCCGATCCCGCCGCCCATGCCGGAGTGGTCCTTGAGCACGGCCTCACCGCGGCGTACGTCGGCGACGACGATCTCGCGCACGCGCCCGGCGGGGCGTCGAGGTCCGGCCCGGTTGACCCAGCCGACGTAGCGACCGTCGGGAGAGACGCGCACCGCACCGGTCGGGTCGCCGCCGAGCGGCAGCCACTCCTCGCCGTCGAAGAACCCCCAGGTCGTGGGGCCGTCGAGCCCGCCGTCGTCGGAGAGCTCGACGAAGAAGCCGTAGTCGGACACGGCCAGCCCTCGGATGCGGCGCGGGAGCGTGAGCTCCCGGTCGCCGTAGTGCAGCGTGCGCAGGTGGGCCCAGGCGACCTGCTGCCGGTCGAAGCGGGGCTCGGCCGCGCCGGGCGCCGACGAGTCACCGCAGCCGGTCAGCAGTCCGACGACCAGTGCCAGCCCGACGAGCCCTCGCCCCGGGATGCGCACCTCAGCCCTGGCCGGACTTCTTCTTCTTGGCCGGCTTCTTCTTCTTGACCACCGGCTTCTCCACCTTCCCGTGCCACTCGATCGGGTCGAACGAGGCCAGCGGGCGGTAGCTCACGCCCTCGAGCGAGCCCTTGTTGGGCGAGAGGAACACCAGGCAGGTGCGGAAGATGTCCCCGGGGCCGAACTTGTCGGGCAGCGGGTCGGTCGGGCACTTCTTGAACGCCGAGGTGAACTTCACCGGCGGGAGCAGGGTGTTGGTGCCGCTGATGCCCCACAGCGGGACGTCCACGCCCCCCAGCCGCTTGTCACCGGCGTTCCTCGCCGCCACCCGGACGTAGTAGTAGTTCGCGTTCTTCTGCAGCGGGTCGGACATGTCGAAGCCGGCGAAGTCCTTGAGCTGGCCCTGCTTGGCGGAGATCACCGTCAGGCGCAGGATCGTGCCCTTGTCGCGGATCGTGTAGTCGACGGTCGCGGTGTCGCCGAAGGCCAGCTGGCTGCCCGGCTCGGTCAGCTCGACGCCCGCCGGCGTCTCGCTCGACGAGGACGCACTCGGTGAGGACGTGGGCGAGCTGGGTGCAGCCGACGGCTCGTTCGAGTCGGAGCAGCCGCTGAGGACCAGGGCGAGGCTCACCAGGGGGACAGTGGCCCCGAGGGCCGCGCGGGCGCGGAGCTGCGGACGCATCATCACGGGCGCCATTGTGCCGTCCGGGTGCTCAGCACCCGAGGAGGCGCTCCGCGAACCAGCCGCGCACCTGGGCCAGGCCGACGCGCTCCTGCGACATCGAGTCGCGCTCGCGGATCGTGACCGCGTCGTCCTCGAGGGTGTCGAAGTCGACGGTGAGGCAGTACGGCGTGCCGATCTCGTCCTGGCGGCGGTAGCGGCGGCCGATCGCGCCGGCGTCGTCGAAGTCGACGTTCCAGTGCCGGCGCAGGTCGTCGGCGACGTCCTTCGCCTTGGGCGTGAGGTCGGCGTTGCGCGAGAGCGGAAGCACCGCGACCTTGACCGGCGCGAGCCGCGGGTCGAGGCGCAGGACGGTGCGCTTGTCCACCCCGCCCTTGGTGTTGGGCGCCTCGTCCTCGGAGTAGGCGTCGACCAGGAACGTCATCAGGCTGCGCGAGAGGCCGGCGGCCGGCTCGATGACGTAGGGCGTGTAGCGCTCGTTGGCGGCCTGGTCGAAGTACGACAGGTCCTGGCCGGAGTGCTCGCTGTGGGTCTTGAGGTCGAAGTCGGTGCGGTTGGCGATGCCCTCCAGCTCGCCCCACTCCGAGCCGGCGAAGTTGAAGCGGTACTCGATGTCGACGGTCCGCTTGGAGTAGTGGCTCAGCTTCTCGGTCGGGTGCTCGTAGTGGCGCAGGTTCTCCTTGCGGATGCCCAGGTCGACGTACCACTGGGTGCGCTCGTCGATCCAGTACTGGTGCCACTCCTCGTCGCTGCCCGGCACGACGAAGAACTCCATCTCCATCTGCTCGAACTCGCGGGTGCGGAAGATGAAGTTGCCGGGCGTGATCTCGTTGCGGAAGCTCTTGCCGATCTGGGCGATGCCGAACGGCGGCTTGCGGCGGGCGCTGGTCACCACGTTGGTGAAGTTGAGGAAGATGCCCTGGGCCGTCTCGGGTCGCAGGTAGTGCAGGCCGGACTCGTCCTCGACCACGCCGAGGTAGGTCTTGAGCAGGCCGGAGAACTGGCGCGGCTCGGTCCACGCACCGCGGGTGCCGCAGTTGGGGCACGCCACCGTCGCGAGGTCCACGTCGTCGGGGTCGTCGATCCCCTTCTTCTCGGCCACCTGCTCCTGAAGGTGATCCGCACGGAACCGCTTGTGGCAGGACTGGCACTCGGTGAGCGGGTCGGTGAAGGTCGCGACGTGGCCGCTGGCCTCCCAGGTCTGCCGCGGCAGGATCACGCTGGAGTCGAGCCCGACGACGTCCTCGCGCTGCTGCACCACCGAGCGCCACCACTGGCGCTTGATGTTCTCCTTCAGCTCCACGCCGAGCGGGCCGTAGTCCCAGGCCGACCGGGTGCCGCCGTAGATCTCCCCGCACGGGAACACGAAGCCCCGCCGCTTGGCCAGGCTCACCACCTGGTCGACGGTCGCACCGGGCTTGGCGGTCTTCTGCTCACTCATGCGGGCGCACTCCTGGCTTGGGTGGCGACTGTGTCGGCTGGATGGCGGAAGGCACAAGGGTAGACCTCCGCGCGAGCGGCCGGGCCCGGGGGCTCAGCCGCGGGGCAGGGACCGGTTGAGTGGTTCGCCCGGACGGACCACCTCGTAGGCCGTGGGCTCGTCGAGCGCCCGGCCGAGGGTCTCCCACGCACGCACCTTGACGTCGTACGCCGAGAGGGCGCGCCGGTAGGCACCCGGACCCTCCCACCGGGTCTGCAGCACCCACAGCGTCGGGTCGTCGACGTTGCGCCCGAGGTGCCCCTCGAGGAACCCGCGCTGCTCGGACAGCACGACCAGCGCCTCCTCGAGGCCGGCGCGCAGTCCTGCCTCACCTGCCGGGTCGGCGTCGTCGGCGCGGAAGCGGGTCAGCACGAGCACGTCCCGACGCTACCGCCCCGGCCGGCCGGGTTTGAAAATCGTTCTCAACTGGTTGAGAATGATTCTCATGCGCTTCGCGGTCCCCCTCGCCCTCGCCGGGCTCCTGCTCCCGGGTCTCGCCGCGTGCTCCGGCGCCGGCGACTCCTCGCAGGACGTGAACGTGGTCGCCTCCTTCTACCCGCTGCAGTACGTCGCCCAGCGCGTCGCCGGCGACCACGCCGACGTCGCCTCGCTGACCCAGCCGGGCCAGGAGCCCCACGACCTGGAGCTGACCGTCAAGCAGACCGCCGAGGTGGCCGGCGCCGACGTGGTGGTGACGCTCTCGGGGTTCCAGCCGAGCGTCGACGCGGCAGTCGAGCAGGACGGCCCCGACACCGTCGTGGACGCCGCGGACCAGCGCAAGGGTGACGACCCGCACCTGTGGCAGGACCCGACCCGGCTGGCCGAGGTGGCCCAGGAGACGGCCGACGCCCTGTCGGAGGCCGACCCCGACCACGCGGCCGACTACGCGAGCAACGGTCGCGCGCTCGTCCGCGACCTGGCCGCACTGGACCGTGCCTACGCCCGCGGCCTGGCGGACTGCCGGATCGACACCGTGGTGGTCAGCCACGACGCGTTCGGCTACCTCGAGCGCTACGGCCTCGACGTCGTCGGCGTCGCGGGGATCTCCCCCGACGCAGAGCCGTCCCCCGCGCGACTGCAGGAGCTCATCGGGCTGATCGGACGCACCGGCGTCACGACGGTCTTCACCGAGACCCTCGCGAGCCCGGCCATCGCCCGGACCCTCGCCGACGAGGCGGGCGTGCGCACCGCCACCCTCGACCCGGTCGAGGGGCTGAGCGACGAGACTGCCGACCTGGACTACCTGTCGCTGATGGAGCGCAACCTGCGGGCGCTGCGGACCGCCGGGGACTGCTCGTGACGGCCGTCGTCGAGCTGGACGACGTCGCCGTCACCCTCGGCGGGCGGCCCGTGCTGCGCGGTGTCGACCTCGCCGTGGCGCCCGGCGAGGTGGTCGCGGTCCTCGGCGCCAACGGCTCGGGCAAGTCGACCCTGGTCAAGGCGATGCTCGGCCTCCTGCCGGTGCGCCGCGGCGACGTGGCGCTGTTCGGCACGCCGCTGGCGGACTTCGCCGAGCACCACCGGGTCGGCTACGTCCCGCAGCGGACGACCGCGACCGCGGGCGTGCCGGCCTCGGTGTGGGAGGTCGTGTCCGCCGGACGCCTGGCCCGTCGCCGCGCCTGGCGGCCGATGCGCGCCGCCGACCGGGCCGCGGTGCGCGAGGCGCTCGCGGCAGTCGACCTCGCCGACCGCGCCCGCGACGGCGTGGCCGTGCTCTCCGGCGGGCAGCAGCAGCGCGTCCTCATCGCGCGGGCGCTCGCCGGTGAGCCCGACCTGCTCGTCCTCGACGAGCCGACCGCCGGCGTCGACCTCGCGCACCAGCAGGTCTTCGCCGACATGCTCCACTCGCTGACCGACCGGGGCCTCACCGTCCTGCTCGTCGCCCACGAGCTCGGCCCGCTGGCCCCGCTGATCACCCGGTCGGTGGTGATGCGTGACGGCCGCGTCGCCTACGACGGCCCGCCGGTCGAGGCCTTCACCGACGTCCACGCCCACGCCCACCACCCGGTGCGCGGGCCGTCCGACCACGCCCCCGAGCTGCGGACGGCGTTCGACGAGCGCCACCGGAGGCCGTCGTGATGGACCTGCTCACCCTCCCGTTCATGCAGCGCGCGCTCCTGGCCGCCTTCGTCACCGGACTCGCCGCCCCCGCCGTCGGCACCTATCTCGTGCAGCGCCGCCAGGCGCTCATGGGTGACGGCATCGGCCACGTCGCGGTGACCGGCGTGGCGGTGGGGCTGCTCACCGGCACCTCCCCCGTGCTGACCGCCGTGGTCGTCGCGATCCTGGCGGCCCTGCTCCTCGAGGCCATGCGCGAGCGCGGCACCAGCGGGGACGTCGCCCTGGCCCTGCTCTTCTACGGCGGCATCGCCGGCGGCGTGCTCATCATCGGCCTCGCCGGCCAGTCCGCCGCCACCCTCAACCGCTACCTCTTCGGGTCGATCACGACCGTCGGCGACGGTGACCTCGGTGTGGTGGTGACGCTCGCGGTCGTGGTCATCGCCATCGCCCTCGGCCTGTCCGGCCGGCTGTTCGCCGTCGCCCAGGACCCCGACTTCGCCCGCGTCGCCGGCCTGCGCGTCGGCGCCTGGAACGTCCTGGTCTCCGTCCTCGCCGCGGTCACGGTCACCGTCGCGATGCGCACCGTCGGCCTGCTGCTGGTCAGCGCGCTGATGGTCGTGCCGGTCGCCACCGCGCAGCAGCTCACCCGCACCTTCCGCGCCACGCTGCTCGGCTCGATGGCGCTGGGGACGGTCGCGTCGGTCGCCGGGCTGGTCCTCTCGGCGTACGTCGACGCCGCGCCGGGGGCGAGCATCGTCCTGCTCGCGCTGGGCGGCTTCATCCTGGCCTGGCCGGTCGGCGCCGCCCTGCGCCGGCGGCAACGGATGCTGCGGCCGTTCGCCGAGGAGGACGCGATGCTGCCCGCCGTCGAGGAGCCGCACCAGGTGGTCCCGGAGGACCACCACCACGAGCACGGCCCGTCCTGCGGCCACCCGGCGGTCCCCCACGGCGACCACGTCGACTACGTCCACGACGGCCACCGCCACGCGCCGCACGGGAGCCACTATGACGAACACTGACGGGACGAGCACCGACGGGACGAGCACCGAGGCCACCGGCACGGGCCTTCCTGGAGGCACCCGCCCCACCCGCCAGCGCCGGGCCGTCGTCGCGGCCCTGGGCAGGATGGACGAGTTCCGCTCCGCGCAGGAGATCCACGAGGCGCTGCGCAGCGACGGCGACAAGGTCGGGCTGGCCACCGTCTACCGCACCCTGCAGGCGCTGGCGGCCGGCGAGGACGTCGACGTGCTGCGTGGCCAGGACGGGGAGACCCGCTACCGCCTCTGCAGCGGGTCGCACCACCACCACCTGGTCTGCCGCGACTGCGGCCGCGCCGTCGAGGTCGAGGGACCGGCCGTCGAGCGGTGGGCCGAAGCCGTCGCCCGCGAGCACGGCTTCGACGAGGTCAGCCACACCGTCGAGCTGTTCGGCCGCTGCGGGGACTGCAGGTGAGGGCTCGAGGACTAGCTAGCGCTCCCCAGCAGCACCTGCCGACTGAGCTCGTGGGCGAGGCCCCGGACGCCGGCGTCGTGGCCGAGCGCGCTGGGATCGATGCGCAGCGACCGCGTGGCCAGGGGCAGAGATCGGGCGTAGACCCGCTCGCGCACCCCGGCGACGAGGTGGTCCCCCGCCAGGCCGAGGGAGCCGCCGACGAGCACCTGCTCGGGGTTCACCAACGAGACAGCCGTCGCGATCGCGCTGCCCAGCACTCTCCCGGCGTCCGCGGTCAGCTGCCGCGCCACGGGGTGACCTGACCCGAGGTGGGTCAGGAAGCCCCCGAGGTCGTCGACCTCGAGGCCGCGCGTCCGGGCGTCCCGCACCAGCGCCCACCCCCCGGCGTACGCCTCGACGCAGGCGACCTTGCCGCAGCGGCAGGACGGCCGGTCCTCGCGCAGACCTGCCACGTCCGCCTCGGTGTGCCCGATGTCGCCGGCCGCCCCGGCGGCGCCACGGATGACGTGCCCACCGCTCACGATCCCGGCACCGACACCGGTGCCGACCTTGACCACCAGCACGTCGCTGAGGGTGCGCCCGGCCTCGGCGGCCGCCGCGACCTCACCCACCGCCATGGCGTTGACGTCGTTCTCGACCATGGTGACCGTGTCGGGGTGCCAGGCGGCGAGGGCCGACCGGGCGTCGAAGCCGTTCCAGCCGGTCATGATCGGCGGGTCCACGACGAGGCCGGACGGGTAGGCGATCGGTCCGGGGAGGCTGATCGCCAGCCCCCATGGCGCTGCGGTCGCCAGCCGGGACCACCCCTCCCGGACGACCTCGAGGACCGCGTCGGGACCGTCGCCGACCTCGCTGTCCAGCTCGGCGGTCTCCTCCACCACGCCTGCGAGGTCGCACCGCGCCACGCGCATGCCGGAGGCGCCGACATCGGCGACCAGGAGCGTCCCTGCCGTGGCGTTGAGCCGGTGGATCGTCGCGGGTCGCCCGCGACCGTTGACCCGCTCCTCCCGGGTCACCAGGAGGCCGGCCTCCAGCAGCCGCTCCAGGCGCGCGGTGACGGTCACCCGGGCCCAGCCGGTGAGAGCGGCCACGTCGGCGCGCGACAGGGCGGCGCCCCGCTGGAACAGCGCCACCGTGGAGGCGATACCCGGTTCGGCGAGGACCGTGCGACTGGGGGACGGAGGTCTGGTCATGCCTGCAGTCTCGCAGATTTGTCTATTGACGGACACTCCAACCGCGATTAATGTCCAGAAGAAGACATAAAGGAGAAGCCCATGAACCACTCCCTGCGCCTCGCCGGCGTCCTCGCCCTCACCGGCACCCTCGCCCTGTCCGCCTGTGGCTCCGACGACGGCGGCGCCGATGGCTCCAGCGGCTCCGCGAACGGCGGCGACAAGGTGGCCGCGGTCATCAAGGGTCTCGACAACCCGTTCTTCCAGGCGATGGAGGACGGCATCAACGCCCAGGCCAAGGAGGACTCGGTCTCCGTCACCGTGCAGGCTGCCCAGAGCATCACCGACACGACCGGGCAGTCCGACAAGCTGACGGCCCTCGCGCAGCAGGACTACGGCTGCTTCGTGGTCAACCCGATCTCGGGCAGCAACCTGGTCAACGGGCTCGCCCGGATCGGCGCCAAGGACATCCCCATCGTCAACATCGACTCCCCCGTGGACGCCAAGGCGGCCGAGGAGGCCGGGGTCGACCTGACGACGTACATCGGCACCGACAACACCGAGGCCGGCGGCAAGGCGGGCGACGCCATGGTCGAGGCCGTCGGCTCCGGCAAGGTCGCCCTGGTCGGCGGCATCGCCGGCGACGTGACCAGCGGCGCCCGTCTCGACGGGTTCAGCCAGGCCGTCGACGGGAAGCTCGACGTCGTCCAGACCGTCGCTGCCGACTGGGAGCGCCAGAAGGCCCTCACCGCGGCGACCACGATCATGCAGAAGAACCCCGACCTGAAGGGCTTCTTCGCCGCCAACGACGACATGGGCCTGGGCATCGTGCAGGCCGTGAAGAACGCCGGCAAGACCGGCGAGATCACGGTGATCAGCGTCGACGGCAACCAGAACGCGCTCGAGTCGGTGAAGTCGGGTGGCCTCTACGCGACCGTGGCCCAGTACCCCTACGCCGTCGGCCAGCTCGGCGTCCAGGCGTGCGAGAAGGCCATGGCGGGCGAGGACGTGCCCGACCGGATCACCTCGCCGACCGCCCTGGTGACCAAGGACAACGCCGACCAGGCGCTCTCGAAGTTCCCCGCGCCGTTCGAGACCTTCGAGAACCCCCTCGACTGAGGGGACCGAGACGATGACGAGGACGACAGCCGTGCCCAGCACCACCGGAGAGGAAAGAGGTGACCCGGTGACCGCACCACCCGCCGACACCGCCCCTTCCACCTCGATGCGAGCCCGCCTCGGGAGCGTCTCGTGGCCCGAGCTCGCCGCGCCTGCCGCGTTGGCCGTGCTGGTGGTCGGCTTCGCCATCGGCGACGCCGGCTTCCTGTCGACCGGCAACGTCGGAGCCATGCTGCAGGCCTCGGCGATCCTGGTCGTCCTGGTCCTCGGGCAGACGTTCGTGGTGGCCACCGCCGGCATCGACCTGTCGGTGGCCTCCACGATGACCCTCGCCGCGATCGCCCTCGGGGAGACCTTCTCCGCGTCCGGCTCGATCGCGCTGTCGATGCTTGCGGCGGTAGCCACCGGCCTCGCGGTCGGCCTGGTCAACGGGCTCCTCATCGCCAAGGGCGGCATCACCGACTTCGTGGTGACGCTCGGCATGCTGTCGGCGGCCTCGGGCCTGGCCCTCATCGCCTCCGACGGCAAGCCCACCCAGGTGATCGACAAGTTCCTGCTCACCCTGTCGGTCGACGGCTTCGGCATCATCACCTGGGCAGTGCTCCTGGCCGCGGTGCTCGCCCTCCTGGCGCACCTCGTGCTGTTTCGCACGGCCTTCGGCGTGCACCTGCTCGCGATCGGCGGCTCCGTCCGGGCAGCCCGCGCCACGGGCGTCGCGGCTGACCGGGTCAAGGTCGCGGCGTACGCCGTGTCCGGCTCCTGCGCCGGCATCGCGGCGATCCTGCTCGTCGGCCGGGTCGGGGCGGCGGAGCCGGCCAGCAACACCAGCTTCCTGCTCAACTCCGTGGCGGCGGTCGTCCTCGGTGGCGTCAGCCTCTTCGGCGGCCGCGCCACCATCGCCAGCCCCGTCGCCGGAGCACTGCTCCTCACGGTCCTGGTCAACGGACTGACCCGCTTCGGGCTCTCGGAGTTCTACCAACCGCTCGCGGTCGGGGTCGTCGTGATCGCCGCCGCCTTCCTCGCGAGGTTCGACCGATGACGACCGTCCCCGCCCAGAAGAACGCCACGACCGAGACCGGCGCCGTGCTGCTCGAGGCCCACGACATCGCCAAGTCCTACGGCCAGGTGCAGGCGCTGCGCGACGGCCACCTCGAGGTCCGCGCGGGACGTGTCACCGCGATCATCGGCGACAACGGCGCCGGCAAGTCGACGCTGGTCGGGTGCCTGGCCGGCATGCACCGCCCCGACACGGGCACCATCGCCGTCCGCGGCGAGGAGAAGTCGTTCCACGGGCCCCAGCAGGCGCGTGCGGCCGGCATCGAGACCGTCTTCCAGGACCTGGCGCTCGTCGACACCCTGCGGGTCTGGCAGAACCTCTTCCTGGGCCGCGAGCTCGGCGCCGGCGCCGGTCCCCTGCGCTGGCTCAAGCGGGGAGCGATGCGCGAGGAGGCCCGCACGATGGTCGGTGCCCTCGCGGTCAACGTGCCGTCCGTCGACGCCCGGGTGAACGGGCTGTCCGGTGGACAGCGGCAGGCCGTCGCGCTCGCACGCGCCGCGGGATGGGGCTCGAGCATCGTCATCCTCGACGAGCCGACCGCTGCCCTCGGCGTGCAGGAGACGGCCAAGGTCGAGGAGATGATCCTCGGCCTGCGCGAGCAGGGCCTGGGCATCGTCCTGGTCAGCCACAACTTCGACCAGGTGCTGCGGGTCGCCGACGACGTGTTCGTCATGCGCTCCGGCCGCACCGTCGCGCGTCGCGAGACCGAGGGCACCACCGGCCAGGAGCTGGTCGCGCTCGTCACCGGCGCTGTGACCGACCCCCACCCGTTCGGCCCGACCGACGCACGACCCGGAACAGGACAGTGATGACCACGACCCCCCTCCGCCTCGGCCTGCATGCCCTCGTCTGGGTCGGCGACTGGACGCCGCAGTCCGCCAAGCACGCCATCGCCTCGACGGCGGCGCTCGGCTTCGACCTGATCGAGGTCCCGCTGCTGGACCCCGCGTCCGTCGACGCCGCGATGACCCGCAGCCTGCTCGAGGAGCACGGCCTCAGGGCGGCGTGCTCGCTCGGGCTGGACCCCTCGGCAGACGTCTCGAGCGAGGACCCGGCCGTCGTCGCCCGCGGTCGCGACCTGCTCGGCCAAGCCGTCGACGCGGCCGCCGAGATGGGTGCGACCGACCTGTGCGGGGTGCTCTACTCCGTGCTGGCGAAGTACCCGGCTCCCCTCAGCGACCGCTCACGGGCCCACGTCGTCGAGTCCATGGCGTGGCTGGCCGACCGTGCCTCGGGCAGCGGCCTGCGGGTCAACCTCGAGGTGGTCAACCGCTACGAGACCAACGTGGTCAACACGACCGCGGAGATGCTGGCGCTGATCGGGGACACCGGCGCCGATCTCGGCGTCCACCTGGACACCTACCACATGAACATCGAGGAGAACGGAATGGCTGAGGCGGTCCACCAGGCCGTCGACGCCGGCCGGCTGCGCTACGTCCACGTCGGGGAGTCCCACCGCGGCTACCTCGGCACCGGCAACGTCGACTTCGACACCTTCTGCGCGACACTGCGCGAGGTGGAGTACGCCGGCCCGGTCGTCTTCGAGAGCTTCAGCTCCGCCGTCGTGCACGCGACGCTGTCCAACACCCTGGCCGTGTGGCGCAACCTGTGGGACGACTCCGAGGACCTCGCCGCCCACGCCAAGTCGTTCCTCACCGAACGGCTCGGCTGAGGTGACGGCACCGCGGCGCATCATCGGCATCACCGGCCCGCCCGGCGCCGGCAAGACGACCTACGCCGTGCAGGTGGCCACCGAGCTCGGCGGGGTCCACCTGCCGATGGACGGCTTCCACCTCGCCGACGTCTCCCTCGACCGGCTCGGCCTGCTCGACCGCAAGGGCGCACCGGAGACCTTCGACGCCTGGGGCTACGCCGCCCTGCTGGCGCGGCTGCGCTCACGACCGCCGGAGGTGGTCTGGGCCCCCGCGTTCGAGCGCGACCTCGAACAGCCGCTGGCGGGCGCCATCGCGATCGGCCCGTCGGCCGACGTCGTGGTGACCGAGGGCAACTACCTGTTGCTCGACGCCCCGGAGTGGCGCGCCGTCCGGGCCGAGCTGGACGAGGTCTGGTACCTCGACCAGGACGAGGACCTGCGTCGCGAGCGCCTCGTCGAGCGGCACGTCCGCTTCGGCAAGACCCCCGAGCAGGCCAGGGCCTGGGTCGCCCGGGTCGACGACGCCAACGCCGCCCTCGTCGCCGCCCTGCGGGACCGGGCCGACCGGGTGGTCGACCTGCGCACGACCCTCTCCGGGACCTGACCGAGGCGGACCGGACCGGTTCGGGAACAATCGGGCCATGAGCCTGTCCATGTTCACCGCCGACGGCGACCAGCTGGTCCCGACCGACATCGCCCGCAGCATGTGGAGCCGCGACCAGATGCACGGCGTGGCGGTGAGCGGAGCGCTCGCGCGGGCGCTCGAGCAGCACCTCGCCGGGCTCGGCCGCGACGACCTGGTGCCGACCCGCTACCGGGTCGACCTGTTCAAGGCCGCACGCATGCAGCCCTGCACCGTCGTGGTCGAGGAGGTCCGCCAGGGTCCTCGGCTGTGCCTGCTGGACGCGTCCCTGTTCCAGGGCGAGACCCGGGTCGCCCGCGCCTCGTGCCAGTTCCTGCTGCCCACCGGCAACCCGTCGGGGCGGGCCTGGGCGCCGGCCGACCGTGTCGGGGCGCCGCCGCTGGACGTCGTACCCGCCAGCGAGGAGCCTCGCGTGCCGTTCTTCGCCAGCGACGCGCCCTGGTCGCAGGACTTCACCGCCCACCAGAACGCCGGCCGCAAGCGCACCTGGCAAACCGGCCTCCCAGTGGTCGACGGCGAGCAGCCGACGCCGTTCCAGGTAGTCGCCGCCGTCGCCGACGCGACCAGCATGGTCGTCAACTGGGGCACCGAGGGCGTGCAGTACATCAACACCGACATCGACCTGGCCCTCGCCCGCCTGCCCGAGGGCCTCGAGATCGGGTTCGCCGCGGTGGACCGGGTCGAGGCGGACGGGCTCTCGGTCGGCTCCGCCACCGTCTTCGACCGGCGCGGCACGATCGGCGTCGCCTCGGTGACCGCGCTGGCCAACGCCAAGCGTCCGGTGGACTTCGAGCAGGTCAGGTACGACGACGACGGGACCCGCCGCACCGTCGAGTGAGCGCGCGACGCCCTCCGACACTGGCACCAGTTCGGGAGTTCGGTTCGCCGGGTGTTCGAACTGGCACCAGTTTCCGGGTTCGGCTGGCCGAGACGCCGAAGTGGCACCAGTTTCCGGGTCCCGACCCATCCAGGCCGAGGACCTTGCGCTTACTGCGCCCCGCCGTACCTGCGGTCCCGCCGCGCGTAGGTGTCGACCGCCTCCCACAGGTGCTGGCGGCGCACGTCGGGCCACAGCACGTCGCTGAACACCATCTCGGAGTACGCCGCCTGCCAGAGCATGAAGTTCGAGAGCCGCTGCTCCCCCGAGGTGCGCCAGACCAGGTCGGCGTCGGGCAGCTCGGGGACGTAGAGGTAGCGGGCGAAGACCTTCTCGTCGACCTTGTCCGGCCGGACCCTGCCGGCGGCGACGTCGCGCGCCAGCGCCCGGGCCGCGTCGGCGATCTCGGCGCGGCCGCCGTAGTTGACGCACATCGTCAGCGTCAGGGTGGTGTTGCGCCGGGTCAGCTCCTCGGCCGCCTGGAGCTCCTTGACCACCGACCGCCACAGCCGGGGCGCCCGGCCGGCCCACCGCACGCGCACCCCCAGGGCGTGCATCTCGTCGCGCCGCCGGCGGATCACGTCGCGGTTGAACCCCATGAGGAAGCGGACCTCGTCGGGAGACCGGGACCAGTTCTCGGTCGAGAAGGCGTAGGCCGAGATCGCCTTGACGCCGATCTGGATGGCGCCCTCGACCACGTCGAACAGCGCGTGCTCGCCCTGCTCGTGGCCGGCGGTGCGGGGCAGACCCCGCTGCCGGGCCCAGCGGCCGTTGCCGTCCATGATCACCGCCACGTGGGCGGGGACGAGCTCGCGCGGGACCGGTGGCGGCGACAGCGGGGAGGGCGAGGACTCCGGCACCCCAAAGGGTGGGTATCCTTGGTCGTCGGACCTGCTCCGTCCAGGCACTCCCGGGCTCCTCTCTCCGCCGGGTGTCAATCTAGACGCAGGGAGGCAGACTGTTGGCGGGGCAGGACAGGCAGGCTGTTGTCAGGGCAGGACAGACAGGTGGAACGGGCCATGTCAGGGTCAGGCAGGGAGACTGAGCTCCTCATCGAGCGCCAGCTGACACTGCTGCTGCGCCGCGTGCAGCACCTGCACGGCCTGGGCGCGCCGGCCGGCGTGGAGGTCGACCGCTCCGGCTACGGCATCCTCAGCAGGATCGCGGACGGCGGCTCCCAACGGCTGAGCGCGCTCGCGGTGACCTTCGGGCTCGACCCCTCCACGATCACGCGCCAGGTGCAGGCACTGGAGGCCAGCGGCCTGCTGCAGCGCACGCCGGACCCGCGCGACCGCCGCGCCTCCCTGCTCGAGCTCACCGACGCCGGCCACGACCTGCTCGCCTCGCTGCGCGGACGACGGATCGAGACGCTGCGCGACGCGATGGCCACCTGGTCCCCGGACGAGCAGCGCACCTTCGGCCGCCTGCTGCGGGACTTCAACGACGCGGTCGGCCGCATGCCGGTCACCGTGGACGGCGTGGATGGTGTGGACGGCGTCGATGGCGTGGACGGTGTTGATGGTGTGGACGGTGTCGATGGCGTGGACGGCGTGGTGAGGCGGTCAGCGCTCCAGCACGGCCAGTGAGACCAGCCCGCGCTCGAGGTGCCAGGAGAGGTACGCCGCGACCAGCCCGCTGGCCTGTCGCAGGTGACGCGGGTCGGCGGTCTCCACCACCGGCCACTCCCCCGACAGCAGCGCGCCGAGCACCCGCACCGTCTCCGCGGACGGGCGCGCCGACCCGGGCAGCCGGCAGTCCGGGCACAGCATCCCGCCGGCGGACACGTGGAAGGCCTGGTGCGGCCCGGGAGCCCCGCAGCGCGCGCACTCCTCGAACGACGGCGCGTAGCCCGCGACCGACAGCGACCGCAGCAGGAAGGCGTCGAGCACCTGCGCCGGCGCACGCCCCTGGTCGCAGATCGCCCGCAGCCCGCCGAGCAGCAGCAGGAACTGCTGCAGGGCAGGCTCGCCGTCCTCGACCACCAGCTTGTCGGCCGCCTCGAGCATCGCGCTCACCGCGGTGAAGGCGCCGTAGTCGCCGGCCGCGTGGGCGCCGTACGCCCCGCGGGACTCCGCCTGGGTGACGATGTCGAGGGTGCGGCCCCGGGCGAACATCACGTCGACGTGGCTGCCCGGCTCGAGCCGGGCCCCGAAGCGCGAGGTCGTGCGCCGCACTCCCTTGGCGACCGCCCTGACCCGCCCGTGCTCGCGGGTGAGCAGGGTGATGATCCGGTCGGCCTCGCCGAGCTTGTGCGTGCGGAGGACCACGCCCTCGTCACGGTAGGACGGCACCGCCGACCTCCTCCAGCCCCGGGTCGCCGGCCGGTGCGGTGCCGGCTCCCCAGACCTCGTCGACGAAGTCGACCGTGCGGCCGGTGAGCCGCTCGGGGCGAAGGCGCCACTCCAGGATGCTGCTCGCCTCGACGTAGGAGGCGCGCACCAGCTCGTCGGCGACCATGCGGGCGTCGGCCGCGAGGTGGATCGGGTCGCGGGGGTGCCCCACGACGAGGGCCGGGTGCGGCATCGTGCGCCGGACGCGCGAGGGCGGCGCGACCCGGCCGAAGAAGAGCCCGTGCACGGTCGCGGCCATCGGGCCGGGCCGCTGGTCGAGGGTGTCGAGCACGACACGGCCCCAGTGGGTGGCCAGGCGCCGCGGCACGAGGTGGGTGCTCGCCGCCACCGCCCGCACCAGGACCGGGGCGAAGCGCGAGACGAACAGCAGCGGGGCGAAGGCGAGGATCGCGGCCTCGACCGCGTTGTCCAGCACCGGCATCTCCAGCAGCAGCCCCTGCACCCGGTCGGGAGCCAGGGCTGCGACCTCGAGCCCGACGTTGGCCCCCAGCGAGGTGCCGCCCACGACGGCGCGGTCGACGCCGAGGTGGTCGAGCAGGGCGACCACCTGCTCGGCGAAAGCGGTCATGGAGTACTCCCGCGGGTCCTCGGGCCGGTCGGACCGGCCGTGCCCCAGCAGGTCCACGGTGACCACGTGGTTGCCCTGCCCGGCCAGCGCCCGCGCCAGCGGGTCGTGCATGGACCGCGGCATGAGCTGGCCGTGGACGAGCACGACCCAGCGCTCGCCGGAGCCGAACTCGGTGTACTCCAGGCGGTCGTCGCCGATGAAGAACTGTCCGACGCGCTCGGCGACGTGGGGGCCCGGCCGTGTCGTCATGGCTCCATCGTCGCAGACCGGTGGGCTCGCGCCCGGGACCCTCAGCGGCTCATCCGGGGCCGTCCGCCGTCCCCCCGGCGGGGATCACGGCCGGGAGGCGCACGGCGAAGGTCGTCCCCTTGCCCGGCGCGCTCTCCACGCCGATGGTCCCGCCGTGCGCCTCGACCAGCGACTTGCAGATCGACAGGCCGAGGCCGGCTCCCTGGATCGCCCGCTCCTTGACCTCCTCGGCCCGGAAGAACCTGGTGAACAGGCGCTCCTGGTCCTCCGTGGAGATGCCGATGCCCTCGTCGGCGATGCTCAGCGTGGCGGTCGCCCCGTCGTCCCCACGGCCGGGTCGCACCACCAGCGAGACCCGGACCGTGCTGCCGGCCAGGGAGTACTTGATCGCGTTGGTGAGCAGGTTGTCGACCACCTGCCCCAGCCGGAGCGGGTCGCCCGAGACGCAGACCACCTCGGGCAGCTCGACCAGGAGGTCGATCTCCGCCTCCCGAGCCCGCTCGGCGACCTCCTCGACCGAGTCACGCACGACGGTGGCGAGGTCGATCAGGGTGCGGTCCAGGGCGAGACCGCCCTGGTCGGTCTGAGCGGTGAAGAGCAGGTCGTTGACCAGCCGCAGCAGCCGACCGGTGTTCTTGCGGGCCACCTCCAGCTGGCGTCGGGACCGTTGCTCGAGCGTCTGGTCGAGCAGGGTGAGGTCGATGTAGCCCATGATCGAGGTCAGCGGCGTCCGCAGCTCGTGGGAGACCGAGGCGAGGAACTCGTCCTTGACCCGCAGCGCGGTCACGAGGTCGGTGACGTCCTTGTAGACCAGCACGTGGCCGTTGCCCCTGCCGTCGGTGCCGGTCGTCCCGCGGGCCGAGATCGCCAGCGCTCGGCGCTGGTCGGGGTCCTCGCCCACCCAGATGAGGTAGTCCTGCAGGTGGTCACCGCGGTTGGCCTTGATCGTCGGCATGTCGTCGGCGGCGAGGAAGGTCCGGCCGTCCGCCGCGAACACCCACCCGAGCTGGCCCGCCTGGCCGTCGTGCCCGTCGGGGTAGGCCAGGGCCATGAACTCCTCGTGCCGGGGGTTCATCGACCGGTAGGAGCCGTCCGCGGCGAGGTCCAGCAGGCCGACGTCGACGGCCTCGACGATCGCCTCGGTCAGCGCACCGTGAGCGCGCTCCGCCTCGAGCAGGTCGGAGATCACCTGCTGCTGCGCGGCGGCCTCGGCCTCCCGACGGCGCCAGGTCCGCGCGGTGATCGCCATCGACGTGGAGACCAGCACCGCCGTGGTCAGGACCTGCAGGTAGCGGCCCACGACCAGCACGCCCGGCTCGGCGTAGAGCAGCACGGGGACGCAGACCAGCAGCGTGGTGTAGAGCGCGGTGAGCGCGACGCCCCGCGCCCGCAGGTCGACCCCGAGCCACATCGCCGGGAACACCACCAGCAGGCCCAGGCCGTTGGGCTCGGGGACCAGCCGCACCAGCCCGATCGCAGCGAAGTCCAGCACCGGCAGGAGGTACGCCGGCCAGCGCCACCGCTGGTCGGAGTGCTCCCCGACCCCGGCCAGGACGACCGCCAGGGCGACGGCGCAGACGCCGAGGGGGTACCACGGCCCCAGGTCGCCCAGCGTGCCCGCGCCGAGCTGGAAGACCAGGTCCAGGGACACCGGCAGGGCGACGAACAGCTGCCGCACCAGCAGGTTGGACCACACGGTCTCGGCATGGTCCAGGACCGGGGTGGACTCGAGGCGCACGTCCCCTCCCGGCTGTCCCGCGGTCATCGAGGACAGCAGCGTCCCACGGATGGAGCCGGCGCGTGGGGGGATCCGGCGGCAACCGCCGGTGCGGGATCAGCCGGTCGCCGCGACGCGGTTGACCGCCGACAGCACCGCCTTCAGCGACGCGGTGACGATGTTGGGGTCGAGCCCGACGCCCCACCGGACCTGGTCACCGACCGCGCACTCGACGTACGCCGCGGCGATGGCGTCGCCCCCGGAGGACAGGGCGTGCTCGGAGTAGTCCAGGACGCGGACGTCGAAGACCTCGGCGAAGCGCGCGTCGCCGAGGGCGTTGCGCTCCTGCACCAGGCTGTCGATCGCGTCGACGAACGCGGCGATCGGGCCGTTCCCGGAGCCGTCGAGGGTGCGCGGCTCACCGTCGAGGTAGACGTTGACGCTGAGCCGGTCGTGCTCCCCCGCCGCCGAGGACGTGTGCACGGAGTTCAGGCACAGCGGGTCGTCCTGGCGCAGGTAGGTGCTCTCGAAGACGTCCCACATCGCCTGCGGGGAGACCTCGCCGCCCTGGGCGTCGGTCTGCTGCTGCACCACCCGGGAGAACTCGATCTGCAGCCGGCGCGGCAGGTCGAGCTTGTGGTCGGTCTTCATGATGTAGGCCACGCCACCCTTGCCGGACTGGCTGTTGACCCGGATGACCGCCTCGTAGGTGCGGCCCACGTCGTGGGGGTCGATCGGGAGGTAGGGCGCCTCCCAGGCGACCTCGTGCACCCCGACGCCCTGCTCGGCGGCCTTGACCTCGAGGTCCTCCAGGCCCTTCTTGATCGCGTCCTGGTGGGAGCCGGAGAACGCCGTGTAGACCAGGTCGCCGGCGTAGGGGTGGCGCGGGTGGACCGGCAGCTGGGTGCAGTACTCCACCGTGCGGCGGATCTCGTCGATGTCGGAGAAGTCGATCTGCGGGTCGATGCCCTGCGAGAACAGGTTCATCCCCAGCGTCACCAGGCAGACGTTGCCGGTGCGCTCGCCGTGGCCGAACAGGCAGCCCTCGACGCGGTCGGCGCCGGCCATCATCGCCAGCTCGGTGGCCGCGACGGCGGTGCCGCGGTCGTTGTGCGGGTGCAGGCTGATCGTGGTGTGCTCGCGACGGGTCAGCTGGCGGGAGAACCACTCGATCTGGTCCGCGTAGACGTTGGGCGTCGCGGACTCGACCGTCGCGGGCAGGTTGAGGATGATCTCGCGGCCGTCCTCGGGCTGCCACACGTCGGAGACCGCCTCGCAGACCTCGTGGGAGAACGGCAGCTCGGTGCTGGTGAAGATCTCCGGGGAGTACTCGTAGCCGATGACCGTGGCGTCGAGGTGGTTCTCCACGTGCTTCATCACCAGCTGGGTGCCGCGGACCGCGATGTCCTTGACCTCGTCCTTGGAGGCGTGGAAGACGACGCGGCGGAACAGCGGCGCGAGCGCGTTGTACATGTGGATGTTGGCGTGGTGCACGCCGACGAGGCTCTGCACGGTGCGCTCGATCAGGTCCTCGCGGGCCTGGGTGAGCACGGAGATGGTGACGTCCTCCGGGACGCGGTCCTGCTCGATCAGCTGGCGCACGAACGCGAAGTCGGTCTCGCTGGCGCTCGGGAAGCCGACCTCGATCTCCTTGTAGCCCATCCGCACGAGCAGCTCGAACATCGCGAGCTTGCGGGCGGGGCTCATCGGGTCGATCAGCGCCTGGTTGCCGTCGCGCAGGTCGGTCGAGAGCCACCGCGGTGCCTGGGTGATGGTGTTGTTCGGCCAGGTGCGGTCGGGCAGGTCGATCGGCTCGAATGCCTGGTAGCGGCCGAACGGCATCGGGGACGGCTGCTGGGTGTTGGTGAAGCCGGAGCGGGTGATGCGGGGCTGATTCATGTCTGCGGTTGCCTTCGCGAGGGTGAGGGGCGCCGGCTGCACAGCACGCTCTCCGCAACGAGGGGTCCGGCTGGTCAGACCTCGCTGCGGCAGCGAAGGAGGAGGCTGCGCGTCAACATCGCGGCCAGCGTAGCCCACGACGGCGTCGATGCGCTCCGGCCCCGGTCCAGTCGGGCTTGACAGCCGCCTTAGTGATAGTCACTCTCATTTGATGGTCACTATCACTACAGCCGACGGGGACACCACGGCTCGACGCCCGTCGGCCGAGGACCACTCCTCGGCCCGTGCCGTCTCTCCGGCGGCGGCGACGGCCTGGCTCGCGTTCGTCGCGCTGGCCCTGGGACAGCTGCTCGTGGACATCGACGACGTCGTCCTCAACATCGCCCTTCCCAGCATCGTCACCGACGTCGCGATGGCGCCGGCGGACGTCCCGTGGGTGGTCAACGCCTACCTGCTGTGCTTCGGAGGGCTCCTGCTGCTCGGCGGCCGGCTGGCGGACCGCTACGGACACCGGGCGGCGCTGCTGGGCGGGGTGGGCGTGTTCACCGCGTCGTCCGTGGTCGGCTCCGTGGCGTCGACGGCCACCGCCGTGATCGCGGCCCGTGCCGGACAGGGTCTCGCCGCCGCTTTCCTGGCGCCCGCCGCGATGAGCCTGCTGGTGCACACCTTCCCCGACCCCGCCCAACGGTCCCGGGCGCTGGGGTGGTGGGGAGCGGTCACCGGCCTGGGGGCCGTGGTCGGCCTGGTCGTGGGCGGACTGGTGACCGAGCACCTCGGGTGGCGCTGGATCTTCACCGGCAACGCCGTGGCCGCGATGCTCGTGGGCGCCTCCGTCCTGGCGCTGCTCCCCGGCAGCACCGGCGACCGCCGTACGAGGATCGACGCGCTGCCCGCCCTGAGCGCCGTCGCGGCGTTGGCTGCGACCCTGTCCGCACTGCACGGCACGCTCGAGCACGGGTGGCTCTCGACGTCCACGGCCATCTGGCTCGCCGCCGCCGCCGGTGCCGGCGCACTGGCCGTGACCACCTCACGCGGATCGACCGATCCCCTGGTGCCTCGCGCGTTGCTGCGCGACCGCGCCGTCGTCGTCGCCGACCTCAGCGGCGCGATCGTCGGAGCCGCGCTGCTGGGCACCTTCTACTTCGTCTCGCTCCACCTGCAGCAGGTGCTCGGCTACTCCCCGTTGCAGGCCGGATGGGCCTACCTCCCGCTCGTCGGTGGACTGGTCGTCGCGGCTGCGGTCGGGTCCTCCGCGGTCCCCCGCGTCGGCGCCCGACCGGTCCTCGTCCTCGGCCTCGTCACCTGCGCTGCCGGTCTGGTGCTCCTGGCCTGGCTGGGGATCGGCACCGAGCGATCGTCCTTCTGGACCGCCCTCCTGCCCGGCCTGGCGGTGACTGGCCTCGGCCTCGGGCTGGCCTTCGTCGCCCTGACCACCGTCGCCGTCCCCGGCGGTGAGGGCACGGCGAGCGGCGCCGCCAGCGGCCTCTACAACACCGCGCTCCAGGTGGGCGGCGCCCTCGGCATCGCCGTGCTGGCCGCCACCGCCTCCGCGCGGGCCGACACCCTGGCCGCGCACGGCCTGGCTGCCGGGCCGGCGCTCGCCGGCGGGCGCGACCTCGCGCTCGCGGTGGCGGCGGCCATCCTGGTGATCGGGGCGGGACTCGCCACGCTGATGCCCCCGACGGCCGGTCGGGCCCCGCAGGCCGGCTCCGGCGACTCCGGGGCCGGCGCATGACCACACCTGCAGGCGTCGGCCTGCGCGAGCTCAAGAAGCGACGCACCCGGACCGCGATCCAGGAGGCCGCGATCGACCTGATCCGGCGCCAGGGCTACGACGCGACCACCTGCGAGGAGATCGCCGCGACGGCAGGCGTCTCACCGGCCACTCTCTTCCGCTACTTCGCGACCAAAGAGGACGTCCTGCTGCAGGACGACTACGACCCCCTCATGGCGGCAGCCGTCGCGACGAGGCCCGCGCGCGAGCGGCCGTTCCTGGCCGTGCGCCGTGCACTGGCGGCCGCCCTGGCCGAGCTGCCCGAAGCAGAGCTGGCCGTCGTCCGCGAACGCACCGGTCTGCTCCTCTCCGTGCCGGCTCTCCGCGCGCGGCTGCACGAGCAGAGCGAGGCCGCCCGCGCTGCGCTCGCGGACGTCCTCGCCACCCGCATGGCGCGAGACCCCGACGACCTGGCCGTCCAGGCCGTCGCGGCAGCGGCTGCCGCGGCGGTGAGCGTCGCCGTCGAACGATGGGCCAGGGACGGCGGACCGCTCGCCGGGCACGTCGACGACGCCCTGCAGGCCCTCTGCTGAGAGCCGACGCCGGTTCCGAACGGTGCGGTCGGGTACGGCAGTCCCATGAGCGGCGAAGGCGTGGACGTGGCAGTGGTCGGCGCGGGCGTGGTGGGGCTGTCCACGGCGTACGCGCTGCTCGAGCGAGGCGTCGGCGTGCGCCTCTACGAGCTCGGGGACCCGGGCAACGGCCAGTCCGGGGGCCAGTCGCGGATCTTCCGGCACGCCCACGACGACCCGCGTCTGGTGCGCGACACCTGCGAGAGCCGTGCCGCCTACGCCGACTGGAGCGAGCAGCTCGGCGTGCAGCTGGTCGCCGACGACGGCGCGGTCGCGATCGGACCAGGGGTCGAGGACAAGCTCCCCCTGCTCGAGGAGGCGGGCGTGGCGGCCCGTCGGATCGGGGCCGACGAGCTCGCCGACCGCCTGCCGCTGCTGGCGGCGTACGACGGACCGGCGATGGTCGACGAGCGCGGCGGCTCGATCCGCACCCGCGCGATGATCCGTGCGCTGGCCGGGGCCGTCGGCGACCGGCTGGTCCGCGACGAGGTGATCAGCGTCCGGCCGGTGGACGGCGAGGTGGAGGTGCGCAGCGGCGGCGCCACGCAGCGCTACCGCAGCGTCGTGGTCTGCGCCGGGCGGAGCACCGAGCGGTTCGCGCGCTCGGTGGGACTCCAGGTGCCCGTGCAGCAGGGCGCGCACGTGCGCCTCACCTACGCCGTGCGTGGCGAGGCGCCCGCCCGCCTCGCCACCCTGCAGGACTCCAGCGGCGTGTTCGGCGAGACCGGGGTCTACGCCGCGGCCCCGGAGGGCAACAGCACCTATGCGGTGGGCCTGAGCGACTTCACGCCGGCGCGGGACGACGGGAGCCTCCCCTCGCCTCAGGAGCTCGCCGACCTCGCCGACCGCGCCTCCGGCTACGTGCGCAAGGCGCTGCCGGGCCTCGACCCGGAGCCCGTCGACGTGCGCCACTGCTGGGTCACCCAGCTGCCCTGGAGCGAGGACGGGATCGCGGTCTGGGAGCACGAGGGGCTGCTGTTCCCGGCCGGGCACAACCTGTTCAAGCAGGCCCCCGGGCTGGGCCGCAAGCTGGCCGCGACCGCGGCCGGCGACCCGCTCCCGGAGCGCCTGCGACCCGAGTCGCTGCTCGGGTCCCCGCCTTCCTGAGCCCGGTTCGGCGCTCAGCCGACCTGGGCCGCCGCCGCCCGTCCCGCCGTACGCCCCGAGAACAGGCAGCCGCCGAGGAAGGTGCCCTCGAGGGCGTTGTAGCCCATCATCCCGCCGCCGCCGAAGCCGTTGACCTCCCCTGCGGCGTAGAGACCCTCCAGCGGGGCGCCGTCGCTCCTCAGGCAGCGCCCCTGCAGGTCGGTCTCCAGGCCACCGAGGGTCTTGCGGGTCAGGATGTTGAGCCGCACGGCGATGAGCGGCCCGTTCCTCGGGTCGAGCATCTTGTGCGGGCTCGCGGTGCGCACGATCCTGTCGCCGCGGTGCTGCCGGTGGCTGCGCACGAACGTCACCTGCGCGTCCTTGCTGTAGGCGTTGTCCAGCTCGCGGTCGCGGCACTCGAGCAGGTGACGCAGGGCCGCCTCGTCGATGAGCGGCTCGTCGCCGACCTCGTTCATCCCGGCGACGAGGCCGGCGAGGTCGTCGGCGACGACGAAGTCCTCGCCGTGCTGCTTGAACTTCTCGACCGGTCCCGGCGCCCCGTCGCCGACCACGCGGCTCAGCAGCAGCCTGACGTCCTTGCCGGTGAGGTCCGGGTTCTGCTCGGAGCCGGAGAGCGCGAACTCCTTCTCGATGATCTTCTGGGTCAGCACGAACCAGCTGTAGTCGTGGCCGGTCGTGCGCAGGTGCTTCAGCGTGCCGAGGGTGTCGAAGCCCGGGAAGTACGGCGCCGGGAGCCGCTTGCCGGTCGCGTCCAGCCACAGGCTCGAGGGGCCGGGGAGGATCCGGATGCCGTGGTTGGCCCAGATCGGGTCCCAGTTGCGGATGCCCTCGACGTAGTGCCACATCCGGTCGGGGTTGATCACCCGCGCGCCGGTCTCCTCCGTGATGCGCATCATCCGCCCGTCCACGTGGGCCGGGACGCCGGCGACCATCGTGCGCGGCGGCTCGCCCAGACGCGCCGGCCACGCCTTGCGGACCAGGTCGTGGTCGCCGCCGATGCCGCCGGAGGTCACGATCACGGCTTGCGCGCGGACCTCGAAGTCGCCCGTGACGTCGCGGTTGGACGCGGCACCACGCGGCATCCCGTCCGGCGCGAGGAGCGCCCCACGCACGCCGACCGCCGCGCCGCCCTCGACGATCAGCTCGTCCACGCGGTGCCGGAAGGCCAGCCGGATGCGTCCGCCGCTCACGTGCTCGCGCACCCGCCGCTCGAACGGCTCGACCACCCCGGGCCCGGTGCCCCAGGTCAGGTGGAACCGCGGCACCGAGTTGCCGTGGCCCTCGGCGCGCCCGTCCCCGCGCTCGGCCCAGCCCACGACCGGGAAGAGCCGGTGGCCCATCTCGCGCAGCCAGGCGCGCTTCTCCTCGTGGGCGAAGTGCAGGTAGGCCTCCGCCCACTGCCGCGGCCAGTGGTCCTCCTCGCGGTCGAACTGCGCGCTGCCCATCCAGTCCTGCCGCGCCAGCTCGAAGGAGTCCTTGATGCCCATCCGCCGCTGCTCGGGGGTGTCGACCAGGAACAGCCCGCCCAGGCTCCAGAACGCCTGCCCGCCCAGCGACTGCTCCGGCTCCTGCTCGACCAGCACGACACTGCGCCCGGCGTCCGCGGCCTCCGCCGCTGCCACGAGGCCCGCCAGCCCCGCCCCCACCACGACGACGTCGGTCTTCTCCACGTTCGACATGGGCAGAACAGTCCCACAGCCCACGTCCCGGCCGAGGGGCAAGCCGGTCTGTGGTGGTCGAGGTGCGAGCGGGGCGGGCCGCGAGACCACTCCTGAGCAGGGCCGTCCGCCGAGCCCGGCACCTGGACACGAACAGAGAGGTCGCCTATGGCGAGGCTGCGGCGCTCAGGGGACGAAGGAGTGGGAGCACTTCGGACACACGATGCTGGCCCCCCGCGCCAGGTCATAGGCGGCGCCGAGGCCCTTCCCTGCCGGCCAGGTGTTGCCGGACCGCAGCCACATCGCCACCCTCGCAACCTTGGTGGCGTTGCCCTTCGCGCCACCCGGGGTCAAATGGTTTCCGAGCTCGCGCAGCACCGCCCGCCGGATCGTGTCGTAGCCGTCTGTCGTCGCAGCGGCAGCCTGACAGGCATCTCGGTAGCGGGCCGTGGACGCTTCCAGGTCCCGGGTCTGCATCTCGGCACCCAGCGCCGCTTGACGTGCGTACTCGGACATCTGAACCCCCTGTGAACGGGCCGGCTCCGTGTCACGGCCTCGTGAGAGGCCTTCCCACTGGACGCCTACGACACGCCTAAGGTGTCGGCATGGCTCGGTTGCTGGTCGTCCACCACGCCCCGACCCGCTCGCTGCAGGCGCTGCTCGAGTCGGTGCTCGAGGGCGCGCGGGACCCGGCGATCGAGGGTGTCGAGGTCGTGGACCGGCCGGCGCTCGAGACGGCGGCCGACGACCTGCTCGGGGCCGACGGCTATCTGCTCCTGACGACCGCGAACTTCGGCTACATGAGCGGCGCGCTGAAGCACATGTTCGACTCGACGTTCCTGCACGTCGGCGGGGCGCTGTCCGACGACGGGTCGGCCGCCGAGGGCGAGGGCGGGTCGACGGCGGGGCGGCCGTTCGGGCTGCTGGTGCACGGCCGCTACGACACCGCGGGGGCGGTGCGCTCGGTGCTGTCGATCGTCTCCGCGCTGGCGTGGCGCCAGTCCGCCGAGGTGGTCGAGGTGATGGGCGAGGTCAGCCGGACGCACCGCGACGCGGCGTACGAGCTGGGTGGGACGCTGGCGGCGCTCCTCATGTGATCTCGACTGGGCGCGATCGGGGTGTCCTAGCCTGGTCGGATGCTCCGTGCCGTCGCTGCTGCTGCGCTGCTCCTGGCGACGCTCAGCGCGTGCGACGCCAAGGACGCAGAGGAGCTGGTCCCCGGGGACGGCAAGCCGCCAGACCTCTCCGCGCCGGCCGTCGGCCCCTGCCGCGACCTGGACGCCGAGACGGTGGCGGCACCGTCCGACGACACCGAGCCCGTCGACTGCACGAGGCGCCACACCGCCCAGACCTTCCTGGTCGGGAGCTTCGACGCCGCGGCCACCAAGGACACCGCGTACGACGACGAGGCCCTCGGCGCGCAGGTCGCGAGGACCTGCGGGCCGCGCTTCCGGCGGTTCACCGGGGCGACCGACAGCCTGGCCCTGCGCACGATCGTGACCTGGGCCTGGTGGCGGCCCTCCGAGGAGGCGTGGAAGGAGGGAGCCAGGTGGTTCCGCTGCGACGTCGTGGCGCGCAGCACCTCCGACGAGCTCGCCCCGCTCCCGCGGACCGCCAAGGGCCTGCTGCTCGGCATCCCGGACGCCCGCTGGATGGTGTGCGCCGACGGCGCCAAGGTCGCCGACGCGCCGCGGGTGGCGTGCACCGAGGAGCACACCTGGCGCGCCGTGAGCGCCGTCTCCATCGGCAAGAAGCGTGACCCGTGGCCGGGCTCACGTTTGGTCGAGGTGCGATCACGGGACTTTTGCTCCGACTGGGTGGGCGCCTGGACCAACTACTCGCTGGACTACCAGTTCGCCTACACCTGGTTCGGGAAGGACGACTGGGCGTCCGGCAACCGCCTGACGGTCTGCTGGGCGCGGACCGAGGAGTGAGATGAGGTCTCCACGAGACTGGTCCCGGCTGGGCTCGACCACCGTCGTGGCCGGCACCGTTCTGCTCGCGGGCCTGAGCGCCTGCAGCAGTGACGGTGGCAGTGACCAGGGCGAGGAACCCGCCGTCGTGCCCGTGCAGGAGTCCTCCTCCGGTCTCGACAGCGTCGAGGCCGCGCGGCCGCGGCCCGGCGAGTGCCACACCATGACGCTGTCGGAGGTGACCGCGACGTCGGCCGCCGGCACCTCGAGCGACTGCGCGCACCGACCGACCACGATCACCGTCGCCGTCGGCCGGCTCGCGGTGAAGGGCAGCGCCGTCGCCCCGGGCAGCCGCGCCGCCCAGGACCTCATGCGCCGCACCTGCCAGCCCCGGCTCGCCTCGTGGCTCGGCACCGACCCCCGGGGGCTGCGGCTGAGCCGCCTGACCGCGGTGTGGTTCCTGCCGACCCCCGAGCAGCTCCAGGCCGGCGCGAGGTGGTTCCGCTGCGACGTGGTGGGCTTCGACCGCGGCGACCACCTGATCCCGCTGCCCGCCCCGCACCAGCTGCGCGGCTCGCTGCGCGGCGAGCGGGGGGCGGCGCGCTACGCGCTGTGCGGCACGGCCAAGCCGGGCGACAAGCGGTTCCGGCGCGTCACCTGCTCGATGAAGCACTCGTGGAAGGCGGTGTCGACGGTCGACCTGGCGGGCGGCAAGGCCTACCCCGGCCAGAAGGCGGTGCGTGAGCGTGGCGACTCGACCTGCTCCGACCGGGTGCGGGCTCGGTCCGGCAACGCGCTGACCTACGACTACGGCTGGGAGTGGCCCACCGCGCAGCAGTGGCGGGCCGGGCAGCACTACGGCTTCTGCTGGGCGCCGGTCTGAGCGCCACACCGGCCCGGCATGATCGCGGCATGAGCCTGGTCGTCCCGGACACCTCGGACCCCGACGAGGTCTACGACGCGTTCGCGACGTGGGCGGACCGGCGCGGCACGCCGTTCTACCCGCACCAGGACGAGGCGCTCATCGCCCTGCTCGAGGGCAGCAACGTCGTGCTCGCGACCCCCACCGGGTCCGGCAAGTCGATGGTCGCGCTCGGGGCGCACGTCGCCGCGCTGGCCACCGACCGGGTCAGCTTCTACACCGCGCCGATCAAGGCGCTGGTGAGCGAGAAGTTCTTCGACCTCTGCGACGTGCTCGGCGCCGACAACGTCGGCATGCTCACCGGCGATGCCTCGGTGAACCCGGACGCGCCGGTCATCTGCTGCACCGCGGAGGTGCTGGCCAACCTCGCGCTCCGCGAGGGCCGGTCCGCCGACGTCGGACTCGTCGTCATGGACGAGTTCCACTACTACGCCGAGCCCGACCGCGGCTGGGCGTGGCAGGTGCCGCTGCTCGAGCTCCCGCAGGCCCAGTTCCTCCTGATGTCGGCGACCCTCGGGCCGATGGACCGGATCGCCGAGGACCTGACCCGGCGCACCGGACGCGAGACCGTCGTCGTCGACGACGCCGAGCGACCCGTGCCGCTGGTCTTCTCCTGGGCGCTGACCCCGCTGACCGAGACCGTCGAGGAGCTGGTCAGCACCAACCAGGTCCCGGCGTACGTCGTCCACTTCACCCAGGCGGCCGCCGTCGAGCACGCCCAGTCCCTGCGCGGGTCGTTCAAACAGAGCAAGGAACGCAAGGAGCAGATCGCCGAGGCGCTGGCCGGCGTCCGGTTCGGCGCCGGCTTCGGACGCACCCTGTCGGCCCTGCTGCGCGCGGGGGTCGGGGTCCACCACGCCGGGATGCTGCCGCGCTACCGCCGGCTGGTGGAGCAGCTCGCGCAGAAGGGGCTGCTGACCGTCGTGTGCGGCACCGACACCCTCGGCGTCGGCATCAACGTGCCGATCCGCACCGTGCTGATGACCGGCCTGGTGAAGTTCGACGGCAACCGGCAGCGGGTGCTGCGCACCCGTGAGTTCCACCAGATCGCGGGGCGTGCGGGACGGGCCGGCTTCGACACCGTCGGCTACGTCGTCGTGCAGGCCCCCGAGCACGTCATCGAGAACGAGAAGGCGCTCGCCAAGGCCGGCGACGACCCCAAGAAGCGGCGCAAGGTGCAGCGCAAGAAGCCGCCGGAGGGCACGGTCGTGTGGACCGAGCAGACCTTCGACAAGCTGGTGAACGGCGACCCCGAGCCGCTGCCGTCCCGGATGCGCGTCACCAACGCGATGCTCGTCAACGTGCTGGCCCGGGAGGAGGACGCGTTCCCGGTCATGCGGCGCCTGCTCATGGACAACCACGAGGACCGGCGCACCCAGCTGCGGCTGGCGAGGCGGGCGCTGCGCCTGGCCAAGTCGCTGGTGCACTCGGGCATCGTGACGCGGCTCGACCAGCCCGACCGGCTGGGGCGCCGCTACGTCCTCACCGTCGACCTGCCGGCGGACTTCGCCCTCAACCAGCCGCTGGCTCACTTCGCCCTCGCCGCCCTCGACCTGCTCGACCCCGACAGCCCAGACCACGCCCTCGACGTCGTCTCGGTGGTCGAGGCCGTGCTCGAGCAGCCGCGCCAGGTGCTGTGGGCCCAGCAGCACGCCGCGAGGGGCGAGGCGGTGCAGCAGATGAAGGCCGAGGGCATCGAGTACGACGAGCGCATGGAGCTGCTGGAGGAGGTCACCTGGCCGCAGCCGCTCGCCGAGCTGCTCGTGCCGGCGTACGAGACCTACCGGCAGAGCCACCCGTGGCTGCCCGAGGACGCGCTGGTGCCGAAGTCGGTGGTGCGAGAGATGTACACCCACGGCATGACGTTCACCGACCTGGTCAGCCGCTACGGCCTGAGCCGGTCCGAGGGGCTGGTGCTGCGCTACCTCAGCGACGCCTACCGCACGCTGCGGCACACCGTCCCCGACGTGCACCGCGGCCCCGAGCTCGACGACCTGGTGGAGTGGCTCGGCGCGACGGTGCGGCACACCGACTCCTCGCTGCTCGACGAGTGGGAGGCGCTGGCCGACCCCGAGCACGTCGTCGAGCGGCACGAGGCTCCCCCGCCGCCGGTCAGCCTCGCCCAGCAGGAGCGGGTGCTGCGCGTGATGGTGCGCAACGCGATGTTCCGCCGCGTCGAGCTGGTCGCGCGCGACGACGTCGACGGACTGGCAGCCCTGGACCGCGCCGACGCCGAGCGCACCGACCCTGCCCGCCCGCCGGTGTGGTCCGCCGAGGACTGGGACGCGGCGATCGGGGCCTACTACGACGAGCACGACCGGGTCGGGACCGGCCCGGACTCCCGCGGGCCCGACCTGCTGGCGATCGAGGTCGAGGGGCGCACGTGGCGGGTGCGCCAGACCCTCGACGACCCGGAGGGCCACCGGGACTGGGTGGTGGAGGCCCAGGTCGACCTCGATGCGACCGCCGAGGTCGGCGAGCCGGTCCTCCAGGTGACCGCGCTCCGCCGCTGGGGGTGATTTTGCCGGGAAAACCACCTGTTTCGGGACCTAGGTCCCGGTTCGCGTGCACAGTGGAGCCCGTCACCGAACCTTGGGAGGGGTTTCCACCATGCACCAGCGCCGTATGCGCATCCTGTCCCGCACCGTCGCCGCCGTCGCCCTGGGCGCCGCGACCGCCCCCGTCTCGCTCGCCCCCGTCTTCGCCGACGAGGTCCCGTCGAGCGACACCGGGGCCGTCGTCGACTGCTCCGACCCCGCCCTCACCGACGACGTCGCAGACGCCCGCGAGGCCGCCACCGCTGCCAGGAAGGCCTTCACCGACCTGCGCGGCCCGGTCCGGCGCGAGGTCAACGAGCAGCGTGCCGAGGCCCGCCACGCCGCCAAGGAGGCGCGCGCAGCGCTGCGCGGGGCCCACGGCCCCGAGTACCGCGCCGCCGCCAAGGCCGCCCGCGCCGAGCTGCGTGCGGCCCAGAGGACGCTGCGCGCCTCGTTCAAGCAGGCCGTGAAGGCGCTCAAGGCCGAGCGCCGCGCGACCAAGGCCGCCTGGGACGACGCCAAGGAGGCCTACCACGTGCTGCGTGCGGCGGCCGAGGCCTGCGAGGCCGCGGACGACACGGCCGACGAGACCACCGACGGCACCACCGACGGGACCACCGACGGGACCACCGACGGCGGGACCGTCGACCCTGCGGTCTGACCCGTTGGGACCCCTGGGGGCCAAGTGGCCCCCAGGGGTCCGCGCGGGGACCTAGTCTCCGCTCATGCGCGCACCCAGGTCGGGCGCGGGCGGCCGGGCCGCCGTCCCCGGCGCCGAGGACCTGGTGCTGTTCTACCTGTGGGTGGTGGTCGTCTCCAGCACCGCGTTCATCGCACTGGTCGGGGTGGTGGCCTGGTCGGGCTGGCTGCAGCAGCGCTCCGAGCAGACCGAGCTCGCCGCCCAGCGCGTGCGTGAGAGCGCGGTCCGGCTCGACGCCCGGATGAAGGACGCCCGCGAGGAGGTCCACCAGCTGCGGCAGTGGGCCACCGACCTGCCGAGGCGGCCCGAGCACGGGACCGAGTCCGACCTGGTGCGGGCGCTGCGCGCGTCGCAGGCCACCTCGACCGACGGCACGTCGGACCTCGACGCGCTGGAGCGGCTGCCGGCCTCGGTCCGCCCCGCCCAGGTCCTCGCCCTCGGCGCGGCCTCCACCCCCGTGGCGCCCGGGCAGCCCTCGCCCCTGGACCTCGCCACGTCACTGGCCGACCGGCTCGGCAGCGGCCAGGCGACCGCCCCGTTCCTGCTCTCGAGCTTCTTCCTGGGCGCCCGCGGCGACGTCTACGCCACCGCTCCGTGGGCCCCGGCCGAGGAGGTCGTCGGCGACGCCGGCACGGTCGGGGCGTTCCTGCGCCGAGCCGACCGCACCGTGGCCGGGGCTCGCGGCGGCGACTTCGGCGAGCTCGCCTGGACAGCGCCGCACACCACCGGCGACGGCGCCGAGGTGATCACCGCCAGCGCGTCGGTGACCTGGCGGGGCACCCGCGTCGGCACGGTCGGCACCTCGGTCCGGCTGGACTTCCTGCGCGACTTCCTCGGCCAGTTCCCCGACCCCGAGGGCGACGTCCTGGTCGTGGACGCCCGCGGTCGGGTGCTCGGCCGGCGCGGTGCGGACCCCGCGTCGGGTGGTCCCGGCTCCCTCGCCGCGCTCTACCCCGGCGTCCGCCTCCCGCGCGACCTGGACGGCTCGGCCCAGCTCTCGACCGACGACGCCGAGCTGTTCCTCACCTCCGTCGAGGACCCGCACCTCACCGTCGTCTACGCCCTCCCCCGCCAGACGCTCTCCGACCGCGGCCTGGCCGACTTCAGCTCCCAGCTGCTCCTCGCCCTCGCGCTGCTGCTCGCGCTCGTGCTGCTGCAGTACGTCCTGTGGCGGACCTACGTCGCGCCCGCCCTGGCCATCGCGGCGTTCGTGGAGCAGGCGACCGGTCGGCGCACCCCGCCCGAGCCGGCGGTGCCGAGCCGCTGGCGACCCCGGGTCTCCGCCCTCGCCGAGGCCTTCAGCGCCAGGTCCTCGCTGCTCGCCGAGCTGGAGACCAGCCGCGCCGAGCTCGAGGACCGCGTGGACCGGCGCACGGCCGAGCTCGACGCCGAGCGCGCGGCCGCCGAGACTCAGGCGACCCTGCTCTCGGTCGTCCTCGAGGGCATGCAGGACGGGGTGATGGTCGTCGACGACCAGTGCCGCATCCGCGTGCACAACCTCGCCGCCCGGACGATGCTCGGCCAGCTGATCCCGGTCGACCAGCCCCTCCCGTCGTGGGAGGACGCCTTCGGCCTGCGGCCGGTGGACCCCGGCCTCGCGCGGGTCCGGCGCGGGTTCCCCTCGGTGTTCCTGCGCGGCGACGCCCGGACGGTCGAGAGCGTGCTGGTCCCACCCGGGCAGCCCGACGCGGTCCGGCACCTGCGCGTGGACGCGCGACGGCTCAGCAGGACGCAGGGCCAGTGGCTGGTCCTGCTGCACGACACCACCGGCGAGCGCGCCCGGCACCGCGAGCTCTCCGACTTCGCCGGGACCGTCGCCCACGACCTGAAGTCGCCGCTCACCGCGCTGACCGGCTGGCTCGAGCACGCCGCCGAGCTCGCCGACAGCGACCCGGTCAAGGCCAAGGCGTCGCTGGAGCGGGCGGCCCGGGCGGGCACCCGGATGCGGCAGGTGGTCGACGACTGGCTCGCCTACACCGTCACGCGGGAGGGCGTCCTGCAACCGGAGCCGGTGGGGCTCGACGACGCGCTGCTCGAGGTGCTCTCGGTGTACGCCGACCGCGACGGCGAGCTCGACGTCGACGCCCCGCACCGGGTGCAGGCCGACCCCTCGCTGCTGCGGCAGCTGCTGGCCAACCTGGTCGGCAACGCCTGGAAGTACACCGCTCCCGGCGACGCCCCCTCGGTCACCGTGCGCAGCGCTCCGGCCGCCGAGAGCGGGTGGGTGGAGGTGTCGGTGGCCGACCGCGGCGTCGGCGTGCAGCCAGGTGACGAGGAGCGGATCTTCGGGCAGTTCGAGCGCAGCGAGAAGGACGCCTCCACCCACTCCGGCACCGGCCTCGGCCTGGCGCTGTGCCGCGCGATCGTCACCCGGCACGGCGGCCGGGTCTGGGTCGAGCACCGCGAGGGCGGCGGCGCGGTCTTCCGCTTCACGCTGCCGGCCGCTCCCGGCTGAGGCCGTGACCTCCCCGCAGACCTGTCGTTGGGTCACGTATGCCTCTGACGAAGAAGGGTGCCGTCCTCGGTCTCGTCCCGGTCGCCGCCGTCGCCGTGCTCGCCACCGTCGTCGGCGCCCCGGCCCAGGCCGACACCGACCGCCTCCGGCTGCGGGAGCAGGTCCTGTCCGCCGCAGCGACCGCCGCACCGTTGCAGAGCGCCAACCTCACCGCCGTGGCCGGCAGACCCGGCCAGCTCGGCATCTCCGCGTGCTTCCTGCGGACCGCGCCGCTCCTGGTCACCAGTGGCGTCGACAGCCTCCAGGTGTGGAACGTCAGCAAGCCCGCCGCGCCGCGGCTCGTCGGCTCCCTGCCCAACGCGCTGTTCGAGAACGAGGCGATGAACTGCGGCGAGCGGCGCACCCGCAAGGGCGTCCAGCGCTTCGCCCTCATCGGCGTCGACTCCGTGCAGGCCTCCCCCGACGACCCGCAGCACGTCAACGTCGGGGGCAACGAGCTCATCGTGGTCGACGTGACCAAGCCGTCCGCCCCGACCATCAGGTCGCGCACCCCCGGGTTGACCAGCACCCACACACTCGCCTGCGCCGACCCGGGTGACTGCACCTATGCCTACAGCGCCGGTGACTCCTCGACCCGGACGTTCAGCGTCTTCGACCTGCGCAACCTCGACCGGCCCCGCGAGGTCGACGCCAAGCCGGGCAAGGCCGGCCTGCAGGCGTTCAGCTCACCCACCGCGGGCCACAAGTGGAACTTCGACGCCGCCGGCTACGGCACGCACACCGGCTTCGCCGGCGCCTCGATGTGGGACGTCCGCAGGCCCGCGCGCCCGCGCCTGGTGACCACGACCGGGGCCGCCGGACGCGGCACCGACCCGCGCTACCCCGGCTGGAACGACTTCATCCTGCACAACTCCTTCCGGCCCAACGCCCGGGCGTTCAAGCCCGGCGCCAAGCCGTCGTTCGCCAACGGCAACGTGCTGCTGGTGACCGAGGAGGACTACGAGCAGGTCGACTGCTCCAGGGCCGGGTCGTTCCAGACCTGGTGGGTCAAGCGCCTCGACGGTACGAAGGACGCGATCCGGCCGCTGGACAAGGTGGAGCTGTCCGACCTCGGGAACTACCCGCTGCCGATCGGCGGGTTCTGCTCGTCGCACTGGTTCGACTACCGTCCAGGCGGCCTCGTCGCGGCGGGCTTCTACGGCGGCGGCACGCAGGTCCTGGACGTGCGCAACCCGCGCGACATCAAGCCCTACGGGCACTCGGTGTGGGGCGGCTCGGAGGTCTGGGACGCGATGTGGGCGCCGGTCTACCGCCACGGCCGGATGACCTCACGGAAGACCAACCTGGTCTACTCGATCGACCTCGTGCGCGGCCTCGACGTCTACCGCGTCGCGCTGCCCGGTACGGCGGCCGCGCGGTCCGCGGCGACGTCTGCGGTCGCTGCCCCCACGGGTGGCGGGTGGCGCGCTCCGGGGACCCCGCTGGCGCTGGTCGGCGCGGCGCTGCTCGGCGCCGTCCTCCTGCGGGTGGCCGCGTCGCGGGCTCAGCGGAAGGCGGAGGTCCCGGTCAGCGCCTGACCCACCACCAGCTGGTGCACCTCGGAGGTGCCCTCGTAGGTCAGCACGGACTCCAGGTTGTTGGCGTGCCGCAGGACCGGGTACTCCAGCGTGATGCCGTTGGCGCCGAGCAGCGTCCGGCACTCCCGCGCGATCGCGAGCGCCTCGCGCACGCTGTTGAGCTTGCCCATCGAGACCTGCTCGGGGCGGATCGTGCCCGCGTCCTTGAGCCGGCCGAGGTGCAGCGCGAGCAGCATCGCCTTGTCCAGCTCGAGCGCCATGTCGGCGAGCTTGGCCTGGGTGAGCTGGAAGCCCGAGAGCGGGCGACCGAACACCTGCCGCTCGGCGACGTAGTCCAGCGTGGTCTCGAGACAGTCGCGCGCCGACCCGAGCGGGCCGAAGACGATGCCGAACCTCGCCTCGCTCAGGCACGACAGCGGACCGGCCAGTCCCGCCGCCTCGGGCAGCAGCGCGTCGGCCGGCAGCCGGACGCCCTCGAGGACGACCTCGCCGGTGACCGAGGCCCGCAGGGACAGCTTGCGCTTGATCTCCGGCGTGCTCACGCCGGGGGCGTCGGTCGGGACGACGAACCCGCGGATGTCGCGCGAGGACTCGCCGGTCTGCGCCCACACCACCGCCACGTCGGCGATCGGGGCGTTGGTGATCCACATCTTGGCCCCGTCGAGGACCCAGTCGTCCCCGTCGCGGCGGGCTCGCGTGCGCATCGCGCCCGGGTCCGACCCGGCGTCCGGCTCGGTCAGCCCGAAGCACCCGATCACCTCGCCGGTCGCCATCCGCGGCAGCCACTCCTGGCGCTGCTCCTCGCTGCCCCACCGGTGGATGGCGAACATCGCCAGCGAGCCCTGCACCGACACCAGCGAGCGGATGCCGGAGTCCGCGGCCTCGAGCTCCAGGCACGCCAGCCCGTACGCCGTCGCAGTCGTCCCGGCGCAGCCGTAGCCCTCCAGGTGCATGCCGAGCAGCCCCAGGTCGCCGAAGACCCGGGCGAGGTCGCGTGCGGGGAGCGACCCCTCGTCGTACCACTGTGCGAGGTGGGGCCGGACGTCGCGCTCGAGGACCGCGCGGACGCTGGCACGCATCGCCTTGTCGTCGTCGGAGACCAGGTCGTCGAGGTCGAGGAGCGCGAACGGATGGATGCTCATCCCTCGAGGATGGCAGAGCCTCGCCGGCACACCCGTCCGGTGGGCCGCACCCGTCTCCTAGCCTGGGGGGATGGAGACCGCCGAGGTGCTGAGCCTGCTGCAGGACGTCGCCGCGGCAGTCGTGACGCCGCGGTTCCGGAGCCTCGACGACCACGAGATCGCCGAGAAGAACCCCGGCGACCTCGTCACCGCCGCCGACCACGAGTCCGAGCAGCTGCTGACCGAGGCGCTGCTCCGCGCCTACCCGGACGCGGTCGTGCTCGGCGAGGAGGCCTACGCCACCGACCCGCACCTGGTCGAGCGGTTCGTCGAGGCCGAGCACGCCTTCACCGTCGACCCGGTCGACGGCACCCGCAACTTCGTCCACGGCTCCCCCGACCACGCCGTCATGTGCGCCGAGGTGATCGGCGGCGAGACCACCCGGGCGTGGATCTGGCAGCCCCAGCACCGCGCGGCGTACGTCGCCGAGCGCGGCGGCGGCGCGTGGCGCAACGGCGAGCGCCTCACGCGCCTCGCCGTGGCCGGCGACCCGGTCGGCGCGACGTCGCGGCGCCGCTGGCGCCACGGCCGGCTCGGTGACCTGCCGCGCCTGCGCAACACGTGGTGGTGCTGTGGGGTCGACTACCCCCACCTGGTGGAGGGTGACACCGACTACCTGCTCTACGGCCATCCCAAGCCGTGGGACCACGCCCCGACCGGGCTGCTGCTGACCGAGGCGGGCGGGTTCGTCGGCGACCTGGACGGCAACGCCTACACCGCCCGCACCCACACCCGCCTGATCGTGGCCGCGGCGGACCGCGCGACCTACGACCGCGTGCGTCAGGCGGTCGCGGAGGACTCGCGCAGGCCCTGAGGCTCCGTGCTGTCCGGCTGCGCGCGCGCCGCGACCCAGTAGAGCGGGGCGGCGACGGCGAGGACCGCGCCACCGGCCCACATCGCGGCGCTGACCGAGACGCCGTCCGCGAGGGCGGTGAGGCAGATCAGGCCGATCGCCCCGGCCGGCTGGGCGAACATCGAGTTCAGCGAGACGACCGTCGCGCGCACGTCGCTGGTGGCGTTGCGGTGCAGCAGCGTGCTGTGCGCGGCGCCGGTGACGCCGTGCATGGCGTAGCAGAGCAGGTAGGCCACGAGCACGCCCACGAGACCGCCGGCCACACCCATCGCGATCACCGTGAGTCCGAGCAGCAGCCGCGAGAGGACACCCGCGCTGCCCAGGCCGATGCGGCGCCCGACCCACGGGAGCACCGCGGATCCGGCGGCCGAGGCGATCCACGCCGCGGTCGCGGCGGGGCCGGTGATCGCCGCCGCCGCCTCGGTCCCTGAGGTCACCTCGGCCAGGCGCACGGGGAAGATCGACTCGTAGGTGCCCACGCCCAGGCCCCACCCCAGCTCCAGCACGACGAGAGCGAGCAGCGCCCGCGAGCCCCGCAGCAGCCTCGCGCCGGACCGCACTGTCGTCGGGACGCCCCGGACGCCGGCCCACAGTCCCGCGGCGTCGTGCCGCGGCGGCTCGGTCATGAGGACCAGCACCGCGACCAGGCTGACCACGTGGACGAGGAGGGAGGCCGCGACCGGCAGCACCAGCGCGTCCACCCGGCTGCTGGGGTCCCAGGCGATCAGGCCGCCCGCGGTGATGGACCCGGCGGCGATCGCCAGCGCCACGACCGTGCCGTAGAGGCTCATGCCCCGGTCGATCCGGGCGGCCGGGTCGGCGGCCTGCGCGGCGTCGACGTACCACGACTCCAGCGGGCCGCTGTCGAGGGCGCGGTAGATCCCTTGCAGGGCGAAGACGGCGGCGAAGGCCACCATCGAGTCCGCGACCAGGAACAGGCCGATGGACGCGGTCCCGACGACGATCGCGACCGCCTGCACAGGTCGGCGTCCGAAGCTGTCGGCGAAGCCGCCGGTCGGCAGCTCGAGGGCGAAGACCACCCAGCCCTGCATCGAGACCGCGAGACCGATCTGGCTCAGCGTCAGGCCGCGGTCCAGCGGCAGCAGCACGAAGACCGGGATCAGGAAGCCCACCGAGAGCCAGCGCAGGGACGCCAGGACCAGGAAGCGCCGCAGGGCGGTGCGCTCGGACATCACAGCGGCCACTCCCCTCGGATCGGCACGGTGTGGAACAGGACGACCACCCGCTCGGCGCCGTCGACGCCCGCCGCGCGGCCGGCCTCGATCGAGGCCGTGCGGTGTCGCTGGACGACGTCCCACAGCTCGGTGCGCAGCGCGTCAGTCTCGGCGGCGGTGAGCACCAGCATGTCGTCACCGGAGGAGGCCACGTCGACCCACTCCGGCTCCCACTCGGGCTCCTCCTCCAACCACCGGTCGAGCAGGCGCTGCTGCCAGCGGTACCACTCCCGCCGCAGGCTCACCGACGCGCGGTGGGCCTCGGGGTTGCCGAGGAAGTCCGCCGGCGACCAGGAGGTGGCGGTGTGCTTCGCCCGCCACCACCGCTCGCGCCTGGTGCCCCGCTCCACGTCCTCCTCGACGAACCCCGCCTCGGCGAGCTTGCGCAGGTGGTAGCTGGTGACGCCGCTGGACTCCCCCACGCGCTCGGCAAGGCCGCTCGCGGTGGCCGCGCCGTCGGCGCGGAGCAGCCCGAGCAACCGCCCGCGCAGCGGGTGGGCGAGCGCCTCGAGGGCCTCGGAGTCCTGGAGCAGGTAGGTCGGTCGTCCGGTCACGGGACCAGGCTAACCAGATGCAAAGGGCATTTGCAAATGACCTTTGCATATGTCCGGACCGGTCAGCAGCTGCCCTGCCCGAGGATCTTCAGCCCGGTCCGGTCCCCGATCCCGAAGTCGGTCCGGCCCACGTTCTCGGCGTGCATCAGCTGGGTCTCGTCACCGGTGTGGGCCAGGCCCACCAGGTGCCCGAGCTCGTGCAGGACGACCGCCTTGACCTCCGCTCGCCCGTCCCGGTCGAGGATCTCCCCCAGCTGCGGGGCGTCGAGCGCGACCTGCCCGCTGACGTAGCGCACCCGCAGGTCCCCTCCCCCGCCGACCGCGGTGCTGCCGCCGAGACCCGCCACGTCACCGGCCAGCTGCGGGATCCGCTCCGGGGTCGTCCAGGCCACCAGCGCCGGCTGCCGCGCGCTGCGGGTCTGGTCGGCCACCGGCTGCTCGCCGGTCGACCCGGCGACGCGCATGCGGAGGCCGGTCAGGCCCGACACCTCGGCGACGGCCTCCTCGAGGATCCCGTCGGTCCCCTTCGGCGCCAGCGCGTCGTTCTCCACGATGACCAGCTCCTTGCACGGCGAGTAGGTCACCGGCAGGCGGGGATTCACCGGCTGCGTGGCCATGAACTCATAGCTGCCCGTCGACTCCTCGTCGTTGCCGCCGGGCCGGAACCCGCCGGTCAGCCCGGTCAGGCCCGCGTCGTAGCCCATCACCCGCACCAGGAACGACCAGACGCCCAGGGCCAGGACGACCAGGACCACCACGCTGGTGGTCAGGCGCCGCTGCACGCCCCGGCGCCGCGGGGCCGGACCCGCCCAGGCGGCCCCGGCGTCCAGCCGGTCGAGCTCGCGCAGCTGCCGGAGCATCGCTCGACGGCGACGTCGCGGACCGAGGGTCAGCGAGTCCAGGAACCTTCCGCGCACTCAGCCAACTCTGGCAGGCAGGGTGAAGGTGGACCCCGGACCGGTCGTGACGGTCAGGACGTCGGCCACCTTGGCGTTGGACGACGTGGCGTCGGTCGAGCACAGCACCAGGCGGACCCGGTGTCCCTTGCCGAAGCGGTGGGCGAAGCCGAGGAGCTTGATCCGCACCGGCTTCCCGACGGCGCTCGCCGGGACGCGGACGGGGGCGATCAGCCGGTGGACGAGCCTCGCCGAGCCGCCCGGCGCGACGTCGTAGACCTTGGCGAAGAAGACCATGTCCTGCCCGTTGCTGTTGGTGATCCGCAGCCGCGCCGACGGCACGCCGACGGCGTGGACGGCCGCGCGGAAGGCGTTGGAGGTGAACGCGGCGAACTGGCCCGGCTGCTCCGAGGGAGCGATGGTCACCTGCGGCGAGGCGTCGGGTCCGGTGAAGTTCGAGGTCTCGGAGTACGCCGGCGGCGTGCCGCCGGGCGGGTTCACGAACGTCGCGCTCCCCTCGGTCGCGCCCGACCGGACCAGGCGGCCGGTGCCCGAGAGCGTGAACGTCGTGGCCCGGTCGCGGATGGGGAAGCTCGCGGCCCTGCCGTACTGCTCGTCGTCCGGGCCGTGGCCGTCGTACCTCACCCAGGAGCGGTAGTAGGTGAACGCCGGACCGCGGCCGGCCTTCCTGTGCCGCAGCCAGTGGTCCATCCACCCGAGCGAGCGCAACGGGAGGTAGCAGCGGCTCATGGTGCGCACGCTGCGCGCCTTGCCGTCGTAGGCCTCGCACTCGCCGCGCTGGGAGGAGTAGCCGCCATGACCGCCCGAGTTCCAGATCATGCCGACCGGCACGCCGCGCCGCTTCAGGGCGCGGTAGGTCGACGCGGCGTCGTTGAGGTTGAACAGCGTGTCGCTCTGCCCCTGCACGAGCAGGACCGGCACGTCGACGTCCCGGAGGAACGTCGCGGCCGAGGCGCGCGCGACCAGCCTGCGGCCGGCGGCGTCGGAGTCGCCGGTCGCGGTGAGCCTGGTGTAGAGCTGGCACACCGCGAGGTAGAAGCCCTGGCAGGCCGCAGCGCCCGCGATCTCGGCCGGGTCGCCGGCAGCCAGCTTGGCCTCGGGGCAGCCACCGCCACCGGTCGCCGGCTGGGTGTTGCCGGAGGCGAAGAACAGCGAGGTCCACTCCTGCTTGAAGACGCCCTGCAGGTTGAGCGTGTGGGTGAACCCGGTGCGGTCACCCGGGACGACGCGGTTGTTCGGGTCCAGCGAGTAGGCCAGGTTGTTCCAGGTCCGGCCCACGATGCTGGTGCGCACGCGCCGGTCCGCAGCGGCGAGCGGGAGCTGGATGCCGCCGCCGTACGACCCGCCGATCGTGCCGACCACGACACCGCGCCGGTCGTGCTTCACGAACCGCCTGGGCCCGAGCACCTTGGTGATCAGCTGCCGTGCGGACTTCACGTCCCAGTCCGCCGACTGCAGCGTGATGCAGCCGCCGCTGTCACCGAAGCCGGACGAGCTGTAGGTCAGCACGACGTAGCCGTGCGCGGCGAGGAACCGTGCGGTGGTGACCACCTCGTTGGAGGTCTTGGTGAGCCCGAACCCGTGCGTCATCAGGATCGCCGGCTGAGGGGTGCGCCGCGTGGCGTTGTCCGGGACGTAGAGCCGGGTGTCGAGGTCGATCGCGACGGCGTTGCCCGGACCCGTGCGCACCGGCACCATCCGGTCGACCACGCGCCAGGAGTGGGAGCCCGGTCGGAAGCTCACGTGGTCGGACGCGGCGGTCGCCGGCCCCAGTGGGGCGAGCAGCGCGACGAGCAGACCGACGAGGGCTCCCGCTGCGGAGACCGGACCCAGCCTGTGTCGCTGCATGGCTCACCCCTGCCAGTCGCTGTTGTAGACGTCCAGGCCGAAGGTACGTCGACCAGGGGTCGCCGCGTAGCCGATCCGGGAGAGCCCGAAGACCTGCTCGAGGGACCCGAGCAGCGCGTAGTGGTTGTAGCCGTACGTCGAGGTGCTCCCCGGCCGGGTCCACCGCGAGATCGCCAGGAGGCCGATCCGGCCGCCACCGGGGCCGTAGATGCCCGGCTGGGCGGAGTTCGCGGTCGCGCCGTCCCCGCAGCACGCGCGGGCGTCGGCCTTCGGTCCGTCGGACTCGTCGGCGGTGAGCAGGAGGAGCCCGTCCCGCTTGAACGCCGGGGAGGCGAGGATCCTCGGCACCCACCGCTTCATCCAGGCGTTGACGCTGACCAACCCGCCGGGCTCGCCGTTGGCACAGGGCGAGTCGTGCCCGTCGTGGCACAGGTCGGGAGTGATGTAGCTCAGGTTCGGCGTGGTCGCGACCCGCTGCAGGTCGGAGGCGAGGTCGCGCAGCGGCCGCACGTGGCGCCGGCAGTAGGTCGGCCGGTCGATGATCTCGTGGAAGTAGACGAACGGGTTGTGCTTGGTGGCGTAGGCCCGGGTCGCGGTCGCCTTCTGCCACGGGTCGGTCCTGCCCACCGCGGGGTGCTGGCACGGGGTGCCCATCCCCTCCATGTAGCCCTTCCACGACAGGTGGTGGCTGCTCAGCTGCCGGGCGATCGTGCGCACCCCAGCCGGGAAGACACACCCGCGCCCGCCGACCGCCTGGCCGGGGCTCTGGGTGCCGGTGCGCTCGAAGTCCGCGAACGTGTGGCAGTCGCGCTGCATGTCGGCGTTGACGCCCTGGCCGCTGATCTGGGCGACGTAGTTGCCCTGGCTGTTGTGCGCCGTCCCGTAGTAGTTGCGCAGCAGCGCGCCCTTCGCGCGCAGGGTCCGCGCGAGGTACGGCGCCTTCGAGGAGGTGCCCCACGTGCGGGCGAACCCCTTGTTCTCGATGTTGACCACGAACACGTGCCGGACCGGCGGCACGCTCGTCGAGCGGGCCGCGCTGCGGGCGAGAGCGAAGGTCTCCGCGGAGTCGGCGCCCTCCGAGGGGCTGCGCCGGGTGTCGCTCCGGGACACGGCGGCGACCAGGGCGGTCAGGGTCACCAGGGCCGCGGCGAGCGCAGCACAGACCCGGGAAAGCGGGGGGTGCGAGGTCACCGCACAACTATCCGACATGTCGGGCGCCGATGTGGCCGGCTTGGCGACGCTGGTGGAGCAGCGAACCCGCGAGCGACCAGTCGAGAGCACTACTGTGACTCGCAGAGCGAGGCGAGGAGGAGCCGATGTGCCTGGCGGTCCCCGGGCAGGTGGTCGAGATCTCGGAGCGTGACGGCATCCGGGTCGGCGTCGTCGACTTCGGCGGCGTCACCAAGGAGGTCTGCCTCGAGTACGTCCCCGACCTCGTCGTCGGCGAGTACACCATCGTCCACGTCGGCTTCGCCCTCCAGCGCCTCGACGAGCAGACCGCGCTGGAGACCCTCGAGCTGTTCCGGCAGATGGGCGAGCTCGAGGCCGAGTTCGCCGATCCGTGGCAGAAGGCGTCCGAGGACTCCGGTCTGCCCCGCCCGGACTCCCCCGCCGCCGGCTGAGCTCGCACCCCTCCTGGGCCGTCCCGTCCTCCCGCGGCGACGTGAGTCCGCGGCACGGCTGGGGAAGATGCCTCTCGTGGACACCGGCACGTACGACGCGGCACCCGGCCCGGTGCTGGTCGACCACCGCGAGCGGGGCAGCGGGATCCCGGAAGCCCTCGCCGCGGCGGGACTCGACGTCGAGCTCACCGACCTGCCGGTGGGCGACTACGTCCTGGGGCCGGGGCTCGCGGTCGAGCGCAAGGGTCCGGGCGACCTGGGCGCCTCGATCCGCGACGGCCGGCTCTTCGAGCAGGCGGTGCGGCTGCAGTCGGCGTTCCCCCAGGCGGTGCTCCTGATCGAGGGCGAGCCACGCTGGATCGCCGAGGACGCGTGGCGTGGCGCGGTCTGCCGTCTCGTCGAGGACGGGGTGACGGTGCTGCACAGCCTGGACGCGGACGACAGCGCGGCGTGGGTCCTGCGGCTCGCGAAGCGAGCCCGCCGCACCGCGCCGACCACCCGCAGCGAGGGGCCGCGGCGGGCTCCGCGCCACCCGTCCGCCCAGGCCGAGGCGATGTTGTCCGCCGTGCCCGGCATCAGCACGACCATGGCCCGGAGCCTGCTCGCCGCCTACGGCAGCGTGGCGGCGGTCGCGGCGAGCGCTCCTGAGGGCCTCCGCGGCCACCCCGGCATCGGCCGGGTGCGAGCCGCTCGGCTGGCCGAGGCCCTGCACAGCACCTACGTCGAGCCGGCCGACCGGGACCCGGAGCCCGAGCGTCCGGCCCGGGGAACACGACCGCCGCGCCGCTGGATCCTCGCCGGGCCCGACGGCGACGGGGACCCCGAGTCGTTCGACCGCCGTGCCATCGCCCTGCGTGCGCTGCGGTCCGCCGTGGACGGCACCCAGCTCATCGACGGGCTCACCGGCGAGGTCCTGGCGACCGCGCCGACCTGAGCGCGAACGGAACAGGACGACGGGTGAAGGCCAGGTCAGGCCCGTCTCCCCGTCGAGGTCCCACGCCGGGTCGCGCCGCAGCCGGCCTGGAGGGCCACACGCCGCGAGGCGACGTTGTCGGGCCGCACCCGCGCGAGCACCGTGCTCCCCGGCCGGTGCTCTCGGGCCCAGCCCACTGCGGCGCCCGCCAGCTCGGTGGCGTAGCCACACGTCCCCACACGTCGGGAGAGAAACGGTAGAGCAGGTTGAGCACCGGCTCGTCCCGCAGGGTCACCACCTCCACCCCGCCGTAGCCGAGGAGCCGCGGCCGGCCGACCTCACGCACGCACCAGTAGCCGAAGCCGTGCTCCCGCCAGTGCGCGAGCCACAGCCCGACGAGGGCAGCCTCGTCGTCGAGGTCCGCCAGCTCGTCCGACGGGTCGTGCGCCACCGCGCGAGGATCGCTCGCGATCGCCAGGACCGCTGCCGCATCCGCGAGCACGGGAACCGTCAGCTCGAGTCGGGCGGTGAGTCGGGAGCCCATGCGAGGACCATGCCATGCAGGCGGGACAGGCCCGCGGGACTAGGGCACCGGCGTCCGGGACTGCCAGTCGGTCAGCATCTCGTCGAGCAGCTGGTGCCGGCGGTCCCACAGGCTCGGCTCGTCACCGGTCCCGAGGGCGCGGGGCGAGAGCTTGGCGAGGGCGTTCACGCGAGTGATCGCCTCAGCGACTTCCTCGGCGGTCGACTGGTCGGTGACCACGATCATGGAGGACCCCCTCGGCGTTCGGTTGATGACGACATGTCCGGCAGGGGCGTGCCTCCCTCATGGAACCACCTCACCGGGCGTCCGGGGAGGAGGCGCCCGGCGTGTCTCGGAGACCCTTAGGTCCCGCCCCAGGGCTCGCGGTGCGTGCCGTCCCGACCGTCCGCAGGACCAGGTCGGCAGCAGGCTCGACGACCGCCTCGACCGTCGGCGTGAGCCCGAGCCCGTCCGCCAGCGACTCCGGCACGCAGCCGACGACGAGCACCCGACCCACCGCGACGTCGTACGTCGACAGCAGCGCGAGCGTGCCACCCGGCGGGAGGTCGTGCGGGTCGAAGGCGGGCGACCCGGACTCCGCCGCGGCGCGCGGCAACGACGGCTCGAGGACCACGAGCGACCCGGGCGGTCCGTCGACCGACCCGACCGTGTCGACCAGGACCAGCACGTCGACCCCGTCCATCAGGTCGTAGAGCAGGTGCAGGCTGCGGATGCCGTAGTCCACGACCCGCACCCCGTCGGGCACCTCCCGCTGCGCCAGGGCGCGGGCGACGGACGAGCCGAAGCCGTCGTCGCTGCGGAACACGTTGCCGACGCAGGCGACCAGGGCGCGGCCGGTCACGGGAGCGGCTCCACCTCGTCGGGGGCGAAGTAGAGGAACCGCCCCGCCTCGTCCTTGAGGTCCGCCCCCGGGTCGTCGTCGATCGTGACCGCGACGTGCACCCGGTCGTCGTAGTCGGTGTGGACCGCGGCGACGGTCGCCCGGCGGCCCGCGAGGAACAGGTCGTGGGCGTCGGTCCGGCGGACACCGGGGCGCAGCAGGACCGGCGATCCGCGTCGCAGCTCGACCCCGTCGACCGTGACCGAGTCGCGTGCGGGGTCCGGCGCCGGCTCGTCCACGACGCGGGCGGCCCCGTGCAGCCGTTGCCACAGCTCGGGCGGCAGGTGCTCGACCTCGGCGAGCAGCGCGGCCGCGCGCGGGTCGGTGCCGCGCACCTCGCGCTTCTCCTCCTCCGACAGGGTCAGCGTGCGCAGGGTGAGCAGCTCGTCGATCTCGAGGGAGTCGAAGAACGAGGTGCCGCTCTCGGGGGCGACCCCGGGGTGGTCGTAGAGGATGATCGGCGAGGCGAGCACCACGTCGCGGGACCCGGGTGGGCCCGCCAGGACCGGGAACAGGCCGTCCTGCTCCCCCTCCTCGACCAAGGGCCGTGCCCACTCCGGCGGGTCGAGCGCCGACACGAACGCGGTGTCCACCGAGAGCACCAGGTGGCAGGCGACCAGCGCTCGGCGCAGCGCGTCGGCGCGGCTCACGGCAGGCTCGACCACCGAGGACGTCGTGTTGCGCACCTCGACCGTCACCAGCGCCACCGGCCACGGCGAGTCCGGACGGGTCACGGTGAGGTCCACGCCGAGGGCGAGCGGCAGCCGCGTGCGCACCAGGCGCCCACCTGCGACGTCCTCGTGCGAGACCCCGCCCCCGATCGCCAGGCGGTGGGTCGACCGCACCGTCTCCCCCGGCCCGAGCGTCAGCGGCACGGACAGCGGCAGCTCGTGCGGCACCGCCTCGTCGAACGGCAGGTGCACGGTGTCCCCGGCCTCGAGCCGCTCGACCTCGACCCCGGCCGGGGACTCGACGTGGCGCCGCTGGACCTGCAGCAACCGGACGGTGAGCGACAGCACGGCCGGCACCCCGTCGACGACCACGGTGGTCCGGCACGACGCGCGCTCGCTCGGGTCGGCGGCGACCACGTCCACCGGCATCAGGACTCCCCACTGGAAGCGGACCTGGTTCTTGTCGGCGGTCGCACGGTAGGGGTAGAGCACGTAGCCCTCGTAGAGGACGGTGTCGGCCAGCGCACGCACGGCGTCGAGGGAGGTCACCGCAGCAGCCGATCCAGGGTCTCGTCCCAGGAGGCGTCGCCCGCCGCGGCTCGCGCCCGGGCGAGCCGGTGGTAGGTCCCGCGGCTCATCCGCACCCACGCCTGCCCCGGGAAGTGCGCGTCCACGGCGGCGCGCCACTGGGCCACCGGCAGCCGCGCCGTGGCGGAGGCGTGCCACGGCACCGGGTCGACCCGCATCGTCCCGCCCTCGACCGCGAACGCCGTGCCGCTGAACAGCAGTGACAGCTGCACGTCGTCACCCCCGTCGTGGTCGAGGGCGGCGAGGTACTTGTGGGCGGCCACGTCGACGTCGTACGACAGCGCGAGCGGCAGCTCGAGGTCGCACGACCCGGTGAACCCCGGCAGCACCCGCTCCACGAAGCCGAGCTGCAGCCGCCCCATCGTGGTGTCCCACCTGCCCGGCTCACCGAAGATCTCGGTCACTCGGGCGCCCTCCTCGGCGGAGTGCCCGCGGTGCCCGGGCTCCACCTGGACCTGGCAGCGCAGCGCGAGGGCGTGCACGGTCACCCCCGGCGCACCGGACGCGGTCAGCCGCAGCAGCACGGTCGGCGCCGCGGCGTAGGGGTCGGCGACCACCGACCGGCACGTGAACGCCAGGCCCACCGCGACCGTCACGACAGCGCCTCGAACCACCGTGCGATCCCGTCCCACACGGCGTCACCACCGGTGGTGCCCGACCACCAGCCGCGCACCAGCCCGACCAGCTCGTAGCAGCGGTCGACGGGCACGACGAAGGCCGAGTCCGGCGACCCGCGCACCCCCCGGCGCACGAGCACTGCCTCGACCTCCGGCACCAGGTCGGCCAGCGCCGGGTCGGCCGCGACGAGGGCGCCCCAGGCGCCGGCAGGCATGGTGGCCGCGACCGCACCGGCCGCGCCCGGGTAGAACGCCTCGGCCTCGCCGCCGGCGTGCCGGAGCACGAACACGAGGCCGACCGGGACGTCGAGTGCACGCCACAGCGCGGCGTCGAGGCTCAGCGACAGCGGGCGCACCTCGCCGGCGACGAGGCGGTAGCGGCCGCCCGCCCCGTCCGGCGCGAAGAGCAGGCTGCACGGGCGGCAGACGCACAGCAGCCGCCGCTCCTCGGTGTCCGCGACGTGGGCGTGGGTCTCGGCGACCACGCCCCCGCACAGCTCGCAGCTCTCGGCAGGAGCCGGAACGGGACTCGGCGCCGGGGCTGGAGGCGCCGTTGCGAGGTCCCGCAACGCGCGCAGGGTGCTCACGTGTCGGCCCGCCGCGTCGGCGACAGCTGCACGACCGCGACCGGGGCGGTGGACTCCACGACCACGCGAGCCGCGTCGGGCAGCGCGGTCAGCACCCGCTCCTCCACGTCCGCGGCGAGCTGGGTCGCCGAGCACCCCGACGCGCTCAGCCGCAGGTGGACGGCACCGGTCGCGTCGACCCCGGCCAGCTCGAGCTCCAGCCCGGGCGCCTCCTCCCGCAGCCGGCGTACGACGTGGGAGGCGCGTGTGGCCAGGTCGAGCGGGTGCAGGTCGTGCAGCACGAGCAGCCCGTCGACCGCGGGGTCGTCGGCCAGCGCGACCAGTGCCGACCGGTCGATCCCGTCGACCAGCCGGGCCAGTCCGTCGCGGTGCAGCGCGAGGACGCTGCGCACCAGCTCCTGCACCTGCGCCACGACCGCGGGCGGCGCGGTCGCGGCCAGCTCGTCGAGGATCAGCTCGATCCGCCCGTGGGCGTCCTGGTCGCTCATCCCGGTCCTCCTCGAGATCAGTACGGTTTCACCGGCACCTGGGGCGTGTGGTGGTGCTCGAGCACCTTGCCCCCGCCGGTGTACATGTGGACCCCGCACGGCAGGCACGGATCGAAGCTGCGCACCGCGCGCATGATGTCGATGCCCTTGAAGGTGTCGGGCGGGTTCTCCTCGAAGATCGGGGTGTTCTGCACCGCGTCCTCGTAGGGGCCGGGCGTGCCGTGCACGTCCCGGACGCTGCCGTTCCACGGTGTCGGCGGGTAGGGGTGGTAGTTCGCGATCTTGCCGTCGCGGATGACCAGGTGGTGGCTGAGCACCCCGCGCACCGCCTCGGTGAACCCGACCGCGACCGCCTCGTCGGGGACGGTGAACGAGGTCCACGTGTCCGTGCGGCCGGCCCGCACCTCGGCCATCGCGCGCGTGCAGGCGTGCAGCGCCATGGCCGCCGCGTATGCCTGGAAGTAGGACCGTGCCCGGTTGCGCTCCAGGGCGTTGCTCCACTGGGGGATCCGCCACTCCAGCTCCATCTCGGGCTTGAGCGCGGTCCGCGGCAACGTGATCCGGACGCTGTGCCCGGTCGCCTTGACGTAGTCGGTGTCGACCAGGTTGTTGAGCGCGGTCGACCACAGCCGGGCCAGCGGTCCGCCGCCGGTGTCGAGCGCGAGGTGGTCGGTGCCGTCGAACCAGCGCGGCGACATCGTCCAGGAGTACTTGTCGTCGAAGTCGCGCTTCTGCGGCCTGGGGATCGTGTGCTGGTTCCAGGGGTGGCGCACGTCGACCGGGTTGCCCAGCGGGTCGTGCGTCACGAAGACCTCGTGCTCGGACTCGGGCGCGGCCCAGTCGTCGTAGAAGGACGAGCCCAGCAGGATGCGCATGCCGAGGTTGATGTCGACCAGGTCGTTGGTGACCAATTGTCCATCCACAATTATCCCGGGGCTGACCATCATCCTGCGTCCCCACTCCCCCATGCGGGCATAGGTGAAGTCACAGTGCTCCGGGTCGTTGAACGCTCCCCAGCAGCCCAGCAGGACGCGGCGCCGGCCGACCTCCTCGTAGCCGGGCAGCGCCTCGTAGAAGAAGTCGAACAGGTCGTCGTGCAGCGGCACGACCTTCTTGCAGAACTCGACGTAGCGCATCAGGCGCGTGAGGTAGTCGGTGAAGAGCTGGATCGTCGCGGTCGTGCCCACGCCACCGGGATAGAGCGTGGACGGGTGCACGTGGCGCCCCTCCATCAGGCAGAACATCTCCCGCGTGTAGCGGGAGACCTGCAGGGCCTCGCGGTAGAACTCGCCCTCGATCGGGTTGAGCGCCCGCATGATGTCGCCGATCGTGCGGTAGCCGTGGTCCCCCGCGTGCGGGGCCTCGGTGCGGTTGGCGCGCTCCAGCACCTCCGGGTTGGTCTCCTTGACCATGCGCTCGCAGTAGTCCACCCCCACCAGGTTCTCCTGGTAGATGTTGTGGTCGAACATGAACTCCGCGGCCTCGCCGAGGTTGATGATCCACTCGCCCAGGTGCGGCGGCGCGACGCCGTAGGCCATGTTCTGCGCATAGACCGAGCAGGTCGCGTGGTTGTCGCCGCAGATCCCGCAGATGCGGCTGGTGATGAAGTGCGCGTCCCGGGGGTCCTTGCCCTTCATGAACAGGCTGTAGCCGCGGAAGATCGACGAGGTGCTGTGGCACTCGCGCACCACCCGCTGCTTGAAGTCGACGGTGGCGTAGATCCCGAGGCTGCCGACGATGCGCGTGATCGGGTCCCACGCCATCTTCACGACATCGGGGTCGTCGCCCTGTCGGGACGCGGTCGTCATCGGGTCACCACGTCCTCTCGAAGCCGGTGCGAAGCTCGTCACCGGGCGAGCGCCACCGCGGCTCCCGCTCCAGGGTGTCGACCGTGAGCCCGCGCAGCTTGCGCACGGTCGCGCCGTACGGGGCGATGCCCCGGCTCGACAGGGTCGCCCCCGACGGCTCCTCCATGAACGGCATGAACTTGTCGGGGAAGCCCGGCATCGTGCACCCGATGCAGATGCCGCCCACGTTGGGGCAGCCGCCCACACCGTTGACCCAGCCGCGCTTGGGCACGTTGCAGCGGACCACCGGCCCCCAGCAGCCGAGCTTGACGATGCACTTGCGCGAGCCGTAGGCCTTGGCGAAGTCGGCCTGCTCGTAGTAGCCGCCCCGGTCGCAGTTCTCGTGCACGGTGTCGGCGAACAGCCACCGCGGCCGCAGCGACTCGTCGAGCGGGATCATCGGCGCCTGCCCGCTCAGCTGGTAGAGCAGGTAGACCAGCGTCTCGGCCATGCTGTCGGGCTGCACGGGGCAGCCGGGCACGCACACCACGGGGATGCCCTCGGTCGAGGTCCAGTCCCAGCCGAGGTGGTCCGGCACCCCCATCGCACCGGTGGGGTTGCCCGCCATCGCGTGGATCCCGCCGTACGCCGCACAGGTGCCGGTCGCGACCAGTGCGGCCGCGCGGGGGGCGAGCCGGTCGAGCCACTCGGAGGTGGTGATCGGCTGGCCGGTCACGGGGTCGTTGCCGAACCCCGCCCAGTAGCCCTCGGACTTGACCGCCTCGTTGGGGATCGAGCCCTCGACGACCAGCACGAAACGGCCCAGCTCGCCACGGTCGGCCTTGTGCCACCAGTCGATCAGCGTGTCCCCGCTGCCCTCGGGCCCGGTCGAGTAGTCGATCAACGGCCAGTGCAGCGCCACCGGCGGCAGGCCGGGCAGTCCGCCGAGGGCGATCTCCTCGATGCTGGGCTGCGTCGCGGCCGTCAGGGACACCGAGTCGCCGTCGCAGCTGAGCCCGCCGTTCATCCAGAGGACGTGGACGGGTTCGCCCACCACGGGACCGGCCGCAGCGGTCACGGCGCCGACTTCTTGTCGTTGTTGAAGATCAGCTCGTAGACCGAGGCGAGGACGTCGGTGCGGCGGGCGTCGTTGTCGGTGTTCTCGACGTGGTCGGCGACCTGGCGCAGGATCTCGCCGGCGTGACCGCGCAGCGCCTGCACCACCGCCCCGAACTCCTCGGACTCGCGCAGCCGGGCGATCGCGTCGTTGAGCTCGCTCTCCCCGGCGGGACCGGAGCGGACCCCCATCCTCCAGCCGAAGTAGAACGCCAGCAGTGCCTCCATCAGGGCACCTCCCTCATCTCGTCGGGCTCGGCACCCGTGGGCGGCTCGGTCGGCGACCCCGTCACCGTCGCCTCGACCCGGAACCGCACGACCACGTCGGGGTAGATCCGCAGCATCAGGGCGCTGGGCAGGGCGATGTCGAAGTCGCGGATGTCCAACGCCGCGCTGCCGGACACCACCACCGACGGCCGCTCGGCGTCGTCGCCCGCGACCCCGACCTCCGCGGTGCACGACTGGGGTCTGGTCTCGCCGTGGATGGTGAGGTCCCCGGCGATGTTGAACCGCCCGGACCCGAGCTCGTGGACCTCCCGCAGGTCCGCGGAGATCGTGGGGAACCGCTTGGCGTTGAGCCGCTGGTGGAGCTCGTTGTCGTACAGGCGGTTGCCCGAGACCAGCGACAGCACGGGGACCCGCGCGGTGGCCTGCGTCAGCTCGATGCGCGGACCCGTGCCGGTCTCGACCAGCACGCCGGTGAAGGTGCCGTCCACCTCGGTGGTGCCGAAGCGGATGCCGCCCACGCTGCTGCGCGCCTCGACGAGGATCGCCGATGCGCTGGGCACGACCTGCAGCCCCACCTGGTGTCCGTTCACGGACGGGCCTCCATGTCGGGCAACCTACTGTCCCGGAGGCGCGTGATCGGTGACCGGCACGGTGAAGGAGAAGGTCGTCCCCGCGCCGGGGGTGCTCTCGCAGGCGACCGAGCCGCCGTGCAGCTCGACGTAGCGCCGGGTGATCGACAGCCCGAACCCGCTGCCGCGCGCCACCTTGTGCGAGCCCGGTGCGCGGTAGAACGCCTCGAACAGGTGGTCCTGGTGCTCCGGGGCGATGCCCGGCCCGAGGTCGGAGACCGCGACCGTGACCCGGTCCTCCTCCCGGTGGGCGCTGACCGTGATGAGCGCGCCGCCGGCGTACTTCGTCGCGTTGCCGAGGTAGTTGCCCAGCGCGAGGTGGAAGGCCTCCGGGTCCATGTCGATGGCCAGGTCCTCCGGCGCGTGCAGGGCCCAGGCCTCGCCCTCCGCGCCCCCGACCCGCTCGCGGAGCACCTCGCGGGCGGCCGGTGCGACCAGGAACCGGGTGACCGCCAGCTCGACCCGGCCCGCCGTGAGCTTGGCGTCGTCGAGCAGCGCCTCGATCAGGTGGCTCATCTGGGCCACCTTGCGCTCGATCGGGTCGATCAGCGCCACGTGCTCCGGCGCCCGGCTGCGCAGGAAGGGCAGCAGACCGCTGAGCGTGGTGAGCGGGCTGCGCAGCTCGTGGGAGACGGTGGCGAGGAACTCGCGGCGCATGGTGTCGGCCTGCCGGAGCTCCTCGCCGGCCTCGCGCTCCAGGACCAGGGCCTCCTGCAGCACCGTCTCGGCCCGGATCCGGTCGGTCACGTCCTGGCAGACCCCCGTCACCCCCTTGACCGAGCCGTCGGCGCCGATCAGCGGCTCCACCGCCACGTGCACCCAGCGCTCGGAGCCGTCGGTGAGGAGGCGCCGGTGATCCAGCGGGCGCGACGAGCGGCCGTAGAGCGCCTCGGAGACCATCCGCACCAGCGACGGGCGGTCCGCCTCTTCCAGCAGGTCGGCGTGTGCGGCCAGCGAGGGCAGCACGTCACCCGGGTTGAGCCCGTAGACGAGGTACATCCCGAACGACCACTGCGCCGACCGGTCCGCCGCGTCGACGACGAAGGTGCCGGAGCGGGCCAGGGACTCCGCCCGCATGATGCGCTCCTCGGCCTGCGCGAGCGTCTCCTGGGCGAGCGCCTCCTCGCTGACGTCGCGCACCACCGCGGTCAGGCCGGTGAGGTTGCCCGGTGGACCGTGGGCGACCAGCGTGAGCACGGCGGCCCCGCCACGCCCGTCGGAGGCATTGACCCGCAGGCGCTCCTGCCGTACGAGCTCGCCGGCGGCGGCCCGGCGCACCAGCTCACGCACGTGGTCCTGCTCGGCGAAGGCGGGGGCCAGCTCGACGCCCGCGGTGACGGGAGCGGCGGCTCCCAGGATCCTGGTGGCGGCACGGTTCCAGTGCTGGATGCACCCGTGCAGGTCGAGAGCGAGCACGGCTTCGCCCGACGCCTCGACCGCAACGGTCAGGTGCGCCGGGTCCGCGGGCGTCGTCGGAAGCCTCATCGATCCCTCGACGGCGCCGGTGAGAGTCCCCTCCCGCCCATCAGCGCCCCTCGCGGGCGATCGCGCCCGCTACATCTCCCGCTTCTCGAAGAAGCTCGCCAGGTCAGGAGCGTTCTCGATGGCAGCGGCGGCGGCCAGCACGAGCGCCGCGCTCAGCAAGGTCTTCAGCACGATTGCCTCCCATATCACCCTTTGGAAGAGTAGGGCCGGGGCGCCGACGACGTCCACGCTTCGCGCTGGTCGGCGTGGCAGCATCGGTGGATGGACGCGCTCCGCTCCCGCCTGCACGACCTGCTGTCCCCCTGGGTCGAGGAGGGGCGCGAGCCCGGCGGCGCGGTCTGCGTGGTCCGCGACCGCACGCCCGTCGAGGTCTGGGCCGGCACGCGCGACGGCGTGCACCCGTGGACCTCGGACACGCTGGTGATGAGCTGGTCGGTGGCCAAGCCGTTCGCCGCCCTGACGGTCCTGTCCGCGGTCGCGGAGGGCGCCCTGGGGATCGACCAGCCCGTCGCCGACCTCTGGCCGGCGTACGCCGCCCGGGGCAAGGCGGCGACCACCGTCCGGCACGTGCTCAGCCACTCGGCGGGCGTGCCGGTCTTCCCCGAGGCCGCGCTCCGCCTGGAGTACGACGACCGCGACGACCTGGTCGACCTCCTCGCCGGCGCCGAGCCGTGGCACGAGCCCGGGGCCGGGGTGGCCGAGCACGCCCTCACCTACGGCCACCTCTGCGACGAGCTGCTGCGCCGGGCCACCGGGGAGGACCTGGCCGACCGGTTCGCGCGGATCGCCGGCGAGCACGGGTGGGACCTCCACCTCCGCGTCGCCGCCCGCGACCTGGGGCGCGTCGCCGACGTCGTCGCCCTCGACGGCTGGCCCGAGGTCTACGTCGACGACCCGCGGTGGGGACCCGCGCTCACCCGGCCACCGGGCCTGCTCGAGCCCGCGACGATGAACAGCGAGCGCTTCCGCACCTGCTCGTTCCCGGCGGTGGCGCTGCACGCGAGCGCCCGGGGACTGGCCCGGTTCTACGCCGACCTGCTGCCCGCGCACGGGCCGGTCGCGCAGCTGCTCGGCCCCGAGCTGCACCGGGCCCACGTCACCGCGCAGGCCACCGGCCACGACCTGGTGCTGGACCGACAGGTCACCTGGACGCTCGGCTACCAGCTCGACGACGACGCGCTGGGCATGGGCGGAGCGGGCGGCTGCAGCGCCTGGGTCTCCCGCGACGGCACGGCCGTCGGCTGGGTCACCCGCGGCCTCGGCGACCACGCGAGGGTCGACGCCGTCTGGGACGCGGTCGCGACGTCCTGACGCGCTCAGGCGGTCGCGACGAGCCGCGCCCGGCGGCGTCGGCCGGACAGCCCGCGCAGCGCCTCGCCCGCGACGAAGGCCGAGGCGGCGGGCAGCGGCCGCAGGCCCCGGTCGACCTCGCGCCCGGCGCCCAGGCGACCGACCTGCGTCTCGTACCACTCCGACTCCCCCGCCACCTGGGCGAGCCCCAGCAGCGAGGGCAGGCGGTAGGCCGGCAACGCCTCGCCGTCACCGCCGGCGACCAGGCGGCGCGGCAGGCCGGGGTCGAGGACGAGCGGACGGCCCAGGCCGATCAGGTCCACCGCACCGGAGTCCAGCAGGGCCTCCATCGCCGCCCGCGTGCGGATCCCGCCGGTCAGCATGATCGGCAGGTCCGGCGCGGCACCGCGGGCGCGCGTGGCGAAGGCCGCGAAGTAGGCCTCCTTGGCGCCGACCGGGACCCCGTCGCCGTCGCTGTCGGGCACGTCGACCCCGAACAGCGCGGGGTTCTCGTAGGTGCCGCCGGAGATCTCGAGGAAGTCGACGCCCTCGGCGGCGAGCAGCCGCACGACCTGCTCCGCGTCGTCCTGGGTGAACCCGCCGTGCCGGAAGTCGGAGGCGTTGAGCTTCACCGACACCGAGAAGCCGTCGGTCGTCGCGTCCTTGGCGGACCGCACGGCGGCGAGCAGCGCGCGCGCCCGGCCGGCCACGTCGCCACCCCACCGGTCGGTGCGACGGTTGACGTGCGGGGAGAGGAACTGGGCCAGGAGGTAGCCGTGCGCGGCGTGCACCTGGACGCCGTCCAGGCCCGCCTGCTCGACCAGCTTGGCGGCCGTGCCGAACGCTGCGACCACCGCCTCCACCTCGTCGGCGGTCAGTGCACGCGGCCGGCCGAAGAGCCCGAGCATCGGCACCGCGCCGCCGGCGCTCGGCGCCACGGGGGTGCCGGCCACGAACCGGTTGGTCTGGCGCCCTGGGTGGTTGAGCTGGGCGACCATCGGCGTGCCGGCGGCGGCCTCGCGCACCCGCGCCAGCCGGCGTACGTCGAGGTGCCGGTCGGCGACGATGTTGCGGCTGCGCTCGAGGTAGCGCCGGTCGACCATGAGGTTGCCGGTGACCAGCAGGCCGCTGCCGCCCTCCGCCCACCGGCGGTAGAGGCGCTCGTGCCGCCCGGTCGGCTGGTTGTCGGCGTCGGCGAGGTTCTCGGTCATCGCCGCCTTGACGACGCGGTTGGGCAGCAGCAGGCCGCTGGGCAGCCGGAGAGGCTCGTCGAGGTGGGGCACGCTCAGCCCTCGATCGGGGGGGTGCCGGTGGTGACGATGGCCTGCACGATCTCCTCCGGTGTCGCGTCGACCTGCCCCAGGAGCCAGGCGACCACGACGTCGGTGGTGCCCGAGACCAGGAGCCGGCACACGAGGTACTTGGAGGTCTCGGTCTCTCCCGGCAGCAGCGGGGGCGGGAACACCACCGAGCACACGAACACCGTGAACTCGTCGATCGCCTGGGCCCGCCGCGGCGCCAGCGCCGGGTGGCCGGCACTCTCGGCGTAGAGGCGCGCCCGTCGCGGGTCGCGCGCGAGCTCCTCGAGCAGGGTGCGCACGACGGCCTCGGCGCGGGGACGGCGCTCCCCGCTGGGCGGCAGGCCTTCCTCCATCGCGGCCCGCAGGTCGGCGTAGAGGTCGTCGGCCAGCGCGAGCAGCAGGGAGTCGCGGTCGGCGAAGCTCTCGTAGAAGTAGCGCTTGCCGAGCTGGGCCTCGCTGCAGATCAGGTCGACGGTCACCGCCGCCACGCCGTGCGCGCCGACGATGGACAGCGTCGCGTCGAGGAGCCGGGCCCGGCGCGCCGCGACCCGGTCCTCCGCACTCACCCCGCCGTAGGGGCGTCGAGCGACCGGCATGTCCCCCATTGTCCTCCGCGGGTGCTCCCTCGCCATTCCGGGGGGTCCTTCAGATCCGCAGGGGTGGGTGCGTGGGCGACAAGGTCCTCATGCTGCCTCCAGGTGCGACGGTTGGCATCTCCACATATCAGACACCCAGACGTCCCGGATGGGAAGTCCGTCCTTGTGGTGACGAGCCCACCCGCCCACGATGGGGACGTGCCCGAGCCGATCCAGGTCTTCCGCGCTGCCGACCTCGTGCCCGCCGACCCGACCCCCGGGATGGTCCGGCACCGCGCCTTCGAGGTGCCGATCCTCTGGGCGGGCCACGTCGAGACCGCGGCCGGCGCGACGTCCGGGTGGCACCACCACGACCGCAACGAGACCAGCCTCTACGTGGTCGCCGGCGTGCTGCGCCTGGAGTGCGAGGGCGTGGACGGCTGGATCGACGCCGAGGCCGGCGACTTCGTGCACGTGCCCGCGTTCACCGTCCACCGGGAGAGCAACCCGGGGCGGGTGCCGTCGTTGGCGGTCATCGCCCGGGCGGGCGGGGGCATCGCCACGGTCAACGTCGACGGCCCGCCCGACCGCCTGGGTTAGCCGAGCTCGACCGCAGGTCCCACCGAGCCTCGCGTGGCGGAGGGAGCGAGCTCCCCGAGCGTGAACGGCAGGACCGTCTCGGGGGTCGCCTCGGCGGCCAGGGCTGTGGCCGCGGCCAGTGGCAGGTCGACGACGGCGAGCGACTCCGACCCGGCCGCCGTGGTGGCGACGAGGGTGGCCAGGTCCGCGCGACGCTGGAACCAGGTCTGGGTGAGCACCCAGCCGATGATCCCGTCGCGCTCGAGCACGGTGCGCCGGCGGCTCAGCAGCCCTCCGCCCACGACCAGGTGGCCGGGTGTGAGGCGGTGGCCCAGGTGGCGGTACGCCGACTCGGCGAGCCCGGCGCCCGCGGCCAGCACGGCGACGGCGAGCGGCAGCGCCCACCAGCCCAGGAGCCCGCGGGCCTCCAGGACCACGAGCGCGGCCGCGAGCAGAGCAGCGGGCACCAGCGAACGCACGTGGCGGCGACGGCGTGCGGCCTGACCGTGCGCCACCAGCGGCGCACGGAAGGTGTCGGCGGACCCGGTCACCCCGAGGAGCCGCCCGCCGACCTGCTCGGCGACGTCGCGGGGGCACGGGGGGAGCACCTTGGTCGTGCCGCCCTTGCCGACACCGGTGGAGAGCGCGTTGAGCTCGGCTCCCCGCACCAGCCGCATCAGTACGGGCTCGACCAGCTCGACCCCGCGGACGCGGGCCTCCTCCACCGTCGTCGAGCGGGTGGTGAGGAGGCCGGCGCGGACGTGCACAGCGCCGCCCTCTCGGGCGACCAGCAGCCCACCCCACTGCAGCGCGTAGCCGACGCACGCCAGGAGCACCCAGGCCGCCGTCCCGACCACGACCACCAGGGCGACGACGAGGAGCGCGCCGAGGCGCACCACCTCGTCGTAGGTCCCCTGCGCGAGCCGGTCGACGTCCGCCCCCAGGTCGTCGCCCAGCTGCAGCAGCACGCCGACCGCCGCCGCGACCACGGCCAGCCGGCCGAGGCTGAACGGCGCGAACCGCACCCACGACCAGTCCAGCTCCGCCAGCACCTCGGCGTGCGGCTCGGCGTGCGGCTCGGGCGCGGCAGCCTGCCCCCCGTCGTCCACCGGGGTCACGGGTGGTGCGACCGCGGCGCGGGACCGCTCCAGCAGCCAGGTGCGCAGCTCCTGGGCGTCGGCCACGGAGAGGGAGTCCAACGTGATGCGCTCGTCGTCGACGCCCGTCCCGATGTCGACCCTGGCCAGGCCCAGCACGCGGTGGAACAGCGTGGCCTGCAGGTCGACGCTGCGGACCCGGTCGAGCCGGACGGTGACCAACCGCTGGCCGACCAGCTGCCGGCGCCAGGCGAGCCGGCCGTCGCCGATTCGCCACCGGGTCGTCGCCCACGGCAGGACGCCGGCCAGGGCGGCGATGCCCAGGAAGAGCAGGCCGAAGAACAGGCCGGGCACCTGGTCGCCGCGTCCGATGCCGACCGCGGCGATGAGCAGCGGCACGAGCAGGCGCCCGCCGGAGCGCACGGGATCCATGAGCATGATCCGGGGGTCGAGGGTGCGCCACTCCTCGGGCTCCGTGTCGGGGTGGGTCACGTCCACCTCACGTCGCGTCGCCCCGGGTGGCGGCGGTGTCGCGGGTGAGGTCGGCGACGACCGCTCGGGCGAGGTCGGCGTCGAGCCCCTCGACCCGCACCGCTCCTGCCGAGGAGGCCGTGGTGACCAGCAGGGAGGCGAGCCCGAAGGCTCGCATCAGGGCGGTCTGGGAGGTCGAGATCGTCTGCACCCGGCTGAGCGGGACGATCCGGACGTCGCGGCGCAGCCACCCGGAGCGGGTGTAGACGGCCTCGTGGGTGACCTCCCACCGGTGCACGCGCCAACGCAGGCCCGGCATCACCGCGACGACCACGAGGGCGGCGGCGAGCAGGGCCACCGCGACCGGCCAGGACCACCACGCCGCCCCGCTCGCGACGACCACCAGGACGCCGCCCACGAGCGCCAGCACGGCCAGGGGCACCGCCGAGAGCCGCCAGTAGCCCACCGCGCGCGGGGACACCCGCTGCGAGGGCTCGCGGAGGACGACGTCAGGAGGCCGGACGGACTGCTCGGTGGTCACGGCTCCGAGCCTAGGCTCCGGAGCCTCCCGGATGTCGGTGGCGACGCCTGGCGTGAGGCGCATGGCGACCTCTACGACTCCCCCGCCCGGCGAGCAGGCCTCGTCCGGAAGTCGAGCGCTAGTTGTATTCGCCAAGGACCTTTGCCCCACGAGCACGGTGGCCTAGGACCCCTGTCGGCGCCTGGGTGCGGGCGCACAATCCGACCAGCAGGATGGTGACGGCGGGGGGTCGACACCATTCCAGGGGGGTGATCCATGAGTAGCGTCATCGTCGTCGACGACGAGGAACGGGTCCTGTCACTTCTGACCAGGTGCCTGGTCGGGGAGGGCCACTCCGTCGACACGGCCCGGGACGGCGAGGAGGCGATGGAGCGCCTCGCCGAGGAGAGCTACGACCTCATGCTCCTCGACCTCGTGATGCCGCGACTCAACGGGCTGCAGGTCCTCGGCCGTCTCCGGGCGGACTCGCACAGCGGCTCCGCTCCCCCGGTGATCGTGCTGTCCGCGGTCAACGAGGTGGCGGCTCGGGTCGAGGCGCTCGACCGCGGAGCCGTCGACTTCGTCCCCAAGCCCTTCCACACCGCCGAGCTCCTGGCCCGCATCCGGCGGAGCCTGGTCCCGGCCGTCGTGCCGAGCCAGCGCCGGCCCGAGTCGGGCCGCTATCTCGAGGGCGGCGGCCTGCGGCTCGACCTCAACCGGCGTCGCGCCGACTCCCGCGGCCACAGCGTCCCGCTGAGCGAGCGCGAGTTCGGCCTGCTGGCGCACCTGATGCGCCGCAGCGGGGACGTGTGCCGGCGCGAGGAGCTGCTCCACGACATCTGGGGCCTCGACTTCGACCCGGGCAGCAACGTGGTCGAGGTCTGCGTGCGCCGGTTGCGCGCCAAGATCGAGGACGCACCGATCGAGACGGTGCGGGGAGTCGGCTACTGCTTCGCCGAGGACCGCGGGTGAGGCAGGTCCTCGCGCACGACCGACGTCTCTTCGTGCCGTGGCTGGTCCTCGCCGGCGTCTGCTCGGCGGCCATGTGGCTCTACTCCGGCGAGGAGACGATCCCCTACCACCTGGGCTGGGTCGCGGTCGCGGTCGCCTACGCCATCGAGCCCTGGCCCTGGCGGCGAACGGTCGTGGCCGTGCTCACCTACACCGCCGTCACCGGCGGCGTCATGGTCCAGCGCGCGTCCGAGGGCGTGATCGGCTGGGAGGAGACCACCGAGATCCCCTTCATGGCGTTGCTGATCTTCGTGGTCGTGGCCAACGTCAAGCACCGCCACGACGCCTACGCCGAGCTGAGCCGGGCCACGCAGGAGGAACGGTTGCGGGCCGATCAGCGCGAGCGCCTGGCCCGGATGACCTCCCACGAGATGCGCACACCGGCCACGATCGCGCTGGGCTACACCGAGCTGCTGCTGGCCGGCGCGACCGACGACGCGCTCCGCGCCGACCTCCAGGTGGTGCACGACGAGCTGGGCCGGCTGGTCCTCGCCGGTGACCGGTTGGTGCGGATGATCCAGGTGCAGGCCGAGCAGCACCCGACGGGGGTCGACGTCGACGCTCTGCTGGAGGAGACCGCCGAGCGCTGGAAGGTGCTCGCCGATCGGGTGTTCCTCGTCGACTCCGCCGTGGGCCCGCAGACGGCCTCTCCGCACCGCCTCCGGGCGTGCCTCGACACGCTGCTGGAGAACGCCGTGCGCTACACCGAGGACGGCGACGTGGTCCGGTTGTCCGCCTCGGTGGTCGGCGAGCAGCTGCTCGTCGGCGTGGCGGACTCCGGCCCGGGACTCGATGCCCGGTTGACCGCCCGGGTGAACGGCGGACTGCCGCTGCCCCACGACGACGAGCGCTGGACCACCGCGGACCCGAAGGCCAGGACCGGCTTCGGGCTCGCCCTGGTGCAGGAGTGCGCACTGGCCCGCGGCGGTCGTCTCGTGGCGGGCCGGTCGGCCGAGGGCGGTGCCTTCCTGGCGGTCGCCGTGCCTCGTCTGTGGGACGGGCTGCGTCCACGCCCGCGCGTCCCGTGCCGCCCGAGACCGTCCGCGTACCCCGGCGGCGGGCTTCTCGCCATCGCGCTCCCGCAGCACCTCTCACGAGCTGAACCGACCCTGATCGGCATCCCGCTCAGCCCGCTCACCCGACCAGGTCGAACGCGTCGACGTCCGCCCCGCCGGCGGTCAGTCCGTGGGAGGTCCCGTCGAAGAAGACCGACCAGCCGGCACTGCCGATGCCGAGCTCGAGCACGTCCTCGTCCTGCACCGGGCCGAGCCCGGGCAGCGTCGTGTCGGCGCTGAACGACACCCACAGGTGGCCGGGCTCCGCGACGACCAGCCCGTCGAGGTTCGCCGACGACGGCAGGCCCGCCGAGGAGGCGTCCCATGCCCGCGCGAACCGCTGGCCGTCCCAGGCGTAGACGTCCGCGTCGTCCGCGGTCCCGGAGACTCCGGGCGGCCTGACGTTGCCCAGGGTGGAGAAGGACAGGACCCCGTTGCTCACGCTCAGCGCGTCGATGTCGGCGCCGGCGGAGGTGAGGCCGTGGGAGGTCCCGTCGAACCACAGCGACCACGTCCCGTCGCTGTAGTGCACGACGTCCTCGTCCTGGACCGTCCCGACGCCGGGGAGCCGGGTGTCCGCCGCGAACGAGGCGTAGAAGTGCGTGCCGTCGACCACGTCGAGACCGTCCAGGTTGGCGCTGCTCGGGACCTGCCGGGTGGAGGCGTCGAAGACCCGGGTGTACGCCGATGCCGCCCCAGCGGTAGACGTCGGCGTCGTCGGCCGAGCCCGTGACCCCCGGCGGGTTGACGTTGCCGGAGGTCGACAGCTGCAGCGTGGCCGCTGCGCGGCGGGGGCGGCGGGGGCGGCGGGGGCGGCGGTGCCGTCACGGTGAGGAGGCCCTCCGCGACGTGGGTCAGCTCACCGGACGTGGCGCTCACGGTCACCGGGTAGGTGCCGGGGGTCGTGGACGCCGTGGTGGCGATCGTGAGCGTGGACTGGCCCGTCCCGCCCGGGACCGCGGCCGGTGACAGGGACGCCGCGCCCACGCCCGGCGGCGCGGACACGCTGAGCGTGACGTCCTGGGCGAACCCGTGGCCCGGGGTGATCGCCACGACCCAGCTCGCGCTGCTCCCGGCCTCGACCGTGGCCTGCACCGGGGTGAGGGAGACCGCGTAGTCGGGCGGCACGGGAGGTGGCGAGGCGGCGAGCAGGCGCACGGCGTCGACGAGCCCGTTGCCGTAGACCTCGTCCGCCCCGGCGGCCCCGAGGTCCCGGCTGGTCGAGGTGACCAGTGACCACTGCTGGTCGGCGGTGAGACCGGGCGAGGCCGAGAGCAGGAGCGCCAGCAGCCCCGCCGCGTGCGGCGCCGCGACCGAGGTGCCCGTCACGAGCTGGAAGAAGCCGTCAGCGGTCGGTGGTGTAGACGTTCTTGCCCGGGGCCACGACGTCGGGGAACACCCGCGCCCGGCCGCCGCACGTGCTCGGCCCCCGGCTGCTCGAGCCGACCACCCGGCCGGTGCCGTCGACGGCGCCCACCGAGAGCGACTCGGGGTAGTTGGCCGGGCTGACGCTGGTGGACTGGCCGGAGCCGAAGTTCCCGGCCGGGAAGACCGGCAGGATGCCGGCGGCTCGCAGGGCCTGGACGTCGGGCCGGAAGGTCAGGTCGCAGCCCGGCCCGGAGCCGATCGACCACGAGGCGTCGACCACCTGCGGTGCGTCGGCCGTGGACGGGTCGTGATCGGGGTCCAGCACCCACTGGAAGGCGGCGTGCACGGCGCTCACCGACGCGGCGCCGGCGTCGTTGAAGACCCGAGCCGCGATCCACCGGGCGTCCGGCGCGGTGCCGACGGCGGACCCGCCGCTGCTGCCCCCGACCATCACGCCGGTCACGCCGGTGCCGTGGCCGCTCAGGTCCGTCGGCGAGGCCGGGTGCTGGCCGTAGGGGTCGAACCAGCTGTTGGTGCCGCCCCGCCATCGGGTCGCGAGGTCCGGGTCGGTGGGGTCGACGCCGCTGTCCAGGGTCGCCACCACGACACCGCTTCCCGTCGTGCCGGAGGCCCACGCCTCGGGTGCGCGGACGGCGGTCTGGTTGTCGGTCGCGGCGGCCGGCACCAGGTCGATCGTGTCCGGCACGACCGAGGCGACGTCGGGTCGGCGCGCCAGGGCGGCCACCACGTCGGACCGAGCCGTGACGACCAGGCTGTTGCTGATCCACAGCCTCTGCCCGATCCGTGCCCGGCCGAGCCGCGCGGCCGGCGCGAGCGCGTCGAGCACCGGCTGCTGCGAGAGCGTGGCATGGTCCTGCAGAGCCCGCACCACCCGCCGCAGGCGGGCACGCCGCGTGCCCCCGCCCAGGCCGGACAGGACAGGGCGGTCGCGCAGGGTGACCACCACGGTCACCTGGTCGGGCACCTGGTCGGTCGTCGTCACCGCGTGCGCGGGCGGACCGACCAGCGCGAGGTTCGCGGCCAGCACCGTCATGGCGAGCGCCGCCTTCGTCGTTCTCCTCATCGCCCTGCCCCCACTCGTCGCTGCGACGTCTCCGTCGTCGTCTCCGGCCCGTCCGGCTGGACCGAGCCGTCCGGCTGTTCCTGTTGTCCTTGCTGTGGCCTCGTGCCTCGCCGGTGCCGCACGACGAACGCCAGGGAGGCCAGCAGCGCCAGGAGCACCAGACCGGCCAGCACGTCCATCGCCCGGACGAAGGGACCTGCGCGTTCCTGGCTCGTGCGCGGCACGGTCCAGCCGCTGCTCGTGGTGACGTCGACGAGGCCTCGGCGGTGCACCGCCACCACGGCCGTCGCCCGCCCCGGGGCGGGCGCAGCCGTGGCCGCCTCGTAGCGACCCGGCTCCGTCGCGGCGAGGCTCACCGTGCGCACGTCGCGCCCGGGACCGGCCAGCGCCACGTCGATGCCCGTGACGGGCGCGGGCTGCGGTCGCTGCACGGCCCGCATCCGGACCACCAGGCGGACGGCGCCGGGTCCCGCCGGCACCTGCTCGAAGGTGACGAACAGGCCACCGACGACATCGCTGTGCACCGTCGAGCGGCGCTGCGCGTCGACGCTCTCGCGCGCGCTCGGCGACGACGTCAGCAGCGCTCCCAGCAGCATGGCGACCGCGAGCACTCCCACCTCGACCCGGACGGTCCGGCCGAGCTGCGGCCGCAGGCGGGCCAGGACGTCGTGCGTGGCCGCCGGACCGCGCTCCGCGAGCCGGTGGCCGAGGCCGGGATGGACCACGAGGGTGTTGCGCCCCGCGAGGGCCAGGGCGAGGAGGACGAGCCCGACCTTGAGCGCCACCGTGACGCCGTACCCGGTCGAGACGAGGGCCGCGAGGTCCGGGACGTGCACACCGGCCAGGTAGAGCCCGCTCGCCAGCAGCACGCCGGAGGCGACGGCCGCCACGGGGCTCCAGGCACGCCAGACGTCGCGGCACGTGTCGGCGACCCGGCGTCCCCGACGGGGCAGGAGACAGACCAGCAGCACCGTGAGGCCACCGACCCACGCGCCGGCGGCCACCAGGTGGGCGGTCGCGGCCAGCCCGGCTCCCAGCGACCCGGGTGCGGCCGCCGCGTGACCCGACCAGGCCTCGGCCGCCGAGGCGGCGACCAGGGCGGCACCGGCCACGCGCGCGGACGCGGTGGACCCGGCGGACCCGGTGGACCCGGTGGACCGGGTGGCGTGCCTCCCACCACGGACCAGGGCGAGCAGGGCCGCGAGCAGGGCCGCCTCCCGCACCGACCACACCCGCCCGCTCGGGGTCTGGGTGAGCACCAGCCAGGTCTGGTCCCACCAGAGCCCCGGGCCCTGGGTCGGGTCGAAGGTCCGGACGAACGGCGTGACGACGCCGGCGTACAGCGCGATCGAGGCGCCCGCGACGCCCAGGAGGTGCAGACGCCGTCGCGCACCGGCTCCCGCCTCCCGTCGCACCGCGGCGCCCACGGCGACGCAGCCGAGGGCGACCACGAGCCCGCTGAGGTCGACCCACCGCAGCAGCACGAGCGCCCCCGGTGGCAGCTCGCCCCGCTGCGTGCCCGAGGAGGACGGCCGCAGGCCAGCGCCGAAGGTGATCGTCCCGCTGGTCGTGTGCCCGTCCTCCAGCGAGAACACCCGCCAGTCGAGGGTGTAGACCTCACGCGGCAGCGGGTCGGTGTTCAGGTCGATCACGGTCGTCGCGCCGCCGGTGCGGTCGTAGTCCACCGGGACCTGGGTGCCGTCCTGCGCGCGCACCGTGAACGAGCTGGAGGCGCCGGAGACCTCCTCTCCGAACCACAACGTCAGGCGGGTCCGTCCCACGACCACGATGCCGCCGTCCAGGGGGTCCGACCGCTCCAGCTCACTGTGCGCCGAGGCGGGGCGTGCCTGCAGGAGCAGCGCCGCGAGGCCCACCAGCACGACGACCACGACCCGGCCCAGAAGGCGTGCCCCCACGCTGCTCATCCCTGGGTCACCAGGTGCTCGAGGCGCGCGTCGCCGACGACCAGGGTCACCTCGTCACCGGCATGCATCGCCGACCGCGTGTTGGCCATGAGGAAGAAGTACGTCCCCCCCAGCTCGAGCTCCGTGCCGTGGTGGTGCGGAGGCGAGGACATCACGAGGGTCGCGCCGGTGCGCTCGTTGACCAGGGCGGGCGAGAGGTCGGGGTCGTGCACCAGCGGGATCGCCTTGTCGGGGTCGACCACCTGGTAGCGCAGCTCGACCAGGCCCCCGGCCGCCGTCACCGCGACCATGTCGACGTGGACGCCGTAGCGCGCCGCCATCCCGTCGGTGTCGACCAGCGTCGTCCCGTGCCGGACGTCCGAGGCCAGGTGGTCGCTCCAGGCCTTGCCGCCGAGCCCGGCCAGCAGCAGCAGGGCCAGCAGGCCCATCACCACCGCGCGCCGGCGAGTCACCCGCGTCGCGCCGCTCGGCGCCGCCGGTGCGTCGGGCTGGGTCATCGTGTCGCTGGTCATCGCGCCCTCCTCGGGTGTGGGCCTGCCGGGGCAGGCGGGGTGCAAGTGGGCCTGGTCCGGCTGGGGGCAGGCCGGACCAGGCCCACGTCTCAGGGCAGGTCGAAGGCGTCGACGTCCAGGTTGGTGCTGGTCAGCCCGTGCGCCGTGCCGTTGAAGTACACCGACCACGTGCCGGCGTTGAAGGCCACCACGTCCTCGTCCTGCACTGTGCCCAGCACCGGGACGGTGGTGGTCGTCGGGGAGAACGAGAGGTAGACGTGGGTGGCGTCGAGCACCACCGCGCCGTCGGTGTCGGCCGCGGCCGGCAGCCCGTTGGCCGAGGCGTCCCAGAACCGGCTCATCGCCGTGCCGGTCCACCGGTAGAGGTCGGCGTCGTCAGCGGCGCCGCCGATCCCGGACGGGCTCTGGTTGCCCAGGGTGGAGAAGTAGAGCACCCCGCCGGCGACGTCGATGGCATCGACATCCCCGTTGCCGCTGGAGCCCAGCCCTCGCGTGCTGCCGTCGAAGAACATCGACCAGGAGCCGTTGTTCCAGTAGACGACGTCCTCGTCCTGAACGCCGCTCAGGCCGGGCAGGTTCACCGGGTCGGCGAACGAGAGGTAGAAGTGCGTCGCGTCCACCCGGCTGTAGCCGTCGACGTTCGCGCTGGTCGGGACGCGGTAGGGCGCCGCGCTCAGGTCGATCGACCGGCTGTGGCCGGAGCCGCTCCACCGGTAGATGTCGGAGTCGTCGGCGGAGCCGCCGACGCCCGGCGGGTTGCTGCTCCCGGCGGTGGAGTACCACAGGGGTGCGCTGACCGTCAGCGTCGTGCTCACCACCGAGCTCCAGTTGCCCGCGCCGTCGCGGACCCGGACGCGCAGCGTGTAGCTGCCCTCCGCGAGCGTCGAGGTGTCGATGTCCGCATCGAATGTGCCCCCGGCGCCCGCGGTCATGGCGGTCGCGTTGCCCTGGCCGGGGTCGGTGGATCCCACGAAGTACTCCGCCCGGACGACGCCGCTGGCGTCGCTGCCGGTGACGCTGAGCGTCGCGGTCCGCGCTCCTTGCGTGGGCGAGGGCGAGACGGTGGCCGCCGAGACCGTCGGGGGCACCTTGTCCACCGTGAGCGTCGTGGAGGCGGTCGGCCCCCAGTTGCCCGCGGCGTCCTTGGCCCGCACAGTCAGCGTGTGCGCCCCGCTGGACAGCTGACGCACCGTGCTCAGCGGGATGTCGAGGTAGGCACCCTCCGACGTGTCGCTGAACGAGCCGTCCAGCGCAACCATCTGGATCGCGGCGCCGCCGTCGATCCGCGCCTCGGCGGCCGAGATCGCGCTGTTGACCCCGTTGGAGATCTGGTCGCTCAGCGAGGCGGCGGTCAGGCGGATCACGTTGGTGCCGGCCGCGATCCCCTGGGTGCCGTTGGTGGTCGCCGAGGGGGCGATCGCCAGTCCGGTCGACTCCGGCCCGGTCAGGTCGATGACGAGCGAGCCTGCCGGGTTCGCCGGGTCGGGGGCCTCCCAGGCGCCGCCCGCGTCCATGCTGTGCACGAACACGGGGTGGACGCCCTCGGTCAGGCCCTTCTCGACCGCGGCCGAGAGGGTGCCGGTGAGCGAGACGACGGGCGCCGCGAGGTTGGGCGTCATGTGCGTCCCGGACCCGTCGGCCCCGGGGGCGTCGAGGAAGAACTCCGCGTCGGTGACGTTGGAACCGCCCGAGGCGGAGTCGTCACCGGTCGCGGTGACGGTGACGGCCACCCCCTGGTCGGCACCGGCGACCACCGGGCCGTGGTTGGCCAGACGGGGCGTCACGAGCACCGCCGAGGTGGTCGGGGCTCCGGCGTCGGCGCCGGTGACCAGCACCGAGGTGAACGGCCCGGCGTTGCCGGCGTGGTCGATCGCCCGCACGTAGATGACGTGCTGCCCGGTGGCCACGCCGGCCACGGCGGTCGTCTGGACGTCAGCGGTGGCGCCCACCGGCCCGCTCAGCGCGTGGACCGCGGCAGGTGCGAGCGAGTCGACGTAGTACTCGACGGAGTCGATGGTGCTGCCGCCCCGGTGGCTGTCGTCGACGTGGGCCTTCAGGGTGGTCCCGTCGAAGGCGACCTGGCTGGTGACCGGGCCTGCGACGTCGCCGGCGGTGGCAGCGGCGGGGATGTCGACCGTGGTGACCATGCCACCGAGGGCCGGGGCGGCAACGGCCGCGTTCTGCGTGCTGTTGCGCAAGGACCCGGAAGCGTCGTAGACGGTCAGGCTGGTCGCCTCGGGGGCCGCCGCCGGGACGGTCACCAGAGCGTCGGCGGTCTCGCCCGGGCCGAAGGTCTGCGCGACGTAGCTCCGGGAGAAGTCGAGCTTGTTCCCGTCCGTTCCGACCACCACCTGGCGTGAACCCAGGACTCCCATCGAGTGGTAGGTGACGCCGGCGTTGACGTAGCGGAGGAGCACGGTGTGCCCTCCCCGCGTGGCGATCGGGTTTGTGTCGGGGTAGGCCTTGCCGTTGACCAGGAAGTACTTCGGGTCGAAGCCGCGCATGTCGAAGGCGGTCTTGGTGGCCGCGGTGTTGAGCGCGGGGTCGAGCTCGCTGAGCACGAGCACCGCGTCCTCGTCGTAGGCGGTGTCCGTGCCGCCGTCATAGGCGATCGTGACCGGGTTGCCGTTGGCGTCGACGGGGTGCTCGGCAGGCCGGACGACCAGGGCCCCGTGGAGCCCCATCGCCGTCTGGTACTCCCGGTTGTCGAACGGCGCGGCCTCGTAGAGGAACGTGCCCGGCTTGCCGGCGGTGAAGGTGTAGGTGGCGTTGCCGCCGGCGTCCTGTCCGGTCGCGACGCGCTGGCCCTGCACGATCAGCGACGTCGCGGGACCGCCGAGGCCGTTGTGCAGCGTCACGGTGACGACGTCGCCCTCGTCCACGGTGAGCGTCGGGCCCCCGGGGGCGCTGACGGTGCCCGCGGTGGTGCGGTAGCCCCAGACCGGGGTGGGCGCCGCCGCTCCCGGCAGCGTGGTGCTGCCGGTGACGGCGTACAGGTCGATGCCGATCGGGGTGGCGCTCGCCGCGGCCGCCGGGAGGAGGCCCACGAGCCCCACGGCCAGCGCTCCGCTCACGGCGAGGGACGCGGTGGTGCGCCGCAGGTGCCCGTCCGGGGTTCCAGTGCTCACGATTCTCACGGTTCTCACGCCTCTCTCACTGGCAGTCGTAGTGGCCGGGAGGATCGACCCGCATGTAGGTGATCGGGCCGGTCATCGTGGCGCCCCAGGAGGTGATCTGGAACAGCGCGTGGTTGTGGCTGATGATGTAGTACTCACCACACTGGTTGAGGGTCGCGGTGTCCGTCGGCAGCTGCTCCTGCTTGCCGAGGTAGGGGCTCCCGCTGTAGAAGGTGCCGATCTCGGAGTTCTGCAGGCTCGGCACCGTCACCGGGACCGGGTTCGCCGCGGAGTAGTCCTCGGCGTCGTACCACCGGAACTTCACGTCCCAGGTCTGGCCAGGTCCGATGTTGATGTCGAACTTCTCGAACGAGAGGTCCTGACCCGCCGGCCCCTCGAGCGGGTGGCCGTCGCGACCGATCACCACACCGTTGTTGCCGTGCGGGTGGAAGGGGTAGTCCTCCGTGCCGACGTTGAGGTAGCGCGCCAGAGCGGGCTCTCCCGGCAGCACCTCGGCCAGGGCGCCGTAGGGCTGGGTGGGCAGCCAGGACGCGCCGTTGTCGGCGATGCTGTCGGGGAAGCCGCGACCGTTGATCAGCCAGTAGCGGGCCTTGTAGCTGTTGGGGTTGAACGTCTTGTTCTGCTCGACGCGTTGGTGCTGGTAGGGGTCGATCTCCGAGAGCAGCACCATGAACTCGCGGTCCTGGGTGAACCCGCTGTCGGCGCGGTCGTAGGCCTGGAGGGGATGTCCGGCGGGTCGCACGACCAAGGCGCCGAAGAGGCCCATCCGCACCTGCTTCTGCGGATTGGTCCCCGACTCGTAGAGGTAGGTCCCCGGCTTGCCGGCGGTGAACTCGTAGGTGATGGTCTCGTTGGTGGCGGCGGGCGGGGCCAGCGAGGTCAGCTTGCCGTTGCCGTCCTGCTGCGGGGTGGCGGCGATGCCGTCGGCCCGCACCTGGGTCTGGCCCGGGAACACGATCGACACCGGGTCCGGCAGGGTGTTGTGCAAGATCACCGTGACCCGGTCGCCGGCGTCGACGCAGAGCACCGGGCCGGGGTGCTGGAACCCCTCGAAGCCGCTGGAGTAGCCCCACATGAAGGCGGTGTTGCCGTCAGGCAGGCTGATGTAGCCGGTCCGCGTGGTCAGGTTGAAGACCGGACGGCCGTCCACGCCCCCGTCGCCGTGGGTGCAGACCATCCCGACCTTGGCCGGGGCCGTCGCGGCCGACACCTCCGGAGGGAGAATCGCCGCGGCGCCGAACGACGTGAGCGCCACGACGGCCAGGGTGACGGTGCGACGGCCCCGGTGACCCCGGGTGCGCGACAGGTGCTCGTGCGTCTTCATCTCAGATCCCCCAGTCGTTCGGGTACTGCTGCGGGGCCACGGCAGAGCCCGGGTAGACCCGGATCTCGGTGGCCTGTCCCCCGAGGCCGCCGGGGGCCCGGTTGTTGGACCGCAGGAAGTTGCGGTTGTAGAGCATGTAGACGTCCGGGCCGTTGCCGCCGGAGTGCGGCGGCGCGGTGAAGAGCACGTCGTAGCTCTCGCCGGGACCGATGTCGATCGTGTCCGTCGCGTAGGAGGTGTCGGTGCCGTCGCGTCCCCGCATCGGGGTGGCGTCGCGACCGACCACCCGCATGGTGATCCCCGTCGTCGTCATCGCTGCCTCGCGGAAGCCGAGGTTGGCGAAGCGCAGGGCCACCCGCTCCCCTGCGTTGCAGGTGACCAACGAGGAGTGCGGCTGGAACTGCAGCCGGTCGATCGGCGCGCCGTTGTCGTCCAGGGGTGCCAAGGGGAGCCCGGTGTCCGGGTGCACGCTCTTGGCGTTCTGGAACGGGTCGACCCCGTGACCGGTGCCGTTGGGGAAGTAGCCTCCGTTGCGCTCCACGGTGTCGGGGTAGACCCGGCCGTTGATCAGTGCGAAGTCGGCGCGGTAGTCGCTCCACTCGGGCAGCTGGATGTGGGCGTCGGCCCAGTGCGACTCGGCCCAGACCTCGGAGAGGAACATCGCGAACTCGCGGTCGAACCGCGTGGTCCGGTCGGCCGGCGTGCCGGTGGGGTCGTTGTAGAGGTAGTCGTCGCCCTTGAGCGGCCGGACGAACACCAGCCCGGTCATGCCCATGTGCACGTGCTCCACGTCCTCGACGTGGCAGTGGTACATGTACGTGCCGGGGTCGCGTGGCCGGTAGACGTAGGTGAACTCGCGTCCCGCCCGCACCGAGATCGAGCCCGTGGGCTCCCCGTCGAAGAACGGGATCACGTTGCGGAACCCGTGCCAGTGCAGGGTGTGGGCGTCGAAGAGGTCGGGCCGCAGCTCGAGTCCGAGGTTGGTCAGCTTGACCTTGAAGTCGACCGGGTTCGCCGGGTCGAACTGGCGCACGTAGAACAGGGGCGCACTGTGCTGCGCGTGGTTCTTCTGGTCGAGCGTCAGGTCGACGGTCCCGCCCGGGCCCGGCATCGCGTTGAGCCCCGTGAGGTTGCGGAACCCGAAGATGTAGGTGGTCAGCCCCTCCGGCGCCAGCGGGTCGGGGTGGAAGGGAGCGATGGCCGGCGTCGGCGGCAGGTGCATCCAGCCGTCCGTCCCGCCCAGGAACAGGTCGTAGGGCTCGGCCGCCGACGCGGCCTGCTCCGGGACGAGCACACGGCCGGCCCAGGCCGCGGAGCCGAGGAGCACGGCTCCGCCGCCCAGGCGCAGGAAGCCGCGCCTGCCGAGCTGGGGGCCGGCGAGCTCGCTCGCCGCGACCGTCCGGGTGAAGCCGGGGCTGTTCGTGCGCTTCATGGTGTCACCTGGCTTTCGTCGTGAGGTCACGGGAGGTCGAACGCGTCGACGTCTTGGAGGGGTGTGTTCAGGCCGTGGGCCGTGCCGTCGAAGTAGACCGACCAGACCCCGTTCTCGAAGAGCACGACGTCCTCGTCCTGCACCACCCCGAGACCCGGCACCGTGGTGTCCGGCGCGAAGGAGAGGTAGAAGTGCGTCGCGTCGGTGCGGACGTAGCCGTCGACGTTGGCGGCGCTGGGGATGTCGGCCGCCGAGGCGTCCCAGACCCGGGCGAAGCTGGTGCCGTTCCACGAGTAGATGTCGGCGTCGTCCGCCGCTGCCGCTGACTCCTGGCGGGTTGGCGTTGCCCGCGGTCGAGAAGTAGACCGTGCTGCCCGAGATGCTGATCGCGTCGAGGTCCAGGGCGGCGCTGGTCATCCCGTGTGCGGTCGCGTTGAACCAGACCGACCACGTGCCGTTGTTCCAGTAGACGACGTCCTCGTCCTGCACCGTCCCCAGGCCTGGGACGGCGGTGTTGCCGGCGAAGGACAGGTAGAAGTGGTTGGCGTCCACTCGGTCGAAGCCGTCGAGGTTGGCCGATCTCGGCAGGTTGTACGGCGCCGCGGTGACGTCGAGGGACCGGGTCGTGCTCGTCCCGTTCCAGGAGTACAGGTCGGCGTTGTCGGCCGTGCCCGTGACCCCGGTCGGGCCGACGTTGAGCAGCGTCGAGTAGAGCAGCGGCCCGTTGCCGTTGCCGCTTCCCGTCGGTGGCGGCGGGGGCGGGGTGACCGTCCCTCCGGGCGCCGTCGGCAGCGAGAAGGCGTCGATGTCCTGCGAGCTGCCCGTCAGGCCGGCGGCCGTGCCGTCGAACCACACCGACCAGGTGCCGTTGGCGTGCTCGACCACGTCCTCGTCCTGCACCCCTCCCGCGCCCGGCACCGTGGTGTCGGTCGAGAACGAGGCGAGGTAGTGCGTCGCGTCGTAGACCACGAGCGAGTCCATGTTGGCCGTCGTGTCGTTGACCGCGAGGAAGCGACTGACATTGCTCCCACCCGTCCAGACGTAGATGTCGTTGACGTCACCGCTCAGTCCGGTCCGCAGCGCGGTGGGGCTGTCGACCGAGAAGTAGAGCGTCTTGTCCGTGGTCACGGTGATCGCGTCCAGGTCCACACCTGAGCTGAGGCCCCGGGCGCTGCCGTCGAAGAACATCGACCAGGCACCGTTGTCGTAGTAGGCGACGTCCTCGTCCTGCACGGTGAGGCGTCCGCGGAAAGGTCCGACGGTGGTCTGCGAGTCGAACGACACGTAGAAGTGGTTCGCGTCGACCATGCTCAGGCCGTCGATGTTCCCGAAGAGCACCCCGAGGTCGGCAAGCTGCGCCTTGGCCCGGTCGAAGGCGCCGTCCTTGAAGCGCATCACGTCGGCTGGCCCACCACCGGGGTTGAGGGACAGACCGGTGAAGGAGAAGTAGAACTCCTTGCCAGCAGCCGGCGGGGGCGGCGGCGGGCCCGTCGTCGCGCCGTACTCGTCCGACCCCGCGTCGAACTTGGTCGGGGTCGTGGTGCCTGCCGGACGCACCTGGTCGTCGATGTCGAGACCAGGGGCGTTGACCGTCCCGCTCCCGGGAGCGGTCGCCGCCTTGCTCGCGGCACCCAGGTCGATCGCGGGTGAGCCGGCGGTCAGGTGGTAGTCACCGAGCTGCCCTGCGGGCGCCTCGACGGCGACCAGCGTGGCGTCCACGAAGGCTGCGTTCTGCCGCCAGGTGGCGAAGCTCACCGAGGCGTCGTAGGTCTGCACCACGTTCGGCGCGGAGGTGCTGTTGGTGCCGCTCGCGGCGTAGGCGTGCTCAGCGGCGACCTGCTGCACCACCGAGCTCGTCGGCGCCAACGAGCCGGGTGCCTCGGCGACGCCGACGTCCCAGTGGTCCACAGGCGAGCCGTCACCCGCGAGGCCGATGCCCGTGACCGTGGTGCCCGACCGGGTCCCGGCGCGGTTGTCCCACAGGATGTTGTTGAACAGCACCGGGTTGCTGAAGGCCGGTGACCCAGGCACGGTCGCCTGCAGCTGGTCGCTGTTCAGCGAGGTGGAGATGCCGGCCGGGGCGGGCGATCCGTCGGAGGTGACCGCGGTCGCCGTGGTCATGTTCTTCATGATCGTGTTGTTGTAGATCCGGACCTGCGGGGCGTCGTTGAGGCTGATGCCGCCGCCCTCGTGCGTCGACACGTTGTTGGTGATCGTGTTGTCGTGCACGTTGATCGGGAAGTTGCCGGCCTGCAGGAAGCGGATGCCGCCGCCGTCGTCGTTGGCCAGGTTGCCCTTGATCTCGTTGGCCCAGATGTCCACCGGGCCGGTGCCGGTCGAGAGGTTCGCCGGGTTGGCCGGCAGCTGACCGGCGACCATGATGCCGGCGCCCTCGTCGTTGGAGTTGTTGAACACGATCCGGTTGTGGTGGATCTTCCCGTTGGGGCTGTTGCCGTAGACGCTCAGGCCGGCGCCGTACTCCAGCGTGAAGTTGCCGCAGATGTCGTTGTGGTCGACCTCGTAGCCGGTCGTCCCGCCGAAGATCCCGATGGCACCGGCGAGGTTCGTGCCGGCGTTCTGCACGATGCGGTTGTGCGAGACGACCGCGCCGTCGTTGTGCTGGTTGCCGTCGGCGCCCGGGAGGTCCGGGGTGCCGAAACGGATCGTGCCGTAGCCGCCACCGTTGTTCTCCACCACGTTGTTGGTCAGGTGGAGGTTCTTGACGTAGGCGTTGGCGAAGACCGCGCCACCCTGGGTGGTGACGTTCGGGGGCAGGCCCGTGGGGACGCCGGTGAGGTCGTTGATGTTGCCCGGGAAGCCCTGCTGGTCACCGCCGCGGAGGTCGAAGCCGTCGACGGCCGCAGCGAAGCTGCCGGTGAACGTCTTGGCGCGCACGGCGTCCGGGTTGTCGGGGTTGCCGCCGCCTGCCTGGTTGTCCCAGGCCAGGACGTAGATGCCCTCACCGTCGCTGACGTTCTGGTTGCCGCTCCAGGCGAGGCCGCCGACGAGGGTGTACCAGTCGGTCGCCGTCTGGGTGTCACCGGCGAAGCCCGAGGCGTCCAGCACCGTGCCCGGGACGTAGTGGCTGCCCTGGAACCCACCGGGGCCCACTCCCTGCAGCTTGGCCGGTGAGGCCATCACGAGGTTCTCGTAGTAGGCACCGCGCGGGTTGGCCTGGGTCGCGTTGTCCGGGTAGACGACGACCAGGTCGTCGCCGTTGCTCGTGCTGGTGTTGTTGAACGCCGCGTTGAGCGCGGCCTGGATGGTCGTGTACTGCTTGCCGGGTCCGACCTCCTTCACGGCAGGGTCGTAGCCCGTGCCGAGGACGTGGAAGGTCAGGCCGTTGACCGTGTGGAGGCCGTTGTCGGCGGTCACGACCAGGCTGTGCGGGCCGGTGGCGAAGCCGGCAGGCACCGAGGCGGTGATGCTGGTCCCGCTCCAGGCCGTGGTGTCGATCGGCGTCCCGTCGAGGGCCACCGAACCGGCGCCCTTGGTGGCACCGAAGCCGGTGCCTTCGATGGTGAACGAGCCAGAGCCGTTGACGTAGGGCTTGTTCACCGCGAACAGCTGTGGCTGCGCGTCGTCGACCGGACAGGTGACGGCGATGTTCTGGCCGGTGGTCGGCGAGACCAGGGTCGAGCCCACCTGGGTCGGAGCCAGGTCGGTCGGGATGGTGACGCCGGGCATCGCCTCGAACTCGGTCGCGATGGTGCGGTAGCGCGGGTTGTAGTTCGGGTTGAGGCGCCCGGGTGCGCCCGGGTCGTTGCCGACGAAGCGGTACATCCCGGTGCAGACGCCCGAGGGAGTCGGGCAGCTGATGTGGTCGGTCGAGGGCAGCAGCGCCTCGTAGTACCCGTTGAAGTCGGACTCGAGCGTGTCGACCAGCCGGTTGTCGAAGTCGTAGACGCCGACCGGGGCGAAGGGGACGCCCGGCTTCTCCCCGTACAGGACCGAGCGGTTGTCGGTGCCGTAGGCGATGTCGTCCACGATCAACCCGTAGAGGCGCGACGGGATGGGCACGTCGGTGAACAGGTTGAACATCGGCACGATCGACTTGCCGTTGTTGAGCGTCACGAGCTTGGTGTCGCAGGTCGGCCGCTGCTGGCCCTCGTAGGGAGAGCCGCCGATGTCGACGAAGGTGGGGTTGTCCACCGGGTCCGAGGCGGGGACGTGGACGCCGTTGGGCTGGTCCACCGGGTCGTAGCCGTCGGTGCCGAGGCCGGCGACGTCGACGGTGTGCAGCGCACCGGCGCAAGCGGGCGGAGGCACCTGGGGGACGATCTGGTCACCGTGACCGATGTTGATGTCCTCCTCGCCGGTCGCCTTGTACATCGGCTTGCCGCTGAGGTCCTCGGGGATGTCCACGGAGACCAGGTAGTCGCCGGACCCCAGCGGGTCCATCGCCACCTCGTTGCCCTCCGCGTCCAGGCAGACCGGGTTCTCCGGGTCCGTCGCGTCGACGTGGGTGCCGGCGGCGAGGCAGCCGTCGCCGAAGCCGTAGTTGCCGTCGACGGTCGCGCCGAAGTTCGCCTCCGGCGTGCCCTGGTCGGTGGCGTAGGTGCCGAACTGGACGCCCTGCATGATGGCGGAGATGCACTCCCCGGAGGTCTCCTGGTCGGTCACCAGGACGTTCTCGTCGACGCCGTGCACGAGTGCGTTCTGGTCGGCGTCACGAGCCGTGCAGCCGGTGGGGCGCTGCCAGTGCTCGGAGATGTAGGTGTTGAGCAGCTTGCCCTCGAGCAGCGAACCGTCGGTGTCGACGGCATAGGTGTCGGTCGGGTCGCACGGCGTGACGTCGTCGAGCGGGCAGTCCACGGTCGCGTGCAGCTCGACCGGGACGTCGCTGATGCCGGGTTGCCAGTCCTCCGACGCGGCGTAGGTCGGGTCCAGCTCGTTGCGGGTGGTGTCGTAGCTGATCGAACCGACGATGCCGCCGTTGCGGGGGTCGATCCCGTTGGCGCCCGCCGGGTCGTAGGGGTGCACGCCCCAGTCCAGGGTGCCGCTGAGGCCGATGACGTTGAGCGTACTGACGTCGACGCCGGCACCCTTGACCGTGGTGGGCCGCGGCTGGTTGTCGGCCTGGTAGGTGATCCCGGTGGTGTAGAACGAGTCGCTGTAGGCCTCCATCACCGTCCAGGCGCTCAGGGGATAGGCGCCCTCGAAGGTGTAGTGGCCGGTGGCGTCGGTCACCGCGGTGGTGGAGCCGCGGTCCATCAGCGAGTTGTCCTGCTTGCGCATGGTGAGCGTGAAGTTCGGGATGCCCTTCTCCCCCGCGTCGCGCACCCCGTTGCGGTTGGCGTCGTTGAAGACGTAGCCGTCGTACTGCGTCCACCACCCGTTCAGCGGCAGCTGGCCCATGTCGGTGACCTGGCCGTTCCGCACGCTGATCTGCTGCAGGCCGAGGATGTAGTTCTGCGGCTCGTCCCACCAGCTCAGGTTGTAGTCGCCGTCGGGCACGTGCGGGATCGTGAACGACCCGTCCGCAGCGCCGCGGCCCACCCACACCGCCTGGTCGCCGTTCTCCAGGTCGGCCAGCGAGAGCACGGGGTTCTCGATCGGCTTGTCGACCACGCTGCCGGTGAGTCCGTTGTAGAGGTTGGCCGTGCCGCCGGTCGGGGGCGTGTACTGCTTGACCGCGACGACGACCCCCTTGACCGAGCCGGACGCGCTGGTCCCGAGGCTGTTGTGCGGCTTGACGAACCCGAACTGCGGAGTCGGGACGGGCTCGCCGGCGACGAGCGACTCGGTGTCGTAGCCGGTCGACCCCTCCATCACCCAGGCGTCGAAGTCGTGGTTGCCCTCTAGCGTGGTCGTCTGGACCCAGTCCGAGCCGTCGGGCGGGGTGGCGAGCATGGTGTAGCGGGCGGGGCCGAGGTGCGGGATCGTGAGCATGCCGGTGGCGTCGCTGAGGCACTTGCCGCCCTTGACCGCGACGACCGGGACGCCGTCGGCGTCCAGTCGGGCCGGGTCGATCACATGGGTGTCCGGGTCCTCGCCCTGGTACGTGGTGCAGAGCGGGTTGCCGTAGACGTCGGTGGTGACCTCGCCGAGCGTGTCGTTGATGTGGCCCTGGAAGCCGGCGAGGCCGGCCTCGCCGTTGTCGATCGCGCCGTTGGTCATCGCCTCGTCGTCGTAGACCTGGGCGCGCAACGTCGAGTCGGGCAGCGGGTCGGGCTGGACCGCGACGGTCACGACGTCGTTGTCGGCCAGCGGCATCGAGAAGTGCTCGCCGTCCAGCTTGAAGCCGTCGGCGAGGACGGAGATGAGGTAGCGACCGTCGGGCAGGTCGACCGAGTCCGCGTCCGTCTCGTCGCCCTGCCAGACGATCGGCGCCGTGGTGTGCGGCGTCTCGCGGATCGAGGGCCAGTGGCACGAGCCCGGGTAGCCGGGCGAGGACGGCGAGCAGCCGGCCGACGGGCTCCGCTGCTCCGTCGTGCCGGTGTTGTCCTCGTTGATGATGAACTCGTAGTGCGTGACCGGGTCGCCCTCGTGCACCGCGCCCTCGGTGCGCGCGCTCTCCACCTGGAAGGTCAGGTGGTTCGTCGCAGCGTGCGCGGGCGAGGCGACCGGGAGCGTCACCAGGGACGCACCCACCACCGCGAGCGTCGGGGCGACCAGCCGGGCGGTGCGCGAGCGCACCTTCTCGGCCCGGTGACGGCCCCCTGCCTTCGCGGCGCTCCTGCTCCCCAGCAGACCGGCCCAGCGTCGTGCACCCATGTCCTCACCCCTCAGTTCTCGGGACCCGAGTGCGACACACCATTCACGGCGGGGGTGGCTGCCGACACCTTCGTGACGGGGATGTCAGGACACTGTCATCGGCGGTCACCGCGCCCTCACGAACCGGTCACCGGCCGGTCCGGATCCGCTCATCGGACGGTCATCGACCCGTCATGCGGCACGAGCCGCCTGCCGGGGCGCCGTACCCTCACGTCCATGACTGGGTCCCCCACCGACTGGTCCCTGAGCACCGTGATCCTCCCCCACCGCCGCTGGGCCGAGGGTGCTCGCGCGGACTGGGTGCGCGCCGAGGAGCTCGGCTTCGACACCGCCTACACCTACGACCACCTGTCGTGGCGGTCCTTCCGCGGCGGGCCGTGGTTCGGCGCCGTCCCGACCCTGGCCGCGGCGGCCGGGGCCACCTCGCGCATCGGTCTCGGCACGCTGGTCCTGTCCCCCAACTTCCGTCACCCCGTCCCGCTGGCCAAGGAGCTGGTCAGCCTCGACGACCTCTCCGGTGGGCGGATCACCGCGGGCGTCGGAGCGGGCGGCACCGGCTTCGACGCCACCACCCTGGGCCAGGAGCCGTGGTCGGCGCGCGAGCGGGGCGAGCGCTTCGAGGAGTTCGTGGCGCTGCTCGACCGCCTGCTCACCGAGCCGCGGGTGACCCACGAGGGGCGCTACTGGTCCGCGCACGAGGCCGAGAACGTCCCCGGCTGCGTGCAACGGCCCCGCCTCCCCCTCGCGGTCGCGGCGACCGGGCCCCGTGGCCTGGCGCTGGCCGCCCGGCACGGTCAGGCCTGGGTGACCTATGGCGACCCGCGGCTCGGCGACGGGGCCACTCCCGAGGACTCGCGCCGGGCCCTGGCGGGGCAGCTCACCCGCCTCCGGGAGGCGTGCGCGGCCCAGGGCCGGGACCCCGCGACCCTGCGCCCCGTCCTGCTGACCGGCTCCACCCCGGAGGGCGCCGGGGTGCTGGCCTCCTACGAGGCGTTCCTCGACTTCGCCGGCCGCCACCTCGAGCTGGGGTTCCGCGAGGTCGTCGTGCACCTGCCGGTCCCCGGGTCGGTGCACGCCGCCGACCCGGCGGTCTACGAACGGGTCGCCCTCGAGGCGCGCGCGGACCTGGACCTCTGAGTGCCCGTTCCCGAGAGCACCGTCCTGGAGGCCCTGCGGGTCGTCGACCTCGTGGGCGTCCTGGCCAACGCCCTGCTGGGCGGCGTCGTGGCCCGGGCGGCGCGCCTGGACCCTGTCGGCTTCGCGGTGCTGGCGATCGTCTCCGGACTGGGTGGCGGGCTGATCCGCGACACGCTCCTGCAGCGGGGCACACCGGTCGCCCTCACCGACTCGGCGTACGTCCTGACGGCGCTGGCCGGCGCGACGATCGCCTTCCTGCTGCCCGTCCAGGGACGGCTGTGGGCCCGCGTCTTCCCGTACGTCGACGCGCTGGCCCTGGGCGCCTGGGCCGCCGCCGGCGCGCAGAAGACCCTGGTGCTCGGGCTGGGCTGGCTCCCGGCGCTGCTGCTCGGGACGGTGACGGCGGTGGGCGGCGGACTCGTCCGCGAGGTGCTGCTCAACCGGGTGCCCTCGATCTTCGGCGGCAACACGCTCTACGCCACCTCGGCGCTCCTGGCCAGCGGCGTGATGGTGGTGATGCACGAGGCCGGCCACGGCACGGTGGGGCTGGTCGTCACCACCGCTGTCGGGGCTGGCCTCACCCTGGCGGCCGGGTGGCGCGGCTGGCGGCTGCCCGACGCCTACGCCTGGCAGGGCCGCCTGGCCGTGCTGGCGCGCCCCCACTGGCGCCGCAGCCGCTGACCGCCACCGGACACGGCTCGTCCCCCTCGGCGTCAGCCGACGAGCCGCTGACGCAGGCCCTTGCGGACCTCCGAGGCGCGCTGCTGCTCGCCCGCGAACGAGCTGATGACCACCAGGGAGCCGGTCAGCGCCGGCACCGCCCACTGCAGCAGCGACAGCTGCTTCTGGGCGGCGGCGGCCTCGTCGGGGGTGCCGGTGGACGGCTGGGTCCCGGACTCGGCCGGGACGTCGCCCCGTTGCGAGACCTTGCGTCCCAGCACGCGGCTGTAGGCGGTGGCGCCGAGGGCGGCGGCGGTGAGCGCGGTCTTGGCCAGCGCCATCGAGCCGACGCCGCGCTGTGCGCCGATCCGGCCCTTGTTGCCGCCGAGCTGGCCGACGCTGCCCGCGAGGTGCAGGCCGATCGCGGCGGCGTTGACCGGGCTCCACCGGTCCCACCCGGCGTTGGCCACCGCACCGGTGCCGGCCGCGGAGTCCGCCCGGCCCGCGGCGGCGTTGAGCGCGACCGCGTTGGCCAGCGTGCCGCCGAACCAGGCGGAGAGGCCGACGTCGTGCAGGGCGCGGCTGGTCGTGTTGCGGGTCATCGCGGTTCTCCTTCGATCGGGTTCCAGGAAGCCCCTCGCGTACCCCGAACCCGCGTCGGCGACGCACGCCTCACCCGGCAGCAGGGGTGATGACCTCGAGCCGCTCCAGCAGGAACAGGGCCGCCTCCGCGTACGGCGAGGGGGACGCCTGGCGCCGTACGCGGTCCCAGTCGACCTGCTCGCGCAGGGCCCGCAGTGTCGGCAGGACCGCCGAGAGGTCGCAGTGGTGCTCGTCGAGCGCGAGCAGCTTCTGCACCACCACGTCGGTGGCCGAGATCACCGGCATCCGCACCGAGAGCACCTCGGTCTCCTCGGCGCGGTCGAGCACCTCCTCGACGCTCGACCGCTTGGTCCGGTGGATCACGTCGACCAGGACCCCGTCGACGTGGACCTTGAACAACCAGTCCTCGGGCGGCCGCTGCACCCGGAGACCGCGCCGCCGCAGCTCCTCCTCCGCGGTCGCGGCATCCCGCTCGCGGACCAGGAAGTCCACGTCGTGCAGCGGCTCGGTCGACCCGCGCGACCACGCGGCGTACCCCCCGCACAGGGCGAAGGGCAGGCCGGTCTCCTTCAGCGCCACCGCGACGCGCTTGAGCGCCTCGCGCAGTCGGTCGGGGTCCGTGGTCGGGGCGCTGCTCACGGGGACGAAGTACCCGTGCGACCCGACGGTCATGTCAGGTCCGGGTCATGTCGGCGGCGCAACGGGATACGAGGTCTGCATGCGCATCGCGACCTTCAACATCCTCAGCGGCCGCTCCCCCGCGGACGGCCGCGTCGACGAGGACCGCTTCCACCGCGCCGTCGCCTCGCTCGACGCCGACCTGCTGGGGCTGCAGGAGGTCGACCGCAACCAGCCGCGCTCCCGGCACGCCGACCTGACCGCGATCGCCGCCGACGCGATGGGGGCCCCGCACCACCTGTTCGTCGCTGCCCTGGCCGGCACCCCGGGCGCCACCTGGTCCGCCGCGACGGGCGACGAGCAGCCCGACTCGGCGGCGTACGGCGTCGCGTTCCTCAGTCGCTACCCCGTCCTGGGCTGGCGGGTCGTGCGGCTCCCGGCCGTCCCGGTGCCGGTCCCTCACCGGTTCCACGGGAGGCGGCTGCCGCTGTGGGTGCGCGACGAGCCGCGGGTCGCGGTGGTCGCCGACGTCGACGCGCCGCCGGGCCGGCTGCAGGTGGTGACCACGCACCTGTCGTTCCTGGGTCCGTGGAACCGTGTCCAGCTGCGCCGGCTGGTGCGGTCGCTCGGGCCGCGGACGGGTCCGGTCGTGCTGACCGGTGACCTCAACATGGGGCTCGACGCGGCGACGCGGGCGACGGGGATGCGGCCACTGGCCACGGGCGCCACGTTCCCGGCCGACGACCCCCGCGAGCAGCTGGACCACCTGCTCGCCGACGGCGACGTCGGAACCGCGACCGGGTCCGTGGTGCCGCTGCCGATGTCCGACCACCGCGCGCTCGTCGCGGACCTCGCCTGACCGCCGGGGTGGCGGCTCAGACCCAGGCCGAGAGGTCGACCGCCTCCTCGCCGTCGGCCGGCTGGGCCAGCTCGGCCCGGTGGGCCTCGAGATCCTCCACCCCGCGGCCCTGCTGCTCGGCCCGGAGGTGGTCGAGGTGGAGCCGGGTGGTCTCGGGCTCGCCGTAGGACAGCACGGTCCAGCGCTCGTCGTCGCCGCCGTGGTGGATCACCGACTCGTCGTCACCGGTGTGCACCAGGTCCCGGACGTCCTCGAGCGGCCACTCGCGCACCTCGTCGCCGATCAGCACCAGCCGCTGCGCGGTGACCAGGAGGGCGCCCTCCATCGTCGTCACGTGGTCGGCCGGCCCGTGGCCCAGGGACTCGTAGGCGGTCGCGACGGTCATGTGCCGCACGGTCTCACCGGGCCTCGGCTCGAAGCCAGGGAGCGCACCGACGTCCCAGCCGACCGTGACGCCGTACAAGAAGTCGCTGACCACCGAGGCGCGTCCCTCCCAGGCGTCGCGCACGGCGTGCCGCTCCGCCTGGTGCTCGCGCCGCGCGGCGTCGGCTGCCTCGAGCTGCCGGCGCTCGCGGCGTCGCGAGTAGCGGGGGGCGACCGCGCCGAAGAGCCACTTCAGCAGGAGCGGGACGAGGAAGAGCAGGGCGATGCCACCCACCGCCAGGCCGAGTCCGACCGCGATGATCTTCCAGATCGGCGTCGGGTCGGTGGCGATGCTCGTCTCCGCGGTCCGGGTGACGGTCCGGTCGTACTCGTCGGTCGCTACGACCTCGAGCACGTAGTCGCCGGCGACGACGTCCTGGGAGATCGTGGTCTCGCTCTCGCGTGCGGTGAACGACCCCGAGTCGGTGGTGACGCCGTCGGGGTCCGCGAGGGTCCAGGCGATGCGCGCGCCCGGGTCGGTGCGGACCGTGGCCTCGAGTCGGCCGCCGGCGGCCGCACGGCTGTCCGTGGCGACGCTGAGGACCGGCGGGCTGGTGTCGACCTCGAAGGCGTCGACCGTGCCGACGCCCTTGCGCCCCTGGCTGTCGCGCACCGTCACCACCAGGCCGCCGTAGGTGTCGTCGGGCAGCCTCAGCCGCACCAGCGCCCTGCCACGCTCGAGGGTGAACTCCTTGGGCTCGGCACCGGAGAGGCGGAGGGTGCCGGTCGTGGCGTTGGGGGTCGCGCTCACCCGCACGACCTGCTTGTGGACGGTCGGCTCGCTGGCGAGCTCGGCGGTGACGGCGAGCGAGGGGACGTCCACGGCGAACGTCCGGTCGCGCGAGGCCACGTTGCCGACCTGGTCGAGCGCCTCGACGCGCACGGCGTGCTTGCCGTCGGCGACGTCCAGGACCTGCCTGACCGTCCCGTCCTCCGCGGTGCCCTCGTCCAGGACCGTGCCGTCGACGAGCACGCGGTACGCCGACCCGGCGGCGGTGCGGAACCGCACGTGGGAGCGCGTGTCCTCGCGGGTGCCCGGGGTCCAGGTCACGCCGCCCAGCGGAGGCGGGTCCGCGTCGGCCTCGGCGCTGAACGCCGCCGGTCTGCTGCGGTTGCCCGCCTGGTCGGTCGCCGTGACGAGGTAGGCGTGCTCGCCGCTGCCGGTGGTCCAGCTCAGCGTCACCGACCCGTCGGTCGCCCGCCCCTGTGCCACGACCGCGCCGCCCTGCTCGCGGACCGCGACCCGTGCGCCCTTCTCCGCGCCGACCGTGACGGTGACCCGGCCTCCCGCGCCCGGGACCGGGGTGCCGACCCGCGGGCTCCCGGGCGCCTCGGTGTCCGGCTTCGGCTTCGGCTCGGGCTTCGGCTTCGGCTTCGGGGTCGCCGCCGGCGTCGGTGTCGGTGAGGTCGTCGGGCCCGATGTGGCAGGCGGCGAGGTGGGCCGCGCGCCGGGGAACGCGGGGTTGGGGTGGGAGGGGTCGGCGTGCGCTGCGGTCACCGCGCTCAACGGCACCAGCACGGCCACAGCGGCGGTGGCGACCCGTGCCACCGCCCGCTCCCGCGACAAACCACGCATCGGCCCCTCCTGAACGCGACGTCGTCGCACAACGGTAAGGAAAGCACGGCTCTCGGCAAAGTCCGTCCGGCACCACCTGCGGGGCCGGTCGGTGACTCTGCCGCGCCGGCAGGATCATCTGCGCTGGGTGATGCCGGCCTGCCCCGGCGGCAGCACCGTGGCCTCGTGGTGCACCGGTCGACCTGGATCCTCGCCGTCGCCCTGGCCGGCGTCGCGGGCCTCGCTGCCTCGGTGCGGGCGCTGTCGGTCCCCGGCGTGCTGGCCCTCTTCTTCGCGATCGGGGTCGGCACGGCGTCGGTCACGCTCGTGGCCGGCGACGAGCAGAGCCCGATCCCGTGGTTGCGCGCCGGAAAGGCCGGCATCGCGGTCGGGAGTGCCACCGTGGCGGCTGCGGGGCTGGTCGTCTGGCTCGGCGTCACCGGCCTCGTCATGGTCGTGACCCTGGTCGTCCTCTCGCCGGCCGTCCTGTCCCTGGCACGGCGGTGGACTGCGACCAGGAGCCACCGTGACCGACGGGCGCCGACCCGGGCCGAGGGCCGACCCCGCACCCGGGACCGTGCGCCGCAGCAACCACCCCGGACCGCACCGCCGCCAGGAGGACCCTCGCTCCTCCGCGTCCCGTGGATGCTGGAGCCGGTCGACGCGATGGACGACGCCACCCTGTGCCTGGCCTGGCGCACGAGCTACGTGGCCCTGCAGAAGGCGCTTCCCGTGTCGGTGGTGCTCGACGTCGTGCAGCGGCGACAGCACATCCTCGACGAGCTCGAGCGGCGCAGCCCGCGGGGGTTCTCGGCCTGGATCACCTCCGGTGCGCGCGCCGCCGGGGACCCGAGCCGCTACCTGAGTCACCCCTGGTGAGCGATGTCGGCTCCGTGGGACCGAGGGACGCTGAGCGCGACCCCCACCCGAAGGAGCGGACATGACCACGTTCACCGTCTGGAAGTACGACGACCCGGAGGGCGCCGCCCACGCGTCCATCCTGCTGGAGAGCGCTGCGGCCGACGGCGTGGTCGAGATCCTCGACCACGCCGTGGTGTCCTGGCCGGAGGGCGCTGACCGGCCCGAGACCCGGCACGGCCGGGAGGACACCCGGCGAGGCGCCGGCTGGGGTGCGCTGTGGGGACTGCTGTTCGGGGCGATGTTCGCCATCCCGGTCCTCGGCCTGGCCGCCGGCGCGGCCGCGGGCGCGCTGTCCAAGGTCCACCAGGGTCTCGGCATCTCCAAGGAGCAGATCGAACGGATCCGCAAGGAGATCACCCCCGGCACCTCCGCGCTGTTCCTGGTCACCGACCACGGTGACCTCGACCGGCTGGGCGACCGCATGCGGGGCGTGGACGCGCGCCTCATCGAGACCAACCTGACCGAGGCCGAGCGCAGCGTGCTGATGGAGACCTTCGGCGGTTAGGCACGACCCGGGCGCCATCAGGGCGCCATCAGGGCCGGGACGCCTGGAGACGTCCCGGCCCGTGGCTGGACCTGCGAGTCCGGACCCTCTGTTCGAGCTAGTCGAGGGCCTTCATCTCCCCGCCGTGGGCGGCGATGGCGTAGACCACCAGCACGTCCAGGGTGATCATCGTCAGGGCCCACAGGGGGTAGGCCGGCATCCACAGGAAGTTCAGGATCGCGCTGATGCCTGCGACCCCGATGCCGAGCACCCGTGCCCAGGTGGCGCCGGTGAACAAGCCGAAGCCCGCCGCCAGCGCAACGAGCCCGACAGCCAGGTGCACCCAGCCCCAGGCGGTGTAGTCGACGCTGACGACCAGGCCGCTCTTGCCGACCAGGTAGTAGCCGTCGTCGAACAGCGCCACCAGCCCCGCGATGGCCTGGAAGGACCCGAGAAGGATCATCATCATCGCGCCGAAGATCACCCAGCCCGCCCAGCCGGTCACCTCCGACCCCGTGTCTCCTCGTTGCAGCGGCACTTGGCCGGCCCTCGTGGCGCCCGCCTGCTGCCGTACGTCGCCGCTCATGTTGTCCTCCTTGGGGATGAGACGTCGTCCCTTCACGCTCGCGGCTGCGAGCCGCGCGCGCCTCACCCGCGGTGGGTGATCTCCCGGCGACACCGGTGCAATCACCCACCGTGAGTGACGCGCGCGCGGCCGGGTCGTCCGACGCTGGCAGTGGCGATGGCGGGAGTCAGGAAGGACGGTGGTCGCGATGCCGCTCGGTCGGCGACACGAGCGCGAGGAGCGCCGCGAGGCGCGGGGCGGTGGCGGCAACGTCCACTACCGGATGCGGCAGCGCCTGCTGTCCGTCGGTGACGACTTCTGGATCGAGACCGACGACGGCGAGCGTGCCTACAAGGTGGACGGGAAGGCCCTGCGGCTGCGCAAGACGTTCGTGCTGGAGGACGCCCACGGTCACGAGCTGGCCAAGATCCAGGAGCGGGTGCTGCGGGTCAAGGACTCGATCGAGGTCGAGGACCCGGACGGCCACCGGATCGCGCTGGTGAAGAAGGCGCTGGTCACTCCGTTCCGGGACCGGTGGAAGGTGGAGATCGAGGGCGGACCGGACCTCGACGTGCAGGGCAACGTCGTCGACCACGAGTACACCTTCACCGACGGCCGGGCCCCGGTCGCGACGGTCTCGAAGCGGTGGTTCCGCGTCGCCGACACCTACGGGGTGGAGGTCGTCCCCGGGCAGGACCCGCTGCCGGTGCTGGCCGCCGCGGTCGCCATCGACGCGATGGCCCACAAGGACCGCTGAGCCGTGCGCCCCACAGTCGAGGAACGCACGGCACACGGCGTGGCCGCCCGCGACCGGGTGCCACCGGCTGCCCACGCCGGTTGGGCGCCGGGGGCGGACCGTCGTGACCCCGTCGAGGTGATCGGCGAGCAGGACGCCCGGCGCGACGCCGACCTGGTCCCCGTGCGTCACGGCCGGATGATGGCCTCGCCGTTCACGTTCTACCGCGGCGCCGCGGCAGTCATGGCGGCGGACCTCGCGGGGAGCCCCACTGCTGGACTGCAGGTGCAGCTGTGCGGGGACGCGCACCTGTCCAACTTCGGCGCGTTCGGGTCCCCCGAACGGCGGCTCGTCTTCGACGTCAACGACTTCGACGAGACGCTGCCCGGACCGTTCGAGTACGACGTGAAGCGGCTCGCCGCGAGCCTCACGGTGGCGGCGGGCCACAACGGCCTCTCCGGGTCCGAGGCAGGGCAGGTGACCACGGCGACCGTGGCGTCCTACCGGCGGGCGATGGGCCAGTTCTCGCAGATGGGAGCGCTCGAGGTCTGGTACGCCCATGTGTCCGAGGGCGAGCTCTCACGCGCGGTCGACCAGCTCACCTCGGGGATGGGCAAGGGCCAGCGCAAGAAGCTCCGCCGGCGCTACGAGAAGAACGTGCGCAAGGCCCACTCCCGCAGCCACCTGCAGGCCATGTCGAAGCTCACCGAGGTCGTGGACGGTCGGCGGCGGATCGTCAGCGACCCCCCGGTCCTCGTCCCGGGACGGGAGATCGGCGCGACGTACGGCATCGACGCCGACGCCCTCGAGGCGGTCCTCCGCGACCAGCTCACGCAGTACCGCAGCAGCCTGCCGGCCGACCGGCAAGCCCTCCTGGACCGCTTCGAGATGGTCGACTGGGCCCGCAAGGTCGTCGGGGTGGGCAGCGTCGGCACGCGTGCCTTCGTCGCGCTCATGCAGGGCCGGGACGAGCAGGACCCGTTGTTCCTGCAGGTGAAGGAAGCGACCTCCTCGGTCCTGGAGGGGCCGCTGCCCGGGAGCCGCTACGAGCAACCGGGTGAGCGGGTCGTGCAGGGGCAGCGCCTCATGCAGGCGGCGAGCGACATCTTCCTCGGCTGGAGCAGGGGGTTCGAGGCCGGGCGGTTCTACTACTGGAGGCAGCTGCGGGACATGAAAGGGTCCGCCCTCGTCGAGCTGATGGGCCTCGAGGACCTCGCGTCCTACGGGGGGCTCTGCGGATGGACGCTGGCACGGGCGCACGCCCGGTCCGGCGACCCGGTGGCGATCGCCGCCTACCTGGGGGACGACGACTCGTTCGACCTCTCGGTCACCGACTTCGCGCGGAGGTACGCCGACCAGAACCAGCGCGACTTCGACGCCTTCACCGCGGCGGTCCGCAGCTCGCGCATCGACGCGCTCGTCGGGGTGTGACGTGCGGGTCCAGCCTGCCCGGCTCAACGCGGCGGTCGCCTGGCTGTTCGTCGTCGGGTCCGCGTGCTTCGTGGTGGGGTCGGTCCCGGCCTACCTCGACGCGGTCGGCGGCTGGGCCGACGGTGTGACCTACTTCGTCGGGTCGTTGTTCTTCACCTCCGCCTCCGCCGGGCAGTTGCTCCAGGCCCAGACGCCCGCGCTGGCGGTGGCGGACCCCTCGACCGAGCACGTGCGGGCCCCCGTGAGGTGGTGGGCCTGGTCGCCCCACGACCGCGCCTGGGGCGCCGCGGTCACCCAGCTCCCGGGCACCCTGTTCTTCAACGTCAGCACCTTCGCCGCGCTCGCGCACAACGCGAGCGCCGCCGAGACGGACAAGCACGTGTGGCGCCCCGACATGTACGGCTCGACGCTCTTCCTCGTCGCCAGCACCTTCGGGCTCCTCGCCGTCCGCGGTGCCGGTCCCCTGGCCAGGCGCGTCGCCTGGCTGAACATGGTCGGCTCGGTGCTCTTCATGGCCTCGGCGGTGGCCGGCTACGTCCTGCCCTCAGGGGAGGTGGCGAGCACCCGCGTCAGCGTCGCCGGGACCCTGCTCGGTGCAGCCTGCTTCCTCGTCGGCGCCGCGCTGCTGCTGCCCCTGTGGCGCCAGTCCCTCGGCCGCTCACGACCATGCCGCCCCGATCCAGAGAAGTCCAACCCGAGGAGACACCATGACGACCCACCCGGCGAGCAGGCACCGACGCCCAGCTGTTCGGCAACAGCTTCGCCACCCAGGAGGTGCCGTCGCACCACTTCCCGCACCAGGGCATGACCGCGACCGACGCGATGCGGCTCGTCGCCGAGGACCTCGCGCTGGAAGGGCTGCCCGTGCGCAACCTGGCCACGTTCGTCACCACGTGGATGGAGCCCCAGGCGCAGCGCATCATCGCCGAGAACCTGCACCGCAACTTCATCGACCATGCGGAGTACCCCCGCACCGCCGAGATCGAGCAGCGCTGCATCCGGATGCTGGCCGACCTCTTCCACGCACCCGGCGAGACGACCGGTGCCCGGACGCAGGGGTCCTCGGAGGCGATCATGCTCGGTGCGCTGTCGCTGAAGTGGAACTGGCGCAAGCGCCAGGAGGCGGCGGGCCGGCCGTCGACCAGCCCGAACCTGGTCTTCGGCGGCGACGTCCACGTGGTGTGGGAGAAGTTCTGCCGCTACTTCGACGTCGAGCCGCGGATCGTCCCGCTGCGGCCCGGGAAGTACACGATCGGACCCGACGACGTGCACGACCACATCGACGAGAACACCATCGGGGTCGCCGCGGTGCTCGGGACGACGTTCACCGGCCACAAGGACGACATCGTCGGCATCAACGACCTGCTGGTGCGGCTCAAGGGCGAGCGCGGGCTCGACGTCCCCCTGCACGTCGACGCGGCGAGCGGTGGCTTCGTCTGGCCGTTCCTCTACCCGGACTCGGCCTGGGACTTCCGCCTGGAGCAGGTGCGGTCGATCAACGTCTCCGGGCACAAGTTCGGTCTGGTCTACCCCGGCATCGGCTGGCTGGTCTTCCGTGAGAGGTCGGACCTGGCGCCGGACCTGGTCTTCGAGGAGAACTACCTCGGCAAGACCGACTCCACCTTCACGCTGAACTTCTCGACCGGCTCGTCGATGGTGCTGGCGCAGTACTACAACTTCGTGCGCTACGGCCGGCCCGGCTACACCTACATCATGCGGGCCATGCAGGAGAACGCCCGGTCGCTGGCCGAGCAGCTGCGTGAGCTGCACACCTTCGAGCTGATCGGCACCGACGAGGAGCAGCTCCCGCTCGTCGCCTTCCGGCTGCTGGAGGACAACGGGTACGACGAGTTCGACCTGGCCTGGCAGCTGTCCGCCGAGCGCGGCTGGATGGTCCCGGCGTACACCCTGCCCCCGGACGCGCAGGACGTCACGATCATGCGGGCCCTGGTGAAGCAGACGATGAGCCGCGAGCACGTCGACACGCTCGCGCGCGACATCGCCGAGGCGTGCGAGACGCTGGCCAAGAAGGGCGGCGCGCACGAGCTGGAGCGGCACCGCGTCCACACCGGTCCCGGCCACTGACGGAGCCCCGATGTGAGCAGAGGCGCGTCGCGATCCACGGACGCCGCCACCGAGGCGGCGCCCCGGGTCTCGTCCGTCCCGGTGGAGGTCCCGCCCGAGGACTCGATGCGCCGGATGATCGACGCGGCCTCGGCCCACCTCCCGCCGCGACTCGCCGGGTGGGTGACCTGGGCGTTCTCCCGATGGCCGGGCCGGGTCCTGACGGCTAGCGCGAGCGCCTTCGCGCGGGTCCAGGTCTTCGACCGGTCGATGACCATCGCCGCACAGTTCTTCACCTCGGTCTTCCCGATCCTGCTGATGGGCGCCACCTGGCTCGGCGCGGACGACGGCAAGGCCATGGGCAAGGTGATGGGGCTGCCAGCCCAGACCCAGACGGTCCTCGACCAGGTGGTCGAGGGCCCGACCGACGCCACCTACGGCCTCCTCGGCGTGCTCATCGTGCTGGCGTCGGCCACCAGCCTGTCCCGCGCGTTGACCCGCGCCTACGCCGCGATCTGGATGGTCCCGGGCCCGCCGTTGCGCCTGGCCTCCGCCTGGCGCTGGGTGGCGGTCCTGCTCACGCTCGCGTTGTCGCTGGTGGTGACCTTCGCGCTGACCCGTCGCCTGGACGAGCAGCCTCCCCGGGGGCTGTGGGGCCTGCTCCTCGCGGCCGCGGTCGACCTGGGGGTGGCGGTGTTCGTCCCCTGGGTCCTCCTGGCCCGGCGCATCGCACCGCGGCACCTCCTCCCGGGCGCCGTCATCCTGGCAGCCGTCATGGTCCCGACGCGACCGGCAGTCGCCGCGTGGATGCCTCGCGCGCTCGAGGTCAGCGCCTCGCGCTACGGCTCGATCGGGGTGGCCTTCACCTACCTCGCCTGCCTGTACGCGATCTCCTTCTGCTGGGTCGGCGCCGCGATCCTGGGCCAGGTCGTCACTGCTGACGACGGCCCGCTGGGACTGTGGATCCGGCGCGTCCACGCCACCGACGGGCGGAGGTGAGGCCGTGCCCGCGCCCGGTCGCCTGCCGCGGACCTACACCGTCGTCCTCGCCCTGGTGGCGCTGAGCTACCTGGTCTCCAGCACCTCTGGCGCCGAGGACCAACCCGTCGGTGTCTTCCTGCAGGTCGGGGCGGCGTGGTTCGCGCTGCTCACGGCCGGAGTGCGTCGCAGCGACCGGATGCTGGTGGGGATCGGTCTCGTCGTCACCGCCCTGGCCGCGCTGGTGGCCTCCCTCGTGTCCGCCACCGTCGTCGTCCTCGGCGCCAGCGCCGTGCTGTACGTCGTCGCGCCGGTCGCCATCCTGCGGCACCTGGCGGTGCGCCCGGAGGTGGACCGGCAGACGCTGGTCGGCGCGGTCACCAGCTACGTGATGATCGGGATGCTCTACGCCTACTGCTACCAGCTGACCGCCGTGGTGCAGGCAGGCTCGTTCTTCGGCTCCGCCGGTGACCCGACCACCGCCCAGACGCTCTTCTTCAGCTTCACGACGCTGACCACGACGGGGTACGGCAACCTGGTCCCCGCCGGCAACCCCGGCCAGTCCCTCGCGGTCAGCGAGATGCTGCTCGGCCAGCTGTTCCTGGTGACGGTGATCGCCAAGGTGATGAGTGGCCTCGCTCCCCGTGCAGGCCGGCGGCCTCGCAGTTCACCCGCCGCGGGTGACGTGCCGGACCCCGCACCGGGCGAAGCATCGAAGCAGTGACGATCCGCGTCCGAAGGAGGAGATCGTATGTGCCGCTGGCTCGCCTACATGGGAAGCCCCGTCCTGGTCGGGGACCTGCTCTACCGACCCGAGCACTCGCTCATCGTGCAGAGCCTCACCTCGACCCTGGGAGCCGAGCCCACCAACGGCGACGGCTTCGGCCTGGGGTGGTACACCGACCGGCCCACGCCCGGGGTCTTCCGCAGCACCGAGCCGGCGTGGAACGACCGCAACCTCGAGGAGATCTCCGCGCACATCACGTCCGGTTGCGTGTTCGCCCACATCCGGGCCTCGACGGGGTCGCCGGTGCAGCAGACCAACTGCCACCCCTTCCGGCGCGGCCGGTGGCTGTTCATGCACAACGGTCTGATCTACGGCTTCCACACGTTCAAGCGTGAGCTCGCGATGGCGGTCGACCCGTCGCTCTACGCCGACATCGAGGGCACGACGGACACCGAGATGTTCTTCTACCTCGCGCTCACGTTCGGGCTCGAGTCCGACCCGATCGCGGCGGTGAGCCGGGCCGTGGGCTTCATCGAGGACGTAGGACGTCGCCACGGCGAGGCCTTCCCGATGCAGATGACGGTCGCAGCGACCGACGGCGACACGTTCTACGGCTTCCGGCACTCGAGCGAGGGCCGCTCCCGGTCGCTGTTCCACAGCGCCGACGTGACCACGCTCAAGGCAGCAGTACCCCGACAACCCGCTGCTCAAGGAGCTCTCCGACGACGCCCGGCTGGTCGTCTCAGAGCCTCTCGGGGGCCTGCGCGGCGCATGGCGTGAGGTGCCGGAGTCGACCTGCGTCGTGATCAGCAAGGGAGAGCAGGAGCTCCTGCCCTTCTCGCCGACCCCGGTCGCGCACGCGGACGCGGTCTGAGCGGCACAGCGCGACGCCGTCGGTCGCGCTCCTCACGCAGGGGGAGCCTGGCCGGCGGCGTACTCCTGCATGGGCACCGCGCCCGAGCGCCAGGCGTTCATGACCGGGTCGATGATGCGCCACGACTCCTCGGCCTCGTCGCCCCGGATGAACAGCATGGCGTCGCCGTGGAGCATGTTGAGGATCAGGTTGGCGTATGCGCTGCGGTTGCTCGCCGGGGTGCGGTGCTCGAGCTCGTGGCTCTCGGCGCGGCGATCGGGACCGTTGAGCGTGGTGCCCAGCCGGACGTACGGGTCGGTGAGGCCGAGCCGCAGGACGTTGGGTTCGACGCCTGGCCAGCGGTCGAGGAGGTACGCCGGCAGGGGGCGGAAGTGGATCGCGATCTCTGCCGTGTCCTCCGGCGAGCGCCTTGCCCGAGCGCAGGGTGAAGGGCACGCCGGCCCACCGCGGGTTCTCCACCGCGACGGTCAGGGAGGCGTAGGTCTCGGTGTCGCGCGCGGCATCGACACCCGGCTCGTCGACGTACGACGGCACCTCCCGCGTGCCGATCGTGCCGGCGGTGTAGCGGGCGCGGATCGTGTGCTCGGCCATCACCTGCGCCGACGGCGTGGCGACCGCGCGCAGCGCCTCGACCCGGGCCCCCCTGAAGGACGCCGCGTCGATCCTGGCCGGCTGCTCCATGAGGACCAGGGCCATGACCTCCATCAGGTGGTTCTGCACCATGTCCTTGAGTGCGCCCGCACCGTCGTAGTAGCCGGCGCGGCCCTCGAGGGTCAGGCACTCGAGCCAGCTGATGTCGACCCGCTCGACGTGCACCGAGTTCCACGTCGGTTCGAAGACCCGGTTGAGGAACCGCAGGGCCACGACGCGGCGCACGAGCTCGTCGGACAGGAAGTGGTCGACGCGGAAGATGGTCGGCTCGGGCAGCCGGACACGGAGCAGCTCGTTGAGGTGCTGCGCCGAGGCGAGGTCGTTGCCGAAGGGCTTCTCGATCGCCACCGCGTCCGAGACACGCAGGCGGCTGCCCGCCAGGGCCGAGAGCACCGGCTCGAACAGGAAGGGCGGGAGCGCGAGGTAGACCAGGGTGTCCGGCCGATCGTCGCCGAGCAGCCTGCTCACGTCGGCGGGCCGCGTGACGTCGGCGCGCTGGAACCCCAGCATGCCGACGACCGCGTCGCGGGTGGCCGCTGAGACCGTCGAGTGCTTCTCCAGCTCGGTCGCGACGTGGTGCCGGAAGTCCTCGGTGGTCCACTCGGCGTCGGACGCGCCGAGGATCGAGAAGCCAGGTGGGAGGAGGCCGGCCTCGGCGAGCTGGGCGACGGCCGGCAGGAGCAGACGGCTGGTGAGGTCTCCGGAGGCTCCGAGGAGCACCATTCGTTCGATCATGTCGCCTTCTCCTTCTCAGGTGTTCGCGGTGGGTTGCCCACCCCGTCGCCGGCCGGCGTGGCGAGACGTGGCGAGGGCCGTCCGGTGGCACCGGGCCGGCAGCGGAAGAGGGCGCCGGCCAGGGGCTGGCGTGCGCGCCCGTCCTCGTCGAGGTCGGTCCACGAGGTCGTGATGAACAAGTCGCCTCCGTCGGGGCCACCGAACGCGAGGGAGGTCGGGTTGCTCGTGGGCACGGCGACGGAGCCGTCGAGCGTCCCGTCGGCGCGGTAGCGGCGCACCTCGCCCGCCCGTCCCAGGGCGACCCACAGCATCCCGTCGTCGTCCACGGTCATGCCGTCGGGCCAGACCTGGGCCTCGCTGAGGTCGAGGAACCGGCGACGACCCGACACCTCGCCGGTGTCCGGGTCGAGGTCGAGCACGTCGACCACGCACAGCGCGGTGTCGGCGAGGTAGAGGAGGCCGCGGTCCTCGTCCAGGGCGGGCCCGTTGGAGATCGTCAGGCCGTCGACCACGCAGGTCACGTCCTCGCCGTCGACCAAGTAGAGCCCGGCGTTGCCCGGTCTCTTGTCGAACGCCATCGTGCCGACCCAGCCCCTTCCTTGGCTGTCCACCTTGATGTCGTTGGCACGGTTCTCGGCCCGGTCACGCTCGACCGGCACGCGCAGGCGCGTCGCCCCGGTCACGCGGTCGAGGACGGCCAGCCCCTGCGGGATGGCGACGACCGGCGCCCCGGCCGCGTCGAGGACCACGCCTCCCGGCTGACCCGGGGTCGGCCAGGAGCAGTCCTGCCCCGAGGCAGGGTCCGAGCAGTGCACGCGCTCGCCGGTGATGTCGACCCACCACAGGCGCGCGGTCTCGGCGTCCCACAGCGGGCCCTCCGCGTGCTGGGCCCGGAGGTGCGAGAAGACCTCGACGGCACTGTCACCCACGGCCGGCACCTTCCTGGGCTCGCACGTCCCCGGTGTCAGACGTGCTCGAGCGCGCCGGGCGTCCGGGCGAGCTCCTGCTCGGCGTGGGACACCATCGGCATCCCACCCGCTCCGACCTCCAGCGGCGTCCGGTGGTAGCCGTGGTAGGTCATCATCCCGCCGGAGAGGAACTTCACGTCCTCGAAGCCGTTCTGCTTCAGCACGCAGTAGGCGATGTAGCTGCGGAACCCGGACCGGCAGTAGGTGTAGACCGGCTTGTCTCGCGGCACCTCGTCGAGCCGGTCGCGCAGCTCCGTGTAGGGCATGAGGACCGCTCCGGGGATGTGCCACGCGTCGTACTCCGCCTGTGTGCGGGTGTCGAGGAGCGTCACGTGGTCGACCACCTCCGGGAACTCCTCGGGGTAGCAGAGGTCGATGTCGCCGCGCAGGAGGTTCGCGCCCAGGAAGCCGGCCATGTTGACCGGGTCCTTCGCCGAGCCGTACGGCGGTGCGTAGGCGAGCTCCAGGTGCTCCAGGTCGAAGACGGTCATGCGGGCGCGGAGCGCGACCGCGAGCACGTCGATGCGCTTGTCGACGCCGTCCCACCCGAGCACCTGTCCGCCCAGCAGCGTGCCGTCCTGCGGCGAGAACAGCACCTTGAGGAAGAGCGGAGCGGTGCCCGGGTAGTACGCCGCGTGGCCGTTCTGGTGCGTGTAGACCTTGCGGTGGTCGATGCCCGCGGCCCGCAGCTCGGTCTCGGTCATGCCGGTGCCGCCTGCGGTCATGCCGAACACCTTGACGACGGCCGTCCCCTGGGTGCCTCGGTACTCGGTGTGCCGGCCGGCCACCGTCTCGGCGGCGATCCTGCCCTCGCGGTTGGCCGGCCCGGCCAGCATCGAGAGCACGGGCTCGCCGGTGAGGAAGTGCGGGGTCTCGACGGCGTCGCCCGCCGCGAGGATGTGGGGGTCCGAGGTGCGCATCTGCCGGTCCACCACGATGCCGCCGCGCGGACCGATGTCCAGGCCTGCCTCGCGGGCGAGCCCCACGGTGGGGCGCGCCCCGACGGCCAGGACCACGACGTCGGCCTCGAGGGTCGACCCGTCGGAGAGGTCGAGCGCGAACCGGTCGTCGGCCGTCCTCCGGATCGCCTCCGCGGACGTGCCGAGGCGGAGGTCCACGTCCTGGGTGCGGACGTGGTAGTCGAGGATCCGGGTCATCTCGGGGTCGAGCCACGGCATCAGCCGCTCGGTCCGCTCGACGACCGTCGTCTGCAGACCCCGGACGCGGAAGGCCTCGGTCAGCTCGAGGCCGATGTAGCTGCCGCCGACCACGACAGCGCTGGAGGCGCCTCGCTCGAGGTTGGCGATGATGTGGTCCATGTCCGGGATGTTGCGCAGGACGTCGACGCGGGGGTCGTCAGCACCCGGGATCGGCGGCCGGATCGGCTCCGCTCCGGGGCACAGCACCAGCGTGTCGTAGGACTCGCGGTAGGTCCGGCCCTCCTTGTCGTCGCGGACCTCGACCTCCTTGGCGGCGCGGTCGATGCGCAGCACGTCCTGGCCGGTCCGCACGTCGAGCGCCAGGCTGTCGGCGAGGCTCTGGGGCGTCTGCAGGAGCAGGCTGTCCCGCTCGGGGATCTCGCCGCCGATGTGGTACGGCAGGCCACAGTTGGCGAACGACACGTAGTGGTCCCGCTCGAGGATGACGATCTCGGCGCTCTCGTCGAGCCGCCTCAGCCGTGCCCCGGTCGACGCACCGGCCGCCACTCCTCCGACGATCACTGTCTTCATCGTTCGTCCTTCTTCCGGTGGGTCATGGCGATCAGACGCCGGCGGTCGAGGTCGTCGTCTCCTCCGCGGCAGCGGCGGTGCGCTGGGCGGGGACTGAGGGCTGACGGGCCGGTGCGCGGCCGGCGCTGCGGTCGAGCTCACGGTCCAGCGTGATCGCGGCGTCGATGAGCGCCAGGTGGGTGAAGGCCTGGGGGAAGTTGCCGATCTGCTCCCCCGTGAGCGCGATCTCCTCGGAGTAGAGCCCGAGGTGGTTGGCGTAGGTCAGCATCTTCTCGAAGGTCACGCGCGCCTTGTCGAGCTGGCCCGCGCGAGCCAGCGACTCGACGTAGGCGAACGTGCAGAGGGAGAACGTGCCCTCCGACCCGCGCAGGCCGTCCGGTGAGGCGGCGGGGTCGTAGCGGTAGACCAGGCTGTCGGTGACCAGCTCGGCGTCCATCGCCTCCAGCGTCGAGGTCCACCTCGGATCGTGGGGAGTGACGAACCCGACCGTGGACATCCGCAGCAGGGCGGCGTCGAGGACCTGGGTGTCGTAGTGCTGGACGAACGCCTGGCGCTCGGCGCTCCAGCCCTTCTCCATCACCTGCTGGTAGATCGCGTCGCGCTGGGCGCGCCACCTCTCCAGGGGCGCCGGCCGTCCGTGCGCGGTCGCGAGCCGGATGCCGCGGTCGAGGGCGACCCAGTTCATCAGGCGGCCGTAGGTGAAGTCCTTGCGGCCACCGCGGGTCTCCCAGATCCCCTCGTCCGGCTGGTCCCAGTTGTCGACCACCCAGTTGAGCATGTCGCAGATGCTCAGCCAGCCCTCGTGACCGGCGGTGAGGCCGTGCCGGTCCATGAAGTAGACGCTGTCCATCGCCTCGCCGTAGATGTCGAGCTGCAGCTGGTCCGCCGCCCCGTTGCCGATCCGCACCGGCGCCGAGCCGCGGTAGCCCTCCCAGTGCGGCAGGACCTCCTCGCTCAGGTCGGAGGAGCCGTCGATGCGGTACATGATCTTCAGCGGCCCGCCTCCACCGCCGTGCGCGTGCTCGTCCATCCGGGCCCGGAGCCACTGGCCCAGGGCGGCGGCCTCCTCGGTGAACCCCATGCCGAGCAGGGCGTAGACCGAGAAGGACGCGTCCCGGATCCACGTGTAGCGGTAGTCCCAGTTGCGCTCACCCCCGATCTGCTCGGGCAGCCCCGCGGTCGGGGCGGCCACCAGGCCGCCGCTGGGGGCGTAGGTCATCAGCTTGAGCGTGATGGCGGACCGGTTCAGCGCCTCGCGCCAGCGCCCGGCGTACGTCGACTGCGCCAGCCAGGTCTCCCAGAACCGCACCGTGTCGTCGAAGAGACGCCGCGCCTCGGCCACCCTGACCTGCCGCACCGGTCCCGCGGTGCCGGTCTCCAGCACGACCCCGCGCATCTGACCGGCGGACAACGGCACCTCGGCGTGGAAGTCGCCCTCTCCGTCGACGTGGAACCGGGCCAGACGCTCGTCGTCCGGCTCCCTGATGAGGTGGACCGTCATCGCGGTCCGGCTGCCCTGGAAGACGATGCCGTCCTCGGCGAGGTGGGTCTCGTGGGACTCCCGCCCGTAGTCGAACCGCGGCGCGATGTCGACCTCGAACGTCATCCGCCCTCGGACGCACCGGACCACACGGACCAGCCGGTGGCGGTCGGTGGCGGTCGCGGCACCGGTCACCGGCATGAAGTCGACGACCTCACCCACCCCCTCCTCGGTCATGAAGCGCGTGACCAGGACCGCGGTGTCGGGGAAGTACAGCTGCTTGCTGGTGAACGCCTCCACGGTCGGGCGCACCCGGCAGTGCCCACCTCGCTCGTGGTCCAGCAGCGCGCCGAAGATGCTCGGGCGAGTCGAACCGCGGTGCGCAGAACCAGTCGATCGAGCCGTCGGTGGCCACGAGGGCCGAGGTCTGGAGGTCGCCGATCAGTCCGTGGTCGGCGATGAGCGGGTAGTCGGACATGTGGACGGTCCCTTCGCGACGAGTGCTCCCGTGGACGCAGATGCGACGGTCTCCACGCTCGCCGCCGGGTCGGGACGCAGCATCACCCCACGAGGGTGACGCCGCAGGGCCCCGTCAGCGCCGCAGCATCAGCCATGACCACGACCGGTACGGCGTCGACTGCGCACGCGCTGCGGCGAGCGCTGGTGCCGCTCGCCCTCGCCCAGTTCATCTGCAGCTTCGCCGGCTCGAACATGAACGTGATGATCAACGACATCAGCAAGGACCTGGACACCACCGTGCAGGGCGTCCAGGTCGCGATCACCCTGTTCCTGCTGGTGATGGCGGCGCTGATGATCCCTGGCGGCAAGCTCACCGAGCGCTGGGGCCGCAAGCGCTGCTTCACCATGGGCCTGACGATCTACGGCGTCGGGGCGCTGCTGAGCGCGGTGTCCCCCGGTCTCGGCGTCCTGATCCTGGGCAACTCCCTGCTGGAGGGGGTCGGCACCGCCCTGCTGATCCCGCCGGTCTACATCCTGGCCACCCTGCTCTTCACCGAGCTGACCTCCCGGGCGCGCGCGTTCGGCGCGATCATGGCGGCCGGCGGGATCGGGGCGGCCACCGGGCCGCTCATCGGCGGTCTCATCACCACCGCGATCAGCTGGCGTGCGGCGTTCGTGTTCCAGGCGCTCGTCGTCGCGGCGATCGTCCTGCTCAGCCGCAGCCTCGAGGACCCGCTGCCGGCGGACCCCGAGCGGCCCTTCGACCTGAGGGGAGCGGTCCTCTCTGCCGTCGGCCTGATCCTGGTGGTCCTCGGCATCCTCGCCACCGACAACAACCTCTGGCTGGCGCTCGGCCTCCTGCTCGTGGGAGTGCTCGTGCTGGCCGCGTTCTTCTGGTCCATCCGGTCCGACGAGCGCGCCGGCAAGGAGCCGCTGCTGTCGACCTCGGTCTTCCGCAACCGCGCCGCCAACCTCGGCATGGTCACCCAGAACCTGCAGTGGCTGGTGCTGATGGGCGCCTCGTTCGTCGTGGCCGCCTACCTGCAGGTGGTGCGGGGGTACGACGCGATCGAGACCGGCGTGATCTTCACCGCAGCCACCGTCGGCATCCTCCTGTCCTCGCTGTCCGCCGAGCGGCTCGCCAAGCACTACGCGCAGCGGTCCCTGATCCTGGTCGGCTTCGCCCTCACCAGCGCCGGCATCCTGCTGCTGGTCGTCACGGGCGACGCCAGCACGAACCCGTGGGCGCTCGCGCCCGGCCTGTTCGTGATGGGGGTCGGGATCGGCGGCATGCTGACCCCGTCGGTCAACGTCGTGCAGTCCAGCTTCGGGGAGGCGCAGCAGGGCGAGATCTCCGGCCTGTCGCGCAGCGTGTCCAACCTCGGCTCGTCCCTCGGCACCGCGATCGCCGGCACCATCCTGGTCGCCGGGCTGAGCCGGAACGCGTACGGCGTCTCGCTGGTCGTGCTGGCGGGCCTCGGCCTGGTGGGGCTGGCCGTCGCCTGGCTGCTGCCTCGGGAGCCTGCGCCGCCGCTCACAGCAGGCGGGAGGTGAGTCGGAAGACCGAGTTGCGGAACGTCCTCAGTCCCCCCAGGGCCGAGATGTCGGCGGCTGTCACCGGCACGCACCGCTCGATGTCGGTCTCGTACTGGGCGGCGTACGTCGTCGCGATCCTCCGGTCGTAGAAGATCGAGACGACCTCGTCGTGCAGGATGATGCTGCGGATGTCCCAGTTGCAGGTGCCGATGACGACCAGCTCGCTGTCGATCGTCACGGTCTTCGAGTGCAAGAAACCTGCCCTGTACTGGTAGATCCGCACCCCGGCCTCGAGCAGTCTCGGGTAGTAGGCGTAGGCCGCGTAGAACGGCAGCTTCTTGTCCGGCACCCCGGTCATCATGAAGCGCACGTCGACCCCGCTGGTGGCCGCCACGCACATCGCGGTGAGCAGCGGCTCGTCCGGGACGAAGTACGGCGACTGCACCCACACGCGGTGACGGGCGTTGAGCAGGCCGGCGATGAAGGCGTCGCGGATGGCGGGGAAGTCGGTGGAGACGCTGGAGTGCAGGACCTGGACGGGTGACCCCTCGCCCGGGGCGTGCGGCACGGGGGCGCTGACGTAGCCGGTGAAGAGGTCCTCGGGGCGATCGTTGAGGGTCCAGGTGGAGGCGAAGAGCCAGAGGTACGGCGCCACGACCGGCCCGGTCATCCGGAAGTGGGTGTCCCGCCAGGTCTCGAAGCGCTCGCCGCCGTCGATGTACTCCTGGCCCATGTTCATGCCGCCGCTGTAGACGACGTCCCCGTCGATGATCGCCATCTTCATGTGGTTGCGGTAGTTGAGCTGACCGGGCTTGCGGTAGCACGGCACCACCGCGGCTCCGGCGGCCGCCAGCCGCTTGAGCTCGTCCTTCTTGAAGGGCACGCAGGTCAACCAGTCGTAGAGGATGTGCACCTCGACGCCGGCTCGGAGCCGCTCGAGGAGGACCTCGGTGACCTCGGCGGTGAGCTCGTCCTGCTCCCAGATCAGGTACATCAGGTCGACGTAGCGCTGCGCCGTCCGCAGGTCGGCGAGGAGCTCGCGGAACTTGTCCGCGCCGGCGACGTACACCGTGACCGAGTCCGCGGGCAACGGCGGCATCAGCGCCTCCCTGCGCCCCGACGCCTCCATCCGTTGCCCGGGCGTGCCGTCGAGCAGCTTCACAGCAGCCTCCGAGAAGGCCTCGTTCGCCTCGATCGTGGGGGCGAGGGACCGCTCGGTCCGCTCCTGGGTGGCCCGGCTGCTGCGGGCTCGCCTCCTCGTCTCACGGCGGTGGTTGCGGCCGACGAAGAAGTAGGCGACGGCACCGAGGACCGGGACCAGCAGGATCACGAACAGCCAGGCCAGCACGATGCTCGGCTCTCGGTCGTCCGTCGCCAGGGCGAGCACGACCGCGACGACGGCCACGACCGCGAGCGCGGTCAGCACGCTGGAGGTCAGGGTCGCCAGGTCGATCGTCATCGCGTTCAGGGCCGGTCCCGTTGCGTCGCTCACTGCTGAGGAACCAGCCACGGACCTGCGCCTCGTGGTCGACGTACCGATCACCGGAGACGTCGATCACCACCTTGTCGATGTCTCCTCCCACAAAGCGGTAGGGAGCGCTGTAGGCCGGGGTGACGGGCGAGGCGTCGTCACGGCCCACGCACAGGCCGTCGCCGACCGCACAGAACAGCCCGGGCTGGGTCACGATTCACGTCGCTTCCCACGGCCTCGCCGTCGACATACAGGGTCAAGGTCCCCTTGGCCCCCGGCATCATCACGTCCTCGCTGCGCCCCTCGGCCACGAACTCCGCGGTCAGCACGTGCGGTCCGGGTGACAGGTCACGGTCGGCTGTGATCGTCTGCACCGTGCGTACCCACCCAGTTGAACGCGTAGGTGGGTCGCCGGTCCTGGACGTACAGGCTGTGCCCGCCCGGCCATCCCGCCGTGGGCGAAGATCACGCCCTCCGCATCCGCCGAGTCGATTCGTACGCCGGCCGCAATCGTGTACGAACGACCGCTGATGAGCACCGCTGACTGCTCGGGCACCGGCGCGCAGTCGGGGTAGTACATGTAACGGTCCCGCGGCGGTGAACCGCTGGGACGGTCCGCGAGGGTCTGCTCGAGCGCGGTCCGGTCGTCGAGCGGGGGTCCGTTGTACTGCTCCGCGCAGCTCGAACCAGCGCGCCTTCATGCCGCTCGAGCCGTTCCGGCTCCTTCGCGCGCCAGGTCAGTGGACTGTGACCGGTCCACCTCGACGTGGTACAGCTCCCAGACGTCCTGGTCGAACTTGCCCCAGCCGCTGAGCGGGGGATGCACGGTGCACGCCAACCAGCCATCCTCGTAGACCGCCCGCTGTCCGAGCATCGCGTAGAACTGAGTGCTTCTTCGCCGGGCGCGTCAGGATCGGTGAGCGAGGCTGCGAAGCTCTCGCCCTCGATGGCGCGCTGGGCGAACCCGTTGAGGGTCTCGGGCGGGGTGATCCCGATCAGGTCGTAGATCGTCGGGACGATGTCCACCGCGTGCACGTAGTGCGAGCGTGGCGTGGTGTCCGCCGGGACCCTGGCCGGCCAGGACACCAGGCACATGTCCGCGATGCCGCCCTCGTAGCCGGCCCAACGCTTCCAGTAGGGGAACGGCGTGTCGAAGGCCCACGCCCACCGGTTGTAGTGCCCAACCGGTGTTGTAGTGGTTGTAGGACTTCGGTGCCGCCGAGCTCGTCGATGTGCTCCAGGGTCAGCTCGGGCGGCGTAGGCACCCCGTTGAAGAAGCGCCACTCGTTGAACGTCCCGTTCGGGCCGCCCTCGGCGCTTGCCCCGTTGTCCGAGACGACCACGACGATCGTGTTGTCCAGCTCTCCGGACGACTCCAGGAAGTCGATGACGCGACCGACCTGGTCGTCGGTGTACTCCACGTAGCCCGCGAACACCTCGGCCATCCGGACGAAGAGGCGCTTCTCGTCAGCGTTCAGCGAGTCCCACGGGCGGACCGTGTCCAGCGGCGGCCACGGGTGCCCGTCGGGTCCGGTCACGGCCGGTTCACCATGGGGGTTGATGCCCGAGAGCTCGGTGTCCTCCGGCAGCAGCCCCAGCTCCTTCTGGCGGGCCAGGATGTCGGTCCCGGATCTCCTCGTAGCCGTCGTCGAAGACACCCTTGTACTTGTCCGCCCACTCCTTCAAGACGTGGTGCGGCGCGTGCGCGGCGTCCAGGGAGAAGTAGAGGAAGAACGGCTTGTCGGGGTCGACGACCTTGGCGTCCCGGATGAACTCGATCGCCTTGTCCGACAGGTCCTTGGCGATGTGGTACCCCTCCTCCGGTGTGGCCGGCGGCTCCGTCGGGTGGTTGTCGTGGATCAGGTCGGGGTACCAGCCGCTGGACTCGCCGCCCAGGAAGCCGTAGAAGCGCTCGAACCCGCGACCCAGCGGCCAGCGCTTCTTCCACGCGGCCATGCCGGTCTCCTCACCAGGGGTGAGGTGCCACTTGCCCACGCAATAGGTGTTGTAGCCGTTCTCCGCCAGCACCTCGGAGATGAAGCCGTTCTCGAAGGGGATCCGCGTCGAGATCCCGGGGAACCCCGAGCTGAACTCCGCGATGGTCGCCATCCCATTGGACGTCGCGTTACGGCCGGTGAGCAGGGAGGCGCGCGTCGGCGAGCAGCGCGCGGTCGTGTGGAAGTTGGAGTACCGGACCCCGCGCTCGGCGAGGCGGCTCATCGTGGGCGTGCGCACCGGGCCGCCGAAGCAATCCATGGTCCCGTAGCCGACGTCGTCCCAGACCACGAACAGGACATTGGGTTCCCCCTTCGGGGCCTTCGGCGCCAGGTACGGCGCCCAGTCCGGGACCGAGTCCCGGATGTCCAGCTCGATCCTGCCTTCGAAGTCACTGGTCATCGCTTCCGCCTCCTCAGCGGGTGGGGTTGGGTGATGTCCTCAGCCGGCTCACCCACGTCGGCAGCTCGTGCCCTCGGGCGTCTTCGTCGTTCGTGTGGTCGGGTTCGCGCCCGTCCTGGCACGGTGCGCGCCCGGCGCCGACGAGACGTCACCCTGCTCGGATCGATCTCCGCGTGTGGCTCGGTCCACAGGTCAGACCTTGCCGATACGGCGGCTGAACGGACCCAGCAGGGCGTCGAGGTGCTCCCCGCGCACGGCCACGCGAACGGCGGGCCGGCGTCGGGTCGCAGGGTCACCGCCGCTGCGTCGCGACCCAGGCCACGCAGCCTCTTCCGTTCGCCCGGTCCCAACGAGCCGCTGCGCGCGCTCACCACGCGGCACAGGTCCTCCTCCCGCCCCCGGGTCCACGCATGAGGAGTCGTCGGAAGCCAACCGGCATGACCCCGGACCCAGCGGGTCTTCCCCGGTCGCAGCACCCGGACCGGGATGTCGCCGGGCCGCCGCCGCAGCGACCGGTTGCGATAGAGCAGGGCGAGGATGGCGACTGCGCACAGCCACAGCGGCACTCCCAACAGAGCCAGGACAGCCCAGACCATTTCCTCGGCGACCTCCGACGTGGTCGAGGAACGTCCTCGATACACGGGCAGGCTGTCCTGTTCGGGTCCGCCGGGCGTCATCCCTGTGTGATGAGTGCGCGAGGTGCTCAGGGGCCTGCGTTGCAGTCGGAGGTGGCCCACCTGGCGCCCGAGCGGGTCCGGGCCCTCCTCCTGGGGTCCGCGATCCGCGCATGCCACCACCGGACCGCGTCCGCGAACTGGCCCGGCTCGCTCCGATGCACCTGACGGTCGTGGTCGTGGTCGCGGTCGTGGACGCAGCCGTTCATGCGGTGAACTTCACTGACCCCAGCGAGCTGGCCGCCCTGAGCGGGATGCGCCTGACGATCCGGTCGACCCGTGACCGCCCGAGGCCGGTCAGGTCGGGTCCGCATGTCTTCTTGCGGGGCCTACGAGCTCCGCGAGGAGGATGGTCGCGCACACGGCGAGCCGGGAGGGCTGAGAGTGGACGAGATCCGCGTGTTCCTGGTCGACGACCACCGCGTGGTACGGACCGGCCTTGCCGCCTACCTGGGCGTCGAGCCCGGCATGCGCGTGGTTGGACAGGCCCCGGACGGCCGGGCAGCCCTGGACGAGATCGCCGTCCTGGACCGTGCGGGCGAGCTGCCCGACGTCATCTTGATGGACCTGAAGATGCCGCGGATGGACGGGATCGCAGCCACTATCGAGGTGAAGCGGCGCTGGCCCGAGACCGAGGTCGTCGCGGTGACCAGCTTCGTCGAGGAGGAGCAGATCCGCGCCGCCCTGGAGGCAGGCGCAGCGGGCTACCTGCTCAAGGATGCCGACGCCCCCGACGTCGCCGCCGCGATCCGGGCCGCGATCGCCGGCGAGGTGCACCTCGACCCGGCCGCCGCCCGCGCGTTGACCGCGTCGCTGCGGGCCCCCAAGCACGACCAGGCGCCACTCACGCCACGAGAGCGCGAGGTCGTCGCGGCGATCGCCTCCGGTGCGACGAACCGGCAGATCGCCCGAGACCTGGGCCTCAGCGAGCGTACTGCGCGCACGCACGTGTCCAACATCCTGGCCAAGCTCGGCCTGGCCAGCCGCACCCAGGCGGCGATGTGGGCGGTCCGCGAGGGACTCGTCGACACCGACCGGCCGGCGCGATGAGCCACGAGCCCCCCCATCAGCCGCCCCGCGCCTCGGCACGCGACTTCCTGCGCAGCACCTCGATGCCGACGCAGCCCCTGATCGACGACGTGGAGCCGAGCAGCTCCCCGCTGGAGACCCAGCTCCTCGAGCTGTTCTTCGACCGGGTGCCCATGGGGGTCGCCGTCTTCGACACCGACATGCGCCTGCAGCGGTGCAACAAGACCTGGACGGCCTTCTACGAGCACTACCTGGGCGTTCCACACGAGTACACCGCGCCCGGTCGTCATCTCAACGAGCTGATCCCCGGCAACGAGGACGCGGTCCAGCTGCTGGCCGACACCGCGCTCTCCGGCCGGGTGATCCGTCAGGCCGCCCACCGGATCGCGATTCCCGGCACCGAGACCTACTGGGACGTCGTGTTCGCACCGCTGTTCGGGGACGGCCGCGTCGTCGGCGTCGTCGACATCGTCACCGACGCCACGGACCGGGTGCTGTCCTTCCAACGCCTCGAAGCACGGATCGCGATGTTCTCCCGGGTCGCCGCCGGGATGAGCCTCGACCAGCCGTTGTCCACCACGCTGTCGCAGGTCGTCGAGGCCGTGCGCAGCACCAGCGACGCCCTCGCCTGCAGCATCGTGTGCTGGGAAGAGGACTGGAGCCGCCCCGCCACTGCGTACGCCGACGCCGTGCTCGGGGAAGGGTTCGCGGAGGCGCTCGAAGCCGTCTGGCAGCTCCGCGGCATGCGCCCGGTCGACCTCGCGGAGTACGACGGCACCATCAGGAGAGGCTTCCGCAGCGACACGCTGGCCGACCCGACGTTCGCGCCGGTCCATCCGTTCCTCGTCCAGGACGCACCCTGGGAAGACCTGGCGCTGTTCCCGCTCGCCGCGTCCGGCGTCGTGGTCGGCGAGGTCGCGGTGTACCTCGCAGCCGGGCAGGAGCTCGAGGACGACGACCGCGGCTACCTCGCCGCGCTCGCCGACCAGGCCGCCGTCGCGGTCCGCAACAGCGCGCTCTATCGCACAGCCGAGCGGACGGCCGCACTCGAGGAGCGGCACCGGCTCTCGCGCGAGCTGCACGACTCGGTGAGTCAGGCGCTGTTCTCGATGACGCTGCACGCCCGCACCGCGCAACGGCACCTCGAGGCCGCTGGCCTCGCCGCGGACCATCCCGTTGCCGTCGAGGTCGAGCAGCTGCACGGTCTCACCCAGGCCGCCCTGGCCGAGATGCGCGCCCTGATCTTCGAGCTCCGGCCGGGCGCGCTCGAGGCGGAGGGGCTGGTGGCGGCCCTCACCAAGCAGGCGGCCGCGGTGGCCGCGCGCGAGCAGCTCGTCGTGAGCGTGCACGGACCGGAGGATCGACTCAGGCTCGATCCGACGGTCGAGGAGCACCTGTACCGGATCGCCCTCGAGGCGCTGCACAACACCGTCAAGCACGCCGGAGCCGACCGCGTCGACGTACACCTCGAGCAACGCGACGCCGCGCTCGAGCTCCGGATCAGCGACGACGGCGTCGGGTTCGACCCGCGGCTCGACCGGCCCGGGCACCTCGGCCTGCGGACCATGCGCGAGCGCGCCGACGCCATCGGCGCCACCTTCGCCATCGACTCCGCCCCCGGACACGGCAGCACGGTCACCGTCACGGTGCCGCTCCCCCGCTGAGGCCCTCCTACGTCATTGCGCCGAGGCGGCACCCGGCCACAGCGCCGAGGCCGATCCGGCCAACGTGCCGACGCGAAGGACCGGTCCCTGACGCGACGCTGGTGATGCACGCACCGGCACACCCGCCCACCGCGACCGCTCCGCCCAGCCCTGAGAGGCAGACACCATGTCCACCACCCAATGGATCCTCAACCTGGCCCTCCTCGGCTGGGTCCTCACCCGAAACCTCGGCACCCGCCGGCTCACACCGTTCACGTTCCTCGTCCCCCTGGCCCTCGTCGCCACCGCGGGCGGCTGGTTCCTCCGGGACCTGCCGACGGCCGGCCACGACGTCGGTCTCGAGCTGGTCGGCATCGCCACCGGGCTCGTGCTGGGTCTGCTGGCCGCCGCCCTGACACGGATGCACCGCCACGAGGGTCGTCTCGTCGTCACTGCCGGGGCGGCCTTCGCCGCGGTGTGGGTCGCCACCATCGGCGGCCGGATGCTCTTCGCCGAGTGGGCCACGCACAGCGGAGCCAGGACGATCGGTGCGTTCTCGATGCGTCACCAGATCACCGGCGCCGACGCCTGGACCGCCGCGTTCGTCCTCATGGCGCTGACCATGGTGGCCGTCCGGGTCCTGGTCACGGCCATCCAGCTCTCGGCGCACCGGTCCCCGTCCGCCGCGTTGGCCGAGGTGGATGCGGCATGACGTTCCTGGACACCTCCACCCGCCCCATCCGCGTGGCCGTCGTCGCCCGCGACGAGCGGGTCCGGACCAGCCTGCGTCACCTGCTGACGTCCCGTGGCGACACCGTCGTGGTCGAGGCCTACGCCGCAGGCCCGCGCCCGACGACCACCTCTCCCGTGGTCAGCACCGACACCGACGTGGTCGTCGTCGACCTCGACCCATCCACCTCCGAGAGCCACCTCGAGCAGCTCCGCGGACTGCCCGCCGGTCTTCCGACCGTCGTGCTCGGGGGCGACCGGGGCACCGCCGCGGTCGCGCGCGCCGCCGGCGCGTCGTACCTCGACAAGGTCGACGTCGCCGACCAGCTGCTCCATGCCGTCCTGGCCGCCGCCGGCAGGGACGCCGTGCGGAGGACCGGCGGCGACCACGCCGCGGGCACGGGCGCCCTGGTCCTGCTGTGCCTGGCGTTGTTCGTCGGGCCTTGGACGTGGTGGTTCAGCCGGATCGCCCAGGACCACGGCCTGATCGGCTGGCACCTCCCCCAGGGCCTCGCGCTCTGGACCATGCTGCCCCTCCTGGTCGCCGCACTCGTCGTCACCGGGGGACGTCGCGCCGTGATCGACCTCGGTCGGCGGATCACTCGCGTCCGGGTCCCTGGCTGGACGTGGGCCGCGGCACTGCTGGCACCTGTGCTGGTGGCCGTGCTCGCCGCTGCCGTGACGACCGCCCTGGGCCGCGACGTCCCGGTCGGCGAGGTGCTGGGCCTGCCCGGCGCGCTGCTCTATCTCGCCTACGGCACCGGACTGTTCCTGCTCACCGAGGAGGCCGGCTGGCGCGGAACCCTCCTGCCGCGGCTGCAGCAGCGGATGGAGCCCTGGCAGGCGGCCTTGGTCCTCGGCCTGATCTGGGCTGGGTGGCACCTGCCGTTGCTGGCCACGCCCGACGCCGGCGACCACGGGCTGCCCGTGGCGCCGTTCCTGCTCCTGGTGGTGGCCACCAGCGTGCTGATCTCCGGCCTGGTCAACGCCGCGAGCGGAAGCGTCGTCGTCGCCGCGCTGTTCCACGCCTCCTTCGACGCCAGCTACTCCTACCTCGGTGTGGTCGGGCCCGAGCACACCATGATCTGGGCCGCCGCTGTGACCACCGCGCTCGCCGCGATCGTCCTCACCATCCGCACGCGTGGTCGTCTCTTTCTCGCACGTGGTGGTCGCGACGCCGCTTGACCACTGCGTCGAGCGCAACCCCGTCGACCGTCCCCGATCGGGCACGACCACGACCACGAAGGAGAGCACCGTGCCACGTCTGGATGCCATCACCATTCACAGCCGACAGCCGGCTGAGCTCGCTCGATTCTGGTCGGCGTTGCTCGACCTTCCGATCGACCCGGTCGACGCCGCCGCGATCGAGCAGGGCACTCTCGGTGAGCGCGAGGCGGTGCTCCTGGGTCGCCGCGATGGTCTGCATGTGTGGCTGAGCCCAGCCGATGAGCTGTCCCCGCCCGGCGGGCGGATCCACCTCGACGTGGGTCTGGACGGTCCCGCGGACCTCGACCGGCTCATCGACCTCGGCGCGACCCCACGGTGGAACGACCCCGCGGGGCGCTGGCGCGTGTTCGCCGACCCGGAGGAGAACCTGTTCTGCGCCGTCACCAGCTGGAGCGAGGGTTCCGCGCGCGGCTGACGGGGCGCGCCCTGCAGCGAGCGGGCGACTGCGCCATCAGTGCAAGAGGTGCTCGTTCTCCTGCGCGAACCGGAGGAAGGCTCGCGCGGCCGCAGAGCGTGGGCCCTTCTGGGGCCAGACCACGACCGACGTGCGGCGGATCGTCGGCCGCAGGGACAACACGCGGACCGCCGGCCCGGGGCTGGCCAGCGATGACCGCGGAAGAACGGTGATGCCCAGACCGGCGGCGACGAACGCCCGAGCGGCGCTCGTCTCACCCGTCTCCAGGGCGATGCGCGGTCGGAACCCGGCGTCTGTGCAGGCGTGCAGGATCTGGTCCCGGACGGCAGACCCCGGCCGGTGCAGGACGAACGGCTCGTCGGCGAGCTCGGCGAGGCGAACCGCCTTGCGCTGCGCCAGTGCGTGGGACTCCGCGACCGCGAGGTCGTAGGGCTCGGTGATGAACGGCTGGCTGGCCAGGCCCGTCATCGGGACGTGCTCGCGCTGCACCACCATGGCTGCATCCAGGGTGCCGGCCCGGACGGCATCGAGCATCGCGTCCGAGACCAGCTCGTTCACCGCCACGTCGACGGCCGGGTACGCGCGACGAAAGGCGGCGAGCAGGTCGGGAAGCCGCACCTCCATGGACTGCCACGCACCCAGGCGGACCCGTCCGGTGACCTGCCCCGCAAAGCTGCGAACCTCGTCGACTGTGACCTCCAGCTCCCGCAGCGTGCGCCGAGCCCCGCGGAGCAGCACCTCGCCCGGAGGCGTCAGGACGGCCCCGCGGGCGTTGCGCTCGAACAACATCACGCCGAGCTCTCGTTCGAGCTGGCGGATCGCCTGGCTCAACGCCGGCTGTGCGATCAGAAGGTCCTCTGCGGCGCGGGTGAAGTTCAACCGGTGCGCGACCGCGGCGAAGTACCGCAGCTGCCTGCTGTCAACCATAACCGCAGCATATGGATGCAGGGCCGAACAAGTCTTGGACTCGATGACCCCGGGGTTCCACACTCGATGGACATGACCTCCACCAGCCACAGCCCCCACGACGGCACGGTCTTCGTCCTCGTCGTCAGCTACACCGCTTCCCTGTCCGCGATCGACGCCGCGATGCCGGGACATCGGCGGTTCCTCGACGAGCACTTCGCTGCCGGCGAGTTCCTCGCCTCCGGACCCCAGGTCCCGCGCACCGGCGGTGTGATCATCGCGCGCGCAGTGAGCCGTGCCGCCATCGATCAGCTGATCGCGACGGATCCCTTCACCCGCGACGGCCTCGCGACGTACGAGGTCCACGCCTTCGACCCGACCCGCGGCCCGCTCCGCGCCCCTCCGCGACAGCCTCGCGACCGGAACCACGAGCCGGCCGTCAGGACCGGCGGACGGGCCGCCCGGGACCATCCGGGAGGCACCCCGAGCGCAGAGGTCCGCGGCGCGGCGCAGTTCGCCCGCCTGATGGGGCGGCAGGGCATCACTCCCATGGAGCTGCGCGCCATCTCGTTGCACGTCTCGGTCTACGCGGGGTTCCCCCGGGCGCTCAACGCGCTCACCGTGATCGACCGAGTCCTCGCCGAGGCGGGAGCGCCGGCGCCACCCTCGCTACGCCGGGTGCTCCTCGGCGACCACGGCACCACCGTGGCCCAGGCCGGCACCGCGGGGCCACCCGTGGTGCTCGTCCACGCCCTGGGCCTGGACTGGCACATGTGGGAGCCGGTCATGGCCGGGCTGGCGGCCGGACGCAGGGTGTACACCTACGACGTGCGCGGGCACGGCTCGGCCACCGAAGCGCCCCGTCCGTCGTGCATGGACGACCTCGCCACCGACCTGTTCGAGGTCATGGACGCGCTCGGTCTCGACTGCGCACACGTGGTGGGGCTGTCCTACGGCGGCGGCATCGTGCAGACCGCAGCGACGCTCGCGCCCGCACGCTTCGCCTCCATGACGCTCATCGCCACGACCAACGTGGCGTTCGACGCCTTCGAGAACCGGGCTCGATCGATCGAGCAGGACGGCATGCCTGCTCAGGTGGCACCCTCCCTCACGCGGTGGTTCACCCCCGAGGCCCTTGCCGTCGACGGTTGGGGCGTGCGCTATGCCCGCGACTGCGTGTTGAGCGGCGACCCCGAGCACGTCGCCGCGGCGTGGCGGGCGTTCCAGACCATCGATGTCCGAGGCAAGCTCGCCGGCTTCAGCGCGCCCACGCTCGTGCTGGCGGGTGAGCGGGACGCCTCGACCACACCCGAGGTCATGTCCCGGGTCGCCAGCGACATCCCGGGCGCCCTCTACGAGGAGATGCCGGGGACGCCCCACATGCCCACACTGGAGCAGCCGCACCTGGTCGTGAACGCACTCGACGAGTTCCTGCCGCGGCTCGGTGAGATCGCCGAGAAGAACTGATCGATCGCCTGCCAGATCGTTGACGACCAGCAGACGACCGTCCGTGTTCACGTCGAGGCGACGAACCGCCTCCGGCCCGCGTCTGCGCAGGTCAGAGGCGGGTTTTTCGGTCGGGCTGACAGGATTTGAACCTGCGACCCCTTGACCCCCAGTCAAGTGCGCTACCAAACTGCGCCACAGCCCGTGGCCTCCCTCGGGAGGGCCGTTGAGCACCTTATCGCAGCACCGGGACGGCGACAGAACCGGGCAGCGGCACTAGCGCACGGCCGGGTGCGCGCGGCGCAGGACCTCCAGCAGGACCCGCTTCGGCGCCACCTGGGAGAAGCGGGCCGCGACCCGGTTGGCCAGGCCCGGGATGGCGTAGAGCCGCCCCTTGTCGAGCCCGTCCAGGCCGCAGCGCGCGACGTCCGCGGCAGGGACCCACATGAACGACGGCAGGGCGTTGTCGAAGTCCCCGGGCTCGAAGCCGGCGCGCTCGCCGAACCCGGTGTCGACCGGACCCGGGCACAGACAGGTGGCCGTGACGCCAGTGCCTTTGAGCTCACCGGCCAGCGACTGCGTGTAGGACAGCACGAACGCCTTGCCCGCCCCGTAGCCGGCCTGACCGGGCAGCGGCTGGAAGGCGGCGGTGGAGGCGACGTTGAGAATCCCGCCGCGACCGCGGGCCACCATCCCCGGCAGGAAGCGGGTGCACAGGTCCACCACGGCCACCACGTCGACCTCGACCATTGCCATCTCGTCCTCGGGGTCGGCCTGCGCCACCCGGCCGAGCGTGGAGTAGCCCGCGTTGTTCACCAGCACGTCGAGCTCGACGCCCAGCCCGGCGACGCGGTCGACCAGCGCGGCGCGGGCGGCACGGTCGGACAGGTCGGCGGGCAGCACGTGCGCCACTGCCCCGTCCCTGCGCAGCTCGTCGGCCAGCGCCTCGAGCCGGTCCTCCGAGCGCGCCACCAGGATCACCTGGTGACCGCGGCGGGCCAGCTCGCGGGCCGTCTCGGCGCCGATCCCCGAGGAGGCCCCGGTCACCAGGCAGGCTCGATCAGGAGCGGGTGCGGGGATCGTCATGAGTGTCCTCTCCGGTGAGCTCGGCCCACCAACCGTCGCTCAGGTCGCCTCACCGCCGCCTGGACCTCTTCTCGCGCGCCTTGACCTGCACGTGCACCGGCGTCCCGACGAACCCGAAGTCCTCGCGCAGGCGGCGCTCGACGTAGCGGACGTACGACGCCTCGAGCGGCCCCGAGGTGAACAGCACGAAGGTCGGGGGCGAGGTGGAGGCCTGCGTCCCGAACAGGATGCGCGACTGCTTGCCGCCGCGGACCGGGTGCGGGTGCTCGGCCACGAGGCGGCCGAGGAACGCGTTGAGCTGGCCGGTGGTCACGCGCGTCTCCCAGCCGGCCAGGGCGGCGTCGAGGGCGGGCACCAGCTTGTCGACGTGCCACCCGGTGCGCGCGGTGATGTTGACCCGCGGTGCCCACTGCACCCGGACCAGGTCGCGCTCGATCTCGCGGTCGAGGTAGTAGCGGCGCTCCTCGTCGACCAGGTCCCACTTGTTGAAGGCGATCACCAGCGCGCGGCCCTCCTCGGCCACGCTGGTGATGATCCGCTGGTCCTGCTCGCTCAGCGGCTGCGAGGCGTCGACCACCATGACGCACACCTCGGCCCGCTCGATCGCGGCACCGGTCCGCAGCGAGGCGTAGTACTCGTGGCCCGAGGCCTCCTTGACCCGCTTCCGGATGCCGGCGGTGTCGATGAACCGCCAGAGCCGGCCGCCGAGGGTGACCAGCTCGTCGACCGGGTCGACGGTGGTGCCGGCGACGTCGTCGACGACGACGCGGTCCTCCTTGGCCAGCTTGTTGAGCAGGCTCGACTTGCCGACGTTGGGCTTGCCGACGATGGCGACCCGACGCGGCCCGCCGGGCTCGGCGTCGACGTCCTCCGGCGCCTCGGGCAGAGCCGCCAGGACGGCGTCGAGCATGTCGCCGGACCCCCGGCCGTGCAGAGCGGAGACCGCGTGCGGCTCGCCGAGGCCGAGGTTCCACAGGCCGGCCGCCTCGGCCTCCTGGCGCAGGTCGTCGACCTTGTTGGCCACCAGGACGACCGGCTTGCCCGAGCGGCGCAGGATCCGCACGACGGCCTCGTCGGCGTCGGTGATGCCGACCGTGGCGTCGACCACGAACAGCACCGCGTCGGCGACCGACACGGCGACCTCGGCCTGCGCGGCGATGCGCTCGGCGAGACCTCGAGCGTCGGGGTCCCAGCCGCCGGTGTCGACGACGGTGAAGGCGCGGCCGTTCCAGTTCGCGTCGTAGGACACCCGGTCGCGCGTCACCCCGGGGACGTCCTGCACCACGGCCTCGCGGCGGCCGATGATCCGGTTGACCAGCGTCGACTTGCCCACGTTGGGACGGCCCACGACCGCCAGGACAGGGGCACCGGCGACCGCGCTCACGACGTCGCCTCGGCGTCCTCGACCAGCCCCACGACGAGGTCGATCACCTGCTCCAGGGTCCGGTCGGTGGTGTCGATGTGGACCGCGCCGTCGGCCATGGTCAGCGGCGCGGTCGCGCGACCCGAGTCGATGCGGTCGCGTTCGCGCAGGCCGGCCTCCGCGGTCGCGGCGTCGCCCAGGTGGGCATGCTCGGCGATCCGCCGGCGGGCCCGCGCCGCGGGGTCCGCGGACAGGTAGACCTTGACCTCGGCCTGCGGCCAGACCACCGAGCCGATGTCACGGCCCTCGACCACGATCCCGCCGTCGCCGATGAGCTCGCGCTGCACCTCCAGCAGCCGCTTGCGCACCGCCGGGACCGTGCTCACCGGGCTGACCGCCGCGGTCACCTCGGTCGAGCGGATCTCGGTGGAGACGTCGGTGCCGTCGACGGTGATCGTGGGCGCGTCGGGGTCGGTGGCGGACTCGATCACCGGCTCCTCGCACCGCACGGCGACCGTGTCGGCGTCGTGCACGTCGACTCCCTGGCTGAGCATGAACCAGGTCATCGCGCGGAATTGGGCGCCGGTGTCGAGGTAGCGCAGGCCCAGCCGCGAGGCGACGCCCCGGCAGGTGCTGGACTTGCCGGACCCGGAGGTGCCGTCGACGGCCACCACCACGGTCTCGCGGGTGGTCTTCAGGGCGCTGGACACGCGCGTCACTCCCAGGAGGGTCGAAGAGGGGAACGCCCGATTCTACCGATGCGGCCGAGGCGCTCGCCTACCCTGTGCCGATGGACCCGATCTCGTGGCTTCTCGTGGGGGCGGCTGCCGTCGGCGGCGTGGGCGCCGCCGGCAACACCGTCCTCTCCCGCGTGCGTGGTCGCCGCGCGTCGCGCCGGGACTCGCAGGCTGAGCTCGCGGGCGTCCGCCACCTCGCGGAGGAGGACGTCGTCGTGTTCGGCGAGGAGCTCCAGCGACTCGACGAGGTGGTCGGCGACCACCCGCTCGACGCCGACGCCCGCCGTGACTACCAGACCGCGCTCGATGCCTACGAGAAGGCTCAACGCTCCCTCGACCGGCTCCACCGCCTCGAGGAGATCAGCCGGGTGACCGACGCCCTGGCGTCCGGTCGCTACGCGCTCGCCTGCGTCCGCGCCAGGGTCGAGGGCACCGCCCTGCCGGCGATGCGCACCCCTTGCTTCTTCAACCCCCAGCACGGGCCCGCCGCTACCGAGGTGATGTGGACCACCGGGCGTCACGGCACGCGCCGGGTCCCCGCCTGCGCGCAGGACGCGGCGCGCGTCGCCAACCGGGAGAGCCCAGAGGTGCGGACGGTGTACGACGGCTCGAACCAGGTCCCCTACTGGGAGGCCGGCGCGGCCTACGAGCCCTATCGCAGCGGTTACGTCGTCGCCGACCTCGCCCGGGCGATGCGGGCGGGCTACACCGGGGGCGGCGGGCTCTGAGGAGACCCGCCTGAGCCCGGTGTCCGGCTGAGGACCAACGCTCCTTCCCCTCACGGGACCCACGTCCTACGGTCGAAGGTCTCCGAGCGCTCCGACGCGGGAGCCCCGGCAACCCCCGGCTCGCTGCTCCGTGAGGAGGTCACGACATGAGGATCGCGCGACGTCCACAGCGCGGCGACCGCCTGGACGCAGCGCACCGGCTGGCCGAGGACGACCTGACCACCTTCCGCGAGCGCCTCGATGCGATGCAGCACCGGCTCGGCGGGGCGGTGGTCGCCGCCACCGTCGCGGAGCACCACCGCGCCGCCCTCGCGGCGCACCGGCTCGCCGAGGGGCGGCTCCGAGCAGCAGCCGCCCCGGACGACCTGGTCGCGGCCGTCGGCGTCATCGCCGCGGGACGGCAGCGCCTCGCCCACGTGGAGGCCTACGTCACCGCGGACCAGCCTCCCGCCGACCGGCCACCGTGCCTGTTCGACCCAGCGCACGGCCCGTCGGTCGTCGACGCGACCTGGACCAGCGTGCGCTACGGCACCCGGCGGGTGCCCGTGTGCCTCCAGGACACGGCCCTGCTGGCCGCCGGCGTGCCGCCCGACTGCCGCAGGGTCGCCGTCGAGGGCCGGACCGTGGCGTACTGGGAGGCGTGGGACGTCGCCGCTCCCTACCTCCTGGGCTACTTCCCCGGCCACCCCCTCCTCGTCTGGTTGCGGGACCGGGGCACCCGGCTGCCAGGGATCGTCGTGCAGCCACCCGGTGCCACCCGCTACCTCGACACCCTCGGCTGACCCGCGGGCCCGCGGGTCAGCCGTGGACGGACCAGCCCCGCTCGCCCAGCGCCCGCACCAGGACGTCGGCGGCGGACTCGGCCACGACCAGCTCGACCTGACCGACCGGACGGCCGGGGTCGTGGTCGATGCGCACGTCCTCGATGTTGACCCCGCTCAGGCCCACGTGGCCGAAGAGCCGGCCGAGCTCGCCCGGGTGGTCCGGCAGGGCGACGTACACCGACGACGTCGCGACCGCCGGCCCGCCGTGCTTGCCGGGGATCGCAGCGGTGCCGGCGACGCCGCTGGCCAGCAGCGACGACAGCGCGGGACGCGCGTCGGCGTCCAGTGCCTCGAGCATCCGGTCGAGGTCGTCACGCACCTCGAGGAGGAGGCCCGTGACGGCGCTGCGGTTGGCGGTCAGGATCTGCTCCCAGAGCGCCGGGTCCCCGGCTGCGATGCGCGTGACGTCGCGGACCCCCTGGCCCGACAGCGCGAGGTGCTCGGCGGGCGCGAGCGCGAGGCGCCCCGCGACCAGGGCCGCCATCACGTGCGGCACGTGCGAGGTCCGCGCCACCGCCTCGTCGTGCGCCTCGGGCGAGAAGGTGAACGGCTGCGCCCCGCACGCCTGCACCAGTGCCGTGCACCGCCGCGACCGCCTCCGGCGAGGAGGTGCTGTGCGGCGTGACCGCCCAGGGCCGGCCGTCGAACAGCGTGGCCGCCGCTGCCAGCGGCCCGGAGCGCTCACTGCCGGCCATCGGGTGGCTCCCGACGTAGCGACGCAGGTCCGCAGGCCCGACCTGCTCTGTCACGGTCGCCAGCGGCGCGGACTTCACGCTCCCCACGTCGGTGACGACGCCGGAGGTACGCCGCAGGGCGTCGACCACGGCTGGCCCCACGTGGTCGGGAGGCACGGCGACGACGACGAGCCCGGCACCGGACCGGTCCTCGACGCGCACGCCGGCGCCGAGACCCGTGGCGGTGCGCAGGTGCTCGGGGTTGAGGTCGTCGAGCCACACCTCGACGCCCAGCGCACGCAGCGCCAGGCCGACCGAGGTGCCGAGCAGCCCGCACCCGACGACCAGGACCGGCTCGGAACGGTGCTCACGCTTCCACCGCTCTCGCTCCGCTCGGTGGCGGAGCCAGGCGTGAGGTGGTGGTTCGCTCGCTGCACTCGCTCACTCGTCAGGCACCTCGCGCACGCGGGTCAGGTCGCGGCGCAGGTTGGCCGCGCCGTGCAGGTAGACGTGGGTGACCTCGGCCCGCGTCAGGTGGGTCTCGACGTGGGCGAGCATCCGCACCACCCGCGGCATCGAGCCGCCGATCTCCAGCTCGCGGGCACAGATCAGCGGCACGTCGTCGAAGCCGAGCTGGCGCGCTGCGTACGCCGGGAACTCCGCGTGCAGGTCGCCGGTCGCGGTGAACACGATGCTGATGAAGTCGTCGACGCTCGAGGTCGTTGGCGCGCATGACGTCGGTGACCATCTCGGCGACCCGCTCGAGCATGTGGTCGCGCGAGTCGTGCTCCAGCTGGGTCGCGCCCCGCACCGCCCGCACCCGCACCGCTGCCTCCTCGTGAGTCGTCTGACCGACCGGGTCACCCTAGTCGCGCGGACGCCTCACAGCTTCGCCGCGTCCAGCAGGGTGCCGAGCTCCTCGCGGGTCAGGTCGCGCATCTCCCCCGGCCTGAGCCCACGCAGCACCACCGGGCCGACGACGGTGCGGGTCAGCCGGGTGACCGGGTGCCCCACCTCGTCGAGCAGCTTGCGCACGATGCGGTTGCGGCCCTCGTGGATGGTCAGCTCGACGATCGACCGGTTGCGGGCGGTCGAGACCACCTTCGCGCGGTGGACCTGGACCGGCTGCCCCTCGACCGGCACCCCTCCCTCGAGCCGTCGCACCAGGTCGCGCTCGGCGACCCCGGCGACCTCGGCGACGTAGGTCTTCTCCAGCTCGTACGACGGGTGCGCGACCTTCTGCGCGAAGTCGCCGTCGTTGGTCAGCAGGATCAGCCCCTCGGTGTCGGTGTCGAGCCGGCCGACGTGGAAGAGCCGCTCGGGCCGGTCGGCCACCAGGTCGCCCAGCGTGCGGCGACCCTGCGGGTCCGACATCGTCGAGACGACGCCACGGGGCTTGTTCAGCGCGAGGTAGACGTGGTCGCTGACCGGCGGCAGCCGCTTGCCCTCGACCCGGATCACCGCGGTGCGCGGGTCGACCTTGGTGCCGAGCCGGGTCACCACCTCACCGTCGACCTCGACGAGCCCGTCGAGCATGAGCTCCTCGCACTTGCGCCGCGAGGCGACCCCGGACTGGGCGAGCAGCTTCTGCAGCCGCACCAGCCCGTCCCCGGGTTCCCCGCGTCCGGGTGCGGACGCGCCCTGGCGCGTGCTCAAGCGGACGCGGAGTCGGGCTCGGGCGGCGCCGCCTCCTCGGCCAGCACCTCGGGCTGGTCGAGGTCCTCCAGGTCGTCCATCTCCGGCAGGAACGGAGCGAGCTCGGGCAGGTCGGACAGTGCCGTGATGCCGATGCGCTCGAGGAAGTAGCCGGTGGTGCGGTAGAGCGTGGCGTGGGTCTCCGCGTCGTGACCGGCCTCCTCGACCAGGCCGCGGGTGACCAGGGTCCGCATCACGCCGTCGACGTTGACGCCGCGGATCGCCGAGACCCGCGCGCGACTGACCGGCTGCTTGTAGGCCACCACGGCCAGCGTCTCCAGCGCCGCCTGGGTCAGGCGGGTCTGCTGGCCGTCGGTGACGAACTGCTCCACCACGGACGACAGCGCGTCGCGGGTGTAGAAGCGCCAGCCGCCGGCGACGTTGCGCAGGTCGAAGCCGCGCCCCTGGTCGTCGTACTCCGCGGAGAGCTCGGCGAGCGCCCGGCGGACGTCCTCGGGCGGGTGGCCGACGGCCGTGGCGAGGGTGAGGTGGTCCAGCGGCTGGTCGGCGACCATCAGCACCGCCTCGAGCGCCGGACGGAGCTCCACCCGCGGGACCTCGACGCCCTCCTCGGGCTCGTCGGCGGGCCGCTCGAACATCGCCTCGAGCTCCTCGGTCGACACCGTCATGCCTGCTCCTCCTCGGCCCCGTCGTCCTGGCCGTCGGGATCGTCCTGGTCCGGGTCGCCGTCGAACTCGTCGTGGATCTCGACCTCGGTGTCCTCGTCGCCGGTCCAGCGCACGGTCAGCTCCCCCAGCGGGGCCACCTGGTCGAAGCCCACCACGCCCTCGCGGAACAGCTCCAGCAGCGCGAGGAACCTCGCGACCCGGGTCATCACGTCCGCGCCGTCGGAGCACAACGCCCGGAAGGTCGCGGTGCCGTCGGTGCGCAGGCGCGAGACCATGATGCCCGCCTGCTCCCGCACGCTGACCGTCGGGGAGTGCAGGTGGTCGAGCCCGACCTGGGGCGGCGCCGGCTTGGGCGCCATCGCCTTGGCGGCCAGCGCCGCGAACTCCTCCAGCCCCAAGCCGATCAGCACCTCGGGCAGCAGGGTGGCGTAGCGCTCCTCCAGGCCGACGGCCCGCGGGTGACGCAGGGCCTCCTCCCGCAGACGCTCCTCGAGCACCGAGGCGACCTGCTTGAACGCGCGGTACTGCAGCAGGCGCGCGAACAGCAGGTCGCGCGCCTCGAGCAGCGCGAGGTCCTCCTCGTCCTCGACCTCCGCCTTGGGCAGCAGACGCGCGGCCTTGAGGTCCAGCAGGGTCGCGGCGACCAGGAGGAACGACGAGGTCTGCTCGAGGTCGTCACCCAGGGCCGCACCGGACCGGATGTGGGCGATGAACTCGTCGGTGACCTGCGACAGCGCGACCTCGGTGATGTCGAGCTTGTGCTTGGCGATCAGGCTCAGCAGCAGGTCGAAGGGACCTTCGAAGTTCTCCAGCTGCAGCATGAAGCCGCCGGTGGGCTCGCGCTCGAGCTCGGGGCCCTCCGACTCCTCCGGTCCCTCGCTCACCGACGCCTCCAGCGTCCCTGCCGTCACCGTCACGCGCTCAGTCCTGCGCCAGACGGGCGACCAGGGCGCTGTCGGCACCGTGCTGGTCGAGGTCGGCCAGGGCCATCGCGATCGCCGCCCGCACGATGCGCCCGCGGTCGACGCCGAGGCCGTGGTGGCGGCGCAGCTCCAGCCGCGCGTGCTCCAGGTCGAGCAGCTCGTCGGAGGTGACGTAGACGGTCATCTTCTCGTCGTGCTTGACCCGCCCGGACGAGGTACGACCCTTGGGTGCCTCGGGAGCGGGCTCGTCGGGGACCGCCGCGACCGGCTCGGGCGCCGGCGGCGGCACGGCGGTCGGCCGGAAGATGTCGTCGGGGACCGTCAGACGTCGAGGCACCGGGCCAGCACCTCCTTGGCGAGCGTGCGGTAGGACTCCGCACCCGCCGACGTGCCGGCGTAGGTCGTGATCGGCTCGCCGGCGACCGTCGAGTCGGAGAACTTCACCGTGCGGCGGATGACCGTGTGGAACACGTCGTCACCCCACGCCTCGACCAGCCGCTGCATCACCTCGCGGCCGTGCAGGGTGCGCCCGTCGAACATCGTGCCGAGCACGCCGTCGATCTTCAGACGCGGGTTGAGCCGCTCCTGCACCTTGTCGATGGTGTTCTTCAGCAGCGCGACGCCGCGCAGCGCGAAGTACTCGCACTCCAGCGGGACGATCACGCCGTCGGCGGCGGTCAGGGCGTTGACCGTGAGCAGGCCCAGCGAGGGCTGGCAGTCGATGAGGATCACGTCGTAGGTGTTGATCGCGTCCTGCAGCACCCGCGACAGGGTCTGCTCGCGCGCCACCTCGTGGACCAGCTGCACCTCGGCGGCGGACAGGTCGATGTTGGAGGGCAGCAGGTCGACGCCCTCGACGTGCGTGGGGACCACGACGTCCTCGAGCTTGGTGTCGCGCTGCATGAGCAGGTTGTAGACCGTCATGTCCATCGTGTGGGGGTTCATCCCGAGCCCCACCGAGAGCGAGCCCTGCGGGTCGAAGTCGACCAGCAGCACCTTGCGGCCGTGCTCGGCCAGTGCGGCGCCCAGGTTGATCGTGGTCGTGGTCTTGCCGACCCCGCCCTTCTGGTTGCACATCGCGATGATCCGGGCGTTGCCGTGGATGCCGATCGGCCGGGGCTCCGGCAGGTCGGGCCAGGGCCGTCCGGTCGGACCGAGCTCGACCTGCGGCTCGAGAGTGCTCTCGACGGCGATCTCGGTCGGGGTGACCACGTCCTCGGTCACCGGCGCATCGGCGCTGCTGGGTGCGTCGGTGCCGGTCGAGCGTGCCTCGGTGGGGCTGCTCGCCGGGACCATGCTCGGCGCAGCCACCGGCACGGGGACCCTGACCAGCGGCGGCATCGTGGGGGCACTGGACCCCGCGGAGTAGGAGGAGCCGAAGTACCCGTTGCCCTGGTCTGTCACGTCAGCCTGCTCTCGTCGTGCTCGGTGGAGTCCCGGATGCCTCGAAACTAGGCCGCGGAGCAGCCGGCACCGGGACGCCACGCCGTAGACATGTCGACATTTGCGCGGTCCCGTTCCCCAGCGCGGGCAGACGGCCCCGGGGGCTACCCCAGCGCGCGGGGGTGGGCGGTGGCGTAGACCTCCCGCAGTCCGTCGACGGTCACCAGGGTGTAGACCTGCGTGGTGGTCACCGAGGCGTGGCCGAGCAGCTCCTGCACCACGCGGACGTCGGCGCCGCCCTCGAGCAGGTGCGTGGCGAACGAGTGGCGCAGCGTGTGCGGCGAGACCTCCGCGCTCACCCCGGCCCGGTCGGCGGCGCGCACGAGCACCGTCCACGCGCTCTGCCGCGACAGCCGGCCACCGCGTGAGTTGAGGAAGACCGCGGGTGTGCCCGACCCGGCGGCCACCAGCTCGCGACGGGCGCGGACGAGGTACGCCGAGAGCGCCTCGCGCGCCGGCGAGCCGAACGGCACGACCCGCTCCTTGCTGCCCTTGCCCCGCAGCCGCACGCTGGCCGACTCCAGGTCCAGGTCGTCCACGTCGAGCCCGACCGCCTCGGAGATCCGCGCGCCGGAGGAGTACAGCAGCTCCAGCAGCGCCCGGTCGCGCAGCGCCAGCAGGGTCCCGGCTGCACCGGCGGCCTCGAGGATCCGCTCGATGTCGCGACAGCGGCAGCGCCTTCGGCAGGCGCTTGGCCGGTGCGGGAGGGCGTACGCCGGCAGCCGGGTCGGCCTCGCTCCACCCGTCCCGCACCGCGAAGCGATGGAAGCCGCGCACCGCGACCACCGCCCTGCCCGGCGCTCGCGGCCGACAGAGGCGGGTGGTCGGCGTCGCCCTCGCGCAGGTGCATGAGGAACTCCGAGACCGAGGACTCCCCCACCTGCGCGAGGTCGGTGACCCCGCGGCCGGCGAGGAACACGGCGTAGCGCCGCAGGTCGCGTCGGTAGGAGGAAAGCGTGTTGGCGGCCAGGCCGCGCTCGACCGCGAGGTGGTCGAGGTAGGTCCGCAGGGCGCGCTGGAGTGCCGTGGGGCCGGTCGGACCCGCCGAGGAGGTGGGAGGTGCCGCCTCAGCCGTCACTGCGGTGCCTGGCGGGCTCGTCGGCCGCGGCACCGGCCTCGGCCTGACCGGCGCCCGACCTCGAGCGCGGCGGGTCCTCGATCATCGCCTGGTGCCGGCCGACCTGCACCGCGTGGGCCAGGACCGCGACGGCGAGAGGTCCGTCGGTGAGCCGTCGCTCGAGCACCGCGTCCAGCAGGTCGGCGAAGCGCACCCAGTGGGCCGTCATGTCGGCCTCCTCGTGCTGGGGCTCGAAGTCGCCGCGGCCGACGTGCCGCAGTCCCTGGGCGAGGTAGACCTCGATCACCTCCGAGCTGATCCCCGGCGAGGTGTGCATGGTCGACAGGTGGCTCCAGTCCCCCGCCTCGAGCCCGGTCTCCTCGAGCAGCTCGCGTTGCGCGGCGAGCAGCGGGTCCTCCCCCGGCACGTCGAGCAGCCCGGCCGGCAGCTCGACCATGCGCATCCCGATCGGGTGGCGGTACTGCCGCAGCACCAGGGCCCGGTCTGCTCGTCGATGGCGAGGACGACCACCGCGCCTGGGTGCTCGACCACGACGCGGCCGAACTGCTCGTCGCTGTTGATCGAGCCGGGCAGGCTCACCACGTCGCGGCGTACGGCGAACGGGGCGCCGCCGCGCCAACGTCCTGCGAGTCGTGCACCGGCCAGGTCTGCGCCTCGTCCACCAGGTCGACGGGGGCGAGCTCGGTCAGGTCATGGGTGCCGCGATCAGCCATGGGTCACTCTCCCACGGGCAGCTCGAGCTCGCGCTGCCGGTGATGGCCGCGCCGATCAGGCCCGCGAAGAGCGGGTGCGGGCGCGTGGGCCGGGAGCGCAGCTCGGGGTGCGCCTGGGTGGAGACGTAGTAGGGGTGCACGCTCCCGCGGGAGCTCGACGAACTCGACCAGCCCGTTGTCCGGGCCGACGCCGGAGAACACGAGCCCGGCCTCGGCGAGCCGGTCGACGTAGCCGTTGTTGACCTCGTAGCGGTGACGGTGGCGCTCGTCGACCCGCGTCGCGCCGTAGGCCTCGGCGACGACCGAGCCGGGCGTCAGGTCCGCGGGGTAGAGACCGAGCCGCATCGTGCCGCCGAGGTCGCCTGCACCCTCGACGTAGGCGTGCTGCTCCTCCATCGTGGCGATCACCGGCTCCGGCGAGCCGGGGTCGAACTCCGTCGACCCCGCCTTCTCCAGGCCCAGCGACGTTGCGGGCGTACTCGATGACCATGCACTGCAGTCCCAGGCAGATCCCGAGGGTCGGGATGCGGTTGGTCCGGGCGTACTCCAGGGCGCCGATCTTGCCGTCGATCCCCCGGATCCCGAAGCCCCCGGGGACCAGCACGGCGTCGACGTCCGCGAGGTGGCGGCTTGGCACCCTCGGGGGTCTCGCACTCGTCGGAGGGCACCCAGGTGAGGTTCACCTTCGCCTCGTGGGCGAAGCCGCCGGCGCGCAGCGCCTCGGCCACCGAGAGGTAGGCGTCGGGCAGGTCGACGTACTTGCCGACCAGCGCGACCGTCACGTGGTCCTTGGGGTGGTGGACCCGGCGCAGCAGGTCGTCCCATCCGTCCAGTCGACGTCGCGGAAGGCGAGGTTCAGCCGGCGCACGACGTAGGCGTCCAGCCCCTCGCGGTGCAGCACCTTGGGGATGTCGTAGATCGACGGGGCGTCGACCGCCGCGACGACCGCCTCCTGGTCGACGTCGCACATCAGCGAGATCTTGCGCTTGACGTTCTCGGGGATCTCGCGGTCCGCCCGGCACACGATCGCGTCGGGCTGGATGCCGATCGAGCGCAGCGCGGCGACGCTGTGCTGGGTGGGCTTGGTCTTGAGCTCGCCGGACGCCGATCCAGGGCACGAGCGAGACGTGGAGGAAGAACGAGTTGTCCCGGCCGACCTCGTGGCGCAGCTGGCGGGCCGCCTCGAGGAACGGCAGCGACTCGATGTCACCGACGGTGCCGCCGATCTCGGTGATCACCACGTCGATGTCGCGGCCCGCCCATGGCGAGCATGCGCTCCTTGATCTCGTTGGTGATGTGCGGGATCACCTGCACGGTGTCACCGAGGTAGTCGCCGCGGCGCTCCCTGGCGATCACCGGGAGTAGACCTGCCCGGTCGTGACGTTGGCGTGGCCCTGGAGGTTGCGGTCCAGGAAGCGCTCGTAGTGCCCGATGTCGAGGTCGGTCTCGGCGCCGTCGTCGGTGACGAACACCTCGCCGTGCTGGAACGGGTTCATCGTGCCCGGGTCCACGTTGAGGTAGGGATCGAGCTTCTGCATCGTGACCCGCAGTCCGCGCGCCTTGAGCAGGTTGCCGAGCGAGGAGGCGGTCAGTCCCTTGCCCAGGGACGAGGCGACGCCGCCGGTGACGAAGAGGTGCTTGGTGGTCTGCTCAGCGGCCAAGTGAACTCCCGTGGCTCAGATGTGCGGCGAGAGAACCCGCCCGTCCACGGGGTTCTAGGCTAGCAACGATTCCCCGGTTGGCGACAATCCACGCCGTACGACGCCGCGCAGCCCTGCCCGCGCGATCACCGCGCGCCCGGGAACGCCCCGTCGGCCGAGGACCCGCTGCCCAGGTGGAGGGTGGTGCCCTCCGCCTGGCCCTGCAGGGCGCGCACGGCGAGCACGGCACCGGCACCGAGCTCCGAGACGTCGACGGTCGAGACGTCCTCCGCCGCGGGTGAGGCGCGCAGCGCCCCGAGGATCCCGGTGCGTCCGCTACTGGCCAGCGGGCCCAGGAGCACCACGCCGTCACCGGCGCGGTCCATCGCCTGCGCCAGCGTGGTCGCGATGTCACCGGCCCCGCGCCGCTGGTCGGGGGTCCCGGTGGGCGGCCCTGCCACCATCGAGTGCGAGGCTGCCGCGCCGCTGCAGCTCGCCGGTCACGGTGGCCAGGTCCGCAGTGCTCAGGCTGGCCAGCACCGGCTGCGCGGCCGGGGTCGCGCGCGCTCCGCGGTCCTTGGTGGTGAGCAGGGCGAAGGAGAGCAGCTGCCCCACCCGGCCGTAGCCACTGGAGGTCTCCTCGCCGGGCAGCGGAGCCTCCTCCGAGGAGAGGAGCTGGGTGGTCAGCTCCTCGACCAGCTTGCGGTTGGCCACGTCGAGCAGCTTGGGACTGAGCTCGACGCGGGCCGCGAGCGTGCCGCCCGAACGCTGCACCAGCGCAGTGGCCCGGGTCACCGCGTCCGCCTCGGCCCCCGGGAGCGTCACCACCGTGACGGCGCGCCCCTTGAGGCTCTTGTCGACCAGCGTGTCGGCGGTGACCCGCGCGAACGAGTCGTAGAACCGCGTGCCCCGCTCGAGCTCCTCGATGCGCTGGTCGGCGGCGGCGAGGGCCTCGGCGTCGCTGTCGCCGCTGCCGACCGCGGCCTCGTCGCGCTGCAGCGGGCCGGCGCCGAGCACCACCCCGATGGCGAGCGCGAGGAAGACCGCGACGAGGGAGACGACGTGGGAGCGGAAGGAGATCACGGGAGGAGTCCTCGGAACCAGTCGATGAGGGGCTGCACCACGTCCTGCAGGTCACGCAGGAGGCGGGCGCCGTCGGGCGAGGTGGACAGCGCCGCGCCGAGCGCGACCAGGGCGGCGAGCAGCACGACCGCGAGGTGCCACAGGCGCACGCGGCCGGCGTACACCTCGGGGACCGCCTTGGCGTCGACCAGGCGCGACCCGACCCGCAAGCGGGTCAGGAAGGTGGAGGCGAGCCCGGACCGCTGGCGGTCGAGGAACTCGTCGAGCGTGGCGTGCGTCCCGACGGTCACCACCAGGGAGGCGCCCTTGAGGTCGGCCAGCAGCAGCGCGAGGTCCTCACTGGTGCCGCTGGTGGCGACCCGCAGCGGCCGGACGCCGATCCGGTCCAGCCGGTCGGCCCCGACCGCCCGGTCGGTCGCGTCGGCGTGCACGACCACCTCGCGGGCGGACCGCAACGCCTCGTCGCTCACGACGCGTTCCCCCGAGCCACCGGGCACGCGCGCCAGCCCCTCCTCGCCGATCACGACGATGTCGGGCTTGAGCCGGGCGGCGCGCAGCACGTCGGCGCCCGCGTCGACCCCGACCAGGACCGGGTGCTGCTCACGGATGAAGCGGCGGATGCATCTGAGGTCGGCCTCGTGGTCGAAGGCACGCACCACGACGACCACCGGTCGCCCCGCGATGCGGGTGGACACCTCGGGCACGCCCTGGCCGTGGAGCAGCAGCTCCTGCTCACGGCGCAGGTACTCCGTCGTGCTGTGCGTGAAGCTCTCGAGCTGGGTGGCCAGCCCGGTGCGCGCCTGGTCCATCTGGGCGAGCACGGCGTCCAGGTCCAGCCGGGCGCCGCGCGCGACCTGCTTGCCGCCCACCAGCAGCACGTCGCCCTCGAGCCGTCCCGCGGCACCGCTGCGCGTGGCCAGCACCCCGGGTCCGACGTCGTCGAGCAGCGCGATGCCGGCCTTGGCCAGGACCTCCGCTCCGAGCGCCGGGTAGCGCCCGGAGACGAAGCGCCCCGCGTTGACCACGGCGGCGACGCGGTGCTCCACGAGCTGCTCGGCGGTGCGCCGGTCGAGGTCGAGGTGGTCCAGCACCGCGATGTCCCCGGGCCGCAGCTGTCCCAGCAGGCCGGTCGTGCGACGGTCCACGCGGACCGTGCCCTCGACGACCCCGCTCGGGTCCGCGCCGGGGGTCACGCGTGGGGAGGCTCGTCCGGTGAACTTCATGACCGCGTCATGGTGACACGGGGCCGTCCGTGCTCAGGTGAGGGCGCGCGCGGTGGCGAGCAGCTCCTCGGCGTGCGCCTGGGCCGAGTCCGACCCCTCCAGCCCGGCAAGCATGCGGGAGAGCTCGCGCACCCGTGCGGCGTCGTCGAGGACGGTCAGGCCCGACGTGGTGACCAGCCCGTCGCTGCTCTTGGCGACCACCACGTGGCGGTCGGCGAAGGCGGCGACCTGGGGAAGGTGGGTGACGACCACGACCTGGGCGTCGCGTGCCAGCATCGCCAGGCGTCGCCCGACCTCGACCGCGGCCTTGCCACCGACACCGGCGTCGACCTCGTCGAAGACCATGGTGGGGACCGGGTTGGTGCCCGCCAGCACGACCTCCAGCCCGAGCATCACGCGGGACAGCTCGCCACCGGAGGCGCCCTTGTGCAGGGGCCGCGCCTCTGCGCCCCGGTTGGCGGCGAGCAGCAGCTCGACGTCGTCGAGCCCGGTGGCACTCATGCGCAGGTGGCGACCCTCGACCTCGAGGCCGTCCTCGACCTCGGTCTGGCTCACCCGCACCTCGACCTGCGCGTGCGGCATCGCCAGGGCGGTCAGCTCCTCCGAGACCGCGTGCCCGAGACGTCGGGCGGCCTCGCCGCGGGCGGCGCTGAGGGCCGTCCCGGTGCGGGCCAGCGCGGTGGCCAGCTCGGCTCCCCTCGCCTCGAGCTCGCCGATGCGCTCGTCCGCGCCGTCCAGGCCACCGAGGCGTGCGGCCGCCTCCCCCGACCAGGCGATCACCTCGTCGATGGTCTCGCCGTACTTCCGGGTGAGCGCGACCAGCGCGGCCCTCCGCTCGGAGACCGCCGCGAGCCGGGCGGGGTCGGTCTCCAGCCCCGAGGCGTACGACGCGGTGTCGGCTGCCAGGTCGGCGAGCAGGTAGCCCACCTCGGCGAGCCGGTCGGCCAGCTCTCCGGCCGCGGCGTCGTGGTCGCGGACCCCGTCGAGCAGCCGCCGCGCGGCCCCCACGGTGCTGAGCCCGTCAGGACCCCCCTGCTCGGAGGAGAGCATCTCGCGCGCCTGCTCGGCCGCGGTGCGCAGCGTGTCGGCGAAGCCCAGTCGCCCCTCCTCCTCGGCCAGGGCGACGTCCTCGCCGGGCACGGGGGCGACCTTCTCGATCTCGTCGAGGCCGAAGCGCAGCAGGTCGGCCTCGCGGGCCCGCTCGCGGGCGCGGGCCAGCAGGTCCTCCCGCTCGGCTCGGACCGCGCGGAGCTCGGCGTAGGCAGCGGCGAACCGGCCACGCAGCTCGAGCGCCTCGGTCCCGGCGTAGCGGTCGAGCGCGTCGCGCTGGGCGCCCGCGCTGAGCAGCTGGTGCTGGTCGGACTGGCCGTGCACGGCCACGACACGGTCGGCGATGTCGGACAGGACACCGGCCGGCACGCCTGCGCCGCCGGCGTAGGCGCGCGAGCGCCCTTCCGCCGAGACCTGCCGGGCGAGCATGAGCCGACCGCCCTCGAGCTGTCCGCCGGCTCCCTCGACAGTGGCGGCGACGTCGCCGAGCAGGGACGAGCCGTCCAGGTCGAGCACGCCCTCGACCCGGGCGTGGCGGGCGCCGGTCCGCACGGCGCCGGAGTCGGCTCGACCGCCCAGGAGCAGGCCCAGGGCGGTGACCAGCATCGTCTTGCCCGCGCCGGTCTCGCCGGTGATGGCGGTGAAGCCGGGGCCGAGCTCGAGCACCGACTCGTCGATGACGCCCAGGCCGAGGATGCGCAGCTCCTCGAGCATCAGTCCCGGGCCTCCTGGCGCCGCCGCTCCGCGGCGCCGCGCCAGCCGGAAACGGGCAGGTCGAACTTCGCCACGAGGCGGTCGGTGAACGGCGCGTCGTGCAGCCGCGCGAGCCGGACCGGCGCGTGCCCTCGCCGCACCACGATCCGCGCGCCGGGAGGCAGGTCCACCGTGCGGCGACCGTCGCACCACAGGACGGCGTGACCGTCGTTGCTCCCGATCACCTCGACCGAGATGACGCTGGCCGGCGCGACGACCATCGGCCGCGCGAACAGCGCGTGGGCAGAGATGGGGACCACGAGCAGGGCCTGGACCTCGGGCCAGACGATCGGTCCACCGGCGGAGAAGTTGTAGGCCGTCGAGCCGGTCGGGGTGCTGCAGACGACCCCGTCGCAGCCCCACCGGGACAGCGGGCGACCGTCGATCTCGACCTGCACCTCGAGCATGCGCTCCCTGGAGGCCTTCTCGACGCTGGCCTCGTTGAGCGCCCAGGTCGAGGCCACCAGGGTGTCGCCGACGAAGACCGACACCTCGACGGTCAGCCGTTCCTCGGCGCGGTAGCGACCGGCGACCACCTGCTCGATGACGTGGTCGAGGTCGTCGTGGTCGGCCTCGGCGAGGAAGCCGACGTGCCCCAGGTTGATGCCGAGCAGGGGGGTTCCGGTCTCGCGTGCCGGCTCGGCGGCCCGCAGGATCGTGCCGTCGCCGCCCAGCACCAGCACCAGGTCGCAGTCGCGGGCCGCCTCCGGACCGGTCTCGACCCGCTCGACCGCGTCGCCGTCCGCCCAGGGCATCAGGTCGGCATCAGCGGTCAGCACCCGCACGGCCAACCCGTGGGCCATGAGCCGGCGTGCGGCGTCGAGGGCCGTCTCGGCGATCTCGCGCCGGCGCGTGTTGACCACCAGCAGGACACGCCCCGGTGCGCCCGCACCGCCCGGCGGCGGAGCCGGGCGTGACCTCGTGGTTGGCTCGCTCACTGGTCCACTCTCTCACCGGGCACACCCGGAACCGGCGTCCGGACCACGGCGTCGATGTCGTCGGTGGACAACGTGGCCGGCCCGCGTCGCAGCCAGAGGAAGAACTCGCGGTTGCCCGACGGTCCCGGCAGGGGGCTCGCGGCGACCGCGCACGGCCCCCAGCCGCGGGTCGCGGCCGCCGCTGCGACGGTGGCGACCGCCTCGGCGCGCAGTGCCGGGTCGCGCACCACACCCCCCTTGCCCACGCGTTCCCGGCCGACCTCGAACTGTGGCTTGACCATCAGGGCCAGGTCGGCGTCGGGGGCGCAGACCCCGATCAGGGCGTCCAGCACCAGGGTCAGCGAGATGAAGGACAGGTCCCCCACGACCAGGTCGACCGGCTCCCCCACCACGTCGAGGCTGAGGTCGCGGATGTTCGTGCGGTCGTGCACCACCACGCGCGGGTCCTGCCGCAGGCTCCAGGCCAGCTGGCCGTAGCCGACGTCGACGGCCACCACCTGCGCGGCGCCCACGCGGAGCAGCACGTCGGTGAAACCGCCGGTCGAGGCTCCCGCGTCGAGGCAGCGCCGCCCCTCCACCTCCAGGCCGAGCGGGGCGAACACCGCGAGCGCCCCGGCGAGCTTGTGCCCGCCGCGAGAGACGTAGTCGGGGGTGGCGGGGTCCTCCCGCACCACGATCGCGGCGTCGGTGGTGACGCCGGTCGCGGGCTTGGTCGCCCGGGCTCCGGCGACGGTGACGCGGCCGTCCTGGACCAGGGTGGCGGCGTGCTCGCGCGACCTGGCGAGCCCGCGGCGGACCAGCTCGGCGTCGAGCCGGAGACGTCGAGGCATGCCGCAGCCCGGCTCGGGGGGTCAGGGAGAGGTCGGCCGGGTCAGCTGGCGGCGCGGGGCGCGTGGCTGAGGTGGCCGTCGTCGGTCAGCAGGCCACGCAGCTTGGCGTGGGCGAGCTCGAACGCGGCGACGTGGTGGTCGATGGCGGCGTCCTCGAGTGTCTCGAGCTCACGGACGACGGCGGACGCACGCTCGGACGGACTCGCGGTCGGGGTGGGGGTCGCCTCGTGGTCCATGCCGGGCTCCTCTCGGGATCTCGCACCGCCGCGCCGGGGGGCCGGCGCGGCCGGGGTCCCACCAGAACACGCGATGGGCCTGCGGCACCATACCCCGCGCGGTGGGGGTCCAGACCTCACGGCGCGGTGAGTCCGCCCGTGTCCGGACACGTGCCCTCGTCGTCCAGGTGCACCCAAGCAGCGACTGCCACCGCACGCCACCAGTCGTCGGCCTCCCCGGCACCGTCGACCACCAGCGCGTCGCGCTCGACCCGCGCCGTCCAGCCGCCGCAGGACCAGGCATCCTCCTCCCTGGACGGAGCGGGGTGCGGGCGGTGCAGGCCGTCCAGCCGGGCCGAGAGGTACGTCGGCCGCTGGTCCGGGCGCGCGCGCACCAGCTCCTCCAACCCGGTCACCCCGGTCATCACCAGCAGGCTGTCGCACCCGGCGCGCACCGCTCCCTCGATGTCGGTGTCGAGCCGGTCGCCGACCATGAGGGGGCGCTCACCGCCGACGCGTCGCACGGTCTCCTCGACCAGCGGCGGCTCCGGCTTGCCCGCGACCCGCGGGCTGACCTCGGCGAACTCGGCGACCGCCCGCACGAGCACACCGTTGCCCGGCCCCGGGCCGGCCGGGGTCGGCACGGTGAGGTCGGTGTTGGAGGCGACCCAGGGAAGCCCACGGCGCACCAGGATCGCGCCGTCGATGACGGTGCGCCACCGCAGGTCGGGGTGGTAGCCCGACACGACGGCGACCGGGTCCGCGTCCAGCGACGCCACCGGCCGCAGCCCGCGCTCGCGCAACGCCGCCTCGAGCCCCTCGCCGCCGATGACGAAGACCGGCGAGCCCGGTGGGAGGTCTCCGGCCAGGAGGCCGGCCGCCGCCTGCGCAGAGGTCACCACGTCGGCCTCCTCGGCTGG
>CAWDAE010000002.1:0-747874 GCA_963800245.1 uncultured Actinomycetota bacterium | reverse complement strand
GTTATCTACGTCTGGCCGCCAGTTACGTATTGCTCAAGTACGGTCTCCCACGGACGGCCCTGATGCGGTTCCTGCTCAAGCTGATGGCCAACCTGACCGACCCGCGGGGCGGCGACGCCTCCGACCGGATCATCAACGCGTTGAGCAGGATCGCTCCCGGACGCATGACCCACCCGGCACAGACGCACGAGCAACCAGGAGGGACTGAGCGATGGAGCTCTACACCCCGGTGATCGCGCTGATGGCGCTGGCCCTGGGTTCGCCGTCTTCTCGGTCGCGGTCAGCGGCCTGACCGGCCCCAAGCGCTACAACCGCGCCAAGTCCGACTCCTACGAGTGCGGCATCGAGCCCACGCCGCAGCCGGTCGGCGGCGGCCGCTTCCCGGTGAAGTACTACATCACGGCGATGCTCTTCATCGTCTTCGACATCGAGATCGTGTTCCTCTACCCGTGGGCGGTCTACTTCGACCAGATGAAGCTGTTCGGCCTCGTCGAGATGGTCGTGTTCATCGGCACCGTGTTCGTCGCCTACGCCTACGTCTGGCGCCGCGGCGGCCTGGAATGGGACTGATGGTCGCCACACGCACCGCGTTCGCACCCAACCAGCGCAGGAGGACTGAATGGGCATCGAGGAGAAGCTCCCCAGCGGGGTCCTGCTCACCACGGTCGAGGGCGTGGCCGGCTACTTCCGCAAGGCGTCGTTCTGGCCGGCCACCTTCGGCCTGGCCTGCTGCGCCATCGAGATGATGACCTCCGGCGGTCCGCGCTACGACCTCGCGCGCTACGGCATGGAGGTCTTCCGCGCCTCGCCGCGCCAGGCCGACCTGATGATCGTGGCCGGCCGCGTGAGCCAGAAGATGGCGCCGGTGCTGCGCCAGATCTACGACCAGATGGCCGAGCCCAAGTGGGTCCTCGCCATGGGCGTCTGCGCGTCGTCCGGCGGCATGTTCAACAACTACGCCATCGTGCAGGGCGTCGACCACGTCGTCCCCGTCGACATCTACCTCCCCGGCTGCCCGCCGCGTCCGGAGATGCTGATCGACGCGATCCTCAAGCTGCACGACCAGGTCCAGCACGGCAAGCTCGGCGCCCACCGCGAGACCCAGAAGCTCGAGCTGGAGACCGCCGCCCTCAACGCGCTGCCCACCTCCGACCAGAGGGGCCTGCTGCGATGAGCGCTCCCGACGACCAGGACCGCAACGAGAACACCATCGCCGCCGGCTCGACGCTCCGGTCTCCCGGTCGACCCCGCCGACCACGGCGTCAACGTCGTCGGCACCCGGCAGGGGGCCTTTCGACGTCCACGGCTCCGGGACACCTCCGGCTACGGCGGCCTGACCCGCACGGTCGCGATGCCGGGCGCCAGCCAGGCGCCCTACGGCGGCTGGTTCGACGAGGTCGACTCCGCGCTGCGAGCCGGGCTCGCCGAGCAGGGGCTCGAGGACGCCATCGAGAAGGTCGTGGTCCACCGCGGCGAGATCACCTTCTTCGTCCGTCGCGCCCGCCTGCTCGAGACCGCCCAGCTGCTGCGCGACGACCCCGAGCTGCGCTTCGAGATGTGCCTCGGCGTCAGCGGCGTGCACTTCCCGGGCGAGGAGGGCCGCGAGCTGCACGCGGTCTACCACCTGCTGTCGATGACCCACAACCGCCGCATCCGGCTCGAGGTCACCTGCCCCGACGCGGACCCGCACGTCCCGTCGGTGGTCTCGGTCTACCCCACCAACGACTGGCACGAGCGGGAGACCTACGACTTCTTCGGCATCGTCTTCGACGGCCACCCCGCGCTGACCCGCATCGAGATGCCCGACGACTGGCCGGGCCACCCGCAGCGCAAGGACTACCCCCTCGGCGGCATCCCCGTCGAGTACAAGGGCGCGACGATCCCGCCGCCGGACACACGGAGGTCCTACTCGATGACCACCACCGACCACAGCACCGACCCCTACGCCGCCGCCGAGTCGACGACCACCGAGGGCCGCGTCTTCACCGTCACCGGTCAGGACTGGGACTCCGTCGTCAGCGGCATCGCCGACGAGGGCGACGACCGCGTCGTGGTCAACATGGGTCCCCAGCACCCGTCGACCCACGGCGTGCTGCGCCTGATCCTCGAGCTCGAGGGCGAGACGGTGAAGGACGCCCGCGCCGGCATCGGCTACCTCCACACCGGCATCGAGAAGAACATGGAGTTCCGCACCTGGACGCAGGGCGTGACGTTCTGCACCCGGATGGACTACCTCGCGCCGTTCCACAACGAGCTGACCTACTGCCTCGGCGTCGAGCGCCTGCTCGACATCGAGGACGACGTCCCGGAGAAGGCGCAGGTGCTGCGGGTCCTGCTCTCCGAGCTCAACCGGATCTCCTCCCACCTGGTCGCCATCGCGACCGGTGGCATGGAGATCGGCGCCCTGACCGTGATGACGATCGGCTTCCGCGAGCGGGAGCTGGTCCTCGACCTGTTCGAGCTGATCACCGGCCTGCGGATGAACCACGCCTTCATCCGCCCCGGCGGTGTCGCCCAGCGGCTGCCACCGGGCGCGCTCGGCCAGATCCGGGACTTCGTCAAGCTGATGCGCAAGCGGCTGCCGGAGTACGCCGCCCTGTGCAACGCCAACCCGATCTTCAAGGGCCGGCTGGAGGGCGTGGGGCACCTCGACCTCGCCGGCTGCCTGGCGCTGGGCATCACCGGCCCGGTCCTGCGCAGCACCGGCTACGCCTGGGACCTGCGCCGCACGCAGCCCTACTGCGGCTACGAGGACTACGACTTCGACGTGGTCACCTGGGACACCAGCGACTCCTACGGCCGGTTCCGCATCCGGCTGGAGGAGATGTACCAGTCGCTGCGCATCGTCGAGCAGTGCGCGGACCGCCTGGAGAAGCTCCAGGGCGCCCCCGTCATGATCGAGGACAAGAAGATCGGCTGGCCGGCCCAGCTCGCGATCGGCACCGACGGCATGGGCAACTCCCTCGACCACATCCGCCACATCATGGGCGAGTCGATGGAGGCGCTGATCCACCACTTCAAGCTGGTGACCGAGGGCTTCAGCGTGCCCCCGGGACAGGCGTACGTGCCGGTGGAGTCACCGCGCGGCGAGCTGGGCGCGCACGTGGTCTCCGACGGCGGCACGCGCCCCTACCGGGCCCACTTCCGGGACCCGTCGTTCACCAACCTGCAGGCGACGTCGGTGATGAGCGAGGGCGGACAGGTGGCCGACGTGATCGTGGCCATCGCCTCGATCGACCCGGTCATGGGAGGAGTCGACCGATGAGCGGCATGTCGACCAACAGCCACCCGATCACGCCCGGCTCGGGTGCGCTGGACGAGACCACGATGGCCGAGCTGCGCGAGATCGCGGCCCGCTACCCCCAGGCCCGCTCCGGGCTGCTGCCGATGCTCCACCTCGTGCAGAGCGTCGAGGGCCGGGTGACCTCGGCCGGGATCGAGGCGTGCGCGGAGATCCTCGGCATCACCGCCGCGGAGGTCGCCGGCGTCGCGACGTTCTACACGATGTACAAGCGCCGTCCCGTCGGCGACTACCACGTGGGGGTCTGCACCAACACGCTCTGCGCGGTGATGGGCGGTGACGTCATCTTCGAGCGGCTCAAGGAGCACCTCGGGATCGGCAACGACGAGACCACCGAGGACGGTGCGATCACCCTCGAGCACGTCGAGTGCAACGCCGCCTGCGACTACGCCCCGGTGATGATGGTCAACTGGGAGTTCATGGACAACATGGACCCCTCGTCCGCCACGCAGCTGGTCGACGACCTGCGCGCCGGCAAGGAGGTCCGCTCGACCCGCGGGCCCCGCATCTGCACCTGGCGGGAGGCCGAGCGCGTGCTGGCCGGCTTCAACGACGGCCTGACCGACGAGGGCCCCGCCGCGGGCGCTCCCTCACTGGTCGGCCTCGAGCTGGCCGAGGAGCGCGGCTGGACCGCGCCCTCGCCCGACGACAAGGCCCTGTCACAGGGCTCCGAGGAGGGCAAGTGACCACCCTGACCCCGGTCCTGTCGGCCAACTGGCGCGACGACAAGCCCTGGCGCCTGGACTCCTACGTCCGCTCCGGCGGCTACGCCGCGCTGGACAAGGCGCTCGGCATGGAGCCCGACGACCTCATCGCGCTGGTCAAGGACTCCGGCCTGCGCGGCCGCGGGGGAGCAGGTTTCCCCACCGGCATGAAGTGGGGCTTCATCCCCCAGGACAACCCCAAGCCGAAGTACCTCGTGGTCAACGCCGACGAGTCCGAGCCGGGCACCTGCAAGGACATCCCGCTGATGATGGCCAGCCCCCACACCCTGGTCGAGGGCGTGATCATCAGCTCCTACGCGATCCGGGCCAACACGGCGTTCATCTACATCCGCGGCGAGGTGCTGCACGTGGTCCGCCGGGTGCAGGCCGCGGTCGCGGAGGCCTACGCCGCCGGCCACCTGGGCAAGGACATCCACGGCTCGGGCTACGACCTCGACATCGTGGTGCACGCCGGTGCCGGCGCCTACATCTGCGGCGAGGAGACCGCGCTCCTCGACTCGCTCGAGGGGCGGCGCGGCCAGCCCCGGCTGCGCCCGCCGTTCCCCGCGGTCGCGGGGCTCTACGCCTCGCCGACGGTGATCAACAACGTCGAGTCGATCGCCTCCGTGCCGTGCATCGTCGAGAACGGCGCTGCGTGGTTCGCCTCGATGGGCACCGAGAAGTCCAAGGGCATGACGCTCTACTCCCTGTCGGGCCACGTCGAGCGGCCCGGCCAGTACGAGGCTCCGCTCGGCATCACGCTGCGCGAGCTGCTCGAGATGGCCGGCGGCGTGCGGGCGGGCCACGAGCTGAAGTTCTGGACCCCCGGCGGCTCCTCCACCCCGCTGCTCACCGCCGAGCACCTCGACGTGCCGCTGGACTACGAGGGCGTCGGCGCGGCCGGCTCGATGCTCGGCACCAAGGCGTTGCAGATCTTCGACGAGACCGTGTGCGTGGTGCGGGCGACCCTGCGCTGGACCGAGTTCTACAAGCACGAGTCCTGCGGCAAGTGCACCCCGTGCCGCGAGGGCACCTGGTGGCTGGTGCAGGTGCTCGGGCGCCTGGAGCAGGGCATCGGCACCGAGTCCGACCTCGAGCAGCTGCTCGACCAGTGCGACAACATCCTGGGCCGGTCGTTCTGCGCCCTGGCCGACGGCGCGGTCAGCCCGATCGCCTCGTCGATCCAGTTCTTCCGGGAGGAGTACCTCGCGCACTTCGAGCGCGGCGGGTGCCCCTTCGACCCGGTGGCCTCCACCCTCTTCGCGACCGCGGGAGCCGCTCGATGACCAACACCGTGGAGAAGACCGACCTGGTCACCCTGACCATCGACGGGATCGAGGTCAGCGTCCCCAAGGGGACCCTGGTGATCCGCGCGGCGGAGCAGGTCGGGATCCAGATCCCGCGCTTCTGCGACCACCCGCTGCTCGCGCCCGTCGGCGCCTGCCGCCAGTGCCTGGTCGAGGTGGCCATGCCCGGCCCGGACGGCGAGCCGCGCACGATGATGGGTCCGCCCGGCCGGGTGAAGCCGCAGGCCTCCTGCACCATGACGGCGTCCGACGGCATGGTCGTCAACACCCAGCTGAGCTCGCCGATCGCGGACAAGGCCCAGCACGGTGTCATGGAGCAGCTGCTGATCAACCACCCGCTGGACTGCCCGGTCTGCGACAAGGGCGGCGAGTGCCCGCTGCAGAACCAGGCGATGACCAACGGACGCGGCGAGACCCGCTTCGTCGAGCTCAAGCGCACCTTCCCCAAGCCGATCAACATCAGCGCGCAGGTGCTCCTCGACCGCGAGCGCTGCGTGCTCTGCGCGCGGTGCACCCGCTTCTCCGAGCAGATCGCCGGCGACCCGTTCATCGCGCTCATCGAGCGCGGTGCCCTGCAGCAGGTCGGCATCTACGAGCAGGAGCCCTACCGCTCCAACTTCTCCGGCAACGTCATCCAGATCTGCCCGGTCGGGGCGCTCACCTCGGCGCAGTACCGCTTCCGCGCCCGCCCCTTCGACCTGGTCTCCACGCCGTCGGTGGCCGAGCACGACTCCTGCGGTGCGGCGATCCGCGTGGACCACCGGCGCGGGCGCGTGATGCGCCGGCTGGCGGGCAACGACCCCGAGGTCAACGAGGAGTGGATCTCCGACAAGGACCGCTTCGCCTTCGGCTACGCCTCCGCACCCGACCGCCTCACGCACCCGATGGTGCGCGACGAGGACACCGGCGAGCTGCGCCCGGCGTCGTGGCCGGAGGCCTTCGCGGTCGCCGCGGACGGCCTGGCGCTCGCCCGGCGCGACGGCGGGGTCGGCGTCCTGACCGGGGGCCGCCTGACCCGCGAGGACGCCTACGCCTACGCCAAGTTCGCCCGCGTGGCGCTGGAGACCAACGACGTCGACTTCCGGTCGCGACCGCACTCCGCGGAGGAGACCCAGTTCCTCGCCGCCCACGTGGCCGGCAACGGCCTGGGCGTGACGTACTCCGACCTCGAGCGCGCGAGCGCCGTGCTCCTCCTCGGCCTGGAGCCCGAGGAGGAGGCCGGCTCGCTGTTCCTGCGCCTGCGCAAGGCCACCCGGGCCGGCGGTCCCCGCGTGTTCGCGGTCGCGCCCTACACCTCCCGCGGCCTGGCCAAGCTCTCCGCGACCGTGGTCCGCACGGCGCCGGGCGAGGAGCCCGCCGCGATCGAGCGGCTCGGCCACGACGGCGAGCTCGCCCTCGACTCCGGCGGCGTGATCCTGGTGGGCGAGCGGCTCGCGACCGTGCCCGGCGCGCTGAGCGCGGTCAGCGTCCTGGTGGCGCAGACCGGGGCCCGGCTCGCCTGGGTGCCGCGCCGTGCCGGCGACCGGGGCGCGCTCGACGTGGGCGCGTTCCCCACCCTGCTGCCCGGGGGCCGCCCGGTCGCCGACGCCTCCGCGCGCGTGGACGTCGGCACCGTGTGGGGCACGACGGTCCCCTCGACGCCGGGCCGCGACGCGGACGCGATCCTCGCCGCGGCAGCCGCGGGCGAGCTGGGCGGCCTCGTGGTCGCCGGCGTCGAGCTCGACGACCTCGCCGACCCGGCCGCGGCACGCGCGGCGGTCGAGGCCGCCGGGTTCGTGGTCAGCCTCGAGCTGCGCGAGAGCGCGGTCACCTCGCTGGCCGACGTCGTCCTGCCCGTGGCGCCCACGGTGGAGAAGTCCGGCAGCTTCACCAGCTGGGAGGGCCGGGTGCGCCCGTTCGGCAAGGTCCTGGGCGGCTCCAACGCCATCCCGGACGTGCGCGCGCTCGCCGGCATCGCCGACGAGCTGGGCGCGCACCTGGGCTTCCGCACCCCCGAGGGTGCCGCGGCCGAGCTCGACGAGCTCGGGGCGTGGGACGGCGAGCGGGTCGAGGCGCCGTCCGCCCCGGCGGTCGAGCCCGCCGGGACCCCGGCCGGTGACCCGACCACCCCGGTCCTCGCGACCTGGAAGCCGATGATCGGCGACGGGCCGATGCAGGACGGCGACGTCGCCTACCGGGCCAGCGGTCCGGACCTCGCGGTGCTGGTGAGCCCGGCCACGGCCGAGCGCCTCGGCCTGGCCGAGGGCGGCTCGGTGCAGCTGTCGGGACCGCTCGGCTCGGTCGTGCTGCCCGGCGAGGTGGCCGACCTCGACGACCACGTGGTGTGGGCACCCACCGCCTCGGGCGGGGTGCACCTGCGCCGTGACCTCGGTGTCGGACCGGGTGAGGCCGTCACGGTCTCCCTGGCCGAGGCCGCTCTGGAGGGAGTCCGGTGACGCTTCTGCTGACGAGCCCGGTGAGCGGCCTGGTGTCGCTCGCCGGGTCGGAGTCCGACCTCGGCGGTGTCTTCGGCAAGGACGCCGTGTGGGTGGTCCTGCTCAAGGCGCTGATGATCTTCGTGGTCCTGGTGCTGCTGACGCTGTTCAACATCTGGTGGGAGCGCCGGGTCGTGGCGCGCATGCAGCACCGCATCGGCCCCAACATGCACGGTCCCTTCGGGCTGCTGCAGAGCCTGGCCGACGGCGTGAAGCTCGCGCTCAAGGAGGACCTCACGCCCAAGGCCGCCGACAAGGTGGTGTTCATCCTGGCGCCGGTGCTCTCGGTGGTCCCGGCCTTCGTGGCGTTCTCGGTGATCCCCTTCGGCCCCGAGGTCACCATCCCGTTCACCGACACGGTGACCCCGCTCCAGCTGACCGACATGCCCGTCGCGGTGCTGTTCATCCTGGCGATCTCGTCGGTCGGCATCTACGGCATCGTGCTCGGCGGCTGGTCGTCCGGCTCGACCTACTCCCTGCTCGGCGGACTGCGCAGCTCGGCCCAGATGATCTCCTACGAGGTCGCGATGGGCCTGGCGCTGGTCGCGGTCTTCCTCTACGCCGGCTCGATGTCGACCTCGCAGATCGTCGAGGCGCAGAAGGACCTCTGGTTCGGCCTGATCCTGGTGCCGTCGTTCGTCATCTACGTCATCGCGATGGTGGGGGAGACCAACCGTGCGCCGTTCGACCTCCCCGAGGCCGAGGGCGAGCTGGTCGGCGGCTTCCACACGGAGTACTCCTCGCTGAAGTTCGCGCTGTTCTTCCTGGCCGAGTACATCAACATGGCGACCGTCTCGGCCCTGGCCACGACGCTGTTCCTCGGCGGCTGGCTCGCGCCCTGGCCGCTCAGCCTGTGGGACGGCGCCAACCAGGGTTACTGGCCGTTCCTGTGGTTCATGGGCAAGGTGCTGCTGTTCATCTTCTTCTTCATCTGGCTGCGCGGCACCCTGCCGCGGCTGCGCTACGACCAGTTCATGGCGTTCGGCTGGAAGCGCCTGATCCCGATCTCGCTGGGCTGGATCATCGCGGTCGCCACGATCCGCGCGGTCACCCTGGACGGCGGCGTCGACCGGCGCACGCTGCTGATCGGGATCGGCGTGGTCGCGGTGATCACGCTCGTCGCCTTCTTCTTCGGCGCGGAGCTCGACGAGGAGGTCGAGGAGGAGACCCCGACCACGTTCGACGCGTTCGCCGGCGGCTACCCGGTCCCGCCGATCACCGCTCCGGCGTACTCCGTCACCGGCCGGACGGTGCCCCACCGGAACCCCCAGACCTCGAGCCAGGAGAGCTGATGCCGACCCTCAAAGAGCAGTTCTGGGACCCGGTCGCCGGGTTCGGGGTGACCTTCCGGACGATGTTCCGCAAGGTCGTCACGGAGGAGTACCCCAAGGAGAAGAAGCCGACCGCCCCGCGCTTCCACGGACGTCACCAGCTCAACCGCTGGCCCGACGGCCTGGAGAAGTGCATCGGCTGCGAGCTGTGCGCGTGGGCGTGCCCCGCGGACGCGATCTACGTCGAGGGGGCGTCGAACTCCGAGGAGGAGCGCTTCTCCCCGGGTGAGCGCTACGGCCGCGTCTACCAGATCAACTACCTGCGCTGCATCCTGTGCGGGCTGTGCATCGAGGCGTGCCCGACGCGCGCCCTGACGATGACCAACGAGTACGAGCTGGCCGACGACAACCGCGCCGACCTGATCTACGAGAAGAAGGACCTGCTCGCCCCGCTCCTGCCGGGCATGGAGCAGCCGCCCCACCCGATGCGCCTCGGCGACGACGACGGCGACTACTACCGCGGTGAGTTCCGGCAGGGAGGTGGCGCGTGACCGCCTTCTGGATCCTCTCGCCGTTCATGGTCCTGGCCGCGCTCGGCATCCTGTTCGTCCGCAAGGCGGTGCACGCCGCCCTGCTCCTCGCCGTGGTGATGATCGGGCTCGCGATCCTCTACCTGGTGCAGGACGCCCCGTTCCTGTTCGCGGTGCAGATCATCGTCTACACCGGCGCGATCCTGATGCTGTTCCTGTTCGTGCTGATGCTCGTCGGCGTGGACGCCTCCGACTCGGTCGTGGAGACGATCCGCGGCCAGCGCCTGATGGCCGCGGTCCTCGGGCTGGTCTTCGGCGCCCTGGTCGTCTTCGGCGTCGCCCAGACCTCGATCGGGGTCATCGTCGGGCTCGACGAGGTCAACTCCGGCGGCAACGTCCCGGGCCTGGCCCAGCTGCTGTTCAGCAAGTACGTCTTCGCCTTCGAGGTGACCTCGGCGCTGCTGATCACCGCCGCGCTCGGCGCGATGGTGCTGGCGCACCGCGAGCGACTCACGCCCAAGCTCACCCAGGCCGACCTGGCCCGCCAGCGGATGCGTGACTACGCCGACCACGGCCGGCACGTCGGCCCGCTGCCCAACCCGGGCGTCTTCGCGCGCCACAACGCCGTCGACACCCCGGCGCTGCTGCCCGACGGCACCGCCTCGGAGCTCTCGATCTCGCGGGTGCTGGCCGCGCGCGGCACGGTGCAGTCCACGAGCGAGCTGGCCGACGACGTCACCGAGCTGACCAGCCGCGACGAGGAGGCCACCCCATGAGCGCGACGCCGTTCCTGACCCTCTCGGCGATCCTGTTCACGATCGGCTGCGTCGGCGTGCTCACCCGGCGCAACGCGATCGTGGTGTTCATGTGCGTCGAGCTCATGCTCAACGCCAGCAACCTGGCCCTGGTCACCTTCTCCCGGGTCAACGGCAACCTCGACGGGCAGGTGACCGCCTTCTTCGTGATGGTGGTGGCCGCGGCCGAGGTGGTCGTCGGGCTGGCGATCATCATGACGATCTTCCGCACCCGACGCTCGGCCTCGGTCGACGACGCCAGCCTGCTGAAGTACTGAGGGGACGACACACACCATGGCGAACCTCTTCCTCGAGGGTGGCGAGCACGCAGTGCCCGTCGTGCACCCCACCTCCGGTGGCGGCGTGTACGACGTCCTGTGGCTGGTCATCGCGCTCCCGGCGCTCGGCGCCGCCGCAATCCTGCTCCTCGGCAACCGTCGCTCCGCGGCGTGGGCCCACCTGCTGGGCACCGCGACGATCGGGCTCTCGTTCCTGGTCGGCCTGGTCGCGTTCGTGGGGCTGCTCGGCCGTGACTCGGGGGACCGGCAGCTCGGCCACCACCTCTGGACCTGGTTCGAGGCCGGCTCGTTCAAGGCCGAGTTCGGGATCCTCTTCGACCCGCTGTCCTCGCTGTTCGTCCTGCTGATCACCGGCGTGGGCTTCCTGATCCACGTCTACTCGATCGGCTACATGGCCCACGACGAGCGGCGGGCGCGGTTCTTCGCCTACCTCAACCTGTTCGTCGCCGCGATGCTGGTGCTGGTCCTCTCCGACGGCTACCTCGGGCTGTTCCTGGGCTGGGAGGGCGTCGGTCTGGCGTCCTACCTGCTGATCGGCTTCTGGCAGCACAAGAACTCCGCGGCGGTCGCAGCCAAGAAGGCGTTCGTGGTCAACCGGGTCGGCGACATCGGCCTGGCCCTGGGCACGATGCTGCTGTTCGCCACCTTCGGGACGGTCTCGTTCGCCGGGGTCTCCGAGCTGGCCGGCGGGGCGTCGCAGACCACGCTCAACGTGCTCGGCCTGCTGTTCCTGCTGGCCGCCTGCGGCAAGTCGGCCCAGGTGCCGCTGCAGTCCTGGCTGCTCGACGCGATGGAGGGCCCGACCCCGGTCTCGGCCCTGATCCACGCGGCGACCATGGTCACCGCCGGCGTCTACCTGGTGGTCCGGTCGAACTTCCTCTACGACCGCACCGAGGTCGGCCGCACCGCGGTGATGATCGTCGGGGTGGTCACGCTGCTGGCCGGTGCGGTCATCGGGTGCGCCAAGGACGACATCAAGAAGGCGCTGGCCGGTTCGACCATGAGCCAGATCGGCTACATGATGCTCGCCGCGGGCCTCGGCGTCGCGGGCTACGCCCTGGCGATCTTCCACCTGCTGATGCACGGCTTCTTCAAGGCCAACATGTTCCTGGGCGCCGGCTCGGTGATGCACGCGATGGACGACGACGTCGACATGCGGCACTACGGCGCGCTGCGCAAGGCCGTGCCGGTCACCTTCCTGACCTTCGCGATGGGCTACCTCGCGATCATCGGGTTCCCCGGCTTCTCCGGCTTCTGGTCCAAGGACGCGATCATCGAGGCGTCCTTCGGCGAGAGCTGGTGGGCGGGCCTCGGCGCGCTCGTCGGCGCCGGCGTGACCGCGTTCTACATGACGCGGCTGATGATCATGACGTTCCTGTCGGACAAGCGCTGGTCCGAGGGCGTCCACCCGCACGAGTCGCCCAAGGTGATGACGGTCCCGCTGATCGTGCTGGCGGCGCTGTCGGTGCTCGGCGGCGTGCTCTTCATCGGCGGGTGGATCACCGACTGGCTCGCCCCGGTGGTGGGCGAGCGGCCCGAGCACGAGCTCGGCGTGCCGGTCTTCGTGCTGACCCTGGCGGTGCTGGGGACGGTCGTCATCGGCGTCGCGGTGGCGTGGGCCCTGCTGATGCGGCGCGAGATCCCGCGCGAGGCGCCGGCCAAGGTCTCCCTCGCCACGCGGGCGGCACGCGCCGACCTCTACGGGGACGCCTTCAACGAGGCGGTCCTGATGCGGCCGGGCAACACGATGGTCGAGGGCATGGCCCACTTCGACGACACCTACGTCGACGGGCTGGTCGACGGCACCGGCGCCTCCGCGCTGGGCATGTCCGGCACCTTCCGGCGCATCCAGACCGGCTACGTCCGCTCCTACGCCCTGTCCCTCCTCCTCGGCGCGGCGCTCGTGCTCGGGGCCCTCCTGGCGGTGAACCTGACATGAGCTTCCCCTGGCTGACGGCGGCACTGCTGCTGCCGATCATCGGCGCGGTCGCGGTGATGGTCGTGCCCAAGCACGGCACGACCGGCCGCCTGGTCGCGCTCGGCTTCTCCGTGGCGACCTTCGTGCTGTCGATCGCGGTCGCGCTGCAGTTCGACACCGGTGAGAAGGGCTACCAGCTCACCGAGACCCACCGGTGGATCGAGGCGTTCGGTGCCTCCTACGCCCTCGGCGTCGACGGCACCGGCCTGGTGCTGGTGCTGCTGACCACGATCCTGGTCCCGGTCGTCATCCTCGCCTCGTGGCGCGACGCCGACCTCGGTCGCTGGTCGACCAACGCCTTCTTCGCCTGGGTCCTGGCGCTCGAGGGACTGGCGATCGGTGTCTTCTCCTCGGTCGACGTGCTGCTGTTCTACGTCTTCTTCGAGGCGACGCTGATCCCGATCTACTTCCTGATCGGCGGCTACGGCGGTCCACGCCGCACCTACGCCGCGGTGAAGTTCCTCATCTACTCGCTGCTGGGCGGCCTGGTCATGCTCGCCTCGGTGGTCGGGGTCTACGTCCAGTCCGCCGAGCTCAACGACGGCACCCCGACGTACCTCCTCACCGAGCTCCAGCCGCTGATGCACGACGTCAGCACCTCCACCGGTCGCTGGCTGTTCCTCGGCTTCTTCATCGCCTTCGCGATCAAGGCGCCGATGGTGCCGGTGCACACCTGGCTGCCCGACGCCGCCGACGAGGCGACGCCGGGCACCTCGGTCCTGCTGGTCAGCATCCTGGACAAGATCGGCACCTTCGGGATGATCCGCTTCTGCCTGGAGCTCTTCCCCGAGGCCTCGCGCTGGGCGACCCCGGTCGTGCTCGTGCTGGCCGTCGTCAGCGTGCTGTACGGCGGGCTGGTCGCGATCGCGCAGAAGTCGATCCCGCGCCTGATCGCCTACACCTCGGTGTCGCACTTCGGCTTCATCGTGCTGGGCATCTTCGTGATGAACAGCCAGGGCCAGGTCGGCTCGACGCTCTACATGTTCAACCACGGCCTCTCGACCGGTGTGCTGTTCCTGGTCACCGGCTACCTGATCAGCCGCCGCGGCTCCCGGATGATCCCGGACTTCGGCGGGGTCCAGAAGGTCGCGCCGGTGCTGGCGGGCATCTTCCTGGTCGCCGGTCTGTCGTCGCTGTCGCTGCCCGGCCTCTCGCCGTTCGTCTCGGAGTTCCTGGTGATGACCGGCGCCTTCGTCCACAACTGGTGGTACGCCGTCTTCGCGGTCTTCGGCATCGTGATCGCGGCGCTCTACATCCTGCTGATGTACCAGCGCACCATGACCGGTCCGGTGACCCCGGGAGTCTCCGCGGTCCGCGACCTCGACCGCCGTGAGGTGCTGGCCCTCGCGCCGCTGCTGGCCCTGATCGTCTTCTTCGGCTTCTACCCCCAGCCGCTGATCGACGTGATCAGCCCCGCGGTCGAGACCACGCTGACCCAGGTCGGTGCCGAGGACCCGTCCCCGGCGGTGAGCCCCGGTGACGTCCCTGCTGCCGAGGAGGCGCACGAGTGAACGCGTTCGACACCCCGAAGCTGGAGTACTTCGAGCTCTCCCCGCTCCTGGTCGTCTTCGGCGTCGCGCTGGTCGGCGTGCTGGTCGAGGCGTTCACCGCGCGTGAGCGCCGCTACGCCGTGCAGACCGTCGTCGCGCTGGTCGGCTCGGTCGCGGCGCTGGTCATGACCGTGGTCGTGGCCGGTGACCTCACCGACCACGACGGCGCGCACGGCAAGGTGGCGGCGATGGGCGCCATCGCGGTCGACGGGCCGGCGGTCTTCCTCTGGGGCCTGATCCTCGTGCTGTCGCTGCTGAGCGCCCTGCTGTTCGCCGAGCGCCGGCTCGACGGCGGCGTCACCGCGTTCGCCGGGCAGGCGGCCGCCCTGCCGGGCACCGAGGCCGAGCGCCAGGCGTCCACCAAGGGCCTGGAGCACACCGAGGTCTTCCCGCTGCTGATGTTCTCGGTCGGCGGCATGATGCTCTTCGCCGCCTCCAACGACCTGGTGACGATGTTCGTCGCGCTCGAGGTCTTCTCGCTGCCGCTCTACCTGCTGTGCGGGCTGGCGCGCCGCCGCCGCCTGCTCAGCCAGGAGGCCGCGATGAAGTACTTCCTGCTCGGCGCGTTCAGCTCGGGGTTCTTCCTCTACGGCGTCGCGCTGGTCTACGGCTACGCCGGCGACACCGACTTCGCCTCGATCTCGCAGGCCGTCTCGGGCCGGGTGGGCGGCGAGGGCCTGCTGCTCGGCGGGATCGCGCTGCTCGCGGTGGGCCTGCTGTTCAAGGTCGGCGCGGTGCCGTTCCACTCCTGGACCCCGGACGTCTACCAGGGCGCTCCGACCGCGGTCACCGGCTTCATGGCCGCGTGCACCAAGATCGCGGCCTTCGGCGCGCTGCTGCGGCTGTTCTACGTCGGGTTCGGTGGCGCTCGCGAGGACTGGACGCCGATGATCTGGGCCGTGGCGATCGCGACCATGGCGGTCGGCTCGGTCTTCGCCCTGGCGCAGAGCGACATCAAGCGGATGCTGGCCTACTCCTCGATCGCCCACGCGGGCTTCCTGCTGGTCGGCTTCGTCGGCCTGTACTCCGGCGGGCCCGACTCGGCGCAGATCGCCTCGCTGCAGGCGGTGCTGTTCTACCTGGTGACCTACGGCTTCATGACGCTGGGCGCGTTCGGCGTGGTCACGATGGTCCGTGACGCGGGCGGTGAGGCCAACGGGCTGAACCGTTGGGCCGGCCTCGGCAAGGAGGCGCCGCTGGTGGCGGGCGTGATGTCGTTCTTCCTGCTGGGCATGGCCGGCATCCCGCTGACCAGCGGCTTCACCGGCAAGTGGGCGGTCTTCGCCTCCGCCGTCCAGGGCGGCGCGACCCCGCTGGTGGTCGTCGCGGTGGTGCTCAGCGCGGTCGCGGCGTTCTTCTACCTGCGCGTCATCGTGCAGATGTACTTCGCCGAGCCGGCCGGGGAGGGACCGACCGTCGCGATGCCATCGGTGATGACCGCGGTCGTGATCGCGGTCGGCTTCGCCGCGACCCTGCTGCTCGGCATCGTGCCCGGCCCGATCCTGGACCTCGCCGGCAACGCCGGGGCGTTCATCCGGTGAGGTCGTGACCTCGATGACCCGCAGCCCGGACGTGCCGCTGGCCCTCCCGGTCACCGACGAGGACCTGCGCGAGCGCCTGGTCCGCGGCATGGTGTCGGTGGAGGAGCGGCTCGAGGCCGAGATCCACTCGGAGGCCGACTTCATCACCGAGGCCTGCCGCCACCTGCTGCACGCCGGCGGCAAGCGCTTCCGGCCGATGCTGGTGCTGCTGGCCGCCGAGGCCGGCGCCGGCATCGGCGAGGACGTGATCACCGCGGCCTGCGTGGTCGAGCTGACCCACCTCGCCTCGCTCTACCACGACGACGTGATGGACGAGGCCGCGCTGCGTCGCGGGGCCGACTCGGCCAACGCGCGCTGGGACAACCACGTGGCGATCCTGGCCGGCGACTGGCTGTTCTCGAAGTCCTCCGAGCTGACCTCGCGCCTCGGTGCCGAGGCCGTGCGCATCCAGGCCGAGACCTTCAGCCGTCTGGTCGAGGGCCAGATCCTCGAGACGCGGGAGCCACGTCCCGGCGAGGACCCGCTCGAGCACTACCTGCGCGTCGTGGGTGGCAAGACGGGCTCGCTGATCGCCACCTCCGCGCGCTACGGCGCGATGTTCTCCGGCTGCTCGCCCGAGGTGGTGTCCGCGCTCACCGGCTACGGAGAGCGGGTCGGCGTCGCCTTCCAGCTCTCCGACGACATCCTGGACCTCGGCAGCGACTCCGACGTCTCCGGCAAGACCCCGGGCACCGACCTGCGCGAGGGCGTCCCCACCCTGCCGACCCTGATGGCGCTGCGCTCCGCGGACCCCGCCGACGCCCGCCTGCGCGAGCTGCTGTCGGGGCCGCTGACCGACGACGCCCTCCACGCCGAGGCGCTGGGCCTCATGCGGGCGCACCCGGCGATGGGAGAAGCACGCCACTACGTCATGCAGCTGTCCAACAGCGCGCTCGACCTGCTCAGCGTCGTCCCCGACGGGCCGGTCAAGGAGGCGCTGGTCGCCTTCGCCGACCTCATCGCCACCCGCACCGCCTGATCGGGGTCAGACCGCGGTCGCCTCGACGACCAGTCGTGACTGGCGCCGCGAGCGGACCGAGTCGAGGCTGAACACGATCAGTGCGGCCCAGATGACCGCGAACCCGACCCAGCGTGAGGCCGACATCGGCTCGTGGCCGACGGTGATGCCGAGCAGGAACTGCAGCGTCGGGGCGACGTACTGCAGCAGCCCGAGCGTGGTCAGCGGGATCCGCGTGGTCGCGCCGCCGAAGCACAGCAGGGGCAGGGCCGTGACCAGACCGGCGGTGCTCAGCAGGACCAGGTGCCACGGCAGGTCGACCGTCGCGTGCCCGTCGCCGGAGGCCTGCAGCCAGGCGATCCAGCCGACGGCGATCGGCGAGAGCAGCACCGTCTCGACGGTCAGACCCTCGACCGCACCGACGTCGGCCTTCTTGCGCAGCAGTCCGTAGGTGCCGAAGGAGAAGGCCAGGGCCAGGGCGATGTACGGCGCGCTGCCCTCGGCCAGCGTGAGCCCCAGCACCGCGAGGCCGGCCACCGCGACGGCGGCCCACTGCAGCGGCCGCAGTCGCTCGCCGAGGACCAGCACGCCCATCAGCACCGTGACGAGCGGGTTGATGAAGTAGCCCAGGCTCGCCTCGACCACGTGCTCGTTGTTGACCGACCAGATGTAGACGCCCCAGTTGACCGAGATGACCGCCGAGGCTGCGAGCAGCAGCCCGATCAGGCGGGGCGTCGTCACGATGTGCCGGATGCCGGAGACCTTGCGCAGCGCGACCGCCAGGACGACCATCATCACCGCCGACCAGGCGACCCGGTGGGCGAGCAGCTCGACGGCGCCGGCAGGCTTCAGCAGCGGCCAGTAGAGCGGGAAGGCGCCCCACATCGCGTAGGCGGCGAACCCGAGCAGGAAGCCGTCGCGGGCCCGGTTGCGCTCCGGGCTGGTCATGGACACGTCACGGACAACGAGGATAGGCCCGCGCCCCGCGACCCCGAGGGGTGAGGTCGCCGGGCCGTGCGGGGACCTCGGCGCGCCGGGATATCCTCCGCGCATGTCCGGAACCCCTGCGCGCCAGCAGCGCCTCCTGGGCCCGCTGCTGGGCCTCGCCGTCGCCCTCGGGCTCGCCGTCCTGCCCGCATCGAGCGCCCAGGCAGCCCCGACGGAGCCGACGTCCCTGACCATGGCGCTGAAGCGCGGTGGCGTCAGCCTCTCGAAGGCCGCCGGGACGCTGTACGGCGTGTACTGGGACGGGGTCGGGCCGGCGATCGCGGAGGACACGGTCCGGGTGAGCGGCACGCTGTCGAGCAGCGGCGCCGCCCTCGCGGGCCGGCGGGTGGCGCTCTACCGTCAGTTCAGCACCGCCTCGACCGCGGTGCGCGTGACCAGCAAGCTCACCGGCGCCGACGGGACCTACGCGTTCACCCCGAGGGTGCTCGGCACCGCTGACTACTCCGTGCGGTTCGAGGGCGACGAGACCTACCTCCCGGTGGAGAGCGCCGCGAAGCGCCTGCCCGCGATGCGCGACTTCAACGCCCGCAAGCGCCGGGTCAGCGGCCGCACGTACTTCCGGGGTGTCGTCCACCCGCACTGGGGTGGTCACCGGGTCGTGCTGCAGCGGCAGCGCTGCGGCTCGTGCGCGTGGCGCACGGTCGCCCACAAGGCTGCCGGTGCCCGGGGCCGCTGGTCGTTCCGCGTCTCCTACCCGAAGCGGGTCGGGCCGGTGTGGCACTGGCAGGCGGTCCTGGCTCCGGCGGGGAAGTTCACCAAGAGCTACAGCGCCGAGCTCACCACCCGCCGGGTCTACACCCGCGACGTGGTCGCCCGCACGCGCTGACCCCCCGCCGGCAGGCTCAGGCGACGGACCAGGTGTCGCTGCCGTTGAGCAGCTGGCCGAGCGCCGCTCGCGGGTCGTCGAGGCCCTCGGCGGCCAGCGCGACCTGCTCGCGCGCGGCGTCGTCGTACGTCGTGCGCTCGGTCTGGCGGAAGATGCCGATCGGCGCCTGGTGGAGGTAGCCGGAGTCGGTGAGCCGCGACAGCGCGAACGCCGTGGTCGGGTCGGTCGCGTGGGCGTCGTGCACGAGCAGGTCGGCCTGGTTGTCCGCGGTCACCTCGACCACCCGCACGCCTCCGGTCGCCGGGTCGCGCACCACGCCGCGGCCGGGCAGGCCGTCCTCGCCGGTCGTGCCGAAGCGGACCGGCTCGCCGTGCACGAGCGGGATGATCGCGTCGGCCGCGTCGGCGTCGGACTTGGCCCCCTTGAAGGCGTCGAAGGCGCCGTCGTTGAAGATCGGGCAGTTCTGGTAGATCTCCACCAGCGCCGAGCCGCGGTGCGCGGCGGCGGCGCGGAGCACCTCGGTGAGGTGCTTGCGGTCGGAGTCGACCGTGCGGGCCACGAACGACGCCTCGGCGCCGAGCGCGAGCGAGACCGGGTTGAACGGCTGGTCGAGGGAGCCCATCGGGGTGGACTTGGTGACCTTGCCGACCTCGGAGGTGGGGGAGTACTGCCCCTTGGTCAGGCCGTAGATCCGGTTGTTGAACAGCAGGATCTTGAGGTTGACGTTGCGGCGCAGCGCGTGGATCAGGTGGTTGCCGCCGATCGACAGCGCGTCGCCGTCACCGGTGACGACCCACACCGACAGGTCCTCGCGCGCCGTGGCGATCCCGGTGGCGATGGCCGGTGCACGTCCGTGGATGGAGTGCATGCCGTAGGTGTCGAGGTAGTAGGGGAACCGCGAGGAGCAGCCGATGCCGGAGACGAACACGATGTTCTCGCGCCTCAGCCCGAGCTCGGGCAGGAAGCCCTGCACGGCGGCCAGCACCGCGTAGTCGCCGCAGCCGGGGCACCAGCGGACCTCCTGGTCGGAGGTGAAGTCCTTGCGGTTCTGGGGGGCGTCGTCCTCGGTGAGGGTCGGGACGCCCCGCAGGCCGGGGAAGGGCAGGTCGATGGAGGTCATCGGGCGGTCTCCTCGATCAGGTTCATGATCGCGTCGGCGAGGTCGGCGGCCTTGAGGGGCATCCCGTTGACCTGGTTGTAGCCGACCGCGTCGACGAGGTAGCGGGCACGGACGAGCATGGAGAGCTGGCCGAGGTTCATCTCGGGGACCAGCACGCGGTCGTAGCGCCTCAGCACCTCGCCGAGATCGCGGGGGAAGGGGTTGAGGTGGCGCAGGTGCACCTGCGCCACGTCGTGGCCGGCCCGGCGCACCTGGCGGCAGGCGGCCCCGACCGGGCCGTAGGTCGAGCCCCAGCCGAGCACGAGGACGGTGGCCGCGCCGGACGGGTCGTCGACCTCGAGCGGCGGGAGCGACTCGGCGATGCGCTCGACCTTGGCCGCGCGCGTGCGGGTCATCAGGTCGTGGTTGGCCGGGTCGTAGGAGATGTTGCCGGTCCTGTCGGCCTTCTCCAGGCCGCCGATGCGGTGCTCGAGCCCGGCGGTGCCGGGGATCGCCCACGGCCGGGCGAGGGTCTGCTCGTCGCGGACGTAGGGCAGGAACTCCTCCCCGTCCTCGGGAGCGGTGGCGAAGGCGGGGTCGATCGAGGGCAGCTCGTCGAGGTCGGGGATGCGCCACGGCTCGGAGCCGTTGGCGAGGTAGCCGTCGGAGAGCAGCATGACCGGGGTGCGGTAGGTGACCGCGATCCGCACGGCCTCGACCGCCGCGTCGAAGCAGTCCGACGGGCGACTGCGGCGCGACGATCGGCACCGGCGCCTCACCGTTGCGGCCGAACATCGCCTGGAGCAGATCGGCCTGCTCGGTCTTGGTCGGCAGGCCGGTCGAGGGCCCGCCGCGCTGGACGTCGACCACGACCAGGGGGAGCTCGGTCATCACGGCCAGGCCGATCGTCTCGCTCTTGAGCGCGACGCCCGGGCCCGAGGTGGTGGTGACGCCGAGCCGGCCGGCGAACGAGGCGCCCAGCGCGGCACCGATGCCGGCGATCTCGTCCTCGGCCTGGAAGGTCGTCACGCCGAAGCGCTTGTGCTTGCTGAGCTCGTGGAGGATGTCGCTGGCCGGGGTGATCGGGTAGGACCCGAGGAAGAGCGGGAGGCCGGACTGCACGCCGCCGGCGACCAGGCCGTAGGACAGCGCCAGGTTGCCGGTGATGTTGCGGTAGGTGCCGGCGGGCATCGCGGCCGGCTTGACCTCGTACTGCACCGCGAACGCCTCGGTGGTCTCGCCGAAGTTCCAGCCGGCCTTGAACGCCGCGACGTTGGCGTCACGGATGTCGGGGACCTTGGCGAAGCGGCGCTGCAGGAAGCCGACGGTGCCCTCGGTGGGCCGGCCGTACATCCAGGACAGCAGGCCGAGGGCGAACATGTTCTTGGCGCGCGAGGCGTCCTTGCGGGTGAGGCCGAACTCCTTGACCGACTCCACCGTCATCTGGGTCAGGTCGACCGGGTGCACCTGGTAGTCGGCCAGCGGGCCGGCGTCGACGTCGGCCAGGGGGTCGGACTCGTAGCCCGCCTTGGCCAGGTTGCGCTTGGTGAAGTCGGCGGTGTCGACGATGACGATGGCGCCCTTGGGCAGGTCGCCCAGGTTGGCCCGCAGCGCGGCCGGGTTCATCGCGACGAGCACGTCGGGGGCGTCGCCAGGGGTGAGGATGTCGTGGTCGGCGAAGTGCACCTGGAACGACGAGACGCCCGGGAGCGTCCCCTGCGGAGCGCGGATCTCGGCGGGGAAGTTCGGCAGCGTCGAGAGGTCGTTGCCGAACGACGCCGTCTCCTGGGTGAAGCGGTCGCCGGTCAGCTGCATGCCGTCGCCGGAGTCGCCGGCGAAGCGGATGATGACCCGGTCGAGCTGCTTGACCTGCTTGGTGGCCACGCGATGCCGCCCTCTCGTCTGGCCTCCGGTCGGCACCGGCTCCCAGAAGTGTAGAACATGTTCTAGTTTTGCTTCGTCCTGCGCAGTCCAGAGTACGCCGCACCCCTGAGACCCAAGCGTCCGTCCAGCATGACGACCGTCACTCCGGAAGGCCGCTGACGTGCGCAAACACCGCCCGTAGGCTCCCGCCCATGACCGACTCCCAGCTCCGTGTCGACCGCCCGTCCGAGGGCGTCGTCCTGCTCACCCTCGACAACCCCGCCCAGCGCAACGCGATGAGCGGACCGATGACCGAGGCCTGGGAGCAGACCGTCGCCGGGCTGCGCGCGGACGACGACGTGCGGTGCGTGGTGGTGACCGGCGCGGACGCCGCGTTCTGCTCCGGCGGGGACCCGCGCTGGATCGCCGGAGAGCCGGACGCGCCGGTCCACGCGCTGCGCACCCGGATGCTCGGCTTCTACCGCTCCTGGCTCTCGATCCGCGAGCTCGAGGTGCCGACGATCGCCGCGATCAACGGGGCCGCCGTCGGCGCGGGCCTGTGCCTCGCGCTCGCCTGCGACCTGAGGTACGCCGCGGCGTCGGCCCGCATGTCCGTGCCGTTCGTCAAGCTCGGCATGCACGCCGGGATGGCCGCCACCTACACGCTGCCCAACGTCGTCGGCGAGGCCCACGCCCGCGACCTGCTGCTCACCGGCCGCATGGTCGGCGCCGAGGAGGCCTTCCGGATGGGGCTGGTCTCCAGCGTGACCCCCGACGAGGAGTTCCTCGCCTCGGTCCTCGAGACCGCCGCGGGGATCGCGGCCAGCGCCCCGATCGCCAGCCGCCTGACCAAGGTCGCGATGCGCGACGGCGGCCACGCGGACTTCGAGACGTGCATCGACTGGGAGGCGCTCGCCCAGCCGGTCACGCTGGCCACCGAGGACCTCCAGGAGGGCGTCCGCGCCTCCCGGGAGCGCCGCGCGCCGGTGTTCCGCGGGCGCTGAGCCGGTCGACCCCGCTGGACTCCTCGCCGCCGTGCGCATCGACCTCCACACCCACTCCAGCCGGTCCGACGGGACCCAGGCGCCGGCCGACCTGGTCCGGGCCGCCGCGGCGGCCCGGCTGGACGTCGTGGCCCTCACCGACCACGACACGGCGGTCGGCTGGGCGGAGGCGGCCGAGGCCGCGGCCGGGACCGGCGTCGCGCTCGTGCCCGGCATGGAGATCAGCTGCAAGCACCGCGGCCGCGGCGTCCACCTGCTGGCCTACTGGCCGGACCCGGCCCACCCCGCCCTCGTCGCGCTCCTGGACCTCGTCGTCGAGGGCCGTGACCAGCGGGTGCCCCGGATGGTCGAGCGGCTGCGGGACCTCGGGCACGACGTGAGCGTCGACGAGGTGCTCGCCCAGGCGGCCGCGTCGCCCTCCGTCGGGCGGCCGCACGTGGCCGACGTGCTGGTGGCCAAGGGGATCGTGCGCAGCCGGGACGAGGCGTTCGAGAGCTTCCTCCGGTCCGGCGGGCCGGCGTACGTCTCGAGGCCGGCGGCCCCCCTGGAGCAGGCCATCGGCGTCGTCGCCGACGCCGGCGGGGTCACCGTCGTCGCCCACCCGTGGGGCCGTGACTCCGCACCGGTGATGCAGCCCGAGGACCTGGCCGCGCTGCAGGCGGTCGGGCTGACGGGGATAGAGGTCGACCACCAGGACCACGCGCCGGAGCAGCGGGCGGCGCTGCGCGGCATCGCCCGTGACCTCGGCCTGGTCGTGACCGGCTCCAGCGACCACCACGGCAGCGGCAAGGTCGACCACGACCTCGGCTGCAACCTCACCGCGCCGGAGGAGTACGAGCGGCTGCGGGCCGCCCGCCCGCGCGCCTGACCGGGAGCCCTAGCGGCGGCCCATCGTCTGGAAGCGCGCCAGCAGGCCGGCAGGCACGTGCTGGGCCACCGTCGCGATCGCCTTGTAGCGCAGGTCCGGCACCGACAGCGACTTGCCGTCGTCGAAGTCGTCGAGCGCCTCGTGCACCAGCTTGTCGGCATCGAGCCACAGCCACGACGGAGCGGAGTCGCGGGCCACGTCCATCCGCTCGTGGAACTCGGTGCGCACGAAGCCCGGGCACAGCGCCATGGTCCGCACGCCCCGGTCGCGGTAGGTCGCGTCGGCCCACTGCGACAGGCGCGTGACGTAGGCCTTGGCCGCGCCGTAGGTCCCGCGCGGCAGGTAGCCCGCCACGCTGGAGACGTTGATGATCCCGCCGAAGCCGCGCTGGAGCATCGCGGTCGTGGCGGCGTGGCTCAGGCGCATCACCGCGACCACCAGGACGTCGAGCATCTGCTGCTCCTGCTCGACGTCGTTGTCGGCGAACTGCTGCTTGAGCCCGAAGCCGGCGTTGTTGACCAGCAGGTCGATCGGCTGGGACGGGTCGGACAGGCGCGCCTCGACGCGCGCCAGCTGGTCGCGGTCACCGAGGTCGGCCGGCAGGGCCTCGACGGCCACCCCGTGCTGCTCGCGCAGCTCCGCGGCGAGCTCCTCGAGCCGGTCGGCGGAGCGGGCCACGAGCACCAGGTCGAAGCCTCGCCGCGCCAGCTCGTGGGCGAAGGCGAGCCCGATCCCGGCCGTGGGGCCGGTGACCAGGGCGATCGGACGGGAGGGATCGTGGGCGTCCGGACCGCCGGTCCGGTCGGCCCGCCGGGTGGACAGGTGGGTCACGCGCGACATGCGGGCAGCATTCCACGGACGGGAGGGGGAGGGCATCAGGACCTGGGGCACAATGACCGCGTGAACAGCGCGGCGAAGACCTCCGGCCCGACCATCCTGGCGGTCGCCAACCAGAAGGGCGGGGTCGCGAAGACCACGTCGGTCGCCTCGCTGGGCGCCGCGCTCGCCGAGCTGGGCGGCCGGGTCCTCCTGGTCGACCTCGACCCGCAGGCCTGTCTCACCTTCTCCCTCGGCATCGACCCCGAGGACCTCGACCTCTCGGTCCACCACGTCCTCACCAAGGGCCTCGACGCCACCGAGGTGATCGTCACCACCGAGGACGCCGTCGACCTCCTGCCCGCCACCATCGAGCTGGCCAGGGCCGAGGCCGACCTGCTCACCCGCACCGGCCGCGAGTACGTCCTCAAGGTCGCGCTGGAGGACCTCGACGAGTACGACTGGGTGCTCCTGGACTGCCCGCCCTCGCTGGGGGTCCTGACCGTCGCCGCCCTGACCGCCGCCGACGGCGTCGTCGTCCCGCTGCAGTGCGAGACGCTGTCGCACCGCGGCGTCGGCCAGCTGCTCGACACCGTCCACGACGTGCGCCGCTTCACCAACCGCGGCCTGGCCGTCTGGGGCGTCCTGCCCACGCTGTACGACGGCCGCACCAACCACGCGCGCACCGTCCTGGACACGATCTCGGAGACCTACGAGCTCGAGGTGATCGAGCCCCCGATCCCCAAGTCGATCCGTTTCGCGGAGGCTCCTGCGGCGGGTCGCTCGATCCTGCGGACCACGCGGAGGCATCGTGGTGCCGACGCCTACCGCGAGGTGGCGAAGAACCTCATCGCTCGCAAGGAGAGCCAGACGCCATGACGCACTCCGTGCCGCCACCCGGACCTCGGACCCCTGGCGGCACGGTGCGACCGCGCTACGGCCGGATCACCGCCCTCGGCACGGCCACGCTGGTGTGCGGCGTCGCCTTCCTCGGCGGCCTGGGCGTCCTGCCCGGCGGCGGGTCGCCGGCCCAGGCGCAGCCCTCGGCCGGCTCGCTGGAGCTCAGCGGCGCCCTGAGCCGCAGCACGACCGGCGCCACGACCAGCGACACGACCGGCGACACGACCGGCGACACGAGCGCACCGAGCCACGGCCGTCCCGACCGGGGCGACGAGGCCGACCCGGAGCCTGCCCCGCAGGGCTCCCGCCCGCTGCCCGACGTGCCCGACGACGCCACGACCGCTGCCGCGGACCCGGCCGCGTTCCCGCTCCCCGCGGACAGCGGCAAGGGGCGCCGCGTGGTCTTCGACCTGCCGCAGCAGCGCGTCTGGCTGGTCAAGGGCGACGGCACCGTGCGGCGCACCTATCTCGCCTCCGGCAGCGTCACCGACAACCTGAGGGCCGGGACCTACGAGGTCTACTCGCGCTCCGCGGACGCCATCGGCATCGACGGCACGACCATGCGCTGGATGGTGCGCTTCACCCGCGGCCAGAACGCCGCGATCGGCTTCCACGACCTGCCCCTGGGCGACAACGGGCACCCGGTGCAGCGCGTGGGCGACCTCGGGACGCCGCAGAGCCACGGCTGCATCCGGCAGGCTCCCGGTGACGCCCAGGCGCTGTGGAGGTTCGCGCCCCTCGGCACCGAGGTCGTCGTCACCGGCTGAGCGCGGGCCCGGGCCGGGCCCGCACCGGCCTCAGCCCTCGGACGACCCGCCGGCCGCCGCGGACTCGGCACCACCGCCACCGCCACCGCCACGACGGCGGCGGCGACGACGACGGGTCGGGCCGCCGGAGCCGCCCTCCTCTGAGCCGGACCCGCCCGAGGTCTGCGCCGGGGCCGTCGCCTCGGCGTCCGGGGCGTTGCCGCCCGAGGCGTCGTCGACCTTGCGGCCCCCGCGCGTGCGGGTCCGCGTGCGGGTGCTCGCCGTGCGCGGCGGGCGCTGGCGCGACTCGTCGCCGCGGGTCCTGCCCCCGTCCTTCGGGTCCTTGCGGGGACCACCCACCGGCTCGCCCACCACACCCTTGGCGTCGGTGGGGATGCCGAGCTCCTCGAAGAAGTGCGGCGAGGTGGAGTAGGTCTCCTGCGGGTCGTTGTAGGGCAGGTCCAGCGCCTTGTTGATCACGTTCCAGCGCGTGATGTCCTGCCAGTCCACGAAGGTGATCGCCACGCCGGTCGCCCCCGCACGACCGGTGCGGCCGATGCGGTGGACGTAGGTGTTGTGGTCCTCCGGACAGGAGTGGTTGACCACGTGGGTGACGTCCTGCACGTCGATGCCGCGCGCGGCGACGTCGGTGGCGACCATGACGCGCACCTTGCCCTCCCGGAACCGCTGCAGCGCCTTCTCGCGGGCCACCTGTGCCATGTCGCCGTGCAGCGGGCTGGCGGGGAACCCGCGATCGGCCAGGTCGTCGGCCACGCGCTGGGCGGCGCGCTTGGTGCGGGTGAACACGATCGCGCGCCCTGCGCCCTCGGCCTGCAGGATGCGCGCGAGCATCTCGCCCTTGTCCAGGTCGTGCACCTGGTAGATGAACTGCGCGGTCGCGGGCACCATCTGGGTGTCGGCCGCGGACTCCGCCCGGATGTTGACCGGGTGGTGCATGTGCGAGCGCGCCAGCGAGACGATCGCGCCCGGCATCGTCGCGGAGAACAGCATCGTCTGGCGCGAGGCCGGGGTCTCGCGCAGCAGGCGCTCCACGTCGGGCAGGAAGCCCAGGTCGAGCATCTCGTCGGCCTCGTCGAGGACGAGCACCTGGACGTGGGAGAGCGTCAGCGAGCCGCGGTTGACCAGGTCGATCAGCCGGCCGGGCGTGCCGACGACGACGTCGACGCCCTCCGCGAGCGCGTCGAGCTGGGGCTCGTAGGGGACCCCGCCGTAGACGGTGAGCACGCGGGCGCCGAGGTCGGCGGAGGCCAGCTGGAGGTCGCCGGAGACCTGGACCGCGAGCTCGCGGGTCGGGGCCACGACGAGGGCCTGCGGCTTGCCGGGCGCGGCCAGCTCGTCGTACGCCGGGGTGCCCGGGACGGCGGTGCGCTGCAGCAGCGGGATGCCGAAGGCCAGGGTCTTGCCGGTGCCCGTGCGGGCCTGGCCGATGAGGTCGGTGCCCAGGAGCGCGACCGAGAGGGTCATCTCCTGGATGGGGAAGGGGGTGGTGATCCCGCCTCGCTCGAGGGCGTCGGCGATCGAGGGGAGGACCCCGAGTTCTCTGAAGGTGGTCAGGATGGTGCCTTCGGGTCGTGAGTGTGACGGTTCATGCTACCGGTCGGGTGAGCGCGCTCGGTCTCGGTAGGCTGCGCGCATGCTGTCGAACCCCGCGATGGAGGACCCGGCCTACCACGCGGCGGTCGTCGACCTCCTCGGCGCGATCGCCTACGGCGAGATCTCCGCCTTCGACCGGCTCGCCGCCGACGCGCGGATGTGCCCGACCCTGGCCGACAAGGCCGAGCTGGCGCGGATGGCCTCCGCGGAGTTCGGTCACTACGAGCGGCTCACCGACTACCTCGCCGAGCTCGGCGCGGAGCCGATCGAGGCGATGGCGCCGTTCGCGCAGGCCTTCGACGCCTTCCACCTGCGCACCCGGTCCAACGACTGGCTCGAGGGCCTGGTGACCGCCTACGTCGGCGACGGGCTCGCCGCGGACTTCTACACCGAGATCGGGGCGTTCCTCGACCCCCGGACCCGCGAGGTGGTGACCGAGAGCCTGCGCGACGCCGGCAACGCGGAGTTCGTGGTGCCGCGGGTGCGGGCGGCGATCGAGCAGGACCACCGGGTCGGGGGCCGGCTGGCGCTGTGGGGCCGCCGGCTCATGGGCGAGGCGCTCACCCAGGCCCAACGGGTCGCCGCCGAGCGCGACGAGCTGACCGCGCTGCTGGCCGGCGGCGTCGACCGACCGGGCCTCGACCTGGCCGCGATCGGCCGGCTGTTCGCCCGCCTCACCGAGAACCACACCGCGCGGATGACCAGCCTCGGCCTCGACGCCTGAGCAGACGCCTGAGCAGACGCGGGGATCAGGAGCGGAAGCCGACCTGACCGACGGTGGGGGAGCCGAGCTCGACGTAGGCCAGCTTGGCCGTGGGCACCAGGACGCGGCGGCCCTTGGCGTCGGTGAGGGACAGGACGCCGGAGGCGTCGCCCAGGGCGGTGCGGACCGCCTGCTCGACCTCGTCGGCGTCACCCTCGACCTCGACGGTGAGCTCGCGGGGGGCCTGCTGCACCCCGATCTTGACCTCCATGCGTGACTCCTCCTCGTCGCCGGATCACGGCGGTGGCTGTGCGGGCTGGGCGGTCCCAACCTAGTGGGGTGGTGGGCGGTGCCGGACCTCAGGCCGGTCCGGCGTCCGGACCACCGTCCGGCTGACCCTCCAGCGGGTAGCCGCTGATGCCCCGCCAGGCGAGCCCGGCGATGAGCCGCGCGGCGTCGTCCTCGCCCAGGGAGCTGCCGGTGTCGAGCCAGTAGCGCGCGCTGACCTGCGCCATGCCCACCAGCGACACCGCGAGCAGGCCCGCCGCGTCGTCGGGCAGGCCGGTGTCCTCGTGGATGACCCGGGAGATCTCGCGCGCGCACACGGCGGTGACGCGGTCGACCTGGGCTCGGACGGCGGGCTCGCTGGTCAGGTCGGACTCGAAGACCAGCCGGAAGGCGCCCTGGGCGTTGGCGACGTAGTCGTAGAACGCCGCCATCGCGCCCTGGACCCGCTGCTGGTTGTCGTGGGTGGACTCCAGCGCCTGGCGGCAGGCGTCGATGATCCGGTCGGAGCTCTGCTCGACCAGGGCGAGGTAGAGCTCGAGCTTGCTCGGGAAGTGCTGGTAGAGCACCGGCTTGGAGACCCCGGCCCGGTCGGCGATCTCGTCCATGGCGGCGGCGTGGTAGCCCTGGGCCACGAACACCTCGAGCGCGGCGTCGAGCAGCTGCGCACGGCGGGCCTTGCGGGGCAGCCGGATGCCGCGGGGACGGTGTCCGTCCGTCGCCGTGTCGCTCACGCGGGCCTCCTGCTCAGGCCGCCCGGGCGGGTCGGCTCGGGCGCAGCCTACTCCTGGGTGCCCGCCGCCTCTTCGCCGTACCATCGGGGTCGGGAGCGACCCGGTGACGGGGGAGGCGGGGACATGGCACGGGAGCGGCACGCACGCGGGGCCACGGCCCTGCGCGCCGTGGTGGCGCTCGCCCTCGTGGGTGCCGGCACCGCGCTCGTCGGGTGGTCGGTGCGGCACGACGACCCACCACCCGGGCCCGTGACCGTCGCCGGTCCCGACCTGGTCGACCCCGACCCCGACCCCACGCCCGCCGGCACGCTCCGCCCGGTGACGATCCGGGCGCTGCGCCCGGACCGGGCGACCGGCGCGCCGCGCCACGTGGCGATCCCGTCGCTGGGCGTCGACGCCCCGATCGTGCCGATCGGCGTGGTCGACGGCGTCCTGATCCCGCCCGCCGACCCGCAGACCCTGGGCTGGTGGTCCGACGGCGCCGAGCCCGGGGCGGTCCACGGTGGTGCGCTGGTCACCGGGCACACCGTCCACACCGGTGGCGGCCAGCTCGACGACCTGGAGCAGGTACGCCGCGGCGACCGCGTGCGCGTCCGCACCGACAAGGGCGTCATCGGCTACCGCGTCACCGGCGTCCGGATCTACCGCAAGGCCACCCTGGCGCGCGACGCCCAGGAGGTCTTCAGCCAGACCGGGCCGGGCCGGCTGGTGCTGATCACCTGCGAGGACTGGGACGGCACGAAGTACCTCTCCAACGTCGTGGTGTTCGCCGAGCCGCAGCCGACGGTCTGACCGAGCCGGCGCGGAACAAGCCGCCCACTACGGTTGTTGGGCGAACAGTCCGAGTCCCCTCCGTCCGTCTGGAGAAGCCGTGTCCCTGCCGCCGCTGGTCGAGCCCGCCGAGGAGCTGTCCGTCGACGAGGTGCGTCGCTACAGCCGCCACCTGATCATCCCCGACGTGGGCATGACCGGTCAGAAGCGGCTGAAGAACGCCAAGGTGCTGGTGATCGGCGCCGGCGGCCTCGGCTCGCCCGCGCTGCTCTACCTGGCCGCGGCCGGCGTCGGCACGCTGGGCATCGCCGAGTTCGACGAGGTCGACGAGTCCAACCTGCAGCGCCAGGTCATCCACGGGCAGAGCGACATCGGCCGGCCCAAGGCGGAGTCGGCCCGCGACTCGATCAAGGAGGTCAACCCGCTGGTCGAGGTCGTGGTGCACGGCGAGCGCCTCGACAACGACAACGTGCTGGGCATCTTCGAGCAGTACGACCTGATCGTCGACGGCACGGACAACTTCGCGACGCGCTACATGGTCAACGACGCGGCCTTCTTCCTGAAGAAGCCCTACGTGTGGGGCTCGATCTACCGCTTCGACGGCCAGGCCTCGGTGTTCTGGCCGACCCTCGAGGGCGCCGACGCGCCGTGCTACCGCTGCCTCTACCCCGAGCCGCCGCCGCCGGGGATGGTCCCCTCGTGCGCCGAGGGCGGCGTGCTGGGCGTGCTGTGCGCGAGCATCGGCTCGATCCAGGTCAACGAGGCGATCAAGCTGCTCACCGGCATCGGCGAGCCGCTGGTCGGCAGCCTCATGGTCTACGACGCGCTGGAGATGGACTACCGCAAGCTCCGCATGCGCAAGGACCCGAGCTGCCGGCTGTGCGGTGAGCACCCCACGGTGACGGGGCTGATCGACTACGACACGTTCTGCGGGGCGATCAGCGACGAGGCCGCCGAGGCCGCCGCGGACGCGACCATCTCGGTGGGCACCCTCGAGACCTGGCTCAAGGAGCGGGACAACGGCGAGCGCGAGTTCCTGCTGGTCGACGTGCGCGAGCCCAACGAGTACGAGATCAACCGCATCCCCGGCTCGGTGCTGATCCCCAAGGGCGACTTCCTCAACGGCTCGGCCCTCGAGCAGCTGCCGTCGGACAAGCCGGTGGTCCTGCACTGCAAGTCGGGCGCGCGCTCGGCCGAGGTGCTCGCGGTGCTCAAGGGTGCCGGGTTCGGCGACGCGGTCCACGTCGGTGGCGGGGTCGTGGCGTGGGTCAGCCAGATCGACCCCTCGCAGCCGTCGTACTAGTCCGAACGGGCTACGAGGGGATCGCCCCCTCGGCGTAACGACCCCTCGGGTGGCTCGTTGGTCCGGTGACCGACCGCCCCCTCGAAGGAGTCACCGACATGGCCCTCCGCCGTCCTCTCCTCGCCGCGCTGGCCAGCGCGGCGATGGCCACCGCCGCCGTCGCCGCCGTCGGCCTGCCCGCCGAGGCAGCCAAGCCGACCCGCAGCGCCACGGTGGCGTGGGCTCCCGCCTCCACGGCGAAGATCCACCCCGGCGTGCAGACCTACACCAACGGCTCGCAGTGCACGGCGAACTTCGTCTACACCGACGGTGCCGGCAACGTCTACGTCGGCCAGGCGGCCCACTGCGCCGGCACCGGCGCGGCCACGGAGACCGACGGGTGCGACTCGGGCTCGCTGCCGCTGGGCACCAAGGTCGACTTCGTCGAGAACGGCTCGCTGCTGACCTCCGGCACCACGGTCGGCACCGGCACCCTGGTGTACTCCAGCTGGCTGACCATGCAGGCCAACGGCACCACCGACCCGGACGCCTGCGCCTACAACGACCTCGCGCTGGTGAAGGTCGACCCGCAGCACGTCTCCAAGGTCAACCCGTCGATGCCCTTCTGGGGCGGTCCCACCGGCATCAACACCACGGGCACCGCGGCGGGGGACAACGTCTTCTCCTTCGGCAACTCCAGCCTCCGCGGCGGCATCGAGCTGCTCTCGCCGAAGCGGGGCACGAGCCTGGGTGACGACGGCAACGGCTGGTCGCACACCGTCTACACCCTGACCCCGGGCATCCCGGGTGACTCCGGCAGCGGCTTCCTCGACCAGGACGGCAAGGCGCTCGGCACGCTGTCCACGGTCGCGATCGCGCCGCTGGCCGGCTCCAACGGCGTCGGTGACCTCGCCAAGGAGCTCGCCTTCGCCCAGCAGCACTCCGGCATCGCCGGTCTCCGGCTGGTCAACGGCACCGAGCCGTTCAGCCCGATCCTCTAGGGGATCCGAACAGCCGTGCTTCCGCCCCCCGGGGCGGTCGTCGCACCCACGGGCCGGCCGCCCGGACGCGCACTCCCAGGCGCGACCGGGCGGCCGGTCGCTTCGTCCGGGAAGGAGGGGAGGCTCAGGCCTCGGGGTCGAAGGCCTCGAAGGCCAGCATCGAGCCCAGGACGAAGGCCAGACCGGACTCGCCGCAGCGCTCGAACATCAGGTCCAGCGACTGGCTCAGGATGTCGTCGTTCTGGCGGGCCACGCCGCTCATCGCGCTGTGGAACTCCGGGACGCCCTCGCCCCGCGCGGCGCAGGCGAGCAGGCTGGCGGAGACGATGGTGGTGCGGTCGAAGGCGTTGAGCGCGACCTCGGACCGGATCGCCTGCAGGGCGGGGAGCCGGATCGCGACCGCGGTGGCGATCCAGCCACCCAGCACGTCGTCGCCCAGCGGGGTGATCGTGCCGCGGCCCTCGCCGAGCAGGGTGAGAGCGGCCAGCGGGTCGCCGGCGGCGAGCTGGTCGAAGGCCTGCGCCGGCAGTGCGTCGCGAAGGTGGGCGACGTGGTGCTCGGCGAACTTCGGCAGGTGCTGGCGGCCCCAGGCGGCATCCTCCGCGGACAGCACCGGCACGGTGGTGTCGACGATGTTGGTCACCAGCACGGCGAGGTCGGCGACCTCGATCATGCCGTCGTGGATGGTGGCGACCTCCCCGGCCGGCACGGCCGGGAGCTGCGGCAGGAGCGTGCGGACCCCGAGCGGGACCTGCACGGCACGGCCGGCGAGCACCGCGATGCAGCTGCCCTCGAGGTCGAGGTAGATCGCCTCGGAGCCGGCCTGCACGACCGTGGCCTCCCGGCGCGGACCAGCCACCCGGCCCAGCGTCCAGATGGACGCCGACCCGACGACGCTGGAGTTGAACGCGCTGGTCACGGCGACAACGTAACCCGGAGAGGGGTTCAGAAAACGAGAGTTGGCAACTTCGGACCGAGATAGTCACCTCGGGTCATCGCAACGCCCTGCGGACATAGGGCACGGAGTCGGCCAGCGAGGCGTCCATGGTGCCGGAGTGGTCGGTCGGGTAGGTCTTGAACACCACGGGCTCGCCGTTGGCCTGCAGGACCGCGGCGTAGCGCGCGGTCTGGGCGTAGGGGACGTCGACGTCGAGCGCGCCGTGGCCCATGAAGAACGGCTTGTCGAAGCCCTTCTCGGGCATGCCCATGTAGTCCACGACGGTCTCGCGGAAGCGGGGCAGCGTCGCCAGGGGCGCGGTGAAGAAGGTGCCCATCGCCACCCCCTCCATCATCGCCGCGAACTGCTCGTCGCAGACGGTCTCGGCCAGGCGCAGGTACTTCCGGCCGGTCGGGGTGAGGACGCCGTCGATGCCCAGCTCGGGGTGGACGTCGCGCAGGCTGGCCACGATGTAGGTCAGGTAGGCCGTGAGGTCGCCGGTCAGCGGCGGCACCTCCGGACCGAGCAGCTCGACGTAGTCCTCGATGTAGGCCGGCGTGCCCGTGCCGACCGCGCCGCGGTAGCTCAGCCCGCGGCCGCCGTACGCCGTGGCGTAGCGGGCCGTGGCGATCGCGGCACCGCCGCCCTGCGACTGCCCGATCGTGACCCACTTGCGCGCCAGCCGCAGCCGTGGCCGCTTGTGGGCGGTGAAGGCGCGGCCGGCCCTGACCATGTCGACCACGTTGTGGGCGGTCGCCCGGGTGTCGAGGTAGGGCATCAGGCCGGGGGTGCCGAGACCGACGTAGTCGCTGGCCACGACGGCGTAGCCCTGGCGCATCCAGGTGCGCAGGTAGGACCAGTCGCGCTGCTTGAGCACGGGACCGACCTTGGAGGGCGCGCAGTCGTCGCCGAGCCCGGAGATGCCGTGGGCCCACGACACCACCGGCCAGCCGCCGCGGGGAGGGGTGCCGAAGGGGACGAAGACCGTGCCGGTGCTCAGCGCCCGGTGCCCGTGGGAGTCGCTGGTGACGTAGGTCAGCCGCCACGCGCGGCTGGTGGAGCGGGGGATCCACAGCCGCTTCGGCAGTGGTGCCGAGTCCACGACGGTGCCTCGAGCCGGCAGCGACGTGGGGGCTCCTTCCGACGGGCCAGCGGTCGGGAGGAGGGCGGTGAGACAGGCTGCGGCGAGGGCGACCGCGAGGGGCCGGCGACGGGGTGCGTGGGCGGTCATGGGTCCTCCCGGGACGTGGACGGACCCGTCCAACGACGATGACCCGGCCGAGGTCACCCCGTGCGACCGGGGCGACAAGCAGGTCCCAAGCCGACCCCAAGCGCCCGGCGGGACCGTCCTCGCAAGCAACCGACCCGAGGAGGACCCGATGAGCACGACCCCTGCCACGAACCACGTCGCCCAGCTGCGCCTGCCCGGTCAGGCCGCGGCACCTGAGGGCCCCGTGGACATGACGATGATGTACGTCTCGCACCACGCCTTCCGCCGCGACCTGCGCGACTTCGCACGGGCCGTTCCCCTGACCCCGGTGGAGGACCGCGCGACCTGGCGCGCGCTGGAGCGCCGCTGGGCCGTCTTCGCGGGCGTCCTCCACGACCACCACGGCGGCGAGGACGAGCACCTGTGGCCGGTGCTGCTGGAGCGGGCGCGGGGCGACGACCGGGTGACCGTCGAGGCGATGGAGGGGGAGCACGCCGAGATCGACCCGCTGCTGCAGGGATGCCGCGACGGGTTCGCGGCGATGGTCGTCGCGCCGTCCGCCGACGCCCGGTCGGCCCTCGCGGTGCGGCTCGTCGCGGCCCGCGAGAGCCTCGGACGTCATCTCGCGCACGAGGAGACCGAGACCATCGCGATCATCCAGCGGGTGCTCAGCGCACAGGAGTACGACGCGGTGGACGCGAAGTTCAAGGAGGAGCTCACGCTGCGCAAGCTGTGGCGCGTGGTGCCGTGGGCCCTGGTGGGCGTGCCGACGGAGGTGCGGCAGGAGCTCTTCGCCCGCGAGGGCGGAGCCGTCCACCGACTGGCGTGGACGCTCTCGCGGCGCAGCTTCGACCGGCTGCAGCGGGCCGCGTTCGCGCACCTGACCGCGTGAGTCAGATGCCGAACCGCTCGCGGGTCTCCTCCAGCCACCGCGAGAAGCGCGTGATCCGCCACTCGCGGGCGATCCGCGCCGCGTCGTCGGCGTGCCGCGAGGCCGTCTCCCGCTCGCCGGCGGCGACGGCCGCCAGGGCGAGGTAGGCGTCGACCGGGCCCGCGGCGACGCCGCTGCCCGCCACGGCGGTCCTGCCGGCGTACGGCGCGAGGAGGGCATAGCTGCGGGCGCCCAGCTCCGCGTCGCCGGCATAGGCCGCCATGGCGCCGGCGAGGGCCCAGGCCAGGAGCGAGAACCAGTCCTGGTGGTCCACCTGGGCCGGGTGCTCGGCGAGGAAGGACAGCGCACCCGGCTCGTCGCCCGACCGGAGGAGCAGCCACGCGAGCAGCGCGTTGGTCGGCATCGGGCCCTGGGTCGCGACGTCGAAGACCTGCGGGGAGACCGGGGCGCCCCGCCACCAGGTCGACACCGCGACGAGCCCTGCCAGCGCGTCGGCCGCCTGCTCGAGGTTGACCCGTCCCAGCGCCTCCTGGCACTGCGCCATGACTTGGTCGGCCTCGTCGTCGCGGTCGGCGAGCACCAGCCACGGCACGGTCATCGAGTCCAGGACGACCAGCTCGTAGTCCATCCGGAGCCGGACGGCTGCCGGACGTGCGGCGGCGTGCTGCTCCCACATCGCCGCGGGGTGGCCCAATGCCGCCTCGACGATGGCGAGCTGCGTGCGGACGGCGACCTCGGCGGGCAGGTCGTCGAGCCGCCGGGCCATCTCGAGGGCGGTCTGCGTCAGCCCTCGGCGCTCGACCTCGGTGCCGGGGAACCACAGCGCCGTCGCGGCGCCCAGGCACGCGTCGAGGACGACCTCCGGGTCGTCGAGCCGGTGCGCCATGGCGACGGCGTCGTCGCACAGCGCGCGGCGTTCCTCGGTCCCGGAGACGTAGTAGAGCTCACCGGCCAGCGCCACCAGGCAGCGGCAGCGCAGCGCCGAGTCCGCCGTGGGCAGCATCTCCAGGCTGCGCCGCAGCGCGGCGATGATCGCGGTGTTCTCACCGCCGTGGCGCGCGGACTGCCAGTGGGCGCCGCGCAGCGTGAGCGTCGCGGCCCGGGCCAGCGCGACCGGGTCGTCGAGCGCGGTGGCGACCTCGATCGCGCGGCCCGCGGTCTCGGTGAGGTCGGGCCAGCGCCCGCCCCAGCGGTGCGCGACGCCGAGCGCGACGAGCAGGCGCCAGCGGTCCGTGTCGGTCGCCGACGGGTCGGACCCGAGGGACTCGAGCGCGCGACGCAGGAGGTCGGCCGCCTCGTCGTGGGCGTACGACGCCAGGCTCACCTGGGCGGCCGCCTCGGCGGCCCGCCACGCGTCCGGGGCGTGCGCCGGTCCCGCTGCGAGCCAGTGGTGGGCCAGCTCGGTCTCGCGGCCTCGCGCCTCGCCCAGCGCCGCGGCGGCGCGGGCGTGGAGACGGGCGCGGCGGCTGACGGGCAGCCGGGCGACCAGGGTGTCGCGCACGAGCGCGTGGTCGAAGGTGAAGCGGTCCACGCCGTCCTCGCGCACGAGCCCGGTCGCGAGCGCCGGGTCCAGCAGGTCGAGCACGTCGTCCTCGCCCTCCGCCGCGGTCGAGGCCAGCGTGGGCAGGTCGAACTGTCGACCCAGGACGGCGGCCACGCCGAGCGTGCGCAGCGTCTGCTCGGGCAGCCGGGCGAGCCGTCGGCCCACCACGTCCTGCACGACGGTCGGCGGCTCGCGACGGAGCACGTCGCCGAGGTCGTCGCCACGGCCGACCAGCCGGGCGTACTCGACGAGGAAGAACGGGTTGCCGTCGGTGCGCTCGAGCAGCGCCGCGGAGTCCTGGTCGGAGGGGCGGTTGCTGGTGAGGGACCCGACCAGGCCCGCCACCGACGTGGCGTCGAGTCCGGTCAGGTGGACGCGCTCGGCGTGCCGGCGGGCCAGCGCGTCGGCGAGGTCGGCCAGCGCACCGGTCGGCTCCGGCCGGTCGCGCCAGGTGAGCACCACGAGCAGGGCGTCGTCGACCGAGGTCTCCGCGAGCAGGCGGAGCGCGCGCAGCGTCGCGGTGTCGGCCCAGTGCAGGTCGTCGAGGACCAGCACCAGGGGCTGGTCGGCGGCGGCCGCGCGGACACGCCCGGCGATCTCCTCCCAGGTGCGGAACTCGTTGCCCTCGCGGACCTCCTCGGTGAGCCCGCCGCCGAGGTCGGCCAGCACGGCACGCCAGGGGTAGAGCGGCGGTGCGCCGTCGTCCTGCGAGCAGCGGCCCACGACGGTGCGGGCGCCGCGGGCGCGGGCGAGCGCGATGAGCTCGCTGCTCAGCCGTGACTTGCCGATCCCCGGCGCGCCGGTCACGACCACCAGCTCGGTGTGGCCGCGCACCGCGCGGGTCAGGCGCTCGCCGAGGACCCCGAGCTCGCGGTCGCGGCCCAGCAGGGGCCAGTCGTGAGCGGTCACGGGCTCCGGCGACGCCGCAGCCGCCGCGGGCTCCGCGGCCGGACCGGGTCGAGGGGAAGGGGCGGCCGGCGCCTGCCAGGCGAGCGTCGGGTCCTGGCGCAGGATGCGCTCCTGCAGGTCCTGCAGCTCCACGCCGGGGTCGAGGCCGAGCTCGTCGGCGAGCACGTCGCGCACCGTCCGCAGCACCTCGAGCGCCTCGGCCTGCCGGCCCGATCGGACCAGGGCCAGCGCCCGCAGCGCCCACAGTCGCTCGCGGAGCGGGTGCAGGACGGTGAGCTGCTCCAGCTCGGCGGCCACGGTGGCGTGGTCGCCCTGCGCCAGGCGCGCCCAGGCCCGGTCCTCCAGCGCCACGAGCCGCAGCTCCTCGAGGTGGCCGCGCTCGGCGACCGCCGACGGCAGGTCGCCGAGCTCGGCGTACGGCTCCCCGCGCCAGAGCGCCAGCGCCTCGTCCAGGGCCGCCGCCCCCTCGGCCAGCGTCGCGGCGTCGGTGTCCTGGGGTCCGAGCAGCGGTCCCGCGAGGCGGCGGTGCCACGAGGTCACGGCGGTGGTGAAGCGACCGGCGTCGACGTCGGCCGGAGCCACCCGCAGGGCGTAGCCCGGGGCCTGGGTGACCAGCACCTCCGACGCGGTGCGCCGGGCGCGGTCCGGCTCGAGCGCCTTGCGCAGGCCGGAGACGTAGGCGTGCAGCGTGGACAGCGCTCCCGGGGTGGGGGAGCCGCCCCAGACCAGGTCGAGCAGGGCGTCGACCGAGACCGGGCGGCCGCCCGCGAGGGCGAGGGCCGCGAGGAGGGTCCGGGGCTTGGGCGCGCCGAGGTCGACCGGGTCACCGGCCCGGCGGACCTCCAGGGGGCCCAGCACCCCGACCCACACGCCGGTCAGCCGATCGGGTCGGCCAGCGGCCCGTCGACGAACTCGTCCGGCAGGTCCAGGAGGCTCAGGAGGTAGTCGCCGTAGCCGCTCTTGGTCAGTGCCTCGGCCCGCTCGCGCAGCTCGTCGTCGCTGAGCCACCCCATCCGCCAGGCGACCTCCTCGGGGGAGCCGATCTTGGAGCCCTGGCGGGCCTCGATCGTGCGGACGAAGTTGCTGGCGTCGTTGAGCGAGTCGAAGGTGCCGGTGTCGAGCCACGCCGTGCCGCGGGGGAGGAGCTCGACGCGCAGCCGGCCCTCCTCGAGGTAGCGCCGGTTGAGGTCGGTGATCTCCAGCTCGCCCCGGTCGCTCGGCGTGAGGTCCGCGGCCTTGTCGACCACGTCGGGGCCGTAGAAGTACAGCCCCGGGACGGCGAGCCGGGAGCGCGGTCGCTGCGGCTTCTCCTCCAGCGAGAGCGCGACACCGTCCTCGCCCATCTCCACCACGCCGTACTGGCGGGGGTCGGCGACGTGGTAGCCGAAGATCATCGCCCCGTCGATCGTCTGGAAGCGGTTGAGCGCCAGGCCCATGCCGGCGCCGTAGAAGATGTTGTCGCCCAGCACCAGTGCGCTGGAGTGGCCGCGGACGTGGTCGGCGCAGATGTGGAACGCCTGCGCGAGGCCCTTGGGCTCGTCCTGCACCTTCCACGACAGGTCGAGGCCGAACTGGCTGCCGTCACCGAGCAGGTGCTGGAAGGCCGCCTGGTCGTGCGGCGTGGTGATGATCTGGATCTCCCGGATCTGCGCCAGCATCAGGGTGGTCAGCGGGTAGTAGATCATCGGCTTGTCGTAGACCGGGACCAGCTGCTTGCTCAGCGCCGTGGTGATCGGGTGCAGCCGCGTGCCGGAGCCACCGGCCAGGATGATGCCTCGCATGGGGTCACCCTGGCACAGCTACTGACCGGCCGCGGCGTACGCCGCCTCGACCTCCTCCTTGTGCCGTTCCCACCACTCGCGGTGGTCGGCGTACCACCGGATCGTGTCGGCGAGACCGGCGTCGAAGTCGGCGAACCGCGGCTCCCACCCGAGCTCCGCGCGCAGCTTGGACGGGTCGATGGCGTAGCGCAGGTCGTGCCCGACGCGGTCGGTCACCCGGTCGAAGTCGTCCTCGTCGTGGCCCAGCGAGCGCAGGATCGCCTTGACCACGTCGATGTTGGCGCGCTCGTTCTCCGCGCCGATCAGGTAGGTCTCGCCGGACTCGCCGCGGTCGAGGATCGCCAGCACCGCGGAGCTGTGGTCGTCGACGTGGATCCAGTCGCGCACGTTGAGGCCGGCGCCGTAGAGCTTGACCCGGCGCCCCGACAGCAGGTTGGTGATCTGGCGGGGGATGAACTTCTCGGTGTGCTGCCAGGGGCCGTAGTTGTTGGAGCAGTTCGACAGGGTCGCCCGGACGCCCATGCTGCGCACCCAGGCACGCACCAGGTGGTCGGCCGCGGCCTTCGAGGCGGAGTAGGGGCTGCTCGGCCGGTAGGGGCTGCCCTCCTCGAAGCGGCGCGGCTCGTCGAGCTCGAGGTCGCCGTAGACCTCGTCGGTGGACACGTGGTGCAGGCGGACGTCGTGGCGCCGCACGGCCTCCAGCAGGACAGCGGTGCCCACGATGTTGGTCTGCACGAAGGGCCACGGGTCGCGCAGGGAGTTGTCGTTGTGCGACTCGGCGGCGAAGTGCACGACCACGTCGACCTGCGGCACCAGGTCCTCGACCAGCGCCTGGTCCGCGACGTCGCCCACCACGGTCCGCACCCGGTCCTCCGGCAGGTCGGCCAGCGCCTCCGGGCTGGCCGCGTAGGTCATCTTGTCGAGCACGACGACCCGGTCGTCGGTGTGCTCGACCACGTGCCGCACGAAGTTCGCGCCGATGAAGCCGGCGCCGCCGGTGACCAGGAGCTTCCTCATCCGCCGGAGTCTAGGGTGGCGCCCGTGACCTCAGCCGTACGACGCCGCTCGGTCGCCTCCCTCGGGCTGGGCTCCGTCGGCGCAGGGGTCCTCGCCTACGTCTTCTTCGTCACCGCCACCCGGGCCCTCGGGCCGGAGGACGCGGCGGCCGTCTCGGTCCTGTGGACCTGGTGGAGCTTCACCGCGGCGGCCATCACGTTCCCCCTGCAGCACTGGATCACCCGCACCGTGGAGGCCTCCGGTGGTGAGCGGGCGGTGCGTCACGCCCTGCCGCGGCTCGCGGTGCTCGTGTGCGTGGTGGCCGTCCTGTCCGGCCTGGTGTCGTGGGCAGGGGGTGAGCGGCTCTTCCGCACCGGCGGTGCCGCCTTCCCCGTGCTGGTCGGCGCGGTGACCCTGGGCGCCGGCCTGCTCGGCGTCGTGCGCGGGCACCTGACGGGACGGGGCCGGTTCTCGGCGGTGGGCGTCAACCTCGTGCTGGAGAACGCGATCCGCAGCCTCGCGGCGCTGGCCCTGGCCGCCGTCGGCTGGACCGAGCCCTGGGCGTTCGGGCTCGCGCTCGTCTCGGGGTACGCCGTCGCCGTCGCCTACGCGGGGGCGCTCTTCTCGTGGCACGACACCGGGTCCGCCGAGGCGGAGAGCCCGGTCCGAGCGGTCGGCGCGACGGGCCTCGGGCAGCTGCTCGCGCAGGTGGCGCTCACCGGGGCACCCGTCGTGCTGGCGCTCTCGGGCGGGCGCGCACGCGACGTCACCGCGCTGTTCGCCGGGCTCGCGCTGTTCCGCGCCCCCTACACCGTCGCGACCGCCCTGATGGCCTCGGTGACCGGCCGCCTGACCCGGCAGTGGCTCGAGGGTGGAGCGGCCGCCTGGCGCCGGGTCGAGGCGGTGGTGGCCGGGCTCGCGGTCGCCGGCACCGTCCTCGGCGCGGTGCTGGGCTGGTGGATCGGTCCCTGGCTCGTCGCGCTGGTCTTCGGCGACGGCGTCGTGCTGGCCCGGGGCGTCGCCGCGCTCCTCGCCGCCGGCACGGTGCTGGCGATGGCCAACCTGGTGCTGGCGGTCATGATCGTCGCCCAGGCCCGCAGCGCCGCGCTGGTGCGCGGCTGGGCGGCCGCCGGGGTCGCGGGACTCGTGTGGGTGCTGGTGTCACCGCTCGCGCCCGTGCCGGGCGTGGCCTGGCTCTTCGTGGTCGTGGAGGGCGCAGCCCTTGTGTGGCTGGGGATCGAGGAGGTCAGTGGCGCAAGGCGGCCAGGAGCACCTCGGCCACCCGCTCCGCCTCGGCGTCGGTGAGGTTGTTGTGGAAGGGCAGCCGGAGCAGCCGGCTGCTCACGTCGGTGGTCACCGGGCACTCGGTCGGCCGTGCGGCGAAGCGGCGCCCGCCCTCGGAGTCGTGCAGCGGGACGTAGTGGAAGGTGACCTGCACGCCCTGCTCGCGCATCTCCTGCATCACCCGGTTGCGGGTCGCGGCGTCTGGGAGCAGCAGGTGGAACAGGTGGTAGGCCGGGTCGCTCGCCGGCGGCACGACCGGCAGCCGCACCCCCAGCTCCTCGCACGGCTCGGCCAGCAGGTCGACGTACCTCTCGTGGACGCGGCGGCGCTTGGCCTGGATGGTCTCCCGGACCTCCAGCTGGCCGAGGAGCTGGGCGGCCAGGGTGTCGGACAGGCCGAAGGACGAGCCGGTGTCGCGCCAGGAGTACTTGTCGACCTGGCCCTCCATGAACGCGCGCCGGTTGGTGCCCTTGTCGTAGAGCACCCACGCCCGCTCGAGGTCGGCGGGGTCGTTGACCACGAGCGCGCCGCCCTCACCGCACACGATGTTCTTGGTCTCGTGGAAGCTGAAGGTTGAGAAGCGGCCGAGGCTGCCGAGGGGGTGGCCCTTCCACGCCCCGAACAGCCCGTGCGCGGCGTCCTCCACCAGCGCCACGTCGGGGCGGGCGGCCATCACGTCGGACAGCCCGGAGACGTCACCGGCCACGCCGGCGTAGTGCACCAGCACGACCGCGCGCACCGAGTCGTCCATGAGCTCGGCGACGTGGGCGGGGTCGGCGGCGAGCGTCTCGGGCTCGACGTCGCAGAACAGCACGCGCGCGCCCTGGCGGGCGAAGGCCAGCGCCGTGGTGACGAAGGTGAAGGACGGCACGATCACGGTGTCACCGGGCCGGAGGTCGAGCAGCATCGCGCTCAGCTCCAGCGCCGAGGTGCAGGAGGTGGTCAGCAGGACGCCGGCGCCGCCGGTCTCCTCGCGGATGATGTCGCCGGCCGCCTGGGAGAACGGCCCGCCGGACGAGGTGTGCCCGCTGCGCATCGCGTTCTCGACGTGCTCGAGCTCGCGTCCCTCGAGTGACGGGACGTTGAAGCGGATCTCCTGCTCGCTCATCTGGCTCTCTCCTCGGGCCGTTCTCAGTCGTCCCACGGCAGCGCTCGTCCGAGCAGCTCGCGCAGGGCCTGGTCGCTGGGGGCGAAGTGCTCGCGCAGCCGGGCCAGCAGGCCGGGCGCGAGCTCGGGCTCCTCGCCGGGGCTCTCGTTGGCGGGCTCGCTCGCGACGCGCTCCGGCGGGGCGAGGTCGAGCCAGGCGAACAGCTGGTCCGCCGCGCGGCCGCCCGCGACCTCGTCGAGGAACTGCACGCGCAGGCGGTCCCCGAAGCGCTCGACCCACGGGGCGAGGGCGGCGGCGTAGTCGCCCCGCGAGAGGTAGGCGAAGGGTGAGGCGGAGTAGCGCGCCCGGTCCCACGGCCGCTCCTCGGCGAGGCTCTCCTCGAGCGCGGTCCCGAGCGGGCGCTCCTCGGCGCCGTGGCCGTGGGAGAACCGCCAGTGCGACACCGCGCGCGCCACCGGGTCGCGCAGCTGGGCCAGCACCCGGGCCCCCTCGAGCACCTGCGCGATGCGCCCGGCCGACGCCGGGTGGTCGATGTAGCTGGTGCTCTTCTCGACCAGCAGCGCGGCCTCACCCCGGTCGGCGAACCACGTCTCGACGTACCACTCGACGCCCCGCTCGACGACCTCGTCGGAGAGGAAGACCTTGGGCTCGGGCCGCCGCGGCGACGCCAGGGCGACGTCCGGGTGGGCCTCCAGCACGTCCGCGAGGTACGTCGTCCCCGAGCGCTGGGCGCCGATGACCACCAGGTGCCGCGCCGACCGGGGCGTCCCGGTCATCGGGCCGCCCCGGGCGCGGGGCCCGGGTCGTCGGCCGAGACCCGGTCGACCACGTGGTACGGCCGCTGGACGGTGACCGCGTTGAGGGTGCGCAGGACGTACTCGCCGAGCATCGAGACCAGGGCGATCAGGAAGCCGTTGAAGACGGCGAGCAGCACGATCAGCGAGGTCCAGCCGGGGACCCGGGAGTCGGTGACGAACCCGCGAACGAGGTAGCCGCCGCCGAGCAGGAACGCCAGCGCCGACACCGCGAACCCCACGCTGGCCGCCAGGCGCAGGGGGAAGAGGGAGTAGCTGAACAGGATCGTCAGCAGAAGGCGCACGATGCGCAGCAGGCTGTAGTTGCTCGACCCGACGGGCCGGGCGTCGTGGCGGACCAGCACGTTGCCGGGGTCGTTGCTGTAGATCAGCGCCTGGCCGGTCACGTAGGGGTAGGCGTTGTTGTCGTTGCAGATCCGGTCCACCACGTCGCGGCGCAGGATGCGGAAGTTGGACACCGCGAGGCCGGGCGGCTGGCCGAAGACCCGGCGGTTGATCAGGCTGATCAGCTTGCTGCCCAGGCGTCGGTAGCCCGCGGCCTGCTTGGTCTGGAACTCACCGAAGACGACGTCGTGCCCGCCCGCGTGCGCGGTCTCGATCAGCTTGAGCGCCTCCTCGGGGGGGTTCTGCAGGTCGTCGTCGAGCGTGATCACCCAGTCGCCGCGGGTCGCGCGGAACCCGGCGAGGTTGGCGTGGTGCTGACCGTAGTTCTTCAGCAGGTTGATCGCCAGGACGTGCGGCGTCGTGCGGGCGCGCGAGGAGATGACCTGCCAGCTGTCGTCGGAGCTGCCGTCGTTGACCAGCACCAGCTCGAACCGCAGCCCGGCTGCGGTGAAGACCTCGACCACGCGGTCGATCGTGCGCCCGACGATCCTGCCGCTGTTGAACACCGGGACGACCAGTGAGTAGAGCGGCTCCTCGGTGACCTGCGACGGCTCGGACGGCTCGGACGGGTCGTCCTGGTGGGCCGGCGGGCCGAGGCTGTCCATGGGGCGCATCGTGGCACACCTCAACCGGACGGCCCGTAGATGACCTCCCGGGCCGCGACCCTGGTCTCCCTGGGCACCTCGGCGCTGACGTACCAGGCGTAGGCACCCGTGCTGTCGTAGCCGAGCCGGACGTAGCCCTCGTCGAGGACGTCCTGGACCCACGGCGGCCGGAAGCCGGCACCCACCACGAGCACCGTGGGCCGCTCCTGCAGGATCCACTCGCCGAGTCCCTCCAGGCCGCCGGGCCACACGTGCGAGACGTAGTTCTGCAGCCCGAGGGTGAACATCTGGTGCCGGATCGGGTTCACCCGGCCGGTCACCACGAGCGGTGCCGGTGCCTGCAGGGAGAGCATCGTCGCGTCCGGCCCGAGCACCTCCATGATCCCGGTGGCATGGTCCCGCTGCGTCTCCAGGCCGTCCTCCCGCGAGTCGACGGCGAAGACGGCGCCCGTCGCCACCGCGGTCACGCTCCAGGCGACGGCCACCGCGACCGCGACCCGCGACCCGGCCACCGCCCGGATCGCGGCCAGCACGAGCGCGACACCGGCCACGGCGAAGGGGAACATCAAGAACGCGTCCGGCCAGCCGTTGTAGGCCTGGAGGGTCCAGGCCAGCGCCACCGCGGTGCCGACGCCGATCGCGACGACGCCGGCGTCCACGGCGCGCTGCTCCTCGGTGCGGGACTCGTCGTGGCGGCGGAGGGCCAGGCGGACGGCGGCGACGACCGCGCCGACCACCGGGACCACCACCCCGGCCGCGAGGACCCAGACCGAGAAGCCGTAGGCGTTGGTCAGGTCGTCGACGTAGTGCGACAGGTGCTGCAGCGCGCTGGGCTGGGTGGTGTAGCGGACGTGGATCAGCACGAAGCAGTCGAGGAAGTCCTGCAGGTGGCCGATGACGGCGTACCACCCCACGAACACGGCGAGGGGGACCACGCCGCCCACGGTGAACCACAGCAGCCCGCGGCGCCGGTGCCCGCGCCGTTCCAGCGCCAGCCCCACGAGCGCCGTCGCCGCGGCCGCGAAGAAGGCCGGTTGCCAGGTCAGGGTCGCCAGGCTGACCGCCAGCCCCGCGCTCAGCCAGCGGCGGCGCACGACCTCGTTGAGCGCGACGAGCACGAGCAGCACCATCAGCGTCTTCTCCCGCGGCCCGCGCGAGGCGTAGTCGACGAAGCCGTGGACCGACACCAGGGTCAGGCCGACCGCGGCGCCGAGCCACGCGGAGCCGAGCAGGGTGCGCCCGAGCCGGTAGGCGGCGTACACCGCGGCGACGGAGAGCACCAGGAACAGCACGCGGGCCGAGGTGACGTCGGCGGCGTCGAACCGGCGCCCGATCCAGATGCCCAGCCCCGGGGCGAGGTGGCTCAGCGGGCCGGAGCGGTTCACGATGCCGACGTACGGCGGGACGCCGTCGGCGACGCGCTGGCCGGCGTAGGTGTAGATCGCCAGGTCCCGGTCGAGCCGGCCGAGCAGGCCGTGGCTGAGGAAGACGGCAGCGGACGCGGCAGCGACGAGGAGACCCAGCAGGTCGGCGCGGAGCCGGCGACGGCGGGGAGCGGCGCTGTCGAGGTCCCCGTTCACGGCCCTGAGTGTAGGTGCCCCACCCGTTCGGGCCGTGCCGGGGAGAGCCGGGCTTCGGGACGCCGCATAGGTTGACCGCGTCCCCGGCACCAGGCCGGCCCGACCGATCCGGAGGTACGCCCGTGCAGAAGGTCAGAGGAGTCGTCGCCCGCACCGAGGGCGCGCCGGTCTCGGTGGAGACCGTGCTGGTGCCCGACCCGGGACCGGGCGAGGCCGTGGTGCGGGTGCAGACCTGCGGGGTGTGCCACACCGACCTGCACTACCGCGAGGGCGGCATCAACGACGAGTTCCCGTTCCTGCTCGGGCACGAGGCGGCCGGCGTGGTCGAGTCCGTCGGGGAGGGCGTGACCGACGTGGTGCCCGGCGACTTCGTGATCCTCAACTGGCGGGCGGTGTGCGGCGACTGCCGGGCCTGCCGGCGTGGCGAGCCGTGGTACTGCTTCTCGACGTTCAACGCCACCCAGCGGATGACGCTGGAGGACGGCACGGAGCTGACCCCGGCCCTGGGCATCGGGGCCTTCGCGGAGAAGACGCTGGTCCACTCCGGGCAGTGCACCAAGGTGGACCCGTCGGCGTCGCCGGCCGCCGTCGGGCTGCTCGGCTGCGGGGTCATGGCGGGCATCGGCGCGGCGATCAACACCGGCGCGGTGGGCCGCGGCAGGAGCGTGGCGGTCATCGGGTGCGGCGGCGTCGGCGCGGCGGCCGTCGCGGGGTCCTCCCTGGCCGGGGCGAGCCGGATCATCGCGGTGGACCTCGACGACCGCAAGCTCGAGTGGGCGCGGGGGCTCGGTGCGACCCACACCGTGAACAGCAGGGAGCGGGACGCGGTCGAGGCGATCAAGGAGCTGACCGACGGCTTCGGCGCCGACGTGGTCATCGACGCGGTCGGCAGGCCCGAGACGTGGAAGCAGGCGTTCTACGCCCGCGACCTCGCCGGCACCGTCGTCCTCGTCGGCGTGCCCACGCCGGACATGCGCATCCCCGACATCCCCCTGATCGACGTGTTCGGTCGCGGCGGCGCGCTCAAGTCGTCCTGGTACGGCGACTGCCTGCCGGACCGCGACTTCCCGATGCTGGTCGACCTCTACCAGCAGGGGCGGCTCGACCTGGACGCGTTCGTGTCGGAGCGGATCGGCCTCGACGACGTCGAGGCGGCCTTCGAGCGGATGCACCGCGGTGACGTCCTGCGGTCGGTGGTGGAGCTGTGAGCGCCGTGACGGCCCGGCTCGACCACGCGGTGACCTCCGGGACGTTCTCGCTGGACGGCGAGACGTTCGAGGTGGACAACAACGTGTGGATCGTCGGCGACGACGAGGAGTGCGTGGTGATCGACGCCCCGCACTCGGTCGAGGCGATCCTCGACGCGGTGGGATCCCGCCGCGTCACCGCGATCCTCTGCACGCACGCCCACGACGACCACGTGCGGGTGGCGCCCCAGGTCCGCGAGCGGACCGGCGCGCCGATCTGGCTGCACCCGGACGACGCTCCGGTCTGGGAGCTGACGCACCCGACGGTGCAGCTGGGACCACGACTTGTCAGACGGACAAGAGATCGAGGTCGCCGGCACGACGCTGCACGTGCTGCACACCCCCGGGCACGCTCCGGGGGCGGTCTGCTTCCACGCCCCCGGCCTGGGTGCGGTCTTCACCGGCGACACCCTGTTCCAGGGCGGGCCCGGCGCCACCGGTCGCTCGTTCAGCGACGCGTCCCTGATCGAGGAGTCGATCCGGACCCGGCTCCTGTGCCTCCCGGGCGAGACGGTCGTGCACACCGGCCACGGTGACGACACCACGATCGCCGCGGAGCGCGACCGGATGGAGTGAGTCGAGGGGGAGACGCCACGACGACCGTCCCGGGGTCAGTCGCCGAACTCCGCCCGCACCGCCTCGGTGTGCTCGCCGAGCAGCGGCGGCGCGAGGTGGTCGCGCCGGCCGCCGGACCACGGCTGGTCGTCCCAGCGCAGGGGGGAGCCCGGCAGCGTGAGCGCACCGAGGGCGGGGTGCTCGACCTCGAGCAGCAGGTGCTGGGACCGGGTCTGCTCCCAGGCGTAGACGTCGTCGATCGTGCGCACCTTGCCGGCCGGCACGCCGAGGCGCGCGAGGTCGGCCAGCCACTCCTCGGCGGTGCGGGTGACCAGGACCTCCTCGATCTCGCGGGTCAGGTCCTCCCGGTGCGCCACGCGGTCGGCGTTGGTGGCGAAGCGTGGGTCGGCGGCGTCGAGCCCCAGCAGGTCGGCCAGGAGCAGCCACAGCTTCTCGTTGGCGCACGCGACCTGCAGCGGGGCGTCGGCGGCGGCGTACATCCCGTAGGGGGCGATCGCCGCGTGGTGCGCCCCGGAGGCGCGCGGCACGACGCCGCCGACGGTCCACATGGTGCCCTGGAACGCGTGCACCCCCACGACGCTCGCGAGCAGGGAGGTGCGGACGGTCCGGCCCCGGCCGGTGCGCTCGCGCTCGAGGAGGGCCGCGGCGACGCCGTAGGCCAGGTTCATCCCGGCCAGCAGGTCGGCGATCGGCACACCGACCCGCGTCGGCACGTCGCCGGTGATGCTCATCAGCCCGCCCTCGCCCTGGGCGATCTGGTCGAAGCCCGGTCGGGTCGCCTCGGGGCCGTCGTGGCCGAACCCGGTGACCGAGCCCAGGACCAGCCTCGGGTTGAGCTCGTGCAGGCGGGTCTCGCCGAGGCCGAGGCGGTCCATCACGCCGGTGCGGAAGTTCTCCAGCAGCACGTCGGCGCGGCGCACCATCCGCTCGAGCAGGGCCCGGTCGTCCGGGGCCTTGAGGTCCAGGACGACCGACTCCTTGTTGCGGTTGGCCGACATGAAGTACGTCGACTGGCGGCTCGCGCCGTCGCCGACGAACGGCGGTCCCCAGCCGCGGCTGTCGTCCCCGTCGCGGCCCTCGACCTTGACCACCCGCGCGCCGAGGTCACCGAGCATCATCGCGGCGTGCGGCCCGGCGAGCGCGCGGGTGAGGTCCAGGACGAGCACCCCGTCGAGCGGTCCGCGGGGGGCGGGCGCCGCGTCGGTCGCGGGGGCCGGGTCGGTGTCGTCCATGCCGCAGACGCTAGCCCGCGCGTGCCCCTCGGTTCTGTCGGACCAGCGTGTTGGGATAGGACGCGATGACCACCTACCTCCTGCGGCGCCCCGAGAGGTCCGCCGCGCCCGCCCCGACGCTGGACGCCTCCCAGCAGGCGGTCGTCGACCACGAGGGCGGCCCCCTGCTGGTGCTGGCCGGCCCCGGCACGGGCAAGACCACCACGATGGTCGAGGCGGTCGTCGACCTCGTGGAGCGGCGCGGGGTCGACCCGGCGGCGATCCTGGCGCTGACCTTCAGCCGCAAGGCGGCCGAGCAGCTGCGCGACCGGGTGACCGCGCGCCTCGGGCGCACGACCGGCACCGACCTGAGCTCGACGTTCCACTCCTTCGCCTACTCCCTGCTCCGCGACTGGGCCGAGACCGACGCCTACGCCGCGCCGCTGCGGCTGCTGTCCGCGCCGGTGCAGGACGTCGCGCTGCGCGAGCTGCTCGAGCCGTCGCCGGAGGCCGTGGTCTGGCCCGAGTCGCTCCAGGAGGCGGTCCGCACCCGCGGCTTCTCCCGCGAGGTCCAGGCCCTGCTGGCCCGGGCGCGCGAGCGGGGGCTGAGCGGAGCCGACCTCGCCCGCCTCGGCCGGGAGCGGGACCGGCCCGAGTGGGTCGCGGCCGGTGCCTTCCTCGAGCAGTACCTCGACGTCCTCGACGCCCGCAGCGCCGTCGACTACGCCGACCTCATCGTCCGTGCCGGTGCGCTGGCCGAGCGGCCCGACGTGCGGCGCCGCCTGCGGCAGCGCTGGTCGTGGGTCTTCGTCGACGAGTACCAGGACACCGACCCCAGCCAGGTCGCGCTCCTGCAGTCCCTGGCCGGCGACGGCCGCAACCTGGTCGTGGTGGGCGACCCCGACCAGTCGATCTACGGCTTCCGCGGCGCGGACGTGCGGGGCATCCTCGACTTCCCCGACGCCTTCCGCGACCTCGCCGGTGACCCTGCCCGGGTCCTGGCGCTGCGGACCACGCGCCGCTTCGGTCCCCGCCTGCTCCAGGCCTCCCGCGCGATCGCCCAGGCGCTGCCCACCCACGGCGCGATCCCCGGGGAGGCGTTCCGGGCCTTCCGCTCACCGGAGCCGGCTCGCGGCGCCCACGGCGACGGGGAGGTGGAGGTGCTCCACTTCGACACCGCGCGGGCCGAGGTGGAGCACACCGCCGACCTGCTGCGCCGCGCCCACCTCGAGGACGGCATCGGCTGGTCCGACATGGCGGTGCTGGTGCGCAGCGGCCGGGCCTCGATCCCGACCCTGCGGCGGGCCCTGCTGGCCGCCGGGGTGCCGGTCGAGGTGGCCGCCGACGACACGCCCCTGGTCGACGAGCCCGCCGTGCGTCCGCTGCTCGACGCGCTCCGGGCGGCGGTGGACCTGGGAGTCGACGACCCGGCCTCGCCGTCCTACCTCGACCCCGACCGCGTCGCCGGGCTGCTGATGTCCCCGCTCGGCGGGCTCGACGTCTCCGGCCTCCGCGCCCTGGCCAAGCAGCTGCGTCACCGCGAGCAGGAGTCCGGGGCGGCCGCACGTCCCGGCGACGAGCTCGTCCGCGCCGCCGTCGTCGACCCCCGCCGCCTCGACGGGCTCGAGGGGCCCGCCGTCGAGCGTGCCCGGGCGCTGGGCGAGCTGCTCGCCGCCGCGCACGACCAGGTGGTCGCGGGCGCCAGCGCCGAGCAGGCGCTGTGGCAGCTGTGGTCCGGCACCGACTGGCCGCGGCGCCTGCGTGCGGTCGCGGTCGGCGGAGGCAGCGGGTCGGCCGCGGCCCACCGCGACCTCGACGCGATCTGCGCGCTGTTCGACGAGGCGTCCTCGGTCGAGGACCAGCGCGACCGCACCACGGCCCAGACGTTCCTGGAGACCCTGGCCGCCCAGCAGATCCCCGGCGACACCCTCGCCGACACCGGCGTGCGCGGCGAGGCCGTGCGACTGCTGACCGCCCACCGCTCCAAGGGCCTCGAGTGGCGCCTGGTCGTGGTCCACGGCGTCCAGGACGGGAGCTGGCCCGACCTGCGCCGGCGCTCGACGCTGCTCGCACGTCGACGAGGTCGGCGTCGACCCCGTCGCCCCCGGGGTGCCCGCGTTCGACGTCCGCGCCCTGCTCGCCGAGGAGCGGCGACTGTTCTACGTCGCGTGCACCCGCGCCCGGCAGCGGCTCGTGGTCACCGCGGTCGCCTCGCCCGACGACGACGGCGACCAGCCCTCCCGCTTCACCACCGAGCTGGGCGTCGAGGCCCGCACCGTGGTCGGCCGCCCGACCCGTCCTCTCTCGCTCGACGGGCTGGTGGCCGACCTGCGCCGCACGGCCGCCGACGAGACGCGGTCGCCGGCGCTGCGGGAGGCCGCCGTACGCCGGCTGGCGCGGCTGGCGCGCGAGCGGGTGGGCGAGCGTCCGGTCGCCCCGGCCGCCGACCCGGCCTCGTGGTGGGGCATCCGCGCTCGCAGCGCGTCGCCCACCGCGGTCCGGCCCGAGGACCGCCCGGTGTCGCTGAGCGCGAGCGCCCTCGAGGGGCTGCCGCGGTGCCCGGCTCAGTGGTTCCTCGAGCGCGAGGCGGGCGGGCGCAACGCGACGACCCAGGCCCAGGGCTTCGGCAAGGTGGTCCACACGATCGTCGACCGCGTCGCCAAGGGCGAGATCGACCCGGGCGTGGGCGTGGACGACCTCATGGAGCACGTCGACGCGGTGTGGCAGCAGATCCAGTTCCGCACCCCCTGGTCGGGTCCGCGCGAGCGGGCGGAGGCACGCGCGGCGCTCGAGCGCTTCCTGACCTGGAGCCGCAGCCGTGCCGACCGCCGGGTGGTCGCCGCCGAGCAGGACTTCACCGTGGAGCTGACCGTGGGCGGCGAGCGGGTGCGGCTGCGCGGCGCGGCCGACCGGCTCGAGCTCGACGAGGAGGGCCGGGTCGTCGTGGTCGACTTCAAGACCGGGAAGTACCCACCTCCCGACAACAAGATCCCCGACAACCCCCAGCTCGGCGTCTACCAGCTCGCGGTCGACCACGGCGGGTTCGACCGGGTGCTCGACGGCCCGGGCCGCAGCGGCGGCGCCGAGCTGGTCCACCTGCGGGTCGGCGCGGGCAAGGACGCCGCGCACGCGCCCAAGGTGCAGCAGCAGGACCGCCAGGAGCCCGGCGAGGACGGACAGCGCACCGTCGAGCGCCAGCTCGCCGCCGCCGTGCGGCTGGTCCGCGACGAGGAGTTCCCCGCCACGCCCGGCAGCCACTGCGACCGCTGCGAGTTCACCCGGCTCTGCCCGGCGCAGAACCGCGGGACGGTGCTGTCGTGAGCGCCCCGCGGCTCGAGACCCCCGAGGAGCTCCAGGCATTCATGCGCGCGGAGTTCCCGCTGAGCCCCGAGCAGTTCGAGGCGGTCACCGCCGACCTCGCGCCCGCGGTCGTCATCGCCGGCGCCGGCTCGGGCAAGACCACGCTGATGGCCGCCCGCGTCGTGTGGCTGGTCGGCACCGGTCGCGTGCGCCCCGAGGAGGTCCTCGGCCTCACCTTCACCACCAAGGCGGCGGCCGAGCTGGCCGCCCGGGTGCGGCACGCGCTCGCAGCCGCCGGCCTGGACCGCGCCGCGGTCAGCGAGGACGGCGACGCCGAGAGCGAGCCGCTCGAGCCCACCATCGCGACCTACAACGCCTACGCCGCGAGCCTGCTCACCGACCACGGCCTGCGCATCGGCCACGAGCCCGACACCCGCGTGATCACCGAGGCGGCGCGCCACCAGCTCGCGGCGCGCGTGATCAGCCGCCACACCCGCGAGGTCCGGCACCTCAGCGAGCACCCCGGCACGGTCATCTCCTACCTCCTCGCCCTCGACGCCGCCATGTCGGAGCACCTCGTCGACCCGGCCCAGGTGACGGCGCTGCAGGACCGCGAGCGCGCCCGCATCGCCGAGGCCCGCGCGACCGCCACGCTCAAGGGTCACCTCGGCGAGCTCGACAAGGCGCTCAAGGTCTTCGACCAGCGCGACGAGCTGCTCCGCCTCGTGGAGGACTACCGCTCCCTCAAGCGCCACCTCGGCCTCATGGAGTTCTCCGACCAGATCTCGCTGGGCGCGCGGCTGGCCGACCGGTGCCCGGAGGTCGGCGAGGCCGAGCGCGCCCGCTTCCGGGTCGTCCTGCTCGACGAGTACCAGGACACCTCGGTCGCGCAGGCGCTCATGCTCAGCCGGCTCTTCTCCGGGCCGACGCCCGGGGCCGGCCGCGGCCACGCGGTGATGGCGGTCGGCGACCCCAACCAGGCCATCTACGGCTGGCGTGGGGCCTCGGTGTCCAACATCCGCCGGTTCGGCGAGGCGTTCCCCGACGCCGACGGCTCGACCGACGTCGCCCGCTTCAGCCTGCCGACCAACCGCCGCTCCGACCGGCTGGTCCTCGACCTGGCCAACCGGCTCGCCGGCCCCCTCTACGCCGACTCGCCGGGCGTGCAGCCCCTGCGGGCCAAGCCCGGGGCGGAGCCCGGCGAGATCCGAGCCGAGGCGTTCACGACGTACGCCGAGGAGCTGGCCTGGCTGCCCGCGCAGGTGCTCGCCGCCCACGAGCGCTTCGGGTCGTGGCACGAGATCGGTGTGCTGACCCGCGACAACAAGCACGCCGCGGCGGTCTACGAGGAGCTGGTCCGCCACGAGATCCCGGTCGAGATCGTCGGGCTCAAGGGCCTCCTCGAGCTGCCCGAGGTGGCCGACGTGGTGGCGACCCTCAGCCTGCTCGAGGACCTCACCGACAACGCCGCGATGCTCACGCTGCTCACCGGCCCGCGCTGGGCGATCGGCACGCGCGACCTCGCCCTCCTGGGCGCCAGGGCCCTGGAGCTGGCCGGCCGGCGCGCCCCGGGCGAGGTGACCGACCTCGCCGCGGCGCTCGCCGAGGCGGTCGCCGGGGCCGACCCCACCGAGGTGGTGTCGCTGTCCGACGCGCTGGAGGACCCGGGGGTGCCGGAGCGGGGTGCCTACTCCGCCGAGGCGCTCGAGCGGTTCGCCCTGCTGGCCGGCGAGCTCCGGTCGCTGCGGCGCCACGTCGGGGAGCCGCTGCTCGACCTGGTGCGCCGCATCGTCGACACCACCGGCGTCGACGTCGAGCTGGCCTCCTCGGTCAGCCCGGCGGCTCGCGCGCGCCGCGACAACCTGGACCTCTTCGTGCGGGCGGTGGCCGACTTCCGCGCCATCGACGGCGAGGTCAGCCTGACCGCCCTGCTGTCCTACCTCGGCGCCGAGGAGGACGAGGACGGCATGGAGGTGGCGACGCCCAGCGCGGCCGACACGGTCAAGCTGCTCACGGTCCACAAGGCCAAGGGACTGGAGTGGGACGCGGTCTTCCTCGTCGGGGTGTGCCAGTCCCGCTTCCCCTCGGGGCGGGCCGGGTCCAAGTGGTTCACCAGCTCACCGGTCCTGCCCACCGAGCTGCGGGGCGACCGACTCGACCTGCCCGGACTCGCCGGCTGGAGCCGCGAGGAGCTGGCCGACCACGCCGCCCGCTTCAAGGCCCACGCCGCGACCGAGGAGCTGCGCCTCGGCTACGTCGCCATGACCCGGCCGCGCCACCTGCTCGTGGTGACCTCCCACCTGTGGGCGCCGTCGCTCAAGACCCCCCGCGGACCCTCGGACTACCAGCGGACGGTCCGCGAGTTCCTGGAGGAGCGCGTCGCGGCGGGGGAGGTGCCCGGACCGCTGCCGACCTGGCCGGACCCGCCGGCCAAGGGCGACCCCAACCCGTGCGACGACGAGCCGACCCGCGTCCCCTGGCCGCCCGAGCAGCACACCACCGAGACGCTGCGTCGTCTCGACCTGGCCGACCGCGTCGAGAGGGAGTGGGCCTCGCCGACCACCGACCCCGTCGGCGCCCTCGATCCCGACGAGGCCGAGCTGGTCGCGGCCTGGGACGCCGAGGCCGAGCGGCTGGTCGCCGAGGCCCGCGCCCGAGCCGCGGAGACCGTCGAGCTGGCGCTGCCGCCGGCGTTGTCCGCGACGGCGCTGTCCCAGCTGCGCGACGACCCGGCGGCGTTCGCGGCCCGGCTGGCGCGGCCGATGCCCACGGCGCCGGCGCCCGCGGCGCGGGCCGGCACCCGGTTCCACGCCTGGGTCGAGCACTTCCTCGGTGCCCGTCAGGAGGTGCTGCTCGACCTCGACGACGTCTCCGGGCGCGGCGACCCCGGCCTCGCCGACGACGCCGAGCTGCAGGAGCTGGCCGAGCGGTTCCGCGCGGGGCCGTTCGCCGACCGCAAGGGGGCGGTGCTCGAGCAGCCCTTCGCGCTCGTCCTCGCCGGCCAGGTGGTGCGTGGTCGCATCGACGCCGCCTTCCCCGAGGACGACGGGTCGTGGCTGCTGGTGGACTGGAAGACCAGCCGGGCCCACGACGCCGACCCGCTCCAGCTGGCGGTCTACCGCGTGGCCTGGGCCGAGCTGCACGACCTCCCGCTCCACCGGGTGCGGGCGGCGTTCTGCTACGTCCGCGACGGGCAGGTGGTCGAGGTCGACGACCTGCCGGACCGGGCGGCGCTGGAGGCCCTGCTGCTGCCCTGAGCGGGCGCCTCGGCCCGAGGCCCCGCGCAGGAAGGGCTCAGGAGAGCATCGCGGAGAGCGCGACGTCGACCATGTGGCCGAAGGTCTCCTGGCGCTCGGCTGCGGTGGTCTCCTCGCCGGTGACGAGGTGGTCCGAGACGGTGCAGACCGCCAGCGCCTGGCGGGAGTGCTTCGCCGCGAGGGTGTAGAGCGCCGCCGCCTCCATCTCCACGGCCAGCACGCCGTACTCCGCCATGCGCGTGGTCAGCTCGGGCCGGGACTGGTAGAACGAGTCGCTGCTCAGGATCAGCCCGACCTTGGCGGTGACCGGCAGGCCCTGGGCGGCCTCCCAGGCGCCGCGCAGCAGGTCGAAGTCGGCGACCGGGGCGTAGTCGAGCCCCTCGAAGGTGATCCGGTTGGTCGCGGAGTCGGTGCACGCGCCGCTGGCGATGACCAGGTCCCGCAGCGCGAGCTCCTCGCTGAGCGCGCCGCAGGAGCCGACCCGCGTGACCGCCCGGACGTCGTAGTCGGTGAACAGCTCGGTGGCGTAGATCGAGATCGAGGGCATGCCCATGCCGGAGCCCTGGACCGAGACCGGCTGGCCTTTCCACGTGCCGGTGAAGCCGTACATCCCGCGCACCTCGGAGTAGCACGTGGCGTCCTGGAGGAAGTTCTCCGCGATCCACCTGGCCCGCAGCGGGTCGCCGGGCATGAGGACGTGGGGCGCGACCTGGCCGCGCTCGGCTCCGATGTGCGTGCTCATGGCTGCACCCTACGGAGGCCCTCCGTAGGGTGCAGCCGTGACCACCTTCCCCTCCCCGTACTCCGTCGACGTCGCCCTCTCCACCCGTTCCCACGAGCGCATCGGGGACCGCCGGACCGACGAGGCGTGGCTGGCCGAGCAGTGGTCGGACGAGGCGACGCGGGTGCTGGTGCTGGCGGGCGGTCGCTTCCCGGTCGCCGGCGGGAGGACCGTCCGCTGGCTCTCGCCGCGGGAGGTCGACGACCTGGTCCCGGGCGCCGAGCGGGTGCTGCTCGGGGAGCGTGACGGGCTGGTGCACTTCCTGGCGCTGCCGCGCGGGTTCCGCGCGCCCGAGGACTGGGGCACCCTGCGCTCGCACGGCCCCGGGCTCCCGGCCTCGGACCAGGGGTTCGTGGTGCAGGGCGTGGCACTCGACGAGTGGCGCCGGTCGCACCGCCACTGCGGACGCTGCGGGCACGCGCTGGACGCCTCGGGCGGCGGCTACGTCCTGGCCTGCCCGGCCTGCGGGCGGCACCACTTCCCGCGCACCGATCCTGCGGTGATCATGCTCGTCACCGACGACGACGGCCGCGCGCTGCTGGGGCGCCAGCCGTCGTGGCCGGCCGGTCGGTTCTCCACCCTGGCCGGCTTCGTCGACCCCGGCGAGAGCCTGGAGGACGCGGTGCGCCGCGAGGTGATGGAGGAGGCCGGCATCCAGGTCGGCGAGGTGTCCTACTTCGGCAACCAGCCGTGGCCGTTCCCCTCCAGCCTCATGGTCGGGTTCTTCGGCCGGGCCCTGACCACGGACATCCACGTCGACGACGACGAGCTGGAGTCCGCGCGCTGGTTCACCCGCGAGGACGTGCGCCGCGGAGGGGAGTCCGGCGAGCTGGTCACGCCGGGCGGGTTCTCGATCAGCCGCTCGCTGGTCGAGGCGTGGTACGGCGGGGTCGTCCCGGGCTCCTGGTGAGGGACGGCCTCAGGCGCTGAGCTCCTCGAGCTCGGCCAGCTTGGCGATGACCTGCTTGGCGGGAGGATTCGTGTGGGCCGTGCCGTCGGCGTACACCAGGGTCGGGACGGTCTGGTTGCCGTTGTTGATCCGCATGACCACCTCGGCCGCGGCCGGGTCCTGCTCGATGTCGACGACCTCGAAGTGCACGCCCTCGCGCTCCAGCTGACCCTTGAGGCGGTGGCAGTAGCCACACCAGGGTGTGGAGTACATCGTGACGCTGGCCATGAACTGTCCTTCCTGCGGCATAGGGTCGGAACGCATCGTCCCCGACGGGGGCGCAACGTCAAACCAGAAGGAGCCTGTTCCCGAGATGTCGCGTGTGACCGGTCACGTCGGGTCCGCCCCCGAGGCGCTGCTCGAGGCGCTCGACCCCGAGCAGCGCGAGGTCGCCGAGGCCCTGCGGGGGCCGGTCCGGGTCCTCGCCGGCGCCGGCACCGGCAAGACCCGGGCGATCACGCACCGCATCGCCTACGGCGTCGCGACCGGCGTCTACGTCCCCCAGCAGGTCCTCGCGGTCACCTTCACCACCCGGGCGGCCGGCGAGATGCGCCAGCGGCTGCGGGTGCTGGGCGCCCCCGGCGTGCAGGCCCGCACCTTCCACTCCGCCGCCCTGCGGCAGGCGCGCTACTTCTGGCCCAAGGTCTACGCCGGTGCCCTGCCCGAGCTGATGGACTCCAAGCTCGGCCTGGTCGGTCGCGCCGCGAGCCGCAACCGCGTCGACACCTCCCCGGCGACGCTGCGCGACCTCGCCGGCGAGATCGAGTGGAGCAAGGTCAGCAACGTCCGCCCGGAGGACTACGAGCGTGTCGCCGAGGCGCGCGGGCGCGAGATCTCGGTGCCTGCTGCGACCGTCGCGCGCGTCTTCTCCTCCTACGAGGACCTCAAGCGCCAGGCCGGGCGGATGGACATGGAGGACGTGCTGCTCTGCGCGGCCGCGGTGATCAGCGAGGACGAGCGGGTCGCCGCCGAGATCCGCCGGCAGTACACCCACTTCGTCGTCGACGAGTTCCAGGACGTCTCGCCGATCCAGGCGACGCTGCTGGACCTGTGGCTCGGCGGTCGCCAGGACCTGTGCGTGGTCGGCGACCCGGCCCAGACGATCTACAGCTTCGCCGGCGCCAGTGCGCGCCACCTGCTGGAGTTCCCCCAGCGGCACCCGGGCACGACCAGCGTCGAGCTGGTCCGCAACTACCGCTCGACGCCCCAGGTGGTGGCCGCGGCCAACGCGGTCATGGGGGCCGCGGGTCGTGCGCCCACGTCGGGGCGGTCCGCCGTCCGGCTGCAGGCCCAACGGCCGGCCGGGCCCGAGGTGAGCTTCTCCGAGCAGCCCGACGAGGTCGCGGAGGCGGCGTGGGTCGCCGGACGGATCCGGACCCTGCTCGCCTCGGGCACCCCCGCGAGCGAGGTCGCGGTCCTGGTGCGGATCAACGCCCAGTCCGAGGCGTTCGAGGAGGCGCTGGCCGCCGAGGGCGTGCCCTACGTGGTCCGCGGGGCCGAGCGGTTCTTCCAGCGTGCCGAGGTGCGGCAGGCCGTGACGCTGCTGCGCGGGAGCGCCCGCTCCGGCGAGGGCCTCGGCGCGGTCGGCGACGAGCTGGTGCAGCAGACCCGTGACGTCCTGGGCGGGATGGGCTTCAGCGACGAGGCGCCGACCGCGCGGGGCAGCGTGCGCGACCGGTGGGAGTCCCTGCACGCGCTGCTCACCCTGGCCCGCACCTTCGCCGACGCCCAGCCCGAGGCCGACCTCGGCGACTTCGTCGACGACCTCGACCGCCGCGCGGCCGAGCAGCACGCCCCGGTCGCCGACGGGGTCACGATCGCCACGCTCCACACCGCCAAGGGCCTGGAGTGGGACGCGGTGTTCCTGGCCGGGGCTCACGAGGGCGCGCTGCCGATCACCTACGCGATGGACTCGCCGACGGCCGTGGAGGAGGAGCGCCGGCTGTGCTACGTCGGCGTCACCCGGGCCCGGGAGCACCTGAGCGTCTCGTGGTCGCTGACCCGCAACCCCGGTGGCCGGGGGAGCCGCAAGCTGTCGCGCTTCTTCGACGGCCTGGCCCCGCAGTCGGTCACCTCGACCGCGCGGCCGTCCTCGGCCGGCAAGAACAAGAAGTCGGCCACGTGCCGGGTCTGCGGCTCGGTGCTCACCACCACCTTGGCGCGCAAGCTCGGCCGGTGCGAGACCTGCGAGTCGCCCTACGACGAGGACCTCTTCGAGCGGCTGCGCGCGTGGCGCCTGGAGAAGGCGGCCGACGAGTCGGTGCCGGCGTTCGTCGTCTTCACCGACGCGACCCTGCGCGCACTGGCCGAGGTGCAGCCGCGCACCGAGCGCGAGCTGCTGCGGGTCAACGGCATCGGGGCCTCCAAGCGCGAGCGCTACGGCGACGAGGTGCTGGCCCTGATCGCGGCGTCCGGTGGATGAGCACACCCGCGGAAAGATCGACGGAATAAATCGATTGCCAACGCAGATCGTGCCCGAGTACCTTGATCAGCACGCTCACGCACCCGCGTGACGTTCCCGGAGCCCTGAGCTCCCGGACGAGAGAGACGAGGAGGTGGACCCGATGATGACCATCACCATCAACGCCCTGCGTGGCACCCGTGTGTCCACGCCGCGTCCGCACGCGTCCTACTGCGCCCTCGTCCCGTCCACGGTCGCCGTCAGCAGCCGCTTCGGCGCCCAGCTCGACACCACCGGTGTGTCCGTCGACTGGGCCGGCGTGCGTGTCGATGGGCGCGACGCCGCCATGGGTCACTCAGCCTGGAGTCCACCGATCTAGGAGCCACAGCTCCAGCTCGGCAGCCTCCAGGCCGCGGACCCGACACCCGGGATCCGCGGCCTTTCTGTTTGTCACGACAACCCCCAGTGAAGAAACACCCCCCAGGAGGAGAACGAGATGAGTACCGCACTGCTGGAGGTGCCGTCCTCGTCGGCCGAGCTCATGGAGCTGCCGTGTCGCGAGGAGCCGGACCTCTTCTTCGCGGAGTCGCCCAGCGACGTCGAGCTGGCCAAGTCCCTGTGCGGGACGTGCCCGATCCAGGCCACCTGCCTCGACCGAGCGATCCAGCGGCGGGAGCCGTGGGGCGTGTGGGGTGGACAGCTGCTCCTCCAGGGAGCGGTGATTCCCCGCAAACGACCCCGAGGCCGTCCGCGCAAGAACGAGGTGGCCGCGTGACGGGCGGGCCGTGACCGTCCCGACCGTTGCCCTCCCACCGCCCGCACCGAGCAGGAACACCCGTTGATGACTTTCACCGTGAACTGGAGCAATGCCATGCAACTCATGCAGGAAGAACTGGCCCGAGCGCAGATGTCCGAGCGCCTGGGAGAGGCGCGCGCACAGCGACGTGAGCGTCGGCTGATGATGGCCCACCGGCTGTCCCAGCGCGCCGAGCGAGCGGCCCACCGGGCGCGCCTCGCAGCGGCTCGCGCCTTGTGAGCCCACCGGCCCCCGTCGTCGCGGCACGCGACGGCGGGGGCTCCGGCATGCCCGCCGCCGCCCCTGAGCGACGTAGGCTGGCGCGATGGTGGTCTGCGACCTGTGCGGGGCGACCCACGAGGGCGACTCCCCGCCGCTGACCTGGTCCCTCTCGGTCGAGGACGGCCGGGCCAGGCGCTTCTGCGAGCGCTGCACGCGCGAGCACCTCCGGGCCGTGGAGGGCAAGCTCGACGTCAGCCGCGGCTGGTAGCGAAACCCGGCAACGAGCCCTCGAGGATCTCGCGGAACGGCACCTCGGCCTCGAGCTGGCACAGCACGCCCACCGCGCCCGTCCACGTGCGGTGGACGAGGAGGTACTCCGGCGGCAGATTGAGCCGGAAGGCGACCTGCACCTCCGGGGCGGAGGGGTCCTGCACCCGGGCGAGCTGGGCACGCAGGAAGGCGCGGGAGAAGCGGAAGGTGGGGGTCCGCGCCGGTTCGGTGAACGGGCCGAGGTAGCCGCGCAGGTCCTCGGGCCGCACCCGGATGTTGGGCTTGATGAAGCCCTCCTGGCGCAGGAAGTCCACGACCGCGTCCCAGTCGTCGCCCAGCGAGAGCCGGGACAGCACGCCGAGCGCCTCGGGCAGGCGTCCGTCGGGGAGCCGTGCGACCGCGCCGTAGTCGAGGACCGCGAGCCGGTCCGGCGCACCGTCTCGGCCAGGGACCAGACGGAAGTTGCCCGGGTGCGGGTCGGCGTGGAGCAGGCCGGTGCGGGCGGGGCTCTCGAAGAGGAAGCGGGCGTAGAGCTCGCCCCAGTGGTCGCGCTCCTCCTGCGTCCCGTCGGCGATCACCTTGGCCAGGGACGCCACACCGGGCACCCACTCGGTGACGATCGCGCGCCTGGAGTACTCCATGACGCGGGGGACGACGTAGGACGGGTCGTCGGCGTAGATCTCGGCGAAGCGGCTCTGCGCCTCCGCCTCGAGGCGGTAGTCCAGCTCCTCGGCGACGCGGTCGCGCAGCTCCTCGGCCAGCAGCCTGACGTCGATGCCGGGCAGCAGGCCGCCGAAGGTCTTGGCCAGCCGGGTGATCTGCTTGAGGTCGGCGAGCATCGCCTCCTCGGCGCCGGGGTACTGCAGCTTGACCGCGACCTCGGTGCCGTCGACCCAGCGCGCGTGGTGCACCTGGCCGATGGAGGCCGAGGCGGCAGCCTCCTCGTCGAACTCGACGATCTGGCGTTTCCAGCCGGCACCGAACTCGCGGACCAGCTGCTGGTGGACGACGGCCCTGCTCATCGGGGGAGCGGAGTCCTGCAGCTTGGTGAGCTGCTCGCGGTAGGGGGCGGCGACCTCCTCGGGCAGGGCGCCCTCGAAGATCGACAGGGCCTGGCCGAACTTCATCGCCCCGCCCTTGAGCTCGCCCAGGGTCTTGAACAGCTGCTGGGCCGTCCGGGTCTGCACCTCGTTCATCACGACCTCGGCCGGCGCGCCGCCGAGCCGCCTGCCCATCCCGAGCGCCTGGCGGCCCGCGTAGCCGAGCGGGAGCGCCGCCATGCGTGCCGTCCGGGTGACGGCCTTGCGGGGGAGGTCAGCCATGCCGACCATTGTGCCCGGTCGGTGGTTCAGTCCAGGGCGCAGCCGCAGTCCGGGCGCTGCGGCCAGTCCTGCGTCTCGACCTCCACCAGGCTGGGCGCGATGCGCAGGGTGCGCCCGCAGGTGAGCGGTGTCTCGCCCTCGGCATGGGTGGCGAGGTCGCGCGCGGCCCAGGCCAGGCACACCGCGGCGAGCGCGGCGTCGACGGGCTCCGGGACGCCGTCGGCGCGGTCGGCGCCGCCGAGGCGGGCGTACTGCTCGAGCAGCAACGGCCAGGCGGGGTCGCGGTCGGCGAGGTGGGCGTCGGCGCACCGGACGCAGGCGCTGCGGCCCGGCTCGACGAACGGGCCGACGAACCCGTCGCCCTCGACGAACCGCACGAGCAGGTGGGGCTCCTCCCACTCGTCGAGCGTGCGGCGGTCGGGCTCGCCGAGGCAGACCAGGGCGCGCACCACGGGTGGCCGCTGGGCCCGAGGCCCGCCGGGGAGGCAGGGTGCGACCCGGAGCCCGCTGCGCCGGCACAGCACCCGCAGCTCCTCCGCGAGGGCGTCGGCCAGCCCGCCCGGCTGGTCCCGCCGGTGTCGCGGGACCGCCTGCACGACCACCACGTGCGACTCGCGCCGGCCGAGGGTGAAGGAGTCCGCCCGGCGGTCGCGGGCGAGCGAGGCGATGGTGTGGCGGCTCCACGCGTCGGGCTCGGCGTACGACGAGGCGCCGCATGGCGGGAGCGCCGAGCGCAGCGCCGCGTCGTCGGGCAGCACGACCGGCCCGAGGCGGGCGAGCAGGTCGTGGTCGTGCCGGAGGGTCTCCCCGCTCTCGAGCCGGCGCAGCTCGGGGGAGTCGGGGAGCACGACCCGCGTGGCGGGGTCCAGCCCGACCTGCAGGTGGTGGGCGTCGCGGCGCAGGACGCGGGTGCCGGGGAGGAGGAGCGGCTGCATGCGGGCAGCCTCACCCCGGGAGCGGGCCCCCGGGGTCTGCTCTCCACAGGTGGAGGCAAACCGGCCCGGACACGCCACGAGGGCGCGACCAGCAGGTCGCGCCCTCGTGCGGGATCGGGGCGGTCAGGCCTTGCCGAGGATCCGGTTGAGGTTGGTGCTGCAGACCGGGCAGACGGCCTTGGCCATGCGCGTGCCCTTCTCGTTGACCTTGACCTCACCCTCGGCCTGGCGCTTCTCCTTGCACTTCACGCAGTAGAACTCGCCGCTCCAGGTCTCTGCCATCTCGACTCCTAGGTCTCTCTTCTGAACACGTTCGTGTTGGTCGTCGCGGCGAGTGCTGTGGGGTCTCCCGCCGGTGCCGCGGTGTACGGCCGACCCTGACCCTACGCCTACGGGCTGACTACGATGTGCGCTGGCCGTCCGGCGTGGCGGCCCCGCCGGTGTAGCTCAGTTGGTAGAGCGCCTTACTTGTAATAAGGATGTCGCGGGTTCGACTCCTGTCACCGGCTCCGAGTCAGGCTCCAGGTCGGCGGGCGCCGGTCAGTGCAGGGCCACCTTGAGCACCGCCACGAGGATGCCGATCCCGGCGCCGGCCGCGGCACTGGCCACCCGTCCCCACGGGCTCAGGCCGCTGCGGAGGCCGGCCACGTAGCTGTAGACCGTGAGCAGGACGATCGTCACGATCAGCGCCTCCCACGCGGCGGTGCGCAGGGACGCTCCGAAGAGCTCGGCCACCACCAGGACCAGGATCGGCACGAGCGAGGCGCCGGCGATCGGCCACGTCTCCCGCGCGGCGTGGCGCAGCGCGACGAGCGGATGGTGCCGGTGCGCGACCGACTCGCCGAGGGCCCGTGCGTGCAGGTGGGCGAGCCAGTAGACCAGCGCCGTGCCGAAGATCGCCAGGCTCAGCTCGGCCGTCGAGCTCACGTGTCCGGCGGCGTAGGCGATCACCGCCGCGCTGACCACCGTGCCGGTGAGGACCTCCTCGCCTCCGGTGATCAGCCCCAGGCGCTCGATCAGGGTCGGCTGCGTCATGCCACCCGTCCTACCTCAGTCCAGCGCCCGCCGCACGAGGCCGAGGGCCTCGTCCGTCGACAGGCCGAGCGCCCGCACCCGCTCGGCGTACGACGCGGCGGCCGCCTTGGCGCTGCGCTGCACCTCGTCCCCGGTGACGAAGCTGCCGGCGCGCCCGCGGGTCTCGATCACCCCGGACTGCTCGAGCTCGCGGTAGGCCCGTGCCACGGTGTTGGGGGCCAGGCCGAGGTCCTCGGCGAGGCGTCGCACCGGCGGCAGCCGGTCCCCGGCGACCAGGTCGCCGGCGGCGACCTGCTCCGTGACCTGGCGCCTGACCTGCTCGAAGGGCGGCTCGGCGGAGGCGGGGTCGACGACCAGCCGCACGCGGCTAGCGCTCCTCGTCCTCGTCGATCACGTGCACGGCGGCCTCCTCCGCGGATGCGGCGGCACCGTCGATGCCGGCGTCGTGGGCGAAGCGGTCGTCGTGGTGGGCGTCGCCGTCGGTGTCGTCGGACCAGAGCCGCCCGGCCCGCCGGTCACCGACCTCGCGGTCGTCGAGGTCCTCGTCGTCCCAGGTGGAGGCGTCCGGCTCGGGCTCCTCCTGCCGCATGCGCATCTCGAGGCTCTCGCCCTGGCGCATCTCGGCCCGGGTGTTGCCGAAGCCCTCGCCCGGCGACCAGCGCTCGCGGGTGACGATGCCCTCGTCGAGGATGTCGTCGAGACCGCGGTCGTCCAGGGTGTCGCCCGGCTGCAGCTGGTCGAACTCCTCGCTGTGGTCGAGGCTCCAGCTCTCGTCGGCGTGGTTGCTCATCGATCCCACCGCCTTCCGCTCGGGAGCGCCTGCGCTCCACGACCATCCTCCCACTGCGCGGCGCCGGCGGATTGGCCGGGGACCGGCCCGGGTATGTGTCGTTCGGCACGGTCACACCTGCTCGGCAGGTGGCCTAGCCGACACGCTCCCACCGATAACCATCCTCGGGTCGTCCTCGTTGATCGCTCGAGGATGGAGGCAGACACCATGAACCAGATCATCATCGACACCGCCGGCTGGATCCGCGGCGCAGGGGACGCAGAGACCGTCGAGGTCCGCATGTCCTACGACCCGGCCGACCCGCTCGCGGTGTCCCTGCACATCACGGGCGAGGCCCGTGAGGACACCTGGGTCTTCGGGCGTGACCTCCTCGCCGACGGCCTGCGGTCCATGGTCCCGGTCGGCTCCGGGGCCATCCAGGTCCAGGCGACCTCGGTCCTGACCGAGGTCTCGCACCTGTGCGAGTCCGGCAGCGTCGAGCTGCTGCGCCTGCCCTGGTGGAACACCCGCGAGTTCATCCGCCTCACCCACACCGTCGTGCCGCGGGGCCACGAGGACCTCGACATCGACAGCTGGCTGGACGACCTCACCGCCCCCTGAGAGCCGCTCCGGGTCGGACCGAATTGGAACGAACCACAAGACGGGACCTTCGAGATCTCGGACATGTGACCAACAGCGGGTTAGCATCGTTCCAATGCCCGGTCCAGACCATGCGACCCAGATCACTGAGTCCCGTGCGGTTCAGGACCAAGGGCCCTACCGTAGGACCAACGTTGCTCCTTTGGGAGAGGGGCAACCTTTCTGGGAGGTACACAACGATGTGTGCGCACACGCCGGCCTGTCCTGAGGCCACCGAGACCTGCTGCTGGACCGCTCACGTCGTCGCCGACCACTCCGAGCAGGGCTGGGCACGACTCTGCAACGGAGTGATCGTCTTCGACGACGGCTACTTCCTCGCCCCCGACGGGCACTCCGAGCCGATCCACGCCGTCGCTGCGTGAGGCGCGTCCTCACCCTGCTCGCCGTCCTCGCCGTCCTCGTGCCGGCGCCCGCCGCGTGGGCCCGCTACGACACCCCGGTCGAGGACTACGCCGCCTACCAGCCGCAGACCACCTGCCGTCGCACGGTGAAGCCCGGCACCGCCGAGCTCGCGCGCTGGATCAACCGCCGGTTCGCCGAGGGCACGGCCCGCCCGACGCTGCGCTCCTGCCGCAGCGGAGGCACCTCGGAGCACAAGGACGGGCGCGCGATCGACTGGTCGATGGACGCCAGGTCCAAGGCCGACCGGCTGGTCGTGCGTGACTTCCTGGCCCGGCTGCGACGAGCCGACGCCGCCGGCAACGAGGACGCGCTGGCCCGGCGCATGGGTGTCATGTACGTCATCTGGAACGACCACATGTACTCCGCCTGGAACGGCTTCGACGCCGAGGACTACCTCAACGGCGGCTGCAGGACCCCGGCCCGCTGCTCGGCGACGCTGCGGCACCGCGACCACGTGCACGTCTCGCTCGGTCGCCGGGGCGCCCGCGGCCTGACCAGCTGGTACGCCGCGCGCCTCGGCTGAGCCGTTCGCCCCTGTGCGCGGGAAGTAGAACTTGTTACAGTTCTGCTCCCGTCCAGCCCAGGAGTGACCATGACGTCTGCGCGCCTGCCCGCCTCGATCGACCAGGCCCTGCTCTCCCGCCTCACCGGCGCGATCACCGCCGACGGTGCGTCGACGTACAAGCTCACCGAGGTCTACACCGGTGAGCTGATCTGCGAGCTCCCGCAGTCGAGCCAGGCCGACATCGCCGGGGCGTACGACGTCGCCCGCGCCGCCCAGCGCGAGTGGCGCTCGTGGCCGCTCAAGCAGCGCCTGGCGGTGATGAAGCGGTTCCACGCCCTGCTGCTCAAGGAGTGGGAGACCGTCGTCGACCTGATGCAGGCCGAGACCGGCAAGGCCCGCCGCATGTCCTTCGAGGAGGTGTGCGACGTGGCGATGACGACCAGCCACTACGTGAAGAACGCCAAGCGCATCCTGGCCGAGCACAAGCGGGGCGGGGTCGTGCCGTTCGTCTCCACCAGCACCGAGGTGCGGGTGCCCAAGGGGGTGGTCGCGGTCATCTCCCCGTGGAACTTCCCCTTCGCCACCAGCCTGTCGGACTCGATGCCGGCGCTGATCGCCGGCAACGGGGTCGTGCTCAAGCCCGACAACAAGTCGGCGCTGTGCGTGACGTTCGGCGTCGAGCTCCTCCACCGCGTCGGGATGCCGGCGGGGCTCGTGCAGGTGGTGTGCGGCGAGGGCGCCGACGTCGGTCCGGCGATCATCGACGGTGCCGACTACGTGATGTTCACCGGCTCGACCGCCACCGGGCGCTTCGTCGGCGAGCGGGCCGGCGCCAACCTGATCGACTGCACGCTGGAGCTCGGCGGCAAGAACCCGCTGGTCGTGATGCCGGACGCCGACCTGGACGAGGTCGTCCCCGGCGCGCTGTTCGGTGCCTTCCTCAACGCCGGGCAGGCCTGCATGCACATCGAGCGGATCTACGTGCCGCGCGAGCTCGAGGAGGAGTTCACCCGCCGCTTCGTCATCGGCGCGAGCAAGATCGCGCTCGGGGCGTCCTACGACTGGGAGCCGCAGATGGGCGGCCTGATCTCCACCGCCCAGCTCGAGCGGGTCTCCTCGCACGTCGAGGACGCCCGCGAGAAGGGTGCCGAGGTGCTGACCGGGGGCCGCGCGCGGCCCGACCTCGGTCCGACGTTCTACGAGCCGACCGTGCTGCGCGGGGTCACCAAGGACATGGTCCACGGCGTCCAGGAGACCTTCGGCCCGGTCACCTCGATCCACTCCTACGACGACCTCGACCACGCCGTCGAGCTCGCCAACGACACCGACTACGGCCTCAACGCCAGCGTCTGGGGGACCGACCTGGAGGCCGCCGAGGCGCTCGGTCGCCGCATCGAGGCCGGCAACATCAACGTCAACGACTCGCTGGCGGCGTCCTACGCCAGCAAGGCCTCGCCCTCCGGCGGCATCAAGCAGTCCGGCGTCGGCGGCCGGCACGGCGACGCGGGGATGCTGAAGTACACCGACCCGATCAACGTCGCGGTGCTCAAGAAGCAGGTGCTGACCCCCGACCCGTCCGTCGACTACGCGAAGTACGCCAAGCAGACGGTGACCTCGCTCAAGGCGATGCGCAAGCTCGGGGTCCGCTGATCCTCACGTGATCAGCAGGCTCCGCTTGGAGAGCCCCATCCAGTAGCCGTCGATGACCTGCTCGGCGGGCGCCGAGGGGTCGGTTGCCGCGCCGAGCGCGACGAAGAGCGGGGTGTAGTGCTCGACCGTCGGGTGCGCGTAGGGCATGCCGGGGGCCAGGTCGCGGTAGGACGCGAGCGTGTCGACGTCGCCGGCGGCCATCGCCTCCGCCGCCCACAGGTCGAAGTCGCGCGACCACCCCGGGACCGCGGCGTCGATGCGCCACTCGGTCAGGAACCGCAGCCCGTGGGTGAGGAAGCCGGAGCCGACCACGAGCACGCCCTGCTCGCGGAGCACGCGCAGGCGTCGACCGAGGTCGAGCAGGCGGCCGGGGTCGTGGGTGGGCAGCGACATCTGGACGACCGGCACGTCGGCCTCGGGGTACATGATCCTCAGCGGCACCCACGCGCCGTGGTCGAGCCCGCGGCTCGGGTGCTGGTGCACCGGCTCGTGGTCGGGCAGGAGCGAGGCGACGGTGGCCGCGAGCCCCGAGGCGTCCGGCGTCGGGTAGGTCATCTGGTAGTAGCGGGGGGCGAAGCCGCCGAAGTCGTAGACCAGCGGCGTCCCGGCCGCGGTGGCGCTCAGCGACAGGGGAGCGGCCTCCCAGTGCGCCGAGACGATGAGGATGCCCGCCGGGCGCGGGAAGCGCGTGGCCAGTGCCCGCAGCTCGCTGCTCCACCCGGGGTCGTCGAGCAGCGGCGGCGCGCCGTGGCCGAGGTAGAGCGCGGGCATCGGGGCGGTGGGGGTCATGGTCTCTCCTTCTCGGGACATAATACTTGAAACATCAAGTGTTTGCTAGGATGTTCCCGTGACCCGATGGCTGACCGAGGACGAGCAGGCCTCCTGGCTGGCGCTGGCCGGGGTGATGCTGCGGCTCAACACCGCGCTCGACCAGCAGCTGCAGCGCGACAGCGGCCTGACCCACTTCGAGTACCTCTGCCTGGCGATGCTGTCGGCCGAGCCGGAGTGGACCACGACGATGAGCGAGCTCGCCCGCACGGTCAACGCCTCGCCCTCGCGCCTGTCCCACGTGGTGCGCAAGCTCGAGGAGCGGGGGTGGGTGGCCCGCTCGCCCGCCCCGCACAGCCGGCGCGTGACCGTCGTACGCCTGACGCAGGAGGGGTACGACGTCCTGGCCGACGCCGCGCCCGGTCACGTCGCGACCGTGGCCTCGCTCGTCTTCGACGGGCTGGGCTGCGAGGACGTCGAGCAGCTGCGACGACTGATGGGCCACGTGCTGGAGCGGCTCGCGGCCTCCGGGCTGGACGCCCCCGGCTGCTAGGGCAGCGACCAGTCCACGGGCTCGCCGCCCTGCTGCTCGAGCAGCGCGTTGACCTTGGTGAACGGCCGCGAGCCGAAGAACCCACGGTGGGCCGCCAGCGGCGACGGGTGGACCGACGCCACCCAGGGGACCGGGCCGAGCAGCGGCTTGAGCGTCTGGGCCGGGGAGCCCCACAGGATCGCCGCGCACGGGCCGCCCCGGGCCGCCAGGACCTCGATGGCCCGTTCGGTGACGCGCTCCCACCCCTTGCCGCGGTGGGAGTTCGCCGCCCGGGCCGCACGGTGAGGACCCGGTTGAGCAGCAGCACCCCCCGGTCCGTCCACGGGGTGAGGTCGCCGGTGGACGGCATCGCGACCTCGAGGTCGGAGACCAGCTCCTTGTAGATGTTGACCAGGCTCGGGGGCAGCGGGCGCACGTCGGGCTCGACCGAGAAGCTCAGCCCGACCGCATGGCCCGGGGTCGGGTAGGGATCCTGCCCCACCACCAGCACCCGGACGTCGGCCAGGGGCCGCGCGAAGGCACGCAGCACGCGGTCCCCCCGCGGCAGGTAGTGCCGCCCGGCCGCGAGCTCGGCCCGCAGGAACTCGCCCATCCGCGCGATGTCGTCCTCGACCGGCGCGAGTCCCTCGGCCCAGTCGGCGGCCATGAGGCCGCGGTCGACCAGCCCCGCCAGCGCGCTCACGACGCGTGCTCCCGCCAGCGCTGCTCGACCAGGGCGGCCACGGCCTGCTGCTCGGCGGCGAACGGGTGGTAGGCCAGGGCGCGTGAGCGGTCGGTCCGGTTGCCGTTGACCCACGGGTCGTCGCTGCAGACCTCGTGGCCGCGCGAGGCCGGCCACAGGTCGAGGAACCCCACGCCTGCCCGGGAGGCGGCGGACCGCAGGGTCGCGCGGATGCGTCGCTCCACCCGCGAGACCTGCGCCTGGTCGGCGCCCTTCAGCGGCAGCGCCGGGCAGGCCCGGTCGGTGGTGACCAGGCGGGGATAGCCGACCAGCAGCACCAGCGCGTCGGGAGCCGCCCTGCGGACGACGCGCCGGAGCGCCGCGGTGACCGACCTGCGGGTCTCGACCAGCACGTCCTCCACGTCGGCGGTCGAGGAGACGTCGCACGCGGCGAACCGCTGGCGGGTGAACCCGCAGACGAGCTGGGAGAACAGGTCGCCGTCGTTGCCACCGATCCCCACGGTCACCAGGTCGGTGACGGGCCGGACCGCCCTGATCTGGGGTGGCACCGTGCCCTCGCCGCCCACGACCCGCTGCGGTCCGCCGACGTCCGCGCTGTCGGCGCCGCTGCACGTCACGTCGACGAAGCTCGAGGGCTCCAGCTGCTCGGCGACCAGGCTGGGGTAGTTGCCCGTGGAGCGGAAGCACCCGCCGGCCACGTCGGTGGTGGGCACGAAGGGGGCGGCGGCGTAGGAGTCGCCCAGAGCGGCGTACGCCTCGGGTGCGGGCGGGCCGGACGGCGTGCTGGGTGCAGCCGACGAGGCGCCGCCGGGGGCGGCGGAGCCGGCATCGCACGCGGTGAGCGCGAGCGACCCGGCGAGCACCAGCGCGGCCGCGGTCAGGCGCCGCCGGTCAGCCCGCGTCACGCTTGGTGGGCCGGGGCGATGACAGGCTGCGCGAGCTCGCCGAGGAGAAGCGACGCTGCGGGTTCGCACCGATCGCGGGCTTCGCCTGGGCCACGGTGCCGGCGGTCTTCTTGCTCGCCGTCTTGCCGGCCGTCTTGCTCGCCGTCCCGGTGGCCTTGCCGGCCGGCTTCCGGGTCGCGGACCTCTTCGTCGCTCCGGCCTTGGCCGCCTTGCGCTCCGCCCGGGCCGCGGCCTCGCTGCGCACCGCGTGGTCGCTGGAGTGGGTCTCGATGAACTCGTCCATGATCCGCCACGTCGTGCGGCGGGCCGCGCGTCCGGTGAGCATGCCGAGGTGGCCGCCGGGGACGACCTCGAAGCGCATCTCGGCGGCGTTGGGGACCAGGTCGACGATCGGGCGCACGCAGCTCACCGGTGCGATCGTGTCGCCGGCGCCCCCGAACGACAGCACCGGCACGGTGATGTCGGTGAAGGAGATGTCGCGGCCCTCGAAGCTCACCCGGCCGCGGGCGAGCTCGTTGCCCTTGACCATGCGGTGGTAGAGCTGCCCGAACGTGCGGCCGGGGTAGGCGAGCATGTTGGCGGTGAACCGGTCCACGGCCTCGACCTGGGCGAGGAACTCGGTGTCGTCGAGCTTGGCCAGCTGCACGAACGGCTTGGTGACCAGCTTGTCGAAGGCGGAGAGCTGGAAGGCCCGCCGCACGATCGGCTGCGGCACGCCTCCCATCGCGCGGTAGGCCAGCGTGATGATCGAGGCGCGGTCCGGCACGACGCCGAGCAGCGGCCGCACCGGCGCGATCAGCGGGACCTGGCGGATGTCGATCGGGCTGCCGACCGTGGTGACCGAGGCGATCGGCAGGCTCGACCAGGCCGCGGCGGTGAGGAGGCTGAAGATGCCGCCCAGGCTCCAGCCGACCAGGTGGACCGGGCGCCCGCCCGCGTGCCGGCTGACCGTGCGGACGGCCTCGGGGATCACCTCGGAGACCCAGTGCTCCATGCCGAGGTTGCGGTCCTTGAACGCGACCTGGCCGTACTCCACGAGGTAGGTCGGCCGCCCCTCGGTCACGAAGTGCTCGACCAGGGAGCAGCCGCGTCGCAGGTCGAAGCAGAGCGAGGGTGCCGCCAGCGGAGTGACCAGCAGCACGGGGTCGCCGCTCTCCTGGGTCTTCGTCGGCCGGTAGTGGTAGACCTCCCGCAGCATGCCGTCGTCGATGAGCGTGCGCGGCATGGGCCTCAGATCGGCAACCCCCCCGTAGAGCAGCTTGTGCGCGACGTTGGCGGAGGCGGCGACGATCTGGTCCGGCTTGGGGATCAGATCCATGCGGCGAAGGGTACCCGCGGATCAGGCCAGCAGCTTGGACGGTCTCAGCCGCTTGCGGTGGTCGGGCCGCGCCTGCCTGAGCATCCCCATGAACTCCTCGGCCCAGTCGCCCACGTCGTGGCCGCGGACCGTCTTGCGCATCGCCTTCATCCGCTTGGTCAGCTCGCGCGGCGAGGCCGACATCGCCTCGAGGATCACCGACTTCATGCCGTTGATGTCGTAGGGGTTGACCATGTAGGCCTGCTTGAGCTCGTCGGCCGCCCCGGCGAACTCCGAGAGCACCAGCGCGCCGTCGTCGCGGTGCCGGCACGCGACGTACTCCTTGGCGACCAGGTTCATGCCGTCGCGCAGCGGCGTGACCACCATGATGTCGGCGGCGCGGTAGAGCGCGGCCATCTCCTCGCGCGGCTGCGAAGTGTGCAGGTAGGAGATCGCGGGCCGCCCGATGCGGCCGTAGTCGCCGTTGATCCGGCCGACGAGCCGGTCGATCTCGTTCCGCAGGCGGCGGTACTCGTCGACGCGCTCGCGCGAGGGCGTCGCCACCTGGACGAAGACGGCGTCCTCGACGTCGAGCTCGCCCTCCTCGAGCAGCTCGCCGAACGCGCGGAGCCGGTCGTAGATGCCCTTGGTGTAGTCGAGCCGGTCGACGCCGAGGAGCAGCGTGCGGGGGTTGCCGAGCTGGCGGCGCACCTCGTCGGCGCGCTCCACGACGCCGTCGGAGACGGCGAGCTTGTCGAGCTCGGCGTAGTCGATCGAGATCGGGAAGCACTCGGCGGCGACCGTGCGCCCGTCCTCGAGGTAGATCAGGTCCTTGTGCGTCTTGTGGCCGAGCCGCTGCCGCACCAGCCGGACGAAGTTCTGCGCACCGCCACGACGCTGGAAGCCGACCAGGTCGGCGCCGAGCAGGCCATCGAGGATCTGGGCGCGCCACGGCAGCTGGACGAACAGCTCGCTCGGCGGGAAGGGGATGTGGAGGAAGAAGCCGATGCGCAGGTCGGGGCGCAGCTCGCGCAGCATGGCGGGGACCAGCTGCAGCTGGTAGTCCTGCACCCACACCAGCGCACCCTTGGACGCCTCCTGGGCGGCCCGTTCGGCGAAGCGGCGGTTGACCGTGACGTAGGCGTCCCACCACTCCCGGTGGAACTCCGGCTTGGCCACGACGTCGTGGTAGAGCGGCCACAGGGTGCCGTTGGAGAAGCCCTCGTAGAACTCCTCGATCTCCTGCGCCGACAAGGCGACCGGCACCAGCCGCATCCCACCCTGCTCGAGGGGGTCCTCGGGGCCGTCGGGGCCGCCGTCCCAGCCCACCCAGGCGCCGTCGTGGCGCTGCATGATCGGCTCGAGCGCGGTCACGAGTCCGCCGGGGGAGCGACGCCAGGAGATCTCGCCGTCGTCGCCGACCACCCGGTCCACCGGCAGGCGGTTGGCGACCACGACCAGGTCGTGCTCGCCGCGTGCGGGGGAGGTGGAGGCCATGTCCCTACCCTAGGCTCCCCGCGCCACGTCTCCGTTGGGGTGTGGGGCGCCCCGGAGACGCCTCCGGAGGCTTGTCCGCGACTCGGCGTGGGGCGAATGACATCGTTGTGGTTCGTCACTAGCATGACGCGCATGGACAGCGCGAACGCCAACCACCTGCACGAGCCGGTCGTCACCGCCGAGCTGTCCGACCGCGACCAGGCGGTGCTGGAGTTCGAGCGTCACTGGTGGAAGTACGCCGGTGCCAAGGAGCAGGCGATCCGCGACCAGTTCGACATGTCGTCGACGCGCTACTACCAGGTGCTCAACGCCCTGATCGACCGTCCCGAGGCGCTGGCCCACGACCCCCTGCTCGTACGCCGCCTGCGTCGCCTCCGCGCGGCGCGCCAGCGTGCCCGCTCCGCGCGCCGCCTCGGCATCGAGGTCTGAGGTGGAGTCGCTCCCGCGCCCTGGTCGGCGCTCGACCCGACGCGCCGAGGTGCGCCACGCCGCCGCCGCGCGCGCCGAGCAACGCCGGACGGCCCGCCGCGACCTGCGCCGCCGGCCCCGGCCCGACCAGGGGTTCGCGATGTCCTCGCCGATCGCCCTGATGGCCGCCGCGGCCGTGACGCTCGCCGGTGCCGCGTTCGTCGCCACCGACGGCCAGCGCGAGGCCCAGCGCCGCCAGGCCGCGCTCGTCGACGCCCCGGCGCAGGTGGAGCCGCAGACCACGATCGTGGCCAAGAAGGTCAAGCGCGTGGTCAAGCGCACCGAGGTCTACGTCGAGGTCTACAACAACACCAACGTCACCGGTCTGGCCGGCGAGACGGGCGCGCGCATCTCCGCCGCCGGCTGGCAGCTGGTGACCACCGACAACTGGGTCGGCACCATCCCCGCCACGACGGTCTACTACCCCCCGCAGCTCAAGGCCGCCGCGCAGCTGCTCGGCAAGGACCTCGGGATCCAGCGGATCATCCCGGCCCAGGACCCGATGAGCATGGACCGCCTGACCGTGGTGCTCACCTCCGACTTCGCCTGAGGTCGAGCAGCGCGCCATGCTGGGGGACGTGAGCGTCCCTGACTTCGCCCAGACCGCGTCCGACGCCGCTGCCGAGCGGTGGAGCTCCGTGGTCGAGCGGCTCGACCGGTGCCTGGTCTGCCTCGACTTCGACGGCACGCTGTCGCGCATCGTCGACGACCCGTCCGAGGCGCGGATCCACCCCGACGGCCCGGACGCCCTCGCCGCGCTCGGCGCCAAGGTGCTGGGCGTCGCGATCGTGACCGGGCGGTCGGCACGCGACGTGATCGTGCTGGGCGGGCTCGAGCAGCTGGCGCTGAAGCTGGAGTCCTCAGGTGGCTGGGTGCTCGTGCGGGGTCAGTACGGCGCGGAGCGCTGGGACGGGGAGTCCGGCGAGGTCGAGTCCCCCGAGGCCCATCCCTCGCTCGACGAGCTGCGCGACCGGTTGCCCGACCTGCTGGACGAGGCCGAGGCACCGGACGCCCACGTGGAGGACAAGGGCCTCGCCGTCGCCGTACACACCCGCCGGCTGCCCGACGCCGACCCGGCGGCCGACCGGCTCGCGGAGGCGCTGAGCCCCGTCGCGGCCGAGCTCGACCTGGCCCTCGAGCCGGGACGCATGGTCGTGGAGGTGCGAGCTCCCGGCATGGACAAGGGAGGGGTCGTGCGCGAGCTGGTCGAGGAGCACCGGCCCTCGGCGGTCGTCTTCGTCGGTGACGACCTGGGCGACCTCCCGGGGTTCGCCGCGGTGGAGGAGCTGCGTGACGGCGGGCTCCCGGGGCTGCTGGTCTGCTCGGGGTCCCAGGAGCAGCGTGCGCTGGTCGAGCACGCCGACCTGGTGGTCGACGGACCCGACGGGGTCATGCGGCTGCTGCGCGCGCTCGCGGACGGCCGCTGAGCGGCGGGTGGCCCCCGTCGCCGCTCAGCCCGAGCGTCCCGGGTTGTCGGGCTTGTCGTCGGAGTGCTTGGGCCCGTGAGCCCACGGTGGCGGCCCGTGCCGCCCGTCGCGGCCCTTGGCCCTGTCCTTCTTGGCCTCGCTCCTTCTTGGCCTTGTCGTCCTTGTCCTTGTCGCGCTTGGCCTCGTCACGGTCCTGCCGGCCGTGACCGCGGGCCCAGGGCGGTGGACCGTCGTGGTCGCCGTGCGCCCACTCCGAGCGCGAGTGACCGGGCGGGAACGAGTCGGAGGTCGAGTCGCCGGCCCGGCCGACGGCCAGCGCGCCGACCGCGGTGAGGGCAACGACGCCCACGGCGATGCCGACGACCGCCTCCGGGCGGACACGGCGTCCTGTTGAGCTCGGCACGGTCCCTCCTCACCCGCCCGCCCGACACGGACGCGGGAAGCAAACGGCCGGAGAAGCTCTCGCTTCTCCGGCCAAACCCCGTCGCACCCACGAGGTGGACCAAGGCTACGGGCGGCTGCAGCAGCCGCGCAACGGGTTCGGCAGGGTCTGCAACTCGGTCTAGACCGCGAAGCGTCCGTGCTGGTCAGGCCGCAGATTCCGGGCCGCCCGGCTCGTCTTGCACTCGTTGGTGGCGAGTGCTAGACATGAGTTAGCACTCTCCTGGTGAGAGTGACAATCATTGGGGCACGTGGTTGAGGCTCGAAGCGCCGGCGGGAAGGGTTCGTCGGGCAGCCGGGTCGGCCGTCGCGGGCAGCTGCGCGTCCCATCCAACTCTCAGCGTGAGGAACCGCAGGAGTTATGCCGAAGCTGATTGCATTCAACGAGGAGGCCCGCCGCGGCCTCGAGCGTGGCATGAACACGCTCGCCGACGCGGTCAAGGTCACCCTCGGCCCCAAGGGCCGCAACGTCGTCCTGGAGAAGAAGTGGGGCGCCCCCACGATCACCAACGACGGTGTCTCGATCGCCAAGGAGATCGAGCTGGAGGACCCCTACGAGAAGATCGGCGCCGAGCTGGTCAAGGAGGTCGCCAAGAAGACCGACGACGTCGCCGGTGACGGCACGACGACGGCGACCGTCCTGGCCCAGGCGATGGTCCGCGAGGGCCTGCGCAACGTCGCCGCGGGAGCCAACCCGATCGCGCTGAAGCGCGGCATCGAGCAGGCCGTCGAGGCCGTGTCCTCGCAGCTGCTCGAGATGGCCAAGGACGTCGAGACCAAGGAGCAGATCGCCTCCACCGCCTCGATCTCCGCTGCTGACACCCAGGTCGGCGAGATCATCGCCGAGGCCATGGACAAGGTCGGCAAGGAAGGCGTCATCACCGTCGAGGAGTCCAACACCTTCGGGCTCGACCTCGAGCTCACCGAGGGCATGCGCTTCGACAAGGGCTACATCTCGCAGTACTTCATGACCGACCCGGAGCGCATGGAGGCCGTCCTCGAGGACCCCTACATCCTGGTCGCGAACCAGAAGATCTCCAACGTCAAGGACATGCTCCCGGTCCTGGAGAAGGTCATGCAGGGCGGCAAGCCGCTGCTGATCATCGCCGAGGACGTCGAGGGCGAGGCCCTGGCCACCCTGGTCGTCAACAAGATCCGCGGCACCTTCAAGTCCGCTGCCGTCAAGGCGCCGGGCTTCGGTGACCGCCGCAAGGCCATGCTGCAGGACATCGCGATCCTGACCGGTGGCCAGGTGATCAGCGAGGACGTCGGCCTCAAGCTGGAGAACACCGGCCTGGAGCTGCTCGGCCAGGCGCGCAAGGTCGTCCTGACCAAGGACGAGGCCACGATCGTGGAGGGTGCCGGCGACGCCGACCAGATCCAGGGTCGGGTCAACCAGATCCGCGCCGAGATCGAGAAGAGCGACTCCGACTACGACCGCGAGAAGCTGCAGGAGCGCCTGGCCAAGCTGGCCGGCGGTGTTGCGGTCATCAAGGTCGGCGCGGCCACCGAGGTCGAGCTCAAGGAGCGCAAGCACCGCATCGAGGACGCCGTCCGCAACGCGAAGGCGGCCGTCGAGGAGGGCATCGTCGCCGGTGGTGGCGTGGCTCTGCTGCAGGCGACCACCGCGGCGTTCGAGAAGCTCGAGCTGGACGGCGACGAGTTCACCGGCGCCAACATCGTGCGCCAGGCCGCCGAGGCCCCGCTCAAGCAGATCGCGGTCAACGCCGGTCTCGAGGGCGGCGTCGTCGTGGAGAAGGTCCGCGGGCTCACCCCCGGCAACGGCCTCAACGCGGCGACCGGCGAGTACGTCGACATGATCGCCGAGGGCATCCTCGACCCGGCCAAGGTGACCCGGTCGGCGCTGCAGAACGCGGCGTCCATCGCGGCGCTGTTCCTCACCACCGAGGCCGTCGTGGCCGACAAGCCGGAGAAGGCTCCGGCCATGCCCGGTGGCGACGGCGGCATGGGCGGCATGGACTTCTGATCCATCCGCTCTCGCAGAGCAACGCGAGGGGCTCGGCTTCGGCCGGGCCCCTCGTGCCGTTTTCCGGTTCTCCACAGCGTTGAGACCGGAGGGGACAGTCTGCTGCGGGTCGGGTAGTTTGCCCGGTGTCCGGTTCGTCCGGGCTGGGTCCAGGTACGTCGTTCGGGGGAACGAGCAGGGTCATGGCGGTCATGACGAAGGTGCACAGGCTGGCCGGCTCCACGGCCACCCTCGTCCTCGCGCTCCCCATCCTCGCCGCCTGCAGCGACGACCCGCCCTCGGCGTCGCCCCCGCCCTCGGCGAGCAGCAGCTCCGCCCCCACCGAGTCGGCGTCCCCCTCCGGGCCACCCACGCTTCCCGCTGCGGCGAAGGGCACGACCCCCGCCGCCGCAAAGGCGTTCGTGAGGTACTACGTCGACCTGATCAACTACGGCCTCGAGACGCTGGACTCCGAGCCACTTCGTGCGCGTCGACGTCACGCACTGCGCCTTGTGCACCTCGTTTCGTCGACGCCATCGATGATCCTGAAACGCCGTCAGGGCAGTTACGAAGGCGGCACTGGTCAGTCGCGCGATCCGGCAGTTCCCTGAACCTCGGATGAGCGGCTGAGGTGCTCGAACGTCTACACAGGTTGGATCGACTCACAGGTGATCGGCAGGAGTCAGCGTTCGCCGGATGGCGCGCGGATCCCGAGGCGCGACAGACGGCCATCACTTTCGGGCTGGTGCGACTCGCGCGCACTTCCAAGTGGATCGCGACTCGATGGTGGCAGTCGATGAGGTCCGGCTGGTGAGTGTCAGCGATCGTGCTGGTATGCTCTCCTTGCCAGTCCGCCGGCGCGCGCTAGCAGCTGTTCCATTGGAGTGGCGCGCCGGCGACCACGACCTTCGTCGTCCGCACGGAGTGTCAGCGCAGGTGACCGGCTCGAGATACGCATGCCGCAGACAGGCGTGATCGCGGGCGGAGACAGCCAGACGCGCTATCGTCGACTACGAGTGGCGCTGGCCGTGCAACCCTGCCATGGGCGGTGGGTCGGCTCTTGATGACTGCGGCGCCGCGATGCTTTGCCCGGATCCCGGTGGACCGTCGCTGGGAACTCTGGGGACGGATTCCCGGAGCAGGGCTGGGTGCTCATCCGGTCGCAGTGCTTCGGGGCCCGGCCGCCGGCGTACGTCCCGCCGCGCGTGACGCCGGCGATGGTGCTGAGTGAGCTGCGGCGGGTGGGACTGCCGGCGCTGCAGGTCTCCGTGCAGCCCGCCGGCAAGACGCTGGTCAACCTCGACACGATCTTCTTCACCGAGCCGCGGGTGGTCGACGTGGACCTGACGATCCTGGGCCAGGCCGTCGAGGTCGAGGCGACGCCGACCACCTACGTCTGGTCGTTCGGTGACGGCTCGTCGCTGACCACGACCTCGCCGGGAGCGGCCTACCCGAGCAAGGACGTCGTCCATCGCTACAGCGACGCCGGCGTGACCGTGCGGCCCGCGGTCTCCGTGGTCTACGGCGCGCGATTCCGCGTCGGCGGGGGAGCCTGGCAGGACGTGGACGGGACGGTCACGATCCCCGGCCCTGCGCAGGGCCTCCAGGTCGCCGAGGCCGCGCCAGTTCTCTCCGGCGACCGGAGCTGAACCCCGTACTCAGAGGTCGATCTCGAGGTGGAGGTCGGGGTCGGGTGGGAAGTAGAGGTCGACTCCGGGTCCGGCGTCGATGATCTGTCGGGCCTGGTCGGGGTCGAGGGGTCGGGTGCCGCGGTGGTCGCGCAGGTAGGCCAGGCCGTGGGGGGTGGTGAGGACGTAGCGGCCTTGGCCGCACTGGCGTGCTCGATAGCCCGCATGGGTTTTCCAGCGGTGGTGTCGTCGGCCGAGGGGGCCCGAGTTGTGGGTGCCGGTCTGGCCGGGTGGTCCGCCGTCGTCGGGTGGGACGTAGGGGGTGGGGTGGTCGTGGTCGACCTTGCGGGAGACCGAGGTGGCGTAGGGCCAGTAGTCGCCGCCGGTGATCAGGTGGATGCGTTCCTTGAGTGACTCGGGGTGCTCGTAGGCGGTGGTGCGGATCCGGTCCGAGAGGTCCAGGACGGGCTTGACGGTCAGGTCCGCACGCCCGAGCAGGGTCTGCAGCTGGGCGAGGCCGACGGGCCCGAGGCCCTCGATGCGGGCGACCGCGTCGCGGCCGGCCAGGGCGTGCTGGTGGAGGTGGACGTAGAGGTCGCACTTGGGTGCCCAGGCCGACCAGTCGGCGACCTTGAGGGCCTCGAGGAGGTCGGCGGGGAACGCGATCGCCGAGTGCAGCACCGGCTCCTCAGGCTCCTGCGGCTCGGGCTCCTCCTGCGGCTCGAGCCCCGGATCTTCCACGGCCTCGGGCGTGGTCTCGACAGGCTCGACCACCGTGGACGGGGTCGTGGGGGCGAGGAGGTCGGCCACGCTGGGGTCGTTGGTGGCGATGAGGTGCTCGAGGATCAGGCGGATGAGCTGGGCGGGGCGGGCGAGGTAGCCGAAGGCGATCGAGCGGAGCTCGTCGCGGCACAGGTCGGGGTGGGTGGGGGTGAGGATGTCGGCGACCAGCTCGAGCAGCGCGCGCAGGGCGGCGGCGTCGCCGGCGCTCAGCCGGGCGTAGATCATCTGCAGGCCGAGCTGGTCGATGCGGGAGAACCCGACGAAGCGGCGTTGCTCCTCCTCGGTGACGCGGGCCTGGTGGGCCTCGGGGTCGGCCTCGATGATCTTGGCCTCGACCACGGCCAGGGTCCGGCCGCCGGCCTCGTGGGCGATCATCCGCGCGACCGCCTGGTCGACGACCCACATCTTGTCCGCGGGCAGGTGCCGGGACAGCTTCGCGGCGCGGCGGGCGATGTAGATCTCGCAGTCCCCGGCGGTGCACACCGCCCAGGTCAAGGGCATCCGGTGCTGCAGGTCCAAGACGTCGGCCAGGGCGTTGACCGCCGCGGTGACCCCGGTGCCACGGGCCATCGCGATCTCACCGAGGCAGAAGTCCTGGACCAGCGGGGTGCCGTCCCCACCGACCGAGCGGAGCACGTGACCGATCCGCCGCATGTGCGCGCCGTCGGGACCCTCGGTGGGGTCCCAGGAGTGCAGCGCCGCCCACTGGGCCAGCACCTCCAGGTCCCCGACCTCGGCCAGACGACGGGCCCGCACGGTGTCGCGCGAGGCGGCCAGCAGGGCCTTCGCCTCGAGGTCACGCGTGGGGTCGTCCATGAGCACACTCTAGCAGCGAGCGACGACAACCGAAAGCATGTTCGAACACTGTGGACGGAAAGCGGCCCCGCGTCAGTGACTCCACGACCGCGGTGGGGAGGGGGTCAGAGCACGCCCCGCGGGCGGAACTGCACGCTGATCCGCGGCCCGCACGGGGTGGACGACTTGGGCACGGCGTGCTGCCAGGTCCGCTGGCAGGACCCGCCCATGACGACCAGGTCGCCGTGGCCGAGGGCGAAGCTGCGCGTCGAGCCGGGGATCCCGGTCTCGGGCCGCAGCATCAGCCGACGGGTCTCGCCCAGCGAGAGGATCGCCACCATCGTGTCGGCGCTGCGTCCGCGGCCGATCCGGTCGCCGTGCCAGGCGACGCTGTCGGACCCGTCGCGGTAGAGGCACAGGCCCGCGGTGCGGAAGCCCTCGCCCAGCTCGGGGGAGTAGTGGGCGGACAGCCGCGCCCGCGCGTCGGTGAGGAGGGGGTCGGGCAACGCGTCGTCCTCGCCGTAGAAGGCGAGCAGGCGCGGGACGTCGACCTCGCGGTCGTACATCTGGCGACGCTCGGCGCGCCACGGGACGTCGCCGGAGAGCCTGGCGAACAGGTCGTCCGAGCCGCCCGAGAGCCAGCCGGGGAGGTGGTCCACCCACGCGCCGGCACTGAGCGGCGTGCGACGGGCGGCCTCGAGCGGCCGCCAGACCGGGGCCTCCGCGTCGACCGCGTCGAAGAGCGAACCCTGCAGGCTGAGCATGCCCAGCAGCATAGCCGCGGGTCGAACGCCTGTTCGACCCCTAGCGGCCGAGGAACCCGCGGATCCCGCGGACGAGGGCCCGGGCGTAACGGGCTCGCCCGTCGGCGGAGGTCATCGCGGCCGCGTCGCGGCGGTTGCGCATGTTGCCCAGCTCGGCCATGAAGGTCGGGACGTGCGACCAGTTGAGCGTGCCGAGGTCGCCGCGGAAGTCGAGCGCGGTGCCGCCGCCGATGTAGGTCGAGCGCCGGAAACCGGCTGCCTGGAGCGCGGACCGGGTCGCCTTCGCGTAGCGGGTGCTGGCCGCCCGCTGGGCGCGCTTGGTCGCCACGATCAGGTGGAAGCCGCGGTTGGCCGCCGAGGAGCCGTCTCCGTGCAGGCTCAGCTTGAGCGTCGCGTCCCGCTCGCGGCCGGCGAACCCGGCGTTGCCGAGCTTGCCGCGGTAGTCGACGCACGGCCCCCACAGGTCGCGGCGGTTGCGGTGGCGGGTCATCACCACGCGCGCCCCCAGCGCCTCGAGGCGGTGGCGGACACCGACCGCGACCCGGAAGGCGAACGTCGACTCCGGGAACCCTCCGTTCGTCGCGGTGCCGACGGAGTTGCACGGCTTCTTGAAGCCGCGGGCGTCGACCAGGCGGTTGATCCGCCGGGGGAAGTTGGCGTTGCCGAGCTGGTGGCCCGGGTCGAGCACGACGGTCACGCCCGCCAGCGGCGAGGTGGCGCGCGTGCCGAGGGCGTCGTCGCTGCGCGTCGTGACCGCGTACGACGGTCCCGCTGCGGCGAGCGAGGCGGCGAGGGCCAGGCTGGTCGTGAGTGAGACGATCGGAGTGCGCACCGCAGGAGGGTACGCGCCCTCCTCGCCTCCCGCGCACGGACCGAAAGCAGGCGATGACCACCACCCCCGACCCGCACCGCGACCCGGCCGCCGAGTCGACCGGATCGACCGAGACGACCGAGACGACAAGACCGGACGCAGCGCGAGAGGACCAGCCGGGCGCCGATGATCGGGGCGCTGAGCACCCTCGGCATCGTCCTGGTGATCGCGTTCGGCTCGTGGCTCGTGCGCGACGACACGATGTACTCCGGGTCCGACGAGCCCGCCGCGACCTCCTCCACGGGCGCCGGCCAGGCGCTCGAGCTCCGCCTGCCCGCGCAGGCCAACCCGCGGTGCATGCCGGTGGACGCCGAGACGCTCGGGCGTGCCGAGGCCGCCTTCGACGGTGAGGTCCTGAGCGTGGACGGCGACACCGTGACCCTCGCGGTGCGGGAGTGGTACGCCGGCGGCGACGACGCCGCGCAGGTGCGGCTCGACCTGGCCCGGGTGCCGAGCTCGCTGGCGGGCTACTTCGCCTTCGAGAAGGACCGCCGCTACCTCGTGGCCGCCAACGACGACACCGTCATGGTGTGCGGCTTCTCCGCGCCGTACTCCGCCGAGCTCGAGTCGATCTACCAGGACGCGTTCCCCGCCTCCTGACCTCAGGGTCGGGTCCGGGGGAAACCGGATCGCGATCGGTCGCGATCGCCCGATAGCGTGAGTCGTGGAGGACGAGGAGGGACATGGACCACGACAGCCGTGACGGCAGGGTGCAGGGCTCACGTGACGAGGGCCGCGAGGTCGCCGCGCGGGTGCGAGGGCTGACCAAGGTGTACGGCGAGGGCGCCGCCGAGGTGCGCGCCCTCGACGGGGTCGACCTGGACCTCTACGCCCGCGAGTTCACCGCGGTGATGGGCCCGTCGGGGTCGGGCAAGTCGACGCTGATGCACTGCTGCGCTGCGCTCGACGTGCCGACCGCCGGCGCCGTGGCCATCGGCGAGACCGAGCTCGGCAGCCTCGACGACAAGGCGCTGACCCGCTTGCGGCGCGACGCGATCGGGTTCGTCTTCCAGTCCTTCAACCTGGTCCCGACGCTGACCGCGGAGGAGAACATCCTGCTGCCGCTGTCGATCGCGGGGCGCCGGCCGGAGAAGGAGTGGTACGACTCGGTCATCTCCACCGTGGGCCTCGGTGACCGTCTGGGTCACCGCCCCAACGAGATGTCGGGCGGTCAGCAGCAGCGCGTCGCGGTGGCCCGCGCTCTGGTCGCCCAGCCGAGCATCGTCTTCGCCGACGAGCCCACCGGCAACCTCGACTCCCGCTCGGGCAGCGAGGTGCTGACCCTGCTCCAGCGCTCGGTGCGCGACTTCGGCCAGACCGTGGTGATGGTGACCCACGACCCCGTGGCGGCCGGCTACACCGACCGGGTGGTCTTCCTCGCCGACGGCCGGGTGGTCGACGAGATGCACGCCCCCACCGCGGAACGGGTCCTGGAGCGGATGTCGGCCTTCGCGGCGGCCGCGGAGGTCTGAGTCGTGGTCCGCGTCATCTGGCGCAACCTGGTCGCCCGCAAGCTCCGCCTGCTGCTGAGCGCCTTCGCGATCGTCCTGGGAGTCTCGTTCGTCTCCGGTGCGATGGTGTTCACCCACGCGATCGGTGCGGTGTTCGACGGGATCATCGAGGACTCCACCTCCGACGTCGAGATCGCCTTCAAGGGCGCCGGTGACTTCAACTCGGCCGAGGACAACCGCACCTTCGGGCCCGAGGTCGTCAAGGCCGTCGAGCAGGTCCCGGAGGTCGAGGCCGCCTACCCCAGCCTGCAGAGCCAGGCGATGTTCGTCATCGGCAGCGACGGCAAGGTCGTGGGTGGCAACGGGCCGCCCGGCATCGCGACCGTCGCCAGCGGGGTCACCTCGATGAGCGGCGACCCGATCTTCCGCCTGCAGCAGGGCTCGTTCCCCGACGGGCCGGGCCAGGTCGCGGTCGACGAGTCCACCGCCGAGCGCGGCAAGCTGGAGGTGGGCGACGAGGTCACCCTGGTGACCCCGGGCGACCCGCCGACGGTCGAGGCGGAGCTGACCGGCGTCTTCGCGTTCGGCGAGGGCGGGCTCAACGGCGCCACCCTCTCGGTGTTCGACCGGTCCTACCTGCAGCAGCTCCTGGTCGGGGGCCGAGACGTCTACCAGCAGATCAGCGTCGAGGTGGAGGACGGGGTCAGCCAGCGGGAGGCCGCCGACGCCATCCAGGAGGTCCTGCCGTCCCAGCTGCAGGCCCGGCCGGGTCAGCAGGTGGTGGAGAAGAGCCGCAAGGCGCTCGACCAGGTCCTCGGCTTCCTCAACACCTTCCTGCTCGTCTTCGCCGGGGTCTCGCTGGTGGTCGGCACGTTCCTGATCATCAACACGTTCTCGATCCTGGTCGCGCAGCGCAGCCGGGAGCTGGCGCTGCTGCGCGCGCTCGGCGCGAGCCGGCGCCAGGTCAACCGGTCGGTGCTCGCCGAGTCGGTCGGCGTCGGCCTGATCGGCGCGACGCTCGGGCTGCTCGGGGGCTGGCTGCTCGCCCGGGGGCTGTCGGCGCTGTTCAAGGTCTTCGGCGCCGACTTCAGCAGCGCCTCCTACGACCTGACCTGGCAGGCGATCGTCGCGGCGTACGCGGTGGGGATCATCGTGACCGCGGTCGCGGCCTACGGTCCGGCGCGGCGCGCCTCCCGGATCCCGCCGGTGGCCGCGCTGCGCGACGACGTCGCACTGCCCGAGAGCACGATGCGCAAGCGGATCGCCGTCGGCGTCGTCCTGATGGTCCTCGGGGTGGCGTCGATGGCGGCGGGCCTGCTCGACCTCGGCGGCGACGTCCTGGTGGAGATCGGCGGGGGCATGCTCGCCGTGCTGATCGGCGTGGCGCTGCTGTCCCCGCTGTTCGCCCGGCCGGTCATCGCCGTCTTCGACGCGTTGTTCAAGCCGTTCGGGACCGTGGGCCGGCTCGCCGCGGAGAACTCCCGGCGCAACCCGCGGCGTACGGCGGCCACGTCCAGCGCGCTCATGGTCGGCCTGGCCCTGATGACGATGATGTCGATCTTCGGGGCCTCGGCCTCGGCGAGCACCGACTCGCAGCTGAAGGACGCCTACCGCTCGCAGCTGGTGATCTCCAACGCCGTCGGCACCCCGTTCTCGCCGGCGGTCGCCGAGGAGGCGCGCCGGATCGAGGGCGTGCGCACGGTGGCGTCGCTGCGCTACGCCCAGGCCAAGGTCAAGGGCGCCGGCCAGGAGTTCCTCGTCGGGGTCGACCCCCAGGACTACGCAGCGGTGATGGCCGACGTGCCGTTCCTGTCCGGTGCCCTGACCGACCTCGCGCCGGGCAAGGTCCTGGTCGGGCAGAAGCAGGCCGACAAGCTCGGGCTCGAGGTCGGCGACGACGTCGAGGTGACCTTCCAGGCCGGGCCGCAGCAGCTGCAGGTGGCCGGCATCTTCGACCAGGCCGGCGGCATCCCGTCCAGCTGGGTCGTGGCGCAGCAGACCCTGGAGCGTGGCGGGATCAAGCCGCTGGACTCGATGGTCTTCCTGGTCAAGCAGCCCGGCGCCGACACCGCTCAGATCACCGGCCGGGTCGAGCGGATCACCGAGGACCTGCCGACGGTCAAGCTGCAGAGCATGCAGGGATTCGCCGACGAGCAGCGCAAGCAGACCGACCAGTTCCTCACCTTCGTCAACGTGCTGCTGGCGCTGTCGGTGCTGATCGCCGTGCTGGGCGTGGTCAACACCCTCGTGCTGTCGGTGATCGAGCGGACCCGTGAGGTGGGGCTGCTCCGCGCGATCGGCATGAGCCGTCGCCAGCTGCGCACGATGATCCGGCTGGAGTCGGTGGTGATCGCGGTGTTCGGCGCGATGCTCGGCGTCGGCATGGGCCTCGCCTTCGGCATCGGGCTGGTCAAGTCGCTGCGCAGCGAGGGCATCACCGACCTCGCGGTGCCGGTCGCCCCGCTGGTGGCGTTCGTGGTCGTGTCGGTGCTGATCGGGGTGCTGGCGGCCGTGCTGCCCGCTCGCCGCGCAGCCCGGCTCGACGTGCTCAAGGCGATCATGACGGACTAGCGGCACGGGACGAACGTCCGCCCCGGTTCGGGACCGAGGGCCCCACGGGCAGAGCGGAAGGTGCGGGACCATCGCACGCAGGGCCCGTCCGGGGAGGGCCCTTCGGCGGGTCGACAGTCCCATGTGCAGGCCGGTAAAGCCGCCTAGTGTTGACCGCACCACACAGTCGGCGACCGGAGGAAACCGCAATGGCCCATGCTGCCGTGTCGGTGCCTCGAGCCACCGTCAACCCAGCCGAACGGACCCCAGTGCACAAGCACGTCCAGGTCCGGGAGTACGTCCGGGAGCTCCTCCAGGGCGCCCCGCCCGGACACCCCGCTCCCTCCGAGCGCGAGCTCGTCCACCAGTTCGGCGTGGCCCGCATGACGGTCCGCCAGGCCCTGGACGCCCTGGTCGCCGAGGGGCTGCTCGAGCGGATCCCCGGCCGTGGCACGTTCGTCGCGCAGCGCCGCACGACCGAGGTGGCGCGCCTGACCTCCTTCACCGAGGACATGCAGCGCCGCGGCCACACCGCCGGGTCCCGCACCGTCGTCGCCCGGCTCGAGGCGGCCGGCCCGGGCGTCGCCCGCGCCCTGGAGATCGCCGAGGGCGACCCGATCGTCCACTGGCAGCGGGTGCGCACCGCCGACGCGACCCCGATGTGCATCGAGGACGTCTACCTGCCGGCGACGCTGGTGCCCGGGCTCCTGGAGGACCTGCCCGACTCCCTCTACGCCGAGCTCAGGTCGCGCGGGCTGGAGCCGACCTGGGGCGAGGACTCCGTGGACGCCGGGATCTCCGCCGCCCCCGAGGCCCGGATGCTGGAGGTCCCGGTCGGCGCTCCCGTCCTGCGGGTCGCCCGCCGCGCCTTCTCCGACCGCACCCCGGTCTCGGTCTCGCGCAGCACCTACCGCGCGGACAAGTTCACGCTGTGGGTGCCGATGGTGCGCCAGGCGCGCGACTGACGCACCCGTCCGGGCGACCTAGTCTCGTCCCGTGGTCACCGAATCCGTCGTCCCCGTCACCGCACCCGTCACCGCACCCGTCACCGGTCTCGTCCTGGCCGCCGGCCAGGGTCGCCGCATGGGGGTGCCCAAGGCCCTGCTCGAGACCGACGGCGAGACCTGGGCCGCCCGGGCGGCGCGCCTGCTGCTCGAGGGCGGTTGCCGCGGCGTGCTGGTGGTGACCGGTGCCGCGCACGAGGAGGTCGCCGACCACCTCCCCGACGACGGCCGCGTGCGCCACGTGCACGCGCCACGGTGGGACGAGGGGATGGGGGAGTCGCTGCGCACGGGCCTGGACTGCCTCCTGCGTGCGACCCGCGGCGAGCCCGGCGGCGAAGCGCTCGACCCGCCGGGCGACGCCGCCCTGGTCACCCTGGTCGACCTGCCCGACCTCGACGCCCCGGTGGTGGCACGCGTGCTGGAGGAGTGGGTCGCCGGCGGCGAGGGCGACCAGGCGCTCGTGCGGGCGACGTACGACGGCAGGCCGGGGCACCCGGTCCTGCTCGGGGCGGCGCACTGGGAGCGGCTGCTCACCGTCGTGCACGGTGACGTGGGGGCGCAGCGCTACCTCGACCTCGACGGCGACGACGGGCCCGCGCGTAGGCTCCACGAGGTGGACTGCACCGACCTCGCGACCGGACGAGACGTGGACACCCCGGCGGAGATGGACCCATGAGCGAGCGGAGCGAGCGAGCCATGGGCTCTCGACCGGCCCCACGAGCGTCGTTGGTGGACTCGCCCGACGACCTCGCCGCCCGGCTGGAGAAGACCGGCTACCTGAGCGACGATGCGCTGGCGACCGTGGGGTTCCTGGCGATGGAGCTGGGCCGGCCGCTGCTGCTGGAGGGCGAGCCGGGCACCGGCAAGACCGCGCTGGCCGAGGCGCTCGCCGAGGGCCTCGACCTGCCCCTGGTCCGGCTGCAGTGCTACGAGGGCATCGACGCCTCGCAGGCGCTCTACGACTGGGACTTCCCGCGCCAGGTCCTGCACCTGCGCGCGGTCGAGGCGGCCTCGGGCGGTCGGCTCGACGTGGAGGAGGTCGAGGGCGGCCTGTTCGCCGAGCGCTTCCTGGTCGCGCGGCCCGTCCTGCGGGCGCTGCGGGAGAGCCCGGTGGTGCTGCTGATCGACGAGGTGGACCGGGCCGACGACGAGTTCGAGGCGTTCCTGCTCGAGGTCCTCTCGACCTGGCAGGTGACCATCCCCGAGCTCGGCACGGTCTCGGCGGGGGTGCCGCCGCTGGCGGTGCTGACCTCCAACCGCACGCGCGAGGTGCACGACGCGCTCAAGCGGCGCTGCCTCTACCACTGGATCGACCACCCGACCCTCGAGCGCGAGGTCGCCATCGTGCGGTCGCGGGCCCCGGAGGTGCCCGCCGAGCTCGCCCGGCAGGTCGCTCAGCTGGTGCACGAGCTGCGCGGCGCCGAGCTGGTCAAGCCGCCCGGGGTCGCGGAGACCCTCGACTGGGCGCGTGCGCTGGAGCGGCTGGGCACGCAGACCCTCGACGTGGAGTCCGCGGCGCGGACCCTCGGGGTCGCGGTGAAGTACCGCGAGGACGCCGACCGCGTCCGGGCCGCGCTGGACCGCATGCTGGCGGGATGAGCCGGTGGCGCAGGTGACCGCGACGACCCCGGTGGAGACGACCCTGCTCGGCTTCACCCGCGCCCTGCGCGCGGCCGGGGTCGCGGTCACGCAGGACCGCGCCCAGGTCTTCCTCACCGCGGTCGCCAGGGTGGGTCTCGAGGACCAGCAGCGCACCTACTGGGCGGGGCGCGCCACGCTCTGCTCGTGCCCAGAGGACCTCCCGGTCTACGACAAGGTCTTCTGGGCCTGGTTCGCCGACGACGGGTCGACGCTGACCGCGCAGCGACCGGTCCAGCCGGTGCCTCCCAGCAAGCAGGCGCCGCTGGGCGACGAGGACGCCGAGGCGGGCGAGGGCGGCCCGGGCGACGACCTCGTGGTGCGCGTCGCCGCGAGCGACGTCGAGGTCCTGCGCCACCGCGACATCGCCTCGCTCACCGAGGGTGAGCGGGCCCGGCTGACCCGGATGTTCGCCCGGCTGTCGCCGCGGCCGCCCAGCCGCACGTCCTACCGCCGGCGCCCCGCGCGTCGGGGCACCCTCGACACCGACGCGACGCTGCGGCAGATGCTGGCCCGGATGGGCGAGCCCCTCGAGCTGCGCCACCGCCACCGCTCCCGGCGGGAGCGCCGCGTGGTCCTGCTGGTCGACGTGTCGGGGTCGATGGGCCCTTACGCCGACGCGCTGCTGCGCCTGGCCCACCGGATCACCCGGGCGATGCCGACCGAGACCTTCAGCATCGGCACCCGCGTCACCCGCCTGACCCGGCCGATGCGGCTGCGCGACCCCGACCAGGCGATCGCTGCCGCCGGGGAGGTCGTGCCCGACTGGTCGGGCGGCACGCGGCTGGGAGACGGGCTGCAGGTGTTCCTGCAGCGGTGGGGCCAGCGCGGGATGGTGCGCGGCGCGGTGGTCGTGGTGTTCAGCGACGGGTGGGAGCGCGGTGACGCCTCGTTGCTCGGCGAGCAGATGCGCCGGCTGCACCTGCTGGCCCACCGCGTGGTGTGGGTCAACCCGCACAAGGGGTCGGCGGGCTACCAGCCCGTGCAGGTCGGGATGGCGACCGCGCTGCCGTACGTTGACGACTTCGTGGCCGGGCACTCGCTGGCCGCGTTCGAGCAGGTCCTGGAGGTGGTCGCGGATGCGTGAGGTGCTCGAGCAGCTCCTGTCCTGGTGGGAGGCCGGCGAGACGGTCGGCATGGGCACGGTCGTCGCGACCTTCCGCTCCGCCCCGCGACCGTCGGGCGCCTCGATGCTCGTCGGCCCCGACGGGTCCGCGGTCGGGTCGGTGTCGGGCGGCTGCGTCGAGGGCGCGGTCTACGACCTCGCCCAGTCGGTCGTGGCCTCGGGGACGCCGGTGCTCAAGCGCTACGGCGTCTCCGACGAGGTCGCCTACGAGGCGGGGCTGACCTGCGGGGGCATCCTCGACGTCTACGTCGAGAAGGTCTCGCGGGCGACGTTCCCCGAGCTCGGTGAGATCGCCGCCGACGTCGCCGCCGGACGGCCGGTCGCCGTCGCGACCGTCGTGGAGCACCCCGACCCGTCGTACGTCGGCCGCCGGACGGTCCTGCGCCCGGACCGGGAGCCGACCGCGTCGCTGGGCTCGGCCCGCATCGACGACGCGGTCGGCGACGACGCGCTGGGCCTGCTGGCCAGCGGCCACAGCGCGACGCTGGGCTACGGCCCCGACGGGGAGCGGCGCGGCGAGGGGATGCGTGTGTTCGTCTGGGCCTTCGCGCCGGCGCCGCGCATGGTCGTCTTCGGTGCCATCGACTTCGCCGCGGCGGTCGCCTCGGTCGGCGGCTTCCTCGGCTACCACGTGACGGTGTGCGACGCGCGTCCGGTGTTCGCCACCGCGACCCGCTTCCCCGAGGCCGACGAGGTCGTCGTGCAGTGGCCCCACCGCTACCTCGCCGCCGAGGCCGAGGCGGGCCGCATCGACAAGCGCACCGTGCTGTGCGTGCTCACCCACGACCCGAAGTTCGACGTGCCGCTGCTCGAGGTCGCGCTGCGGCTGCCCGAGGTCGCCTACATCGGCGCGATGGGCTCGCGGCAGACCCACGAGGACCGGTTGGCGCGGCTGCGCGAGGTCGGGGTCACCGACGGCGAGCTGGCTCGGATGTCGTCGCCGATCGGGCTCGACCTCGGTGCCCGCACGCCCGAGGAGACGGCCGTCTCCATCGCAGCGGAGATCATCGCGCTGAGGTGGGGCGGGCGAGGGGAGCGGCTCGCCGACCTCGAGGGCCGGATCCACCACGCGGCGCACGACGTCGTGCCTGGCTGAGCCCGGTGCGCAGGCTGCGTGAGGCAGCCCTTGTGAGGCGGGTCACAGCCAGGTAGGAATGACCTCCAATGACACGTCACACGATTCTTGGAGGTCCGATGCGGATCAGCGTCACCGTGGATGGGGCGAAGTACACCGACGACGTGGAGCCACGAACGTTGCTGGTCCACTACCTCCGCGAGCAGCTCGGCAAGACCGGCACGGTCGTCGGCTGCGACACGAGCAACTGCGGTGCCTGCACCGTGCACCTCGACGGCCGCAGCGTGAAGTCGTGCAACGTCCTGGCCGTGCAGGCCGACGGCCACGAGGTCACCACCATCGAGGGGCTGGCCGAGAACGGCGAGCTGCACCCGATGCAGGAGGCCTTCCGCGAGTGCCACGCGCTGCAGTGCGGCTACTGCACGCCGGGCATGATCATGCAGTCGATCGACCTGCTCAACCAGAACCCGAAGCCCAGCGAGCAGGAGATCCGCGAGGGCCTCGAGGGCAACCTGTGCCGGTGCACCGGCTACCAGCACATCGTCCGCGCCGTGCAGACCTGCTCGGGTCAACCGGTCGACGACGTCCCGACGTTCGCGGGGGGTGCGTCCGCATGACGGCGACCGCCGAGCGTCCCAGCGGTGAGATCGGCCAGGCCCGCCGTCGCAAGGAGGACCAGCGCCTCATCACCGGGCGCACCAGGTGGACCGACAACCTGCAGCTGCCCGGCATGCTGCACGCCACGATGGTCCGCAGCCCGTTCGCCCACGCGACCATCACCTCCATCGACACCTCCCAGGCGTTGGCCGCCGACAACGTGGTCGCCGTCTTCACCGGCGAGGAGGTGGCCGACGAGCAGGGCGTGCTGATCACGGCCTGGCCGCTCAGCGACGAGCAGAAGGCCCCGCAGCACAACCCGATGGCCGTCGGGCGCGTCGCGTTCGCCGGCGAGGTCGTGGCCGTCGTGGTCGCGCGCTCCGCCGCGGCCGCCCGTGATGCCGCCGAGCTGGTCGAGGTCGAGTACGACGAGCTGACGCCCGCGATCGACCTCGCGTCCGCGGCGGCCGACGAGGTGCTGGCGCACCCCGACCTCGGCACCAACGTGACCGCCGTCTGGACCCTCGACTCCGCGCAGCAGGGATCGGGCAGCGACGTCGACGAGGCGATCGAACAGGCCCGAAGCGGCGGCATCGTGATCGAGCGGGAGTTCCGCCAGCAGCGGCTCATCCCGGCGTTCATGGAACCGCGGTCCGTGGTGGTCGACCCGACGGGCGAGCAGATCACGATGTGGACCTCGAGCCAGGTGCCGCACATCGTGCGGTTCGCGCTCGCCGCCACGACCGGCGTACCCGAGTCGAAGATCCGGGTGATCGCCCCCGACGTCGGCGGCGGCTTCGGCGGCAAGCTCGCCGTCATCGCCGAGGAGTGGCTGACGTTCCTCGTCGCGCGGCGGCTCGGCAAGCCGGTGAAGTGGACCGAGACCCGCAGCGAGTCGCTGGTCTCCGGCCACCACGGCCGTGACCAGATCCAGCGGCTGACGCTCGCGGCGACCAAGGACGGCCGGGTCACCGGTCTCAAGGTCGACCTGCTCGCGGACATGGGCGCCTACGTGGCACTCGTCGGCGGCGGCGTGCCCGTCCTCGGGGCGTGGATGTTCAACTCGATCTACAAGTTCGACGCCTATCGGTTCACCACCCGCAACATCCTCACGAACAAGACCTACGTCGACGCCTATCGAGGCGCCGGGCGCCCAGAGGCGACGTACGCCATCGAGCGGCTCATGGACGACCTGGCCGCGGAGCTGGGCAAGGACCCGCTCGAGGTCCGCGAGATGAACTGGATCAAGCACGAGGAGTTCCCGTTCACCACGGTCGCGGGCATGACCTACGACTCGGGCAACTACGAGGAGGCCACCGCCAAGGCCAAGGACATGTTCGGCTACGACGAGCTGAGGGCGGAGCAGAAGAGGCGCAGGGAGAGCGACGACCCCGTCCAGCTCGGCATCGGCATCTCCACCTTCACCGAGATGTGCGGGCTCGCGCCGTCGCGCATCCTGGGCCAGCTCAACTACGGGGCAGGCGGCTGGGAGAACGCCGAGATCCGGATGCTCGCCACGGGCAAGGTCGAGGTGATCACCGGCACCTCGCCCCACGGTCAGGGCCACGTGACCTCGTGGTCGCAGATCGTGGCCGAACGCCTCGGCGTGCCGTTCGACGACGTCGAGGTGCTGCACGGCGACACCCAGATCGCCCACCGCGGCATGGACACCTACGGCTCCCGGTCGCTGGTCGTCGGTGGTGAGGCGCTCGTCCGCGCTGCCGACAAGGTGATCGACAAGGCCAGGAAGCTCGCGGCGCACGTGCTGGAGGCCAACGAGGACGACCTGGAGTTCGCAGGCGGCTCGTTCTCGGTCAAGGGCACCGACAAGGGCGTGGCGATCACCGAGCTGGCGACCGCGGCGTTCACCGCGCACGACCTGCCGGACGGCATGGAGCCGACGCTCGACGCGGCGGCGGCCTTCGACCCGGAGAACTTCTCGTTCCCGCACGGCACGCACCTGTGCGCCATGGAGGTCGACACCGAGACCGGGGCGACCTCGATGCGCTCCTACGTCTGCGTCGACGACATCGGCACCATCATCAACCCGCTGATCGTCGCCGGACAGGTGCACGGCGGGATCGTCCAGGGCATCGCGCAGGCGCTGTGGGAGGAGGCGGTGTACGACGAGTCCGGCACGCTGGTCAGCGGCTCGTTCGTCGACTACACGCTGCCCACCGCGGCCGACACGATCTCGTTCAAGACCGGTCACACGGTGTCCCCGTCGACGTACACCTCGCTCGGCACCAAGGGCGTGGGCGAGGCGGGCTGCATCGCCTCGACGCCGGCGGTGGTCAACGCGATCGTGGACGCGCTGCGGCCGATGGGTGTCGACGACATCCGCATGCCCTGCACCCCGGAGCGCGTGTTCCGCGCGATCCAGACGGCGGGCTCCGTGGAGCCCACGACCCCCGCGGCGCAGCCGCACTTCGAGGAGGGGGCGGGCAACGCCGATCCCGCCGCCGGCACGGGTGAGGGGAGCGGCCAGTGATTCCCGCAGCGTTCGACTACAAGGCCCCGACCACGGTCGAGGAGGCGCTGTCGGCCATCGCCGAGGCCGGTGACGAGGGCAAGGTGATCGCGGGCGGGCAGAGCCTGCTGCCGGTGATGCGGATGCGGATGAACGCCCCGGAGGTGCTGATCGACCTCGGCAAGGTGGAGTCCCTGCGCGGCATCAGCGACGAGGGCGACTCGATCCGCATCGGCGCGATGGCGACCTACCAGGACGTCCTGGACGACGCGGGCGTCGAGGAGCACCTGCTGCTGCTGCACAAGGTCGTCGAGACCATCGCCGACCCGCAGATCCGCCATCGCGGCACGGTCGGGGGCTCCCTGGCCCACGCCGACCCGGCCGGCGACGTGGGCGCCGCCGCGCTGGCGCTCGAGGCGACCATGGTCGTCACCGGCTCCGGCGGGGAGCGCGAGGTCCCGGCGGGCGAGTTCTTCTTGGGCCTGTTCGAGACCGCCGTGCAGGAGGGCGAGCTGCTCACCGCGATCCGCTTCCCCAAGCACACCGGCTGGGGCGCGCACTACGAGAAGTTCGTGCGCGTGGCCCACCAGTGGGCGATCGTCGCGGTCGCCGCCACGGTCAAGGCCGAGGGAAGCACGATCACCGAGGCGCGGGTCGGCCTGACCAACATGGGTGACCGGCCGCTGCGTGCCACCTCGGTGGAGCAGGCGCTCGCGGGCGGCTCGGCGAGCGAGGACGCCGTACGTCAGGCGTGCGCGTCGGTGGCCGAGGGCACCTCCCCGCCGAGCGACCTCAACGGCGACGCCGACTACCGCAGGCAGATCGCACCGGTGCTCACGCGCCGGGCGGTGCTCGCAGCGGCAGGGGCGTGAGCCCGTGGAGCTGAGCCACAGCTTCACCGTCCCAGCCGGCCTGGAGGACACCTGGGCGGCGTTCGGCGACCTCGCGTCGGTCGCCGAGTGCTTCCCGGGTGCGACCGTCACCGAGTCCGACGGTGAGACCTTCAAGGGCAGCGCCAAGGTCAAGCTCGGTCCGGTCGCGCTGCAGTACACCGGCCACGGCGAGATCCTCGAGCGCGACGACGCCGCGCACCGGATGCGGCTGGAGGCCAAGGGCAAGGACAAGCGCGGCAACGGCACCGCCGGCGCCACGGTGGAGATGTCCTTCGCGGCCGAGGGTGACACCACGACCAAGGTCGACGTCACCACCGACCTGGCGATCACCGGCAAGCCGGCGCAGTTCGGGGCCCGGATGATGCAAGAGGTGTCCGACAAGCTGCTCGGGCAGTTCGTGGACTGCCTGCAGCACCGGGTCGGCAGCCAGCCGGAGCCGCCCGCCGAGCCGTCCGCCGAGCCGTCGGCGGAGGCGGCGGGCGTCGGGGCCGAGGCCCCGGTGGCCACCCCGCCCACCCCCGAGCCGGACGCCGGAGCGGCGGCCGCTCGCCCGACGCCGCCGCAGGCCGACGACGCCCTCGACCTGGGCACGACGGTCCTGCCGGTGGTGGCCCGGATGTACGGCAAGCAGATCCTCGCCGGGGTCGTCTTCCTGGTGGTCCTGCGCTGGCTCTGGGGTCGCCGCCACTGACCCGTAGGGTCGCAGGCATGGATGGGTTCACGGGGTTCCCGGTCGCGGCGCTGGACTTCTACGACGACCTCGAGATGGACAACACCAAGTCGTTCTGGGAGGCCCACAAGGCGACGTACGACGAGGCCGTACGCGCACCGATGGCCGCGCTGTGCACGGCGCTCGAGCCCGAGTTCGGGGACGCGAAGGTGTTCCGCCCCTACCGCGACGTGCGGTTCGCCAAGGACAAGACGCCCTACAAGACCCACCAGGGCGGGTTCGTGCAGGCGGGACCGGCGACGGGGTGGTACGTCCAGGTCTCCGCGGCCGGGGTCCGGGTCGGGGTCGGCTACTACCACCCGGAGAAGGAGCCCCTCGCCGCGATCCGCGCGGGCATCGACGACGACCTCACCGGGCCCGAGCTGCTGCGCATCGTGACCAGGCTGCGCAGGGCCGGTTGGGAGATGAGCGGCGAGACGCTCAAGACCACGCCGCGGGGGTACGACGCCGCCCACCCGCGCATCGACCTGCTGCGGCACAAGACCCTGACGTTCACCCGGGACTACGGCTTCGACGAGGTCATCCACACCCCGGCGCTGGGGGACCAGGTCCGCAAGGACTGGCGGTCCGGTCGCCCCCTGGTCGAGTGGGTGCTGGCCCGGGTCACCTGACCCGGGTGGACTAGGGGCCCAGCGTCCCCAGCGGCGCGACCGAGGTGCCGCTGACCTCGCAGAACCACACCGGGTCGGGCCCGCCGATCTCGGGCTGGATGTAGAGCGCGTGGGGCTCCTCGTCGGCGCAGGCGTGGCACAGCGGCCACCGCCCCATCTCGTCGAGCAGCGCGTCCTGGACGTCCTGCGCGACCAGCCCGGCGGCGTACTGCCGGCCCTCGGGCCACTGCTCGACCCACCAACGGCGGGTCTCGACGGCGTCCTCGAGCATCGAGACCACGTGGGCGTCGGCGATCCCCGTCGAGTGGAGGTCGCGCAGCACGGCTGCGCGGGCCGCCAGGAGGGGGTCGTCGGTGAGGTCCACCCATCGAGCCTACGACCAGCGCCCAGGACGGTCCCCGTCGACGACTTGCTCGCAGTCGGCTGCTCAGCCCGGCGGCCGGCCGTGGGCCTCGAGCGTGCCGGGCGTCGTCCCGGCGTCGCTCCACTCCGCGAGGCGCACGACCGCGAGCGCCGAGGTGGGCATCTCGACCCACGCGCCGGTCAGCCGGTCGACGGCCTCCTCCAGCGCGGGGTTGTGCCCCACCAGGACCACGCACCGGGCCACGTCGGGGAGCGAGCGCACCACGCGCAGCACGTCGGACCCGTCGTGGGTGTAGAGCGCCGAGGAGTCACGGCACGGTGCGGTGCGCGGCATCTCCTCGCACGCCGTCCGCCAGGTCTGCTGGGCGCGCTTGGCCGTGGAGACCACGGCCAGGTCGATCGGGAGGTGACGGGCCAGCCAGCGGCCCGCGTCGGCTGCCTGGCGCTTGCCGCGCTTGGTCAGCGGACGGTCCGCGTCGCAGGCGTCGACCGACCAGTCGGACTTGCCGTGGCGCAGCAGGACCAGCGTGCGTCCGCTGCCGGTGGCCTCCGCGCTCATGGGGCTCACTCTGCCCCCGGCCGTCCGGACCTGTCGAGTGCGCCCGAGTAGTGTCGCTGGGCATGAGCGCACCGCACCCCACGTACGAGCAGCTCGTCGGGATGACCGCCCACGTCCAGCAGCCCGTCCCGACCGCGTTCGAGGACGCCAACGGCCATCTCAACGTGCGTCACTACACCGGCATCGCCAGTGAGGGCCTCGACGAGTCGCTGGTCCCGCAGGGGATCGTCAAGGGCTGGCCGGCGCAGGGCCACGCGTGCTTCTCCGCGGAGCACCACCTGACCTACCTCGCCGAGCTGCGCACGGGCGACCGGATGTCGGCGCGGGTGCGGCTCCTCGGACGCTCGGAGCGCGCCGCCCACGCCCTGGTGCATCTGCTCGACGACTCCCACGAGCGGTTGAGCTTCGTGATGGAGGAGATCTTCCTGCACATCGACATGGAGACGCGGCGCACCGCCCCCTGGCCCGAGGACGTCGCCGCTGCCCTCGACCGGCGCGTCGCCGAGGACGCCCGGCTGCCGTGGGAGCCGGACGTCTCCGGCTGCCTGCGCCTGCGCTGAACAGAGGCCTCCCGGCTCAGACGTCGTGCTCGTCGGCGATCGAGTAGGCGTAGCCCTGCTCGGCGAGGAAGCGCTGCCGGTGCTGGGCGAACTCGGCGTCGACGGTGTCGCGCGTGACCAGGGTGTAGAAGCGGGCCGAGCGGCCGTCGTCCTTGGGCCGCAGCAGCCGGCCGAGGCGCTGAGCCTCCTCCTGCCGCGACCCGAACGACCCCGAGACCTGGATGGCGACGGTGGCCGAGGGCAGGTCGACCGAGAAGTTCGCGACCTTGGAGACCACGAGCAGCCGGATCTCGCCGGAGCGGAAGGCCTGGAACAGCCGCTCGCGCTCCTTGACCGGGGTCTCACCCTTGATCACCGGGGCGTCGAGCTCCGCCCCGATCTCGTCGAGCTGCTCGAGGTACTGCCCGATCACCAGCGTGGGCTCACCCGGGTGCTTCTCGACCAGGCGCTTGGTCAGGCGGGTCTTGCCCCGGGTGCACGCGGCCAGGCGGTAGCGCTCCTCCGGCTCGGCGGTGGCGTAGACCATGCGCTCGCCCTCGGGCAGGCCGACCCGGACCTCGACGCACTCGGCGGGGGCGATCCAGCCCTGCGACTCGATGTCCTTCCAGGGCGCGTCGTAGCGCTTGGGGCCGATCAGCGAGAACACGTCACCCTCGCGTCCGTCCTCGCGCACGAGCGTCGCGGTGAGCCCGATCCGCCGGCGGGCCTGGAGGTCCGCGGTCATGCGGAAGATCGGCGCGGGCAGCAGGTGGACCTCGTCGTAGACGACCAGGCCCCAGTCGCGGGCGTCGAGCAGCTCCAGGTGGGAGTAGACGCCCTTCCGGCGGGTGGTCATCACCTGGTAGGTCGCGATCGTGACGGGACGGATCTCCTTCTTGGCGCCGGAGTACTCGCCGATCTCGTCCTCGGTCAGCGAGGTCCGCCTGACCAGCTCGTCGCGCCACTGGCGCGCAGAGACCGTGTTGGTGACGAGGATCAGCGTGGTCGCCTTGGCCTGCGCCATCGCGGCCGCCCCCACGATCGTCTTGCCCGCGCCGCAGGGAAGGACCACGACGCCGGAGCCGCCGTGCCAGAACGACTCGACCGCCTCGGCCTGGTAGGGCCGCAGCTCCCATCCGGACTGCTGCAGGTCGATCCGGTGGGCCTCCCCGTCGACGTAGCCGGCGTAGTCCTCGGCCGGCCAGCCGAGCTTGAGCAGCGCCTGCTTGAGGTTGCCGCGCTCGGAGGGGTGGACGACGGCGGTGAGCTCCTCGACCCGGTCCCCGAGCATCCCGGAGACCTTCTTGGCGCGGACGACCTCCTCGAAGACCGCGCGGTCGGTGGAGACGAGCACGAGCCCGTGGGTCGGGTGCTTCTCGAGGCGCAGACGGCCGTAGCGGTCCATGGTCTCGGCGACGTCGACCAGCAACGCGTGCGGGACGGCGTAGCGGCTGTAGGTCAGCAGCGTGTCGACGACCTGCTCGGCGTCGTGACCGGCCGCCCGCGCGTTCCACAGCCCCAGCGGCGTGAGCCGGTAGGTGTGGACGTGCTCCGGTGACCGCTCGAGCTCGGCGAAGGGCGCGATCGCGCGCCGGCACTCGGCCGCCCGCTCGTGGTCCACCTCGAGCAGGAGGGTCTTGTCCGACTGGACGATGAGGGGGCCGTCGTGCACCCGTCGATCCTACGGACCGTGTGGGGACTCACGGCGTCGGAGTTCGACTCCGTCGGTGGCCTTCCCTAGCCTGGAGTGATCATGCTGCTCACCGCGACCCAGACCCAGTCGTCCGCGCCCGCCGCCGACTCGACGTGCGGCGACGGCCTCCTCAACCCGTGCAAGCCGGTGTTGTCCATCACCGGCAACCCGCAGGCCGCGAAGGCCTCGGAGTGGTTCGTGGACAACGCCCTGGTGCCGTTGCTGACGATCCTGATGCTCGTGGTCGCCGGCGCGATCGTGCGGTGGCTGACCCACCGCAGCATCGACCGTGTCGTCTCCCGGGCCCAGGAAGGCGTGCTGCCCTCGCGGCTCGGCAGCTTCGGGCGCAGCAGCGCGGACGGCGACGTCCACCTGCGCTCGCGCCGGGCGCAGCGGGCCAAGAGCCTGGGGTCGCTGCTCAAGAGCATCGCGAGCGGCGTCATCTTCGGCGTCGTGCTCATCATGTGCCTGGCCGAGGTCAAGGTGAACGTCGCGCCGATCCTGGCCTCGGCCGGTGTGGTCGGCCTGGCGCTCGGCTTCGGCGCCCAGGCGCTGGTCAAGGACTTCCTGTCCGGCATCTTCATGCTCGTCGAGGACCAGTACGGCGTCGGCGACGTCGTCGACCTCGGCGAGGCCGTCGGCACGGTCGAGGCCGTGGGCCTGCGCATCACCCGGCTGCGGGACATCAACGGCACGGTCTGGTACGTCCGCAACGGCGAGATCCTGCGGGTCGGCAACCACAGCCAGAACTGGGCCCGCACGGTCCTCGACGTCGCCGTCGGCTACGAGTCGGACCTCAACCGGGTCAAGCTGATCCTCGAGGACGTCGCCGACACGATGTGGCAGGACGAGGACTACCGCTCGGTGATCATCGAGAAGCCCGAGGTCTGGGGCATCGAGGCGCTCAACGCCGACCGCGTCCTCGTGCGGGTCGCGCTCAAGACCGCCCCGCTCGAGCAGTGGCGGGTCGCGCGCGAGATGCGCGAGCGGATCAAGGCCCGCTTCGACCACGAGGGGATCCGCATCCCGGTGCAGCCGGTCGTCGTCCAGTCGAGTTGAGACTGCCGCAGCCTGGGGTGTGACCTCCGCGGGCCCGACCGGGCGCACGGATCCGTGACGTTTCGTTCCGCTGGACCGCGGAATCGATGGACCGGACTGGATTCCGCGACGGATCCGAGGCAGGCTGGGCGCATGCACGATGTGATCCCGCACTGGCTCGACAACGCTCGCCACCCCGGCGAGTCCACCCGCACCGGGGAGGTGACCAACCCGGCCACGGGCGAGGTGACCGGCCACGTCGCGCTCGCCTCCCGCGCCGACGCCGAGCGGGTCATCGCCGCAGCCGCGGCCGCAGCCCCCCGCTGGGCGCGCACCTCCGTCTCCGCCCGCACGCAGGTCGTCTTCCGCTTCCGCGAGCTGCTCGCCGCCCGCCGCGACGAGCTGGCCGCGATCATCACCGCCGAGCACGGCAAGGTCCTCGCCGACGCCGCCGGCGAGGTTGCGCGTGGCCTCGAGGTCGTCGAGTTCGCCTGCGGCATCCCGCACCTGCTCAAGGGCGGCTACTCCGAGCAGGTCTCGACCGGTGTCGACGTGCACTCCAAGCGCCAGCCGCTCGGCGTCGTCGGGATCATCAGCCCCTTCAACTTCCCGGCCATGGTGCCGATGTGGTTCTTCCCGATCGCGATCGCGGCGGGCAACACGGTCGTGCTCAAGCCCAGCGAGAAGGACCCGTCCGCGTCGCTGTGGATCGCCGAGCTGTGGCGTGAGGCCGGCCTGCCCGACGGCGTCTTCAACGTCCTGCAAGGCGACAAGGAGGCCGTCGACGTCCTGCTCGAGCACCCCGACGTCAGGGCGGTCAGCTTCGTCGGGTCGACCCCGATCGCGCGCTACGTCTACGAGACCGCGACCGCGCACGGCAAGCGCGTGCAGGCCCTCGGCGGCGCCAAGAACCACATGGTCGTGCTGCCCGACGCCGACCTCGACCTCGCCGCGGACCAGGCGGTCAGCGCCGGGTTCGGGTCGGCCGGCGAGCGGTGCATGGCCGTCTCCGTGCTCGTCGCGGTCGGGCCGATCGCCGACGACCTGGTCGCCAAGATCGCCGACCGCACCCGGGGGCTGCGCACCGGCGACGGCACGCGCGGCTGCGACATGGGCCCGCTGGTCACCAAGGCGCACCGCGACAAGGTCGCCGGGTTCGTCGAGGAGGGCGAGACCGCCGGCGCGAAGGTCGTGGTCGACGGTCGCGACGTCCAGGCGGACGCCTCGGGCGACGGCTTCTGGCTGGGCCCCACGCTGTTCGACCAGGTGCGGCCCGAGATGTCGATCTACACCGAGGAGATCTTCGGTCCGGTGCTGTCGGTGGTGCGCGTGGACACCTACGACGAGGCGGTCGCGCTGGTCAACGCCAACCCCTACGGCAACGGCGTCGCGCTGTTCACCTCCTCCGGCGGCGCCGCCCGCAAGTTCGAGCTCGACGTCGAGGTCGGCATGATCGGGATCAACGTGCCGATCCCGGTCCCGATGGCCTACTACTCCTTCGGCGGGTGGAAGTCCTCGCTGTTCGGCGACACCCACGCCCACGGTGTGGAGGGCGTCCACTTCTTCACCCGCGGCAAGGTGGTCACCTCGCGGTGGGACGACCCGGCCGTCAAGCCCAGCGGGGGGCTGGAGCTGGCCTTCCCGCAGAACAAGTAGGAGCAGCGATGAGCCGCGCGTACGACCTGGACCGCGCCCACGTCTTCCACTCCTGGTCCGCCCAGGCCACGCTCGACCCGATGGTCGTCGAGCGGGCCGAGGGGTCGCGGGTCTGGGACGACCAGGGCAACGGCTACCTCGACTTCTCCTCGCAGCTGGTCTTCACCAACCTCGGTCACCAGCACCCTCGGGTGGTGAAGGCGATCCAGGACCAGGCCGCCAGGCTCTGCACCATCGCGCCGCAGCACGCCAACGACGCCCGCTCCGAGGCCGCGCACCTGATCGCCGGACTGGCGCCGCAGGGGCTCGAGCACGTGTTCTTCACCAACGGCGGGGCCGAGGCCATCGAGCACGCGGTCCGCATGGCCCGGCTGCACACCGGGCGGATCAAGGTGCTCTCCCGCTACCGCAGCTATCACGGCGGCACCAACGTGGCGGTCAACCTGACCGGTGACCCGCGGCGCTGGCCCAGCGACTACGGCGCGTCGGGCACCGTGCACTTCTTCGGCCCGTTCCTCTACCGCTCGGAGTTCGACGCGACGACCGAGGAGGAGGAGTGCGAGCGCGCGCTGCGCCACCTGCGCCGCACCGTCGAGCTCGAGGGCCCAGAGACCGTCGCAGCAATTGTCCTGGAGACGATTCCGGGCACGGCCGGCATCATGCCGCCCCCGCCGGGCTACCTCGCGGGAGTGCGTGAGATCTGCGACGAGCACGGCATCGTGCTGGTCCTCGACGAGGTGATGGCCGGTTTCGGGCGTGCGGGCACGTGGTTCGCCCTCGACCGCTGGGACGCCCGGCCCGACCTGATCACCTTCGCCAAGGGCGTCAACTCCGGCTACGTGCCCCTCGGCGGGGTCGTCGTCAGCGACGCCATCCACGAGACCTTCGCCCACCGCGTCTACCCCGGTGGCCTCACCTACTCCGGGCACCCGCTGGCCTGCGCCGCCGCGGTCGCGACGATCGAGGCGATGCGCGACGAACGCGTCGTGGAGCATGCCGACCAGGTCGGCCGCGACGTGCTGGGGCCCGGCCTCCGGGACCTCATGGACAGGCACCCCTGCGTCGGCGACGTGCGGGGGACGGGTGTCTTCTGGGCCGTCGAGCTGGTCAGCGACCGGCGCACCAAGGCGCCGCTCGCGCCGTACGGCGGGTCGAGCCCGGCGATGAACGAGGTCGTGTCCGCCTGCAAGAAGGGTGGCCTGCTCCCGTTCGCCAACTTCAACCGGATCCACGTCGTCCCGCCGTGCACCATCACCGCCGAGGAGGCACGCGAGGGCCTGGCGGTCCTCGACTCGGCCCTGAGCGTCGGCGACGCCCATGCCGCCGGCTGAGCCGACCGTCTTCGAGCGGCTCGCCCCCCGGCCGGAGGCGGTCGACGAGGCCCTCGCCGAGGTCGAGGACGCCTGCTTCTGGCAGACCGACGTCGAGGTCCCGCGGCGTCCACGGCTGACCGGCGACCACCGCGCCGACCTGGTCGTCGTCGGCGGTGGCTACACCGGGCTGTGGACCGCGGTCCGCGCCAAGGAGCGCGACCCCGGCCGACGCGTCGTCCTGCTCGAGGGCCGGCGCCTGGGCTGGGCGGCGTCGGGGCGCAACGGCGGGTTCTGCAGCGAGTCGCTCACGCACGGGGACGACAACGGCCGCCGGCGGTGGCCCGACGAGCTGCCCACCCTGCGGCGGCTCGGGCAGGAGAACCTCGCCGGCATCGAGAAGACCGTCGCCCGCTACGGCATGGACGTCGACCTCGAGCGCACCGGTGAGCTGAGCGTCGCGCTCGAGCCGCACGAGGTGCCCTGGCTGGAGGAGATGGCGGCCGAGGGCCACGGTCGGCTGCTCACGCAGGAGGAGGTGCGCGCAGAGGTCGCGTCGCCGACGTACCTCGCGGGCCACCTGGCCGACGACACCGCGCTGCTGCACCCGGTGAAGATGGTGCGCGAGCTGGCGCGCGTCGCCGGCGACCTGGGCGTGGAGGTCTTCGAGGACTCGCCGGTGACCGGGCTCGACGCCGGACGCTCGGGGCCGGTCTCGGTGGTGACCGACGGCGGCACCGTCCGCGCCGACCGGGTCGCGCTGGGCACCAACGTCTTCCCGGCGCTGCTGCGGCGCCACCGCGCGTTCACGATCCCGGTCTACGACTACGCCGTGATGACCGAGCCGCTGACGCAGGCGCAGCAGGACGCGATCGGCTGGCGCAACCGGCAGGGGATGGACGACCTGGCCAACCACTTCCACTACTACCGGCTGAGTGCGGACGACCGGATCCTGTTCGGCGGCTACGACGCGGTCTACCGCTTCGGCAAGCGGGTCCGGACCGAGCACGAGCACCGGCCCGAGTCGCACCGCAAGCTCGTGTCGCACCTGCTGACCACGTTCCCGCAGCTCGAGGGAATCCGGGTGACGCACCGGTGGGCGGGCGCGATCGACACCTCCACCCGCTTCTGCGCGTTCTACGCCCTGGCCAAGCAGGGCCGGGTCGCCCACGCCGCCGGCTTCACCGGGCTGGGCGTCGGCGCCACACGCTTCGCCGCCGACGTCATGCTCGACCTGCTGGCCGGGGAGCAGACCGAGCGCACGTCGCTGGAGATGGTGCGACGGCTGCCCGTGCCGTTCCCGCCGGAGCCGGTCGCCTCGGCCGGGATCCAGGCCACCCGGTGGTCGCTGGACCGCGCCGACCACCGGCAGGGCCGGCGCAACCTGTGGCTGCGCTCGCTGGACCGGCTGGGGCTGGGGTTCGACTCGTGAACCGCGCCCACGTCGGCGACGCACGCCGCATCAAGCTCTCGGCGGCCGACCTCGACCCCGGCTCGGTGGTCACCGGCGAGCCGGTCGTCCGCACGGACGTGTTCGGCGACGTCGCCGGCGCGGAGGTCGGACTCTGGGAGATCACCCCGGGCGTGGTGACCGACGTCGAGGCCGACGAGGTGTTCGTCGTGCTGTCCGGCGCCGGCGAGGTCGTGTTCGTCGACAGCGGCGAGCGGCTCGACCTCGGACCCGGCGTGATGGTCCGGCTGCGGGCCGGCGAGCGGACGGAGTGGCGGGTCACCGAGACGATCCGCAAGGTGTACGTCGCCGGCTGAGGCTCAGCCCGCGACGTCGCGGAGGTGGTGCTCGACGTCGTGGCGCAGGTACGCCGCGAAGCTCGCGGTGGTGAAGACCGACCCGTTGCTGCGCAGGCCGACCCGGTCCCAGCGGTCGGCGGGCACGGCGTCGAAGGCGTCGGCCAGCGCGGTGCCGGCCACCACCAGCTCGGTCGAGACCTCGGCCGGGTCACGCTCCCAGTAGCGCCGGGACAGCGCGGTCTCGTCCTGGTCCCAGTCGTCGAAGGCGGCCCCCTCGGCGGGTGCGTCGTCGGCGACCATCAGCTCCAGCCGGGCCCGGAACAGCAGGAACACGTCGACCACGTGGGCGGCGTACTCCGTGGGCGACCACACCTCCGGCGCCGGCCGCGTCGTCGCGTCGGATCTGGTCAGCACCGCCTCCCAGCGCGGCAGCACCGAGCGGATCCACGCCCCGGTCGCGCGCTCGTCGTACGCCGGGGAGAAGCCGCACTCCGCGCAGCCGTCGGTCAGGACGACGGTCCAGTCCTTGGTGTCGGGCTCGGGGGTCACGGGCTCGTCCATGCCGCCACGGTACGGCGCTGCGCGTGAGCCGGGGCTCAGCCGTCCTCGGTGACCTCGCGCACCGACTTGATCCGGTGGACGGCGAACGCGCGCGTGCGGTCGCTGCGGTGGTCGTAGGCCCGCAGGCGGCCTCCGTCGGCGGCGATCGGGTCGACCACCCGGTCGTGGATCGTGCCGTCGTCGTCGACGTAGCCGATGACCACGGTGGCCTGCTGCTCGGCGGCCTCGCGGAGCACCGCGAGCGCGGAGGCCGGGGTCTGGCGGTCGGCGCGCGCCGGGGGGCGTACGGCGGCCGCCCGGTCGCCCGCGCGGACCGCAGCCGCCGTCGCCGCCGCGCGGGTGACGGCCCGGGCCGCGACGGCGCCGGAGGGGGAACGGGGGTCGACCAGCCCCTGGCGTGCGCGGTGGGACTCGCGCCGGGCCACCTGGACCACGCCGTCCGCGGACTCGATGACGGGGGAGACCCCGGCCTCGCGCAGCAGGGGCAGCAGCTCGTCGGCCGGCAGAGCCGAGACCAGCACGGTGGGCGCGATGCGGCGCAGCCCCAGGTCGGGAGCCGCGGCGAGGGCGGCCAGCGCGGCCTCGTCGTCGCTGCGGACGAAGGACTCGGCCACCCCGAGGCGCACCGTGCCGTGGGTGCGGGCGACGTCGTCGACGAGGTAGCGCAGCGGCTGCGGCACCTCGGTCCGGGCGGCGCGCCCGATCACCTCGTGCACCTCGTGGGCCGACCACCCGACGTCGAAGGCGTGCCGCACCGACGCCTCGGTGAACCGGTAGACCGTGGCGCCGCCGCGCGACTCGACGTGCGCGACGGTGGCCAGGTCGCGCGCGAGCCGCTGCTCCAGGGGCCCGGGGGCGACCGCGGTGAGGTCGGCCTGGAGCAGGACGTGGTCGACGGGTGCCGGCATCAGCGGGCCGAGGGCGTGGGCGGCGGCCGCCGGGCCGTCCCCGAGGAGGGCGCGGCCGTGGGAGGCCAGGCCACCGAGCCCGGCGACGCCCAGCACGGCCGCCTCCTCGACGGTCCAGGCGACCGTCTCGTCGCGGGCCGCGGGCCGCCGGGGGCGCAGCCAGCGCACCCGGGCCACCACCGAGGGGAGCCCGTCGGTGGGGGCCAGCACCGTGCCGGGCTCGAGGGTCGAGAGGACCTGCAACGCGGTCCGCCGGGTGTCGGCCGCCCACGGCGGTGCGAGGTCGGGCGCGAGCGCGTTGACCGTCCGCCCCTGCACCCTGCCGCCGACCAGGCCCGGCAGCCGGTCGGTGTGCAGCCACGCGTCGGCGAGGTCGGCCCAGCGCTCGGCGAGGGTCCGCCCGCGCCACCGGTCGGAGGCGTCGGTCGGGAGCCACGCGTCCTCGACACGGCCGGCGGGGCCCCGGCCGACCAGGCCGGCCGCGGCCGCGACCTCGACCACCAGCGCCGCGGTCCGGTCGTCGGTGTGCAGCAGGTCGGCCAGGCCCCGCAGGTCGCGCACCGCGAGGCCGCCCTGCCGCAGCACCGCGGGGGGCTCCTCGCTCCAGTGGTCGAGGACCAGCTCGGTGCGGTGGACCAGCTCGTGGGCCGCGCCCGCCGCCGCGCGGTCGACCAGGGCCGGGCTGCGCTCGGCGGTCGCCAGGGGCGCTGTGCCGTCGACCGGCTCGGTGGTGGTGCGGCCGCCGCGCAGCCCGATCACCGCCTCGCGGGGGACGGCCAGCTTGCCGCGGGACGAGGGCACCAGCAGCCCGCGGGCGAGCAGCTGCTCGACCGGGGTCCGGGCCTCCGCGGCCCGTGGGTGGCCGACCGCCTCCGAGGCGCCCTCCACGCCGGCGGCGGCCAGGTGCTCGAGCATCGCGCGCGCCGCGGCGTCGCACTCGCCGAGCAACCGCGCCACCTCCGCCGGGTCCTGCAGCAGCCGGCCCAGCCGGGCCAGGTCCTCGCCCCGGTCGCCGCTGGGGGTCCCGCCGGCGTCGGTGAGGACCTCGGCCACGCGGGCGGGGCCGAGCCCGTCGGCCAGCTGCGCCAGCGGGCGGCCGAGCCCGCTGACCGTCGTACCCAGGGTGTCGGTGACGGCTCCGACCAGGCGCAGGTCGTCGGTCCCGCCCCAGACCAGCGCGAGCCCGCGCAGGCGCTCCAGGGTGGCGGCCACCGCGGCCGGTTCCGCGCGCACCAGGGCGGCGACGGCGTCCGCCGGTGCCCGGCCACCGAGCACCGCCAGGGCCTCCAGGACGGTCAGCTCGAGCCGGTCGAGCTGGTCCAGCACCCGCATGACCGAGGCGCGCGTGGAGGCGCGGGAGGCGAGCTGGCCGGAGTCCTGGGGGGCCGGCAGCGAGAGGTCCGGCCGGGCCCGCAGCAGGTCCACGAGCGCCTCGTCGGACCAGGCGCGGAGCTGGTCGGCGAGGGAGCGCGGGGCGGACGTGGACATCCGGACCACGGTACCGGTGGGGTCAGCGGCGGGGGACCGCGTGCTGGGCCACCCACTCCGGCTCGTGCGCGCGCAGCCAGGCCCGGGTCCGCCGGCGGTAGCGCCAGACCTGCAACAGGCCCAGCCCCCACAGGAGGTACTGGAAGGACATCGCCCAGCGGAACGCCTCGGGGGTGTACGCCGTGGAGTCGCCCGGCGTGCGCCAGTCCAGGATCAGCCCGATCGCCACGACCAGGACGAGGCTGGCGTAGAAGCCGCCCTGGTTGATGATCCCCGTGGCCGAGGCGAGCCGCTCCGACGGGTTGGAGGTGCGGCCGACGTCGAAGCCGATCATCGAGGCCGGGCCGCCGACGCCGGTCACCACGACGAGCACGAGCAGCAGCCAGAACGGCGCCTGGCCGGGCCACACCAGCACCACGGTCCACACCGCCACGATCGAGCCGACGATCGAGAGCACCAGCGTCGACCGGTGCCAGGGACGGACCGTGATCCGCCAGCCCAGCACCGGGCCCGCGGTCATCACCGCCACGACCATGACGGTGAGCAGGACGCCGGCGGCCGCCTGGCTCTGCCCCTCGCCGCGCACGAAGAACGGGTAGCCCCACAGCATGCCGAGCGCGGTCGCGCTGAACTGCGTGGAGAAGTGCATCCAGAACCCCAGCCTCGTCCCGGGGTGCTGCCAGGAGGCGGCCAGGCTGGCCCTGATCTCGGCCGGCCGCAGCGGCGGTCCGCGGTGCGAGCGCCGGCCCGGTGCGTCGTGCACGACCGCCAGCAGCAGGACCACGAGCACGAGCCCGAGCGAGGCGGCCAGCAGGTAGGCACGGGTCCAGCCGAGCTGCGACAGGGCGACGGTCATCGGGGCGGCCGCGAGGATCGCGCCCATCTGCCCCAGCACGCCGGTCAGCTGCGTGATCACCGGGATCCGGCGCACGCCGAACCAGGTGTTGACCAGCCGGAGCACGCAGATGAACGTCATCGCGTCGCCCATCCCGACGAACAGCCGCGCCAGCAGCGCCATCGGGTAGGTCTCGGCGAAGGCGAACCCGGCCTGGGCGAGCGTGAGCACCAGCGCCCCGGTGGTGAGGACCCGTCGAGGCCCGAAGCGGTCGACGAGCAGGCCCACCGGGACCTGCATGCCGGCGTACACCAGCAGCTGGAGCATCACGAACGACGACAGCTGCGCGGCGTTGATGTCGAAGCGCTCGGTCGCCAGGAGGCCGGCGACGGCGAGCGAGGAGCGGTGGAAGACCGCCAGGAGGTAGGTCGCGAGCGCCACCGCCCAGATCACCAGGGCCTGTCGCAGACGCCGCTCCGCGGGCGCTGCGGCGGGGAGGGTGCTCACTGGTCCGATCGTACGTCGCCGGGCGGGTCGCGACGTACCCTGACCTCGTGCTGGAGCGGTACGAACCCCGCCTGGACCCCCGCCTGCAGCCGTACGTCGCCGCGGTCCGCGGCTACCGCTTCGACGGCTTCCCGGCCGGGGTCCACGTGGGCCTGCCCGGACCGTTCCTCACCCTCATCGTCTCGTTCGACGGGCCCACCGTGGTCGCCGACCCGGGGCACGGGCCGGTCGGCCTGGCCTCGTCGGCCTCCGGCATCTTCGACGGGCCGGCGGCCGTGCACCACGACGGCGCGATGCACGGGCTCCAGGTGGACCTGACCCCGCGCGGCGCGCGGGCGCTGCTCGGCGTGCCGACCGCCGAGCTCTCGCGTTCGGTCCCCCTCACCGACCTGCTCCTGCCGCGCGACCGCGGCCTCGAGGAGGAGCTGGAGGCGACCGCGGGCTGGCCCGCACGCACCGAGCGCCTGCTGCGGGCGCTGACCCGGCGGCTGGTGGCCGGCGAGGCGCCGTCGGGTCGCGAGCCGGCCCTGCATGCCTGGGAGCTGATCGCGGCCACGGCCGGGCGCCCGACCGTCCGTGACGTCGCGCGCGAGCTCGGCTGGTCCGAGCGCCACCTGGGCGTGATGCTGCGCGCCGAGGTCGGCCTGGGCACCAAGCGGCTGCTGTCGGTGGCGCGGTTCGACCGGGCGCGCCGGCTCGTGCAGGCCGGGCGTCCGCTGGTCGAGGTCGCGGCGACGTGCGGCTACGCCGACCAGGCGCACCTGACGCGCGAGTGGCGCTCGCTCGCAGGCGCCGCACCGACCGCCTGGCTGGCGCAGGACGCGCTGGCGGCGACCTGGACCGACTGATCCGTTTCGTCCAAGACAGCAGCGGCGCGCGGGGGCAGGGTGGGACCCATGACACGCAAGGACCACAACATCTGGCCGGGACTGACCTACGACGACCCGCTGGCGATCCGTGAGTGGCTGGCCGCGCTGGGCTTCGAGGAGGGGGTGGTCGTCCCGGGCGAGGGCGACCGCGAGGTGCGCCACAGCGAGATGGTCTGGCCGGAGGGCGGCCGGGTGATGATCTCGTCGAACGGCGGCGACAACGACGGCCGCAGCGGCAGCTGCTACGTCGTGTGCAGCGACCCCGACGCGGTGCACCGCCGCGCCCTCGACCTCGGCGCGACCGTCGTCCGCGAGCCGGTCGACACCGACTACGGCTCCCGCGACGTCGGGCTGCGGGACCCCGAGGGCCACCCCTGGCACTTCGGCACCTACGCCGGGGAGTAGGCCGCGCGGGCGACGGGCGGTCGGTGGGCTCCGTACCCTGAGCGCCGTGCCCACCGCCTACCGCCCCGTCGTCGGGTTCGACCTCGACATGACCCTGATCGACACGCGTCCGGGGTTCGCCGCGTGCCTGCGGGCGCTGGGGGAGGAGCGCGGGATCGAGTTCGACGTCGAGCAGATGGTCGCCGCGCTCGGGCCGCCGCTGGACCTGATGCTGGAGCCCTACGCCGAGGCCGACGAGATCCCGGCGCTGGTCGACCGCTTCCGCGCGATGTACCCCGAGCTCGCGGTCGCGCCGACGCTCGCCCTGCCCGGCACCCACGAGGCGATCGCCGCGGTGCGTGCGACAGGTGGCCGCGTCGTGGTGGTGACCGGCAAGTTCACCCCCAACGCCCTGCTCCACACCGAGGCGCTGAGCTTCGACGTCGACCACGTGGCGGGCGAGGTCTGGGGCGTCGGCAAGTCGGTGGTGCTGCGCGAGCACGGCTGCGGCGTCTACGTCGGCGACCACGTCCACGACGTCGAGGGGGCCCTCGCCGCAGGCGCCACCAGCGTCAGCGTGCTGACCGGCGGCTGCTCCGAGGCCGAGCTGCGTGCTGCGGGGACCCACCACGTGCTGCGCGACCTCACCGAGTTCCCGGCCTGGTGGGCCGAGCACCTCGATCCCGTTCGACCGGGTTCGGCTGCTGACCGTAGGCTTTGACCGCACGAGCAGCACACCGACGGGGCCCTCGCGGGCCCAGCACGCGAAGGAGCCACCGGTGCCAACGGGCAAGGTGAAGTGGTACGACGTCGAGAAGGGCTTCGGCTTCCTGTCGAAGGACGAGGGCGGCGACGTGTTCGTGCGCGCCTCCGCGCTCCCGGACGGGGTGGCCACGCTCAAGCCCGGCACCCGCGTGGAGTTCGGGATCGCCCAGGGCCGCAAGGGCGACCAGGCCCTCCAGGTCCGCCTGCTCGAGGCCCCTGCCTCGGTGTCCAAGGCGCTGCGCAAGAAGCCGGCCGAGATGGTCAACATCATCGAGGACCTCTACCGCCTGCTCGAGAACGTCGAGAAGGGCTACCGCGCCGGGCGCCACCCCGACCCCAAGACGGTCAAGCCGACCGCGATGCTGCTGCGCGCGCTCGCCGACGAGCTGGAGACCTGAGGCTCACCCGCGGTCGGCCGGCTCCGGCGTGCCGACCTGCACGGGCGGGGCGACCGGGCCCGAGGCCCGGATCCCCGCCACCACCCAGGCGGCGACGCCGACCAGGATCACCGCGGCGGTGCCCAGCCCCACCCGCGGGACCAGCGGCAGGCCGATGCCCAGGAAGCCGCCGACCACCCACGACAGCTGGAGCAGCGTCTCCGAGCGGGCGAACGCGCTGGAGCGGGTCACCGCAGGCACCTCGCGCTGGATGAGCGCGTCGAGCGACAGCTTGCCCAGCGACTGGCTGACGCCCGCGGTGAGACCGAGGGCGACCAGCGCGACCAGGCCGTAGAACAGCGCCGCGCAGACCACGGCCACCGTGTCGGCCAGCAGCACGACGACCACGACCACCTCGGGGCGCAGGTTGCGCAGCAGCGACCCGAGCGAGATGCCGATCATGTTGCCGAGACCGGCCGCCCCGATCACCAGCCCCAGCAGGACCTCGGGCCGGTCCTCCCACCCGTCGAGGGGACGGACGCGGATGAGGAACGCCATGTAGAGGGTGAGGAAGCCGCTGAGCAGCCGCAGGCCGGCGTTGCACCGCAGGGCGCGCACGACCACCGCCGGCACGCGCGCCTTGCGTCCCGGGCGCGCCAGCCCGGACGACTCCTCCGTGCCCGGCTCGTCGGCGCGGGCGGGCAGGAGCACCGCGAGGATCGTGCCGCCGACGAAGACCGCGAACGCGTAGCGCAGGGACCACTCCGACCCGGCCAGGGACGCCGCGACCGCCAGGGGCGCCGACACCGCCGCCCCGACGATGCCCGCGAGCGAGATGCGCGAGTTGGCCTTGACCAGCCCCAGCCGCTCGGGGGCGAGCCGTGGCACCGCGGCCGCGCGCGTGACGCCGTACGCCTTGGAGGAGACCAGCACCCCCAGCGCCGCCGGGAACAACGCGAGCGAGTCGCCGTCGATGGCGTCGGCCAGGACCCAGCACAGGAACGCGCGCACGGCCATGGTCGTGCCGATCGCCCAGCGGCGTCCGCGGCCGAAGCGGTCGAGGACCGGGCCGATCAACGGCGCGACGACCGCGAAGGGCAGCATCGTGAGCGCGAGGAACAGCGCCACCTGTCCGCGGGCCTGCTCGGTCGGGACCTGGAAGAACAGCGTGCCGGCCAGGCTGATCGCGACCGCGGCGTCACCGGCGGCGTTGAAGGCGTGCAGCTCGATCAGCCGGGCCAGCCCGGACTCCCCGGCGCCCTCGGCGTGGCTGGCCCGGCGGGCCTGGCGCAGGACGTAGCGGGCCCCGCGGCCGGTCGCTCCGCCGGCCCGGCGCGCGCCGTGGGCGGTGGCCGCCCCGGTCGCCCGGACGCCGCGGCCCGTCGCGCCGGCGGCCCTGCGGAGGCGGTCCCCAGGCGTGCTCGTCGCGCCCGGGTCGCCGGGCGGAGGCGTCGGTGCGGGGTCCTCGTGGGCCACGCGACCATCTTGCCCGGAGGCAGGGTGTCCGCCACCGGCCGCCACTCCCGTCCGGGCCCGGCGGACGGGCATTGCGCCGGTGTAGGACAATCACGACCGTGAAGCAGGTCAAGACTCCCAAGCTCGACGACAAGGGTGCCGAGGCGGTCGAGGCCGCCCGGGCGGCGCTGGTCGGGCTCGTCGACCCCACCCAGGTGGGGGAGCACCTCGGTGTCGCCGCCGAGGCCCCCAAGGTGGTCACCCACTTCTTCGCCTGCGTGCAGCCGGGCTACCGCGGCTGGCGGTGGTCGGTCACGGTCGCCCGCGCGCCGCGCCAGAAGTCGGTGACGGTCGACGAGGTCGTCCTCCTGCCCGGCGACGAGGCGATCCTGGCGCCCGAGTGGGTGCCCTACAAGGAGCGGATCAAGCCCGGCGACCTCAGTCCCGGCGACCTGCTGCCCACCGAGGACGACGACCCGCGCGTGGTCCCCTCGCTGACCGGGGCCGAGGACCACCCCGACCCCAAGGCGCTCAAGCACGTCTCCGAGGAGCTCGGCCTGGGCCGCCCCCGCGTGATGTCGCTCGAGGGCCGCGACCTGGCCGCCGAGCGGTGGTACGACGGCAACCACGGCCCCGACACCGACCTGGCCAAGGCGGCGCCCGGCCAGTGCGACGGCTGCGCGTTCTTCGTGCGCCTCAGCGGCCCGCTGGGGCGGCTCTTCGGCGCGTGCGCCAACGCCTACGCCAACGACGACGGCCGGGTGGTCTCGGTCGACCACGGCTGCGGCGCCCACTCCGAGGCGCGCCTGCACAAGCGCAACCTGCCCCAGCCGCTGCCCGAGCCGGCGCTGGACACCTTGCGCTGGGAGGACCTCGAGACCTTCTGAGGTCGGGCCTCAGCGTGTCGGGTCGCACAGGTCCGGAAGGGCCGACCCGCCCGCGTCAGGCGTAGCGGAACGCCACCGCCTCGCGACGGGTGAACCCGGGCCGGAGGAGGCGCAGCAGCACCCGGTGGGGGAGCGCCAGGAACGGCAGGAGCTGGTCGGCGTCGTCCCGGGGCAGTCCCTTGAACACCCACGGCACCGCGAACGGGACGATCCGCAGCCCGTACTCCTTGCCGATCGCCTTCTCCGAGGCCTCCCACTCCTCGGTGCTCATCAGCTCCTGGAGCAGGGGGAGGGCCTCGCGCTCCTCGCGGGCGAGGTGGGTCACCAGCAGCTCGCGGGCCTCGGTGACCTCGACGTCCAGCGCGTTGCGGTGGTCGGCGCAGGGATGCTCGACCATCGCCGCGAACGCGTCGGTGCAGGCCTGCAGCGCGGGATCGATCAGCTCGTGCTCGGCCTCCATCGAGTCGAGGACCGCGACGGACTCGAGTCGGCCCGCGTCGGCGGCGTGCGCCCGGGTGACCGGCCAGATGTGGGTGTCCTCCGCCTCGTGGTGGTGGTGCAGGACCTCGAAGAAGCGGGCCCACCGCTCCCGGAGCGCCGCCCACACGACGTGCTCGCCGACCGGCGTGCGGCGTACCGCGCCGACGAAGTCGGTCAGGTCGCGGCGGAACGCGAAGTGCATCGTGTACATCCCGGTCATGTCCAGCGGGCCGCGGGCGACGTGGGCCTGGCCGGGAAGGTCCAGCTGGGGGCGCTGGGTGGTCGAGGTGCTCATCGGGTCCTCCTGGGTCGTCGGCGGGTCCCTCCCGCTGCAGGACCACGGTGCGGCGGCGGTCTTGTACGCCGCTTGAGCGCGACTTGGCCGCAGAAGGGCTAGCCTCACCGCGTGGTGAGGGTGAGGGTGCTCGGCACCACCGGGGTCACGGGGGACGACGGCCAGCCGGTGGACATGCCCGCGCGGAAGCGGCGGGCGATCCTGGCCGCGCTCGTGCTGCGGCTGGAGGGCGGCGCGTCCGCCGACGCCCTGCTCGACCTGGTGTGGGGCGACTCGCCGCAGCGGGCCGGCCACGGGTCGCTGCACTCCTACGTCTCCGGTCTGCGGCGCGCCCTCGAGCCCGGTCTCGGGCCGCGCCAGCGGCCGACGACGCTGCTCACCACCGACCAGGGCTACCGCCTCGCGCTTCCGCGCGACCACGTCGACGCGCTGCTCTTCGCCGACACCGTCCGCAGCCGTCACCGGGCGCTGGTACCCCTGGGCTCCCAGCTCGCCGGTGGCAGCCAGGCCGGCTGGCCGTCCCGCGGCGAGGTCTCGGCGCACGTCGACGCGCTCGAGCAGGCGCTGACCTCGTGGTCGGGCGAGCCGTACGCCGACCTGCCGGACCACCCCGACGTCCTCGCCGAGCGCGCAGCGCTGGAGGAGCTGCGCCTGACCGCCGAGGAGGACCGGGTCCTGGGTCTCCTGGCGCTGGGCGACCACGCGACGGTGGTGGCCGCGACCGAGCAGGCGACCGCCCGGCACCCGCTGCGCGAGCGGCTGTGGGCGCTGCACGCGCTGGCCCTCACGCGGGCCGGACGCCAGGGCGACGCGCTGGCGGCGCTGCGCCAGGCGCGCACCCACCTCGCCGACGAGCTGGGACTCGACCCCGGGCAGGAGCTGCGCGACCTCGAGCAGGCGATCCTCCAGCAGGACCCCGCCCTGCACCGGTGGCTGCGCGAGGACCCGGCTCCCGCCGTCCCGCCTCGTCCGGTCGAGGGGGCGCCGGAGCGCCCGCTCAACCGGACGCGGCCACCGGGGGTGGCGCCCCGGGCCCGGGTCCCGTGGGAGACGGTCGGCCGGGCCGACGAGGAGAAGGCGCTGACCACGCTCCTGGAGCAGGCCGCGACCGGTCGGATGACGCTCGGGGCGCTGGTGGGGGAGCCGGGCATCGGCAAGTCCCGGCTGGTCGAGCAGGTCGTCGCCGAGGCCCGGGCGCTCGGGTTCGCGGTCGGTGTGGGCCGCTGCTCCCAGGACGACGGGGCGCCGCCGCTGTGGCCGTGGCGCGCGGTGCTGCGGGCGGTCGCCGCCCAGTGCGGCGAGGACGAGCCGGAGGTCAGTCTCGAGACGGCCGGCGCGGACCCGGAGCGGGCTGCCTTCGCGGCCTGGGAGTCCCTGGCCGGGCACGTGCGCCGGTGGGCCGCGACCCAGCCGGTGCTGGTGGTGCTCGAGGACCTCCACTGGGCCGACCGGGCGACGCTGCGTGCCCTCGCGCACCTGGTCGACACCCAGGACGACGAGGGGCTGCCGCTGGCGGTCATCACCACCCGGCGGCCGTTCCCGCGACCGGAGGGCACGGCCGGCGACGTGGAGGAGCTGTGGGCCCGCCGCCACGCCACGCGGCTCGACCTGACCGGCCTCACACCCGAGGAGAGCCGCACCCTGCTGGCGCTGGTGACCCACGAGCAGGTCGACGACACGGTCCTCGTGGACTGGCACGAGCGGTCGGGCGGCAACCCGTTCTTCCTCGTCGAGCTGGCACGTCTCGACGCCTCCGACGGCGTCCCGGCGACCCTGCGCGAGCTGATCCTGCGCCGCGTCGACCAGCTGCCGGCCGACGTGGCCGACCTGCTGCGGCAGGCGGCCGTCGCGGGCCGGGAGTTCTCCGTCGACGTGGTCGCGGCCGCGGGCGGCCTGGACGTCGACGACGTCGACCGGATGCTCGACGGGGCCCGCTCGCTCGGCCTGGTGCGCGACCGCGAGCCCGGCCGCGTGGCCTTCGACCACGCGCTGACCCGGGACGCCCTGGTGGACTCGCTCAGCCCGACCCGCCGGGCACGCCTGCACGCCCGCGTCGCCCACGCCCTCGAGACGGACCCCGACGTGGCCTTGGCCGTCCCCGGTCCCGAGCGGGTCTCCGAGCTGGCGACGCACTGGCTCGCCGCCGGACCGACCCACACCTCCCGTGCCTGGCGCGCGGCGAGCGCGGCCGCCGAGCTGCCGCGGGCGGCGTACTCCCACGAGGAGGCGACCCAGCTGATGAGGGCGGCCGTCGAGGCTCACCGCCGAGACCCGGAGGGCACCAGGGCCGAGCGCTACGACCTGCTCATGGTCTGCGTGCGCGACGCGCAGCGGATGGCCGACTGGACCATCGTCATCGAGTGCGCCACCGAGGCGATCGCGCTGGCACGCGCCGAGGACGACCTGACCCGGCTCGCGGACGCCGCCGCGGCGCTGAGCAACCTCACGCTGTGGACCGTCCACCAGCTGGGGGTGGTCGATGCCGACCTCGTCGACGACCTGCGCTGGGGGCTGGGCCGGGTGGGGGAGGGCGACTCCCCCGAGCGCTGCCGCCTGCTCGGTGCGCTGGCCGTCGAGCTGTACTACGACCCCGGTGCCCGCGCGGAGCGCGAGGCGCTGGGGCGCGCGTCGGTCGACCTGGCTCGCAGGCTCGGGGACCCGGCGCTGCGGTGGTGGGCGATGCGTGCCTGCTACATCGCCACCTGGTACCCCGACACCCTCGAGGAGCGCCTCGCGCTCTCGCGCGAGTGCGTGGTGGTGGCCGACGAGTGGGGTGACGACGACGCCCGCGCGGTCTCGCTGGCCGCCCTGGCGGGGACGCTGCTCGAGGCCGGCGACGCCGATGGCTACCAGCAGCACGCCGAGCCCGCCAGGCAGATGGCCCGCAGCCGCAGGCTGTCCTACGTCCTGGTGGCGCTCGGGATGGTCGACCTGTGCCACGCCGCGATGTCCGCCGACCACGACGCGGTCGCACGGTGCCTGGAGGACCTGCACCGGCTGCGCACCTGGGTGGAGATCCCCGGACAGGACGCGCACGAGGCGGGCACGATGCTGCTCGAGGGGTTCTGGACCCTGCAGCCGCCCGAGCCGTTCCTCGAGGCCATGGTGGCCCTCGCCCTCACGCCCCCGGGAGTCATCGTCCGCGACACGACCCTGGCGCTGCTGGCGCGGATGGGACGACTGGAGCAGGCCCGCGAGATCGTCCGGGCGACCGCGTGGCAGGGGCCGCAGGCGACGGGCTGGTCGCTGTGCGCCGACGCGACCGGGATGGCCGAGGTGGCGGTCGTGCTCGACGAGCCCGCGCTGGTCCGGCGGGCCCGCGACCTGCTCGAGCCGCTGCGGGGCCGCATCTCGGTGGCCGGCATCTCCACCAGCTACGGGCCCGTCGACGGCTACCTCGCCCTGGCGGAGGCCGCCCTCGGCAACACCGCGCGGGCCACCGCGCTCGCCGACGGCGCCACGGCGTACGCGCGGGAGCGGGGCTGGGTGCGCTACGTGACCTGGCTGGAGGGCCACCGCGCGCGCCTCTCGTTCTGACCCGGCATGATGGCTCCCATGCCCGTGGACCCCCACATCGCCGGACTGCTGCAGCTCATCGCGGACTCCGGCTACCCCCCGATGCACGAGGGCAGCCCGGAGGACGCGCGCAAGGCCTTCCGCGCCATGACCTCGGACCTGGTGACCGACCAGACGCGCCTGCCGATCGGGTCGGTGGAGGAGCGGCGAGTGCCGGCCGGCGACGGTGAGCAGGACGCCCGCGTCTACCGCCCGCAGGGCGCGGAGGGCCCGCGGCCGACCGTGCTCTACCTCCACGGCGGCGGCTTCGTCATCGGCGACCTCGACACCCATGACCAGACCTGTCGCCGCGTCGCCCGCGACTGTGACGCGGTCGTCGTCGCCGTCGACTACCGGCTGGCGCCGGAGCACCCGTTTCCCGCGGCCGTCGAGGACTGCGTCGCGGCCGCCCGGTGGGTGGCCGACCACCTCGACGAGCTCGGTGGCGGGGACGTCCTCGGCGTCGCCGGGGACAGCGCGGGCGGCAACCTGGCCGCCGTCGTGGCGCAGGCGATGCCCGAGCGGGTCGACGCCCAGCTGCTGCTCTACCCCGCCACGGACGCGGTCGGCGACCACCCCTCGCGCGAGGAGAACGCCGAGGGCTACTTCCTCGAGCTGGCCACGATGGAGTGGTTCTTCGCCCACTACGCCGGCAGCGCCGAGGTCGCGGGCGAGCCGGACCCGCGCCACTCGCCGCTGCACGCCGACCTCACCGGCCAGCCGCCGGCGGTCGTCGCGGTGGCCGGCTTCGACCCGCTGCGCGACGAAGGGCTGGCCTACGCGCGCAAGCTCGAGGCGGCCGGCGTACCCGTCGAGGTGCTGCGGTTCGACTCGATGATCCACGGCTTCGTCGACATGGCGTTCAGCCCCGGCGCGGACGAGGCGATCGGCGCCATCCTGGCCCGCTTCAAGGACCTGCTGCACGCACCCCCGCAGGAGACGACGCGATGAGCGACGACAAGCCCACCCTCGACGGCAGGACGGTCGCCGTGCTCGGAGGAACCGGTCCCCAGGGCCGCGGGCTGGCCCGCCGCTGGGCCACCGCCGGCCTGAGCGTCGTGATCGGCAGCCGCAACGACGAGCGCGCGCGGGCCGCCGCCGCCGAGCTCGCCGAGGCGACGGGCGGGCAGGTCACCGGTGCCGACAACGCCGGGGCGGCCGCGCAGGGTGACATCGTCGTGGTCGCGGTGCCGTGGGACGGCCACAAGGAGCTGCTCGAGTCGCTGACCGGCGAGCTGGCCGGCAAGGTCGTGATCGACTGCGTCAACCCGCTCGGCTTCGACAAGCAGGGCGCCTACGCCCTGCAGGTGGAGGAGGGCTCGGCGCTCCAGCAGGCCGCCGCGGTGCTCAGGGAGTCCCGCGTCGTCGGCGCCTTCCACAACGTCAGCGCGGTGATCCTCGACGACCCGGAGATCGACGAGGTCGACACCGACGTCCTCGTGCTCGGCGACGACCGCGAGGCCACCGACCTGGTGCAGGCCCTGGCCGACGCCATCCCCGGCGTCCGCGGGCTCTACGGCGGCCGCACCCGCAACGCCCACCAGGTCGAGGCGCTCACCGCCAACCTGATCTCGATCAACCGGCGCTACAAGGCCCACTCGGGCCTGCGCGTCACCGACGTCTGATCCGACCCCTCGAGGAGCCGCGTGTACCCCGCCTATCCCGCCCCCAGCGACCACGCCCTCGCGCTCGAGAGGGAGCTGCGCGCGTTCCTCGACGAGGAGGTACTGCCCGCCGAGGCGGCCTACCTGCGGCACCTCGAGGTCCACGGCCACGCCGTCACCCACGCGCCGCCGGTGGTCGAGGACCTCAAGGCCAAGGCGCGCGAGCGCGGCCTGTGGAACCTCTTCCTGCCGGCCGAGTCCGGCCTCACCCAGCTGGAGTACGCCGCGCTGGCCGAGCTCACCGGCTGGTCGCAGGAGCTGGCCCCCGAGGCGCTCAACTGCGCGGCCCCCGACACCGGCAACATGGAGCTGCTGCACCTGCTCGGCACGCCCGAGCAGCAGGAGCGGTGGCTCGAGCCGCTGCTGGACGGGCGGATCCGCTCGGCGTTCGCGATGACCGAGAAGGCGGTCGCCTCCTCCGACGCGACCAACATCGAGACCTCGATCGTGCGTGACGGCGACGAGTACGTCATCAACGGCCGCAAGTGGTGGATCAGCGGGTCGGCCGACCCGCGCTGCAAGGTGCTCATCGTGATGGGCAAGACCGACCCCGAGGCGGCCACCCACCGGCAGCAGTCGATGGTGATCGTGCCGATGGACACCCCGGGCATCGAGATCGTGCGCAACCTCCCGGTCTTCGGCTTCCTGCACTGGCAAGGGCACTGCGAGCTCAACCTCACCGACGTGCGCGTGCCGGTCTCGAACATCCTCGGCGAGGAGGGCGGCGGCTTCGCGGCCGCCCAGGCCCGGCTCGGTCCCGGCCGCATCCACCACGTGATGCGCGCGCTGGGCGCGGGCGAGCGCGCGCTGGCCACGATGGTGGCGCGCACCAAGAGCCGCACCGCGTTCGGCAAGACCCTGGCCGAGCAGGGGACCGTGCGCGAGAGGATCGCCGAGGCCCGCATCGCCCTCGACGCGGCGCGTGCGCTGTGCCACCTGGCGGCGTACACGATCGACAGCCAGGGCAACAAGGCCGCGCGCCACCTCGTCGCCGAGGCCAAGGTGATGGTGCCGCGCACGGTGCTGAAGGTGATCGACGACGCGATCCAGGTGCACGGCGGCGCGGGCGTCTCCCAGGACACCCCGCTCTCGGAGATGTACGGCTGGCACCGCGCGATGCGCATCTTCGACGGCCCCGACGACGTGCACCTGCTGACGCTGGCGCGCGCCGAGCTGCAGAAGGACCCGCTGGTCGACCTCCCGCTGCGCTGACGCGCGCCGGCGCTCTCAGCGAGCGGCGCCGGCGTGGCCGCGCGACCTGCTGGTGGCGGCCCGGACCAGGATCGCGACGGTCATGACGATCAGCAGCAGCGTGCTCAGCAGGAACCCGAACCACAGGATGTCGTCGAGGACCCAGAGCACGTCCCTGCCGGACCCGATGATCGCGTTCGGCACGAAGAGCGCGAGCGTCACAGCGGCGAGGATCAGGTAGTTGCGTCGGGTGATCATGGTGGACCTCCGGGTCTCTCGGGCCGGTCCCGCTGACCGGTTGCGAGGACGCTAGGCCGCCTCGCCCGGCGGCCGCGTCTGTCGCTGGGACGATCTTGGGGTCCGCCGCGAGAGGGACGCCAGCCCCGCAGGGTCCTGAACCGGCGCGATCGCCTTGTCGACGGGGGCCACCGCTCCTACTGTCCGAGCATGGGACGACCGTGGGCACGCCTCTCACCGCTGGACGCGGCCCTCGCGGTGCTGGCCGTGGTGGTGGCCGGGATCGAGCTGGAGGCCTCCGACGTCGGGTGGCAGCGCAGCGTGCTGGTCGCCCTGCCGCTGGGAGTTCCGGTCCTGCTGCGGACGCCCTTTCCCCTGCCGGCCACGGTGCTCGGCGGGCTCGCCGTCCCCTGGACCGCGTCGACCGGCGAGGGGGCCGACATCCTGGCCGCGGTCGCCGTGCCCATGCTGGCGCTCTACAGCGCCGGCCGGGTCCTCACCCTGCAGACGGCCGGTCTGGGCCTGGCGACCTGCGTGGCCTCCACCGGGGTCGCGACGCGAGCCTCGGCCGGGCTGCACCTGATCGACGCGGTCACCTTGTCGCTGGCCATGCTGCTGGCCGTCGCGGTGGGCCGGGCATCCCGCGAGATGCAGTTCGAGGCCGACCAGGTGCGGGAGGAGGCGGCACGCGCGGCGCACCTGCACGAGGTCGAGGTCGCCGCGGCGACGGCGGCCGAGCGGCTGCGGATCGCCCGCGAGCTGCACGACGTGCTCGGCCACGCGGTCAGCGTGATGGGCCTCCAGGCCGCCGCCGTACGCCGGCGGCTGCGGCCCGAGCAGGAGGTCGAGTCCCGCGCCCTGGTGGCCGTGGAGGAGGCCGGGCGCCAGGCGGTCGAGGAGCTGCGACGGCTGCTCGGGGTGCTCCGGTCGACGGCCGAGGGTGCCGGCGAGGGGTTCGGAACCGGGTCCTCGGCCCGCGCGGCCGCGGTCGTCGAGGAGGTACGCGCCGCGGGCCTGCAGGTGGAGGCCTGCGGCATCGAGGCGGTCGACGACCTCAACCCGGCCCTGGCGCTGACGGTCGTCCGGATCGTCCAGGAGGGGCTCACCAACGCCCTGCGCCACGCACCCGGCAGCCGCGCCAGGGTGGCGGTCGACCGGGCCGACGGGTGGCTCACCGTCGCGGTCGAGGACGACGGGGCAGGTCGGGCGGCGTCGGTGGCGACGGACCGCGGCGGCTTCGGCCTGGTCGGCATGGCCGAGCGGGTCAGCGTCTTCGGCGGCACGTTCGAGGCCGGCCCGCGCGAGGGGTCCGGGTTCGCGCTGCGCGCCTGCCTCCCGGAGGGGGCGCGATGACCGGCCCGGTGCGCGTGCTCCTCGCCGACGACCAGGAGCTGGTCCGCACCGGCCTGCGGATGATCCTCGAGACCGAGCCCGATCTCCAGATCGTGGGTGAGGTCGGCGACGGCGAGGCCGCCGTGCGCGAGGCCGCGCGGCTCGTTCCCGACGTGGTCGTGATGGACATCCGGATGCCTCGCCTCGACGGGGTCGAGGCCACGCGCCGTCTCCTCGCGGATCGACCCGACGGGCCCCACGTGCTCATCGTGACCACCTTCGACAGCGACGCCCTGCTCGGGGACGCCCTGCGCGCCGGGGCGAGCGGCTACCTGCTCAAGAACGCGCCGGCCGAGCAGATGGTCGACGCGGTGCGGGCGGTCGCCGCGGGGGAGGGCCTGCTCTCCCGCGAGGTGACCCGTCGCGTGATCGAGGGGTTCGCCGGCGCCGCGCGCGCCGCGCCCGAACCGGCGCTGGTCCTGCGCCTGGAGCGGCTGACCGAGCGGGAGCGCGAGGTCCTCGGACTGGTCGCCCGTGGCCTGTCCAACCAGGAGATCGCCGACGAGCTGTTCCTCAGTGCGGGCACGGTGAAGACCCACGTGGCGCGGGTGCTGGCCAAGCTCGAGGTGCGCGACCGCGTGGCCGCGGTCGTGTTCGCCTACGAGGCCGGCGTCGCGGAGCGCTGATCCGGCCTCAGGCCAGGGAGGTCCCCGTCCGCAGGTGCTCGAAGATCAGGTGGGTCTCGGTGCTCGCCACGTCGGGGGACGCGCTGAGGTTCTCGACCACGAAGTCGCGCAGCCCGGCCGGTGAGGCGGCCGCCACGTGGACCTGGAAGTCGTCGGTGCCGGCCAGGAAGAAGACGTTGAGCACGCCGGGCAGCGAGGCCAGCCAGCCGCCGAAGTCGCCGATGCGAGCCCGCGCGCCCGCCTGGAGCCGCACCACGACGATCGCCTGCAGCGCGAGCCCGAGGGCCTCGGGGGACAGCTCGGCGTGGAAGCCCCGGATCACCCCGTCCGCGACGAGCCGGCGCACCCGCGCGAGGCAGGTGGACGGGGCGATGCCGACCGACGCGGCCAGCGCGTTGTTGGGCAGGCGGGCGTCGGCGGCGAGTGCCCGGAGGATGCCGCGGTCCACCTCGTCCAGGCTCGTCCGACCGGGTCGAATGTCGTTCACGTCACACCCCGCCTCTCCCCGGTCCAGCCGAACTCGTGGACGACTGGATCGTCGCCAACCGAACAGGATTCGGCCCTTTGCGGAGCCGATGGAACAAAGTCCAGAATAGACGCGAACCGTCGACCAGGAGGACCCCATGAGGATCGGCATCCCGAAGGAAGTCAAGAACCACGAGTACCGCGTGGCCATCACCCCCGTCGGGGTGCACGAGCTGGTCAAGCACGGCCACGACGTGCGGGTGCAGAAGGATGCCGGCATCGGCTCGCAGATCCCCGACGAGGAGTACGTCGCGGCGGGCGCGACGATCATCGACTCCGCCGACGACGTGTGGGGCGACGCCGAGATGGTGCTCAAGGTCAAGGAGCCGATCGCCGAGGAGTACTCCCGCCTGCGTGAGGACCTGACGCTCTTCACCTACCTCCACCTGGCCGCCGACAAGCCCCTCACCGAGGAGCTCTTGCGGCGCGGCACCACCGGCATCGCCTACGAGACCGTCCAGCTGCCCTCCGGCGGGCTGCCGCTGCTCTACCCGATGTCCGAGGTCGCCGGCTGCCTGGCGCCGCAGGTCGGGGCCCACTCGCTGATGCGCGCCCAGGGCGGCCGCGGGGTCCTGCTCGGCGGCGTCGGGGGCGTGGCGCAGGCCAAGGTCGTGGTCATCGGCGCCGGCGTCGCGGGCCAGAACGCCGCCAACATCGCGCTCGGCATGGGCGCCGACGTCACCCTGCTCGACACCGACCTGGACAAGCTGCGGATGTCGTTCTGGCGCTACAACAACCGCGTCCACGGGCTGGCCTCGTCCTCGCTGGCGATCGAGCAGCAGGTGACGGAGGCCGACCTGGTCATCGGCGCGGTCCTCATCCCGGGCGCTGCGGCGCCCAAGCTGGTCAGCAACGAGCTGGTCTCGCGGATGAAGCCGGGCTCGGTGCTGGTCGACATCGCCGTGGACCAGGGCGGCTGCTTCGAGGACACCCGCCCCACCACGCACGCCGACCCGACGTTCACCGTGCACGACTCGGTGTTCTACTGCGTGGCCAACATGCCGGGCGCGGTGCCCAACACCTCGACGTACGCCCTGACCAACGTGACGCTGCCCTACACCGTGGCCCTGGCGAACAAGGGCTGGCAGCAGGCGTGCCGCGACGACCGCGCGCTGGCGCTGGGCCTCAACACCCACGCCGGCCGGCTGACCAACGGTCCCGTCGGCGAGGCGGTCGGCATCGAGTCGGTCGCGCTGGAGGACGTGCTCAGCTGACCGCGACCTCGAGGATCCGGTCGTCGCCCGGCGCCGGGTCGCCCCGGCCGTCGCGATTGCTCGTGGTGACCCACAGCGTCCCGTCGGGCGTCGGGGTGACCGTGCGGATGCGTCCGTGGTCGCCGACGAACCAGGCGCGCGGCTTGCCGACACCGTCCGGGGTCACCGGCACCTGCCACAGCCGCTCGCCGCGCAACGCCCCCGCCCACAGCGAGCCGTCGAGGTAGGCCAGTCCGGACGGGGAGGCGTCCTGGGTGCGCCAGGTGACGAACGGGTCGCGGTAACGCTCGCTGCCCGGCCCCTGCCCGCGCCCCTCGTGGACGGGCCAGCCGTAGTTGCGGCCCTTGTCGATCCGGTTGAGCTCGTCCCACGTGTTCTGCCCGAACTCGGTGGCCCACAGCCGGCCTCGGTCGTCGAAGGCCAGGCCCTGCACGTTGCGGTGGCCCATCGTCCAGATCGGTGAGCCGTCGCGCGGGTTGTCCGGCGCCGGCTCGCCGTCGGTCGTGATGTGCAGGATCTTGCCGCCGAGCGAGTCCACGTCCTGCGCGAGCTCGCGCGCACCGGTCTCACCGGTGGAGACGAACAGCGTGCCGTCCTCGGCGAACAGCAGCCGGCCGCCGTCGTGGATGAACCCGTTGGGGATGCCGGTCAGCACCGGCTGCACCTCGCCCATCCGCCCGTCCTGCACGGTGAACCGCACCACCCGGTTGTCGGAGTCGGTGCTCACGTAGGCGTAGACGGTCCGGTCCTCGGCGTACGACGGGGAGGCGGCCAGACCGAGCAGCCCGGCCTCGCCCTGGGGAGCGGCGGCCTCGACCCGTCCCACCTCGGTGACCCGGCCGCGTCCGGTGACCGACAGGACGCGGGTGCTGTCCCGCTCGCCGACCAGCGCGCTGCCGTCGGGGAGGAACGTCACGCCCCAGGGCACCTCGAGCCCGCGGGCGACGGTGCGGGTGACCCGGGGCCGCACGGGGCCGTCGGAGCTGGCGGCCGGGCTCGAGGGGCGGGGGTCGGCGGTGATCGTCGAGGGCTGCGGCTCCGAGGACTGCGGGCCGAGCGCGTCGGGGTCGCCGGTGTCCGAGCAGGCGGCGAGCAGGGCCGCGCAGGCGGTCGTGGCGAGAGCGGCGGCGAGGCGCGTCATGCTCCGAGCCTAGGCAGCCACCCCATCCGCCTCGCCGCGCGCATCTCCGTCCACAAGAGCGTCCTTCGACGTCGCCGGCGCGACATGCGAACGACATCGTCCATGGGGACGCTCCTGAGCGCGTGTCGCTGTGACGCGCGGACGCTCAGGCAGCAGCCTCCACCTGCTCGACGAGGTCGAGCAGCATGCGGGTGATCAGCCTGGGCCGCTCGAGGGTGAGGAAGTGGGTGCCGAACAGGTTGACGTACGTCGCGTCGGGGATCCGCTCGGCCGCCGTGCGCATGTCGCGGGAGGAGGCGAGGACGTCGAGGTGGCCGCCGACGAAGGCGCAGGGCACCTGGACCTTCGACAGCGAGACGCGCAGGTGCCGGGCCGAGTGCAGCGCGAGGTGCATGTACCAGTCGACGGGGGTGGTGAGGAACTCGCGCACCGTGCGGCGGACGTGCTCCCCACGCGCGAAGGGCAGCATGAACCCGCTGTAGCGCAGCACGCGCGTGGAGATCGGGCCCATCGGGATGCGGCGGGCGACGGGGGTCAGGACCGGGCCGCCGGCCTTCATCGCCCGGGCAGCGTTGAGCGTGATCGGCTTGCGCAGGAAGCGCGGGACGAGCATCGGGGCGAGCATCGACTCGAACGTGCCGCCGGGGACGCCGGCGACGGCGAAGATGCCGCGGACCCGCTCGGGGTGGCGCACGGCGAGCTCGAAGGCGGTGTTGACCCCGATGGACCAGCCCGCGACGACCGCGGACTCGACGCCGGCGGCGTCCATGACCGCGATGGCGTCCTCGACGAAGGCGTCGACGCCGCAGCGGTCGGGGTCGGACGGGCGGGCGCTGCGGCCCACGCCGCGGTGGTTCCACGAGATCACCCGGATCGGGCAGTCGTCGCGCAGCAGGTCGGGCCAGGAGTAGGCGTTGGTGCCGAGGCCGTTGCACAGCAGCACGACCGGCCCGTCACCGCCGCGGTGCCACGCCTCGTTGTGCCAGGCCTCGATGAGCGTGCCGTCCGCGCTGCGGACCCGGTGGAACCGCACCGTCGACTGGTGCGGGAGCCGCGGGCCCCGGTCGTCGTCGCCGAGGCGGCTCGACGACGGGGCGCCTGGGTCGGCGCGGAAGGCGTTGTCCTGCACTGGCATACCGGAAGTATCCCGAACGGGACCCGGTTCAGGGCGCTTTGGTGCGAGAGATCACGCCGGGCGCGCGGGAGGGAGCGGCTCCGGCGCCCGGCGTGACCTCAGGGAGAGCCTCGGGCAGGGGTCGGGTCAGCCCTCGGCAGCCAGGGGGGCGGCGTGGCCGGCGAGGCGGGCCTCCCGGGCGGCCGCGTGGCCGGCGAGGAACTCCTCCACCAGGAGCGTCTGGCGGCGCCGGTCGGTCAGGTCGGTGGCGGCGAGCATCGCGTTGCGGCGGGAGCGCTGCTGGCTCTCGACGGGCCAGCGGGCCGCGGTGCGGGCGGGGCGGGCAACCGCGGCGGCGGCCGTGCGGCCGACGCGGGCGGTGCGGGTGACGGGCAGGACGAGCGTGCTGACGAGAGCGGAGGCGGTCTGGCTCATCGGGGGCTCCTCGGGGCGGTCGGCCTGTCCCTGGGGCCGGGGACCGGTCCGACGCGTCCGAGCCTAGGAGCCGCCGACGACAGGACCGTTGCCCTCGTGTGACATCTCGGTGAACGACCCTCGCGGGTCAGGCCAGGTGGTCGCGGGCCCAGAGGGCGGCGCTGGTGCGGTCCAGCACCCCGATCTCGCGGTAGACGCGCCCCAGGTGCGCCTTGACCGTGCGCTCGGTGATGCCGAGCGCGCGGCCGATCTGCTTGTTGGCCAGGCCCTGGGCGACCAGGCGCAGGACCTCCTCCTCCCGGGGGCTCAGCGTCGGCCCACCGCCGGAGGTGGGCAGGAGCGCGCCGGCGACGCGGGGGTCGAGCGGCACGTGGCCGCGGGCGGCGGCTCGCACTGCGCCGAGCAGCTCCTCGGGCTCGCAGTCCTTGAGGAGGTAGCCGATCGCGCCGGCCGCGAGCACCTCCTGCACCCGGGCGCGGTCGGTGTACGAGGTCAGCACCAGCACGCGGACCCCGGGGTGGTGCGCCGCGATCGCGCGCGTCGCGGCGACGCCGTCCACGTCGGGCATCGAGAGGTCCATCAGCACGACGTCGGGAGCGGTCGTGGCGACCAGGTCCACCGCCTCGCGGCCGTCGCCCGCCTCGCCGACGACCACGAAGCCCGGCGTCGACTCGAGCAGCGAGCGCAGGCCGACGCGCACCAGCCGGTGGTCGTCGACCAGGGCGACGCGCACGCCGGTCACGGACAGCTCCTCCACCTCAGCCATCCTGCCCCCCGCGGCCGAGCCCCTGGACCAGGCGCACGTGCGTGCCGCAGCCCGGGCGGGAGGAGACCTGGCAGGACAGGCCCGGGGCGTCGGCCAGGTCGGCGAGGATCCGCAGGCCGAGGTGTCCGGGGACGGGGTCGGCGAGCGCCGCCGGCACGTCGAAGCCGCGACCGTCGTCGACGACGTCGACCACCACCGAGCCGGGCTCGCGGGCCAGGCGCAACGTCACCGTGGCGGGTCCGGCGTGCTTGACCGCGTTGCGCACCGACTCCTGCGCCAGCCGGAACAGCCGTCGCTGCTGCTCCTGCCCGAGCCCCTGGTCGGCAGCCGGGTCCAGGTCGGTGCGGATGCGTACGTCGTCGGTCGCCGCGGTCTGCGCCAGGTCCTCCAGCGCCGGGGTGAGACCGCTGTCGACCAGCGCGGTGGGGTAGATGTCGGTGAGCAGGGTGCGCAGCGACCGGATGCTGCTGCGCACCGACCCGGCGGCCTCGTCCAGGGCGCCGGCCAGCGTGGCGGCGCCGGCCTGCTGGGCCTGGGCGGCGGCACCGGCGACCGCGAACGAGGTCGCGGCCAGCTCCTGCACCGGCCCGTCGTGCAGGCTGCCCGCGATCCGCCGGCGCTCCGCGGCCGAGGCGTCGACGGCCCGCTCGAGCAGGGCCGCGCGCTGCCGCTCGTGCCGGCGCACGCGCGAGAACAGGTGCCACACGAGGGGCGCGAGCAGCGCCAGCAGGCCGACCAGGCTGGCGACCATGATCGCCAGGAAGCCGCGCCACAGCATGCCGGTGCGGTCGCCCACCGGGTCGTAGGAGGTGTAGATCTCGAACAGCCCGACGCGTCCGTCGGGCAGCCCGATCGGGCGGTAGACCTCGACCAGCCGGGGCGCGCGCTCGAAGGCGTTCTCCAGCGCGGTCAGGTCGGAGATGTGGGCCTGGGTGGAGGAGCTGCGCAGCGCCTCGCGCTGCTCGCCGTCGAGGTCGAAGCTGCGCCCGACCAGCTGCGGCTCGTCGGCGTAGACCACGCGGCCGTCGGGTGCCCAGAGCTTGACCCGGACGATGTCGTCGACGAGCACCTGGGCGCGGACGAGCCGGTCGAAGCGGCGCACGTCGGCGGACCGGCCGGCGAGCAGCCCACGGCTCAACGCAGGCGTGACGACCGCCTGGGCGAGGATGTCGGCCCGCGTGACCGCGTCGGCCACGGCCTCGCGCTCGGCGAGGCGCCGGGCGGCCAGCGAGCCGCCGACCCCGATGACGACCAGCACCAGCAGCGTGCCGACGAGCAGCTGGGCCAGCAGCCGTCGCGGGGCGACGGTGGACCCGGAGTCCCCGGGGTCCACCGTCACCCAACGTGTGCCACACCGGTTCCACGTCGTCCTCCACCACCCTCGTCCCGAGGCGGACCGGGGTCGGGTCCACCGGCGCCGTGGGGTTCATCGTCGCGCTCGGGAGCGGGAGTTGTCAGGGAAGGCCACGTGCGGGGTGCCGAACCGGTGGGTCCCGCGGCCGGTCGCGGGCGAAGACGACCCGGCCGCGGCACACCTGGTCGCCGCGGGTGGCGCGCCCGACGATGACGTCGTCACCCGCGCTGTTGCCGATGCGGCGCTCGACGGTGAACGAGCCGCTGGTGCCGCGGGTGGTGCGGCTGCCGCTCCACACCAGGTGGCCGTCGCGACGCAGCCTGTCGTCCCAGACCTGGCCGGCGCGGTTGGAGTCGACCTCGTACTCCACCTCGATGCGGCCGTCGTCGGCCTTGGCCTTCAGCTTCCAGACCGCGGAGCCGGAGCAGGAGCCGGTGCGGGCGACGCGGTAGTCGCCCCCGGCCTGCGCCGGGGCGGTGCCGAGCAGCACCACCGCGGTGGTGCCGAGGGTGGCGGCGGCGGTCAGGGCGGCGAGGGTCGTGCGCGAGCGGTCCATCGGGTTCCTCCGAGCGGTTGCGTCCACCACCGTGGTGGCCGGTGGAGCAACTGTGCGGCGACGGGGCGGACGCCCACCATCGGGCGATGGTCGTAGTACCTCGCCGCCGGGCGGCCTCAGTCGCGCGGCGCGGCCACGCGGGTCGCCTCGCTGCGTCCCCGCACGGTGATCGGGTCGAGCTCCTCCCAGTGCAGCGGCCTCGGCGGGGTCGGCGCCGGCGACCAGCGCGCAGTTGGCGAGGACCAGCCGGTCGGTCCGCTTGGCGGCGGCGGTGAGGCGGGCGGCCTCGTTCACCGGGTCGCCGATGACGGTGTACTCGTAGCGCTCGGGCGTGCCGACGTTGCCGGCCACCGCGCGGCCGGTCGAGACGCCGATGCTGGCGCGCAGGTCCGGGACCTCCTCGACCAGCCGTCGGCGCAGCGTGCGGGCGGCCCGGAGGCTGCAGGTCCAGAGGTCCTGGGTCTCCACCGGCGCGCCCCAGATCGCCAGCGCGGCGTCGCCCTCGAACTTGTTGATGAACCCCTCGTGCTCGTGGACGACGTCGATGACCACCGCGAAGAACCGCGTTGAGCAGCTCGACGACCTCGGCGGGCGGGCAGTTCTCGGCCAGGGAGGTCGACCCGATGACGTCGACGAACAGCACCGCGACCTCGCGCTCCTCACCGCCCAGCTCGATGCCGCGCTCGAGGGCCGCGCGGGCGACGTCCTCGCCGACGTGGCGGCCGAAGAGGTCGCGCAGGTGCTCGCGCTCGCGCAGGCCCTGCACCATCTGGTTGAACCCGGCCTGGAGCAGCCCGATCTCGGTGGAGTCGTAGATCGGCACCTCCACGTCGAGGTCGCCGTGGTCGACCCGGTCCACCGCCTCGCGCAGGGTCCGGATCGGCTCGCTGCTGGCCTCGGCCGCGGCGTACGACGACAGCAGCCCGATGCCCATCGTCAGGGACCCCACCACGACCACCGTGACCGCGAGCTGGTCCAGGCTCACGTCCTCCGGCTGGATGAGGGTGCCGACGCCGAGCAGGATGATCCCCAGCACGCTGACCCCGGTGCCGAGCCACCAGGCGAACATCGTGCGGTTGCGCACCGAGCGGACCCACCGCCGCGGCGGGATGCCGCGGCGAGCACCAGCCGCGCGACCGGCCGCAGCGAGCGCTCCGAGAGCAGGTAGGTCACGCAGGACGTGGCCGAGCCGGCGAGGCTCACGATGAGGAACGAGCGAGACCCCCAGCGCGACCGAGGCGCGGGCGTTGACGGCGGCGAGGATCAGCGCGGCCCAGACCCAGAGGAAGGTCTGGAAGAAGAAGATGCGGCGCGGAGCGACGAGCACGTCGCGCCGCTGCTGGTCGTCGATCGTCCTGGGGCGAGCCCTCGGTGGGACGCAGCATCACCACGACGGGGTGGAGGGTGCGCCAGGCGTGGTAGGAGCCGATCACCCCGCCGAGGACGGCGAAGGCGAGGCCCAGCGACGACGCTCTGCTCGCGCGCGTCGCTGATCGCGGCGGCGACTGCGGGAGGGGGACGACGAAGAGGCACAGCACGGCCACGACGCCGACGCCGATCGAGGTTGGACACGCTCAGCCCGGTGCCCAGCGCCAGCCGCACCTGCCACTCCGGGCTCAGGTGCGCGTACCAGTGCGAGGCCTGACGGCGGAACGTCACCCTCGGAACGATAGAGGGGTCCGGCCGGTGGGCGGGGCGAGACCAGGACGGAGGCGCCGCCGCCGCTTTGTAGGCTCGGGCCCATGACCGACCGCCCCACCCCCGACATCAAGCCCCGCTCGCGCGAGGTCACCGACGGCCTCGAGCGTGCCGCTGCCCGCGGGATGCTCCGCGCCGTCGGCATGGGCGACGAGGACTTCGCCAAGCCCCAGATCGGCGTGGCCTCCTCGTGGAACGAGATCACCCCGTGCAACCTCTCGCTCGACCGGCTGGCCAAGGCGGTCAAGAACGGCGTGCACGCCGCCGGCGGCTACCCGCTCGAGTTCGGCACGATCTCGGTCTCCGACGGCATCTCCATGGGCCACGACGGCATGCACTTCTCGCTGGTCTCCCGCGAGGTGATCGCCGACTCGGTCGAGACCGTGATGATGGCCGAGCGCCTCGACGGCTCGGTCCTGCTCGCCGGTTGCGACAAGTCGCTGCCCGGCATGCTGATGGCGGCCGCACGCCTCGACCTGTCGTCGGTGTTCCTCTACGCCGGCTCGATCATGCCGGGCCAGGTCGACGGCCGCGACGTGACGATCATCGACGCCTTCGAGGCCGTCGGCGCCTGCCTGGCGGGCAAGATCAGCCGCGAGGAGGTCGACCGCATCGAGCGGGCGATCTGCCCGGGGGAGGGCGCGTGCGGCGGCATGTACACCGCCAACACGATGGCCTCGGTCGCGGAGGCGATCGGCATGTCGCTCCCGGGCTCGGCCGCGCCGCCGGCCGTCGACCGCCGCCGCGACGGGTTCGCGCACCGCTCCGGCGAGGCCGTGGTCGAGCTGCTCCGCCAGGGCATCACCGCCCGCCAGATCATGACCAAGCCCGCCTTCGAGAACGCCATCGCCGTCGTCATGGCGCTCGGCGGCTCCACCAACGCGGTCCTGCACCTGCTGGCGATCGCGCGCGAGGCCGAGGTCGACCTCACCCTCGACGACTTCACCCGCATCGGCGCCGAGGTGCCGCACCTGGGCGACCTCAAGCCGTTCGGCCGCTACGTGATGAACGACGTCGACAAGATCGGCGGCATCCCGGTCGTGATGAAGCTCCTGCTCGACGCGGGACTCATGAACGGCGACACCCTGACCGTCACCGGGAGGACGATGGCGGAGAACCTCGAGGCCCTGGCGCCCCCGTCCGCGGACGACGACATCATCCGCGACCTGAGCGCGGCCCATCCACCGCACCGGCGGCATCACGATCCTCAAGGGCTCGCTGGCCCCCGAGGGCGCCGTGGTCAAGTCCGCGGGCTTCGACGACGAGGTCTTCGAGGGCCCGGCGCGGGTCTTCGACGGCGAGCGCGCGGCCCTCGACGCCCTGGCTGCCCACGAGATCCAGCACGGTGACGTGGTGGTCATCCGCTACGAGGGCCCCAAGGGCGGCCCGGGCATGCGCGAGATGCTCGCGATCACCGGCGCGATCAAGGGCGCCGGGCTCGGCAAGGACGTCCTGCTGATCACCGACGGCCGGTTCTCCGGCGGGACGACCGGCCTCTGCGTCGGGCACATCGCGCCCGAGGCGGTCGACGCCGGACCGATCGCGTTCCTGCACGACGGTGACCGCATCCGCCTCGACGTGGCCAACGGCCTGCTCGACGTGCCCGACCTGAGCGAGGAGGAGCTGGCCTCCCGCAAGGAGGGCTGGACCCCGCGCGAGCCGAAGTTCCGCACCGGCGTCCTCGGCAAGTACGCCAAGGTCGTGCAGTCCGCGGCGCACGGCGCCGTCTGCGGCTGACGCCCCCGCGATGGGCAAGCTCCACGACCGGATCGACGGGCGCCTGCGCGAGTTCATCGAGCGGCAACCGGTGTTCTTCGTCGGCACCGCCCCCAGCGGCGAGGGCGGCCACGTCAACGTCTCGCCCAAGGGCCTGACCGACGGGACGTTCGCGGTCGTCGACGACCACACCGTCGCCTACCTCGACCTCACCGCCAGCGGCGCCGAGACGATCGCGCACCTGCGCCAGAACGGCCGCGTCGTGGTGATGTTCTGCTCGTTCGAGCGCAGCCCGGACGTGGTCCGGCTGCACGGCCGGGGCCGGGTGGTCTCGCTGTACGACGAGGAGTTCGCACGCTGGTCGTCGTACTTCGAGGACAACCCGGCCGCCCGCTCGGTGATCGTCGTCGACGTCGAGCGGGTCTCGAGCTCGTGCGGCTTCGCCCTGCCGGTCGCCACCGGGTGGGAGGAGCGTGACCTGCTCACGCCCAACATGCAGCGACGCGGGCCCGAGGGTGTCGTGGCCTACCGCAGGCAGAAGAACCGGGTCAGCATCGACGGCCTGCCGGCCTTCGACGACGACCCGGCCTGACCGCCGTCAGAGGATGCCGCGCGCCGCGAAGGCCCGCCGCACCTGGTCCGCGGCCGAGCCTCCGTAGAGCCGCTGCGCGGCGGCGACCGTCGCCCGCGCGGCGTCGCGGAACGAGACGTCCGGGGTGAAGTCGAACTGCGCCTCGACGATCGCGGTGCTGGCACGCACGTCGCCCAGCGCCTTGCGGATGTCCCACAGCGCGCGCGACCAGATCCGCCCGTCGGCGTGGACCTCGCCGACGACGTCCTCCGGGTAGTGCTTGTCGGTGTCCAGCCGGCGCAGGCAGTGCGGGACGGTCGAGGTGTAGGACGTCGAGTCCCAGTCGGCGACGCAGGCCTCGGGGGTCTTGCGGCGGCCGTCGGTGGCCCACGAGGTCACCGCCACCGCCAGGTAGTCGCCGAACGCCTCGCCGATCGAGCCGGACTCCAGGTCCGTCCCGAAGCCGGGCACCTGCCCGTCCTGCACCGAGTGGCCGTACTCGTGCACGATCACCTCGGCGTCCTCACCGTCGTCGACGCCGCCCTTGCCGAGCGTGACGTTGGCCTTGTCGGACCGGAAGAACGAGTTGTCGCCGCCGTACTGGTTGATCCGCAGCTCGATCCGGCGCTGGTTGACCGGCCGCAGGGTGGAGCCGAAGCCCAGGTGCTGCAGGTAGTGCTGGGCCGTGGTCACCCAGTAGTAGCCCATCACCTGCTCGAAGCGGTCGTCGTCGCGGTGGTAGGCCGGGAACGCGCCGTGCACCGCCTTCGCCGCGGGACCGGTCGAGCTCTTCACCGTGACGTACCTGCCGGAGAGCCGGCCCGAGCCGTCGAGGTCGGTGAGCTCCCGGGAGCGGTACTCCGAGGCGAGGGCCGCCAGGTCGGCGTCCTTGGCGTCGGTCAGCGACTCGTCGCCGCTGGACTGCACGGGACTGGGCCAGAAGACGGTGCCGGTCGCGGTCGAGCCGGCGCTGGGCGCTCCGGTGGCGGCCGGCGCGGCGAGGGCGGCCGCGGGCAGTGCCGCGGCGGTGAGCAGGATCGCGAGGAGGGGGGACCTGGTGCGCATGCGGCACATCCTGCGCCCCCGCCCGCAGATCGCGCCACCCCGGCCGGTCAGGACGTCGCGGACCCCGAGCAGAGCCGGTCGTCCATCGGCTCGCCGGTGCCCGGCTGGGCGCCGTACCTCGAGCCGGGGTCGGCGGCGACCACCTCGTCGACCTGCTCCATGCGCAGGCTGCGCTGGTGCCGAGCGCCCTGCTTGACCACGGTCACGTCGATCGTCGCTCCGGGGTGGCCCTGACGCAGGATCGCGTAGACCTGGTCGAGCACCGGGCACAGCCGCCGGCCGGGACCCACGGTGACCGTGCCGGAGTACACCGCCGGGACCGGCCGGTCGTCGTAGCTCACCTGCACGCCGGCGATGCCTCGCAGGGCACCGATCTCGGCGTAGAGGCGGGTGTCGGGGACCGGGGCGTAGGCCGCCTCGGCGGGGTCCTGCGAGCGCAGGACGAGGCGGCCGACGACGGCGAGGAGCACCAGGGCGGCGACGACCCCGGTGACCACCACGAGCCGGCCGGTGAGGAACTCGACCGGCTCTCGATCCCGGCGTCGCGTGCCCGATGTCGCCACGGCGACACGATAGGGCCATGAACGCGTCACCTGTTCGGGTCTCGCGTGACGATCAGCCGAGCAGAGCCGAGCCGCACACCGGAGCCGGCTCCTAGACGTGCCCGCTGAGCTGGGCCAGCCGGGCCTCGAGGCGGTCGACCAGCGCCGCGCACTGCTTGTCGGGCATCGCTGAGCGGCGGTCGCCCCCGGCCGCGCACACGGGCAGCACGTCGACCGAGAGCTTGGCGCCACCGGCGAGCCGCCGCAGCTCGTCGAGGCGCTCGGCGAACGGCGACCCGCTGCCGGGCGAGTAGTAGTCGACCGCCTCCTCGACCTGGTCGGGGAACAGGTCGGCCTTGGTCACCGCGATCACCAGCCAGGTGGGCTGCTCGCGGCGCACGGCCATGGAGGCGAGCCGGTGCGAGGTGATCGTCCAGTCCTCCAGCTCGGCGGCGAGCTGGTCCTCGCGACCGGCCTCGGCGGCGCCGGTCGTGCCGGCCGTGCGCCGCGGGGTGGCGTGGCCCCACGCGACCACGTGCAGCACCCCGTCGACCGGCTCGTCGTGGAACACCTCGTCCAGGGCGCCCAGCCGCGTGGCGGCGTTGGTCCCGGGCACCACGCGGAAGCGGAACCCGCGCAGCCGCGCGCCCCGGCGTACGCGCCGCTCCATGGTCGCGGAGCCGACGTCGCCCGAGCCGGGCGTCGCCCCGCGCCGCGAGAGCCGGTCGGCCAGCGCGGTCTTGCCGACGCCGGTCATCCCGGTGACCGCGACGGTGGGGTAGCGCCGGCGGAACAGGTGCGTCACCCGCTCCGGGGCGCCGGCCAGGGCGGCGACCGCCGTCGAGGCGACGCTCGCGCCGATCGCGGTGCGGCCGTGCCTGGTCACCGACCGCAGGCGGGGCGTGGGTGCGCTCATGCTCTGTCCCTCCTCGGACGGGCGGGCTCCGGGATCCCGCCCCACCTGCACAACGATGCCCACCCAGGTGGTGTTTCACAGGTGCGGGGTGACCTGTGTCGCGCAAGGGCCGTCCGGCGCAGGCCAGGGGACGCCCGGCCTTGCGGTCCGAGGAGAGACTGAAGGGCAGGAGGGAGGGCCGATGAGCACGACCGACCCCGGGGGCGGGCGACCTGCCCGCGGCATCGCCGTCGCGGCGCCCAACGAGCTGGCCGTCACCGCCGGTGTGGGCGTGGCACGCGAGGGCGGCAACGCCGTCGACGCCGCCATCGCCGCGGCGTTCACCACGCTGGTCAGCGAGGTGGGGCTGGTGTCCCTGACCGCCGGAGGCTTCGTCACCGTCCGGCTGCCCGGCGAGGAGCCGGTGACCGTCGACGGCGGGGTCGCGATGCCCGGGCTCGGGCTGCCCCCGGACCGGTTCGGCCACGGCCTGTGGGACATCAGCACCGAGTACGCCGGCGGCACCACGATGACCATCGGACCCGGGTCGGTCGCCGTGCCGGGCGCGATCAAGGCGCTCGACGTGGCGGCACGGCGCTACGGCTCGCTGTCCTGGGAGCGGCTCCTGCGCCCCGCGATCGAGGCGGCCTCGGGCTTCCCGCACGGGAGCGCCTCGCACTACTACCTCAGCTACGTCCACGAGCCGGTGTTCGGCTGGCACGAGCCCGGCCGGGCGACGGTGACCTCCCCCTGGGGCGAGCTGTGGCCGATCGGGTCCACGGTCGTGGTGCCCCACCTCGAGGACACCGTCCGCCAGCTGGCCGAGGAGGGGGCGGACGCGCTCTACGGCGGCGAGCTCGGCCGGCAGGCGGCCGCCGCGCTGCAGGAGGCCGAGGGCCTGCTCACGCTGGCCGACCTGACGTCGTACGACGCCGTGGTCCGACCGGCCCTGCGCACCCGCGTCGGCGACTGGGACCTGGCCACCAACCCTCCGCCGGCCTCGGGCGGGGTGGCGCTGGTCGCGCTGCTCCGGCTGCTCGAGGGGCGGCCCGCGGACGGGCCGTGGAGCGAGGACGACCTGCGGGTGCTCGCCCGCGCGCAGGCGATGGTGCTGGGGGAGGGGCTGCACGTCCCCGACACCGAGCGGGGCCGGGGCGCGCTGGCCGAGGAGGTGCTGCGCCAGGTGCGCGAGGTCGACCCGGTCGCCCTCACCTCGCCGAGCACCGCCGCGGTCTCGGCCGTCGACGCGCAGGGCGGGGCGTGCGCGATCACGGTGTCCTCGGGCTACGGCTCGGGGTTCGTGGTGCCCGGCACGGGCCTGGCGATGAACAACTGCCTCGGCGAGCAGGAGCTGGTCTCCGGCGGCCCGCACAGCCTGCGGCCGGGGGAACGGATCGCCACCAACATGGCGCCGTCGGTGGCGCGGCGGACCGACGGGCAGGCGTCGCTGGCGATCAGCTCGCCGGGCTCCGACCGCATCCCCACCGCTCTCGCGCAGGTCCTGGCGCTGTTCTCCCACGGCGGTCTCGACCTGGCTCGCGCAGTGGGCCACCCGCGGGTGCACGTCCGGGTGCGGCCCAGCCAGGACCCGCCGGTCCGGATCGACCACGAGGAGGACCTCGTGCTGCCCGACGACCTCGGGCTCCCCACGCGCGCCATGCCCCCGCACTCGATGTACTTCGGCGGCGTGAGCGCCGCGCTGTGGACCAGCGCGACCGGGCTCGAGGCGCACGGCGACCCGCGGCGCACCGGGGCCGTCGCCGTCCGGAACGGCTGAGCGCCGTCCATGGACCGGGACCGGAGTCTCAGTTCTTGGGACGCCTGTCAGACTCGGCTTGACGGAGCACGGACCGGGCAGCGACCGTAGTGCCATGCGTTTGCAGGTACTCGTACGCCCGGGCGTGGGCTGACCGACCGAAGGTCGTCGGCTCGCGCCAACCCTTGCTCGCCCAGAGGGCGGCGAGGGTTTTTTGTTGGACGAGCACCGTGGACCACCCTCCCGCCCGGGGCTCGAGCATCGGACGGGGAGGACCTGACACGAAAGGTCGGCCATGAGCGAGCACGGCGCTCCCACCCCCGCACCGCCCCCCTCGTCCTCGGCACCGGTCGCCACCGTGACCACCGAGACGATGACCGGCGCGCAGAGCCTGATCCGGTCGCTGGAGTGCGCCGGGGCCGAGAACGTCTTCGGCATCCCGGGCGGCGCGATCCTCCCGGCGTACGACCCCCTCTTCGACTCCGTCAAGCTGCGCCACATCCTCGTGCGCCACGAGCAGGGCGCCGGCCACGCGGCCCAGGGCTACGCCGCGGCCGGCGGCGGCGTCGGGGTCTGCATGGCGACCAGCGGGCCCGGGGCGACCAACCTGGTCACTCCGCTCGCCGACGCCCACATGGACTCGGTCCCGATCGTCGCGGTCACCGGCCAGGTCGCCAGCGGCTCGATCGGCACCGACGCCTTCCAGGAGGCGGACATCCGCGGCATCACGATGCCGATCACCAAGCACAACTTCCTGGTCACCGACCCCGCGGACATCCCGCGCACCGTGGCCGAGGCGTTCTACATCGCCCGCACCGGCCGTCCCGGCCCGGTCCTGGTCGACGTGTCCAAGGACGCCCTCCAGGCGAGCACCACCTTCCGCTGGCCGACCGAGCTCAACCTGCCCGGCTACCGCCCGACCACCCGCCCGCACGCCAAGCAGGTGCGCGAGGCCGCCCGGATGATCGTCGAGTCCCGCAAGCCGGTCCTCTACGTCGGCGGCGGCGTCATCCGCGCCAACGCCTCGGCCGAGCTGGCGCGGCTGGTCGAGCTGACCGGCATCCCGGTCGTCACCACGCTGATGGCGCGCGGGGCGTTCCCCGACTCCCACCCGCTGCACCTGGGCATGCCCGGCATGCACGGCACGGTCGCGGCGGTGGGCGCCCTGCAGCGCAGTGACCTGATCATCAGCCTGGGCGCGCGCTTCGACGACCGCGTCACCGGCGCGCTGGACTCCTTCGCCCCCGGCGCCAAGGTGATCCACGCCGACATCGACCCCGCGGAGATCGGCAAGAACCGCTACGCCGACGTCCCGATCGTGGGCGACTGCCGCGAGGTCATCGCCGACCTGGTCGAGGCGATCCGGGCCGAGCACGCCGCCGGCCACCAGGGCGACCACGAGGGCTGGGTCTCCTTCCTCGACGGGGTCAAGGGCCGCTACCCGCTGGGGTACGACGCCCCGGCCGACGGCTCGCTGGCGCCGCAGTACGTCCTGGAGCGACTGGGCCGCATCGCCGGTCCCGACGCGATCTACGCCGCCGGCGTGGGCCAGCACCAGATGTGGGCCTCCCACTTCATCGGCTACGAGAAGCCGCGCACCTGGATCAACTCCGGCGGCCTCGGCACGATGGGCTTCGCCGTCCCGGCCGCGATGGGCGCCAAGGTCGCGATGCCCGACACCACGGTGTGGGCGGTCGACGGCGACGGCTGCTTCCAGATGACCAACCAGGAGCTGGCCACCTGCGCGATCGAGGGCATCCCGATCAAGGTCGCGATCATCAACAACGAGTCGCTCGGCATGGTGCGGCAGTGGCAGACGCTGTTCTACAACGAGCGCTACTCCAACACCGACCTGCAGTCCAAGCGGGTGCCGGACTTCGTCAAGCTCGCCGACGCCTACGGCTGCGTGGGCCTGGCCTGCGAGAGCCCCGACGACGTCGACGCCACGATCGAGAAGGCGATGCAGATCGACGACGTCCCGGTGGTCGTGGACTTCCGCGTGCACCGCGACGCGATGGTGTGGCCGATGGTCGCCGCCGGCACGAGCAACGACGACATCAAGGTGGCGCGCGAGATGGCGCCCGACTGGGAGGGTGACGACCTGTGAGGCCCGAGCTGCCGACCGGCAAGCACACGCTGTCGGTCCTGGTCGAGAACAAGCCCGGTGTGCTGGCCCGCGTGGCCGGCCTGTTCAGCCGTCGCGGGTTCAACATCGACTCCCTCGCGGTCGGCCCGACCGAGCACCCCGAGGTCTCCCGCATGACCATCGTGGTCAACGTCGAGGAGTCCCCGCTGGAGCAGGTCACCAAGCAGCTGAACAAGCTGGTCGAGGTGATCAAGATCGTCGAGCTGGACACCTCGGCCTCGGTCAGCCGCGAGCTGATCATGGTCAAGGTCAAGGCCGACGGAGCCACCCGCGGCCAGGTCCTCGAGATCGTCCAGATCTTCAAGGGCAAGGTCGTCGACGTCGCGCCCGACGCCGTCACCGTCCAGGTCGTCGGCCACCCGGAGAAGCTCGCGGACTTCCTGCGCGTGGTCGAGCCCTACGGGGTGCGCGAGCTCGTCCAGTCCGGGGTCGTGGCCATCGGCCGCGGTCCCCGGTCGATCTCGGAGCGCACCCTCAAGCCGGTCCCGGTCCCGGTCGCCCCGTCGGCCTGAACCAGACTGACCCCGCAACAACCCAACTTGAGAAGGAGAGCCACTCGTGGCCGAGATGTTCTACGACGACGACGCCGACCTGTCGGTGATCCAGGGCCGCCACGTCGCGATCCTGGGCTACGGCAGCCAGGGCCACGCCCACGCGCTGTCCCTGCGCGACAGCGGCGTCGACGTCCGGGTGGGCCTGCCCGAGGGCTCCAGGAGCCGGGCGAAGGCGGAGGCCGAGGGCCTGCGCGTGCTCACGCCGTACGAGGCCTGCGAGGAGGCCGACCTGATCATGATCCTCGCCCCCGACCACGTGCAGCGCGGCCTCTACACCGAGGCGGTCGAGCCCAACCTCGTCCCCGGTGACGCGCTGTTCTTCGGTCACGGCTTCAACATCCGCTTCGGCTACATCACCCCGCCCGAGGGCGTCGACGTCTGCATGGTCGCCCCCAAGGGTCCCGGCCACCTGGTGCGCCGCGAGTTCACCGAGGGGCGCGGCGTGCCCGTGCTCGTCGCGGTCGAGGCCGACGCCTCCGGCAAGGCCTGGGAGCTCGCGCTGTCCTACGCCAAGGGCATCGGCGGTCTGCGGGCCGGCGGCATCAAGACCACGTTCACCGAGGAGTGCGAGACCGACCTGTTCGGCGAGCAGGCGGTCCTCTGCGGCGGCGCCTCGCAGCTGGTGATGTACGGCTTCGAGACCCTGGTCGAGGCCGGCTACCAGCCGGAGGTCGCCTACTTCGAGTGCCTCCACGAGCTCAAGCTGATCGTCGACCTGATGTACGAGGGTGGCATCGCCAAGCAGCGCTGGTCGGTCTCCGACACCGCGGAGTACGGCGACTACGTCTCGGGCCCGCGCGTGATCGACCCGCGGGTGAAGGAGAACATGAAGGCCGTCCTCGAGGACATCAAGAACGGTGCCTTCGCCAAGCGCTTCATCGACGACCAGGACGCCGGCGCGCCGGAGTTCAAGGCGCTGCGCGCCCAGGGCGAGCAGCACCCGATCGAGGAGACCGGCCGCGAGCTGCGCAAGCTCATGGCCTGGGTGAAGAGCCACGACTCGGACTACACCGAGGGCACCGCCACCCGCTGACGCGGTTCCCGCCTCGTCCGGTTGGGGACGCGCCATGGCGCGTCCCCAACCGGACGAGAGCGCTCGTCGGCGCTCAGCCGGGTGGGCTCTTCTTGTCGCGGACCCACATGCGGCGGATCGCGCCCTGCTCGTCCGGCGAGTACGTCGCCATGGGGTCGCCCGAGCGGCCGAGCCGCCTGGCCACGACGACCCCCGTGGCCACGGCGACGCCGATGAAGACGTAGGCGACCATGACTCTCCCTTGCTGCCGGGGCCGGACGCTCGTCCGGCCGGAGCCCCAGGATAGGGACCCCGGCCGGTGGGGCACTGCCGATCAGGCGGGTCCGCCGGCCCGGCGGCCGTCGGGCATCAGCACCCACAGCACCAGGTAGACCACGAACTGCGGCCCGGGGAGCAGGCAGCTGATCACGAAGATCAGCCGCATCGTGTTGGGGGTGGTCCCGAAGCGGTCGGCCAGGCCGCCGCACACCCCGGCGATCCAGCGGTCGTCGGACCGCACCAGCTGGTTGCCCATCACTTGACCTCCGAACGCATCACCATCACGAGCCCGACGGCCAGCGGGATCGCCAGCCAGACCAGGCCGGTCACTCCCAAGTGTGCCCACTCGGTCGCCGTCAGCCACCTGTCGTCGGCCTCGAACAGCGGGACCTGGGCGAAGTTGAAGTCCACCCAGCCGCGGGCGTCGCGGAACCAGTCCTGGGAGGCCGCGAGCACCTCGGTGATGCCGGCGAGCACGAAGTTGTAGACGAAGTAGCCCACGATCGCGGCCGCGGAGCTGCGCAGCAGCACGCCGAGCGTGAAGCCCATCATCACGCCCACGACGTTGCCCAGCGCCAGCAGCACGAACGACTGCCAGCCGACGTCCCACACGGTGTCGACCCCGGCGATCGCCGAGCCGAGGAGGTTTCCCACCGCGCCGACGGCGAAGGCGACGGCGATGCCGACGACGCCCACCGCGACGGCGAGCAGCGCCTTGGCCCCGATCACCCGGGCCCGCTGGGGGACGAGGGTGAAGGTGGACAGGCCGCTGCGCTGGCTCCACTCGCCGGTGACCGAGAGGATCGCGATGACCGGCAGGATCACCGTCATCGGGATGCCGACCGCGGCGCCGAAGCTGCCGTAGGTCAGCTGGTCGTCGGGGGCGAACAGCACCACCCCGGCCGTGGCGAGGACGGACAGGCCGACGATGCCGGCCATCAGCCAGAAGCCCGAGCGGGTGTCGAACATCTTGCGCAGCTCGACCGAGAGGACCCGCCGGAACGGGATCGGGGCGTACGACGGCCGGGCGGCGGCCGCCTCGGCGGCGACCGGTGGGTCGGTGACGAGCGTGGTCATGCTGCTGCTCCTTCGGAGGTGGTGGCGGAGAGGTCGTCGCGCTGGGTGTCGGCGGTGAGCTCGAGGAACATCTCCTCCAGCCCGGCGCCGTCGGCGTCGGCGAGACGGGTCAGGGGGATCCCGGCGGAGGCGGCGGCCAGGCCGACCTCGCGGGTGGTGGCCTCGACGCGCAGGGCGCCGTCGGTGCCGGGGTGCACGGCGAGGCCGTTGCCCACCAGCACGCGCTCGAGCCGCGCGCGGTCGTCGGCGGCGACGACCGTGCCGGCGGCGGCGAGCAGGTCGGACTTGCTGCCCTGGGCCACGATCCGGCCGCGGCCGATGACCACGAGGTCGTCGGCGACCACCTCGATCTCGTGCAGCAGGTGGCTGGAGAGGAGCACGGTGCCGCCCTGGTCGGCGTACTCCCGCAGGAGGTCGCGCATCCACCGGATGCCGGCCGGGTCGAGGCCGTTGGCGGGCTCGTCGAGGACCAGCACCTGCGGGTCGCCGAGCAGCGCGGCCGCGATGCCGAGCCGTTGCCGCATGCCGAGGGAGTAGTTGCGGACCCGGCGGTCGGCCTCGTCCTCGGACAGGCTGACCCGGTGCAGCATCTCGGGCACGCGGTGGCGCGGCAGCCCCATGATCGCCGCGGTGATCGCGAGGATCTCGCGGCCGGTGCGCCCGGCGTGCTGGGCGGAGGCGTCGAGCAGGACGCCGACCTCGCGGCCCGGGTTGGGCAGGTCGGCGAAGCGGCGCCCGGCGACGGTGACCTCGCCGGAGGTGGCGGGGGTGAGCCCGACCATCACGCGCATGGTGGTGGACTTGCCGGCCCCGTTGGGACCGAGGAAGCCGGTGACCCGGCCGGGCCGGGCCGTGAAGGAGACGTCGTCGACGGCGGTGAAGCCGGCGTACTTCTTGGTGAGGTTCTCGACCGTGATCATGGGCCCCACCCTCGTGGCACGGGCGGGTGCGCCACATCGGGGACAGTGCTGGTCCCGGCCCCGACCTGACCCTCAGGGTCGGCTCAGGGTGTCCCCGGGACCACCGGGGGCGTACCGTCGTGGCATGAGGCTGAGGCTTCCCGGACGACGTGCGCACCAGGCGCCGCCGGTCTTCTCCGTCGACACCTCGCCGCACGCCGACCGGTTGCGGCTCGCCGAGCCGTTCACCTCCGACGAGGAGACGCGGCCCACCGCCGAGGACCGCAGCGCCTACGACCCGGTCGTGGCGTGGGACATCAGGTGCCTGGGGCTGCGCCGGGGCCGCTAGCTGCGCGAGGGTCGCCCCTCGGCGGCCTGCTCCGCCGTCGCCGCCACCCGGGCGGCACGGGTCTCCGGCCTCCGGGCGAGCGCGATCCACGCGAGGATCTGCTTGCGCACCGACGGGCGGAAGGCGTCGTACGCCGCGCGGCTGCCGGGACGGCGGTCGAACGCGGCGGCCAGGTCGGCGGGCACGACGAGGTCCTCGACGTCGTCCATCAGGGTCCACATGCCGTTGGCCCGGGCCGCCTCGACCGCCGCGCGTCCGGCGGCCTCCAGGCGGCCCTCCGCCTCGAGCCGCGCGACGCGCTGCTTGTTGTTGCGGGTCCAGACGCTGTGCCGCCGTCGGGGGCTGAACCACATCATCGAGCGGTGCTGGTCGACCGGCCGGGCGGTGGAGTCGACCCAGCCCCAGCGCAGCGCCTCCACGACCGCGTCCTCGTAGTCGAAGGGCCGGTCGGAGGACCTCCTGGCGCTGACCAGCCACACGCCCGCGGTGCTCGCGTGGTGCTGCTCCAGCCACGCCGACCACTCGTCGAGCGACCCGGGCGCGAACCGCTCGGCCTCGTCCATCACGCCCACGAGGGGCATCTTGGCAGACTCGCGGCATGCCGCTGCAGGCCCTGGAGCTGCTTCCCGACGACGCCGGTCGGGCGCAGGTGCGCGCGCTGTGGCAGGAGCTGCGCGCCGCCGGTCTGCCGTCACAGGCCGACCACACCGCCGCGAGCAACGAGGTCCACCTGACCCTGGCCGAGGCCGAGACGCTCGGCCCCGACACCCCGGTCGTGGACCGGGTCGCAGCGCTGCTGCCCGTGACCGCGGGCGTGGCCGGGCTGGTGGTGCTCGGCGGCCCGCGGCTGGCCGCGGTGGCGCTGCTCGTCGTACCCCCGCCGGAGGTGGTGGCCGCCGTCGCAGCGCTCCCCGGCCGGGACGCGCGGCCCTGGGTCCCGCACGTGACGCTGGCGCGACGCCTGGACCGGCGGACGGCGGGTGACGTCGTCGCGACCGTGGGAGCGCTGCCGGAGGTGCTGAGGTTCGACCAGCTGCGGCACTGGGACCCCGCGGCGCGGACGATCACCAGCCTGGTGACGGTCGACCCGGCGCCTGAGTGAGACGCGGCAGGGCTGGGCACAGTGCGCCGGTGCAGACCTTCCTCCCCGTCGCCGACTTCCGCACGTCCGCCGACCTGCTGGACGACAAGCGCCTGGGCAAGCAGCGCGTCGAGACCCTGCAGGTGGTCCGTGGGCTGACCGTGCCGGGCTACGGGTGGCGCCACCACCCGGCGGTGAAGATGTGGCGCGGCCACCTCGAGGCGCTGGGCCGCTACGGCCTCACCTGCTGCGAGGTCTGGTCGGAGCGGGGGTACGCCGACACGTGCGCGGCCGCCATCACCACCGAGCTCGGGCGCGCCGGCACCGAGCAGATCCGGTCCCAGGAGGAGCTCGCGGCCGCCGGTGCGCTGCCCGCCTGGCTCGGCGACGAGGACTTCCACCGCAGCCATCGCTCGGCGCTGGTCCGCAAGGACCCCGACCACTACGCCCCGCTGTTCCCCGGCGGGCTCGCGGCGGACCCCGACCTGCCCTACGTCTGGCCGGCCGCCCAGGTCCACGAGCGCGCCTCCTGACCGTCTCCCCACCCGGTCGCGCGACCCGGTCCGGTGCCGTGGCTGGGGTAGTCTGGACGCCCGGCACAGCGTCGTGCTCGGTCCCCTCCCGCCCCGGCCCACGGCCGTCGGAGCGACGGGGGTGGGACCCCCGCGAAGCCGCACCTACCACCGCCCGAGGACTCCCGTTGCGCAAGCCCGTCGTACTCATCGCCGAAGAGCTCAGCCCCGCCACGATCGACGCGCTCGGCCCCGACTTCGAGATCCGGCACTGCAACGGCGCCGACCGCGCCGAGCTGCTCGCGGCCATCACCGACGCCGACGCGGTCCTGGTGCGCTCCGCGACCAAGGTGGACCTCGAGGCGCTGCAGGCGGCCAGGCAGCTCAAGGTGGTCGCGCGCGCCGGTGTCGGGCTGGACAACGTCGACGTCAAGGCCGCCACCCAGCACGGCGTCATGGTCGTCAACGCGCCCACCTCCAACATCGTCTCGGCCGCCGAGCTCGCGGTCGCGCTCATGCTCGCCGCCGCCCGCCACGTCAGCCCGGCGCACCAGGCGCTGCGCAACGGCGAGTGGAAGCGCAGCAGCTACACCGGCATCGAGCTCTACGAGAAGACCGTCGGCATCGTCGGCCTCGGCCGCATCGGCGTCCTCGTCGCCCAGCGGCTCAGCGCCTTCGGCATGAAGGTCATCGCCTACGACCCCTACGTCCAGGCCGGTCGCGCCGCCCAGATGGGCGTGCGCCTGGTCTCGCTCGAGGAGCTGGTCGCCGAGTCCGACTTCATGTCGGTCCACCTGCCCAAGACCCCCGAGACCGTCGGCCTGATCGGTGACGAGCAGCTGCGCAAGGCCAAGCCGCACCTGGTCCTGGTCAACGCCGCCCGCGGTGGCATCGTCGACGAGCAGGCGCTCTACGAGGCGCTGTCCGAGGGCCGGATCGCCGCGGCCGGCCTCGACGTCTTCGCCAAGGAGCCATGCACCGACAGCCCGCTGTTCGCGCTGGAGAACGTCGTGGCCACCCCCCACCTCGGTGCCTCCACCGACGAGGCGCAGGAGAAGGCCGGCATCGCGGTCGCGAGGTCGGTGCGGCTCGCGCTGAGCGGCGAGCTCGTCCCCGACGCGGTCAACGTCCAGGGCGGCGTCATCGCCGAGGACGTGCGTCCCGGCATCCCGCTGACCGAGAAGCTCGGCCGCGTCTTCACCGCGCTGGCCGGCGAGGTCGCCCAGCAGGTCGACGTCGAGGTGCGCGGCGAGATCACGCAGTACGACGTCAAGGTGCTCGAGCTGGCCGCCCTCAAGGGTGTCTTCTCCGACATCGTCGAGGAGCAGGTCTCCTACGTGAACGCGCCGCTGCTCGCCTCCGAGCGCGGCGTCGCCGTCCGCCTGGTCACCGAGCCCGAGAGCCCCGACCACCGCAACCTGATCACGATCCGCGGCACCCTCGCCGACGGCAGACCAGGTCTCGGTCAGCGGCACCCTGATCGGCATCGCGCAGCGCGAGCGGCTGGTCGAGGTCGACGGGTTCGACGTCGACATCGAGCCGACCGAGCACCTGGCGTTCTTCCGCTACGAGGACCGCCCGGGCATGGTCGGCACCGTCGGCCGCGTCCTCGGCGACGCCGGCATCAACATCGCCGGCATGCAGGTCTGCCGCGACGAGAAGGGCGGCCACGCGCTGGTCGCGCTGTCGGTGGACTCGGTCATCCCGCCGGTGGCGCTGGAGGAGATCCGCACCTCCATCGCGGCGGTCGAGGTGCGCTCGGTCGACCTCACCGACTGAGGCGGGGTCCCCCCTTACGATTCCAGTGAGATGCGTTGTCGGTGGCTTCCGGCACAGTGCACGGCATGCCAGGTGAGGTGTCGACGCGGACTGGGTCTGTCCGGGTGCGTCTCGACGTCTCCAACGCCCAGACCCAGCAGCTGCTTTCCGCGGCTGGCGCGCGCAGGTACGCCTACAACTGGGCGCTCGGGCGCATCGTTGCGAACCACGCCCAGTGGCAGGCCGAAGGCAGCTACGGCATCGAGAAGCACGAGCGGACGAAGCCGTTCTCGTTCTTCGACCTCGTCAAGCAGTGGGACGCGACCAAGCACGAGCAGACACCGTGGTTCGGTGAGCACTCCACGTGGACGTTCCGGTACGCGATCCGCGCCGCCGCCCGGCGCGCACGCCGACTTCCTGTCCGGGAAGTCGAAGTTCCCACGGTTCAAGTCCCGGCACCGTGACCGGCCGAGGTTCACCGTCACCGACGGCCTCAAGCTCGCGGCGGGTCGGGTGCGGGTCGCGAAGTACGGTTGGTTCCGGATCGCGGCCCCGTGCCGGGCGCAGGCGAAGTTGCGCCGACTCCTGGCCCGGGGCAGGGCGCGGCTGATGAACCTCACCGTGGCCCGGCACTCCGACGGGCACTGGTACGCGACGGTGTGCTTCGAGCAGCAGGTTCGGTCCCGACCCGAAGATCGCACTGCGCCGTGCGGGCCGACCGTGGGCGTGGACGTCGGTGTGAAGACGGCCGCGGTGGTCGCCACTGCCGACGGCACCGTGGTCGCCGAGCTCGCGGCGTCCCGCGCGCTACGTGACAGCCTGCGGAAGGTCAAGCACCTTCAACGCGACTTCTCCCGCACCCAGAAGGGGTCCGCGAACCGGAAGAAGGCCGCGACCCGGCTCGCGCGGGCACACGCGAAGGTCGGCGCCCGTCGGGAAGCCGCTCTACACACGTTCACCGCCCGCCTGGCGCGCGACCACGCTGCCGTCTCGGTGGAGGACCTGGCGGTCGCGAACATGCTGCGCAACCATCACCTGGCCGCCGCGATCTCCGACCAGGGCTGGGCCGAGCTACGTCGCCAGCTCACCTACAAGACCGAACGTCACGGAGGGTTGCTGGTCGTCGCCGACCGCTGGTACCCGTCCACCAAGACGTGCTCATCGTGCGGGACAGTGAAAGCCAAGCTGTCCCTGGCGGTGCGCACCTACACCTGCGACAGCTGTCACCTGGTCCTGGACCGGGACGTGAACGCTGCCGCGAACCTCGCCGCCTGGGCCGAGCATGCCCAGGTCGGGGACCGCCACCCGGGCGGCCCGTCAGCCGAGTGGCCCCGTCGGGGTCGGCATGCCTGTGGAGAGGACAACGAGCCAGCATCCCTGCTGGCGGGAGTCCCCGGTGAAGCAGGAACCAGTCAGCTCGCCGTCACTGGCGCAGCGTAGGTACTGGGCTGCCCCGGACAGGGGCACTTACGGACCAGTTCGAGGTGCTAGTCCATCTCACTGAAATCGTAAGGGGGGGGCGGGGTCCGGTGGTCCAGCACCCTCTCGTGCCGACGGCGCAGCGAGCGTAGCGTCGCAGGGATCCCGGGCCCGGCGCCCGTCGGGCCGGTGCGAGGAGGTCCCGATGTTCGTGCAGGTGATCCAGGGCAAGGTCCGCGACAAGGCCGAGGTGCGCACCCAGCTCGACAGATGGCTCACCGACCTCGCTCCGAAGGCGGTGGGGTGGCTCGGCACGACGGCGGGGGTCGCCGACGACGGCACGTTCCTCGCCCTGGCCCGCTTCGAGTCACAGGCGGCGGCCGACAAGAACAGCTCGCTGCCCGAGCAGGGCGAGTGGTGGACCCAGACCGCCGGCGTCTTCGACGGCGAGCCGACGTTCCACGACAGCACGTGGGCCGAGGTCGACCTCCCCAGCGACCCGTCGGCGGCCGGGTTCGTGCAGGTGATGCGGGGCCGCTCGGACGACCTCGACCGGCTGCACGGGCTCCTGATGGGGGACGCCCAGGAGCTCATGGCGGCGCGCCCGGACATCCTGGGCCGTCTGGCCTGCGGGCACGCCGACGGCAGCTGGACCATGGCGATCTGGTTCGCCTCCGAGGAGCAGGCCCGCGAGGGCGAGCGCAAGGAGTTGCCGCCCGACGCCGCCGAGCGGATGGCCCAGTTCAGGGAGCTCAGCGACGAGCCGGCGTACGTCGACCTGCGCGACCCGTGGATGGACGGGCCGGCCTGACTGCTCAGGTGACCAGGGCCTCCCGCGCGCGGGGGGCCCGGGCACGAGGCGACGGCCGCTGCCCGGCGGTGACCTCGTCCCAGGCCCTCGCGATCCGCTCGATCGCGGTCTCGAGCTCGTCGGGGGACTTGGCGTAGGGCAGCCGCACGTGCCGCTCGAGGCCGCCCTCGGGTGCGAAGAGCGGTCCGGCCGCCAGCGTGACACCCTGCCGGCCGGCCGCGGCGCACAGGGCCGTGGACCGGGGCTCGGGGAGCTCGCACCACAACGACAGCCCGCCGGCGGGCACGCGGAACCGCCAGTCCGGCAGGTGGCGTGCGACCGCCGAGACGATGGCGCTGCGCCGTTCGCGCAGCTGCTCGCGCCGCGCTGCTCGGACCTCGTCCCCCCCACGCAACAGGTGGAGGAGGACGACCTGCTCGAGGAGCGGGGCGCCGATGTCGGTGGCGAGCCGCGCGCTGATCACGTCGGGAAGCCTCCGGTGGGGCACCCGGATCCAGCCGACCCGGAGCCCGGCCCAATAGAGCTTGCTCGCGCTGCCCAGCGACAGCGCGTCGGGGGCGTGGCGACCGAAGGGCAGCGGCATCGCGGCGTCGTCCAGGCCCAGCTCGGCGACCACCTCGTCGACGATCGTCAGCGCGCCCGCCCGGCGCAGCACGGCCGCCGTGCGCGCGCGGGCCTCGTCGTCCAGCAGGGTCCCGGTCGGGTTCTGGAAGTCGGGCATGAGGTAGGCCGCGGACGGCCGGAGCTGGGCGATCGTCTCGGTGAGGCTGCTGGAGGACCAGTCGGTGCCGTCGACGTCGGCGCCGGCGATGCGCGCGCCGGAGGAGCGCAGCGCGCGGATCGCGTTGGGGTAGGACGGGCTCTCGGTGAGCACCGCGTCGCGCGGGCCGAGGAAGGCGCGGATCAGGACGGTGAGCCCGTTGAGCGCGCCGCTGGTGACCACGACCTGCTCGGCGTCGGTCGGCAGCCCGCGCTCGGCGTAGCGACGGGCGATGGCCTCGCGCAGGTCGGGCAGCCCGGACGGGAAGAGCCCGCAGCCGGACAGGTGGGCGGGCAGCTCCTCCATCGCCGCCACGTAGGCAGCCGCCACCCCGGCCACCGCGGGGGGAGCGGCGACGCTGAGGTTGATCGTGTCCGGTCCCGCGGAGGTGGGGTCGAGCAGCTGGTCGCCCGCCGGGACGTCGTGGGGCAGGGCGACCACGCTGCCGGCACCGACGCGGGCGGTGAGGTAGCCGCGGTCCTTCAGCTCGGCGTACGCGCGGGAGACGGTCGTGCGACTGACCCCCAGCCGGTCGGTGAGGTCACGCTCGCTGGGGAGCCGGGTGCCCGGCGCGATGCGCCCGTCGTTGACCAGGGCCCGGATCGCGTCGGCGACGGCGCGGTAGGCGGGGGAGCCGTGCGGGGCGTCCCCGAGCAGCATGGCGAGCCGGGCGGAGGAGATACGACGGTCCACGAGGCCACTTTCGCACGATTGGCTATCGATAACCAGTCCACTTCCGCGGGAGAGTGGCACCCATGGACAAGCTCAGCGGACTCGGTCCCCTCGCGCAGCTGCGCGCTCCTCGGCTGCCTCGCCGGGTGCTGCAGCTGCTGCTCGGGTTGACCCTCTACGGCGCCAGCATGGGCATGCTGGTCCGCTCGACCCTCGGCCTGGACCCGTGGGACGTCTTCCACGAGGGGGTCGCCGGCCGCACCGACCTCAGCTTCGGCGGCGTGGTGATCGTGGTCGGTGTCCTCGTGCTGCTGCTGTGGGTCCCGCTGCGCCAGTGGCCCGGGCTGGGCACGATCGCGAACGCGGTCGTCATCGGCGTGGTCACCGACGTGACCCTGGCGATGCTCGAGGCCCCGACGGCCCTGGCCCCGCGCGTGCTGCTCCTGGTGGGGGGCGTGGTGCTCAACGGGCTCGCCGGCGCGCTCTACATCGGCGCCCAGCTCGGTCCGGGACCCCGCGACGGGCTGATGACGGGCCTGGTCCGGCGCACGGGCTGGTCGGTGCGGCTGGTGCGCACCGGGCTCGAGGTCACCGTCCTCTCCGTGGGGTTCCTGCTCGGTGGCACCGTCGGGATCGGCACCGTGCTCTACGCGCTGAGCATCGGACCCCTGCTGCAGGTGTTCCTCCCGTGGACCGTCGTGCCGCTCACGCCCGCCGCCGAGCGGCGGTGGCGCCGCCGGCGCCGGGAGCAGGCGGGGACGGGCGTCGCGGCCGAGGCGTCCCGAATCTGCCTGAACCCCCGCTGAGAGCGGGCTGAGAGCATAGGGTCGCGTCGACAAGATCGAGCGGCCCCGGGGTCCCGGGGCCTCCTGACGGGGGACCTGCATGGCGATCCGGACCCGCACCCTGCTCCTCACCGCGCTCCTCGCGCTCGCCCTGGCCGTGGCCGGCGTGCTCGTGCTGGTCCGCGACGACGACGGCCTCGCGGCCCGGACCGTCGGGTCCCGCTCGTGCGCCCGCGGCTACGAGCCGGTCGAGGACGCCCTGGCCGAGGTCCGCGCCGAGATGCGCCGGGAGGGCGAGTCGGAGGAGTCCGAGGCCTCGGAGGAGGCCGAGCACGAGTCGGAGCTCGCCCGGGAGGCCGTCCGCGAGCTGCCGATGCTGCGCGGGGTCGACCCCGACCGGTACGACGACCTGTGCGTGGTCGCCCGGCGCCCCGAGTCGATGGGCGAGCTCACCTCGCTGTTCAACACCCAGGCGATGGCGCGCCTCGCGCCGTTCGGCGCCTACCGCGAGGGTGCGGCGCTCAACGCGGTCCGCCAGGCGCGCGCCGTCGAGCGGGTCGCGCTGCCGGCCGCCGAGGGCACCGCGGCGAGGTACGGCGTCGGGCCGCTGATCGTGGACCACCCCGACTACCCCGAGGTCAACGGCCTGGGACTGCACAAGAACTCCGGGCGCATCGACTCCTACGCCTACGACGGCCGCGCCGGGCGGGTCTTCGCCGCGGTCGCCTCCGGCGGCATCTGGCGCTCCGACGACCTGGGGCGGACCTGGCGCAACTCCACCGGCAACCTGCCCACCACGGTCACCGGAGCCGTGGGCTGGACCTCGGCGCGCAAGGGCACGCTGGTCGCCCTCACCGGCGAGCCGACGTTCGGCTCGTCGGCGTACACCGGCCTCGGTGCCTACTGGTCGGGCGACCTCGGCCGGCACTGGAAGCGCGCGACCGGGGTCCCGTCGGCCGCCCTGGGCTTCGCCCTGGCCGTGGACCCGGCGCACCCGCGACGGGTCTACGCGGCGACCCAGCGCGGCCTGTTCGTCTCCACCGACGCCGGCCGCTCCTACCGCAACGCCGTCCTGCCGACCGGGAAGTGTGCCGGCGTCACCAACGTCGGCAAGCACCCCGCGTGCAACTTCGCCAACTCGGTGACCGACGTCGTCGTGGTGCAGCCGGGCGGCAAGAACACCACCACCAGGGCGGGGACCGTGGTGGCGACCGTCGGCTGGCGCGGCGGGCAGAAGAAGAACCGCGACGGCACCGTGCAGTCCCCGCGCAACGGCGTGTACCGCTCCACCACCGGCGCACCCCGGACGTTCCGCAAGCTCGCCGCCAGCGGGTTCGCCTCGCAGAGCGCGATCGGGCGCACCGAGCTCGGCCAGACGCGCGGCCCGGGCCAGGACCACGACCTGCTCTACGCGATCGTCCAGGACGCCAACCTGCTCAACAACGGTGGCGTCAGCGGCATCGACGTGCCGGAGGGCACCAACCCGCCGCTCGGCTCCACCGTGCTCAACGGGCTCTACGTCTCCAAGAACTTCGGCACCAGCTGGACGCGGCTGGCCTCCGGGACGCAGCTGGCCCTCGACCCGACCACGGGATCGGCGCTGGTGGGCACCGGCACGGCGACCGGCTACCAGCCTGGCGTGCAGGGCTGGTACAACCTCTGGGTCCAGCCCGACCCGAGCCGCGCCACCGCGTCCGGTGTGCCCACTCGTCTGGCCTTCGGCCTCGAGGAGCTGTGGTCCAACGAGCCCGCGCAGCTCGGCCTGCCGCTGGACGGGTCCGTGCCGGTGAAGTTCCGGGTGGTCGGCAAGTACTTCGGTGGCAGCTCCTGCCTGCTGCTCTCGGTCGGCCTGCCCACCTGTCCCGGCGACCGCGAGCCGACCGACGACAACAGCACCACCCACCCCGACCAGCACGAGGGCCTGTGGATCAAGGACCCGAAGGTGGCCGGGGGAGTGCAGCTGCTGGTCGGCAACGACGGTGGCGCCTACCGCTACCGCTTCGAGAACGACGACGACGGCGAGCTGGACAACTCGCACTGGGGTCCCGGCGACCAGGCCGGCTTCTCCACGCTGCTGCCCTACATCGCGGTCATGGCCAACGACGGCACCGTCTACGGCGGCCTGCAGGACAACGGCAACCTCAAGATCGACCGGCGGACCAAGCGTCAGTACGAGACCTACGGCGGTGACGGCTTCTTCTCCGCAGTCGACCCGGCGAACTCCGACATCACCTACGAGGAGTACACCAACGCCGCGATCTCGGTCTCGACCGACGGCGGCTCGACGTGGAGCGACATCGACCCGGGGCTGACCGCCTCGAAGTTCTCCAACCCGTTCACGATGGACCCGCGCGACGCCAACCACCTGGTCACCGCGGGACGCGAGGTCGTCGAGACGCTGGTCGGTCCGAGCACCACGGCCGGGATGACCGACGCCAAGGACGCCGACTCCTCCACCACGACGTGGATCAAGGTCTTCGACCTCGGCACGCGCAAGCACCCGGGCAGCGCGTCGGCCACCTCGTCGGCCTCCGACCCGGACAACTCGATGTCGGCGGTGGCCAACGTCGGCAGCACCAGCTACGTCGGCTTCTGCGGGCACTGCGACACGCTCAACAAGCCGTTCTCGAGCACCGCGGTCTTCAAGAACGGGCTGGCCACCAACGTCGGCGGCAAGCTCACCTCGCGCAAGGGGACGGCGCGCGGGTGGCACGTCGTGCCGGCCAAGGGTCTGCCGAACCGTTACATCACCTCGATCGCGATCGACCCGGCGAACCGCAAGCGGGTCTTCGTCGCGCTGGGCGGCTACACCCGGCGGTGGGTCCCGCCGGGCGTCACCGGGGACACCAACTCGCGGCTGGGCACGGGCAACCTCTACCGCTCCGTCGACGGCGGCCGGACCTTCCGGAAGTGGTCGGCCAACCTGCCCGACACCACCGCCTCGTGGGTCACGGTCCGCGGCTCGCAGCTGCTGGTCGGCACCGACGTGGGCGCCTTCGCCTCGAACGCCCGCGGCGTGCGGCGCTCGCCGACCTACGCGCGGATGAAGGGCCTGCCGCGCACGCCGGTCTCGAGCATCACGCTCAAGCCGAACAACCACAACAAGGCCGTCGTGGCCCAGTTCGGCCGCGGGGTGTGGACCTACGTCTTCGACCGCAAGGTCAAGACCCCCTCGGCCGGGACGCCCAGCGCGCCGGTGCTGGGGACGCCCGTGGCGTCGTACGACTTCGAGTCGGGGGCGCAGGGCTGGACGGCCGGCGGTGCGCCGACCACCTGGCAGCGGGGGACCCCGGGGCACGGTGCCGGCACCTCGGAGGCCGCCGGGGGCAACGCCTTCTCGGTCAGCGGCCTGACCGGCTACGTCGACAACCTGGACGCCACGCTCACCTCGCCGGCGATCACGCTCCCGAAGGGGCGGGCGGTGGTCCGGTTCGCGGCCAGGCTGGACGTCGAGGCCTACGACCCGGTGACGGTGGAGTGGTCCTCGGACGGGTCGACGTGGAAGCCGATCGGGTCCTACAGCGGCACCAACCCCGACAACCCGGGGTGGACGACGTACTCGGTGCTCCTGCCCTCACCCGGCGGGCAGGTCCAGGTGCGGTTCCACTTCACCTCGGACGCCTTCTGCTCCGCCGTGGGCACGCCGCTGCTGTGCGCCGAGACGAGCTATGACGGCGTCCACGTGGACGATGTGGCGGTCGGCCCGGCGAGGTGACCTCGGCGGCCCCGGGCCGCGCCGGTCATCGCCGGGAGGCGATGAGCGCGCTCGTGTCGGGGGCGACCATCACCTCGACGGTGGTGAACCGCTCGTCGGTGAGCCAGCGCTCGCGCAGCGTGTCGACCCGCCCCTCGTAGACCGGGGGCCAGGACTCGCACGGCGTGAAGTCGTCGAGGACGACGACACCGCCGGGCTCCACCAGGTCGCTGACCACGTCGGGGCCGCTCACCTTGGGCTCGCGCGCGTCGAGGAACAGCAGGGCGAAGGGGCCGCGCTCGGCGAGCGTGGACCAGTCGGCCGCGACGACGTCGACCCGCGGGTCGTCGGCGAAGACCTCCGAGGCCGCTCCCGCCAGGTCGGGGTCGAGCTCGGCGCTCACGATCCGGGTGCCGTTGCGCGCACCGCTGCGCAGCCAGGCCGTGCCGACACCGACGCCGGTGCCGAACTCAGCGACCACGCCCTCGCGCGAGGCCGCGAGGGCCGCCAGGAGGCGGCCGGTCTCGTGCCGGCAGAACGAGGCGTAGCCCCGCCGCCGGGCGGCATCGAGGGCACGGGACACGACGGCGGGGACCTCCAGCGGCGCACTCACCGCAGGATCCTCGCACCCCGGGCGAGGCCTGACAGCATCCGAGACAGCGTCTCGGAATGCGAGAAAGGGCGGAAAGTCCTGTACCCGCCCCGGCGCCTCCATGGCACCCTGGTCGCACCATGCGGTCGTTCTTCGTACTTATCAGTCGCCGCGGCGAGGCCCACCAGTAGGGCCACCTCGCCGCGGTGCTGGTGTTGTGCAGGCCCTACGACCCCCGCGGTGAGTGAAGAAGACCCCCTCCTCTTGTCGATCTGACAAGTTCTGAGTGCTTCTCCCCTCCGGGACCCGGACAGAAGTCCGAGGGCCTCGCCCCAGCCGGCTGCATGCGATCCATCCACCAGCGCCGGGCGCTTCTCCTCTCCATCGCGGACACCACCACCCGATGACGTTCCACGCACTCACGCAGACACAGAGGAGAAGACGATGTACGAGATGTACCCCGAGTGGGGCCCGGCCCGGCACCGGACCGACGAGCACGCCGCGCGCCCGGCCCGCCGCCGCCCGCGCTACTGGGAGAAGCAGCTGGTGACCACCGGTGCGACCGCCGGCCAGGACGCCGAGCACCAGCGCCCCGACGACAACTGACGGGGCGGCACGCCTGGGGAGAAATCGTACGAAGGGTCACGATCCGGTCACGAACCCGGCGCGGGGGCTCCCGCAGCCGGGTCCGACCGGCGAATGATGCGCGAGCCGGACGACCTCCGGCCGAGCGGGGCCCAACCCGCACGACGTCGCACCACTCACCTCCTCGGGAGCAGATCTCACGTGACCCCACCTCACACCTTCCGGCGCACCCTCGTCGGAGGCATCACCCTGGCGGCCGCCCTCACCGCCACCACCCTCGCCCAGCCGAACGCCTCGGCCGAGCCCGGAGCCGCACCGTCGGCCCGCGGCGAGGCCCGGCGCCACCACGACGACTCCCCGGCGCACCCGCTCGCGCTCAAGCACAAGCGCGACGCCCAGAAGCAGGTCGCCCTCGAGCGCAAGCTCACCGGCAAGGCCGCGGGGAAGAGCGCGAAGTCGGTGCGCCTCGAGACCGAGGGCACCGACCGGATCTTCGTCGTCCTCGCCGAGTTCGGCGACGAGCGCTACCCCGACCCGCGGTTCGGCGACTCGGCACCGGTCCAGGACCCGCAGCCGGAGCGTTTCGACGGGCCGCTGCACAACCAGGTCCCGAAGCCCGACCGGTCCCAGGACAACGCCACCCTGTGGCAGCCCGACTACGACCGGGCGCACTACCAGGACATGTACTTCAACCGGATGCGCTCCTACTACGAGCGCCAGTCCTCCGGCCGCTACTCGATCTCCGGCGACGTCACCGAGTGGGTCAAGGTGCCCTTCAACGAGGCGCTCTACGGCCGCAACTACTGCGGCGGCATCACCTGCTCCACCAGCAAGGCGCTGGTGCGCGACGCGCTGGCGATCTGGGTCCAGGACCAGCTGGACTCGGGCAAGTCCCTGGACCAGGTCACGGCCTACCTCGAGACCTTCGACAAGCAGGACCGCTACGACCTCGACGGCGACGGCGACCTGAACGAGCCCGACGGGTTCATCGACCACTTCCAGATCGTGCACGCCGGCGGCGACGAGGCCTCGGCCGACCCGACCTACGGCTCGGACGCGATCTGGAGCCACCGCTGGTACTCCAACCTCCAAGGTGGCGGCCCGGGCGGGCTGCCCGGCGTCAACATCGGCTCCAACGACGGCCTGGTCTCCAGCGACGAGGTGCCGGACAACCCGACCGGCGTGTGGGTCGGTGACTACACCATCCAGCCGGAGAACGGCGGCCTCGGGGTCTTCGCGCACGAGTTCGGCCACGACCTGGGCCTGCCGGACCTCTACGACACCTCCGGCAACACCGGCGGAGCGGAGAACTCCACCGCCTTCTGGACCCTGATGTCCTCCGGCGCCAACATCGGCGACGGTGGCCCCGACGGCATCGGCGACGCCCCGACCGACCTCGGTGCCTGGGAGCTGTTCCAGCTCGGCTGGCTCGACGCCCAGGGCGACCAGGGCCCCTTCTACGACGTGGCCCGCGCCGGCGAGAAGTCCACGCACCGGATCGCCTCCAACGTCCCGGCCACCAGGACCGGCAAGCAGGCGCTCTTCACGGTCCTGCCCGACCGGGAGGTCCCGCTCGAGCTCGGCGCGCCGTACGCCGGCGAGCAGCAGTTCTGGTCCACGCGGGGCAACGACCTCAACACGTCCATGACCCACGCCTCCGGCCCCGGTGCGCTGACCGCCCAGGTCAGGTACGACATCGAGACCGACTGGGACTACGCCTTCCTCGAGGCGCAGGTGGGCGACACGTGGACCCCCGTGCCGACGAACCTGTCCGACACCTCCGGTGACCAGAGCGGCAACAACGGCTCCAAGACCGGTCTCACCGGCTCGACCGGTGGCGAGTGGAAGCAGCTCACCGCGACCCTGCCCGCGGGCACCACCGCCGTCCGCTTCCGCTACCAGACCGACGCCGCCGCGATCGAGGACGGCCTGCGGGTCGACCAGGTCGCCGTCGACGGCACCCTCATCGGCACCGCCGAGAGCGCGGACGAGGGCTGGACGTTCGACGGCTTCGTCCGCACCACGGGCGAGGAGATGCAGAAGTTCTTCAACGCCTACGTCGCCGAGAACCGCCAGTACGACGGCTACGACAGGTCGCTGCGGACGGCGTACAACTTCGCGACGCCGATCACCAACCCGGACCGGGTCGAGTCCTACCCCTACCAGGACGGGCTGCTCGTCTCCTACTGGAACGAGATGTACTCCGACAACAACGTCGGCGACCACCCCGGCGGCGGGCTCATCCTGCCGGTCGACGCCCACCCGACGCTGCCCCACTGGAACGACGGCACGCTGATGCGGCCGCGCGCGGCGTCGTACGACTCCACCTTCGGGCTGGAGCGGACCGACCCGATCACGCTGCACACGCAGGTGGTCGAGGACGGCAACGCGGTGGACCTGGTCGGTCGCATCCCGTCGCAGGAGGCCGTCCCGGTCTTCGACGACACCGCGACCTGGTGGTACGACGCGGACGCCCACGGCGCCACCGGTGAGCACCCGGGCCGCTACCAGCCCGGCTGGTACTCCGTCGACGTGCCGAGCACCGGCACCACGATCCGCGTGGTGTCGAGCACCCGCGACGCGTTGGTCGTCAAGGTGGCTCCGAAGAAGTAGCCGCCGCGCAGCCTCGCGCACCCGTTCGCCCGTCGGTCCCTCGAGGACCGGCGGGCGAACGCCGTCTAGGCTCAGCGGCCATGAGCACCCCTTCTCCTGCCGCCTACAAGCTCGCCGTCATCCCCGGGGACGGGATCGGTCAGGAGGTCACCGACGAGGCCCTCAAGGTCCTCGCGGCGGCCACCGACGGCGAGGTCAAGTTCGAGGCGGAGCGCTACGACCTCGGGGCCGAGCGCTACCTGCGCACCGGTGAGGTGCTCCCCGACCCGGTGCTCGAGGAGATCCGCACCCACGACGCGATCCTGCTCGGCGCGGTCGGCGGCAAGCCCGGCGACCCGAACCTGCCGCCCGGGATCCTGGAGCGCGGGCTGCTGCTGCGGCTGCGCTTCGAGCTGGACCACTACGTGAACCTGCGCCCGTCCCGGATCTTCCCCGGCGTGGTGTCGCCGCTGCGCGACCCCGGCGAGGTCGACTTCGTGGTCGTGCGCGAGGGGACCGAGGGGCCCTACACCGGCAACGGCGGCGCGCTGCGCGTCGGCACCCCGGCCGAGGTCGCGACCGAGGTCTCGGTCAACACCGCGTTCGGCGTCGAGCGCGTCGTGCGCGACGCCTTCGCCCGCGCGCAGCGCCGCCCGCGCCGCACGCTCACCCTGGTCCACAAGACCAACGTGCTGGTCAACGCCGGTGCGGTCTGGTCGCGGCTCGTGCGCGAGGTGGGGGAGGAGTTCCCGGACGTGACCGTGGACTACCTGCACATCGACGCCGCGACGATCTTCATGACCACCGACCCGGCGCGCTTCGACGTGATCGTCACCGACAACCTCTTCGGCGACATCATCACCGACCTCGCCGCCGCGATCACCGGAGGCATCGGCCTGGCGGCCAGCGGCAACGTCAACCCCGACCGCACCGCCCCGTCGATGTTCGAGCCCGTCCACGGCTCCGCCCCCGACATCGCGGGCCAGCAGAAGGCCGACCCCACCGCCGCGATCCTCTCGGTGGCCCTGATGCTCGACCACCTCGGCCTCGACGCGGCCGCACGGCGGGTGGAGGACGCGGTCCTCGGCGACCTCGCCGCGCGGGACGGCAGCGCCCGTCGTACCCCGGAGGTCGGCGACGCGATCGCCGCCCGCGTCGCCGGCTGAGCAGGAAGTACCCTGCCCCTCATGAGCAGCCTCGACATCCAGGTGACCCAGCGGCCCGACCCCACGTCGGACGACCGGCTCGCGGAGATCCTGGCGGACCCCGGCTTCGGCGTCCACATGACCGACCACATGCTCACGGTCGAGTGGACGCCCGAGCAGGGGTGGCACGAGGCCCGCATCGGCGCCTACGGTCCGCTCACCCTCGACCCCGCGACGGCGGTGCTGCACTACGCGCAGGAGATCTTCGAGGGGATGAAGGCCTACCGGCACGACGACGGGTCGATCTGGACCTTCCGGCCCGAGGCCAACGGCCAGCGGATGCTGCGGTCCTCCCAGCGGCTCGCGCTGCCCGAGCTGCCGGTCGAGGACTTCGTCGCGACCGTCGACGCGCTCGTCCAGGTCGACCAGCGCTGGGTGCCGGAGTCGGCGGGCGAGAAGAGCCTCTACCTGCGGCCGTTCATGTTCGCCTCCGAGTCGTTCCTCGGCGTCCGTCCGGCCAAGCACGTCACCTACATGGTCATCGCCAGCCCCGCCGGCGCGTACTTCAGCAAGGGCCCGACGCCGATCACCCTCTGGCTGACCGAGGAGTACACCCGCGCCGGCCGCGGCGGCATGGGCGCGGCCAAGACGGGCGGCAACTACGCCTCGTCGCTGGTCGCGCAGCAGGAGGCGATGGCGCAGGGCTGCGACCAGGTGGTCTTCCTCGACGGCCAGGAGGGGAGGTACGTCGAGGAGCTCGGCGGCATGAACCTCTACTTCGTCCACAAGGACGGCCGCATCGTCACCCCCCAGCTCGGCACCATCCTCGAGGGGATCACCCGGGGCTCGATCATCGAGCTGCTCGGCAAGATGGGCCACCCCGTCGAGGAGCGCAAGCTCGACATCCGCGACTGGCAGGAGGGCGTGACCTCCGGCGACATCGTCGAGGTCTTCGCGTGCGGCACGGCAGCGGTGGTGACGCCGGTCGGGTCGCTGAAGTGGCGCGGCGGGCAGACCCCGGAGGTCACCGAGGCCGGCGAGCTCACCATGCGGGTGCGCCAGGCGCTCGTGGACGTCCAGTACGGCCGCGCCGAGGACTCCTTCGGCTGGATGCACCGCGTGGTGTGACGCCGCACCGGCGCGTGCGCGGTGTCCTGGTCGACGTCGACGACACCCTCCTGACCACCCGGACCGCGATGTCGCACGCCGCGGCGACCGCTTTCGCCCAGCTGTGGCCCGAGGTGGACCCCGACCGCGCGCTCGCCGCAGGGCGCCGCTTCCGCGCCGACCCGGAGGGCTGGTTCCGCGCCTTCACCCGCGGGGAGATCGACTTCGGCACGATGCGCCTGCGGCGGGTCGAGTCCGCCGCGGCCTTCCTGGGCCACGCGGTGCCGGACGGTGCGCGCGAGCGCTTCCACGCGGCGTACGAGCCGGTCTTCGCCTCCCTGCTCATCGCCTACGACGACGCCGCGCCGCTGCTGCGGACGGTCGCCCGGGCGGGGCTGTCCCTCGGCGCGCTGACGAACTCGAGCCGCGACTACACCGCCGGCAAGCTGGCCGCCGCCGGGCTCGACCACCTGCTGCCCGTCGTCGTCACCCGGGACACGCTGGGGTTCGGCAAGCCGGACCCGCGCGTGTTCGTCCACGCCTGCGAGGCGATCGGGACCGCGTCCGCCGAGACCGTCTACGTGGGCGACGAGTACGACGTCGACGTGCTGGGCGCGCTCGGCGGCGGCCTGGCCGCGGTGTGGCTGAGCCGCGACGAGCCGGACCCGGCGCTGGTGACCGACGCTCGCGGGCGGGGCGTGCCCGTGGTGGCGGGCCTCGACGAGCTGCCGGGGGTGCTGGGCCTGGAGGCCTAGGGCCAGACGGCGCGGACCTGCTCGACGACGTCGGCGGACTGGCGCAGCCCGGCCCGCGCGGCGTCGGCCCGCTTGGCCGGGTCCAGCACGTTGCGGCCGAACGACCGCAGGGCCTCCCGGTCGGGCGTCACCGCCGTGCTGCGGGCGGGGAGCCGCCGCAGCTGCGAGTCCACGGAGCCGGCGCGGCTCAGCCCACGCGCGATCGGGGCGAGCACGACCACCGCGTCGGCGTCGTGCGCGAGGTCGGCGTTGGCGGGGGTGCGCACGCCGCCGTCCATGTAGGGCCGGTCGCCGATCGAGACCGGGGGCCACACGCCCGGGACCGCGCACGACGAGGCGACCGCGTGGACCAGGTCGGCCCGGGACCCGCGGGTCCAGACCACCAGCCCGCCGGTCTCGGCGTCGACCGCGGTCACCCGCAGGTCGCGATCGGGCCAGTCGTCGACCTCGATCCGCGACCGGATCACCTCCACGCGCTCCTGCCCGCCGCCGGGGTGGGCGCGCAGGGCGAGGGTGCCGACCCGGCGCCGTCGGGTCCGGGGGGACCCGGGCAGCAGCGCGGGACCGACCAGGGAGACCAGCTCCTTGAACCCGAACGCGGCGCCGATCTCGCGGTCCGGCGGCTCGAGCTGCCCGGCGTAGAGGTCGTCGAGGTCGTGCCCGCTGGTGACCTGGGCGCCCACGACCGAGCCGGCGGACGTGCCGACCACCGTGCCGGCGTCGGTGAGGTCCACGCCCGCGTCACGGAGGCCCTTGAGGATGCCGAGCATCCAGGCGATGCCGGTGATGCCGCCACCTCCCAGCACGAGGGCGGTGCGGACGGGGGGACCGGGTGCGTTCGTCACGAGGCCGACCGTACCCACCGCCCCGGGCTAGGGTCCGTGACGTGCCCCACCCGATCATGTTCGACGACGACGACCCGCTGCTGCGGCGCCTGCGCGAGCTCTGCCTGGCGCTGCCCGAGGCGGAGGAGCGGATCAGCCACGGGCGGCCGACCTGGCGGGTGGCGAAGCAGTTCGCGGTCTACGGGGGAGGGGAGCGGACCCCCGACGGGCACGTGCGCCACGACCACGCGCTGCTGTTCGTGCCCGAGCCCGGGGAGGTGGGTGCCCTGGACCAGGACGAGCGCTTCTTCCTCCCGGCGTACGTCGGCCCCTACGGCTGGCGCGGCGTCGACCTCGACCGCGAGGACGTGGGTTGGGACGAGGTCGCCGAGCTGCTCGACGCGTCCTACCGCCAGGTGGCCAACCGCCGCCAGCTCGCTGCGCTCGACCAGCTGTGAAGCGGAGGGGCGCGCCGCGCCTGAGACTCGGGTACGGCCGCCGCGATCGTCTGGCAGACTGGGTCCCGTGTCAGCGCAGGTGATTATCAGCTAGCGCGTCGGAGCCACCTTCCGGCGCGCTGACCTCTCGTCTCCACGGGGGGTCTTTTTGTTGCCAGCACCAGATGTCGCAGGACCAGAAACCGATCCCCCGAACCGAGGCAGAGATGGACACCCAGACCGGGCACACCCTCGACCGCGAGGCGTTCCACGTCTACGACACGACGCTGCGCGACGGCGCCCAGCAGGAGGGGCTCAACCTCTCCGTGCTCGACAAGCTGCACATCGCGCGCGCCATCGACGAGCTCGGGGTCGGCTTCATCGAGGGCGGCTGGCCGGGCGCCAACCCCAAGGACACCGAGTTCTTCCGGAGGGCGCGCGAGGAGCTCGACCTGCGCAACGCGCGGCTCGCGGCGTTCGGCGCGACCCGGCGGGCCGGCGTACGCGCGGCGGACGACCCGCTGGTCGCCGCGCTCCGCGACTCCGGGGCGTCCGTGGTGACCCTGGTCGCCAAGTCCCACGACCGCCACGTCGAGCTCGCGCTGCGCACCACGCTGGAGGAGAACCTCGCGATGGTCCGCGACACCGTCTCGCACCTGACCGCCGAGGGGCAGCGGGTGTTCCTCGACGCGGAGCACTTCTTCGACGGCTACCGCGACAACCGCGACTACGCCCTGGAGGTGCTGCGCACCGCGGCCGAGGCCGGCGCCGAGGTGGTCGCGCTCTGCGACACCAACGGCGGCATGCTCCCCGACTGGGTCTCCGACGTCGTGCTCGACGTGCGCGAGTCGACCGGCGCCCGGGTCGGCATCCACTGCCACAACGACACCGGCTGCGCGGTCGCCAACTCCCTCGCCGCGGTCGCGGCCGGCGCGACGCACGTGCAGGGCACCCTCAACGGCTACGGCGAGCGCACCGGCAACGCCGACCTGGTCAGCGTCGTGGCCAACCTCGAGCTCAAGCTCGCCCGGCCGGTCCTGCCGTCGGGCAGCCTGCGCGAGGCCACGCGCGTCGCGCACGCCGTCGCGGAGGTCACCAACGTGCCGCCCTCGGCGCGCCAGCCGTACGTCGGCGTCAGCGCCTTCGCGCACAAGGCCGGCCTGCACGCCTCGGCGATCAAGGTCGACCCGAACCTCTACCAGCACATGGACCCCCTCGAGGTCGGCAACGACATGAGGCTGCTGGTCTCCGACATGGCCGGCCGGGCCTCGATCGAGCTCAAGGGCGCCGAGCTCGGGTTCGACCTCGGCGGCGACAAGGAGCTCGTCACCCGGGTCACCGAGCGGGTCAAGGCGATGGAGTCGCGCGGCTACACCTTCGAGGCCGCCGACGCCTCCTTCGAGCTGCTGCTGGTCGAGGAGGTCGAGGGCGCCCGGCCGCCGTACTTCGAGATCGAGACCTGGCGCGTGATCACCGACTCCCGTCCCGTGGGGGAGGCGACGTCGGAGGCGACGGTCAAGCTCCGGGCCGGTGGCGACCGGATCGTGACCGTGGGCGAGGGCAACGGCCCGGTCAACGCCCTCGACCACGCGCTGCGCCAGGCGATCGGGCGCGCCTACCCCGAGGTCGCCAAGTTCGAGCTGATCGACTACAAGGTCCGCATCCTCGACCAGGGCCACGGCACCGACGCGATCACGCGGGTGCTGATCGAGACCTCCGACGGCATGTCGTCCTGGGTGACGGTCGGGGTCGGCGCCAACGTGATCGAGGCGTCGTGGGAGGCGCTGCTGGACTCGATGGTGTTCGGGCTGCGCCGCCACGGGGAGGCCGCGCTCGGGGCGTGAACGCGACGCGCGGCCGTCTCAGGCCAGGTGCGCGTGCTTCGGGGGAAGGACTGCGACGACCTCGGCGCCGGTCACGGCGCGGACCCGACGTTCGAGGTCGTGGTGCGCCCAGTGAGCCACCCGGTGACTCGAGGTGACCAGGAGAACCACGTCGGGGCGCCGATCGCGCACCTCCTGGACCAGGACCTTGGGGACGGGACCGGTGAGCACCTCGCCGTGGGTGCGGTGGCCGGCCGCCCGGAGGACCCCGACGACGTGGGACAGGTGGCGCCGTGCGTCCGCGTGCTCCCACCGGCTCTCGGTGTCGATCTCGCCGACAGCGGACCTCGCGGGCAACCCCCGCGCTCCTGCGATCTCGCCCATCAGGGGCGCCGTGCGGACGTGCCTCCGGTGCAGCAGAGCCACCACGGGCTTGCCGGTGAGGCCGTCCAGGTGGTCCAGCAGGGCCACCAGCTGGTCGTGGTGCGGCTCGTACTCGACGAACACCAGCACGTCGTTCATGCGGCTCTCCTTCGTCCGAGCCGAGATCCTGGTGCCTGGCCCACCGTGGCGCAGGAAACCACGACGCGCCAGGGGCGGCCTGGTCAGCGGCTAGACCAGGGCGTCCGCGACGGTCCAGGGCTTCGAGGACCCGGGAGCAGCCCCACCGCCTCAGTGCGGCTGGACCGCGCGCCGGACCGCCGCGGCGACCGCCACCACGGCCGCCGTGTGCAGCGTCAGCAGCGACGGGTCGGCCGGGGTGAGCCGACCGGTGCTGGTCGCGAAGACCGTGTCGCCGTCGTACGCCGTGTGGACCGGCCGGACCGCCTGGGCCAGCCCGTCATGGGACACGACCGCGAGCCGGTGCGCCTGGGTCTTGGTGAGGGCGACGTCGGTGGCGACGACGGCGAGCGTGGTCGCGCTGCCGGGCGTCGGAGCGGGTGGGACGTCGGCCAGCAGGCGTGACACGGTGCCGGCCCCGGCGAGCAACGAACCGTCCTCGGCGACCACGTCGCCGACCGCGTTGACCGCGACCACGGCACCGACCGTGCCCCCGCCGGGCAGGGTGACCGAGGCGGTGCCGAGCCCGCCGGGCACGGGCTCGCCGAACAGCTTGCCGACCGTCGCCCCCGTCCCGGCGCCGACGACTCCCGCCCCGCACGGCCGCCCCGCGAGAGCGGCCTCGGCGGCGGCACGGCCCTCCTCGGGCCCGGGGCGTACGTCGGCCCGCCCGGCGGCGAGGTCGAACAGGACCGCGGCCGGCACGATCGGCACCAGGCCCCCCAGGGTGGGCACGCCGACCTCGCGTGACTCGAGCCAGGCCATCACCCCGTCCGCGGCGGCCAGCCCGAACGCGGAGCCGCCGGTCAGCAGGATCGCGTGGGCCACCTGCACCTGGTTGTCGGGCGCGAGCACGTCGGTCTCCCGGGTCCCGGGCGCCGCGCCGCGGACGTCGACGGAGGTCACCGCGCCGTCGTCGGGGAGCAGGACCACCGTGCAGCCGGTCCGTGCCGACACGTCGCTCCAGTGGCCGACCCGGATGCCGGGGACGTCGGTGATGTCGTCGCTCACGCGTCCAGGCTAGGCGGGGTGGGCCGATACTGAGCCCGTGTGGACGCGAGGGCTCACCACCGGGGTCCTGCTGGCGGTGCTGGCGGGGTGCAGCCCGGCGCCCTCGCGCACGACACCGGACGCCACCACCGTCGAGCCCTCCGTCGACCCCTCCGTCGACCCCTCAGACGACGGCGTCCTCCGTCTGCTGTTTCTGGGCAACAGCCACACCGCCCACCACGACGTCCCGGGCACGGTCGCGGCCCTCGTCCGTGCCGGCCGTCCGGGCCTGCGTGTCGAGGTGGTGCGGGAGCCGACCAACCTGCACCTCGAGGAGCGCGCCGAGCACCGCCCGACCCTCGAGCTGCTGGCGGCCGAGCCGTGGGACGGCGTCGTGCTGCAAGCGCAGGACTACAGCCTCAGCGGGCGCTACACCTACCCGGTCGACGGGGCGCGCGCCCTCGTCCAGCAGGTGCGGGCGGGTCACGCGCAGGCGGTGCTGTTCGCCGAGTGGGCCCGACGGGGCGTGCCCGAGACCCACCGGATCGTGGCGACCTACCGCGGCGTGGACCCACACTGCCTGCCGCCGGTGCCGGAGGCGTTCGACCTCGCGCTGGAGCACGACCCGTCGCTGGTGCTGCACGCCCCGGACGGCAACCACTCCTCGGCCGCGGGGGCGTTCCTGGCCTCGGCCGTGCTGGCGCGAGCCTTCACCGGCCGGACGGTCGCCGGGCTCCCTGTGATCGGTGGGATCCCGGCCCACACGCAGGGCGTCCTGCGGCGCGCGGCGGACCGGGCCTGGGAGCAGGTCGCACCCGAGCGGAGGTGCCGGCCGTTCTAGCTCCGGACCAGGCGCAGCGCGAGCTGCGGGCACATCCGCACCGCCTCGCGGGCGTCGGCGAGCAGGTCCCGCGTCACCGCGCCCTCGACGACCGGGTAGCCCCAGTCGTCGAGCCGCACCACCTCCGGCAGCACCTCGAAGCACAGTCCTCGCGCCCGGCAGGCGGGCCAGTCCACGCGCAGCTCGTGGGTCATGCGCAGCACCTCCCCTGCAGGTGGGCCCCGACCTCGTCGGGGCAGGCCAGCAGCAGGCTGCGCACCAGGCGGGCCGTGCCGTCGGGGTGCGCGCAGGCACCGCGGCCCTCGACCAGCCCGGCCAGCCGGCGTACCTCGTCGAGCCGGCCGTGCCCGTCGACCACCGCGCGGAACGCGCTCGCCAGCGCGGGCAGGCCGTTGACGCAGGGGCCGCAACGACCGGCCGACTGCCCGGCGAGGTAGTCGACCACCTCCGCGGTGCGTTGCACCGGGCAGTCGCCGTCCGCGGGCAGCACCACGCCGGCGCCGAGCGCCAGCCCCGCCGCGGCGAGCTCGCGCCGCGACACGGTCAGGTCGCGCAGCGCCCCGGCCGGTGCCCAGGTGCCGTGGAACCCGCCGAGCAGGACCGGGTGGTCCAGCCGCTCCGGGGGGAGTACGACGTCCCAGGGCGTCCCGTGGGCGACCTCCAGGACCTGCCTGCTCGGCAGCAGGCCGTCGACGGTGAGCAGCGTCGTCCCGGGCTCCACGGGGGTCCCGTGCCGGAGCACCGCCTCGGGCCCGGCGGTGGCGAGCACCCCGACGAGCGCGAAGGTCTCGGCGTTGGACAGCACGGTCGGCCGTCCCCGCAGCCCGGACCGGGCGGCGGGCTGCCAGGTGGTCGCCGGCAGGTTGGGTCGCCCGGAGAGCAGCTCGAGGACCGCCGAGGACTGCCCGGCCACGAACCGGTGGTCCGCCCGGTGGACCGAGAACCGCATGCGGTCGTCCCGGTCGCGGGCCGCTGCCTCCAGCTCCGGGGCGCCCGAGGGCCCGGTCACCAGGTGCACCTCGCGGGCCCCGAGCGCCCGGGCGGTCGCGGTCGCCCCGTCGAGGACGAGGTGCGGTGCGCGCGAGACGAGGACGGCGTCCTTGTGGCTGGCGGGCTCCCCCTCGGAGGCGTTGACCACGACCACCGGCCGGCCCCGACGCCGTGCCACGGCGGCGAGCTTGTCGGCGAACGGGAAGCCGGCGCCGCCGCGCCCGCGCACGTCGAGCGTCCGGCACCGGGCCTCGAGGGCGGACGCGGTGAGGCGGGCCGGCGGTCCCCAGCGGGCGCGGTGGGGACCGAGGCCGGGGGCGTCGGAGGCGCCGGCGAGGAGCAGCGGGGCGCGGGTCAGGACCGGGGTCATCGCGCTGCTCCCGCGAGGACGGGGTGCCGTCGCCCGGTCGTCCGGACCAGGCCGGCGGCCACCAGAGCGAGCGCGCACCCGGCGTACAGCCAGCGCACCCAGCCCTCGCCGGTGTCGGTCCCGATCCCCAGGCCGTGCGCGATCGCCAGCGCGAGGGCCGCGTACCCCCCGAGGTGGACGGCCAGCCACGCCCGCCGCGGCAGGCGGTGGCGCACCAGGCTGGTGACGACCGACGCGGCGAGCAGGTCGAGGGCGATCACGCCGAGGGCGAGCCAGAGCGGCCGGTAGGCCAGGTCCCAGGGCAGGAACGACTGCCACCAGCGGATGTCGACGTACTCGTCGGCGACCGCGGAGCCGACGTGCAGGGCCGTGAGGACGGCGCCGAGCAGGGCGAGGTTGCGGTGCAGGGCCTGCACCGCGAACCGCGGCACCCACGTCCCGGCGTCGCCGCGGGTGGCCCACACCCCGAGCAGCGCCGAGGCGGTGAGCAGGACCAGCAGGACCAGGCCCGAGCCCCGGTTGAGGTACCACAGGAACGGTCCGTCCATCACTCCTCCTCCGGCCAGTGGCCGACGGTCCGCACGGTCCCGTGCGCGTCGACGAGACGAGCGCTCACACCCCTGGACGCCAGCCAGTCCGGCGCCGCGGTGCCGAGGACCAGGGCCGCGGTGCTCGCGGTGTTGGCGGCCAGCGCGTCGGCCCCTCCGCACGTCACGGTGCGGTGCACCTCGGCCGCGGGGCACCCCGTGCGCGGGTCCACGACGTGGTGCACCACGGAGCCGGACGGCCCGCGCCACCGCCGGACGAGGGTCGAGGACGTCGCCAGGCCGCCGTCCACCCACACCACCGGTCCCTCCCCGGTGGGGGTCTCGCTCACCTGCACCGGCCAGGTCGCCCGCGCTCCCTGCACGCTGACGTCCCCGCCCAGCGAGACGACGGCGGTGCCGCCCAGCGAGGCCGCGACGGTGGTCGCGACCAGGTCCGCCGCCCAGGCCTTGCCGGTCGCGCCCAGGTCGAGCGCGGTGCCCGCCGGCACCCGGACCGCGTCCTCGCGCACCTCGAGCTCGCGCCACGCGCCCAGTCGGGGGACCGCCGACGGCGTGCCCCACGTGGTCCGCCGGCGCACCGTCGCCAGGTCGGCGTCGTAGCCCAGCGACACCAGGGCCCGGCCCAGGCACGGGTCCACCAGGCCGTCGGTCGACTCGGCGGCCCACAGCGCGGCTCGGGTCGCGGCGACCAGCAGCGGGCCCGCCGCGGTCCAGGACCCGGCGCGGGCGTTGGCCCGGGAGAGGTCGGAGCCGGGCCGGAACCTGCTCACCTCGCCCTCCACGGCGTCCAGGATCCCGTCGGCGATCGCCCGCGCCCTGGGGAGGAGGGCCGGGTCGTCGACCGCGAGGAAGGCGTAGGTGCCCCACAGCGACCAGCGCTGGTACGTCGGCGCCGCCGCGGACCGCGTGCCGTTCACGAGCCCGAGGAGGGGGCAGGCCGCGGGGGCGGCGGCGGTGGCGGAGGTGGTGGCGGCGGTGGTGCCGGCGCCGGGCGGGGACCGGAGGAGCCGCCGGCGGGTCGCCCGGACGCCGCCGAGCCGCTGGAGGTCGAGCCGCCGCTCGACACCGCAGTCACGGGCGCCGGCTGCGCCGACACCGACCCTCCACCGAGCGCGGTGGGCAGCGTCCGGTAGACGGTGCGCGTGTGGACCACGACCTTGCGCGGCCGGTCCCGCCAGCGCACGACCTGGCGGGGCCGGGCCGTGAGGCGGGGCCCCGTGGAGGGGGAGGGCGCGGCCCCGGCCTGCGTCGACTGGTCGGCCTGGTCCCCCTGGTCGGGCGCGGAGGCGCGGGCCGCGAGGCCCGTGGCGAGCCCCACGGCGCAGGTGGAGGCTGCGGTCACCGCTCCGGTGACCAGGGTGACCGCGGCGCGGAAGCGGTTGCGGCGACGGGCATCGTGCATGTGTGTCTCCTCTCCGGTTCCCACGTTGACGACGTCGACGACGATGCGGAAGCGGCTTGACGAAGTCTTGAGGTGCCCGCGAGGAAGTCATGAGCCGTCCGCCTGCACCGTGGTCCCATGAGACTCTCGACGATCGTGGCCGGCCTCGTGGCCGGCGTGGCCGGGCTGGCCGGGGCGGCAGCCGGCTACCAGCAGCTGTCCGCCTCGCCACGGCACTCCGAGTCCGTGCAGGTCACCGCTCACGCGACCCCGACCGAGCGGCGGCCCCCTGCCAAGCCGGTGGTCGAGGTGCGGCTGCGCGACTGCCCGCGCGGCTTCCAGCTGCAGCGGCGCACCTGCGTGCGGGAGGTGGAGCGCACCGTCGTGATCGACGTGGCCCCACCGGCCCCGGCCCCGGCCCGGGCGGTCGCCCCGGCCACCGTGCCGGTGCCCGCGGCCGCGGCCCCGGTGCGCCAGGCGTCGTCGTCCGCGGGCGGATCTCACTCCGACGACCCGGGTGAGGGCCAGGGCGGCCGGCACGACGGACGCGACGACGACGCGGCCGGGACGGAGGACCACCACGGGGACGAGGCCGACGAGCACGGTGACGACGGCGGCCACGAGGACGAGGCGGAGGACGGCCACCACGGTGACGAGCCGGACGAGCCGGACGACGACTGAGCCGGCGTCCGCGTCAGCCGTCCGTCCGGGGCAGCGTGACGCGGGCGACCGTGCCGGTGCCGTCGTGCTGCCAGGTGAAGTGCCCGCCGGCGCGGGCCGCCGTGCGCCGCACGATCTGCAGGCCCAGCCCGCTCGTCCCGGGACGCGGCTGGTCGAGCCCGACCACGAGCGGCGGGCCGTCGTCGGCGACCTCGAGCACGACCTGGCCGTCGTCCTGCTCGAGGGTGACGGCGAAGCCGGCCTCCTCGGAGGTGTGGGCGAAGACGTTGTCGACGAGCACGTCGACGACGTCGGTCAGGTCGGCGGCGTCCACCGCGCACCGCAGCGGTCGGTCGGGGAGGGTCAGGCGCACCTCGCGGCCCTGGTCCTCGGCGAGGGCGGACCAGTACGCCGTCCGCTCGGCCACGACCGCCCGGGCGTCGCACTCCGCGCCGAGACCCTGGCGCAGGGGTCGGCGGGCGTCCTGCACGATCGTGTCGATGCTGGTCTGCAGCTGCTCGATGTGGCGGCCGAGCCGCTCGCCGACCTCGGCGTCGGTCAGCGACTCCGCGTCCAGCCGCAGCGCCGTCACCGGCGTGCGCAGCCGGTGGGACAGGTCGCCGACCGCGGCCCGCTCGGCGATCAGGAGCTCCTCGATCCGGTCGGCCATCCGGTTCATCGTGTCCGCGAGCTCCACCGTCTCGGGCGGCCCGTGCAGCTCGGCCCGGGCGTCGAGGTCGCCGTCACCGAGGCGCTCGGCCACCCCCGCGAGCTGGGTCAGCGGCTCGCTGACCCGTCGGCCGAGCCGGTCGGCGACGAGGAGCGCGGCGACCAGGAGGGCGAAGCCGAGCGCTGCGATGCTGCCCCAGGCCCGGTAGACGCCGGCGCGCATCAGCTCGGGCGGCACGGTCGTCACCACGACGAACACCCCGTCCTCGGTGTCGACCGGGATGAGCACCTCGCCGCCACGCTCGTCGACGTCGGTGAACGCCTCGCCCTGGCGCGCCCGGTCGACGTCGTCGTCGAGGCGCAGCCCGTCCCCCGGGTCGCCGTACGCCGTGTCGTCGGGCGCCACGACGGTGGTCCGGGCGGGGGAGCGGGCGTCGACCTGCTCCACCAGCCGCGAGAGCTGCGGGGAGTCGTGGAGGCCGGAGACGAGGATCGCTGCGGAGCGGGCCTCGTCGTTGCCGGTGGCGAGGGCGCGGTCGGCGGCCATGGAGCGCACCAGCAGGCACAACGGGATGACGAACGCGAGGACCACCGCTGATGTGGTCGCCGCGACGAGCCACGAGATGCGCCGGCGCATCAGCCCTCCCCGCGCTCCGGGACGCTCTCCGAGGACGGGTCCACCAGGCGGATCCCGACTCCGCGCACCGTCCGCAGGTAGCGCGGCTCGGCGGCGGTCTCGCCGAGCTTGCGGCGCAGCCACGACAGGTGCACGTCGACGGTGCGGTCCCCGCCGCCGTACGGCATCTGCCACACCTCGACCAGCAGCTCGCGGCGGGTCACCACCTCGCCCTCGCGGCTGACCAGCGCGAGGAGCAGCTCGAACTCCTTGCGGGCCAGCTCCAGCGGCCTGCCCTCGAGGGTCGCGGTCCGGGTGCGCGGGTCGACGACCAGGTCACCGACCACGTAGGGCTCGACCGTGCGGTTGGAGCCGCCCCGGCGCAGGATCGCGCGCACCCGCGCGGCCACCTGGTCGAGCCCGAACGGCTTGACCACGTAGTCGTCGGCCCCCGCGTCGAGGGCTGCCACGACCGTGCGGTCGTCGTCCTGGGCCGTCACGACCACGACCGGCACCTGCGAGACCGCGCGGATCATCGCCAGCACCTGCAGGCCGTCGACGTCGGGCAGCCCGAGGTCGAGCAGGACCACGTCGGGCTTGTCCTTCACGACCAGCTCGAGGGCCGGCAGCCCGGCCGGCACGCTGGCCACGGCCATCCCTCGCTGCTGCAGCCCGCGGACGACCCCGGTGCGGATGGCGTCGTCGTCCTCGACGACCAGGACGCTGGTCATGGCACGACCGTACGGCGAGGATGGTCCCCGCGTCCTCGAACGCACCGCGGTCGCGAACGGAGGTGGGGCTGATGGGACGCCGGTCCGTCCTGGTCGCCGTCGCGCTGTGGCTGGGCGTCGTCGTGGTCGTGTCCGGGGCGACCTGGACGGTGATCGACGCCGCCGGCCGCGACGTCACCACGCGCCCGGCGAGCGACCCGGCGGCCGCCGGCGTCCCGGCGAGCACCACCTCGAACGGTGCCACGTCCCCGACGCGCCGGGCGACACGCACGCCACGGCCCCGTCACCCGCGCTCCCCGGCCCCCTCCCGCCCGGCGACCACGGCCCCCGCCGCGACGGTCGGCCCGGCCACGTCCACCCCGCCCCCCGCCCCGTCTCCGGCGGCCGGTGCGACGACCCGGGCGCCCGCGCCACGTCCCTCGACGCGGGCGCCCGACCCGGTCGAGCGCACCTGGGCCGGCAGCGTCGGCTCGGTGACCGCGCGGTGCACCGGTTCGCGGATCGCCCTCGCGGCGGCCACGCCCGCCGACGGCTGGCGGATGCAGGTCGACGAGCGCGGGCCGGGTCGCATCGAGGTGGAGTTCCGCTCCGCCACCTCGGACCGGGCCGAGGACGAGTCCGAGGACCACGGGGACTCGGTGGACGTGCGCGCCGAGTGCGCCGGCGGCGTGCCCCGCTTCCGCGTGGACACCTGACCGGCCTCAGCGCAGGCGCACCGTCACGCCGGCCCGGCTGGGCACCCGCTCGAGCACGATGCGCACCGAGCGGGCGTCCGGGTCGTAGCTCCAGCCGCGGACCCGCCGGCCGTCCACTGTCACCACGCGTGGGCGGCCCACGGCCAGCACCCGCAGGTCCCAGGTGCGCGCCCGCAGGGCCTGGGCGAAGCCGCCGCGCGCCCGCCCGACGCGGACGGTCACCGTGCCGTGCGCGCGGCGTTGGCCGAAGGAGGTCCAGGTGCGGGCTCCGCGTGCGTAGGCCAGACCCCGGCCGGCGTCGTCGTACACCGCACCGCCGCCGCGCTTCCCGGGGTAGGCGGTCAGGACCAGGTGCCGCTTCGGGCCCACGCCCGCCCGCGCCCCGCTGCGGTGACCCGGGACCACGGCGCCGGCCCGCACCAGGACGGGGATGCGGGCGAGCCCGACGGTGACGTCCGCGGTGGCGGGTCCGCGGAACCGCCGACCCGTGGTCCGCTCGACCCACTGGCCCGGAGGCACCCAGAGGCGCACCGTGGCGCGCACACCCGGCGACGTCACCGGCGCGACGACGAGGTCGCGGCCGAAGGTGAACTCGGTCGGGTGCCGGTAGGCGGCGCCCCGGCGGGGCCACCGCAGGTAGAGCGGGCCGGCGATGGGCAGACCGGTGTCCACCGCGCGCCGCGCCGCGGTGTAGGTGTAGGGCACCAGCCGGCCGCGCAGCCGCAGGGCCTCCGCCGCGGCCCGGCGCGTGGCACCGTCGTACTCCCACGGGAGCCGAGCGCCGTGGTTGGAGTGGAGGCGGTCGAGCGGCTGGAACGCCCCCAGCTGCAGCCAGCGCACGTAGAGGTCGTCGGGGACCGGCGCCTTCGCCTGCGCGGCGAGGACCGCGTTGCACTGCCCGGCCTGCGGCTCGCCGTTGAAGCTCCCGATGTCGTGGGTCACGTAGGGCATGCCGATCGCGGACTCGGCGGCGGTGTGCTCGGCCTCGAAGGCGAGCATCTCCCAGGTGGCGCACGTGTCCCCGGTGAAGTGGACCGCGCTGCGGTGCTCGGCGAGCGCCCCGGTCCCCTTCGCAGCGACCCCGCGGTCGCCGTACACGCCGTCGTTCAGGTACGACGCCCCGATGCGGGCAGGCGCCGGCCACCGGCTCCCGTGTGCACGGTGGTAGGCCGCGTAGCGCGAGTTGATCCAGGTGTCGGGGCTCAGGCCCTGCGCGTCCGCCGCGCCCTGCGCCTCGCAGCACCAGTCGAGCCAGAACGCGTCGATGCCGGTGTCGGCGAAGGTGTCGTGCAGGTCGAAGTAGGCCTTCAGCTGCCGGGCGTCGGTCCAGTCGAAGACGTGGCACTGCCCGGTGGTGTCGGCCTGGATGGTGCGGCAGTCCTGGCTCGACTGCAGACCGCCCGCCGTCTGGTCGGCGGCCTGGAACTGCGGGTCGTTGCTGCTGATCGAGGGGTGGATGTTGGCGACCAGGGCGATGTCGCGCCGGTGCATCCAGTCCACGAACGCCGAGGGGTCGGCGAACAGGTCGCGGTTCCAGTCCCAGCCGTTCCACGCGAACGCGCGCCCCGGCTGGCCGACCGCGAGGGTCGCGAGCGCGGAGCCGACCGGGTCGTTCTGCCGCTTGAAGTCGGTGTCGAGGGAGAGCGTGTCCAGCGGCACGTGCTCCTGCGCGAACCTCGCGACCAGGTCGCGGAACTCGGCCTCGGTGAAGGCGAAGTACTTCGAGAACCACACGCCGAAGGCGTTGCGTGGCAGCAGGGGTGCGCGTCCGGTCAGCGCGCGCAGGTCGCCGAGCGCGCGGCGCAGGTCGTGGCCGTAGCCGAAGGCGTACCAGTCGCGGTAGGCCCCGTCATGGTCCGGCCGCACCCGGAAGCCGGGCGCCCGGTCGACGAGGAGGGCGGTGGCGCTGTCGTCGAGGACGTACCACCCCTCGCGGGTCAGGATGCCGGGGTTGAGCGGCTCGCGACCCGTGGAGAGGTCGAGGCCGCGGGTCCAGCCGCCGAGGTAGCGGTGGTCGGCACCCGGGCGCGGCCGGACCCGCCGGGTCGTCGCTCCGTCCCGGAACCGCAGCCGTAGGTTCTCGGGGGCGAAGCCGTGACCGCGACGCCACCGGAGCTCGACCCGCGCCGTGCGGATCACCCGCCAGCCGTGGTCCACCGAGGTGCGGAAGCGGGGGACGTCCCCCAGACCCCCGGGCGACCGCCGGCCGAGCGTCAGGGTGGGCCGGTCCTCGAAGCGGCGGTCCGCGGCGTACTCCAGCCGCACCAGGGTCGGGGTGATCACCTGGAAGCGCGCGCGCCCGTCGAGCACGACACCGGTCGCCGCTCTCACCTCTGCCCGGGACCGCGTCCCGGTCCCCGGGGCGGCCTGCTGGGCCGCCTCCACGGGCGCACCGGTCGAGAGGAGCAGCCCGCCCAGGACGACGGCGATCAAGGAGCGCATGGCGCGGAGCCTAGACCGGTTCCGTCAGTCCAGCAGGCGCTCGCACTCCTCGACCAGCCGCCTGCGCAGCGGGGCGCCGCGCTCGGCGAACCGGCGCTGCGCCGCGACGTACTCCGCCTTGCCCTCCGGCGTCTCGATGCACACGGGGGAGTAGCCGAGCGCACCCAGGTCGTACGGCGACGCGCGCATGTCGAGCGTGCGGATGTCGCGCGCCAGCTCGAAGCAGTCGGCCACGAGTGTCGAGCCGACCAGCGGGACGAGCCGGAAGGCGTGCTTGTAGAGGTCCATCCCCGCGTGCAGGCAGGCCGGCTGCTCGTACGCCGCTCGGTCGTCGCGCCCGGGCTGCAGCGTGTTGAGCGGTCGCGCGGACCGCGTGAAGAACCGGAACGCGTCGAAGTGCGAGCACGCGACCCGGTGGGACTCGACCACCTCGTCGGTGCCGGCCGGCCCCAGCCGCAGTGGCCACGCGGCGTGCCGCACCTGCTCCTGGGGCAGGCGGTGCACCATCGCCCACTCGTGCATGCCGAAGCAGCCGAAGTGCGGCGTGCGCGCCTCGGTCGCGCTCAGCAGCAGGTGGATCTCGCGCAGCAGCGGCTGTCGCTGCACCCGGACCGCCTCGGAGACGCGGGTGTGGCCGTCGTGCGTCTCGTAGCCGCGACCGGGCTCGTCGGCGTCGCGCAGCCCGACGCCGTACCCGGGGTGCCAGCGGCGCAGCGCCGCCGGCCGGAAGGAGTAGTAGCCGAAGAGGAAGTCCTCGACCGGGTGCTTGATCCCGGCGCGGCGTCGCGCGAGGTGCGGCTCGACCCAGGCGTCGACCCGGGCGTGGTGCGCCTCGGCGAGGGGCTGCCACTGCGCCCTCTCGAGCACCGTCAGCCCCACGTCCACCGAATCCACAGGGCCCAGGGTAGGCAGCCTCGTCCCTGACCGGCGTCGGTAGGCTCTGGTGGTGCGTATCGCAAGGTTCACCACTGCTGACGAGCCCGCCTACGGCGTCGTGTCGGGCGACCTCGACGAGCACGGCGAGCTCGACCCCGACGCCGTCGTGACCGTCCTCGAGGGCGACCCGCTCTACGTCGGCTACGAGCCCACGGACCAGCAGCTGCGGCTCGCCGACGTGCGCCTGCTCGCGCCGGTCATCCCACGGAGCAAGGTCGTCGCGATCGGCAAGAACTACGCCGCGCACGCGGCCGAGATGGGCGGCGAGGTCCCCGAGGAGCCGTTGATGTTCCTCAAGCCCAACACCTCGGTGGTCGGGCCGGGCGACCCGGTGTTCTACCCCCGCCAGTCGCACGAGGTCCACTACGAGGGCGAGCTGGCCGTGGTGATCTCGCGCATCTGCCGCGACGTGCCGCGGGAGAGGGCCGCCGACGTCATCCTCGGCTACACGGTGGCCAACGACGTCACCGCGCGCGACCTGCAGCGCCAGGACGTGCAGTTCACCCGGGCCAAGGGCTTCGACTCGTTCTGCCCGCTCGGGCCCTGGATCGAGACCGAGCTCGACCCCTCCGACGTGCGCGTGCAGACCTTCCTCAACGGCGACCTCAAGCAGGACGGCACGACCCGCGACCTGGTCTTCGACATCCCGACCCTCGTCGCCCACGTCACCAGCGTGATGACGCTCCTCCCCGGTGACGTGATCCTCACCGGCACCCCCGACGGCGTCGGCCCCATGGAGGTCGGCGACGAGGTCGACGTCGTGGTCTCCGGCATCGGCACCCTCACCAACAAGGTGGTCTCCCGTGACTGAGTCCCCAGTCGGCAGCGTGGCGGCGGAGCCGACACGCTCGACAGAGTCGACACAGCCCTCGGTCCGCGTCCGCTTCTGCCCGTCGCCGACGGGGTCGCCGCACGTCGGCATGGCCCGGACCGCCTTGTTCAACTGGGCGTTCGCCCGCCACCACGGCGGCACCTTCGTGTTCCGCATCGAGGACACCGACGCCGCGCGCGACTCCCAGGAGTCCTACGACACGATCCTCGAGGTGATGCGCTGGCTCGGGTTCGACTGGGACGAGGGTCCGGAGGTCGGCGGTGAGCACGGCCCCTACCGCCAGTCCGAGCGCTACGACGTCTACGCCGACGTCGCCCGCCGGCTCCACGAGGCCGGCCGGGCCTACCACTGCTACTGCTCCACCGAGGAGCTGGAGGAGCGCAACGCCAGGGCCCGCGAGGAGAAGCGCGCCCCGGGCTACGACGGCCACTGCCGCGACCTCACCGACGAGCAGGTCGCGGCCTACGTCGCGGAGGGCCGTCAGCCGGTCCTGCGCTTCCGCATGCCCGACCGCGAGATCACCTTCACCGACCTGGTGCGCGGCGAGATCTCCTTCGGTGCCGAGCACGTCCCCGACTACGTCCTGGTGCGCGCCAACGGGCACCCGCTCTACACCCTGGTCAACCCCGTGGACGACGCCTTGATGCGCATCACCCACGTCCTGCGGGGCGAGGACCTGCTGTCCTCCACCCCACGCCAGATCGCGCTCTACGACGCCCTCGCCGAGATCGGGGTCGGCGACGGCCGGACTCCGCTGTTCGGCCACCTGCCCTACGTCATGGGGCAGGGCAACAAGAAGCTCTCCAAGCGCGACCCGGAGTCCAACCTGCTCGGCTACCGCGACCGCGGCTTCCTGCCCGAGGGGCTGCTCAACTACCTGGCGCTGCTGGGCTGGGCGATCGCGGAGGACCGCGACATCTTCTCCATGGAGGAGATGGTGGAGGCCTTCGAGATCGGCCGGGTCAACCCCAACCCCGCGCGCTTCGACCTCAAGAAGGCCGAGGCGATCAACGCCACGCACCTGCGCGCGCTGCCGGCCGACGAGCTGGCCGAGCGGGTCGTGCCCTACCTCGCCTCGGCGGGTCTGGTGAGCGACCCGCCGACCCCGCAGGAGCGGGCACTGCTGGCGCAGGCGACGCCGCTGGTGCAGGAGCGCATGGTCACGCTCGGCGAGAGCGTCGGCATGCTCGGCTTCCTGTTCGCCGGCGACGCGTTCACGCGCGACCCGGACGACGCCGCCAAGCTGCTCGAGACCGACGACGGGCGCCAGGTGGTCAAGGCCGCGCACGACGCGTTGGCCGCGCTCGCGACCTGGGACACCGCCGCCATCGACGAGGCCCTGCGCCAGGCGCTGATCGAGGACCTCGGGCTCAAGCCCCGCAACGCGTTCGGCGCCGTCCGCGTGGCGGTCACCGGACGCCGGGTCTCACCACCGCTGTTCGAGAGCCTGGAGCTGCTGGGCCGCGAGGCCTCCCTCGCCCGGCTCACGGTGTCATGAGCGAGCGGAGCGAGCGCGTCATGGACAGAGAGTGCCTGGCTCCGCCGCCGAGCGCAGCGAGTGCGGTGCACGCATGACCCAGCCGCCGGGACAGCCGCCCACCTGGCCGTCCGCGCCCGGCCCGGTCCCGCCCTACGCCGGCCCTCCCGGTGACTGGCACCGCTACTCCCGCCCGCCGCAGCGGGTCCGCCCGTCGTTCCAGCACGCGGAGCCCACGCCGTACCACCTCATGCTGCGCACCTGGACCTACGCCTGGTGGCGGCCGGTGGTCGGACTGCTGCTGCTGCTCGCCGGGATGCTCGTGGCAGTCCCGATCCTGCTGCTGCCCGTGCTGCTGATCGGCACCGCGATCGAGTCCGGCGCCACCGACGCGCAGTCCTACGTCGACGCGGTGAGCGCCGCGCTCAGCCTGCAGGAGGTGACGGTCTCCGGCCTGCTGTGGCTCAACCTGGTGCTCGGCGCGATGGTGCTGTGGACCTGGCTGCTCGTCCGGACCCTCCACCAGCTGCGGCCGCGCTGGCTCGCCTCGGTGCGCCCCCGCCTCCGGTGGCGCTTCCTGCTGGCGTGCGCCGGCCTGGCCGTGGTCGCCCTGGTGGCGCAGGTCGCGGTGAGCATGGTGGTCCCGCACGGCGGCGACCCGAGCATGGGCAGCGAGCTCAACCCGATCACGGGCACGACGGTCGCGCTGCTGGTCGTGGTGCTGCTCACCACGCCCCTGCAGGCGGCGGGGGAGGAGTACGTCTTCCGCGGCTACCTGCTCCAGGCGGTGGGCGCGCTGACCCGGCGCGGCTGGGCGGCGATCGTGGTCTCGGCGGTCCTCTTCGCGATGGCCCACGGCCTGCAGAACCCGCCGCTGTTCTTCGACCGCTTCATGTTCGGCCTGATCGCGTCGTGGCTGGTGATCCGCACCGGCGGCCTCGAGGCGGGCATCGCCCTGCACGTGCTCAACAACTTCCTGGCCTTCGGCGGCGCCATCCTGCTGGGCGACGTGAGCGACATGCTCAACGTCTCGGAGATCTCCTGGTGGAACATCCCGGTGACGCTCACCCAGTCCGGGGTCTACGTCGCGCTGGTCCTCGTGGTGGCCCGTCGCATGCGGCTCGACGACCGGACCCGACCCCCCGCGGCGGTCACCGCGGGCACTGTCGCGGAGGCCTGACCCCGCTTTGGTCGGGGAGAGCGCGACGTGTATTCTCGTCCGGGCTTCGCAAGGAGCCGATCCCATGGGGTATGGGGTAATTGGCAGCCCGACTGGTTCTGGTCCAGTTAGTCTAGGTTCGAGTCCTAGTACCCCAGCGATTTGGTCGCTTCTCCAGCACCCGCTAGAGTTTCGACCGCTTCACGCCCCCGTTGTGTAGCGGCCTAGCACGCCGCCCTCTCAAGGCGGTAGCGCCGGTTCGAATCCGGTCGGGGGTACTCAGGACGAGGGGCCACCAGCACTGCGCTGGACGGGCCCCTTCGTCGTCTCCGGGGGGTCCCGCACTCAGAAGCTGTAGCCGAACTCCTCGATGTCCTCGGCGTACACCTCGGCGACCTTCGCCCGCGTCTCGGGGGTGTAGTACGTCCGGTAGTCGCGGGCGTGGGACCGGTTGCGGTGCGGCGGCGTCTCGGGGGTCAGACCGAGCTTGGCCTGGACGACGGCGAGGTCGTCGACGATGGACTCGGTGCGGCCGATGAAGTCGACCTCGCGGCCGTGCCGCGGAGCGCGGAGGTAGCGGACCTGCGGCGTCCCGACCCGCCGCAGCTCCTTGGTCCCGCGCATGACGAACTCCTCGAACCCCGAGTACGTCGCCGCCTCGCGCCACATGGACACGCCCCGGCTGCGCACCGGGGGGGCGTCGGGGACGCCCTCCTCGAACGCGCGCACCCGCTGGTGCCAGGAGTCGATCATCGTCCACCACGAGACCATCCGCGCCCAGGGGTTGCGCACGAACCCGAACGACCAGTAGTCGGCCAGTGCCGGCTCGGTGGTGAGGATCCGGCCGAGGGGCTGGTGCTTGCCCTGGCCGGGGCCCCCGCGGTGGACGCGCGCGTCGGGGCACGCCCGCTTCAGCAGGGTCTCGGTGGAGATGCCCCCGGTCTTCGGCACGTGGACGAACAGGACCCGGTGCGCGTCGCAGATCAGCACCCCGCTGACGCTATCCCGCGCCCGTGGTCCTGCGTGTGAGCCGGGCCGCTGTCTCGAGCGTCAGGTCCGATTCCCGCTAGGAGATGTCGGGGTCCGCGGGCAGGATGGAGGGATGGAGCTCGACCACGACACCTGCTACCGCGCCGTCGCCGGCCGCGACAGGCGGTTCGACGGGGTCTTCTACACCGCGGTCCGCTCCACCGGCATCTACTGCCGTCCCTCCTGCCCGGCGCGGACACCGAAGGCCGCCAACGTCACCTTCCACCGCACGGCCGCCGCCGCGCAGGCTGCCGGGTTCCGCGCGTGCAAGCGCTGCCTCCCCGGTGCCTCGCCCGGCTCGCCGGAGTGGGACGTCGCCGCCGACGTCGCCGGCCGCGCGATGCGGCTCATCGCCGACGGTGTGGTCGAGCGCGAGGGCGTCGAGGGGCTCGCCTCCCGGCTGGGCTTCAGCGCGCGCCACCTCACCAGGCTCCTCGGGCGCGAGCTGGGTGCGGGGCCCCTGGCGCTGGCCCGTGCGCAGCGCGCCCAGCACGCGCGCACGCTGGTCGAGTCGACCGACTGGACGCTGCAGGAGGTCGCCTTCGCCGCCGGGTTCTCCAGCGTCCGGCAGTTCAACGACACGATGCGCGAGGTCTACGCCGCCACCCCGTCGGAGCTCCGGGCGCTGGGACGGTCACGGTCCGGGGCGGCGGCCACGCCAGGGGCGATCACGCTCCAGCTGGCCGTGCGCACGCCGTACGACCTGGGCTACCTCCGCGTCTTCGCCGAGCGCCACGTCGCGCCGGGACTCGAGCACGTCGAGGGAGCGACCTACACCCGGGCGCTGCGCCTGCCGCACGGTCCCGCGACGGTGGCCCTCGACGTCGCGACGCTCGACGACGCCGCGCCGGTCGCGACCGTGCCCGCGACGCTGCGGCTGTCCGACCTGCGCGACCTCGGAGCGGCGGTGGAGCGCTGCCGCCGCCTCCTCGACGCCGATGCCGACCCCCTGGTGGTGGCCGACGCGCTCGGCCGCGACCAGGTGCTCGGACCCCTCGTCCGGCGACGACCCGGGTTGCGCGTGCCCGGTGCGGTCGACGGCGACGAGGTCGCGCTGCGCACGGTCCTGGGCCAGCAGGTCACGCTGGCCTCCGCCAACCGTCTCGCCGCCCTGGTGGCGCGGACGGCGGGGGAGTCCCTGCCGGAGGAGCTGCGGCGCGACGGCGTGGACCGGACGTTCCCGAGCGCAGCGGCCGTGGCCGCCCTGGACCCCGAGACCCTGCCGATGCCGCGCGCCCGGGCCCGGGCGCTCGTCGCGCTCGCCGAGGCCCTCGCGGACGGTCGCGTCGTCCTCGACCGCAGCGCCGACCGCGAGGAGACGCGCGCCCGGCTGCTCGCGCTGCCCGGCATCGGCCCGTGGACGGCCGACTACGTCCTGATGCGGGCCCTCGGCGACCCGGACCGCTTCCTGCCCACCGACGTCGCGGCGGTCCGTGCCGCCGCGGCGCTGCCGGGCGGCCCTCCCGACCGCACCGCGCTCGCCCAGCGCGCCACGGGCTGGCGGCCCTGGCGCTCCTACGCCCTGCAGCACCTCTGGGCGACGATCCTCGACCCGACCAAGGAGACCTGAGATGTGGACCATCCTCGAGACCCCGGTGGGGCCGCTGCGCCTGGTCGGGGACGGTGCGGCGCTCACCGCCGTCGACTTCCTCGGCGAGCTGCCGACCGGCGACCTCGAGGCCGCCAGCGTCGGCAAGGCGGCGCTGCGCATCGGCGCTCGACCACTGGGGGAGCAGGCCGACCAGGACCCGCTGCTGCGCGACGCGGTCGCCCAGCTGAGGGCGTACTTCGCCCGCGAGCTGAAGGACTTCGACCTGCCGCTGGCGCCGGCCGGCACGCCGTTCCAGCTGCGGGTCTGGGAGCAGCTGCGGACGATCCCCTACGGCGCCACGGCGACCTACGGCGAGGTCGCCGGCCGCCTCGGGCTCACCGGCCACGGCGCGCGCGCCGTCGGCACCGCCAACGGCCGCAACCCGATCCCCGTCGTGGTCCCGTGCCACCGCGTGGTCGCCTCGTCCGGGGCGCTCACCGGCTACGGCGGCGGGCTGCACCGCAAGGAGGTCCTGCTCGGGCTGGAGCAGGAGGCCCTGTTCTGAGCGCGGATCGATCTGTCCCAGTCGCGTAACAGATCGGCGGGGCGGACGGCCGGCGGGGGTGGAGCGGTGCGACGATGGGTCCGTGCCTCCCCGCCTGCCGCTCCCGGTCCTGCTGCCGCTCCTGCCCGTGCTGGCCGCCCAGGGACGCGACGTGCGGCGACGGATCCCCGTGCTGCCGCCCTCGGAGGTGACGTCGGGCCGGCTCGGGGACGAGGGCGTTCCGATCCGCCTGGTGGTCCTGGGCGACTCGGTCGCGGCGGGCATCGGCGTCGACGACCCGCGACGCACCATCTCCGCCGAGCTGGCCCGCCGCCTGCACCTGCGCCACCGCCGCCCGGTCGAGTGGCACGTGTTCGCCACCTCCGGGCTGGACGCCGTCGGCGTGCGCGCACTGGCGGCGGAGCACGCCGACGACCTCGCCGCGGCGAGCGTCGTCCTGCTGTCGGTCGGGGTCAACGACGCCAAGGACCTGCGCTCGGTGCACCGGTGGAGCCGCGACCTGAACGCGCTGCTGTCCCAGGTCGAGCGCAGCGCCCCGCACGCGCGCATCCTGCTGCTGGGCATCCCGCCGATGGAGGCGTTCCCGGCCCTGTCCGGCACGCTCGCCTGGGCGCTGGGCGGACGGTCCCGCATGCTCGACCGGGCCGGCGCCCGGGTCGCGGCGGGTCACGAGCGGGTGCGCCGGATCGCGCTGCGCCCCGACGACCTCCCGGCCTCGATCGAGGGCTTCGCCGACGACGGGTTCCACCCCGGACCGGGTGCTCACGAGCACCTCGCGCTCAAGGCGCTGGCGGCTCTGGGCTGACTCGCCCGGGACGGGTCACTCCGCTGCGCGGCGCAGTGACTCGGAGAGGCGCTCGGCAGCGGCCATGACCGCCGGTGCGTGGATGCGACCCGGCTGGCGGGTCAGCCGCTCCAGCGGACCCGAGACCGAGACGGCCGCGAGCACCTTGCCGGAGGGGGAGCGCACCGGGGCCGAGACCGAGGCGACGCCCGCCTCCCGCTCGCCGACCGACTGCGACCAGCCACGACGTCGTACGGCGGTCAGCGCGGTCGGCGCGAAGGTCGCGGTCTCCAGCAGCCGGTTGGCCTTGTCGGGCTCCTCCCACGCCAGCAGCACCTGGGCTGCGGACCCGGCGCGCATGGTCAGCTGGGACCCGACGGGGATGGTGTCGCGCAGCCCGGAGGGACGCTCCGCGGCCGCGACGCAGATGCGGTGCTCGCCCTGACGACGCCACAGCTGCGCGGACTCCCCCGTGATGTCGCGCAGCCGGGCGAGCACGGGGCCGGCGGCGGCGAGCAGGCGGTCCTCGCCGGCGGCGGCGGCCAGCTCGCCGAGCCGGGGCCCCAGCACGAAGCGGCCCTGGAGGTCGCGGGCGACGAGGCGGTGGTGCTCCAGGGCGACGGCCAGGCGGTGGGCCGTCGGACGAGCGAGGCCGGTGGCCGTGACGAGCCCGGCCAGGGTCGCGGGACCGGACTCGAGGGCCGTGAGCACGAGCGCGGCTTTGTCGAGAACGCCGACTCCGCTAGAGTTGTCCATACTCTGATAATGCCGTCTCGCATATTGATATGCAAGCGACGATGAGGGTGTTCGGCACCACACGAGAGGAGAGCACGATGGGACGGACCCTGGCGCAGAAGGTCTGGGACGAGCACGTCGTCCGCACCGCCGAGGGGGAGCCCGACCTCCTCTACATCGACCTGCACCTCCTCCACGAGGTGACCAGCCCGCAGGCCTTCGACGGCCTCCGTCTCGCCGGTCGCAGGGTGAGGCGTCCCGACCTGACGCTGGCGACCGAGGACCACAACGTGCCGACCCTCGACTGGGACAAGCCGATCGCCGACCCGGTGAGCCGGACCCAGGTGGAGACCCTGCGACGCAACGCCGAGGAGTTCGGCATCCGCCTGCACCCGCTCGGCGACGTCGAGCAGGGCATCGTCCACGTGGTGGGGCCGCAGCTCGGCCTCACCCAGCCCGGCATGACCATCGTGTGCGGCGACTCGCACACCTCCACCCACGGCGCCTTCGGGGCGATCGCCTTCGGCATCGGCACCTCGGAGGTCGAGCACGTCCTGGCGACCCAGACCCTCCCGCAGCAGCGGCCCAGGATGATGGCGGTCACCGTCAACGGCTCGCTGCCCGAGGGCGTCACGGCGAAGGACCTGATCCTCACCCTGATCAGCCGCACCGGCACCGGCGGCGGCCAGGGCTACATCGTGGAGTACCGCGGCCAGGCGATCGAGGAGCTGTCGATGGAGGGCCGCATGACGGTCTGCAACATGTCCATCGAGTGGGGGGCCAAGGCCGGGCTCATCGCGCCCGACCAGACCACGTTCGACTACGTCGAGGGCAAGCCCGAGGCGCCGAAGGGCGCGGCCTGGGACGCAGCCGTCGCGCACTGGCGCTCCCTGGTGACCGACGACGACGCGGTCTTCGACGAAGAGATCGTGCTCGATGCCTCCGAGGTGACGCCCTTCGTGACCTGGGGCACCAATCCCGGCCAGGGAGTCCCGCTGGGCGCCAGCGTGCCGTCGCCCGACGACTTCGCCGACGAGTCGGACAAGGTCGCGGCGCAGAAGGCCCTGGAGTACATGGGGCTGACCGCCGGCACCCCGATGCGGGAGATCAAGGTCGACACCGTGTTCGTCGGCTCGTGCACCAACGGCCGCATCGAGGACCTGCGGCTCGCGGCCGAGGTGATCAAGGGACGCAAGGTGGCGCAGGACACGCGGCTGCTCGTCGTGCCCGGCTCCGTGCGGGTCCGGCTCCAGGCCGAGGAGGAGGGCCTGGACGAGGTCTTCATCGAGGCCGGTGCCGAGTGGCGCGGAGCCGGCTGCTCGATGTGCCTGGGCATGAACCCCGACCAGCTCGCACCCGGGGAGCGCAGCGCCTCGACCTCCAACCGCAACTTCGAGGGACGCCAGGGCAAGGGCGGTCGCACGCACCTGGTCTCGGTCCCGGTCGCCGCCGCCACCGCGGTCACCGGCCACCTCGCCAGCCCTGCCGACCTGGCCGACCTGAGCCCGGTCGGCTGATCCGGACCCGAGGAGCAACGACATGGACGCCTTCACCGTGCACACCGGCACCGCCCTGCCGCTGCGACGCAGCAACGTCGACACCGACCAGATCATCCCGGCGGTCTACCTCAAGCGCGTCACGCGCACCGGCTTCGAGGACGGGCTCTTCGGCGCCTGGCGCAACGACCCCGACTTCATCCTCAACCGGCCCGAGCGCGAGGGCGTCACCGTCCTGGTCGCCGGACCCGACTTCGGCACCGGCTCGTCGCGCGAGCACGCGGTGTGGGCGTTGATGGACTACGGCTTCAAGGTCGTGGTCTCGAGCCGCTTCGCCGACATCTTCCGCGGCAACTCCGGCAAGGCGGGACTGCTCGCCGCCCAGGTGGAGCAGGACGTCGTGGAGAAGCTGTGGGCCGCGACCGAGGCCGACCCGGCGACCGAGGTGACCGTCGACCTGGAGCGCAAGGAGGTGCGAGCCGGCGACCTGGTCGCGCCGTTCCTGATCGACGACTACACGCGTCACCGGCTGCTCAACGGCCTCGACGACATCGGCATCACGCTCGGTCACGACGACGACATCGCCCGCTTCGAGTCCGCACGAGCGGAGTGGAAACCACTCACGCAGTGACGCCGCAAACGCCTCGGCCCCATCGCGGAAACCCTTCCGTGGTGGGGCTTTGAGGCTTTCAGAACCCCTTACCGGGCCGAATTCCCAGGAATCAGGCGGGAAACAGGCTCATATCGTTGTGACTGACCCCACTTTTCCCTAGCGTGCAACACATCCGCCGAGCAGAAAGGTGCCCGGCCAAGGTCGTTCACGAAAGGGATCACCAGTGAACAAGACTCAGCTGATCGACGCGATCTCCCAGCGTTACGAGGGGAATCGCAAGCAGGCCCAGCACGCGCTCGAATCGGTTCTCGACACCATCACCCGCGAGGTGGCCCGGGGCGAGAAGGTCGCCATCACCGGATTCGGCTCGTTCAGCAAGCAGATCCGCGAGGCCCGCATGGTGCGCAACCCGCGCACCGGCGAGCGCATGCGCGCCAAGAAGACCGCCATCCCGAAGTTCACCGCCGGCGCCGACCTCAAGGCGATCGTCTCCGGCGCCAAGAAGCTGCCCAAGCACCCGGCCGCGCAGAAGGCGAGCGGTCCGGCCCGCAAGGCCGCCGACGCCGCGAAGAAGTCCGCGCCGGGCAAGGCTGCAGCCGGTGTCGCCAAGGCCGCCACCGCTCCGGCCAAGAAGGCTGCCGGCGCCGCCAAGAAGGCGACCTCCAAGGCTCCGGCCAAGAAGGCCCCCGCCAAGTCCTCGGCATCGAAGTCCTCGGCGTCGAAGTCGACGGCGTCGAAGTCGACGGCGAAGAGCAGCGCCAGCAAGAGCACGGCCAGCAAGAGCACGGCCAGCAAGAGCACCGCCAGCAAGAGCACCGCCAGCAAGTCGACGGCGAAGAAGGCGCCGGCCAAGAAGTCCGGCAGCACCGCCAAGAAGGCGCCTGCCAAGAAGGCTCCGGCCAAGAAGTCCGGCAGCACCGCCAAGAAGGCGCCGGCCAAGAAGTCCAGCAGCACGGCCAAGAAGTCCTCGGCGAAGAAGGCTCCGGCGAAGAAGACCGCCAAGAAGTCCTGACCTCCGCACGACGAACGGGCCGGCCCTCCGGGGTCGGCCCGTTCGTCGTTCCTGGACTGGGGCTTCAGAGCCGGTGGCGCGTGACCGCCCACCGCGTGCGCTCGCCGACCCCGAGCGCGACCGCGTCCGCGAGGTCGGCCGGGGTGTCGACGTCGCGCCGCAGCCCGACCGGCGCGAGGCTGCCGAGGTCGACCGCGCCGGCGTCGCGGTGCGCCTGGGCCGAGCCAGGGCCGAAGCGCGGGACGAAGCGGTCCAACGCCGATGCCAGGTAGGTGGTCGTCCCCGTCCCCGCCACGTCGGGCACGAACCAGTGCTCGCCCGGGCTCGACGACGAGTCGAGGAAGTCGTCCACCGCGGTGCCGCTCAACGCAGGCAGGTCGGCGCAGACCGCCAGCGGTCGCAGCTCCGGTCGGCGGCGCGCTGCCTCCGCAGCGCCCTGGACCAGAGTGGCGTTGAGGTTCGCGCCATGCCCTTCCGGTACGGCGACCGCGCCCGTCCCCGCGAGCGCGCGGCTCAGCGACAGCTCGTCGGTGACCACCACGACCAGCCCGACGTGGCGACTCCCGAGCAACGCGCTCACGGTGTCGTGCGCGAAGGCGGCCACCAGGTCCGCGCGGGCGTCGTCACCCAGCGGAGCGAGCCGCGACTTCGCCCGCGCGAACGGCTTGACCGGCACCACCGCCGCCCAGGACGGGAGCCCCGGCGCCGGCGTGCGGGCGCCGTTCGGGGCGGGCGGCGCGGGGGAGGGGCTCATCGCCCTCGATCCTGCCAGCCGGTGCCGCGGCGCGGTGCTGCGCGTCGTGGTCCGGACGGCCCGGGCGATATCGTCTCCCCACCGGGACGACGGCGGTGGAGGGAGGTCGCGTGGCCAAGCCGCGACGGATGCGTGAGCACAAGGGCATCGGCTTCACCATCGGCGTCCTGCTGCTCAAGCCGTTGCTGCTGACGTTCACGCGCCACGAGTGGATCGACGGCACCAAGCTCCCGGAGACCGGGGGCGCGGTGGTGGTGGCCAACCACGCCTCGCACGTCGACCCGGTCACCTTCGCCCACTTCATGTGGGACCACGGCCGGCTCCCGCGCTTCCTCGCCAAGGCCGCCCTCTTCGACGTGCGGGTCCTCGGGTGGCTGCTGCGCAACATGGGACAGATCCCGGTCCACCGGGAGAGCACCGACGCGTCGCAGGCCTTCGCCAGCGCGGTCGCCGCGGTCGAGGAGGGCAAGGCGGTCATCGTCTACCCCGAGGGCACGCTCACCCGGGACCCCGGCCTGTGGCCGATGGTCGGTCGCACGGGCGCGGCCCGGATCGCGCTGGCCACCGGGGCACCGGTCGTGCCGGTCGCCCAGTGGGGCGCGCACCGCCTGCTCTACCCCTACGCCACCAGGCCCAGCCTCCTGCCTCCGAAGCGGATCCAGATGAAGGTCGGCGACCCCGTCGACCTCGAGGACCTGCGCGCCAGGCCCGTGACGCCCGAGACCATCCACGAGGCCACCAACCGGATCATGGCCGCGATCACCTCGCTGCTCGAGGACCTGCGCCAGGAGCAGGCCCCGGCCGAGCGGTTCGACCCGCGCCGCGCCGGCGTGCGCACGATCGGCAACCCCCACACCGACAAGCGCTTCACACGCAGGAGGACCGGATGAGCGGCACCATGGGCAAGGTCGCGGTGTTCGGGGCGGGCTCGTGGGGGACGGCGTTCTCCCTCGTGCTGGCCGACGCAGGTCACGAGGTGAGCATCTGGGCGCGGCGTGAGGAGCTGTGCCGGACGATCAACGAGACCCACGAGAACGCCGACTACCTCCCGGGCATCGAGCTGCCCCACACCATCTCCGCCGACCACGACCCGGCGAAGGTCGCCGCAGGGGCCGAGACCGTGATCCTCGCGGTGCCGTCCCAGACGCTGCGCGCCAACCTCGAGGACTGGGCCGAGGCGCTGCCCGCCGACGCCGTCCTGGTCTCGCTGATGAAGGGCGTCGAGCTCGGCACGCTCAAGCGGATGAGCGAGGTCATCGCCGAGGTGACCGGCGCCGGACCCGAGCGCATCGCCGTCCTGTCCGGTCCCAACCTCGCTCGCGAGATCGCCTCCCGCGAGCCGGCTGCCAGCGTCGTCGCCTGTGCCGACCAGGACGTCGCAGCCGACCTGCGCGAGTCCCTGCACACCTCGACCTTCCGGCCCTACTCCTCGATCGACGTGGTCGGCACCGAGCTCGGCGGGGCCTACAAGAACGTCATCGCGCTGGCGGTCGGCATGGCCGTCGGCAAGGGGTTCGGCGACAACACCACCGCGTCGCTGATCACTCGTGGCCTGGCCGAGACCGCACGCCTGGCGGTCGACCTCGGGGCGGACCCGCTGACCCTGATGGGCCTGGCCGGGATGGGCGACCTGGTCGCCACGTGCTCCTCGCCGCTGTCGCGCAACCGCACGTTCGGGGAGAAGCTGGGCCAGGGCATGACCACCGAGGAGATCACCGCCTCGACCCGCCAGGTCGCCGAGGGCGTCAAGTCGTGCGGCTCGATCCTCGCGCTCGCCGCCCGCCACGACGTCTACGCGCCGATGGCCGAGGGCGTCCATGCCGTGGTCGTGGGCGAGCGCACCGTGGACGAGATGATGGCCAGCTTCCTGCGCCGCGACACCAAGCACGAGCGCGACTGAGGTGGGCTGAGATCGGCACCGCCCACACCGACTGGCAGGCCTGGCACCAGGAGCACGCCGACCCGCGGTCCTCGCTCTCGCGACGGCTCCGGGTCGTCCAGGATCTGATCGAGGCCGACGTCGACCGGCGCCGCGGTCCGGTCCGGGTCCTCAGCGCCTGCGCGGGTGAGGGCCGCGACCTGCTCGGCGTGCTGGAGCAGCGCGACGACACGCATCGGTGACTGTCTGGTGGAGGCGGACCCCGTCCTCGCCGGTCGCGCCGAGGCGCGTGTCCGGAAGCTCCGTCTCGACCTGACGTCGTCTGCGGCGACGCGCACCACCGCCGCGCGCCGGACCTGACGCCACGGATCCGTCGGTGGTTCGCCGACGCCGGGTTCGAGGAGATTGCGTGGGTGGCGCCCGACGACGTGCAGTTCGGCGTCGGCGCCCATCGCTACGTCGGCGAGCCGGTGCGGCTCGAGCCCGACCGGCGGCTCTTCGCCTTCACCGACTGACGAGCCTTCCGTCGCGTCGCAGTACGAGCAGAGCATTGCTTGAGCGCGCGACCATGACTGCGACTGTGGGGTCGCTTTCAGTCACCCCATGACTGCAATCGACCCCGGAGGGCCACTGGCCCACGCGCGAACCTGCCGATGTGGGGGCGGAGCGAACTAGCCCATGGACTTCGCGGTTTCGTTGGGGTCGTGCCCTTGCAGCCTTACCAGGCCGATGCCGTCATGGTCGGCGCACGCGTAGACGACGAAGGTGCGCTCTCCCCGGTTCGCTTCGGCCCACGCCAGCACCTCGCGAACGTCCCTGGCATCGGCAACCTCGTACTCGAACGAGGCCCGGTGCGAGTCGTGGAAGTACACGCGATACCTCGGATCACTCGTCTCCCAGTCCGGGTCGCGGGGGTCGACGGTACTGGCTTTCATGACGTCGAGAATGGCAGACCCCTGAGAGAGCTCGGTCCCCCCGAAGGGGGACCGGTCAGCCCTTGCCGGGTGAACCGCCCGCGACCTCGTAGGACCACAGCTCGGCGCCCTTGGCGACCGGCTGCTGCCCACCACCGTGCCCGTGACCGTGGCCGGCGCCACCCTCGGCGGCCCCCTCGGTCGCAGCAGCGCCCTGGTGGCCCCGGCCGAACGCGCTCGACCCGAGCCAGGCCTGGAAGGACTCCTCGTCACGCCAGCGCGTGACCACCAGCCACACGTTGCGGTCGTCGACCGGCTTGAGCAGCTCGAAGCCCTCGAAGCCGTCCTGGTCGTCGACCGCCCCGGCGCGGGCGGCGAAGCGGTGCGCCAGCTCGTCGCCGCTGTCCGGGTCGACCGTGATGGCGTTGATCTTGATGACCGTCATGGGCCCATCGTCGCACCGGAGCCCGGGAACGGGCTGGGCTCGCCCGCTCCCACCTCCGCCGCGCGGTCCAGCCCCTGGGCGAGGTCGCGCCACAGGTCCTCGACGTCCTCGATGCCGACGCTGAGCCGCACCAGCCCCTCGGGGATCGTCGGCGCCTCCAGCTTCCAGCGACGGCGGCGCTCGAAGGTCGACTCGACCCCGCCGAGGCTGGTCGCGTGCACCCACAGCGAGGTCGAGTGCGTGAGCAGGTCGGCAGCCGGGCCGCCCCCCGCCGCCACCAGCGAGACGATCGCGCCCCAGCCGGGGTAGCGCACCTCCGCCACGGCGGGGTGCTGCTCGAGCCGGCGCACCAGCTCCGCGGCGTTGGCGCACGCCCGCTCCAGCCGCACGTCCAGGGTGCGCAGTCCCCGCAGCGCGAGCCACGCCTCGAACGGGCCGGGGGAGTTGCCGACCAGGTCGCGGCGGCTCTTCAGCACGCCGTACAGCTCGTCGGAGCGCGTCACCACCGCACCCATGACGACGTCGCTGTGCCCGGCGATGAACTTCGTCGCCGAGTGCACGACCAGGTCGGCGTCGAGGTCGAGCGGCTGCTGCAGCAACGGGGTGGCGAAGGTGTTGTCGACCACGACGTAGGCGCCGGCCTCGTGCGCCGCCGCGATCACCATGGGCAGGTCGACCAGCTCGAGGGCCGGGTTGGTCGGCGACTCCATCCACACCAGCGCCGCGTCCGCGCACGCCGCCACGACCGCGTCGGTGTCGGTGACGTCGACCAGGTTCACCGTGATCCGTCCACGCGCCTCGAGGTCGGCCAGCTGCATGATCGTGCCGTTGTAGGAGTGCTGCGGGGCGACGACCAGCGCGCCCTGCCCGACCAGGTCCAGCAGGGTGTCCACCGCGGCGAGACCCGAGGAGAACGCCAGGCAGCGCCCGCCCTCGAGAGCGCCGAGCGCCTCCTCGAACGCCGTCCAGGACGGGTTGGCGTAGCGGCCGTACTCGCGGTCCCCGCCGGCGACGTAGGTCGAGGCCATCGTGATCGGCTCGTTGAGCGGCTGGTCGGGGCTGTGGGGCGGGCGGCCGGCCGTGACCGCGACGGTGGCCAGGGCGAGGGGCGGCGGGACGTCGGGCATGCCGCAACCCTAGGAGGCGGTCGGGCGCCGGTAGGGTCGGGCCACCATGACGACGCAGCCAGAGCAGAGCGCACCCCCTCGCAAGCCCCGCGTCGCCGTGCTGTTCGGTGGCCGCTCGAGCGAGCACGCGATCTCGTGCGTCACCGCCGGCAGCGTGCTGGCGGCCCTCGATCCGGAGAAGTACGACGTCCTGCCGATCGGCATCGCGCGCGACGGCCGCTGGGTGCTCGAGTCCGGTGACACCGCCCGGCTGGCGATCCAGGGCCCCGACGAGCTGCCCGAGGTCGACACCGCCCGCCCCGTCCTGTCGGTGCACCACGACGCCGCGGACGGGTCGCTCACCGTGCACGAGCCCGGCAAGGCACCGCAGGCGCTGGAGAGCGTCGACGTCGTCTTCCCCGTGCTGCACGGACCGTGGGGCGAGGACGGCACGATCCAGGGGCTGATGGAGATCGCCGACGTGCGCTACGTCGGGTCCGGGGTCACCGCCTCCGCGGTCGGCATGGACAAGCACTTCATGAAGGTGGTGCTGGAGTCCGCCGGGCTGCCGGTCCTGCCCTACGTCGTGGTGCCCGCCGCACGCTGGCGCACCGACGAGGTGGGGGTCCGCGCGGACGTCGAGGCGCTCGGCTACCCGGTCTTCGTCAAGCCGGCCCGGGGCGGGTCGAGCATCGGCATCAGCAAGGTCCGGTCCGGCGAGGAGCTCGGTGAGGCGATGGCCGAGGCCCAGCGCTGGGACCCCAAGGTGCTGGTGGAGTCCTATGCCGGCGACGGCGCCCGCGAGGTCGAGTGCGGGGTGCTCGACGGCTTCGACGACGAGGCACCGGAGGCCAGCGTGGTGGCCGAGATCGTGGTCGACGACCAGCACGACTTCTACGACTTCGAGGCGAAGTACCTCCCCGAGCAGGCCACCCGGCTCGACGTCCCCGCCGACCTCGACCCCGAGGTCGCCGACGAGCTCCAGCGGCTCGCGGTCTCGGCGTTCGAGGCGCTGGAGTGCGAGGGCCTGGCCCGCGTCGACTTCTTCGTCGTGGCCGACGGGTCGCTGGTGATCAACGAGCTCAACACCATGCCGGGGTTCACCCCGACCTCGATGTTCCCGCGGATGTGGGCGGCCAGCGGCCTGCCCTACGCCGACCTCGTGGACCGCCTGGTCCGACTGGCCCTGGAGCGCCCCACCGGCCTGCGTTAGGTTGGGCGCGCGCGACCCCACACGCGCCCCGGCACGACGCGAAGGAGTCCCATGACCGCCCAGGCGTTCATCCTGATCCAGACCGACAACGGCAAGGCCGGCGACGTCGCCAACGCGATCCGCGGCATGAAGGGGATCACCCTCGCCGAGGACGTCACCGGTCCCTACGACGTGATCGTGCGCGCGGAGGCCGACGACGTCGACGAGCTCGGCAAGCTCGTCGTGGCCAACGTGCAGTCCATCCCGGGCATCACCCGCACGCTGACCTGCCCTGTCGTCCACATCTGAGGCCGCGCGACTCGGCCTCGGGGCCACGTCGCGACCGCCGCGCCCCGGGCCACGGACCCGGGGCGCTGCCGCGTGCCTGACGCTGCTGTCCTTGACCGCCGTCGCCGGCTGCGGCTCCGGCCCCGTGGAGGTCGAGGCGCCCGACCTGTCCGGCAGGGCCGCGGCCACCTGCCGTGAGCTGGTCGACGACCTGCCCGACACGGTCAGCGACCAGCTGCGGCGGCCGGTGACGCCCGAGGGGGCCGCCGCTGCCGCCTGGGGCGACCCCGCGATCGTGCTCACCTGCGGCGTCGGCAAGCCGAAGGGCTACGTCCCCGAGGGTCCGTGCACGGTCGTGGACGGCGTCGGGTGGTACGTCCCCGAGGACCAGCTCGAGGCGAACGGCAGCGTCGACCTGACCATGACCACGCTCTTCCGCCGGGTCGGGGTGGAGATCTTCCTGCCCAAGGACTACTGGCCGCCCGCCACCGCCCTGGCCGACCTGTCCACGGTCGTCGCCGCCCACACCAAGGCCTACGAGAGGTGCCTGTGACCCCCTCCACCCCGCCCGCCGACGCCACCCTCGCCGACGCGGGCGAGTTCGGCGCGATCGCCTCGTTCACCGAGCTGTTCCCGCAGTCGGCCGCCGTGCTGGTCGGACCCGGCGACGACGCGGCCGCGGTCCGCGTGCCGGGCGACGTCCTGGTCTCGACCGACGTCCTCGTCGAGGGGCGCCACTTCCGCCGGGACTGGGCGGAGGCGCAGGACGTCGGCCGCAGGGCGGCCGCCCAGAGCCTGTCCGACCTCAACGCCATGGGAGGGACGACGACCGCGGTCACCGTCGGCCTCGCCGCGCCGGCCGAGCTGCCGCTGGCCTGGGTCCGTGGGCTGGCCGCCGGGCTGGCCGCCGAGTGCGAGCTGGTGGGGGCGAGCGTCGTCGGCGGCGACCTGACCCGCTGCGAGGTCGTCGTGATCTCGGTGACCGCGGTCGGCCACGCCGACGGTGCCCCCGTGCTGCGCAGCGGGGCGCGGCCCGGCGACGTGGTCGCCCTGGCGGGACGGCAGGGTTGGGCCGCGGCCGGGCTGGCGGTCCTCTCCCGCGGGTTCCGGTCCCCCCGGGCGGTGGTCGAGGCCTACCGCCGTCCCGAGGTCCCCTACGCCGCGGGGCCGCAGGCGCTGGCCGCCGGAGCCACCGCGATGGTCGACGTCTCCGACGGCCTGCTCGCCGACCTGGGCCACGTGGCCCGGGCCAGCGGGGTGGCGATCGACCTGACCTCCGCGGCGCTGCCCGTCGCCGAGCCGCTGCAGGCGGTGGCCGCCGCCACCGGTGCCGACCCGCTGTCCTTCGTGCTGGGCGGTGGGGACGACCACCCCCTGGTCGCGACCTTCCCGTCCGGGTCCGCGGTTCCCGAGGACTGGTCGGTCATCGGCACCGTCGCCGAGGGCGGTGCCGACGCCAGGGCGGTCACCGTCGACGGGGCGGCGTACGACGGCGACGGTGGCTGGCGCCACTTCTGACCCCGACCCGGCGGAAAATGGGCCGAGCCCCACCCGGGTCCGGGTGGGGCTCGCGGAGCTCAGAGGGTCAGCGGGTGACCTTGCCGGCCTTGAGGCAGCCGGTGCAGACGTTGAGGCGCTTGGGGGTGCCGTTGACCGTGGCACGCACGCGCTGGATGTTGGGGTCGAAACGACGCTTGGTGATCTTGCGCGACCACGGCCGGTTGTTGCCGAAGCCGGGGCCCTTGGCGCAGATGTCGCAGACGGCAGCCACCGTGAACTCCTGAAGTGTTGCTCGAGATCAGATCCGGGGGTCCGATCGGTGACCGGACAACCGCGCTAGCGTATCCGATGCCCCGCGACCGGCGCCAATCGGCGCCGGGCCGCAGGCCCCGCCCCATCCAGTCCGAGCCCCATCGAGTCCGAGCCCCATCCAGTCCGACCCAGCCACGGAGGTCCCGGTGGACGACCCGGTCGACGCGGTGCCGGCGGTCGCCCCGCAGGCGCCGACGCGGCCCGGGCTGAGCGAGAGCGGGTTCGTCGTGCCCCCACTGGTGCGCTTCTCCCGGCTGGTCCGCGACTCCCTGCGCGAGGCGCGCGAGGAGATCGACGCGCTCAACGTCTACCCCGTCCCCGACGGGGACACCGGCACCAACCTCTTCCTCACCTTCCAGGCTGCCCACCAGGCGCTCAAGACGTCCCTGGCGGAGCAGGGCGGGGAGGACGCGGCCGAGCTGGCGCCGTCGGTCGCCGCCTACGCGCGCGGCCTCCTGCTCGGGGCGCGGGGCAACTCCGGGGTGATCACCAGCCAGCTCGTCGGGGCGCTGTTCCGGCGCATCGCGGGCGCCCGGCCGGGTGAGCGGGCGGCCGCCGTCTTCGCGGCGGGCATGGCCGAGGCCGTCGAGGCGGCGTACTCCGCGGTGGGTCGCCCGGTCGAGGGCACGATCCTGTCGGTGGCCAGGGCGGCCTCGGAGGCCGCCGCCGAGGCGGTCCTGGACCCGGCCCTGCGCACGGCCGGGGTGATCGAGGCGGCCGTCGCCGCGGCGTACGACGCCCTGGCGCGCACCCCCGACCAGCTCGAGGTCCTGCGCCGCGCCGGCGTGGTCGACGCGGGGGGCCGGGGTCTGTGCCTGGTGCTCGAGGCGGCGCTGGCGGCCTACACGGGCCGCATGGAGCTGGTCACCGCGAGCGAGCGCCGCGCCCGCCGGACGATCTCGCTGCCGCTGCCCGAGCTGCCCGAGGGGGACCTGACCGAGGGCGGGCCGGCCTACGAGGTGATGTACCTCCTCGACGCCGACGACGAGGCCATCCCGGCCCTCCGCGCGGCGCTCGACCCGCTGGGCGACTCGCTGGTGGTCGTCGGCGGTGACGGGCTGTGGAACGTCCACGTCCACGTCGACGACGTGGGAGCCGCCGTCGAGGCGGGCATCGAGGCGGGGCGCCCGTACCGCATCCGGGTCACCCACTTCGCCGAGCAGGCGCGGGCGCTCTCCGCCGACGCGGCCGCGCGACGGCGCACGCGCGCCGTGGTGGTCGTCGCGGTCGGACCCGGGCTGGCCGACCTGTTCCGCGAGGCGGGCGCGACCGTGGTCCGGGCCCGCCGCGAGGCGCGGCCGTCCACGGGCGAGCTGCTGGCCGCGATCCGGGAGACCGCCGCGAGCGAGGTGGTCGTGCTGCCCAACGCCCACGACGTCGTGCCGACCGCCGAGGCCGCGGCGCGCCTGGCGCTGGAGGAGGACGGCACGCGGGTGGTGGTCGTCCCCACGCCGACGCAGGTGCAGGGCATCGCCGCCCTCGCGGTCCACGAGCCCGGACGCGAGTTCGAGCAGGACCTGGTCGAGATGAGCGCCGCCGCGCGGCACGCGCGGTCCGGGGCGGTCACCGTCGCGGTCAGGCGCGCCATGACCACGGGCGGCCCCTGCGAGCCGGGCGACGTGCTGGGCGCGGTCGAGGGCGACTTCACCGTGGTCGGCCAGGACCTCACCGAGGTCGGCGCCACCGTGCTCGAGCGGCTGCTCGGCGGCGGCGGCGAGCTGGTCACGCTCATCTCGGGCAGCGACGGCGAGGCGGTCGCCGCCGACCTCGCGGCGTACCTCGAGCGCCGGCACCCGACTGTCGACGTCCTGGTGTACGACGGGGGGCAGGACCGCTACCCGGTCCTGATCGGCGTTGAGTAGCGCCGGCGAGGCGCCGACGGCGCGAGGGAGGTGACCGTGCCCGGGTGGAACGACAAGCTGCTGGGCGTCATCGGCGACAAGAAGGACGTCAACAAGCTCAAGGACCTCGAGCTCACGACGGTCGGTGAGCTCCTGAGGTGGTACCCCCGCACCTTCGTCGCCGCCGGCGCGGTGAGCAGCGTGCGGGACCTGGAGGAGGGGGCGAGGGTCAACCTCGTCGTCACCACGAGCACGGCCTCGCTGCACGACTTCCGCAACCGCCGCACCGGCAAGCTCGGGTGGCGGGTGGAGGTGATGACCTCGCTGGCCGACGGCGAGATCGGGATGACCTTCTTCGAGCCCACGCAGAACCGTGCCGAGTGGCGACGGCGCCAGCTGGTGCGCGGCACCAAGCTGCTGGCCGCGGGCGAGGCCCGGTGGAACCGCTACAAAAGCCGCTGGGAGCTGGTCAACCCCGACTACGAGGTCGGTGAGACCTCGCTGCTCGACGGGCTGCTGCCGATCTACCCCACCCGCGGCAAGGTCACCTCGTGGCAGATCATGCGCTCGGTCCGCGTCGCCCTCGACGTGGTCGACCCGCTGCCCGACCTGCTGCCGCCCGAGCACCTCCCGCCCGGCCTCATGCCGACCCATGCCGCGATCGAGGCGATCCACCGGCCCGCGAGCGAGCAGCAGTGGTGGGCGGCCGCCCACCGGCTCAAGCTCGACGAGGCGCTGGCCGCCCAGGTGGCGCTGGCGCAGCGCCGACACGCGGCGGCCGGCCAGCGGGCCCGGCCGCGACCGGGCCGCAGCGGCGGGCTGTTCGACGAGCTCGACCGGCGGCTGCCCTTCGAGCTGACCGCCGGCCAGCGGCGGGTGGAGGCCGAGATCCTGGCCGACCTGGCCGCCGACCACCCCATGCACCGGCTCCTGCAGGGCGAGGTGGCCAGCGGCAAGACGGTCGTGGCCCTGCGGGCCATGCTGCGCGTGGTCGACTCCGGCGGCCAGGCCGCGCTGCTCGCTCCGACCGAGGTCCTCGCCCAGCAGCACCACCGCTCGATGACCCGGATGCTCGGGGACCTCGCGGCCGGCGACATGCTCGGCGCCCACGAGCAGGCCACGACGGTCGCGCTGCTGACCGGCTCGTTGGGGGCGAAGGCGCGCCAGCAGGCGCTGCTCGACGCGGCGTCCGGACGGGCCGGCATCGTCGTCGGCACCCACGCCCTGCTCGAGGAGCACGTGCAGTTCGCCGACCTCGGCCTGGTCGTCGTCGACGAGCAGCACCGCTTCGGCGTCGAGCAGCGGGCGGCCCTCACGGCGAAGGCCGAGGACCCCCCGCACGTGCTGGTGATGACCGCGACCCCGATCCCGCGCACGGTCGCGATGACCGTCTTCGGCGACCTCGAGACCTCCTCGCTGCGCGAGCTGCCCGCCGGCCGCGCGCCGATCCAGACCACGGTGGTGCCCCTCGCCGACCAGCCGCAGTGGGCCGACCGGGTCTGGGCGCGGGTGCGCGAGGAGGTGAAGGCCGGTCGGCAGGTCTACGTCCTGTGCCCGCGCATCACCGGCGACGAGGACGAGCCCGCCGACGAGCCCGACTGGGACGCCGAGCCGGCCGAGGGCACCAAGCGTCCGCTGGCCGCCGTCGAGGAGGTGGCCGCGCGGCTCTCCGAGGACCAGCTGGCCGGGCTTCGCACCGACGTGCTGCACGGGCGCCTCGCCCCCGACGCCAAGGACTCCGCGATGAGCCGCTTCGCCGCCGGCGAGGTCGACGTCCTGGTCTGCACGACGGTCGTCGAGGTCGGCGTGGACGTCGGCAACGCGACCACGATGGTCGTGCTCGACGCCGACCGCTTCGGCATCTCCCAGCTGCACCAGCTGCGCGGCCGGGTCGGTCGTGGCGGGCTGCCGGGCCTCTGCCTGCTGGTCACGCACGCCTCCGCCGACTCCGGGGCCCGCAGCCGCCTCGAGGCGGTGGCGAGCACCACCGACGGGTTCGAGCTGGCCGACCTCGACCTCGAGCTGCGCCACGAGGGTGACGTGCTGGGCAGCACCCAGTCCGGTCGCCGCCGCACCCTCCGGCTGCTGTCGGTGGCCCGCGACGGCGAGGTGATCGAGCGCGCCCGCGAGCTCGCCACGCGCATCGTCGCGGAGGACCCCGACCTCGTGCACGCGCCCTCCCTCGCCGCCGCCGTCGCCAACCTGCGCGAGGCCGCCGACTACCTGGAGAAGGCATGACCCGCATCATCGGCGGCTCCGCCGGCGGTCGTCGCCTGCTGACGCCCAAGGGTGACCGCACCCGGCCGACCACGGACCGGGTCCGGGAGGCGTTCTTCTCGGCCGTGGAGTCCCGCATGGGCCTCTGGTCGGGCCTGCGGGTGCTCGACCTCTACGCCGGTTCGGGGGCGATCGGTCTCGAGGCGCTGTCCCGCGGGGCAGCGGCGGCGACCGCCGTCGAGCAGGACCACCGCACCGCGGGGCTGGTCCGCCGCAACGCCCAGCAGCTCGGGCTCGCCCTGGAGGTCGTCACCCGCTCGGTCCGCACCCACCTCGCCGAGGCCGAGCCCGCGGCGTACGACGTGGTGTTCAGCGACCCGCCCTACTCCCTCGGCACCGACCAGGTCGTCGAGGACCTGCGCCTGCTGGGGGAGCGGGGCTGGCTGGCCGAGGACTCCCTGGTGGTGGTGGAGCGCTCCTCGCGCAGCGAGCCGGTCGCCTGGCCCGACGGGTTCGAGCCGTCCCGCGTGCGGACCTACGGCGAGACGTCCCTGTCCTACGCCGCCTGGGACCGCTGATCGGCCGCTGATAGCGTCGGCCCCGTGCGACGCGCCGCCTGCCCAGGGTCCTTCGACCCGGTGACCAACGGTCACATCGACGTCGTCGGCCGCGCCGCCGCCCTGTTCGACGAGGTGATCGTCGCGGTCGGGGTGAACAAGTCCAAGTCCCGGCTGTTCACCCCCGAGGAGCGGCTGGAGATGCTCACCGAGGCCGTGGCGCCGTGGGACAACGTGGTGGTCGCGGGGTTCACCGGCCTGCTCACCGACTTCTGCCAGGAGCGCGGGGTCAGCGCGATCGTCAAGGGCCTCCGCGCGGTGAGCGACTTCGACTACGAGCTGCAGATGGCCCAGATGAACTCCAGCCTCTCCCCGGTGGAGACGGTGTTCATGCCCACCAGCCCGGAGTACTCCTTCCTCGCCTCGAGCCTGGTCAAGGAGGTCGCGACCTTCGGTGGCGACGTGTCCTCCCTGGTCCCGCCCCACGTCCTCGAGCGGCTGCAGGAGCGTCTGGCCGAGCGCCGCGTCCAGGCCGACTGAGCCGAGGACCGAACCGGCATCTTTTGGTCAGGCGGGCGGGCGGCGATAGGATGGACGACGGTCCTCGTGCCGTCGTGACCGTGCAGCCGCTCCGGTGGGTGCCGGGAATCCGGGATGGGGACCGTGATCTGTCCTCTCTTCCTCGAAGGTTGTGCCGTGGCTCTCGACAGACGAGCGCCGTTCGTGCTCGACACTCGCGAGCTCGGCCGGCGGCCGGGGACCGAGCACTCCGTCACCACCTCGGTGCCGGCCCCCGCCGACCTCGGCATCGAGGTCCTCGGGGTCCCCGAGGGCTCGCCGGTCGACCTCGACCTGCGCCTCGAGGCCGTGGTGGAGGGCGTGCTGGTCACCGGCACGGCCCGCGCCGGGCTGCAGGGGGAGTGCGTGCGGTGCCTGGAGCCGGTCACCGACGAGGTGACGGTCGACCTGTGCGAGCTGTTCGTCTACGACGACGAGCCCGTGGCAGGGGCCGGGGAGGACGACGAGACCAGCCGGCTGGAGGGAGACCTGCTCGACCTCGAGCCGCTGCTTCGTGATGCGGTGGTGCTTGCGCTACCGTTCCAGCCGCTGTGCCGGGAGGACTGCCCCGGGCTGTGCGTCGAGTGCGGCGCGCGGCTCGCGGACGACCCGGACCACGCTCACGAGGCGGAGATCGACCCACGCTGGGCGGCCCTGCAGGGCCTGGCGCGGGACGAGCAGGACCGGCAGAGCCAGTAGGACCCAGCAGCACCGGCAGCACCAGCACGACCCCGGGTCACCGCCCGGACCGACCAGGCAAGACCCAGCACGACAAGACGTCAGTTCAGGAGAGTGACACCGTGGCCGTCCCGAAGCGGAAGATGTCGCGCAGCAACACCCGCCACCGCCGTTCGCAGTGGAAGGCGTCCGTCCCGGCGCTGGCGACCTGCGCCAACCCGGCCTGCGGTGCCAAGCACCTGCCGCACCGGGCCTGCCCGTCCTGCGGGCAGTACGGCGCCCGCAACAACCGCCGGCCCGTGCTCTGACGGTCCGCCGGTGACGTCGGTGGGTGGGTCCAACTACCCCGACCTCCGTCAGGCGCTCGGCGACCCGGACGTGGACGCCGACCTGCTGGAGCGTGCCCTCACGCACCGCTCCTTCGCCTACGAGAACGGCGGCCTGCCCACCAACGAGCGGCTGGAGTTCCTCGGTGACGCCGTGCTCGGCGTGGTCGTCACCGAGACCCTCTACAACGACCACCCGGACCTCTCCGAGGGACGGCTGGCCAAGCTGCGCGCCGCGGTCGTCAACGCCCGCGCGCTGGCCGACGTGGCGCGCACGATCGGCCTGGGGGAGTACGTCAAGCTCGGACGCGGTGAGGAGATCACCGGCGGCCGCACGAAGGCCTCGATCCTCTCCGACACCGTCGAGGCCGTGATCGGCGCGGTCTACCTCTCCGGCGGGTTCGAGGTCGCCCGCCAGGTCGTCCACCGGCTCTTCGACCCGGTGATGCGCAACGCGGCCCGCATGGGCGCGGGCCTGGACTGGAAGACCAGCCTGCAGGAGCTCACCGCCCAGCTCAGCTCGGGCGTCCCGGAGTACGTCATCTCCGACGAGGGCCCCGACCACGCCAAGACCTTCACCGCCCAGGTGCGGGTCGGCGACCGGCTCTACGGCCTCGGCGTCGGCCGGTCCAAGAAGGAGGCCGAGCAGCAGGCCGCCGAGACCGCCTACACCGAGCTCAGCGCAGCCGCCGTCGACGGCGCCGGCTGAGCCGGCGGATGCCCGAGCTCCCCGAGGTCGAGGTGGTCCGCCGCGGCCTCGAGCGGCACGTCGTCGGCCGCACGATCACCGAGGTCGAGGTGCTGCACCCCCGACCCGTACGCCGCCACCTGGCCGGACCGGGCTCGTTCCGGGACCTGCTGGTCGGCCGGCAGGTGACCGGTGCCCGGCGCCGCGGCAAGTTCCTGTGGCTCCCGCTGGACAGCGGTGACGCGCTGATGGCCCACCTGGGCATGAGCGGGCAGATGCTGGTCCAGCCCAGCGACGCCCCCGACGAGCCTCACCTGCGGGTGCGGTTCGGGCTCACCGCACCGGCCGCCGAGCCCGCCGGGACCGCGCCCCCCACCGAGGCCGTGCCCCCCACCGAGCTGCGCTTCGTCGACCAGCGGATGTTCGGCGGACTGTGGCTCTCCGCCGGGGGCGCGGAGACGCCGTCGGAGATCGTCCACATCGCCCTCGACCCGCTCGACGACGCCTTCGACGACCGGCGGTTCATCGCCGAGGTGCGCCGGCGCCGCTCCGCGGTCAAGCGCATCCTGCTCGACCAGAAGGTGGTCTCGGGCGTGGGCAACATCTATGCCGACGAGGCCTTGTGGGGCGCCGGGGTCAACGGCGAACGGCCCGGCGACCGGCTCACCTCCGCCCAGGTCCGGCGGATCCTCTCGGAGGTCCGCGCGGTCATGGCGGCGGCGCTGCGCCAGGGCGGCACGTCCTTCGACGCCCTCTACGTCAACGTCAACGGGGAGAGCGGCTACTTCGACCGCTCGTTGTCGGCCTACGGCCAGGAGGGGCTGCCCTGCAGCCGCTGCGGGACGCCCATCAGGAGGGTGTCGTTCATGAACCGGTCGTCGTACTTCTGCCCCCGGTGCCAGCCCGTGCCACGGGCCCGCAGGAAGGCCCCGGTGACCCGTGACTGATGGCCCGTCCGGTCGTTGACCGCGAGGCGGGTCCCGTGTCACTCTTGACGATCAGGAATGACCTGCTCACACACCCCCCTCGAAGAGGATCTCTCCTGACCGCGCCGCCAGCCGGCGAGCGCTCCGAACACCGAAGGACCCATCCATGGCCAAGGCCCTGCTCGGCTACGTCTCCGCTCAGTACGACCCCCGTGAGGCCGCTCGGTTCGCCGCCGAGAACCGTGCCCTCCGGCAGCAGCTGGCCGACCTGCAGTCGCTGGTCCGCCGCCTGCAGCACGAGAACGACCTGCTCGCCGACCGCATCGACCCCTCCGAGCTGCTCGTGCCCGCCCAGGCCCCGACCGTCGAGGACATGCAGCCGGCCTGAGCCCCGGACGGCGCCCGCCGGCCGCCGCCTGTCCCCACGACGGGTTGTCGCAGGCCGCGGGACGCCAGTGAGCCCCCGTCTGACCCCCAGGAGACGGGGGCTCACACCTGTGCGGGCGCAGCGGTGGTCCGCACCGGACCGCCCGGAACGGCACGAGGCCCCTCCCGCACGCCGCGGGAGGGGCCTCGTCCGTGCGACCGGTCAGGGGGCGACGGTGACCCGCGACTGCGGCACGGCGGCCGGGTCGTAGGGGTCGTGCCCGCTCAGGTACGCCGCGAGGGCGTCGATGTCGAGCCCGCCGACGTACTTGTCGGTCCCGACCAGCGCGGGGAACCCGTCGCCGCCGTCGGCGATGAACGAGTTGAGCACCACGCGGTAGGTGGCTGCCGGGTCGACCGGGGTGTCGGTGACGCCGTCGCCGTCGGTGTCGACCAGGACGTCGCCGACGAGGGCGTCGGTGCCGGACTGGTCGGCCAGCGCGCGGCTGTAGGTGTAGGACAGCCCGGAGACCTGCAGGATGTTGTTCTCGTCCGCGGTCGGCCCGACGATCTCGTTCTTGCCGTTCCACTGCTGGTTGAGCGCGTCGAGCAGCTGCTGCCCGGTCAGGTCCTCCGAGACCAGGTAGTTGTTGAACGGCTGCACCGCGAACGCCGCGCCGTAGGTCACGCCGCCGGCGCTGTCCTCGGTGAGGGCCTGGCGGATGCCGCCGGGGTTCATCAGGGCGATCGTGGCCGCCGGGCGGCCGCCGGCGTGGGAGGTGTCGGCCAGCTGCGAGTCGGCGATGAGGCTGCCCAGCGCGAAGTCGCGCTCGACGAGGCCGGGCTTGGCCAGGCTGTCCCCGCCCTGGGCGAGGGGAGCCAGGTGACCGAGCACCTTGTTCGCGATCGGCGCGACCAGCGTGCTGTAGCGGCTGATCAGGTCCACGATGTCGGAGCGCGCCGGCGTCCCGTCGGCGTTGGTCACGATCGTGTTGGTCGCCTTGACCGAGGGCCGGACGACGTCCTTGGTGCGGGGGTCGATCTCGAGCCGGACGTCGGTGACCAGCCGGCCGAGCGAGGAGGCGCTGGTGACGCGGCGCGGGTTGCCTGCCGGGTCGGTGACCACGCAGTTGTAGGCCTGGTGGGTGTGGCCCTCGATGACCACGTCGACGGCCGGGTCGAAGGCCTTCGCCAGGTCGATGCCGGGTCCGGTGACGCCCTTCGCGCCGCCGCACCCGTCGTAGTCGGTGGCGTCGGAGGGGGAGCCGCCCTGGTGCAGCAGCACCACGATCGAGCGGACGCCCTGCGCGCGCAGCTCGGGCACGAGCGCGTCGACGGTCTCCACCTCGTCGGTGAACTCCAGGCCCTCGATGCCCGACTTGGTGACGATGTTCGGGGTGTCCTCGAGGGTCAGCCCGATGAAGCCGACCTTGGCGCGCCCGACCTTCTCCACCACGTACGCCGGGAAGACGGTGCGGTCGGTGCCGGCGTACTTCACGTTGGCCGAGAGGTACTGGTAGTCGGCGCCGGTGAAGGGGCGCTGCGGGTCGGGGCAGGAGTCCTGGTTGTCCTCGCCGTCGCCGTCGGGCAGGCACCCGCCCTCCTGCATGCGCAGCAGCTCGCGGTAGCCCTCGTCGAACTCGTGGTTGCCCACCGAGGTGATGTCGAGGCCCATCGCGTTCATCGCCTCGACCGTGGGCTCGTCGTGGAAGGCGGCCGAGAGCAGCGGGGTGGCGCCGATCAGGTCGCCCGCGGCGACGGTGAGGGTGTGCGCGCCGCGCGCGGCCGCGCCCTCGCGCAGCTGGTCGAGGTGCGTGGCCAGGTAGGCGGCGCCGCCGGCGGGGACCTTCTCGGTCGGGGTCGTGATGCGCCCGCTGGAGCTGGTGACGGGCACCTTCTCGAGCTGGCCGTGGAAGTCGTTGAGGGCCAACAGGTCCAGCTTGATCGTCTGCTGCCCGGGGGCGGTGGACCGGCCGGGCGCGGCGGTGGCGGCGGGCGCGCCGGCACCGAGCGCGAGGGGGAGGCTGACGGCGGTCGCGGTGGCGGCCGCCGCGGCGAGCGCGGCGAGCCTGCCGCGCGGGGTGGTGGGGGACACGCGGGTTCTCCAGGTGGGTCGTGGGGGATGACCCGCGGGACGCTAGCCCGGAGTCCGCCGGAAGGACCACACCCGGAAGGCAACGAAGAGGTGACGATCGCGCGTCCGGCGGCTCGCCCGGTGGAAGACGTGCGGTCGCGGCTCGGCTCCCGGCGCGCTGCCGCGGTCCCGTCGGCGCGATTGGTTAGGGTGAGCGGCGCCGACGTGCCGGCTTCCCCACGGTGCGCGCCGGCGCGCAGTCAGCAGTCCGCACAGGTCCGGCCCGCACGGCGAGGGAGCCCGCGTGTATCTCAAGAGCCTCACCCTCAAGGGGTTCAAGTCGTTCGCCTCCGCGACGACGCTCCAGCTCGAGCCCGGCATCACCTGCATCGTCGGGCCCAACGGCTCCGGCAAGAGCAACGTCGTCGACGCGCTCGCCTGGGTGATGGGGGAGCAGGGCGCCAAGTCGCTGCGCGGCGGCAAGATGGAGGACGTCATCTTCGCCGGCACCGCCGGCCGGGCACCGCTGGGCCGTGCCGAGGTGGCGCTGACCATCGACAACTCCGACGGCGCGCTGCCGATCGACTACACCGAGGTGACGATCAGCCGGACGATGTTCCGCAACGGCGGGTCGGAGTACGCCATCAACGGGCAGTCCTGCCGGCTCCTCGACGTCCAGGAGCTGCTCTCCGACTCCGGCATCGGCCGTGAGATGCACGTGATCGTCGGCCAGGGCCAGCTCGACTCGATCCTGCGGGCGACGCCCGAGGACCGTCGCGGGTTCGTCGAGGAGGCCGCGGGCGTCCTCAAGCACCGCAAGCGCAAGGAGAAGGCGCTGCGCAAGCTGGAGTCGACCGAGGGCAACCTCAACCGCCTGGCCGACCTCCTCACCGAGATCCGCCGCCAGCTCAAGCCGCTGGGCCGCCAGGCCGAGGTCGCCCGCAAGGCCGCCGTCGTCCAGGCCGACGTCCGCGACGCCCGGGCCCGGCTGCTCGCCGACGACCTGGTGACCGTGCGCCAGACCCTCGAGGCCGAGCTCGCCGACGAGACCCTCCTGCTCGAGCAGCAGCAGGCCGTCGAGGCGGCGTTGGCGCAGGCCCGGGCCGCGGAGTCCGCGCTCGAGGCGGCCCTGCGCGAGGACCTGCCCGCCCTGGCCGCGGCGCAGGAGACCTGGTTCGCCCTCGCGGGCCTGCGCGACCGGCTCAGCGGCACCGCGTCGCTGGCCGCCGAGCGGGTGCGCAACGCCGCCACCGAGCCCGAGGTGCCGGAGGGCCGCGACCCCGAGGCCCTGGTCGCCGAGGCCCAGCAGGTGCGCGCGCACGAGGAGGCCATCGAGACCGAGGTCGCCGGCTTCCGCGACGCCCTCGACACTGCCCTGCACGCCCGCCAGCAGGCCGAGCAGGAGCACGCCGACGAGGAGCGCCGCGTCGCCGCCCTCCACCGTGCCGCGGCCGACCGGCGCGAGGGCCTGGCGCGTCTCCAGGGCCAGGTCAACGCCAAGCGCAGCCGCGTCGCCGCCGCCGACGACGAGCTCGGCCGGCTCGAGGTGACCCGTCGCGAGGCCCTGGCCCGCGCCGAGCGGGCGCAGCGTGACTTCACCGCCCTGGAGACCCAGGTCGCCGGCCTCGACGCCGGCGAGCGCGGTCTCGACACCGAGCACGAGGTGGCCGCCACCGCGCTCGAGGACGTCGAGTCGCGCCTGACCAAGATGCGCGAGGAGGCCCACGCCGCCGACCGCGAGCGCGCCGCCCTGGTCGCCCGACGGGAGGCGCTCGAGCTCGGGCTCAACCGCAAGGACGGTGCCGGTGCGCTGCTCGCCACCACCGAGCCGGTCTCCGGGCTGCTCGGGTCGGTCGCCGCGCTGGTCAGCGTGCGCCCCGGCTACGAGACGGCGGTCGCCGCGGCGCTCGGCGGTGCCGCCGACGCCGTGGTCATGGAGCACCTCGAGGCCGCGGTCGAGGCGATCGACCGGCTGCGCGCCGAGGACCTCGGCCGCGCCGGCATCCTGCTGGGCGGTGCCCCCGCCGAGACGTCCGCCTGGCCGGCCCTGCCCGGGCACGCCTCGTACGCCGTCGACGTCGTGGAGTGTCCCGAGGCCGTCCGTGCCGGGCTGGTGCGGCTGCTGGCCCGCGTCGCGGTGGTCGACGACCTCGACTCCGCCAGGGCCCTGGTGCGCGACCTGCCCGAGGTCACCGCCGTGACCCGCGACGGCGACGTCCTCGGCACGCACTTCGCGGCCGGCGGCTCGGCCTCCGCGCCCAGCCTGCTGGAGGTGCAGGCGGCGGTCGACGAGGCCACCGAGCGGATCACCGAGGTCACCCACTCCTCCCAGCGGCTCGCCTTCGACCTCAACCGTCTCGAGCAGGAGCGCCACGACGCCGCCCAGCGGGTCGAGGTCGCCCTCGCCCAGCTGCACGAGTCCGACGCCCACCTCGCGGCGATCGCGGAGGAGCTCGCGCAGCACGGCAGCACCGCCCGCGCGGCGCGCGGCGAGGCCGAGCGTGCCGACCGTGCGATCGCCGAGGTCGGCACCGCCCGGGAGGCCGACCTGGCCCAGCTCGCCGAGCTGGAGCAGCGGCTCTCGGCCGCGGAGGCCGGGGCGGAGGAGGAGCCCGACGCCTCGGTGCTCGAGCGCCTGGCCGACGCCGCCCGCGCGGCCCGCGCGGCCGAGACCGAGGCCAGGTTGTCGCTGCGCACCGCCGAGGAGCGCGCCCGTGCGCTCGCCGGCCGGGCCGACGCCCTGCTGCGCACCGCCCAGCAGGAGCGCGACGCGCGCGCCCGCGCGCTCGCGCACCGCGAGCGCGTCCGCCGCGAGGGGGAGACCGCCCGCGCGGTCGCCACCGCCTGCGAGCAGGTCGCGGCGCGGCTCGAGCGCTCCCTCGCCCTGGCCGCCGAGCGTCGCTCCGAGGTCGAGGCCAGCCGCCGGGAGCGCGAGCAGGAGCTGCTCGACGTGCGCGCGCGGTTGCGCGACCTCGCCCGCCAGCACGACGAGCTGGTCAGCACCGTGCACCGCGACGAGATGGCGCGCACCCAGCAGCAGATGCGCATCGAGCAGCTGACCGAGCGGGCGCTCGAGGAGCTGGGGCTCGACGCCGACAACCTCGTGGCCGACTACGGCCCCCACAACGAGGTCCCCGTCCTGGTCGTCGGCGAGGACGGCACGGCCACCGAGGGCGAGAGCGTGCCGTTCGTCCGCGAGGACCAGCAGAAGCGACTGCGCACCGCCGAGCGCGCCCTGGCCCAGCTGGGCAGGGTCAACCCGCTGGCGCTGGAGGAGTTCACCGCGATGGAGGAGCGCCACCGCTTCCTCACCGAGCAGCTGGAGGACCTGCGCAAGACCCGCCGCGACCTGCTCGACATCGTCCGCGAGGTCGACGAGCGCGTCGAGGAGGTCTTCACCGAGGCGTGGGAGGACGTGCGCGAGGCGTTCGACCACGTCTTCAAGCGGCTGTTCCCCGGCGGCGAGGGGCGGCTGGTCCTCACCGACCCGGGCAACATGCTCACCACCGGCATCGAGGTGGAGGCCCGCCCGCCCGGCAAGAAGGTCAAGCGGCTCTCGCTGCTCTCCGGCGGTGAGCGGTCCCTGGTGGCGGTGGCCTTCCTGGTCTCGCTGTTCAAGGCCCGGCCCTCGCCGTTCTACATCCTCGACGAGGTCGAGGCCGCGCTCGACGACACCAACCTGGGGCGCCTGCTCGACATCTACTCCGAGCTGCGCGACTCCTCCCAGCTGCTGGTGATCACCCACCAGAAGCGCACGATGGAGATCGGCGACGCGCTCTACGGCGTCACCATGCGCGGCGACGGCGTCACCACGGTGATCAGCCAGCGCCTGCGCGAGGACGAGCCGGTCCCGGCCGGCGCCACGGCATGAGCCAGCGGGAGCCGCGGCCGGCTCGGGCGGACTACGTCGCCTGGCGCACCGCGACGACCCGCTGGGCCGACGACGACGTCTACGGCCACATGAACAACGCGACCTACTTCGAGCTGATCGACACCGCGGTCAACGCCCACCTGATCGAGGCGACCGGGGGCGACATCCGGGGCCTGCCGGCGATCGGCATCGTGGCCGAGGTCTCCTGCCGCTACTTCGAGGAGATGGGCTTCCCGGAGCCGGTGGAGCTGGGCCTGGCCGTCGAGCGGCTGGGGCGCTCCTCGATCGTCTACCGGATCGGGATGTTCCAGGGCGACGGCGACCAGGCGCGTGCCGAGGGCCGCTTCGTGCACGTCTACGTCGACAACACCGCCCCCGCGCCCCGACCGGTCGTCCAGGTCCCCGACGCCATCCGCGCGGCGGTGGAGCCGCTGGTGCGCCCCCGTCCGACCTGAGGCCGAGTCACCTTCTGCGGCCCGGATCGTTGCACCGGCATGCGACGTCGTACCTCCCCCCTGCTCGCCGGCGCCCTCGCCGCCCTCACCGCCGCCGCGGCGATCCAGGCGCCCGCCCGTGCCGACGGCCCCGAGCCGGGGACGCCGGAGTACCAGGCCCGCGACACCCAGAACATCGCCGACGCCTACGGCCGCGTCACCGGCCCGAACGGCCAGCTGCGCAACCCGGCCTACGTCCCCGCCCTCGCGACCCAGGTCCCCCTGGAGAGCCTCGCGCGGCTGCTCGAGCAGGCGGCCCAGCCCACGCGCCCCGCGATCACGCCGGGCGTGGTCTTCCCGGGGTGGAACGTCGGCAACCCGCTGCGGGCGGGCTGGAACGGCACCCGGGGCGTCTCGCACCGGGTCGCGTTCACCAACAAGTACGGCGCGCTGCTGCACGGCACCGTCTACCGGCCCAGGCCGGGGGCCGTCGACCCCTACACCGGCCGGACGCTGAGGGGACCCTTCCCGGGCGTCGTCATCACGACCGGGTCGGTCCAGGGCAGCGAGGGGATGTACCGCTGGCTGGCGCAGGACCTCGCCGAGCGCGGCTACGTCGTGCTCACCTACGACGTGCAGGGCCAGGGCGCGGGGGAGACCCTGCCGCACGAGGACGGCGCGCCGGTCGACGCCCTGCCGTTCTGCAACCCCTTCGCGACGCCGCAGGACGGCGAGATGTCGGGGTGCCCGGGCGTGCCGTCCCAGCAGCTGTCGAACTTCACCGTGGGCACGCGCAACGCGCTGTCGTTCTTCACCAGCACGCCGCGGCGCCACTATGCCAACCCGCGCAGGGGCGAGGCGCAGGTCGACGACTACAACCCCTACTGGCGGTTCTTCGACCGCTCGCCGGACCCGCGGCCGTTCACCCCGGGCCGCACCTCGCGGATCGCGATCATCGGCCACTCGCTGGGCGCTGCGGCCGTCTCGATCGTGCAGGGCGACGACAAGCGGGTCGCCGCGGTCGTCGGCCTCGACAAGCTCAGCGGCAGCCAGGGCGCCGGCGCGCTGGCGACCGGGGCCGAGCCGGTGGTGCCCGGGCTCGCGGTCCAGTCGGAGTACGGCTTCACCGTGGCGCCGTGGTTCCTGGCCGGTGGCTCCTCGCTCAACCCGGAGCCGTCGCCGGAGGGACCCGACCCGCGGCGCGAGCGGCGGACCGGGTTCGACCCGTGGCGCCGGGCCGGGGTGGACACGATGCTCGTCGTGCCGCGGGCCTCGACCCACCTCGACTACACCGACATCCCGCTGGTGCTGCCGGCCAGCCGCTACGGGCAGGACCTGACCAGCACCTACGTCCAGGGGTGGCTGGACCACTACCTCAAGCACCGCGACACCCGCTCCACGCTGCTGGCCGGGCGGCTGCGCTACCTCGAGCCGGTCGGCAACGGCCGCTGGGCGCCGGTGACGCTGCGCACCCGCGAGCTGATGAGCTACCAGTTCTGCTCGGCGTACTCGTTCCGACAGGCGGGGCGGCGGTACGCCGACGGCGACGTCACCGGGGCGGGGTGTCGCCGGGCCGGTTGAGGGGTACGGGCCAGCGGTCGCCCCTGACCTGCCGTGGCAGGGCGGAGGCGTCCTGACCGCGCACCGATCGGGAGAGTCACCGCATGCTGTTCACCGTCGTCCTCATGGCCCTCTGCCTGCTCGCCGCGGGCGCCGTCGCGGCCTACGTCGCCTTCCCGCGCCGGGGTGTCCGCCTGCCGGTGGCGCCGCGGGCAGGGGACGCGCTGGCGCGCCTGGTCGACTCCCTGCCGACCGTGGAGCCGGTCGGCTCCGCGGCCCGCCGCACCCGCGACTGACCCCGGCGGTCGATTCGGGCGGGTCACCGCCCGGATGGTTGGATGGCCGCCGTGGACCTGCTCACCCTGATCATCGCGATCGCCGTCCTGGCGATCGTCGTCACCGCCGGCCTCGTCACCACGGGCGTCAGGCGGGGACGTGCCCGTCTGGACGAGCGGCGCGGCGGCACCGACGTCCTCGCCCCGCCGTCCCCGGCTCCCGAGGCGCCGCCCGCCCCGGTCGAGACGCCCACGGTCGAGGCGCCGCCGGAGCCGGCCGCCCCCACGATCGAGCGGCCGGAGTCCGCGGCCGGGCGGCTGGTCCGCCTGCGTCAGCGGCTGGCCCGCTCCCAGGGGGTCCTGGGCCGTGGCCTGCTCGCCCTGCTCTCCCGTGACCGCATCGACGAGGACACCTGGGAGGAGATCGAGGACCTCCTCATCACCGCCGACATCGGCGTCGGACCCACCCAGGAGCTGGTCGAGCGGCTGCGCACCCGGCTGCGCGTCGAGGGCGCCGACGCCGCCCCGGTGCGCGAGGTGCTGCGCGAGGAGCTGCTGGCCCTGGTCGACCCGACGATGGACCGGCGCCTGGCGGTCTCCCGCCACGAGGGCCGGCCGGCCGTGGTCCTCATGGTCGGGGTCAACGGCACCGGCAAGACCACGACGGTCGGCAAGCTCGCACGCATCCTGGTGGCCGAGGACCGCTCCGTGGTGCTCGGTGCCGCCGACACCTTCCGAGCCGCGGCCGCTGCCCAGCTCACCACCTGGGGCGAGCGGGTCGGCGTCCACACCGTGGTCGGTCCGGAGGGCTCCGACCCGGCCAGCGTCGCCTTCGAGGCGGTCCGCAGCGGCGTGGAGCAGGAGGTCGACGCGGTCATCGTCGACACCGCGGGCCGTCTGCAGAACAAGGCCGGCCTCATGGACGAGCTGGGCAAGGTCAAGCGGGTGGTCGAGAAGCAGACACCGGTGACCGAGGTGCTGCTGGTGCTGGACGCCACGACCGGTCAGAACGGCATGATCCAGGCCCGCGTCTTCTCCGAGGTCGTCGAGGTCACCGGCATCGTCCTGACCAAGCTCGACGGGTCGGCCAAGGGCGGCATCGTCGTCGCGGTCCAGCGCGAGCTGGGCGTCCCGGTCAAGCTGGTGGGGCTGGGGGAGGGGGCCGACGACCTGGCCCCGTTCGACCCCGGGGTCTTCGTGGACGCGCTGCTCGGCGACTGACTCCCGGACGCCTCACGGCCCTCACCGCGCTGCGGTGAGGGCCGTCGTCATGCCGTGCGGTCGGTTTACGTCCTCGAAACACGAATCCGGCATTTGTCACGCCTCCGCAACACGCTCCGCCCACCGGTGAAACCTCCGTCGCCGACGCTGGCTGCGTTCCGCGCCGGACCTGCCCTGAGGGCCGGCGACAATGACTGGAGGTTTCGTGGACGGCTACTACGCCTTCATGATCGTGGCCACGTTGCTGGTCCTCATGATGACCACACCCGCGCTCGCCCTGTTCTACGGCGGCATGACGCGTTCGAAGTCCGTGCTGAACATGATGATGATGTCGTTCGTCGCGATGGGCGTCGTCGGCATCATCTACGTGCTGTGGGGCTGGTCGATGTCGTTCAGCGGGGACGGCACCTTCTTCGCCAACCCGTTCACGCTCTTCGGCCTCAAGGACGTGTCCCCCGACAGCTACATCGGCGTGATGTTCCAGCTGACCTTCGCGGTGATCACCGCGGCCCTGATCAGCGGCGCGATCGCCGACCGGGTCAAGTTCAGCGCCTGGCTCGTGTTCCTGCCGCTGTGGGTGACGCTGAGCTACTTCCCGCTGGCGCACATGGTGTTCAGCTGCACCGACTCCGCGCTGATCTGCACCAGGATCGGTGCGCAGGACTACGCCGGCGGCACCGCGGTGCACATCAACGCCGGTGTGGCCGGCCTGGTGCTGGCGCTGATCATCGGCAAGCGCGTCGGCTGGCCGCAGAACCCGATGCGCCCGCACAACCTGACCCTCACCATGCTCGGTGCCGGTCTGCTCTGGGTCGGCTGGTACGGCTTCAACGTCGGGTCGATCGTCTTCGGTGACGACTGGGCCACCGCCGCCGGGGCCACCGCCAACACCGCGCAGTTCTACTCCGAGACCGGCCGCACCTTCCTCAACACCACGGTGGCGACGATGGCCGCGATGCTCGGCTGGCTGCTGGTCGAGCGACTCCTGCACGGCAAGGCCACCTCGTTGGGTGCCGCGTCCGGCGTCGTCGCCGGCCTGGTCGCGATCACCCCGGCCTGCGGCGCGGTCGACCCGGTCGGCGCGATCGCGATCGGCGTCATCGCCGGTGCGGTCTGCGCGTGGGCGGTGGGGCTGAAGTTCAGGCTCAAGCTCGACGACTCCCTCGACGTCGTGGGCGTCCACCTGGTCGGCGGCATCGTCGGCACCGTCCTGATCGGGCTGTTCTCCACCTCCGAGGGCGCCGGCGGCGTCGACGGGCTCCTCTACGGCGGCGGCTTCGGCTCGCTGGTCGACCAGACCCTGGGCGCCCTGGTGGCCATCGCCTGGTCGGGCGTGATGACCGCGATCATCGGCTTCGCGATCAAGTACACGCTCGGCTGGCGGATCGCCGAGGACGAGGAGGTCGAGGGCATCGACTTCGCCGAGCACGGCGAGGCGGCCTACGACCTGGTCAACCGCGGTGGGGGCAGCCTGGCCGGCGCCGGCGGGGTCGGCGCGGGAACCATCACCACCAAGTCCCAGGAAGGGGCCATCGCATGAAGCTCGTGACCGCGGTGATCAAGCCGCACAAGTGGGAGGACGTGCGCGCCGCCCTCGAGGCCTTCGGCGTGACCGGCATGACGGTCAGCGAGGTCTCCGGCTACGGCCGGCAGAAGGGCCACACGGAGGTCTACCGGGGCGCGGAGTACGACATCGCCCTGGTGCCCAAGGTCCGCGTCGAGATCGTGGTCGACGACACCGACGTCGAGGACGTGGTGGGGATCATCGTGAAGGCCGCCGCCACCGGCCGGATCGGTGACGGCAAGGTCTGGGTGGCCCCGGTGGAGACGATCGTCCGGGTCCGCACAGGCGACAGGGACGAAGCGGCGGTCTGACGGACGCGTCTCGCACCATCCCCGGGGTCGCCCAGCTGAGAGGTCCCTCACCCCCGAGCCCGCACCCGGCTCGGGGGTGAGGCCGGTTCACATGTCCGTAACATGCGGTGAAGCCGGAGGAAACAATCACCCACCAGGGTGTGCGCTCGTGACTGCGAGCGTGAACACCGGCGACACCGCCTGGCTGCTGGCCGCCTCCGCCCTGGTGCTCCTGATGGCACCGGGCCTGGCGCTGTTCTACGGCGGCATGGTCCGCGCCACGAGCGTGCTCAACATGATCATGATGGTCTTCGGCGCCCTCGCCGTCGGCGCCGTGACCTGGGTGCTCGTGGGCTACTCCCTGGCCTTCGGCGACGACCTGGGCGGCGGGCTGCTGGGCGACCCGACGCAGTACCTCGCCTTCCGCGGGATGCTGCCCGACGTCACCTCGGAGTCCGGGGCGCTGCCGGTGACCCTGTTCGCCGTCTTCCAGGGCCTGTTCGGGATCATCACCGTCGGGCTGATCGCCGGCGCGATCGCCGACCGGGCCCGGTTCGGCACGTGGCTGGTGTTCTGCGCGGTCTGGATGGTGGTCGTCTACGCGCCGGTCGCGCACTGGATCTTCGACTTCTCCGCCGGCGACCACGTCGGCGGCTGGATGGCCAACCGGCTCGGCGCGCTCGACTTCGCGGGCGGCACGGCGGTCGAGATCAACTCCGGGGCGGCCGGCCTGGCCGCGGCGCTCGTGCTCGGGCCCCGGATCGGCTTCGGCCGGGACCCGATGAAGCCGCACAACCTGACCCTGGTCATGCTCGGCGCCGGCCTGCTGTGGTTCGGCTGGTTCGGCTTCAACGCGGGATCGGCGCTGAGCGCCGGCAACACCGCGGCCGTCGTGTTCGTCAACACGCTGCTGGCCGGCTGCACCGGCATGCTCGCCTGGCTCGGCGTCGAGCGGCTGCGCGACGGGCACGCCACCTCCTTCGGCGGCGCCTCGGGCGTGGTCGCCGGACTCGTCGCGATCACGCCCTCCTGCGGCGCGGTGACCCCGGTCGGCGCCATGGTCGTCGGCGTGCTCGCCGGCGTGGTGTGCGCGCTCGCGGTCGGGCTGAAGTACCACCTCGGCTACGACGACTCCCTCGACGTCGTCGGCGTCCACCTGGTCGGCGGCCTGGTCGGCACGGCCGCGATCGGGCTGCTGGCCAGCGCCGCCGCGCCGTCGGCCGTCGACGGCCTGCTGTACGGCGGCGGGGTCGACCAGCTGTGGCGCCAGCTCGTCGCCATGGCCGTGACGCTGGCGTACTCCTTCCTCGTCACCGCCGCGATCGTGTGGGTCCTGGAGCGCACGCTCGGGTTCCGGGTCGAGGAGGACCACGAGACGGCCGGGTTGGACCTGGTGATCCACGCCGAGACCGCCTACGACCTGCACGTCACTGCCGGGGCGCGGCCCCACTTCGGGCACAGTGGTGGCGTGAGCGGCCCGACGGCCGCAGCGATGCGCATGCCCGCCGACCCGAGGGAAGAAGGACGCCGATGAAGCTCGTCACCGCTGTGATCAAGCCGCACAAGTGGGAGGACGTGCGCACCGCCCTGGAGGCGATCGGCGTGCGCGGCATGACGGTCAGCGAGGTCTCGGGCTACGGCCGCCAGAAGGGCCACACCGAGGTCTACCGCGGTGCCGAGTACGACATCGCCCTGGTCCCCAAGGTGCGCATCGAGATCGTCGTGGACGAGGGCGACGCCGACGCCGTCGTCGACGCGGTCGTGGGTGCCGCCCAGACCGGGCGCATCGGCGACGGCAAGGTGTGGGTCGCCCCGGTCGAGCGGCTGGTGCGCGTGCGGACCGGCGACCAGGACCAGGCGGCCCTCTAGCCGGTGCCCGAGCCCGCCGAGACCCCGCCGACGCCGTGACCGCGCCCGAGCGCCTCGCCCGCACCGCGGAGGCCGACCAGCTCTGCGCCGCCGCGCTGCACGGGGTGACCGGGCGGGACGAGGCCGACCCGCTGCCGGGGGTCGCCCTGGTCGCGGTCGGCGGCTACGGGCGCAGCGAGCTCGCGCCGTACTCCGACCTCGACCTCGTGCTCGTGCACGACCGCGGCGTCGAGGTGGGCTCGCTGGCGCACGAGCTGTGGTACCCGCTGTGGGACTCGGGCAAGAGGATCGACCACGCCGTCCGGGCGCTCGACGAGGTGACGGCCGCCGCCCGTGACGACCTGCGGGTGGCGCTGGGCCTGCTCGACGCCCGGCACCTCGCCGGCGACACCGCGGTCTCGTTGCGGTTGCGCGCCGACGTGCTGTCGACCTGGCGGCGCGACGCCCGGCGCAACCTGCCGCTGCTGCGCGACCTGGCCCGCGGCCGCGCCGAGCAGCGCGGCGAGCTCGCCCACGCCTCGGTGCCCGACCTCAAGGAGGCCGCCGGCGGGCTGCGCGACGCCACGATGCTCAAGGCCCTGGTCGCGACGTGGATGGTCGACGTGCCGCACGCCGACCTCGAGCCCAGCCGGCAGAGCCTGCTCGACGTGCGCGACGTGCTGCACGACGTCGCCGGTCGCGCCGTCGACCGCGTGGTGCCCGAGCAGTGGGGCGCCCTCGCCGCCGGGCTGGGCATGGCGGACGCCGCCGAGGCGCAGCGGCACGTGCGCCGGCTGGGCCGCCGCATCACGCACCTGTCCCGCATCTCGTGGCGCCGCGTCGACCGGGTGCTCGACCCCCCGCCCAGCGCCGCTCGGGGACGGGTGCCCTCGCTGGAGCGCGCCGCGCCGGGCGTCGCGGTCTCGGCCGGGGAGGTCGTGCTCGACAAGGGCGCCGACCCGCGCCGCGACCCCCTGCTGCCGCTGCGTGCGGCCGTCGTGGCCGCCGAGCGCGACCTGCCGCTGGCCCCCGCCTCGGTCGCCCGCCTCGTGCGGGAGGCCGCGCCGATCCCCGAGCCGTGGACGGCGGAGGCACGCTCCCTGCTGGTCCGCCTGCTCGCCTCCGGCCGGGGCCTGCTGCCGGTGTGGGAGACCCTCGACGAGACCGACGGCCTCGCGCTGCTGCTGCCGGAGTGGGAGCGGATCCGGCTCCTGCCCCACGCCTCGGTCGTCCACCGCTTCACCGTCGACCGGCACGTGGTCGAGACCTGCGTCGAGGCCTCCCGCCTCATCCGCCGGGTCGCCCGGCCCGACCTGCTCATGGTCGGCGCGCTGCTGCACGACATCGGCAAGGGGGGCACCACCGAGCACAGCGAGGCCGGGGCGCCGATCGCGCGGTCCGTCGCCCGCCGGTGGGGCTTCTCCGACGAGGACGTCGAGGTCCTCGGCCGGCTGGTCCTGCACCACCTGCTGCTCGCCCGGGTCGCCACCACGCGCGACCTCGACGACCCGGCCACCGCCGAGGAGGTCGCCGCCCGCGTCGAGGACCCCGCGGTGCTCGACCTGCTCGAGGTGCTCACCGAGGCCGACGCCCGGGCCACCGCCCCCAAGGCGTGGACCCGGTGGCGCGCGGGACTCGTCGCCGACCTCGCCGAGTCCGCGCGCCACGCCCTGGCCGGGAGCACCCAGCCGGCCCCGTCGTCGTACCCGGAGCTGGGGGAGGAGCGCGTCGAGGTCCTCACCGACCCCGTCGGCCTGGTCGTCCGGGTCCGCGAGCCCGACCGGGTCGGCATCCTCGCCGACCTCGCCGGCACGTTCCTGGTCGCGCGCACGCCGGTGGTGGCCGCGCGGGCCTGGACGCTGGAGGGCTACGCGCAGTCGGAGTGGCTGCTCGAGGGAGAGGTGCCCGATCCCCAGGGGCTCGTGCGGCGGATCACCGCGGCGCTCGACGACGGCGGCCCGCCCGCGGCCGCCGACCGGGTGCTGGCCGACGCGTCCGTGCTGCCCGCGCAGGTCCTCCTGCCCGACGCCTCGACCGACTCCACCGTCGTGGAGGTGCGCGCCTCCGACCGGCCGGGCACCCTCTACACCGTCCTGCGGGCGCTGTCCGGGCTCGACCTGTCGGTCCGCTCCGCCCACGTGGGCAGCGTGGGGCCCCAGGTGGTCGACGTGTTCTACCTCCAGGACGCCTCCGGAGGGCGGCTCTCGCCGGCCGCCGCGGCCGCCGCGGCGGAAGCCGTACGACGCTCGCTCAGCCCCGCAGATACCCTGGACGCCTGACTGGCCCGGTCCGCCGTGACCGGGTCGCCGCCGTACCGAACCCTGAGGACTGACTGACCCGTGTTCGCCACCCTGTCCGACCGTCTCACCGCGTCCCTGAAGAACCTCCGGGGCAAGGGCCGGCTCTCCGAGGCGGACATCGACGCCACCGCGCGTGAGATCCGCATCGCGCTGCTCGAGGCCGACGTCGCCCTGCCGGTCGTCAAGGAGTTCGTGGCCGCGGTCAAGGAGCGGGCGCGCGGCGCCGAGGTGAGCGGCGCGCTCAACCCGGCCCAGCAGGTCGTCAAGATCGTGCACGAGGAGCTCGTGGAGATCCTCGGCGGGGAGACCCGCCGCGTGCGGATGGCCAAGCAGCCCCCGACGGTCATCATGCTCGCCGGCCTGCAGGGTGCCGGCAAGACGACGCTGGCCGCCAAGCTCGCGCTGTGGTTCAAGGAGCAGGGCAACAGCCCGATCCTCGTCGCCGCCGACCTCCAGCGCCCCAACGCGGTCAACCAGCTGCAGGTCAACGGTGAGCGCGCCGGGGTCACGGTCTGGGCCCCCGAGCCCGGCAACGGCGTCGGCGACCCGGTGGCCGTGGCCCGCGGCGGCGTCGAGGAGGCGCGCCGCACGCTGCACGACGTGGTCATCGTCGACACCGCCGGCCGCCTCGGCATCGACGCCGAGCTGATGCAGCAGGCCGCCGACATCCGCGACGCCGTGCGGCCCGACGAGACCCTGTTCGTCGTCGACGCGATGATCGGCCAGGACGCGGTCACGACCGCGCAGGCCTTCCTCGACGGCGTCGGCTTCGACGGCGTGGTCCTGACCAAGCTCGACGGCGACGCCCGCGGTGGCGCTGCGCTCTCGGTGCGCTCGATCACCGGCAAGCCGATCATGTTCGCCTCGAACGGCGAGAAGCTCACCGACTTCGACCTGTTCCACCCCGACCGGATGGCCTCGCGCATCCTCGACATGGGTGACGTGCTCACCCTGATCGAGCAGGCGGAGAAGGCCTTCGACGCCGATCAGGCCGCCAAGGCCGCGGCCAAGCTCACCGGTCAGGGCGGCGAGTTCACGCTCGACGACTTCCTCGAGCAGATGCAGCAGCTGCGCAAGATGGGCTCGCTGACCAAGATCATGGGGATGCTGCCCGGGATGGGGCAGTTCCGCGACCAGCTCGCGAACTTCGACGAGCGCGAGATCGACCGCGTCCAGGCGATCATCCGCTCGATGACCCCGGGGGAGCGGGCCGACCCCAAGATCATCGACGGCTCCCGCCGCGCCCGGATCGCCCGCGGCTCCGGCGTCCACGTCTCGGAGGTCAACAACCTCGTCGAGCGGTTCTTCGAGGCCCGCAAGATGATGAAGAACCTCGCCTCCGGCGGCGGCATCCCTGGGATGCCCGGCCTGCCCGGGGCGGGCAAGAAGGCCCAGCAGCGCAAGAAGCCCCAGAAGGGCAAGGGCCGCCGCCAGTCCGGCAACCCCGCCAAGCGCGCCCAGGAGCAGAAGGCCGCCGCCGAGCGGGCGCCCGCCGCCAACCCGTTCGGCCTGCCGAGCGACGAGCAGGACCTCGACCCCGCCGACTTCGACCTGCCGCCCGAGGTGGCGAAGTACCTCAACCAGCAGCAGTAGGGCCGGGGATCGGTTGGACCGCGCCGCCCCTCAGCGGGCACGATGAACGACCACCTCACCCGGCCGTCGTCGTGCTCGCACTCGCCGCAGCCGAAGGCCGGGCAGCTCATCGAGTCCCGGCAGCCGTCCACGAAGCTCCCGCTCACCGACACCGTGCGGCCTCGCAGGAGCCTGGCCGGGGACCACGACCAGGAGCAGGAACGATCGCCGCACACCGCTGGGACGCAGGCCGCTGCTCCTCGGTCCCGTTCACCGAGGATAGGTTCGAGAACATGCCTGCACTGAGGTTCTCCGGACCGGTCCTGCCCGACGGCCAGACGCGCGACCTGTACGTCGTCGACGGGCAGGTCACCTACGAGCCGCAGCCCGGGGCGGACCGGGTCGACGGGTGGATCGTGCCGGGTCTGGTCGACGCCCACTGCCACCTCGGCCTGGAGGAGCACGGACCCGTCGGGCAGGCCGAGACCGAGGCGCAGGCCGTCCTCGACCGCGACCAGGGCGCGCTGCTGATCCGCGACGCGGGCTCGGCGGCCGACACCCGATGGATCCACGAGCGCGAGGACCTGCCGCGGCTGATCCGCTGCGGGCGCCACATCGGGCGCACCAGGCGCTACATCCGCAACTACGCCCACGAGGTCGAGCCCGACCAGCTCGCGGAGTACGCCGCCCAGGAGGCGCGCAGCGGCGACGGCTGGGTCAAGCTCGTCGGGGACTGGATCTCGCGCGACGAGGGCGACCTGGTCCCGTCGTTCCCCGCCGAGGCGTTCGCCGCCGCCATCGACGCCGCGCACGCCGAGGGCGCCAAGGTGACCGCGCACTGTTTCGGCCGCGACGTGCTCCAGGGCCTCCTCGACGCCGGCATCGACTGCATCGAGCACGGCACGGGACTCAGCGTCGAGCTCGTCGACCAGATGGTCGCCCAGGGGACCGCGCTGGTGCCGACGGTGATGCAGCTGGCCAAGTTCCCGGAGTACGCCGCCGCGGGGCGCGCCAAGTTCCCGGCGTACTCCTCGACGATGACCGACCTGCACGCCCGCACCCGCGAGACCCTCATGACGGCCTACGAGGCGGGCGTGCCGATGTACGCCGGCTCCGACGGGGGCGGCATCTCCCGCCACGGCAACCTGGCCGGCGAGGTCGTCGCGATGGTCTCCCTGGGGATGCCGGTCGACTACGCGCTCGGCGCGGCGAGCTGGCGGGCGCGCGAGTGGCTCGGCCGCCCGGCGACGCTCGAGGAGGGCGCCCCCGCCGACCTCGTGGTCTACGACGGCGACCCGCGCGACGACCTGGACCTGCTGTTCACGCCCAAGCGCGTGGTGCTGCGCGGACGGGTCGTGGCCGGCAGCTGACGCGCAGCGGCCGGCGACCCCGAGGGTCGCCGGCCCACTGCCTCAGCGGGCCGGCACCTCGTGGGCCGCCCGGAAGACCCCGGTGGGGTCGACCTTCGCCCGCACCCGGCGCAGCCTGGCCCAGTCGCGCGGGTCGAACGCGGTCGACGGGTCGACCGGCCGCTCGGCGAAGTTGAGAAAGCTCCGGCCCGTCGCCCACGGCGCCATCGCGCCCAGCAGCGCCTCCGCGTCCGCCCGTCCCTGCTCGGTCGCCTCCGGTCCCGCTGCGACCGCGAGGCCCAGCAGCACGAAGGCGCCCGGCACGTGCGAGAGCACGCCCGCCCCGGGGGCCTTGCGGGCCACCGCCCCACCGAGCTGACGCAGCTCGCAGATGAGCAGCGAGGACGTCGCCTGCGGCCCGGCGGCTGCGACGAACGCTCCGATCCCGGCCTCGTCGAGCTCGCCCAGCACGGTCCCGGCGCCCACCGACGGCGTCGGCTGCTCGGGGTCCATGTGCAGCCGCGGCAGCGCGGTCGCGGGGACCCGGGCGAAGGTGTCCATCTCCGGCTGCAGCGCCCGCAGCGGCTCGAGCTCGGCCGCGGCGAGGGCGTCGTCGGTGAGGAAGACGCCGTCGACGACCACGACGTTGCGTCCGGACAGGAACGGCGGCAGCTCAGGGATCGGCGGGAACCGCAGCACCCGCAGCGACGTGGTGGCCTCCTCCGGGGCGGTGCGCGTCCACTCGTTCCACGCGCGCAGCACGGGCTCGAGGCGCTCGACCGGCCAGAGCAACATGCCGGCGTAGGCGTCGGCCACGGGCTGCAGCCGCACCTCGATCGCGGTGACGATCCCGAAGCTGCCCCCGCCGCCGCGCAGCGCCCAGAACAGCTTGCGACGGTGGGTCGCGTCGGCCCGGACCAGCCGTCCGTCGGCGGTGACGAGCTCCACGGCGCTCACCTGGTTGGCCGCCAGCCCGTGCTTGCGGGCCAGCCAGCCCAGGCCGCCGCCGAGGCTGTAGCCGACGACCCCGATGTCCGGCGCCGAGCCGTGGGGGGCTGCGAGGCCGTGCTCGGCGGCTGCCTCGACGACCGCCTCCCACGCGACGCCGGCACCGACGCGGGCCACGCGGCGCCGTACGTCGATCTCGACCTCCTGCAGGTGCGTGGTCCGCACCAGGACCACGTCGTCGAGGGAGTGGGCGGCCAACGAGGACGCGGCATGGCCGGTGGTCTGCGCGGTGACCCGCAGGCCGAGCTGGGCGGCGTTGCGCACGAGGCCGGCCACCTGCTGGGGGGTGCGCGGCAGCGCGACCGCGGCCGGGCGCTGGACGACCGCGACGTTCCAGGGGGTGCTGGCCGCTTCGTACTCCGCCTCACCGGGGAGGTGGACGAACTCGCAGCGCCCACGCAGCTGCTCGGCGGGACGGGCCTGGATGTGGACGGTCATGACGGTCTCCTTCTCGACGGTGACGGTGTGGGTGCTGGTGACAGCGCGGCAGCCGACGGCGACGGCCATGCCGGGCAGGGGGAGTGCGCCGACCCGCACGACCTCCAGCGCCGGGGAGGCGCCGAGGCCGAGCAGGTGGTCGCGCACCGCGGCGAGGGCGTCGTCCAGTGCGGCGGGGTCGAGGGTCTCGACCTGCACGTGCGTGACGTCGGCCCACGTCAGTCCTGCCTCGGCGAGCCGTGCCTCGAGGTTGTTGGCGGCGAGCACGACCTGGGCCAGGACGTCGCCGTCGTGGAGCAGGCGGCCCTGCTCGTCGACGGAGCCCTGGGCGGGGACGGTGATCTGCATGAGCAGCACCCTGGGTCCGCGGTGACCTTCCCGACCATCCCAAGCCGCCGGGTCCTTGCGGGCTGGTCCCGACGGGGGGTCCTGGGACCCCAGAGTTCTGGGATGGCGCCGCCGGCGCCCCCGGCCCCACACTGGGGGCATGCTGCCGAGCCTCACCGCTCGTCGCGTCCAGCGCGACGTCGACGTGGTCGCCCGTGCCGGTCTCGACATCGAGACCTTCCTGCGGGAGGCGGTCGACTCGATCGCCCGGGCCGTGCCCTACGTGGGGGCGTGCGTCGCGACCGTCGATCCCAGCACGCTGCTGCTCACCGGGACCCTGAAGTTCGGGGACCTGGTCGGCCGGGACCAGCACGACCACGAGTTCGGCCTGATCGAGTACGGCGAGGAGGAGGAGTCGGCCTTCCGCCGCCTCGCCGTGGGGGACCGCGCCGCGATGGCCGTGGGCTCCGGCGACTCGGCACGGGTGGCGGAGTTCATGCGACCCCACTTCGGCTACACCGAGGAGGCCCGGGTCGTGCTGCGCGACGCGAGCCAGGTCTGGGGTGCCATGGCGCTGTTCCGCGGTGCCGACGCGGAGCCGTTCGGGACCGACGAGGTCGACCTGCTCGACTCGCTCTCGGCGACCCTCAGCATCGGCGTGCGCGCCGGCCTGCTGGCGAGCTTCGCGCCGGCTCCGGCTCTCGCGCCGGCCGGTCCCGCGGTCGTGATCGTCGGCGCCGACGACAGCATCCAGCAGATGAGCGCCGGAGCCGAGGCGCGGCTGCTGGACCTGATGCGCAGCGAGGACGGCACGGTGGCCGACGGGATCATCTCCTCGCTCATCGGGGCCGCCCGGCGGTACTCCGCGGGCCTCACGCCCGCCCCGCCGCGGTGCCGGGTGCGGTCGCGCAGCGGCATGTGGCTGGTGCTGCACGCCACCCCGCTGTCCCCCGGGTCGACGGGCAGGGCGGCGACGTCGTGGTCACCATCGACGAGGCGCGGCCCCCGGAGATCGTCCCGCTGGTGGTGGCCGCCTTCGACCTCACCCCGCGCGAGCGCGACGTGACCCAGCTGGTCCTGCAGGGCGTGGACACCAAGGAGATCGCCTCGGCGATGCACGTCTCGCCCTACACCGTCCAGGACCACCTGAAGTCGGTGTTCACCAAGGCCGACGTGCGCAGCCGGCGCGAGCTGATCGCCAAGATCTACTTCGACCAGTACGTCCCGCGCATGGGCACCGACATCGGCCCGACCGGGTGGTTCGCCGGCGGCTGAGCGGCTGGGCTCTAATGGCCCGGTGACCGCCGCGCAGGGACCCCGTCCGGGGCACGAGCGTCGGGCCGCCGCCCTCGTCGTCGCCGCCGTCCTCTCCGTCCAGCTCGGCGGCGCCCTCGCGGCCACCCTCATCCCCGACGTCGGGGTGCTGGGCTCGGTGGCGTTGCGGATGTGGTTCGCGGCCGCCCTGCTGATGGTCATCGCCCGACCACGCCTGACCGGTCGCAGCCGCGAGGACTGGGGCACCGCCGTCGCCTTCGGGCTGGCCCTGCTGGCGATGAACACCGCCTTCTACGGCTCGCTCGACCGGCTGGCGATCGGGGTCGCGGTCACCGTCGAGTTCAGCGGGCCGCTGCTGCTCGCCGCCGTCACCTCGCACCGGGCGCGGGACCTCGGCGCGGTCGCCCTCGCGCTGGTGGGCGTCGTCCTCATCTGCGAGGTGCTCCGGGTCTCACCGGCCGACCTCGACCTGGTCGGCATCGGGCTCGCCGCGACCGCCGGCGCCTGCTGGGCGGCGTACATCCTGCTGAGCGGGCACGCCGGCCGGCGCTTCGCCGGTCTCGACGGCATCGCGATCTCGATGGCGGTCGCGGCCGTCCTCGCCGTGCCGCTGGGGCTCGCGGCGCCCGGGGGCTCGATGGCGCGCCCCGGGGTGCTCGTCCTCGCGCTGGGGGTCGCGGTGCTGTCCTCGGCGCTGCCGTACTCCCTCGAGCTGGTCGCGCTGCGCAGCCTGGCACCCGGCGTCTTCGGGGTGCTGCTGAGCCTCGAGCCGGCCGCGGCCGCGCTGGCGGGGCTGGTGGTCCTCGGCCAGCGTCTCCAGCCCGACCAGCTGGTCGGGATGGCCGCGGTCGTGGCGGCCGGCGTGCTGGTGCTCGGGCGTGGACGGGGGCCGGTGACCGAGGGCCCGCCGCCGATTGGAACCGATCCCGACGTGTCTGGCACAATGGCCCGCTGAGTCCTGACCGCGACGGCCCCTCTCACCGGTGCGGACAGGCCCGCTCGAGACCGACCCGCCGATGTTTCCCCACCGGACGCGGTCGCCTCACCCCGTACACCACACCTGAGGAGACACCACACTCGTGGCCGTCAAGATTCGCCTGAAGCGGATGGGCAAGATCCGTCAGCCCTACTACCGCATCGTCGTCGCCGACTCCCGCACCCGCCGTGACGGCCGGGTGATCGAGGAGATCGGCAAGTACCACCCCAAGCAGGACCCCTCGGTCATCGAGGTCGTCTCGGAGCGTGCGCAGTACTGGCTGGGTGTCGGCGCCCAGCCGACCGAGGCCGTCGCCGCGCTGCTCAAGGTCACCGGCGACTGGCAGAAGTTCAAGGGCGAGTCCGGCGCCGAGGGCACCCTCAAGCTGGCCGAGCCGAAGAAGTCCAAGCAGGAGATCTTCAACGACATCCTCAAGGAGTCCGGCGGCTCGCTGGACACCGAGGCCGTGACCAAGAAGGCCGAGAAGAAGCCGGCCAAGAAGGCTGCCGCCACCGACGACACCGCCGCGGCCGTCGAGGCCACCGGCGGCGACGCCGCCACCGAGGACACCCCGGCCGCCGAGGCCACGGGCGCCTCCTCCGAGGGCACCGAGGAGCCGGCCGCGCCGGTCGAGGCCCCGGCCGCCGAGTCGACCGAGACCACCGAGTCCTGACGTGCTCGCCGACGCGCTGGAGCACCTGGTCCGCGGCATCGTCAAGCACCCCGACGACGTCAGCGTCCGCGACAAGCAGACCCGTCGCGGCGACCTCCTCGAGGTGCGCGTGCACCCCGACGACCTCGGCAAGGTGATCGGCCGCAACGGCCGCACGGCGACCTCCCTGCGCACCGTCATCGGCGCGCTCGGCCGCGGTGGGGCCCGGGTCGACTTCGTGGACGTCGACCGCCGCCGCTGAGGCCCGGTTCGGTTTCACTGGGGCCCCAGTGATGTCGGTGCTTCCCCAGCGAAACTTCGCTCGGGAAGCACCAGTTTCACTGGGGCCCCAGTGAATTTGAAGCACCCCCAGGAGGAGCGATGAGCCCCGACGCCCGGGAGCCCGGTGACGCCGACGAGGTCGTCGTGGCCCGGATCGGGCGGCCGCACGGGATACGTGGCGAGGTGAGCCTGGAGCTGCGGACCGACGAGCCCGAGCGCCGGCTGGCACCGGGGGCGCTGCTCGCCGTACGCGCCCCCCGCGGAGCGGCCGCCGGACCCGACACCCTCACGGTCAGCGCCTCGCGCTGGCACCAGGAGCGGCTGCTGGTCTCCTTCGCCGAGGTCCCCGACCGCACGGCGGCCGAGGCGCTGCGCAACAGCCTGCTCGCCGTCGAGGTCGCCCGCGGCGAGCGGCCCGAGGACCCCGAGGAGTACTACGACCACCAGCTGGTCGGCCTCGCCGTGCACCCCGTCGGCGGGGAGCGCGTGGGGGTCGTCACCGAGGTGCTGCACTCCGGGGCCCAGGACGTGCTCGTCGTGCGCCGCGACGACGGCCGTGAGGCGATGGTGCCGTTCGTCGGGGCGCTCGTCCCCGAGGTCGACCTGGAGGCGGGCCGCCTGACGGTCGCCGACCGGCCCGGTCTGCTCGACCCGGAGGACTGAGGGACCGCCATGCGCGTGGACGTCATCTCGATCTTCCCCGCCTACCTCGACGCGCTCGACCTCTCCCTGCCGGGCAAGGCGCGGCGCAGCGGCCTGCTGGACCTGCACGTCCACGACCTGCGCGACTGGACCCACGATCGTCACCGCACCGTGGACGACGCACCGTACGGCGGCGGCGCCGGCATGGTGATGCGCCCCGAGCCCTGGGGTGAGGCGCTCGACGCGCTGGCGACCGACGGGACCGTCCTGGTCGTCCCGACGCCGGGCGGCGTGCCGTTCACCCAGGCCCACGCCCGCGAGCTGGCCGCCGAGCAGCACCTGCTGGTCGCCTGCGGGCGCTACGAGGGCATCGACCAGCGGGTCGTCGACCACGCCGCGACCAGGATGCGCGTGCTCGAGGTCAGCCTCGGCGACTACGTCCTCAACGGCGGCGAGGTCGCCGCGCTCGCCGTGCTCGAGGCCGTGGTGCGCCTCCTGCCCGGCTTCATGGGCAACCCGGACTCACTGGTCGAGGAGTCCCACGAGTCCGGCCTGCTGGAGTACCCCGTCTACACCCGCCCGCCCTCCTGGCGCGGCCTCGACGTCCCCGAGGTGCTCCTCGGCGGCGACCACGCCGCGGTGGAGCGCTGGCGCCACGACCAGTCCCTGAGGCGTACGGCGGCGCGCCGCCCGGACCTGCTGGCACCGAGCGCGCTGGCGGCGCCCGAGACGGTGGCGGACGCAGAGTGGCGGCCGGCGACCCGGGCCGACGCGGGCGAGCTGCTCACCCTGCAGCGCGCCTGCTGGCTGCAGGAGGCGATCGTGCTGGGCACGCTGGAGGTGCCCGCCCTGCACGAGGACCTCGACCAGGTGGTCGCCGACCTCGACCGGTGGCGCACCTGGGTGCTGCGCAGCGCCGGCCGCCTGGTGGGGTCGGTCCGTGGACAGCTGCACGAGGACGGCACCACCTGGGTCGTCGGCCGCCTCATGGTCGCCCCGGACGTGCAGGGCCGCGGCCTGGGTCGCTGGCTGCTCGAGCGGTGCGAGGAGTGGGCGCCGGAGCGGGCCACGTCCTACGCTCTGGTCACCGGCGGGACGAGCGCGGACAACCAGCGCATGTACCGCCGGGCCGGCTACCGCCCCCGCGCCTTCGCCTCCGGCGATCCGATCATGTGGATGGCCAAGCCGCGGCGCTAGGCGATTTCGTCCGGCACCGGGCCCTGTGGCAGAATCCTTGGTTGGCCCGGCCGTCATGACGACCGTGCGTGCTCCCTCTCGGGGGCCGACGGTCAGCGGTGCACCTGCCACAGGGGGCACGCCGCCACTGACCTGAGCATGCCGGGCCGAACGATCCACCCCCACGACCGTGGGCGACCTGTGGCGCCGACGAGGAGACAGCCATGACCAACGTGATCGACCAGCTCGCTGCCGGCTCCAAGCGCGACGACCTCCCGGAGTTCCGCGCCGGCGACACCCTCAAGGTCCACGTCCGCGTGGTCGAGGGCAACCGGTCCCGCATCCAGGTCTTCCAGGGTGTCTGCATCCGGATCCAGGGCTCCGGTGTCGGCCGCACCTTCACCGTCCGCAAGGTCTCCTTCGGCGTCGGCGTCGAGCGCACCTTCCCGCTGCACACCCCGATCATCGACAAGGTCGAGGTCGTGACCCGCGGTGACGTCCGTCGCGCCAAGCTCTACTACCTGCGCAACCTGCGCGGCAAGGCCGCCAAGATCAAGGAGAAGCGCGAGGTCCGCTGACCCGCGCCACACCGCCCTGGTTAGGCTCCCCGGGTGACCGACCACGAGGATCGCCCGGCCCCCGGACGCCACCGCGCGGACCGGCCGGCCTCCTCCCGTGACGGGACGGACGGCACGCACGACGCCGGCGACACGGCCGGCACCGACGGCGCGGACGGTGCGGACGGCCAGGACGCACGTGGTGGGCGGCGCGGGCGCGAGCCCATGCCGTTCTGGCAGGAGATGGTGCTCCTGCTCGGCGTGGCCCTGATCCTGGCCATCGGCATCAAGGCCCTGTTCATGCAGGCCTTCTACATCCCGTCGGGGTCGATGAACGACACGTTGGTCTACAACGACCGGATCCTGGTCCAGAAGGTCTCCTACTGGGGCGGGGGCACCCCGCAGCGCGGCGACGTGGTGGTCTTCGCCGACCCGGGCGGCTGGCTCGACGAGCAGCAGGTGCCGCAGGCCCGCAACCCGGTCGCCAAGGCGCTGGAGGCCTTCGGGTTGTTCCCGACGGGGGGTCACCTGGTCAAGCGCGTGATCGCCGTGGGTGGCGACACCGTGCGGTGCTGCGACAAGAAGGGCCGGGTGCGGGTCAACGGCACCCCGCTGGAGGAGCAGGACTACCTCGCGCCCGGCGCCCGCCCGTCGCTGATCACGTTCAAGGTCGAGGTCCCGAAGGGCTACCTGTGGGTGATGGGGGACAACCGCGGCGAGTCGGCCGACTCGCGCGTGCACCTCGGTGACCCCGGCGGCGGCTGCGTCCCGGTCGACGACGTGGTCGGCAAGGTCTTCGCGGTGGTGTGGCCCCTGCGCCACGCCACGGTGCTGCACCACCCGTCGACCTTCGACGCCGTGGCCGGCGGTGACGCCGACCCCGACCAGTGCGGGGGGAACGCCGGGTGACGGTCCGATGAGCCAGCTTCCCCGTGGGGCCACGATCCGCCGCGACGCCGGCCTCTACGGCTACGAGCGCGCCCTGCGCCGCCACGGCCTGACCCCGATCGCCGGGGTGGACGAGGCGGGCCGCGGTGCCTGCGCCGGTCCCCTGGTGGCCGCGGCGGCGATCCTGCCCGACGGCGACCGCGGCGTCGTCCCGGGCCTGGCCGACTCCAAGCTCCTCACTGCGGCCGCACGCGAGCGCTGCTACGACCAGGTGGTGCGCCGCGCGCTGTCGTGGGCGGTCGTGGTGGTCCCGCCCGAGGAGTGCGACCGGCTCGGCATGCACGTGGCCAACGTGGCCGCGCTGCGACGCGCGCTGGCGCGCCTGGAGGTGCGGCCCTCCTACGTCCTGACCGACGGGTTCCCCGTCGACGGCCTCGGTGTCCCCGGCCTCGCGGTGTGGAAGGGCGACCGGGTCTCGGCCTGCATCGCCGCCGCCTCGGTGCTGGCCAAGGTGACCCGCGACCGGATCATGGTGGCCGAGCACGAGCGCTGGCCGGCCTACGACTTCCTGACGCACAAGGGCTACGTCACGGCCGCGCACACCGAGGCGCTCGAGCGTCACGGGGCCAGCCCCATCCATCGGCGGTGCTTCGTCAACGTCCGGCGCGTCCTGGGCGATGATGTGCACGGAGCGGTCGACGAGTCGGGTGAGCGCGTGCTGGAGGAGAGCAGATGAGCGAGCGGAGCGAGCGAACCGAGGGGTCACGCCTGGCTCCGCCGCCGAGCGGAGCGAAGGCGGTGGACGCGTGAGTGCCGAGGACCTGGAGAAGTACGAAGCGGAGATGGAGCTGCAGCTCTACCGCGAGTACCGCGACGTCGTCGGCATCTTCAAGTACGTCGTGGAGACCGACCGGCGCTTCTACCTGTGCAACCAGGTGGACGTGAAGGCGCGCACCGAGGCCGACGACGTGTTCTTCGAGGTCTCCATGACCGACGCCTGGGTGTGGGACATGTACCGCCCGGCGCGGTTCGCCAAGAACGTCAAGGTGCTCACCTTCAAGGACGTCAACGTCGAGGAGCTCGCCGAGTCCGACCTGCAGCCCCCGGAGGACTGACCGGGACGGCCCCGCTGGCGCGGCCGGAGGGCAAAATCTGGTCACATCGGACCAATCCCTTGGGGTAAATGGTGCCAATTCGGGACCATAGTCACCTACCCTGGATCTTGGTCGGACGTACAAGTCCGGCCCGACGGCTCTCTCGCCAGGGGTGGCGAGGTGCGGGGTGGGAGCCCCCGAGTCGTCGCGATCCTGGGGAGGGATCCGATGAGGGATGTTCGCACGTTGCTGCGGTCGGTCGGCCGCGGCGCTCGAGGCCGCCGCCGCGACCAGCGTGGGGTGGCCGCGGTGGAGGCGGGGCTGATCAGCGCCCTGCTCAGCCCGCTGATGATCGGCCTGCTCGCCTACGGCCAGTACTTCTGGGAGGCCCAGCGCGTCGCGGTCGACCCGCAGGTCGACCAGGCAGCGGTGTACGGCGCGTTCGCCGACTGCGAGTCGCTGCGCACCCTGCTGCGCGACACCGTGGTGGCCAACGCCTCCCACGTGACCTCCGGGACACCGGTCGACGTCGGTGACGTGACCGCCCAGATCGTCGACTTCGTCCCTCACGAGCTCGGCGTCGATGTCAGACTGAGCGTCCGGGTGTCGGTGGCGCAGTCGGCCATGAGCGGGCTGTTGCCGAACGACGGGGAGGTCGTCTCCGACACCTCCATCCACCTGGACAACGTCCGTCTCGACGTCCAGGCCTGCTGACCCCGAGGGACTCACAGATGGGGGACTGGGCCGACTGCCCGTGCCGGGCCGACAAGGCCCGTCTCGGACGGCGCGAGGTGCGCGACCGCTCGCGTGAGGGAGGAGCGGTCGCGCTGCTGTCTGCCCTGGTGGTCGTCGTCCTGATGGTGATCGCAGCGTTCGTGGTCGACATCGGCAACACCTGGATGCGGCGGGGACAGCTGCAGCAACAGGCCGACGGGGCCGCGCTGTTCGCGGCCGAGGCGCTGCCCGCCGCCGACGACGACAGCCGGCTCGCGGTCGCCAAGCGCGTGGCCTACCACATCGCCTGCCACCGCGTCGCCGGCCAGCGCACGATCGACCCGGCCATCCCCGACTGCCCGACCTCGAGCTCGTCCTCGAGCCTGGCCACCTACGCCCAGACGCTCCTCGACACCGGCCGGGTGACCTTCCCCTCCAGCACGCAGGTGCAGGTGGTCGGTCCCGAGGCGCGGGTCGACTACGTGTGGGCGGGGGTGACGGGCACGAGCAACGTCACCCAGAGCAAGTCCGCGACCGCGAAGGTCTCCTCACCCGGCGGCCTGCTGCCCATCGGGCTGTCCCTGCAGTGCCTGGCCGGGGTGATCAACCAGGCCGGGCTGGGCTCCGGTGTCGACAAGCTCCTGCCGATCAGCTACGTGGTGCCCGGGAGCTACTCCTCCAGCGGCTCCCTGCCCGCGCAGAACGAGCCCGTGCTGACCGCGTGGGACGCGGCGTACACCGGTGGCAACGCGAGCGCCTCCGTGACGGTCTCCAGCCCCTCCAGCAACGGGTCGATCCTCACCCTGGGCGTGGACTCGCCTGCCCTGCTGTCCCTCAGCCTGTCGCCCGACACCCAGGTGGTGTTCAAGCGCGGCGACACCACGGTGGGGCCGGTCACGGCCTCGTCGCTGTCCACCCTCACCAAGGTGATGACGGTGGCCATCCCCGACCAGGTGAGGAACACACCGGGCCGCTGGTACGTCAAGGTCAAGCTCCCGACGAAGATCCTGTCGCTGTTCATCACCGACAGCGACCCGAGGTGGTCGGACGGCACGGCCTCCTTCGACGTCTACCCCGACCAGACCAGCGTCGTCGGCTCGCTGCTGACTGCGCTCGACGGCCTGCTCGACCTCGACGAGTCGGTGGCGTGCGGCCGGCTGCTGGACTCCCCGCGGGTCCAGGACGCCGGCACGCCCGCGCTGACCCGCAACCTGCAGGAGGGGATGGACCACTCGCTGACCCGCAACGAGGCGTTCCTCCAGGCGCTCGGCGGGGCCGACCTGTCGGGACTCGACGGCAGCGCCGCCGGGCTCGCGGCCACGCTCAGCGGCTCGGTGTCCACGATCCTGGCCAACCCGTCGTACGGCCTGACCGGCTGCACGGTCGCGGCGTACAACCGGCTCGACACCCAGGCGACGTACGACGCCACGCTGCTCGGCGGCGCGCCCGCGAACTGTGCCCGGCTGCGCAGCGATGCGGCGGCCGAGCAGGAGTTCACCGACGGGATGCTCAAGAGCACCGCGTCGAGCCCGACCGAGCCGGGCTACGGCCGCCTGAGCTGCCATCGCGCCAGCGCCTGCGCGAGCGGCCAGACCGTCGACCTCAGCGACCTCGGGTTCAACGGGCAGTACAACGACGACGGGCTGAGCGACTTCCTCAAGGACGGCGGGGGGACCCTGCTCGACAGCCAGCTGGCCATGGCGCTGGACACCTACCTGCTGCCGAACCTGCCGCTGATCACCCCCAACGACGCGATCGAGAGCGACATCTACTCCTCCCCGCGGTTCGGCTGGGTGCCGGTGCTCAGCTACGTCAGCCTCAACGCGCCCGGGGAGGTCGACTACCCGATCCTCACCTTCCGCCCGGTCTTCATCGACAACGGCAGCGCCGACAGCCTCAACATCGCCGGCATCCAGCCCACCGGCGTGGTGGACCGGCTCAACGACGCGGTGCAGGAGGGTCTCGACGCGGCCGTCGACGAGGTGACCGCCAGCCTGGGCATCCTCGGGTCGATCGTCTCGACGTTCCTCGACGGCATCGGCATCACCAGCGCCCTCAACCAGCTCAACAGCAACAACGTCGACCAGGGACTGCAGACCCTCGCCACGGGACTGGGGGTCGACATGGGCCGCGAGCGGGCTGGGCTCGTGGTGCAGAACGGCAAGCTCAAGGCGGCGCGCTTCATGACCATCGCCCCCGACGCGCTGCCCCCGGTCGGCAGCTCCTACGACGGGCCCACCGTCGACTACCTCGGCGTCGGGCCCCGCATCATCCGGCTGGTGAAGTGATGGGGTGGGCCAGGAGGCGCCGCGGGGAGCGGGGTGCGACCGCGCTGGAGTTCGGGCTGGTCGCGCCGCTGCTGCTGATGCTCGTCTTCGGGCTGATCCAGTACGGCTACCTGTTCTGGGCGCTCACCACCGCCAGCGCCAACGCGCGCGAGGCGGCACGCAAGCTGGTCGTCGGGCAGGACTGGGCGACCTGCGTGGAGCCCAAGGTCGCCGAGCACGCGGGACAGCCCGCCTTGTCCGCGGTGGCGGCCACCTACCGCTGGACCGACTCCGCGGGCACGACCCTGGCGCGGCCGCTGCAGCGCGGCGACTACGTGGAGGTGACGGTCGCCTTCGACACCCTCGACCTCAACATCCCCGTGCTGCCCATGCCCGGTGGCGGGCGGGTCTCCCAGTCCGCGACGCGCCAGGTCGAGAACGTGCCGGACAGCCCGCCGGCCTGCGACAACCCCGGCACCTACTGACTCCCCCCGGACCCGGTTCCGCCCCCAGGCGCCCGGAGGCCGGCGCCGTCCCCAGCCCGACGCACCTGTCCGTCGTACGCCGGCGCACCGCGGCACGCTCCCGTCCCAAGGAGGTGCGCGATGACGACGGCAGCACAGCGCAACGCGATGGGCGGGTACGGCGAGGACCTCGCCGCCCGCCACCTGGCCGCGCAGGGGATGGTGGTCCTCGACCGCAACTGGAGGTGTCCCGAGGGCGAGCTCGACCTCGTCCTCCGCGACGGGCCGGTGGTCGTGGTGTGCGAGGTCAAGACCCGGCGCGACGCGTCGTTCGGCACGCCGCTGGAGGCGGTCACCGAGGCCAAGCTCGCGCGGCTGCGCCGGCTCGCCGCCCGGTGGCTGCGCGAGCACGAGGTGAGCGCTCGTGAGATCCGCATCGACCTGGTCGGCATCGACCTGAGCCGGCCGGTCGCCGAGCGCCTCGACCACGTGCGGGGGGTGGGCTGAGTGCCTGTCGCCACCGCGCGCACCGTCTGCCTGCAGGGCATGAGCGGCCACCTCATCGACGTCCAGGCCGACGTGACCCAGGGGATGGTCGCCACGACGCTCGTCGGGCGTGCCGACGCCTCGATCAGCGAGGCCCGCGACCGCTGCCGCGCGGCCGTGGCCAACAGCGGGCTGCAGTGGCCCACGACCCGGCGCGTGACCGTGCTGCTCTCGCCCGCCGACCTGCCCAAGAGCGGGCCGCACTTCGACGTCGCGATCGCGACCGCGGTCCTGGCCGCGGCCGAGGTCGTCCCCGCGCCGGCACTGGAGGGCTGGCTGTTCCTCGGCGAGCTCGGTCTCGACGGCAACGTGCGGGCCGTGCCGGGCGTCCTGCCGATGGTGCTGGCCGGCCGCGACCGCGGGCTGAGACGCGTGATGGTGCCCGACGTGCAGGCCGACGAGGCGGCGCTGGTCCCGGGCATCGACGTCATCGGCGTCCGGTCCCTGCTCCAGGTGGTCGCCGTCCTCACCGGCGAGGAGATCCCCGAGGCCCCGGAGGTGGCGCCGCGAGTGGCGGGCCAGGTGCTGCGCTGGCGTGGCGAGGGCCGCGCCGAGGAGCTCGACCTGGCCGACGTGCACGGCATGGACGACGCCCGCTTCGCGCTCGAGGTGGCCGCGGCGGGCGGCCACCACCTGCTGCTGACCGGTCCTCGCGGGTCCGGCAAGACCACGCTGGCCGAACGTCTCCCGGGGCTGCTGCCGGACCTCGCGGTCGACGAGTCCCTCGAGCTGTGCGCGGTCTCGTCGCTGGCCGGCGAGCTCGTGCCTGCCCTCGGCCGGCTGGTCCGGCCGCCGTTCCGCGCGCCGCACCACACGGCGAGCAAGGCGAGCCTCCTCGGCGGCGGCTCCGGGCGCGTGCGGCCGGGGGAGATCTCGCGGGCGCTGCACGGGGTGCTGTTCCTCGACGAGTTCCCGCTGTTCAACCTCGACATCATCGATGCGCTGCGACAACCGCTGGAGAGCGGCGAGGTGACCATCGCGCGCGGCGAGGAGGTGGCGACGTTCCCGGCGCGGACGTTGGTGGTGCTCGCCGCCAACCCGTGCCCCTGCGGGGACTACCATCCCGACGCCCGGCTCAGCCGGTGCTCGTGCACGGAGGTCCGCCGCCGGCAGTACCGCTCCCGCGTCAGCGGTCCGGTCGAGGACCGCATCGACATCCGCCGCCACGTGCAGCCGGTGCGCCCCCACGAGATCGGCGACCCGCTGGCGCGCCCGGAGCCGACGGCGGTGGTGCGTGGGCGCGTCGAGCGGGCGCGGCGGCGGCAGGCGGAGCGCTGGTCCGGCACGCCCTGGCGCCTCAACGCCGACGTGCCGGGTCCCGAGCTCGTCCGGGCCTGGCCGCTGTCGGACGAGGGATCAGCCCTCGTCGAGGGCCATGTGTGCAGCGGGACCCTCACCCGTCGGGGCGCCGTCCGCGTGCACCGGCTGGCCTGGACGGTGGCCGACCTGCGGGGGCTGCCTGCCGGGGCGCCGCCCGGTGCCGAGGAGACCGACGTGGCGCTCCGGCTGCGGCTGGGCCGCGACCTGCCGTCCGCCGCGCTGACGGGGGTGAGCCGGTGATCGCCGACCCGCGCGAGCGCCTGGCCCGGGTGGCGCTCAACGCGCTCTTCGAGCCGGCCTCGCCCAAGGTCGCGAGGCTCGTCGGTCGGCTGGGGGTGGTCGAGCTCTACGAGCGCCTGCTCGCCGACCCGTCCCTGGAGGACCTGCGGTCGGCGTCGTCGGAGCGACTGGCCGCCCTCGACCCCGCGGGGCTGCTCGGCCGGGCGGAGCGGGTGGGGATCCGGTTCGTCGCGCCCGGTGACGAGGAGTGGCCCGAGCAGCTGGCGGACCTCGAGACCATCGAGCCGCTCAACGGCATGGCCGGGCCTCCGCTCGGGCTGTGGGTGCGCGGTTCCGGGTCGCTGGCCGCGCTGTGCGAGCGCGCGGTCGCGGTGGTCGGCTCGCGCAGCTGCACCGACTACGGCAAGGTCGTCGCGGGGGACGTGGCCGCGCACCTGACCCGGGCCGGCCGGACCGTCGTCTCGGGTGGTGCCATCGGGATCGACACGGCAGCCCACCGGGCGGCGCTGGGATCGCACGGGCCGACGGTCGCGGTGCTGGCGGGTGGTGCGGACCGTCCCTATCCCGTCGGCAACGCCGACCTGCTGCGCACCATCTGCCAGGACGGTGTCGTGCTGTCCGAGGCGCCGCCGGGGTGGAGCTCGGCCAGGCACCGCTTCCTCGCGCGCAACCGGTTGATCGCCGCCCTGACCCGCGGCACGGTCGTGGTGGAGGCCGCGGTGCGCTCCGGGGCGCTCAACACCGCGAGCTGGGCCGAGCTGTTGGGTCGCGTGGTGATGGGCGTTCCGGGTCCGGTGTTCAACGCTCCGTCCGAGGGTGTGCACGAGCTCATCCACAGCGGCAGCGCCAGCCTGGTCAGCCGGGGCGAGCACGTCGAGGACCTGGTCGGGGCGGTGGGGGAGGCGACGTGGGTGCGCCCCCGGGCGCCCGAGACGTTGTTCGACCTGCTGCGTCCCGAGGACAAGCGGGTGCTCGAGGCGGTGCCGCTGGGGCGCGCGGTCCCGGTGACGGCCATCGCCCGGACCGCCGGGGTGTCGGCCCGGGCCGCCCGGGAGTCGCTGGACCGGCTGCTCGAGGAGGGGTGGGTCACCGGTGGGTCCGGGCTGTGGCGCCAGGCCAGGAGGGCGGGGCCGCGGGTCGGGTCGCCGGCCTGAGCAGCCGCCCGTGGCCGGCCCGTCGGCGCGGCGGCGGGCGCGTGCCCGGCTCGGCGGGCCGGCGCTCGTAGGCTCGAGCCATGTCGGAGGAGACCACCCGGGACGGGGGCCTGCACGACGAGGTGCTGGAGGACTACCGCCGCCACCTGGTCAGCGAGCGCGACCTCAGCGCGCACTCGGTGCGGGCCTACCTCGGTGACGTCCGGGGGATGCTCGCGCACGCCGCCGACCTCGGTGTCCTCGACCTCGCCGACCTCGACCTGCGCACCCTGCGCAGCTGGCTGGCCAACCAGCAGACGCGTGGCCGCTCGCGGACGACGCTGGCGCGCCGGGCCACCGCCGTGCGGGTGTTCACTGCCTGGCTGCACCGCACCGGCCGGCTCCCGACCGACCCCGGCTCGGCGCTGGGCAGCCCCAAGGCGCACCGCACGCTCCCGCCCGCGCTCGGCCACGACGACGTCCGGCAGCTGCTGGACGCCGCCGCCGAGCACGCCCTGACCGACGGCGCCGTCGGCGCGCGGGACCTCGCGGTGATCGAGCTGCTCTACGCCACCGGCATCCGGGTGGGCGAGCTGTGCTCGCTCGACGTCGACGACCTGGACCGGCGGCGGCGGGTCGTGCGCGTCCTGGGCAAGGGCCGCAAGGAGCGGACGGTGCCCTACGGCGTCCCGGCCGAGCGCGCGCTGGCCGACTGGCTCGCCGCGCGGGGCGAGCTGGCGGTGAGCGGTTCGGGTCCCGCGCTGTTCCTCGGGGTGAGGGGGCGCCGCATCGACCAGCGCGCCGTGCGCACCCTCGTGCACGCGCGGCTGGCCGAGGTGCCGGGTGCTCCCGACCTCGGCCCCCACGGGCTGCGGCACACCGCGGCCACCCACCTGCTCGAGGGCGGCGCCGACCTGCGCAGCGTGCAGGAGCTGCTCGGCCACGCCTCGCTGGCGACCACGCAGATCTACACCCACGTCTCGGCCGACCGGCTCCGGTCGGCCTACACCCAGGCGCACCCGCGGGCCTGAGACGAAGGTGGGCCGGGCCACCGCGACGGTGACCCGGCCCGACCTCTCCGCTGGTGCGTCCTCGTGGTGCGCCGGTCAGCGGATGGTTCGCGCGACGCGCGCGACCACCTTGCCGCCGTCGAACCACTTGACCACGAGCCTGTGCCGCCCGCGCGGGACCGGCGAGCGCAGCACGAAGCGGTAGCCGCCGTGCCTGGTCATCACGCTGCGTGCGGCGACCCGCTTGCCGTCCACGAACGCCACGACCTTCTCGCCCCGCGCCGTGGGGCACCCGCTCGCGCCGATCCCGGCCGCGCGCGGGCACGCGTCGTCCTTGTCGAACACCGAGTCACGGTCGGTGTCGGGGCACCCCGCTCCCGCGCTGGGGCCCTTGGCCCGCGGGCAGTCGTCCGCCACGTCCGGGACCCGGTCGCCGTCGCGGTCCGCGACCACGGTGGTGCGCCGGACGGTGAGCGTGTAGTCGGTGGGGGAGAGGACCTCCTGCGGGTCGACGGTGACGGTCAGGTCGCGTCGCGCCCACGGGACGAGCACCTTGAGGGTGTTGGCCTGCTTCGTCCTGACCGGCTTCTGCGACGAGCCGCCGCCGACGGTCAGCCCCATGGTCGCGTCCCCGGTCCAGCGCAGGGTGACCAGCGCCGAGGACTGCTGCTCGACCGGCACGGTGACGTAGTCGCGGTTGTCCACCGCGCTGACCAGGCCCACGCCCAGCGTGGAGTCGGCGGGCGTGAAGGACCCGGAGCCGGCCTTGTAGGTCGTGGTCCGGACCCGGTCGGCGACCGGGGCGTCCCGGGTCTCGCGACCCATCGGCGGGGCGGCCAGGTCGAGGTTCGCCTTGTTCGGTGCGAGGTCGTCGTTGGCCACCCAGTCGTTGGTGCGGGTGTGGTAGCCGGTGACGGCGTAGACGTTGTACGGCGCGCGGATCTGCTGGTCGGCGAGGTAGTCGCGCCGCACCTTGAAGGTGACCGTGTTGGCCGAGGTGTCCCACCGGGCGGTGCCGGCGGGCAGCGGGTAGCCGGTGCCGTTGTCCAGCACCATCACCTTGCCGTCGGTGCTGCCGGTCGGGATGAAGGAGTCGAGCCGGCGGCCGTCGATGGTGAGGCTGTAGGCCACCAGGGAGGTGCCCTGGGTGACCGGCCAGACCCGGCCGACCTTCATCGTCGCCTCGATCGCGGTCCGGGTGACCTCGACCTTCAGCCCCTGCAGGTCGGTGATCGGGGAGTAGGAGTCGCCCGAGGTGTCGGCCAGCGACGCCGTGCGGGCGGTGGGCTGCTTCGCGAGCGGGACCCGCCGGGCGACGCCGCTCAGGCGGAGGCGACCGCGGGAGGCCGACACCGCACCGAGCCGCAGCCGCGGCCTGGTGGTGGCCACGGGCTTCGGCATGAAGTCGCCCTCGGCGAGCGGCACCAGGCTCAGGTCGGGTTGCGGGCAGTCCCCGGGCTCACCGGTCGAGGAGGCGTACTTGTGGTCGTCCGGGTGCTGCACCTGGAAGGAGTTCGCACCGTCCCCCTCGACGTCGTTGGGCCTGAGCCGGTCCGAGGCGTCGACCATGCGGTCGCCGTTGACGTCGAGGAAGCGGCTCATCCGCAGCGCGAAGCCCTCGACGTCGAGCGTCGAGACGCACTTGTTGATCAGGGGCGGGTCCGTGCTGTAGGCCATGATGTCGTTGGTCGGCGTGGGCCCCCACGGGCCGTCGGCCCCGTCCCCCACGTGGCCGAGCGTCAGGCAGTGGCCGAACTCGTGGCTCACCAGGTCGAAGAGCGGGAAGAAGTCGCTGGCTCCGGTCACCGGATCCACCGCCCCGTTGACGGCGAAGCAGACGTTGCCGCCGACACCGCCGCCGCAGTCCTCGACGTAGATGCCGCCGGGCTCGCCGCCGTGCTGCTCGAAGCCCTTCTTGGCCTTCCACGCGTCCAGGCTGAACGGCTGCTCGACCGGGGCGCAGGGGACGCCGCTGTCGTCGACGATGCCGAGCTCGCCGGCGAAGGCGGTCGGGTCGATGCCGATGCCGATGCCGCCCGCGGGGTTGGAGACGACCACGACGATCTCGGGGTCGACCAGCTTGAGGGGGTCCTGCAGGGTGCCGTCGGGGTTCATCAGCACGTCGTGGGTGCGCACGTCCATCTCGAAGCCCTTGGCCAGCCAGGGCAGCTTCATCTGGTCGGCGAGGTAGTGCAGGCCGTCGTCCCACATCTGCACGGCCTGGGTGGCCACGCGCAGGTCGCGCTCGGCGGCCGGGGAGACCGGGATGAGCACGTCGACGTCGACCTTGGGCGAATCGAGCGCGTTGAGGCCGACCTTCATGTGGTAGCAGTGGTTGTCCGGGTTGATCGGGTCGCGATCGACGATGCACCCGGCCGGGACGTTGCCGTTGCCGAAGTGGGGACGGGCGTAGCCCTCCTGCGGGCTCCCGAGTGCGGGAGACACGAAGAAGGCGGAGAGGCCCAGGGCGAGGATGAGCCTGAGCAGCAGTCGCTTGTGCATGACCCACCAACGACGTCATGCCCGCCGGGTCACGGATTCGTGAGTCAGGTTCGCGTTTCGCCGCGCTCACCAGGGGAGGAGGCGGACCGGCTGAGGACCGGCCCCGACCAGCAGGAGCGGGTCGAGGTAGGTCTCGCCGCGCCGCAGCCCCCAGTGCAGGCAGGCCACCGGCAGGCAGTGGCTGCCCGACCACTCCAGCGACCCGAGCACCTCGCCGGCGTCCACGTGGTCGCCGCGGTGGACCGATGCCCTCACCGGCTCGTACGTCGTCCGGGTCGCGCCGTGCGAGACCACCACCACGCCGCGCCCCGCGAGCCGCGCGGCGAAGACCACCTCGCCGGCCAGCGCCGCCCGCACGCCCTGGCCGACCCGGCCCCTCAGGTCGGCCCCGCGGTGCCCGGCGGCGTAGGTCGAGGCGGGTGGGTCGAAGGGGCGGACCACCTCGGGTCGGGGCGCGAGGGGCCACACGCCCCGGGCGGGCGCCGGCGGGTCGGATCGCCCACCCGGGGCCGGGGGCGCAGGTCGCGCCACCGGTGCCGGGGCACGCACGACCTGGTCGGGCATCGCCACCGCCGGCCGGGTCGAGGTGCCGGCGAGGACGAGCAGGAGGAGCAGCAGGGGGAGACGGCGCGAGACGGGCATGGGCCGAGCCTGGGTCCTGCCGCGCGGGGGCGGGCACGCGCGGGCGCCGGCGGGGGAGAGCAGGGGGCTCCGACGTCCTGTGAGCCGGACCCGGCCCGCGTCGGTCTCGGTTAGGAGGGCGCCGGGTGCCTGCCGTAGGATGGCCGGTGGCGACCCGCGCAACGGGTCGACTATCGCACGCCCGTCCAACCGCACAGCGCCCGTCAGGGCCCGCGGGCAGGACACCTCGGTCCGACCAGCCGGCTCACGCCGTCAGGTCAGGTGGAGTCCTCGCCGGGCGTCAGGGTGGGGCCGCGCACGCGGGCCCACGACAACCGAGACAGGCGCCGCAACCGGGCCCGACCTGGGTGACCAGGGCCGGCCTCCGCGTGCGGTGCCGCGAGCACAAGGAGAGTCGAGGGCCATGGCCGTCGTCACCATGCGTCAGCTCCTCGAGAGCGGCGTCCACTTCGGGCACCAGACCCGTCGCTGGAACCCCAAGATGAAGCGCTTCATCATGACCGAGCGCAACGGCATCTACATCATCGACCTGCAGCAGTCGCTGGCCTACATCGACCGCGCCTACGCCTACATCAAGGAGACCGTCGCCCGCGGCGGCACCGTGATGTTCGTCGGCACCAAGAAGCAGGCCCAGGAGGCGATCGCCGAGCAGGCGACCCGCGTCGGCATGCCCTACGTCAACCAGCGCTGGCTGGGCGGCATGCTCACCAACTTCCAGACCGTGCACAACCGGATCAACCGGCTCAAGGAGCTCGACGAGGTCGACTTCGAGGACGTGGCCGGCTCCGGTCGCACCAAGAAGGAGCTCCTGCACATGAAGCGGGAGCGCGACAAGCTCGACAGGACCCTCGGCGGCATCCGCGAGATGAGCCGGACCCCCGCCGCGGTGTGGATCGTCGACACCAAGAAGGAGCACCTGGCGGTCGAGGAGGCGCGCAAGCTGCGCATCCCGATCATCGGCATCCTGGACACCAACTGCGACCCCGACGAGGTCGACTTCCCGATCCCGGGCAACGACGACGCCATCCGCGCCGTCGCGCTGCTCACCCGCGTCGTGGCCGACGCGGTCGCCGACGGCCTGATGGCGCGCTCCGGCGTCAAGGGCGGCGAGGCCGAGACCGGCTCCGAGCTGGGCGGCGACGAGCCGATGGCCGACTGGGAGCGCGAGCTGCTGTCCGGCAGCGCCGACGAGGCGGCGGTCAAGGCGACCGGTGGCGACACCGACACCCAGGACACCCAGGCCACCCCGGCCGCCGAGGCGACCGGCGCGTCGTCCGAGGGTCGCGAGGCCCCGGCCGAGGTCGAGGTCGAGACCGCGGACGGCGCGGTCGCCGAGACCGCTGCGGAGGCGGCCGCCGAGGAGACTGCGGCGCCCGCGGAGCAGACGGCCTCCGAGGCCACGGCTGCGGCCGAGCCGCAGGCCTGACCCACGTCCCACCGACGGTGGGCCCGACCGGGCCCACCGTCCCCTCCGAGTCATGAGAAGGAACTTCCATGAGCTTCACCGCTGCTGACGTCAAGCGGCTCCGCGACCAGACCGGTGCCGGGATGATGGACTGCAAGAAGGCCCTCACCGAGGCCGACGGCGACTTCGAGGCCGCCGCCGAGATCCTGCGGATCAAGGGCATGGACAAGATGAAGAAGCGCGGCGAGGAGCGCGAGGCCAAGGCCGGCCTCGTCGCCACGGCCGGCGGCGCGCTGGTCGAGCTCAACAGCGAGACCGACTTCGTGGCCAAGAACGCCGAGTTCGTCAGCACCGCCCAGCAGATCGCCGAGGCCGCCGACGCCCAGGGCGCCGGCGACGCCGAGGCGCTCAAGGCCGTGACCCTCGGCGAGGGCACCGTCGGTGAGACCGTCGAGGCGCTCGCGGTCAAGATCGGCGAGAAGATCGAGCTCGGCCGGGTCGCGTACTTCGAGGGCCCGACGGTCGTCTACATGCACCGCCGCGCAGCCGACCTGCCGCCGACCGTCGGCGTCCTGGTCGAGTACGACGGCGCCGACTCCGAGGCCGCCCGCGCCGCCGCCATGCAGATCGCGGCCATGCGCCCGCAGTACGTCTCCCGTGACGAGGTCCCCGAGGACGTCGTGGCGAAGGAGCGCGAGATCGCCGAGGCGACGGCCCGCGAGGAGGGCAAGCCCGAGGGGGCGCTCCCCAAGATCGTCGAGGGCCGGCTCAACGGCTTCTTCAAGGACGTCGCGCTGCTCGACCAGCCGTCGGTGACCGACAGCAAGAGGACCGTCAAGAAGGTGCTCGACGAGGCCGGCGTGACCGTCAAGCGGTTCGCCCGGTTCGAGGTCGGCGCCTGACCGACCCACGGGGCCGACACCGCCGTCGCGCGACGGTAGGGTGCAAGGACCGACGACGTACAGGAGGCCGGTTGGTGGAGCCCGCGAGCGCCACCGACCGGCCTTCGGTCTGATCTCGACACGCTCGACCAGCGAGCACCGCTCGAACCACCGGGCACAGGCTCGACCACCGGAGAGGGAAATGACGTGACCGACTCCTACAAGCGGGTGCTGCTCAAGCTCTCCGGTGAGGTCTTCGGCGGCGGCAGCGTCGGCGTCGACCCCGTCGTGGTGCGCGGCCTCGCCCGCGAGGTCGCCGAGGTCGTGCGTCGTGGCGTCCAGGTCGCGATCGTCGTCGGCGGCGGCAACTTCTTCCGCGGCGCCGAGCTGCAGAAGAGCGGCATGGACCGCTCCCGCGCCGACTACATGGGCATGCTCGGCACGGTGATGAACTGCCTGGCCCTGCAGGACTTCCTCGACAAGGAGGGCGTCGAGACCCGGGTGCAGACCGCGATCACGATGGGCCAGGTCGCCGAGCCCTACATCCCGCGCCGCGCCATCCGGCACCTCGAGAAGGGCCGCGTGGTCATCTTCGGCGCGGGCGCCGGCATGCCGTACTTCTCCACCGACACCGTCGCGGCCCAGCGGGCGCTGGAGGTCCACGCCGAGGTGATCCTGATGGGCAAGCAGGGCGTGGACGGGGTCTACGACGCCGATCCCCACCTCGACAGCGAGGCGGTCAAGTTCGACCGGCTCAGCTATGACGAGTTCCTGACCCGCGGCCTCAAGGTCGCCGACGCGACGGCGGCCAGCCTGTGCCGCGACAACGACATCGACATGATCGTGTTCAACCTGTCGGTCGAAGGCACGATCGCCCGGGTCGTGGCGGGTGAGAAGATCGGCACGACCATCTCGCGCGACGGCTGAGCCCGGCCGAGCCTGCCTGAGCCCGTCCGAGCCGCCCGAGCAAGAGAGACCAACGAGGAGCAACGGTGATCAACGACACCCTGAACGAGGCCGCCAGCAAGATGGACAAGGCGGTGGCCGTCACCCGCGAGGACTTCGCCGCGATCCGCACCGGGCGGGCCAACCCCTCGATGTTCCACAAGCTCACCGCGGAGTACTACGGCACGCCGACCCCGCTGCAGCAGCTCGCCTCCTTCACCGCGCCCGAGGCGCGGGTGATCATCATCAGCCCCTACGACCAGGGCGCGATGGGGGCCATCGAGCGGGCGATCCGCGACTCCGACCTCGGCGTGAACCCGACCGACGACGGCCGCACCATCCGCGTGGTCCTCCCCGAGCTGACCGAGGAGCGCCGCAAGGACTACATCAAGATCGCCAAGACCAAGGCGGAGGAGGGCCGCGTGGCGATCCGCAACATCCGCCGCCACGCCAAGCAGACCCTCGACAAGCTGGAGAAGGACGGCGAGGTCGGCAAGGACGACGTGGTCGGCGCGGAGAAGCGGCTGGACGGCCTGACCAAGCAGCACGTCGACCACATCGACGAGATGCTCAAGCACAAGGAGGCCGAGCTGCTCGAGGTCTGAGGGCTCGAGCGCTCCACCCGCGATGGCGACACCCCCCGAGACCACGCCTGCGCCCGACCAGGGCGACGGGCCGGTCGCGCCTGCGCCGAAGGCCGGCCGCGCGGGCCGCGACCTGCCGGCGGCGATCGGCTCGGCGGTGGTGCTCATCGCCCTGATCCTGGCGTCGCTGGCCTTCCAGAAGGCGCTGTTCATGGTGATCGTGGTCGCCGCGGTCGTGGTGGCGATCTGGGAGCTCGACCAGGGGTTCCGCGCCAAGCAGATCAACCTGCCGCAGGAGCCGCTGATGGCCGGCGGCGTGGTGATGGTCGTGGTGGCCTACGTCTGGGGCGCGCCCGCGCTGGTGACCGCCACCGCGGTGGCGGCGCTGGCCACGATGCTGTGGCTGCTGCGCCGGGGCGTGGACGGCTACGTCCGCGATGCCTCGGCCTCGATCCTCGCGCTGGTCTACGTGCCGTTCCTCGGCTCGTTCGTGGCGCTGCTCCTCGCCGAGGGCGACCGCCTCGGCGGCGGGCTGTCCGACGACGGCGTCGGCGCGATCTGCACCTTCATCGGCGTGACGATCTGCTCCGACATCGGGGGGTACGCCGCCGGCGTCCTGTTCGGCAAGCACCCGATGGCGCCGGTGATCAGTCCCAAGAAGTCGTGGGAGGGCTTCGCCGGCTCGGCGGTCTCGTGCGTGGCCGGCGGGACCGCCCTGGTCGTCCTGCTGCTCGACGGCCGCTGGTGGGTCGGGGTCCTCCTCGGGCTGGTCGCGGTCGTGATGGCGACGCTGGGCGACCTGTGCGAGTCGGTGATGAAGCGCGACCTCGGCATCAAGGACATGTCCCACATCATCCCGGGGCACGGCGGGCTCATGGACCGCCTCGACTCGCTGCTGGCGACGGCCGCCCCGACCTGGCTGATCCTGCACTACCTGGTGTTCGACCGCTGATGGCCGACACCACCGAACCCACCAGGACCCTCCCGCTGGTCTTCGACGAGCCCCGCGGGCGGCGCAAGCCGCCGCGTCACCTGGCCGACCTCGACCCGGCCGCCCGCAAGGAGCTGGTGACCGGACTGGGGCTGCCGGGCTTCCGCGCCAAGCAGCTCTCCACCCACTACTTCGCGCGCCTGGTCGACGACCCCGACCAGATGACCGACCTCCCGGCCGAGCAGCGCGCCCAGCTGGTCGAGTCGCTGCTGCCGCCGCTGATGACGCCGCTGCGCACCATGGAGGCCGATGCGGGCACCACCCGCAAGACGCTGTGGAAGCTGTTCGACGGGGCCCTGGTGGAGTCGGTGCTGATGCGCTATCCCGACCGCGCCACGATGTGCGTCTCCTCCCAGGCCGGCTGCGGCATGGCCTGCCCCTTCTGCGCCACGGGCCAGGGCGGCCTGCAGCGCAACATGTCGACCGCCGAGATCGTCGAGCAGGTCGTGGCCGGTGCCCGCGCCCTGGCCCGCGGTGAGGTGGCCGGCGGCCCGGGCCGGGTCTCCAACGTGGTGTTCATGGGCATGGGCGAGCCGATGGCCAACTACCGGGCGGTCATCGGGGCGGTCCGCCGGCTCACCGACAGGACCCCCGACGGTCTCGGCATGTCCGCCCGCGGGATCACGGTCTCGACCGTCGGACTGGTCCCGCGGATCGACCAGCTCGCCGACGAGGGCATCCCGGTGACGCTCGCCCTGTCCCTGCACGCTCCCGACGACGAGCTGCGCGACGAGCTGGTGCCGATCAACACGCGCTGGAAGGTGCACGAGGCCGTCGAGGCCGCCTGGCACTACGCCGAGCGCACCAAGCGACGCGTGTCCATCGAGTACGCCCTGATCCGCGACGTCAACGACCAGGCCTGGCGGGCCGACCTGCTCGGCGACGTGCTGACCTCCTACGGCGACTGGGGCTGGGTGCACGTCAACCTGATCCCGCTCAACCCCACGCCGGGGTCGAAGTGGACCGCGAGCCGTCGCGAGGACGAGCGGGAGTTCGTCCGCCGGCTGGAGGCCAAGGGTGTGCCGACGACCGTCCGCGACACCCGCGGGCAGGAGATCGACGGTGCCTGCGGCCAGCTGGCCGCCCACGAGTAGGCCTGCTCAGGCCACGGTCGCTCCGACCAGCGCCCGGCCCCAGGCGGTCGCCCGCTCCAGCTCGCCCTCGGCCAGGGGACCGGACACGTCCTCGACGTAGAAGCTCTCTGGCTGGACGCTCACCTGGTACCCGTGCTTGCGCGCGACCCGGGCGGCGCTGCGCGCGGCCGAGCCGGGGACGTGGCGGGGCCTGGTGACGCGGGTGTCGAAGGTCGCGATGCGCAGGCTCTCGTCGCGCGGCTGCGCCTGCAGCCACTCCCGGAGCCCGGGTGCGTCGGCTCCGCGCGGCGCTCCCTGGTCGGCGGCCTCGCGGCGCGTGCCGGGACGGCTCATGGAGAAGGCGTGCGTCGGTCCTCCGGCGACGACGAGGTCGACCCCGTCGGACCGCACGGGTCCCTCGCGGACGTCGACCACGCCCACCACCTCGACCGCGGGCGACTCGGCGAGGCCCGCAGCGATCGCGCGCGCGACCTGCTCGGTGTTGCCCCACATGGACTCGAAGACCACCAGCGCCCTCATCACGTCCTCCTGCCCCCGCCACCCCTGGGTCCATCGTCCTCCGTGGACCCGGCCCGGGCGCCCGGGCCGGTGGTCCGCTGCGTCACGGCGATCGGCCCGAATGTGGAGGATCCGGCGTCCAGGCCCACCGGGAGGTCCCCTCGAGGACCGAGGAGACCTGCCTCGGGTGGGCCCAGCTCGGTCCGGTGTGCGGACCGGGTGCGTGGGAACCATGTCGGGTGGGCAAGTAGGGGATGGTGCCGTGGGCGGGGCCTGCGGTGACACCGGACCTGAGAGGAGTGCCGACGAGGCCATGGACGCCGATGGTGGGACCACAAGGACGAGGGTGAGGCTGGCCCTGGTCAACGACTACGAGGTCGTGGTGCGAGGCCTGGCGCACATGCTCGAGCGGTTCGAGGACATCGAGGTCGTGGAGATGGAGACCGAGGCCGAGGTGGCCGAGCCGGTGGACATCGCCCTCTACGACACCTTCGCCCAGGCCCAGGGCGACGGCGAGGACGTGGCCGCGCTGGTCGCCAACCCGCGGGTCCGTCACGTGGTCGTCTACAGCTGGAACCTCGACCACGCCCTGCAGCGCCGCACGCTCGACGGCGGCGTCGCCGGCTACCTCTCCAAGGCGATGACCGCCGAGGAGCTCGCCGGGGCGTTGCGCGAGGTGGCCGCGGGCAGGGTCGTGGACTGCCAGGGCGCCGCCGACTCCGAGGACCGCGAGGCCACCGTCGACGGGCCGTCCGAGGGGGACTGGCCCGGCCGCCGGCACGGGCTGACCGCGCGCGAGTCCGAGGTGCTGGCCTTGATCACCCAGGGCCTGAGCAACCAGGACATCGCCGCGCGCACGCACCTGTCGATCAACTCGGTGAAGACCTACATCCGGCACGCCTACCACAAGATCGGCGTGACCAGCCGGAGCCGGGCGGTGCTCTGGGGCATCGACAACGGGTTCCGGCCGGACACGGTGCGGGTGCGCCGGGCCGAGGGCGTCGGCTGACCCACCCCCCTCACCACGCCTGGGCGACCACCTCGCCGAACAGGTCGTGCTCGTCGACCTCGAGCCCCCTGCGGCGGAACCACGTGCACAGGTTGGTGCAGTCCCGCAGCAGCAGGTCGGGGCCGGCCGGGTTGGCCACGAGGTCGACGACCTGCGGCAGGTCGATCACCACGAGCCGCTCACCGGCCGCGAGCACGTTGTACGGCGACAGGTCGCCGTGGGCGAGACCGGCCCGGGCCAGCAGCCCGAGCGCCTCGCGCATCTGCTCGTAGTACGACGCGAGGAGCCGCGCGTCCGGCCGCGTGGCCGCCAGCCGCGGGGCGGGGAGCCCGTCGGGGTCGGTGACCAGCTCCATCAGCAGCTCGGTCCCGTCGATCTGCACGGGATAGGGCACGGCACGCCATCTCGTACAGCCGCACCAACGCCGCCACTCGGCATCGCCCACTGGGCGCTGGCCACGGCCCGGCCGTGCGGGTGCCCTTGGCCAGCGCGCGCTGGTCGCGTGAGCGGCGCACGCGCCGGCCCTCGGTGTAGGCCGCGCTGCGGTGGAACGAGCGGTGCTCGGCGTCGCGGTAGCGCTTGGCCGCCATGACCACGCCGTCGGTGCCGGGATCGGCCCGCCGGAGCAGGAAGACGTCGGCCTCCTTGCCGGTCTTGAGGACGCCGAGCTCGGTGTCGACCGCGCCGCGGTCCGGTCACCACCCAGTCCGGGACGGGCTCGGGCCCGCGGCACAGGCGTTCGACGTCCAGGTAGGTGCTCCAGCGCTGGCCGTCGGGCAGGTCGTCCTCGAAGACGGTGATGGTCGAAGTCGAGGGTGAGGCGAAGGGGTTGCTCAGCGGCGGTGCGTCCGGCGCGGAGAGGTTGTCACGTCGGCTCCGGGGATCGAGGGGGGAGGAAGGGCAGGGCGTCGACCCAGGACGGTCATGGCTCGTCCCTCCTCTCGACACCGGCGCCGGCGGCGCGCGCAGGCTCGCCAGCGTGGTGCTCCGAGTCCGCGGTCCGCAACGGGTTTTCGGCCGTGACCCTGGTGCCTCACCCGAGGAGGGTCCCTTGCCGCACACCCGGCTCGCCGCCGTCGCCCTGGCCACCACTGCCGTGCTCGCCGCGTCCCTCGTCGCGGCGCCCGGCAGCGCCGGCGCCGAGCAGGCCCCGGCCGTCGTCGGGTCGCCCGACGGGCCCGACCCGTACTTCCCCAAGGACGGCAACGGCGGCTACGAGGTCACGCACTACACCATCGACGACCGCTACGACCCCGCACCGACGCGCTCCGCGGGCGTACGACGGTCACGGCGGTGGCCGGCGACGCGCCGCTGTCGGCGTTCCACCTCGACCTGCGGCTGACCCCCGACGCGGTCACCGTGGAGAAGGAGGAGGCGACCTTCTCCAAGCCGATCGGCCACGAGCTGAAGGTCGTGCCGGCGCGCACGATCGCCGCGGGACAGACCTTCCACGTGACCGTCCGCTACCACGGCCGCCCCGCGTCGCTGCGGCCCGCGACCGTGTGGGACGGCTTCTTCCGCGACCCGGGTGAGGCCGCCGCGGTGGGGGAGCCGCAGATCGGGCCGTGGTGGTTCGCGGCCAACGAGACGCCGGGCGACAAGGCGACCTACGACGTGACCGTCCGGGTGCCGCGCGGCCAGCAGGCGGTCAGCGGCGGGCGCCTGGTCTCCCGCACCGCAGGTGAGCGCTGGACGGCGCTGGCACTGGCGGGTCGCCGAGCCGATCAGCACCTACCTGGCGTACTTCGTCGCCGGGCGCTTCGAGCTCCGGCGCGGCACCGCCGACGGGCGACCGCTGCTCTACGCCGCGTCGAGGAGGCTGGACCGCAAGCAGCGCGACGCGCTCCTTCGCCCTGATGGGCAACACCCCGCGGATCCTGCGCTGGCTGGGGGATCGCTTCGGGCCCTACCCCATTCCACCGCCGGCGGGGTGATGTCCTCGGTCTACACCGGCTTCGCGCTGGAGAACGCCTCACGCCCGTTCTACTCGTGGGCCGGTGGCCCCGGGCATCGTCGGGCTGATCGTGCACGAGCTGGCCCACCAGTGGTTCGGCGACGACCGTCGCGGTCGAGCGGTGGCGCGACACCTGGCTCAACGAGGGCTTCGCGACCTACGCCGAGTGGCTGTGGGCGGAGGGCCACGGCGGCCGGACGGTGGACCGGATCCTGCACGACACCTTCTCCACCCCGGCCGCCTCGGGTTCTGGCAGCTGGTGGTCAGCGACCCCGGGCCGACCTCGATCTTCGACCCTCCGGTCTACGAGCGCGGCGGCATGATGCTGGCCGCCCTGCGCTGCCGGCTCGGCAAGCGGCCGATGATGGACCTGGTGCGGGCATGGGTCGACCAGCACCGCGACGGCACGGGCACCGGCGAGCAGTTCCGTGCGCTCGCCGGCCGCCGAGAGCGGTCAGGACCTGACGGCCTTCTTCGCCGCACTGGCTCGACGACCCCGATCGTCCCGCGACGGACCGAGGACAACGGCCTGACCTGCTCCTGACCCGGCGGGGCAGGATGTGCCCATGACGTACTCCGAGGTCTTCGCCCGCAGCATCAGCGACCCGGCCGGCTTCTGGGGAGAGCAGGCCGCGCTCGTCGACTGGATCAACAAGCCCCAGCAGGTCCTGGACGACAGCCGGCCGCCGTTCTACCGCTGGTTCCCCGACGCGACCCTCAACACCTGCTACAACGCGCTGGACCGGCACGTCGCCAAGGGTCGGGCCGAGCAGGCGGCGCTGATCTACGACAGCCCGGTGACGGGGACGCAGCGCACCTACACCTACGCGCGGCTGCTGGAGGAGGTCGCCGCCTTCGCCGGCGTGCTGCGCGGCCTCGGCGTCCAGCAGGGCGACCGGGTGGTGGTCTACATGCCGATGATCCCCGAGGCCGTCGTGGCGATGCTCGCCTGCGCTCGCATCGGCGCGGTCCACTCGGTCGTCTTCGGCGGCTTCGCCGCCCACGAGCTCGCGGTGCGCATCGACGACGCCCGGCCCACGGTCGTGGTGGCCGCCTCGTGCGGGGTCGAGCCGACGCGGGTCGTGGAGTACAAGCCGCTGCTCGACCGGGCCCTGGAGCAGGCCGAGCACCAGCCCGCCGCGGTCGTGGTCAAGCAGCGTCCGCAGGCCGAGGCCGAGATGCAGGAGGGCCGCGACGTCGACTGGGACGTCGCGATGCGCGCCGGCCGCACCGACCCCGCGGAGTGCGTGGAGGTGCGCGCCACCGACCCGCTCTACGTCCTCTACACCTCCGGGCACGACCGGGCAGGCCCAAGGGCATCGTGCGCGACAACGGCGGTCACGCCGTCGCGATGGCGTGGTCCCTGCCGCACGTGTACGACGTCCACGCCGGCCAGGCCGTGGTGGGCCGCCTCCGACGTCGGCTGGGTCGTCGGGCACTCCTACATCGTCTACGCACCGCTGATCAGCGGCGCCACGACCGTGCTCTACGAGGGCAAGCCGGTCGGCACCCCCGACGCCGGCGCGTTCTGGCGCGTGGTCGCCGAGCACCGGGTCCAGGGCGCTGTTCACCGCGCCGACCGCGATCCGCGCGATCAAGAAGGAGGACCCGCGCGGGGAGCTGCTCGCCGGGCACGACCTGTCCTCGCTGCGCACGCTGTTCCTCGCGGGGGAGCGGCTCGACCCGGACACCTACGAGTGGGCGACCGCGAGGCTCGGCGTCCCGGTCGTCGACAACTGGTGGCAGACCGAGACCGGCTGGCCGATCGCCTCCAACCTGCGCGGCCTGGAGCCGATGCCGATCAAGCCCGGCTCGCCGTCCGTGCCGGTGCCCGGGTACGACGTGCGGGTGCTCGACCCGACGGGCGCGGAGGTCGAGGCCGGGACGGAGGGGGCGATCTGCCTCCGGCTGCCGCTGCCGCCGGGGACGCTGCCGACCCTGTGGGGCGACGACGAGCGCTACGTGTCGTCGTACCTCTCGACCTACGAGGGCTACTACGTCTCCGGGCGACGGCGGCTACGTCGACGAGGACGGCTACCTCTTCGTGATGGGCCGCACCGACGACGTCATCAACGTCGCCGGCCACCGGCTCTCGACGGGGTCGATGGAGGCGGTGATCGCCGCCCATCCGGCCGTCGCCGAGTGCGCGGTCATCGGTGTCGCCGACCCGCTGAAGGGCCAGGCGCCCGCGCGGCTTCGTCGTCCTCAAGGCGGGGGTGGACACCGACCCCGAGGAGATCGCGGCGTGAGCTGGTCGCCATGGTGCGCGACGAGGTCGGTCCGGTCGCGGCGTTCAAGGACGTCGACGTCGTCGCCGGGCCTGCCCAAGACCCGCAGTCGGCAAGATCCTGCGCAAGACGATGCGCGAGATCGCCGACGGGCGCGACCCCGCCCCGCCGTCGACGATCGAGGACCCCGGGGTCCTCGACACCCTGCGACCCACCCTGCGCCGGGAGGCGTGAGGCGGGGTCAGCGACCTGCGACGCGCTTCGATGCCGACTGCACCGCGAGCCACGCGGCCTGAGGGGGGAAGACGACTCGGTAGTAGCGCGTGGCGCCGGTGCCGGTGGCGCGCAGGACGTAGGTGCCGTCCGAGGCGACCCGCACACCCCGGACGGAGCCCGAGGCGGTGCGCACGTCGGTCCAGGTCCGCGACGCGGGTCGCCGCACCTGGAGGAACACCAGCTTCCCGGCCGCCGGCGTGGTCGTGCTGGTGGCCCTGACGCGACCGCGGAAGGCCATCGCCGCGCCCTTCCGCGCGCGGGTGGGTGCGCCGGTCAGCGAGGCCTTCGTCGTCCGGACGGACACCGAGCGCGCACGGCCGAGCAGGCCGCCGACCCCGCGGGCCCGCAGCGTCCAGGCCCAGTCGCGCGTGCGGTTCGGGACGACCACCTTGACCGACCGGGCCCCTGCGCCGAGGTCGCGGGTCCCGCCGCCGGGCAGGGTGAGCCGGTAGCCGGTGATCCCCGACCCGGCGGAGGACGGGGCGGTCCACCGCAGCACCGCCGCGGTGCTCGAGCTCGCCACCGCCCGCGGCGAGACGACGGGTCCCGGCGCGGTCGGCGGCGGGGTGCAGGAGTAGATCTCCATGTCGTCGAGGTAGTAGCCGAGCAGCGAGCCCGAGTAGTCGCCGTGGACCGCCCACCTGATGTGGACCTTCCGGCCCGCCCACGGGGTGAGGTCCAGGCGCGACGAGGTCCACCCGTGGCTGTCGCCACCGAACCCGGGGCTGCCGTCGGGCAGCGGCGAGGAGGGCCCGTTGGTCCAGGCCGAGGCGGGGATCGCGCGCTCGGTGGTCGTGCCGTCGGCGTTCTCCACCCACACCTCGACCGAGGTCCCGTCGGGGTCCTCCATCAGCCACCAGTGGTGGAAGTGCAGGTAGGTCGTCGACCCGGCCGGGATCGTGACGCCGGGGTACATGTAGACGGCGCTGCTCGGGGCGTCGTCGTAGGCGTAGGGGTCCGGCTCGAAGGCGAACAGCGACGTCGCTCCCGAGTGCGCGTTGGCCGGCACGCCGTAGGGCGCGTAGGGGGCACGCAGCCACAGGTGCGCCGAGTCGCCGCTGAGACCGGTGAAGTCACCCGGGTTGGACCACAGCGTGGACCGCGCCGACCCGGTGGCGCACTGACTGCCCACCGCGGGAGCAGGTGCAGAACCGGCGGTCACGGGCTGCTCGGTCAGCTCCGTGGCCTCGACCGCCCGCGCGACCGTGCCGCAGTGCCCGGCGGTGAAGCCGGCGGTGCCGGTCGCCGCGAGGTCGTCGCAGGCCTGCTGCAGCGTCGCGCCGAGGTCGGCGTACGACGCGCCGGACGGCAGGCGCCGCAGGGTCTCGAGGAACAGGGTCGCGGTCCGGGTCAGCGAGGGGTCTCCCGCGTCGATGCCGGTGCCGACGTCCACGCCGCCGAAGGTGCCGCCCTGCGAGACCAGGTAGGCGGTCTTGTTGCCCACGCCGCTGTTGGTGTGCACGCCGCCGTTGTCGTCGATCCCGCCCGCGTAGAGCGTGCTGGTCATCCGGTCCGGCTGCCCCCCTGACGACGGGTCGGCGAGGTCGCGGAACGCACCGCCCGGCAGGTCCTCACCGAGCCGCCAGTCGTCGGGGGCGTCCCCGGGGCTGTCGTGACGGTGGTCGAGGACCTCGCCCATGACGTCGGCGATCGACTCGTTGATCGCGCCCGACTGGTAGAAGTAGAAGAGGTTGGAGTACCGCTCGATCACGCCGTGGGTCATCTCGTGGCCCACCACGTCGTCGGCGCCGGCGTAGCCGTCACCGAAGAACATCTGGCCGTCGTACCAGTAGGCGTTGTCCATCGGGCAGACGTGCTGGCCGTTCCACAGCACGTCGCAGTAGTGCACCCAGGCTCGCAGCGCGGCGGGCTGGCTCGCGCTCCCCACCAGGTCGGTGAGGTCCAGGCCCCCCACCTGGGCGTAGAGCTCGGCGGTGGCCCCGACCAGGTCGTAGGCGCCGTCGACGTCCGCCGACCCCGTCGCGGGACCGCCCTCGACGCGGCGCACCTGCGGGTCGGTCGTCTGGCACGCGCGGGTGAGGTAGGTGCTCGCCGCGTCGCAGACGACCCGGTTGAGCGCCTGGTGGTGCTGGTCGACGTCGGCCAGGACCCGCCCGCTGGCGGAGTCGACGAGGACCAGGCGATCCATCCCCGGCCCGGACACCTCGACCCGACGGACGCGGTGGGGCCCCGGGACGCCCGGTGCGCCGACCACCGAGGGGTCCCAGACGACCTCGCCCGCGTCGGTGGCGGTGACGTCCGCGGCGTGGTGCTCCTTCGCGGTCGCCCGGCGAGCGACCTCGATCGCCCGGGACGCGGACACCCTCGGCGCGGCCAGCCGGGTCTCCTCGGTCACCCGCGCGGTGGCCGACCGGAGGGCGCGGCCGGGACCGAGGCTCATCACGACGTCGCCGCCCAGCACGGGGAGCCCGTCGACGGTCTGCTGGAGCCGTACGACGTCGCCGCCGGCGGCCGACGGCACGACGGAGGTCACCCGCAGGGAGTCCGCGGCGACGCCCCAACGCGGGGCCCAGCGACCGGCGTACTCGCGCGCCGCGGCCGCCGGGGTCCGCGCGGAGGAGCGGGCGACCGCGCGGGCGCCGGGCGCGTCGAGCACGTGGCTGCGACGGGGGGCAGGGGCGGTCTCGCCCGCCGCCGGGTCGCCGGGGGCGTCGGGTGAGGACGCCACGCCGGGCGCGGCGCCGGCGCTCGTGGCGGGCAGGACGAGTCCGGCCGCGGACAGCGACAGCGCGGTGCAGGTGAGCAGGGCACGGCGCAGCGAGGACGAGACGATCAAGATTCCCCCATGAAAGAGCCGTCCCTCCCGGACGGCGTGAACCGGGCGTCATCGTACGTCCCCGGGAGGTCTCGACGCGCACGGTCGTCCTGATCGGGGGTGCGGGCCACGTCCGGGTGGTCAGTGGCCCCCGACCAGCGGGGCCATCGCCCGGGCGATCCGCGAGGGCCGGCGGGTCAGGCGCTCCTCGCCGTCGGCGAGGCTCATCGCCCGCAGGCCGGCGTTGATCCCGAGCCAGCGCAGGGGTTCGGGCTCCCAGGCGCGGGAGCGGTGGTCGACCCAGGGCAGCGTGGTCAGCTCCGTGGTGCGGCCCAGCACCAGGTCGCGCAGGGTGCGGCCGGCCAGGTTCGTCGTGCTGACCCCGTCGCCGACGTAGCCACCGGCCCACCCCAGCCCGGTCCTGCGGTCCAGCCCCACCGAGGCGCACCAGTCGCGCGGGATGCCCAGCGGGCCACCCCAGGCGTGGGTGAAGGACGCCTCGCGCAGGGCCGGGAACATCTCGCGCAGCGTGGCGCGCAGGGACTCCCACACGTCGGGGTCGGCGTCGTGCGCCGGGTCGACGGAGGACCCGAAGTGGTAGGGCGCTCCGCGGCCCCCGAACGCGAGCCGCCCGTCGGCGGTGCGCTGTCCGTAGACCACCAGGTGCCGGTGCTCGCTGAACGTGGCGCGGTCGACCAGCCCGATCCCGTCCCACACCTCGTCGGGCAGCGGCTCGGTGGCGACCATCAGCGAGTAGACGGGCACCACGGCGCGCCGCAGGCCGCGCAGGCCGGGGGTGTAGCCCTCGGTGGCCCGCACCACGACGTCGGCGCGCACGGTGCCGTGCTCGGTCCGGACGGAGCCGGCGGCGACCGAGCCGACCCGCGTCTGCTCGTGCACCACGCCGCCCAGCCGCTCGACGGCGAGGGCCAGCCCGCGCACCAGGCGGTGGGGGTGGATCGCCGCGCAGTCGGGGGTGTACGTCGCCCCGAGCGCTCGGCTCATCCCGATGCGCTCGGCGGTCTCGGCCGCCGAGAGCAGGGTGAGGTCGCCGCGGCCCCAGGCCCGGGCGTGCTCGACCTCGGCGCGAGCGCGGGCCAGCTGCACCGGCGTGCGCGCGACCACGACCGTCCCGCCCTTGGCGTAGTGGGCGTCGATGCCCTCCTCGGCCACCACCCGCCCGACCTCGTCGACGCTGTGTTGCATGGCGGCGTGCTGCGCACGCGCCGCGGCGTACGACGACCCCGGGAGCCGGGCGAGCCGCTCCGGCCCTGCGGGGAAGAGCGCGGAGCACCACCCGCCGTTGCGGCCGGAGGCCCCGAACCCGGCGGTCTCGGCCTCGAGCACGACCACGCGCAGCGTGGGGTCCGCGCGCAGCAGGTAGTAGGCGGTCCACAGGCCGGTGAACCCGCCCCCGACGACCGCCACGTCGCACGAGAGGTCGCCCGGCAGAGGCGAGCGCGGGGGAGAGTCCTCGGGCGCAGTGTCGCGCCACAAGGAGGCGCGCGGCGCGTTCACGCCGACGGAGCGATGCGAAGCGAGCGGAGGAGGGTGGACGCGCCTGCCCAGCGCGGCGACGCAGCCAGGCGGAGCCGAGCCCTCATTACCGCACGCCCCACGAGTAGGTCTGCTTGCGCAGCTTGAGGTAGACGAAGGTCTCGGTCGAGGTGACCGGCGCCAGGGAGCGGATGCGCTGGGAGACGATCTCGAGCAGGTGCTCGTCGCTCTCGGCGACCACCTCGACCATCAGGTCGAACGAGCCGGCGACGATGACGACGTAGTCCACCTCGTCCATCGCGGCGATCGCGTCGGCCAGGGGCTCGAGGTCGCCCGAGGCGCGGATGCCGATCATGGCCTGGCGGCTGAAGCCCAGCTCGGTCGGGTCGGTGACCGCCACGACCTGCATGACGCCCGACTCGATCAGCCGCTGCACGCGCTGTCGCACGGCGGCCTCGGACAGCCCGACCACCTTGCCGATGGCGGCGTAGGACCGGCGCCCGTCCTGCTGGAGCTGCTCGATGATCGCCTTGGAGACCTCGTCGAGGTGGTTGCGAGAGCGGACCGGCCGGGACTGGGGCTTGTTCACCGGGCGATCGTCGCAGCCCAGGGGGCGACCGTCAAAGGTTTGGAGGGCCCGAAAAGCGAACGATTCCGCAGTGTCGTCAAATCGTGACGACTGATTCCCTTGTCCGTGCCACCCTCCCATGCGATTATCCACACCAACCCGTCTGAGGAGGCTGCCCCATGTCACGGACCCGTCGCACACCCCCGCTGCCGCCGATGTTCGAGCACCTGCCCGAGGTCGACCGGCGGTTGTTCCTGCGCGGCCTGGGCGCTGCAGGGCTCGGCTTGGGAGGGTCGAGCCTGCTCGCCGCCTGTGGCACGTCGGGGACCAAGATCTCGGCGGAGGACGACTGCACGAGCACCGACCGGTCCGACACCGAGAAGAAGGTGGTGTGGTCGAACTGGCCGGAGTACATCGACGTCGACGGCAAGCGGATGCCGTCGGTGGAGAAGTTCCAGAAGCAGACCGGGATCAAGGTCGTCTACAACACCGACGTCAACGACAACAACGACTTCTTCGCCAAGGTGAAGAACCAGCTCGGCGCGTGCGAGCCGGTCGGTCGCGACATCTTCGTGCTGACCGACTGGATGGCGGAGAAGATGGTCAACGCCGGGTGGCTGCAGAAGCTCGACCACAGCAACATGCCCAACGTCGAGGCCAACCTGGTCGACAACCTGCGGGACCCGCAGTGGGACCCCAACCGCGACCACAGCGTGCCGTGGCAGAGCGGCTTCACCGGCATCGCCTACAACGCGAAGTACACCAAGCCGGTCGGGTCCTTCGAGGAGCTGATGACGCGCTCCGACCTCAAGGGCAAGGTCAGCCTGCTCAAGGAGATGCGCGACACGATGTCGTTCATGCTCAAGCTGAGCTCGGCGGACCCGACGGACTTCAACGAGGACGAGTGGAACAACGCGATCGACAAGCTCTCGGGCTACGTCGACAGCGGCCAGATCCGGCGCTTCACCGGCAACGACTACGTCGACGACCTCAACAAGGGCGACATCGTGGCCTGTGAGGCCTGGTCGGGCGACGTCATCGCGATGCAGTTCGACAACCCCGACATCAAGTGGGTCGTGCCCGAGGAGGGCGTGGTGCTCTGGTCGGACAACATGCTGGTGCCCAACAAGGCCACCCACAAGGCCAACGCCGAGGCGCTGATGAACTTCTACTACGAGCCGATGAACGCGGCTCTGGTCTCGGCGTGGGTGAACTACATCTCGCCGGTGCAGGGCACGCAGGAGGCGATGGCCAAGGTCGACAAGAGCCTGGTCGAGGAGCCGCTGATCTTCCCCACCGACGAGTTCCTGGCCCAGGCGTTCTCGTTCATGGCCACCGACGACAAGACGGCGGAGCAGTACGAGCGCGACTTCCAGACCGCGATCAGCGCCTGACCCAGCCGACCAGGCCCGGACGGAGCACGGTGACCAGCACACTTCAGCACCAGGACCAGCAGCAGCACGGCGACCGGGGCGACCTCGAGCTCCAGGGCGTCACCAAGCGCTTCGGTGACTTCGTGGCGGTCGACGACCTGTCGCTGACCGTCCCGCAGGGCTCGTTCTTCGCCCTCCTCGGCGCGTCCGGGTGCGGCAAGACCACCACGCTGCGCATGGTCGCCGGCCTGGAGACGCCGACGGCCGGTCGCATCCAGCTGGGCGACCGGGACATCTCGACCCTCAAGCCCTACCGGCGGCCGGTCAACACGGTGTTCCAGAGCTACGCCCTCTTCCCGCACATGAGCATCGAGGACAACGTCGCCTTCGGGCTCAAGCGCACCGGCGCCTCCGACGTGCGGGCGAAGGTCCAGGAGATGCTCGAGCTGGTGCAGCTGGGGCAGTACGCCAAGCGCCGTCCCGCTCAGCTCAGCGGCGGTCAGCAGCAGCGCGTCGCGCTCGCGCGGGCACTGATCAACCGGCCGCAGGTGCTGCTCCTCGACGAGCCCCTCGGCGCGCTGGACCTCAAGCTGCGCCGGTCGATGCAGCTGGAGCTCAAGCGGATCCAGACCGAGGTCGGCATCACCTTCGTCCACGTCACCCACGACCAGGAGGAGGCCATGACGATGGCCGACACCATCGCGGTGATGAGCTCGGGGAGGATCGAGCAGCTCGGTGCGCCCGCCGAGCTCTACGAGCACCCGACGTCGACCTTCGTCGCCAACTTCCTCGGCCAGTCCAACCTGCTCGAGGGCGAGGTCGTGCGCAGCGGGAGTGACGACTACGAGGTCACCGTCCACGGCACCGAGCTGCACGCCACGAAGGTCACCGCCGCCGGTGTGGAGGGGCGCTGCTGGATCGGCGTGCGCCCCGAGAAGGTGACGCTGGAGGCTCCGGGGGAGAACGTCGTCGCGGGGCTCAACCGGCTGGGCGGCGGTCGCGTGGCCGACGTCAGCTTCGTCGGCGTCAGCACGCAGTACCTCATCCGCATGCCGTGGGGCCAGGAGCTGTCGGCCTTCGAGCAGAACACCGGCAAGCGGGTCTCCTTCGCAGCCGGTGACCCGGTCGACCTCACGTGGATGAGCGAGCACACGTTCCTGCTCGACCACGACCAGGACGCGACCGCGGGCTCCCAGATCGACGACGAGTGAGGGACGACCGATGAGCGCACTCGGACAGGTCGGCGACGCGCCGGCCGGCCAGGTCTCCGGCGAGGAGGCCCAGAAACGGGGGTGGACCGGCTACCTGCTCATGCTGCCGGGCACGTTCTGGCTGGTGATGTTCTTCGTCGTGCCGACGCTCACGCTGGTCGCCAGCAGCCTGTACGACCCTAGCGGCTCGTTGCTCGACGGCTACCAGATGACCTGGCACGTGGCGAACTACACCGACGCGATCGCGCAGTACTGGCCCACCTTCGTCCGGTCGTTCGCCTACGCGGGGATCGCCACCGTGGCGTGCATCCTGCTGGGCTTCCCGCTCGCCTACGCCATCGCGTTCAAGGCGGGACGCTGGCAGAACCTGATGCTGGTGGCGGTGATCGCGCCGTTCTTCACCAGCTTCCTGGTCCGGACCCTGTCGTGGAAGCTGCTCCTGGGGGACAACTCCTACATCACCAACCTGTTCAACGCCCTGCCCGGCATCGACGGCCTGCGCCTGCTCGCCACGCCGTTCGCCGTGGTGACCGGGCTGACCTACAACTTCCTGCCGTTCATGGTGCTGCCGCTCTACGCGAGCCTGGAGAAGATCGACCTGCGGCTGCTGGAGGCCGGCAGCGACCTCTACGCCTCGCCGATCCAGACCTTCCGACTGGTGACGCTGCCGCTGGCGATGCCCGGCCTGGTCGCCGGCACGCTGCTGACCTTCATCCCGTCCTGCGGCGACTTCATCAACGCCGAGCTGCTCGGCAACACCCGGACCCGCATGATCGGCAACGACATCCAGGGGCTGTTCAACGCCAGCGCGCTCCCGACGGCCTCGGCGCTCTCGGTGATCCTCATGGTGGTCATCGTCAGCCTCGTGTTCGTCTACGTCCGCAAGGCCGGGACCGAGGAGCTGGTGTGAGGGCGGTCAAGGAGTGGTTCGGGCGGCACCTGGTGCTGCTCTTCGCCCTGGCCGTGCTGTTCTACATGGTCCTGCCGGTGCTCGTCGTCATCCTGATGAGCTTCAACCAGCCCAAGAGCCGGCTGGGCTACGACTTCCAGGGCTTCACCTTCCGCAACTGGACGCACCTGTGCGACCCCTACCAGCTGTGCTCGTCGGTGTCGGTGAGCCTGCGCATCGGGCTGCTCGCCACGGGCCTCGCGACGCTGCTGGGGAGCCTGATGGCCTTCGCCATGGTGCGCCACCACTTCCGGGGGCGTGGGGCGTCCAACCTGATGATCTTCCTGCCGATGGCCTCTCCCGAGATCGTCCTCGGCTCATCCCTGCTCGCCCTGTTCGTCAACGGCGGGCTGGCCGGCCAGCTGGGGTTCTGGACGGTCTTCGTGGCCCACGTGATGTTCTGCCTGTCGTTCGTGGTGATCACGGTCAAGGCGCGCCTGTCCGGGCTCGACCCGCGGCTGGAGCAGGCCGCGGCCGACCTCTACGCCAACGAGTGGCAGACGTTCTGGCGGGTGACCTTCCCGCTCGTGGTGCCGGGCATCGTCTCGGCCGCGCTGCTCAGCTTCTCGCTGTCCTTCGACGACTTCATCATCACCAACCTCAACTCGGGGCAGACGGTGACGTTCCCGATGTACGTCTGGGGTGCGGCCCAGCGCGGCGTGCCGATGCAGGTCAACGTCATCGGCACGATCATGTTCCTGCTGGCGCTCTCGCTGGTGCTGGGGCAGCAGGTGGTCAACCGCGCCCGGTCCCGCCCGGCCTGAGCGAGTGCGCCGCAGGTCACATCCGCGGATTGCACAAACCTGACGCAATGCCTTGCGCCGCTGCGCGGGTGCGGCTATTTTGGAGCGCACAAGGTTGAACAGACCTTGCACGTGATACCCACGTGGCACCCACGAGCTCGGGTGCGTGGAATTTCCGCCCGACCTTCCACGCACCCGACCCGGCCACCGGAGACCCGGCCCTCCCCCGAGCGCCACCGGCCACGGTCTCCGAGCGTCCCGCAGCGCCCCCCGAGCGGCCCGGGACGCACCACCGCCCCCGGCACACCCCAGTGCCGGGGGCGGTGGAGTCCCCGCTCGGTTCCTTAGAGGATCGACCAGGCCTCGGTGAGCACCGAGCGCAGCACCTGCTCGATCTCGTCGAACTGCTCCTGCTCGCAGATCAGCGGCGGGGCCAGCTGGACCACGGGGTCGCCCCGGTCGTCGGCGCGGCAGTAGAGGCCGGCGTCGTAGAGCGCCTTGGAGAGGAACCCGCGCAGCAGGCGCTCGGACTCCTGCTCGTCGAAGGTCTCCTTGGTCGCCTTGTCCTTGACCAGCTCGATGCCGTAGAAGAAGCCGTCACCGCGGACGTCGCCGACGATCGGCAGGTCGAGCAGCTTCTCCAGCGTCCCGCGGAAGGCCGGCTCGTTCTCCAGCACCCGCTGGTTGATCTGCTCCTTCTCGAACAGGTCGAGGTTGGCCAGCGCGACCGCGCAGGAGACGGGGTGGCCGCCGAAGGTGTAGCCGTGCAGGAAGCTGTTCTGGCCCTGCAGGAACGGCTCCATCAGCCGGTCGGTGGCGATCATCGCGCCCAGCGGCGCGTAGCCGGAGGTCAGGCCCTTGGCGGAGGTGATGATGTCGGGCTCGTAGCCGTAGCGGTCGGCGCCGAAGGTGTGGCCCAGCCGACCGTAGGCGCAGATCACCTCGTCGCTGACCAGCAGGACGTCGTGCTTGTCGCAGATCTCGCGCACGCGCTGGAAGTAGCCGGGCGGCGGGGGGAAGCAGCCGCCGGAGTTCTGCACCGGCTCGAGGAAGACCGCGGCCACGGTGTCGGGGCCCTCGAACTCGATCGCCTCGTCGATGCGGTCGGCGGCCCAGCGCCCGAAGGCCTCGAGGTCGTCGCCGTGCTCGGGGGCGCGGTAGAAGTTGGTGTTGGGCACGCGGAAGGTCGAGGGCACCAGCGGCTCGAACATCGACTTCATCGCCGGGATGCCGGTGATCGACAGGGCGCCCTGCGGCGTGCCGTGGTAGGCCACCGCACGGCTGATCACCTTGTGCTTGGTCGGGCGGCCGGTGAGCTTGTAGTAGGCCTTGGCCAGCTTCCACGCCGACTCGACGGCCTCGCCGCCGCCGGTGGTGAAGAACACGCGGTTGAGGTCGCCGGGCGCCATCTCGGCCAGCCGGCCGGCCAGCTCGATCGCGCCGGGGTGGGCGTAGGACCACAGCGGGTGGAAGGCCAGCTCGCCGGCCTGCCGGGCCGCGGCCTCGGCGAGCTCGCGGCGGCCGTGGCCGAGCTGGTTGACGAACAGGCCGGCCAGGCCGTCGAGGTAGCGCTTGCCGCTGGCGTCCCAGATGTAGGGGCCCTCGCCGCGCACGATGACGGGCACGTCGCCCTCGTCGTAGGCCGAGTGGCGGGTGAAGTGCAGCCACAGGTTGTCCTTGGCCACGCGCTGCAGGTCGATCCCACCCTCGGTGCCCGGGGTCTGCGGCGCGGGTCCGGCGCCGATCGGGTCAGTGGACACGATGTCTCCTCAGTAGGGGTGCTCCCCATGGTGCCCGCTGCGACGAGCAAGAAGCAAGTGAATCCGTCGTCTTGCGGGGCCGATCGGCCGCCATCTGAGGGTCTTGCCGCCCTATGGCCACGAAATCCGTGTCCGCAGGGCTTCCGGACCCGCCGCTCGGCTGGTTAGGCTCGGCCCATGACTGTGAACTTCCGCAACGTCGTCAACGGTGAGCTCGTCGACTCGGTCTCGGGAGCGACCTACGACGTCGTCGATCCCACCACCGGTGAGGTCTACGCGACCGCGCCGGCGTCGGGCCGAGAAGACGTCGACCGCGCCTACGCCGCCGCGGACGCCGCCTTCGAGGGCTGGGGCTACGCCACGCCGCAGGACCGGTCCAACGCGCTGCTCAAGCTGGCGGGCGCGATCGAGGACCGGGTCGAGGACCTCAACGCGGTCGAGTGCAAGGACACCGGCAAGCCGCTCGGCCTCACCATGGCCGAGGAGATGCCCTACGCCTCCGACCACTTCAAGTTCTTCGCCGGTGCGGCCCGGCTGCTCGAGGGCAGGTCGGCGGGGGAGTACATGGCCGACCACACCTCGTGGGTGCGCCGCGAGCCGATCGGCGTCGTCGGCCAGGTCACGCCGTGGAACTACCCGCTGCTGATGATGATCTGGAAGATCGCCCCGGCGCTGGCCGCCGGCAACACCGTCGTCCTCAAGCCCTCGGACACCACGCCCGCGTCCTCGACCCTGCTCGCCGAGATCGCGCAGGAGTTCCTGCCGCCGGGCGTGCTCAACGTCGTGTGCGGCGACCGCGAGACCGGCCGTGCCCTGGTGGAGCACAAGACCCCGCAGATGGTGGCGATCACCGGCTCGGTGCGCGCGGGCATGCAGGTCGCCGAGTCCGCCTCCCGCGACCTCAAGCGCGTGCACCTCGAGCTCGGCGGCAAGGCACCGGTGGTCGTCTTCGACGACGCCGACGTGGCCGCCGCCGCCGAGGGCATCGCCGGCGCGGGCCTGTTCAACGCCGGCCAGGACTGCACCGCCGCCACCCGCGTGCTGGTGCAGGCCGGGCTGCACGACGAGTTCGTCGCCGCACTGGCCGAGGCCGCCAAGGGGATGCCGACCGGTGACCCGGCGGCCGAGGGCACCTACTACGGGCCGCTCAACAACGAGAACCAGCTCGCCCACGTGTCCGGCATGGTCGACCGCCTGCCGGACCACGCCGAGATCGTCACCGGTGGCAGCCGGCACGGCGACAAGGGCTACTTCTACGACCCGACCGTCCTCTCCGGGCTCCAGCAGACCGACGAGCAGATCCAGACCGAGATCTTCGGCCCCGTCCTGACGGTGCAGAAGTTCTCCGACGAGGCCGAGGCGCTGCGCTGGGCCAACGACGTGCAGTACGGCCTCGCCTCCTCGGTGTGGACCAAGGACCATGCCCGCGCCCTGCGGGTCTCGCGCCGCCTCGACTTCGGCGCGGTGTGGATCAACACCCACATCCCGTTCGTGTCCGAGATGCCGCACGGCGGCTTCAAGCACTCGGGCTACGGCAAGGACCTGTCGATGTACGGCCTGGAGGACTACACGCGCATCAAGCACGTGATGTCCTACATCGGCACACACGGGGGCTAGCCCCCGTGGACCCCCACTGGGGGCTCCGCCCCCAGACCCCCAGTTGGAGGACTGCATGCGCATCTTGCTGATCGGCGCCGGCGGCGTCGGCGGCGCGTTCACCGCCATCGCCGCTCGGCGCGACTTCTTCGAGGCGCTCGTGGTCGCCGACTACGACGAGGCGAAGGCGCAGCGCGCGGCGCAGGCCGACGACCGGTTCGTCGCGGCCCGGGTCGACGCCTCGTCGGCGGACTCGGTCGCCGCGCTGTGCCGCGAGCACCGCATCACCCACGTGATGAACGCCGTCGACCCGGTCTTCGACCTGCCCGTCTTCGAGGGCGCGTTCGCGGCCGGGGCCGACTACCTCGACATGGCGATGTCGCTCTCGCAGCGGCACCCCGACGCGCCGTACGCCAAGGTCGGGGTCAAGCTCGGCGACGAGCAGTTCGCGCGGGCCGGCGACTGGGAGGCCGCCGGCCGGCTGGCGCTGGTGGGGATCGGGGTGGAGCCGGGCCTGTCCGACGTGTTCGCGCGCTACGCCGCCGACCACCTGTTCTCCGAGATCGACGAGCTCGGCACCCGCGACGGCGCCAACCTGGTCGTCACCGACGAGGACGGCAACGAGGTGTTCGCGCCGTCGTTCTCGATGTGGACCACGATCGAGGAGTGCCTCAACCCGCCGGTGATCTGGGAGAGGGACCACGGAGAGGACGGCGGCTGGTTCACCACGCCGCCGTTCAGCGAGCCGGAGGTCTTCGACTTCCCCGAGGGCATCGGGCCGGTGGAGTGCGTCAACGTGGAGCACGAGGAGGTGCTCCTCATGCCGCGGTGGGTCGACTGCCGGCGGGTCACCTTCAAGTACGGCCTGGGCGAGGAGTTCATCACCATCCTCAAGGTGCTCAACACCCTCGGTCTCGACCGCACCGAGAAGGTCACGGTCAAGGGCGTGGAGGTCTCCCCGCGCGACGTCGTGGCCGCGGTGCTCCCCGACCCGGCGACGGTCGGGCCGCGGATGACCGGCAAGACGTGCGCGGGCCTCCACGTCACCGGCAAGGACAAGCACGGCGAGCCGTTCGCGACGTACCTCTACCACGTGGTCGACAACGAGTGGTCGATGCGGGAGTACGGCCACCAGTGCGTGGTCTGGCAGACCGCGGTCAACCCGGTGGTCGCGCTCGAGCTGCTGGCCACCGGCACCTGGTCCGGCACGGGCGTGCTCGGGCCCGAGGCGTTCGACGCGGTGCCGTTCCTCGACCTGCTCACCGAGTACGGCGCCCCCTGGGGCCGCCGCGACGGCTGACCCGCCCCGGGCCCCGCGTACTCCGCCGTACGAGCTGCTCCAGCCCGAATTCGCGACCCGTACGGCGGAGTACGCGCCTCAGCGGGGCAGCGCGACCACCTCGGGGCGACACGCTCAGAGGTCGACCCACCAGCCCAGGTCGTAGTCCTTCAGGTCGTTGTCGCGCCGGTCGGTGCACAGCCAGTGCGGTCGCTCCAGGGAGCCGAACCAGGCCGTCTTCCACTGCAGCGTGTAGGTCCGGTAGTTCTTGCCGGTCAGGTCGACGCACTTGGCGAGCGCGGCACGCTCGAACGCCTGCGTGAGCGGCGGGCCGTAGAGGTAGTAGAAGAGACCGGCCATCACCAGCACGGTCGCCAGGACATGGCGGATCGTCGCCGCGCTCATGCGCTGGCCGATGGCGGAGACGCCCACGAAAGCTCCCTTCGGAAGGCGCCGGCGCGGGCGCCCGGCACAAGGGTAGGGCTCCGGGGGGCGGTGGTGGCGGCAATCCGACTCCTCCGGCCTGGGAGGATGGCCCGGTGCAGTCCCACCCCCACCGGCGTGACGTGGTCGTCCTCGGGTCGACCGGGTCCATCGGCACCCAGGCGCTCGACGTGGTGCGGGCCAACCCCGACCGGTTCCGCGTCGTCGGTCTGACCGCCGGTGGCTCCCAGCCGGAGCTCTTCGAGGCCCAGGTCGCCGAGTTCGGCCCGGCGATCCACGGGCTCGGCGAGGAGGCCTCCGTCGAGGCCGCGGCGCGCCCCTGCGACGTCGTGCTCAACGGCGTCACCGGGGCCGTCGGCCTGCGCCCGACGCTCGCGGCGCTCGAGGCCGGCAACGTCCTGGCGCTGGCCAACAAGGAGTCGCTGATCATCGGCGGCGACGTCGTGACGCGGGTCGCGGGGGAGGGTCAGATCGTCCCGGTCGACAGCGAGCACAGCGCCCTCGCCCAGTGCCTGCGGAGCGGCTCCGCCGCGGAGGTACGCCGGCTGGTGCTGACCGCGAGCGGCGGTCCGTTCCGCGGCCGTCGCGCCGAGGACCTGGTCGACGTCACGCCGGCCGAGGCCCTGGCCCACCCGACCTGGGACATGGGACCGGTGGTGACCACCAACTCCGCGACGCTGGTCAACAAGGGCCTCGAGGTGATCGAGGCGCACCTGCTGTTCGGCATCCCGTTCGACCGGATCGACGTCGTCGTGCACCCCACGTCCGTGGTCCACTCGATGGTCGAGTTCACCGACGGCTCCACGCTGGCGCAGGCCTCGCCCCCGACGATGCTCATCCCGATCGCGCTCGGGATGGCGTGGCCGGACCGGGTGCCCGGCACCGCCCCGTCCGTGGACTGGACGACCGCCCAGACCTGGGAGTTCTTCCCGCTCGACGACGAGGCGTTCCCGGCCGTCCGGCTGGCGCGCGAGGCGGGTGAGCGCGGGGGCACCGCTCCGGCGGTCTACAACGCGGCCAACGAGGTCGGGGTCGGGGCCTTCCACGCCGGCCGGATCCGGTTCACCGAGATCGTGCCCACGGTGCAGCGCGTGCTGACCGCGCACGACGTACCCTCGAAGCAGCGGCTGGGCGTCGACGACGTCCTCGCCGCCGACACCTGGGCCCGAGGGGAGGCCCGCCGACTGCTGGGCCTGTCCGACGAGGAGAGCGCATGACCGTGGTGCTGTTCCTCGTCGGCGTGCTCGTCTTCACCGTGGGCATCGCCACCTCGATCGCGCTGCACGAGGTCGGCCACATGTGGCCGGCCAAGCGGTTCGGCGTCAAGGTCACCCAGTACTTCGTCGGCTTCGGCAAGACGGTCTGGTCGACCAGGCGCGGCGAGACGGAGTACGGCCTCAAGCGCCTCCCGCTGGGCGGCTACGTCAAGCTCGTCGGGATGCTCCCGCCGGCCAAGGACGACCCGACCGGGCAGCCCCGGCAGATGACCACCGGGATCCTCGGCCAGCTGATCTCCGACGCCCGCGCGGCCGAGCAGGAGCACATCAGCCCGGGCGACGAGCCGCGCCTGTTCTACCGCCTGCCGTGGTGGAAGAAGGTCATCGTCATGGCCGGCGGCCCGATGGTGAACCTGGTCATCGCGTTCGTGCTGTTCGCGTGCCTGTTCGGGTTCCACGGCGTGCCCAGGCCGACCACGACCGTCGCGGAGGTCTCGGCCTGCGCGATCTCCTCCAAGGAGCCCGTCCGCGACTGCCGCCCGAGCGACCCGGTGGCGCCGGCGGCGAAGGCGGGGCTGCGGCCCGGCGACCGGATCGTCAGCTTCAACGGCACCCCGATCACCTCCTGGCGGCAGATGGTCGACCTGGTCCGCGACAACGAGGCTGGCCGCGCGGTCATCGGCTACGAGCGCGACGGCGAGCAGCGCACCGCCACCACGACCACCCTGGTCAAGCCGCTGGTCGACCTGGAGGACAACGAGAAGTACGTCGACGCGGGCTTCCTCGGCCTCGCCGCGAGGCAGGTCAACGTGCACCACGGGCCGCTCTACACCGTGGAGCAGATGGGGACGATGACCAAGCAGACGGTCGTCGCCCTGTCGCAGTTCCCGGTGAAGGTGTGGGGCGTCGCCAAGGCGATCGCGGGCGTCGAGGAGCGCAGCCTGGACAGCCCGGTGAGCGTGGTCGGCGCCGGCCGCATCGCCGGCGAGGTGAGCAGCGACCAGACCAGCCCCGTCGCCGAACGGGCGTGGTTCCTGGTGAGCCTGCTGGCCGGTCTCAACCTGTTCCTCGGGATGTTCAACCTCATCCCGCTGCTGCCGCTCGACGGTGGCCACATCGCCGGCGCGCTCTACGAGGCGGTCCGGCGTGGCCTCGCCCGCCTGCGTCGCCGGCCCGACCCCGGCTACGTCGACGTGGCCAAGCTCCTGCCCGTGGCCTACGTCGTGGCCTCGGCCCTCCTGGTGATGGGCATGGTGCTCATCGTCGGTGACCTGGTCGCCCCGGTCACCATCAGCTGACGCTCACGCGGCGCCCCCGCCGCCGTACGGAAGGACTCACATGACCTCGGTCTCCCTCGGGATGCCGTCCGCCCCGCCCCCCGTCCTCGCGCCCCGGCGCAGGACCCGCCAGATCCAGGTCGGCAAGGTGCAGGTGGGCAGCGACGCACCGATCTCGGTGCAGTCGATGACCACGACGCTGACCGCCGACGTCAACGCGACGCTGCAGCAGATCGCCGAGCTGACCGCCGCCGGCTGCGACATCGTGCGTGTGGCGTGCCCGAGCCAGGACGACGCCGACGCGCTGCCCGCCATCGCGACCAAGTCGCAGATCCCGGTCATCGCCGACATCCACTTCCAGCCGCGCTACGTCTTCGCGGCGATCGAGGCCGGCTGCGCCGCCGTGCGCGTCAACCCGGGCAACATCAAGAAGTTCGACGACCAGGTCAAGGAGATCGCGGCCGCCGCGCAGGACCACGGCACCTCCATCCGCATCGGCGTCAACGCCGGGTCGCTCGACAAGCGGCTGCTGGAGAAGCACGGCAAGGCCACGCCCGAGGCGCTCGTCGAGTCCGCGGTCTGGGAGGCCTCGCTGTTCGAGGAGCACGGCTTCCGCGACTTCAAGATCTCGGTCAAGCACAACGACCCGGTCGTCATGGTGCGCGCCTACGAGCTGCTCGCGGAGAAGGGTGACTGGCCGCTGCACCTCGGCGTCACCGAGGCCGGCCCGGCCTTCCAGGGCACGATCAAGTCCGCGACCGCCTTCGGGGCCCTGCTGTCCAAGGGGATCGGCGACACCATCCGGGTCTCCCTCTCGGCCCCGCCGGTCGAGGAGGTCAAGGTCGGCATCCAGATCCTGCAGTCGCTCAACCTGCGCCCCCGCAAGCTCGAGATCGTCTCGTGCCCGTCGTGCGGCCGCGCCCAGGTCGACGTCTACAAGCTCGCCGACGAGGTCACCGCCGGGCTCGACGGGCTCGAGGTCCCGCTGCGCGTCGCGGTCATGGGCTGCGTCGTCAACGGTCCCGGGGAGGCGCGTGAGGCCGACCTCGGCGTCGCGTCCGGCAACGGCAAGGGCCAGATCTTCGTCAAGGGCGAGGTGATCAAGACGGTCCCCGAGGCCCAGATCGTGGAGACGCTGATCGAGGAGGCGATGCGGATCGCGGAGTCGATGGAGGTGCAGCCGGGCGACGGCGGCGCCGAGGTCACCGTCGGCTGATCACTCCTCGCCGAGCTCGTAGCCGCCGATCACCTCGAGCGCGCGCCGCGCGCCGTCGTACGCCGGGACGCCGGTCGCGGCGTCCTCGATCTCGGCGGCGAGGTCCCGGACGGCACCGCGGTCCTCGAGGTCGAGCTCCGCGGCACCCTGCTCGACCTCGGACACCGCCGCCGAGACCTCCGGAGCCGCCGCCCGCAGCTCGCGGAAGGCGCGCTCCAGGCGCGGCGGGACCACCGCGAGGCCGCCGAGGTCGCGGGCGTGCCGCAGGTCGCGCTCGGCCGTCTCGAGCTGCGCTGCCAGGTCGTAGGTCTGGACCTTCGACCCCAGGTCGACCAGCGCCGCGAACCGGATGCCGGCGTCGACGACGTCCTGGGCGCAGGTGTCGAGGTTGCCGGGCCGCTTCGCGCGGCGCTCGGCGACGTCGTACTCCTCCTGCCACCGGGCGGCGGTCGCCGACCCCTGCGGGGCGATCGGGCCGTCCTCGGCCTGGGTCTGCCGCAGCCCGTCCCACACGCGTCGGCAGTCCGCCGCGCTGAGCGGCTCGGCCTGCGCGCACGCCGCCAGGACGCCCCCGGCGGCAGCCGCGAGCGACACCCCGGCGAGCCCGATGCGCCAACCCCTCATCCCTGCACCGTAGCTGCGCTTAGGCTCGTGCCGTGCTCCGCACCCAGCGCGCCCTGCGCACCCTCGGCCCCGGTGACCTCCCGGAGGTCACCGCGCTGCTCGCGCGCGACCCGGTGGTCAACGTCGTGGCCGACTTCCGAGCGCGGACGACCCGGCTCGAGCCGCGGTGGCTGGGCGGTGAGATGTGGGGCTACTACGAGGACGACGAGCTGGTCTCGGTGTGCCACAGCGCGGCCAACCTGATCCCGGCGATGGCCACCTCCGAGGCGCTCGAGCGGTTCGCCGCCCGGTCGCTGCGGCGAGGCCCGACGTGCGCGGCGATCGTGGGCAGGGCCGAGGACGTCGCGGTGCTGTGGTCGCGCCTCGAGCACGAGTGGCCCGCGCCGCGGGAGGTGCGGGCCGACCAGCCCCACCTGGAGATCGCCAGCGCGCCGCTGGTCGAGCCCGACCCGCTGGTGCGACGCAGCACCCTGCAGGACCTCGACGTGCTCTACCCGGCGTGCGTGGCGATGCACACCGAGGAGGTCGGCGTCTCCCCGGAGAGCCACGGCGGGGGACCGGTCTTCCACGCCGGCGTCACCCAGCTCGTCGGCTCCGGGCGGTCCTTCGTCCGGATCGAGGACGGGCGCGTGGTCTTCAAGGCCGAGCTCGCCGCGGTGACGCCCCACGCCTGCCAGGTCCAGGGGGTCTACGTCGACCCCGAGCTGCGCGGCACCGGGCTCGGCACCGCAGGGATGGCCGCGGTCGTGGCCCATGCGCTGCGCGACGTCGCCCCTGTCGTCTCGCTCTACGCCAACGCCTACAACACCGCCGCGCTGCGGGTCTACGAACGTGTCGGCTTCCGGCAGACCGCGACGTTCACCACCATCCTGTTCTGACCCGACCGGCCGACCCCGAGGAGCCCCGATGTCCGACACCGTCGCGCCGCTGCGCACCGACGCCAAGGTCGTCGTGGGCGCCTTCCTCGCCTCGGGGCTGGTGCACCTGGTCCGCCCGCAGACCTTCGAGCCGCTCATGCCCCGGCGGCTCCCCGCGCACCGCGAGCTGATCCTCGCCAGCGGGGTCGCCGAGCTGCTCTGCGCGGCGGGGCTGCTCCTGCCCGCCACGCGCCGTGCCGCGGGGCTGGCCGGTGCCGCGGTGCTCGTCGGTGTCTTCCCGGGCAACCTCAAGATGGCCGTCGACGCCTCCCGCACCCCCAGCACGCCGTACCGTGCCGCGGCCTACGCCCGCCTCCCGCTCCAGGTCCCGCTGATCCGCGGTGCCCTGCGCGCCGGCCGCTGACGGGCCCACGGCGGGAAACCCGATCGAGCGCGGCCGAGCCCGAGAAGTAGCCTTGCGCGCATGATCCTGCGCCTCTCCACGCTGTTCCTCCGCACCCTCCGCGAGGACCCCGCCGACGCCGAGGTGCCGAGCCACAGGCTGCTCGTGCGCGCCGGGTACGTCCGCCGCGCGGCCCCGGGGATCTACTCCTACCTGCCGCTCGGATGGCGCGTGCTGCGCAACATCGAGCGGGTGGTGCGCGAGGAGATGGACGCCATGGGCGCGCAGGAGGTGCACTTCCCGGCGCTGCTGCCGCGCGAGCCCTACGAGGCGACCAACCGCTGGACGGAGTACGGCGACAACCTGTTCCGCCTCAAGGACCGCCGCGGCACCGACTACCTCCTCGGACCCACGCACGAGGAGATGTTCACCCTTCTGGTCAAGGACCTCTACAGCTCCTACAAGGACCTGCCGGTCAGCCTCTACCAGATCCAGACGAAGTACCGCGACGAGGCGCGGCCCCGCGCGGGCCTGCTCCGCGGTCGCGAGTTCGTGATGAAGGACTCCTACTCCTTCGACGTCGACCAGGCCGGGCTGCAGCGGTCCTACGACGCCCACCGCGAGGCCTACATCCGCATCTTCGACCGGCTCGGGCTGTCCTACGTGATCGTGCAGGCGATGTCCGGCGCGATGGGCGGCTCGGCGAGCGAGGAGTTCCTCGCCAACGCCGAGGTCGGCGAGGACACCTACGTCCGTTGCACCACCTGCGACTACGCCGCCAACGTCGAGGCCGTGCGGGTCGTCGCGCCCGCGCCGACGGCGTACGACGGCCTGCCTGCGGCCCACGTCGAGGACACCCCCGACACCCCGACCATCCAGACGCTGGTCGACCACCTCCGCGAGGCGTTCCCCCGGGACGAGCCGTGGACCGCGGACGACACCCTCAAGAACGTGCTCGTGGTGCTGGTCCACCCCGACGGCCGGCGCGAGCCGCTGGCGATCGGCGTGCCCGGTGGCCGCGAGGTCGACGAGAAGCGGCTGGCCGCGCAGGTCGAGCCCGCCGAGGTCGAGCCGTTCACCGACAAGGACTTCGAGGCACACTCCGAGCTGGCGAGGGGCTACATCGGCCCTGGTGTCCTGGGGGAGGACAACAAGTCCGGCATCCGCTACCTGGTCGACCCCCGCGTCGTCGACGGCACCCGCTGGGTCACCGGCGCGGACGAGCCCGGCAAGCACGTCCTCGACCTGGTCGCCGGCCGCGACTTCACCGCCGACGGGACGATCGAGGCCGCCGAGGTGCGCCCCGGTGACGCCTGTCCCGCCTGCGTCGACGCCGGACGGGACGGCACCCTGGAGGCGGCGCGCGGCATCGAGGTGGGCCACATCTTCCAGCTCGGCAAGAAGTACGCCGAGGCGCTCGACCTCAAGGTGCTCGACGAGAACGGCAAGCTGGTCACCGTGACGATGGGCTCCTACGGCATCGGCCCGTCGCGGCTGGTCGCGGCCGTCGCGGAGAACACCTACGACGACCTGGGGCTGGTGTGGCCGCGCGAGGTCTCGCCCGCCGACGTGCACCTGGTCGCCACCGGCAAGGACGCAGCCGTCTTCGAGGCGGCCGAGCAGCTGGCGGCCGAGCTCGAGCAGCAGGGCCTCACGGTGCTGTTCGACGACCGTCCCAAGGTGAGCCCCGGAGTGAAGTTCAAGGACGCCGAGCTGATCGGGGTGCCGACGATCGTGGTCGCCGGCCGCGGGGTCGCCGACGGGGTCTTCGAGGTCAAGGACCGGGCGACGGGGGAGCGGGCCGACGTGCCGCGCGACGAGGTCGTGGCACAGGTGGTGCGGGCCGTCCGTGGCTGAGGCGAACGGGGCGACGGTCGAGGCGGTCCTCTTCGACTGGGGCGGCACGCTCACGCCCTGGCACAGCGTCGACTTCGACGAGGAGGCCCGCGTCCTGGCGCAGGCCGCGGTGGACGCCCACCCCGAGGCCCACGCCGACCTCCTGCGCGCCAACCAGGCGGTCTGGACCCGGTCCCGCGACCACCACGTCAGCGCGACCGTGGCCGACATCTTCGCCGAGGCGGGGCTGAGCCACGACGAGCAGCGGCTGCGCGCCTACCGCGACTGGTGGGAGCCGCACACCTACACCGACGCCGACGTCGCGCCGCTGTTCGAGGCGCTGCGCGCGGACGGGCTCAGGGTCGGCGTGCTGTCCAACACCGTGTGGCCGAGGTCGTGGCACGAGGAGATCTTCCGCCGAGACGAGGTGCTGCACCTGATCGACGGTGCGGTCTACTCCAGCGAGATCGAGTGGACCAAGCCCTCCCGGGAGGCGTTCCGCGCGGCGATGCGGGCGGTCGGCGTCGACGACCCGTCGCGCTGCGTCTTCGTGGGGGACCGCCTCTTCGACGACATCTGGGGCGCGCACCAGGTCGGCATGCGCGCGGTCCACGTGCCGCACTCCGACATCCCGGTCGAGCAGCTCGGCCACTCCGAGGGGTCCCCGGACGCGGTGGCCCACCGGCTGGCCGACGTGCTGGGGATCGTGCGCGGCTGGACCGTCTAGCCCAGCTCGGGCGCCCCGGGGAACGCCTCGGCGTCCGCCCCGAACCCCAGGCCCCGCACGGCGGCGTCCTCGAGCGCGACGACCGCCCAGCGGCGGGTCTCGCCGACCGACGAGGCGACCAGCTGGGCGTAGGTCTCGGCGCTGCGCTCCTCGAGCGACCGCGCGACGGCGAGCAGCTGGGGGGTGCGCCGGCTGGCTCCCGGCACGCGGTAGCCGGGCGCCGGAGGGGTCGGCTGCCCGCCCAGCTGCGTGACCAGGGTCCGCAGGTGGTCTCGCCGCGCGAGGTGGACCTCGTACGCCGCCCGGAGCGCCGAGGCCGCCTCCGGGGACGCCGAGCTGGAGACCCGGCCGCCGAGGTCGGCGTAGGCGAAGACCGCGGCGTGCTCCGCGGCCAGGGTCTCCTGCAGTGCCTCGAGCGGGGTCATGCGCCTGCCCCCTGGTCGGCCAGCAGGGTCGCCTGCTGACGGGCGGCGGCGGCCATCGAGGCGAGGACGCGCGCGAACGGCCCGCTCTGCGCGGCGAGGGCGGCCGAGGCGTGCTGCTCGGCGATGGCGAGCTCGGTGGCGGGGAGGCGTCCGAGCAGGCGGCGGGGCAGGGAGGTCGGCGGCTGCAGGGTGGGGGCGGGGTCGTCGCCGCGGAGCAGGTCGACGTGGACGGTGTGCACCTGCCGCGCGGCGGTCAGCCTCCGCTCGACGCGGCCGGGCAGCTCGAGCCGGAGGACCCGGTCGAGGCGGGCGACCTGGGTGGCCTCGAGCACGAGCGCGGCGCGCAGCAGGTCGCGGTCGGGGTCCGGCCCGGCCGAGGGCAGCGCGGCCGGGGTGCGGAAGGCGCCCGGTCGGGTCTGGTCGACCGGGACGTCGTCGCAGGCCGACAGGCCCGAGGCGAGCAGGGCCGTGCTGCCGAGGGTCCCCAGCAGCGTCCGCCGGGAGAGCGGGCCGCTCACCGCAGGCTGAAGGCGAGCAGCACCCAGTGCCGCTTCTTGCCCTCGCCGTCGATGCGCAGGTCGAGGAGGAACTTCGCCCCGCGGTGGGCCTCGTTGTCGTTGCGATAGGTGCCGTCGTCGAAGAACGACCGCGACGCCGGGATGTCGGCGGTCGTGGTGGCGAGGATCCGCTCGCCGTCACGCTCGAGGGTCGTGCGCCGCACGGTCGCGCCGGGGAACTCGACGTGCCAGCCCTCCTTGTCCCGGGTCCTCAGCTCGGCAGCCAGCTCCTTGCACCCGCGGCACTTCTCCTTCTTGGAGGGCGACAGGCGGGTCACCGCCGTGGCGTCGTTGGTCGACAGGGCGTAGCCCCAGCTGTCGACGACGAAGGCCGCGAACGCCTTCTGCCCCTTGTCGCCGGGGGCGAACCCCGGCCGGGCGGGCCTCCGGGGGGACGGCGCGGCGGTCGGCGAGGCCGAGGTGGACGCCGACGGCGCGGCCGAGGTGGTCGGCGCGCGCGACGCCTCCGCGGCCGGGGCCGCAGCGTCGTCGCTGCACGCGGTGAGGGTCGCCGCGACCACCGCGGGCACCAGCACGAGACCGGGCAACCGGTGGGACGCGCGAGGCGTCGTGAGGCGCATGCGCCGAGGCTACAACGGCCGGAGGCCGGTGCAGGCGGGGACGCGAGAGGCCACACCCCTTCGGTACTGTTCGCGTCGAGGGCGGCGTGCGCGTCGCACCGACAACAGCAGAGGAGGAGTCGTGGCGGTCGATCGCACCAGGGAGAGGCTCGTCGAGGAGCTCACTCCTCCCTTGCTCGCCAGCGGCTTCGACCTCGAGGCCGTCGAGGTCACCCCGGCCGGCCGCCGCCGGCTGCTGCGCGTGGCGATCGACAAGGACGGCGGCGTCACGATGGACGAGATCGCCGAGGCCACCAAGCAGGTCTCCGCGCTGCTGGACTCCTCCGACGTGATGGGCGAGCAGCCCTACACCCTCGAGGTCACCTCGCCGGGCGTCGACCGCCCCCTCACCCTGCCGCGCCACTGGCGCCGCAACGCCGGCCGCCTGGTGAAGGTCTCGCTCGCTGACGGCGGCAGCCTCACCGGCCGCATCCTCGACGCCGACGACGGCGAGGACGGCGGCGCGCGGCTGGAGTGCGACGGCGGCGTGCGCACGCTGGGCTACGCCGAGGTCGGCACCGCACGCATCCAGGTCGAGTTCAACCGGAAGGAGGGCTGAGCAGATGGACATCGACATGTCGATCCTCCACGCGCTCGAGCGCGACAAGGAGATCAGCTTCGACATCCTCGTCGACGCCCTCCAGCAGGCACTGCTCACGGCCTACCACAAGACGCCCGGGGCCAAGACCGAGGCGCGGGTCGAGATCGACCGCAAGAGCGGTCGCGTCCAGGTGCTGGCCGCCGAGCTCGACGACGAGGGCAACAAGGTCGGGGAGTACGACGACACGCCGGAGGGCTTCGGCCGCATCGCCGCCACGACCGCCAAGCAGGTGATCCTGCAGCGGCTGCGCGACGCCGAGGACGACGTCAAGTTCGGCGAGTTCTCCGGCCGCGAGGGCGACCTGGTCTCCGGGACCATCCAGCAGGGCCGCGACCCCCAGGACGTCCTGGTGGACCTGGGGCGCCTGGAGGCCATGCTGCCCGCTCCCGAGCGGGTGCCGGGGGAGCGCTACGAGCACGGCATCCGGATCAAGGCGCTGGTGGTCAGCGTCCGTCGCGGCATGCGCGGCCCGCAGGTCCACCTCTCGCGCACCCACCCCAACCTGGTCAAGAAGCTGTTCGCCCTCGAGGTGCCCGAGATCGCCGACGGCACCGTCGAGATCTGCGCGATCGCCCGGGAGGCCGGCCACCGCACCAAGATCGCGGTCAAGTCGACGGTGCCCGGGGTCAACGCCAAGGGCGCCTGCATCGGGCCGATGGGCCAGCGGGTCCGGCAGGTGATGCACGAGCTGCACGGCGAGAAGATCGACATCATCGACTGGTCCGACGACCCGGCGCGGCTGGTCGGCAACGCCCTCTCGCCGGCCCGGGTGTCCTCGGTGCAGGTCCTCGACGCCGACGCCAAGTCCGCGCGCGTCGTCGTACCCGACTACCAGCTGTCACTGGCGATCGGCAAGGAGGGGCAGAACGCCCGTCTGGCCGCGCGGCTGACCGGCTGGCGCATCGACATCCGCTCCGACGAGGACCCGGCCGTGACCGGGGCGCAGCAGGGGGTGCGCCGCCGGCGCGGTGAGCCGGCCGGCTCCCGTCGATTCGGTCTCCGAGGACCGGCGGGCTATGCTGGCAGGCGGTTGTCCGCTCCGCCCGACCATTCAGGATGCACTGTGCCTTCACAGCCGGTCCGCACCTGCGTGGGCTGTCGGCAGCGGGCCGCCAAGCAGGATCTGCTGCGTGTGGTCGCGCGGGGAGAGGGTCTCGTGCCCGATCCCGACGGCCGCTCACCGGGGCGGGGTGCCTACCTCCACCGCTCCACCGCGTGTCTCGACACCGCCCTGCGGCGTCGTGCGTTCCCGCGGGCACTGCGTGTCCCGGCTCCGCTCGACCCGGCGGAGCTGCGGGCGCACGTGGAGCAGATCGAGACCAGCACGACCGACAGTGTCTGACAGAGATGGAGCAGCAGCTCATGAGCACTCGATGAGTACTTCCCGATGAGCATGCACGACAGCTAGCGGTCCGTGTCACCCCGACTCGGACCTGAAGGAGAAGCGTGGCAAAGGTCCGAGTCCACGAGCTCGCCAAGGAGCTCGGAGTAGAGAGCAAGGTCGTCCTGGCCAAGCTCCAGGAGATGGGTGAGTTCGTGAAGTCGGCGTCGTCGACGATCGAGCCGCCCGTCGAGATGAAGTTCAAGAAGAAGTACGGCGAGGAGCTGCGCGCGAGCGCCGCCCCGGCCCCGGCGAAGAAGGCCGCGGCCCCGACGCCTGCTCCCGAGAGCCCCGCCCCCGCGGCGAGCGCTCCGGCTGCCCCGGCAGCCCCGTCCAGCGCCCCCGCGGCGCCGGCCGCCCCGGCCCAGCCGGCCCAGCCGGCCGAGCCGGCCCAGCCCGCCGGTGGTGAGCCCGCCGGCGACGGCGCACGTCCGGGCCCGCGTCCGGGCCCGCGCCAGCCCGCCCCGGCCCCCGAGGCGCCCGCTCCCGAGGCCCCGGCCGCGCGTGCGGAGACCCCTCGTCCGGGCGCTCCGCGTCCGGGTCAGCCCGGCGGCGGCGCCGGCCAGGAGGGCGCGTCCCCGCGTCCCGGCGGTGCTCCCGGCGCCCCCCGTCCGGGTGGTGCCCCCGGCGGCGCTCCGCGTGGCGGCGCTCCGCGCCCGGGTGCCCCGCGCCCCGGTGGCGGCGCCCCGCGTCCCGGCAACAACCCGTTCGGTGCCCCGCAGGGCATGGGCACGCGTCCCCCGTCCCCGGGTGGCGGTGCCGACCGTCCGCCGCGTCCGCCGGCCGGTCGTGAGGGCGGCGCGCCGGGTCGTCCCGGCATGCCTCGCCCCAACCCGGCGATGATGCCGAAGTCCCCGACCGCCTTCGGCGGTGGCCCCGGCGGCCGCCAGGGTGGTCCCGGTGGTCGTCCCGGTGCTCCGGGCCGTCCCGGTCCCGGTGGTCGCCCCGGTGGTCCCGGTGGCGGCGGTGGTCGTCCCGGTGGTCCCGGTGGCGGCGGTGGCCGTCCCGGCGGTCCCGGTGGCTTCGGCGGCGGTCCGGGCGGCGGTCGTCCCGGTGGCGGCGGTCGTGGCCGTCCCGGTGGTGTCGGTGGTGCGTTCGGTCGCCCCGGCGGCCCCTCGCGTCGCGGTCGGAAGTCCAAGCGGCAGCGCCGCCAGGAGTTCGACAACATGGAGGCGCCGACGATCGGCGGCATGCGCGTCCGCAAGGGCAACGGCGAGATCGTCCGTCTCGCCCGCGGGTCCTCGCTGACCGACTTCGCCGAGAAGATCGGCGTCGACCCCGCGTCGCTGGTGCAGATGCTCTTCCACCTCGGCGAGATGGTCACCGCGACCGAGTCGGTCAACGACGCGACGCTCGAGCTGCTCGGTGAGGAGCTCAACTACACCGTGCAGGTCGTGTCCCCCGAGGACGAGGACCGCGAGCTGTTGGAGTCCTTCGACCTCGAGTTCGGTGCCGACGAGGGCGCCGAGGAGGACATGGAGGCCCGGCCGCCGGTCGTCACCGTCATGGGTCACGTCGACCACGGAAAGACCAAGCTCCTCGACGCGCTGCGCAGTGCCAACGTCGTCGCCAAGGAGGCCGGTGGCATCACCCAGCACATCGGTGCCTACCAGGTCCACACCGAGGTCGACGGCAACGACCGTCGCATCACCTTCATCGACACCCCGGGTCACGAGGCGTTCACCGCCATGCGTGCGCGTGGGTCGAGGTCGTCGGACATCGCGGTCCTCGTGGTCGCCGCCGACGACGGCGTGATGCCGCAGACGGTGGAGGCGCTCAACCACGCCAGGGCCGCCGAGGTCCCGATCGTGGTCGCGGTCAACAAGATCGACAAGCCCGAGGCCGACCCGTCCAAGGTGCGCGGTCAGCTCACCGAGTACGGCCTGGTCCCCGAGGAGTATGGCGGCGACGTCATGTTCGTCGACGTCTCGGCCAAGTCCGAGCTCAACCTCGACGGGCTGCTCGAGGCGATCGTGCTCACCGCCGACGCGTCCCTGGACCTGCGGGCCAACCCCGAGCAGGACGCCCAGGGTCTCGTGGTGGAGGCGCACCTCGACCGTGGTCGTGGTCCCGTGGCGACCGTGCTCGTGCAGCGCGGCACCCTGCGGGTGGGCGACTCGATCGTCGCCGGGCCGGCCCACGGCCGTGTCCGCGCGATGCTCGACGAGTACGGCGAGAACATCGAGGAAGCCGACCCCTCGCGTCCCGCGATGGTGCTCGGTCTGACCGCGGTGCCCGGTGCCGGCCAGAACTTCATGGTCGTCGACGACGACCGGATGGCCCGGCAGATCGCCGAGAAGCGCGAGGCGCGCGAGCGTGCCGCGCTCCAGGCGCAGCGTCGTGTCCGCCGCAGCCTCGAGGACTTCATGAAGTCCATGGAGGAGGGCGAGGCCCAGGAGCTCAACCTGATCCTCAAGGGCGACGTGTCCGGCTCGGTCGAGGCGCTCGAGGACTCGCTGGCCAAGATCGACGTGGGCGACGAGGTGTCGCTGCGCGTCATCGACCGCGGTGTCGGTGCGATCACCGAGACCAACGTGATGCTGGCCGCGGCGTCCAACGCGATCATCATCGGCTTCAACGTCCGGCCGCAGGGCAAGGCGACGGAGCTGGCCGACCGCGAAGGCGTGGAGATCCGCTACTACTCGGTGATCTACAACGCCATCGAGGAGATCGAGGCGGCGCTCAAGGGCATGCTCAAGCCGGAGTTCGAGGAGTCGACGCTCGGCCAGGCCGAGATCCGCGACATCTTCCGCTCCAGCAAGCTCGGCAACATCGCGGGCTGCATGGTCACCAGTGGTGTCATCCGGCGCAACGCCAAGGTGCGGCTGCTGCGTGACGGCGCGGTCGTCGCGGACAACCTCGACCTGGCCTCGCTGCGGCGGGTCAAGGACGACGTCACCGAGGTCCGGGAAGGCTTCGAGTGCGGTCTCGTGCTCCGCAACTTCCAGGACATCAAGCTGGGCGACGTCGTCGAGGCGTTCGAGATGCGGGAGATCCCGCGGGGCTGAGGCCCACCCCAGGAAATGGGTCCGCCGCCCGGTCGTCCGACCGGGCGGCGGCCACCCTGTCGCAGTGAAAGGCATCCACCATGGCCAGTCCTCGTGTCCGCCGGATCGCGGACCGGATCAAGGTCGTCGTCGCCGAGATGCTCGAGCGGCGGATCAAGGACCCGCGGCTCGGGTTCGTCACCGTGACCGACGTCCGGGTCAGCGGCGACACCCAGCACGCGAGCGTGTTCTACACCGTCTTCGGTGAGGAGGGCGACCTCGCCTCGTCGGCCGCCGCGCTGGAGTCGGCCAAGGGGCTGATCCGCTCGGAGGTCGGCAAGCAGCTCGGCACCCGTCACGTGCCGACCCTGGAGTTCATCCACGACGCGCTGCCCGAGAACGCCCGTCACCTCGAGGAGCTCCTCGCCCAGGTGCGGGAGTCCGACGCGGCAGTCGCGGCCGACGCCGCCGGCAGGACCTACGCCGGCGAGGCCGACCCCTACAAGAAGCCGCGCGAGCTCGACGAGTCCCCCGAGGACGAGTGAGCCGGCCGGTCGGCCCCTCGGGGCTGCTCGTGGTCGACAAGCCGGCGGGGATGACCTCCCACGACGTCGTCGGCCGCGTCCGGCGACTGGCCGGCACCCGCAAGGTCGGCCACGCCGGCACCCTCGACCCGATGGCGACCGGCGTCCTGCTGCTCGGGATCAACCGTGCCACGCGGTTGCTCGGACACCTCGCGCTGAGCGACAAGGCGTACGACGCCACGGTGCGACTCGGGTTCGCCACCACCACCGACGACGCGGAGGGTGAGCGGCTCGACAGGGACGCGACCGGTCGCCCTGCTCGCTCGGTGCTCGAGCACCGGGCTGCGCTGGACGCGGCGCTGCAGGCGATGGTCGGCGAGATCGACCAGGTGCCCTCCGCGGTGTCGGCGGTCAAGGTCGACGGCCGGCGCGCCTACGCCCGGGTCCGGGCGGGGGAGGCCGTCGAGCTGCCCGCGCGCCACGTGCGCATCGACGCGATCACCGTGCACGACGTGCGGCCGGCCGGTGAGTGGGTCGACGTGGACCTCTCGGTGCGGTGCAGCAGCGGCACCTACGTCCGCGCGATCGCCCGTGACCTCGGCGAGGTGCTCGGTGTCGGTGGGCACCTGACCGCGCTGCGGCGTACGGCCATCGGCTCGGGGGAGCGGGCGGTCACCCTGGCCGACGCCGCGTCGCTCGACGATCTGGAGCCCGGATCCCTTCCCCTGTTGACGATGGGGGAGTCGGGCCGCCGATTCTTCTCCGTCGTCGAGGTGGGGCACGACGAGGTCGTGCGGGTCGGGCACGGCAAGCGCCTCACGCTCGGCCCGACGGCCTCGCCGACCGCGGTGCTGGGCCCGGACGGCGACCTGCTGGGGCTCTACGAACCGGCGCCTCCCCGCGAGGACGGCGACAGCAAACCGGTCGCGGTGTTCCTCTGACGCTGTGGGAGGCTGGGCGCAGGGTGAGAGCCCTGCGTGACGACACGAGGTGAGGAGGCGAGGGTGCGGATCTGGCGCAGTCTCGACGAGGTCCCTGCGGACCTCGGCCACACGGTGGTGACGATCGGCAACTTCGACGGGGTCCACCAGGGCCACGTGGAGGTGCTGGCCCGAGCACGTCAGGTCGCCGACCGGCTCGACCTCGGCCACGTCGTCGCGGTCACCTTCGACCCCCACCCGATCGCGGTCCTGCGACCCGAGCACGCGCCGCTGACCCTCAGCACGGTCGAGCGTCGTGCCGAGCTGCTCGAGCAGGCCGGCGTCGACGACCTGCTGGTCGTGCCGTTCACCCTGGAGATCTCCGACTGGTCGCCCGAGCGGTTCGTCGAGGAGATCCTGGTCGACACGCTGCACGCCTCGGCCGTCGTGGTCGGCGCCAACTTCCGCTTCGGGCACCGCGCCGCCGGCGACGTCGCGACGCTGCGCGAGCTGGGCATCGCCAACGAGTTCATGGTCGAGGGGATCGCGCTCGGCGGCGGCCCGCAGGTGTGGTCCTCGACCTACGTCCGCAACTGCCTGTCCGCCGGCGACGTCGAGGGCGCCGCGGAGGCGCTCGGCCGGCCCTACTCGGTGAGCGGGGTCGTCGGTCGCGGCGACGGACGCGGCCGCGGCATGGGCTGGCCGACGGCCAACCTCGCCGCCGCGGACCTCACCGCCGTCCCGCAGGACGGGGTGTACGCCGGCTGGCTGCGCATCCTGCCCAGCGGCGAGCGGCACCCGGTCGCGATCAGCGTGGGCAAGAACCCGACCTTCGCGGGGCAGCGCGAGCGTCGTGTGGAGTCCTACGTGATCGACGGGCCCGAGGGACTGGACCTCTACGACCAGGAGGTCGAGGTCGAGTTCGTCGTGCACCTGCGGGAGCAGCGTCGCTTCGACGACGCCGAGCAGCTGAGCGCGGCGATCGAGCAGGACGTGCGTGACTCGCGCGCTGCTCTGGGTATGACCTGACGTGCCCCTGCGTCGTACCCCCTCCACGGACCCGCTCGTCGAGACCGAGGCGTGGTTCCTGCGCCACGGCATGCCGTACTTCGTGCCGAGCGAGCGCGCCCGCGTCCGTGAGGCCCTCGCCCCGCGGCGGCTGCTGGTCGTCGTCGGCGCGGTGGTGCTCCTGGCGGTGGCGGCCGGAGTCCTCCTGGGGCTGCTGACCACCAGCGTCGCGACCGGCCCCGCGACCTTCCTGACGCTGGCGCTCGCGGGCCTCCTGGCCTACGGCCTCACGGCCCTTCGGGCGCGGCTGATCCTGACCTACACCCTCTCGCAGCTCGGCGGCAGCCTGCGGCGCCTGCTGCCGATGGCGACCCGAGCGCTGCCGCTGCTGATGGTGTTCATGGTCTTCCTGTTCATCAACGCCGAGGTGTGGATGATGAGCGCCTACCTCGACGGTGCGGCGCTGTGGATGACCGTGCTGCTGTTCGGGCTGCTGGGGGTGCTGTTCTTCGTCACCCGGCTGCCGGAGGAGATCGAGAAGGCCGACGACGACCTCGACGACGAGCGCGTGGTGCTGGTCTGCCGCGGGACGCCGATCGAGGACGAGGCGGCGCGGCTGGCCCGGCACGAGGGCCTGCTCGCCCAGGAGTCCCACGTGATCCGCTACGAGCGGGCCAACCTGACGCTGGTGCTGGTCATCACCCAGATGGTGCAGGTGCTGCTGCTCTCGCTGTCGGTGTTCGCGTTCTTCCTGGTGTTCGGGGTCATCACGATGCGCACCCCGATCGTCGAGGCGTGGGTGGTCGACGCCGGCGTGCACAACCTCGACTGGCTGCCCAACCTGTCGGTGGAGCTGTTGCAGGTCTCGACGTTCCTCTCGGCCTTCTCGGGCCTCTACTTCACCGTCTACGCCGTCACCGACGACACCTACCGCCGCGAGTTCTTCACCGGCGTCGTCAACGAGCTCGAGCGGGCGATCGCGGTGCGGGCGGCGTACGTCGCGGCGTGCCGTGACCGCGGCCTCGTGGTCGAGGACGAGGTGGACGCCGAGGTGGACCGCCGGCGCGTGCTGGCCGACCCGCCGCCCCACGCCGTCGAGGGCGGGCACGACGAGCCGCGGCCGACCCGCCAGCTCCCGCTGGAGTGAGGCAGCCCGGCCACTCGGACCGGCACAACGCCTTCCGGGACTCCGGCCCCCGGCGGGGACCTGCAGCTCTGCGACCCGATCTGCCGGTCCGGAGGGCCGCGACCACCTCTCGGTGACCGCGGCCGTCGGTGTCGTGCTGGGTCAGGCCTTGGGGCCCGTGGTGGTGCGGAGGTAGGGGGTGTGCTCCTCCACGTCCTCGTACTTCTGCTTGGCGTCCTCGGTCGACACCGTCGGCGGCACGATGAGCTTGTCGCCCTTGCGCCAGTCGACCGGGGTCGAGACGGCGGCCGAGTCGGTGGTCTGCAGCGCGTCGACGGCCCGGAGGATCTCGTCGAAGTTGCGGCCCACGGACTTGGGGTAGGTCAGCGTGAGGCGGACCTTCTTGGCCGGGTCGATGATGAACACCGAGCGCACCGAGGAGGTGTCGCCCTCGCCCTCGTGGATCATGTCGTAGAGCTCGGCGACCAACTTGTCCTGATCGGCGATGATCGGGTAGTCCACCGTGGTGCTGGAGAACTTCTCGATGTCGGGCTTCCAGCCGGCGTGGTCCTCGGCGGAGTCCACCGACAGCGCGATGACCTTGACGTTGCGCGCGGCCCACTCGTCCTTCAGCTGACCCACGCGGCCGAGCTCGGTGGTGCACACCGGGGTGAAGTCGGCGGGGTGGGAGAAGAACACGACCCAGCTGTCGCCGGCCCAGTCGTGGAGGGACACCTGGCCCTCGCTGGTCTCGGCGGTGAAGTCGGGGGCGGTGTCGCCCAGGTGCAGGCTCATGGTGACCTCGTTGTCCTCTCTGGGGTTGCGTGCACGAAAGTCTCTCCCGGTCCCAAGGCAGGACTCGGGTCCGGTATTCCTGTCCGGACTGTGCCAGTCGCCTTCCGGCCGGACCGGCGCGGGCCACGGAGCGGACGGTCCTTGCAGGCCCGGGCGGCCGTGCTAGGCGAGGCCGTGCGCCCAGTCGGTGCGGTCGGTGAAGGTCAGCTCGACGGTGTCGCGGACCGGGCGGTAGCCGATGCGCGCGTAGACCCGGTTGGACGTCGGGTTCGCCAGGTCGGTGAAGAGGCAGGGGCGCACCCCGTCGGCGAGCAGCCGGGCGGTGAGGGCGGCGGTCGCGGCGGCGGCGTACCCGTGGCCCCGGTGCTCCGGCGCGGTGTAGACCGGGCCGACCCGCGAGGCGCCGTACGCCGCGTCGTGGCCGCCGACCGAGCTGACCGCGCGCCCGTCGGTCACCCACAGCCAGAACTCCCCGGCGCGGATCCGGCGGAGGGCGGCGTCGCGGTCGAGGTCGTCGTACGCGCGGTCGCCGGGGTCGCGCCCGGCCTGCACCTCCGCGTCGTGCTGGAAGCCCGCGAGGTGGTCCACGACCACGTCGAGGTCGCCGTCCGTGGCGAGGCGCAGCTCGCCGGGGACGCCCCTGGGTGCCGCAAGCTCGGTCAGCTCCCACAGGCGGGACCGCACCAGCACGCGCGCCTCCGCGCCGGCGACCGCGGTCCAGCCCGCCGCGAAGGCCTCGCACGCCTCGGTCGTGCCAGACGCCCCGCGGACGTCCTCGCCACGCTCGTGGAGCAGCCGGGCGAGCTCGGCGGCGTCGGCCTCCGGCATCGGCAGGAGGTACGGCGGGAAGGGGGTCGGGGAGCGGAAGGCGCAGCCGGCGACCGACCCGTCCGCGGAGCGGGCGACCGCCCACCAGCGGGGCCGGCCCTCGGGGAGGGGCACCCCGGCGGCCCGGTCGCGGCGGTCCTGCAGGGTCGCGGTGGAGACGACCGTCGAGACGACCGGGTCGGCCCGGAGGTGGTGCCCCGCGGCGGCGAGGAACTCGTCCGGCTCCGCGAGGAGCTCGATCACGTGGCGGTGACGGTCACCGGCACGCCGTTGAGCGCGGAGTTGCCGCTGACGTCGAGGGCCTCGGGGTCGGTGAGGTCGTTGATGCTGACGCCGGGGACGCCGTTGGAGTTCGCGAGCCGCGTGCCGGGGGCGCCGTGGCCGTAGCCGTGGGGAAGCGACACCACCCCCGGCATCACGTCCTCGGTGGCCTTGACCTCGACGTGGACCTTGCCGACCCGGGAGGAGACCTGGACGACGACACCGTCCTCGAGGCCCCGCGAGGTCAGGTCGGTGGGGTGCATCAGCAGCTGGTGGCGGGGCTTGCCCTTGGTCAGCCGCTCGGTGTTGTGCATCCAGGAGTTGCAGTCGCGCTGGTGGCGGCGGCCGATCAGCAGCAGCTCGTCGCCCTCCGGTGCCGACAACGACTCGCGCACCCGCGCGAGGTCGTCGAGCACCAGCGGCTGGGCGAGGTCGATCCGCTTGTCCTTCGTGCGCAAGCGGGAGGGCAGGCGCGGCTCGAGCGGGCCGAGGTCGACGCCGTTCGGCGACTTCTTCAGCGCGCGGACCGAGAGCTTGGCGGGGCCGCGTCGCAGCAGCAGGTCGACCATGACGGTGGGGGAGACGCGCAGGCGCAGCTCGCGCTTGGCGCGTGCTTGCAGGGACGCCTTCTTGCCGGTGCGGGCCTCGCGCCGGGCGACGAGCCCGAGGGCGAGGTCGCGCATGATCTGCCAGTCGTGGCGTGAGCCCTTGGCCGGCTCGATCACGGCGGGGGTGAACCTGGCGGTGTTGCGGACCGCGAGCGCGTGGAAGACCAGGTCGTAGTGGTCGCGCTCGAGTGCCGAGGTCGGCGGCAGGATCACGTCGGCGTGCCGGGTGGTCTCGTTGAGGTAGATGTCCACCGCGACCATGAAGTCCAGCCCGGCCAGCGCCTCGCCGAGCCGCTTGCCGTCCGGGGTCGAGAGCACCGGGTTGCCCGACATCGTGAGCAGGGCGCGCACCTGGTCGTCGCCGGGGGTGAGGATCTCGTCGGCCAGCGTGGCGACCGGGAGCTCGCTGCTGGTCTCGGGCAGGTCGCGCACGCGGGACCGCCACTTGCCGTGGTGGCCGCGTCCGACCAGCCCCTGGCCGATGATGTCGAGCGCGGGGGAGGTGAACATCGCGCCGCCCGGGGCGTCGAGGTGGCCGGTGAGGATGTTCAGCGCGTTGACCGCCCAGGCGCAGACGGTGCCGAAGGGCTGGGTCGAGACGCCCATCCGGCCGTAGGCCGCACCGGCCTTCGCGGACGCCAGGTCCCTTGCCAGCTTGACGATCACCTCGGCGTCGACGCCGGAGACCGAGGCCGCCCACTCGGGGGTGAACGGGTCGACCGCCTCGCGGACGCGGTCGACCCCGTCGACGTACGACGCGGGGCGGGTGAGGTCCTCGGCGAAGAGCGTGTGCACCATCGCGAGCAGGACGGCCGCGTCGGTCCCGGGACGGATGAAGTGGTGCTCGTCGGCCGCGCGGGCGGTCTCGGTGCGGCGCGGGTCGACGACGACGAGGCGGCCGCCGCGCTTCTGCAGGTCGCGCAGGCGCTGGGGGAAGTCGGGCACGGTCCACAGCGAGCCGTTGGAGGCCATCGGGTTGCCGCCGAAGACGAGCACCAGCTCGGAGCGGTCGATGTCGGGGACCGGGAGGAGCAGCTGGTGCCCGTAGAGCAGGTAGGCCATCAGCTGCTGCGGCAGCTGGTCGACCGAGGTGGCGGAGTAGGTGTTGCGCGAGCGCAGTGCCTTGGTCACCTGGCTGGCGTGGGTCATCGAGCCGAGGGAGTGGATGTTGGGGTTGCCGAGGTAGACCGCGGCGGCGTCGTCACCGTGCCGGGCCTGGACGTCGGCCAGCCCGGTGACGGCGAGCTCGATCGCCTCGTCCCAGCCGATCTCCTCCCAGCGGGCCTCAGAGCCGCGCCCGACCCGGCGGATCGGCCTCCGCAGCCGGTCGGGGTCGGCGTGGATGTCGGCCAGCGCGGTGCCCTTGGGGCAGATGTGGCCGCGAGACAGCGGGTCGTCGGGGTTGCCGCGGATGCCGGTGACCCGGTCCCCGTCGGGATCCCGCTCGATGGTCAGCAGCACCCCGCAGATCGCCTCGCAGAGGTTGCAGACTCCTGGGACCGTCTCCGTGCTCGTCGCTGCCATACCCGCATCCTCACACGGTTCGGTTTCACTAGGGCCCTAGTGAATTTGGCACTTCCCGAGCGATGCAACGCTCGGGAAGCACCAACATCGCTAGGGGAGTCGCCGGAGCGCCTCGCGCCTGGACAGCGGCGAGAGCCGGTCACCCAGTCGCTCGACCTCGGCGAGGACCCAGTCGGGGTCGGTGCGGGCGTGCTGCCGCAGCGCCCACCCGATCGCCTTGCGCAGCCAGAACGACGGGTCGTCGACGTTGGCCTCGATCGCGAAGCGCAGCAGGTCGAGGTCGGTGCCGGCCTTGCGGCGCAGCTGGCAGATCACGGCCGTACGGCGCAGCCACACGTCCGGCGCGACCGCCCAGTCCCGCAGCACGGGCGCCACCGCCTCGGGCTCGGCGACGAGCGCTCGGCCGACGATGTGCTGGGCGGTCTCGTCCACCACGTCCCACCACGCACCGGTCTCGACCAGGTGGCGGCTCAGGTCCAGGCAGGTGGCGTCGAGCCAGCCGCGACCGGAGCGGGCGACGGCCAGGGCGGCGTACCGCTCCTCGCGGAAGGCCGCCTCGTCCCACAGCGCGCGCACCGTCGCCTCCCAGACGCCGCGGTCGCGCAGCGGACGGTCGCGCAGGAGCGACCGCACCACCAGGCGGGCCTGCGGCAGCCCGACGCCGCGGAACGGCAGGTCGGACTTCATGTAGGCCTGCTGCGCCTCGGCGCGGGACGGCTCCGCCCCAGCGACCAGGCCCCGGCGCACCGCGTCCACCAGCTCGGCGTCGACGGGGGAGCCCATGGAGGCATCCTGCAGCGCCGGGCCGCCAGCCGGTACCTCGTCGGCGCCGCAGGTGTGCTGACCTCGGACGATTTGGGTCTCGCGGGGGCCGTTGATAGTCTCGTCCAGTTGCCGTCTGAACGGCCGCGGATCGAGAGTGCCCGGGTGAACAGGCCCCGGCGCGCCGCGCAACGAGACCCACCCCGAGGAGAACCCCTTGTCGCAAGGTACCGACGCTGAGACCAAGAAGCGCATCGTCGCCGAGTACGGCCTGAGCGAGGGCGACACCGGTTCGCCCGAGGTCCAGGTCGCGCTGCTCAGCCACCGGATCGCCCACCTCACCGAGCACCTCAAGCAGCACAAGCACGACCACCACACGCGTCGTGGCCTCCTGCTGCTGGTCGGCCGTCGTCGCCGCCTGCTCAACTACATGCAGAAGCAGGACATCGAGCGCTACCGCTCGATCGTCGAGCGACTCGGACTGCGTCGCTGAACTTGCCGGAGCGGCTACCCGCCATGGGTGGCCGCTCCGACTACGTTCGGCACCGTCCCGCACCCGGGACGCCCCACAACTGAACATCCATCCACCCTGGAGCGAGACGCGAATCGTCGGCCCGGTCCTCGGTAGTGGCCCTCGGGTCGTCGCACGGCGACCGCCCCGCAGGCCTCGATCGAAGACCGGCCGCCAAGGTCCCGACAGGACCCGGCTCCACGAGCACACCGCTCGTCCAGCGTTCGCGCTCGCTCCTCAGCACGAAGAGGAGTTCCCGTGGAGGAACCTGTCATCTCCGCCGTCGAGACCGTTCTGGACAACGGCAAGTTCGGCACCCGCACCGTCAAGTTCGAGACCGGGCTGCTGGCCCGCCAGGCCGCCGGCTCCGTCACGGCCTACCTCGACGACGAGACGATGCTGCTGTCGGCCACCACCGCCGGCAAGCACCCGAAGGACCACTTCGACTTCTTCCCCCTGACGATCGACGTCGAGGAGCGGATGTACGCCGTGGGCCAGATCCCCGGCTCGTTCTTCCGGTCCGAGGGTCGTCCGGGTGAGGACGCGATCCTGACCTGCCGTCTGATCGACCGCCCGCTGCGCCCGACCTTCAAGAAGGGCCTGCGCAACGAGGTCCAGGTCGTCATCACGGTCCTGGCGCTCGACCCCGACCAGCCCTACGACGTGCTGGCGATCAACGCAGCGTCCATGTCGACCCAGCTCTCCGGCCTGCCGTTCTCCGGCCCGGTCGGCGGCGTCCGCGTCGCGCTCATCGAGGGCCAGTGGGTGGCGTTCCCGACGCACAGCCAGCTCGAGCACGCCGTGTTCGACATGGTCGTCGCGGGTCGCGTCACCGAGTCCGGCGACGTCGCGATCATGATGGTCGAGGCCGAGTCCACCGAGACCGCCTGGGACCTGATCCAGGCCGGCACCGAGGCGCCGAGCGAGTCCGTCGTGGCCACCGGCCTCGACGCCGCCAAGCCGTTCATCAAGCAGCTGTGCGACGCGCAGTCCGAGCTGGCCAAGCAGGCGGCCAAGCCGGTGCAGGAGTTCCCGATCTTCCTCGACTACGAGGACGACGTGTACGCCGCGGTCGAGGCCGCCGCGTCGGAGCAGCTCGCCTCCGCGCTGACCATCGCCGGCAAGCAGGAGCGCGAGTCCAAGCTCGACGAGGTCAAGGACACCGTCCTGGACCAGGTCGGCCCGCAGTTCGAGGGTCGCGAGAAGGAGATCGGCGCAGCGTTCCGCTCGGTCACCAAGAAGCTCGTGCGCCAGCGCGTGCTGCGCGACAAGGTCCGCATGGACGGCCGCGGCCTGACCGACATCCGCGACCTGCACGCCGAGACCGGCGTCATCCCGCGCGTGCACGGCTCGGCGCTGTTCGAGCGTGGCGAGACCCAGATCCTGGGCGTCACCACCCTCAACATGCTGACGCTGGAGCAGAAGCTCGACACCCTGTCGCCGGAGAAGACGCGCCGCTACATGCACAAGTACGTCTTCCCGCCGTTCTCCACCGGTGAGACCGGTCGTGTGGGCTCGCCCAAGCGACGCGAGGTCGGCCACGGTGCGCTCGCCCGCCGCGCGATCCTGCCGGTGCTGCCGACGCGCGAGGAGTTCCCCTACGCGATCCGCCAGCTCTCCGAGGCGATGGGCTCCAACGGCTCCACCTCGATGGGCTCGGTCTGCGCCTCGACGCTGTCGCTGCTGCAGGCCGGTGTCCCGCTGCGTGCCTCCGTCGCCGGCATCGCGATGGGCCTGATCTCCGACGAGGTCGACGGCAAGACCGAGTACGTCGCGCTGACCGACATCCTGGGCGCCGAGGACGCGTTCGGCGACATGGACTTCAAGGTCGCCGGCACCCGCGAGTTCGTCACCGCGCTGCAGCTCGACACCAAGCTCGACGGGATCCCCGCCGACGTGCTGGCCGCAGCCCTGCAGCAGGCGCGCGACGCCCGCATGGAGATCCTCGACGTGATGGCCGAGGCGATCGCCGAGCCGGCCGAGATGAGCCTGCTCGCGCCGCGGATCATCACCGTGCGGATCCCGGTCGACAAGATCGGTGAGGTCATCGGCCCCAAGGGCAAGGTGATCAACCAGATCCAGGACGACACCGGTGCGTCGCTGTCCATCGAGGACGACGGCACGATCTACATCGGCGCCACCAACGGCGAGGCCGCCGAGGCCGCCCGCCAGGCCGTCAACGCGATCGCCAACCCGACGATGCCCGAGGTCGGCGAGCGCTACCTCGGCACCGTGGTGAAGACGACGAACTTCGGCGCCTTCATCTCGCTGCTCCCCGGCAAGGACGGCCTGCTGCACATCAGCAAGCTGCGCTCGCTGGCCGGCGGCAAGCGGGTCGAGGCGGTCGAGGACGTCGTGTCCGTCGGCCAGAAGATCCAGGTGCAGATCGCCGAGATCGACGACCGCGGCAAGCTGTCGCTGATCCCGGTCGTGGAGGAGTCCGGCGAGGGCTCCGAGGGCGACGCATCGTCCGACGACAGCGAGTGACCCGCGTGCCTGCACGGTTCGCCGAGCAGGCGCCGGGCACCACCCGCACCGTCCTCAAGGAGCAGGACTCCGCCGGCACCGTGGTCTCCACGGTCCGGCGGAGCCTCCTGCCCAACGGCCTCCGGATCATCACCGAGGCCATGCCCGGTGTCCGGTCGGCCAGCATCGGCGTCTGGGTCGGCACCGGGTCGCGTGACGAGACGCCCCGGCTGTCCGGCGCCTCGCACTTCCTCGAGCACCTGCTCTTCAAGGGCACGGCCACCCGGTCCGCCCTGGAGATCTCGGCTTCGATGGACGCGGTGGGCGGGGAGTTCAACGCCTTCACCGCGCGGGAGTACACCTGCTTCCATGCGCGCGTCCTCGACGACGACCTGCCACTGGCGGTCGACGTGCTCGGCGACATGCTGTGCAGCTCGCTGCTGCGGCCGCACGACGTGGAGGCCGAGCGCGAGGTGATCCTGGACGAGATCGCCATGCACGACGACGACCCCGAGGACGTCGTGGCCAACCTGTTCTCTGAGGCGGCGTGGGGCTCGAGCCCGCTCGGTCGCCCGGTCGGCGGCACGGCCGAGTCGGTGACGGCGCTGACCCGGGACCAGATCCACCGGTTCTACCGCCGGCACTACACGCCGGCCAACACCGTCATCGCCGTGGCCGGCAACGTCGACCACGCCTCGGTCGTCCGCCGGGTCAAGCGCGCCTTCCCGTGGTCCGCGGAGCCGGCCGCGCCGGTGCAGCCCCGTCCGGCCACGCCGTTCAAGCGGGCAACCGGCCGCACGCTGACCGTCGTACGCCCGCTGGAGCAGGTCAACGTCATCCTCGGCTTCAACGCGATCGGCCGTGAGGACGAGCGGCGCTACGCCATGGGCGTGCTCTCGACGATCCTCGGCGGCGGCTCGTCGTCGCGCCTGTTCCAGGAGGTGCGCGAGGAGCGCGGCCTGGCGTACTCGGTCTACTCCTACCCGGTCCACACCGCCGACTCAGGCGCCCTGTGCGTCGGGCTGTCCTGCCTGCCCGGCAAGCTCGACCACGTCCTCGCGGTGGTCCGCGACTCGCTCACGTCGCTGTGCGCTGACGGGGTGACCGAGGAGGAGCTGGCCCGCGGCAAGGGGCAGCTGCGTGGGGGACTGGTGCTCGGCCTCGAGGACTCCGCCTCCCGCATGTCGCGCATCGCTAAGGCGGACCTGCTCTACGGCGACCTCCCGGGGATCGACGACACGCTCGCGCGGATCGACGGGGTGACCGCGGCCGAGGTGCACGCCCTGGCACGGGAGCTGTTCGCCCAGCCGGAGATCCTCGCCGTTGCTGGCCCCCGCCGCTGAGCTCGCTTGGCGGGGCGTGCGCTCGGATGCAGATGTCCGAGCAACGGCGCCGATCGCGCTGATGGCGGCCGCAGATGGCCACGTCACGCGCGGCGATCAGACGCGCCCGGGCCGCGGCGACGATTGCTAGTCTGCTGGAGTCCGTGCAGGAGAACGAGGAGGTGGTACCCGTGAACGTATCGACGTGGGTGCTCTTCCTCGGGGCCACGGTCGGGCGATAGGTCGTCCGGGAGCGCCGTTCAACGCGCACTCCCGAAAGGCACGACCATGCACTTCACTTCCGAACGGCGCCTCGACGACGGCAGCCTGGAACGCGACTTCGTTCTCGGCGAGGTCCCCGGCATCCTGTGGACGCCCATCTGCGCTCCGGCGCCGCTGATCCTGCTCGGCCATCCCGGGGGACTGCGCAAGATGTACCCGCGGCTGGTGGGGCGAGCCCGGCACGCAGCAGCGAACGGCTTCTCCGCGGCCACCATCGAGCTCCCCGGGAGCGGTGACCGGCCCCGATCGGCCGACGCCGAGCGGGCCCGCGCCGATCTGCACCGGGCGCTGGCGGCCGGAGAGCCGGTCGACGGGATCGTCGACCGGCTGGTCCTCCCGCTGGTCGAACAGGCAGTCCCGGAATGGCAGGCCACCCTGGACGCACTCCTGTCTCTGCCGGAGATCCGCGGCCCGGTCGGGTACTCGGGCGGGGTGATCGCCATCGGTATCCGGCTGGCGCTGGTCGAACCGCGCATCGTGGCCGCCGGCCTCTTCGCCGGGAGCTTCGTGCCCCGCGCCATGTTCGACGAGGCCCGCCAGGTCACGATTCCGCTGCACGTCCTGCTGCAGTGGGACGACGCAGGAAACGACCGGCAGATGGCACTGGACCTCTTCGACGCCTTCGGTTCCGAGGAGAAGTCGCTGCACGCCAACATGGGTGGGCACACCGGAGTCCCGCCGTTCGCGGGAGAGGGACCCGACGGGTTCTTCGCCCGGCACCTGCGCTAACCGGCACCAAGACCCGATGCAGGCCCGTCAGGCGGCGGTGTGACGCGGCTGGCTGGCTCGGTCTCACGTTGCTCATGCGGTCGGCTCCTGTACTTCAGGCTGACACGCAGGGATCATCGAGGGGTGCCAACTCGACGACTTGCAGTTGGACTGACGCCCATGGAGACACGGCGTCCGGTCGTGCTCCACCTGGCTGATCGGGCGGAAGCCCTCGGGTACGAGACGTTCTTTGTAGCCGAGGGCTGGGGGCACGACGCGGGCGTGCTCCTGGCGGAGGTTGCGACGCGAACACGGCGGATCGCCCTCGGTACGGGCATCCTCAACATCTGGGGGCGCACGCCGGCCACCATCGCCATGCTCGCCGCCAGCCTTGCGGAAGTCTCGGCCGACCGGTTCGTGCTGGGGCTCGGCGCAGGGAGCCCGCCCCTTGCCGAGGGGCTCCACGACGTCGAGTTCGCCACGCCAGTCCAGCGTCTCGACGCTGTGACTCGGCAAGTGCGCCGGCTGCTTGATGGACAGCGACTCGAACCGAGCGTCGCCCGCGAGACCCGGCCGCTGAAGTTGGCCGTCACGCCGCAGCGAGAGATTCCCATCTACCTCGCCGCGCTGGGGCCGCAGTCGGTTCGTCTCGCGGGTGAGCTCGCCGACGGCTGGGCACCATTCCTCCTGCCGCTGTCCGGGCTCGACGCCAGCCTCGAGCTGCTCCGCGAGGGTGCGGCGCGGACGGAGCCCCATCGGGGGCTTCCGCTCATCGCCCCCTGTGTGCCGGCAGCGGTCTCGCCCAACCCCGCCGGGGCCCTGGAGATGGCCTCGTGGTGGGTGTCGTTCTACCTCGTGAGCATGGGCCCCCTCTACCGCGAGACCCTTCGCCGACTCGGTCACGGTCACGCGGTCCAGGAGATCCTCGCGGCCAACCCGACCGGACGCACCTTCGAAGTGCCGGAGTCAGCGAGGATGCTGTTCGACGAGCTGACCCTGTGGGGAGATGCGGAGCAGGCACGTGAGGCTCTTGGGCGTTGGTACGCCGGTGGCGCGCAGGTGCCCATGGTGGTTCTTCCACCCGGCCGCCCCATAGAGGAGCTCGACCACATGCTGGAAGCCCTCTGCTGATTCGCCTGGTCGCGATCCTTGTCGGCGCCGAGAGGCGGCGGTGTGACGCAGGTGTGGCTGCTCATGTGGGCAACCCGATGGCGGCGGCTCATGTTCAGCTCGCATCATTGGACGCCTCGTGGCGGCGTTGGAGTGCCGTGCAGCCGGCGTGCGTACCGGCGGAAGGCCCAGCGGCTGAGAGGGGGCAGGATGGGCCGCAGGGGCGCAGGGAGCTTCGCGATCTCCGGTGCGAGGGCATCGGGGTCTCCCTCGTAGAGCATCATCCCGAAGCCCGTGAGCAGCATGCCCTTGGGAATCGACTCCATCCCCCGCTGGGTGAACTCCTCCCACTCCGAGACCGTGACGTGGCGGGCCATCAGGGGGAGGACGTCCGTCTCCTCGGCGTCCAGGTGCTCGCACAGTGCGGCGACGAGCTGGATGAGGTGGTCCGAGAGTCGGGTTGCATCGGCGAGCGAGGCCGAGGCGCGCCAACTGCTCACGAGCGGACGGCAACCGTCCAGGAGCTGGTGGACGCGCTCGTGCTGCGACTCCATCAGGTGGACGAGAGCCGCTGTCCTCTCCGGGAGCCGTGTCACGAGGCGGTCCCACAGCAGCTCGTCCTCGATCGCGTGGTGGTGCGCGACCAGGCCGGTCCAAAGGTCGATGTGATCGGCGACCTCGTCGGCCCGCCGGTGGTCACCTGGCCGCGCCCGCAGCACGGCGGGGGCGGCGAGCTTGAGCTCTCGGCGGAAGTTGGTGTGCGCGACGACCATCATCCGCACATCGGTGAGCCCCGGCCCGAACAGGGTCCCTGCGTCCCCGGCCGTGCTTGGCGCGCTCACTGTCCGCCCCCGAGCCGGTGCGCGAGCGCCTGGTGGGCGATCTGGCCGTAGTACTCGTGCATGTCGGCCATCAGTCCGTCGCGGAAGGTCACGCGGATGGCCATGACGTTCTCATAGCTTCCGCCGTCGGCGAGGTCGGCGACCATGCGCTCCTCGACGAACACCACGTCGGGGTCGTCGGTCTGGTGGAAGCGCACGTCGTGAACCTCGATCTGCGTGGTGGCCGAGCCGAAGCCACCGAACAGTGCACGGAACTGCTCGCGGCCTGCGACGACAGGCGGTAGTCCCTGGACCGGGTAGGCAACCGAGTACGTCGGGTCGGCGGTCCAGTGGGCGAGGAACTCCTCGACGTCACCGGCGTACAGCGCCAGTGCCGCGGCTCGCCACGTCGCCTCGTTGCGGGCCCGGGCTGTCGCCAGGTCGATGGTGGCCGGGGTGGTGGTCGGGGTGGTGGTCATGTCGTCCTCCTTGGGTCGTGTGCGGTGCGGTGTCGGTGACGACGTTGCCGGAGAACGGAGCCGTGGACATCGGGGATTTCCCTGCCCCTGTCCCTGCCGGCGCCCAGGATGCGATGCTCGCCGGGTGGACCTGGTGGGTCGGGAGCGGGAGACGTCGCAGCTGGTGGCGGTTCTCGACGCCGTGGCCGCGGGCGAAGGGCGCCTGCTGGTGCTACGAGGTGAGGCCGGCATCGGCAAGACGAGGCTCCTCCAGGTCTTGGTGGAGCACGCCCGGTCACGCCGTCTGCAGGTGCGCACTGGCCGCGCCACCGAGCTCGAGGGCGACATTCCGCTCGCCATGTTCCGCGAGGCCATACCGGATCTCGAACTCGTCAGCGCCGAGGACCCGGAGGCCCGTTGGCAGCTGTTCCGTGGCGTGGCCGAGTCCTTGTCCGGTGCTCGACCCCACGTGCTCGTGCTGGACGACGTCCACTGGGCCGACCGGCCGTCCAGGGACTTGTTGGAGTCGCTCGTGCGCAGACCGCCGGAGGGTCCTTGGCTGCTGGCCGTGGCTGTCCGCCCGGGGGCGGTAGCCGATGCTGTCCTTGCGGCGGCCCGCTCCGCGGGGCGCCCGGCGGACGTGGTCGATGTCGTGGCGCTGGACCGGTCTGCCGCTGAGCTCCTTCTCGGAGCTGACCGGTCGGTCGAGGAACGTTCCCGGATCTTCCATGCCTCGGGAGGAAATCCGCTCCTGCTCGTCGAGCTCGCGCGCGCGGCGACGACGGACGTGCCCAGCAGCATCGTCGACGCGGTGTCTCGTGACCTCGGTGCCCTGAGCGTGAACGCAGTGGCTCTGGTGCGGGCCGGATCCGTGCTCGGCGACCCCTTCGACCACGACCTCGCCTCAGCGATGGCCGAGCTGCACCCGGCCGCCGGCCACGATGCTGTCGATGAGCTCCTTGCCGGCGGGCTGGTGCACGCGTCGAGCGAGAAGCAGCTCACCTTCCGGCATCCCGTGATCCGGACAGCGGTCTACGAGAGCCAGCCGGTCGCCGTACGGCTGCGGAACCATGCCCGGGCGGCCGCGGTCCTGGATTCCTTGGGTGCATCGTTGCCGAATCGGGCCCGCCACCTCGCGCACGTCGCTGCACCGGGCGATCTGGAGAGCGCGACGGCGCTGCGTCACGCTGCGGCGCTGGTGCGCGGGCACGCCCCTTCCCTCGCCGCGGACTGGATGCTCGCCGCGAAGGGCGCGGCTCCGCCCGACGGCATGTCGTCGTTCTCCGACCTTGCCGAGGTGCTGGTGCAGTCGGGTCGCCTTGACGAGGCCTTGTCCACCGCCGAGGAGGGGCTGATCTTCGGCAGAGGTTCGGTTGATGACCGCGTCCGGTTGGTCCTGGCCGCAGCGTCGGTCGAGCGGCTGCTCGGACGCCACGACGCTGCCCGACGCCGGCTCGTCCGTGCCGTGGAGGAGCCGGCGGTCACCGAAGCACAGGTCGCAGCGCTCGCCGCCGACCTGGCCCTCTCGGCCTACGAAGGCGGGCGGTACGAAGAGATCGCGAGCTGGGCCGAGGCTGCATGGCACGGCGACGGACTCGTCGGGGCGGCGGCCAAGTCGATGGCGGCACTGGTGCTCCGTGGGGCCGGACGTGCCGACGAGGCAGTGTCCGCGGCGGCCACCGCCGTTCGAGAGGTGCGGGACGCGACCGACGACGAGCTGGCGATCCACGCGGAGCTGATGATCGCCACCGCCTGGTCCCTGGTTGCCCTCGAGCGGCTGGACGATGCGCTGCTCGTGAGCAGGCGGGCCTCCGCTGCCGCTCTCCGGGTGGGCAACGGAGTGGCGGCCGTGCCACTGCTGCTCGCCGAGGTGCTCACGCTCGGCCTCCTCGGGCGCACCACAGAGGCGACCGCAGTCTCAGATCGCGCGGAGGCCGAGGCTCGCCTCACCCGGAGCGAACAGTCGCTGCAATGGGCGCTGTGGATGCGGGGATGGGTGCTCCTCGAGAGCGGAGAGCTCGACGCGGCGCTGCACGCCGCCCAGGAGAGCGCGGCCATGGCCGAACGCCTCGACCGCTCCGCGCTGGTGGCCGTCGCCAACGCCGTGCTCGGCTCGGTGCTGCTCGCCGCCGGCGAACCCACCCGAGCCGAGCCGCTGCTGGCCGCCTACGACGTCGACCCCGGATGGATCTGCCGCTGGGCGCCTCGTCTCATCGAGGCACGACTCGCGCTCGACGACGCCGAAGGTGCCGCCCTCGCGGCCGAGCGGGCAGCCGCGCTGGCCGCCGAGCTGGGCTTGACCGGTGCGACCGTCATCGCTCAGCAGGCACGCGCGATGGTGCTGCACGCCGCCGGGGACCTCGCCGGCTCTGCCGAACTGGCCCTCTCCTCGGCGGCGTTGGCCGAAGCAGTCGGTGCCGACCTCGACGCTGCGACCGCCCACCTCCTTGCCGGTCGAGCGTTGGCCACCATCGACCCTGAGGCGGCAGTCACGCACCTCAGACAGGCCCACCGGCTGGCCCATCCACGGGGCGCACGCCGTACGGCTGATGCCGCAACCCGGGAGCTGCGACGGCTGGGGCGCCGCGTCGGCACCGGCGGCGCTCGTTCCTCCACCCGCTCAGGAGTCGACGCCCTGAGCGCCCGCGAACGCGAGATCGCCGACCTCGTGGCCAGAGGCATGACGAACAGAGAGATCGCCAGTCGCCTGTTCCTGAGCGAGAAGACGATCGAGTCCCACCTCTCGAAGGCCTTCGACAAGGTCGGAGTCTCCTCCCGTGCTGCGCTCGCGGCACAAGTGAGCTCAACCACTTGATGGATGCGCCGTTCGCCAGTGGCAAGCCCGAAGTCAGGGGGTAGCTGCGGGTCCTTGCGGGTCGCCAATGCCTTCGTGAGCCGGTGATGCGCCCGGCCGTACCCAGCAGCACCGGTCAGGCTGGGCCGTACGCGTTCATCGGTATGCGACTGCGCCTGCAGGCGGCGAAGTGACGTGCATTCTTGGCCACCCTCAATTCACCTCGTCGCGACAGATGAGCCAAGGCGTCCGGAGGTCGATCCGTACCTCTGGCGCGGTCCCTGGCGGTTGGCTACGGTTGTCGGCGTGATTGAGCTCGAGTTCGAGCAGCGGGTCGACGCCGCGCCCCACGCCGTGTTCGCGCGCCTCGCGGACCTTGGCGCGTACCAGTCCTGGCTTCCCGCCGAGGCAGGGTGGACCGGATGCCAGGTCACGTCGACCGGCCCGATCGGGCTCGGCTCGACCTATGTCGACCACATGCGCGCAGGCGAGATGGTGGGGGAGGTGACCCGACACGATCCCCCGTTCTCGCTGCAGTTCCACCAGAAGCTCCTGAAGTCCGGCCGTCCCGTGTTCGAGGCGGTTCAGACGAACGAGCTCCGGCAGGTCGAGGGTGGCACGCTGCTCCGCCACAGCCTGCACGTGTCCCGGTTGTTCGGTCCGCTCCGGCTGTTCAGGCGTCGCCTGGCCCGGGACATCGCCGTGGAACGGGAGCGCGTGCTGGGGGCGCTCGCCGCATCGTTCTCCGCACAGGCCTGACGAGGAGAGCGGCTCCTCCCCGCTGACGCATTCCGCGTGGGGACCGACTGCCAGCCTTGACCCGTGTCCCGCAGGACCCGTCCGAACATTTCCTTGGGGTGGGGACCTCATCGGCGCGGAGCACAAAGCCACCGCAGTGACCCGACCGCTCATCGGTTATGAGCGGGCGCCCGAGTCGCGCATGGGACACGGCCGATCTTCGTGGCGAAAGGACATGGAGCGTCCCGGTCCCCGCATCTGCCTATCTGCGGATGCGGGTGATGACGGTGGTGCCGTCGGGTCTGTACGTGGTGTCGTAGCCGGGCTTGTCGACCAGGCGGTGGTGTCGTCCACAAAGAAGTGTGCCGTTCCTCAGGTCGGTGCGGCCGGGTCTTCGTCCTGTGTTCTTCGGGTGCCATCCATCCTTGTGGTGGGCCTGGCACCAGGCGGCGGGGATGTGGCAGCCCTCGGCGGTGCAGGTGGGGTGCTGCACGCGGAGGGCGAGGCGCTGGGCGGGGGAGAAGAGCCGTGATCGTCTGCCGAGGTCCAGAACCGTGGAGCCCTTGCCGAGGACCGCGGGGATGACACCGTGGCGGGCGGCGAGGCGGCGGGCCTCGCCGGCGCTGATCTGGTGACCGGTGTCGAGCAGTGCGGGCCCGAGGCCGCCGAGCAGCTGGTCGAGGGTCATGGTGACCACGGTCGCGATCGTGGTGCCGCCCTGTGAGGGCAGGAGGTCGGCGGGGATCGACTCGAGCAGCTCTCCGAACGCGCGACCCCAGGCCTGGTCGCGGGACTCGATGACGCGCGGGACACCAGGCCCTGGGTCATCGGAGCCGCCGGAGCTGTGGCGGGTCGGGTTGGCGTAGCGGTCGAGCATGGCGGCGAACACGTCGGCGTGGAGCTGGGACAGGACGAACCCGCCGCGGACCTTGCCCTCACCATCGGATCGCATCCACACGCTGGCGGCCTTCTCGGCCTCGGCCTCTTCCTTGGACAGCTGCTCGCCGAGCCGTGCTTCTGCAGCATCTGGGTCGACGACCTCGTGCAGGTGCTTGCCGAGCCGGCGCAGCTCGTCCGACGGGTGCGTGGCAGCCAGGTGAAGCAGGTGGGCCTCTGCCTCGACCCGCAGCTCGGGGTCGATGTCCTGGGGCAGCTGGTCGACCGCGCGGACGATCTCGTGGGCCTGGTCCGCATCGATCCGCCCGGCCCGCAGCGCGGCACCGGTCGCACGGTGGCGCTCCTCCATGGCGACGGCGTCCTTCACGGTCCGGGTGGCGACCGGTCCCGGGGCGACGGTTGCGGTGCGGAACCACCCGCTGGTCGAGACCGCGATCGGTGTCGCGGACGAGGCCACGCCGACGGCTTCGGCGTGGGCCAGCACGCTGGCCCGCAGGCCGACCAGCCGAGCGATGCCGCGGTCGAGCTCGGCCACCGTCTCGATCGTGTCCTCGGCCGAGAGGACGCTCAGTGCCAACGGAGCGTCTCCCTCGGCCCCGGTCAGGTCGTCCAGCACCTCACCGAGGCGACCCGCGAACCAGTGCACACGCTGGGTGCGCTCCCCGGTCGGGGTCGGGTCGCTCGGGCTGCTCATGGGTCGATCAGATCACCGGCCGCCGACATTCCTGGGCGGAGAAAATGCCCTCTGACCTGCGGTTTTTCGAGCCGGAAAGCATCCACAGGCTGGGGGAGGCTCAAGGCCGCCCCCCGCAGAACCGCACCAGCGAGGTGACGTCACGAGGGCGTGAGCTCGTGCCGGGGGCGGGGAGTCGCCAAGCCCACGTTGAGGACGCGGCGGCGCCGAGCGACGATGGAGGTATGAGGGGGCGCTTCGCCCGGATCGTGATGGTCACCCTCCTGGCAACAGGGTTGGCGGCCTGTGACGGCCGCACCTCTGCCTCTGACCCCGCCAGCGACCCCGTCCCGACGACCAGGTCCAGCAGGTCCGTCGTCCCGACTCCCGGCTCGAGCCCGGCCGCCGACACCGAGGCGAGGTCCCAGGTCACGGTCGAGAAGGTGTTCGCAGTGCCGCGCACCGCCAGGCTCGAGGCCGGCCCCCACACCGGCTACCGGTTCTCGACCGCGGGCGTGATCGTGGCCAGGCGGACGCTGCGAGTGGTCAACGCCCCGCTGTCGGTGACCGTGGACCGCCGTCGCGCCGTGCCGACCCGCGCCGGTCTCTACCTGCGCGTCACGACCGGCGACCTGACGGGCTACGAGGTGCTGGAGTCTCCCGTCGCGTACCTCACCGGCATCGCCGGCAGCACCAGCTATGCCACCCCTTTGGGCGTCACCCTGCCGGCCGGGCACTACCTGACCTATCGGTTCGACGGGTCCTGGCAGCTCGCCTCGACGCACACCGGCCTGGTCAGCACGGACAGGACGGCGAGCGCCGACCGGCGCGCCGTCATCAACGGCCGGGCCTACCTGTTGATGAGCTCCGGTCAGTGGTCGGACTGGTGGATGCCGATCACGCGTCCCCTCGGCACACGTGCGCAGCCGATCACCTGCGCGGTGCCGGCCAAGCCCGCCGCGGGTTCCAGCCAGGTCCTCACCCGCGTGCCCACCGGCGAGCCGAAGCTCGCGCTGACCCTGGACATGGGCGGTCGGCTCGACCCCGCCCTGAAGATCGTCGACCGCCTGGTCATCGACCGGGTGTGCGTCACCGCGCACCCCACCGGCGCGACGGCGCTGACCCCCGAGGGGACCGCGGTCATGAAGCGGATCGCTGCGCACCCGGAGCTCTTCGAGGTCGGCAACCACACGATGTACCACTGCAACCTCGTCGACGGAGGTGAGGGCGTGAACTGCCCGGCGGACCCGCCCACCACCGCCCGAATCCAGTCCGAGCTGACCAGGGCAGCGACAGTGGTCCGCGACCTGACCGGGTGGGGGTCCGCGCCGTACTGGCGCCCGCCGTACGGCGCCTACGACACGCACGCGCGGACGGCGGCCGCTGCGGTCCGCTACACCAAGACCCTCATGTGGGACGTCGACACGATCGACTGGAAGCGCACGGTCGACGGCGGCCCCACCGCAGCCTCGATGCAGGACAAGGTGCTGGCCAACACCACCCGGGGCTCGATCGTGCTCATGCACCTCGGGGGCTACCACACCTATGACGCGCTGCCAGGCATGGTGCTCCGGCTGCGGCAGGCCGGCCTCACCCCGACCACGGTCTCCGACCTGCTCACCGGCTGAGGTGCACGACTCGGTGCACGACTCGGTGCAGGAGCAGTGCTCTTGGCCACGATCGGCGTCCTTGCCGGGCCCCCGGTGCGCGGACGGGATCGGAGGGGGTTCATACTTCGGGAAGCGTCGGCCGCGTCAGTGGCCGACCTCGCGGACGTGGTGTAGTTGCAGCACACTTCCCTTCCAGGGAAATGGTCGAGGTTCAAATCCTCGCGTCCGCTCCACATTCTCGAGGCGGACCTCAGCCGTGCGGGAGATGCTCGCCGTCGCTGGGCCTCCCTGCTGAGGTCGCGTCCTACCGCCGCTCAAACGCAGAGCTCAACCAGGCCTCACTGACGGGTTGGCAGGGCGACGAGACCGGAAGCCGTCGCGCAAGCGCTGCGAGATCGCGACCCCAGCGACCATCGAGGCGACGGCGACGATCGAGGACACGTTGAGCTGGGCCATGCCGGAGACCCCGTGGCCGAGGTTGCAGCCTCCGGCGATCCAGGCGCCGCCGCCGAGAAGCACACCGCCCAGCGCGAGCTCGACGTAGCGCACCGGCTGCTCCTCGCCGCGTAGCCACAGGCCGCCGTGGCCCCGGGCAGCGAGGTAACCGCCCAGCACGATGCCCGGAAGGAAGGCCACCAGCCACCAACGCGGTCTCCCATCGGCCAGGCTCGACACCGCACCCACCGTGCTGGGGCCGAAGGAGGTGTCGGAGACCGCGGCGAGAGCCCAGGCCGTCACCGTGGCCAGCCCCAGCCCGATGCCGATCGGCCACCACCCCCATTGCCACTCGTGCTCCGGACGCTCGGCTCCTGGTCGGCGGAGCAGCACTCCGACGACCACGGCCAGGACCACCAGCGCCACCGGCAATCGGGGTAGTCCCAGCAGGCCGGGAACTGTGGCGCCGGCGCCACCGGACAGGACGGTCGGCCCGGGGAGCTCGAGCTCCCGCGCCATCAGCTCGCCGGCGGCCCACCCGGTCAGCCCGACGAGAGCGCCGAGCATCCCTGCACCGAGCTTGTAGAAGAGCCCGGAGACGCAGGAGGAGGCGACCACCATGCCGGCGCCGAAGACCAGGCCGCCCACGATGTTGCGCACCGGCCGAAAGACGAGCCCCTCGTTGAGGACCTCGGTGCCCGGGAGCAGGTACAGCAGGGACAGCCCCACCGCGGCCACCGAGACGCCCAGGGCCCACCCGCGTGCCAGCAGGAACCGGCCGTGCACGGCGGTGGAGATCGTGGCGTGGAAGCAGAGCTGCCCGCGCTGGAGCACCCACCCGATGCCTACGCCCGCGAGCAGACCCGCGGCGACAGCGAAGGCATCCATGTCGTGAGGCTAGCCCTGCGTCCGGCCGCCCCTCATCGGCTGAGCAGGACGACTGCGCCAGTGCTGACACCTGCGACCCCGAGGGCCACGATGAGGACGATGGCGACGACCTTGGTGTTCATGGCTGTACGGCTCTCTCCCGGTCGTAGGGGCTTTCCTGGCCCCCGCCGACGTAAGCCTAGGCTTCACCGACGGGCAAGCACTAACCCGCGAGATGGCCCCACTCGTGCGCGAGGCGGTCCCAGGGGCCGATGGCCGCGACCTCGCCGTTGACGAGTACGACGACCCGGTCGGCCTGGGCCAGGGCCGCCGCCTTCGCGGTGGCGCCGATCACGGTTGCCCGGCGCTCGCGGAGTGCCGCCCACAGCTCGATCTCGGTGGCGGCGTCGAGGGCGCTGGACACGTCGTCGGCCAGGAGCAGCTCGGCGTCGGCAGCCAGCGCTCGTGCGAGCGCGAGCCGCTGGACCTGTCCACCGGAGAGCCGGACGCCACGGTGCCCCACGAGGGCGTCCTTGCCGCCGGCTTCGTCGATGTCGCGTGACAGGCGTGCAGCGGAGACCGGGCCGTCGAAGTCGCGCCGGTGACCCAGCAGGACGTTGTCGGAGAAGCTGCCGGACAGCACCCGCGGCATCTGGGCGACGTGGGCGACCTGGGCCGGGCGGAGGAACGCCTGCGGGTCGTGGATCTCCTGGCCGTTCCAGAGCAGCGAGCCGGAGTGCTCGATCAGGCCGGCGAGGGCCGAGAGCAGGCTCGACTTGCCGGACCCGACCTGTCCGACCAGCAGCACCAGCTCGCCGGCCCCCACGGTGAGGTCGACGCCGCTGACGCCGATCGTGCCGTCGTCGTGGACCGCCGAGAAGCCGTGGAGCTCCAGGCGCTCCAGCGCCACGCGCCGAACCGGAGCAGGCGAGGGGGCATCACCGCTGACGAGGTCGACCTGCGGCGGGAGGTCCATCAGGTCGGCGCCGCTCGCGAAGCGGCTCGTCTCCCGCTGCCAGGCCCGGGTCCCGGGCGCCTCGGTCACGACCATCCCGGCGACCCGGCCGAACCAGTCGAAGCCACCGACCGCGTTGGCCACGAGCAGGGCCACCGCGAGGCTCCAGCCGCCCGAGAAGTAGATCGCCCAGGCGGCCACGACGCCGCCCTGCACCATGACCGTGGGCACGCCGTCGAGGAACGCCTGGACCCGGTGCTCCTTCACCGCGGCCGTGACGCGGCCCGAGTCCACGCGGTGCAGGTGGGCGTGGACGTCGGGGACGGCGGCCGCCAGCTTGATCGTGCGCGCGGAGTCCAAGGCCGAGACGAGGGCACGGCCGAACCCCGCCCGCGCCGTCGACGACGCGGCGGCCGAGCGGCCGGCGATGGGCCTGCCCACGGTCGAGGCCAGGGCCGAGGTGACCATGACGGCGAGCAGCACCGCGCCTGCCACCCACGTGCCGGCGAGCAGCGCGGTGACGCCGGCGATGATCAGGCCGTTGACGAAGTCGACCCAGCGGTCGGCGTACCGGGCGTAGCGGTCGGCGTCCATCGAGCGTGCGACGACCTCACCCGGCGGGGTCCGCGCCATGCGGCGCTGGCTCGTCTGGCCGTAGAGCACCGCCATCCGGGCACGGAGCATCACCTCGACCCACCAGCGGGGATAGCGCCAGAAGGCGTCGGCCAGCAGGACGGGCGCGGCCAGCAGGCTCACCACGACCGCGGCGGTCAGCCACGTGGGGCTCCCGCCACGCTGGAGGTCCTCGACGACGCGACCCCAGAGCAGCCCGGTGACGGCCCCTTGGGCACCGACGAGCGAGGTCGCCAGGAACAGGATGGCGCCCAGCAGACCCCACGTCGGGCGTACGGCGAGCGCGTGCGCGATGCCGCGTGCCAGGGAGGGGCCGGTGCCGACGTCCTCGAGCTCCGGGGGAGGGCCGGATCGTCGGCGACCACCGACCCCGGTGGTGTGGTCCGACCCGGAGAGCTCGGCCGCAGCCGCGCCCTTGGCGTCGAGACCGTCGCCCGCGGGCAGGGCGTGTCCGTGCTCGGTGCGGCTGGCCTCCAGCAGGTCTTGGAACGGCCCCGGCGCGACGGCGAGCTCGGTGCGGGCGCCCTGCTGGACGACGCGCCCGCGCTCGAGCACCGCGACCAGCGGCGCCCGCTCGATGGTGGACAGCCGGTGGGCGACGAGGATGCCCGTCCGGGCCGCGAGCAGCCGGTCGGCCGCTGCCACCACACGGCGCTCCGTGAGCGGGTCCATCCGCGCGGTGGCCTCGTCGAGCACGACCACGCGCACGTCACGGACCAGCAGCCGGGCGAAGGCGACGAGCTGCTCCTCGCCGGCCGAGAGCGAGGTGCCGCCGGGACCGAGCAGGGTGTCCAGCCCGTCGGGCAGTCCGGCGACCCAGCCGTCCAGGCCCAGCTCCGCCACCGCCGCCGCCACGGCGCTGCGCGGGACCTCGGCGAAGAGGGCGATGTTCTCCGCCAGGGTGCCGGCGAGGATCTCGGTGCGCTGCGTGACCACCCCGACCGCACGACGGAGGCGTTGGAGGTCAAGGTCCCGGACGTCGGTCCCGCCGAGGAGGACGGTCCCGCGTGGCGGCTCCATCGCGCGCGAGACGAGTGCGGCGAGCGTCGACTTCCCGGAGCCGGTGCGGCCGACGAGCGCGACGGTCTGGCCCGCAGGGACGTGCAGGTCGATGCCTTGCAACGCGAACGTGCCCTCGGCGTAGGAGAACTGCAGGCCGCGCAGCTCGAGGTCGAGAGGTCCTTCGGGCAGCGGGCGGCCGCCCTCGGGCTCGGGCGGGACGGCGAGCATCTGCCGCAGCCGCACGATCGCTCCGAGCCCGGCCTGCAGGTCCGGGAGGTGGTTGGCCACCATCGCGATCTGGCCGACGAACGTCGAGGTGACCAGGAAGAGGGTCACCAGCTGGGCGACCGAGAGTCCGCCGCCGGCGGCGAGTGCCACCCCGGCGACCGCGATGCCCGCCAGCAGGCCGTGCAGCAGCACGCCGGCGCGCCGCACCAGGCGGCTCTCGACGTCGACCACGGACTTGAACTTGGCGTGCACGTCGGCGGAGAGCCGCGCGACGCGTCGTACGACGTGGGGCTGGCCGAGACTGGTGCGCAGGTCGTCGCGGCCGGCGATCCCCTCCTCGAGCACGGCGGCGTGGTCGGTCCACGCCATCTCCTCGACGACCTTGCGACGCGCGATCTCGCCGAGCAGCGACCGGATGGCGAACCACGTGACGCCCGCAAGCATCGGGAAGAGCACGAAGGACGGCCACCAGGTCACCCCGGCGACCACCCACATCGGCAGCGTGGCGAAGACGGTGCGGGCCAGCATCCAGATCTGCCAGCGCATCAGGTTGCCGACCTCGTGGGAGTCGTCGTCGACCCGGTCGAGGATCTCGCCCACGGCCTGCTCGCTCAGCGCGGAGAGCGGCTGGTTGAGCGCCGCCCGGAGCAGGTCCTTGCGCAGCTGCCCCTCCGCGCGGTCCGAGCAGCCGACCCAGGCGATCTTGCCGACGGTGTCCACCACGGCCGCACCGACGACGCAGAGCGCGAGCAGCCAGACCAGGCTCCGGGTCGGGTCCTCGGCGAGCTTGCCGGCCACGACCGTGCCGAGGGCCGTCCCGACTGCTCCCACCGCGGATGCGGCCAGCGCGGTCAGCGCCACCGGGCTCTTCATCCGAGACGCGTCGATCCTGCGGGAGGGGTCGGTCCCCTCGGGCGTCGGGCGCTGCTGGTCCGGTGTGACCGGTGCGGTCGTGAGTGCGGTCATGATGTGACCACGCTATGCGGATCGGCGACAGTTCTCTCCTGAGTTTCTCCGCGTCGGAGGACCGCTGACGCGCGAACGGTGACCGGGCTGGGCCTCCCTGGATGGGTCAACCCACCCATGCGCCTCGGAACCGGTTGGGCATCTCGCCCGACGCGGAGAGCGTCGTGGGCTTCCTAGCGTCGGAGCATCACCCGGCGTCAGGAGGGACCATGTCCACCGAACACATCGAGACCGTCATCATCGGAGCCGGCCAGGCCGGCCTGTCCACGGCGTACCACCTGTCGAAGCGGGGCCGCGCCTGCGTGGTGCTCGACAGCAACGCCCGGATCGGCGACAACTGGCGCCGGCACTGGGAGACCCTGCGGCTCTACAGCCCGGCGAAGTACGACGGGCTCCCTGGCATGCCCTTCCCCGCCGACCCGTGGTCGTTCCCGCAGAAGGACGAGGTCGCGGCGTTCCTGGAGAGCTACGCGCTCACGTTCGAGCTGCCCGTGCGCATGAGCACCAGGGTCGACGCCCTGGACCGCAGGGCCGACGGCACCTTCGAGGTCCACGTCGGAGCGGACACGATCACCTGCGACAACGTGGTCGTGGCGACCGGCACCTTCGGGCAGGCCCCGTGCATCCCGGACTTCGCCGGCGAGCTCGACCCGTCGATCCGCCAGCTCCACTCCAGCGAGTACCACGCTCCCGACGACCTCCAGCCCGGGACGGTACTCGTGGTGGGCGCCTCGCACTCGGGCACGGACATCGCCTACGAGGCGGCCCGGACCCACCCGGTCACCCTGTGCGGGCGGGATTCCGGCCAGCTGCCGTTCCGGCCCGAGCAGCGCCGCGCCAAGGTCCTCTTCCCCCTGGTCGTCTTTGCCTGGCGGCACGTCCTCACCCGACGCACACCGATCGGGCGCAAGGAGCTCCACCAGGTGCGGGCGCACGGAGGCCCGATGATCCGGGTCCACCGCGAGGACCTGGCCGCTCGCGGCGTCGAGCGGCACACCGCACGCATGGTCGGGACCCAGGACGGCCTGCCCCTGCTCGAGGATGGCACGGTCGTGCCGGTCGCGAACGTCGTCTGGGCGACCGGCTTCCGCCAGGTCTTCGACTGGATCCGGCTCCCTGTGCTCGGCGACGACGGCTGGCCACGGGAGATGCGCGGGGTGGTCGAGGAGGTCCCCGGGCTCTTCTTCTGCGGGCTCGCGTTCCAGTACGCGTTCAGCTCGATGGTCTTCCCGGGGATCGGCCGGGACGCGGACTTCCTGGCCCGCCGCATCAGCGACCGGATGCGGGCTGCCGGGAGGCAGCGCGTGCCGGCGTGACCGGCCTATGCTCGGGACAGGTGATGCTTCGTGGACGTCGTCGAAGAGCTGCAGCGGGCGCGTGAGGCCTTCGACCGCCGCGACTGGGTCGCCGCGTACGAAGGCCTCTCGGCGGCCGGTGCCGGGCCCTCCCCGGCCGCGGACTTCGCCGACCTCGCCACGGCCGCCTACCTGGTCGGACGCCACAACGACTGCATCCAGGCGCTCCAGCGGGCGCACCAGGCTCACGTCGCCGCGGGCGACCAGCGAGCCGCGGTCCGCTCGGCGTTCTGGCTGGCGATGACCCTGATGGACGGCGGGGAGCTCGCGGTCGCCAACGGCTGGATCTCGCGGGCCCAGCGCCTGCTGGACGGCTTCGAGGAGGACACCGTCGAGCACGGCTACGTCCTGTTCTTCCGGATGCTCGGCCACGTCCTCAGCGGCGACCCGGTCACCGGCCTCGAGGAGGCCGCGGCCCTCACGTCGTACGGCAGACGCTTCGGGGACGGGGACCTCCTCGCCGCCGGTCTGATGGCGCAGGGCCGCTGCCTGCTCTACCTGGGCCGGGTCCCCGATGGGGTGCGGCTGCTCGACGAGGCGATGGTCGGCGTCACCACCGGCGAGGTGTCGCCGATCTTCGCCGGGCACACCTACTGCTCGCTGATCGAGGCCTGCCAGGAGATCTCGGACTTCGGCCGGGTCGCGCAGTGGACCACGGCGCTGACCACGTGGTGCGACGCGCAGGTGGGGCTGGTGCCGTTCACCGGGCAGTGCGCCGTCCACCGCGGCCAGGTGATGCGGGTCCGCGGGGCCTACGAGGCGGCCGCCGTGGAGCTCGATGCCGCCGCCGAGCGCTACGTCGCGGCGAGGACCCCGTCCGCCGCAGGACTCGCCTTCGCGGAGAAGGGCAGCGTGCTGCGCATCCAGGGGAGGTACGACGCAGCGGAGGCGGCGTTCCAGCAGGCCGTCGCCCTCGGGCACGACCCGCAGCCCGCACACGCCCTGCTCTCGCTGGCTCGCGGGCACCTCGACGCGGCGTGCGCGGCCGTACGGCGGGTGCTCCGCGAGCCGCGTGATCCCGTCCACCGCTCGCAGCTGCTGCCCGGCGCCATCGAAGTGCTGATCGCCGCGGGCGACCTCGCTGCGGTGCGCCCGCTCGTCTCCGAGCTGGAGGCAGTCGCTCGGTCCTTCGAGTCGAGTCCCCTCACGGCGATGAGCGGTGACGCCGTCGCAGCGCTCGCCCTCGCCGAGGACCGACCGGAGGACGCCCTGGAGGCGTCACGGGCAGCGTTGCGGTGCTGGCGAGAGCTCGGCTGGCCCTACGAGGCTGCGCGGACACGGATCCTCGTGGGCCGGGCCATGCGTGGACTCGGCGACGAGGAGTCGGCGGTCGCCGAGCTCCGAGCCGCAACCGGTGACCTCGACGCGCTCGGCGCGGTGCCCGCCGCGCGCGAGGCCAGCGGGCTGGTGGCGCCCGCTCCGTTGCCGGGCGGCCTCACCGCCCGTGAGGTCGAGGTCCTCCGGATGGTCGCCACCGGCAGGTCGAACCCGGAGATCGCGGCCGCCCTGGTCCTGAGCGAGAAGACGGTCGCGCGACACCTGAGCAACATCTTCGCCAAGCTGGACGTCTCGTCCCGCACCGCCGCGGCGGCGTACGCCTTCGACCACGGGCTCACCTGAGCGCCGGGCACCGACGTCGACCGGCCCGCCCGGAGTCGATGACGCCTCGGACGGACGCGTCCGCCTTGCCGACGGATTCCGGCCACTCGATCTTCCGATGCGTGACCAGCTCGTCGCGCGAAAGTGTGAGCGGCGTCTCGGCACCTCCGGCCATCTTCCTCTGGCGCACGGTCCGAGCACCCGAGCAGGCTGGTGATGAGGCGGGATCTCACGTGTCCCGGGCATGGGTTCCGCGACCTTCGAGCCTCGAGGAGGCCTTCATGTCCTCCACCATCAACCGCTACGGGGCGTACCCGATCAACCCGTGCCTCGAGATCGCGGGCACTTCGCGTCGAGGGCGAGGGGACAGGTCACTGTGAACGTCGCCGGCGTCTCATCGCGAGGGCGACCGACCGCGCCGCTGGTCAGACGCACGAGGGGCAGCTGGGTTGCACTTGCCGTCGCGGGCGCAGCCGCGTTCTGGTTGGCGAACCTCGTCATCTCCGTGACGCCGGTGGCGGCCGACTATCGACGTGCCGTGTCGATTGGGTACGAGCCGATGCTCGTGGAGGCGGCGGTCGGTGGTCTGGTGCTTGCCAGTGTCCTGGCCCTGCTGCTCGTCCGCCACCCGTCGAAGGTCCCCGGGTCCAGCCTCCTGGGCAAGTCCCTGCTGCTCGGCGCAACAGCACTGGTGGTCCTCACGATCGGCATCGAGGTGCCGTCGAAGCTCGCTTCCCGGCTGGACGACCCGGCGCACTGGCTGTTGGTCGCCACCGTCTTCAACCTGGTCCGGCTCCTCGCTCTCGCCGTCACCATCGGCCTGGTCGCCGAACCTCACGGGAACCGTCGCGGCCGCCGCGCCGGACGAGCAGGGAAGGGCGTCGAGAAGTGAAACGACGCGATGATCCCTGGTCGAGACGCCGCGACATCGCCCGATGGGCGGGGGGCTTCTACCTGACCTACATCCTCCTGAACGTCATCGCCAGTCTGGTCGGCCACATCGGTCTGAGCGACGCGCGCACCCTGGAGGCGACGGTCACCAACCACGAGACCATGTTCCGGTTCGGGCTCGTCGCCGCCCTCGGATCCGCCCTGCTCTTTGCGCTCACCGCGTGGGCGCTCTACGTGCTCCTGCGCCCGGTCGACGACACAGTGGCCCTGCTGTTCCTCGTCCTGAACGCGGTCGGAGTAGCCGTGCAGTGCGCGAGCTACCTGCCGCTCCTCACCCTCCTGGCACGAGGAAGCCCGACGGCGGCCACGGGGCTCGACGGGCTCGCCGCCCTGGAAGTCGCCACGTACGAGACCGGGTTCGTCACCGCGCAGCTGTTCTTCTCCGCATGGCTCTTCCCCCTCGGCTGGCTGGTCCTGCGATCCGGGTTCCTCCCGCGGTTCCTCGGCTGGCTCCTCCTGGTCGACGGCGTCGGAGTCCTCGCGTGGTTCCTCCAGGCGTTGCTCGCGCCCGACCGCGATGCGATCAGCTACCCGGCGTGGGTCGTGGGGTTCGTCGCCGAGGTCGGACTCGCGCTCTGGCTCCTCATCAGGGGTTCCAGGCCCCCGGCCCCTGGGCTGCAGGACCGAGACCGGTCCGTCGGCACCGCCCTCAACTGACGTTCACGCCTGGGAATGCACTGGGGTCCCAGTCGACACCCGGCACCCCGAGGTTCTGGCAGCCGTTCTCGTCTGCGGTTGGCATGTCGACCCAACCGCCCAATCGATAGACGATCAGACGGTGCGGCTTGCCGGTCCCGTCGGTCGAAACTCCCAGCAGGACGTGCGAACCGTCGAGCGGGAGGATCTTCCAGTCGTCGAAGGCTGCAGACCAGCTGCAGGATGCGTCCGAGGCACCGGTTGCGGCGACGTAGACGAACGTCGACATCTTGTCGGTTGAGTAGTAGATGTCACCGGACTGGCTCATCTCAGGCGTGAGGGTGAGTTCTTCTCGATCGCCGACGACGACGTCTTGGCCCTGGGGGGAGCAGCCGACGCCCGAGATCGGTGGCTCGAAGCCGTCGGGCCAGACCGTGGACTCGTCGTAGCACGCGCCGGTCAGGCTGACGCCCTCGAGATGCGCCTTCAGGAACGAAGCGCCATACAACAGCGCCTCGTCGAGGTCAGCGTCACGCAGATCGGCGCGGTCCAGGACGGCATCGGTCAGGTTGGTGCGGAAACGTGAGTCGCCGACCTCCGTGCCGCTCGACCGCCTGGTCACCGGTCCCAGCCGGGCATGCTCGAGCTGGGCACCCACGAGCGTGGAACCCGAGAGATCCGCGCCGCGAAGATCAGCTCCGTCCAGGATCGTGTCGGTGAGGTCGACGCCGCGCATGTCGCGCTGCGGAAGGCGCACGCGATGGAGGTCCAGACCAGCCAAGACACGTCCGGTGAGATCCTCCTCGAGCGACAGAGCGGTTTGCATCGCGACGCGCTCCTGCTCATCGACGCGAGCGTCCTCTCGTATCTCCTGGATGAAGAGGGCTACAGCCGATACCGCGACCACCAACACGGCGTCGAAGAAGACGCGTTCCGCGATGCCGCTCGTGAGCCAAGCGGGAGGTTTCATGGCAAGGATCCTAGGGAGCGACCTGATGCTCAGGGCACGACCAACCGTCGGGCCGGCAGGTCAGCTCAAGGGGCGGCCTGGCTCGATCACGTCAGTCTGGTCCGATCGACTCGAACCTGGCCGAGGACCAAGTCCACGGTCATGGACCGCACCACTCAGCGGAGCGTGTGGGTGAGGACCGAGACGCCCGCGTAGTGGGCGGCGAACGCCACGACGGTGAAGGCGTGGAAGACCTCGTGGAACCCGAACCAGGACGGGATCGGGTTCGGGCGCCGCAGCCCGTAGACCACGCCGCCGATCGTGTAGAGCAGCCCGCCCGCCGCGATGAGCGCCACCACGACGACGCCCCCACGGTTGAGGAAGTCGCCGAGGAAGAACACCGCCGCCCACCCGAGGGCGATGTAGACCGGGGTATAGAGCCAGCGCGGCGCTCCGGTCCAGACGAGGCGGAAGGTCGCGCCCGCGAGCGCTCCGCCCCACGCGATGCTCAGCATGAGGACCTGCTGGGTGCCCTCCAGCAGCAGCAGCGTGTACGGCGTGTAGGTGCCGGCGATGAGCAGGAAGATGCACGCGTGGTCCAGGCGGGTCAGCAGGCCGTTGGTGAACGGCGGCCAGTGGCCCCGGTGCAGGGCGGCCGAGACCGAGAAGAGCAGGAGGGCCGAGACGGCGAAGATCGCCGAGCCGAGGCGCGGGGCCCCTGGAGCCGCGGTCAGCACCAGCACGATGCCGGCGGCGAGAGTGACCGGTGCGACCGCCGCGTGCAGCCAGCCGCGCAGGCGCGGCTTGACCTCGTCGATGATGGCGTGCGCGAGGTCGGAGGCGTGATGGGTCCGCTCCTGGACCGAGGGCACGGAACCCGCAGGAGTGACGACTTCGCTCATCGGTCCTCCGCGATCCTCAGCACTCGGGGCCCCGACAGGGGCAGATGGTCACGCCGTCCCCCTGGACAGGGTGCAGGCCGGATGAGTCACATTTGCCCGATTCAGAGAACGCGAACCCTCGGGCGGCCGACGGCCTAGTCCGACCTTCGGTTCCTCGCCGATCGAGCAGCGCTGCCGACGAGCAGCGCCTACCCTCCGAGCCCCCGCACGACCGAGGCGAGCGCGCTGCGGACAGAGACCAGGAGTCTTAGTCTTGAGCCATGCTCAGCCGGCGGATGCCGGCCCCCGGCGACCGTGGTGCCGAGGCCGACGCCGATGCCTCCTGGGGCCGCGTGGCGCTGGTCTCCGGGTGGGTCGCCGGCGTCGGTCTGGCCGCCCAGACCGTGCTCTTCCTCCTCGACGCCGCGCACGTGCTGGCCGACGCGGCCACCTTCCGCCGGACCAGCGCCGGGCCGGAGGCGGACCGCGCTCAGTACTACGCGGACTTCTTCAACCGTCAGCACACGGTCCTGTGGGACATCGTGGTGCGGGACACCGTCGGCCCCGTCGCCTTCCTCGCCCTGGCGCTCTGGGCGCTGGCCGTGGTCTCCAGACTCCGTCCCGTCGGGCCGATCGGACCGATGACGGTCTTCTTCGTCGCGATCGGATCGGTGCTGCACGTCGTCAGCGACCTGATCTTCCTCAGCCTCGAGCGCTTCTGGCGCTTCGACGGCTGGTCTGCGGACCCGCCGGGCCCGATGAACGCCTTCGGAGCGGCCGTCGACGCGATCGACTTCTCCACGACCTATCTCGAGGCGTCGTCGTACGTCGTCCTCGCTGCAGGCACCTGGTGCCTGGCCCGTCTGGTGCTCCGCGACGGCCGGGTCCCCAGGTGGCTCGGGCTCGCCGCGGGCATCGAGGCCGCGGTGCTGGTGCTGCTGGGCCTCGGCATCGCGCTGCCTCAGGACCTGCTGTTCCAGGTCGGCGGGGGCTTCGCCGGCATCCTGCTCGGCCCGCTCGTGGCCATCGGGCTCGGTCATGCCCTGGCCCGCATGCAGACGAGCACCGCCTGACCACCCGGGGCGCCTCCTGGCGTCCGGGATCCGCCTCCGCCTGGCCCCAGCGGGCTGGCCCCCGCTTCAGCCGGCTTGCTCGTCGAGTCCCCGCCCGACCAGGGCGACGGCAGCGGTGACGTCGTCGGTGAGTGGGCGGTCCGCCCGCTCATCGCCGAGCTCGGCAGCCGCGAGGTCGAACACCCCTTGCAGCGGTCCGCTGGGGAGACGGTCGGGGCCCATGTGCAGGGCGCGGACGGCGGTGACCAGCTCGCACGCGAGGACCACGGGAGCCTGCTCCACCATCCGCTCGCACGCCCAGGCCGCCTGGGTGGCGAAGCTCGCGTGCTCCTCGAGTCCGAGCGAGATCGAGAGGTTGCCGGTCGAGACCGGTGAGGTCAGCAGGCGGCACCGCGCCAGCGCGTCCTGGGCGACGTACTCCAGGACCATGAGGCCCGAGCTGTCCGGGGGGCCGCTGGCGAGGAAGGCCGGGAGGCCTGTCAGCGACGGGTTCAGCAGGTGGGACAGTCGCGCCGCCGAGAGCGCCATGACCGGATAGCTCGCCTGGCGCAGCGCGTCGAGCGTCGCCGACAGCCGGGCCGTCATGAAGCCGCCGTGGTGGAAGGGTCTGCCCTCGTCGGTCACGAGGGGGTTCTCCGTGGGGTCGTTGACCTCGATCAGGACGGACTCCACCAGCGTGGACAGAGCGTCGACGAACGGGGCGTGCACCTGCGGGACCGTTCGCAGGGCGAGCGGGTCCTGGATGCGGGCAGGCGTCCAGCCGGCACCCTCGACGAGGGCATGGACGCGTGCGGCGACCCGCTGCTGCGAGGCGTCCGGCCGACGGGCGTGGACGCGCGGGTCGAACGGCTCGAGCGATCCCTGCAGGGCTGCGATCGACAGGGCGGCGACCTTCTCGGCGGCGATGGACAGGTTCACCATGCGGTGGTGCACGAGGGCCGCGCGCGCGAGCGTCATCGCGTTGCTCGACATGAACGGCAGCGCATCCGCGTCGTCGACCGCGGCGACCGGCGCGGAGCCCGACCGCCAGGGGCGCTCGCCGACCAGGGTCAGCGCGAGCTCGGCGAGGGGGACCAGGTCGCCGGTGCCGATCGAGCCGGCCTGGTGCAGGTCGGGTACGGCGCCCGAGGCGATCGCGGCACCGAGCGACGAGGCGAGGCCGCCGCTGACACCCGACCGGCCGCTGGTGACCTGGTGCAGCCGGATCGCCATGCCCGCCCGGGCCGTGGCGTCGTCGTAGGTCTCACCGACGCCCGTGGCGTGGCTGCGCCACAGCCGCAGGCCGGGGGAGGAGCCGTCGTCGGGGACGGGCTCGGGGCGAGGGACGTGGCGCAGGGCGCCGACACCGGTCGTCAGGCCGTAGACCGCTCCAGAGCGACCTGCGAGCCGCAGCTGCTCCTCGGCGATCGCGATGCGGGCGACCTTGTCGTCGGTCAGCTCGACCGGTGCGGGGCCACCCCTCAACGCCCACGAGACCAGGTGGTCCCACGACATCCCGCCGTCGGCCATCGGACCTCCTCGCCTCTCGACACGGGCCAGGCGATGCCCGTCGGACCGACCCTAACGAGGACACCGGGCTCGGAAGGAGAGGTGCGCAGCAGTCTGGTCCGCGTCATCCCATCCTCTGCGGACGAGGCCGGCTCCACCTTCCGCGCCTAGGATCGTCACCCTGCCCTGGACCCGGCACGGTACGTGGTGAGGAGACCGTGGTGAACGTTCCGGGGACCAGGGTGGTGGCGACCGACATCGAGAGGATGACCGGCAAGCTTCTGGATCCTGGACGGCGCCGACCGGGCCGCGAAGTCGTCGGCCTTCTGGGTGCTCCTGGTCCTGGCCGCGGTCATCGCCAGTGCAGGCGTCGTCTCGGACTCGACGGCCACCGTCATCGGCGCCATGATCGTGGCCCCGTTGATGACGCCGATCCTCGGCTCCGCGGTCGCTCTGGTCCTCTCGCGGCGCCGGCAGCTGCTGCTCAACGTCGCCATCGTGCTCGGTGGTGCGCTGGTCGTCATCGTGGTCGGCTACCTCCTCGGTCTGGCCCACGTGTTCCCGATCGATGCCGACAACAACAGCCAGGTGGCTGGCCGGGTCAGTCCGCGCCTGATCGACCTGCTCGCCGCCCTGGCCACCGGCGCCGTGGGCGCGTTCGCGCTGATCCGCTCCGACGTCTCCGACACGCTCCCGGGCGTGGCGATCGCGATCTCGCTGGTTCCGCCGTTGGCGGTCGTGGGGATCACGCTCGAGTCGGGGCAGCCGTCCGAGGCGCTGGGTGCGCTGCTGCTGTTCGGGACCAACGTGGCCGCCATCATCGCCACCGGCACCTTGGTGCTGCTGCTGTTCGACGTGCGAGGGGTCGCACTGGAAGGCGGGTTCGAGGTCGGGCACATGAGGGGCAGGACGCTGGTCGCCGTGGCCGCCATGGTGGTGCTGGTGGCGATCCCGCTCACCATCGGCAGCCTCAACGTCTACCAGCAGCAGACGATCGTCACCGACGCGACGCCGATCGCCAAGAGCTGGGCGAAGGGCCAGGGGTGGCAGATCCACAGCGTCACCTACCAGCAGGGGCAGCTCCAGATCGCCGCCCTCGGCCCTCCGCCGAGCATCCAGGTCGAGCCCCTGCGCACGGCGCTGGACGACGGCGGGCTCGCTGACGTCGAGGTGCGCGTCACCCTCGTGGTCGGCGGCAGCCGCACCCTCTCAGCGACGGTGCCGTGAGCACCTGAACGCCACCGCTTCGGGGGCGCCGCTCAGGCAAGGGCGTCCCTGGCGGTCACGAACGCCTCCACGCAGCGGCGTACGTCGGCTTCGGAGTGCGCCGCCGACAGCTGCACCCGGATGCGCGCCGCCCCCCGTGGCACCACCGGGAACGAGAACGCGATGACGTAGACCCCCTGCCCGAGCATGTGGTCCGCGATCGCGGTGGCGAGCCGCGCGCCGTCCTCGCCGGGGAACATCACCGGGATGATCGGGTGCGTGCCGGGCAGCAACGAGAACCCCGCGTCGGTCATGAGCGAGCGGAACAGCGCGCTGTTGGTGGCCAGGACCTCGCGGGCCTCGCTGGAGGAGGTCACCAGGTCCAGGGCCTTGAGCGAGCCCGCCACGACGCCGGGGGCGACCGAGTTGGAGAACAGGTAGGGACGCGACCGCTGCCGCAGCAGGTCGACGACCTCCCGGTGGGAGGCGACATAGCCACCGGAGGCGCCGCCGAGCGCCTTGCCCAGCGTCCCGGTGATCACGTCGACCCGGTCCATCACCCCGAAGAGCTCCGGCGTGCCACGTCCACCGGCGCCGACGAACCCCACGGCGTGGGAGTCGTCGACCAGCACGAGCGCGTCGAACTCCTCGGCCAGGTCGCAGATCTCGGGGAGCGGGGCGAAGCTGCCGTCCATCGAGAAGACGCCGTCGGTCGCGATCAGCACGCGGCGCGCGCCGCCCTCCCGTGCGGCCACGAGCTGGGTGCGCAGGTCTGCCATGTCGGCGTTCCGGTAGCGGTAGCGGGCGGCCTTGCTCAGCCGGATGCCGTCGATGATCGAGGCGTGGTTGAGCTCGTCGGAGACGACGGCGTCCTGCTCGCCGCAGAGCACCTCGAAGACCCCCCCGTTGGCGTCGAAGCACGAGCTGTAGAGGATCGAGGCCTCCGTGTGCAGGAACTCCGAGAGGCGTCGCTCCAGCTCGGTGTGCTGGGTCTGGGTGCCGCAGATGAACCGCACCGAGCTCATCCCGAAGCCCCAGGTGTCGAGCGCGTCCTTGCTGGCCGCGATGACCTCGGGATGGTCGGAGAACCCGAGGTAGTTGTTGGCGCAGAAGTTCAGCGCCTCACCAGCGGTCGTGGAGATGTGCGCGGCCTGCGGCGTGGTGATCTCGCGCTCGCGCTTGTAGAGCCCGGCGGCCTCGATCTCCGCGAGGGTGTCGGCCAGCTGCTGCTTGACGTCGCCGTACATGGTCAGCTCCAATCCAGGACGGCCTTGCCGCCGATGCCTGAGTGGGTGTGCTCGAAGGCCTGCTCCCAGTCCTCCGCCGGGCCGCGCCACGTGATCACCGACAGCACGGCGTCCCTCAGGGCCGGGCTGGTCGCCAGCATCGCGCCCATCAGGTACCACGTCTCGAACATCTCGCGGCCGTAGATCCCCCGCAGGGTGATCATGTGGGTGATCACCCGTCCCCAGTCGATCGAGTACTCCGAGTGGGGCAGTCCCAGCAGCGCCACGCGGGCGCCGTGGTTGAGGTTGTCGAGCAGGTCGCGCACCGCCTCCGGTGCACCGGACATCTCCAGGCCGACGTCGAAGCCCTCCAGCATCCCGAGGTGCTGCTGGGCCCAGGCGAGGTCTTGGCCGCGGGAGACCTCGACCGTGAGGTCGGCGCCGGCGAGGGCGGCCAGCTTCAACCGCTCCGGGTTGAGGTCGGAGACCACGATGCGCCGCGCGCCGGCGTGCCGCACGATCGCGGTCGCCATGATGCCGATCGGTCCCGCTCCGGTGATCGCGACGTCCTCGCCGACGACCGGCCACTGCAGGGCGGTGTGGGTGGCGTTGCCCAGCGGGTCGAACAGTGCCCCGAGGTCCGGGTCGAGGTCGGCCGGCTGGACCCAGGCGTTGGTCGCGGGGATCACGATGAAGTCGGCGAACGCACCGTCGCGGTTCACCCCGACCCCGATGGTGTGGATGCACAGCTGGCGGCGTCCGGCGCGGCAGTTGCGGCAGGCACCGCACACGATGTGCCCCTCGCCCGAGACCCGGTCGCCCACCTTGACGTGGTCGACGTCGGCGCCGACCTCGACGACCTCGCCGAAGAACTCGTGGCCGATCGTCAGGGGGGTGGTCACTGTCGAGGCTGCCCAGTCGTCCCAGGACAGCAGGTGCAGGTCGGTGCCGCACAGGCCGGCTCGGAGCACGCGGATCTTGACGTCCCGGTCACCGCAGACCGGCTCGGGGACCTCGAGGAGCTCGAGTCCGGGTCCGTCGGTCGTCTTCACCAGCGCGCGCACGCTCTCATCCTGCACCGCACGCAGCCGGACGCAGGTGATTCGGCTGACCGGGACCGGCGGCGGGTCAGGAAGCAGACCAGTCCGCGGAACGCCCGAACCCCGCCAGCAGGTCGGTCTGGGCGTCGCCGGCCCGGTCGACGCGCGGCCCGATGATGCCGGCTCCGCGGTAGAGCTCCTCGCGCTCGGCGAACCAGCCGGTGACCGCCTCGACCAGCTCCGGGTCGAGCCACGGGTCCAGCCCGGCGCCCTTGGCCAGGTCCCAGGCGTGGACGACGTGGTCGGCGGTCAGCTGCATCGCGTACTCCGAGGCGTCCTCGTCGCCGTACGACAGATGGACCTTCGGGTTGTCGGGGAGGCGCTCCTCCGCGGCCGCCAGGGCCGCGGCCGAGGCGGACCGGGCGGCCGCGATCGGGTCCTCACCCAGGACGTCGCCCTCGAGGCGGTCACCCACGTCGGTGATCGTGGCGCCCTCGAGCAGGGGCACCGTCCAGAGCTCCTCGCCGACCACGTGGTTGACCAGGTCGCGCACGGACCACTCCGAGCAGGGCGTCGGCCTGTCCCACTGGTCGATGCCGACCGCGTCGACCTTGGCCTGCCACTCCTCGACGGCCCGGCGGTGGAGGTTCACGATGTCCATCCGTCCATCGTTCGCCCGCCGGGGGTGGGGCGCAAGGCCGGTGCGGTCAGGCGGCCCGCTCCACGAGCGTCAGGGCAGCACGGGCGATGCTGCCGCCCAGGCTCACGCGTCGTACCCCGAGGGAGAACAGGGTCGCGGCGTCGTAGCCGTTCGCCAGGCCGGCCACGATGTTGACCGGCGCCGGGATCGTCTCGCACAGGCGGCGAACGGTGTCGGCCTCGACCAGGCCGGGGACGAAGACGCAGTCGGCGCCGGCGTCGAGGAATCGGCCAGCTCGCTCAGGCGGGGGTGCGGTAGGTGGCCAGGTAGGACTCCCAGTCCCACGTCACAAGGAACTCGTGGGCCGCCGTACGCCCGTTGTCGTACAGCCGGTCCGCGTCCTCGCGGCTGAGCCCGAAGTCGACCGGGCTGACGCCTGCTGTGTCGACCCGCATCGTGCGAGCCCGCACCCACGGCTTGGCGAGCTGGGCCTGGTCGTGGCCCACGATCGCCGTCATCGTCAGCTGCGCCGCGAGCGCGACCGGGCCGTGCTTGACCAGCCCCAGCACGGGCAGCAGCTTCTCGGCGTCCGTCGGCAGGTCGGGGATGAGCTTGACCCCGAAGGTCGGCCACCGCGGGGTGCGGCTGTCGGTGCGGTCGAACAGGTCGATCGGGAAGTTCGACAGCACCCCGCCGTCGACCAGCGTCGACACGCTCCCGTCGGCGGCGGTGATCGTCGTCGGCTCGTAGAAGAACGGGATCGACATCGACGCCCGGACCGCGTCGGCGATCCGCTGCTCGGCCGGGTCGAGACCGTAGAGGCTCCGGTAGTCCCACGGGAACCGCACCAGCTGTCCGCGGCTCACGTCGGTGGCGGTGACGACCAGCTTGTACTGCTGCTCCGGCGACAGCGAGGTGCCCCGGTCCTCGATGAGCAGGTCGCCGAAGGTCTCGACGCCGCACTCGTCGGTCAGGACGTTGCCGACCCACTCCCGCACCGCGTCGCCCTCGTACACGCCGTTGTCCAGCAGCAGCGACAGGATCGGGCCGCCGACCGGCACGCGGTCGAGGAGCGACCTGTCGGTGAACCGGCGGTAGTCGAGGGTCTGCATGATCTCGGTCATCCGCGCGGCGGACATGCCGGCGGCGACGAAGGCACCCACGATCGAGCCCGCGGACGTGCCCGCGATCCGGGCGAAGGAGTAGCCCGACTCCTCGAGCACCGAGACGGCGCCGACGTGCCCCAGCCCCAGCACGCCACCGCCCTCGAGGACGAGGTCCGCGACGAGTGGTGACGGTTCGCTCATGGGGTCGATCATGTCCTGCGACGGTGCCACACTCCAGGGTGCCCGCTGCCAGGGTTGACCCATGAGCGTCCCCGAGCTGCACACCGACCGGCTCGTCCTGCGGGCGTGGCGCGAGGACGACGAGCGCGACGTCGCGGCGGCGTACGACCTCTACCGGCGCGACGAGGTCGCGCGCTGGCTGGGTGCCGCGCCGAGGCCGGACCTCGACCTCGACGACGCGCGTGCCCGGCTGCAGCGCTGGGCGCGCGCGTCCGCGGAGGAGCCACCCGGTCTCGGCTTGTGGGCGATGACCCGGCGTGAGGACGACGTCCCGGTGGGGACCGCCCTGCTCCTGCGACTCCCGGACGCCGAGGGCGTCCCGACGGCGGACGTCGAGATCGGCTGGCACCTGCATCCCGGCCACTGGGGACACGGCTACGCCACCGAAGCCGCGCGGGCCCTGGTCGAGCACGGCTTCACCACCCTCGGGCTCGAGGAGATCCACGCAGTCGCGTGGGCCGGCAACGACCCGTCCTTCGCCGTGATGGAGCGGCTCGGCATGACGCGCCACGGGCCCACCGACCGGTGGTACGGCGTCGCGCTGGACTGGTGGAGCCTGAGGCGCTGATCAGCCCCTCTTCGGTCTTGACGAACACCGCTCCTCGCAGCGCGGCCAGGCCTCGACGGGGCAGGTCCCGGTTCAGCTCTCGGTGATCCGCGTGTCCTCGGTCGCCGCCTGCTCCTGCTTCGACGAGGCCAGCTGCCACACCGCACCCACCACCCAGGCGATGCCCGCGAGGAAGGTCAGGTAGAGCCCGATCGCCGCGGCGCCGTTCATGTCGGCGATGCCGATCAGGGCTGCGATCACCGCGAGGACCAGCAGGGAGATCTGCGACACCCGGCCCGGGGTCTTCGGCGAGCCGACGAGGCCGGTCGTCATGGCCAGGACGACGAGGCCGATCACCGCCGCGCCGAGCGTGATCTGGCCGTCGCCCTCGATGCCGATCGCGCTGATGCCCAGGATCGAGATCCAGGGCAGGAAGGCGGCCAGGACGACGACGAGCATCGCAGCGGCCGAGATTCGTTGGGGTGTGGTCAGTCGTCCGAGATCCATGGGGGGAGGGTAGGGGTCCCGACGCGCGATCGCGAGTCGGCACGGGCTCGCCCCGCCGACCGCGTGGTCTGACGGGGCGCTCCGGAGGCCCTTCCGGTGGTTCTCACCCCGGGACAGGCGCGGCCGTCGCGGCCGGGCTCGGTGAGGACGTCGACGGTACGGCGGCCAGCGAGCGCGCGGCAGGGACGAACGCCGCCATCGCCGCGACGATGCCGAGGACCCCGGCCCCGACCGAGCCGGTGGACGCGGTCCCGACGAACACGACGGCCGCGACCACGGCCCAGACCGGGACCCTCCCCGCGCGACGGAGGCCGAGGAAGAGCACCACCGGTCCGAGGATCATGCCGGAGATGAACAGCACGATCAGCACGATCAGCAAGGGATAGCTCTCCGAGGCGCTCTCCATGGCGGTCAGGGCCGGGTCGGTGACGTGCGCCTGGTTGTAGAGCGCGTAGGGGCTGAAGAACGCCACGGCGTGCCCGGCCGCGGCCACCGCTCCCACGGCCAGCATGATGCCGCCGACCGCCGTGAGACGGGCGCCGCGGCCGCGGGCGGACACGACGAGCGCGATCGCCCCGGGCACGAGGCAGAAGCCGGCGGCCGTGAACAGGAACCCGGCGACCGCCCAGGCGGCGCCGTGCTGTCCGACGGCGGCCGCGATCGCGGTGGGGGGCGGGGTGCCGTCGGGGACGACGAGGCGGCGGATCAGGTCGCCGGCGGTGAGCAGCAGCGGGCCGAGCACGAGTCCGGCGGCTGCGATGCGGTTCTGGGTCTGGTTCGTCATGCCTCAACTGTGTGCCGGTCGTGGCTCGTGCCGCGTCGCCCGCGGTGGTGATCGTGCTCCACCGATCGGTGGAGGCGGGTCCCCCGCGATGTGGATCCGCCGGGGCCCGCGCCAGACCTAACATCACTGCATGCCCCGCCTGCTGCTCCCTCCGCGGCTCGGCCGACTGCCCGTGACCGACGTTGTGCTGGCGGGCGCGCTGGCCTTCCTCGCGGTCGGCGGCCTGTTGTCCGGCCAGGTCGACGAGAAGCCGCTGACGTCCACGGTGCCGATCGCCGTGGTGAGCACCGCGGCGGTCGCGCTGCGCAGCAGGCTGCCCCTGACCGTCGCGGGCATCGTCTCGGTCCTCGCCGTGGCCCAGACGCTGCTGGCGGGTCACTCCTCCAGCACGTTGTGGTCCCTGGTCGTCTTCCTGCTCATGTCCTACACGGTGGCCGCCGAGCGGGACGAGGGCCCGGCCCTGGTGGGGATCGGCCTCCTGGTCGGCAGCCAGTTCCTCTGCGAGTGGCTCGACGGCGGTTCGGACTACCCGTTCGACGCGCTGGTCTTCGGTGGCGTGTGGCTGTTCGGCCGGGCGACCCGCACGTGGCGCGACCAGGCGACGTACGCCGACCAGCACCGTCACGACCTCGCCCGGATCGCCGTGGTCGAGGAGCGCGCCCGCATCGCCCGGGAGCTGCACGACGTGGTGGCCCACAGCCTGAGCGTGATCGCCGTCCAGGCCGACGCCGCCGAAGCCGCGCTCGCCAAGCAGCCCGACCGAGCCGGGGCGCCGTTGCGTGCGATCCGCGACAGCGCCCGGGAGGCGCTGGTCGACATGCGTCAGCTGCTGCACGTGCTGCACACCGACGAGGACACCGGGGCAGGGGAGGACCTGACCCCCGCCCGCGGGCTGGCCGACCTGCCGCAGCTGGTCGCCGGCATGCGCGAGTCGGGGCTGCCGCTGCGGGCCGACCTGCAGGCCGACGGCACGTTCTCGGCCGGGCTGGAGCTGGCCGCCTTCCGTATCGCGCAGGAGGCGCTCACCAACGTGCGCAAGCACGCCGGCGACGTCCCGACCCACCTGCTGGTCGCCCGCGACGACGGCGCGCTGCGGATCGAGGTGCACAACGAGGCCCCGACCGAGAAGCCGGCCGCGGACCCGTGGTCGACCGGGCACGGCCTCGTCGGCGCGCGCGAGCGGGTGGACGCGGCAGGGGGCACGCTCGAGGCTGGGCACACCTCCTCCGGAGGCTTCGGTCTCGTCGCGCGCCTGCCGCTCGACGCCGGCCAGGGGCTGCGATGACCGGCGCACCCGTCACGGTCGTCCTCTGCGACGACCAGGAGCTGGTCCGGGCGGGATTCCGGCTGATCCTCGACATGGAGGACGACATCGAGGTCGTCGGCGAGGCCGCGGACGGCGACGAGTGCCTCCGGCTCACCCGGCAGCACTCGCCACACGTCGTCCTGATGGACATCCGGATGCCGCGGCTGGACGGGATCGAGGCGACTCGCCGGCTGGTGGCCTCCGGTTCGCAGTCGCGGGTCCTGATGCTGACGACCTTCGACCTCGACGAGCTGGTCTACAACGCGATGGCCGCCGGAGCCAGTGGCTTCCTCCTCAAGGACGTTCCCCGTGAACAGCTCGTGAGGGCGGTTCGCGGCGTGGCTGGCGGCGACGCGATCCTTGCGCCCGTCCTCACCCGTCGACTGGTGGAACGGTTCGTCGCCGCGCCGCCTCCCTCGAGCGACCCCCCTGCCGCTCTGGTCGCGCTGAGCGAACGGGAGCTGGACGTGTTCGCGCTCCTCGCCCGCGGCAGGTCCAACGCTGAGATCGCAGAGGCGCTCTTCCTCGGTGAGGCCACCGTCAAGACCCACGTCAACCGGATCCTGACCAAGCTCGACCTGCGGGACCGCGTCCATGCGGTCGTCCTGGCCTACGAGTCGGGCTACCTGCGACCCGGACGCGCGACGGAGCGCCCCTGACTCCGCTTGCCGCCGGGGGAGCGAGCGCAGCGGCTCCGACCGGGGCCTGCACGAGCGACGCACATCGCCGGACGTTGCTCGAGATCCTGCGTGACCACGAGGCGACGGCGGGTGAGCTCGCCGCGGCGTTGCCCATCGCCCGTCCCGGGGTGTCGCGGCACCTGCGCGTCCTGCGCGAGGCCGGGCTCGCCGACTATCGCGCGCTGTGGGAGCACCGGCTCGATGCCCTGCACACCGAGATCGCCAGAGGGAAGAGGAAACGCTCATGAGGACCACCGCCACCATGCATGCGCTCCACAGCGATCGAGGCGCTGTTCGGGTCGAGGAAGTCTACGACACCGACGTCGAGGACCTGTGGGACGCGTGCACGACGCCTGCGCGGCTGGGTCGCTTGATCGCCGAGGTGTCGGGTGAGCCGGGGGTGGGGGAGACCGTGCCGGTGACGTTCACCAGCAGCTGGACCGGGAACGCCACGGTCGAGACGTGCGACCGTCCGCACCACCTACTGGTGACGCTGGCGTCGCTGCACTTCTACGGCGCCGGGTGGCAGGCGCACCTCGAGGACCTCGGACGCTCCCTCGACGGCGCGCCGTCGGAGTGGAAGGCGCGCCGTCGGAGTGGAGGCGCGGTGGTCGGAGCTTCGTCCGGCGTACGAGGAACGCATGCCCGTCAGCTGACGTAGCACGAGTCACGCGGTCGGGATTGGGGGGATCAGGACCTCCGCCAATACCCTTGCGGTATGCCGGACGACGATGCACCCGAGAACGCCCAGACCTTCGACGACCTCGGCATCGACAAGCGCGTGCTGAAGGCGCTGAAGGACGTCGGCTACGAGTCGCCGTCGCCGATCCAGGCCGCCACCATCCCGGCGCTCCTCCAGGGGCGCCACGTGGTCGGCCTGGCGCAGACCGGCACCGGCAAGACCGCCGCGTTCGCGATCCCGATCCTGTCCCAGATCGACTTGAAGCAGAAGACGCCGCAGGCGCTCGTGCTCGCGCCGACGCGCGAGCTCGCGCTCCAGGTGGCCGAGGCGTTCGAGCGCTACGCCGCGCACCTGCCCGGCCTTCACGTCCTGCCGGTCTACGGGGGCCAGGGCTACGGCCAGCAGCTGTCGGCCCTGCGCCGCGGCGTCCATGTCATCGTCGGCACGCCCGGCCGCATCATGGACCACCTCGAGAAGGGCACCCTCGACCTCTCCGAGCTGCGCTTCCTGGTGCTCGACGAGGCCGACGAGATGCTCAAGATGGGCTTCGCCGACGACGTCGAGACGATCCTCGCGGACACCCCGGAGGACAAGCACGTGGCGCTGTTCAGCGCGACGATGCCCGCGCAGATCAAGCGGATCGCCAAGAAGTACCTCACCGACGCCGCCGAGATCACGGTCAAGTCCAAGACGACCACGTCGGCCAACACCACCCAGCGCTACCTCATCGTCAGCTACCCGCAGAAGGTCGACGCCCTCACGCGCATCCTCGAGGTCGAGAACTTCGAGGGCATGATCGTCTTCGTCCGCACCAAGAACGAGACCGAGAAGCTGGCCGAGAAGCTGCGCGCCCGGGGCTACTCTGCGGTGGCGATCAACGGCGACATCGCGCAGAACGTCCGCGAGCGCACCGTCAACCAGCTCCGTGACGGCAAGCTCGACATCCTCGTCGCCACCGACGTCGCTGCTCGTGGCCTCGATGTCGAGCGGATCAGCCACGTGGTCAACTACGACATCCCGACCGATGCCGAGTCCTACGTCCACCGGATCGGTCGAACCGGTCGCGCGGGTCGGTCCGGCGACGCCATCTCGTTCGTGACGCCGCGCGAGCGCTACCTGCTCAAGATCATCGAGAAGGCCACCCGCCAGCCGCTGACCCAGATGCAGCTGCCGTCCGCCGAGGACGTCAACACCACGCGGCTCGCACGCTTCGACGACGCGATCACCGAGGCGCTGCAGCAGGCCGACCGCATCGAGGGCTTCCGCGACATCATCAAGCACTACGTCAACGAGTACGACGTGCCGGAGGTCGACGTCGCCGCCGCCCTCGCGGTCGTGGCGCAGGGTGAGACGCCGCTGTTGCTGGACTCCGACCAGCCCGTCGCCGAGCCGCCGACGCCGGTGTTCCAGAAGGGCAGGGCCGATCGCGGTGAGCGGCCCGGACGCCCCGCGCGGGAGCGCGAGGCACGGGGGCCGCGGGGACCGTCCGTGCCGCTCGCGTCCTACCGGATCTCCGTCGGCAAGCGCCACCGGGTCGAGCCACGCCAGATCGTCGGGGCCCTGGCCAACGAGGGTGGCCTGCAGCGCAGCGACTTCGGCAAGATCGACATCCGCGGCGACCACTCGTTCGTCGAGCTGCCCGCCGATCTCTCCTCGGAGCAGCACGCCGCGCTCGAGCGCACCCGGATCTCCGGCAAGCTCATCGAGCTGCGTCAGGCCGAGTACGCCCCGCGCGGACGGGCCGACGAGCGGTCGGCCGGCCCACGCAAGGACTACAAGAAGAAGCCGCGCCACAAGCGTCCGCGGGACTGATCGCCCCCGGCTCGCCCGACGTGACCCCCACGCACCGCGCGGCCGCGCGGTGCGGGCCGGCAAGGGGCTATTGACGGCAGTGGCCACCTGGAGCACCGTGGAAGGCGAGCGACAGCTCGGTGCCGGAGTGACGAGCCGACGACCGGCCGACGCGCCACCCCAGACACGCCCCGCTTCGTGACGCCCTGGTCCGGACGTCTGGCCGCTGGGAGGTCACCGTGCGAAGGAGCCGGATCGTGCCCCCGCCCGTGGGCCGCCTTGCCGCTGCGCTCCTGGGCGCTCTCCTCCTGACGCTCGGCGCCGCCGCGTGCGGCAGCGACACCGCCACCCAGGACACCTCGCAGGACCCCGTCACGGAGGACGCGGGTCCCCCCGCCACCGAGGACACCGCAGCGCAGGAGAGCGCCGACGACTCCGACAACCAGGCCGTCGCCGTCGAGCTGCCCGGCCTGCCCATCGGCGGCAGCTCGATCGTCGTGTCGGACACGCTGCAGTGCGTCGACGTCGGCTGGACGACGCCGCCCGACCTCCCGGACTGGGCCGCGGTCACCGTGACCGGGGTCGCTTTCCAGCCGTCGGACGGCTTCGCGCTGTCGTCGGAGCCCTGCGGGGGCGACACGCCCTCCTGCTTCGCCCAGGGGGTGCGGATCAGCGGGAGCGAGCGGTGCTACGTGGCCGTCACCTGGACAGGTCCGACGCTGGACAGCGACCGCGCGATGTCCTTCACGTCCGGTGAGATCACGTGCCGTGCGGACCAGGTCCAGGCGTGTGAGTCCTTCCGCGACCAGGTCGCTGCGGCGGGACCGCAGTCGGTCGGCCTCGAACCGGCGCCCGCCGAGCTCGGGGAAGGCAGCGGCGGCGACCAGGGCGCCACCTCGGACGGCGGGGGCTGAGGCGGTGACGGAGGAGGAGTCCGGGACGGCGGGGTTCGAGAGGTGGTGGGCCTTCGGGAGCAAGATCATCGCCCCGGCCACGCTGCTCAGCTCGCTGCTGTTCTACTTCGGCTACGTCTCCTCGCGGGCGCAGTACAGGTACTTCGGGCTGGACGTCGACACCGTCGGGCTGAGCACCCGGGACTACGTCATGCGGAGCCCGCAGGCGCTCCTCGTCCCGCTCCTGGCGATCTCCCTGGGAGGCGCCGGGCTGCTCCTCCTGCACCTGGCCGTCCGCCGGCACCCACTGCCGCGACCGGCCGTCCGGGCGATCCTCGGGTTCGGCGTCCTCGGCGTCCTCGCCGGCGTGGTGCTCATCGGGGCGTACGCCGCCGTCGGCGACTGGCCGGCGTACCCCCTCGTGACGCCGCTGCTGCTCGCGGCCGGCAGCGCAGCCGTGCTCTACGCCATCCGCCTCCCCGCCGCCCCGAGCTTCCTGCAGCGAGCGGATGACGAGAGCCGGGGCCTGCGTCGCGGCGTGCTGGCCTTCGCGATGGTGGCGATCGTGGGCTGCCTGTTCTGGGTGACCGCGACCGTCGCGGAGTGGACCGGCCTGGGCAACGGCATGCGGACCGCGAGGCACCTCGACCGGCTGGCCCCGGTCATCCTCGACACCCGGGAGCGGCTCTTCCTGACCGACGGGATCGTGAGGGAGAAGGCGCTGCCGGTCGGTGAGGGCGACGAGTTCCGCTATCGCTACCGCGGGCTGCGGCTGCTGGTCCAGGGCGACGGGGCGATGTTCCTGGTGCCGGAGCAGTGGTCGCCGAGCGACTCCACGGTGATGGTGCGGCTCGACAGCTCGGTGCGCGTGCAGTTCCGCTTCGTCGACCGGGCGCCGTAGCCGCCGAGCCCGGTCACCGGGTGGTCGGGTGGGACAGCAGAAGGGCCCCGGACGTCGTCCGGGGCCCTTCTTGTCTCACTGACGATCAATCGCCGACCTTCTTGCCGGCGTCGGCCGTCGCCTTGGCAGCGGACTTCGCCGTCTTCCGAGCCGAGGTGGCGGTCGCCTTGGCGCTGCTCTGCGGCGCCTTGGACTTGCTCCTCGCCGTCGTGGTGGCGTTCTTCGCGGCCCGCTGCGCCGACCCGGCCGTGCTGCGGCCGGCCTTGGCGGTCTGCGTGCCCGTCGTCTTCGCCTTGCTCGACGTGGTGCGCGCGTTCTTCACGGTGTCCTGCGTGGACTCCTGGCGACGGACGCGACGCACCAGGGCGTCGCCGCGTGCGACCAGCTGGCCGTAGGCGACGTCGTGCTGCTCGAGGAAGCCCTGGACCCGGTCAGGCACCTGCAGAGCCCGGGACTGGAGCTCGGCCACGCGACCCTCGACCGCAGCTCGCAGCTGCTGGGGGTCACGCTCGAGCCCGTCGATGCTCTGCTGCACGCCGGTCAGGCGCGACTGGACGTCGGTGACCGAACCCCGGAGGAGCTCGACCACGCGGTCGGTGGCGCCCAGCGTGGCGTAGATCGGGCTCTTCAGGTCAGTGGTGCTCACGGTGGTGCGTGCCATGTGTGCTCTCCCTTGCTGCCCGGTGGAACCCCGGGCTGGTTGGGGACCGTCCCTTGCCTGCCGGAGTCAACACTCCTTGTGGGCAAGGGCTTTCGCTACTTCGCATACCCGATCTGCGGCGGCCTAACGGCCAGATGCCGGCCAATCGGCGAGATCGGCGTGATGGTCCTCACGTCGCCCCCGCGAGTCCCGCTGAGCGGCGGACGGCGAGCCTCACGAGGGTGACGCGCGCCGCGCCGTACGGTCGCCGGGTGAGGCGACGATGAGCAAGATGGACGCGCTGCGGGCGATGCGCGAGGCGAAGTACGCAGCCCGTTCGGCCGCGCCGGCGACGCGTCCGGTGCCCCGGAGCACGCCGGCAGCGCGGCCGGCCCCGGCGCCGGCTCCCGCCGCCGAGGACGCCCCCTCCGGCCTGTGTGGCCACAGGTCGATGAACGGACGCACGTGCACCCGTGAGCACGGGCACGCGGCGAAGAGCCACCGCTACTCCTGAGCGCCTCAGGGACGGAAGGTCGCGCGGTACTCCGTCGGCGTCCGGCCGGTCAGGTCGCGGAAGGCGGCGTTGAAGGCCGACAGCGAGGTGTAGCCGACCGCGTGCGCGATCGCGGTCACCGAGTCCTCGCCCGCGGCCAGTGCCTCGACGGCGCGCAGCACCCGCATGCGCCGCACCACCGCGCGCCACGTCATGCCGCACTCCTCCTCGAAGCGACGGGCGAGTGAACGAGGCACCAGACCGACGTCGCGGGCCACGTCGTCGAAGGTGAGGTCCTCGGCCAGGCGCTCCTCCGTCAGGGCCAGCGCCCGGCGCAGCTCCGGTGAGCGGCCGGAGGGCACCGCGACAGGACTCGGCTGTTCTGCCAGGCGCCACGCCACGGCCGCGAGCGCGCCGAAGATGCTGCGCGCGTACGGCGGGAGCGGCTCGTCGGCCTCTGGCCACTCGACGCACTCCGAGACCAGCCCGCGCGCGAGCGGGCTCAGGTCGAAGACGGTCAGGGGACCCGGAGGGTCCGGTGCGAAGCCGGGGTCGAAGAGCACCGAGGACGTCGTCACCGGCTGGGGGACGGCGACCTGGATCGGCTCGCCGGCGGCGATGAGCGCCGCGCGCGCCGGTGGCAGCACCCACGACTTGCCGTGGGCCTCGAGGCGCAGCGCGCCGCGCGAGGCGCACAGCAGGTAGTGCCGGTCGACCAGCAGCTCGGTGGCTGGGGCGGGGGCGAAGGCGCGCGCGAACGCGAAGGCCTCGCGCCTCGTGCCGGCTCCCGCCCCACCCATCGGGTCAGACCGTCTCGAGCAGGTCGGCGCTGAACCGGCGGCTGACCGGCGGCTGCGTCACGAGCGGGCGGAGCACCGCGCCGGAGCGGGCGAAGGCGTCGGAGGCGAGGTAGGCCTCGAACGACTCGCGGTCCTCCCACTCGTGCAGCACGGTCACAGCCTGCTCGTCATCGCGCGCGGCGTACACCCGGAAGTCCAGGTTGCCGGGCATGGCACGGATCTCGTCCCGCTCGCTGTCGAGCTGGGTGAGGGCGGCGGCGCGGTCGGTCGTGGCGGTGCGGAGGTCGAGGACGGCGATGAGCATGGTCGATCCTTCTGTCGAGGTCGTGCTGGGACCTCTCGATCGTGCAGCCCGGCGGGCAGGGGTTGCTCGCGCCGATCGGACCCGTTCGCGCTCCCACCGGACGGGCGCCGCCCCGCGACCGGCACCCGCGGTGCTCAGAGGAACTGGGCCGGGTCGAACTCGTCGATGGGGATGATCCGGACGCGGGGGAGCGTCTCCTTGAACGCACGGACGTCGTACTCCAGGTCGAAGGTCTCCAGGCCCTGCTCGGTCAGCTCGAGGTAGCCGCTGAACCGGAACTCGTTGAACCCGATGACCCCGACGCGGCGGCCGTCGAGGAGGTCGGAGACCTGGTCGACGAAGTCGCCGTCGTTGCTGACCAGCAGGACGTCGGCGTCCCGGTGGCGGATCTCGGCGAGCGTGCGCTGGATGGCGATGTCGACGACCTTCTCGCCGACCGCGCCGGACAGCGCGACGGGCTTGTAGTCCATCGCCAGCAGGGCTTGCACGAACGACATCGGCAGCTCGTTGTTGGCGGCGAGGAAGAACAGGCCCGAGACGGGCTGGCCCCACCGGTCGCGGCCGAACTGCAGCAGTCGTTCCCACCGCGGGCGCTCCTCGGGGCGGGGCCGCCGGCCCAGGATGGACGTGCCGAGCGTGGCGTCGATGTTCTCCCCGTCGACGAGGATGTACGTGGTGCGCGCGGCCTCATCCATGGGGTGAGCCTAGGGGCCATCCCGCCCGGAACGGCCCGGACGCGCGCGAGCCCCGCCACCCGGAGGTGGCGGGGCTCAGCAGCTCTCGAGGAGGCCTGTCAGACGCCGCGACCGCGCGCGCGGCCCAGGATGAAGAGCACCAGGGCGACGATGGCCAGAATGATCAGGATGGTCCACAGCATGACAGGGTTCCTCCCAGTAGTCGGTCGCGGTGTCGTGACGAGCACCGGTCCGGTGCTCACGGCAGACGGCCGCACAGCCTTGTTGGCACAGAAGTCATCCCCCCGCCGCATCTGGTGCAAACCCCAACTGTCGGAGGAATGATCGTCGATCGGCAGGTGGTCTCGACCGGCTCGACCGATGAGTCCGGGTCCTGCGAAGGGTCGGACTCGTCATGAACCGAGGAGGAGCCATGGGCAAGGTCATCGCATCCATCACCACGTCGGTCGACGGCTACGTCACCGGCCCGGACGACCGCGCCGGGCAGGGGCTCGGCCGCGGAGGGGAGCGCCTGCACTACTGGGTGATGGGCGGTCCGTGGACCTACGACGGCGGGCACGACCTCGCGATGAAGGGGCCGGACAAGCACTTCTTCGACGAGCTCGTCGCGCGGATCGGGGCCGGCGTCGTCGGCCGGGGGATGTACGACGCGGCCGGCGGGTGGGGCGGCGCCAACCCGTTCCCCGGTCCGCTGTTCGTCGTCACCCACCGCACCGAGGACCAGCCGGCCGAGGACAGCGGGTTCACCTTCGTCGACGACCTGGCGAAGGCGATCGACCTGGCAGCGGCGGCCGCGGAGGGCGCCGGCGTCTCGGTCGGCGGAGGAGCCGACGTGATCCGCCAGGCCCTGGCGGCGGGCCTGGTCGACGAGCTCGTCCTGTCGACCGCACCGGTCGTCCTGGGCGCGGGCAAGCGCCTGTTCGAGGGCTTCGAGCACGACCTCGACCTCGAGGTGCTGCAGGTGGTCAGCTCGCCGTACGCCACGCACGTGCGCTACGCCGCCCGTCGCTAACCCACGGTCCAGGAGTCGCTCAGCTGGCGCCCCAGCAGCACCGGCATGACGCTCGGCTCGCGCGGGGTGCGCTACAACGGCTGGGACTACGCCTGCAGCGGCTCGCAGCTGTCGTGCAACGTCACCAGCGGGTGGATCCACTTCGGCTGACCGGCCGACCCACCGTCACGACGGGGCCCCACCACCGGGTGGGGACCCCGTCGCGTCACGGTCAGCGGCGGCCGATCGTGAGGTAGGCCAGAGGCCCGAAGGGCTGCACGACGAGCGTCGCGGCCCAGAGCGTCTTCGGACCCCGGACCTCACCTGGCGGCCGGCGGACGAGGTCGGCGACGGCCCGCCCGGTCAGCACGAGCTCGGCGGCCCCGCCGAGCACCACGAGACGCTGCTGCACGGGACTCAGGTCCGACCACTTCTTCTTCCTCGTCCGGGTCGCCATGCCCGGACGGTACGGCGGCCGGGCGGGCGGCGCCACGGCCATCCGGACACCGCGGGACGGGTCGACCGGCCCTGGCCGTCATGCGCCTGCGCAACCTGCAGGCCGGCCCCGCCCTGCGGCTCGACGTCGGCTCGGAGACCTTCGTGCCCATGCACCATCGCGGCGTTCGTCCGCACCCGCCCCCTTCATCGCCTTCCGGCCGGGCGTGCCCACGGTGTGAGTCGTCCGGTGCCGATCAGTACGGCGGGAGAGCCGGCTCGTCGGTCGAGGCGCGGCCGGCGCGGGCGGCAGCCGAGTCGCGCCCTCGTCGTACCGGGACCGCAGCTGTAGCGGCAGCGAGCCCGTAGGTCGGCATGTTGCCGTAGATGCACTCGACGTCGGCGGTCCTCACGACGTAGGTCTCGTGCCAGATGCCCACGTCACCGGAGCCGGCGATGCGGCGGTTGAACTGCCGCCACGGCTCCAGGTGCGGATCGTCCTTGTCGCGGGCGAAACGGGCGAGGTCGTCGAAGGAGCGCCAGTACTGCACGGTCAGCGTCAGACTCTGCTGCCAGTGGAGCAGGCCCTTCTCCGGGTGCTGGTCGAGGTAGCGCAGCATCCTGGGCATCGCGGTGAACACCGGCCACCACTGGCGGACCTTCCACGGCTTGTTCACCCGCATGCCGATCAGGAAGACCACGACCTCGTCGAGGCCCGCGAGGTCCGCGGTGAAGCGACCCTTGTTGACGCCCATGACGCACCTCCTGTGCGCCTCATCCTTCTCCCGCCGTCAACGGGTGGTCCAGCGCACCGACTCGACCAGCTCGTCGAGATCCTCGTGCTCTCCCGCGGGGACGTCCTCGGCGGCAATGGTCGCGATGACCGCCCGCTCGCCGTCGTGGTCGAGGATCCACAGGTGCTCGACGGCGCCCGTGCTCTCCAGGGTGTGCTCGCCGTTCCCAGGCAACGAGGTCCAGATCTTGTAGTAGCCGTCGGAGCAGGAGGCGACGTCGAGCTTCCGGGGCGCGCTCAGCTCGAGGTAGACGCCGCGAGCACCCCCCAGCGAGACCTCGACCGGATGCGTGACCAGCGTCGTGCGCTGCCGCGCCAGGGCGTCGGCGAGGTCCTCGACGGTCGGGCCGACCGGTATCTCCTCGTATCCCCGGCAGGGGTCGGCCAGCACAGCGTGGACGGTCCAGTACTGCATCGCGAGGAACGGGTTGCCTGCGTCGCCACCGGGGAAGGGCCACATCGCGAACGCCCCGAAGTTCGTCCAGCCCTCCGGCAGCTCGAACGTGGCCATCGGTGGGGCGCCGTCCCCTCGGGCGGTGAAGGAGAAGCACCCGGCGTGCCCCTCGATCTGGTCGGGGTCGGCGTCGTCGTCGGTCAGCACGAGGCAGTCGGAGGTCGGGGCAGGGTCGACAGGCGTTGAGTCGCCGGTGTCGGCGTCCGAGCACCCTGCCGCCAGGAGCAGCGCGGCGACCGCACCGACCGCCGTACCTCGCGAAATTCTTGTCGTGGTGATCATTGTGACCTCCGTCTGGGCGTGCTGCCCCGCGAATACCTGACGACGCGAGGGAAGGGATCGGTTGAACGGCTGCCCGTGCGGTCCAGCCCGTTCAACCGTCGGTCCCCCTCGGAGCGTCTTCTGGGGTGGAGGATGGTCGCGGGCCGTCCGTGACCGAGGAGGTCGTGATGGTCGGTGTGCAGGACGTGGAGGAGTTCTCCGAGTTCGCCGCCGCACGGGCGGCGAGCCTCTTCCGCACGGCGTACCTCCTGCTGGGCGACTACCAGCTCGCGCAGGACCTCGTGCAGGAGTCGCTGACCAAGACCTACCTCGCGTGGCCGCGGCTTCGCGACCGGGGGAACGCCGAGGCCTACACACGACGGGTCGTCGTCACCACGTCGATCTCCTGGCGACGGAGGCGCTCGTTCCAGGAACGGCCCTCCGACCGCGTGCCTGAACGTGGGGCCCCGGAGACCGCGCTGCCGGACGCCGCGCTGTGGGTGGCCGTCCACCGGCTGCCTCCGCGCCAACGTGCCGCGGTCGTGCTGCGGTTCTGCGAGGACCTCTCGGAGCGCCGGACCGCCGAGCTCATGGGCTGCTCGGTGGGGAGCGTCAAGCGCCACACCTTCCTCGGGCTGGGCAAGCTGCGAGCCTCGCTCGGCCCCGACTCGACCCTTCCCTCCATCGGTCAGGAGGTGACCCGGTGAACGACGCACTGCGCGACCTCGCGCGGCACGCAGACGGCGTGACGCCTCCCGCCCTCGACCTGACCGCGATCATCGACCGGGGCGATGCCCGGCGCCGGCGCCGGCGCCGAGGTGTCGTGGCAGGCCTGGCCCTGTCCGTGGCCTCGGCGGTGGCGGTCTCGGCCGCCCTCGCCGGCCGGACCGACTCATCGGCACCACCGGCGGTCGACCCCAGCCCGCCCGTCGTCACGCCGACGGAGCCCGTCGTCCCGCCCGCCCCGGTGCGACCGATCGTCTACACCGATGACTACCGCTCGGAGTTCACCTCCGGACCCTCATGGCCCTTCCGGAGCCTCCAGTACGGCGAGCGCACCCTGCGGCTGGGTCTGGACGTGCTGCACGTCGACGTGACCGACGACGGGCTGGTGCTCGAGGACACCGAGGGTGGGGTCCACCTCGCGGACGGCGAGTCGGTGGTCCGGATCGGCTCGGTGACCGTCCCGGACGGCCAGGCGTGGAGCGACGGCGACGTCGTCTCCGGGGCGTCGGGCTCCCTGGTGGCGTGGGTCGCGGCCGGCACGGAGGACCTGGTCGTCTACGACACCCACCTTCGCGCGGTGGCGGCCCGGGTCCCGGTCCCCGTGTGTGCCGACGACGGTTGCTACCTCGCGGCAGTGGTCGGCGACCACGTCTACGTGCAGGGGGACACGGCGGACTTCAGCGAGTGGCGCGTGGACGCGTCGACCGGCACCGCCGTGCGGACCGACACGGCCGAGCACCAGGCCGACCTGCGTCACCAGCCTCGCGCCATCGTCACCGCCACGGGCGAGGTCGTCTCCGACGAGCTGATCCTGACCCCTCGCGACGGCCTCCTCGAGCCGAGCCGGTTCGTCGAGGACGGGCCGGACGACGCGGGCGTGTTCGCCTACGGCGGCACCGACACCCTCGGCCGGAAGCTCCGGCTCCGGCTCCCGGACGGCTATCGCCCGGACGCGGAGTTCGCGCTCTTCATGTGGCTCGACGACGACCGCTTCGCGGCGATGGCGGGTGGCGTGCGCACGGCAGCGGACAAGAGCGTCGGCTGGAACGACGGGTCGCACTACGGCGACATCCTGGTCTGCGACATCGCCGAGCGACGCTGCGATCTCGCGGCCGAGGGCCCGGCCGGCAACCGGTTCCGGCTGGTTCCCCACGTGGACACGCCCAACTGAGGCCAGGTCCGATCCCCGGGCCGGCACTCCGGGCAGGCCTGGTCGACCCGGATCCCATCAGGCGCGGCGGACCAGCCCGAGGGCGGCGCCGATGATGGCCACCCAGCCGAGCGCGCGGCACAGCTCGCTGAAGCCGAGGATCAGCTCCGGGTCGACGGACGTGCGGAGCCCGCCCTGGATGAAGCCGGCGAGGAACCACAGGAGGGCGCCGCCGACGGCGAGCAGGACGGGGGAGGGGGTGCTGGTCATGGCGCCCATCCTGCCCGCCGGGCGCGCCTCAGCCGACCGTGGCTCCGTACGACTCGGGGTAGAACCCCGCGTGGAGGTACGACGGCGCGACGTACGCGAACCCCCTGTGCCCCCACTGCGTCCCCCACGAGTTGCGGACGATGAACCGCCCGTCCTTGCGGTAGCCGACGACGCAGACCGCGTGGCCGCCGTACGTCGCCCCGCCCCACTCGCTGAGCAGGCCGTCGGCGCCCAGCGACATCCAGGCGTCGTCGACCCACAGGCCCGCGAGGATCGGGCCCTTGTGCGCCAGCCACCGCTTCCACCGCTGGAGGTCGAGCCCGAGGTTGACGTAGGACACTCGCCGGCGCGATGCCGAGGCGTAGAAGGCGTTCTCGGCTCCGGTGAACATCGCCGTGTCGACCTCGAACGGCAGGTCCCGCTCCAGGGCGAAGCCGTAGCGGCGGGCCACGTCCATCGCGGCCTTGAGCGAGGTCCCGGCCTCCTCCACGAACGAGGTCGGCCGGTCGCGGAACTCGTCGCGCTCCTTCGACGCCATCCACACGAACCGCGGGGACAGCCGCTGCGTGCGCTTGATGCGGCCCGAGGTCACCATCAGCCAGCGGCCGACGCCGTCGGCGGTGGCCCAGCCGACGCACGAGCCGGTGAAGCCCTGGTCGCCGACCTTCCACCACGTCTCGCGCAGGTCGTGGGACTCGGGGAGGGCCGCGCGGGCCGCGACCATGCCGCCGGCGACCGCGTCGTCGAAGCTCCAGTCGGTCTCGGTCCCCTTGGAGGGCCTCAGGTTGCAGATGCGGCGCGGGGCAGGGCGGTTTGCCATGCCCGGCATCCTGCTCGCTTCAGCCGATCCGCACCAGGTCCGGGCTAGGCTCCCGTCATGGACTGGCTCGCCGATCACGCAGCCGCCGCGTGGGCGGTCGTCGCGGTGCTGTTCGCCGTGGCCGAGCTCGTCAGCGTCGACCTGTTCCTCATCATGCTGGCGGCCGGCGCCGGGGCCGGGGCGGTGACCGCGCTGCTCGGGGCCCCGTTCGGCCTGCAGGCACTGGTGGCCCTCGGGACGTCCGTGGGGCTGCTGGCCCTGGTCCGCCCGCCGATGATCAAGCGCCTGCACGGCGGGCCGGACCTCAGGACCGGGGCCGACGCCCTGATCGGGGAGCGCGCCAAGGTGCTGCGCGAGATCACCCCGCACCAGACGGGGCGGATCAAGATCGGGGGCGAGGAGTGGACGGCCGCGCCGTATCTCGAGGACGACACCATCCCTGAAGGGGCTGTCGTCGACGTCGTCCGGATCAAGGGCGCCACGGCCTACGTGCTGCAGCGCCCAGAGCTCACCTGAGGGGAGACCACCATGACCGTCGCGCTCGTGCTGCTCGCCGTGCTGGCGATCTTCGTGATCGTCCTGCTGGCGCAGACGATCCGGATCGTGCCGCAGGCGCGGGCCGGCATCGTCGAACGGTTCGGCAAGTACCGCACCACCCTGGCGCCCGGCCTCAACATCGTGACGCCGTTCGTCGACCGGGTCCGCTACGTCATCGACATGCGCGAGCAGGTGGTGTCCTTCCCGCCGCAGCCGGTGATCACCGAGGACAACCTCGTGGTCTCGATCGACACCGTCATCTACTTCCAGGTCACCGACCCCGTGGCGGCGACGTACGAGATCGCCAACTACATCTCGGCCGTCGAGCAGCTCACGATGACGACGCTGCGCAACATCGTCGGCGGCATGGACCTCGAGCAGACCCTGACCTCCCGCGAGGACATCAACCGCGGCCTGTCGGGCGTGCTCGACGAGGCCACGACGCGCTGGGGCATCCGCGTGGGACGCGTGGAGATCAAGGGCATCGACCCGCCGCCCTCGATCAAGGACTCGATGGAGAAGCAGATGCGGGCCGACCGGGACAAGCGGGCCGTCATCCTGACCGCAGAGGGTCAGCGCCAGTCCGCGATCCTCACCGCGGAGGGCAACAAGCAGTCCGCGATCCTCAACGCCGAGGGCGAGCGGGAGGCCCGGATCCTGCGCGCGCAGGCCGAGCGGGAGGCCGCCATCCTCCAGGCACAGGGTGAGGGGCAGGCCATCACGACGGTCTTCCAGGCCATCCACGACGGCCAGCCCGACCAGTCCCTGCTGGCCTACCAGTACCTCCAGATGCTGCCGAAGATCGCCGAGGGCGACGCCAACAAGGTCTGGGTCGTGCCGTCCGAGATCACCAAGGCGCTCGAGGGCCTGGGCTCCGCGGTGCACGAGGCTGCCGGCATCCCGCAGCACACCGGGGGCGTGAAGCACCGCGTCGACCTCGGGCCCTCGCTCGAGGAGCTGGAGGAGCAGCGGCAGGCGACCTCCGCGGCCGACGAGGAGGTGCGCCGCGCCATCGCGGCCGCCGACTCCGCCGCCCAGGGTGGTGGCACGAGCTCGACGCCGCCCCCGCCCCCACCCGCCGACGGTGAGGCGCCCCCGGCCTGATGCCCGCAGCCCTCCTCGCCGAGGTGTACGGCGCCCTCACGGCGTGCGTGCGCGACCTCGACGAGGAGGGTCTCGCCGCGTCCACGCGCACCGACTGGACCGTCGCCGAGCTGCTGTTCCACCTGCTGCTCGACGCCCAGCGGGCGCTGGTGACGCTGGCCACGCCGGCCGACGAGCCGCCCGACACCGACGCGGTGTCCTACTGGCTCGACTGGAACCCCGCGGCCGGTGACGGAGGCGCGTCGCACGCGGAGTTCGTGCGGGCCGCCGCGGCGGCGTACTCCTCCCCTCGTGTGGTCGTCGAGCACTGGACGGAGACGGCGGCGGCCGCCGCACGCGCCGCGCTGATCGCGCCGGAGGACGACGTGGTCGCGACGCAGGGCCACCGGCTGGCGCTGCCCGACTTCCTCAGCACCCTCGTCGTCGAGGGAGCGATCCACCACCTCGACCTGACCGCTCACGTGCCCGGACCCCCCGTGCCTGTCGCGGCGCTCGGTGAGGTGCGGCGAGTGCTCGACGGGTTGCTGCGCGGACGTCCGCCGGCGGGCTGGGACGACGAGGACTACGCCCTCAAGGGGACCGGTCGGCAGCCCCTGACCGACGCGGACCGCGACGCGCTCGGGCCGCTCGCGGACCGTTTCCCCCTGCTCGGTTGACGCCTCGTCCGGTTGCGCACGCGCCATAGCGCGTCCGCAACCGGACGAGGCGAAACCGGGGTGCGCGCGAGGCCCGGTCCGCGCAGGATGGGGCGATGGCCGCACGACTGCTCGCCCTCACCTTCGACGCGCTCGACCCCGGGCGGCTCGCCGACTTCTGGGCCGGGCTGCTCGGCTGGGAGGCCACCGACGACCCGGCGAACGGGATCGCCCCTCCGGCGGGCTGGGTCGGTGGGTTCCCGCTGCGGTTCCGGCCGACGGGCCGGCCCAAGTCGATGCGCAACCTGCTCCACCTCGACCTCGCGGGCCGGACCGCGGAGGAGCAGCAGGAGACCGTCGCCCGTGCCCTCGCGCTCGGGGCCCGACACCTCGACGTCGGCCAGCTGCCCGAGGAGGACCACGTCGTCCTGGCCGATCCCGAGGGCAACGAGCTGTGCGTCACCGGACGGGTGGGCGACTTCCTCGCCGGGTGCGGACCGATGGGGTGCCTCTCGTGCGACGGGTCCCGTGCCGTCGGCGAGTTCTGGAGCGCGGCACTCGGGTGGCCGCTGGTGTGGGACGAGGGGGAGGAGACCGCCATCCAGTCACCCGCCGGCGGCACCAAGATCAGCTGGGGCGGGCCGCCGTACCTGCCGCGACCGTCGAAGAACCGGCTCCACCTCGACCTCGTGGCCGAGGACCGGGACGCGGAGGTCTCGCGGCTGCTCGCGCTCGGGGCCCGCCCCCGCGACGTCGGGCAGGGCGAGGTCGCCTGGGTCGTGCTTGCCGACCCCGACGGCAACGAGGTGTGCGTCTATCCCAGCTGACGGCGTACGGCGGCGAGCAGGTCGAAGCTGTCGTTGAGGGCGATCCGGGCTCCCGGGGCCAGCTCGTGCACGAGGTTGAGCACCTGCTCGAACAGCACCACCTCGCCGCCCCGGAGCCCGCCGCCGACCAGCACGCAGTCCCACGGGCCACCGCGCAGCGCATCGGCCACGACAGCGGGAACGTCGTCGCTCCCGTCGAGGCCGACCCAGCAGGGGACCGCGTCGCACCCCGGCCTCCGCCAGGCCGGCCATGCCCTGGGCGACCCCGGTCGCCACCGGCTCGGGGTCCCACGGACCCGGGACGCGGTGGGGGTCGAGACCGATGACCAGGACTCGCGTGCTCATGCGGGGACGATACGACGGGCCACTAGGGTCTGAGCCGTGAGCGAAGCGATGAAGGTCGGTGTCCTGGGAGCGCTCGGCAAGGTCGGCCGCGAGGTGTGCACGGCCGTGTCGGAGGCCGACGGGTTCGAGCTCGTCGCCGAGGTCGACGCCGACGACTCGCTGGAGCAGCTGGTCGAGGCCGGTGCGGAGGCGGTCGTCGACTTCACGCACCCCGACGTGGTGATGGACAACCTGCGGTTCTGCATCGAGCACGGCATCCACGCGGTGGTGGGGACGACGGGCTTCGACGAGGACCGGCTCTCCGAGCTGCGGTCGCTGCTCGGCTCGTCGTCGACCGGCGTGCTCGTCGCCCCGAACTTCTCGATCGGCGCGATCCTCATGATGCGGTTCGCGGCCGAGGCCGCGCCGTTCTACGAGTCGGTCGAGATCGTCGAGCTCCACCACCCGACCAAGGCCGACGCGCCCAGCGGCACCGCCCGTCGTACGGCGGAGCTGGTGGCGCGCGCCCGCGCCGAGGCCGGCGTCGGCCCCGTCCCCGACGCCACCTCGTCCTCGCTGGAGGGCGCGCGGGGTGCCGTGGTCGACGGGATCCACGTGCACGGCCTGCGCATCCGCGGGATGGTCGCGCACCAGGAGGTCGTGCTCGGGGGCATCGGCGAGACGCTCACCATCCGCCACGACTCGATGGACCGTGCCTCGTTCACCCCGGGCGTGCTCCTGGGCCTGCGCGAGATCGGGTCCCACCCCGGCCTGACGGTGGGTCTCGAGGAGTTCATGCCGCTGGACTGAGGTCCCGCCCACCGGGGGCGGGCGGACCGTCAGCGTGAGCGGGCGCGCCGGTCCCAGCGCCGGTCGGCTGCGGCGACGCTCGCCCGGTCGTCCACGTCGACCCCGGCACGGTCAGCGGCCCGGAGCACCCGCGGGCTGTGCAGGTCGGGCGCGCGGAACGACGGCGCCGTGATCGAGGAGTCGGTGGCGGCGTAGGCCCGCTGCTGCCTCGCCAGCCGGTCGGCCGAACGCGCCGCTGCCCGCATCACCGTGCGGGAGGCGGTCACCGTCGTCCCGGTGAGGACCGGGCTCACCGCGGGGGTGTAGCCGTAGCGGTGGCCGCTCACCTTGGGGTGGTAGGACTCGCTGACCGGGTTGGACAGGCCGTTGATCCACTCCGCGTCGTCGCACACCGCGTGCCCGACGAACCGGCTGGTCGGGTTGGCGAAGGTGAGGCCCTTCGCTGCCGCCACCGTCGAGGTGGTGGCGTTGAGCAGGTCGGCGGTCGCGTTGAGCCGTGACTCCTCGGTGGGCGAGAACCAGGTGAAGGCGTTGCAGTCCTCGCCGTTGAAGATCCGCGGGTAGCCCACCACCACGACCTTCGCCCCGGGCGCCCGGCTGCGGATCGCGGCGTACAGCGTCGAGAGCCGGCCGGGGAGGGTGTCCCGGATGAACGCGCGTGCCTTGTCGATCGCGCCGTAGCAGTTGCTGGCCCACGACGGCAGCGCGCACGTGGTGAGCACCGAGGCGAACCCCGCGTCGTTGCCGCCCACCGAGAGCGTGACGTAGCCGGTCGTCGCCGAGAGCGGGGTGAGCTGGGTGTTCAGCACGTCGGCGACCTTCGCGCCGGAGCAGGCCCGGAAGTTCAGGGCGTACCCCCGTGCGGTCGCGATCAGCGACGGGTAGGCGTAGACCGACCGCTGGCAGCTCGTGCCGTCGTCGAGGTAGGTGCGCGTCCCCGTGCCGGAGGAGTAGGAGTCCCCCAGTGCGACGTACGACGTGGCGGCGGCCTGCGCGGGCAGGGGGACCAGGGCGAGGACCAGCGCGGCGAGCGAGCCGGCGAGCGCGGTCAGCCGAGGAGTGGGGGACATGGGGGCTCCCTCCGAGCGGTGGATGCGAGCACCCTAGGCCCGGCCCCGGTTGCCGTCCATGGCCCGATCAGAGCAGGCGCACCAGTGCTGCCGACGCCGCCGCCACGACCACCACCACCAGGAACGGTGCGCGCAGCACGAGCGCCACGACGGCCGCGGCGAGCCCGACCAGGCGTGCGTCGACGGTCACCGTCCGGTCGGTGGCCAGCACCTGGACGGCCACCAGTGCGGACAGCAGCGCGATCGGCAGCAGGTCGGCGACGAGCGAGACCCGGGGGTGGCGCAGCACCCGGTCGGGCACGCTCATCCCGGCCAGCTTGAGCCCGTAGCAGGCCGCGGCGCACAGCAGCAGCCACGGCCACAACCCGCTCATGCGCGGCCCTCCGACGGCTCGTCGCCGGGTGGCTCCTCCGAGCCGGGGCGTACGACGGCCCCGGCCGCGAGCGCGACCAGCGCGGCAGCGAGCACCGGGACGCCCGCGGGCGCGAGGGGCACCAGGCCGAGGGCGGCTGCGACCGAGGACAGCGCCGTGACCCGGTGGAGCGTCCCGTGCAGCCGCGGCCAGAGCATCGCGAGGAAGGCGGCGCCGATCGCGGCGTCGAGACCCACGTCGCGGGGGTCGCCGATGGCGTTGCCGCCGAGGGCCCCGACGAGGGTGAAGAGGTTCCAGCTGACGAAGACGCCGAGGCCCGTGCCGAGGAAGCCCGCCCGGACGGTGGCCCGGTCGGGACGGGCGATCGACATCGCGGTCGACTCGTCGATCACCAGCTGCGCCGCGGCGGCCCGGCGCCAGCCGGTGAACCCGAGCAGGGGCGCCAGGCGCAGGCCGTAGAGGCCGTTGCGGGCGCCGAGCAGGGCGGCGGTCACCGTGGCCGAGGCGGGCGTGCCGCCCGAGGTCAGCACGCCGACGAAGGCGAACTGGGAGGCGCCGGTGAACATCAGCAGCGACATCGCGCAGGTCTGCAGGACCGACAGGCCCGCGGCCACGGAGACCGCTCCGAACGACACGGCGTAGACGCCGACCGCGACGCCGACCGTGAGGCCTTCGCGCGCGACCGCGCGCGGGGAGGACGGGGCCGGGGTCACCGCGTCATCATGCAGGGCGTCGCCGAGGCGACGGGAGGTCGGTGCGGCTCAGCGCCGGACGGGACGTCGCTGCGGCTCGGTGCCGATCGCGTGCAGGAACGCACCGACGGCCGCGACCCCGAGCAGGGCGCCGGCGAGGGCACCCGCGGTCGGGAGGAGCGGGAGCGGGGTCGTCCAGGCGAGCCAGGCACCGGTGCCCGTGGTCGCCACGAGGCCGACGACCCAGATGGCGACCTGGTAGCGCATCGGGAGATGTCCGAGCACGTGCATCTACCTCCTGCCGACGAGGCCCGAGTGCCTCCGCGACGGGATCCCCGGGATGGCCTCTTGGACGACCGAGTGTGGGCCTTTGGTCCCGAGTCTGCCACGCCCGAAGGGGTAGTGAGGTGTCATTCGTCGGCGGTGCGCAGGTCGGTGTGGAGGCGGACCTGCTTGACCAGGACCGAGCCGTCGTCGTGGAGGTCCAGGGACCGGTGCGCCCCGTCCGGCGCCCAGCCCTGCTCGGTCAGGAACCGCCGCCGCACGTCGTCCTCGGCGTTGAGCCAGCACGTCGCCCGGGTGAACCGGTCGGCACGCAGGGTGTCGACCGCGGCGTGCAGGAGGCGCGACCCGTGGCCGGCGCGGCGGTGCGCCGGAGAGACGACCAGCTCGGCGACCTCGCCGTCCGCGACCGGGTCGGAGTCGGGGTCGGGGGAGGGCTGGGTGACCGCGAAGCCCCGCACGGCGTTGCGCTCCAGCGCCACCAGCACCCGGTTGCGGGCGTCGGCCGGCCGGGCCAGCGACCGGTGCCAGGCGGCGGCGAACTGCTCGGGGTCCATCGCGGCGAGCACCTCGGGCGGCAGGAGGCCGGCGTACTGCTCCTCCCAGGTGGCGACCTGGACGGCGGCGATCGCAGCGGCGTCGTCGGCCCAGCCGACGCGCACCGAGACGTCGGCGGTCGGGCCCGTTCCGGCGGAGTGTGCAGCCATGGCTGCGATTGTCCCCGGTGCTAGTTTGCTGCGATGCAGCAGTACCTCGACCTCCTCCGGCGCACCCTCGACGAGGGCGTGGAGAAGGGCGACCGGACCGGCACCGGCACGCTGTCGGTCTTCGGCCACCAGATGCGCTTCGACCTCTCCGCCGGCTTCCCGTTGGTGACCACCAAGAAGGTGCACACCCGGTCGGTCTTCGCCGAGCTGCTGTGGTTCCTGCGCGGCGACACCAACGTGCGCTGGCTGCAGGAGCGCGGGGTGACGATCTGGGACGAGTGGGCCGACGAGGCGGGTGACCTCGGTCCGGTGTACGGCGCCCAGTGGCGCTCGTGGCCGACGCCGGACGGCGGCCACGTCGACCAGCTGGCCCAGGTGGTGGAGCAGATCCGCCGCGACCCCGACTCGCGTCGCCACATCGTCTCGGCCTGGAACGTCGCCGACGTCCCGCGCATGGCGCTGGCGCCGTGCCACACGATGTTCCAGTTCTACGTCGCCCCCGGGGCCGACGGCGGTCCGGGGCGGCTGAGCTGCCAGCTCTACCAGCGCTCGGCCGACGTGTTCCTCGGCGTGCCGTTCAACATCGCCTCCTACGCCCTGCTCACCCACATGGTGGCGCAGGTGACGGGCCTGGAGGTGGGCGACTTCGTGCACACGCTGGGCGATGCGCACCTCTACCTCAACCACCTCGACCAGGCGCGGCTCCAGCTGACCCGCGACCCGCGGCCGCTGCCGACGCTGTGGCTCGACCCGGCCGTCACCGAGCTCGACGCCTTCGACCTCGAGCACGTCGACGTCAAGGGTTACGACCCCCACCCCGGGATCAAGGCACCCATTGCCGTCTGACGAGGTCTCGACGGGCTCGACCGCCGGCAGGCGCGTCGTCCTCGTCGCTGCCCGCGCCGACAACGGCGTCATCGGCGTCCGCGGCGACCTGCCGTGGCGGCTGCCGCCCGACCTCGCCCACTTCAAGCGCACCACGATGGGCCACGTCGTGGTGATGGGACGCAAGACCTACGACTCGATGGGGCGCCCGCTGCCGGGACGCACCAACCTCGTCGTCACCCGGCAGCCCGGCTGGGGCGCCGAGGGGGTCCTGACGGCGGGCTCGCTGGACGAGGCGCTGGAGACCGCGGCGGACCACGAGGGCGACGTGATGGTCATCGGCGGCGGCGAGATCTACCGGCAGGCGCTGGGCCGCGCCGACGTCGTCGAGCTCACCGAGGTGCACCTCTTCCCGGCGGGCGACGTCCACTTCCCCGACCTCGACCCCGCCGAGTGGCGGGAGGTCGCACGAGAGCCCCACGCGCACGAGGGCGTCCGCTTCGACTTCGTCCGGCTCGAGCGGGTCTGACGCCGGCCGGCCCGCGATGGCCCGTGCGGGCCATGGGCCGACCTCCCACGGATGGCCGCTGCTGCCGATGCGCACGGGGCCCCGCGGCACCGAGGCTGGTGCTCAGCGGCTCCACCCGGGAGCAGCGGGACCAGGAGCAGACCATGCCTCTCATCGAAGTCAGTGTGATCAAGGACGTCTTCACCCCCGAGCAGAAGGGTCGGATCATCTCGCGGCTGACCGACGCGCTGGTCGAGGTCGAGGGCGAGAACATGCGGCCCGTGACGTGGTGCGTCGTGCGGGAGGTGGCCAGCGGCGACTGGGGCATCGCCGGCAACGCGCTGAGCACCGCTGACGTGCACGCGCTCGCCGCGGGCGCCGGCGTCTGAGCCTTGCCACCGCCAGCCCCGAGGGTGAGTCTGGCGGGGTGGAGATCACCGACGCCCTGGCCGCCCTCCTGGCCGGGCAGTGGGCCCGAGCAGCCATGCTGCTCGGGCCCCTGGCGGCCGAGACGGACGACCCTCGCGCCCACGCCGGTCTGGCCCAGGCGGCGTGGTGGCTCGACGACGCCGAGACCGCTCTCGGGGCACGCGAGGCGGCCTACCGCGCGAGCCGCGACCGAGGGGACGACCTCCACGCGGCTCTGCAGGCCGCCACGCTCGGCTACGACTCGATGCTGTTCGGCGCAGGGGTCGCGGTCGGCCGCGGCTGGCTGACCCGGGCCGCCGAGCTGCTGGAGCAGCACCCGGACGCGCTCGAGGCCGGCTGGCTCGCCGTCCGGCAGGCCGAGGTGGCGCTCAACGTGGACCACGACGCCGCGGCGGCCGCCCTCGCCGCCGGCCGGGCGCAGCGGATCGGCCGGCACCGCGGCGACACGACCCTCGTCACGGTCGGCCAGGCGCTCGGCGGACTGGCGCAGGTCCGGCTCGGAGAGGTCGCGGCCGGGATGCCGCTGCTCGACGTGGCCGCGGTCGCGGCCACGGCCGGTGACGTCGAGGACCTGATGTGGACCGGCAAGATCTGCTGCTGGCTGATCAGCGCCTGCCAGGAGACCCACGACCTCGAGCGGGCCGGCGAGTGGTGCCTCCGCGTCGCCGAGGTGTGCGCCCAGCGGGACCTCGCGCCCCTCTTCGCGGTGTGCCGCACGCAGTACGCCTCGGTGCTGCTCGCGGGTGGGCGTTCGCAGGAGGCGGAGTCCACCCTGCTGGACGTGATGGAGCGGCTGGAGCGCTCGCGCCGCTCGAGCCGGCGCGACGCGGTCGCCCAGCTCGGTGAGCTGAGACGACGGCAGGGCCGCCTCGCGGAGGCCGAGGACCTCCTGCGGCAGGCTGGGTTCACGGCCACGGCGGTGACCAGCCTGGCGCGGCTCCGGCTCGACCAGGGCGACCCGCAACGAGCCTGGTCGACCGTCTCGGAGCTGCTGCGCTCCACGCCGCCCGACCAGCTGCTGGACCGCGTGGACGCGCTGGCGGTGGCCGTGCCCGCGGCCCTGGCGTCGGGACGTCCCGCGGACGCGAGGCGTGCCGCCGACGAGCTGCGCGCCGTCGCCTCCCGGGTGGGCACCACGGCCCTCCTGGCCGACGCCGACGCCGCCGAGGGCCGCCTGGCGACCGGTCGCGAGGCCGTGGAGCGCTGGCAGGACGCCGTGCGGCGCTTCGACGAGGCGGGACTCGCCTTCGCCGCGGCCGAGGCGCGGCTGGACCTCGCCGCCGCCCTGCGTCTCGACGGCGACGCGCTCGGGGCGCGGGACCAGGAGGAGTCGGCCCGTGCCGCTCTGGCGCCGCTGCGCGGGGGTGGCGTCACGCCCCTGACCCCGCGGCAGGCGGAGGTGCTGGGGTTGGTCGCGCACGGGTTGAGCAACGCCGACATCGCGGCTCGGCTCCACCTGAGCGAGCACACCGTGCACCGCCACTTGTCGAACATCTACACCACGCTGGACCTCGGCTCGCGCGCTGCCGCGGCGGCGTACGCGGTCGGCCACGGGCTCGCCTGAGCCCGCTCCCGGGCTCAGGCCTCGGTCGCCTCCTCGAGCGTCACCGCGCCGCTGACCTCCCCGAAGAGGAAGGCGTAGGTCGCGCCGGCCAGCAGGCCCCCGAGCGTCGGGGCGAGCAGGAAGGCCCACAGCTGGACCAGGGCGTCGCTGCCGCCGTACACCGCCGCCGCGATCGACCGGGCCGGGTTCACCGAGGTGTTGCTCACCGGGATCGAGATCAGGTGGATCAGCGTCAGGGCCAGGCCGATCGCCAGCGGCGCCATGCCCCGCGGGGCACGGGTGTCGGTGGCACCGAGGATGACGTAGACGAAGAACGCGGTCAGGACCACCTCGGCCAGCAGCACGGCGAGCAGGCCGTAGCCGGCCGGCGAGTGGTCGCCGTACCCGTTGGAGGCGAAGCCGGTCTCGGTGGAGGAGAAGCCGGCCCTGCCGTGGGCGACCAGCCACACGACGGTGGCGCCGAGCAGGCCGCCCACGACCTGCGCGCCGAGGTAGCCCGGCACCTCAGCCCAGTCGAAGCGCCGGCCGGTGGCCAGGCCGAGGGTGACCGCGGGGTTGAAGTGCCCGCCGGACACGTGGCCCAGCGCGTAGGCCATGGTCAGCACGGTGAGGCCGAAGGCCAGGGCGATGCCGAGCACGCCCACGAACGTGCCGGCCAGCACCGCGGTGCCGACGCCGCCGAGGACGAGCCAGAACGTGCCCATCGCCTCGGCCGCCATCCGGTGGTGGAAAGGTCGCATCGTGTTCTCCTGGGAGCAGGGGGTGGACGGCGTGCTCCCGGGACCGCACGTGACCCACTCTCGGCCGGTGGCGCAGACGGGACAAAGGCCGATGGTCCTGATCGCCTGCGCGACGGGCGCCGACGCCGGCGAGCGGCCCTCAGCCGATAGCCTGGCCCCATGACGTCTGCCGCCGCCCCCTACGGGCGCATGCTGACCGCGATGGCCACGGCCTTCGCCGACGACGGCTCGGTCGACCTCGAGGGCACGGCCGCGATCGCCGCCCACCTCGTGGACAACGGCAACGACGGGGTCGTCGTCTCCGGCACGACCGGGGAGTCCCCGACGACCACCACCGAGGAGGACGGCCTGATCCTCCAGGCGGTCAAGGACGCCGTCGGCGACCGCGCCACGATCATCGCCGGCGTCGGCACCAACTCCACCCCTCACTCCGTCGAGCTGGCCCAGCAGGCCGCCAAGATCGGCGTCGACGCCGTGCTGCTGGTGACGCCGTACTACTCCAAGCCCGGCCAGGCCGGGGTCCTGCACCACTTCCGCACCGTCGCCGAGGCCACCGACCTGCCGGTCATGCTGTACGACGTCCCGGGGCGCACGGCGACCCGCATCGCCCTGCCGACCTACGAGGCGGCGGCCGGCATCAGCAACATCACCTCGGTCAAGGACGCCACCGGCGACGTCACCCACGTGCCGCTGCTGACCGAGCTCGGCTACGCCGTCTACTCCGGCGACGACGCCCTGACCCTCGGCTTCCTCGCCCACGGCGCCTGCGGGCTGGTCTCCGTGGTCGGCCACGCGGCGGGCCGCGAGCTGGCCGCCATGATCGAGGCGTTCGTCGCCGGCGACCACGCCGGCGCCCTCGCGACGTACACCCGACTGATCCCTGCCTTCGAGGCGGTGATGGGCGTGCCCAACTACGGCGCCACCACCGCCAAGGCCGCGCTCGAGCTGCTGGGCGTCCTGCCCAACCGCAACGTGCGCGGTCCGCTCGTGCCCCTCACCGACGAGGAGGTCTCGGCGCTGCGCGCGGGCCTCTCCTCGTCGGGACTCATCAAGCGCTAGGAACCACGTGTCCCACCACCACCCCGAGCTCTCACCTGCAGGCCCCCTGGCGAAGGACGCGCTGCGCGTCATCCCGCTCGGCGGGCTGGGCGAGGTCGGCCGCAACATGACCGTCTTCGAGCACGCCGGCCGGCTGCTGATCGTCGACTGCGGCGTGCTCTTCCCCGAGGAGAACCACCCCGGTGTCGACCTGATCCTCCCCGACTGGTCCTCGATCCGTGACCGGCTCGACGAGGTCGAGGCGCTCGTGCTCACGCACGGCCACGAGGACCACATCGGCGCGACGCCGTACCTCCTCCGCGAGCGCGCCGACATCCCGCTGGTCGGCTCCAAGCTCACCCTGGCGCTGCTGCGCTCCAAGCTGCAGGAGCACCGGCTCAAGGAGACCGCGCAGCACCTCGTGGCCGAGGGCGACCGGATCTCGTTCGGGCCGTTCGACCTGGAGTTCGTCGCGGTCAACCACTCCATCCCCGACGCGCTCGCGGTCGCGATCCGCACGCCCGCCGGCATGGTGCTGCACACCGGCGACTTCAAGCTGGACCAGCTGCCGCTCGACGGCCGCATCACCGACCTGCGCGCGTTCGCGCGGCTGGGGGAGGAGGGCGTCGACCTCTTCCTGACCGACTCCACCAACGCCGAGGTGCCCGGCTTCACCACCTCGGAGATCGAGATCGGACCGGCCATCGACCGCGTCTTCCAGCGCAGCCAGGGCCGCATCATCACCGCCTGCTTCGCCTCCCACGTCCACCGCGTGCAGCAGATCCTCGACGCCGCGGTCGAGCACAAGCGCAAGGTCGCCTACGTCGGTCGCTCGATGATCCGCAACATGAACATCGCCCGCGACCTGGGCTACCTCACCGTCCCCGCGGACACGCTCGTCGACAGCAAGGAGATCGGCAGCTACCCCCCCGAGCGGACCGTGCTGATCTCGACCGGCTCCCAGGGCGAGCCGATGTCGGCGCTGGCCCGGATCGCCCAGCGCAACCACAACTTCGTGCACATCGAGGAGGGCGACACCGTCCTGCTCGCCTCCTCGCTCATCCCCGGCAACGAGAACGCGGTCTACCGCGTGATCAACGGGCTCGTGCGTTGCGGCGCCACCGTGGTCCACAAGGGCAACGCGCTGGTGCACGTGTCGGGCCACGCCAGCGCCGGCGAGCTCCTCTACTGCTACAACATCGTCCGCCCGAAGAACGTGGTCCCCGTGCACGGCGAGGTGCGGCACATGCAGGCAAACGCCGCGCTCGCCCGCGCCACCGGCATCCCCGCCGAGCACGTGGTGGTCGCCGAGGACGGGGTCGTGGTCGACCTCGTCGACGGCAAGATCGAGGTCGCCGGCAAGGTGCCCTGCGGCTACGTCTTCGTCGACGGCGGCTCGGTGGGCGACATCACCGAGGCCGCCCTCAAGGACCGGCGGATCCTCGGAGAGGAGGGCTTCATCTCGGTCATCGTCGTGGTCGACCTGGTCGAGAACAAGGTCATCACCGGCCCCGAGATCCACGCCCGTGGCTTCGGCGAGGACGAGTCGATCTTCGACGACATCCGCCCCGACCTGGTCACCGCGCTCGACGCGGCGCTGCGCGACGGCGTCGACGACTCCTACCAGCTGCAGCAGACCATCCGCCGCGTGATCGGTCGCTGGGTGAGCAACCGGCACCGCCGCCGCCCGATGATCATCCCGGTGGTCGTGGAGGCCTGAGCGGGCTCGGTCCCTGGTGGTGAGCTGCGCACCAGTCCGGACGGAGGGCTGCTGGTCGCACGGCGCGAGCTCGAGCAGCTGGTCGGAGGAGCCGGGTCCGTCTCGGCTGCGTCGTCCACGAGCGCGGGCGCCTCAGCGGGCGTGACGGAGCAGGTCGATCACCAGCACCGACAGGTCCGGGCAGGTGTCCCGGTGCTGCCAGGCGATCTCGCCCACCTGGTTGCGGACGAAGCGCTGGTCGGGGTTGCTCTCGTGCTGGTTGAGGTACTCGATGAGCGCGTCGGCCAGCGGGGTGTCGAGCTCGCGGTGGTCCCAGGCGAGGTCCTTGACCCGCACCAGGACCGGGTCGGGCTCGGGGAGGGCCGGTGGCTGCGGTGCCGGAGGGACCGGGGGACGGCGAGAGGCGTTGACCACGACCGTGCCGACGAGCACGATCGCGCCGAGCATGACGAGCAGCACCAGGAGCAGCTCGAGCGCGCCGAGAAACATGTGGCACTCCTCCCCGGACTGTGAGACCCCTCCTCGCCATTGTCACACCGTGAGGTGAGGGACCTCCGACTCGACGTGGCGGCGGGGGCCGACCTCGGCCAGGAGCATGGCGGCGAGCACGATCGTGCCGCCGAGCAGCAGCCGGACGGTGAGCGACTCCCCGCCGAGGAGGATGGCGAAGACGGCCGCGAAGACCGGCTCGGTGCACATGATGATCGCCGCCCGGGTCGGGGGCAGGTGGGCCTGTGCCCACGTCTGCGCCGCCAGCGCGAGCCCGGCCGCGAACACCGCCATGTAGACCACCTGCCACCACACCTGGGCCGACTGCGGCAGGGTCACCCCGCCCGGCGCACCGACCACGAAGCCCAGCAGGGCGATCACCACCAGCTGCACGACCGAGACCCGGATGGCCTCCGCGGGAGTCGACCAGGCGCCGAGCGCCACGATGTGCAGCGCGTACAGCACCGCGCCGAGCAGCGTGACGGCCTCGCCGAACCCGATCGCGAGCCCCTGCAGGCTCAGGACGGCGAGCCCCAGGGTCGCCAGGGGTACGGCGGCCCAGGTGGCCGGCGCGAGCCGCTCGCGCAGCAGGACCGCCGCGAGCAGGGGGGTGCACACGACGTACATCCCGGTGACGAAGCCCGAGACGCTCGCCGCGGTGTGCCGGAGGCCGACGGTCTGGGCCACCTGCGCCACGCCGTAGAGCAGGCCCAGCACGACGCCGCGCCGCAGGGTCGGGGCGGTCAGGCCCCGCAGCGAGCGGGGGAACAGGGCGGCCACGACGACCGCGGCGAGGAGGAAGCGGACCGCGAGGAAGTCCATCACGGGCACCTCGGCCACGACGTCCTTCGTCATCGCGAAGGTCGAGCCCCAGACTGCCGTGACGGCGAGGAGCAGCAGCGCGGCGGTGAGGGAGTCGCGGCGCTCGGCGGCGCCGGTCATCAGACGATGTAGAGCGTGACGGTGCTGCCCTTGGGGGCCAGGTCGTTGCCGCCCGGGCGCTGCCGGACGACACGGTCCCAGCCGATGTAGAGGTCGGTCTTGACGACCTTGACCTGGAAGCCGAGCTCCTTGAGCGCCGCGGTGGCGTCCTCGACGCTCTTGGTGGCCAGCGACGGGACGGCGACCATGACCGGTCCCTTGGACACCACCAGCTTGATCTCGTCCTCGGCGAACCCCTTGCCGGAGCTGGGGGTCTGGGAGATGACGCGTCCCTCGGGGACCGTGTCGCTGTTCTCCTCGCTGAGGCTGACCTCGAAGCCCTTCTCGGTCAGCACCGACTGGGCGTTCTCGGCGTCCTTGCCGGTGAAGTCGGGGATCCGGATCGGCTTGGGGCCCTTGCTGACGGTGACCGCGACCGGCGCCCCGGGAGGCAGCTCGCGCCCGAAGGACGGCGTCGCCTTGACCACCAGTCCCTCGGGGACGGTCTCGTTGAAGACCTGGGTGACGTCGCCGAGGGTGAGGTTGCGGTTCTCGAGCATCCGGGTCGCGCGTTCGAGGGTCTTGCCGTGCAGGCGCGGGACGGAGTAGCGCTCGGGGCCCTTGGACACCACCGCCTCGACGGTGCCGCCCTGGACGATGCGCTTGCCGCCGCCCGGGTCGGTGCTGATCACCGAGCCGGCGGTGACGGTCTCGGAGAACTCCCGGGACGCGACCTCCCACTCCAGCCCGGCGTCGCGCACCTTGGCCGCGGCCCGCGCCTCGGGCAGGTTGAGCACGCCGGGGGTGCTGGTGAAGCGGCCCATGCCGAGCCACCAGCCCGCGAGCGCGACGAGGACCACCAGGGCCAGGACCCCGATGAACAGCGCGAGCCCGCGGCGGTTGCGCCGCCGCCGCTGCGGTCGCCCGGCAGCAGGCGGCGTGGGCGGGGGAGTGCGGGGGCCGGGCACGCCGGGGCCCGGTGACGGGGCGGTGGAGTACGACGACGGGGGGACCGGGGTGTCGCGGGTGCCGGTCCCCGCCGACCCGCGACGCGCGGCGACCATGGCGCCCGCGAGGGCCTCGTCGCGGTCGATGACCGTGGTGTGCTCCTCGTCGAGCGGGGTGATCAGCGTCGGGGCGTCGTCGACGTAGTCGATGCTCGAGGTGTCCACGCCCAGCGGCCGCGGCAGGAAGTCGGCGGCCAGCTCGGGATCGTCGCGGACGCCGGCGTCGAGGGCCGCGCGGGCGCGGCGCACGAACAGCAGGAAGACCCGGGCGTCCCGCGGCCGGCGGTCGGGGTCGCGCGCGGTGGCCGAGCGCACCAGCGCGTCGACGTAGTCGGGCACGTGCTGGGCGGTGTGCTCGCTGGGGACCGGGATGTCCTCGTGGACGTGCTTCCACGCCACCTGGATGGCGCCGTCGCCCTCGTGCGGCTTGCGGCCGGTGAGCAGCTCGAACAGCACGACGCCCGCGGCGTAGACGTCGGCGCGCGGGTCGACGTGCTTCTGCTGGATCGCCTCGGGCGAGAGGTAGGAGACCGACCCGATCACCAGCCCGCCGGTGCGGGTGTGCTGGGTGTCGGCGCCGAAGGCGCGCGCCAGGCCGAAGTCGGCGACCTTGACCTGGCCCGAGGAGGAGATCAGGACGTTCTCGGGCTTGATGTCGCGGTGCATGATGCCTTGGGCGTGGGCGGCCTCGAGGGCCGTCAGCACCTGCTCGAGCAGCGCCAGCGCGCGCTCGGGACGCATCGGCGCCTCGTCGCGCACCGCCTGCCGCAGCGTGGTGCCGCGCACCTGCTCCATCACGATGAACAGCCGGCCGTCGTCGTCGCCCTGGTCGGTCACCGAGACCACGTTGGGATGGGAGATCCGCGCCGCGGACCTGGCCTCGCGGACGAACCGCTGCGCGAACGCCGGGTCGTCGCCGAGGGTGTCGTGCATGACCTTGACCGCCACGTCGCGCTCGAGCCGCAGGTCGTGGGCCTCGTAGACCGTCGCCATGCCGCCCCGGTCGATCGGGGCCACGATCCGGTATCGGCCGTCGAGGACGCGCCCGAGGAGCGGGTCGGCGTCACGTGGCACGGTGCGGTCCTTCGCTGGGGGTCGGGACGGGTTCCCCGATTCTAGGTGCGGGGCGTTCCAGGGCCCTCCTCAGGCGTGTCGCGGCGTGGCGGCGCGTGCCATCCTGGCCGACATGACCCTCCAAGGTGAGTACGCACCGAGCAGCCAGCAGTGGGTGCGCGACCAGGTCGCGGCCTACGAGGCCTCCGACGGCGCCGAGGCGAACACCCTGCGCGACACCGGCTACCCGATCGTGGTGATCACCTCGGTCGGGTCCAGCAGCGGCAAGCTGCGCAAGAACCCGGTCATGCGCGTCGAGCGCGACGGGACGTACGTCGCGATCGCCTCCAAGGGCGGCGCGCCCGACGACCCGGCCTGGGCCGACAACTTCCGGCAGCACCCGGTCGTGGACCTGCAGGACGGGCCGGTCAGGAAGAGCTACACCGTGCGCGAGCTCGAGGACGGCCCCGAGCGCGACGACTGGTGGCAGCACGCCGTCGCCACCTGGGGCACCTACGCCGACTACCAGGAGAGGACCGACCGGCTCATCCCGGTCTTCCTGCTCGAGCCGCAGGACTGACGTGGGGGCCGTGGAGCTCGCGGGCTGGACCCGCGGGGAGCACACGTACGACGGCACGACGCACCCGACGTACCGCCGCGGCACCGGGCCGGGCGTCGTGGTGATCCACGAGATCCCCGGGATCACCCCGCAGGTCCTGGCGTTCTGCGAGGAGCTGGTCGAGGCCGGCTACACCGTGGTGATGCCGCACCTGTTCGGCGAGCCGGGAGCCGCGATCAGCCCGGTGACGCTCGCCTCGTCGATGCGGCAGGTCTGCGTGAGCCGCGAGTTCACCAAGCTCGCGCTGCGGGAGACGGCCCCGGTCGCGGGGTGGCTGCGGTCGCTGGCCCGCGAGCTGCACGCCGAGCTCGGCGGACCGGGCGTCGGTGCCCTGGGCATGTGCTTCACCGGCGGGTTCGCCCTGGCGATGATGGTCGACGAGTCGGTCGCGGCGCCCGTCCTCGCGCAGCCCTCGGCGCCGTTCCCCGTCACCCGCGCCCGCAGCGCGGACCTCAACCTCTCACCCGCCGACCTCGAGCGGGTCAAGGAGCGCGCGGCCGCGGGGTGCCAGGTGCTCGGGCTGCGGTTCGAGGGCGACCCGGCCGTCGGCAAGCGGTTCGACACCCTGCGGCGCGAGCTGGGGGAGGACTTCCTGCCCGTCGAGCTCGAGGGCCGCAGGCACAGCACCGTCACCACGCACCGGCAGCAGAAGGCCGTCGACGCGGTGATGACGTTCTTCGGCGAGCGGCTGCGGGCCTGACGTTTCGTCCCTGACCGGGGCTGGCACGCTTGGTGCATGCCTGAGAACGACGACTCCCTGCTGGCAAACCCGAACAGCGAGCCCTTCGCCGACCAGCCGGACCCCCAGGACCAGCGCACCCGCGACGTGGGCGCGCTCGTCGGCGACTGGCTGTCGTGGTCCGAGGCCGCCGAGCGCCTCGGTGTCTCGGTGAGCAAGGTGCGCCAGCTGATCAAGGAGCACCAGCTCGCCGCCCTCGTGCCCGAGCCGGGTGCGGGCCAGAAGGTCCCCGCAGCCTTCATCGTCGACGGCGAGATCGTCAAGGGCCTGCCCGGGCTGCTGACCCTGCTGCACGACAACCGTTTCGAGGACCACGAGATCATCACCTGGGTCTTCACCGGCGACCCGTCGCTGCCGGGACGACCGATCGACGCGCTGCGCGAGAACCGCGGCTCCGAGGTCAAGCGGCGGGCTCAGTCGATGGCGTTCTGACGCGGCTCGATCCTGGGCCGCCGGGGCCATTGACGGCTCGCTCCCGAGGTCTATGGTCGGGGGACAGGCCCGTGGGGTCGAGCTTCGCGGGCGTCCGAGCGGCGATGAGGAGACGAGCATGAGCGGACTGGCCGCCCTCCTGGCAGGTCACACACCCCCGGACGTCTACCAGTGGCACAACGCCGCGAGCGTGGACGACGTGCAGCACGCGGTCGAGAAGGCCGGGTGGAGCTTCCGCCACCTGGACGGCTGGACCCTGGAGGACCGCGACTCCTTCGTCAAGGCGCTCTGCGCGGCCGTCGAGTCACCCGACACCGCCTCGCTCGAGGACGTCGCCCTGGAGGCCGGCGACGGGCACGGGACGGTCCTGCTGTGGGACGGCTGGAGCCCGCTGGCCCGCCACGACCAGGACTGCTTCGACGAGGCGCTCGGCGTCCTGCGCCGGCGCACGCAGGGGGAGGGCGCCTACGCGGTGATCCTGCGGGGCGAGGGCCCCGACCTCGACCTCGAGGAGCTCCCGGTCAAGCACTGACCCGGGAGCTCCTCCCGTTGGGGGGTGGGCCGGGCCTCAGACCACCCGCTGGGTCGCGGCCCGCGCCAGCGCGGTCAGCTGCGCCCGCGCCTCGTCGGTCACCGGCGCGGACGCGAGCGCCCCGGTGGCCTCGGCGGTCAGCTCCTCGATCCGGCTCTCCACCCGCGCGTGCGCGCCGGTGCGCTCGATCAGCCGCTGCAGCTCGACCACCTCGCGCCCGCTCAGCGGCTGGCCCAGCGACGTGTCGAGCCGCCGCGCGTCCTGGGGGCCGGCGCCCTCCAGCGCCAGCGCCACGAGCACCGTGCGCTTGCCCTCGGTGAGGTCGTCACCGGCTGGCTTGCCCGTCGTGGCCGGGTCGCCGAAGACGCCCAGCAGGTCGTCCCGCAGCTGGAACGCCTCGCCCAGCGGGACGCCGTACGCCGAGAGCGCGGAGCGCAGCTCCTCGTCCCCGCCCGCCAGGGCGGCACCGATGTGCAGCGGCCGCTCGACGGAGTACTTCGCCGACTTGTAGCGCAGGACCCGCATCGCCTGGTCGACGTCGGACTCGCCGCGCGCCTGGACCGAGACGTCGAGGAACTGGCCGGCGACCACCTCGGTGCGGGTGGTGTCGAAGACCCGGAGCGCCCCGAGCACCGCCTCGGGCGCCAGGCCGCACCCGCGCAGCAGCTCGTCGGACCACGACAGCAGCAGGTCGCCGACCAGGATCGCGGCCGCGGCGCCGTACTGGTCGGGCTGGCCGGGCCAGCGCGCCTCACGCGCCTCCGCGGCGAACGCCCGATGGGTCGCCGGACGTCCGCGGCGGGTGTCCGAGGCGTCCATGTAGTCGTCGTGGACCAGCGCGGAGGCGTGCAGCAGCTCCAGCGCCGCCGTGGCCCGCAGCAGGCCCCGCTCCTCGCCGGCGTCACGCGGGGCGCGCACGCTGCGGAACCCCCAGTGGCAGAACATCGCGCGCAGGCGCTTGCCGCCGGTGACCGCGCTCGCGGCGGCGTCGGTCAGACGTCTGGCGTCGTCACCGAGGTCGACCAGGCTCGCGGCCTGGTGGGCGACGAAGGCGTCCAGCACCTGCTGCACCTCGCTGCGGAAGCGCGCGTCGTCCCAGTCCGGGGTGGCGTCCCAGGGTTCGGCAGTCACCGCGTGAGCGTATCCCTGCCCCGTAACGTCTACGGACATGGAGACCGACCAGCGCGACCTCGCGGCCGTCGAGCCGCCCGGCCCGGGCCGCGTGGCCGTCAAGCCCGGTCCCCGGGTGCCGGACCTGCTCGCGCGCGGGCCGTCGTACTCCTTCGAGTTCTTCCCGCCCAAGGACGAGGCAGGCACGGTGGCGCTGTGGGAGACGCTGCGCTCCCTGGAGCAGCTGCAGCCCACGTTCGTCTCGGTGACCTACGGCGCCGGTGGCACCACGCGCGACCGCACGATCGGCATCACCCGCAAGATCGCCGTGGAGACCTCGATGGTCCCGATGGCGCACCTGACCTGCGTCGGCCACACGCGTCGGGAGATGACGCAGGTGGTGCGCGACTACGCGGCCGCCGGCATCCGCAACGTCCTGGTCCTCCGCGGCGACCCCGAGGCGGGGCCCGGCACGCCCTGGGTCACCGCGCCCGGCGGGCTGACCTACGCCAGCGAGCTGGTCACCCTCGTGCGCGAGATCGGCAACTTCTCCGTCGGCGTCGCGGCGTTCCCGCTCGGCCACCGCGAGGCCGCCACCCTCGAGGACGACGTGCGCGTGCTGCTGGCCAAGCAGGCGGCCGGCGCGCAGTTCGCGATCACCGAGATGTTCTTCCAGGCCTCGGAGTACGCCGACCTGGTCGCCCGTGCGCGCGCCGCCGGCGTCACCGTCCCGATCGTGCCGGGGATCATGCCGATCACCAACCTGCGCCAGGTCACCCGCATGGCCGAGCTGTCGGGCCGCGAGGTGCCGAGGTCGGTGGTCGCCCGCATCGCCGAGCACGAGGGGGACCCCGAGGCCGTCCGCCGCGCCGGCATCGCCGTGGCCTCCGAGCTGTGCGAGTCGCTGCTCGCCGACGGCGCGCCCGGGTTGCACTTCTACACGCTCAACAAGTCCAAGGCGACCCGCGAGATCTACGCCAACCTCCGCCTGCCCGTGGGGTAGGCCCCGGGGACGGCGGTCCGCCGCCGGACAGGGGTGGTCGTGCCCCCCGCCGCGCGGCTAATTCCGTCCACAAGAGCGTCCTTTTACCGCTCCCCGCCGACACGCGGACAACATCGTCCACGCGAGCGAGGTCGATCGCGTGTCGCGGCGACACCCGGACAACTTCGTCCAGACGGACGATCTGGAACGCGTGTCGCGGGACACCCGCACAACTTCGTCCAGACGGACGGTCTGGGGCGCGTGTCGCGTAGAAGGACGCTCTTGTGGACGACCTTCGACGCGTGTCGTGCTGCCGGGGGCGAGCGGGTCAGGCGGGCCCGATCGCGTCGGCCACCACGGCCGCGGTGAGCCCCACGAACGGCACCCAGCCGCCACCCCCGGTGTGCGCGCCCGCGGCGTAGACCCCCGGCAGCGGCGTCTCGACCGAGAGGCGGTCGGTCACGGTCGCGCGGCCCTGCCACAGGACGCCGGCGGGGGAGCCGTTCCAGTGCTCGACGAGCTGGCGGGGGGAGAGGTCGATGCGGGTCTCCACGAGGTCGCGCAGGTCGATCCGCTTGCGGGCCAGCGCCATCACCAGGTCCTCCGACAGCTTCCCGCGGCCGGTGAGGGTCCAGGCCGCCTTGCCGGCGGGGGCGCGACCGTCGGTGCGCACGGAGATCACGTACTCGTCGTGGACGACGATCTCCCGCGGCATGTCGGGGACCTCCCGGGCGAGGCCGACGTGGCACACCGCGGGCGGGATCGCCGGCATCGACCGGTCCACGTGGGGTCGCAGGGCGGGCAGCCGGCGCGGGTCGATCGCGACGACGACCTTGTCGCAGTCGACCGTGCCGCTGGTGGTCTCGACGGCGTGGGGGCCCTGGGGTCCCATGGCGAGGTCCTTGGCGGTGGTGCCGGTCATCACCGCGACGCGGCGCTCGCCCAGCCGCTTGGTGAGCAGCTCGGCCAGGCGACCGAAGCCGCCGGGGAAGGTCCAGGTGCCGAAGTTCTGCTCGACGTAGTCGAGGATCCCGAACCACGCCGGCACGTTGCGCGGGTCGTGGCCGCCCTGGACGACGTGGTGCCACGCCATCGTCTGCAGGCGCTTGTCCTTGAACGCGCGGGTCACCGCCTTGTGCATCATCAGGCGGCTGCGCAGCAGGTCGCGCGCCTCCTTCGAGGCCGTCGTGGGCGACCAGGGTCGCTCGAGGTAGTCGCGTCGCAGCACGTCCCACGCCTCGGCCTGGCCGTGGACGTAGTCGGCCCACTGCCGGCCGGCGCCCGCGCCGAGGGCGGCGTCGACGGCCTGGATCTGCTCGCTGCGACTGCCCGACGGCAGGGCGAGGCGGGTGCCGTCGGTGAACCGGTGCTCGCGCATCGGCTGGACGGGGACCAGGTCGAGCTCGCGCTCGAGCGGCCTGCCGGACTTGCGGAACAGGTCGCGCAGCACGGCGGGCAGGGCGGTCGAGGCTGGTCCGGTGTCCCACTCGAAGCCGTCCTGGGTGGTGACGCCGATCGCGCCGCCGAGGCCGGGCAGCGCCTCGACGAGGGTGACCTCGTGGCCGAGCTTGGCCAGTCGTGCGGCGCTGGCGCAGCCGGCCAGTCCTCCGCCGACCACCGCGACGCGCGCCACCTCAGTCCACCTCGATCTCGGTGGCGCCGGTCAGGGCGAGGAGCTCGTCGTAGGTCGTGCTGAAGACCGCGGCCGGGTGGCCCGCGGCCGCCCAGATCTCCGGGTAGTCGCCCAGGCCCCGGTCGAGGTACGTCGGCACGGGCGCCGGGTGCGCCAGCGGCGAGACGCCGCCGATCACCTGGCCGGTGTGGGTGCGGACGAAGTCGGGGGCGGCGCGCTCGAGCGGGGGGAGGTCCTGCTCGGCGGCGACCTTGGCGACGTCGACCCGGTGGCGGCCGCTGGTGAGCACCAGGACGGGCGAGCCGCCGGCGTCGAAGAGCAGGCTGTTGGCGATCGCGCCGACCTCGCAGCCCAGCGCCTGCGCGGCGAGCCTGGCGGTGTGGACCGAGTCGGGGAGGACGACGACCCGTCCGGTGCCGCCGGCCGCGGCCAGCGCGGCGCGGAAGGCGGTGATCGACGGGTGCTCGGCGCGCTGCCCAGCCGCGGGGGCGGGACTGTCGGTGGTCCCCGGTGGAGTGGGGGACGTGGACGGGCCGGGGCCCGAGGCGCTCGACGGGTTCGACGGGTTCGACGGGTTCGACGGGTTCGACGGGTTCACGGTCCTCCACAGCTCTCGACCCGGGGTTGACGCCGCTCGGGGCGGCGACTACCTTGGAGTCGTTCGAACACATGTTCGAACGACAGGCGGGGGTGACGTCGACCCCCACCCCCGCCTCGCACCCTCTCACGCTCCGGTGGGCGGAGGGGGCGCGTCGGTGGCGGTGACGCGCCGGGCGGCAGGACCGGGGTCGGACGGGTCGAGAGCACAGGCAGGGACGAGCGGCGAGGTAGCGCCGTCCGAGGGCAGGCACGATCCGTGGAGGTGTGGGGATGCGCAGGTACGACGACCCGGTGGAGGTGCGCCGGGGCCTGGTGAGCGGGGCGCAGGGCCCGGTGGAGGGGCCCGAGCAGTTCCTGTGGCGCGGGCGGTTGTGGAAGGTCGCCGACGTCCTGGCCCGCTGGGTGGAGACCGGGCCGTGGTGGCAGTCGCCGGCAGCCGACGCGACACGGGGCATCGACGGCCCCGGCGGTCCCGATGGCCCGGGCGGTCCCGGCGGTCCCGGCGGTCCCGATGGCCCCGGCGGCCCTGGGGGTGCTCGCGGCGCGGACGCCCCGGGTGGCTCGGTCTCGACCGTGGCGGCGGTCGACCTGCTGGCCGAGCGCGAGGTCTGGCGGGTGGAGGCGGCCGCGGGTCGCTTCGCGAGCCGTGAGGGGCGGGGGGTCTTCGACCTGGTCTTCGACTGGGCCGACGGCACCTGGCTGCTCGCCCGGTGCCTGGACTGAGGGGGGCGGCGATGACGACGAGGTCCGCACGGACGTCCCCGGTCCGGTCCACGCGATCGGCGGCTCCGGTGCCGGCTCCCGTGCCGGCTCCGGTGCCGGCCCTGCCGGGACCGGCCGACCCGTTCGCGGTGCCGGCGGCCAGCTTCGCCTACCTCGAGCGCTCCGCGCGGGCGCTGAGCGAGGCGATCACCGTGGGGGACGTGGGCCTGCGCTACGCCCACGCCCACATGGCGGCCCTGCGGGCGACCGCGGCGCTCCTGGCGGCACGGGCCCGTCCCGACGTGCCGCCCCGGCGTCGTCGCCCGCAGCGCAACGCCTGGGTGCTGCTGGCCGAGGTGGCTCCCGAGCTCGCCGAGTGGGCGGCGTTCTTCTCCCAGGGCGCGGCCAAGCGGGACGCGGCGGCCTCGGGGGCCCGGGGGGCGGTCACCGAGCGGGAGGCCGACGACCTGGTGCGGGAGGCCGACCGGTTCCTCGCCCTGGTGGAGGAGTCGCTCGGGCTGGCTCCCCATCGTTCCTGCAGCGACCGGCTCGCCCGGCTCGGCTAGAGCGGTGGGCGACCCGTTCGTCCACCTCCACGTCGCCTCGGGCTACTCCCTCCAGCACGGCGCGTCCATGCCGGACGCGCTGGTGGAGCGTGCCGCGGAGCTGGGGATGGACACCCTCGCGCTCACCGACCGCGACGGCACCTACGGCGCGGTCCGGTTCGTCAAGGCCTGCCAGCGGGCCGGGATCCGTCCCGTCCTCGGGGTCGACCTGGCGCTCGCCCCGTCCGGGCTGGTGCCGCCCCCGGACGGGCCGGCACCCGGGCGGCGGGCGGCGGGACCACGCACCCCCGTCCGGGGTGGCGCGCTGCGCGACCGGCGCCTGCCACGGGTGACGTTCCTGGCCGGGAGCAAGCGGGGCTGGGCGGCGGTCTGCCGCCTGGTCTCGGCCACCCACCTGGCCGGCGAGCGGGGGGACCCGGTCTGCACCCTCGACCTGGTCGCCGAGCATGCCGCGGGACGTGACGTGGTGGTCCTGCTCGGCCCGGGGTCCGAGGTCGGGGCCGCCGCCACCGCCCGCCGCGGCGACCACGCCCGAGCGGTGCTGCGCCGCTGGCGTGACCTGCTCGACCCCGCCGACCTCGCCGTCGAGGTGGTCAACCACCGGGTCGGCGGCTCCGGTCCGGGCACGGCCGTCCACGCAGCGTGGATGGCGCGGGCCGCGCACGCCGAGGGGCTGCAGGCGGTGGTGACCAACGCGGTGCGCCACGCCGACCGGCGGGACGCGGTGGTGGCCGACGTGCTCGACGCCTCGCGGCGCCTGGTGCCGCTCGACCTGCGCCACCTCGACCGCCGCAACGCCGAGGGCTACCTCAAGTCCGGCAAGGAGATGGCGTTGGCGACCGAGGAGGTCGGCCGGTTCGGGGGGCTCGACGGCCGCGCGTGCCGCGACCTGACCAGCCGCACCCGGCGGCTCGCGGACCGGTGCGCCCTCGACCCGCGGGCCGACCTCGGCATCGGCGAGGTGCACTTCCCCGAGCTCGCGCCCGAGGCGCCGGGGGCCGGCCGCGGCGCGGACGACCTCCTGCGCGCGCGGTGCGAGGCGGCGGTCGGCCGCCGCTACGGCCACGCCCCGCGCCAGCGCATCTGGAAGCGCCTGGACGACGAGCTGCAGCTGATCGCCTCGCTCGGCTACGCCTCGTACTTCCTCACCGTCGCCGACGTGTGCGCCCTGGTCCGCGAACGCGGCATCCGCTCCGCGGCCCGGGGCTCGGGCGCCGGCAGCCTGGTCAACTACCTCCTCGGCGTCTCGGGGGTCGACCCGATCCGCCACGGCCTCCTCATGGAGCGCTTCCTCTCGCCGCTGCGCCGCGACCTGCCCGACGTCGACCTCGACGTGGAGTCCGCGCGGCGGCTGGAGGTCTACGAGGCGATCCTCGACCGCTACGGCGGCGAGCGGTGCGTCAGCGTGTCGATGCGTGAGACCTACCGCGTCCGGCACGCGATCCGTGACGTCGGAGCGGCGCTGGGCATGCCCGGTGGCGAGGTCGACGCGATCGCGAAGGCGTTCCCGCACGTCCGGGCCCGTGACGCCCGGACGGCCCTGCGCGAGCTGCCCGAGCTTCGTGCCGCCGGGCTGGGCGAGGAGCGCCTGGGGCTGCTGTTCTCCCTGGCCGAGCGGCTCGACGGGCTGCCGCGGCACATCGCCATGCACCCGTGCGGCGTGCTGCTCTCCGACCACACGCTGCTCGACCGCACGCCGGTGGAGGCCAGCTTCGCAGGCTTCCCGATGAGCCAGTTCGACAAGGACGACGTGGAGGACCTCGGCCTGCTCAAGCTCGACGTCCTGGGCATCCGCATGCAGTCGGCGATGGCCCACGCCGTGGCCGAGGTGCGCCGGGTCGATGGCGTCGAGGTCGACCTCGACGACGAGACGCACGTGCCCTTCGACGACCCGGCGACCTACGAGCTGATCGCCGGCGCCCGCACCCTCGGGGTCTTCCAGATCGAGTCACCCGGTCAGCGGGAGCTGGTCGGCAAGTCCGGCATCGAGACCTTCGCAGAGGTGATCGCCGACATCTCGCTGTTCCGACCGGGCCCGGTCAAGAGCGACATGGTCACGCCCTACCTCGAGGCCAAGCAGGGCTTCCGGATGCCGCGCTACCTCCACGACGACCTGCGCCCGATCCTGCGGGAGACCCGGGGGGTGGTGGTCTACCACGAGCAGGTGATCGAGATCGTCGCCCAGCTCGCCGGGTGCAGCCTCGCCGAGGCCGACGAGGCGCGCCGTGCGCTGGGCACCGTCGAGGGGATGGCCGAGGTCCGGACCTGGTTCTTCCCGCGTGCCCTGGGTCGCGGCTACTCCCTGCGCGTGGTCGAGGAGACCTGGAAGGTGGTGGCGGCGTTCGCCTCGTTCGGGTTCTGCAAGGCCCACGCCGCGGCGTTCGCCCTGCCGACCTACCAGTCGGCCTGGCTCAAGACCCACCACACCGCGGCGTTCCTCGCCGGGGTCCTCACCCACGACCCGGGGATGTACCCCAAGCGCCTCCTCCTCGACGACGCCCGCCACTTCGGCATCGCCGTGCTCGGCGTCGACGTCGACCACAGTGAGGCGACCTACACCGTCGTGCGTCTCGACGAGCCCGACGAGCCCGACGAGCCCGACGAGCCCGACCACCGCTACGGCATCCGCGTGGCGCTCTCGGAGGTCAAGGGCATCACCGAGTCGGAGGTGGCGCGCATCGTCGCGGCCCGGCCCTACGACTCGCTCACCGACCTGTGGCACCGCACCGGCGTGTCCCGGCCGGTGGTGGAGAACCTCGTCCTGGCCGGCGGGCTCGACCGGATCTACGGCATCCGCGACCTGGGTGGCGCCCGGGGAGCGCCCGGGGGAGGCGGCCACACCCGCCGCGGCGCGGTCACCCGCCGAGACCTGCTGCTGCAGGTCGCCGACCTCGACCGCTACACCCGCGGGATCCAGCGCGCGGTCGCCACGCGGGGGGTCTCGGGCCGCCGCCGCCCCACCGCCTCGACGGCCAGGCTCGCGCAGGCCGTCGACCGCAACACCGCCGGCCCGGGCGTGTGGGCGCGAGCCGCCGCGCAGTCCCGGGCCACCCCGCCCGCCGGGCCGGTCGACTCGGTCCAGCTGACCCTCGACCTCGGCGACGGCCCCACCGACGCGCGGCACGGGGGTGAGGTGAGCGGCCTGCCGGAGATGGATGCCGCCGAGCGCGTCCAGGCCGAGCTCGAGGTGCTGGGGCTGGACACCAGCCGGCACGTGCTCGACCTCTACCGCCGCTTCCTCGACGAGCTCGGCGTGGTGCGGTCGCGCGACCTGCTCGGGCGGCACCGGTCCGGCGAGCCGATGCTGGTCGCCGGGGTCAAGGTCGCCACCCAGACGCCCCCGATCCGCTCCGGACGGCGGGTGGTGTTCCTGACCCTCGACGACTCCACGGGGCCGGTCGACCTCACCTTCTTCGAGGACGCGCTGGGTCCGTGCGCCACCACGGTCTTCCACTCCTGGCTGCTCGTCGCACGCGGGCACCTGCGGCGCACCGGCCGCCGCGGGGTGTCGCTGCGCGCCACCGGGTGCTGGGACCTCACCACGCTGTTCGAGGCCTGGCGCACCGGCGGCACCGGCGCCGTCCACGCGCTGGTCGACCCGCCACCCGACCCCGCGGGTCCGGCTCCGGACGACGGCCGCCTCGGCACCGACGGGACGCGTCGGGTGCTGGTGCACTCCAGCGGGTTCACGATGTCGCCCTACGCCGACGTCGGGCCCGCCGGGGAGCAGGCGCCGCGCAAGCTGTGGCACTCCTCGCCCGGGAGCAGCGGCCGGTGAGCACCCGCGACCCGACCCCCGGGCCGCGTCCCGCCCCGGGCCCCGACCTCGCCCGGGTCCCGCGCCGGGCTCATCTAGGGTGGGTCCCATGGTCGGAGCCCGGGAGAGTCACAGCCAGACGCGGGCGCTCAGCCGCACGGCCGTGGTGTGGTCGGGCCTGTCCGGCGGGCTCGAGCGGCTCGCTTCCGGGGGCACCGGCCTGCACGTGCTCGACATCGGCGGGGGCACCGGTGGCTTCGCCGTCCGGGTGGCCGAGCTCGGTCACCGCGTCACCGTGGTCGACCCGAGCCCCGACGCCCTGGCGACCCTCGACCGCCGCTCCCGCGAGACCGGTGTCGCGGACCGCGTCACCGGGGTCCAGGGCGACCTGTCCAGCCTGCCCGCCCTGCGTGCCGACGGTGCCCTCGGCGCCGGAGCGTCCGGGGGCGACCAGAGCGTCGACGCGGTGCTGTGCCACGGGGTGCTCGAGATCGTCGACGACCCGTCGGCCGCCCTCGCCGGCCTGCGCGAGGTGCTGCGTCCCGGGGGCCTGCTCAGCCTGCTCTGCGCCCAGCGCCACGCGACCGTGCTCGCCCGGGCCATGGCCGGTCACTTCGAGCAGGCGCTGGCCACCCTCACCCGGTCGGGGCCCTCGCCCGCCCCGCACCGCTTCACCGCCGAGGAGCTGGTCGACCTGCTCCGCCGGGCCGGCTTCGAGCGGCCGACGCTCCACGCGGTGCGGGTCTTCAGCGACCTCGTGCCCAGCTCGCTGGTCGACCTGGAGCCCGGCGCTGCGGCGTCCCTGGCCCTGCTCGAGCAAGCCGTGGCCGAGCGGCCGGAGTACCTCACCCTGGCCACCCAGGTCCACGCGCTCGCCGTCCGCACCTGACCCCGCCGTCCCCGCGGGGTCGCGGTGACCGCGGCGCCGGCCGACCGGCTCCCGGCGGGAGGGGGCACGCCCGTGCTCCACGTCGACATGGACGCCTTCTACGCCGCCGTCGCCACCCGCGACGAGCCCGCGCTGCAGGGTGTGCCGGTCATCGTCGGCGGCGGCCACCGGGGCGTGGTCCTCTCGGCCAGCTACGAGGCGCGGCGCAGCGGCGTCCGCTCCGGCATCCCGATGACCCGGGCGCGTCGGCTGTGCCCCGAGGCCCGGGTGCTGCGTCCCGACCACGCCCTCTACGCGGCGGTGTCCCGCTCGGTGCTCGAGGTGTTCCGCCAGATCACCCCGGTGGTGCAGCCGCTGTCGCTGGACGAGGCGTTCCTCGACGTCCGCGGGTCCGTGCGCCGGCTCGGGTCGCCGGACCGGATCGCGGCCCTCGTGCGGGCGCGGGTCCACGACGAGCAGGGCATCACCTGCTCGGTCGGCGTGGCCGGCACCATCGGGGTCGCCAAGGTGGCGAGCAGGCGCGCCAAGCCCGACGGGCTGCTCGTGGTCCCGGCCGCCGACGTGGTCGCCTTCCTCCACCCGCTGCCCGTCGGCGAGCTGTGGGGGGTCGGGGAGAAGAGCGTGGCGCAGCTCGAGCGGCTCGGCCTGCGCACGGTCGGCGACGTCGCCCACACTCCCCGCGCGACCGTCCAACGGGCGCTCGGGCGGGCCTTCGGGGGCCAGGTCCACGACCTGGCGTGGGGCATCGACGACCGCCAGGTCGCCGGCGGGCGTGACGCCCCGTGGTCGCCGCGCGGTTTCCCCGTGCCCGCCGGCGTGGTGGGGGAGGTCGCCGCGCCGGAGCGGAGCATGGGGGCCGACGAGACCTTCGGCCGTGACACCGACGACCCCGAGGTGCTGCTGCGCGAGCTGCTGCGGCTCACCGCCAAGGTGACCGCGCGGATGCGCGCGGCCGGAGTCGTCGGCCGCACCGTCACGGTCAAGGTGCGGTTCGCCGACTTCACCACGATCACCCGCACCCGCAGCAGGTCCGAGCCGACCGACGTGACGCGCGAGGTCTACGACACCGTGCGCCAGGTGTTCGCCGCCCTCGCCCTGCAGCGGGCCCGGGTCCGGCTGGTGGGGGTGCGGGTCGAGAACCTCCTCCCGCGCGAGGGCGCCACCCGCCAGCTGGTCCTGGGGGAGCGACCGCAGGGATGGGCCGAGGCCGACCGCGCGGTCGACCGGGCGACCACGCGCTTCGGCGACGCGGCGGTCCGACCCGCCTCCCTCCTCGGCGGTGGACGTCCCTGAGACCGGGCCGTCCGGCCGATTCCGAGGGCCGGTGGTCCACTCACACCCTGATGGAGGGCATGAGTTGCGGCCAGGCGGGGCATTTTGGGATCGGCGCTACCACCGTGTGGACCCGCCGCCTAGAATCGAAGTCACACACGTCATGGGGAGGCAACCGATGCCGCTCTCGGAAGAGGAGCTCCGACTGCTCGAGCAGATGGAGCGCGCTCTCGTCGCGGAGGACCCGAAGCTCGCCTCCACGCTCCGAGGCACGCGGCTGAGGCAACGCGCTCGCCGCCAGGTCGTCATCGGAGCCGTGGGGTTCGTGGTAGGCCTCGGCGCACTCATGGCCGGCGTCGTCCTGCCGATGGTCGCCGTCGGCATCGTCGGCTTCCTGCTGATGCTCGGCTCGGCCTATCTCGCCCTGAGCTCCTGGCGCGCCCGCGACGCAGCCGCCGCGGCCGCGGCGACGACGCCCCAGGACCCGGGCTCGCTTCGGGTCATCCGCGGTGGCAAGGCCGGCCGCGGACGGACCCCCAAGCGCACCGCCCACCAGGGCTCGATGATGGAGCGCTTCGAGGAGCGCTGGCGTCGTCGTCGCGAGGGCGGCGGCTACTGAGACCAGCCGCCCGCGCCCGGGACGGTTCCGACCTCACCTCCGCACGAGTCCGCACCCCCTGCCACCAGCACCCCCGGGTCCACCCGGGGGTGTCGTCATGTGCGGCCGTCCCGGGAGCGCCGGGGCGTGGTGCGGCTCAGAGGCTGACCCGGTCCAGCTCGTCGTCCCGGGACCCGCTCCCCGGTGCGCGGCCGGAGCCCGACCCCGGCGCGGGCCGGGTCGGCGAGGTGACCGACAGCGGCAGCCACGTGGCCCGCAGCCGGGTGCGCTCGGTGACCCGCTGGCGCAGGGCGGTGGTCACCACCCGGGCGGCCTCGGCGGCCTCGTGCCCCTGCTCGAGCGTCGGCGCGGCGGCGGAGAAGCGACCTCGCTCGACCGCGGCGACGAGCGCGTCGAGGGACTCCAGGGCCACCGGCTCGGCGACCAGCTCCTCGGCGGAGGTACGCCGGCCTGCCACCGCCGCGCGGCGCAGCACCTCGGCCAGCGACCGCGCCCGCACCCGGACGGTCACGCGGTCGTCCCAGCCCAGCCCGAGGTCCATCGCCGTGGCCCGCAGCTCGGCCCACGCCCCCTCGACCAGCGCGGGGCCGTCCTCACCGGCGGCCCGGCGGCGCCGCGCGGCCTCGCGGAGACCGCGCGGCGCCAGGAGGAGGGCGAGCACGGCCACCGCGCCGACGGGCCACCAGGGTGACGGGCCGCCACCCTGGCCGGCGGCGTCGGCGGGGGCGAAGGTGTCCTGGCGCGGGCGTCGGCTCGGGGTCGGCGTGGGGGCGGCGCTCTGCGAGAGGTTCGGGTCGTCGGGGCGCAGCTGCGGCACCTGGCCGAGGGTGTAGACCGGCACCGGACGGGGGCGGCCGTCACTGGGCGTCGGCTCGAAGTCCACCCAGCCCGCGCCCTCGAAGTACAGCTCGGGCCAGGCGTGCAGGTCGTGGGTGCTGAACACGAACGTGCCGTCACCGACGGGCTCGGGTCGCGAGAAACCGACCGCCACCCGCGCCGGGATGCCGTGGACCCGAGCCATGAGCGCCATCGCGGTCGCGAACTGCTCGCAGTAGCCCACCCGGTCGGTGGTCAGGAACGACCGCAGCGCCTCCAGCCCGCTGCCGTCGGCGTTGTCCAAGGAGTAGCGGAAGCGGTCGTCCGCGCGGAACCACCGCTGCATCGCGACGGCCGCGGCGAAGTCGGAGTCGGTGCCCTCGGTCACGCTGTCGACGACGTCCTCCAGCCAGGCGGGCGTGGAGTCCCACGGCAGCTCGGTGCCCGCCCGGGCGATGGCGGCGGGTGCGGACCGGGTCTCGACCAGACGCTGGGCGAGCGGGGTCACCACGTCGCCGGAGGCCTGGTAGCGCAGGTTGGCGGTGTCCACCCCGGAGGCGATGCTGCGCACGTCGCGGGTCAGCAGGTCGTAGCGCCAGTCGCCCGGCACCGACGCCGAGCGTGCCGGGAACGGCAGCGGCAGCCAGGTGGACTGCAGGTCGGCGGTGGCCTGGAACTGGTAGTTGAAGGTCCGCGCACGGTAGGCCGACCCGGCCCCGATGGGCCTCGGCAGGGTCCCGTCGGCGCGCTGGTCGGCGGGCAGGTCGCGCCGTCCGGGCCGCCAGGTGTCCCGGTCGAAGCGGTCGAGCGCGGTCACGCGCACGTAGGCCGGGTCGGGGTTGTCGGTGGTGACGTAGAGCAGCGGGACGTCCTCCCCACGGTTCAGGTCGCGCTGCATGTTGGCGATCGGGTTCTCCAGCGACACCGTGCGGCCCTTGTTGCCGCTGCCGGGACCGCTGCCGTCGAAGAGCCCGGAGTACGACGGCACGACCAGCGGGGCGAGCACCGCGGCGGCCAGGGCGACCGAGCCGATCTGCACGGTGAGCGGCCCGTTGCGCTGCAGCGCCTCGCCGGCTCCGAGCGCCTCGGCGTCCTCGGCGCGCCGGCTCACGAAGGTGCGGCCCCACTGGCTGAGCCGGCTCAGGTGGTCGGCGGCCAGGAGCAGGACGAAGAAGGCGCCGGCCACCGCGAAGGTGAGCCACGGGAAGCCGCCGAGGATCGCGACCGGCACGGTGAAGGCGGCCAGCAGCGGGAGGCCGGCGAGCGGCACGCGGCGCAGCGTGACCGCGAGGAGGTCGACGAGCACCACGATGCCGGCGCCGCCGGTGATCAGCAGGGGCTGGATGCTGGTCACGGACGCCGGGACGGGGGAGGGGTAGCGCTGGGCCGCGGCGGCGCCGTCCCCGAGCGCCTCGACGTGGTCGCGCACGGTGTCCGGGAGGGGCAGCAGCGCGTCGCGCAGGTCGAGGCCGAGGCTGTCGAGCCCGAGCAGGACCCACAGGACGTAGAGCTGCAGCACCACGAGGGCCCACCGCGGCAGCGCGAGGCGCCGCAGCCCGATCGAGAGCAGGGCATAGACGGTCGCGATGCGACCGACCGGGTCGAGGAAGCCGTTGGGGTCGGCGACCATGTCCGACCAGCCGGTGAGGGTGAAGAAGGCGGCCAGGACCGCCAGCACGGTGAGCAGGCCGGTGCCTCGTCCCGCGCGCAGCCAGCGCCGGCGGGTGGTGGCGGGGGTGCCCGAGGTGCTCATCGCGTCGCCTCCTGCGCGGCCATCGGCTCGGCGAGCCGGGCGGTGGAGCGTCCCCGGCCCAGCAGCGACCACTGCTCGGGCAGGGAGTCGCGGGGACCGAGCCCGATCGCCTGCCAGCCTTGGGTGTGCAGCCACGGGACGGTGGGGCGGTCGCCCCGGCCCTCGCCCGCGTCGGCGCGGGCGCCGCGCTCCCAGGCAGGGGTGTCGAGGCGTACGGCGAGGGCCAGGCCGGCGCTGTGCCGCATCCGCCGCAGCACCCCGGCGTCGGAGGGACGGCCCTCACCGAGGACGGCGACGAGCAGCCCGCCGCTCTGCTGCCCCTGGGCCCAGGGGGCCTCGAGCCGCAGCCGGTCGACCGGCTCGAGCACGGCCAGCGCCTCGAGCAGCGGGCCGGCCTCGCTGCGCACCACGCCGTGCTCGTGCCAGGCGCTGGCGTCCTGGGTGCCCTCGGCGGTGACCAGGCGCACGCGGAAGCCGCGCGCGGTCAGGTGCACCACCACCGAGGCGGCGACCGAGACCGCGCGCTCGAAGGACGAGGCGGGGCCGCTGCCGGCGTGGGAGCTGCGCCGGTTGTCGACGAAGACGGTGGCGCGCGACTGCCACGGCTGCTCCTCGCGGCGCACCATCAGCTCGCCGGTGCGGGCGGTGGAGCGCCAGTGGACGCGCCGCAGGTCGTCGCCGCGGCGGTAGTCGCGGATGGTGACGTCCTCGGCCGAGCCGCCGGAGAAGGCGCGCGGCCGGTTGTCGCCGCTGCCGGTCCACGACCCGGAGAGCGCGATCACGGGCAGGGCCTCGACGCGCGGGGTCACCACCAGCGGCGTGGTGGACAGGAACGCGCGCCGGCGCTCCACGAGCCCGAAGGGGTCGGCCGACCGCACCGACATCGGTCCGAGCACGTGGCGCCCGCGGATCTCGGAGCGGACGGTGTAGCGGACGGTGCGCTCCCACTGCCCGCGCGCCCGGTCGATCACGAAGCGCTGCCGCGAGCCCAGGGCGTAGGGGACCCGCTCCTCGAGCAGCAGCACGCCGCCGGGCCGGCCCTCGGCGTTGCTCAGGCGCAGGTCGACGGTGGCGGGCTGCCCGACGGTCAGCGTGCGTGGAGAGACCGAGCGGGACAGGCCGAGTCGCGGCGGGCGGCGGGTGAGCAGCGTGGTCGAGACCAGGGGGAGCGCCAGCAGGAGCACGCCGACGCGGGCGAGGTCGTCCAGGCCCAGGGCGATCGCGGCCGCGATCGCGCTGAGCCCGCCGGAGACGAAGCCCCGGCCGCGCGGGGTCAGGGCGCCCCAGCCGTCGGCGACGGCGGTGCGGGCCGAGCGCAGGGTCACCGCACCTCCCTTCATCGGCTGAGTCAGCGCGCGGTGGGAGCCGGCGCCGGGACCGCGCCGACCAGCGTGCGGAGGGTGCGCTCGACCGACCGGCCGCCCATCGCCGACTCGACGGTCGGGAGGAGGCGGTGGGCGAGCACCGGGACGGCGAGGACGTCGACGTCGTCGGGGACGACGTAGTCGCGACCCTCGAGGGCTGCCCAGGCGCGGGCGGCGCGGACCAGGTGGAGGCTGGCGCGCGGCGAGGCGCCCAGCGACAGCTCGGGGGACTGGCGGGTGGCGGTCGCGATGGCGACGACGTAGCGCTGGACGGCGGGGGAGACGTGCACCGAGGCGACGGCTCGGACCAGGCGCCGCACGGTCTCGGCGTCGGTCACCGCGCGCAGCTCGTCGAGGGGGTTGGTCGCGGCGCGGTTGTCGAGCATCGCGATCTCGGCGGACTCCACCGGGTAGCCCATCGAGACCCGGGCCATGAACCGGTCGCGCTGGGCCTCGGGAAGCGCGTAGGTGCCCTCCATCTCGATCGGGTTCTGCGTCGCGACGACGAGGAACGGCGCCTCGAGGTGGTAGGTCGTGTTGTCGACGGTGACCTGGCGCTCCTCCATGCACTCCAGCAGCGCCGACTGCGTCTTGGGGGAGGCGCGGTTGATCTCGTCGCCGACCACGATGTTGGCGAAGACCCCGCCGGGCCGGAACTCGAACTGCCGGGTGTCCTGGTTGAACACCGACACCCCGGTCACGTCGCTGGGCAGCAGGTCGGGGGTGAACTGGATGCGGCGGACGGTGCAGTCCAGCGAGCGGGCCAGGGCCTTGCTCAGCACGGTCTTGCCGACCCCGGGCACGTCCTCGATCAGCAGGTGCCCCTCGGCCAGGAGCACCACCAGGGCGGTGCGCACCACGTCGCCCTTGCCCTCGATGACGCGCTCGACGTTGGCGCGGATCCGGCCGGCGACCTCGACCACCTCGGCGAGCGCTCCGGCCTCGGCGGCCTGGGTGGTCGTGGAGGTCACTGCTTCTCCCTGCTGGACGGTCCTCGTGCCCCGGTGCTCCGACGGGCGCCTGATCCCCTCCACTCTCTCAGCCCGCGTCAACGGGCGGAACGGCACGACGCCCGGTTCGCCACGAGCGTGACCGGCTCGTGACCTGCACGAACGGCGCGCCGGAGGGGCCCTCGTGGGGCAGAAGTCGTTGACGGTGGGGGAAAGTGGAGTACAGTGGAGCGCAGTGGAGGAAAGGGAGTCCTCAAGGGGCCTTCGGCGGGAGGTGTCGGATGTTCTTCGGCACCTACACGCCCAAGCTCGACGACAAGGGACGCCTCTTCCTCCCCGCGAAGTTCCGGGACCAGCTGGCGGACGGACTGATGGTCACCCGGGGGCAGGAGCACTGCCTCTACGTGTGGCCGCAGGCAGAGATCGCCCGCATCACGGAACGGCTGCGGGACGCACCGGTCTCCAACAAGGCCGCCCGGGACTACATCCGCATGTTCTCCTCGGGCTCCTCGGAGGAGACCCCGGACAAGCAGGGCCGCATCACCGTCCCGCCCCTGCTGCGCGAGTGGGCCTCGCTCAGCAAGGACGTGGTGGTGATCGGCGCGATGACCAGGCTCGAGATCTGGGACGAGGCCGCCTGGACGGCGTACTCGGAGTCCCAGGAGGAGTCCTTCGCCGAGCTCTCGGACGAGGTCTTCCCCGGGATCTGACCCGGACGAGGGCCGACCCGCTCCACCACGCACCACCCGGCACCACCAGCAGGACAGCAGGAAGCACCACCACCACCACCACCACCAGCAGCACACCAGCGGGACCACGGTCTCGCGGGACGAGGCTCACGTCCGCTCCCCGCCGTCTGTCGCACCTTCCCCGGCGACAGAAGGCACTTCCCCAGGGCAGCGGACGGGGACCTGGCCCCGCGATCCCGAGGGCCTCGCACGACGGGTCGAGGGTCGAGATGAGTCTTTCGCAGCCGGGAGCGACGGCAGCCCGCCGTCCCGACGCCGCTGCGCTGGGCGCCCTGCGGCAGGCCTCCCTGGAGAACCGCCGCTGCAGCCGCCGGGTCCGCTACGAGTTCCGCGACGGCGTCGCCGTCGCCGCCTTCTCCGCCGGCGCCTCCACCGTCCTGACCCTCCTGCTCACCTTCGCGCTCTCCCGGGTCGGCTGAGCGGTGCCCCAGATGACCGAACCCCGCCACGTCCCGGTCATGCTCGACCGGGTCGTCGCGCTCCTGGAGCCCGCGCTGACCCGCCCCGGATCCGTCGTCGTGGACTGCACGCTCGGGCTGGGTGGCCACAGCCAGGCCCTGCTCGAGCGGTTCCCCGGCACCCACCTGGTCGGGATCGACCGCGACACCGAGGCGCTCGAGCGCGCCGGCGCCCGGCTCGCGGCGTACTCCGACCGGGTCGACCTCGTCCACGCGGTCTACGACGAGGTGCCGCTGGTGCTGGCCGACCTGGGCCTGGACGGGGCCGACGGCGTGCTGTTCGACCTCGGCGTCTCGAGCATGCAGCTCGACGTGCGCGACCGGGGCTTCGCCTACGCCGAGGACGCGCCGCTGGACATGCGGATGGACCCCACCGCCGGTCGCACGGCCGCCGAGCTGCTCAACACCGCCACGGCCGAGGAGCTGACCCGCATCCTCCGGCAGTACGGCGAGGAGCGCTTCGCCGCCCGCATCGCCGCCCGCGTGGTCCGCGAGCGCGAGCGCGCGCCGTTCACCACGTCGGGACGGCTGGTCGAGCTGCTCTACGACGCGATCCCCGCCGCCGCCCGCCGCACCGGGGGGCACCCCGCCAAGCGGACGTTCCAGGCGCTGCGGATCGCGGTCAACGACGAGCTCGACGTGCTGCGCCGCGCCCTGCCGGCGGCCGTCGACTCGCTGCGGGTGGGCGGGCGGCTGGTCGTCATGTCCTACCACTCGCTCGAGGACCGGATGGCCAAGCAGGCCCTGGCCCGCGCCACCCGACTGGACGTGCCGCCCGACCTCCCGGTCGTCCCCGACGAGCTGCAGCCCGAGCTGCGGCTGGTCACCCGGGGAGCGGAGCAGGCGGGTGCGGCGGAGATCGAGCAGAACCCGCGGGCGCAGTCGGTGCGCGTGCGGGCGGCGGAGCGGGTGCGGCCGCGCGGCAGCAGGACGACCGGGTCGAGCAGGAAGAGGGAGCGCTGATGAGCACGCACACGGGGAGCGCGGCACGGCAGCGGGTCCGGTTCAGCCGCCTGGCCGAGAGCGCGGTGGAGCGCGCCCGACTGACCGTCGTGCCGCAGGGCCGCACCACGGCGCCGCGCACGCCCTTCGTCATCCTGGTCGCGGTGGTGCTGCTCGGCGGGGTGGTGCTGCTGCTGATGTTCAACACCTCGATGCAGCAGTCCAGCTTCGCCGCGACCCGCCTCGAGGAGCGGGCGACCCTGCTCCACGCCAAGAAGCAGCAGCTCCAGCAGGAGATCGACAACCTCCGCGACCCCCAGCGGGTCAGCGAGGCGGCCGCCCGCCTGGGCATGGTCCCGATGCTGACCCCGGCGTTCCTGCGCCTCTCCGACGGGTCCGTGCTCGGCGTCGCGCAGCCGGCGAGCGCCGACGGCCGGATCCGGCTCAAGCCGGTGCCGCCGCAGATGCCCGACTCCTTCAAGCCCAAGCCCGACGTGGTCTACGCCCCGGTCGAGAACGGCCAGACCCAGGCCGAGAGCGAGGGCACCGGCGCGCCTGGGCTCCTTCCGGGCCGGCAGGGGGCACGCTCGGGGGAGCAGCGGTCCGGCCGCTGACCCTCCCGACCCCCCACGACCCGGCTCCAGGAGACCCCCTCGTGCCCCAGCCAGCCACGCCGCGATCCCGGACGTCGCGCCTGGAAGGTGTCCGACTCACCTCCCTGCGGCGGCTGCGGATCGGCTTCGTCCTGATCGCGATGGTCATCTCGCTGTTCGCCGCCCGCCTGCTGCAGCTGCAGGGCGTCGACGCGGCCGCCTACGCCGCCCAGGCCCGGGCGCTCGGCGCGGTCACCGAGGAGCTGCCCGCCACGCGCGGGGCGATCCTCGACCGCAGCGGCGTCCCGATGGCGGAGTCCCTCGACGGGCTGATGATCGTGGCCGACCCGACCAGGACCGAGAAGGACGCCCCCGCGATCGCCAAGGTGCTCTCCGACCGGCTCGGCCTGGACTACATCGCCACCGTCAAGGTGCTCACCGACGCCAAGCGTGCCGACGGCGGTGAGAACCACTTCGGCTACGTCGCCCGCCGCATCCCTTCGGAGCAGGCGCGCGCGGCCGTCAAGGAGCTCGACGACCTGGGCTACAAGGGCATCGACACCCGCTGGGACCCGCTGCGCAGCTATCCCGGCAAGGACGTGGGCGCCAACCTGCTCGGCTTCATGAACCGGCTCGGCCAGGCCGGCGGCGGCCTGGAGATGGTCTACGACTCGCTGCTGGCCGGCAAGGACGGCCACGCCACCTACGACGTCGGCGGCGGCAACCGCATCCCGCTGGGCGACAACAGCCGGGTCGAGCCGCAGGACGGCAAGAACCTCACCCTGACCATCGACCGCGACGTGCAGTTCTACGCCCAGCGCGTGCTGCGCGACGCGATCCAGTCCTCCCGCGCCGCGTCGGGGTCGCTGGTCGCGATGGACTCCCGCACCGGTGAGCTGCTCGCCGTGGCCGACTACCCGTCGTACGACGCCAACGGCGACTACTTCGACAAGGGCGACCACCTCGGCGCGGCCGCGTTCCGCGACGTCTACGAGCCGGGGTCGGTGCAGAAGGTGCTGACCGCGGCGTCGCTGGTCGACGGCGGCTACGTCGACCCGCTGACCCGCATCACCGTGCCCGAGAAGCTCAAGTCCTCCGACCGCGTGATCGGCGACTACTTCGACCACGGCACGCTGCGGCTGACGATGGCCGGTGTCATCGCCAAGTCCTCCAACATCGGCACGGCGCTGGCCGCCCGGCAGATGCCGGCGCACAAGCTCTACCGCTACCTCCAGCGCTTCGGCGAGGGCCAGCGCGTCGGCATCGAGGGGTTCGGCGGCGGGCCCGGGCTGCTCTCGCCCTGGTACGACTGGATCCAGATCGAGCGCGACAACATCGCCTTCGGCCAGGGCGTCGCGGTCTCGGCGGTGCAGATGGCCGCGGCGGTCAACACCATCGCCCACGGCGGGGTCTACGTGCAGCCCAGCCTGGTCCGCGGCCGCGTGGTCGACACCCAGGGCCGGGTCACCGGCAGCGCGGTGTCGCAGAGCAGGCGCGTGGTCAGCCCGGAGGCGGCGCGCGAGACCGCCCAGATGATGGAGATGGTCACCGACCCGGTCGAGGGCACCGCCGGCATGGCCGCGATCCCCGGCTACCGCGTGGCCGGCAAGACCGGCACCGCCCAGCGCATCGACCCCACGTGCGGCTGCTACGGGCGGGACTTCACCGTCTCCTTCGCCGGGTTCGCGCCGGCCGACGACCCCCGCTTCACCGTCTACGTCGTGGTCCACAAGCCGCGCAACGGCGGCGGCGGTGGCGCCACGGGCGGCCCGGTGTTCCGCAAGGTGATGGGCTACCTGCTGCAGAAGTACGCCGTCGCCCCGACCGGGTCCGCGCCGCTGCGCACCCCGGTCGAGTGGGTCCCGGGCACCGGGCCGGCGGGCGCGGAGGAGAAGGCGCGGCTGGCGGAGCGGTTCGGCGACGAGGACGGCCCTGCGGGTGGAGCCGCCGCCGGGCTGAGCCTGCGCTAGATTCCCGAACGTGATCCGGACCAGGCCGGCGCAGCCTGCGCACACGTCCCTGGGGGCGGTGGCCCAGCGGCTCGGGGTCGAGCTCCCCGGGGGCCGCCGCATCGACGTCACCGGCATCACCGTCGACAGCCGCGCCGTCGAGCAGGGGGACCTCTACGTCGCCCCTGCCGGGGCGTCCACCCACGGCGCGCGCTTCGCGAGCCAGGCGGCCCACGCGGGCGCGGTCGCCGTGATCACCGACGAGCAGGGCGCGCGCATCCTCCAGGAGCAGCGGGTCGGCCTGCCCACCCTCGTGGTGCCGTCCCCCCGGGCGGTCCTCGGCGACCTCTCCGCCTTCCTCCACGGCGACCCCGCGGCCGACCTGCGCCTGCTCGGCGTCACCGGCACGCAGGGCAAGACCACCACCACCCGCCTGGCCGAGGCGGCGCTGGCCGCGTCCGGCACGACGGCCGCCGTCGTCGGCACCGTCGGCACCCGCATCGCGGGGCAGGACGTGCCGTCGGCGCTCACGACCCCGGAGGCACCGGCCCTGCACGCGCTGTTCGCGGTGATGCGCGAGCAGGGCGTCGAGGGCTGTGCGATGGAGGTCTCCAGCCACGCGCTGGTGATGGGGCGGGTCGACGGCGTGGTGTTCGACGTCGCTGCCTTCACCAACCTGGGCCGTGACCACCTCGACTTCCACACCGACATGGACGACTACTTCGAGGCCAAGGCCCAGCTGTTCACCCCGCAGCGGGCGAAGGTGGGCCTGGTCAACGCCGACGACCCCTACGGGCGAAGGCTGCTGGACCGGGCTGCGATCCCGATGCGGTCGTTCTCGCGGAGCGCGGACTCCGGGGCCGACTGGCGGGCCGCCGACGTCCGCGCGACGGGTGCGGGCTCGGACTTCACCCTGCGCGGTCCGCTGGGCGAGGTGCGGGTCCACGTGCCGCTGCCCGGGGACTTCAACGTCGACAACGCCGTCTGTGCCCTGGCAGGGCTCGCCGAGCTGGGGTTCGACCTCGAGGCGGTCGCGGAGGGGCTCGGCCGCTCCACCGGGGTGCCGGGGCGCATGGAGCCGGTCGACGAGGGCCAGGGCTTCAGCGCGGTCGTGGACTACGCCCACAAGCCCGACGCGGTCGAGGCGGTGCTGACCTCCCTGCGTGGCGGGTGCGCCGGCCGGCTGGTCATCGTCATCGGAGCCGGCGGTGACCGGGACCGCGGCAAGCGGCCGGTGATGGGCGAGATCGCCGCCCGGCTCGCCGACGTCGTGGTCGTGACCGACGACAACCCGCGCACCGAGGACCCGGCCGCGATCCGGGCCGAGGTGCTGGCCGGCACCCGCGGCGGGTCCGCCGAGGTCCACGAGGTCGGCGACCGCCGCGAGGCGATCCGGCTCGCGGCCTCGCTGGCACGCGAGGGCGACTGCGTCGTCGTCGCCGGCAAGGGCCACGAGACCGGTCAGGAGGTCGCCGGCGTGAAGCACCCCTTCGACGACCGCGACGAGCTGCGCGCCGCGCTGGCCGGGCTCGTCGCCGGAGCAGGCTCGTGATCCCGCTGCGGCTGTCCGAGATCGCTGCCGTGGTGGGCGGCACGGTCGCCGACGACGTGCCCGGGGCGGGCGAGGTCGAGGTGACCGCTCCGGCGTTCCTGGACTCGCGCCAGGTCGTCCCCGGTGGCCTGTTCGCGGCGTTCGAGGGGGAGCGGGCCGACGGCCACCGGTTCGCCGCCGGCGCGGTCGAGGCCGGCGCCGCCGCGGTCCTGTGCAGCCGACCGGTCGGGGTCCCGGCCGTGCTCGTCGACGACGTGCGCGACGCGCTCCAGCGCCTGGCCCGCGAGCTGCTGCGCCGCCTGCCCGAGCTCACGGTCGTGGCGCTCACCGGGTCCCAGGGCAAGACCACCACCAAGGACGTCCTCGCCACGGTCCTGCCCGCCGGTGGCCCCACCGTGGCGACCGCCGGCTCGTTCAACAACGAGCTCGGCCTGCCCCTCACGGTGCTGCGCGCCGACGCCGGCACCCGTTTCCTCGTCCTGGAGATGGGGGCCCGCGGCATCGGCCACATCGCCGAGCTGTGCCGCATCGCGCCCCCGCAGGTCTCGCTCGTGCTCAACGTCGGCAAGGCGCACCTCGGCGAGTTCGGCACCCAGCAGGACATCGCCACCGCCAAGGGGGAGCTGGTCGAGGCCCTGCCGCCGGCGGACGGCGGCGGGCTCGCCGTGCTCAACGGCGACGACCCCCTGGTGGCCGCCATGGCCCGTCGTACCTCTGCGCGCGTGCTGACCTTCGGCCGGGGCGAGGGCTCGCAGGTGCGCCTGTCCGACGTGCGCGTCGGGCCCGACGGGTGCCCCTCCTTCTCCTTGGCGTACGCCGGCCGCGAGGCGCCGGTGCGCCTGCGCCTGCTGGGTGCCCACATGGCCGCCAACGCCGCCGCCGCGGCGGCGGTCGCCCTCGGCCTCGGGCTCGACCTGGACACCGTCGCCGCCCGGCTGGGCGAGGTCAGCGCCCTCTCGCGCTGGCGGATGGAGCTGCACGAGCGGCCCGACGGGTCGGCCGTGCTCAACGACGCCTACAACGCCAACCCCGACTCGATGGCCGCCGCGCTGCAGGCGCTGGTCGCGCTGGCGCAGGGACGCGGTGCGCGCCCGGTCGCGGTCCTGGGCGAGATGCTCGAGCTGGGCGAGTCGAGCGAGGAGGAGCACCGCGCGGTCGGCAGACTGGCAGGCGAGCTCGGCGTCGCCCAGGTCGTAGGCGTGGGTCCGGCGGCGGCCGCGATCGTCGACGGGGCCCGCGAGACGTCCGAGGAGGACCCGGTGCAGGTGGAGGACAACACCGCCGCGGTGGCCTGGCTGCGCGCGCACACCGGCCCCGGTGACGTGGTGCTGGTCAAGGCCTCGCGCGGGGCGCGGCTCGACGAGGTGGCCGACGCGCTGCTCGGGGCGGTGGGCGACGCGTGAGAGCGATCCTGCTGTCCGGTGGTCTCTCGCTGCTGCTCACGTTGCTCGGCACGGTGTGGACGATCCGGCTCTTCGTGGCCCGCGGCTACGGCCAGCTGATCCGCGACGACGGCCCGACCACCCACCACACCAAGCGCGGCACGCCCACGATGGGCGGCACGGTCATCATCCTGTCGAGCATCGCGGCGTACTTCATCGCGACCTTCGCCACCGGCCGCACGCCCTCGGCCTCGGCGCTGCTGCTGATCTTCCTGTTCGCCGGGCTGGGGCTCGTCGGCTTCCTCGACGACTACATCAAGATCGCCAAGCAGCGCTCCCTCGGCCTGCGCAGCAAGGCCAAGATGGCCGGGCAGTTCCTGGTCGCGATCGTGTTCAGCGTCCTGGCGCTCAACTTCCCCGACGACCGCGGGCAGACCCCGGCCTCGCGCTTCATCTCCTTCACCCGCGACTGGGAGCGGTTCACGCTGCCGGCCGTGCTGGTCGTGCTGCTGATCCTGGTGATGATCGCCGGCACCTCCAACGCGGTGAACCTGACCGACGGGCTCGACGGGCTGGCGACCGGCTCCTCGACGATGGTCTTCGGCGCCTACATGATCATGAACATCTGGCAGAGCAACCAGTCGTGCCGGCTCAGCCCCGGCAACGCCTGCTACGAGGTGCGCGACCCCCTCGACCTCGCCGTGCTCGCCTCCGCGCTGACCGGCGCCTGCTTCGGCTTCCTGTGGTGGAACGCCTCGCCGGCGAAGATCTTCATGGGCGACACGGGCTCGCTGGCGCTCGGCGGGCTGCTGGCCGGGTTCGCGATCTTCACCCGCACCGAGCTGCTGCTGGTCGTCCTCGGCGGACTGTTCGTCGCCCAGACCCTGTCGGTGATGCTCCAGGTCGGCTACTTCCGGCTGACCGGCGGCAAGCGGATGTTCCGGATGGCGCCGCTGCACCACCACTTCGAGCTGAAGGGCTGGGACGAGATCACCGTCGTCGTGCGCTTCTGGATCATCTGCGGCATCTGCGTCGCGGCCGGCATGGGCATCTTCTACGCCGAGTGGGTCGCGGGCGTCTGAGCCCGTCCTGGGAGGATGAGCGCCATGACCTCCCGCGACTTCTCCGCCCTCGGCAAGCGCGACTCCTGGGAGGGCGTCCGGGCCGTCGTGGCCGGCATGGGGGTCTCCGGCTTCGCCGCCGCCGACAACCTGACCCACCTCGGTGCGAGCGTCACCGTCCTCGACGACTCCGAGGCCGGCGACCGCGGCGAGAAGGGCCAGCTGCTGGAGATCCTCGGCGCCACCGTGCGGCTGGGCCCGGGCAGCACCGCGACGCTGCCGGACGACGTCGACCTCGTGGTCACCTCGCCGGGCTGGCGTCCCGACGCGCCCCTGCTCGCCCAGGCCGCGGCTCGCGAGGTGACCGTCTGGGGCGAGGTCGAGCTCGCCTGGCGCCTGTCCCACCACGGCGTCGACCCCGCCGAGCAGGTGCCCTGGCTGGGGGTCACCGGCACCAACGGCAAGACCACGACCGTGCAGATGCTCGACGCGATGCTGCGCGCCGGCGGCCTCCGGTCGGTCGCCTGCGGCAACGTCGGCCTGCCGCTGGTCGAGGCGGTCATGGACCCCGAGGAGTACGACGTCCTGGCCGTCGAGCTGTCCTCGTTCCAGCTGCACTACACGCACTCGCTGGCCTGTGAGTCCTCGGTGGTGCTCAACGTCGCCGAGGACCACCTCGACTGGTACTCCCACGACGCCGGGGCCCTGAGCGCCATGGACGACTACGCCGCCGACAAGGGCCGGATCTACCAGAACGTCTCCCGGGCGTGCGTCTACAACGTCGCCGACCCGGTGACCGAGGAGCTGGTCCGCGAGGCCGAGGTGGTCGAGGGTGCCCGCGCGATCGGGTTCACCCTCGGCGTGCCGGCCGTCGGCATGGTGGGCGTGGTCGACGACGTGCTGGCCGACCGCGCCTTCATCGAGCAGCGCCGGGTCAACGCCGCCGAGCTCGGCACGATCGCCGACCTGGCCTCACCGGCCCCCCACTTCGTGGCCAACGCCCTCGCGGCCGCCGCGCTCGCGCGCGCCCACGGCGTACCCCCGGTCGCGGTGCGCGACGGGCTGCGCTCGTTCCGTCCCGACGGGCACCGGATCGCGACCGTGGCGACCGTCGGCGAGGTCACCTGGGTCGACGACTCCAAGGCCACCAACCCCCACGCGGCGACCTCGTCGCTGCAGGCCTACGAGCACGTGGTCTGGGTCGCCGGCGGCCTGGCCAAGGGCGCCTCGTTCGACACCCTGGTGGAGCAGGTCCGCGGTCGCCTGCGCGGCGTGGTGCTGCTGGGCCGCGACCGCGCGGTCATCGCCGCGGCGCTGCAGCGACACGCCCCCGATGTCCCGGTGATCGAGGTCGCCGACGAGGACACTGGGGCGATGGACCTCGTGGTCCGGGCGGCCGCGTCCCTCGCCCAGCCGGGCGACACGGTGCTCCTCGCCCCGGGCTGCGCGTCCATGGACATGTTCGCGAACTACGGCGCTCGCGGGGATGCCTTCGCCGAGTCGGTGCACCGTCTGGCCGGGGGCTGATCGCGGCGCGGGGAAGGCCGATGTGACGACGACCGCGCAGGGACCATCCCGAGCACCCCGCGGCGCCGCCTCCGAGCCGCTCGCGCCGGTCCCGTCGCTGCGCCACCTGGTCGCCACCCGCGTCGCCGCGCTGCGCGAGTCCCTCGACCGTCCGCTGACCTCCTACTACCTGCTGCTGGGCTCGGTCGGCCTGCTCCTGACGCTCGGGCTGATCATGGTGCTCAGCTCCTCGAGCGTGTGGTCCTACCGCGTCTTCGACGGCAACAGCTATGCCGTCTTCGTCAAGCAGCTGACCTGGGTGCTGCTCGCCGTGCCCTTCGTGCTGGTCGCGGTCCGCGTGCCGCACCGGGTGCTGCGCCGCCTCGCGTGGCCGGCGCTGGCGGTCTCCCTGGTGCTGCTCGCGCTCACCCAGACCGCGATGGGCGTCACCGTGCAGGGCAACAAGAACTGGCTGGCCCTCGGCCCGATCCAGATCCAGCCGGCCGAGCTGGCCAAGCTGGCGGTGATCCTGTGGTGCGCGCACATCTTCGCCACCAAGGAGCGCCTGCTCGACAACTGGAAGCACACGCTGATCCCGGTCGTGCCGGTGATGGGCGTCGTGGTCGGGCTCGTGGTCCTGGGCCACGACCTCGGCACGGCCCTGGTCCTGATGGCGATCGTGCTCGGGCTGCTGTGGGTGGTCGGTGCCCCCGGCAAGATGTTCGTCGGCTCGCTGATGGTCGCCGGCGTCCTCGCGCTCACGCTCGCGGCCACCTCCAAGGAGCGGATGAGCCGCCTGCTGACCTTCTCCGACCCGTTCTCGTCCTTCGACGGGTCCGGCTGGCAGGCGGCCCACGGGATCTTCGCGCTCTCCAGCGGCGGCCTGTTCGGCAAGGGCATCGGCGCCAGCCAGCAGAAGTGGGGCACGCTGCCCGCGGCGCACACCGACTTCATCTTCGCCGTGCTCGGTGAGGAGCTCGGCCTGGTCGGCACCCTGCTGGTGCTCGCGCTGTTCCTCACCCTCGCCTACGCCGGGCTGCGGGTGGCGCGCCGCACGGCCGACCCGTTCGCGCGCTACATGGCCGCCGGGATCACCGTGTGGATCACCGCCCAGATGATGATCAACATCGGCATGGTCCTGGCGCTGCTGCCGGTCATCGGCCTGCCGCTGCCGCTGGTGTCCTACGGCGGATCGGCGCTGCTGCCCTCCCTGGTCGCCCTGGGCCTGCTGGTCTCCTTCGCCCGCCACGAGCCCGGCGCCGAGGAGGCCCGGCTGGCCCGCCGCCGCCGTGGTGACGCCGTGGTCGCGGGCGGCTTCCGCCGGCGCCTGGCCCGACCGGCCGCGACCCCGCGGGGCTCGCGCCGGTGAAGGTGCTCATGGCAGGTGGCGGCACGGCCGGTCACACCTCGCCGCTGCTGGCCACCGCCGACGCGCTGCGCCGCCACGACCCCTCGTGCGAGGTCACCGCGCTCGGCACGCCGCGCGGCCTCGAGGTGCGGGTGGTGCCCGAGGCGGGCTACCCCCTCGAGCTGGTCCCGCCCGTCCCGCTGCCGCGCCGCCCGTCCGGCGACCTGCTGCGGGTCCCCGGTCGTCTGCGCGCCGCCCGGGCGGCCGCCCTCGAGGTCCTCGACCGGGTGCGCCCCGACGTCGTGGTCGGGTTCGGCGGCTACGTCTCCGTGCCCGCCTACCTCGCCGCCCGCAAGCGCCGCCTGCCCCTGGTGGTCCACGAGGGCAACGCCCTGCCCGGCGTCGCCAACAAGCTCGGCGCACGCTTCACCACCCACGTCGCCACCAGCTTCCCCGAGACCCCGCTGCGGCACGGCGCCTACGTCGGCCTGCCGATCCGGCGGATGATCGCCACCCTCGACCGGCCCGCGCGCCGCCAGGAGGGGCGCGCGTTCTTCGGGCTCGACCCCGACCGGCCGACCCTGCTGGTCACCGGCGGCTCCCAGGGGGCGCGCCGGCTCAACCAGACCCTCGGGGACGCCCAGCCCGCCCTGACCGCCGCCGGCATCCAGGTGCTCCACGTCGCCGGGCCCCAGGGCGAGGTGTCCGTCGACGCGGCGCCCGGCGGGCCGGCGTACTCCGTGCTGCCCTACGTCGACCGCATGGACCTGGCCTACGCCGCCGCCGACCTGGTCGTGTGCCGGGCGGGAGCCAACACCGTGACCGAGGTGGCGGCGGTGGGTCTGCCGGCGGTGTTCGTCCCGCTGCCGATCGGCAACGGCGAGCAGGCGCTCAACGCGCGCGGGGTGGTCTCCGCCGGCGGCGGCCTCCTGGTCGACGACGTCGCGCTCACGCCCGAGTGGGTCGCGGCGACCGTGCCGGACCTGCTGCACGACACCTCGCGCCTCGAGGCGATGTCGCGCGCGGCCGCCGGACTGATCCGGCGCGACGCCGACGAGCGGCTCGCGGCGATGATCCGGGACGCCGCGTCGTGAGGGTCCCGGTCCCCGACTCGATCGCTCCCGCCGAGGAGCTCGGCCGGGTCCACTTCGTCGGCATCGGGGGCGCGGGCCTGTCCGGCATCGCGCGCGTGATGCTCGGCCGTGGCGTGTCCGTGAGCGGCTCCGACGGCAAGGCCTCCCCGACGCTGGAGGCCCTGGCGGCACTGGGCGCCCGCGTCCACGTCGGCCACGCCGCCGACCAGCTCGGCGACGCGGACACGGTGGTGGTCTCCACCGCGGTGCGCGAGGACAACCCCGAGGTGGTCGAGGCCGTGCGGCGCGGGCTGCGGGTCTGGCCGCGGTCGGCGGCGCTGCAGTCCGTGCTGGCCGACCGCCGGGTCGTCGCGGTCGCGGGCACCCACGGCAAGACCACGACGACCTCCCTGCTGACGGTCGCGCTGCTCGCCTGCGGCGCCGACCCGTCGTACGCCATCGGGGGCGACCTGAGCGCGACGGGCCTCAACGCCGCCGCGGGGACGGGGGAGGTCTTCGTCGCCGAGGCCGACGAGAGCGACGGCGCGTTCCTCGTCTACACCCCGCACGCGGCGGTCGTCACCAACGTCGAGGCCGACCACCTGGACAACTGGGGCACCGAGGAGGCCTACCACCAGGCGTTCACCGACTTCCTCGACCGGATCGACCCCGACGGCTTCCTGGTGGTGTGCGTGGACGACCCGGGCGCGGCCGTGCTCGCCGGCGTGGCTCGGGACCGGGGGCTCCGCGTGGTCGCGGTGGGGGAGTCGGCCGACGCCGACCTGCGCGCCTCGTCGCTGTCGTTCGAGGGGTCCACCTCGAGCTTCGACGTGGTGGGCCCGGCCGGCCCGCTGGGCCGCGTGACCTTGCAGATCCCGGGGCGGCACTACGTCCTGGACGCCCTCGCCGCGCTCGCCGCGGGGCTCGAGCTGGGCTTCGGCTTCGAGCAGCTGGTCGCTGGGCTGTCGTCGTTCACCGGCACCCGCCGCCGCATGGAGCGCAAGGGCGAGGTGGGCGGTGTGCGCGTCTACGACTCCTACGCCCACCACCCCAAGGAGATCGCCGGCGACCTGCAGGCCGCCCGGGCGCTGGCGGGGGAGGGCCGCGTGGTCGTGGCCTACCAGCCGCACCTGGTCTCCCGCACCCGCATCTTCGGTGCCCAGATGGGCCAGGCACTCGGTGCGGCCGACGAGGTGGTCGTGCTCGACGTCTACCTCGCCCGCGAGGATCCCGAGCCCGGCGTGGACGGCGCGATGGTCGCCGCCCACGTGCCGCTGCCACCCTCGCAGGTGCGCGTGGTCCCCGACCGCGACGACGTGCCGGCGGTGCTGGTCTCGCTGGCGCGACCCGGTGACCTCGTGCTCACCCTCGGCGCCGGCGACGTGACCGAGCTGGGGCCCGAGGTGCTCCGGCTCCTGACCGCCCGATCGGGCGAGGAGGCCTGAGCCGTGTCCGACCTGCTGCACCGCCGCACCGACACCGACGAGGCGACGCCCCCGCCCGAGGAGCGCACCCGCCGGCGGTTCCTGCGCCGCCGCCGCGCCCAGCGGTGGCGCCTGTGGCGCCGCGTCCTGGCCGCGCTGGTCGTCGTGGGGGGTGCCGCCGCGCTGGTGTGGCTGGTGTTCTTCTCCTCGGTGCTCGCCGTCGAGGGCGCGCGCGTGGACGGCGTCTCGGTGCTCACCGCGCGCCAGGTGACGCGTGCGGCACAGGTGCCGACCGGCGTGCCGCTGGCCACCGTCGACCTCGACGCGATCGAGGCCCGGGTCGAGGACCTCGCGCCGGTCCTCGACGCCGACGTCTCGCGCTCCTGGCCCCACCACGTGCTCGTCCGGGTCACCGAGCGCACGGCCGTCGTCGCCGTCGACCGCGAGGGCACCTGGCAGGGGGTCGACGACCAGGGCGTGGTGTTCCGCGACTTCCCGCGCCGGCCGCCGGGCCTGCCCGTGGTCCAGATGCGGGCCGACACCTCCTCGGCCGCCCTGGCCGAGGCCGCGTCGGTCGTCGGCGCCCTGCCGAGCGACATCCTGCGCCGCACCACCTCGCTCGACGTGCGCTCGATCGACTCGATCGTGCTGCACCTGCGCAACGGGGCGAAGGTCAGCTGGGGCAGCGCCGACCAGGCCGAGGACAAGGCCCGCGTGCTCGAGGTGCTGCTGCGCCAGGAGGGCCGGACCTACGACGTCACCGCCCCCGGCCGCCCCACCGTCCGGCCCTGAGGGCGGGTTCGGTTTCACTAGGGCCCTAGTGAAGTTGTCGCTCCCCGAGCGAAGTTTCGCTCGGGAAGCGCCAGTTCCGCTGGGGGAGTCCCGAGAAGAATTTCTGCGATTTGTCGACACCCTGCGTGTCGGCTGCGGTGTCGCCGACCCGAGCCCCTACCTTCATGGGCAGGCGACAGGTTGACATAACATTAACCCTCTACCTGAAGGTTAAGGTCCAAGGCCTGGAACCTCTTCCCCGCCCAGCAAGCGCACAGCCCGCACAGTCACACAACAAGCCGCCCCGACCCCGGGCGGCACCGTCAAGCGAGAGGGATCCCTGCCGTGGCAGCACCGCAGAACTACCTGGCCGTGATCAAGGTCGTCGGTATCGGCGGCGGTGGTGTCAACGCCGTCAACCGGATGATCGAGGTCGGGTTGAAGGGCGTGGAGTTCATCGCCATCAACACCGACGCGCAGGCGCTCCTGATGAGCGACGCCGACGTCAAGCTCGACATCGGCCGCGAGCTCACCCGTGGCCTCGGCGCGGGCGCCAACCCCGACGTGGGCGGCAAGGCCGCCGAGGACCACGCCGACGAGATCGAGGAGGTGCTCAAGGGCGCCGACATGGTCTTCGTCACCGCCGGCGAGGGCGGCGGCACCGGCACCGGCGGCGCTCCCGTCGTGGCCCGCATCGCCCGCTCGCTGGGCGCGCTGACCATCGGCGTGGTGACCCGGCCGTTCGCCTTCGAGGGCAAGCGCCGCGCGACCCAGGCGGAGGAGGGGATCAACGGCCTGCGCGAGGAGGTCGACACCCTCATCGTCATCCCCAACGACCGGCTGCTCTCGATCAGCGACCGCAGCGTCTCGATGCTCGACGCCTTCAAGCAGGCCGACCAGGTGCTGCTGCAGGGTGTCTCCGGCATCACCGACCTGATCACCACCCCCGGCCTGATCAACCTGGACTTCGCCGACGTGAAGTCCGTGATGCAGAACGCCGGCTCGGCGCTGATGGGCATCGGCTCGGCCCGCGGCGAGGACCGCGCGGTGGCCGCCGCCGAGTCCGCGGTCTCCAGTCCGCTGCTCGAGGCCTCGATCGAGGGTGCCCACGGCGTGCTGCTGTCCATCGCGGGCGGTTCCGACCTCGGCCTGTTCGAGATCAACGAGGCTGCGGCCCTGGTATCGCAGGCAGCCCACGCCGACGCCAACATCATCTTCGGCGCCGTGATCGACGACGCCCTGGGTGACGAGGTCCGCGTGACGGTGATCGCGGCCGGCTTCGACGGCGGGATGCCCAAGCGTCGCGACGCCGTCCACCAGTCCGCGGCCCGCCGCGAGCCGGTGCCGGCGCAGAACCAGGCCGACACCCGCGCCGCGATCGCCTCGCTGCGCCGGGACACCACCGACCGCCCCGCGCCGGCCCGTCCGGCCCAGGCCGCCCCGAGCAGCCGTCCCGCGGAGACCCCGCGTCCGGCCGCCCCGGCGCCCAGCCCGGTCCGCACCGCGCCGCGCGCCTCGGAGGAGCTCGACGTGCCGGAGTTCCTGAAGTAGGTGTTCGCGTTCCACGACGTCCTCGGCCCGGTCGGTGTTGCCTTCACCGACCGGGCCGGAGGCGTCTCCGGGGGCGGCTTCGCCGCCCTCAACCTGGCCGCCCGCACCACCGACGACCCGGCCGCGGTCGCGGAGAACCGTCGCCGCGTCCTGGCCGCCCTCACCGGGTCCCCCGACACCCCGCTGGCCCTCATGCGCCAGGTGCACGGTGACACCGTCGCCACGGTCACGCTGCCGCTGCCCGAGGCCCCGCCGGAGGCCGACGGGCTGGTCACCGCCGAGCCCGGAGTGGTGCTGATGGTCCTGGCAGCCGACTGCGTGCCCGTCCTGCTCGCCGACCCGTCGGCGGGACTGGTCGCAGCGGTGCACGCCGGTCGCGACGGCCTCGCCCGAGGGGTCGTGCCCCGCGCCGTCGAGCGGCTCGTCGCCCTGGGCGCCGGGCGGCTCACGGCCTGGGTCGGTCCTCACGTGTGCGGCGGCTGCTACGAGGTGCCCGCCGACCTGCGCGAGGAGGTCGCCGCGCGCGCCCCCTCGTCGTACGCCGAGACCACGTGGGGCACGCCCTCGATCGACGTCGGCGCCGGGGTGCGCGCCCAGCTGCTCGGGTGCGGGGTCGACGCGAGCGACCTGCACGAGGTCGGCCGGTGCACCCGCGAGGACCCCGAGCTGTACTCCTTCCGCCGCGACGGCGACCGGGCCGGTCGCCTCGCCGGCGTGGTCTGGCTGCGCCCGTGACCGGCCGGAGCCAGGAGGTCGCCGAGCGCCTCGAGGTCGTACGCCGCCGCATCGCGACCGCGTGCGCGGCGGCCGGGCGCGACCCCGACGAGGTGACGTTGGTGGTGGTCACCAAGTTCTTCCCCGACACCGACGTGCGGGTGCTGGCCGACCTCGGGGTGCGCCACGTGGGGGAGAACCGCCACCAGGAGGCCGAGGCCAAGCACGCCGCCTGCGCCGACCTCGACCTGGTCTGGCACTTCATCGGCGGTCTGCAGTCCAACAAGGCGGCCGCGGTGGGGCACTGGGCCGACGTGGTGCAGTCGGTCGACCGGGCCAAGCTGCTGCGCGGCCTGTCGCGCGCCGCGCACGAGCGCGACCGGGTCCTCGACGTGTGCGTCCAGGTCAGCCTCGACCCGCCCGGCGCCGCCGGTCGGGCCGGCGCCGACCCGGCCGCCGTCGCGGAGCTGGCCCGGGCGGTGGCCGCCGCCGACGGACTCCGGCTGCGGGGGGTCATGGCGGTCGCGCCCCACGGGGAGGACCCGGCAGCGGCGTTCGCTCGGCTGGCCGAGGTCGCCGCCGAGGTGCGCGCCGTCGAGCCGGCCGCGACGTGGGTCAGCGCCGGCATGAGCGGCGACCTCGAGCAGGCCGTCGAGCACGGTGCGACACACGTGCGTGTCGGGTCCGCGGTCCTCGGAAACAGACCCGCCCACGGGTAGCCTCGAACCGACGTGCCGGGCTCCGCCCGACCGCGTCCAGCAGCACCAGCACAGCAGCACACCAGCACCGGCGTGGACGAGTCAGCGGAGGTCAGGACATGGGTGGCGCGATGCGCAAGATGGGTGTCTACCTCGGGCTCCTCGAGGACACCGAGCGCTACGACGAGGACTACGACGGCTACGACACCGACCCGCGCCAGGGCGTGCCGTCGCAGCAGGGCTACGCCGCCCACCACGGCCACCAGGCCCACCAGGAGCGCCAGGCCACGGTCGCGCAGCTCGCCGAGCGCCGCCGTCCCACCGCAGCCCCCGTGGCTGCCGTGTCGACCCCGCAGGTCACCGAGCTGGCCCGGATCACCACGCTGCACCCCACGACGTACAACGACGCCCGCGCGGTCGGCGAGGCGTTCCGTGCCGGCGTGCCGGTGATCATGAACCTCTCCGAGATGGACGACGCCGACGCCAAGCGCCTGGTCGACTTCGCCGCCGGCCTGATCTTCGCCGTCCACGGCTCGATCGACCGGGTCACCGCCAAGGTCTTCCTGCTCTGCCCGCCCAACGTCGAGGTCGGCATGGAGGAGAAGGCGACCCTGGTCGAGAACGGCTTCTTCAACCAGAGCTGACCCCGGTCCGCTCCCGAGTTGTCGTCGATCCCTAGGCTGAGCGCGTGTACGTCGTCGGGTCGATCATCGGGACCATCCTCCAGCTGTTCCTGATCCTGCTGTTCGTCCGCTTCATCTTCGACTGGGTGCAGGTCTTCGCCCGCGACTGGCGTCCGCGCGGGGTGCTGCTGGTGCTCCTCGAGGTCGTCTACAGCATCACCGACCCGCCGATCCGGCTGATCCGGCGCTACGTCCCGCCGCTGCGCCTCGGTGCGATCCAGCTCGACCTGGCCTTCATCATCGTCCTGATCAGCGTCTTCCTGCTGATGGACCTCAACGCCGCGGTCTTCCTCCGCTGAGTCCCGGCCGGCTCCTCCGGCCACCGACCGCCGCGGAGTCGAGCCCCGGTCCGGTTTGACTGTCCGCCGGGCGCGGAACCGATACGGTGTGCGCACGTCGAGCAGCGACGCGCTGATCCGCGACCGATGACGCGACCCGATGACAAGGACGGACCATGCCTCTGACTCCCGAGGACGTGAGCAACAAGCGCTTCACCGCAGTGCGCCTGCGCGAGGGCTACGACATGGGGGAGGTCGACCAGTTCCTCGACGAGGTCGAGGCCGAGCTCACCCGTCTGGTGGCGGAGAACGACGAGCTGCGCGCCCAGGTCGAGGCCCTGCAGAGCGGCGCCCCGATGCCGGAGCCCCAGGCCGCCCCCGAGCCGGAGCAGACCGAGGAGCCCGAGGAGCCCGAGCCGCAGGCCGAGGAGCAGCCCGCGCCCGAGCCCGAGGAGCAGCCGGAGCCGGAGCCGGAGCCCGAGCCCGAGCCCGAGCCCGTCGTCGAGCTCGAGAAGCAGCCCGAGTCCGCCGCTGAGCCGGCCGAGCGGGCCGAGCGGGTCATGGAGACGATCCAGGTCACCACCACCTCCGACGCCTCGAAGGCCGCGACCCGCCTGCTCGAGCTGGCCGGGCGCAACGCCGACGAGCTCGTCGCCGAGGCCCAGGAGCAGGCCGAGCAGATCGTCGGCGAGGCCCGCGCCGAGGCGCAGCGCCTCGAGGAGGAGAGCCTGACCAAGGCGCAGTCCCTCGAGGAGGACGCCCGCAGCCGGGCCGAGCAGCTGGACTCCGAGACCGAGGAGCGGCGCACGCAGCTGTTCGGCGACCTCGAGCGCGAGCGCGAGGAGCTCGACGCGGAGGTCACGCGGCTCAAGGAGTTCGAGCAGGCCTACCGCACCGAGCTCCGGGGCTACTTCGAGCAGCAGCTCCAGGCGCTCGACGGTCGCGGCGAGCCCGGCACGCTCTCGACCACCCCGGCCTGAGCCGGACGACTCCCACTGGCGCGGTCCTCGGACCGCGCCAGTGGTCTGTCCGGGCCAGTCGGGCCAGTCGGGCCCAGTCGGGCCCGTCGGGCGGCCTAGCGGCTGACGCTGAAGGCGATCCCGAGGTCCTCGTCGCGGCGCACGTCGCCGGTCGGCTCGGCCTCGGTGACCGAGGTCGCCAGGACCTCCGAGCCGATCAGGTCGGCATGGGCGCGCACCGCGGCCGCGGTCTCGTCGTCCTGGGCCCGCCACACCAGCGCGATCCGGTCGGAGACCTCGAAGCCGCTGGACTTGCGGGCCTCCTGGACCATCCGCACCACCTCGCGTGCCACGCCGGCACGCCGCAGGTCCTCGGTGATCTCCAGGTCCAGCGCGACCGTCTCGCCCTGCTCGTTGACCACCGACCATCCCTCGCGCGGGCGCTCGGTGACGATCACCTCCTCGGCCAGCACCTCCACGTCCTCGCCGTCCACGCTCACCGTCGCCCGCCCGGCCTCGCGCAGCGAGCGGGCCAGCGCCTCGGCGTCGGCGGCCGCGATCGCGTTGGCGACGTGCGGGGTCTGCTTGGCGAACCGCTTGCCCAGGGCGCGGAAGTTGCCCTTGGCGCTGTGGTCGACCAGGTCGCCGGCCGAGGCGAGCGGCTCCAGGGTCAGCACGTTGAGCTCCTCGGTCACCTCGGCGCGCAGCTGCTCGTCGAGGAGGTCGTACGACGTCGAGGGCACCAGCGCGCGGCGCAGCGGCTGGCGCGTGCGCACCTTGGCGTCGGCCCGGGCGGCCCGGCCCAGCTCGACCAGGCGCCGGACCAGGGCCACCTGCTGCGCCAGCCGGTCGTCGACCAGCGACCCGTCGACCTCGGGCCAGGCCGCGAGGTGCACCGACGGCGGCAGGTCCTCGGAGGTGCTGCGGAACAGGTCCTGCCAGACCCGCTCGGTGATGAACGGCGTCAGCGGTGCCATCAGCAGCGTCACCACCTGCAGGCACTCGTGCAGGGTCGCCAACGCCGAGGGGTCGCCGTCCCAGAACCGGCGGCGCGAACGGCGGACGTACCAGTTGGACAGGTCGTCGACGTAGGCCGCGAGCAGCGTGCCGACCCGCTGGGTGTCGAACTCCTCCATCGCCGCGGTGACGCCGAGCGCGGTGCGGTGCGCCTCGCTGACCGCCCACCGGTCCAGCGCGGGACGCTGCGGCACCGCGGGCGCGGCGGCCGAGCCCGGCTCCCACCCCGCGGTGCGGGCGTACAGCGCCTGGAACGACACGACGTTCCAGTAGGTCAGCAGCACCTTGCGGACCGTCTCCTGGATGGTGGAGTGCCCGACCCGGCGTGCCATCCACGGGGAACCGGAGGCGGCCATGAACCAGCGGACCGCGTCGGCGCCGTGCTCCTCCATCAGCGGGATCGGCTCGAGGATGTTGCCCAGGTGCTTGGACATCTTGCGCCCGTCCTCGGCGAGGATGTGGCCCAGGCAGACGACGTTCTTGTACGACGACCGGTCGAAGACCAGCGTGTTGACCGCCATCAGCGTGTAGAACCAGCCGCGGGTCTGGTCGATCGCCTCGCAGATGAAGTCGGCGGGGAAGGCCTGCTCGAACCTCTCGACGGAGCCGGGCACGTGGGGGTAGCCCCACTGTGCGAACGGCATCGAGCCGGAGTCGAACCAGGCGTCGATCACGTCGGGGACGCGCCGGCTCTCCTCGCCGCAGGTCGGGCAGGCGAAGGTCACGTCGTCCACGAACGGCTTGTGCGGGTCGAGGCCGGACTGGTCGGTGCCGGTGAGCTCGGTCAGCTCGGCCAGCGACCCGACGCAGACCTGGTGGTCGTCCGCGCAGCGCCAGACCGGCAGCGGCGTGCCCCAGTAGCGCCGGCGCGAGAGCGCCCAGTCGATGTTGTTGTCCAGCCAGTCGCCGTAGCGGCCCCACTTGATCGTCTCGGGGACCCAGTTGGTCGCTTCGTTCTCGCGCAGCAGCTCGTCCTTGCGGGCGGTGGTACGGACGTACCACGACGGCTGGGCGTAGTAGAGCAGCGCGGTGTGGCAGCGCCAGCAGTGCGGGTAGCTGTGCTCGTAGGGGACGTGACGGAAGAGCAGGCCGCGGGCCTCGAGGTCGGCCACCAGTGCGGTGTCGGCGTGCTTGAAGAACTGCCCGCCGACCAGCGGCAGGTCGTCCTCGAAGTGGCCGTCGGCCTTGACCGGGTTGACCATCGGCAGGCCGTAGCGGCGGCACACCGCCAGGTCGTCCTCGCCGAACGCCGGGGACTGGTGGACCAGGCCGGTGCCGTCCTCGGTGGTGACGTAGTCCCCGAGCACCACGATGTGCGCACGGCCACCGTCCTCGGTCGGCGGGAAGTCGACCAGCTCGAACGGTCGGGCGTACTCCCAGCGCTCCATGTCGGCACCCGCCACCCGCTCGAGCACCTCCCAGCCCTCGCCGAGCGCCTTCTCCATCAGGGGCTCGGCGACCACGAGGGTCTCGCTGCCGTCGGTGACCAGGACGTAGTCCACCGCCGGGTTGACCGCCACCGCGGTGTTGGACACCAGCGTCCACGGCGTGGTCGTCCAGACCAGCAGCTGCGCGCGGCCGGCGTACGGGCCGCTGGTGAGCGGGAACCGCACGTAGACGCTGGGGGAGACGATCGTCTCGTAGCCCTGGGCGAGCTCGTGGTCGGACAGGCCGGTGCCGCAGCGGGGGCAGTACGGCGAGACGCGGTAGTCCTCGACCAGCAGGCCCTTGGTGTGGACCTGCTTGAGGGCCCACCAGACCGACTGGACGTAGTCGGGGCTCATCGTGCGGTAGGGGTCGTGCAGGTCGACCCAGTAGCCCATGCGCGTGGTCATGGTCTCGAACTGGTCGACGTTGCGCAGCACGGACTCGCGGCACTTGTCGTTGAACTCGGCGATGCCGTACGCCTCGATGTCGCCCTTGCCGCTGAAGCCCAGCTCCTTCTCGACCGCGAGCTCGACGGGGAGGCCGTGGCAGTCCCAGCCGGCCTTCCGCTCCACGCGCATGCCGCGCATCGTCTTGTAGCGCGGGAAGAGGTCCTTGAAGACCCGCGCCTCGACGTGGTGCGTGCCCGGCTTGCCGTTGGCGGTCGGCGGGCCCTCGTAGAACGTCCAGCGCGGCGCGCCCTCGCGCTGCGCCATGGACGTGGCGAAGGTGTCCTCGGCGGCCCAGAGGTCCAGGACCTCGCGCTCCATCGCGGGGAGGTCCACCTGCGGGGGGACGGGTCGGTAGGTGCTCATCGCGGGTCTTCCTCGGCTCACTTCGTCGGTCCCGGACCCGCTGGTGGGTCCGGACGAAGGGACGAGGCCCGTCACCGGGTCCCGCGGTACCACCCTCCTTGGCGTCCGGCGGTGTGCCGGGCGCCCTCTCGTGGGCTGCCGCAGCCGGGTCTACCTGCCTCGGCCCGGCTCGCGGGTCGGTCCTCGGCGCTCTTCCGGCGGCTCAGGGGTGATCTTCGCTCCGGACAACACCCCCGGGCTCTCACCGTCCCCGGGTCGCTGCCGGCTGTGCTCGGAGCTACTCGTCCCGTCCACGCCTTGCGGTCCGGTCCAGTCTGCCAGAGCCGGGGGTGCGCGCCCAACCGGTGTCCGGGCCGCCCGGGACAGGTCTCCCCGCGGGACCGACCGGGCGGGCGTGGCTGGTTGTCAGCGCAGGTCGCCCGACATATTCTCGCCTGGCGCGCGCCGGAGGGGCGGGCGTTTCGACTTGGTGTTCGAACGCCCCACGCGTCGGACGGCACCGACCGGACGGGAGTCTCGGCATGGCTCGAACCACTGCCGGCAAGCTGGCCAGCAAGACCGCGGCCGCCGCGCGACGCGTCACCGGGGTCGGTCGCAAGTCCGCGAGCGCCACCAAGGCGACCGGGACCGAGGCCTCGAAGACCTCGGCCTCGACGACGACCGCCGCCAAGACCTCTGCGGCCAGGAGCAGCGCGGCGAAGAAGCCTTCGGCCAAGAAATCCCCGGCGAAGGCGACCAAGGCCACCAAGGCCACCAAGGCCGACCAAGGCGCCGGCCAAGAAGCCGACGGCCAAGAAGTCGACGGCCAAGAAGGCGGCGCCGGCCAAGAAGGCGCCGACCAAGGCGACCAAGGCCGCCAAGGCGACCGACAAGGCGCCGGCCAAGAAGGCGCCGGCCAAGAAGGCGCCGGCCAAGAAGGCGCCGACCAAGGCGACCAAGGCGCCAAGGCGCCAAGGCGCCGGCAAGGCGCCGGCCAAGAAGGCGCCGGCCAAGGCGACCAAGGCCGCCAAGGCGACCGGCAAGGCGCCGGCCAAGAAGGCGCCGGCCAAGAAGGCGCCGACCAAGAAGGCGCCGACCAAGGCGACCAACGCGACGGCGAAGAAGGCAGCGCTCTCGAAGCAGACGGCTGCCAAGAAGTCCGCGCCCGCGAAGGCCGCCAAGGCGACGCCGGCCAAGAAGGCCGCTCCCGCCAAGAAGGCCGCTCCCGCCAAGAAGGCCGCTCCCGCCAAGAAGGCCGGCCCCGCCAAGGCCGCCAAGGCGACGCCGGCCAAGAAGGCGGCTCCCACCGAGGCTGCGACGAAGAGCGCGCCGACCAAGACCACAGCGAAGAAGGCCATGGCCAAGAAGACGACGACGAAGAAGGCGGCCCCGGCAGCCCTGCTGGTCAAGGCCGACGAGGACCCCTGGACCCAGGCCGAGCTGGACGAGGTGCGCGCCGAGCTGAGCGCCGACGTCACCCGGCTCAGCGGCGAGCTGGACCTGGTCGAGCACGAGCTCGACGAGCTGATGCGCGACAGCGGCGACGGGGCGGGCAACGACCAGGCCGACGTCGGGTCCGCGACGTTCGAGCGTGACCAGGAGATGAGCCTGGCCAACAACGCCCGCGGCATGCTGCTGCAGACCAAGCGCGCGCTCGCGCGCATCGACGACGGCACCTACGGCGTGTGCGAGAGCTGCGGGCAGCCGATCGGCAAGATGCGGCTGCAGGCCTTCCCCCGTGCGACACTGTGCATGACATGCAAGCAGCGAGAGGAACGCCGCTGACCCCCAGCGGTTCGAGCGGCCCCGGTCCCAGCGATCCCCCCGAGCACGTCCCCCCCGACGAGGCGTCCCCCGCCGACGTGGGCTCCCCGTTCCGCCTGCGCCTGACGCTGGCGCTCTGCGCGCTCGGCGCCTATGCGCTCGACGTCACCACCAAGACCCTCGCGCAGGACAGGCTGGCCGGCCGTGACCCGATCGAGGTGCTGGGTCCGGTCCTGCGGCTCACCCTGGTGCGCAACCCGGGGGCCGCGTTCAGCACCGGCACCTCCTTCACCGTCGCGCTGAGCCTGCTGGCCGCCACCGCCGTGGTCGTCGTGCTGGTGCTCGCCCGCCGCGTCGGGACCACCGGCTGGGCGGTCGCGCTCGGGTTGCTGCTCGGCGGGGTCGCGGGCAACCTCACCGACCGGATGATCCGGGACCCCGGCCCCCTGCGCGGCCACGTCATCGACTTCCTCCAGCTGCCGCGGTGGCCGGTCTTCAACGTCGCGGACGTCTGCATCAACGTGGCGGCGGCCCTGATCATCTGGCTGTCGTGGCGCGGGGTACCGCTGCGCGGACGTCGCGCGGCCGGTGACGCCTCGGGAGACCAGTGAGCGACCACCGCACCGTCCTGGTGCCCGAGGGCCTCGCCGGTGAGCGCGTCGACACGGCGCTGGCGCGCATGTTCGGCGTCTCCCGCAGCCGCGCCGCCGAGCTCGTCGGCCAGGGGCTCGTGCACGTCGACGGCCAGGAGGTCGCCAAGTCCGAGCGGGTGCACGCCGGCGCGATGCTCGAGGCCACCATCCCCGCGCTCGCCCCGGTCTCGGTGACCCCGGAGATCGTCGAGGGCATCGGGATCATCCACGACGACGACGCGCTCGTGGTGATCGACAAGCCCGTCGGGGTGGCGGTGCACCCCAGCCCCGGCTGGTCCGGCCCGACCGTCGTGGGGCACCTGGCCGCGGCCGGCTTCCGCATCTCCACCAGCGGGGCCAGCGAGCGGCAGGGGATCGTGCAGCGCCTCGACGTCGGCACCTCCGGGGTGATGGTGATCGCCAAGTCGGAGTCGGCGTACTCGGTGCTCAAGAACGCCTTCCGGCACCGCACGGTCGACAAGACCTACCACGCCCTCGTGCAGGGGCACCCCGACCCGCTGCGCGGCACGATCGACGCCCCGATCGCGCGGCACCCGAGGTTCGACCACAAGTACGCGGTCATCTCGGGCGGGCGGCACAGCATCACCCACTACGAGACGCTCGAGGCGCACCGCTTCGCCAGCCTCCTCGAGGTGCACCTGGAGACCGGTCGCACCCACCAGATCCGCGTGCACATGCAGGCCCTGCACCACCCGTGCGTGGGCGACCCCCTCTACGGCGGCGACCCGGTGCTGGCGGGTCGCGTCGGGCTGACGCGCCAGTGGCTGCACGCCGTGCGGCTCGGGTTCGACCACCCCGACACAGGGGAGTACGTCGAGTACGAGTCGCCCTACCCCGACGACCTCCAGCACGCCCTGGACGTGATCCGTGGACTCGACTGAGACCTGTGAGCTGACCGGCGTGCTGCTGCGCCCGGCGGGTCCCGACGACCTCGAGGCGGTCGTCGCGGTGCACCTGCGTGCGCGCCACGCCGCGGTCCCCGCGATGCCCCCCTCGGTGCACCCCGACAGTGACGCGACGTCCTACCTCCGTGGGCTGATGGACCAGGGCGAGACCTGGGTAGCGGAGGTCGACGGGCAGGTCGTCGGCTACGCCCTGGTGAACGGCACCTGGCTCGACCACCTCTACGTCCTGCCCGGGAGCGCCGGGCAGGGCATCGGCAGCAACCTGCTCGACCTGGTCAAGACCCTGCGGCCGGACGGGTTCGCCCTGTGGGTCTTCGAGAGCAACCAGCCCGCGCGCCGGTTCTACCGCCGGTGGGGGCTGGTCGAGCTCGAGCGCACCGACGGCTCGGGCAACGACGAGCGCGCGCCCGACATCCGCATGGCGTGGGAGGGCGACGACCCGTTGGCCTACCTGCGAGGCCAGGTGGACCAGGCCGACGACGACCTCGCGGCGGTGTTGGCGCGCCGGGCGGCGCTGACCGCCAGGATCCAGGAGCACAAGCACGTCCGCGGCCACGAGGGCCGCGACCCGGCCCGCGAGGCCGAGATCGTCGAGCGCCTCGCGGCCAAGGCGCCCGCGCTGGGAGCCGAGGGCTGGCGGCGGGTGGTCGAGGCCGTGATCGTGGCCAGCCTCGACGCGGCCGAGCGGGACTGAGCACGGTCGCCGGGGCGCGTCCCGGCGTACTCCCCGGGCAGAACAGCAGCTCCCCACGCGTTGCAACGCGTGGGGAGCTGCGAAGTCCCATGGGACCGTGGGATACCGAGCCTCACCGCGTCGCGCGGGCGATGAGCACCGACAGCCCCACCAGCAGGGCGACGCAGGCCAGGACGCCGCCGGTCACGCCGTACAGCGCGCCGAAGGCGGGGAACACCAGGACGGCGGGGACCAGCGCCCACCAGGAGGTACGCCGGGCGCGGGCCAGGGCGGCGAAGGCCAACGGCAGGCAGAACGCCATCGAGGCGATCCCGGGCACGACGTAGGACTTGACCGCCCACTGGTCGGCGGGGATGCCGTCGTATAGCTTCATCGCGGCGTCGAGGCCGTGCTCGTTGGCGATCGCCGCAGCGAACACGTCGCTCATCATCAGCGCCGGCATGCTCACCATGACCAGGAAGCCCAGCACGGCGGCCGCGTTCATCAGCCGTCGTCCGCGGCCCCGGACCAGGGGGACCAGCGCGAGGGGCACCAGGCCCCAGACGCCGTAGGCGAGGTGCAGCGTCAGCACGTGCCACTGCAGCATGCCGAGGTTGTCGGCGTAGACCTGGACCATGTCGCGGCCGGTGTCGGCCCGACCGGGGTCGGTGAACGCGGCGGCGGCCAGCAGGGCGCCGGCGACGGCCGGGAGGGCGACCTGCACGCCGCGGCGCAGGCCGTGGCCCGCGGGCGCCTCGGTCGTGGCGACCGGGGTCGCGGTGGTGGGGGTGGAGATCGTGGCGGTCATGGCGTTTCCTTCGGGTCGGCCGGGCGGTGTTGCCCGATGACCAGAACTCTGGCCCGCCTGGCGACCCCGGCTGGAGGGGTCAGCGTCCCGACTCCAGGGGACGCCGGTGCGTCCCGGCGGGACGGGTCAGCGTCCCGGGTCCGCGGGACCGCCGAGTCCCGCGTCCCGGGCAAGGGCCACCATCTCCGCGCGCGACCGGGCGTGCAGCTTGGTGAGGATCGCGCTGACCCGGTTGCGGACGGTCTTCTCGCTGAGGAAGAGCCGCCGCGCGATCGTGGGGTTGTCCAGGCCGCCGGCGATCAGCTCGAGCATCTCCAGCTCGCGCGGCGTCAGCTCGGGGAAGGGGCTCACCGCCGTCGACCGTCCCTGGCTGAACAGCGTCAGCACGCGCTCGGCGATGCCCGCACCGAAGACCGCCTCGCCGCGGGCCACCCCGCTGATCGCCCGCTCGATGTCGAGACCGTCGGCCTCCTTGAGCAGGTAGCCCCGCGCCCCGGCCCGCAGCGCGGCGAAGATCGAGTCGTCGTCGGAGTCCATGGTCAGCACGATCACCGCGGTGTCCGGGTGCTCGACCTTGATCCGTGCGGTCGCCTCGAGCCCGCCGACCTCGGGCATGCGCAGGTCCATCAGCACCACGTCGGGCCCCAGCGACCCGACCAGCTCGACGGCCTCGCGACCGTTGGCGGCCTGTCCGACCACCTCGATGTCCTCGAGGTCCTGGAGCACGGTCACCATGCCGGCCCGGAACATCGGGTGGTCGTCGGCCACCAGCACGCTGACGCTCATGCGGGGTCCAGGGGGAGCTCCGCGCGGACCGTCGTGCCGCCGCCCGGCGTCCGGGTGACGCGCACCGCGCCGCCCACCTCCGCCGCGCGCTCGCGCATGCTCCGCACCCCGACCCCCTCCTTCACCCGGGCGGGCATCCCCACCCCGTTGTCGCTGACCCGGACGACCAGTCGGCGCCCATCCTGCCCCAGCCCGACCTCGACCCGGCTCGCCACGCTGTGACGCAACGCGTTGGTGAAGGCCTCGGAGGCGATCGCGTAGGCCGCGACCTCGACCGCGGCGGACGGCGGGTCGAAGGGGGCGACGGTCACGTGCGTGACGGGCTGGTCGTGACCGGCGACCAGCTGCCTGACCGCCCCGGCCAGGCCGAGCTGGTCGAGCACCGGCGGCCGCAGCCCGTGGACCACCGCGCGCAGCTCGCCGACCCCGGCACGCAACCCGTCGCGCAGGGCCTCGGCGCGGTCGGCGAGCGCGGGGTCGAGCGGGCGCAGCCGCCGCGCGAGCGAGTCCAGCTGGAGCGCGGTGCCCGCCAGCGCCGGGGCGACCCCGTCGTGGAGGTCCTTGCGCAGCCGGCGCCGCTCCTCCTCGCGCGCCGCCACGATGCGGCCGCGGCTCAGCGCGACGTCGCCGACCAGCCGGGCGGCGTACGCCAGCGTCCCGGCACGCGAGGCGATCTCGGCCACGGCGTTCTCCTGCTGAGGTGTCCAGCGCTCGTGCGGCCGGCGCAGGCCGACGTGCAGCTCGCCCACCGGCTCACCGAGCGCCTCGACCTTCACCACCTGGCTGCCGTGGACGGGCCTGCCGGAGGTGAGCGTGAGGTCGTCGCTGACGTAGGCGGCGTACGGCAGCCGCAGCGAGTCGCGCAGTCCCTCCACGAGGCGCTGCAGGGCGTCGACCGGCTGGGACGCCGCCGCGACCCGCTTGCCGACGTCGGCGACGACGGCGTAGGCGTTGTGCCGGTGACCGAAGAGCCGCCGGTCCACGACCCGCTGGACCCGGTCGCGGGCGGCCGCGGCACCGAGGGCGGCGAGCGCGACGAGGAGCACCCCCCAGCTCGACCCCGGCGCGACCGCGTCGGCGCCGTACACCAGGACGACGTAGATCGCGACGACGGTGGCGGTGACGATCGCGAAGACGAGCGTGCGGCCCAGCGTGACCTCGATGTCGAAGAGCTGGTGACGCAGGATCCCGATCGCCATGGCCGCGGGCACGCCGGCCAGGGAGGCGGAGAACGCCCAGTCCCCGGCGGTGCCGGGCAGGAAGCCGATCGCGACGCCGGCGAGCAGGACGAGGCCGCCGAGGAGCAGCCAGAGCAGCTGCGTGCGCTCGCGCGCCTGGGCCTGCCGCATCCGCAGCGCGATCACCAGCACCCCGGTCGGGACCCCGACGAAGAACAGCGGCGTGACGCACGCGACCACGAGCGTGCGCAGCCAGTCGGTCCCGGGGATGCCGAGAGGGTTGTCGACGTCCGGGGCGAGGTCGGGCGGGACGTCGGCGAACATCCGCCCGACGATGGCCACGGTCGCCAGCAGCAGCAGGACACGGACCAGGAGGCCCCACCGCCGGCTCAGCGGGCGACCGTCGGGGAACAGGTGCGGGATCACGGGCACGGTGTAGAAGTACGGCGGCGCGAAGCCCCACACGGCGAACCACGCGCAGGCCGCGCCCACGACGCCGGCGCCACCGGTGTGGGCGGCCACGGCCGAGGCGACGTGGTAGGGGCCGATGACGGACGTGACCAGCATGAGCCGTCCGACCGCGTTGTGGGGCTGGGCGCGCAGGATCAGCGCCGCCGCGACCGGCCAGGTCAGCCCGAGCACGAGGTCCGGGGCGGCGAACCCCAGCCCCACGTCGTTGTCGTCGAGGTAGACCGACAGCGGGATCGCGGCCAGGCAGCAGGCCACCGACACCGCTGCCGCGGCCACGGCGAAGGCAGGGAAGCGCGACGCCGATGCCCCGACCTCGCTCGGTGCCGTCGCCTCGGTGGTGGTCATGGCGAGAACTCTGCCCGACGAGACGTCCCGGAAGGAGGGGGTCGGTGTCCCTCGTCGGCGGGTCGTGGGGCGCCGCACGCTGGTCGCACCACCCGGGAGACACCGGGCCCCGTGAAGGAGAACCCGCCATGACCCAGACCCAGACCGCCCCCCGGAGCGAGGCTCCCGCCCGCCGCGAGCGTCGCGCCTGGCCGCTGACCGCGGCGGCCGCCGGCCTCTGCGGCGTCGTCGCCACCCTCGTGCTCGACGGCCGCGGGGACGTCCCCGACGACGTCGCGCTCTCCTCGCGGCTCTTCCGTGACCTCGACCCGACGGTCTACCGCGCCTCCATGGTGGTCGGCTACCTCGCCGTGGTCCTGCTCCTGGTCACCGCGGCGCACTGGCGCCGCCGGGTCGAGACCCGTGTGCCGGGGTCGACCGCCGCCCACCTGGTCCCCCTGGGCCTGCTCGCCTCGGCCGCCGGCCTGACCTACGGCTACGGCTGGAAGGGAGCGCTCGGCAACTACATGCCCGGCGGAGCCGAGCAGGGCATGTACGACGACCAGGGGCTCTACGTCTACTACCTGCTCAACGACTTCGGCGCCTACATCGGCTGGCTGGGGGTCGTCGTCGCGGCCGGGGCCGTCGCGTGGATGGCGCTGCGCGAGCGGACCGTGTCGCGCTGGCTCGGCATCGTGTCCCTGCTGCCGGTCGTGCAGACCACCCTCATGGTCGTCGGGCTGGGGGTGGCCGGCGTCCCGGCGCTGCTCGGCCCGCTCTGGCTGGTGGTCGCCGGGCTCGGGCTCGCGCTGGGTCGCAGCACGGTGGTGCGCTGACCTCTAGATTGACCCGCATGACGAACGGACCGGTCGGAGCGCTGCCCCGGCCGGTCCGCGTCGGCTACGGCGCCGGCTCGGTCGCGACCGGCGCCTTCGGCACGGTCCCGGGGCTGATGCTCCTGCCCTACCTGACCGACACCCTCGGCGTCACCGCGGTCCTCGCCGGACTGGTGGTGCTCCTGCCCAAGGCGTGGGACGTGGTGCTCAACCCGCTCGCGGGTCGCATCTCCGACCGCACGGTGGATCCCCGCGGCCCCCGCCGTCCGTGGCTGCTGCGTGGCGGACTGGGCCTGGCGGTGTGCTTCGCCCTGCTCTTCGCCGGACCCGGACTCGGCTCCCGCGTGGCGGACACCGCCTGGGTTCTGGTCGCCTTCCTCGCGTGCGCGACGGCGTACGCGTTCTTCCAGGTGCCGTTCGTCGCGATGCCCGCCGAGCTCACCGACGACTACGACGAGCGCACCCGCCTGATGACCTGGCGGGTGGCGCTGCTCGCGCTGACCATCCTGCTCACCGGCGCCACCGCCCCGCTCATCCGCGACGCCGTCGGCGGCCGCGACGGCTACCGCCTCATGGGCCTGGTCATGGCGGCGGTCATCGCGGTCGGCGTCGTCGCGTCGTACGCCGGGACCCGGCACGCACCGGTCGGCGCGGTCGCGGCGGGGACCGGCACCCTGGCCGACCAGGTCCGGGTGGTCGCGGCGGCCCGCGACTTCCGGGCGCTGCTCACCACCTTCGTCGTCCAGGCTCTCGCGGTCGGCGCGATGCTCGCCGGCGTGGACTACGTCGCCCGGGAGGTGCTGGGCGGCAGCGGCGCCTCCACGGTCCTGTTCGTCTGCTTCGTCGGTCCTGCGCTGGTGCTGACCCCGGTCTGGGCGCGGGTCGGTGCTCGGGTGGGCAAGCAGCGCGGCTACGTCGCGGCGTCACTGTGCCTGGCCGCCGGCGCCCTGCTGCTGGTCACCGCGCAGGTCGTGCCGGCGGTCGTGGTCTACCTCGCGACCGCGCTCGTCGGGGTGGGGTACGCCGGCGCGCAGGTCTTCCCGCTGGCGATGCTGCCCGACGCCGCGGCCGTCGACGCCCACCGCTCCGGCGGCAACCGCGCCGGGGTGTTCACCGGCATCTGGACCGCGGGGGAGACCCTCGGGCTCGCCCTCGGTCCCGGGCTCTTCGCGCTGGTCCTGGCCGCGGGCGGCTACGTCTCCTCCGAGGGTGGTGACGTCGACCAGCCGGCGTCGGCGGTCACCGCGATCACCCTCGGCTTCTCCCTCGTCCCGGCCGCGCTGGTGCTGCTGTCCCTGTGGTGGCTGCGCGGCTACCGCCTCACCGCGGCCGAGGTGGCCGCCGCGACCTCGGAGGAACCCCATGCCCGATGACCTGCTCGCCCAGCTGAAGGAGCTGGGCGCCGACGACGTCCCCACCAAGGGCGGGCGGACGCTGGCCTACGTCTACGACTCCGGGCTGGCCGACGTCGACGAGCTGGCCCGGGAGGCGCTGGGCGCCTACTGCGACAGCAACGGGCTCGACCCGACCGCGTTCCCGTCCCTGATGCGGATGGAGAACGAGCTGGTCGGGATCGCCGCGGACCTGCTCGACGCCCCGCCGTCGGTGGTCGGCACGGTCACCTCGGGCGGCACCGAGTCGTGCCTGCTCGCCGTGCAGGCGGCCCGCGACGCCCGCCCCGAGGTGGCCGGCCCCCGGATGGTCGTGCCGGACACGGTGCACGCGGCGTTCCGCAAGGCGGCCCACTACTTCGGGGTCGAGCTCGTGGTGGTGCCGGTGGGCGAGGACTTCCGGGCCGACCCGGTCGCCATGACCGCGGCGGTCGACCAGGCCCCGGGTGACACGGTGCTCGTGGTCTGCTCGGCCCCGTCGTACGCCCACGGCGTGGTGGACCCGGTCACCGAGGTCGCCGCGGCCGCCGCCGAGCGGGGCGTCCGCTGCCACGTCGACGCCTGCATCGGCGGCTGGGTGCTGCCGTTCGCGGCCCGTCTGGGGCGCGAGGTCCGGCCGTGGACCTTCGAGGTGGAGGGGGTCACGAGCATCTCGGTGGACCTGCACAAGTACGCCTACACGCCCAAGGGCGCCTCGCTGCTGCTGCACCGGGCGCCTGCGCTGCGCCGCAGCCAGTACTTCGCCTCCGCCGACTGGCCGGGCTACACGATGCTCAACTCCACGATGCAGTCCACCCGCTCCGGCGGGCCGCTCGCCGCTGCCTGGGCGGTGGTCAACGCCATCGGGCCGCAGGGGTACGACGACCTGGTGCGGCGCACGCTCGACGGCGTCGACGTGCTCGTGGCCGGGGTCGAGGGCATCGACGGGCTGCGGCTGGTGGCGCCGCCCGACTCGACGCTGGTCGCGCTCGAGACCGACGGGTCGTGCGACGTCTTCACCCTGGCCGACGAGCTGGCCGCCCACGGGTGGTACGTCCAGCCCCAGATGGGCTTCGCCGGCCGCCCGCCGACCCTCCACCTCACCCTGTGCGCCGCCACCGCTCCGGGCGTCCCCGAGCTGCTCGGGTCGCTCGAGGACGCCGTGCTCAGGGCGCGGGAGGCGGGTCCGGTCACGGTCGACCCCGAGGTGGCGGCGTTCGTGGCAGCGCTGGACCCGGCCACGATCTCCGACGAGGACTTCGACGGACTGCTCGCCGCGGCCGGCCTGGCGGGGCCCGCCGGGGAGGGCGGTCTCGCGCTCCCGGAGCGGATGGCGGAGGTCAACGCGCTGCTCGACGCTGCGCCGTCGCGGCTGCGCGAGGCGGTGCTGGTGGCCTTCCTGGACCGGCTCATGCGACCCCTGCGGGGGACGGACCCGCTCTGGTCGCGCTGACGGAAGTGTCGGTGCCCCCGGGCACTGTTCGTCGCGTAGGCTGAGCGCTCTTCCCCAAGAGGTCCCCAGGCGAGCGCCCTCGGCCTGGTCGTTCCGTGCTGTCCGGAGAGGAGATGGTCGGCTCCATGTCATCAGCAGGGTCGTCGGCACCGGCGTCGGGGCCGGGGGAGGGCTTCGCGCACCTCCACGTCCACACCGAGTACTCCATGCTCGACGGTGCCGCCCGGCTCGACGACCTGTTCGCGCGCACCGCCGAGCTCGGCATGGACGCGATCGCGATGACCGACCACGGCAACGTCTTCGGCGCCTTCGAGTTCTGGTCCAAGGCCAAGCAGCACGGGGTCCGCCCGATCATCGGGCTCGAGGCCTACGTCACCCCCGACACCAGCCGCTTCGAGCGCAAGCGGGTGCGGTGGGGCGACGGCGGCAACGACGACGTCTCCGGGTCGGGCGCCTACACCCACATGACGCTGCTGGCCGAGACCACGGCGGGCATGCACAACCTGTTCCGGCTCTCCTCGCGCTCCTCCCTCGAGGGCTACTTCTACAAGCCCCGCGCCGACCGCGAGCTGCTCGCCGAGCACGCCCAGGGACTGATCGCGACCACCGGCTGCCCCTCGGGCGAGGTGCAGACCCGCCTGCGGCTGGGGCAGTACGCCGAGGCGCGCCGCGCGGCGGGGGAGTTCCAGGACATCTTCGGCCGCGAGAGCTACTTCCTCGAGCTGATGGACCACGGGCTCTCCATCGAGACCCGGGTCCGCGAGGACCTGCTGCGGTTGTCCAAGGACCTCGGCATCCCGCCGATCGCCACCAACGACTCCCACTACGTCCAGCCCGGTGACGCCCCCGCCCACGAGCACCTCCTCTGCGTCAGCTCGGGCAGCGTGATGAGCGAGCCGCCGTACGACAAGGGCGGCAAGCGCTTCGCCTTCCAGGGCGACGGCTACTACGTCAAGTCGCCGCAGGAGATGCGCGCGCTGTGGCGCGACCTGCCCGAGGCCTGCGACAACACCCTGCTGATCGCCCAGCGCTGCGAGGTGGAGTTCGACACCGACGCCAACTACATGCCGCGGTTCGACGTCCCCGAGGGCTACACCGAGGACACCTGGTTCAAGGAGGAGGTGCAGAAGGGCCTGCACTTCCGCTACCCCGGCGGCATCCCCGAGCACGTCCAGAAGCAGGCCGACTTCGAGGTCGGGGTCATCCTGCAGATGGGCTTCCCGGGCTACTTCCTCGTCGTCGCCGACTTCATCAACTGGGCCAAGGACAACGGCATCCGGGTCGGCCCGGGTCGCGGCTCGGGTGCGGGCTCGATGTGCGCCTACGCCCTGCGCATCACCGACCTCGACCCGCTCGAGCACGGCCTGATCTTCGAGCGCTTCCTCAACCCCGACCGCGTCTCGATGCCCGACTTCGACATCGACTTCGACGACCGCCGCCGCGGCGAGGTGATCGACTACGTCACCCGCAAGTACGGCTCCGACCGGGTCTCCTCGATCGTCACCTACGGCACGATCAAGGCCAAGCAGGCGGTCAAGGACTCCTCGCGGATCCTGGGCTTCCCGTTCTCGATGGGCGACCGGATCACCAAGGCGATGCCGCCGGCGGTGATGGGCAAGGACGTCCCGCTCAAGCAGTTGTTCGACCCCCAGCACCCCCGCTACGGCGAGGGCGGCGAGTTCCGCGCGCTCTACGAGTCCGAGCCCGACGTGAAGAACGTCGTGGACACCGCGATCGGCATCGAGGGGCTCAAGCGGCAGTGGGGCGTGCACGCCGCGGGCATCATCATGTCCAGCGCCCCGCTGCAGGACGTCATCCCGATCATGAAGCGGGAGCAGGACGGCGCGGTCATCACGCAGTTCGACTACCCGACCTGCGAGAACCTCGGCCTGATCAAGATGGACTTCCTCGGGCTGCGCAACCTCACCGTGCTCGACGACGCGGTCCGCAACGTCGAGATCAACCGCGGCGAGAAGCTGGTCCTCGAGGAGCTCGGGCTCGACGACCCCGCCTCCTACGAGCTGCTCGGGCGCGGGGACACCCTGGGCGTCTTCCAGCTCGACGGCGGACCGATGCGCTCGCTGCTGCGCCAGATGCGTCCGGACAACTTCGAGGACATCTCGGCGGTCCTGGCGCTCTACCGGCCCGGCCCGATGGGCGTGAACAGCCACATCAACTACGCCCTGCGCAAGAACGGCAAGCAGGACGTCACCCCGATCCACCCCGAGCTCGAGGAGCCGCTGGCCGACATCCTCGGCACGACCTACGGCCTGATCGTCTACCAGGAGCAGGTCATGGCCGTCGCGCAGAAGCTCGCGGGCTACACGCTCGGGCAGGCCGACCTGCTCCGGCGCGCGATGGGCAAGAAGAAGAAGGAGGTGCTCGACGCCGAGTACGTCCCCTTCTCCGAGGGCATGCGCGCCAACGGCTACAGCGAGCAGGCGATCAAGACGCTGTGGGACGTCCTGGTCCCGTTCTCCGACTACGCCTTCAACAAGGCGCACACCGCCGCCTACGGCCTGGTGTCCTACTGGACGGCCTACCTCAAGGCGCACTACCCCGCGGAGTACATGGCCGCCCTCCTGACGTCGGTCAAGGACGACAAGGACAAGTCGGCGATCTACCTCAACGAGTGCCGCCGCATGGGCATCAAGGTGCTGCCTCCCGACGTCAACGAGTCGCAGGCCAACTTCACCCCGGTCGACAGCGACATCCGCTTCGGCCTCAACGCGATCCGCAACGTGGGCGGCAACGTCGTGGCCGGCATCGTCTCGGCGCGGCAGGAGAAGGGCCGCTTCACCGACGTCAACGACTTCCTCGGCAAGGTCGAGGCGCTGGTGTGCAACAAGCGCGTGATCGAGTCCCTGGTCAAGGCGGGCGCGTTCGACTCCCTCGGGCACCGGCGCTCGGCGCTGGTGGCGATCCACGAGACCGCGGTCGAGCAGTACGTCGAGGTCAAGCGCAACGAGGCGATCGGCCAGGACTCCCTGTTCGGCGGCCTCGACGACGACGGCGGTGGCGGCCTGGGCGCCGGGTGGGGCGGCCAGGTGGTCGTGCCCGACCTCGACGAGTGGGACAAGACCACCCTGCTCAGCCACGAGCGCGACATGCTCGGCCTCTACGTCTCCGACCACCCGCTCCAGGGCCTCGAGCACATCCTCAACAAGGAAGCCGAGACCACGATCGGGCGGCTCCTGGCCGACGAGGAGCGCGGCGATCGCACCCCGGTCACGATCTGCGGCCTGATCACCGGCGTCCAGCGCAAGATCACCAAGGCGGGTGCGACCTGGGCGATGGTCACCGTCGAGGACCTCGAGGGCGCGATCGAGGTGCTGTTCTTCCCCGCCGCCTACCAGCTGGTCAGCACGCTGCTGGTGGAGGACACCGTCGTCACGGTCAAGGGCAACCTGTCGCGGCAGAAGGACACCCCGGAGATCCACGGCCAGGAGCTGAGCCGGCCCGACCTGACCGAGGGGCCCAGCGGGCCGGTGGTGATCAACCTCCCGTCGACGCGCTGCACCCCCGAGACCGTCGACCGGCTCCGCGACATCCTGGCCACCCACCCGGGGGTCACCGAAGTACGCTTGCGCCTCATGACCAGGACCAGCACCCGTGTGATGCGGCTCGACGACCGGCTGCGGGTCTCGCCGAGTCCCTCGCTGTCCGGTGAGCTCAAGGAGCTCCTCGGTCCGCACTGCCTGAGCGGCGTGTGAGCCTCGGCCGCGTGCGGGACCTCGCCCCGAGGTTCCTGGTCGACCTCGCGCTGGTCGCTGTCTGCGTCGTGCTCCTGGGCCTGGCCGTGGGGCTGCTCTGGCCGCAGCTGGTCACCCCGGCGCTGTCCGAGCGCACCGCGCAGGGCATCAGCACCTCCGAGGTGCAGCTGGGCAGGGTCTTCTCCGCCGACGGCTGGTTCGTGGTCCTGGGCTTCGTCGGCTCGTTCCTGCTCGGTGCCCTGCTCATGCTGCGTCGCCGGGGCCACGAGGTCGCCGTCCTGCTGCTGCTGCTCGGCGGCACCTACCTCTCCGCGCGCTACCTGGCCCAGCCGCTCGGCGTCTCGCTCGGTCCGCCCGACCCGGTGTCGGTCCTGACCGACGCAAAGGTCGGCACCACCGCGCCGGTGCAGCTCGAGCTGACCTCGCGCGCCGACCTGCTCAGCTGGCCCCTGGGGGCGGCGGTCGGCTCCCTCGTGGTGCTGCTCGGGGTCAGCCGGCTCGAGCGCGAGCACCGCGACGACCAGGCCCAGAAGGTGCCGAAGCAGGACGTGCCCGTCGCCGGCGCGGACTAGGCTTCCCTTCCTGGCACGACGCACGTGCCGGACAGGGCGGGAGAGGGATCCACGATGACCGAGCAGGCACCGGGACCAGGACCCGAGGGAACCCAGCAGTTCGAGTACCTCGGCGACGAGCCGGGTCCCCGCGACTCCTCCTCCGGGCGGGGCCGGCGCACCGTGGTGGGCCTGACCGTCGGTGCCCTGGTCGTCGCCGGCGCGGCCGGCGCGTTCGCCGTCGCGCAGTTCCTCTCCGGAGGTCCGCAGGCCGCGACCGCGGCACCCGCGGACACGATGGCCTGGGTCCAGGTCGACCTGGACCCCTCGGGCGGCCAGAAGCTCGCGGCCTACCGGACCCTCAAGAAGTTCCCCGCCCTCGAGGAGCACCTGGGGCTGACCTCCCAGGACGACCTGCGCAGCTGGGTCTTCCGCGGCCTCACCGCCGACAGCGAATGCTCGGAGGTCGACTTCGCCGACGTCGACCCCTGGCTGGGCAGCGCCCTCGGCGTGGGCATGGTGCCCGGCACCGATGCGGACGGGCCCAAGGCCTTCGCCGCGCTGGAGGTCACCGACCAGGACAAGGCCGACCGCGGGATCCGGGCGCTCGGCGACTGCGCGGGCGAGGACGAGGTCGGCACCGCCTTCACCGGCGACTTCATGATCGTCGCCGCGACCGATGCCGATGCCCGCTCCGTGGCGAAGGACGCCGAGACCTCCTCGCTCGCCGACGACCCGACGTACTCCGCCCGCACCGGCGAGGCGGGCGACGACGGTGTGGTGACCGGTTACCTCGCCCCGGCCTTCGGCGACTACCTCTCCGAGCAGATGAGCACCATGGGCGGGATGATGTCGCAGGGCGGCATGGGCCCCGGCGAGACCTCCGAGGGCGGCGCGACGATGATGGCCGGCCGCGCGGGCGCGCTCACCGAGGACACCTCCGACCCGCCGGCACAGGGGGCCGGGACACCGGGGGAGGACCAGCAGCCCCAACCCGGCCAGGTGCCGTCGGAGTGGGCCGAGGACCTGCCCTCGGACTTCCCGACCGAGCTGCTCACCGAGCTGCCGTCGGACTTCCCCACGGACCTGCCCAGCGACTTCCCCAGCGACTTCCCCAGCGACTTCCCCGGCGACCCGCAGCGCGAGGACGGCTTCGGCGGCGGCTACGAGATGCCGATGAACCCGCTGATGATGGGCTTTCCCGGCCTGATGTTCGGCGGCCTGGGGATGTTCGGCGGGCCGGGCTCCGACCAGATGGCCGACCGGCTCGCCGACTTCGGTGGCGCGGCGATGCAGGTGCGCTTCGCCGACGAGTCGCTCGAGGTCGAGCTCGCCTCGCACGGGCTCTCCGGAGACCTGGCCGACAGCGGCACCGTCGACCTCGGCGACCTGCCCACCGGCACCGGCGTGGCCCTCGGCCTGGCGACGGGCGAGGACTGGGCGCGGCAGACGGTCGAGCAGCTGCGCTCCTCCGCGCCGGGTGAGTTCGACCGGGAGATGGCGCAGGCCTCCGAGGAGACCGGGCTCTCCCTGCCGGAGGACATCTCCACGATGGTCGGGGACTCGGTGGTCGTGGCGTTCGACTCCTCGGTCGACTTCCCGCGCCTGTTCGAGTCCTTCTTCTTCGGCCCGGGCCCCGGCGACGGCCTGAAGGCCGGGCTGCGCATCGCGGGCGACCCCTCGCAGATCGCGCCGCTGGTCCGCAAGCTCGCCGACCACGCCACCCGTGAGGACGGCCCCCCGGTCGTGGTCGAGGAGGGCGAGGACGCGGTCGCGATCGGCTTCGACCGGGACTACGTCCGGCGGCTGGCCGAGGGCGGCGACCTGGGCGGCTCCGGCGCCTACGAGCAGGCCCTGCCCGACGCCGGCGACAGCATCGGCGCGCTCTTCGCCGACTTCGACGCCAACGGCTGGCTCGACCGGGCGATGACGGGCAGCAGCAAGGAGGACCGGGCCAACGCCGAGCCGCTCTCGGCCCTCGGTGTCACCGGCTCGCGCGACGGCGACGTGCTGCACGCGACGCTGCGGCTGACCACCGACTGAGCGACCGGGTCGTCCCTAGTTGGGGCTCCACCCCGAGCGGGCCACCTCGGTGGCAGGCAGGGACGGCAGCGCCCGGATGGCACGCAGCTCGCCGCGCAGCTGGCGCCGCAGCAGCCCCAGGCGGTCCGAGGTGCTCGCTGCCTCCAGCAGGTGCTGGCGGTCGTAGAGCGGCAGGGAGCAGGTCGCGGCCAGGGCGTAGGACAGCAGCTCCGGCTCGGCCGGCAGCGAGCCGGTCATCACCTCGTCGCCCCGCAGCTCGCTGACCGCCGAGCGGTACTCCGCGAACACCGCCAGCGTCGCCTGCGCCTCGAGGGCCAGTGTCTCCGGCTGCTCGTCCGGCGCGGTCACCACGGCCACCTCGGCGCGCAGGTAGGGCCGCGCGGCATCGGTGTCGAGCACCCGGACCCGTCCGCGTCCCACGCACGAGATGTCGTACCGGCCGTCGGCGTACTGCTCCACCACCCGCAGCTGCATGAGGCAGCCGGTGCGGTACATCGACCGGGCCTCGAAGCTGCCGACCTCGTAGCCCTCACGGATGGCGACCACCCCGAACAACCGGTCCTCCGGGTCCTCGACCGCCAGCAGGTCGCGCACCAGCGCGCGGTAGCGCTCCTCGAAGACGTGCAGCGGCAACGTCATCCCCGGGAAGGCCACCAGGCCCAGCGGGAAGATCGGCAGCAACCGCTCCATGCCCGCCACGGTAGCCCGAGGGTGCGGTTTCCCATGGGACCGTGGGACTTCGCGACTCCCCACATGTTGCAACGCGTGGGGAGCTGTGGTTTCACATGGGACCATGGGAAACCGAGCGGCCCGCCCCGCCACCTAGAATCGGGGCATGATCCGCCGTATCGACCTCCGGGGCACTGCTGCGTCCGCAGCCTCTCCCGGCGGCCAGACAGACTACCGCCGCGTGGTCCCCCGGGGAGCCACGGACGTGGACGGCACCATCGAGGTGGTCCGCCCGATCGTCGAGGCGGTGCGTCATCGCGGCGCCGAGGCGGTCGCGGAGTACTCCGCCAGGTTCGACGGCGTCGAGCAGAGCGACATCACCGTCCCGGCCGAGGCGCTCCAGCGGGCGCTGGCCGAGCTCGACCCGGCGGTCCGCGCCGCGCTGGAGGAGTCCGTACGCCGGCTGCGAGCGACCTGCGAGGCCGAGCTCGAGCAGGACGTCACCGTGGACGTCGCCCCGGGCGGCCGGGTCACGCAGCGGTTGGTGCCCGTGCAGCGGGTGGGCCTCTACGTCCCGGGTGGCGTCGCCCCGCTGGTCAGCAGCGTGGTGATGAACGTCGTGCCGGCCCAGGTCGCCGGCGTCGAGTCGATCGCCCTGACCAGCAGCCCGCAGAAGGAGCACGGCGGCCTCCCGCACCCCACGATCCTGGCGGCCTGCGCGCTGCTCGGGGTCGAGGAGGTCTACGCCGTCGGCGGCGCGCAGGCGGTCGCGATGTTCGCCTACGGCGCCGGGCCGTGCCGTCCGGTCGACCTGGTCACCGGGCCGGGCAACATCTACACCGTGACCGCCAAGCGCCTGGTCAAGGGCGTGGTCGGGATCGACAGCGAGGCGGGTCCGACCGAGATCGCGGTCCTGGCCGACGAGGACGCCGACCCGGCGTTCGTCGCCGCCGACCTGGTCAGCCAGGCCGAGCACGACCCGCTGGCCGCCAGCGTCCTGGTGACCCCGAGCGAGGTGCTCGCCGCGGAGGTCGAGGCCGAGCTGGACAAGCAGGTCAGCGCGACCAAGCACGTGGAGCGGATCCGCACCGCGCTCGGTGGCGAGCAGAGCGCGATCGTCCTGGTCGACGACCTCGAGCAGGGCCTGGCCGTGGTCGACGCCTACGCCGCCGAGCACCTCTCGATCCAGACCGCCGACGCCGCGACGTGGGCACGCCGGGTCCGCAACGGCGGGGCGATCTTCGTCGGGCCGTTCGCGCCGGTCTCGCTCGGCGACTACGCCGCCGGGTCCAACCACGTCCTGCCCACGGCCGGCTGCGCCTGCCACTCCTCGGGACTGAGCGTGCGCTCGTTCCTCAAGGCCGTCCACGTCGTGGAGTACGACGAGCGTGCGCTGCGCGACGTCGCCCACCACGTGATGACGCTCGCCGACGCCGAGGACCTGCCCGGGCACGGTGCCGCGGTGCGGGTGCGTCTCGAGGGCCGCTGATGGGTCTTCCTCTTCGTGAGGAGCTCCGGGGCATCGAGCCCTACGGCGCACCTCAGCTGGACCTGCCTGTCCAGCTCAACGTCAACGAGAACCCCTACGCCCCGTCCGAGGCGGTCGTCGCCGACGTCGCGGAGGCGGTGGCGCAGGCGACGCGGCGGCTGAACCGCTACCCGGACCGGGAGTTCACCGAGCTCCGCGCCTGCCTCGCGGCCTACCTGGGGCACGGCGTGACCCCCGCCCGGGTGTGGGCCGCCAACGGCTCCAACGAGGTCATGCTCCACCTGCTGCAGGCCTTCGGCGGGCCCGGACGGACCGCGCTGTCGTTCGCGCCGACGTACTCGATGTATCCGGAGTACGCCCGCGACACCAACACCCGCTGGGTCGTCGGCCACCGGGCCGAGGACTTCGCGATCGACGTGGCCGCGGCGGAGGCGCTCATCGGCCGGGAGCGGCCGAGCGTGGTCCTGCTGCCGAGCCCCAACAACCCGACCGGCACGGCGCTGCCCCCCGAGCACGTCGCCGCGCTGTGTGCTGCGACCGCCGAGGTCGGGGGCGTGCTGGTCGTCGACGAGGCGTACGCCGAGTTCCGCCGGGCGGGCACGCCCAGTGCGCTGGAGCAGCTGCCCGACAACCCGAACCTGGTGGTCACCCGCACGATGAGCAAGGCGTTCGCGCTCGCGGGTGCGCGGGTGGGCTACCTCGCGGCGAGCACGGAGGTCTGCGACGCGCTGCGCGTGGTCCGCCTGCCCTACCACCTGTCCGCGGTCACGCAGGCCGTCGCCCTGGCGGCGCTGCGGCACACCGACGAGCTGCTCGGCAACGTCGACGCGCTCCGCCGGGAGCGCGACCTGACCGTCGACTGGCTGCGTGAGCAGGGGCTGACGGTGGCCGACAGCGACGCCAACTTCGCCCTGTTCGGCACCTTCGAGGACCGCCGGGCCGTCTGGGACGGTCTGGTCGCACGCGGCGTGCTGATCCGGGAGACTGGGCCCGAGGGGTGGCTGCGCGTGTCGATCGGCACCCCCGACGAGATGACGGCGTTCAAGAGCGCCCTGCTGGAGGTAGTCACGTGAGCAACCGCACCGCCCGCATCGAGCGTGCGACCAAGGAGTCCAAGGTCCTGGTCGAGGTCGACCTCGACGGCTCCGGCCGGCACGAGGTGAGCACCGGCGTGGGCTTCTACGACCACATGCTCTCCAGCTTCTCGCGCCACTCGCTGGTCGACCTGGTGGTGCAGACCGACGGCGACGTGCACGTCGACGCCCACCACACCGTCGAGGACACCGCGATCGCGCTGGGCGACGCGCTGCACCAGGCGCTGGGCGACAAGCGCGGCATCCGTCGCTTCGGCGACGCGATGGTCCCGCTCGACGAGGCACTGGTGCAGGCCGTCGTCGACGTCTCCGGTCGGCCGTACTGCGTGCACACCGGGGAGCCGGAGGGTCAGCAGTTCGTCACCATCGGCGGCTCCGGCGTCGGCTACCTCGGGTCGCTGACCCGCCACGTCTTCGAGACCCTCGCGTTCCACGCGCAGGTCGCGCTGCACGTCCGCGTGCTCGGCGGCCGCGACCCGCACCACGTGGTCGAGGCGCAGTACAAGGCCGTCGCCCGCGCCTTCCGCGACGCGGTCGCCTTCGACCCGCGCGAGCAGGGCGTGCCGTCCACGAAGGGGAGTCTGTGACGGCTCCCGACGTCGTCGTCCTGGACTACGGGTTCGGCAACGTCCGCTCCGCCGTGCGCGCGCTCGAGCGCGCCGGCGCCCGGGTCGAGCTGACCGCCGACCGAGCGCGCGCCCAGGAGTGCGACGGGTTGGTCGTCCCCGGCGTCGGGGCGTTCGCCTCGTGCGTCGAGGGCATCCGCGCGGTCCGTGGCCACGAGGTGATCGGCCGTCGGCTCGCCGGCAGCCGTCCCGTCCTCGGGATCTGCGTGGGTCTCCAGGTGATGTTCAGCCACGGCGTCGAGCACGGCGTCGACAGCGAGGGCCTCGACGAGTGGCCCGGCACCGTCGAGCGCCTGCAGGCCCCGGTCGTGCCCCACATGGGCTGGAACACCGTCGAGGTCCCCGACGGCTCGCGGCTGTTCGCCGGGGTCGAGGGCGAGCGGTTCTACTTCGTGCACTCCTACGGCGTCCGCCGCTGGGAGCTGGTCACCAACGGCCGCACCCGCCCGCCGCTGGTCACGTGGGCGGAGTACGCCGGCGACCGGTTCGTCGCCGCGGTCGAGAACGGCCCCCTGTGCGCCACGCAGTTCCACCCCGAGAAGTCCGGTGACGCCGGGGCCGCCCTGCTGCGCAACTGGGTCGCGGGTCTCCCGGCGTGAGCGCGACCCGCACCCGACCGGGGCGTCCGGCATGAGCAAGGAGCGGGCCCGCCGGCGGGCCGAGCGCGAGCGGGAGGCCGCGATCAAGCAGGCCGCCCGGGTCGCCACCGCCGAACGCCTCGAGCGTCGGGCGGCTCGCACCCGGCGGCTGAAGGACGCCGGCCGCAAGGTCGGGCTCGGGCGCCGCAGGAGCCGCCCCGACAGCGTCCTGGCTCGCAAGCGGCAGCGCCAGCACGCCATCGTGGTGGGGCTGCTGCTCGTGCTGCTGGTCGTCGGCTTCGCGGTGCGCCCGGACTGGCCGGCCCGTCTGGCGTTCCTGGTCGTGGCGGTCCTGGCCTACCCGGTGCTGCGGGTGCTGCTGTTCAAGCGGGTCTAGGGTCCCGTCCCGGACGTATCAGGACGACCGCGACGCGCCTCCTCGCAGGCGTGATCGCCACCGCCCTGCCCACCCCGGGCACCCGCGCCGCGCGCCGGGTCCCGGCACCCACGACCCCGTCCCTGCGCCTCGACCTCGACGTCGTCGCGGGGGCGTACGACGAGCTGTCGCGTGCGCTGCCCGACGTGGGGCTGCGCTACGCGATCCGCGCCAACCCGTCCGAGGGGGTCCTCGAGACGTTGGCCTCGGCGGGTGCGGGCTGGGACGTGACCGGGCTCGCCGGGCTCGACCTGGTCCTCGGGGTCGACCCCGACCCGGGCCGGGTGTCCTACGGCGGCCTGGTGAAGAAGCGGGCGCACGTCGCCGAGGCGCACGCCCGGGGGGTGCGCAGCTTCGCCGTCGACTGTGACGGCGAGCTCGCCAAGGTGCTCGCGCACGCGCCGGGCGCCGAGGTCGTGGTGCGCCTCGCCGCGACGCGGCACGGGGCGGGGCGCGCCGGGGCGGGGTTCGGCTGCGGGGAGGAGGTCGCGCGGCGGCTGCTCCTGGGGGCGGTCGCGCTGGGCCACCCGGTGGGGGTGTCGTTCCACGTCGGCCACCAGCAGCGCGACGTGCACGCCTGGGACGAGCCGCTGGCCGCCGTCGCCCGCCTGCGCGAGGCGGTGCGCCACCGCGGTGCCGATCTCGCCACGGTCGACCTCGGCGGGGGCTTCCCGGCCGGCGCGCTGGTGCCGACGCCGCCGCTGGGGGCCTACGGCTCGGTGATCACCGCCGCCGTCCGCCGCTTCCTCGGCCCCCGCCCGCCGCGGGTCGTCGCCACCCCGGGCCGTTGCCTGGTCGCCGACGCCGGGGTGCTGGAGGCCGAGGTGGTGCTGGTCACCGAGCGGCACGGGGCGCGCTGGGTCCACCTGGACGCCGCGCTGCCCGCGGGGCCGGCCCGGCGGATCACCGCCCACCGCGACGGCGAGCCGCTGTCCGGGCCGGTCGGCGCGGTCGTCCTGGCCGGGTGCGCCTCGCCGGTGGACCACCACCGCTCGCTGCTGCCGCTGGACCTGCGCGACGGCGACCGCGTCCTGGTCCACGGCGCCGGGGCCTGATCGCGTCCGAGACGGCGCAGGGGTGGCCCCTCCCCGCTCGCTAGGCTCCGGTCCATGTCCCCCTACCTCGAGCTGCTGCCTGCCGTCGACGTCCAGGGAGGCCGCGCCGTCCAGCTGGTGCAGGGCGTCGCCGGCTCGGAGAAGACCTTCGGCGACCCGGTCGAGGCGGCGCTGCGCTGGCAGGACGCGGGAGCGGAGTGGATCCACCTGGTCGACCTCGACGCCGCCTTCGGTCGCGGGCACAACCGCGAGCTGCTCGCCGAGATCGTCGGCCGCCTGGACCTCCGGGTCGAGATGAGCGGCGGCATCCGCGACGACGAGTCGCTCGCCGCGGCGATGGCGACCGGGTGCCGGCGCGTCAACATCGGCACCGCCGCGCTCGAGCAGCCGGAGTGGTGCGCCCGCGCGATCGCCGACCACGGCGACCGCGTCGCGGTCGGGCTCGACGTCCGCGGCCGCACGCTGGCCGCGCGCGGGTGGACCCGCGACGGCGGCGACCTGTACGACGTCCTCGCGCGCCTGGACGGCGAGGGCTGTGCCCGTTACGTGGTCACCGACGTCAACAAGGACGGCATGCTGCAGGGCCCCAACCTCGACCTCCTGCGCGAGGTGTGCGCCGCGACGGACCGGCCGGTCGTGGCCTCGGGAGGCATCACCGAGCTGGACGACCTGCGGGCACTCCAGACCCTGCTCGACGTGGGCGTCGAGGGCGCGATCGTCGGCACCGCGCTCTACGAGGGCCGCTTCACCCTCGAGGAGGCCCTCGCCCTCACCCTGCCGGTCCCGTCGTGAGCGAGTCGCTGACCCGCGCCGGCACGGGGCTGGCGGTCCGTGTCATCCCCTGCCTCGACGTCGACGGCGGCCGGGTGGTCAAGGGGGTCAACTTCCAGGGGCTGCGCGACGCCGGTGACCCGGTCGAGCTGGCGAAGGTCTATGACGAGGAGGGCGCCGACGAGCTGACCTTCCTCGACATCTCGGCCTCGCACGAGGGCCGGGCCACGACCCTGGAGATCGTGTCGCGGACCGCGGAGCAGGTGTTCATCCCCCTGACCGTCGGCGGCGGCGTCGCCTCGGTGGAGGACGTGGACACGCTCCTGCGTGCGGGCGCGGACAAGGTCGCGGTCAACACCGCCGCGATCCGCCGTCCCGAGCTGGTCGCGGAGATCGCCGACCGGTTCGGCAACCAGGTGCTCGTGCTCTCGGTCGACGCGCGCCGGGTCCCCGACGGCGCCGAGCCCACCGAGAGCGGCTTCGAGGTGACCACGCACGGCGGGCGGCGCAGCGCGGGCCTGGACGCGATCGCCTGGGCCCGCCGGGCCGCCGAGCTGGGCGCCGGCGAGATCCTGCTCAACGCGATGGACGCCGACGGCACCCGCGAGGGCTTCGACCTCGAGCTGGTCCGGCTGGTCCGTGCGGCGGTCGGGATCCCGGTCATCGCCAGCGGAGGCGCCGGCGCGGTCGAGCACTTCCCGCCCGCGGTCGAGGCGGGTGCCGACGCGGTGCTGGCCGCCTCGGTGTTCCACTTCGGCACCCTGCGGGTCGGCGAGGTCAAGGACGCGCTCGCCGCGGCGGGTCACCCCGTCCGCTGAGCCCTCAGAGGCCGAGGTCGGCGCCGGTCAGCCGCGCCACGTCGGCCGGGTCGCCGTCGAGCTCGACGACACTGTGGTCCTGGCGGCCGTAGAGCAGCAGCAGCACCTCCAGCGGCTCCCCGCGGACCACGACGTCACCCGCGGACCGCGGCGTGCGGCGTACCCGTGCCCGCGCGCCGGGCACGTCGGACCGCTGCGCCACCACGCCCACGGGGGACCTGGCGCCCAGGCCACGGCCCAGCGTCCGCACGAGGCGCCACAGCACGTCCTGCTCGCCGGCGGCGAGGGTGCGCGGCTGCCACGACTCCTGGGCGCGCCGGACGTCCTCGTGGTGGACGGCGTACTCCGCGATGTTGGCCAGGCCGCCGAGCACGGGCAGGGCGAAGGGGGAGTACGCCGGCGGGCCCTTGCGCACGCGGGTCGACCGTCGCCGCGAAGTCCTGGGCGGCCACCCGCGCCTGCGCCCGCTCGAGCATCCCCGCGAGGGGCCGGGCCAGGATCCCGGCGGATGCCGGGTGCCCCTCCCGCACGACGAGGTGGGCGACGAGGTCGCGGACGGTCCACTCCCCGCTCAGCGTGGGGGCGTCGGGGCCCAGCTCCATGGCCAGGTCGCACAGGCGGTCGCGCTCGGCGGCGGCGAGAGATGTCATCGGCTGAGTGTAGGAAGGGAACATTCCACCCGTCGCCGCGGTTGCCGCTGAGGCCGCCCGACCGTCACGAGCCCGAGGAGATCCGTGCCCGACGCCGACCCGCGCCTCCAGCGCCGCCGCCCCCGGGGCACCCTGCGTCGCGGGTTCGAGGTGCTGGGGGTCGCGATCCGCAGGGAGCCCCTGATGTTCACCGTCTCCACGCTCGGGGCGATGCTCTTCGGCGGGCTCACCGTGGCCGACGCATGGGTGCTCGGCTGGTCGACCGACCACGTGGTGCTCCCGGCCTTCGACAGCGGCGTGACGCCCACGGGCGCGCTGGTCACCAGCGTGGCGCTGTTCGTCGCGGTGGCGGTCGTGCGCGGGGTGAGCATCGTGGCGCGGCGGTGGGGCGCCGGCGTCATGCAGTACCGCATGCAGGCCCACGACCGCCGCGCGGTCACCCGCCAGTACCTCTCCCTCCCGATGCGCTGGCACCAGAAGCACCCGACCGGCGAGCTGCTCTCCAACGCGGCGTCCGACGTGGAGGCCGCCTGGGGTCCCATCGCCCCGCTCCCGATGGCCGTCGGCACGGCCGCGATGATCCTCATCGCCGTCGTCCAGATGCTGTTCACCGACGCGGTGCTGGCCGTGGTGGGGCTCTCGGTCTTCCCGCTCGTGGTGCTGAGCAACCTGGTCTTCCAGCACTACCAGTCGCCGCTGATGACCCGCGCCCAGGCACTGCGCGCCGAGCTCAGCGAGATCGCGCACGAGTCGTTCGACGGGGCCATGGTGGTCAAGTCGCTGGGACGCGAGGGGGAGGAGACCGACCGCTTCGGCCACAAGGCCCGGCAGCTGCGCGACACCGCGGTGCGCGCGGGCCAGATCCGTGCGGTGTTCGACCCCCTCCTGGAGATCCTGCCGAGCCTGGGCGTGCTCGCCGTCCTCCTGGTCGGCGTCCACCGCGTCGCCGCCGGGGCCACGCCGCCCGGCGACGTGGTCAGCATCGCCTACCTCCTGACGGTCGTCGCCTTCCCGATCCGCTCCTTCGGCTGGCTGCTGGGGGAGTTCCCGCGCAGCGTCGTCGGCTTCGACCGTGTGCGGGCGGTGCTGGGCGAGGTCGCCGGGACGCCGTACGGCGACGCGCGGCTGGGCGGTCCCGCCGCCGACGGCAGGGCGGGGGCCCTGCTCGAGGTCGACGGCCTGCGCTACGCCCACGTCCCCGGCCTCGAGGTGCTGCGCGGGGTCACCTTCGCGGTGCGGCCCGGCCGCACGCTCGCGGTCGTGGGGGCCACGGCCTCGGGCAAGAGCACGCTGACCACCCTGATGTTCCGGCTGGTCGACCCCGACGCCGGTGCGGTGCGCGTCGACGGCGTCGACCTGCGCGAGCTTGCGCCCGGGGCCCTGGCCGAGGTGGCCGCACTCGTGCCGCAGACCGCGTTCCTCTTCGACGACACGGTGCGCGGCAACGTCACCCTGGGCGGGCCGTGGAGCGACGAGCAGGTCTGGGCGGCGCTGCGCGTGGCCCAGGCCGAGGAGTTCGTCCGCGCCCTGCCCGGCGGGCTCGACGCCCAGCTGGGGGAGCGGGGCACGACCCTCTCCGGCGGCCAGCGCCAGCGGCTCTCCCTGGCCCGGGCGCTGGTGCGGTCCCCGCGCCTGCTGGTGATGGACGACGCCACCTCGGCGGTCGACCCCGAGGTCGAGGCGCGCATCCTCGCTGCCCTGCGCCGCGGCGCCGGTGGCGCGACCGTGGTCGTGGTCGCCTACCGCAAGGCGACGATCGGCCTCGCGGACGAGGTGGTCTTCCTGCGCGAGGGCGTGGTGGCCGACCAGGGCACGCACACCGAGCTGCTGCGCCGCAACCCCGACTACGCCGACCTGGTCAACGCCTACGAGGCCACGCACGACGGCGGCCCCGACCACGAGACCGGACCCGCCGGGTCACGGCGCGAGCCGGGCGGCGACGGGGCGGGGACCCCCGAGCCGACGGGAGCCTCCCGATGAGCGCCCGCACCGCACCCCCCGAGCCGGTCGACCAGGACGGCGTGCTCCGCAGCGGCGACGTGGCGTCGGCCTGGCACGTCCTGCGACGCGGTGCCGAGCTGTCGCCCGAGCTGACCCGCGGCGTCTGGGTGACCCTGCTGCTCGCCGTTGGCGCCACGGTCGGACGCGTCGCCGTCCCCATCGCCGTGCAGCAGATCGTCGACAACGGCATCACCGTCGAGGGCGGTCCGGACACCGGCTTCGTGGCCACCGCGGTGATCGCCACCGGCGCCGCGCTGCTGCTCACGGGAGTCTGCTCGACGCTGATGACCGCCCGCCTGTTCCGGGCCGCGGAGTCGGGGCTGGCCACCTTGCGCACCAAGGCCTTCCGCCACGTCCACGACCTGCCGGTCCTGACCCAGAACACCGAGCGCCGCGGCGCGCTCGTCTCGCGCGTGACCAACGATGTCGACCAGGTCTCGCAGTTCCTGATCTTCGGTGGCCTCATCGCGGTGGTCAGCGTCGGCCAGGTCGCCGTCGCGACCGTGGTGATGTACCTCTACAGCTGGCAGCTGGCCACCGTCGTGTGGGTCTGCTTCCTGCCGCTGTTCCTCAGCCTGCGCTACTTCCAGCGGCGCCTCTCCGCGGCCTACGCCATGGTCCGCCGCCAGGTCGGGGTCCTGCTCTCGGCGATCTCCGAGCCGGTCGTGGGCGCCTCGGTCGTCCGGGCCTACGCCGTGGAGGCGCGCACGCAGGAGCGGATCGACGAGGCGGTGGCCGTGCACCTCGAGGCGAGCAGCCGGGCGCAAGGGCTGACCGCGTTCTCCTTCTCCCTCGGTGGGGTGTCGGCGGGGTTCGCCAACGCCGGGGTGATCGCGGTCGGGGTGCTGCTCGGCGTCGACGGCCAGGTCACCAGCGGCACCGTCCTGGCCTTCGCGTTCCTCGTCACGCTGTTCGTGGGGCCGATCCAGATGGGCACCCAGGTGCTGACCGACGCCCAGAACGCCTTCGCCGGCTGGCGCCGGGTGATCGGGATCCTCGACACGCCGGCCGATGTCGCCGACCCGGGCGAGCAGGGGACGCCGCTGCCGGCGGGCCACCTGCCGGTGGTCTTCCGCCGGGTCACCTACGCCTACCCGTCCGGCCCGACGGTGCTCCACGACGTCGACCTCGAGATCGCGCCCACCACCCGGGTCGCCGTCGTCGGCGAGACCGGGTCGGGCAAGACCACGATCGCCAAGCTGCTCACCCGCCTGATGGACCCGGTCTCGGGCGAGGTGGAGCTCGGTGGAGTCGACCTGCGCGACGTCCCGTTCGAGGACCTGCGCCGGCACGTCCTGCTGGTGCCGCAGGAGGGCTTCCTCTTCGACGCCACGCTGCGCGACAACCTGCGCTACGGCCGGGTCGACGCCGACGACGCGCGCATGCTGCAGGCCTTCGCCGAGCTCGACCTGTCCGACTGGCTGTCGACGCTGCCCGACGGTCTCGACACCCAGGTGGGCCAGCGGGGCGAGTCGCTGTCGGCCGGCGAGCGGCAGCTCGTCGCGCTCGTGCGCGCCCAGCTCGCCGACCCCGAGGTGCTGGTGCTCGACGAGGCGACCAGCGCGGTCGACCCGGCCCTGGAGATGCGCATCTCCGCCGCCCTCGACCGGCTGACCCGGGGCCGCACCTCGATCACCATCGCCCACCGGATGAGCACCGCCGAGCGCGCCGATCTCGTCGTGGTCGTCGACCAGGGTCGCGTGGTCCAGCAGGGTCGGCACGCCGCGCTGGTCGCCGAGGGCGGCGTCTACGGCCGCCTGCACGCCTCGTGGGTGGCCCAGCACGGGCAACCCGTCTGAGACGGGCATCCGCGGCGCGGGATGATGAGGGCATGTCCTCACCCGCCGCCCCCGGCTCCACCGCCCTGGACCCCGCCGTCGCCGCCCGGCTCAAGCGCGACGCGGCCGGCCTCGTCCCCGCCGTGGTGCAGCAGCACGACACCGGTGAGGTGCTGATGCTCGGGTGGATGGACGACGAGGCGCTGCACCGCACGCTCACCACCGGCCGCGGGACCTTCTGGAGCCGCTCGCGGCAGGAGTACTGGGTCAAGGGCGAGACCTCCGGCCACCGCCAGCTGGTCCGCTCGGTGCGCCTGGACTGCGACGGCGACACGCTCCTGGTGGCCGTCGACCAGGAGGGCCCGGCCTGCCACACCGGCGCCAGGACCTGCTTCGACCGCGACGCCCTGCTCGAGACCCCGTGACCCGGCCGGGTCTCGGCCCGACGGTCGTCCTCGGACTCGCCGGGGCCGGTCTGGCCACGGTGTCCTCGGCCCAGGTGTGGGCCACCGCCCGCGCCACCGAGCCGGCGCTGCGCACGGTCGAGGCCCGCGGCGGCGAGGTCGCCCCGGTCGCCCTGCCGCTGGCGCTGGTCGCGCTGGCCTCCTGGGGGGCCGTGCTGGTGCTGCGGCGGCGTGGCCGGCGCATCGTGGCCGGCCTGGGGCTGCTCGCCGCGGTCGTGGTCGCGCTGGTGGTGGCGCTCCGGGCAGGGGAGGCCCCCGAGGTCGCCGTCGGCCTGCTGCCGGGCAGCGCCGGGGCGGTCTCCAGCAGTGCGAGCGCGTGGCCGTGGCTGGCGGTCACCGGCGCCCTGGTCAGCGCCGTGGCGTCGATCGTCGCGGTCCGCGAGGCGGGCCGCTGGCCCGAGATGAGCAGCCGGTACGACGCCCCCGCGGGCGAGGCGCAGGCCGCCGGCACCGTCGCCGCCGAGGAGGCCAGCAGCGCCGACCTGTGGAAGGCGTTGGACGAGGGCCGCGACCCCACCGACTGAGACCCGGTGCCCGCGCCCACTAGGATGAGCCCGCACGATGCCCGGACCGCCCCGGCCCGCAGAACCGTCACGAGCAGGGAGACCCCATGAGCGCCCACCACGGCCAGACCCCCGCCGCCTGGACCGGCGTGATCATCGCCCTCGTGGCCTTCCTGGTCGGTGGCATCGGTCTCGTGGTGGACTCGATGCCGACGTTCTACGTCGGCGCCGTCCTGCTGCTGCTCAGCCCCGTCGTCGGCGGTGTGATGGCCAAGATGGGGATGGGTGCCGACCCCCGCTGAGGGCCTGGTCCTGAGGGGGTCGCGGATCGCGCGGCTCGGCCCGCCCCTCGCCCTCGCCGGGCTGGTGCTCGGCGCCAGCCTCGTGCTGCACCTGCGCGACCCGCACTCGGAGGGCTCCTACGGGCTCTGTCCGTGGCTGACCCTGACCGGCACCTACTGCCCCGGCTGCGGCGGCCTGCGGGCGGCCAACGACCTGACCGACCTGCGCCTGGCCGACGCCGCCTCCAGCAACCTGCTGTTCGTGGCGACCATCCCGCTGTTCGCGGCGGGCTGGCTGCGGTCGGTGCACCAGCGCTGGACCGGGGCGCTCCGGCCGATCTCCCCGGCCCGGCTGCACACGCTCAGCGTGGTGGCCGGGGTCGTCGTCGTGGCGTTCTGGGTGCTGCGCAACCTGCCGGGCGCGGGCTGGCTCACGCCCTGAGCGGCGGCCGCCGGGTGCCTAGCCGCTCCCGAACGTGAACGACGTGTCGCCGGTGCTGAACAGCGCGAACCCGATGATGCCCATCACCAGTCCGCTCAGCGCCCCGATCGAGCCGAGGACGATGCCGGCCAGCGCCGCCCCGTCGCCGGTCAGCGCACCTCCGCTGGAGGCGATGTCGCGGCGGGCCTGGACGCCCAGCACGATGCTGACGATGCCGAGCAGCCCGAGGATGCCGCAGCAGCCCAGCACGATCGCGACGATCCCGGTGACCAGCGCCCACGTTGCCTTGGGGCTGGTGGTCGGCGCGGGCGGGTAGCCCTGGGCGTACGACGGCGGAGGCGGCTGCTGGCCCCAGCCGGGGGCCGGCGGGGGAGCGGAGGGCGGCGGCCCGTAGGGCCCGGGTGGCTCCTGGCCCGAGCCGGCCGGCGGCGTCCAGGTCGGCGGCTCGGAGGGCGGAGGGGACGCCCAGCCGCCCTGTCCGTCGCCGGGCTCACCGGGTCGGTCACCGGGCTGGTCGTCGGGACGCCCGTCCGGGCGCTCGTCCGGCGGCTGGGTCATCGTGGCTCCTGGGCGGGTGGGCTCGGGTCGCGCCCGACGCTATCCGACCCCGCCGCCGGCCCGCCGGACCGCCTTCCCGCGTGCCGGTCCGGCTGCGGCGCCGTTGGCCGTGCGTGAGACTCTGGACCTGGCCGCGCACGGCGCCGGCCCGCCCAGACCACGACGTCCGCGAGGTCGTCGGCCAGGTCGTCCGACCAGCCATCCGTCCAGCACGCCCGGAGGAAGCCCATGCCGGCCACGCCGCGCGCCGCATCGGTCCTCGACGAGATCATCGCCGGGGTGCGCGAGGACCTCGCCGTCCGGGAGCGGGCCCTGCCGCTCGGTGCCCTGCAGGACCTGGTGGCCGACTCCCCGCCCGCGCTCGACCCGATGCCGATGCTGCGCAGCCCCGGTGTGCAGGTCATCGCCGAGGTCAAGCGGGCCAGCCCGAGCAAGGGGCACCTCGCCGACATCCCCGACCCGACGGTGCTGGCCCGGCACTACGCGGAGGGTGGTGCGGCGGCGATCAGCGTGCTGACCGAGGAGCGCCGCTTCCGGGGCAGCCTGGAGGACCTGCGCGCGGTGCGTGCCGCGGTGCCGACGCCCCTGCTCCGCAAGGACTTCCTGGTCACCCCCTACCAGCTGTGGGAGGCCCGGGCAGCCGGCGCCGACCTGGTGCTGCTCATCGTCGCCGGCCTCGACCCGCACGAGCTGGCCGAGCTCCACGCCGAGGCGGTGAGCCTGGGCCTCACCCCGCTGGTCGAGGTGCACGACGAGCCCGAGGTCGACGTGGCCCTGGCGGCCGGCGCCCGCCTGGTCGGGGTCAACGCCCGCGACCTGCGCACGCTCGAGGTGCACCGCGATGCCTTCGCCCGGGTCGCCCCCTCGGTGCCCGAGGGCGTGGTGCGGGTGGCCGAGTCGGGCATCCGCGACGCCGCCGACGTCGCCGACCTGGTCGCCCACGGTGCCGACGTGGTGCTGGTCGGGGAGGCGCTGGTGCGCACCGGCGACCCGACCGCGACCCTGCGCGACTTCCTCGCCGCCGGGGCAGCGGCTCCCGCACGACCCCCGCACGACGCGGGCTGACCGGACCGACCGGCCCGGTCCGGACCGAAGGAGGACCCTTGTCCGTGAGCTACGCACCCGACGCGACCGGTCACTTCGGTGACTTCGGCGGGCGCTTCATGCCCGAGGCGCTGATGGCGGCCCTCGACGAGCTGACCGCCGCGTGGCAGGACGCCATGGCCGACCCGGAGTTCACCGGGGAGCTCGACCGTATGCTGCGCGAGTACGCCGGCACGCCGTCGATGCTCTACGAGGCGCGCCGGCTCAGCGAGGTGGCGGGTGCCCGCATCCTGCTCAAGCGCGAGGACCTCAACCACACCGGCGCCCACAAGATCCGCAACGTGCTCGGGCAGGCCCTGCTCACCCAGCGGATGGGCAAGCGCCGCGTGATCGCCGAGACCGGTGCCGGCCAGCACGGCGTGGCGAGCGCGACCGCGGCGGCCTACCTCGGACTGGACTGCGTGGTCTACATGGGCGAGGTGGACACCGAGCGGCAGGCGCTCAACGTGGCTCGCATGCGGCTGCTCGGCGCCGAGGTGGTGCCGGTCAGGAGCGGGTCGCGCACCCTCAAGGACGCGATCAACGAGGCGCTGCGCGACTGGGTCGCCAGCGTCGACCACACGGCGTACCTCTTCGGCACGGCCGCCGGGCCGCACCCGTTCCCGAGCCTGGTGCGCTCGTTCGTGCGCGGCATCGGCGACGAGGCCCGCGCCCAGTGCCTGGAGCTGACCGGAGCGCTGCCCGACGCCGTCACCGCGTGCGTCGGGGGCGGGTCCAACGCGATCGGGCTGTTCGCCGGCTTCGTCGACGACCCGTCGGTGCGGATCGTCGGCTTCGAGGCGGCCGGCGACGGCGTCGAGACCAAGCGTCACGCCGCGACCATCCACGCCGGCGAGGTCGGGGTGCTGCACGGCGCCCGCACCTACGTCCTGCAGGACGAGGACGGCCAGACCGCGGAGTCGCACTCGATCTCGGCCGGGCTCGACTACCCCGGGGTCGGCCCGGAGCACGCCCACCTGGCCCGCACCGGCCGGGCGACCTACCTCCCGGTGACCGACACCGAGGCCATGGACGCCTTCCGGCTGCTGGCCCGCACCGAGGGGATCATCCCGGCGATCGAGTCCGCCCACGCCGTCGCCGGCACGATGCGGCTGGCGCGGGAGATGCCGGGCTCCACGATCGTGGTCAACCTGTCCGGCCGTGGCGACAAGGACATGGGCACGGCGATGGAGTGGTTCGGCCTGGACGACACCGCCGAGGAGCTCGTCGGCGACGCGGAGACGGAGCAGTGAGCGAGCGCAGCGAGCGAACCAGAGGATCACGCCTGGCTCCGCCGCCGAGCGGAGCGAAGGCGGTGGAAGCGTGAGCGAGCGCAGCGAGCGAACCAGAGGATCACGCCTGGCTCCGCCGCCGAGCGGAGCGAAGGCGGTGGAAGCGTGAGCGAGCGCAGCACGAGTCGGGTCGACGAGGCGTTCGCGCGGGCACGGCAGGAGGACCGCGCGGCGCTGGTCGGCTACCTCCCCGCCGGGTTCCCGACCGTCGAGGGGTCGATCCGGGCACTGCAGGTCATGGTCGACGCCGGCTGCGACGTCATCGAGATCGGCCTGCCCTACTCCGACCCCGTCATGGACGGCCCCACCATCCAGGACGCCGCCCAGCAGGCGCTCGGGGCCGGCTTCCGCACCGCCGACGTGCTGCGCACCGTCGAGGCCGTGGCGGCGACCGGCGTGGCGACGCTGGTGATGACCTACTGGAACCCGGTCGAGCGCTACGGCGTCGAGCGATTCGCCGCCGACCTGGCGAGCGCGGGCGGCTCGGGCCTGATCACCCCGGACGTGACGCCGGAGGAGGCGGGGCCGTGGCTCGATGCCTCGGCCGCGCACGGCCTGGACCGGGTCTTCCTGGTCGCGCCGTCGTCCACCGAGGCGCGCCTGCGCTACACCACCGAGCGCTGCTCGGGCTTCGTCTACGCCACCGCGGTGATGGGCGTGACCGGCACCCGCACCTCGACCAGCGACCTGGCCCAGCCCCTGGTCGCGCGCACCCGTGCGGTGACCGACCTGCCGATCGGGGTGGGTCTCGGGGTCTCCGACGGCGCCCAGGCCGCCGAGGTCGCCGCCTACGCCGACGGGGTGATCGTGGGCTCGGCGTTCGTGCGCCGCGTCCTCGACGCCGGGGGCGACGAGCAGCGCGCCCTGGCCGACCTGCGGGTGCTCACCGAGGACCTGGCCGGGGGCGTACGCCGGGCGGCGCCGGAGCGGGCCCGTGCCTGAGGTGCTCCGGCGGACGGCCGCGGCCGCGGCCCTGGTCCTCGCGCTGCCCCTGGCGGGCTGCGGCGGGTCGACCGACGCCGCCGGCGACCCCGCGCGCGCCGACGACGGGCTCTACGGCGCGGTGCTCGACCAGCCCTACCGCGTCCCGGACGTGCCCCTGGAGGACACCGAGGGCCGCACGGAGCTGCTCTCGGAGCGCCTCGACAAGCCCCTGACCCTGGTCTTCTTCGGCTACACCAACTGCCCCGACATCTGCATCGCGGTGATGTCGGACCTCGCCAGCACGATGGCCCGCCTCAGCGAGGAGGAGGCCGCCCAGGTGCAGGTGTGGTTCGTCACCACCGACCCTGCCCGGGACGACCCCGCGACGCTGCGCACCTACCTGGACCGCTTCGACCCGTCCTTCGAGGGCCTGACCGGGTCGCTGCGCGACGTGGTCGCGGCGGGGGACGCGTTCCACGTCGCCATCTCCAAGGGCAAGCGCCTGCCGACCGGCGGCTACGAGGTCACCCACAGCACGCCCGTCCTGGGGATCGCCCCCGACGGCCCCGACGGCCCCAGCGGTTCCGTGCGCGTCGTGTGGACCGAGGGCACCTCGGCCGCCAAGATGGCCGCCGACGTCCGGGACGCCCTCGCCGACCCCGATCTCCTGGAGCCGCCCGCGTGATGATCCCCATGTCCATCCCCAGCCCCGGCCAGGGCGTGTGGCACCTCGGCCCGTTCCCGGTCCGCGGCTACGCCCTGTGCATCATCCTCGGCATCGTCGTCGCGGTCTGGCTCGGCGAGCGGCGGCTCGTCGCCCGCGGCGGCAGGCCCGGCCAGGTCCAGGACATCGCGCTGTTCGCGGTGCCGTTCGGCATCGTCGGCGGCCGGCTCTACCACGTCGCCACGGACTACGAGAAGTACTTCGGCTCGGGCAAGCACCCGATCGAGGCGCTCTACGTCTGGCGCGGCGGGCTCGGCATCTGGGGCGCGATCGCGCTGGGCGCCCTCGGCGCCTGGATCGGGGCCCGGCGGGCCGGCGTACGCTTCGCGCCGCTGGCCGACGCCCTGGCGCCCGGCATCGTCCTGGCGCAGGCGATCGGGCGGTGGGGCAACTGGTTCAACCAGGAGCTGTTCGGCCGCCCCACCGACCTCCCCTGGGCGCTGGAGATCGATCCGGAGCACCGGCCGACGGGCTACGAGTCCAGCCCGACCTTCCACCCCACCTACCTCTACGAGTTCCTCTGGGACGTCGGGGTGGCGGGTCTCGTGATCTGGGCCGACCGCCGGTTCAAGCTCGGCCACGGGCGCGCCTTCGCCCTGTACGTGGCGGCCTACTGCGTGGGCCGCGGCTGGATCGAGATGCTGCGCATCGACCCGGTCCAGGCCGACGACGTCCTCGGGCTGCGGCTCAACGTGTGGACCTCGATCGTGCTGTTCCTGCTCTCGGTCGGCTACATCGTCGTCTCCGCGCGCCGCCACCCCGGTCGGGAGGAGTCCGCCCTGCGGGACCCCCAGCCGGCGTCCACGGGCGGGCCGGGTGGTGCGGGCGACTCCGGGACCCCGGCTAGCCTGGACTCATGAGCGACGAGCTGGCGCCCGGGCCCCCCGAGCACACCGACGGCGAGGTCGGCCACGAGCACGCCGACGTGACCGGCGGCTGGCTGCGGCCGGCGGTGTTCGGGGCGATGGACGGCCTGGTGTCCAACGTCGCGCTGATCGCCGGCGTGGCCGGCGGCACCGCTTCCTCGGCCGGCTCGCAGCCGATCGTCCTGGCCGGTCTGGCCGGGCTGAGCGCGGGTGCCTTCTCGATGGCGGTGGGGGAGTACACCTCCGTCGCCAGCCAGGCCGAGGCCGCCGAGCACGAGGTGGCCAAGGAGCGCCGCGAGATCGAGCGCAACAGCTCCAGCGAGGAGGCCGAGCTCGCCGCGATGTACGTCGCCAAGGGGCTCACCCGCGAGCTCGCCGACGAGGTCGCCGCCCAGATCCACAGCGACGTGGACCGCGCGGTGGCCGTGCACGCCCGGGAGGAGTTCGGGATCGACCCCGAGGACCTGGCCTCGCCCATGCTGGCGGCGGTGTCCTCCTTCCTCGCCTTCGCCGTCGGCGCCCTGGTGCCCCTGGTGCCTTACTTCCTCGGCTCGACCTCGGTCCTGCCCGGCCTGGCGCTGACGCTGATCGCGCTGTTCGCCTGCGGGGCGGTGGTGACACAGGTCACCAGCCGGCACTGGGCGTTCGGTGGCGCCCGCCAGATGCTCCTCGGCGGCGCCGCCGCCGGGATCACCTACGTGGTCGGGTCGCTGGTCGGCACGTCCATGGGGTGATGCCCCCCACGCGCCCCGGCCACCGCTGAGAACGCCGGTCGCACCCCTCGCCCGATGCCTTAAGATCGGGTCGCCCGGGCCAATGTCGTCCCGCACCGACCCCACGGAGGGGCCACCCCCTGGTCCCCGGCCCGTGAACGCCGCCCAGCCCAGAGCACCACGGCTGAGGCGTCCCCACCCGCAGCGTTCGTCCCGGCCGACAGCGTGCGGACCGAGAACGCAGAGACGACGGAAAGGGCGTGCCATGCAGGCCTACCCCTCGCCCCAAGGGCTGTACGACCCCCGGTTCGAGCACGACGCCTGCGGCGTCGCGTTCGTGGCGACGCTGACCGGCGTCCCCAGCCACGACATCGTCGCCCAGGCGGTGCAGGCGCTGCGCAACCTCGAGCACCGCGGCGCCGTGGGCGCCGAGCCCGACTCCGGTGACGGCGCCGGCATCCTGATGCAGGTCCCGGACCGCTTCCTGCGCGCGGTGGCCGGCTTCGACCTGCCCGATGCGGGCTCCTACGCGGTGGGCACGGCGTTCATCCCCGGCGAGGCCGAGGAGGTGGCCACCTCCCGCAAGCGCATGGAGGAGATCGCCGCCGAGGAGGACCTGACCGTCCTCGGCTGGCGCGAGGTCCCGACCGAGCCGGGCCTGCTGGGCGCCACCGCCCGCAGCGTCATGCCGACCTTCGTCCAGCTCTTCGTCGCCGCGACCGGCAGTGCCGACCAGATGACCCTCGAGCGCCGGGCGTACTGCCTGCGCAAGCGGGCCGAGCGCGACACCGGGGCGTACTTCCCGTCGCTGTCCTCGCGCACCCTGGCCTACAAGGGCATGCTCACCACCGACCAGCTCGACCGGTTCTTCCCCGACCTGGTCGACGAGCGCGTGGAGTCCGCGCTCGCGGTGGTCCACTCCCGCTTCTCCACCAACACCTTCCCGAGCTGGCCGCTGGCCCACCCGTTCCGGTTCATCGCCCACAACGGCGAGATCAACACCGTCATGGGCAACCGCAACTGGATGCGGGCCCGCGAGGCGCTCCTGGCCAGCGACGTCATCCCCGGTGACCTCGAGCGGCTCTTCCCCATCTGCACGCCCGGCGCCAGCGACTCCGCGTCGTTCGACGAGGTCCTGGAGCTGCTCCACCTCGGCGGCCGCAGCCTGCCGCACTCGGTGCTGATGATGATCCCGGAGGCGTGGGAGAACCACGCCGAGATGAGCGAGCTGCGCCGTGCCTTCTACGGCTTCCACTCCACGGTGATGGAGCCGTGGGACGGACCCGCCTGCGTGGTCTTCACCGACGGCACCCAGATCGGCGCTGTGCTCGACCGCAACGGCCTGCGCCCCAGCCGCTACTGGGTCACCGACGACGGCCTGGTCGTCCTGGCCTCCGAGGTCGGCGTCCTCGACATCGACCAGGCCAAGGTGGTCCGCAAGGGCCGGCTCCAGCCCGGCCGCATGTTCCTCGTCGACACCGAGGAGCACCGGATCATCGAGGACGAGGAGATCAAGGACCAGCTCGCCGGCGAGCACCCGTACGACGAGTGGCTGCACGCCGGTCTCGTGCGGCTGCCCGACCTGCCCGAGCGCGAGCACGTCGTCCACACGCACGCCTCGGTGACCCGGCGCCAGCAGGTCTTCGGTTACACCGAGGAGGAGAAGCGGGTCCTGCTCACCCCGATGGCCCGGACCGGCATGGAGCCGATCGGCTCGATGGGCACCGACACGCCCATCGCCGCCCTCTCGGACCGCCCGCGGATGCTGTTCGACTACTTCTCCCAGCTGTTCGCCCAGGTGACCAACCCGCCGCTGGACGCGATCCGCGAGGAGCTGGTGACCTCGCTGGCCGGCACCATCGGCCCGGAGTCCAACCTGCTCGAGCCGAGCGCCCGCTCGTGCCGCCAGGTCGTGCTGCCGTTCCCGGTCATCGACAACGACGAGCTCGCCAAGATCCTGCACATCAACCGCGACGGCGACATGCCGGGCTTCGTCACCCACGTGGCGCGCGGCCTCTACGAGGTCGACGGCGGGGGAGCGGCGCTCGCGACCAAGATCGACCAGATCTGCCGTGAGGTCTCCGAGGCGATCGCGGCCGGCGCCCGCATCATCCTGCTCTCCGACCGGCACTCGACCGCCGAGATGGCGCCGATCCCGTCGCTGCTGCTCACCGCCGCGGTCCACCACCACCTGGTGCGCGAGAAGACCCGCACCCAGGTCGGGCTCGTGGTCGAGGCCGGCGACGTGCGCGAGGTGCACCACGTCGCGCTGCTGGTCGGCTACGGCGCGGCCGCGGTCAACCCCTACCTCGCCATGGAGTCGGTCGAGGACCTCGCCCGCGACGGCTACTTCGTCGACGTGGACACCGACCAGGCGGTCCGCAACCTGGTCAAGGCCCTCGGCAAGGGCGTGCTCAAGGTGATGAGCAAGATGGGCGTCTCCACGGTCGCCTCCTACACCGGCGCGCAGATCTTCGAGGCCGTCGGCCTCTCGCAGGACGTGGTGGACCGCTACTTCACCGGCACGGTGAGCAAGCTCGGCGGCGTCGGCCTCGACGTCATCGCCGAGGAGGTCGCCCGCCGGCACGCCCGTGCCTACCCCGCCGACGGTGTGCCGTCCGCGCACCGCACGCTCGAGGTGGGCGGGGAGTACCAGTGGCGCCGCGAGGGCGAGCCGCACCTGTTCGACCCCGAGACGGTCTTCCGGCTGCAGCACTCCACGCGCAACCAGCGCTACGACGTCTTCAAGCAGTACACCTCCCGGGTGGACTCCCAGTCCGAGCGGCTGATGACGCTGCGCGGCCTCTTCGAGCTCAAGGGCGCCGAGGCACTCGGCCGCACCCCGGTCCCGGTCGAGGAGGTCGAGCCGGTCTCCGAGATCGTCAAGCGGTTCTCGACCGGCGCGATGTCCTACGGCTCGATCAGCCAGGAGGCGCACGAGACCCTCGCCGTCGCGATGAACCGCCTCGGCGGCAAGTCCAACACCGGCGAGGGCGGCGAGGACCCCGACCGGCTCCACGACCCCGAGCGGCGCTCGTCGATCAAGCAGGTCGCCTCCGGCCGCTTCGGCGTGACCGCGGAGTACCTCACCAACTCCGACGACATCCAGATCAAGATGGCCCAGGGAGCCAAGCCCGGTGAGGGCGGCCAGCTGCCCGGCCACAAGGTCTACCCCTGGGTCGCCAAGACCCGGCACAGCACGCCGGGCGTCGGCCTGATCTCGCCGCCGCCGCACCACGACATCTACTCGATCGAGGACCTGGCGCAGCTGATCCACGACCTCAAGAACGCCAACCCCTCGGCGCGCGTGCACGTCAAGCTCGTCGCGGAGGTCGGGGTCGGCACGGTCGCGGCCGGGGTCTCCAAGGCCCACGCCGACGTGGTGCTCATCTCCGGCCACGACGGCGGCACCGGCGCCTCGCCGCTGACCTCCCTCAAGCACGCCGGGGGCCCGTGGGAGCTCGGCCTGGCCGAGACGCAGCAGACGCTGCTGCTCAACAACCTGCGCGACCGGATCGTGGTGCAGTGCGACGGCCAGCTCAAGACCGGGCGCGACGTGGTCATCGCGGCGCTGCTCGGGGCCGAGGAGTTCGGCTTCGCGACCGCGCCGCTGGTGGTCTCGGGCTGCATCATGATGCGGGTCTGCCACCTCGACACCTGCCCGGTCGGCGTGGCCACGCAGAACCCCGTGCTGCGCGAGCGCTACACCGGCAAGCCCGAGTTCGTGGTGACCTTCTTCGAGTACATCGCCGAGGAGGTCCGCGAGCACCTCGCCGCGCTCGGCTTCCGCAGCCTGGACGAGGCGATCGGCCACGTCGAGGCCCTGGACACCGTGCGGGCGGTCGAGCACTGGAAGGCCTCCGGGCTCGACCTGTCGCCGATCCTGCACCGACCCGAGCTGCCCGAGGGCGCCTCGCTGCGCAACACCGGCGGCCAGGACCACGGCCTCGACAAGGCGCTCGACAACGAGCTGGTCCGCATCTGCGCCGACGCGCTGGAGAAGGGCGAGCCCGTGCGGGCCCAGCTCGAGGTGCGCAACGTCAACCGCACGGTCGGCACGATCCTCGGCCACGAGGTGACCAAGCGCTACAAGGGCGAGGGCCTGCCGGACGGCACGATCGACATCACCTTCACCGGCTCGGCCGGCCAGTCGTTCGGTGCCTTCGTCCCGCGCGGGGTCACCCTGCGGCTGGAGGGCGACGCCAACGACTACGTCGGCAAGGGGCTCTCGGGCGGGCGCATCGTCGTACGCCCGGCACAGGAGGCGACCTTCGACGCTGCGCAGCAGATCATCGCCGGCAACGTCATCGGCTACGGCGCGACGGGCGGCGAGATCTACCTGCGCGGCCAGGTCGGTGAGCGCTTCTGCGTCCGCAACTCCGGCGCGACCGCGGTCGTCGAGGGCGTCGGCGACCACGGCTGCGAGTACATGACCGGCGGCACCGTGGTCGTCCTCGGCCAGACCGGCCGCAACTTCGCGGCGGGCATGTCCGGCGGCTACGCCTTCGTGCTCGACCTCGACGAGGGCCGGGTCAACCGCGAGCTGGTCGAGCTCGGTCCGGTCGTCGACGACGCCGCCGCCGAGCTGCACGACATCGTGCGCCGCCACCACGAGGAGACCGGCTCCACCGTCGCAGCCGCGCTCCTGGAGGACTGGGACACCTCGCTGACCCGCTTCACCGAGGTCATGCCCAGCGACTACAAGCGGGTCCTGGAGGCCCGCGCCGAGGCCCTCGAGGAGGGCCTCAGCGAGGACGAGGCTGCTGCGCGGATCATGGAGGTCCTCCATGGGTGAGCGCAGCGAGCAGCTGGAAGGAAGGGCACAGCATGGCTGACCCCCGCGGGTTCCTGAAGAACGGTCGCGAGGTCGCGAACCGCCGCCCCGTCGAGGAGCGGGTGCACGACTGGCATGAGGTCTACCCCGAGTCCCCGGGGCGGGCGCTGCTGCCGATCATCAAGACCCAGGCCGGTCGCTGCATGGACTGCGGCATCCCGTTCTGCCACCAGGGGTGCCCGCTGGGCAACCTGGTCCCCGAGTGGAACGACCTGGTCTGGCGCGACGACTGGGAGGACGCCGCCGAGCGTCTCCACGCGACCAACAACTTCCCCGAGTTCACCGGCCGCCTGTGCCCAGCGCCGTGCGAGACCGCCTGCGTCCTCGGCATCAACCAGGACCCGGTGACGATCAAGAACGTCGAGGTCTCGATCGCCGACAAGGCGTGGGAGGCCGGCATGGTCCGGCCCCAGCCGCCGGAGTGGCTGACCGGCAAGACCGTCGCGGTGGTCGGCTCCGGCCCCGCCGGCCTGGCCACCGCCCAGCAGCTGACCCGCGCCGGTCACACCGTCGCGGTCTACGAGCGGGCCGACCGTCCCGGCGGCCTCCTGCGCTACGGCATCCCCGAGTTCAAGATGGAGAAGCGCGTCCTGGACCGTCGCCTGCGTCAGATGGAGCGCGAGGGCACGATCTTCCGCAACAACGTCGCGGTCGGCGACAAGATCGGTGGCCGGCAGCTCCTCGAGCGCTTCGACGCCGTCGTGCTCGCGACGGGCTCCACGGTGGCCCGCGACCTCGACGTCCCGGGTCGCGAGCTCGACGGGATCCACCAGGCGATGGACTACCTCCCGCAGGCCAACCGCGTCGCCCGTGGCGAGGAGGTCGAGGACCAGGTCGTCGCCACCGGCAAGGACGTGGTGATCATCGGCGGCGGCGACACCGGCGCCGACTGCCTGGGCACGGCCATCCGGCAGGAGGCCCGCTCGATCACGCAGCTGGAGATCATGCCGCAGCCCGGGACCGACCGCTCGCCCGACCAGCCCTGGCCGACGTACCCGATGACGTTCCGCGTCTCCTCGGCCCACGAGGAGGGCGGCGAGCGCATGTACGCCGCGTCGACCACCGAGTTCCTCGGTGACGACGAGGGCCACGTCCGGGCGCTGCGGATCTGTGAGGTGGACGCCAAGTTCCAGCCGGTCGACGGGACCGAGCGCGAGATCCCCGCCCAGCTGGTGCTGTTCGCGATGGGCTTCACGGGGCCCGAGCGCCCCGGGCTGCTCGAGCAGCTGGGCGTCGAGCTCGACGAGCGCGGCAACGTCAAGCGCGACAAGGACTACAAGACCAGCGTCCCGGGCGTCTTCGTCGCCGGCGACGCGGGCCGCGGCCAGTCCCTCATCGTGTGGGCGATCGCCGAGGGCCGCGCCGCCGCCGCTGCGGTCGACACCTACCTCACCGGCAGCTCGACGCTCCCCGCCCCGATCGGCCCCACGGAGCGCCCGCTCGTCGTCTGACCCCGGCCCACCCGGCCGGGCGACCCGATCGGGGTGGATCGTTCCAACCCTGGTCGGACGTGCCGTAGGGTCGACGTCGTGCGGAGAGCCAAGATCGTGTGCACCCTGGGTCCGGCGACCTCCACCCCCGAGCGCATCCTCGAGCTCGTCGAGGCGGGGATGGACGTCGCGCGGCTCAACCTCAGTCACGGCGCCTACGAGGACCACGAGAAGGTCTACCGGATGGTGCGCGACGCCTCGGACACCGTCGGCAAGAGCGTGGGCATCCTGGTGGACCTGCAGGGCCCCAAGATCCGGCTCGGCCGCCTGCCTCACGGCCCGGTGGACCTCGAGGCCGACGAGCGGCTGACCATCACCACCCGCGAGGTGGAGGGGCGCGACCGACTGGTCGTCCCGACGACCTACGCCGGCCTCCCGGGCGACGTGAACCCCGGCGACCAGGTGCTGATCGACGACGGGAGGGTGCACCTGGAGGTCCTGGAGAAGGACGAGACCGACGTGCTCACCCGCGTCGTGGTCCCCGGCCGGATCAGCAACCACAAGGGCATCAACCTGCCGGGCGTGCCGGTGTCGGTGCCGGCGATGACCGACAAGGACAAGGCCGACCTGCGGTGGGCGCTGCAGCAGACGGTCGACCTGATCGCGCTGTCGTTCGTCCGCAACGCCGCCGACGCCGCCGAGGTCCGCAAGATCATGGACGAGGAGGGCGTCCACCTGCCGGTGGTCGCCAAGATCGAGAAGCCGCAGGCGATCGAGAACCTCGCCGAGATCATCAAGGCCTTCGACGCCTTCATGGTGGCGCGCGGCGACCTGGGCGTGGAGTGCCCGCTCGAGGACGTGCCGTTCCTGCAGAAGCGCGTGATCGAGGCGGCCCGGCGCAACGCCAAGCCGGTCATCGTGGCCACCCAGATGCTCGAGTCGATGATCACCGCACCGCGCCCCACCCGGGCCGAGGCCTCCGACGTCGCCAACGCCGTGCTCGACGGCGCCGACGCCGTGATGCTCTCGGGCGAGACGAGCGTGGGGGAGTTCCCCGTCGAGACGGTCCGCACGATGGCCCGCATCGTCGAGTCCACCGAGGACCACGGGCTCGAGCGCATGGCCGCCATCGACTGGCAGCCGCGCACCCGCGGCGGCGTCATCTCCAAGGCCGCCGCCGAGGTCGCCGAGCGCGTGGGCGCGAAGTTCCTGGTGGCCTTCACCCAGAGCGGCGACTCCGCACGCAGGCTCTCCCGGCTGCGCAGCGCCATCCCGGTGCTGGCCTTCACCCCCGTGCCGGTGGTGCGCTCCCAGCTGAGCCTGTCGTGGGGGATCGAGACCTTCGTCGGCGAGTCGGTGGACCACACCGACGAGATGGTCCGCCAGGTCGACGAGGCGCTGCTGCGCATCGGCCGGGTCAAGGAGGGCGAGCTCGTCGTGATCATCGCCGGCAGCCCGCCCGGCATCCCCGGGTCCACCAACGCGCTGCGCATCCACCGCATGGGGGACGCGATCAACGAGGTCGCGCCGGCCTACCGCCGCAAGCGCTGACCGACCGGTGCGCGAGCGCCTCCGCTAGCCTTGGCGCGCTCGGCCGGGTTGGCGGAACGGCATACGCGGTGGTCTCAAACACCACTGCCCGAAAGGGCTTGTGGGTTCGAATCCCACACCCGGCACCGTGTGATGTCTCAGGACATCGGCATAGCCCGAACCCACGGATGTGGGTTCGGGCTCATTGCTTTTTCGGTGGTGGGCCGGGTGGTCGGCCGGTGGCCTGGTAGCGCTTGGTGGTGTCGAGGGTGAGCTCGCGTAGGAGTTCGCCGGTGGCGGCGTCGATGATGCGGATGTCGAGGTCCTCGACCAGCAGCAGGACGTGGGTTCGGGCGTGGGTTCGTCCGACGCCGATGGAGTAGAGCCGGCCGCCGTGGCGCAGGGTGACTTTGCCGCCGGTGTCGATCCGGTCGCTGCGGACGCGGGCGTGGGAGTCGTCGCTGCGGTCGCCCGGGGCTGGCCTTGGGGCGTGCGGCGTAGGGGTGGCGGGGGTCGCCTGGTGGGGCAGGGCGCTTGTGCGGACGCCGGTGGTTGTAGGTCTGCACGAAGGTGTCGATGAGGGCTTGTAGCTCGGCGAGGGTGGTGGGCTGCACCGGCTGGGCGCGCAGCCATTTCTTCAGGGTCTGCTGGAAGCGTTCGACCTTCCCGCAGGTGGTGGGGTGGTTGGGACGGGAGTTCTTCTGCACGATCCCGAGGCGGCGGAGCTCGTGCTCGAACCCGTTGCGGGTGCCCTTGCCGCGTTTGCCGCCGGAGAGGCGGGTGGTGAAGACCATGCCGTTGTCGGTCAACGTCGAGGCCGGAATCCCGTGCAGGGCAACGCAGTCACGGAACGCGGCGAGCACGATGGGTCCGGTGACGCGGTGGTGGGCGGTGACCGACAGGGCGTAGCGGGCGTGGTCGTCGAGCCAGGACAGGATCTCCACGTCGGCGCCGGGGGTGCCGTCGGGTCGGGTGAGCCGGTAGTGGGTGAAGTCGGACTGCCAGGTCTCGTTGGGCTGCTCGGCGGCGAACCGCAGGAACGAGGATCTTGGTCGCTTTGAGGGGTCGGGGACCACCAGGCCGTGGCGGGTCAGGACCCGGGAGACCGTGGCCCGGGAGACTGCCACGTCGTGCTCGGTGCTCAGGTGCCACCAGATCGTGCGTGGGCCGGCGTCCAGGCCCTGCTCGGACAGCTCTTTGCGCAGTCGCAGGATGAGCGCGACCGTCTGGTCGGGGATCGCGGTGGGGTAGGTGTGCGGGCGTCTCGAGTGAGGCTCGAAGGCTGCCTCGCCCCGGAGGCGGTAGTCGGCCATCAGGCGGCTGACCCAGGGCTGGGAGACCCCGTAGCGGCGGGAGACCTCGGATTGTGACTCACCGGCGAGGACCGCGGTGATCACCAAGCGACGTTTCGACATGACCCCATCGAGGGGCCTGTGGCTATGCCGATGAGTTGAGACACGCTATGCGGATGTCTTGAGACACCCCATGCGTATGTCCTGAATCAGAACACCACACCCGGCACCGAGGTGATGTCCCCCGGGGACGTCGGCCCCGTCGCGGCGCGGCGATCGGTCAGGTCGCGTGCAGGATCGACTCAGGACCATCGACGGACCATTGACGCGACCACCACCGTTGCCTCGCCCGGCCCTCGGTGGCAGGGTTGCCCGGGACGTCGAGGAGGCAGTCACGTGGCCAGCAGGGAGAGCACCAGGACGCTGTGGGACCACCTGGTCCAGGCGGGCATGGAGCTGGGAGGGCGGCTGAGCAGCCAGGAGCGCTCGGTGCGCAACGCGCGGGGGGCGACCACCGAGCTCTCCCGTGCGCGGGTCGAGAGGGAGGCCGTCGAGCTGTTCCTCGCCGACCACGAGGAGCGGCGCGCCGGCGAGGCCGGCGACGCGGGCGACCTCGAGGCCCCGATGGTGGCCCGGCAGCACCACCCGCGCGCCTGACTACGCTGGGGCCGTGACCACTTCGGACCGTGTCCTGCCGCGCCTGCGCGTGGTGATCGCCGAGGACCAGGCCCTCATCCGGATGGACCTCGCCGAGATGCTCGCCGAGGAGGGGTACGACGTCGTGGGCCAGGCCGCGGACGGCGAGGAGGCCATCGCGCTGGCCGAGGAGCACCGTCCGGACCTGGTCGTCCTCGACGTCAAGATGCCGCGGCTCGACGGCATCTCGGCCGCCCAGCGCATCGCCGAGCAGCGCATCGCCCCGGTCGTCATCCTCACCGCCTTCGGGCAGCGGGAGCTGGTGGAGCGGGCGCGGGACGCCGGCGCGATGGCCTACGTGGTCAAGCCGTTCACCAAGAACGACCTGGTGCCGGCGATCGAGATGGCGGTCAGCCGCTACGCCGAGATCACGATGCTCGAGTCGGAGGTGGCCGAGCTCAGCGAGCGGCTGGAGACCCGCAAGGCGGTCGACCGGGCCAAGGGCGTGCTCCAGGAGCGGCTCGAGCTGACCGAGCCCGAGGCCTTCCGCTGGATCCAGAAGACCGCCATGGACCTGCGGCTCTCGATGCGCCAGGTGGCCGAGGGGGTCGTTCGTCACGGACCGGACATTGCGGCACAGGACGGTCCGGTCGCCGGGGCCTGAGGCGCCGAGCAGGTCACAAGTTCCTAACGACAGCCTCCGCGACACGGTCCTGGGACGGCCGGAACGGGCTCGTGCGGTGCTAGGTTCCGGCGCAACCAGTGGTCGCCGTCCTCGAGGGCGGGGGCCCTCTCACGACTCCACGGAGGATCGATGATCCGCATCAACCGCTCCTGGCGCATCGCCGCGGCGGCGTCGGCCGCTGCGCTCTCGCTCGCCGCCTGCGGCAGCGACGACAGCAGCAACAACGCCGGCGGTGGTGGCGGCGGCGGCAAGGACTGCACCGAGCAGAACCTCGCCTTCCTCGGCGCGACCACCGGTGACGCCGGCGCCCTGGGCCTCAACATGGTCTACGGCATCCAGACCGCCCTCGACGAGTACAACAAGGACGCCGACTGCAAGGTGGGCCTCAAGCAGTTCGACTCCCAGGGCAACCCGGAGAAGGCTCCGGCCCTCGCCACCCAGATCGTCAACGACGACACCATCGTCGGCCTGGTCGGCCCGGGCTTCTCCGGTGAGTCGCTGGCCACCGGCAAGACCTTCTACGAGGCGGGCCTGCCGTCCATCTCGCCCTCGGCGACCAACGTGACCATCACCCAGCAGGGCTGGACCACCTGGCACCGCGTGATCGGCAACGACAACGCCCAGGGCGAGGCCGACGCGAAGTACCTCACCGACACCGTCGGCGCCAAGAAGGTCTACGTCGTCGACGACGCGCAGGACTACAGCAAGGGCCTGGCCGGCGTCGTCAAGGACAACCTCGGCAGCGCGATGGTCGGCTCCGACCAGATCCAGGTCGGCCAGACCGACATGTCGGCGGTCGTGCAGAAGGTCACCTCGTCCGGTGCGGACGCCATCTTCTACGGCGGCTACTACACCGAGGCCGGCCTGCTGGCCAAGCAGCTGCGTCAGGCGGGCTTCAAGGGCACGTTCATGTCGGGTGACGGCGCCGAGGACCCGTCCTTCGTCAAGGTGGCCGGCAAGGCCGCCGACGGCGCGCTCCTCTCGGCCCCGGCGGGTCCCGCCCCGGCCGACTTCGCCTCCAAGGTCAAGGACGTCACCGGCAACAGCGCGGGTCTCTACACCACGCAGTCCTACGACGCGGCCAACATCTTCCTGGCGGCGCTGGAGGACGGCAAGACCGAGCCCAAGGACATCAACGAGTTCATCGGCAGCTACTCCGCCGACGGCGTCAGCGGTCCGATCAAGTTCGACGAGAACGGCGACATCGAGAAGTCGACGATCTACATCTACACGGTCGACAACGGCAAGCTCGACACGGAGAACCCCAAGCCCGTCGAGTGACCTGACTGTCCGACAGATGACACACTGCGGCTGGGGGCGGAGTCCCGCCCCCAGCCGTTGTCCTTGCTGAGGGAGCGCGGTGGACTTCTCGTTCTTGTTCAACAACATCGTCGGCCTGACCGTCTCCGGACTTGCCTTCGGTGCCATCTATGCGCTGGTGGCCCTGGGCTACACGATGGTCTACGGCGTGCTGCAGCTGATCAACTTCGCGCACTCAGAGGTCTTCATGTACGGCACCTTCGCGGTCGCGTGGGTGTTCGTGTTCTTCCACGGCACCGAGTCGGTCAACCAGAGCCTGGGCAGCACCATCGGGCTCCTCGTGGTCGCGCTGATCGCGGCGATGGTGGTGTCCGGGGGGATCGCGCTGCTGCTCGAGCGGGTCGCCTACCGGCCCCTCCTCAAGCGCAACGCCCCCAAGCTGATGGCGCTGATCTCGGCGATCGGCGCCTCGTTCGTGCTGGCCGAGGCGATGGGCCTGCGCAACCGGTTCGCCGCCTGGTTCGGGCTCGACGACAACCTGGACAACTACGTCTCCAAGGCACGAGACGTCTACTCCAACCCGATCACCGTCCAGCCCAAGACCCTGTTCACCTTCGGCGGCTCCGCCATCCGCGACGTCGACGTGCTGGTCATCGTCGCCGCGCTGGCGATGATGGTGCTCCTGGACCAGCTGGTGCGCCGCACCCGGTTCGGACGCGGCATCCGCGCCGTGGCGCAGGACCCCGAGTCAGCAGCCCTGATGGGCGTCAACTCCACGCGCGCGGTCCAGATCACCTTCCTCATCGGCGGCCTCATGGCCGGCGCCGCGGCCACGCTCTACATGATCAAGATCGGCGCCACCCGTCAGAACGCCGGCTTCATCCTCGGCGTCAAGGCGTTCACCGCCGCGGTGCTGGGTGGCATCGGCAACCTGCGCGGCGCCCTCCTCGGCGGGCTCGTGCTTGGAGTCGCGGAGAACTACGGGGCAGCGATCTTCGGCACGGAATGGAAGGACGTGGTGTCGTTCGTGCTCCTCATCCTCATCCTCCTCGTGCGACCCTCCGGCCTGCTCGGGGAGTCCCTCGGAAAGGCGCGTGCGTGATGGCGGGCACGGGTGTGATGGACCGGGCGGCTCGCGGCTGGGTCCGTCTGACCGACCGGTGGAGACGGCTCCCGCGGGCGACGCGGCTGCTGCTGGTCGTCCTGTTCGCCCTGCTGTTCTACGCCCTGCCGCTGCTGCGGCCCCCGGTGCTCACCACGCAGCAGAGCGACTTCGGCGGCATCATGTTCTCCTCGGCCGCGCTCGCGCTGGTGGCCGTCGGCCTCAACATCGTCATCGGCTACGCCGGCCTGCTCGACCTGGGCTACATCGGCTTCTACCTGGTTGGGGCCTACACCACGGGCGTACTGACCGCCGAGCACTGGCACTGGCCGTTCTTCCTCGTCCTGCCGGTCGCGATCGCGGTGACCATGCTCAGCGGCGTGCTGCTGGGTGCGCCCACCCTGCGCGTGCGTGGCGACTACCTCGCGATCGTGACGCTGGGCTTCGGCGAGATCATCCGGCTCGTCGTGACCAACGTCGAGTGGCTGGGCGCAGCGGCGGGCATCAAGGACATCCCGCACCCGCCGACGATCGGGCCCAAGCCCGAGCCGCCGTTCGGGGAGGGGGGGCTGTTCACCATCCCGCACGTGATCTGGGACGGCGTCACCCCGTCGCTCGACTTCGACCGGGGGACCCGGTTCCTGGTCTTCGGCGCCGTCGACGCGATCCCGTACTACTGGGTCGTCCTGACCGTGCTGATCCTCGTGCTGATCGGCGACAAGCTGGTCAAGAACAGCCGCGTCGGTCGCGCGTGGGAGGCCACGCGCGAGGACGAGGACGCCGCGGAGCTGATGGGCGTGCCCACCTTCCGCTTCAAGCTCCTCGCGTTCGCGATGGGCGCCGCGATCGGCGGCCTGTCCGGGTCGCTGTTCGCCAGCAGTCAGGGCGGCTACATCAACCCGCTGAGCTTCCCGCTGCTGCTCTCGATCCTGTTCGTCGCCGCGGTCATCGTCGGAGGTGCGGGCAACCGCTGGGGGGCCGTGCTCGGCGGCTTCCTCGTGGCCTACCTCCCCGAGCGCTTCCGCGAGTTCGCCGACTTCCGCCTGCTGGTGTTCGGACTGGCGCTGATGATCCTGCCGGTCTACCGCCCGCAGGGGCTCCTGCCACCGACGCGCAGCATCCGGGCGCGGGCGGCGGAGAAGGAGCTCATGCACCTCGAGGGGCGCGAGGTCGACGCGCATGGCTCGCCCCCGGCCGACGACGAGACGGGCAAGGTGGTCTGAGATGACCGCACGCATCCTGGAGGTCGACGACGTCACGCTGCGCTTCGGCGGCCTGACCGCGCTCGACGGGGTCTCCCTGCACATCGAGGAGGGCGAGATCCTCGGCCTCATCGGTCCCAACGGAGCGGGCAAGACCACGTGCTTCAACGTGATCACCGGTGTCTACGAGCCGACGATGGGCGAGGTCCGCTTCCGCGGGTCCTCCCTGGCCGGGCAGAAGCGGCACCAGATCACTCGCCTGGGCATCGCGCGGACCTTCCAGAACATCCGCCTGTTCAGGTCGATGACCGCGCTGGAGAACGTCATGGTGGGGGCCGACGCCAACCACTCGACCGGCGTCGTGGCCGCGCTCTTCCGCACTCCGAAGCACCGCCGCGAGGAGAGCGACGCCCACGACCGCGGCATGGAGCTGCTGGAGTTCATGGGCCTGGCCGAGCGTTGCGACGAGCTCGCCGCCAACCTCTCGTACGGCGACCAGCGGCGTCTGGAGATCGCCCGTGCGATGGCCACCGATCCCGCCCTGCTGTGCCTGGACGAGCCCGCGGCCGGCTTCAACCCGCAGGAGAAGGCCGAGCTGATGGCCCTGATCCGGCGGGTCCGTGACCGGGGTTACACCGTCCTGCTCATCGAGCACGACATGCGGCTGGTGATGGGGGTGACCGACCGCATCGTCGTGCTGGAGTTCGGCAAGAAGATCGCCGAGGGCTCGCCCGCCGAGATCCGCGACAACCCGGCGGTCATCGCCGCCTACCTGGGAGTGGACGAGGATGCTTCTTGAGGTCGAGGGCCTGTGCGTCAACTACGGGCACATCGAGGCCATCCGTGACATCTCCTTCACCGTGGACGAGGGGCAGGTCGTCACGCTGATCGGCGCCAACGGCGCGGGCAAGACGACCACCCTGAAGACGATCTCGGGGCTCCGTCCCGTGCGTGCGGGACGCATCGTGTTCGAGGGCCAGGACATCACCAAGGTGCCGGCCTACCAGCGGGTGGCGCTGCGGCTGAGCCAGTCGCCCGAGGGGCGAGGGGTCTTCGTCGGCATGACGGTCCGCGAGAACCTCGACATGGGCGCCTTCGTCCGCAAGGACCGCAAGACCCCGGCCTACGGCGAGGACCTCGACCGCGTCTTCAGCCTGTTCCCGCGGCTGAAGGAGCGCGAGCGCCAGGTGGCGGGCACCATGTCCGGCGGTGAGCAGCAGATGCTGGCCATCGGCCGCGCCCTGATGGCGCGCCCGAAGCTGCTGCTGCTCGACGAGCCGTCGATGGGCCTGGCGCCCAAGCTGATCCAGCAGATCTTCTCGATCATCAGCGAGATCAACCAGCAGGGCACCACGGTGCTCCTGGTGGAGCAGAACGCGGCGCAGGCGCTCAAGATCGCCGACACCGCGCACATCCTCGAGACCGGCGAGATCGTGCGCACCGGCACGGGCCACGAGCTGGCCGGCGACGACTCGGTGAAGGCGGCCTACCTGGGCGGGGACCTCTGAGCGGACGGGTCAGCGCAGCAGCACCACCAGCTGGGTGAGCAGGGGTGCGACGACCAGCCCGGGCAGCAGGTCGCCGACCGGGATGCGCCGCACCCGCAGCAGGTTGAGCCCCAGCCCGAGCAGCATCAGGCCGCCGGTCGCGCCGAGCGCGGCGAGGTGGGCCGCGGGCAGCACGTCGCCCACGACCAGCCCGACCAGGGTCAGGCCGCCCTGGACCACCGCGACGACGAGCGCGCTGGCGGCCACCCCCCAGCCGAACGACGCCGCGAACGCCACGGCCGCGAACCCGTCCAGCGCCGCCTTGACGAAGAGCTGGTCTGCTCCACGGCCCAGGCCGTCGTTGAGCGAGCCGAGCACCGTGAGGGGACCGACGCAGAAGACCAGCGAGGCGGTCACGAAGCCCTCGACGAAACGGGCCCGGGCCACGGTGGCCTCGGCGGCGTGCCGCGGGTCGTCGGGCGGGGCGGGGCGGGTCAGCCGGTCGCGCAGCCAGGCGCCCAGGCCCTCGAGCCGGGCCTCGATGCGCAGGAACGACCCGAGGATCCCGCCGACCACGAGGCTGCCCAGCACGAGCAGGACCGGCGCCTGGTCGCCCACCGCGCGGGACAGGGCGGGGGCGAGCACGTCGGTGACGCTGAGCCCGGCGATGAGCAGGGTGACCAGACCGAGGCAGTCGGTGACGACCTCGCGCACCCGTGCCGGGAGCCGGTCGCCCACCAGCACACCGAGGGACGCACCAACCAGAACAGTGCTCATGTTGACGAGGGTGCCGATCCCGGGGAACACTCGACTCCTCTCCTCGTCCCGGGGCCGATCCCGGGGCAGGACATCTCACCACGGCTCGGGGCAGGGGTACGTCCGGGGTCGCCGGTGACGGCGGACCGGACGAGCGCACGGGAGCGCTTGCCCGGCCCGGCATGGTGGGACCGATTGACAACAGGCTGAACAGGGTGGTCGATCCGCGCCCCCGCGCGGACACCGGTGTGGGAGGAAGCACGTGTCGCGCACGCCCGTCGACGTACGAGACCTCGGTCCGCAGGACGGTCCCGCGCTGGAGCGCCTCTGGCGCGACCTGCCGCGACCGGCGGAGGTGGTCGGCGGCGACCTCGCCGCCAAGGTCCTCGCCGCGATGGCCGGCGACCCCGGCTCGCGGGTCCTGGTCGCGGAGTCGGGGGGCGAGGTCGTCGGCACCGCCTACCTGCGGGCCGCGCGCCTGTCCCCGCTCCTCGACGACCTCATCCTCAACGTCAGCCACCTGCAGGTGCAGGAGTCCCAGACCCGCCGCGGCGTCGGCCGGGCCCTGCTCGAGGCGGCCCTCACCCACGCCGAGCACCACGGGATCTCCAGCATCCTGGTCGCGAGCGGGGTCAACGACCGCGAGACCAACCGCTTCCTGGCCCGCCTGGGCCTGGCCCAGGTGGCCGTCGTGCGCGGGTCCACCGTCGCGGCGCTGCGCGCGCGGATCCCCGCCGAGCCCTCCGCTGGCGTCCGCTCCTCGCGCACCCGCGCGGTCGGCCAGGTGGTCGCCGCCCGCCGCCTCCAGCGCCGCTCGCGCGTGCGCGACGCGGTGTCCTGACCGGCGTCACGAGCCGGTCCCGACCGGGCGCCGACCGGGCCCCGACCGGGTCCCTGACCGGGGTCGGGAGTGTCGGCGCGGACGGTTAGCATCGCGGAATGGCTGACCCCGCCGCTGCCTCGTCCTCCGACGCGCGCCCCCGACTGCTCCTCCTCGACGGCCACTCGCTGGCCTACCGCGCGTTCTTCGCGCTGCCGGTGGAGAACTTCTCGACCACCACGGGCCAGCACACCAACGCCGTCTACGGCTTCACCTCGATGTTGATCAACGTGCTGCGCGACGAGGTGCCCACCCACGTCGCGGTGGCCTTCGACGTCTCGCGCCAGACCTTCCGCTCCGAGCAGTACTCCGACTACAAGGCCAACCGGTCGGCCTCGCCGTCGGAGTTCTCCGGCCAGGTGTCCCTGGTCAAGGAGGTGCTCGACGCGCTGCGCATCCCCTACGTCGAGAAGCCCGGCTTCGAGGCCGACGACGTCATCGGCACCCTGGCCACCCAGGGCGTGGCCGAGGGCTTCGAGGTGCTCATCTGCACCGGCGACCGCGACTCCTTCCAGCTGGTCAACGAGCACACCACCGTGATCTACCCGATGCGCGGGGTCTCGGAGATGAAGCGGATGACCCCGGAGGCCGTGGAGGAGCGCTACGGCCTTCCCCCGGAGATGTACCCCGACCTCGCCGCCATCGTGGGGGAGACCTCCGACAACCTCCCCGGCGTCCCGGGCGTCGGCCCGGGCTTCGCCGCCCGCTGGCTCAAGCAGTACGGCTCCCTCGACGCCGTGATCGCCAACGCCGACAAGATCACCGGCAAGAAGGGCGAGTCCCTGCGCGAGCACCTCAGCGACGTGATGCGCAACCGCCAGCTCAACGCGCTCGTGTGCGACCTCGAGCTGCCGCTGCACCCGCGCGACCTGGCCGTGCGGCCGTGGGACCGCCAGGAGGTCCACACGATCTTCGACTCCCTGGAGTTCCGCGTGCTGCGCGACCGGCTCTTCCAGACCCTGGAGTCGGTGGAGGAGATCGACGAGTCGGGCTTCGACCTGGCCACGACGCGGCTCGCCTCGGGCGAGGTCGCGGCCTGGCTCGACAAGCACGCTCCCGCCGGCGTGCGGGTCGGGGTGCAGGTGGTCGGCACCTGGCGCGCGGGCAGCGGCGAGGTGGACGGGCTGGCCCTGGCCACCGAGGACGGCGCGGCCTGGGTCGAGGTGGCCGACCTCGACGCCGCGGCCGACGCCGCCGTCGCCTCCTGGCTCGCCGACCAGACCCGGCCCAAGGTGCTGCACGACGCCAAGGGCCCCCTGCTGGCCCTCGCGGCCCGGGGCTGGGAGGTCGCCGGGCTCGAGCGAGACACCGCCCTGTCGGCCTACCTCGCGCGCCCCGACCAGCGCTCCTACGACCTGGCCGACCTGACGCTGCGCTACCTCAAGCGCGAGCTCAAGGTCGCCGAGCAGGCCGACGACGGCCAGCTCACGCTCGACGGGCTGGGGGACACCACCGTCGGCGACACCGCGATGCTGCAGGCCCGCGCGGTCCTCGACCTGGCCTCCGCGCTGGACGAGGAGCTGGCCGAGCGTGGGGGCACCCGCCTCCTCGGCGAGGTCGAGCTGCCCCTGGTCCACGTCCTGGAGCGCATGGAGCGCACGGGCATCGCGGTCGACGTCGAGCTGCTCGAGGGGCTGGAGTCGCAGTTCGCCGAGGAGGTGCGTCGCGCCGCTGCCGACGCGTTCGGCGTGATCGGCAAGGAGATCAACCTCGGCTCGCCCAAGCAGCTGCAGGTCGTGCTGTTCGACGAGCTGGAGATGCCCAAGACCAAGCGCACCAAGACCGGCTACACCACCGACGCCGACGCGCTGCAGGGCCTCTACGACAAGACCGAGCACCCCTTCCTGCTCCACCTGCTGCGCCACCGCGACGTCAGCCGGCTGCGCCAGACCGTGGAGGGCCTGCTCAAGACCGTCATGCCCGACGGCCGCATCCACACCACGTTCAACCAGCTCATCGCCGCGACCGGTCGGCTCTCCAGCACCGACCCCAACCTGCAGAACATCCCGGTCCGCACCGAGGAGGGGCGCCGCATCCGCGAGGCGTTCGTGGTCGGCCCCGGCTTCGAGTCGCTGCTGACCGCCGACTACAGCCAGATCGAGATGCGGATCATGGCCCACCTCTCCGAGGACGCCGCGCTGATCGAGTCCTTCCGCTCGGGCCACGACTTCCACTCGGTCACCGCGGCCCGGGTCTTCGAGGTCGAGGCCACCGCGGTGACGGGGGAGATGCGGGCCAAGATCAAGGCGATGAACTACGGCCTGGCCTACGGCCTGTCCGCGTTCGGGCTCTCCCAGCAGCTGCGGATCGACACCGCCGAGGCGCGGGCGCTGATGGATGAGTACTTCGAGACCTTCGGCGGCGTGCGCGACTACCTCACCGGCATCGTCGACCAGGCGCGCCGCAGCGGCTACACCGAGACCATCCTCGGGCGCCGGCGCTACCTGCCCGACCTGACCAGCGACAACCGGCAGCGCCGGGAGATGGCCGAGCGCATGGCGCTCAACGCCCCGATCCAGGGCTCGGCGGCCGACATCATCAAGGTGGCCATGCTGAGGGTCGACGGTGCCCTGACCGGGGCCGGGCTGCGCTCGCGGATGCTGCTCCAGGTCCACGACGAGCTCGTGTTCGAGGTCGCGCCGGGGGAGCGGGAGGCGCTCGAGGACGTCGTACGCCGGGAGATGGGCGCGGCCGCCGACCTCGCGGTGCCCCTGGAGGTCTCCGTGGGGCTCGGCCGCAGCTGGCACGAAGCCGCGCACTGACCCGGCGGTGGTCGCGGCGGTCCTGCCACTCGGCTGGACCAGGCACATCCTTCGGCCCTATCGCTCGCCACCGCGGTGCGAGGAGCATGTGAATCGGGACACGTGGATCGAAACAGGTTCTCCGACCCCCGTCCCGGCTCCCGAGGGACCTAGTTCCTGACCTGCCGAGCGTTTGTGGTCATTTGACCAAGTTACGTGAGAGCGTGATGGCTGCTCGGACCGGGCCGGACGATTCGCCCTCGGATGTCGGGTTTGGGGGACGGTCTCCGGCGTCCGTAGAGTGCGAGCAACACAAACGCCTGTGGAGAGAGGCACGAGCGGCGGGAACCGCTCGGTGAGGAAGGGAGTGCGCTTTCATGCGCAAGGAACTGTTCGTGGGTCTGTCACTGTCGGTGGCAGCCCTGGTCGTCGTCCTGCTCAGCGGGGCGCTGGACCTGGAGCTCGAGTCGGTCGCCCTGCTGGGCGCCGCCGTGGGGGCGGTGGTGGGCCTGGTCCCCGACCGCACCGCCTCCGTCCGTCTGGCCGGCTTCGTCGGAGGCTTCGTCTTCGCCTGGATCGGCTACTTCGTGCGGGCAGCGCTGCTCCCGGACACCACTGCCGGCCGCGCCGTCGCCGTCTTCCTGACCCTGCTGCTGTGCCTCGGTCTGGTCCTCGCGCTGCGGGGCCGCCTGCCCCTGTGGTCGGTCCTGCTCGGCGCCGGCACCTTCGCCGGGGCCTACGAGTTCACCTACGCCGCCGCGCCGCCGGAGATCGCCAGCACCTCGGTGAGCACCGCCACCACCGTGCTGCTCACCACCGCGATCGGCTTCCTGTCCGTGGCCTGGTTCGGTCCCGAGCACGAGCACGCCGAGGAGCGCCAGCTCGCCGAGCGCCGTGGCCACGTCCCCCCGCAGACCACCAAGAACACCGAGGACGACACGGTCGCCCTCGACAGCATGATGGGCAACAAGTGATGCGCACCCTGAACCCGACCGCGACCAAGGTCGCGGCCCTCGTCGGCGCCTCCGCGGTGATCCTCACCGCCGGAGCCTTCCCCGCGAACGCGGCCTCGGACGGCGACGTCCAGGTCCTCAACACCGAGACCGTGCAGGCCTACACCGACGCCACCGGCGAGGTGACGTCCAAGCGGATCTACGAGCAGCTGGCCCTGACCGGCAACGGCTCGGTCGACCTGGCCAACCCGGTCGCCACCTCCGGCCTGCGCAACCTCGACGGCTTCACCGGCTTCGACGTCAAGAACGGCGAGCAGATGGTGAACGTCAAGGTGGACGGCCAGAAGAACCTCCGGTCGGTCAGCACCTACAAGGGCGACCTGCCGCTGCAGATCTCCGTGGTCTACCGCCTCGACGGCAAGGAGATCAGCCCCTCCAGCCTGGTCGGCAAGAGCGGCGAGCTCGAGGTCGTCTACACCGTCAAGAACGTCACCGGCCGCACCGAGACGGTGTCGTTCACCGACGGCAAGGGCGGCACCATGGAGAAGCAGGCCCAGGTCATCGTCCCGATGGTCGGCAGCCTGACCACCACCCTGCCCTCGACCTTCCGTGTCGTGCGGTCCGGGGAGGCCAACATGGCCGGTGACGGCGAGGGCGGCACCAAGCTCAGCTACACCATGACGCTGCTGGCGCCCCTCGGCTCCGACACCGCGACCTTCGGCTACACCGCCAAGGTGACCGACGCGGTCGCGCCGGACTCCAGCGTCTCGGCGCTGCCGGTCAACCCGCTGGAGAGCCCCAGCTTCAAGAGCGCCGGCGAGTCGTACAAGGGCGGTGCCCAGACCGGCGAGGAGCTCGCCGCGGGCGCGGCGGAGATCGACTCCAACCTGCTCAAGCTGCGCGACGGCGCCGGCGACCTGCTCGCCGGCCTGATCAAGCTGCGCAACGGCGCGCAGGAGCTCAGCGCGGGCCTCAACGACGAGGCCGCCCCGGGCGCCAACCAGCTCGCCGACGGCGCCAGCCAGCTCGCCGACGGCACCGGCCAGCTCGCGGCCGGCACCGGCGACCTGTCCGCCGGGGCCAACAAGCTCGACGCAGGTGCCAACAAGATCAACGGCGGGGCGCAGGACCTCAACGACGGCGCCGGCGACCTCAGCAACGGGCTGGGCGACCTGACCGCCGGCACCAAGAAGCTCGACAACGGTGCAGGCCAGGTCAACGACGGCGCGCAGCAGCTCTCGGGTGGCACCGCGCAGGCCGCGGCCGGCGCGCAGGACCTCACCGGCGGTCTGGCGCAGATCAGCGCCGGTCTGACCGCGCTGAGCGGGACCGAGGGGCTCGGCAAGGCGGCCGCCGGCGTCACCGCGCTGCAGCAGGGCGTCGCGCAGATCCTCGCGGGCTTCGGTGCCGCCGGGCAGGACGGGACGCTGATCGACGGCCTCACCAAGCTCGCCGCCGGGCTCGACCAGCTCGAGGCCGGTCAGACCCAGCTCGTGGGTGGGCTCGGCCAGCTGGTCGACCCTGCTACGGGTCTCCCCGCGGCCAAGGGCGGCGTGGACCAGGTCAAGGCGGGTCTCGACGACGCCATCAAGGCCGGCGGCAGCCTCGACCAGCTCATCGGCGGTCTGAACACGATCTCGGCAGCCTTCTGCGCCCAGATCCCTGCGGTGAACCCGCCGCTGCCCAACCCGGGCCTGCCGCCGGGGGCGTCGTCGCAGGAGCAGTGCCAGAACCTCGCGGGTGCTCTTGCTGCGGGCGCGACCGACTCGAAGACCAACCTGGGCGAAGCGTCCGCGGGCCTCGGTCAGGTCTCCGGTGGTCTCGCCACCGCGATCGGTGGGCTCAACACCAAGCTGATCCCGGGTGCGCAGGACATCCTCGCGGGCCTCGGCGACGCCAAGACCGGGTCGCAGCAGGCCTTGGGTGGCGCGCAGCAGCTCAAGGGCGGCGCCCAGCAGGTCGCCGACGGCCTCGACGCCCTTGCCATCGGCCTGACCGACGCCATCGACGGCGCGCTCCAGCTCTCCTCGGGTGCGGACGCCGCCTACGCCGGCAGCTCCGACCTCAGCACGGGCCTCGGCACGCTCTCCGCGGGGGCCGACAAGCTCGCGGCGGGCACCAAGGACCTCAAGGCCGGCACCACGGACCTCGACAGCGGGGCGGTCCGGCTCGAGGCGGGCGGGCGCCTGCTCAAGGGCGGCACCGCCCAGCTCGCGGGCGGCACGAGCCAGCTCGTGACCGGTACCGGTGACCTGGTGGACGGCGCGGCCAAGCTCGACGACGGTGCCAGCCAGGTCGACGACGGTGCGGGCCAGCTCGACGCGGGCGCCAACAAGCTCGCCGACGGACTCTCCGCCGCCGCGGGAGGCTCCACCCAGCTCGCCGACGGTCTGGTGACGGCGACCAAGGCCGCCCCCCAGCTGGTCGACGGTGCCCAGCGCCTCTCGACCGAGGGCACCAAGAAGCTGGTCGAGGCCGGTCAGGACACCGCGCAGACCTACGGCGAGCAGTACGCCCTGCTCGTGGCCGGCGCCAAGCGGGCCCAGACCGAGAACATGGTCGTCGGTGCGCCGGCGGACTCGGTCGGCCTGGCGGCGTACAGCTTCGAGATCCAGGGCGAGGACGGCGAGGGCGGCCGCAACCTGGCGCGCAGCGTCGCCGGCCTGCTCCTGCTGGTCGCGGGCGGCGCGGTCTTCGCGCTCCGCCGGCGCCTGGTCTGAGGCGCGCGACCGCGAGGTCGCCGAACCGCGAGGGTGCCGGTCCCGTCAGGGGCCGGCACCCTCGCGGCGTCTGGGGGGCGGGGTCCTCAGACCGGGTCGGGCTGGTCGGAGGCCAGCGACGTCCGGCGGTGGCGGTGCTCCGCGGTCTGGCTGAGCACGACCAGGACCGAGAGCACGACCACGTGGACCGCGGCGACGACCTCGAGCAGGTGCCCGACGGTGTGGGCGGGCTGGGCTGCGACCACCAGGACCACCAGTCCGATCCAGATCACCGCGACCGCGCGACGCGACTGGCGGGCGACGATGCTGTAGACCATCAGCTGCTCCATCGCCCACAGCGTCCCGACGGCGGCGAAGGCCCAGATCAGCGGCTCGAGGTCGGAGTACTCCGGGCCACCGACGAACACCACGGCCAGGGAGCGCAGCACCGCCGCCCCGGCGGTGGCGGCCATGCCCATGAGCAGGACGACCCCGAGCGCGGAGATCTCCATGCGGCGGCGCTGGGCGGGGTCGGTCATGCTCGGGAAGGCGATGATGACCACGAACTGGGGCAGGAACAGCACCGCCTTGGCCAGGATCAGGCCGCCGGCGTAGAGGCCGCTGTCGTGGGGGTCGAACAGGACGCGGGCCAAGATGACGTCGGTGTTGGTGAGCGCGAAGAACGCCAGCAGGGCGTGGGAGTTGTGCGCGACCTCGGTGAGGACCCCGGTCGAGGCTCCCGGGTCCTGGATGGCCTCCGGCTCGGCGGCAGCGGCCGGGACCGGCACCCGGCGGCGCAGTGCCAGCCACCCGACCACGACGGGGACGACGTTGCCGAGGGTGACCCCGACCATCGCGCCGGTGACGTCCTCGCTCCACGCCATGCCGGCCAGCCCCAGCCCGACCCGACCCAGCCCGACCGCGACGTAGACCGCGGCGAGCGGGACCCACCGGCGCTCACCCTGCAGCAGCCCCGCCTGGGCGCCCATGAGGGTCAGGGGCAGGCACGAGACGGCCAGCAGCAGCGCGGCGAGGTAGCCCCCGAGCGGCCCACCCGGCCGCAGCAGCCCGACGACCAGCGGAGAGGCGACCGCGGCGATCCCGACCAGGGCCCACGACGCCCTCCAGGAGGCGCGCAGGACCTCCTGCTCGGTCTCCTCGACCTGGTGGGGATGGGTGGAGACCCGGCGGGCCGCGGTGGACTGGAGGCCGAACTGGACCACGGCGGTGACCAGCATCAGACCCATCAGCGCGGCCAGGCCGCCGTACTCCCGCGGACCGAGGAAGCGCGCGGCGAGCAGGGTGAAGCCGTAGGTGCCGAGGTTCATCACCCCCATGCCGACGGCGATGACGCCGCTCCCGGTGAGCCAGGCAGGCAGGCGAGGGCGGCGGGACATCACCCGGCGAGCCTAGGAGGTCGCGCCACCCGGCCCGAGCAAGCGCGCCACGATGATGGCCGTGCCCGGGATGAGACGTCCGCGCAGGGGCCCCCACCCGCCCCACACGCGGTCCAGGCCCTCGGGCCACTGCGGCTCGTGCAGCGCGGTGATCGCGAAGCCGGCCGTCCACAGCAGGCCGGCCCAGTCACCGAGGGTGCGGTGGTGCTCGACGTAGCGGGCGCGGCCGTCCTCGTCCTCCTCGACGTAGGGCGTGCGGTCCCAGTAGGAGCTGGTCACGGTGAGCCCCTCGGGGCCGGCGTCGTCGGGCATCGCCCAGCGGATCGGGTGGGTCACCGAGAAGGCGAAGGTGCCGCCGGGACGCGTCACGCGGGCCACCTCCTCGACCATGTCCTGGCCGTCGGCGACGAACTGCAGGGCGCCGAACGAGGAGAAGACGATGTCGAACGAGTCGTCGGCGAAGGGGAGCGCGGTCGCGGTGGCGCACACCGAGGGCACGACCACCCCGGTCGCCTCGTCGAGGCGCCGGGAGTGCTGGAGCTGGCGCTCCGACAGGTCGAGCCCGACCACGCGGGCGCCCTGGGTGCGCAGCCAGCGCGAGCACTGGCCGCCGCCGCTGCCGACCTCGAGCACGTCGCGGCCCACCAGGTCCGCGGGGTCGCCGAGCACGTGCAGGTCACGCTCCTGGTGTCCCTCGGGTCCCCACACGAAGCCCACGTCGCCGAGGAAGTCGCCGTGCGTGGACTGGTACTCGTCGGCGTAGGCGTCCCAGTCGGTGCGGTTGGCCCGCCGCGAGGCGTTCTCGTCGACCGGGCGGCGGACGGGGTGCACGCCCTCGGGAAGGTCCTGCGGGGGCTCGAGCGGGATCACGTGCCACTTCTACCGCAGGTCGGCTCGGTTGGACCCACCCCCGGGTGCGCCGGTAGAGTGCCAAGAGCGTGTGCGGTCCGCTGGATTGAACAGACCGACGTTCTTCCCGCCTCCTCCGGAAGTGAACCCTTCCGGACGTGCTCAGGGCTCACGCGCGCTCACCACGACATCCATCCACCAAGGAACCCATCCTTCTATGACGATCACCCCCACCTCCGACGCTCCGCAGGTCGCGATCAACGACATCGGTTCGGTCGAGGAGCTCCTCGCTGCGATCGACAGCACCATCAAGAACTTCAACGACGGTGACATCGTCGACGGCACCATCGTGAAGGTCGACCGGGACGAGGTCCTGCTCGACATCGGCTACAAGACCGAAGGTGTCATCCCGAGTCGCGAGCTCTCCATCAAGCACGACGTCGACCCCTCCGAGGTCGTCGCGGTCGGCGACCACGTCGAGGCCCTGGTCCTCCAGAAGGAGGACAAGGAAGGCCGGCTGATCCTCTCCAAGAAGCGCGCCCAGTACGAGCGCGCCTGGGGCACGATCGAGAAGGTCAAGGAGGAGGACGGCGTCGTCACCGGCACCGTCATCGAGGTGGTCCGCGGTGGCCTCATCCTCGACATCGGCCTGCGCGGCTTCCTCCCGGCGTCGCTGGTGGAGATGCGCCGCGTGCGCGACCTCCAGCCCTACGTCGGCAAGGAGCTCGAGGCCAAGATCATCGAGCTCGACAAGAACCGCAACAACGTGGTCCTCTCGCGCCGCGCCTGGCTCGAGCAGACCCAGAGCGAGGTCCGCCAGGGCTTCCTGACCCAGCTGCAGAAGGGTCAGATCCGCAAGGGCGTCGTGTCCTCGATCGTCAACTTCGGTGCGTTCGTCGACCTCGGTGGCGTCGACGGTCTGGTCCACGTCTCCGAGCTGTCGTGGAAGCACATCGACCACCCGAGCGAGGTCGTCACCGTCGGCGACGAGGTCACCGTCGAGGTGCTCGACGTCGACATGGACCGCGAGCGGGTCTCCCTGTCGCTCAAGGCGACGCAGGAGGACCCCTGGCAGCACTTCGCCCGCACCCACCAGATCGGTCAGATCGTGCCCGGCAAGGTCACCAAGCTGGTGCCCTTCGGCTCGTTCGTCCGCGTCGAGGAGGGCATCGAGGGCCTGGTGCACATCTCCGAGCTCGCCGAGCGTCACGTCGAGATCCCCGAGCAGGTCGTCCAGGTCAACGACGACGTCATGGTCAAGATCATCGACATCGACCTCGAGCGTCGCCGGATCTCGCTGTCGCTCAAGCAGGCCAACGAGACCGCGGCCGCGGCCGACGTGGAGGAGTTCGACCCGACCCTCTACGGCATGACCGCCTCCTACGACGCCGAGGGGAACTACATCTACCCCGAGGGCTTCGACCCCGAGACCAACGACTGGCTCGAGGGCTACGACGAGCAGCGCGCGGCCTGGGAGAAGCAGTACGCCGAGGCGCACGCCCGCTGGGAGGCCCACGTCAAGCAGCAGGCCGAGGCCAAGAAGGCCGAGATCGAGGCCGGCGAGGCGACGTCGTACTCCTCCGAGGCCTCGGAGGGCGAGGGCTCCCTCGCCAGCGACGAGGCCCTGCAGGCGCTGCGCGACAAGCTCACCGGCGGCTCCGAGTGAGCCCAGCGAGCTGAGCACGCTGACCGAGGGCGGTCACCCCACCGGGGTGGCCGCCCTCGGCGCGTCCGGGGACACGGTCACAGCTGCGGGAAGAGGCGACCCGCCTGCTCCCCGGGCTCGAAGACCTGCGAGGCCGCACCGACCAGCAGGGGGTCGGGGTGCCCGACCACCTCGTGGTCCTTGGAGGGGTAGTCGAACGAGGCGAGCAGGAAGCGCATGGCCTCGAGCCGGGCGCGCTTCTTGTCGTTGGACTTGATCACCGTCCACGGCGCGTCCCCGGTGTCGGTGTAGAAGAACATCGCCTCCTTGGCGGCGGTGTACTCGTCCCACTTGTCACGGCTGGCCAGGTCGGTGGGGGAGAGCTTCCACTGCTTGACCGGGTCGAGGGAGCGGGCCGCGAAGCGCGCGGCCTGCTCGGCGTGGGAGACCGAGAACCACAGCTTGAACAGGTGGATGCCGGAGTTGACCAGCATCCGCTCGAACTCGGGGCACTCCCGCATGAACTCGAGGTACTGCTGGGGGGTGCAGTAGCCCATCACCCGCTCGACCCCGGCGCGGTTGTACCAGGACCGGTCGAACAGCACCATCTCGCCGGCGGCCGGCAGGTGCTCGACGTAGCGCTGGAAGTACCACTGCGACTGCTCGCGCTCGGTGGGGATGCTCAACGCCACCACGCGGGCGCCGCGGGGGTTGAGGTGCTCGGTGAAGCGCTTGATCGACCCGCCCTTGCCGGCGGCGTCGCGGCCCTCGAAGAGGATCGCCACCTTGGCCCCGGTGTCCTTGACGTGTGCCTGCAGCTTGAGCAGCTCGATCTGCAGCAGCCGCTTGGTGCGGTCGTACTCCTTGCGGGTCAGCTTGGCCTCGTAGGGGTAGCCCTGCCGCCAGGCCGGCAGTCCCTCGCCGCTGGGTTCCTCGTCGGGGTTCGCGGCGCCGAGCTCGAGGACCAGGTCGGCCATCTCGTCGAGCTCCTCGGCGTGCCCGGGCGCGCCGGGCGGCGCGGGGTCGAGGTCGACGGCGTCGCGGCGGACGTCGGTCTGGTCGTGGCTCATCGCGCCTCCCGGTGTGCTGGTCCCCGTCCAGCCTGGGGACCGACCGCCCGTGCGGCTAGGGCCGCTGGTCACCCGCCGCCCCGTCCACCAGGTCGGGCAGGCGCAGGCGCTGCACCTTGCCGGTGGCGGTGTGCGGGAGGTCCTCGAGGCGGTGGTACTCCTTGGGCCGCTTGGCCGGGGAGAGGCGCTCCCGCGCCACCGCGGCGAGGTCCGTGGGGTCCGCGTCGCCGACGTACGCCGCACAGACGCGCTGCCCCCAGTCGGGGTCCTCGCGGCCGAACACCGCGACCTGCCGGACGCCGGGGACCGTGGACAGGACGTCCTCGACCTCGGCGGGGTAGACGTTGACGCCGCCGGAGATGACCAGGTCCTCGCGGCGGCCGTCGAGGTAGAGGTAGCCGTCCGGGTCCATCCGCCCGTGGTCGCCGACGGTGAACGCGGGCCCGTCGGGGGTCTCCCGCCACGCCCGCGCGGTCTTCTCCGGGGCGCGGTAGTAGGTGAACCGGGCGTGCTCGGGCACGACGCACCAGATCGTGCGGTCCTCGGCGACCGTGATGCTGCGGCCGGGGCGGGCACGTCCCACGGTGCCGGGCCGGCGCTGCCACTCCTCGCCGGGGCAGGCGGTGAACTGGCCCTCGGTCGAGCCGTAGAACTCCCAGGTCGTGCCGGTCGGGAACGTGGCGAGCAGCCGTTCCTTGACCGGCTGCGGGCAGGCCGCACCGGCGTGGGCGAGCAGCCGGAAGCACGACAGGTCGGGGGTGCCGACCTCGTCCCAGTGGGCGAAGAGGCGCCCGAGGTGGGTGGGCACGCAGAACGCCGTGGTGGGTCGCTCGGTCGCGATCGCCTCGGTCAGGCTCGCTGCGTCGAACGGTCCTGGGACGACGAGACGGCCGCCGGCCAGGACGGTGCCCATGGCGAAGCGCAGCGGCGCCGAGTGGTGCAGCGGGCTGACCACCAGGTTGACGTCGTCGGACCGGAACCCCCACAGCTCACGCTCCTCCTCGACCAGGGCGCGACCCTGCACCGGTGTCAGGACGCCGCTCCAGACGCCCTTGGGGCGGCCGGTGGTGCCGGAGGTCAGGTGCATCGGGCGGGCGAGCGGGACCCTGCGGGGCTCGGGGGCGACCCGTTCGGCGAGCGCCTCGACGACGGCGGGATCCCTCACGTGAGCCGCGGGCTCGAGGTCCTCGACGACGCCGGCGGTCTCCGCCGCGGTCAGCCGGGGGTCGAGCGGGGCGGGCACGATCCCGCGGCCGAGCAGCGCGAGCACCACCTCGACGTACGCCGTCGAGCCGGGCACCTGCAGCGCCACGACGGAGCCCCGGGGCAGGTCGAGGAGGTCGGTCACGGCTCGAGCCTAGGGTCGGGTGGAATGTGACCGGTGACACAGGCAGGATGGAGGTGAGCGCACCGCCCCACCGGGTGGGCGCCGCCCGTCGTCGACCAGTGGCGCGTGACCCGCGTCCGCCAGGAGGCACTGCATGACCACGACCGCGAGCCCGGCTCCGTCCTCGCCCGGGGGGTTCGAGGGCTTCGAGCGCACCATCGCCGCGGACCAGCGGATCGAGCCCCGCGACGCGATGCCGGAGGACTACCGCCGCACGCTGGTGCGCCAGATCGCCCAGCACGCGCACTCCGAGATCATCGGCATGCAGCCCGAGGGGTCGTGGCTGACCCGGGCGCCGTCGCTGCGCCGCAAGGCGGTGCTGACCGCCAAGGTGCAGGACGAGGCGGGGCACGGGATCTACCTCTACTCCGCCTGCGAGACGCTCGGCGTCGACCGCGCCGACCTGACGCAGATGCTGGTCGACGGGCGGCAGAAGTACTCCTCGATCTTCAACTACCCCGCCTCCTCCTACGCCGACGTGGGCACCATCGGCTGGCTGGTCGACGGGGCGGCGATCTGCAACCAGGTGCCGCTGTGCCGCACGTCCTACGGCCCCTACGCCCGGGCGATGATCCGGGTCTGCAAGGAGGAGTCCTTCCACCAGCGGCAGGGCTACGAGCTGCTCCAGACGATGATGCGCGGCACCGACGAGCAGCGCGCGATGGTGCAGGAGTCCGTGGACCGGTGGTGGTGGCCCTCGCTGATGATGTTCGGCCCGCCCGACCACGCCTCGGCCCACACCGCGCGCTCCATGGCGTGGGGGATCAAGCGGCACACCAACGACGAGCTGCGGCAGAAGTTCGTCGACATGACCGTGCCGCAGGCCGACGCGCTCGGGGTCACGCTGCCCGACCCGTCGCTGGAGTGGGACCAGGCGACCGGCCACTACCGGTTCGGCGAGCCCGACTGGGACGAGCTGGGCCGGGTCATCGCCGGTGACGGGCCCTGCAACGCCGAGCGGGTCGCCACGCGGCGGGCCGCGCACGAGGACGGTGCCTGGGTGCGCGAGGCCGCGCAGGCTCATGCGGCACGGGGTGAGCGATGAGCACGTGGCAGCTCTGGGAGGTGTTCGTCCGGCCCAAGCGCGGCCTCAACCACGTGCACGTCGGCTCGCTGCACGCCGCCGACGCCGAGACCGCCCTGCGCAACGCGCGCGACGTCTACACCCGCCGCAACGAGGGCGTGAGCATCTGGGTGGTGCCCGCCGAGGAGGTGACCGCCTCCAGCCCGGACGAGAAGGACCCGTTCTTCGCCCCGAGCGGGGACAAGGTCTACCGCCACCCCACCTTCTACGACGTCGGCGACGACGTCCCCCACATGTGAGCGGCGCGATGGACCTGCACGTGCCGGGGGACACCGACAACCCCTACAACGCCCTGCTCGAGCCCGACGTCGCGGCCGACCAGGACGGCCACTGGGCCTTCGGCGGCGGCTGGGACGACCCGCTGGAGGGGCTCGACGCCGCCGTCCCGGACGGCATCGACGGGACCGCGCTGGCGGCGTACTGCCTGGCGCTCGGCGACGACGCGCTGGTGCTGGCCCAGCGCCTGCAGCAGTGGTGCGCCCGCGCGCCGGAGCTGGAGGAGGAGGTCGCGCTGGCCAACGTCGCGCTCGACCTCCTGGGCCAGACCCGGTTGCTCTACGCGCGCGCCGCGGCCGCCGACCCCGCGCTCGTCGACCGCGTGGCGCCGTCGGTGCCGGCGTCCTCGCCGGTGCCGGCCGAGGACCGGTTGGCCTTCTTCCGCGACTGCTCGGACTTCCGCTGCGAGGTCCTGAGCACGCTGCCCGACGCCGACTTCGCCCACGCGGTGGTACGACTCGCGGCGGTGTCGCTCGGCCGGGTGCGGCTGTGGCACGGGCTGGCCTCCTCGCCCGACCCGGTGCTGGCCGCGGTCGCGGGGCGGGCGGTGAAGGAGGTCGCCTACCACCGCGACCACGCGGTCGGGTGGGTGCGCGTGCTGGCCGACGGGACCGAGGAGTCGCGGCGGCGCGTGGAGGACGCGTGGGCCGCCGTGACGCCGTGGGTCGGTCGGCCGGACGACGCTGCCAGGGCGCTGCCGGGCGTCGTGCCCGACCCCGAGGCGCTGGCCGCCGCGACGCGGCAGGACTGGGCGGCCCTGGCGCAGGCGTGCGGGCTGCCCGACGACGCCGCTCCCGGCGACCTCGACGGCCGGGCGGGTCGCCATGCTCCGTGGCTGGCGGGGCTCGTCGAGGAGATGCAGTCCCTGGCCCGCCTCCACCCCGAGGGCCAGTGGTGAGCGCCGTCCGTGACGCGGTCGCGTCCGTGCCCGACCCCGAGATGCCGATGCTCACCCTCGGGGACCTCGGGGTGGTGCGAGCCGTGGACGTGGACGGTGACGTCGCCACGGTGACGCTCACCCCGACGTACTCCGGCTGCCCGGCGATGGCCGAGATCAAGGCCGACGTCCGGTCCGCGGTCGAGGCGCTCGGCCTGCGGGCCGAGATCCGCACGCGGTTGGCACCGCCGTGGAGCAGCGACTGGATCAGCCCGCGCGGCCGGTCCGCCCTCGCGTCGGCCGGGATCGCACCGCCGGGCCCGGCGGGCCCGGTGTCGCTGGGACTGCCCACGGTGCGGCCGCCTGCCCGGGTCGACTGCCCGCGGTGCGGGTCCGTCGACACCCGGCTGACCAGCGCGTTCGGCCCCACCGCGTGCACGACCCTGCACGTCTGCGGTGCCTGCGGGGAGCCGTTCGAGAAGGTGCGCGAGCAGTGACCCGCTTCCGCCCGCTGACCGTCTGCGCGGTCGAGCGGCTCACCGACGACGCCGTGGCGGTCACCCTCGACCCGGGCCCCTTCGCCGCGGAGTTCGCCTTCTCCGCCGGCCAGCACCTCGTCGTACGCCGGCCGGGCCGCGAGGACGAGCCGCGCACCTACTCGTTGTGCTCGGCCCCCGGGGAGCCGCTGCGGGTCGGGGTGCGCCGGGTCCAGGACGGGTCGGTCTCCTCGTGGCTGGTGGACCAGGTCGGGCCGGGCGACCTGGTCGAGGCCAGCCCGCCGGCCGGGCGCTTCTCGCTCGCGTCGTGGCCGCCGGTGCCGGGGGAGCACCACGTGCTCGTCGCGGCCGGGTCGGGCATCACGCCGGTGCTGTCGCTGGCCACCACGCTGCTGCGTGACCACGCCGCGCGGGTCACCGTGCTCTACGCCAACCGCACCTCGCGCAGCGCGATGTTCCTCGACGACCTCGCCGACCTCAAGGACCGCTGCCCGGCCCAGGTCTCGCTGGTCCACGTGCTCTCGCGGGAGCCGCAGGACGCCCCGCTGCTCAGCGGTCGGCTCGACGCCGCCCGGTTCGGAGCGGTGCTGGACGCCCTGGTGGAGCCCGACGCGGCGGCGTACTGGCTGTGCGGGCCGTGGGAGATGGTGCGCGACCTGCGCGAGGTGCTGACCGCTCGTGGGGTGGCGGCCGACCGGGTGCGGGCCGAGCTGTTCTTCGTCGAGGACGTGCCGCCCCCGCCGGTGACCCGCGCCGAGGCCGCGGGCGGGGGAGTCGCGGTGGGCTTCACCCTCGACGGGCGGCGCAGCGAGGTGTCCGCGCCGCCCGGGACCTCACTGCTCGACGCCGCCCGGCTGGCGCGCTCCGACGTGCCGTTCGCCTGCCGGGGCGGGGTCTGCGCGACCTGCCGGGCCCGGGTGGTGGGGGGCGAGGTGGAGATGGTGCGCAACTTCGCCCTGGAGGACGACGAGGTGGCCAAGGGCTACGTGCTGACCTGCCAGAGCTACCCGCGCTCGGGGGAGGTCGAGCTCGATTACGACGCCTGACGCGTCCGCTGTAAATCGGGGTTACCGTCGCTCATCCGGCGTTGTGCCACGATCGGGGCGACCACAACCCCGCACCAGCCGAGGAGTCACATGCGCGTCGCCCTGACCGGAGGGATCGCCTCGGGCAAGAGCACGGTCTCGGCCCTCCTGCGCGAGCTCGGTGCCGTCGTGATCGACGCCGACCAGCTCGCCCGCGACGTCGTGGCTCCGGGCACGCGGGGGCTCGAGGAGGTCGTGGAAGCCTTCGGTGAGGACGTGCTCGCCGACGACGGGTCGCTGGACCGCCCCGCCGTGGCGAAGCTGGTCTTCGCCGACGAGGAGGCCCGCCGCCGGCTGGAGGGGATCATCCACCCGCGGGTCTTCGAGGAGTTCGTGCGGCTCGAGGCCGAGGCACCCGAGGGAGCCCTGGTGGTGCACGACATCCCCCTGCTCGCCGAGTCCGGGCGGACCGACGACTTCGAGGCCGTGCTGGTCGTCGACGCTGCCCACGAGACCCAGGTCGAGCGGATGGTCCGCGACCGGGGCTGGTCGCGCGAGGAGGCCGAGTCCCGGATCGCGGCCCAGGCCGACCGGGACGAGCGGCTGGCGATCGCCACGCACGTCATCGAGAACGACGGGACCCGCGAGCAGCTCGAGCAGCGGGTCCGCGAGCTGTACGACGAGCTGGTCGGCTGAGCCTCACGCACCCCAGCCTTCGCCGGAGGGGTCCGGTTGGCCCGGCTGACGGCGTACGGCGTCCTGGGCGAACCACTCCGCGACGACGGCCCCGTCACGGTCGAAGGTGACCCAACCGTGCCAGCCCAGCGACGTGACCGCCCAGTGGTGCAGCGTCCCCGGCACCCAGCCGGACCCGGTCTCCACCTCGACGGGGATGAACAGGTCTGGTGAGGCAGGACCGGCCGCCGGCGGGGGACCGACGCGGGACCGCTGACGCTCGCCGTACGCCACGAGGACCAGGCCGAGCGGGCCGAAGACCACCATCCAGAGCAGCACGGTGCCGGCCGCGTGGCTGCGCCGGGCGACCAGCAGCCCGATGCCCAGCCAGGCCACGAGCAGCAGCAGCTGCAGGAGGGCGGAGGCGGCGGGCGTCACGGGGATCATCCTGCCTGCTCGGCGGCCCGGATCCGGCGTACTCCCCACACAGAACTGCGGCTCCCCACGTGTTGCAACACGTGGGGAGCCGCAGAGTCCCACGGGACCGTGGGAAACCGATCGAGCCCGGGTCAGGCCGCCATGTCGGGGCCGGCGAAGCCCCGCAGCTTCTGCAGGGCCTCCCGCTCGAGCTGGCGGACCCGCTCGGCGGAGATGCCGTGCTTGGCTCCGATGTCGGCGAGCTTGTGGACCCGGCCGTCGACCAGGCCGTAGCGGGCCCGGATGATGTCGGCCGCACGCGGGTCGAGCTTGTCGACCAGGGCGCTGAGCCGCTCGCGCGACTCGGTGCTCAGGAACGTCGAGTCGGGCCCGGGAGCGCTCTCCTGGGCGATCAGGTCGCCGAGGGAGGTGTCGCCCTCCTCGTCCAGCGGCGTGTCGAGGCTGACGTGGTCGCGCGACCAGGCCATCAGGTCGAGCACCCGCTCCAGCGCCATGTCGAGCTCGGTGGCGATGTCCTCGGGCTCCGGGTCACGGCCGAGCTGGCGCTCGAGCGTGCGTCGGGCGCCGTTGACCTGGTTGATCTCCTCGACCACGTGGACGGGCAGCCGGACCACGCGGGCCTGCTGGGCGATGCCGCGCGTGATGGCCTGGCGCACCCACCAGGTGGCGTAGGTGGAGAACTTGAAGCCCTTGGTGTAGTCGAACTTCTCGACCGCGCGGATCAGGCCGGTGTTGCCCTCCTGCACCAGGTCGAGCATCGGCATCTGGCTGCGGCCGTACTTGCGGGCGATCGAGACGACCAGCCGCAGGTTGGCGGTGATGAACTCCTGGACGGCGCGCTCGCCCTCCTCGACCATCCACTCCAGCTCCTCGCGGGTCGCGCGCTTGGGCGCGCCTCCCTTGGCCCGGCCGATGCGGCCGGTCTCGAGCAGGTGCTGGGCGAAGAGTCCGGCTTCGATGGTCTTGGCCAGCTCGACCTCGCGGACGGCGTCGAGCAGGGGGGTGCGCGCGATCTCGTCGAGATAGAGGCCGACGCTGTCGCGGCCCTCGATCTCCCGAGTGTGCGTGATGGTGGAGGTCACGGTCCTTCCCTTCCCACAACGGCAGGGCTGCAATCAGGCCCTGCACCAGTCGCAACGCTCCGGGTGGGGCCGGATAATCCCGAACGGTTCAAGAAAACCGGTCGCTCTCGGTGCGTCGCCTTCATGGGTTGTTACGCACGAGGGAGCGCGGAAGTTTCCTCGCGGCCGCGAAGTTCAGCCAACTTTCAGGGACGCGTCAACGATCCGGGGCTCACGCGGGCGTCCGGCCGGTGTGGCGCAGGGCCTGGTCGAGCACCCACGCATAGGTGAACGCGCGGTCCCGCCAGGCGTTGTAGCGCCCGCTGACGCCGCCGTGCCCGGCGGACATCTCGGTCTTGAGCAGCACGTCCTCGGGGTTGGCCACGCGCGTGCGCAGCCGCGCCACCCACTTGGCCGGCTCCACGTAGAGGACCCGGGTGTCGTTGAGCGAGGTGTCGGCCAGGATCGCGGGGTAGCGGCCCTCGTGGACGTTCTCGTAGGGCGAGTAGGACTTCATGTAGGCGTAGACCTCGGGGTCCTCGAGCGGGTTGCCCCACTCCTCCCACTCGATCACCGTCAGCGGCAGCGACGGGTCGAGGATCGAGGTCAGCGGGTCGACGAACGGCACCGAGGCGAGGATGCCGGTGAAGGCGTCCGGGGCGAGGTTGGCCACCGCGCCCATCAGCAGCCCGCCGGCGCTGCCGCCCTCCGCGACCAGCCGGTCGGCACCGGTCCAGCCCTGGTCGGCCAGGTGGCGGGCGCAGGCGACGAAGTCGGTGAAGGTGTTGCGCTTGTGCAGCAGCTTGCCCTCGTCGTACCAGTGCCGTCCCATCTCGCCACCGCCGCGCACGTGGGCGATCGCGAACCCCAGGCCACGGTCCAGCAGCGACAGGCGCGCGATCGAGAACCACGGGTCCATCGACGCCTCGTAGGACCCGTAGCCGTAGAGCACGAACGGGGTCGAGCCGTCGCGCGCGGTGCCGGCCGGCACGACGATCGAGATCGGCACGCGGGTGCCGTCCTCGGCGGTGGCCCACTCGCGGTGCTGCTCGTAGGCCGACGCGTCGTAGCCGCCCAGGACGGGGGTCTGCTTGAGCAGCGTGCGCTCGCCGCTGCGGAGGTCCAGCTGCATGACCGAGCTGGGGGTGGTCATCGTGGTGTAGCCGAACCGCAGCGTGGGCTGGGTGAACTCGGGGTTGCCCGACAGCCCGACGGTGTAGAGCGGGTGCTCCATCGGCAGCAGCTCGTCGGAGGTGACCCGCGTCGTGCCGTCGGGGTCGGAGGCCAGGCCGAGCAGGCGCAGCTGGGTCAGTCCGTCGCTGCGCTGGCTCACCACGTGGTGGGTGGCGAACGCGTCCACGTCCTCCAGGCGTACGGCGGGGTCGTGCGGCAGCAGCGGCACCCACTGCTCGTGGCTGGTCGCGTCGACCGGCGCCGAGGCGAGCTCGAAGTCGGGGGCGCCGTCGTTGTGCAGCACCAGCAGCCGGTCGGTCCCGTCGACCACGGCGTGCTCGACGGAGTACTCCACGCCCTGCCGGCGCGGCGCCACGCAGCGCAGCTCGCCGGTCGGGGCGGCGGCGTCGAGCAGGTGCATCTCGGTGGTGGTCTTGCTGCCGACCCCGACCACGAGGAAGCGGTCGCTGCGGGTGCGGCCGACCGAGACCCAGAAGCGCTCGTCGGGCTCGTCGAGGACCAGGACGTCGTCGGACCGGTCGGTGCCGAGCCGGTGGCGCCACACCTGGTGGGGCCGCCACGCCTCGTCGACGACGGTGTAGAAGAGGTGCTCGCCGGCGAGGTCCCACGTCGCGCCGTAGCCGATCGCCTCGAGCCGGTCGGGCAGCAGCTCCCCGGTGGCGAGGTCCTTGACCTGGAGGGTGAACCGCTCGTCGCCGGTGGTGTCGGTGCTGAAGGCCAGCAGCCGGCCGTCGCGGCTGACCGAGTTGGCGCCGAGGGAGAAGAACTCGTGGCCCTCGGCGAGCTCGTTGAGGTCGAGCACGACCTCCTCGTCCGAAGGCGTCTCCTCGGGCCGGATCGCCGGCGGGGTCCAGTCGTCGGGGTCGAGGACGGGGCGACGGCAGGAGACGCCGTACTGCTTGCCCTCGATGGTGCGGCCGTAGTACCACCAGCCCCGGATCCGGCTGGGCACCGAGAGGTCGGTCTCCTGCGTGCGGCCCTTGATCTCGTCGAAGATCGCCTGGCGCAGGTCGGCCAGGTGCGCGGTCCGCGCCTCGGTGTAGGCGTTCTCGGCCTCGAGGTGGGCGATGACCTCCGGGCTCTCCTTGTCCCGCAGCCAGTCGTAGTCGTCGACGAACACGTCGCCGTGGTGGGTCCGCTCGGCCGGGCGGACGTCGGCGACGGGGGGCTTGGCGGGCGTGGGGGACGACATGCGTTCGAGCCTAGTAGGAGGCCCGCCTCACCAGCGGGCCGACGCGAGCCGGAGGCGAGCCCGAGTAGGGGGAGAATCACAGCGTGAGCGAGCACTCGACCGGGCGGACCGTGGACCTCAACGCCGACCTCGGCGAGGAGGTCACCGACGACGCCGGGCTGCTCGCCCTGGTGACCAGCGCCAACGTCGCCTGCGGGTTCCACGCGGGCAACGCCGACGTCATGCGCGCGGTCTGCGAGGGCGCGGCGGAGGCCGGCGTGCGCGTCGGCGCGCAGGTGTCGTACGACGACCGCGAGGGGTTCGGACGGCGCCGCCTGGACGTGGCGTACGACGTGCTGCGCGAGCAGGTCTCGGTGCAGGTGGAGGTGCTCGACGAGATCGCTCGCCATGCCGGGACGACGGTGACCTACGTCAAGCCGCACGGAGCGCTCTACAACCGGGTCGTCGACGACGAGGAGCAGGCCGCAGCGGTGCTCGCCGGCTCGGGCCACCTGCCGGTGCTCGGTCTGCCGGGCGGGGCGCTGCTGCGGCTGGCCGCGGAGGCCGGCCGGGCGACGTACACCGAGGGCTTCCCCGACCGTGGCTACCTGCCGTCGGAGGGCGGGGTCGCCCGACTGGTGCCGCGCGACCAGCCGGGTGCGCTGGTCGAGGAGCCGGACGAGATCGCCCGGCGTGCGGTGGGCCTCGCCGCGGACGTCCACTCGGTGTGCGTGCACGGGGACGGACCGACCGCGGTGGAGGCGGCGCGCGCGGTGCGGGCGGCGCTGCTCGAGGCGGGGTTCGCGCTGCGGGGGTTCCTGTGAACGTGCGGGTGCTCCCGTGCGGCACGTCCTCGTTCCTGCTCGAGGTCGACGACGTGCCCCGCGCCTACGCGGCCGTGACCGCGGCGCTGGAGTCGGCGGGGGCGAGCGCCGCCGACGTGGTGCCGGCGGCTCGGACGGTGCTGGTCGACGGCCTGCGGGGGCTGGGTGCCGAGGCGCTCGCCGAGGCCGTCGCGGCGGCGCCTGCCGATGCGCCGCGCGCGGTGGGTGAGCGGGTGGAGGTGCCGACGGTCTACGACGGCGAGGACCTGGACGCCGTGGCCAGGCACTGGGACATGACCCGCCGGGAGGTCGTCGCGACGCACACCGGCCTGGACCTGGTCGTGGCGTTCTGCGGGTTCGCCCCGGGCTTCGCCTACCTGTCCGGGATGGGCGAGCACCGCAGCGTGCCGCGCCGCGAGTCGCCGCGGCCCCGGGTGCCGGCCGGCTCGGTGGCCGTGGCGGGGGAGTTCACCGGCGTCTACCCCCGGGCGAGCCCCGGCGGGTGGCTGCTGCTGGGCCGCACCGACCTGGTGCTGTGGGACCCCGCGGCCGACCCGCCGGCGCTGCTGACGCCCGGGACGCCCGTGCGCTTCGTGGAGGCCCGATGAGGCCCGCACGAGAGCTCAGGGTCCTGGAGCCGGGGGTGCTCACGACCGTCCAGGACGACGGCCGGCCCGGCCTGGCCCACCTCGGGGTGCCGCGGTCGGGCTGGCTCGACCCGCACGCGGCCCGGCTGGCCAACCGGCTCGTCGGCAACGACGAGACCGAGGCCGTGCTCGAGAACGTCCTCGGCGGGCTCGAGCTGACCTGCGGCGACGCGATGACCGTCGCGGTCACCGGGGCCGGGTGCGGGGTGTCGGTCGACGGCTCCCCGGTCGCGTTCGGGGCGGCGGTCCCGGTGCCGGCCGGCTCCCGCCTGCGCCTGGGTACGCCGGCCCACGGGCTGCGCTGCTGGGTCGCGGTCGGCGGCGGGCTCCGGGTCCCCGACGAGCTGGGCTCGCGGTCGACCGACACCCTGTCGGGCCTCGGGCCCCCGCCGCTGGCCGCGGGCGACGCGCTCCCGCTCGGGCCGGCGTACGGCGTGGTGAGCGGGGTGGAGGTCTGGCCCGACGTGCCGGAGCGGCTGACCCTGCTGCGGTGCCGGCCGGGCCCCCGGCTGGACTGGTGCGCCCCCGACCTCGCCGAGCGCCTGGAGCGCGCGACGTACGCCGTCGGCGCCGACTCCGACCGCGTCGGTCTGCGGCTCGAGGGGCCTGCCCTGGAGCGGGTGCGCGCCGACGAGCTGCCCAGCGAGGGGATGGTGCTGGGGGCGGTGCAGGTGCCTCCCGACGGGCAGCCGGTGGTGTTCCTGCGCGACCACCCGGTGACGGGGGGCTACCCGGTGCCCTGCGTGGTCGAGCCCGACGACCTGCGACGGTGCGCGCAGCTGCGTCCCGGCGACTCAGTCCGCCTCGTCCTGCGCTGAGGGCACGACCTCGCGCCGGGTGAGCGCCGGGTCGTCCTCGGCGAAGGTCCGCACCGGGCCCGGGCCCGTCTCGGCGGTCTCGAAGCGCACGGTGACCCGCCCCACCCCCGACCCCCAGACCCAGCCGGGGCCGTGCTCGGCGTGCTCGACGTCCATCCCCGGGGCCCACCCGCTGCGCCGCCGGACCGCGGCCGGGTCGACCTCGGGCGCCTCCTCGGCCTCCTCGGCCTCCGCCTCGAGGGCGAACAGGTCCTCCTGGATCCAGTCCGCGAGCCCGGAGACGCCGACGCCCAGCAGCCGCACCCCGTCCTGGGTGTCGACCTCGGCCAGCAGGGCGCGGGCGAGCCGCGCGACGGTCGCCGGGTCGTCGGTCGGGGAGGGCAGCGTGCTGGACCGGGAGTGGGTGGTGAAGTCGTGCAGCCGCACCTTGATGGTGACGGTGCGTCCCGACAGCCGCGCCTTGCGCAGCCGCTCGGCGACCTTGCGGGCCTGCTGGGTGAGCAGCCCCTCGAGCAGCCGCTTGTCGACCAGGTCGGTGTCGTAGGTGTCCTCGTGGCTGACCGACTTGGCCTCCCGCTCGGCGACCACCGGCCGGTCGTCCTCGGCCCGGCAGAGGGCGTGCAGCCCGGAGCCGTGGGCCTGTCCGACCAGCCGGACCAGCTCCTCGAGGGAGATCCGGCGCAGGTCCTCGACCGTGGTGACCCCGACCCGCCGCAGGCGCTCGCCGGTGGCCGGCCCGACGCCCGGGATCACCCGCACGGGCATCGGGGCCAGGAGGTCGGCCTCGCTCCCGGCAGGCACCACGACCAGGCCGTCGGGCTTGTCCAGGTCGCTGGCGATCTTGGCGACCAGCTTGGAGGAGGCGATGCCGACCGAGGCGGTCAGCCCGCCGGTGACCTCGTGGATCCGCTGCTTGAGGGTCCGGCCGACCTCGGCGAGCGAGTCGGGGTCGGTGCCGGGGAGGTCGCCGGCGGCGAGGTCGACGAACGCCTCGTCGACGCTGAGCGGCTCGACCAGCGGCGAGAGCTCGCGCAGCTCGGCCATGATGCGCCGGCTCGCGTCGCGGTAGACGTGGTGGCGACCGGAGAGGTACGCCGCGTGCGGGCACCGCGAGCGCGCCTCGCGCGTCGACATCGCCGAGTGGACCCCGAACACGCGGGCCTCGTAGGACGCGGTCGCGACCACGCCGCGGCCGCCGACTCCACCGACCACGACCGGCTTGCCGCGCAGGGAGGGCTTGTCGCGCTGCTCGATCGCGGCGAAGAACGCGTCGAGGTCGACGTGGAGGATCGTCGGCTCGGCACGCACGGTCCCATCATCACCGGCGGCGCCGACGTGCCGCGACCGGCCCGCCGCACCGCCTCCCGGGTCACGGGCGGGCCGGTAGGTGTCCCCAGCCCGGGTGACCCCGCGGCTGCCCACAGGAGCCGGCCACGCCCCGGCGTACGGCGGCGCTCGGGCCTGGGATGGGTCCATGACGACACCCGACGACGCCGCTGCCCGGCCCGAGCCCGGTCCGGGGCTCTCGCCGCTGCGGACCCTGCGCCTGTCCTGCGAGGCCGACGTCCTCGCCTTCGTGCCCTACACGCTCGGCTTCCTGCCGCGTGACTCGATCGTCCTGGTCGCCACCGGTGCCCGCGGGACGCCGATGACCGCGCGGGCCGACCTCACCGGGGACGCCGGCGACCGGCTGGCCGTGGCGGAGGAGATCAGCCGGGCGGCGGGGTCCAACGGCGCCGAGCAGGCCCTGCTGGTCGCCTACACCGACGACCCGGGCCTGGCCGTGGCGGCCGTCGACGAGCTGACCGACGCGCTGGCCGAGGTCGGGGTCCCGGTCGCGCACGCCTTCCGCGCCGACGGGGAGCGCTGGTTCACCCTGCTGCCGGAGGACCCGACCTGGACGGTCGGCACGGCCTACGACCTCGAGGTCCACCCGCTCACCAGCCACGGCGTCCTGGAGGGCCGGGTCACCCACCCCGACCGCGAGGGCCTGGCGGCGAGCCTGGACCCGGCCGACCCCGACCTGGTCGACGCGGTCGCCGAGGCCCTGGAGCGGCTCGGCGCCGTTCCTCCGCCCGCCTCGCCCCGGCACGACCGGGCGCGGCTGCGGGCCGAGGCGGAGGCGGCGGCGGCCTGGGTGCGCGACCGCGCCGCCCATCCGGTCGAGGTGCCGCGCTGGCCGGCGGCGGACGACGTCGCGCGCGTGCTGCGGGTGCTCGAGGTGCCCGAGGCGCGGGACGTCGTGTGGGCCGAGATCACCCGGGAGACCTCGCGCCACCAGGTCGAGCTCTGGCGCTCGCTGGCCCGCCTCGCCCCCGCGGGCCACCGCGCCCACGCCAGCGCGCTGCTGGCCTTCGCCGCATGGCTGGACGGCGACGGCGCGCTCGCCTGGTGCGCCGTCGACCGTGCGCGGCAGGCCGACCCCGACCACGGGCTCGCCGCGCTCGTGGCGGAGGCCCTCGAGGGGGCCGTGCCGCCGACGGCCTGGCGGCCCGTCGACCGCGCGAGCCTCGACCTGCTCAGCGGGTGAGGGCGGGCTCGGGGTCCGGGTTGGAGAAGTGCAGGGCGCCGTCGTCGAAGCCGGACCGGCCGAGCTTCCAGGCGTCGTAGAAGTAGTTCTGCCGCAGCTTCCACGGCTCGCGCGAGCCCTGACGGGGGAAGTCGGCGACAGATCGCTGGACGTAGCCCGAGGCGAAGTCGAGGAACGGCTCCTCCTGCACACCGGGCTGCTTGACCGGCTCGACGACGGCCCTGCCCGTGCGCTGCATGTGGGCGAGCAGGCGCATCACCCAGCCGCACACCAGGTCCGCCTTGAGCGTCCAGGAGGCGTTGGTGTAGCCGACCACGAAGGCGAAGTTGGGCACCCCGCTCAGCATCGCGCCGCGGTAGACCATCGTCTGCGGCAGGTCGACCGGCTTGCCGTCGACGTGCACGTCGATGCCACCGAAGGCGAGCAGGTTGAGGCCGGTCGCGGTGACGACGACGTCGGCCTCGAGGTGCTCGCCGGACTCCAGCAGGATGCCCGTGGCGTCGAAGCGGGCGATCCGGTCGGTGACCACCGACGCCTTCTCCTTGCGCAGCGCGCGGAAGAGGTCGCCGCCGGGCACGACGCACAGCCGCTGGTCCCACGGGTCGTACGGCGGGTTGAAGTGGGTGTCCACGTCCACGTCGGGCACCTGCCGCATGGTCGCCTTGCGCAGCATCGACCGCACGGTGTCGGGTCGCTTGCGCGCCAGCTGGTAGAAGAACGACTGCAGCACGACGTTCTTCGTCCGCGCGACGCGGTAGCGCAGCCCCTCCGGCAGCGCGCGGCCCAGCCGCGAGGTGAAGAACGGGTCCTGCGCGGGCAGCGAGGTGATGTAGGTCGGCGTCCGCTGCAGCATCGTGACGTGCGCGGCCCGGTCGGTCATCGCCGGCACGAGGGTGATCGCCGTGGCGCCCGACCCGATCACCACGACCCGCTTGCCGGAGTAGTCCAGGTCCTCGGGCCAGTGCTGCGGGTGGACCAGCTGGCCCGTGAAGTCCTCCTGGCCGGGGAACTGCGGGCTGTAGCCCTCGTCGTAGCGGTAGTAGCCCGTGCAGCCCATCAGGAAGCTCGCCCGGACCTCCTCCACGACCGGCTCGGCGTCGCCGTCGGGGTCACCACGCTCCACGGTCAGCACCCACTCGCCGTCCGCGGACGACCAGTCGGCGGCGACGACGCGGTGGTGGTAGCGGATGTGCTGGTCGATGCCGCTCTCGCGCGCGGTGTCCTCGATGTACTCGCGGATCGCGTCGCCGCCGGCCATCGTCGTGGGGTCGGTCCACGGGCGGAACGAGTAGCCGAGCGTCACCATGTCGGAGTCCGACCGCACCCCGGGGTAGCGGAACAGGTCCCAGGTGCCGCCCATCGCCCCGCGTCCCTCGAGCACGGCGTAGGTCCGGTCGGGGAAGGCGGTGGAGAAGTGGTGGGCGGCGCCGATGCCGGACAGGCCGGCTCCGACGACGACCAGGTCGAGTCGTTCGGGGGTCTGGTTGCTCACGTGGTCCCTCAGTCCTGCTCGGCGTCGTGGAGGGGGCCGAGGTTGCGCTCGCTGGTCGAGCGGCCGAGCCGGCGCACCTCCTCGTCCATCTTCTCGATCGTGTGGGGCGCCTGCTTGAGGGTCGGCCGGTCACCGACGGCGGAGTTGAGCAGCGCGCGGGACTTGGCGATCGCGCCCACCCAGCCGGGGACGTAGATCCGGCGGGAGCGCGCGGCGATGCCGGCGACGAACGCCTCGACGCAGGCGTCGACGTCGGTCGTGCGGTTGAGCGGCGGCGGCAGCTGGGCGATCATCTCCGCGAACGCCGAGAGGTCGCGCTTGGCGTCCTGGACCAGCGGGGTGTCGATCCACGACATGTGGGCCGAGCCGACGTCGACGCCGAGGTGGGCGACCTCGAGGCGCAGCGCGTTGGCGAAGTGCTCGACGCCGGCCTTGCTCGCGTTGTACGGCGACAGGCCCGGCGCCGCGGCGAAGGCCGCCAGCGACGAGACCACCAGCACGTAGCCCCGGCGCTCGATCAGCGACGGGAGGGCCGCCCGGACGGTGTGGAACACCCCGTTGACGTTGATGTCGACGACCCGCCGGAACGTCGCGGGGTCGACGGTGAGCACCGAGCCGTAGGAGGCGATGCCCGCGTTGGCGACCACCACGTCGATCCCGCCGAACCGCGCGACGCCCTGGGCCACCGCGGCCTCCATGGCGGCGAGGTCGCACACGTCGGCCACGACGCCGAGGGCGGAGTCGTCACCGATCGCGGCGGCGGTCTCCTGCAGGGCAGGGGCGTCGACGTCGGTGAGGACCAGCCGCGCGCCGTGCCCCGCCAGGGCCTTGGCGGTCTCGGCGCCGATGCCCCGCCCGGCACCGGTGACGAGGACGACCTTGCCGGCCAGGCGCTCGAGGGCCGCCGCACTCGCGTGCTCGCGGCGCTTGTGAAGAGGGTTGAGGCGGGTCACCATGCTCATACTGACAGTCTGGCAGCCGGGTTCGATTCTCCTAAGGTGGATGCATGGGCGAGGAAGTCGAGCAGCAGACGTTCACGCGGGAGGCTCGCACCCGCTACCGCAAGAAGGTCCGCGCCTGCCTGGACGTCTTCGAGCGGATGCTGGTCGAGGCGAAGTTCGACTTCGACCGTCCGGCGACCGGCCTGGAGATCGAGCTGAACCTGGTCGACGACGACGAGCGGCCGGCGATGTGCAACCTCGAGGTGCTCGAGCAGCTCGGCGACCCGGACTTCCAGACCGAGCTGGGCAAGTTCAACCTCGAGATCAACGTGGCCCCCAAGCGGCTCCCGGAGCAGGGCGTGATGGCCTTCGCCGACGGCATCCGCAACAGCCTCGACGCGGCGGACAAGGCGGCCCACACGGTCGGGGCCAACCTGGTCATGATCGGCATCCTGCCGACGCTGACCGAGCAGACGCTGCGCTCGGACTCCCTGTCGGGCAACCCGCGCTACCACCTGCTCAGCGACGAGATCCTGGCCGCCCGCGGTGAGGACATCACCCTCGACATCCAGGGTGCGGAGCGGCTGCGGGTGACCGCGGACTCGATCGCCCCGGAGGCGGCGTGCACCAGCACCCAGCTCCACGTGCAGGTCAGCCCGGAGCAGTTCCCCAGCTACTGGAACGCCAGCCAGGCGATCGGCGGGGTCCAGCTCGCCGTCGGCGCCAACTCGCCGTACCTGATGGGGCGCGAGCTGTGGCGCGAGACCCGGATCGCCCTGTTCGAGCAGGCCACCGACACCCGGGGCGAGGAGCTCAAGGCGCAGGGCGTGCGGCCGCGGGTCTGGTTCGGCGAGCGGTGGATCACCTCGATCTTCGACCTGTTCGAGGAGAACGCCCGCTACTTCCCGGCGCTGCTCCCGGTGCTCTCCGAGGAGGACCCGGTCGAGGTGCTCGCCGCCGGGGGGACCCCGAGGCTGGACGAGCTGCGGCTGCACAACGGCACGGTCTACCGCTGGAACCGCCCGATCTACGCCGTCGTCGACGGCATGCCGCACGTGCGGGTGGAGAACCGCGTGCTCCCGGCGGGTCCGACGGTCCAGGACACGATGGCCAACGCCGCGTTCTACTTCGGGCTCACCCGCGCGCTGGCCGAGCAGGACCGGCCGGTGTGGTCGCAGATGTCGTTCACCGCGGCGGAGGAGAACTTCCACTCCGCGGCGATCGCCGGCATCGACGCCCAGGTCTACTGGCCCGGCGCGGGGCAGGTCAGCGCCACCGAGCTCGTCGTACGCCGGCTGCTGCCGCTGGCCGCCCAGGGGCTGGAGGCCTGGGGCGTCGACGGCGAGGAGTCCGGGCAGCTGCTCGACATCATCGAGCAGCGCTGCCTGACCGGGCAGAACGCCGCCTCGTGGTTCGTCGACCAGGTGCACCGCCGCTCCGGCGAGGGCGACCGCGAGGAGGTGCTGCGGCGCGTGCTGGCCGACTACCGGCCCCGCATGCACAGCAACCACCCGGTCCACACCTGGTCCTGACCGGGGTGGCTAGCCCGACCGGTCGACCCGCAGCCGCTTCCAGGTGCGGGACTCCCCGGTCGCGGGGTCGAGCCAGCCGTAGCGCGTGACCACCCAGAAGCCCGCGGGCACCACGCCGTGGCTCGCGCAGGCGTGCCGCACCGCCGCCAACCAGGCCAGGTCCTCGTCGTGCACGGTCGGCTGGCCCGGGCGCAGGAACCACGTGTGCGCGGGCTCGTCACGGGCGGTCCCGGCGCTGCCGACCAGCCGCTCGGCCACGTCGAAGCGGACGCCGGCGTCGACCCAGGAGGGCGGCGGCCAGGGGGCCCCCTGCCACGGTGCGACCGGACCGCCGACCACGGTCGCGGGCCCGCGGTGGCCCGGCCGACCGAGGGCGAGCCTGGGCGCGAAGACCCGGCGCCGCTCCGCGGCCCGGAGCAGGCCGACCTCCGACCGCAGGGCGGCGGCGAGGTCCCGCGGCACCCCTGCGGGGTCCGGCTGGTCGGTGGGCTCGGTCACCGGGCGAGTCTCTCCCGACGCGCCGACGGGCACGCCCGTCCCTCCACAGACCCCGGACGCGACGACTCCCGGCCCGCTGGGAGTCGGACCGGGAGTCGTCTGGGCAGCAGGCTCAGGCGTGCTTCAGGCGGGGGGAGTAGGTCAGCTCGTCGCGGACCTTGCGCAGCTGCGCGTCGTCGGCGAAGAGCGCGCGGTCGCCGATGCTGATGAAGCCGACCCCGACCCGCACCCACCGCGGCTGGGACAGGCACTTGCGGGAGATGCGCATCGAGAACCGGTCGCGCGCGTAGTTGACGTGGTGGCCGATGACGCAGTTCGTGCCCGGCTGGTCGTCGTCGACGCCCTTCCAGAACCCACGGCCGGCGACGACGGTGAAGGAGCGCTCCGCGCCGTCGGGGGTCCTGATCGAGACGACCTGCATGACGCCGTTGCCGATCCGGTCGAGCCGGCGGAACTTGCCGACGACGCGCACGGCCCTGACCTGGTGCCAGATCTTGACCTTGACGTAGTCACCCTGGGTGCGGTGCGGGGCCCGGACGAAGCCGTTGTCGTCCATGGTCATCATCGAGACCTTGCGCACGTCGTGCGCGGGCTCGCGGTGGATGTAGCGCTCGGCCTGGGCGGGGCCGGTCGTCGCGGCCACCAGCAGGAGCGCGACCAGGGCGGTGACGACGCGGACGGCGCGGAGGCCGCCGGTGCGACGTACGACGGTGGGGTGCATGGGGGGGTGTGTGCCTTCCCTCGAGAACACGGCGCGCAACGGTGACACGGGGTGTCGGGGTGGCGCATCAGCCGATCGGTGCGGACAGGGCCCTGAACGGGTCTCCTCGCGTGACAGGATGCGGCTCCCGCCGGCGCGCCGCCCTGCGACACGCAGGAGCACTGATCACGGAGCTGTCGGCAGGAGTGCGGGCGGGCCCGACCGGCCAGGAGGAGGAGTGGCGATGACCGAGGTGGAGCCGACCGGGGGGACGGGGCTGGGACACCGCTCGGTGTCGATGACCCGGGTGGCGCCGGGGGAGTACGAGGTGCGCAACGTGCGCGGGGGCACCATCCGGATCGGCGGGGGCGCGACCTCCGACTTCACCCCGGTGGAGCTGCTGCTGACCGCCATCGCCGGGTGCAGCGCGGTCGACGTCGACGCGGTCACCAGCCGGCGTGCCGAGCCGACCGCCTTCGAGGTCGAGGCGTCCGGCGACAAGGCCAAGGACGCGGGGGGCAACCACATGGAGGGCCTGGAGGTGACCTTCACCGTCCGGTTCCCCGAGGGCGAGGCGGGCGACCGGGCACGGGAGATGCTGCCGCGCGCGGTCACGATGAGCCACGACCGGCTGTGCACCGTCTCGCGCACGGTCCAGCTCGGCTCGCCGATCGAGATGCGCCTGGGCTGAGTCGCCCCGCGGACCCCACCCCTGGGGGCGGCTTGCCGAGGTGCGGCCCGGGTACGACGGCCTCGTCCTGCCCGACGAGCCCCGAGGAACCCCCGATGAGCGACCGGATCGACGCCGCGGCCCGCGCCGTCCTGGGCCACGCCGACCTGCGCGACGGGCAGCGCGAGGCCGTCGAGGCGGTGCTCGAGGGGCGCGACGCCGTGGTGGTGATGCCGACGGGGGCGGGCAAGTCGGCGGTCTACCAGATCGCCGCCCGGCTCGTCGACGGCCCGACCGTCGTCGTCTCGCCGCTCATCTCCCTCCAGCGCGACCAGGTCGCCGACCTCCAGGAGCGCGGCGCGGTGGCCGCGCACGCCAACTCGACGCTGTCGGAGGGCCAGCGCGAGCGGACGCTGGAGGACCTGCGCAGCGGTGACCTGGAGTTCCTCTTCCTGGCGCCCGAGCAGCTCGGCCGGGACGAGACCCGGGAGCAGCTGCGGGCGGCGCGTCCCGCGCTCCTCGTGGTCGACGAGGCCCACTGCATCAGCGCCTGGGGGCACGACTTCCGCCACGACTACCTCCGGCTCGGCGCGGTGGCCGAGGACATCGGGAGGCCCACCGTGCTGGCGCTGACCGCGACCGCGGCGCCGCCGGTGCGCAGCGAGATCGTCGAGCGGCTGCGGATGCGCGACCCGGCGATGGTGGTCCGCGGGTTCGACCGGCCCAACCTCTTCCTCGGCGTCGGCCTGTTCCCCGACGAGGACGCCAAGACCGAGGCGCTGGTGGACCGCGTCGAGCGGCACGGCGGGCCCGGGATCGTCTACGTCGCCACGCGCCGCCTGGCCGGTGAGGTCGCCGAGGTCCTGCGCGAGCGCGGGGTCCGCGCCGCGGCGTACCACGCCGGGCTCAAGGCCGCCGAGCGCGACCGGACGCAGGAGTCCTTCATGTCCGGGGAGACCGACGTCGTCGTGGCCACGGTGGCGTTCGGGATGGGCATCGACAAGCCGGACGTGCGCTTCGTCTACCACCACGCCGTCAGCGACTCGGTCGACTCCTACTACCAGGAGATCGGTCGTGCGGGACGCGACGGCGAGCCGGCCGAGGCGGTGCTGTTCCACCGGCCCCAGGACGTGGGGCTGCGGCGCTTCCTCGCCGGCACCGGGCAGGTCGACCTCGACCAGGTGAGCGGCGTGGCCGCGGCCGTCCTCGGCCACGACGGGCCGGTCGCGGTCGGCGACCTCCAGGAGCGGACCGGCCTGCCCCGGACGAAGCTGATGAGCGCGGTGGGGCGGCTGGAGACCGTGCAGGCGGTGGACGTCCTCGCTGGCGGCGAGGTCGTCGCCCGCGAGGACGCGCCGGGGGTGGAGGAGGCGGCCCAGGCCGCGATCGAGGCGGAGGAGTCGCGGCGCAGCCTGGTGGAGTCGCGGGTGGCGATGATGCGCGCCTACGCCGAGACCGGCGACTGCCGGCGGGCCTTCCTCCTCACCTACTTCGGTGACCGGTTCGACCCGCCGTGCCCGAACTGCGACAACTGCCTCAGCGAGAGCACCGACGACTCCGCTCCGGCGGCGCAGCCGTTCGAGGTGGGCTCGCGGGTCGGCCACGAGGCGTGGGGGCAGGGGCTCGTCGTGCGCTACGAGGGGGAGGACAAGGTGGTGGTGCTCTTCGACGAGGCCGGCTACAAGACGCTGTCCCTCGCAGCGGTCGAGGACAACGACCTGCTCACCTCGGTGTGAGCCCCGTCCCGGCGCGGCGCCCGGGTCTGGCCGTGTCGCGGGACGGCGCGTCCGGCCGGCGGCCCATGTCGCCCGAACGGCCGAGGACGGCGCGCGCGGCAGGCCTTTACCTTGGCGACATGACCCTGCACCGCGAGCCCCGGGCGCACGACCGCGCTGCCGGCGCGTGGTTCGCCTGGGGTGCCGTGGCCCTCGTCGTCGCGTGGTCGCTGTGGTGGATGCTGCCGCGCTCGGCGGTCGAGCCGACGTCGACAGGCGTGCAGCTGGTGCTCCCGCTGGTGCTCCACGCCGCCGCCGCGGCGGGCATCGGCTGGGGCCTGTGGCGCGGGCGCGTCCCCGCGCTCCCCGGGCAGCTGGCCCTGCTCGCCCTGGGCGCCGCGGTGACGATGGAGGCGGTCGCGCTGCTGCTGGTCGTCTTCCCGACCTTCTGACCCTCCCCGCCGGGCGGCAGGATGGGCCCATGGCCACGCTCCAGATCGCCCAGGACCCCACCGCCGACCGCGTCCTCTCCGAGAGTCCCTTCGCGCTGCTGGTCGGGATGATGCTCGACCAGCAGTTCCCCATGGAGCGCGCGTTCGCCGGGCCGGCGAAGATCCTCCAGCGCCTCGGCTCCCTCGAGCCGGCGGACGTCGCTGCGGCCGACCCCGAGGCGTTCAAGGCGCTGTGCGCGGTGCCCCCGGCCATCCACCGCTTCCCTGGCTCGATGGCCGAGCGCGTCCAGACGCTGGCCCGTCAGGTCCTCGAGGAGTACGACGGCGACGCCGCGCGGCTGTGGCAGGAGGCCGCCACGGGCCAGGAGCTGGTGCGGCGGCTGACGGCCCTGCCGGGGTTCGGCAAGCAGAAGGCGCAGATCTTCACCGCGCTGCTCGCCAAGCAGCTCGACGTGCGCCCCGAGGGCTGGGAGGCGGCCGCCGGTGCCTACGGCGAACCGGGGTCCTACCGCTCGGTGGCCGACGTGGTGGACGGCGCCTCCCTGGACCGGGTGCGGGCGTTCAAGAAGCAGATGAAGGCCGCGGCCAAGGCGTCGGCGTGACGAGCGCCGGCGCCTGGTCGTCCCGGTGCCCGACCAGGACCTCACCCGATCCTTGGAATCGCCTGAGAGCGTGCCACAATGGACGTTGCGGCGCTTGACACCATCGGACTTTGCCGCGCTCATCGCACACCTGGACGAGAGGTAGTTCGTGTCGTCGCGTATGCCGCGCAAGGACTCTGCTGAGGCCCTGGCCCACCCCGACATCGTTGCTCTGGTCACTCTCGGCAAGGCGGTGGGGGAGGTCTCGGCCGAGGCCGTCCGGCAGACCTCCGAGACCGCCGGACTCCAGCCCCAGCAGCTCCGGGCCCTGATCACCCTGCTGAGCGCCGAGGGCATCTCGGTCGCCGTGGGCGCCTCCGACACCGCCCCGCGCAAGCGGGTCGCGGCCGCGACCTCGACGGCCCGCAAGGTGACGGCCTCGACCACCAAGAAGACCGCCAAGAAGGCCGCGGCGTCCGACGACGACGCCGCCGAGGCGGAGGCCACTCCCGCCAAGGCCCCGGCCAAGAAGGCCGCCGCCAAGAAGGCCCCGGCCAAGAGGGCCGCCGCCGCGAAGTCCGCGCAGGCCCCCGCCGACGCGCCCGTGGTCGGCCCCGACGGCAAGAAGGTCCTGCCTGACATCCCCGACGAGGAGTTCGAGAAGGACGTCGCGTCCGACCCCACGCTCAAGGAGGACGAGCAGAAGGGGTTCGTCATCGACAACACCGATGACACCGACGAGCCCGAGCAGCAGGTGATGGTCGCCGGGGCGACCGCCGACCCGGTCAAGGACTACCTCAAGCAGATCGGCAAGGTCTCCCTCCTCAACGCGGTCCAGGAGGTCGAGCTGGCCAAGCGCATCGAGGCCGGCCTGTTCGCCGAGGAGAAGCTCGCCAAGGGCGGCAAGATCTCGGCCAAGGTCCTCGAGGAGCTCGAGTGGATCGCCGAGGACGGGCGCCGCGCCAAGAACCACCTGCTCGAGGCCAACCTGCGTCTGGTGGTCTCCCTGGCCAAGCGCTACACCGGTCGCGGCATGCTCTTCCTCGACCTGATCCAGGAGGGCAACCTCGGCCTGATCCGCGCGGTCGAGAAGTTCGACTACACCAAGGGCTACAAGTTCTCCACCTACGCCACCTGGTGGATCCGGCAGGCGATCACCCGCGCGATGGCTGACCAGGCCCGCACGATCCGCATCCCGGTCCACATGGTCGAGGTGATCAACAAGCTCGCCCGCGTCCAGCGCCAGATGCTGCAGGACCTCGGTCGTGAGCCCACGCCCGAGGAGCTCGCCAAGGAGCTCGACATGACCCCCGAGAAGGTCGTCGAGGTCCAGAAGTACGGCCGCGAGCCGATCTCGCTGCACACCCCCCTCGGCGAGGACGGCGACTCCGAGTTCGGCGACCTGATCGAGGACTCCGAGGCCATCGTCCCGGCCGACGCGGTCTCGTTCACGCTGCTGCAGGAGCAGCTGCACGCGGTGCTCGACACCCTGTCCGAGCGCGAGGCCGGTGTGGTCTCGATGCGCTTCGGCCTCACCGACGGCCAGCCCAAGACCCTCGACGAGATCGGCAAGGTCTACGGCGTGACCCGTGAGCGGATCCGCCAGATCGAGTCCAAGACGATGTCCAAGCTGCGTCACCCGAGCCGCTCGCAGGTCCTGCGGGACTACCTCGACTGACCCGGGCGGGGGCCACGCGTCCCCCGGCAGGTGGCCGAGGCAGCCTCAGCCGGTCTGCTCGGCCGGCTGACGTCCGGCCTGGGGCCGAGTGCGCGCGGAGGGGAGCGCGACCAGCGGCAGCGCGAGGTCGAACTCCGCGCCCCCCGAGCTGCCCCGGCGGTGGGACAGGACCCCGCCGTTGGCGCCGGCCAGGCGGTGGGCGATGTAGAGGCCCAGCCCCGTTCCCCTGATGCCACCGGCGCGGTGGCGGTCGGCGCGGGCGAAGCGCTCGAAGAGCCGGCCCTCGAACTCGACCGGCACACCGGTGCCGTGGTCGGTCACGGTGAAACCGGCCCGTGCCCCGTCGGTCCAGGTGGAGAAGACGTAGGGCGCGGCGCCGTACTTCTGCGCGTTGGTGATCAGGTTGGTCAGGATCTGGGCCAGGTGGCCGGGGTCGACCAGCGCCAGCACGGGCTCGAGCCGGGAGCGGTCGACACCGGGCAACGGCACCGGCATGAGCTCCAGGACGTCCGAGACCGCCTGGTCCAGGCGCACGGGCTGCGGCTCGGGGGAGATGCCGTTGGCCTCCAGCGCGGTGGCGCTCAGCGCGTCGTCGAGCATGAGCTCGAGGTGACGCCCGGCCTCGGCGATGCGCCGCAGCAGGTCCGCGGTCCGCTCGGGCGGCAGCGACTCGGCCCCGCGCAGGATCGAGGTGAACCCGTTGATCGAGGTCAGCGGGCTGCGCAGGTCGTGGGAGAGCATCGCGACGAGGTCCGAGATCTCACCGTGGGCGGTGACCAGGGCGGCGTTGGTCTCCTCGGCGCTCTCCCGCGCGGCGCGCTCGGCCTCGAGCGTGCGCTCGTTGGCCCGCCAGTAGGCCAGGCAGGCGATGCTCTCGGCGAGCACGAAGCCGCCGTGGATCATCGCGAAGAGCACCGGGTGCTCGATCGCCAGGGGGTGGTTGAACACCTGACGCGGCGCCAGCAGGCCCATCGTGGCGTGGTGGACCAGGACGAAGCTGACGCCCAGCAGGTAGGGCGTCCACATCTGGTAGAGCGAGACGACCGCGACGACCACGAAGAAGTGGAAGTGCAGCTCGATCAGGCCGTCGAACAGGTGCACGAGGATCGCCGAGCTCAGCACCAGCCCCAGGGTGGTGAGGCTGGCGCGCACCACGCGGGGAGCATCGGAGACCGTGGCGGCCAGGGCCAGGCCGGCGACGGGCACGGCCTCGGTGAGCGAGTGCCAGAAGCCCCGGTCCTGCCACAGGCCGATGAACGGCAGGGCCACGACGTGGAGCCACAGCAGGATGCTGATCGCGCGGTGGCGGGCCTGCCAGGTCTGGTCGGGGAGGGTGGATCCGGTCGGGAGGGCGGCGCGCAGCCGTGCCCCCAGCGTCGACGTCCCACCCACGAGTACCCCTGACCGGTCGCTCGCGTCCGAGCGGCCTGTGAATCTCCCGGCGGTCATGGTAGCCGCGAAGGGGGCGAGTCCGACAGGTCCGACCCGTCCGTCTACCCGTACGGGGGATGCCGGCCCGGACCGGTGAGGTCAGCCGACCGCGACCAGCGCCACGCAGACGCCGCACAGCGCCAGGCCCAGTCCCTGCACGCGGCTGATTCGCTCCTTGAGCACCAGGACCGCGAGCAGGATCGTCATCGCGGGGTAGAGCGAGGTCAGGACCACCGCCACGGTCAGCAGCCCGGCCGCGGTGGCCGCCCGGTAGAGCACCAGTGCCAGGGAGCCCAGGGGCCCCCCGGGCCAGGCGCGCCACGCCGCCCGGGCGACCGGGAACAGGGCGGCGCCCATCCCGGTGGCCAGGACGGCGACGGTGACCGCGCTCATCGCCTGGGAGGCCACCAGCGGCCACAGCCCCGGGTCGTCGCCGAGCTGTCCGAGCCCGATGAAGGTGCCGGCGAACCCGACCCCGGCCAGGGCGCCGTCGAGGACGCCGGAGTCGGAGGCGGACCGCGGCGCGTCGGGCGAGGGCTCCCCGGGCGCGGTCTCGCCGGTCGAGACCAGCCAGATCCCCGGCAGCGCCACCGCGACGCCGGCGAGCACCAGCAGGCCCGGCCGCTCACCGGTGAGCAGGCCCACGGCGACGGGGATGACCGCAGCACCGACCGCCGACAGCGGCGCCACCACGCTCATCCGCCCCGCCGCGAACCCGCGGAAGAGGAACGAGATGCCCACCCCCGAGCCGACCCCGCCCAGGAGTCCCCACAGCAGGTCGTGGGTGGTCGGCTGGCGCGGGACGAACACGGCGACGACCAGCACGGCCAGCGCGCTGGTCAGCTGCACGACGAAGGCGACGCCCCAGGCGGGTGTGCGGCGGCTGACCCAGCCGCCGACGAAGTCCGAGGAGCCGTACGCCGCGGCGGAGGCGAGAGCCAGCAGGATCGTGGTCACGTGGTCACCGCGCCGGCGAGCCACAGCGCCGCGGCCGCGAAGCCGGCGGCCAGCTCGACCAGCAGCGCGATGCCCACCGCCTTGAGCGCGGCGACCGTGGCCGGCCACGCCCGCTGGGACCCGACCCGGCGGAGCTCGGAGAGGTAGACGCCGAGCACGAACCCGAGGGGCAGGCCGATCACGGGGACCACGAAGAAGCCGACGATGCCGAGCAGCCCACCCACCACCAGGGTCGAGGTCGGCACGCCGTGACCGCGCAGGTGGCGCCCGGCGAGGACGTACTTCACCCCGGCACCGGCGACCAGGACCAGCAGGCCGGCGCCGGCCAGCGCCCAGCCGAGCGGTTCTGCGACGTACGCCGCCCAGCCGAGCAGGGCGACCGCGACCAGCGAGGTGCCGGGCAGCACGGGCACGACCATCCCGACCAGGCCGACCAGGATGACCAGACCGGCGACGAGGTCGGCGGTGTCACGTGGGTCCACGACAGGAGCCTCTCAAGGGCGCGCGGAGGACGGACGAGGGGCCCCGGCGTGTGCCGGGGCCCCTCGGAAGCGGGTGGTGCTGGGGCTCAGTCCTCGGCCGCCACGGCGGGCTTGTCGAGGAGCTTGCCGGTCTCGTCGTGCACGTTGACGGCGATGGCCTTGATCTTGTCGCTGTGCTCACGGCCGTGGTGGGCGCAGAAGAGCAGCTCACCACCGCTGGAGAGGTGGACGCGGACGTACGCCTGAGCGCCGCACCGGTCGCAGCGGTCGGACGCGGTCAGGGGAGTGGGTGCAACGGCGGTGGTCATGATGTGGGGCCATCCTTCCTGTCGTCTCGTCGGGACCGGCCCGGGATGGTCTCCCCGGTCGAGCCCGACACTCCTCGGCAACGATCACACGGCCCACAAACTTCCCGGTGGCTCCGGGACGACGGGTGTGACGGCTTGTGATCCGTCCCACCCTCGGTTCGTGTCTCCCAGTCGTGCGGACTGCCCGCACGTGGGACCAGTGTGCAGGTCCCACCAAGAACATCGGCGCAAATCCGTTCGACCTGTGGAATTCGGTTCTGGTGCAGTGGTTGTACCCCCGTGGCGCTGCGTTCACGCCAGCCGGTTCTCGCATAGATTCGGCAGCGAACCAGGGAGGCGGCCATCGACAACACCTACAACGCCCACCACCTGCTCGTCCTCGAGGGACTGGAGGCGGTGCGCAAGCGGCCCGGCATGTACATCGGGTCCACCGACACGCGCGGGCTCATGCACTGCCTGTGGGAGATCATCGACAACGCCGTCGACGAGGCCCTGGGCGGCCACTGCGACCGGATCGTGGTCACCCTGCACGCCGACGGGTCGGCCGAGGTCGCCGACAACGGCCGTGGCATCCCGGTCGACAAGGAGCCCAAGACCGGGCTCTCCGGGCTCGAGGTGGTCTTCACCAAGCTCCACGCCGGCGGCAAGTTCGGCGGCGGGTCCTACGTCGCCACCGGCGGCCTGCACGGCGTCGGTGCCTCGGTGGTCAACGCCTTGTCGGTGCGGCTCGACGCCGAGGTGGACCGGTCACCGGCGACCCAGCACATCAGCTTCCAGCGGGGCGTGCCCGGCAGGTTCGACGCCGAGGGTCCCAAGGCGGGCTTCACCCCCGCGTCCGGGCTGGTCAAGGGCAAGCGCGTCGCCAAGACCGTGAGCGGCACACGGGTGCGGTTCTGGCCCGACAAGCAGATCTTCACCCGGGACGCGACGTTCGTGATGGAGGACCTGGTCACCCGGGCCCGCCAGACCACCTTCATCGTCCCCGGCCTCGAGATCGTGCTGCGCGACCTGCGCGGCGCCGAGCCCGTGGAGGAGGCGTTCAAGCACGACGGCGGCATCACGGAGTACTGCGAGTTCCTCTCGACGGGCGAGCCGGTCACCGAGGTGCTGCGCCTGACCGGCAGCGACCGGTTCACCGAGACCGTGCCCCTGCTCGACGAGCAGGGCCACATGAGCCCCCAGGACGTCGAGCGCGAGCTGGCCGTCGACGTGGCGCTGCGGTGGACCAACGGCTACGACAGCGAGGTGCGCTCCTACGTCAACGTGATCGCCACGCCCAAGGGTGGCACCCACGTCGGCGGCTTCGAGACGGCGGTGACCAAGACCCTCAACGAGGCACTGCGCGACTCCAAGACGCTCAAGGTCGCCGAGCCCGACGTGATCAAGGACGACGTGCTCGAGGGGCTGACCGCGGTGGTGACCGTCCGGCTGGCCGAGCCGCAGTTCGAGGGCCAGACCAAGGAGGTGCTCGGCACCCCGGCGGCGCGCTCCATCGTGCGCAAGGTCGTCGCCGCCGAGCTGAAGGGCTTCCTCACCTCGAGCAAGCGTGCCGACAAGGCGCAGGCCAAGCTGGTGCTGGACAAGGTGGCCAACGCCTCGCGGACCCGCATCGCGGCTCGCACGCAGCGCGACAACCAGCGGCGCAAGAACGCCCTGGAGTCCTCGGCGCTGCCGGCCAAGCTGGCCGACTGCCGCTCCGGCGACAACGAGCGGACCGAGCTGTTCATCGTCGAGGGCGACTCGGCGCTCGGCACCGCCAAGCTCGCGCGCGACTCGGAGTACCAGGCGCTCCTGCCGATCCGCGGCAAGATCCTCAACGTCCAGAAGGCCTCGATGGGCGACATGCTCAAGAACGCCGAGTGCGCCTCGATCATCCAGGTCGTCGGGGCCGGGTCGGGACGCAACTTCGACCTCGAGGCCGCGCGCTACGGCCGGATCATCTTCATGGCCGACGCCGACTCCGACGGAGCCCACATCCGCTGCCTGCTCGCCACGCTGTTCTTCAAGTACATGCCCGAGCTGATCGCGGCGGGCCGGGTCTACACCGCCGTGCCGCCGCTGCACCGGGTGGAGCTGACCAACGCCAAGAAGGGCATGGAGAAGTACGTCTACACCTACTCCGACGTCGAGCTGCAGCGCAAGCTCGCCGAGCTCTCCAAGAAGGGCCTGCGCTGGAAGGACCCGGTGCAGCGCTACAAGGGCCTGGGCGAGATGGACGCCGACCAGCTCGCGGAGACCACCATGGACCCGCGCCACCGCACGCTGCGGCGGATCACCGCCGACGACGCGGCGGTCGCGGCCGAGGTCTTCGAGCTGCTGATGGGCTCCGAGGTGGCACCGCGACGCGAGTTCATCGTCCAGGGCGCCTACGAGATCGACGCCGACCTGATCGACGTCTGAGCCGCCCGGGCGCCCGGACGCGGCTCAGGACACCGAGTGGGTGATCGTGCCGGAGTAGGCACCGGCGTAGTCGCCGCTCTGCGTGGTGATCACCAGGGTCGGGTTCCAGGTCAGCGACGAGGCGAGCGCGAGGATCTGGCCGCAGGAGTACGCCGTGCGCGGGCTGCTCAGCGTCACCGCCCCCAGCGAGGTGGCCTGGCCGGGGGTGCAGACGCCGATCCCGCTGCTGCCGGTGGCCAGGCCCGACCAGTACTTCACGCGCGAGGCGGGGAACGTGGCGGTCTGGCCGGACTGGTCCACGGTGAGCTGCCCCGACAACGTCACGGTGGCGCTCCATCCCGTCAGGAGCGCCACGTCGGAGGTCACGGTGACCGGCCCGAGCTTGGCGGACAGCGTCTGGCCCGCGGCGACGGAGCCGAGGTTCGTCGAGCCGGGGGCGCTGATCGAGAGCGCCTGCGCCGGGGCTGCGGCGGCGAGCAGGAGCAGGGTGGCGAGCGCCGCCGCGCAGCCCGGTGCGGTCCTCACGACCCCAGACCGGTGGCCGGGGGCGCCACCGGGGTCGCCGGGCGCTCGCGGCGCCGGCGGCGGAGCAGCAGCAGGAGCAGCAGCAGGGCGCCGAGCGCGGCTGCGGCGCCGGCGAGGACCCAGGGGTCGGTCCACCACCGCTGACCCGGCCCCGAGGACTCCGCCTGCCGGTCGTCGCGCTCGGGTGCCACGGCGGTGCCGCTGCCCGACTCGGGGAAGGTCACCGTCGCCGACGACCGGTGGACGACCTGGCCGCTGCGCAGCACGAACTTGGCCCGCCACGGACCGGCGGGCAGGCTCCGGTCCAGCACGAGACCGACGCTGCCGTGGTCACCGGGGGCGAGGGTGGCCCCGCCGGCCACGTCGAACGGTCCTGCGTTGAGACCGCCGGGACCGCGGCGCAGCCGGGCCTGGCCGCGCACGTCCAACGCCCGCTCGCCGGTGTTGGTGACCGCGGCGGTGAGGGTCGGGCGGCCCGTGTCGTCGCGCCCGGGGGTGATGGCGTCGATGGTGAAGTCCGAGGGCGGCTCGCCTCCGCGACCGACGTCGAGGTAGATCCGGATCCCGACGCGGTTGACCATCTGGACGTCGCCCGCGTCGTGGGAGCGCACCGAGGCCCACAGGACGGCGTACCGCTCACCGCGCGAGGCGTCGGGTGGCACCTCGATCCGCAGGGTCTGCTCGGTGGACTCCCCGGGGGCCAGGCCCGCGAAGGGCAGGCTCGTGGAGATCCACGAGGTCAGCTCGTTGGCCGTCCCGGGGTCCCCGCCCACGAACTGGCCGTCGCGGATCTCGGCCGGGCCGGCGTAGAGCTGGACGCGCTGGCGGGTGTCGGTGTGGTTGGTGACGGCGAAGCGGCGCTCGATCGTGTCGCCCGGGTGCAGGTGGTCGACGACGTAGGCCAGGGCGCGGGGGTCGCCGCGGCGCGACTCGGGGGCCTCGAGCAGCTGGATCTCGATCGAGCCGTCCGCGGCGGCGCGGACCCCGGCCCGGTCCTGCGCCGGGGCCGCCGGGGCCGGGGCGCCGAGCGCGGGCACGAGGCCGAGCGCGAGCGCGCCGGCGACCAGCAGGCGGCGTGCGTTCACGCCCACCACGGTAGGGCGGTCAGCTCACCGAGTGGGTGATTGTCGCGGTGTAGGTGCCGACCACCGCGGTCGGCGACAGCGTGACGGTGACCGTGGGGTCCCAGCTCACCGTGTTGTTGCCGGCGCCCAGGCGGGTGGCGGCGACGACGGGAGCGGCCAGGGAGCCGCCCGCGCCGACCGCGGCGCCGCCGTCGCCCGAGACCGCCCCGGAGGCGTAGACCGCGCCGGCCTTGGCGATGTCGTAGGTCGCGTTGCTGTCGTGGGCGAAGTCGGTGCTGGAGGCGGTGGCCGTCCAGTTGCCGAGGATGAGGCCGCGCTCGTCGGTGACGGTGACCGCGCCCAGGTTGCCGCTGACCGTGGTGGTGCCGGAGCCCACCGAGCCCAGGTCGGCGCTCGCGGGCGCACTGATGGACAGGCCGCCGGCGGCGGTGATGGTGAAGGTGGTGACCGTGTCGGCGGCCTCGGCGGGGGTGTGGACCCCGACGAGGGCCAACGACGTCAGGCCCGTCGTGGCGGCCACGAGGGCGGCCCTGCGGCTGCGGCGCATCGTCATGATCTCTCCCGGTGGTCACGGCGGGAGCACCCCTGCTCGCCACCGACTCCTCACCAGGAGAGCGGACGAAACGCCCGAATCGGACACATTCGGGAATTTTCCGACGTCCGGTCTAGGCCAACTGACCAACTCCGTCCGGAGCGCGTCAGACGTGCTGGGCGAGCCGACCGGTGTCGACGTCGTAGAGGAAGCCGCCGACCCTGACCGAGTCGCGGACCAGCGGGTGCGAGGTCACCCGGTGGACGTCCTCGGCGAGGGTGGCCAGCTGGTCCTCGATCACGTGGAAGCGCTGCCAGGTCGCGTCGACCCCGGCCGACTCCTCGACGCGGCGGCGCAGCTCGCCCTCGTCGTTGGAGGCCACCGCGCAGCGGGTGTGCGGCACCACGAGGATGCGGTCCACGTTGAGCAGGTGGGAGGCAAGCACGAGGGCCTCCAGCGCCGCGTCGGTGACCCGGCCACCCGGGTTGCGCAGGATCTTGGCGTCACCGGCCTTGAGCCCCAGCATCCGCAGCGGGTCGATGCGGGAGTCCATGCAGGTCACGATCGCCACCCCGGCATGGGCGACGCCGTCGAACCCTTGCAGGTCGAAGGTCTCGGCATAGCTGCGGTTGGCGGACAGCAGGTCGTCGAAGGCTCCGGTCGCGTCGCTCATGGCGGGAGGCTATCGATCCCGGCACCTATCCTTCGAGACATGGACGTGGGGGGATCGTCACACCCCAGCCGGCGAAGGGTGCTGCGGGCGGGCGCCGGCCTGGCCGGGCTCGCCGCAGCCGGACTCCTCGCGGGCGAGCTGGTCGAGGAGGACCGCCTGCCGGGCAGGACCCGGCTCTACGAGGCGCTTCGCCGCAACGGGCCCGGCACGCCCTTCCCGGACGGACCCGCCGGCACGCTCGTCCAGGGCTCGTTCGTGTCCGCCGCGCGCCGGGGCAGGCCGACGGGCTGGACCGTGGCCTACCCGCACGGGGTGCCCACCCACGCCCGGCTGCCGGTCCTGGTCGTGCTGCACGGCCGCGGCGGTGACCACACCACCGCGTTCACCGACCTGGGGCTGGACCACTACCTCAGCGCCGCCGTCGTCGGCGGGGCGGCACCGTTCGCCGTCGCGACGGTCGACGGCGGCGAGGGCTACTGGCGACCCGAGCCCGACGGCGCCGACGCCGGCCGGATGGTGGTCGAGGAGCTGGTCCCGAGGCTGGCCGGACGGGGCCTCCGGGCGGATCGGCCCGCCCTCGCCGGGTGGTCGATGGGCGGCTACGGCGTGCTGCGCCTGGCCGGGCTCGGCCTGCTGCCGGTGACGTCCGTGGCCACGCTGAGCCCTGCGGTCCACCGCGAGGAGCCGTCCGAGCGCGACGACGTGCTCGGCCACCCCGAGCGGCTGGTCGGCGTGCCGGTCCAGGTCAGCGTGGGGGAGGGCGACGCCTACCGGCCGATCGACGACGAGCTGGTCGAGCGCCTCCGCTGGGCGGGCGTCGACGTGGACTTCCACGGCGGGCCGGGCGCCCACCGGGCGCGCTACTGGCGCACCTTCGTGCCGGACCTGGTCGACTTCACCGTCCGGCACCTCACCGGCTGAGCGACTCCGCGACCGATCGCACCGTCCATGCCCGGACCGGCAGCGCGGCCTTGCCGCACGACTCCGGACGCAGGTCCGGCTGCTCCTCCTGACCCACCTCGACCGACCAGGCGCGGCCGTCGCGGTGGCGGACGGTCACCAGGTCCTCGCCCTCGGCGTCGACCTGCAGGGCGTCGGCGCCACGCTCCCCGGTCCGCGAGCGTACGGCGGTCTCGGCGGCCTGGGCGGCCGGCGGCCAGGTGCTGCGGCCGCGCGCGCCGTCGAGCAGCACCTCGCCGCGGTCGGCCGCCTCGAGCAGCGCCGCGGCCGTGGCGGTCGAGAGGCGGCCGTGGACCGAGCCGGTCGGGAGGACCGCTGCCGTGGGTGCGAACCGGTGCCCACCGAGGTGGGTGGTCTCCCAGCACCGGCCCGGGTGGGCGGCGGCGACCTCGAGCGCGACCGGGCGGCCGTCGATCGCGCAGCACCGGTCCCGCTTGCCGTTGGTGCACACCAGCAGCAGCGGCGGGACGGGCACGCACCCCGGCAGCTCGCGGCGTACGACGTCGGCGTCGCCCGCGGCGGCCGCGACCGCGAGCGCCTCCCAGGGCAGCGCGGCCAGCCGGTCCGCCGGGACCTCGGCGCCGAGCAGCCAGGAGGCGCCGGGCGCGGTGTGGGCGACCAGGACCGTGCGCTCGTCGGTCGACGAGCCCTCGGGACGGCGCACCAGCACGGGCCGGACGGGGTGCGAGGTGGTCGCGCAGGCCGCCTCGACGCGGGCCCCGAGCGCGGGGTCGAGCCGGCTGGCGGTCCACGCCTTGGCGCCCCACGGCCCGGGCTGCTCCAGCGCCAGCCAGCCGACCGCGTGCGGGGCGGTGCCGGCCGTCGGCTCGCCGGCCTCCAGCGAGGCGTCGCGGCAGCGCAGGTCGGTGGGTGCCTGGCTCATGGGCCGGTGGGATCGGTGATGTCGGGGGACAGGTCGTACTCGCCGAGGTCGAGGGCGTAGGTGACCTCTGCCTCGCCGTAGAACGGTCCGGTGATCGTGGCGTCCTCGAGCAGGCCGTCGCCGTCCAGGCTCCACGTGGCACGGAAGGTGCCGTCGGCGGCGGCGGAGGGGATCGCCCCGGCGACCACCCGGCCCGGGACGGTGCCCGTGACGACGGCGCCGTCGTCGCTCCTCTCCGCGCCCCGGGTCGAGCCCAGCCAGCCGGCCAGCCCGTGGTCGGGGTCGAGCAGCTCGGCGGGGTCGGGCGAGCCGTAGGCCGCCGGGTCCACCTCGGCGTAGGACTCGGTGTAGGGCAGCTGGGCGTAGACCGCCCCGTCGACCGCCACCATCGGCAGCGTCGCGGTCAGGTCGTTGACCCGCACCCCGACCTTGCCCTCGAAGGCCGGCGCGGCGGTCAGCGTGCCGGTCAGCCGGCGGACGCCGTCGACGCCACGGGGGAGGCGCTCGGCGGTCAGGGTGAGGTCGACGCCGCTGGTCTCGAGCAGCTTGCGCTGCGCGGCTGCGAGCGGGCCGTCGCCCACCCCGTCGTCCTTCTCCTCCGCACCGGACCCGAAGCACGCCGACAGCGTGAGCGGGACGACGAGTGCGAGCGTGGCGCCGGCGAGCCGGCGACCGGTCCGTGCGGACACCCCCGAGATCTGCATGGGGCACACCTTGGCACGGCCGGCGGCCTCGCGGCACCGGGTGCTCATCCGGGTGCCGCCTCGAACAGGGGCGCGTCGACGTGCCGGGTGTCGGCGCCGCGGAAGACCAGCAGGGCGGCGACGCCGGCGACCACGCAGCACACCGCGGCACCGAGGAAGATGGTGTGCAGCTGCACCAGCCCGGCGTCCTGCAGCAGCCGGGAGTACGCCGTGCAGCGGCTCACCCCGTCGCCGCACACGTCCATCGGCGCGGGCAGGTCGGCCTGGTCGGCGTAGTAGGCCCGGAGCCCGACCGTGGTGAGCACGCTCAGGCCGACGAGCTTGCCGACGCTGCGCGAGACGACCAGCAGGGCGCTGCTGACGCCGTGGGCGGACTCGGTGGTGGCGGCGAGCAGCGAGGCGTTGGTCGGGGCCATCGCCAGGCCGACCCCGAACCCCGAGAGCACCAGCGGGACGGTCGCCCACGGGCTGTCCAGCGCCTCGAAGGACCAGCGCGACATCGCCCAGAAGCCGTAGGCCGACGCGGCCATGCCGAGCGCGGTCACCGGGCCCGCGGGGAAGCGGTGGGTGAGCAGGCCGCCGACCAGGGCGCCCAGCGGCAGCCCCACGAGGAAGCGCACGAGCACGAGGGCGGCGAGCAGCTGGGAGTCGTTGTAGACCGTGACCCGGGCGAAGACCGGGATGTTCACCAGCGCCGCGATGAGGGCGGCGCCGACGAAGAAGCTCACCACCATCGCGCCCCACGCGGGCACCCGGCTGATCGCCCCCGGTGGGACCAGGGGGTGCTCGGTCGTCCGGTTGCGCCACCAGAAGGCGGCGCCGGCGAGGGCGCCGAGGGCCAGCAGCCAGGGGCCCGAGGGCGAGAAGACCTGGACCTGGGGGTCGGAGGTGGCGAAGGCGAGGATCACCGCACCGAGGGCGGTGGCCAGCAGCAGGGAGCCCCACACGTCGACCTGCTGCAGGGTGCCGCGCCAGGAGCCCACGTCGACCAGGGGCCTGCGCGCGGTGAGCAGGCGCGCCACGAAGGCCGCGGCGAGCGCGATCGCCGCGAGGCCCAGCGGCGACAGCCAGCGCGAGTCGCCGGCGAGGGGCACGAGCGCCAGGCCCCAGGTCACCTCGGAGGCCAGCCAGTCCGGCTCGGTCATCACCAGCGTCAGGCAGCCCAGGCCGAGCAGGGCCAGGCCGAGCCCGACGGGGTCCGGGCCTCCGCCGCCCGTGCCGCCCTCGACGGCGGTGCCGGCGCTGCGGCCGCGGACCACCGCGGCGAGCACCAGCGCCACCGCCAGGTTGATCCAGAAGATGTCGCGCCAGTCGCCGAAGCTCAGCACCACCGCGCCGTAGAGCGGGCCGAGGACGTTGCCGAGCTCCTGGATGCCGCCGACGATCCCCAGGGGGACGCCACGCTCCCGGGGCGGGTAGAGGTCGGCCACCAGTGCGAGGGTCGCCGGCAGCAGGCCTCCGCCGCCGACGCCCTGCAGCACCCGGCCGGTCACCATGGACGGCAGGTCGTAGGCCACCGCGGTCACCAGGGAGCCGACCGCGAAGAGCAGCAGGCAGCCCACCAGCACCGGGACCCGCCCGCGCAGGTCGGCGACGCGGCCGATCAGCGGGAGCACGGCGACGTACCCGAGGAGGAAGCCCGAGACGATCGGCGCCGCGCGCTGCAGCTGGTCGGCCGACAGCCCGGCGGAGCCCATCATGTCGGGCAGCGCGAGGACGACGACGTAGGTGTCGGCCGCGGCGAACATGACCGCGACGGCGGCGAGCCCGAGCAGGACCCGCTGGGTGCGGTCGACGCCCCGGCCGGGACGCGCGCCCGCGGCCCCGCCCGTCGTCACGGGGCCGTGATCTTCTCGTCGGTGCCGTAGTCGCTGAGCTCGAGGGTGTAGGCCACCTCGGCCTTGCCGGTGTAGAAGGGGCCCTTGATCCTCGCCGACACCAGCCGGCCCTCGTCGTCGACCGAGAACGTCGTGGGGAAGCCGGCCGCGTCGTTGGCGCTCGGGATGACCGCGGCCACGTCCTTGCCGGGCACGGTGCCGGTGTAGTCGGTGAGCACCTGGTCGCCCTCGCGGGAGCGGTCGCCCTTCTCGACGCCCGTGGCGGCGGTGAGCCAGTTGCCCACGCCGGCCTCGGGGTCGAGCAGGCGGGCAGGGTCGGGTGCGCCGTAGTCGTCGGGGTTGATCCGGTCGTAGCCGCGGCCCCCGAACGGGAGCTTGGCGAAGACCTCGCCGTCGACGGCGACGATCGGCACGTTGGCGCTCAGCCCGTTGAACAGCACCTTGATCTCGCCCTCGAACGCCGGGGCGTGGGTGCCGACGCCGGTCGCGTCGAGCACGCCGTCGACACCGTCGGGGAGGGTGTCGGTGCGCAGGGACAGCCGGACCCCGGGGGTGTCGTCGAGCTGCTGCTTGGCCTGGGCGAGCACCTGAGTGGGGTCCTCGCCCTGCTGCGAGTCGTCACCGCCGCACGCGGCGAGGGACGAGGCGGCGAGCAGCGCCACCGCCGCCAGGAGGGTGCGGCGTCCAGGCGCGGACGCGCCAGGGCGCGTCCGCGCCCGGACGAGGCGGGAACGGGACCGGGGGGAGGTCATGCGGTCACCCTGACACAGGGTGGGGAGGCGACGGCGGCGATGGGCTGGCTGCCGGGGACGCCCGAGCCGTCCCGGCGGCCGTCGGCCGGCGGGAGGTCGACCGGCTGCCCGGAGGCGGCGGCCGCCATCGGGTCGGGCCCGGCCCACGCCAGCAGCAGGGCGTCCTCGCCCTTGAGGAACCGGTGGCAGCGCACGCCGCCGGTGGCACGGCCCTTGGCGGGGTACTCCGAGAAGGAGGTCACCTTGACCGCGCCGGCCTCGGTGCCGGGCAGGGCGCTGGAGGACCCGGAGACGGTCACCACGACCGCGTCCTCGGGGCGGATCGCCCCGAAGAACACCACCTTGGCGCCGGCGGAGAGCCGGATCCCGGCCATGCCGCCGCCGCTGCGGCCCTGCGGGCGCACCCCGGAGGCGGGGAAGTGCAGCAGCTGCGCGTCGCTGGAGACGAAGACCAGCTCCTCCTCGCCGTCGACGAGCTCGACGACGCCGACGACCTCGTCGCCGTCGGCCAGCCGGACCACCTCCCAGGCGTCGCGGCCCAGGACCTCGGGGTTGACCCGCTTGACCACGCCCTGCGCGGTGCCGAGGGCCAGGCCCGGACCGTCCTCGCGCAGCGCGCACAGGGCGATCACCCGCTCGGCCCCCTCGAGGGCGAGGAACGTCTCGACCGGCTGCCCGCCCTGCAGGTGCGGCGAGCCGGCGGTCGGCGGGATGGTCGGGAGGTCGAGCACGTCGAGGCGCAGCAGCCGACCGGTCGTGGTGAGCGCGCCGACCTGGCCCCTGGCCGTCGTACGCACCGTGGAGACGACGACGTCGTGCGTGGCCCGGTCGCCGACCGGACCAGGGGCCTCGACGTCGCTGGTGCGGGCCAGCAGCCCGGCGGAGGACAGGTGCACGAAGCAGGGGTCGTCGGGCACCTCGAGCGGCACCGCGCTGACCGCGGTCTGGCCGGCGGAGGCCAACAGCACCGTGCGGCGCGGGGTGCCGTAGGCCTTGGCCACGTCGGCCAGCTCGTCGGAGACCACCCGGCGCAGCTGGGCGTCGTCGGCGAGGATCGCGTCGAGCCCCTCGATCGTCCGCTCCAGCTCGCCCTTCTCGTTCTCCAGCTCCAGCCGCGAGAACTTGGTCAGGCGGCGCAGCTGCATGTCGAGGATGTACGTCGCCTGGGGGTCGCTGAGGTCGAAGACCGTCATCAGGCGGCCCTTGGCCTCCCCCGAGTTCTCACTGGTGCGGATCAGCTGGATGACCTCGTCGATGTCGAGGATCGCGACGAGCAGGCCCTCGACCAGGTGCAGCCGGTCGGCGGCCCGGTCGCGCCGGAACTGCGAGCGCCGGCGCACGACGGTGAAGCGGTGGTCCAGGAAGACCTCGAGCAGCTGCTTGAGCCCCAGCGTCCGCGGCTGGCCGTCGACCAGCGCGACGTTGTTGATCCCGAAGGAGTCCTCCATCGGGGTCTGCTTGAGCAGCTGGGCCAGGATCGCCTCGGGGTTGAAGCCGTTCTTGACCTCGATCACCAGCCGCAGGCCGTTCTCGCGGTCGGTGAGGTCCTTGATGTCGGCGACGCCCTGCAGCTTCTTGGTCTGGGCCAGCTGCTTGATCTTCTCGATCACCTTCTCCGGGCCGACGCCGTAGGGCAGCTCGGTGACCACGATGCCCTTGCGCCGCGGGGTGACGCTCTCGATGCGCGTGGTCGCCTGCATCTTGAACGAGCCGCGCCCGGTCTCGTAGGCGTCACGGATGCCGTCCAGGCCGATCACCTTGCCGCCGGTCGGCAGGTCGGGACCGGGGACGAACCGCATCAGCGCGTCCAGGTCGGCGTTGGGATGGGTGATCAGGTGCCGCAGCGCCTGCACGACCTCGACCAGGTTGTGCGGCGCCATGTTGGTGGCCATGCCGACCGCGATCCCGGCGGCGCCGTTGACCAGCAGGTTCGGGATCGCCGACGGCAGCACCGTCGGCTCCTCCTCGCGGCTGTCGTAGTTGGGCTTGAAGTCGATCGTGTCCTCGTCGATCGACGCCGTCATCGCCGTCGCCGGGGGCGCCATCCGGCACTCGGTGTTGTGGTTGACGAAGCCGCCGGCCAGGAAGGAGTGGTCCTCGCTGTCGACGCGGAGGGAGTACACCGGCTCCGGCGGCTGGTCCTCGACGGACGCGACCTCCACGAAGCGGTAGCCGGAGTCCATGATCGGCACGACCACGGCGAGCGTCTCCGGGTCCTTGAACTTGGTGACGAGCAGGCTGCGGTCGGCCTGCCACCGCTCGACGCGGTCGAAGTTGTGCTGGAGCAACCACGACTTCCCGGTGCCGCGGCCCGGGCCGAGCGAGCTCCGCACGTAGTCAGCGACATAGGGCACGTAGTCCCGGGTCAGCCGATGCGTGTAGCGCGGAAGGTCGGCCAGCAGGGCAGCCAGACGACGCCGCTTGTCGGTGAGGAACCCGACTCGCTCCGCGAACGCGTGGAGGTTGTGCAGACCTGAGATCACCAGGCGGTACTCGCCCCGCGCGTAGTGGGTGAGGTTGCTGTGGACCCCGAACTCCAGCAGCAGCTCCTGGAGACCGTGCGCGAGGTTCTCGCTGTACGTGGCGTACTGCACGGTGATGGAGTTGCCGCCCACCTGGTGGACGCCGCCGTCACCCTCGAAGAGCGCCATGAGAAAGGCGCGCTTGAGCCCGGGCTCGCCTTGCCAGACGGCTTCGGGGACCAGCTTGTCCGCGGCCTTGAGCCCGATGAGCTCAGCCAGGGGACTCTGTCTCAGCTGGGTGAGGTCCTGGATGTCGAGCTCGTGGATCGCGCGCCTGGAACGCTTGAGCAGGCGAGAGGAGACATAGCGACGACCGCCCACGATGGCGTCGTAGGCGTCGAGGACGCTGTCGAAGTACTCCTCGTCCGTGTTGTTGAACCCTGCGCGCCGGTCGCTGGCGAAGCCTTCCGACACCCAACCGCCGAGCAAGGTGCCGAGCATCATCTCGCGGGCACTGGGGATGGCGGTGGTCCACGCGTTCCTGGCCAGGCACACGACCGTGCCGGGAGTGACCTCGTCGAGGCGGAGCCACTGGAACATGGGCACACCGGCGACTGGGACGAGGCACAGGACCGGGTGGTTGTGGCTGCCGCGCAGCCGGTGGCCGCTCTTGGTCACCAGGCTCTTGACCGGGTGCACGCCGGAGTTGAACACCTTGCTGACGCGAACAGCCTTGCCGTCCCTGTCGAGCACCTCGAAGTCAGCATCCGCCTCGGAGTCGGCGGGGAGGTTGACCAGCTTGTCGATGCGCATGGATGCGCCATGGGCCAGCCGGACGTGGGTGTCGCCGGTCAAGCAGTAGCGCATGGCCGCTGGGGAGTCGTCCGGCGAACCGAAGTTGCCGTGGCCGTCGATCATCGGCAGACGCATGGACCACGGCTGTGCCATGCGGACCAGGGCGTCGTAGATCGCGCCGTCACCGTGCGGGTGGAGGCGACCCATGACCTCGCCGACGACCCGGGCGGACTTCACGTGACCCCGGTCGGGGCGCAGGCCCATGTCCGCCATCGTGTAGAGGATCCGGCGCTGGACCGGCTTCAGCCCGTCGCGGGCGTCGGGGAGCGCGCGGGAGTAGATGACCGAGTAGGCGTACTCCAGGAAGCTGGTCCGCATCTCGTCGCCGACGTCGATGTCGACGATGTGCTCCTCGAAGTCATCGGGGGGCAGGGTCGTGCGTGTGCTGCGGCGGGCCATTGGCGCATTCTCCCTGTCCGCCGGCCACCGCTCGCAGGGGGCACGCCGGAGGCCCTCGGGTGTGCCCAGGATGACTAGATTGGGGCGCGTGGACCAGCTGAACCCGACGGCTCCGACCTACCCCGCTCACTGGGAGGCCGACGTCGTCCTGCGGGACGGCGGCACCGCGCACCTGCGGCCGATCGGCGCGGACGACGCCGAGCGGATCCAGGAGTTCTACGCCGAGGTGTCCCCGCAGTCGAAGTACTACCGGTTCTTCGCCGCGATGCCCACGCTGTCCGAGCGCGAGGTGCGCCGCTTCGTCGACGTCGACCACGTCAACAAGGTCGCGCTGGTCGCCGAGGTCGCCGAGAAGCTGATCGCGGTCGGTCAGTTCGAGCGCGTCGAGGGGAAGCGGCCGCGCGCCGAGGTGGCCTTCCTCGTCCAGGACCGCCACCACCACCGCGGGCTGGGGCAGCTCCTGCTCGAGCACCTGGCGCAGATCGGCCGCGAGCTGGAGATCGAGGAGTTCGTCGCCGAGGTGCTGCCCGACAACACCGGGATGCTGCAGGTCTTCCGTGACGCGGGCTACCAGGTCAAGGGCGGCTTCGAGGACGGCGTGGTCACCATGCGCTTCGCCATCGACGCCACCGAGACCTCGGTCGGGGTGATGACCGCCCGGGAGCACCGCGCCGACACCGCCTCGGTGCAGCACTTCCTCGGGGCCCGGAGCGTCGCGGTGATCGGCGCCTCCCGGCGCGAGGACACCGTCGGCCGGATGCTGGTGCGCAACATCGTGCTCGGCGACTTCCAGGGACGGGTCTACGTCGTCAACCCGGCGGCGAGCAGCGTGGCGGGCATGCCGGCGTACGCCTCGGTCACCGACATCCCGGACGAGGTGGAGATCGCGGTGATCGCCGTGCCCGCCGAGGCCGTGCCCGACGTGATCCTCGACTGCGCCCACAAGGGCGTGCGCGGGGTGGTCGTGGTCTCGGCCGGGTTCGCCGAGGCGGGCCGCGAGGGACGGGCGCTGCAGCGGCGGGTGCTGCGGCTGTGCCGGACCTACGGCCTGCGGCTGATCGGGCCCAACTGCCTGGGCGTGATCAACACCGCCACCGACCTGCAGCTCAACGCCTCGCTCTCGCCGGTGATCCCGCCCCGCGGGCGGGCCGGGTTCTTCTGCCAGTCCGGGGCGCTGGGCGTGGCCATCCTGGAGAACGTCTCGCGCCGCGGGCTCGGCCTCTCCACCTTCGTCAGCGCCGGCAACCGCGCCGACGTCTCCGGCAACGACCTGCTGCAGTACTGGGAGGAGGACGAGTCCACCGAGGTCGTCCTGCTCTACCTCGAGTCCCTCGGCAACCCGCGCAAGTTCAGCCGGATCTCGCGGCGGGTCTCGCGGCGCAAGCCGGTGATCGTGGTGAAGTCCGGTCGCACCACGCAGGGCGTGCCCATGGGCCACGCGGTCCGCACCTCGGAGATCGGGACGGCGGCGGTGGACGCCATGTTCCGCCAGGCCGGGGTGGTGCAGGTCGACTCCATCGACGAGATGTTCGACGTCGCCCAGCTGCTCGCCCACCAGCCCCTGCCGCGCGGTCGCCGGCTGGGCGTGGTCAGCAACTCCGACGCCCTCGCCCTGCTCGCCACCGACGCCGCCGTCGCCACCGGCCTCGAGGCGCACTTCGTGGGCGACCTCCGCCCGGACGCCGACGCCGAGGCCTTCGAGCACGCGCTCGACCAGGCCATCGACGACCCCGGCATCGACGCCGTGCTCGCGGTCTACCTCCCGCCGGTCGACGTCAGCGGCAGCGAGGTCGCCAACGTCCTGGCGGTCGTGGGGGAGCAGTCCGACAAGCCGGTCGTCTCCTCGTTCCTCGCCGCCGAGGGCGTGCCCGAGCTGCTGCGCGTCCCCGACGCCACGGGCTCCTCGGCCGGCCGGGGCTCCGTGCCGTCGTACTCGTCGCCCGCGGCAGCGGTCGTCGCGGTCGCCCACGCCGCGGGCTACGCCGAGTGGCTGGCCCGGCCAGAGCCGGAGCCCGAGCCGGACGACGAGGCGGACCCCGTGGCCGGTCGCACCGTGGTCACGCGCACGCTGCTCGGTGCGCCGACCGGGCGGACGCTCGACGACGACGAGCTGCACGACCTGCTCGCGGCGTACGGCGTGCAGCTGTGGCGCCGTCTCCCGGTCGCCGACGAGGAGCAGGCCGTGGCGGCCGGGGCCGAGCTCGGGTGGGACGTGATCCTCAAGTCGACCGCCGAGCACCTGCGCAACCGGCCCGACCTGGCCCACGTGTGGCGCAACATCGACACCGAGGCCGAGATGCGCGACGCCTGGCAGACGATGACGCGGTCGGAGCTCGCGCCGGGGACCGAACCGGGCTTCGTGGTGCAGCGGAGGGCGCCGGCGGGTGTGTCGCTGTCGATCCGGGGGATCGAGGACCCGCTCTTCGGGCCGGTCGTCTCGTTCGGCATGGCGGGCTTCGTCAGCGACCTGCTCGGCGACAACGTCTTCCGCATCCCGCCGCTGTCGCGCCGCGACGCCGCGGAGATGGTGCGTGAGATCAAGGCCGCGCCGCTGCTGCTCGGCTACCGCGGCAGCGAGCCGGTCGACCTGACCGCCGTGGAGGACCTCGTGCTGCAGGTGGCGCGGATCAAGAACGACCTGCCCGAGGTGCGCCTGCTCGACCTGTCGCTGGTGATGGCCGGCCCGCACGGCGCGTCGGTGCTGTCGGCGGAGGCGCGGGTGGAGCCGGCGACCGACGCGCGGTCGGACTGGTTCGTGCGCCGGCTGGCCGAGCCGCTCTCGGACACCCTGCCCGGATGAGCCGTCTGGACCGGCTTCTCCTGGGGCGCTTCGACCCGGTGATGCGCCGCTACCTCCTCGGTGTCGCGCTGTCGGCCCTCGGCAGCGGGCTGACGCTGCCGTTCCTGTTCGTCTACCTCTCGGTGGTCCGTGACCTGCCGACGGCGACGGTGGGCCTCGTGCTCGCGGCGATGGGCGTCGTCGGGCTCGTCACGACCCCGCTGTGCGGCACGCTGGTCGACCGGTTGGGGCCGCGGCCGGTGCTGCTGGCGGCCACCGCGATCGAGGCGACCGGCACCGTCCTGCTGTCCCAGGTGCACACCGTGCGGGACGCCTTCGCCGTGACCGCGGTGCTCGCGCTGGGCCACTCGTTCATGTGGCCGGCGGCGAACTCGATGGTGCCCCGCATGGTGGCCCCCGAGCTGCGTGAGCACGTGTTCGGGCTGAGCTTCATGCTGCTCAACGCCGGCCTGGGCGTCGGCGGCCTGCTCAGCTCGCTGCTGGTCGACACCGACCGGCCGCGGACCTTCGAGGTGCTCTACCTCCTCGACGGCCTGACGTTCCTCGGGTTCGCCGCGGTCGTCCTCACCCTTCCGCCCGCCACGGGACGGCCCCCGGCCCGGCCCGAGCACGAGCCGCTGACCCTCGGCGGGTGGCGCGAGGTCCTGGCGGACCGGACGCTGCTGCGGGTCGCGGCCACCATGCTGCTGCTGCTCACCTTCGGCTACGCCCAGCTCGAGTCCGGCTTCGCGGCGTACGTCGTGGAGGTGGCGGGCCTGCCCGAGTGGATCCTCGGCCCGGCGTTCGCCGCGAACACCGCCGCGATCGTGTCCTGCCAGCTCCTCGCGCTGCGGCTGATCCAGGGTCGCCGCCGCACCCGCGTCCTGGCGGCCGTGGCCATCGTGTGGGCGTTCGCGTGGGCGCTGGTCGCGGCCGGCGGGCTGCTGCCCACCGCGCTCGCCGCGGTCCTCGTCATCGTGGGACTGGGCGTCTTCGGGCTGGGGGAGACGCTGTTCTCGCCGATCCACCCGGTGCTCGTCAACGAGCTGGCGACCGAACACCTGCGGGGCCGCTACAACGCGCTGGGCGCCAGCACCTGGACGATCGCGATGATCCTCGGACCGGCCATCGCGGGTCTGCTGATCGGCCACGGGCTGGCCGTGCTGTGGGTGCTCGCGACGGTCGGCGGGTCGCTCGGGTCGGCGGCGCTGTTCCTCCGCCTGCGACGACACCTCACCGACGCGCAGGACGGGCTGGGTCTGGAGGCGCTCAGCCCTCGTTGACCGAGGTCGCCGGCTGCGTGGAGCCGCCGGGGGCGTCGGGGTCCACGGGATGCTCGACCCCCGCCCAGCGCCAGGTCGACATGATCGCGTCGAACAGCGCGACCGTGAGGTCGGTGAACTCGCTGTCCATCGTGCCGTCGCCGAGCGAGGTGAAGGTGACCATCACCCAGCACCGTGGGTCGCCGGGCATGGGGGTGAGGTACTCGACCTTGCGCACCCGGTGCTCGTCGGCGACCAGCTCGTCGGCCGCGCGGACCAGCACCTGGTCGGTGCGCGCCCAGATGGATGGCCTGCTTGACCACCCGGCGCGACTGGGCGGTCAGGTCGGCGTGCAGGTCGATGCGCTCCCAGGGGGAGGGCAGGACGAGGCGGTACTCCACGGCCCCCGCCTCAGGCCGTCGTCGCCAGGCGGGTCGCCCGCACGATCGCGTCGCAGTCGTCCACGACCGTCGGGAACAGCCCGAGCTCCCAGGTGGCGGCCGTCGCCACGACCAGCGCGTCCGGGTAGCCCTGGTCGACGACGTAGCGCACGGTGGCGATCAGCTCCCCGGAGGTGCTGGTGCGGTACATCTGCGACCGCCGCAGGGTCACCTCGGGGGAGTCCTCGAGGGTCTCGACCACCGGTGGCTCGACGGCGTCCCCGTCCACCCCCGCGAGGAACCCCTCGAGCTCTGCCGGGCCCTCCCGCCCGACGATCCCGAACCACAGGGCGACGGGCGTGGTCTCCAGGTCGGGCCAGCGCAGCCAGAGGTGGGGCAGGCCGTGCTCGGCGTGGTCGAGGACCACCCTGAGCATCCGGCTCACCAGCTCGCGTGAGCGTGCCTGGTCCGCGATGCCGAAGGAGCTGACGAGCACCTCCGTGGCTCCCGGCAACCAGACCTCCGTCGGCCGCTCGTCCGTGGGGCCGACCAGCCACAGCGCCGGGTCGGGCTCCTCGGTGAGGACGACCTGGTGGGGACCGTCGGTCACAGGGGCCCGCCGATCGTGGGGACGAACCGGTCCTTGAAGTCGTTGTACGCCGGCACCTCGTAGGCGTGTTTCGGGCCGAGCTTGATGCCCTCGAGACCCTTCTGGGTCCCGTCGAGCCCGAGACCGGTCCACGCCCACCGCGTCGCCCGGTCGAGGCCCTGGGTGTAGCGCGGGTCGAGGACGGTCCCGCCGAACTCGCGACGCAGGTTGCCGAGGTCGACCCGCATCCGCGCGATGTCGTCGTCGTACGCCGTCCGCATGCCGGCGCGCGTGCTGCCGGAGAACCGGCGCAGGAACGTCTTGTGCGTACCGCCGATGAACCCGCGTCCACCGTTGAAGCTGGCCTGCTCAGCGCACGCTCGGCGGCCGTGCGGCCGGAGGCGCGGCCGGCGTTGGCCAGCGTCGCGGTGCGGCCCAGGCGAGCGACGGCGAGGAAGTCCAGCTCGGCGGCGATCGAGTGGACGAAGTCCTTGAACTTGTCCCAGCGGCTGTCCTTCATGTCGTCGTCGGAGGCGTCCCGGATCTTCTTGGCGACGCCGCCGTCGTGACGCCTGTCCCGCGCTGCGGCGGCGTCCTTCTCCGCCTGTGTCGGCTCGGGTGCGCCGGGTGGCAGCGGACCGGCGGGCTGGTTGGCGTCGATCTGCGCCTGCGCGGCCACCGCGTCCCGGAGCGCGGTCGCCGTGGCCTGCATCGCGTCCATGAGCTCGGGCGCGAGGCGCGTCAGCTGCGAGGCGACCGTGGTGAAGCGGCCCTCGACCCGGTCGAGGTCGTCGGCCAGGTCGCGCATGCTCTCCTGCAGCGCGTCGGCGTAGTGGCCCTCGAGCGCCGCGTCGGGCTCGGCCAGCTGCCGCAGCTGCGAGATCTGGCTGGTGATCGTGGCGGCGACCTCGCGGTAGTGCGCCGCCTCGGCGTACACCTCGCCGACGACTCCCGGGACGGGGTCGGAGTCGTGGCCCAGCAGGTGCCACTCGCCGGGGCGCCCGCTCACCGAGCGCTCCCGGCCTCGTCGAAGGACTTGGCCAGCTCGGCGTCGGCGGACCGGAAGGCCTCGAGGGTGTTCGACACCTTCTCGCCCACGGTCTGGATCTTCTCGCTGAGCTTGCGACGGCTGTAGTCCATGTTGCCGCTGAACTCGCCCATCGCGTCCTTGACCCCGTCGTGGCCGTAGATGTGCCGGCTCTCGAGTCTCGGCGCGTGAGGTCACCCGAAGGTGCCGCCGGTGATCCGGCCCTCCCGCTGCTCGAGGGGGACCGGCCGCTGCGTGAGCAGGAACACCACGACGGCCGCGTGGATCAGGAACGCGGGCCAGGGGACGAAGACGCTGTAGAGCAGGCACCCGAAGACGCACAGGGCGAGGTACTGCCGGCGCAGGCCGTCGACGGTGCGCATCTGCTGGCGGTGGCGCCACGCGAGCTGGGCCAGGCGCAGGGCGATCAGCACCGTGAGCACGACCACGACGAGTCGGAGCATGTCGTAGCCACTGCTGTCGCTGAACGACGTCGACTCGCCCGGCTCCGCCTCGCTCAGCTCGCCCGAGAAGACCATGATCCCGGCGTAGACGAGCAGGGCGCCGAGCCCGACGACCGCCATGGCGATCACCACCTGCTGCAGGCCGCGCTCGGCCGGCAGGGTGCTGAGCGGTCCCATGCCCAGGAACGTGCGGCCGGGCGGGTGGTCCTCGGTTGGCTCGCTGCGCTCGCTCACGGGAGCAATATGCCCCACGCGGGCGCGGTGACCCCCGAGGGGAGCGTGACACACTGAGCCGCATGTCCGCCCGCGACCATCGCGTCTCCGACCGCTCCCACGACCTGCGCACGGCCATCGAGGCCTCGGGCTACTACCCCGACGTGGTCGCCGACGCGGTCTTCGCGGCGGTGGCGGGGGAGACCGTCGAGGCGCACCTGGTGCACCACGAGCCGACCATCGACGAGCGCGACGAGGTGCGCCGCCACGTCACCGTGCTGGTCCTGACCCCGAGCCGGTTGATCCTCGCCCACACCGACGACCACGCCCCCGACGACATGCTCCCCGCGCCCTACACCTCCTCCACGACGGAGGCGGTCAGCGTGGGCGCGATCCGCAACGTCGTGGTGAGCCGGATGGTGACCGAGCCCGACGCGCGGGGGACCGACGCCTCGGCCGCCGCCGAGGCCGTCCTGACGATCGGCTGGGGGGCGTCGGGGCGCATCGACCTGGAGCCGGCGATCTGCAGCGACCCGAGCTGCGAGGCCGACCACGGCTACACCGGCCTGGTCGCCTCCGACGACTTCTCGCTCCGCGTGAGCGCCGCCGCCGAGGGGCCGGGCGCCGTGCGCGAGCTGCTCGACTTCGCCGCTGCCCTGTCCGCGCGCACCTCCGGAGACCCCGGCGGGCCCGCCTCCGCGGGTGTGCGGGTGCACCGCTGACGTGGGGGAGCCCGACTTCGTCGCCCCTGCCTACGGCGACCACTCGCTGGCCGACGTGCTCCCCGCGGTGGCCGGGGCGCTGGGCCGCCCGCTCGACGGTCCTCCTCACGGGCTGCTCCTCCCGGACGCGGGCAGCTACGTCGTCTTCCTGGTCGACGGACTGGGCCGTGAGCTGCTGGCCGACCACCCCGAGGACGCGCCGTTCCTGTCCTCGCTGCTGGCCGGCTCGGCCTCGGCGACCGCCGGCGTCCCCTCGACGACCGCGACGTCCCTCACCAGCCTCGGCACGGGCATGCCGCCCGGCGGCCACGGCATCGTCGGCTTCACCGCCCGCATCCCCGGCACCGACAAGCTGCTCAACCACCTGCAGTGGAGCAAGGACGTCGACTCCGCCGAGTGGCAGCCGCACCAGACGATCTTCGGCCGGCTCGCCGCGCAGGGGGTCACCACGACCGCGGTCAACAAGCGGGAGTTCGTCGGCTCCGGGTTGACCGACGCCTCGTCGCGGGGTGCCGGCTTCGTCGGGGCCGACCGGTGGGGCGAGCGGATCGTCGCCGTGCAGGCCGCCAGCAGCCACCGGCCCTCGCTCACCTACGTCTACGACGGCGACCTCGACTGGACCGGCCACCGCTACGGCGTGGACTCCGCCCAGTGGCGGGCGCAGCTGGCGATGACCGACCAGGCGGCCGAGCGACTGCGCGAGACGCTCGCGGACGACGTACGCATCCTGGTCATCGCCGACCACGGGATGGTCGACGCCGACCAGGCCTCGCGGGTCGACGTGGACGGCGTCCCGGAGCTGCGTGACGGCGTGGTGCTGCTGGGCGGCGAGGCGAGGTTCCGTCACCTCTACTGCGCGGCCGGCGCCGTCGAGTCGGTCGCGGCGACCTGGCGTTCGGTGCTCGGCGACCAGGCCCAGGTGCGCACCCGCGACGAGGCGTTCGCCGAGGGATGGTTCGGCTCCGTGGCTCCCGGGGTGCGCCCCCGCATCGGCGACGTCGTGGTCGCCGCCCGGGGCACGACCGCCCTGCTCAGCTCGCGCGACTTCCCGTACGAGGCACGGCTGGTCGGCATGCACGGCTCGCTCACGCCCGCGGAGATGCTGGTGCCCGTGCTCGTCTCCTGACGTGCTTGGATGGCGCGGTGGCCGAGCTCCTCTACTTCACCGGCACGATGGACTCCGGCAAGTCGACGCTGGCGCTGCAGACGAACCACAACTACGCCGCCCGCGGCCGCGTCGGCCGGCTGTTCACCAGCCACGACCGCGCCGGCTCCGCCCGCGTGTCCTCGCGGCTGGGCCTGGTCCACGACGCGCTCGAGGTGGGGCCCGAGCTGGACTTCTGGCACCACGTCGTCGACTCCCTCACCCACGGCGCGCGGATCGACTACCTGATCTGCGACGAGGCGCAGTTCTACACGCCGTTCCAGGTCGACCAGCTCGCCCGGATCGTCGACGAGCTGCAGATCGACGTGTTCTGCTTCGGGATCCTCACCGACTTCCGCACCTCGCTCTTCCCGGGATCGGCGCGCCTGGTCGAGCTCGCCGACCGCATCCAGACCCTGCAGGTCGAGGCGCTGTGCTGGTGCGGCAAGCGCGCCACCCACAACGCCCGCACCGAGAACGGCGAGATGGTCACCGAGGGTGACGTGGTCGTCGTCGGTGACGTCGCCGAGCTCGACGAGGCACCGGCCGAGGTGGGCTACGAGGTGCTGTGCCGCCAGCACCACCGCCGCCGCATGACCGCGGCCCGCGCCCGCGCGGTGTCGATGATCAGCGACCCGCTGCCGTTCGGCTGAGCCGCACCGCCCGGCGTACCTCGACGCGGGTGCAGGCTGGTGAGGCCCTGTGGAGAACTCGGGCAGCGGTCGGCCGGTTCGTCCTACGGTCCGGGCTGACGCAGCCGACGAGCGGGGGACACGTGACGCGGCCGACCGACTGGTGGGTGCTGGACCTCGAGGGCGACCCGACCCCGGGCTCGCCGTCGCGGGTCCGGGCGATGGCCCGGCGCTGGCGCGAGGTGGCCGACGACGCGGAGTGGGCGCGGCGGCGGGTCTCCCAGCTGATGGGCGACGCAGCGGTCGGCCGGTGGGTCGGCGAGGCGGGCGACGCCTTCCGGGACCGGGCGCGGGAGCTGCCGGCCCAGCTCGGCCGGTGCGCGGACTCCTACGGCCAGGCAGCCGATGCCCTCTCCTGGTGGGCGGATCGGCTCGGCACCCACCAGCAGGACGCGGACGCGGGCCTGGCCCGAGGTCGAGTGGCCCGGCACGAGCTCGAACGCGCCGAGGCCGCGGCTCGGGTCGCTGCCGAGCAGGTGAGCGCCTCGATGCTCGTCCCCGCCTTCGCCGGTCCCGCCTCGGTGCCGTCGACCGACCAGGTCCGCGACGCCCGCGCCCGCCTCGCCGCGGCCGAGGCAGCGCGCTCGCAGGCCGACGCCGCGGTCGCCGACGCGCGGTCGCGACTCGAGGCGGCCAGGAGGCTGGTCCTGGACGCCCAGTCCCTGCGAGAGGCCGACGGACGTACGGCGGCGGCGCGCCTCCACGACGCCGCCGACGCGGGCATCCCGGAGCGGTCGAGGCTCGAGAAGCTCGAGGACTGGGCAGCCGCGGCCTGGCACGTGGTCGTGCAGGTCGCCAAGGTCGTCGTCGCGGTCCTCGGCGTCGTGGCGCTGCTGATCGGCGGCCCGCTCGCGTGGGTCGTCCTCGCGGCCGCGCTGGTCCTGCTGGCGGAGGCCGTCGCGAGGTGGGTGCGCGGCGAGTCACCACTGTGGGAGGTCGCCCTTGCTGCGCTCGGGTGCATCCCTGGGACGCGCGGGCTGCTGGACATGCAGGAGGTGGTAGCCCTCCGCGGTCTCGCGTCCCGCGCTCTGCCCGCCCTGAGCGGCAGGAGCATTCGGCTCAGCACGAGCAACATCCGGGACGGTGTCGGGGCGGTAGGCCGTCGTGTGCGGCGGCTGGGGGCCCTGCGTGACGAGCGCGGGGCGATCGGAGCCGGCCGTCCCAGGCCGCCTCGGGACTTCATCAGCCCGACCAATCCACCTATGCCGCCGCCTCGCGATGTCCCGGCGGGGTTCGAAGTTCGTGTGATGCCGCCGACCGACCAGTACCCGCGTGGATACTGGCGGATCCGAAACGGACGGCAGTACCTCGACCCCTCCACGATGAAGCAGCCTGTCGCTGACGGAAGGATGAGCAAAGCCCTCTTCAACGCCATGACCCACGTCGAACTCCCGGAATGAGACTTCAGTGAACGTGACTGCCGAAAGTCTGAGCATGGACGGTGCCACTCTCGTCGCGGTGGAGGTCAGTGCGTACCAGTCCACCCTCTTCTTCGAGACCCCTGAAGTCGGACCGTTGGTGGAGGTGAACGTCGAGTCCTCGGCCGTGGTCGCTCACGGTGCCGACTTCCGGACGAAGTCTGCTGGGGACGCCAAGGACGCGGGGCTCGACCTGGGGCGGTCGTGCCTGGATCTGATCGGGAAGACCGTGAGCACCGTCGAGAGCGACGACGGCGACCTCATCATCACGTTCGGTGACGGCTGGAAGATCGGCATCCTCGCTGAGGGTCCGTACGAGTCCTACCAAGTGACGGTTCGCGGGGACGTAGTACTCGTCAGGTGAAGGGCCCCGCCCGCGGGCGCGAACTCCGTCGTCCGTGCGTACTCCGCCGTACGTGCTCCTCGCGAGCGCCGGGGCGACTCGTACGTCGGCGTACGTCGGGACGACCACGTGGTGGGCCTGCCGACCGACTGGCGGGTGGGACTGGCGTCTCGACGGAGACTGCTGACGAGCGTGGCGCCGGATGGGACCTCGCCAACGCGCATAGTGGATGCGACGCGACCCGGCAGGCGCCTGTTGACGTGGCGCCCCGCCACCCGGCCCCCCTCCGGACCACCCGCCGGTAGCGTGACGCTGGTGCGCGACCTGATCTCTCCCGAGTCCCTGGCCGAGCTCCTGCCCGAGGCGACGGTCCTCGACGTGCGCTGGCAGCTCGGGCGCTCCGACGGTCACGAGCAGTACCTCTCCGGCCACGTCCCTGGTGCGGCGTACGTCGACCTCGCCACCGAGCTCTCCGACCCGCCCGGGGGGCCGGTCGACGTGCGCGGGCGCCACCCGCTGCCCGACCCGGGGCGCTTCGGCGAGGCGATGCGACGGTGCGGCGTGACGGCGTCGCGGCCCGTGGTCGTGTACGACGACACCTCCGGTCTCGCGGCCGCCCGCGCCTGGTGGCTGCTGCGGCACCACGGCCACGACGACGTCCGCCTGCTCGACGGCGGCTGGTCGGCGTGGGTGGCGTCCGGCGGCGCGGTGGAGCAGGGCGAGCCGGCGATCGTCGAGGGCGACTTCGCGCCCGGTCCCGGTCGGCTGCCGGTCCTCGACGCCGACGGTGCGGCGGCGGCAGCCCGGTCCGGCGTCCTGCTCGACGCTCGGTCGCCCGAGCGCTTCCGCGGCGAGACCGAGCCGGTCGGACCCGGTCGCAGGTCACGTCCCGGGCGCACGCAACGTCCCGACCTCGGCCAACCTCGCGGACGGGCCCGGGGGAAGGTTCCTGCCGGAGGACCAGCTGCGCGAGGTGTACGCCGAGGCGCTGCGCGTCGCCGGGAGCGGCGGCGTCGTCGGGGTCTCGTGCGGGTCCGGGGTCACCGCTGCTCACGACGCCTTCGTGCTGCACGGGTTGGGCGTCGAGGCCGCGTTGTACGCCGGCTCGTGGAGCGGCTGGACCTCTGATCCGGAGAGGCCAGTGGAGACCGGCGACTGATCGACTTCTGTCCGCCTGTGAGCGATACCTGGCCCGAATAACCGCAGGTCAGAGCATGTGTACGCCGCCGGGAACTGTCGGTGGTCGCGGGTTGAATCAGGTGCATGGACGAGGACCAGGCAGCCGCCACCGCCCCGGTGGCGACCCCGGTGTGCGAGCGCGCGCACCGGGTGCACTGGTTCACCGGCCGGCTCGATGAGGTCCTCGACGGCCTCCTCGGTGCCGACGGCGAGGCGGGGCTGGCGCTGTCGCTGCTGGGTCCGGAGCAGACCGCGGAAGCCGTGGTCGAGATCGCCCGCGCCCAGGCCCGGCTGGACGGGTTGACCGCCGAGCTGCTGGCCCACGCCGAGTCCGTCGACGTCGCCTCGCACGCCACTCCCATCGCGACCACCACCGGCGGCTGGTTCGCTCACGCCACGATCACCCCGCGCCCCGCCGCACGACGGACCGTCAAGCAGGCGCTGCGCCTGGCTGGGGAGCGAGCTGTGACCGGGGCCGCGCTGCGCGCCGGCGCCTGTGACGCCGCTCAGGCGGCGGTGGTCGTCAAGGCCGTCGACTCGTTGCCCGAGGAGGTGGGACCCGTGCTGCGAGCCGAGGCCGAGGCGCACCTGCTCGCCCTGGCGCGGGTCCACGACGCCGAGGAGCTCACGGCCCTCGCCAAGCACCTGCACGAGGTGATCGACCCCGAGGGCGCCGAGGCCGCCCTGGCCGCCCGGCTCGCCGCGGAGGAGGACGCAGCCGCAGCAGCCGCATCCCTGACGATTCGCGACGACGGCAAGGGCCGCACCCGCGGCACGTTCGACGTCCCCACCCTGCACGGCGACCTCCTGCGCACCGCCCTGGAGGCGATCGAGTCCCCCAAGCGACCCGCCAACCAGGCGCGCCCGCCGACCGGCGGAGAGGACGGGTGGGTCGACGACCCGACCGCGCAGGGGCAGCGGATCAGCCGTGCCCACTCCCGCGGGCGGGCGTTCATGGAGCTGCTCGAGGTCCTCCCGGTCGCCAAGCTCCCCACGTCCGGCGGACTGCAGATCACCAACGTGGTCACCATGACCTTGGACACCCTGCTCGGTGGGCTCGCCCCCGGCGTCCTGGACACCGGCACCCTCCTCTCGCCCGGCGAGGCCCGCCGCCTGGCAGCCCGCCACGGCGTCATCCCGGTCGTGCTCGGCACCAAGTCCGAGGTCCTCGACGTCGGCAGCAAGGCCCGGCTCCACACCAAGGCCATGCGCATCGGCCTGCGCGTGCAGCACCGCACCTGCACCGTCGAGGGCTGCACCATCCCCGCCGCCTGGTGCGAGGCCCACCACAAGAAACCCTGGGCCCTCTACCACCAGACCAACCTCAAGGACGGCACCCTCGCCTGCGGCCCCCACCACCGCAAGATCCACAACCCTGCCTACACCGTGACCTACGACCCCGGCGGAACCACCCACATCACCCGCATCCGCAGATAGGCGAGCCGAGCTCCGTGCGTCAGCCTTCACAGGCTGCGCCGGCGAGGCGAGCCGTCAGTCGAGGAGCTGGTCCGTCGCGTGCGCCAGCGTCCCGATGAACGGTTCGGGGTAGACCCCACACACCGCCAGCACGAAGCGGGCTGCCCAGCCGCGAGCGCGCTCGACCACGGCATCGTCGTAGTGCGGTGCGAGCTGCTCCAGTGCCGCCGCGCGCTGAGCCGCGTCGAAGGCCAGCCACAGCACTCCCAGGTCGGTGGCAGGGTCGCCGGCGGTGAGGTCGCCGAAGTCCAGGACACCGAGGCCTGCCGCGGGTGCGAACCCTGGCTCCGACGCGGACCCGAAGCCGGTCGCTCGCGGACGGGCCACGAGGTTGCGCGGGTGGAGGTCGCCGTGGCACCAGACGCGGGGACCGGGCCACCGGGCGGCGGCGCGGCCGGCGCGGTAGAGCCCGAGCAGGTCCTCCGCCGCCGGGCCCAGCCGCTCGCGGGCCCGGGTGAGGGCATCGGTCCGCATCGGTGGCAGGTCGGCGAGGTCGAGCCCGCGGTACGGGTTCAGCGGCGCCCCCTCCGGGGCCGGCCGGTGGACGGCCGGCAGCGTCGCGGTCAGGCCGGCGGCGACGGCGCCTCGGTCCGCGACCGGCACCTGTTCGAGGAGATCGCCGTCGACCCACTCGCTGAGCAGCCAGGGGTAGGGGTGCGGCCCCTCGGTGACCAGGCGCACCGGCAGGGCGGCCGCAGCGCCGCGCTCGACCATCGGTGCGGCGACGTGGCGGCCCCAGGCTGCCTCGTTGCGCACCAGCGGCACCGCCTGGGCCCGCACCGGGATGCGCGCGGTCCATCGCTCACCCACGCGCCACACGCTGTTGTCCCAGCCGCGGGCGACGAAGCGCAACGGCAGGTCCGCCGCCTCGAGGTCGGGTACGGCGGCCAGGAGCGCCCGCACCGTCGTCTCGTCGGGCACGGGGACGTCGGCCGGCGGGTGGTGCATCCTCAGACCGCGGCCAGGGGGATGGTGCGGACGGGCTCGACCACCGACGACGGGCCGGCCGAGGTGGCCGGGTCGAGCACCAGCGGGACCAGCTCGTCCAGGATCGGGCGCAGGGCGACGGGCCGCAGCAGTGCCGCCTCGACCCCCGTCCACCCGTGCCGCGCGGCGCCGTCGTACACCAGCGAGGCGGACGGGACGGCTCCCGGTCGGAGCGCGACCCGGTGGGCGGCGCCGGCCTCGCGGTGGCTCTGGCAGTCGCACTCCGCCCGGAGCAGGACCGCGGTGAGGTCGGAGTCGCTGTAGGCGCGGAGCCGGAGGGTCGTGCCGCGGCCGCTGAGGTGCAGCAGCAGGCCGGAACCCGAGCGCAGCCACAGGTCGACGGGCACGAGGTGGCTGTGCGGGAGCACGGTGAGGCCGCGCGGGGCGAGGGTGGAGAGGTCCATCGGTGGTCCTGGGTGTCGGAGGCTGTCGGGCTGCGATCTCGGCCGCGAGGGGCCGCGCCGGCCCAGCAGGGCCGGCGTCAGCGACAGCGACAACACAGGAAGGTCATGGTGGACCCAGGTTAACCGAGCCGGGTCACCAGTGCACGCCCTTGGTGAGCCGCGCGAGCAGGAGCTGCTGCTGCGTGGTCACGTCGGGCTCGGCCCGGGCCGCCTCGCCGCGAGCGGCGGCGGAGTCGGGGAACACCTTGTAGGCCAGGTTGAGCACGCGGAAGGCGGTGCGGGGGGCCAGCGTGTGGGCCAGCGCCCCGGCGGTGCCGAGCGTGGTGTTGATCTCGTGCGGCCGGTCGACCAGCGCCCGGATCACCATGTCGGCCGCCTGGGCCGGGCTGATCGTGGGGAACTTGTCGTAGATCTTGGTCGGCGCGATCATCGGCGTCTTGACCAGCGGCATGTGGATGTTGGTGAAGGTGACGCCGTGGCCGACGACCTCCGAGCTCACCACGTTGCTCCACGCGTCGAGCGCGGCCTTGGAGGCGACGTAGGCGCTGAACCGCGGGGGAGAGGTCTGCACGCCGATCGAGCTGATGTTGACGACGTGGCCGTGGTGCTGCTTGGTCATCGTCGGCAGCAGGCCCATGATCAGGCGGATCGCGCCGAAGTAGTTCAGCTGCATCGTGCGCTCGAAGTCGTGGAAACGGTCCTGGCTGAGCTTGACCGAGCGGCGGATCGAGCGGCCGGCGTTGTTGACCAGGTAGTCGACCGAGTCCAGCTCGGTCGACAGCCGCCGGGCCAGGTCGTCGATCGCGTCCAGGTCGGACAGGTCGCACGGGAAGACGTAGGCCTTGCCTCCGCGCGCCTCGATCGCGTCCTTGGTGGCCTCGAGCTTGTCCTTGCCGCGGGCGACGAGCACCGGGATGCCCCCGGCCTGCGCGACCTTGAACGCGGTGACCTGCCCGATGCCGGAGGAGGCGCCGGTGATCACCACGGTCTTGCCGGTGAGGGTCGCCACGACCTCCCTGTCCTTGGCCAGCGACTGGTCGAGCTGCTCCTCCCAGAAGTTCCAGATGGTCGCGGCGTAGCTCTCCAGGTCGGGCACGGCGATGCCGCTGCCGGCGAGCGCCTGCTGGGTGACCCGGGCGCCGTACACCGTCGGGAAGCCGGCGTGCTCCAGCACCTCGGGCGGGAGCCCGAGCCGGCCCACGGTCTCGCGCAGCGCGAGCCGGGCCGGGGGCGTGCGGAGCGCGGCCCTGACGAGGGTGCCGGGGCGGGCGAAGCGGGGGAGGAGCCTGGTCGGCACCTTGCCGGTGACGTCGCGGTCGATCGGGGTGGCGAACTGCGGCGCCTTGGCCGCCTCGGCGAACAGGTTGATCACGTCGACCGTGCGCTGGGGCTCGGGGTTGACCAGGTGGAAGGCCTCACCGTCGCGGCCCTCGAGGTGGGCCAGGTGGTCCATCGCCTTGGCGACGTAGTCGACCGGCACGAGGTTGGTGTCGCCGAGGTCGACGCCCACCAGCGGCGTCCACGACGGCAGCGCGTCGCGCAGCGCCTTGAGGATCGGGAAGAAGTAGTAGGGCCCGTCGACCTTGTCCATCGCGCCGGTCTCGGAGTGCCCGATGACCATGGCCGGGCGGTAGATCCGGAACGGGACCGCGGACTCCTCGCGGACGATCTTCTCGGACTCGAACTTGGTCCGGTGGTACGGCGAGGGCAGTCGCTGCCCGACGTCGAACATGGTCTCGTCCCAGAAGCCCTCGTAGTCGCCGGACGCGGCGATCGAGGAGACCTGGTGGAAGCAGCCGGCGTCGAGGTCGGCGGCGAGCTCGAGCGCGTTGCGGGTGCCCCCGACGTTGAGCGTCTCGTTCTGCTCGTCGGAGGCGGTCATGTCGTAGATCGCCGCGAGGTGGAAGAAGTGGTCGATCCTGCCCGCGTGCTCCTTCACCCACCCGGGGTCGACGCCGAGGGCGGCCTCGGCGAGGTCGCCGGTGACCAGCGTGATGCGCGAGGCCTGGCCCCACTGCTTGACCAGGCGTTCCATGCGTCCCCTGGAGCCGGGGCGGACGAGCAGGAAGACCTCGCCCTCGCGGTTGTCCAGGAGCTCCTGGACGAGGTAGCGGCCGATGAAGCCGGTGGCGCCGGTCACGAAGTAGGTCATGCGGTCCTCGCGGGAGGTCGGGGTGCGGTCGGGCCGGCTCGGGACGTCGAGTCGACGGTGGTCGTCAATGTATTGCCCCGACCCACCCGTAGGTAAGGCCTCACACGGTGAAGTTACTCACCAGTAACATCGTGTCGCACTCATCTGCCCCGCGATGGGGGCCGGCTCACTGGTCCTTGGGGGTGCCGAACATGATCTCGTCCCAGCTCGGCACCGAGGCTCGGCCCCGGCCGCGGGTGGATTTCGACGCCTGCTTGCGCGGCGCCTCCGGCTCCGGCTGGTCGCCCGACGGCTCGCCTGGTCCGCCTGGTCCGCCTGGTCCGCCTGGTCCGCCTGGTCGGCCGGTCCCTCGGTGCTCACCTGCTCGAGCTCGTCGGGCTCGGGCACGACGGTCGCCTCCGGCGCCGCGAACAGCGCCTCCTCGAACGGCTCGTCCTCCTCGGCGGTCGGGGCGGGGGTGCGTGGCTCGGGACGATCGCTGGCCTGGGTCACCATCCAGTCGGCGTCGCCGGTGCCGGCGGCCGGGGCGGAGGGCGCCCGCACCGCGCGGGCGACGGGGGACAGGTCCTCGGTCAGCTCCGGCCCGGACGGGCCGTCCGGGGTCTCCGGCTCCTCGGGGTCCTCCGCCGGGGACCGGCCGAGCACCATGCCCAAGGTGTCGTCGCCGAGCGCGAGCTGGTCGCCGTGGGAGTCCTGGGGCTCGGTGTCCCCGAGGGCGGGTTCCTCGGGTGGCACCGTGGCGGCAGGCTCCGGCGCGGGGCCGGGCTCGGGGGCCTCGGCGATGCGCTCGCCGACCAGCTGGCGGGCCTCGTCGTTGTCGGCGACCACGAAGCGGCCGCCGGTGTCGAAGGTGAAGCGGGCGGTCTGCTGCGCGGCACCGGAGAGGTAGGTCGCCAGCACGGTCCAGCGGCCGTCCTCACGACGCCAGGCGTCCCACTCGACGTCGTCGGCCCCGAGCCCGTGGGGCGCGAGGAAGGCATCGACCGCCTGCCCGAGGTGACCCACCGGCCCGGTCGCGGCGCGGCGACGGACGGAGGCCTTCTGGGCCAGCTCGGCCTGGTAGGCCCGTTCGGCGAGCACCGGCGTCGCGAAGCCCATGATCCGGTCCACCGAGGTCTGGGCCGCCGCGGCGACGTCCTCGGGGCTCTCGCCTGCCCGGATGCGGGCCTGGATGTCGCGGGGCCGCAGCACGCTGTCCATTCACTTCTCCGTCAGGCTGGCCGTCGTCGTCCTCGAGCGCGGACGGCCGGGTCGCGCGCTCGATGCCGACACCGTACTTCAGCAGTCGCGGGACTCAGCCCAGCACACGCTCCAGGTAGGCGTTGCCGAAGACCCGGTCCGGGTCCAGCTCGTCGCGCAGGGCGAGGAAGTCGGCGAAGCGCGGGTAGGCCGGTGCCAGGTCGGCGGCAGTGCGGGTGTGCAGCTTGCCCCAGTGGGGGCGCCCGTCGTACGCGCGGAGGACGCGCTCGACGCCCTCGAAGTAGGCGCGGTGGTCCATGTCGCGGTGGACGTGGAAGGCGAGGTAGACCGAGTCGCGCTCGTAGGTCGTCGACAGCCAGGCCTCGTCGGGTGGGGTGCAGCGGACCTCGACCGGGAAGGTGATGTCCCACCCCGCCCGCTCCATCACCCGCCGCGCCTCGGCCAGTGCCTGCATCCCGGCCTCGCGAGGGACGGAGTACTCCATCTCGCGGAAGACCACCCGCCGCGGCGAGACGAACACCTCGTGCGAGACGTCGCGGTAGGTCCTCGCGCTCAGCGCGCGCGAGGAGATCGCGTTGACCCGTGGCGCGAGCCAGGGGCGGGCGTTGGTGAGCCGGTTGGCCCAGCCGAACACGGTGTTGGACAGCAGCTCGTCGTCGATCCAGGAGCGGACCCGGGGGAGGGGAGCGGCCTCCTCGAGCGTGCGGTTGTTCGTCTTGACCAGGCAGTTGTCGGTGTGGGGGAACCAGTAGAGGTCGACGTGGTGGTTGCCGGAGACCAGCTCGTCGTAGGAGGCGAGCACCTCCTGCCAGGACATCGGGCGCTCGTCGGCCTCGAGGACGAAGGCCGGCTCGACGCGGAAGGTCAGCGTGGTCAGCACGCCCAGCGCGCCGAGACCCACCCGCGCGGCGTCGAACAGCGGCCGGTCCTCGGTGCGGCTCGCGGCCCGCTCGACACCGTCGGACCCGACGAGGGTGAGCGCCTCGAGCTGGCCGGAGAGCGAGGAGGTGACCCCGCCGCTGCCGTGGGTGCCGGTCGACAGGGCGCCGGCGAGGGTCTGCGGGTCGACGTCGCCCATGTTGTGCAGGGCCAGGCCGAGCACGTCGAGGGCGGCGTTGAGCTGCCGCAGCGTCGTGCCGGCCAGGACGGTCGCGGTCATCGCCTCGCGGTCGACCGACAGCAGCCCGGTCAGGCCGGTGGGGTCGAGGAGGACGCCGTCGGTGACCGCGACGTCGGTGAAGGAGTGGCCGCTGCCCGGCATCTTGAGCCGCAGCCCCGAGGCGCGGGCGGCGACCACCGCGTCGGCCACCTCCTCCGGCGAGGTCGGCCGCAGCACCTGCCGCGGGCGGGACTCGGCGAGCCCCGACCAGCTCCGCCAGGTCGGTGCGCTCATCTGCGTCCCTCCTCCACGGGCCCCTCCCGCGTCTCCGTGGGCTCCTCGCCGGGCCCAGTCTGCTCCAGGAGCGGCCGGCGCGGCTCCCGGGTGACCAGACCCACCAGGGCCGCGACCACGAGACCGGCCACGAGCACGCCGTACGCCGACCGGGCGCCCGAGACGTCGACCGCGGTCCCCGACAGCGCTGCTCCCGGCGCGACGCCGGCCACGATGCCGGTGGAGTAGACCGCCAGCGCCTCGTTGAGCCGCGACCGCGGGACCAGCGACTCCACCCAGGAGACCGACGCGATGAGCGTGGGGGCGATCCCGGCGCCGACGAAGAACAGGAACAGGCCGGTCAGGACCAGCGACTCGCCGAGGAACGGCAGTGGCAGCGAGGCGACCGCCAGGGCCAGCAGGCCGAGGCGGACGCGCGTGGACGGGGGCCGTCGCTGGGTCATCGTGCCGGTGACGAGTCCGGCGAGCAGGCTGCCGAGGGACCACACCGCGAGGATGACCCCGGCCGCCAGGGGCTTGTCCTGCTCGTCGGCCAGACCGACCGTCGCCACCTCGGCGCCGCCGAACGCCAGACCGAGCAGGGCGCCGGTGAGGGCGAGGGGCGCCAGGGTCCCCCAGGGGAGCCGGCCCATCGCCCCGAGGTCGACCTCGTCCGCGCTGCCGACCGGAGGCTCGGTCGCCCGCTGCGTGTGCAGCCAGGTGGCGCCGACCAGCAGGGCCGTCACCGACGCCACCACGGTCACCGACGGCGAGGCCGTGGCCGCCAGGAAGGTCGCGATCGTCGGTCCGAGGACGAACACCACCTCGTCCATGACGGCCTCCCACGCGAAGGCGGTGTCGAGCCGCGTGCGGTCGGGCTCGCCGTCCAGCGCGCGGGTCCACCGGGCGCGGACCGCGGCCCCGAAGTTGGGCATCAGCGCACCGCCGACGAAGGCGGCGAGGTAGACCGCCGGGTCGGGCCACCCCAGGCGCACGCCGAGCACCATCGTCAGCAGCGCGCTGCCCGACACCAGCGCCGCGGGCAGCAGCACCCGGCCCTGCCCCAGCCGGTCGACCAGCCGGGCCAGTGGGATCGCCGTCAGGGCGGTGGCGAGCACGTAGGTCGCCGAGACCCGCCCGGCGTGGGCGTAGGAGCCGCTCGCCCTGGTGACCAGCAGCACGATGCCCAGCCCGGCCATCGACATCGGCAGGCGCGCGACGAGGGCGGCGCCGCTGAAGGCCGCGGCGCCGGGCAGCCCGAGGACGCGACGGTAGGTGCTCAACACGCTCTCTAGGATGACGGCATGCCCGACCCGTCGCCGTACGACGCCGTCCTGCTGGTCTGCTTCGGGGGTCCCGAGAAGCCGGAGGACGTCGTCCCCTTCCTGGAGAACGTCACCCGTGGCCGCGGGATCCCGCGCGAGCGCCTGGAGGAGGTCGGCGAGCACTACTTCCGCTTCGGCGGGCGGAGCCCGATCAACGACCTCAACCGCGAGCTGCGGCGCGCGGTGGAGGAGGACCTGCGGGGGCGGGGCCTCGACCTGCCCGTCTTCTGGGGCAACCGCAACTGGGACCCCTACCTCACCGACACGATGCGCGAGATGCGCGAGGCGGGCCACCGCCGCGTCGCCTGCTTCCTGACCAGCGCCTACTCGTCGTACTCCGGCTGCCGGCAGTACCGCGAGAACCTCGCCGACGCGCTGGCCGGCAGCGACTCCGAGGGGACGCTCCAGCTCGACCGGCTGCGCCACTACTACAACCACCCCGGCTTCGTGGAGCCGATGGTCGACGCCACGCTCACCGCGCTGAGCGAGCTGCCCGAGCGGCAGCGCAACGAGGCCGTCGTGCTGTTCGTCACCCACTCGATCCCGGTGGCGATGAACGACGCCAGCGGCCGCACCGGCGAGCGCCTCGGCGGGGCGTACGTCGACCAGCACCGGTCGGTGGCCCAGCTCGTCGCCGACCGGGTGCGCCGCGAGACCGGGAGCCGGATCCGCCACGAGCTGGTGTTCTGCTCGCGCTCGGGACCGCCGCAGGTGCCGTGGCTCGAGCCCGACGTGGGCGACCGGATCGGCGAGCTGGCCAAGGAGGACGTCCCGGCGGTCGTCGTCGTGCCGATCGGCTTCATCGCCGACCACATGGAGGTCATCTACGACCTCGACACCGAGGCCGCGCAGGCGGCGAAGGAGGCCGGCATCGGCTTCGTCCGGGCAGCCACCGCCGGCATCGACCCGCGGTTCGTGGCCGTCATCGGCGACCTGCTGCTCGAGCGGGCGGCCGTCGAGCGGGGGGAGGAGCCCGCCCGCCCCGCGCTCGGCTCCCTGGGCCCGAGCTGGGACGTCTGCCCGCCGAAGTGCTGCGCCAACCCGCGCGGGGAGCGCCCCGCCTGCTGCGGCTCGGACTGAGGGCGATGAGCGTCACCGGCGAGGACCCCCGGGCCCTGCGCGCGCTCGCCGAGCGGCTGGCCGTGGAGGCGGCCGACCTGGCCCGTCGCCGCCGCGAGGAGGGTGTCGAGGTGGCCGCCACGAAGTCCTCGGACACCGACGTGGTCACCGCGACCGACCGCGAGGTCGAGCAGCTGCTGCGGGACCGGCTCGCCGCGCTCCGCCCGGGCGACGGGTTCGTCGGCGAGGAGGGCAGCGACCTGGCACCGGCCGACCCCGGCGGCGTGTCCTGGGTCGTCGACCCCATCGACGGCACGGTGAACTTCCTCTACGGCCTGCCGTCGGTCGCGGTCAGCGTCGCGGCGCAGCAGGGCGGCACCGTCCTCGCCGGGGCCGTGGTCAACCTGTTCACCGGCACCCGCTACACCGCCGCCCTCGGCGACGGCGCGACCCGCGACGGCCGGCCCCTCCGCGTGCGCCCGGTCCCCCCGATGCGGGAGCGACTGGTCCTGACCGGCTTCGGCTACGAGCCCGAGCAGCGGGTGCTCCAGGGGCGCGCGGTCGCCGCCCTGCTGCCCCGGGTGCGCGACATCCGCCGGCAGGGCTCGGCGGCCCTCGAGCTGTGCGCGCTCGCCGAGGGTGCGGCCGACGCCTACGTGGAGGAGGGGCTCAACGTCTGGGACCACGCCGCGGGCGGGCTGGTGGCCCGGGAGGCCGGGGCCACGGTGGGGCACCACCCCGGCGTCGGCGGCCGGGACTGCGTGGTCGCCGCCCCCGAGGCGTCGTACGAGGAGATGGTCGCGCTGGTGCGGGAATGCGGATTCCTCGCACGTGGTTCAGGTCCACGCGGGTAGGGCACCGCAGCCGAGTGGTCACCCGGACCGGACCCTTCGCCCCTGTCGGTGAGACCCGGTGCTGCGTTTCTTGGGTGCATGGTGCACAATCCGCAACGCGACCGGGAAATGCGCCGTGGGGGGCCGCGACCGGGCCGCGACACCGCACCCTCGACGGACACAGGTGGGAATGCCCCACCGCAACGGGAGAGAACCAACCATGGCGACTGACTACGACGCACCTCGCAAGACCGAGGAAGAGGCGGGCGAGGAGAGCATCGAGGAGCTGAAGGCCCGCCGGCACGACAAGAACTCCGGGAAGGTCGACGAGGACGAGACCGAGGCCGCCGAGTCCTTCGAGCTGCCCGGCGCGGACCTGTCCAACGAGGAGCTCTCGGTGGAGGTCAAGCCACGCCAGGAGGACGAGTTCACCTGCATGAGCTGCTTCCTGGTCCACCACCGCAGCCAGCTCGCCGACGAGAAGAACATGATCTGCCGCGACTGCGCCTGAGTGACCACGCAGCGAGGCCCCCGTCCGCCGGACGGGGGCCTCGGTGCGTCTCGGGGTGGGGCCCGATCAGGGGTGGACGGCCTTGGTGACCCGGGTCTCGTGGCGCACGTTGCGCGCCAGGCGACGGGCCAGGAACATCCGGGCGAGGCTGATCGCGGCACCGCTCAGCACGGCCCAGACCACCGCTTCGCGGATCTCCACGTCGGGGTCGGCCGGGTCGGTCGGAGGCTCCTTGCCGCCGGACCCCACCTTCCACGTCGCGTCGATCGCCTTCTTGGTGGCCGCGGTCACCGCGAGCGTGCCCACGAGGGCCACGGCGTTCTGGGCTTTGCCGGACATGCTGCTCCTCTCGAGCGTGGACGGGCGGGTGACCCCTCGGGGTCGCGCTCAGTCTGCCCGATCGGCCCGGCCGTCAACCGCCGCCCCGGCCGCCCCGCCCGCGATGGCCGCCGCCAGCCGTCGCGGGTGGCGGCTGGAGACCAGCCAGTACGGCGTGGGGTCGGCCGGGTCGGTGACCCGCACGATGACCCCGCGGCGGATGTAGGGGCGCACCACGAGGAAGGCGCGGGCGTCGGCGTCGACGCCGAGGGCCAGGCGCACCTCGTCGCCGTCGAGCGCCTGCGGGTCGGCCAGCAGCGCGAGCGGGATGTGCGCCCGCCCGGCGTAGAGCACCCCCTGGCGGACCTCCACCCACGCGCCGCCGTAGCTGAGGAACACCGCGACGTTGAACGCCAGCAGCGAGCCGCCGAGGACGTAGGCCCAGATCCCCAGCCCCGCCACGATGAACGCCAGCAGCGCCGAGGCGTGGAACATCGTCGCGACCGCCCACCAGCGCAGCGGCACCCGCAGCACCTCGGCGTACGACGGGGAGGGTGCGGGCTCGGGCGACACGACTGAATTGTGGCAGCACGGCCGCCACCGGTGGCGCACGGCCCGTGTTCTCTGCTCGCCTCCGGCTCGCGGTCGGCCCGCTGGTGAGGCGCGTCCACCCTCCTCCGCTCCTCCGCTTCGCTCCTCCGCTACGGCGGCGTGAACGCGCCGCGGGCCTCCCTCTAGGGTTGGGCAATGGTCGAGATCAGCCTGCGCCGGCTCCACCCGGACGCGGTGGTGCCGTCCTACGCCCACCCCGGCGACGCCGGCGCCGACCTGTGCACGACTGTCGACGTCCGCCTGGCGCCGGGGGAGCGGGCCCTGCTCCCCACCGGCCTGGCGATGGCGCTGCCGGAGGGCTACGTCGCCCTGGTGCACCCCCGGTCCGGGCTCGCCGCCCGCTGCGGGCTGTCGATCGTCAACACCCCCGGCACCGTCGACGCGGGCTACCGCGGCGAGGTCAAGGTGCTCCTGATCAACCTCGACCCCCGCGAGGACGTGGTGCTCAGCAAGGGCGACCGGATCGCCCAGCTCGTCGTCCAGCGGGTCGAGCAGGCCCGCTTCGTCGAGGTCGAGACGCTGCCCGGTTCCAGCCGGGGCGCCGGCGGCTACGGTTCGACCGGGGGCTTCTCCCACCCACCCACCGACACGAGTGAGACGACACGATGAGACGACGCCGCAAGAACCGCACCGAGGCCGTCGAGGGGGCCGAGCAGGTCGCGCAGGACGCCGTGGCCGCTCCCGAGGAGGACGACGGCCTGGCCGACTACGACGGTCCCTGGGACGTCGAGGACCGTCCGGTCGAGGAGGACGACCCCGCCCGCATCGACCTCGGTGCGCTGTCGCTGGCCGGGCACCCCGACCTCGAGGTGCGGCTCCAGGTCGACGAGGCCTCGGGCGCGGTGATGGCGGCGCTGCTGGTCGCCGAGGACGGCGCGCTGGAGCTGCGACCCTTCGCCGCCTCGCGGCACACCTCGATGTGGGAGGAGGCCCGCACCGAGATCCTCGCCGACCTGGAGCGGCAGGGCGCCGGCGCGACCGAGGTGGACGGTCCCTACGGCAAGGCGCTCCACCTGGTCGTGCAGGGCCAGACCGAGGACGGCCAGACGGTGACGCAGGCGACGCTCCTGCTCGGCATCGACGGTCCGCGCTGGATGCTGCGGGTCTCGGCCTACGGCCGGCCGGCCACGGAGTGGCACGGCGACGGGCTGCTGGAGACCGCGTTGCGCGAGGTCGTGGTGCGCCGGGGCAGCGACCCGATGCCGCCCGGTGACCCGCTGCCGCTGCAGCTGCCGCCCGAGGCCCGCCGGCAGGACTGACCCCCCGGACCCGCGGCTAGGCTGGTCCCATGCCTTCCCGACCCGGACGTCTCCGCACCAGCCTCAACCGGTGGGCGAGCCACTCCACGCAGGAGGCTCGCGAGCTGCGCGACGTCACCCAGCGAGCGGGCTGCTGCCCGGTCAGCGAGGCCAAGGACCGCGAGCTCGTCGCGATCGAGGGGATCCTCAAGACCGTCACGCTGCGGCCCCGGGGCGGGGTCCCCGCCCTCGAGGCGGAGCTGTTCGACGGCAGCGGCATCCTCACGCTCGTGTGGCTGGGCCGGCGGCGGATCGCCGGCATCGAGCCCGGCCGCGCGCTGCAGGTGCACGGACGCATCGGCGTCCACGAGGACACCCGCCTGATGTTCAACCCCCGCTACGACCTGCGGGCCTCGTGAGCGAGCGGGGCGAGGGAGTCGAGGACGACCTCACGTTCCGTCACGGGCTGCCGGTCCACCAGGACCCGGCCGACCCCGAGCACCACGTCCACGTGGGCACCGACACCGTCGAGGCCGCCGTGCGCCGCCAGCTCTCGACCGCGCTCGGCGGCAGGAGGGGCATGGCCGAGGCGGCCGTGCCCACCGTCGCCTTCACCGCCACCTTCGTCTCCACCAAGGAGATCGGCCTCGCGATCGGGATCAGCGTCGCGCTCGCCCTGGTGCTGCTCGTGGTGCGGCTGGTGCAGCGCAGCTCGGTGCAGTTCGTGCTCAACGCGCTGTTCGGCATCGGGATCGGGGTCTTCTTCGTCTGGCTCGGCGGCCGCAACGGCGGCGACGCCTCGCACAAGGCCCTGGCCTACTTCCTGCCCGGGCTGATCTACAACGCCGGCTACGCCGTCGCGATCGTGCTCAGCATCCTGCTGCGCTTCCCCGTGGTCGGGGCGATGGTCGGGGCGATGGCCGAGGACCCGGTGGCCTGGCGCCGCGACCCGCAGGTGCTCAAGCTCTGCATGCAGCTGACCTGGCCGCTGGCCGTGCCGTGCCTGCTGCGGGTGGTGGTGCAGGGGCCGGTCTACCTCGCCGGCCGCACGGCCGAGGACGCCGACGCCTACGTCGCCACGCTCGGCATCCTCAAGGTCGTCATGGGGTGGCCGCTGCAGCTGGCCGCCCTGGGCTTCATGGTCTGGCTGCTGAGCCGGGACCGCACCCCGCTCAGTGCTCGGGGTTGAGCAGCCTCGCCAGCTCGGGCTCGGCGTCCTGGGAGGCGACGAACAGCAGCTCGTCGCCGGCCTCGAGGGGCTGCTCCTTGTCGGGGGTGTAGACCATCCCGTCGCGCAGGATGGTGACCAGCCGGCAGTTGTCGGGCCACGGGATGAGGCCGCAGGGCTTGCCCAGGAAGGGCGAGGTCGACGGGAGGGTCATCTCCACCAGGTTGGCGTCGCCCTGGCGGAAGGTGAACAGCCGCACGACGTCGCCGATCGAGACCGCCTCCTCGACCAGCGCCGACATGATGCGCGGGGTCGAGACGTTGACGTCGACGCCCCAGGCCTCGGTGAACAGCCACTCGTTGTCGGGGTGGTTGACCCGGCCGACCGTGCGCGGGACGGAGAACTCGGTCTTGGCGAGCAGCGAGGTGACCAGGTTGGCCTTGTCGTCGCCGGTGGCGGCGATGACCACGTCACAGATCTCCAGGCGGGCCTCCTCCAGGGAGGACAGCTCGCAGGAGTCGGCCAGCAGCCACTCGGCGCCGGGGACGCGCTCCGGCGCGATCGCGCGGGGCTCCTTGTCGATCAGCAGCACCTTGTGGCCGTTCTCGATCAGCTCGGAGGCGATGGAGCGGCCGACGGCCCCGGCACCGGCGATGGCGACGCGCATCAGTCCTCCTCGGGTCCGCGCTCGAAGACGTCGTAGACCTTCTGCGCGCTCTCCTCGCGCATGACGAGGTGGAGGACGTCGCCCTCCTGCAGCACGCTCTCGCGCGTGGGGATCATGCCCTCGCCGAGCCGGTCGATCCAGGCGATGCGGCTGGTCGACTGGTCCTGGAAGATCACCGTGCGCTGGCCGATCCACTGCGGGTTGACCATCATCGCGTCCACGCGGATGGTGCCGCTGGGGTCGCGGAAGTCGGGCTCGGCGCCCACGGGGAGCAGCCGGCGCAGGATCTGGTCCGCGGTCCACTTCACCGTCGCGACGGTCGTGATGCCCAGCCGCTGGTAGACCTCGGCGCGGCCCGGGTCGTAGATGCGCGCGACCACCGAGCTGATGCCGAAGGTCTCGCGTGCCACCCGCGCGGCGATGATGTTGGAGTTGTCGCCGCTGGAGACGGCGGCGAAGGCGTCGGCGTCGCGGATGCCGGCCTCCTCCAGCACGTCGCGGGAGAAGCCCAGGCCCATGACCTTGCGACCGCTGAAGGTGGGTCCGAGGCGACGGAAGGCGTCGGCGTTGGTGTCGATCACCGACACCGTGTGGCTGCGGTCCTCGAGGTCGCGCGCCAAGGTGCTCCCCACGCGGCCGCAGCCCATGATCACGACGTGCACGGCAGGAACGCTACACGGGCGATCGCCCGCGGGCGGCTCCAGCGTGGCAGTTGTGGCCAGGCCGTTGCGTGGCATGGCCTAACCTGGCGCGGTGGGTGTCGGCGACGTCTCGAAACGGATCATCCTGGGCCGCAAGCTCCGATCCTCGCAGCTGGGGGAGACCCTGCTGCCCAAGCGCATCGCCCTCCCCGTCTTCGCCAGCGACGCGCTCTCCTCGGTCGCCTACGCGCCGGACGAGGTCTTCATCATGCTGTCCCTGGCCGGGGCGTCGGCCTACGTCTGGTCGTGGAAGATCGCGATCGCGGTGGCGCTGGTCATGCTCACCGTCGTCACGTCCTACCGCCAGACGGTGCACGCCTACCCCAGCGGCGGCGGCGACTACGAGGTCGCCTCGGTCAACCTCGGGGCCACCGCGGGCGTGACCGTGGCCAGCGCGCTGCTGGTCGACTACGTCCTGACCGTCGCGGTGTCGATCTCGTCGGGAGCGCAGTACGCCGCCGCGGCGCTGCCGTTCGTGTCGGGGCACGAGGCGTTCTACGCGTGTCTGCTGGTCGTCCTGCTGGCCGCGATGAACCTGCGCGGCGTGCGGGAGTCGGGCACGTTCTTCGCCCTCCCCACCTACGGGTTCATGATCGCCATCCTCGGCATGTGCCTGTGGGGGCTGCTGCAGGCGGTGAACGGCACGCTGCCCGACGTCGAGTCGGCCAACCTGACCATCCAGCCCGCCGAGGGCTACGAGGGCGACATCACCAGCCTGGCGCTCGTCGCGCTCCTGGCCCGGGCGTTCTCGTCCGGCTGCGCCGCGCTGACCGGGGTCGAGGCGATCTCCAACGGCGTCCCGGCCTTCCAGAAGCCCAAGAGCAGGAACGCCGCGACGACGCTGCTGCTGCTCGGCACCATCGCGGTCACGATGATGATCAGCGTCATCACGCTGGCCAAGAAGATGGACCTGCGCTACGTCGACCCGCACGAGGGCGACCGGCTGATCGGGCCGGACGGCGTCCCGCTGCCGACGGACTACGACCAGCACACGGTGATCGCGCAGATCGCCCGCGGCGTCTTCGCCGACTTCGACCCCGGGTTCTACGCGGTCGTCGCGGTCACCGGCGTCATCCTGGTCCTGGCGGCCAACACGGCGTTCAACGGCTTCCCCGTGCTCGGCTCGATCCTGGCCAAGGACGGCTTCCTGCCGCGGCAGCTGGGGTCGCGCGGCGACCGGCTCGCCTACTCCAACGGCATCGTCATCCTGGCGCTGTTCGCGATCGTGCTGATCGTCGCCTTCGACGCCCAGGTCACCCGCCTGATCCAGCTCTACATCGTCGGCGTCTTCGTCTCCTTCAACCTCAGCCAGCTCGGCATGATCCGGCACTGGACGCGGACCCTCAAGGCGGAGACCGACCCGGCCGAGCGGCGGCGGATGATGCGCGCGCGGGCGATCAACACCTTCGGCCTCGCGATGACCTCGGTCGTCTTCGTGATCGTCCTGCTCACCAAGTTCCTCGCCGGCGCCTGGATCGCGATCCTGGCGATGGCGACGTTCTTCGTCATCATGCGGGGCATCCGCCGCCACTACGACTCGGTCGGGGCCGAGCTGGAGGTCGGCGCCGACGACCAGATGCTGCCCACGCGGGTGCACGCCATGGTGCTGGTCTCCAAGGTGCACAAGCCGACGATGCGGGCCCTGGCCTACGCCAAGGCCAGCCGCCCCAACGTGCTGGAGGCGGTCATGGTCTCCACCGACCCGGCCGAGCGCGACCGCATCGTCGACCAGTGGGACCGCCGCGGCATCGACGTGCCGCTGAAGATCCTGGACTCGCCCTACCGCGAGGTCATCCGCCCGATCGTGGAGTACGCCCGGGCGATCCGCACCGCGCAGCCGCGCGGCGTGGTCGCGGTGTTCATCCCGGAGTACGTCGTCGGCCGCTGGTGGGAGCAGCTGCTGCACAACCAGACCGCGCTGCGGCTCAAGACCAGGCTGCTGTTCACCCCCGGGGTCATGGTGATCTCCGTGCCCTTCCAGCTGCGGTCCTCGCGGATCGGGGAGGAGCGCGCCGAGCGTCAGGACGAGCAGGTCGCGGCCGGTCGCGCCTACGGCAACTGGTCGACGGGCCTCGACGAGGACTTCGATTGAGCCGACGTGCCCGCGAGCGCGCGCCCCGCGGGCCCTCGGCGGTCGGGCGACGCTTCGAGGTGACGTGCGGTCCCTGGGCCCACGGTGGCCACGTGGTGGCGCGTCTGGACCCCGCCGAGCCGGAGGTCGGCGGGACCGTGGTCTTCGTGCGGCACGCGCTGCCGGGCGAGGAGGTGGTCGTCGTGATCACCGAGGGCGTCGTCGGGGACCGCTTCCTGCGCGGCGACGCGGTCGAGGTCCGCACCGCCTCGCCGGACCGGGTCGAGGCGCCCTGTCCGGTCGCCGGTCCCGGGCTCTGCGGGGGGTGCGACCTGCAGCACGTGCGGCTCGAGGCGCAGCGCGAGGCCAAGGCGGCCGTGGTGCTCGAGCAGCTGCGTCGGCTGGCGCGGATCGACACCGAGGTGGTCGTCGAGCCGGTCCGTCCCGACGAGGACGGGCTGCGGTGGCGGACCCGGGTCGGCTTCCACCGGCTGCCCGACGGCCGGCTGGGCATGCGCGCCCACCGCTCCCACGACGTCGTGCCCGTGGAGGACTGCCTGGTCCGCGCACCCGATGCGGTGGTGTCGGTGCGCGGGGAGCAGGAGCCGCCCAGGACGGTGATCGAGCAGGTCGGTCCCCATGCGTTCGCCGTCGACGGCGGCGGCTTCTGGCAGGCCCACCGGGACGCCCCGGCGGTCTTCGTCGAGACCGTCCTGGAGATGGCCGAGCTGCGACCGGGCGACCAGGTCGCCGACCTCTTCAGCGGCGTCGGTCTCTTCTCGGTGCCGCTGGCCGAGGCGGTGGGGGAGGCCGGCGCGGTGCTCGCGGTCGAGGGCGACACCGTGGCCGCAGGGCTCGCCGGGAGCAACCTGGCGGCATACCCCTGGGCGCGCGTCGCGCCCGGCGCGGTCGGCGACGTGCTCGCGCTCGAGGTCGACCACGGGGCGTCCTACGACGTGGTGGTGCTGGACCCGCCGCGGGTGGGCGCCAAGCGGAAGGTGCTCGAGCAGGTGGTCGCGCTCGGACCGCGCACGGTCGTGCACGTCGCCTGCGACCCGGCGGCGTTCGCGCGCGACGCCGCGATCCTGGCCGAGCACGGGTACGCCCTGGCCGGGCTGCGCGCCTTCGACGCGTTCCCGATGACCCACCACGTCGAGGTGGTCGGCAAGTTCGTCGACGTGCCGGTCGAGGTCCCCTGACGACGGCCCTGGCAGGGTCCCTTGACGTCATGTATCTTGATATCAAGATAATTCCGAGGGCAACCGGGCACCGCGGGTGACGGGCCCGCGCCGAGTGGGCAGGATGGGCCCCGGACGCAGGACGAGACACGAGGAGACGTCGCATGGCGAGCAAGGACAGCTTCGGAGCGAAGGCCACCCTGGACGTGGACGGCAAGTCCTACGAGATCTTCCGTCTCGACAAGGTGAAGGGTGAGGGGCTCGACGTCGACTCGCTGCCGTACAGCCTCAAGATCCTGCTGGAGAACCTCCTGCGCACCGAGGACGGCTCCAACATCACCGAGGACAGCATCAAGGCGATCGCCGGCTGGGACGCCGACGCCGAGCCCGACACCGAGATCCAGTTCACCCCGGCGCGCGTGATCATGCAGGACTTCACCGGCGTCCCCTGCGTGGTCGACCTCGCCACGATGCGCGAGGCGATGGAGGAGCTCGGCGGCGACGCCTCCAAGATCAACCCGCTCGCGCCCGCCGAGATGGTGATCGACCACTCCGTCATCGCCGACGTCTTCGGCACCCCGGAGTCCTTCGAGCGCAACGTCGAGATCGAGTACGAGCGCAACAACGAGCGCTACCAGTTCCTCCGCTGGGGCCAGGGCGCCTTCGACGACTTCAAGGTCGTCCCGCCCGGCACCGGCATCGTCCACCAGGTCAACATCGAGCACCTCGCCCGCGTGGTCTTCAGCCGCGAGGTCGACGGGGAGACCCAGGCCTACCCCGACACCTGCGTCGGCACCGACAGCCACACCACGATGGTCAACGGCATCGGCGTCGTGGGCTGGGGCGTCGGCGGCATCGAGGCCGAGGCGGCGATGCTCGGCCAGCCGGTCTCGATGCTCATCCCGCGCGTGGTCGGCTTCAAGCTGTCCGGTGAGCTGCCCGAGGGCTCCACGGCCACCGACCTGGTGCTCACCATCACCGAGATGCTGCGCAAGCACGGCGTGGTCGGCAAGTTCGTGGAGTTCTACGGCGAGGGCGTCTCCGCGCTCCCGCTGGCCAACCGCGCCACGATCGGCAACATGAGCCCGGAGTTCGGCTCCACCATCGCGGTCTTCCCGATCGACGAGGAGACGGTGAAGTACCTCGAGCTCACCGGCCGGTCGCCCGAGCAGCTCGCGCTGGTCGAGACCTACGCCAAGGAGCAGGGCCTCTGGCACGACCCGTCGGCCGAGCCGCGCTACTCCGAGAAGCTCGAGCTCGACCTGGGCGAGGTCGTCCCCTCGCTCGCCGGGCCGAAGCGTCCGCAGGACCGGGTCGAGGTCACCGAGGCCAAGGCCTCCTTCCGCGAGGCGCTCAAGGACTACGTCGACGACGAGGACGGCGCCGAGGGCGGCAGCCGCAAGCCCGGCGTGCCCTCCAACCAGGTCCCCGACGAGGCCCGGTCCTCGACCGTGGACGAGTCGTCGGCCGAGTCCTTCCCCTCCAGCGACGCGCCGGCCCACTCCAGCGGGGGCAACGGCTCGGGAGCCCCGCACGGCCACCCCTCCAGCGACGCCGGGGAGCGCTCCACGAAGCGGACCCCGGTGCGCCTCGAGGACGGCACCGAGTTCGAGATCGACCACGGCGCGGTCGTGATCGCCGCGATCACCTCGTGCACCAACACCTCCAACCCCTCGGTGATGATCGGCGCGGCCCTGCTGGCCAAGAACGCCGTGGAGAAGGGGCTCCAGCGCAAGCCGTGGGTCAAGACCACGCTCGCCCCCGGCTCCAAGGTGGTCAGCGACTACTACGAGAAGGCCGAGCTGACGCCCTACCTCGACAAGCTGGGGTTCAACCTGGTCGGCTACGGCTGCACCACCTGCATCGGCAACTCCGGCCCGCTCATCCCCGAGGTCAGCCAGGCGGTCAACGACGCCGACCTCGCGGTCGTCTCCGTGCTCTCCGGCAACCGCAACTTCGAGGGCCGGATCAACCCCGACGTGAAGATGAACTACCTCGCGTCCCCGCCGCTGGTCGTCGCCTACGCGCTGGCCGGCTCGATGGACGTCGACCTGTTCAACGACCCGCTGGGCCAGGACGAGGACGGCAACGACGTCTTCCTCAAGGACATCTGGCCCTCGCCGCGCGACGTGCAGTCGGTCATCGACGAGTGCATCACCTCGGAGATGTTCACCACCGACTACGCCGACGTCTTCGCCGGTGACGAGCGCTGGCAGTCCCTCGACACCCCCGACGGCGACACCTTCGCCTGGGCCGAGGACTCCACCTACGTCCGCCGCCCGCCGTACTTCGACGGCATGCCGGAGGAGCCCGAGGAGGTCACCGACATCGAGGGCGCGCGGGTGCTGCTCAAGCTCGGCGACTCGGTCACCACCGACCACATCTCGCCCGCGGGCGCGATCAAGAAGGACTCGCCGGCCGGCGCCTACCTCTCCGAGCACGGCGTCGAGCAGCGGGACTTCAACTCCTACGGCTCGCGGCGCGGCAACCACGAGGTGATGATCCGCGGCACCTTCGCCAACATCCGCCTGCGCAACCAGCTCGCGCCGGGCACCGAGGGCGGCGTGACCAAGGACTTCACCAAGGACGGCGAGGTCACCACGGTCTACGACGCGGCGCAGAGCTACGCCGAGGCCGGCACCCCGCTGGTCGTCCTGGCCGGCAAGGAGTACGGCTCCGGGTCCTCGCGCGACTGGGCGGCCAAGGGCACCGCGCTGCTCGGGGTCAAGGCGGTCATCGCCGAGTCCTACGAGCGCATCCACCGCTCCAACCTGATCGGCATGGGCGTGCTGCCCCTGCAGTTCCCCGAGGGCGAGACCGCGGAGTCGCTGGGGCTGAGCGGCGAGGAGGAGTTCTCCATCACCGGGGTCACCGAGCTCAACGACGGCGTCCCCTCGACCGTGAAGGTGAAGGCCGGCGACAAGGAGTTCGACGCCAAGGTCCGCATCGACACCCCCGGCGAGGCGGAGTACTACCGCCACGGCGGGATCATGCAGTACGTCCTGCGCAGCCTGCTCGAGGGCTGAGCGACCAGCGTTCAGCGGCGGGTTCCCTCCGGGGAGCCCGCCGCCGACGTATGGAGGGTGTGGACATCGACCTGCAGCAGGGCCTCGGCCAGATCGCCGACGACGCCCCCACCGCCCACCTGAGCGCCGACGCCCTGTGGCGTGAGGGAGTACGCCGGCGCAACCGCCGGCGGGCGGCGGTCGCGACCGCCGCGCTGGCCGCGGTCGCCCTGGTCGCGGGCGCCGTCGGGCTCGCCGCGACGCCGGGCGTGCTGCGCACCGACCGCACCCCGCCGGCGGCCTCCTCGGCGACCGGCCACCTGCCCGACCGGGTCTGGATGCCCTCTCCCTGGACCCCCGGGACCGGCCGGGCCGGGGACCCGGGCCGGATCGCGGTGCTGTTCTGGGACAACGGGCAGCGCCGCTCCGGCGGCGGAGCCGACGGGGGCGGCTGGATGAGCGTCTCGGCGGTCGACGGCAGGTACCGCTACCTCGACCTGCCGGACCTGCTCTTCGACGGCTCGGACGCGCCGGTGCTCTCGCCGGACGGGCGCTACCTCGCCTACCCGCTGCGGGCCGGTGGCGCCGACGCCTCCCTCACGGTCTCGAGAGGCTGGGCGGTCTACGACGCCCAGACCGGCCGGGTCCGCCGGCACCTGCCCGCCGGAGCTCCGAAGGGCCTGGGCAACAGCACGATCGTGTGGACGCCCGACTCCCGGGTGCTGCTGATGGACGTCTGCCGGGTGACCTCGGTCAGCAAGGACAGCCTGTCCTGCAACGCGACTCGGACCGACCTGTGGGACGTCACCACCGGCCGGCAGTGGAGCGTCCGGGGGACGTTCGCCGCCGACGTCGTGGGCCGCGACGGCGACCGGCTCGTGGTCAGCCGCCACCGGCGCGGACTCGGCGAGATGGACGTCGCCACCGGCCGCACCCGGGACCTCGGGCTCGAGCCGCCGGCCGGACGGTCCACCCTCGCGGTGGCGTGGGGCGACCCCGCGGTCGTCCTCACCGGTCCCGGCAGCACCAACCAGGGCACCCTCCGCCTGGCCACCGTGCCGGTCCGCGACGACGTCGCCACCGGCCCACTGCGGACCGTGGAGTCCTTCGAGGGCGACGTGGAGGAGGTCGGCGGCGTGCTGGCCGACGGCCGGGTCGTGCTGACCGGACTGTCCCCGGTGCGGGTCGGGCTGCTCGACCCCTCGGGACGCCGGACGGAGCTGGTCCGCTTCGACGCCGGCTGGACCGGGGCCCTGCCGCAGGTCGCCACCGAGCTGGCCGCCGAGCCGACCGTGCCGGGCGTGCGACCGCCGCACGTGCGGGACCCCCGGCTGGTGGGCGCCGCCGCCGCCCTCGGGCTCGCGGTCCTCGTCGGCCTCGGGCTGCTGTGGCGCCGCCGTCGGCTGCGGGGCGTGACCGCGTGAGCGCCCCCGACGGGTTCGAGGAGTACGTCGCCGCGCGGCTGCCCGCGCTCAGCCGCACCGCGTACCTCCTGACCGGGCACCACCAGGACGCCGAGGACCTCGTGCAGCGGGCGCTGGTCAAGGTGGTGGCGGTGTGGCCGCGGATCGCCGACCACCCGGAGCCCTACGTCAAGCGCGTGATGTTCCACGAGAACGTCTCCCGCTGGCGCCGCCGGAGCCGGCGGCCCGAGCAGCTGACCGACGCGGTGCCGGAGCGGGCTTCCGCCGGCAGCGACGCGACCACCCGCATCGCGCTGGAGCAGGCGCTGGCCCGGCTGACGCCCAAGCAGCGGACGGTGCTGGTGCTGCGCTACTACGAGGACCTGACCGAGGTCGAGACCGCAGCGGTGATGGGGGTCGCGGTCGGGACGGTCAAGTCGCAGACCAGGCACGCGCTGAAGCGGCTGCGCGAGCTGGCGCCCGGGCTGGAGTCCCTGCTGGTCAGCTGAGCCGGCGGCGGCGCAGCTCCTCGACCAGCGGGTCGGCTCCCGGGGTGGTGGCCGCGACCCGCTCCAGGCCGGCGAACGCGTCGGGGTCGGACAGGGCGGGCACGTCCAGCAGGTGCAGCACCTCCTCGTCCTCGAGGTGGTCGAGCACCGGCTGCAGCGATTCCCAGACGCCGTTGCGGGCGACGGCGGCCACGAGCGCGTCGCGCACCTCGGCCTCCAGGCCGCCCGCGACGCGCACCACGCGCAGGCGGGACTCGACCGACAGCACGGCCAGCAGGGTGAGGGCGTCGTCGATGTCGCCGGCCGCCGCCGCCTCCCGCAGCACGGCGGCGAGCACCTCCTCCTCGACCGCCGCGATGATCGCGTCGAGGGCCTCGCGGTCGTCGGTGTAGATCGCGACCTGCAGCAGGTCCAGCGGGGGAGCGGCGCGCACGACCTCCAGCGAGGTCTGCAGGTCGACGTGGGCGACGAAGCGGCCGAGCGGGATGTACTCCCGGCTGGCGACGAGGCGTTCCCCGGTCGCCACCACGACCTCCCGGGGCAGCCGCGCGACGATCTCGGCCACCTTGGCCGGGTCGATGTAGGGGGTCATCCGGGCCAGGAAGCCCACGCTGAGGTGGTTGACCAGCCTCACCGCCAGCGCGGGATCGGTCACCGCTGCGACGCGGGCGGCGATGAGCGGCCCGAGCGCGTGCTGGGCCCCCTTGGCCGCCAGGGTGGTCGGGACGTGCCTGCCCATGCCGGCCATGCGGGCGAAGCGCTGCTCGTGCGGGGCGAACAGGGCGTGGTTGACCGCCCCGCGCAGGACCGCGAGGTCGGGGGCGGACAGGGGCGCGAGGAACTCGACCTCGGACCGGTCCACCCCGAGGTCGTGGGCGAGCTTGACCAGCTCGACGTGCTGCAGCAGGTCGGTCACCGCGAGCCCTCCTCGTCGGGGAAGAGCATCTTGCGGGCGCGGCCGCGCAGGGGACGGGGGAGGAACCGCATCGTCGCCTGCAACGCCTCGTCGATCGCCGCGGCCTCCCGTTCCAGCGAGTCGGACACCACCCGGTGCAGGCGGGCCAGGTCGGCCTCGTCGAGGCTGCTCAGGAAGGCGACCTGCCCGGGCGGGACCTCGAGCAGCTCGGCGAGGTCGTCGACGGTGGTGTCGGGGGAGCGGTCGGGCACGGGCGCCACGGTAGTGGCGCGGGCGTCCGCGTGGAGCGATCTCGCCCGATCGCTCGGAGAGCCCGTGGATCGGCCACTGCGGCTCGAACACATGTTCGATCCGGGAGTATCCTCGGCGCATGGAGCGCCCCTACGTCCCGCCCGGCTGGCCCGCCCTCGTCCGCCCTCCCGGTGCCCCCGGGTGGGAGGAGACCGCCTCGGCGTGGCTGCTCGACCAGGCGCCGCCGGAGTTCCGCGGCTACCCCGTCCTGCGCCGGCACGTGGTCGTCCTGGCGCGCTTCGTCGCGCTGCACGTCGAGGCCGCGCAGGCCGCCGTACGCCGGGGACTGAGCGAGGCGCGCGGCGTGCTGCGCGACGTGGCCGACCCCGACACGGTCGAGGCCGCGGTCAGCGTGTGGCAGGCCGAGGAGGCCCGGCTGGTCGCGCAGCGCCGGGCGGTCGGGCTGCTCGAGGAGGCGCTGCGCGGTCGGAGGTACGTCGCGCGGCTCTGAGTCGTCTCGCGGGACGGGACATCTGTTTGCCCCGCTGTCCCTGGGCCGCGGGACAACCGGCCCGCCATCGTCTGGTCATCGCCAGGGAGGCCCTGGCACCCGGACCACCCGGGACGACCCGATGAAGGACCTGCCATGACGACCACGGTCACCACCCGCAACCCCGTCCGCTCCGACCTGCCCGAGCCTGCCGAGGGCGCCGCGGTGGGCGCCCGCCCCCGCTCGTGGGCCTTCGCCGGCGTGGGCGCCTCGGTGCTGCTCGCCGCCACGATCGTGACCAGCTCGATGGTCGACGTGGTCTACCGCGAGGAGTTCCACACCACCAACGACGGCTTCGCCGCCGAGCTGCACGAGAAGGCGGGCGTGATGTTCGCTCTGCACACCGTCGGGATGCTCGCGGCCGTGCTGCTCGTGGTGTTCGCCGCGGGCCTGCACCGACGGCTGCGCGACGTGGCTGCCGACTCGATCGCCCCGATGGTCGCCTTCGCCGGCCTGGCCGGCACGGCCGTGGTCGCCGTGATGGGTGCCGGGCTCGACACCGAGTTCATGATGGCGGTCGGCGTCGGGGACGGTCAGACGCTGGTCTCCGACTCCTCCGCCGCGATGTACAACCACTGGGTCGGCACGATCCCGTGGCTCTGGGTGCTCGCCGGGCTGGCCGGCCTCGCGCTCCACTCGGTCGCCCGTCAGGGCGGCGTCCCGCGCTGGATCGGCCGCGTCGGCCTGGTGCTCGGGGGCCTGACCGTCGTCGCCGGCGTCTCGCCGTTCGAGTACATGGCCGGCCCGGTGGCCTTCCTGATGCTGCTGCCGGTCTCGCTGGGCCTCGCGTTCGGTGACCAGGCCTACAGGCAGCAGGCCGCCGGTGGCCGCTGACCACCCGACCGCTGCCGGTCCGGCCCGTCGCGGGCCGGGCCGGCAGCGGCACGTGGACAATGACGCGGTGACCGCAGCCCCCTCGCACCGCGGCGTGCTCGCCGCCCCGGTGATCGGGCTGGTCGTCTTCGGTGCCGTGGTCGCGCTCGACGTGGCCGCCCCCCGCACGGGGCCCGGAGCCACGCTCGCCCCGGGACTGGCCTGGGGCTACGCCCTGCTGGGCCTCCTCATGGCCGTGCTCGCCGCCGCCGTCCTGTGGCGCGACGCCCGCCAGCTGTGGGGGTGGATGCTCGGCTGGTTCGGCGTCTTCTGGGCCGTCGACGCGCTCGCCCAGGGCTGGGTCCGCTACGGCGTGAGGCCGGAGCGTGCCCTCGCCGGGGTCGACGCCGCGCTGTGGTTCCTCAACCGCTTCGGGTCGTTCCTGCCGGTCACCGTCGCGGTCCTGCTGATGATCTTCCCCACCGGCCGGTTCCTCCCGGGCCGGTGGGGCCGGCTGTGCGCGGCCGCGCTGGCGCTCGGCACGCTCGGCGCGTCGGTCTTCCTGCTGATCTCCTCGTCGGGCGCCCCCGAGCCGGCCGGGCTCCCGCCGGGCGTCGACACCGAGGCCTGGACGCCCGGCCTGCCCGACGCCTGGTCCGGGCCCCTGCGCACGTTCGGCCTCACCGGGATGCTGGTCTCGGTGCTCGTGGCCATGGCGTCGGTCGTGGTGCGCTACCGCTGCGCCGACGGAGGCCGAGCGCGACCGGCTGAGGTGGCTCGTGTGGGCCGTGGTCGCGATGGTCCTGTTCACCGTGCTCGAGTCGCTGGTCGGCCTGACCGGGGTCCAGGACGTCCTGACCTTCCTGGTGGTCGCCCTGCCCAGCGTGGCGATGACCGTCGGAGTGGTGCGTCCCGACCTCGTCCCGATCGGCGACCTGCTGGCCCGGACGGTCCTCTACGGCGGCCTGGCCGTCCTGCTCGTCCTCGTCGACCTCGCGGTCCTTGCCGGCCTGACCGAGGCCCTCGGGGAGCGGCTCGACCAGCGGCAGGTCGTCGTCGTCGCCCTGCTCCTCGCGGTCACCCTCTACGGACCGCTCCGCCAGCGCCTCGCCGTCACCGTCCGGCGGTGGGTGCTCGGCGAGCGCGCGGCGCCGTACGACGTGGTGGCGGGGCTGGCCACCGCGCTGGAGACCGCCGACGAGGGCAGCGAGCAGCTCGCCGCCGTCGCCCGGGCGGTCGCCCGTGCCTTCGGGGTGCGGTTCGTCGCGGTCGAGGTCGACCGCGGGCGCGGCGAGCGCCTCGTCGCCTCCTACGGCGAGCGACCGCGTCAGGTGCGCACGCTGCCGATCAGCTATCGCGGCGACGTCGTCGGCCGGCTCGTGCTGCCCTCGCGCGGGGTCCGCTCGCGGCTGTCGGGCCGCGACGAGCAGCTGCTGGCCGACCTGGTGCGGCAGGCCGCCACCGCGGCCCGCACCAGCCGCCTCGCGGAGGAGCTCCAGGACAGCCGTGAGCGGCTGGTGGTGGCGCGCGAGGAGGAGCGACGGCGGATCCGGCGCGACCTGCACGACGGGCTCGGACCGGCCCTGTCCGGGGTGGTGTTCCAGGTCGAGTCCGCCCGGCTGCTGGTCGACCGCGACCCCGAGCAGGCCAAGGCGCGGCTGGTCGCGACCGCCACCCAGGTGCAGGACGTCGTGGCCGACGTACGCCGGCTGGTCCACGACCTGCGCCCGCCCGCCCTCGACGACCGCGGGCTCGTGGGCGCGCTCGACCAGCTCGCCGAGAGCCTCCCGGTCGAGGTGCGGCTCGAGGCCGAGGACCTCCCGCCCCTGCCCGCGGCGGCCGAGGTCGCGGCCTACCGCATCGCGGCGGAGGCGCTGACCAACGTCGTGCGGCACGCCGAGGCGGCGCACGCCTGCGTGCACCTGGGCGTGACCGACGGACGCCTGCTGGTCGAGGTGCGCGACGACGGCCGTGGCGTGCCCGCCGACGTGGAGGCCGGTGTCGGCCTGCTGTCCCTGCGCGAGCGTGCCGCCGAGCTCGGCGGCCGGACCGAGGTGACCTGTCCCGAGGGCGGCGGCACCCGGGTCCGCGCCTGGCTCCCCCTGCGCCCGCACCACGACACGACCGACCGGCGAGGAGCCCCCGCATGAACGAGACGACCGCACCGATCCGCATCGTCGTGGCCGACGACCACCAGATCGTCCGCGACGGGCTGGTGGCGCTGCTCGGCGCGCTCGACGGACTGGAGGTGGTCGGCACCGCCGGTGACGGGCGCGCCGCGGTCGAGGTGGTCGCCGGCACCGCGCCCGACGTGGTCGTGATGGACATCCAGATGCCCGAGCTCGACGGCATCGAGGCGACCCGGGAGATCACGGCGACCCCGGCCGCGCCACGCGTGGTGATGCTCACCATGAACGAGGACGACGACACGGTCCTGGCCGCGATCCGCGCGGGGGCCTCCGGCTACCTGCTCAAGGGGTCCGGGGCCGAGGAGGTGCAGTCCGCGATCCGCGCCGCCCACGCCGGCGGCATGGTCTTCGGCGCGCGGCTGGCGGGGCGGATCGCCTCCCTGTTCGCCCAGCCCGCGGCCGCGCGTGCTCCCGAGGCGCAGGCGTTCCCCGAGCTCACCGGGCGGGAGCGCGAGGTGCTCGACCTCCTCGCGGCGGGCCGCTCCAACGACGCGATCGCGCGGCAGCTCTACGTCTCCAACAAGACGGTGCGCAACTCGGTGTCCTCGATCTACGCCAAGCTGCACGCCGGCGACCGGGCGGAGGCGATCATCAAGGCACGCGAGGCGGGCTTCGGCCGGGACGCCTGAGGCCGGCGGCCGACGCCCACCCCCGTAGAATCACGGGATGCCGTTGCTCGACTCGCTGACCGGTCCCGGTGACCTGCGCGCGCTCTCCGCCGAGGAGCTGCGTGAGCTGGCCGCCGAGATCCGCGACCGCCTCGTCAGCACGTGCTCGCCGCGCGGCGGTCACCTCGGGCCCAACCTCGGGGTCGTCGAGCTCACCTTGGCGGTCCATCGCGTCTTCGAGTCCCCCCACGACAAGGTCGTCTGGGACACCGGTCACCAGGCCTACGTGCACAAGATGCTCACCGGCCGGGCCAAGAGCTTCGACACCCTGCGCACCGAGGGGGGCCTGTCGGGCTACCCGAGCCGCGCGGAGTCCGACCACGACCTGGTGGAGAACTCCCACGCCTCGACGTCGCTGTCCTACGCCGACGGGCTGGCCAAGGCCTACTCCCTGCAGGGCGAGGACCGTCACGTCGTCGCCGTGATCGGCGACGGTGCGCTGACCGGCGGGATGGCCTGGGAGGCACTGAACAACATCGCCGCGGTCGGTGCCGCCGAGCACCGCCGGCTGGTGATCGTGGTCAACGACAACGGCCGCTCCTACACCCCGACCGTCGGCGGGCTCGCCGAGCACCTGACGACGCTGCGCACCAACCCGCGCTACGAGCCGATGCTCGACCTGGTCAAGCGCCGCCTCACCGGCGTCCCGGGCGTCGGCCCTGCGGTCTACGACGCCCTGCACGCGGTCAAGAAGGGCATGAAGGACGTGCTGGCCCCCCAGGGTCTCTTCGAGGACCTCGGGCTGAAGTACGTCGGCCCGATCGACGGCCACGACCTCGCCGCGACGGAGCAGGCGCTCCTGCAGGCCAAGCGGTTCGACGGCCCGGTGATCGTGCACGCGATCACCCAGAAGGGGTCGGGGTACGACGCCGCCGAGCGGCACGAGGCCGACCAGTTCCACTCCCCGGGGCCCTTCGACGTGGCGACCGGCCGGGAGGCCGCCAAGTCGCTGATCTGGACCGACGTCTTCGCCGACGAGATGGTCGTGGTCGGCGCCGAGCGGCCCGACGTCGTCGGCATCACCGCAGCGATGCTCCACCCCGTCGGCCTGCACCTGTTCGCCGAGCGCTACCCCGACCGGGTCTTCGACGTCGGCATCGCCGAGCAGCACGCCGCGACCTCGGCCGCCGGCCTGGCGATGGGCGGCCTGCACCCGGTGGTCGCGGTCTACGCGACCTTCCTCAACCGCGCCTTCGACCAGGTCCTCATGGACTGCGCGCTGCACCGCTGCGGCGTGACCTTCGTGCTCGACCGCGCCGGCGTGACCGGCGACGACGGCGCGTCCCACAACGGCATGTGGGACATGTCGATGCTCCAGGTCGTGCCCGGCCTGCGGCTGGCCGCTCCCCGCGACGGGGCGCGGCTGCGCGAGCTGCTGCGCGAGGCGCTCGAGGTCTCCGACGCCCCGACCGTGGTCCGGTTCCCCAAGGGCCCGCCGCCCGCCGACCTCGACGCGGTCGACCGGGTCGGTGACGTCGACGTGCTCGTCCGCCGCGGCGAGCGCGACGTCCTGCTGGTCGGCGTCGGAGCGATGGCCTCGACCTGCGTCGAGGTGGCCGACCGCCTGACGGCGCAGGGCATCGGGGTCACCGTGGTCGACCCGCGCTGGGTCAAGCCGGTCTCGGCCGACCTGGTCGCGCTGGCCGCCGAGCACCGGCTGGTGGTCAGCGTCGAGGACAACGGGGTCGTCGGCGGGTGCGGCGCGGTGCTGCTGCAGACCCTCAACGCGGCCGGGGTGACCACCCCGGTGCGCCTGCACGGCATCCCGCAGGAGTTCCTCGACCACGCCAAGCGGGCGGCGATCCTGGAGCGGGTCGGGCTGACCGCGCAGGCGCTCGCCCGAGACGTCGTCGAGGCGGTGACCGCGCTGGACGCGACGCTCGTCGAGCCGCAGCGGTCGGTCCGGTCGGTGGACGGTCGATGACCTCGCCCCACGTGCACATCGTCGACGAGGTCCCCGAGCTCGAGCAGCACGAGGGCGCACCGGGTCCCGTCCTGCTCACCGTGCTCGAGGGCTTCCTCGACGCCGGCGGCGCCGCGCAGAGCGCCCTGGGCCACCTCCTCGCCGCCGACCACGGCCGGGTCGTCGCGACCTTCGAGGTCGATGCGTTCTACGACTACCGCGCCCGGCGGCCGCCGATGACCTTCGCCGAGGACCACTACGAGGACTACCAGGCCCCACGGCTGGTCTGCCGCCTCGTGCGCGACGCGGCGGGCACGCCGTACCTCCTGCTGCACGGGCCCGAGCCCGACACCCACTGGGAGGCGTTCTGCGCCGCGGTCCGCACCGTCGTCGAGCACTTCGGGGTCAGCCTGGTCGTCTCGTGGGGGGCGGTGCCGATGGCCGTCCCGCACACCCGGCCGGTCATGCTCACCCATCACGGCAACCGGCCCGACCTGGTCACCCGTCCCTCGATGTGGCGCGGGGCGATCCGCATCCCGGCCAGCGCGCTGGCGTTGCTCGAGCTGCGGCTGGGGGAGTGGGGCCACCCGGCGACGGGCTTCGTCGCGCACGTCCCGCACTACCTCGCCACCGTGGACTACCCCCTCTCGGCGCTGCCCCTGATCGAGGCCGCCTCCGAGGCAACCGGGCTGGTGTGGGACCTCACCGCGCTCCACACACGCGCGGCCGCGCGGGCCGAGGACATCGCCAAGCAGGTCGAGGACTCCGCGGAGATCCGCGACGTGGTCGCCGGCCTCGAGCAGCAGTACGACGCCTTCCACCACCCGGCCGACGAGGAGCGCCTGCCCCTGGCCGAGGAGGGGGAGCTGCCCACCGGCGAGGAGCTCGGCGCGCAGTTCGAGCGCTTCCTGGCCGATCTCGACGAGGGTGACCGAGACGACAAGGGCAAGTAGCCCCTGACGGCCGAGCAGGTCCTCCGCGCGTGGGAGCATCGGGGAATGCCTTCCTCCGCCGCCGAGCTCGTCGAGCTCCTCGACCTGGAGACCATCGACCTCAACCTGTTCCGCGGCAAGCAGCCCGAGACGCAGATGCAGCGGACCTTCGGCGGACAGGTGGCCGCCCAGGCCCTCGTCGCGGCGGTGCGCACCGCGCCCGAGGAGACCTCGGTCCACTCGATGCACTCCTACTTCCTGCGCCCGGGGGACCCCACCGTCCCGATCGTGTACGACGTGGAGCGCGTCCGCGACGGCCGCTCGTTCGCCACGCGGCGGGCGCTGGCCCGGCAGCACGGCCGCCCGATCTACGGCCTGACCGCGAGCTTCCAGGTGCAGGAGGAGGGGTTCGAGCACCAGGACGCGATGCCGGAGGTCCCCGCGCCCGACGCCTCGTTCGACGTCACCGAGTGGATGGCCAACGACCCCGAGCGTCGCGACGAGTGGCTGCGGGAGTGGTCGGTGCTCGACCTGCGCCTGGCGCGGCGCGCGCCTGCCCGCGGTGAGGAGGACGCCTTCACCGGACCCGTGGCGGTGGACTACTGGATCCGGGTCAAGGGCGAGCTGCCCGGACGAGCCGCTGGTGCACCGCGCGGCGCTGACCTACCTCAGCGACATGACGCTGCTGGGCGCGACGCTGGTCAAGCACAAGGTGCACCCGAGCCACCCGCGGGTGCAGGCGGCGTCGCTGGACCACACGATCTGGTTCCACCGCGACTTCCGCGCCGACCAGTGGCTGCTCTACTCCCAGACCTCCCCGGTCGCCACCGGCGGGCGGGGCCTGGCCCTGGGACATCTGTTCACCGAGGACGGACGGATGGTCGCCTCCGTGGCGCAGGAGGGCCTGATCCGGCCCCGTCGCCCCGCCTAGCACGGCATCCGGGCAAACCCCGGACAGACGCGCCGAAACCGGGCTACTTTGTTGCTGCTGGGCACCACAGTCGCTCCTGTTGCCGGTGTGACGACGGTGACTCGTTTCCCGTGCCGTCGCCCGTGTGAGGAGCCGTCGTGTCCCGTCTTGCTGCCCTGACCGGCCTGGCCGGCACGGTCCTCGCCGGCCTGGTCGCGCTGCCCGCGCCGTCGTACGCCCGAGTGCCGGTCACCGACTACACGATGCCCTTCACCTGCGGGCAGGCCTGGACCGGCGACTCGCGTCCCACCCACTCCCCGAGCGCGCTGTCGATCGACTGGAACCGGGACAAGGACCTCGGCAAGAAGGTCCTCGCGGCCGCGCCCGGCGTGGTGTCCCGGGTGCAGAACCTCGGCAGCCGCAGCTACGGCCTCTACGTCATCCTCGACCACGGCAACGGCGAGACCACGCTCTACGCCCACCTCTCCGCGGAGTACGTCACCGTCGGTCAGCGCGTCGACACCGGTGAGGCGATCGGGGCGGTCGGCTCCTCCGGCGGGTCATCCGGGCCGCACCTGCACTTCGAGGAGCGCCTCGACGGCACCGACGTCCACCCCTACTTCGACGGGGTCGCCTTCAGGTTCCCCTCCACCCTGAAGTCGCAGAACTGCCCCGACGTGCCGGTGGTCGGTGACTGGGACGACGACGGCACCGACGACATCGGCACGTTCAACCGCCGGGCCTACGGCTGGTTCAACGAGCTCGTCGCCGGCCAGGTCACCCGGGTGCGCCGCGGCATCGGCCCGGACAAGCCGCTGGTCGGCGACTGGGACGGCGACGGCCGCACCGACCTCGGCCTGCGCCGCGCCACGTTGCCGGAGTTCGTGCTCCGTCCCGCCTCCGGCGCGCCCGCGACCAGGATCGCCATGGGCCTGCCCGACGACCGCCCCGTCGTGGGCGACTGGAACGGCGACGGCACCACCGACGTCGGACTGTGGCGGCCCGCGACCGCGATGTTCTGGATGCGGGCCGCCGACGGCACCGTCACGAAGGTGCAGCTGGGCACCAGCTCCCAGCTGCCCGTCACCGGCGACTGGAACGGCGACGGCGTGACCGACCTCGGCGTGTTCGACCCGGCCACCGCCAGATGGTCGCTGCGGATGGTCGCCAAGGACGGCACGGTGTGGACGGCCACGACCACGCTCGGGGCGGCGGGCGACCTCCCGGCCCCCGGTGACTGGGACGGGGACGGCACCACCGACCTCGGCACCTGGGCCCCGTCGACCGCGACCTGGACCCAGCGCCACGCCGCGACCGCGACCGGGACCGCCGCGCGGATGGTGACCACGAGGTTCGGCACCCCACGCTGAGAGATCGTCCCGTCGCCGACCGCGGCCCCGGTAGGTTGCCGACCGTGACGTCCGACGAGGAGGGCAGCGCCTCGCCGGCGGCTCGTGGCGGTCGCGTCCTGGTCGTCCTCCTGCTGTCACCGGGCTGACCCTGACGGTCTCCCGGGTGTGGCAGCCGTCCTCGGGCCCCCTGCAGGAACCGGCGATCCGGCTCGCGGCGCTCGTGCCGACCGCCCTCCCGGTGTACGCCGCGGCGGCCGTCGGCGCGGCCCTGGCGGTGCGCCGGTGGCGTCCGGCCGCGGTCCTGGCGGTCCTCGCCCTCCTCGGCCTCGCGCTCCACCTGTGGTGGTTCGCGCCCTACCTCACCGACCGCGCGGCGCCGGCGGTCGACGGCCCGCGCCTGCGGGTGCTCACCGTCAACGCCCTCGCCTACACGGGGGCGACCGGTGCCGACCTGGTCGCGCTGGCGGACCGCGCGGACGCCGACCTGGTCGTCGTCGAGGAGCTGACCCCCGCGGTGTACGACCAGGCGCTGGCGGCGGGCCTGGCCGAGCCCTACGCCCACCGGTCCTGGGGGCCCGGCGACGGGGACACCGCGACGATGATCTGGTCGCGGCTCCCGCTGCGCGACCTGCGGGACGTGCCGGACGCCTCCGGCATCCTGCGGGCGACCGTCCCGTGGGAGGGGCGCGAGCTGGACGTCGTGGCCGTGCACACCGGCCCGCCGGTCTGGCCGCGGGTGTGGCGGCAGGACCACGCGGCCCTGCTCCGGTCGGTCCGCGAGGACCGGCCCGACCTGCTGGCCGGTGACTTCAACGCCACCGCCGACCACGTGCCGCTGCGGCGGCTGCTGGGGGAGCGGCTGCGCGACGCGGGCGACCTGACCGGCAGCGGCTGGGCGCCGACCTGGCCCAGCAACGGCCGCCAGCACCTGCTCGGCGTCCCCCTGCCGCGGTTCGCGACCATCGACCACGTCCTGGTCGCCCCGGGCTGGACCGTGGTGTCCCTGCGCCGGCTCGACGTCCCGCGCAGCGACCACACCGCGCTGCTGGCAGAGGTCGCCCCGACCCGCTGACGAGGCGGGTCAGTGGGCGCGGCCGTGCAGGTGCGGCGCGCCGTTCCTCGGGTTGACCAGGCTGAAGGCGGTGCCGGACCCCGTGGTCTCGGCGCGGAACCGCACCGTGCCCGGCAGGAACACCGGCGTCTTGAACGCGACCTCGACGCTGACGCGGTCAGGCAGGCGGTTCTCGATCGCCGCGACGCTCCGCGCCTTGCTCCACATGCCGTGGGCGATCTGCCGCTTGAAGCCCAGCGCCTTGGCGCTCCACGGGTAGAGGTGGATCGGGTTGCGGTCGCCGGACACCGCGCCGTAGCGGCGGCCGAGGTCGGCGGGCACCTTCCAGTCCACGCCGCCGGTCTCGACGGCCGGCAGGTCCAGGCCCGCCGGCGCGTCCTCGTCGCCCTTGCCGCGACGCAGGTAGGTCGACACCTCGTCCCACACCAGCTCGTCGCCGACCCGGACCTCGGTCACCATGTCGAAGACCTTGCCCTTGGCGTGCGGCCGCAGGTTGGTCGGGCGCACGCTGACGTCGTACCGCTCCGCGGCCGTCGACGGGCGGTGCTGGGTGATGGTGTTCTCCAGGTGCACCGTGCCCATCGCGGGGAACGGGAAGGCGCTGTCGGTGAGCAGCGCCATGTGCAGCGGGAACGCCAGCATGTGCAGGTAGGGCAGCGGCAGGGTGTCCTTGCGCGCGAAGCCGCAGACCGAGGAGTACGCCGCCACGTGGGCCGGGTCGACCGGCACGTCGCTGCGGCGCAGCTCCAGGTCGGGCAGCTCGGAGGTCGTCTTGCGGACGCCCGGCAGGGCGGAGACCCCCGGCAGGACCGGGAGCACCGCCTTGGCCATCAGGGGCAGCCCGCTGGGCGGGTCGTCGACGGTCCTCGTCTCGGTCATCAGGCCCCCAGCATCATCTGGCCGCACACGCGGACCACGTTGCCGTTGACCGCGCTCGAGGCGGGGTTGGCGTAGTACGCGATCGCCTCCGCCACGTCGACCGGCTGGCCGCCCTGCTGCATCGCGTTGAGACGGCGGCCGACCTCGCGGGTCATGAACGGCACGGCCGCGGTCATCTTGGTCTCGATGAACCCCGGCGCGACCGCGTTGACGGTGATGCCGTCCTTGAGCGTGGGTGCGAGCGCCTCGACGAAGCCGATGACACCGGCCTTGGAGGCGGCGTAGTTGGTCTGGCCGACGTTGCCGGCGATGCCCGCGATGGACGCGACGCCGACGACGCGGCCGTTGGGGTTGATCGCGCCCTCCTCGAGCATCACCTTGGTGATCCGCTCGGGCGCGGTGAGGTTGACCGCGATCGCCGAGGCGAACACGTCGTCCTTCATGTTGGCCAGCTTCTTGTCGCGGGTGATGCCGGCGTTGTGGACCACGATGTCGGCGCCACCGTGCTTGGTGCTCACGTGGTGCGCGATGCGCGCGGGAGCGTCCTTGGCGGTGATGTCGAGGGTGAGGACGTCGCCGTCGATCTCCTTCATCACCCGGTTGAGGTCCTCGGCGGCCTGCGGCACGTCGATGCCGACCACGGTGGCGCCGTCGCGGTGGAGCACGCGGGCGATCTGCTCGCCGATGCCACGACTGGCGCCGGTGACGACAGCGGTCTTGCCGAGCAGCGGCTTGGCCCAGTCGACCGGCTCGATCATGTCGGTCGCCTTGGCGTCGCCGACCGCACCGACGCGGATCACCTGCCCGCTGACGTACGCCGACTTGGGCGAGAGCAGGAAGCCGAGGGTCGAGGCGAGGCCGGAGTCGGCCTTGGGGGCGACGTAGACCAGCTGGACGGTCGAGCCGTTGCCCGCCTCCTTGCCCAGCGAGCGCGTGAAGCCCTCGAGCGCGCGCTGCGCGACGTGCTCGGACTGGTCCTTGATCTTCTCCGGCGGGGTGCCGATGACCACCAGGCGCGCACAGGTCTCGAGCTTGCGCAGCTTGGGGGTGAAGAACTGCTGGAGCTCGACCAGCTGCTCCGAGGACTTCAGGCCGGTGGCGTCGAAGACCAGCCCCTTGTACTTCTCGCCCTCGGTGACGTCCTCGACGAACGAGACGCCGAGCTCGTCGAGCGCGAGCGTGAGCTGCTTGCCGAGGCGGCCGCCGCCACCCACGACCACCGTGCCCTGGACCAGGGGCTGGCCCTCCTCGTACCGCTCGAGCTCGACCGGGTTGGGCAGGCCGAGGTTCTTGGCCAGCAGCTGGCCGACCGGCGTGTGGATCAAGGACTGGTAGCGGTCGCTCATCGCGCGGGTTCCTCCATCGGACTTCGGGGTCGCGCCCCGTGCACAGGGGCGTCCCGGAGACGGTAACGAGTGGTGTAACTCGGAGTCCACAATTGGTGATCTCGCCGACAATCGGTTTCCTGGCCAGCTCACGGGGGACAGGATTGACCCGGTGACGGGCCACCCCAGGCGGACCCGTCCCCGACCTTTCCCAGCAACGAGGAGCGCCATGCAGGCCAAGACCCGTCGCGTCGCCGTCATCGGCGGCAACCGCATCCCCTTCGCCCGGTCCAACACCGTCTACTCCGACGCCTCCAACCAGGAGATGCTCACCGCGGCCATCGACGGCCTGGTGGACCGCTACGGCCTGCAGGGCAAGCGGGTCGACGAGGTCGTCGCCGGGGCGGTGCTCAAGCACTCCCGTGACTTCAACCTGACCCGGGAGTCGGTCCTGGGCTCCAAGCTCGCGCCAGAGACCCCGGCGTACGACATCCAGCAGGCCTGCGACACCGGCATCCAGGCCGCGGTCCTGGTGGCCTCCAAGATCGCCCTCGGCCAGATCGACGTGGGCATCGCCGGCGGCACCGACACCACCTCCGACGCCCCGATCGCCGTGGGGGAGGGCCTGCGCAAGATCCTGCTCGAGGCCAACCGGGCCAAGACCACCCAGGGCCGCCTGGCCGCGCTGGCCAAGCTGCGCCCCGGTCACCTGGCCCCCTCGATCCCGCAGAACAGCGAGCCCCGCACCGGCCTGTCGATGGGCGAGTCCGCCGCGGTCACCGCGCTGGAGTGGCAGATCCCCCGCGACGAGCAGGACGAGCTGGCCGTCCGGTCGCACAAGAACCTCGCCGCGTCCTACGACAAGGGCTTCCAGGACGACCTGATGACCCCGTTCCGCGGGCTCGAGCGCGACCAGAACCTGCGCCCGGACTCCTCGGTGGAGAAGCTCTCGACCCTCAAGCCGGTGTTCGGCAAGGGCGAGACCGCCACGATGACCGCGGCGAACTCCACCCCGCTGACCGACGGCGCCTCGGTGGTGCTGCTGGCCAGCGAGGAGTACGCCAAGGAGCAGGGCTGGGAGGTCCTGGCCTACCTCACCGACTGGGAGACCGCGGCGGTCGACTACGTGCACGGCCAGGAGGGCCTGCTCATGGCCCCGGCCTACGCCATGCCGCGCATGCTGAAGCGCAACGGCCTCTCGCTGCAGGACTTCGACTTCTACGAGATCCACGAGGCCTTCGCCTCGCAGGTCCTGGCCACGCTCAAGGTCTGGAACGACCCGATCTACTGCAAGGAGCGCCTCGGCCTCGACGAGCCGCTGGGCGAGATCGACCGCGACAAGCTCAACGTCAACGGCTCCTCCCTCGCCGCGGGCCACCCGTTCGCCGCGACCGGGGGCCGGATCCTGGCCAACCTGGCCAAGCTGCTGCACGAGAAGGGCTCCGGCAAGGGCGTGATCTCCATCTGCGCCGCCGGCGGCCAGGGCGTCACCGCCATCGTCGAGGCCCCCTGACCCGGCTGCCCTGACCCACGCTGCGCCGTACTCCGGCGTACGTGCTGCTTCCCGGCTCGGGAGCGACACGTACGCCGGAGTACGTGCGTTCAGCGGGCGCGGGCCAGCGCCAGCGCCGCCTCGACCAGGCAGTCGGTGACCGCGTCCGCGGCCACCGGTACGACGGCCGGCACGCCCGGGGCGTCCTCGCGGACCACGACGCCGAGCCGGGCCAGCTGGAGCCCGCCGAGCCCCATCGCGTAGGTGGTGTTGGCGACCAGGTCGGGGTCCTCGATGTCGAAGACGCCCTGGTCCTTGCCGGTGCGCAGGACCCCCACGACCCCGGCGAGGCACGAGGTCATCGCGCGACCGAGCCGGAAGAGCGCGGAGGGACTGATCTCCTCGAGCAGCTCGGGCCCGGAGCGCAGGATCGTCACGCCGCAGTCGACGAACGCCGGGTGCTCCCGCCCGTAGCCGAGGAACGCCACGGCGAGGAGCCGCAGCCGCGTCTCGGGATCGGCGCCGGGGTCGTCGGCGTCGGCCAGCGCCTGCTGCAGCTCGCGGAGGTAGCCGACCAGCGTGAGCGCGAACAGCTCCTCCTTGCCGGTGAAGTGGCGGTAGATGATCGCGCGGTTGACCCCCACGGCACGCGCCACGTCCTCGATCTGGGCGTCGCGGACCCCGCGGGCGTCCAGCAGGGAGCGGGTGGCGGCGATGATCGCCGCCTCGCGGGCACGCCGGCGCTCGGCAGCGGCGGACCGCCGCCGGTCGGGCCGGCGCCCCGCTTCCTCGGCGGCCTCGGCGGAGTCCGCCGCGGTGGTCGAGCCTGTCGAGACCACGTCCTCCATGCGGCGATGGTACGGGTGTGTAACTCCCAGTTGCACTGGTCCGGGGCGCAGGTCACACCAGGCCGCGGACCGTCGCGATCGTGTCGGCCTCGTCGGCGGTCTTGTCCTCGCGGTAGCGCAGGACGCGGGCGAAGCGCAGCGCGAGCCCGGCGGGGTAGCGAGGTGAGGTCTGCAGCCCGTCGAGCGCGATCTCGACCACCTGCTCGGGGCGCACCTTGACCGCCCAGCCGTCGGTGGGACCCTCCGCGAGCGCGGTGAACCGCTCGGTCTGCCAGGCCAGCATCTGGTCGGTCATGCCCTTGAAGGTCTTGCCGAGCATGACGAACCCGTCCTCGGAGAACTCCCGGTCGGGGTCGCGCGCCGCCAGGTGGATGTTGGACAGCCAGCCCTTGCGTCGCCCGCTGCCCCACTCGACGCCGACCACGACCAGGTCGAGGGTCAGCCGCGGCTTGACCTTGATCCAGCCGGACCCGCGCCTCCCGGCCTCGTAGGCGCCGTCGGCGGCCTTGACCACGACGCCCTCGTGGCCCGCCGCGAGCGTGGCCTCGAAGAACTCCAGCCCCTCCTCGACCGAGGCGGGCCGGACGCGCGGCACGAGCAGCGAGGACGGGACGAGCTCGGAGAGCCGGGCGAGCCGCTCGGACAGCGGCCGGTCGACCACGCTCTGCCCGCCGGCGTTGAGCAGGTCGAAGAACACCACGGACAGCGGCGTGCGGGCGGCCGCGGTGGTCACGTCGGCGCTGCTCCCGGTGCGGGAGGCGGTCTCCTGGAAGGGCCGCGGCCGCCCGTCGGGACCGAGCGCGATGACCTCGCCGTCCAGGACGAGCCGCTCGGTGGGGAGGGCGCGCACGGCGGCGACCACCTCGGGGAGCCGGTCGGTGATGTCGTCGAGGCTGCGGGTGTAGGCCGCGGACCTCGTCGCCGTCGCGGTGGACCTGGACGCGGATGCCGTCGAGCTTGCGGTCGACGTACGACGACGGGCCGGCCTTGGCGAGGGCCTCACCGAGGTCGGGGGCCGAGGCGGCGAGCATGGGGCGCACGGGGCGCCCGACGACCAGGTCGACCGCGGCCAGCGCGGCGGCCCCGCCACCGTGGAGGGCGAGGCGGGCCAGGGCTCCGGAGTCGGGCTGGTACATCGCGGCGCGGCGGACCTCGCGCACGGGGATGCCCGAGGCCGCGCGCGATCGCGTCGAGCAGGATCGAGTCGAGCGCGCCCTGGCGGAGGTTCTCCAGCACCAGGGCGACGAGGTAGCCCTGCTCCGTCCGCGGTCGCCCGCCCGAACAGCGACGCCACCGCCTCGGTGCGGACCGCTCGCGAGCCGGTGCCCGAGGCCGTGGACACCGTCTCGAGGGCGTGGTCGACCTCGGCGACGGTCAGCGTGGACGACGCGGCCGGGGGAGGGAGCTCGCGCAGGGACCGGTGACCCAGCCCGGTGCGGCGCTGGCGCGGGACACCGGACAGGTAGGTCGCCACCACCTCGACCTCGTCCGGCTCGGCCCGGCTCAGCAGCCCGGCGACGAGCTCGGTCTTCGCGTTGCGTGACCGCGTCGCGGCCACGCGGGTCGAGACGTCGATCAGGTCGGCCAGCAGCATGAGGCCATCCTCCCTGTCGCCACCGACACCTACCCTGGACGCGTGGAGCGGAGCGAAGGCGGTCGAAGCGTGGAGCGGACCTGGCGCCCCGACTGGCCGTGCCCGGTCCCGCGGGTGCTCGGCGGGCTGCGCCGGGGAGCCGGCGACCCGACCTACCTCACCGACGCCCGGCACACGGTCTGGAAGACGTTCCGCACGCCCGACGGCCCCGCGACCCTCGCCGTGCGCCCCCTCGACTCCGCGGGCGAGGTCCGGGCGAGCGCCTGGGGACCCGGGGCCGAGTGGGTCCTCGACGGGCTGCCCACCCTGCTGGGCGCGGAGGACGACCCGAGCGACTTCACCGTCCACCACGAGGCGCTCGAGGCACCGGCGCGGCTCTTCGCGGCGTGGCGCGTGCCCCGCACACGGCTGGTCATGGAGTCCCTGGTGCCTGCGGTGATCGAGCAGAAGGTGACCGGCAAGGAGGCCTTCCGGGCCCAACGGCTCCTGGTCCGCGACCACGGCGAGCCCGCCCCGGGGCCTGCCGGGGCGCTGGGCATGCGCGTCTTCCCGTCCGTGGAGGCCATGCGCCGGGTGCCGTCGTGGCGATGGCTCCAGTACGGCGTGGACCACTCCCGCTCCACCGCGCTGCAGCGCGTGCTCCAGGTGGCGCCGGCGCTGGAGCGCCTGGTCGAGGTGTCGCACGCCGAGGCCGACCGCCGGCTGCGCACGATCCCCGGCATCGGCGTCTGGACGTCGGCCGAGGTGCGTGGCCGGGCGCTGGGCGACCCCGACGCGGTGAGCTTCGGTGACTACCACGTCGCCAAGGACATCGGCTGGGCGCTGACCGGGACCCCCGTGGACGACGACGGGCTCGCGGTCCTGCTGGAGCCCTACGCCGGTCACCGCCTGCGCGTGCAGGTGCTGGTGGGGCTCGCCGGCCTGCGACGCCCGCGCCGGGGGCCGCGGATGACGCTGCCCACGCACGTCCCCGCGGCTCGCCGCCTCCACCCGTGAGGATGCTCACAGCACCCCGGCAAATGACCCGGATCGGGTGGTGTTCCGGGACGGAAGGCCCGTAACCTCCCACCGCGCAGCCGGTTGGAGCGGAGTCACCGACAGTTCACGAAAGCCTCACGAGGACTCACCCCTACCGGTAGTTTGTGGCCTGCCAACGGGGGCTGGCGCGGGACCGAGGTCCTGCGCCGGGTCCCAGTGGCCGACGGCACAGCCGGCACGGGACCCCCTTCCCACCGTGCGCGCGTTCGTGGAGCAGCACACGACGGCGCACGAGAGGAGCAGCATGGCCAGCATCGCGACCACCGCGCGAGCGACGTACGACGACCTCAGCGACCGCGCGCGCGAGGGCATCCACACCGGTGGCGAGCTGGTCCTCCTGGCCTACGACTCGGTCCGCGCGGCGGTCGAGGACATCGTCACCCGCAAGTTCTCCTGGCAGGAGTTCGTGCTGCAGGCGTGGTTCATGGTCCGGGTCTCCCTGCTGCCGACGATCCTGGTGGCGATCCCGTTCGGCGTCATCGTCTCGGTGCAGATCGGCGGCATCGCCTCGCAGATCGGCGCGAGCTCGTTCGTGGGCGCGGTGAACGGGATCGGCGTGCTGCGCCAGGGCGCGCCGTTGGTCACCTCGTTGATGATCGCCGGCGCGGTCGGCTCCGCGATCACCGCCGACCTCGGCGCCCGGCAGGTGCGCGAGGAGATCGACGCGATGAAGGTGATGGGCCTCGACCCGGTGCGCCGCCTGGTCTCGCCGCGCGTGGTCGCCGCCATCGTGGTCGCCGCCCTGCTCAGCGCGGTCGTGGCCATCACGGCCATCGTCACCGGCTTCGCCCTGACCGTCGGCTCCGGGGACGTCAGCTCCGGCACCTACCTGGGCGCGTTCATCTCCTTCGGCCAGCCCACCGACCTCGCGCTCGCCGAGCTCAAGGCGGTCCTGTTCGGCTTCATCGCCACGATCGTGGCCGCCCACAAGGGCCTGCACGCCAAGGGCGGGCCCAAGGGCGTCGCCGACGCGGTCAACCAGTCCGTGGTGCTCAGCGTGATCCTCCTGGCCCTGGTCAACGTCGGCCTGACCCAGGCCTACGTGATGCTCGTGCCGCAGAAGGTGGCGTGATGGCGCTCCAGGACGAGCAGCGGCGCAACCCCGCCGCCGCGGTCGCCGACACCATCAACGGCACCAAGGAGGGCGTGCTCAACGCCCTGGCCGACGTCGGCGACTTCGCCTCGTTCTCCACCCAGGCGGTCGCGGTCACCCCGATCACGCTCAAGCGCTACCCCAAGGAGGTCATGCGCCAGCTGACCGACATCGCCTGGGGGTCCGGCGCGATCCTGGTCGGTGGCGGCACGATCGGCGTGATGATCCTGCTCTCGATCGCGGCCGGCACCTCGCTGGGCATCGAGGGGTTCAACGGCCTCGAGCTGATCGGCCTGGCGCCCCTGACCGGCTTCATCTCCGCGGCGGTCAGCACGCGGGAGATCGCCCCGCTCATCGCCGCGCTCGCCCTGGCGGCCCAGGTCGGCTGCCGCTTCACCGCCCAGCTGGGCTCGATGCGGCTGCACGAGGAGATCGACGCGCTCGAGGTGATGGCGGTGCAGCCGATGCGCTACCTCGTCACGACCCGCGTGGTGGCGGCCATGGTGGCGATCGTCCCGCTCTACCTCATCGGCCTGATCGGGTCCTACATCGCGTCCCAGGCCACCGTCGTGCTGCTGTTCGGCCAGTCCGGCGGCACCTACGACCACTACTTCTCCGCCTTCATCCAGGGGCGCGACATCCTGCTGTCGGTGCTCAAGATCGTGATCTTCGCCTTCGCGGTCGCGCTGATCCACTGCTGGTACGGCTTCAACGCCTCCGGTGGTCCCCAGGGCGTCGGCGAGGCCACCGGGCGCGCGATCCGCGCCTCGATCGTGGTCGTCGTCGTCCTCGACATGGTCCTGACGCTGCTGTTCTGGGGCGCCTCCCCGGGCTTCAGGATCTCGGGCTGAGGGGGACCGGTGGGAGTCTTCCGCAGCGCACGTGGCGGCCCGACGCGCAACGAGCTGGTGGTCCGCGGCCTGATCCTGATCGCGTTCTTCGCCGCGCTGGTCATGCTGATGACCGCGAGCCTCAAGGGCGTCTTCGCCGACACGAGCAGGGTCTCCACCCGGCTCGACACGGCCGGTGGGTCCATCGGCCCGGGTTCCGACGTCAAGATGGGCGGCCTCATCGTCGGCCGGGTGGCGTCGATCTCGGGCGGCGAGCGCGGGGTCACCCTGGGGCTGACCATGGACAACGAGCTCATCGACGGGATCCCCAGCGACGTGGAGGCCCGGATCCTGCCCGCCACCGTCTTCGGCACGACGTACGTCGACCTGACCGGCGGCAGCCTCGAGCGCGGCCGCGCGCTGCGCGCCGGTGACGTGATCGAGCAGGACACCTCGGTCCCCACGCTGGAGCTGCAGAAGGCGCTGGACAGCATCGACCGCCTCGTCGACGCCCTCGGTCCGGCCGAGCTCAACACGGCCCTGTCGGCGGTCGCCGGCGCCCTGGACGGGCGCGGGGAGCAGCTCGGCCGCACGCTGGAGACGCTCGACCGCCTGCTGCGCAAGGTCACCCCGAGAATGCCGCTGGTCCGCGAGGACCTCGGGCTGCTGGCCACCAACCTGGAGACCGTCGGGCGGGCGGCGCCCGACCTCCTCGACGCCGTCGACGACACGCTGTTCGTCGGCGCCCACCTGGTCAAGCAGCGGGCCGACCTGACCAAGCTGCTCACCGGCAGCTCCGCGCTGGTGCGCGACGGCGACCGGTTCCTCGAGGACAACGACGAGAAGCTCGTCCGGCTGGTGCGCACCGCCGTGATCGTCTCCGACGCCTTCTACGACTCGCGCTTCGGCCTGGCCCGCACGCTGCTGTCGGTCAACAACGTGACCGGCAAGATCCAGACGGTCGGCGACGGCGGCGCCGCCAAGGTCGACGGCGTCCTGGTCGACGCGGGCCGGTACAGCTACTACACCCGGGCCGACTGCCCCCGCTACGGTTCCGCCCGCGGTGGCAACTGCGGCGGCGCCGGGCGGTCCGGCGTCGGCGACCTGGTCGCCGGCTCGCTGCGCACCGGAGGTGGCCGATGAGGATCAGGGGGACCGCGATCAAGTTCGGCGTCTTCACCGCCGTCTCGATCCTCTTCATCGCGCTGCTCTACAACACGATGGCCAACAACGTGAACGGCGACGTGGTCGAGTACGACGCGGTGTTCGCCGACGTGACCGGGCTGCGCATCGGCGACGACGTCCGGGTGGCCGGGGTCAAGGTGGGCCGCGTGCAGAGCATCGAGGTGCAGGGTCGCGACGCCCGCGTCGGCTTCGTCCTGGCCGAGGACCAGCAGCTGCTGAACACCACGGACCTGGTGATCCGCTACCAGAACCTCCTCGGCCAGCGCTACCTCTCGATGGTCCAGGAGGGCCGCCGCGGCGACCGGCTGCGTCCGGGAGCGACGGTCCCGCTGTCGCGCACCAGCCCGGGCTTCGACCTCACCGCCCTGCTCAACGGGTTCCGGCCGCTCTTCGCCGTGCTCAAGCCGGAGGACGTCAACCGGCTCGCGGCCACGATGATCAAGGTCCTGCAGGGGGAGGGCGGGACCGTCGAGATGCTGCTGCGCCAGACCGCCGACCTGACCGACTTCCTCGCCGACCGCGAACAGCTCTTCGACGACGTCGTCACCAACCTCACCCCGGTGCTCGACAACCTGTCGGGGCAGGGCACGCAGCTCCGTTCGACGGTGCGTGAGCTGAGCCGCCTGATGGAGGGCCTCGCGCGCAACCGCGAGACCTTCGGCCGCTCGCTGTCCAAGGTCAGCGACCTGATCGGCACCACCAGCGGACTGCTGCGCGACGCCCGCAAGCCGCTGGCCGTCGACGTCAAGAAGCTGCGGGCCCTCTCGGCGATGTACGCCGACCAGGGGCAGCTGTTCGGCAACTCGCTGGAGGCGTTCGGCAACGTGGTCGGGATCGTGGGGATCGGCCTGTCCTACCAGAGCGCGCTCAACGCCTACCTCTGCAACCTGGACGGCTCGATCCTCGGGGTGTCGTTCGGCACCGGCACGGTGTCCTCGCGACAGACGGAGGTGTGCCGATGAAGCTCCCCTCGCTCAGGCCCCGCGGCGCGGACGGCAAGCTGTTCGGCGACCGGGACCCGTTCCGCATCGGCATCGCGGCCTTCGTCGCCCTCGGCCTCCTCGGGGTCTTCGTGGTGGTGATCAGCACGGTGTCGTTCGGCACCAGGTCCTACTCCGCCGAGCTGCCCCACACCGCCGGCCTGCGGGTCGGGGAGTCCGTGCAGGTGGCGGGCGTCGACTCCGGTGAGGTCCGTGGCATCCACCTCGACGGCACCAAGGTGCTGGTCGACTTCACCGTCGACCGCTCGATCCGGCTCGGACGCGGCACGACCGTGGCGGTGAAGGTCTCCACGCTGCTCGGCACGCACTACCTCGACGTCGACCCGCAGGGCGGTGGCGAGCTCCGCGACGACCTGGTGCCGCTGGCTCAGACCTCGGTGCCGTTCAACCTGCAGGACGTCATCGAGAAGGGCACCGCAGCCGCGGACAAGCTCGACTCGGCGCTCCTCGGACAGGCGCTCAGCACGGTCGCCGACACCCTGCGGGCCAGCGGGCCCGAGTTCCTGCCGGCGCTCGAGGGCGTCGACCGGATCTCGCGCGTCGTGGCCAGGCGCTCGGACCAGTTCGGGCAGCTGCTGACCTCCTCACGGCGGGTCGCCGACCAGCTCGCCGAGTCCAGCGACGACCTCATCCGCCTGATGCGCCAGACCAACCTGGTGGTCGACGAGCTGCTCCGGCGTCGCGAGGCGATCCACCGCCTGCTGCTCGACGTCCGCACGCTGGCGGTGTCCGTGCGCGGCATCATCGCCGACACCAAGCAGGACATCGGTCCTGCGCTCGACGAGTTCGACAAGGTGTTGAGGATCCTGAAGGGCAAGGACGACGAGCTGCGGGGTGCCCTGCACAAGCTGGCGGTGGCCGGCCGCTACCTCGCCAACGCCGCCGGCAACGGGCCGTGGATCGAGCTGCTGATCCCCGGCCAGTCCGACGACCTGTACTGCAACACCGGGAGCGGGTGCCGGTGATGACCGTCCCCAGCTCGCGCACGCGCTCGGCCGGCTCCCGGCTCGCTGCCGCGCTCACGACCCTGCTCCTGACCGCCTCGCTGGCCGGCTGCGGCCTCCTCGGCGGCAGCACCCGCACCGTGAAGGTGGAGCTGGCCGACTCCGCCGGCCTGTTCACCGGCAACGACGTCGGGGTGCTCGGCGTCGCGGTCGGCAAGGTCACCTCGATCGAGCCCGTCGGCGACCACGTGGACGTCACCTTGTCGATCACCGACGGCGACGTGCGGATCCCCGCCGGGGTCAACGCCGCCGTGGTCTCGCGCAGCGTGGCGACCGACCGCTACGTCGAGCTGACCCCGGTCTACCGGGGCGGTCCGCAGCTGCAGGACGGCGCGGTCATCCCGACCGAGCGCACGGTGACCCCGGTCGACTTCGACAAGGTCCTCGCCTCGGTCGACAAGCTGGGGCGCGGGCTGGTCGACAACCCGAAGGCGACGAACTCGCTCAAGCAGCTCATCGACATCACCGCCGACAACCTGCAGGGCCGTGGGGCGCAGATCAACCGGACGATCAAGTCCCTCTCGGCGGCGGTCGGCACGACCAACGCCAAGAGCGAGGACATCATCGCCACGATGCGGTCCCTGGACACCCTCGCGTCGGCGCTGATCGACGACGAGCAGACGGTGCGCCGCTTCGTCAGCCAGGTCGCCGACGCCTCCCAGCTGCTGGCCGACGAGCGGGACAACCTGGGGGTCGCCCTGACCAGCCTGTCGCGCACCGCCGACGACGTCGCGGCCTTCGCCAAGGCCAACCGCAGCCGGGTCAAGCGGTCCACGACCGACTTCACCGCGGTGGTCTCCAACCTCGTCCGCGCCCGCCGCGACCTGGCCGAGATCGCCGAGGCGCTGCCGCTGGCCAGCGACAACCTCGCCCGGGCCCGCGCCTCCAACGGTCACCTGCGCGTGCGGGCCGACCTCGTCGAGGCGCTGCCGCTCGGCGGGCCGCAGCTCAAGCAGCTCTGCAACGCGCTGGGCACCCTGTGCAACGGCCTGTCCGTGCCGCCGAGTGCCGAGGAGCTGCTCGGCGCGATCCTGGGAGGCACCCCGTGAGCACGGAGCAGCACCGCACCCGGCTGACCGCCCTCGTCGCCGGCCTCCTGGCGGTCGTCCTGACCGGCACCCTGTCCGCGTGCGGACCGGACTACGGCGACCTGCCCCTGCCCGGCTCGAAGGTCGGCGGGGACACCTACCGGATCAGCGCGGTGTTCGACGAGGCACTCAACCTGGCGCAGGGCGCGCAGGTGAAGGTCAACGGGGTCTCGGTCGGACGGGTGCAGACCGTGACCGCGCAGGACTTCAAGGCCAAGGTCGTCATGGACCTCAAGACCTCCGCCGAGCTGCGCAAGGGCTCCCGGGCCCGCCTGCGCTACGACACCCCGCTTGGTGAGCTGTTCATCCAGATCACCCCGGCCAGGAAGGGCCCCCCGCTCGAGGACGGCGACGCGCTCTCGGAGGCCGACACCAGCACCGCCCCGACGGTCGAGAACACCCTGGCCGCGGTCTCGCTGCTGATCAACGGCGGCGGCCTGGACCAGCTGCGCACGATCACCGACGAGCTCAACACCGCCCTGGGCGGCCGCGAGCCGCTGGTGCGGGACACGTTGCGGCGGGTGAACACCTTCCTCGCCGAGGCCAACCGGAGCACCGGGGACATCGACCGGGTGCTGCGGTCGCTGTCCAGCACCTCCCAGGTGCTCAACGCGCGCAAGGACACCATCGACCGGGCGCTGACCGAGGTGGTCCCGATCTCCCGGACGCTGCGCGCCAACACCGACGACGTCATCCGGCTGCTCGAGGCGGTCGACGACCTGTCCACGACCGCCAAGCGGGTCGTCGGGGCCACCAAGCAGCAGCTGCTGGCGATCCTGCGCGACCTCGGCCCGATCATGGACGCGGTCCTGTCGACCGAGCCGCAGCTCGCTCCGGGCCTGCGCAACATGATCGCGGCGGCCGACTTCCTCGACCGCACCGTCGAGGGCGACTTCGTGCCCCTCGACGCCACGATCGAGCTCGACGGCACCCCCGGCGGCCCCGGGGGAGGCCCGTCGCAGAGCCCGGGCCCCGGCGGTCTCCCGCTGCCGCTGCCCTCCGGGCTCCCGACGATCCCGCTCCCGACGTCGCTGCCGACGATCCTGCCGGGCGGCGGCGGCGGCAACGGCGGAGGCGGCGGCCTGCTCGGGGGCCTGAGCTTCCGCGAGATGATCCTGGGGGCGAGCTGATGGAGCGCAAGTTCCTCCTGAGCGGGGGCGGCATCGCGCTGGCCCTGGTCCTGTGCGTCTTCTACATCTTCGGGTCGGTGCTCAAGACGCCGCTGCTCCAGGACGCCCCCACGGTGAAGGTCGAGATGCCGCGCACCGGCGGGCTGTTCGAGGGGTCGCAGGCGACGTTCCGCGGCGTACGCGTCGGCAAGGTGACGGCCCTCGACCTGGGCAAGGACGGCGTCGAGGCGACGGTCGAGCTGTCCGGCGGCACCGAGATCCCCGCCGACAGCCGCGTGCAGGTGCGCAGCCTCTCGCCGGTCGGTGAGCAGTACCTCGACTTCCAGCCCGCGGACGAGAAGGGCCCCTACCTCGAGGACGGCAGCGTCATCCGGGCCTCCGCGGTCGACCTGCCCCAGACGCTGGGCAACATGGCGATCACGCTGAACGAGCTCATCGACCAGGTCCAGCCGCGCAAGGTGGCGGTCGTGCTCGACGAGGTCGCCGCCGGGCTGGGCGGCGCGGAGCGCGACCTGCAGACCCTGGTCCAGGACGGCAGCGAGCTGCTCACCAGGTTCGACCAGAACTGGCCGGTGACCGAGCGGCTGCTGCGCAACGGCAACACCCTGCTGCGCATCGGCACCGACAACTCGGCGAACATCCTGCGCATCGCCCGCAACAGCAAGCTGTTCGCCGCCTGGCTGCGGCGCTACGACCCGAAGCTCTTCCGGCTGCTCGACCGTGCCCCCGGCCAGCTCGAGGAGCTGCGACGGGTGGTGCGGGACGCCCGCGAGACCCTGCCCCAGCTGCTGGACCCGGCGATCACCCTGAGCGACGTGATGGCCGCCCACGACCCGCACATCCGGGAGCTGCTCGTGCAGTTCCCGCGCGGGTTCAACGCGCTCGCCGGCGCGATCAGCAACGGCGCCGGCCACCTCGACGTGATCATGCAGCGCACGGAGACGTGCAAGTACCCCACGACCGAGCGCAGCCCCCGCACGACCACGCGCCGTCCCATCCAGGACGAGGGACACTGCCCGAAGGGCCTGGTCTACTCCCAGCGCGGCGCGCAGTGGGCGCCCGGACCGGTCCCGGTGACGCCGTGAGCGGAGCGACCCAGGGATCACGCGGTGGAAGCGTGAGTCGAGGTCTCAGGGCGGGGCTGGTCGTCCTCGTCGCGCTGCTGCTCGCAGCGGTCGTGGCCGTGGTGGTGCTGTGGCGCCAGAACGACGACCTGTCCCGCAGCCAGGGGCTCGCCTCCGCCGAGTCCGCGGCCACGCGGGAGGCCTCGCGCATCGCGGTGTCGATGACCAGCTACGACTACCGGACCGTCGAGAAGGACTTCGCCTGGATCGACCAGGACGGCACCGCGCGGTTCCAGGACACCTTCAGCCAGTCCACCAAGCCGATCCGTCAGCTGATCACCCGCACACGTGCGACGGCCACGGGCAAGGTCAGCGACGCCGCGGGGACGGCCGAGGACGCCGACCACGTCGAGGTGCTGCTGTTCGTGGACCAGGTCCTCGAGCGTGCGGGGGACGAGCGCAGCTCGGTCGACAGCAACCGCGTGGTCATGCAGATGGTCCGCCGGGGCGGGCGCTGGCTGGTCGACGACGTCGAGCTGCGCTGACCAGGGCTGACCAGGGCTGACCAGGGCTGACCAGGGGCTGGTCAGGGCTGACCAAGGGCTGGTCAGAGCAGCGGTCGCAGCGGGGTCAGGAAGAGCTCGGTGAGCTTGGCCTGGACCGGCCGCGACTCCCACACGTCGAGGGTCAGCCGGGTGGCGTTGCCCAGGTCGGTCTCGAAGATCCGCTCCATCTCCTCGGCCATCGCCGGGTCGATGACCTCGACGTTGACCTCGTAGTTGCCGGTCATCGAGAGCCGGTCGACGTTGGCGGTGCCCACCGTCGACCAGTTGCCGTCGATGGTCGCGGTCTTGGCGTGGACCATCGCGCCCCGGAAGCGCCAGATCTCCACCCCGGCCGCGAGCAGCTCGCGGTAGTAGCCCCGCGACAGCCAGTCCGCGACGACGTGGTTGGAGGTCTCCGGCACGAGGATCTTGACCTCGACCCCGCGCCGTGCCGCCGCCTCCAGGCTGTCGGCGAAGTCCGAGTCGGGGATGAAGTAGGCCTGGGTGAGGTAGATGTTGCGGGTCGCCCGGTTGATCGCCTCGAGGTACATCGCCCGGATCGGGAACATCCACAGCCGCGGGATGTTGCGCTGCACCCGGATCCGGGGCTCCCACGCCGAGGGCGCCTCCACCACCAGCGGCCCCCCGTGGTGCCCGCGCCGGTGCAGGTTCCAGAAGTCCGCGAACGCCCGGGTCAGGTCCCACACCGCCGGCCCCGTGATCGCCACGTGGGTGTCGCGCCACTCGGTGGCGTAGGCGGACCCGATGTTGTAGCCGCCGACGAAGGCGACCTCGTCGTCCACGACCAGGATCTTGCGGTGGTCGCGGCCGTAGCGGCGCAGGTCGAAGAACCGGAGCCCGGCGCCGTAGACGGGGTAGCGCAGCACGCGGATCGGCGGCCGGAAGTGCTTGAAGCGGGGGGAGACCACCAGGTTGGCGAACCCGTCGTAGATGGCATAGACCTCCACGCCGCGGGCCGCGGCGTCGTAGAGCGCCTGCTTGAACCGCTCGCCGACCTCGTCGCCCTTCCAGATGTAGGTCTCCAGCAGGACGCGGTGCCGGGCGCGGCCGATCGCCTCGAGCATGGCGTCGTACAGGTCGGCGCCGAAGGTGTAGCTGGTGACGGTGCCCTCGCCGACCGCGACGTCGGCGGGGCGCGTGGTCTCGAACGGCTTGGGCCGCTTGCCCCGGCGGCGGTAGGAGTCCACCAGGGTCAGCGCGAGCGCCAGGGCCACCTGGAGGCCGAAGACGGTCAGCAGGACCCGGCGCAGCCGTGCGCGCAGGGTGACGTCCGGGACCCGCCCGCCGCCTCCGCCACCCAACAGGGACCCCAGGGGTCCGCCCAGTCGTTGCCGCACACGCAGGAATCTACTGTCGGTGCCCACGGTTATGGTCACTGACATGAGGCCCGTCACCGATCTTCAGCGCCGGGTGGCGCCGTTCGAGGTCATCTCGGACTACACCCCGTCCGGCGACCAGCCGACGGCGATCAAGGACATCGCCTCGCGCATCCAGGCGGGGGAGCAGGACGTCGTGCTGCTGGGCGCCACCGGCACCGGCAAGACCGCGACGGTCGCGTGGGCGGTCGAGCAGCTCCAGCGGCCGACGCTGGTGATGCAGCCCAACAAGACGCTGGCCGCCCAGTTCGCCAACGAGCTGCGCCAGCTCCTGCCCAACAACGCGGTCGAGTACTTCGTCAGCTACTACGACTACTACCAGCCCGAGGCCTACGTCCCCCAGACCGACACCTACATCGAGAAGGACTCCTCGATCAACGAGGAGGTCGAGCGGCTGCGCCACTCCGCGACCAACTCGCTGCTCACCCGCCGCGACGTGATCGTGGTGTCCACGGTCTCCTGCATCTACGGCCTCGGCACCCCGCAGGAGTACGTCGACCGGATGATCCGCCTGCGCGTGGGGGGCGAGGTCGACCGCGACCAGCTGCTGCGGCGGCTCGTGGAGATCCAGTACACCCGCAACGACCACGCGTTCACCCGGGGCACGTTCCGGGTCCGCGGCGACACCCTCGAGGTCTTTCCGGTCTACGAGGAGATGGCGGTCCGGATCGAGCTGTTCGGCGACGAGATCGAGCGGCTGATGACCCTCCACCCGGTGACCGGCGAGGTGCTCACCGAGGACGAGGAGCTCTACATCTTCCCGGCGACCCACTACGTCGCCGGCCCCGAGCGCATGGAGCGGGCGATCCGCGGCATCGAGCTGGAGCTGCAGGACCGGCTCGCGGAGTTCGAGCGCCAGGGCAAGCTGCTGGAGGCCCAGCGCCTGCGGATGCGCACGCAGTACGACATCGAGATGATGCGGCAGGTCGGCAGCTGCGCCGGCATCGAGAACTACTCGATGCACATCGACGGCCGCTCCCGCGGGTCCGCGCCCAACTGCCTGCTCGACTACTTCCCCGAGGACTTCCTGCTGGTGGTCGACGAGTCCCACGTCGCGGTCCCGCAGATCGGCGGGATGTACGAGGGCGACATGTCCCGCAAGCGCAACCTGGTCGACCACGGCTTCCGCCTGCCCAGCGCGATGGACAACCGGCCGCTGCGCTGGGAGGAGTTCCTCGACCGCATCGGCCAGACGATCTACCTCTCCGCGACGCCCGGCCCCTACGAGCTGGACAAGGTCGGGGGGCTCGACAACGTGGTCGAGCAGATCATCCGCCCCACCGGGCTGGTCGACCCCGAGGTCGTGGTCAAGCAGACCAAGGGCCAGATCGACGACCTGATCCACGAGATCCGCACCCGCGCCGAGCGCGACGAGCGGGTGCTGGTGACCACGCTGACCAAGAAGATGTCGGAGGACCTCACCGACTACCTCCTCGAGGCCGGCATCCGCACGCGCTACCTCCACAGCGAGGTCGACACACTGCGCCGCATCGAGCTGCTGCGAGAGCTGCGGCTGGGCGAGTACGACGTCCTGGTCGGCATCAACCTGCTGCGGGAGGGCCTCGACCTCCCCGAGGTGTCCCTCGTGGCGATCCTCGACGCGGACAAGGAGGGCTTCCTGCGCTCCGACAAGTCGCTGATCCAGACCATCGGCCGCGCCGCCCGCAACGTGTCGGGCCAGGTGATCATGTACGCCGACAAGATCACCCCGTCGATGGAGCTGGCCATCGAGGAGACCAACCGGCGCCGCGAGAAGCAGGTCGCCTACAACACCGAGCGCGGGATCGACCCGCAGCCGCTGCGCAAGAAGATCGCCGACATCACCGAGATGCTCGCCCGCGAGGAGGAGAGCACCGAGGAGCTGCTGCAGACCTGGCAGACCCAGGGCAAGGGCAAGAAGTCGCCCACGCCGGCGCTGCGCAAGAGCGACGTGGGCATCGGTCGCGACCTGGCGGGTGCGCCGAGCAGCGAGCTCGCCCAGCTCATCCAGGACCTGACCGACCAGATGAAGGCGGCCGCGGCCGAGCTGCAGTTCGAGCTCGCCGCCCGGTTGCGCGACGAGATCGGGGACCTCAAGAAGGAGCTGCGCCAGATGATGCAGGCCGGCGTGAGCTGAGCGCGAAGCGGTCCTGCTCGGAGAGCAGCTTCTCCATCCGGGCCTCGTCGACCTTGTTGACCAGGTACTTGTCGTCCTGGGCGTCACGCACGACCTTGGCCAGGGTGAAGGACGAGGAGACCAGGAACAGGCTGGTCATCGCCAGGAAGGCCCGGATCCACGGGTCCACCGGCAGGTAGATGATGGCGAACACCAGCGCTACCAGGGCGATGCCGAAGGAGAGGCCGGCCTGGGCGAAGAAGGCGGGGGTGTTCTTGGTCGGAGCGGGTGTCGTCGTCATGGCTCGATCCTGGCCCGCGCGAGGGGTCGGGCACATGGGTGCAGGTACTCATCCGCACTGAGTGGTCTGGAAGACTGGCCGACGGTCCCGGCGCCCCGCCGGGGGAGCGAACGGAGGCCAGGTGGACGTCCCGGCATGGGTGTGGTGGCTGACGCTCGGAGTCACCGTGACTGTCCTCCTCCTCGACGTGGTGGTCATCGGCCGGCGGCCCCACGAGCCCTCCAGGCGTGAGCTCGTCGTGGCGCTCGGCGGCTACATCGGCGCCGCGGTCGTGTTCGGGATCGGGGTGTGGGCCACCAGCGGGGCGCGCTACGGCAAGGAGTTCTTCGCCGGCTGGCTGACCGAGTACTCCCTCTCGGTCGACAACCTGTTCATCTTCATCCTCATCATGAGTCGGTTCTCGGTGCCCCGGGAGCTGCAGCAGAAGGCGCTGCTGATCGGCATCGTCCTGGCGCTGGTCTTCCGCGGCATCTTCATCGCCCTGGGGTCGGCGGCGATCGCGCAGTTCAGCTGGATCTTCTACCTCTTCGGCGCGTTCCTGGTCTACACCGGCGTCAAGCTGGCGCTCGAGGGGTCGGAGGACGAGGAGGAGTTCGAGGAGAACCGCCTGGTCCGCTGGACCCGCACGGTGCTGCCGCACACCGACGAGGGGGAGTGGGCCGACGGCCGCATCTGGACCCGCGAGAACGGCAGGTTCCTGTTCACCCCGATGTTCGCGCTCATCGTGGCGCTCGGCACGACCGACCTGCTCTTCGCCATGGACTCGATCCCGGCGATCTTCGGCCTGACCAGCGAGGCCTACCTCGTGCTGACCGCCAACGTGTTCGCGCTGATGGGGCTGCGGCAGCTCTACTTCCTGCTCGGCGGGCTGCTCGAACGCCTGGTCTACCTCTCCTACGGCCTCGCCGTGCTGCTCGGCTTCATCGGCGTCAAGCTCGTGCTCGAGGCGCTGCACACCAACGAGGTGCCCTTCGTCAACGGCGGGCAGCCCGTCGAGTGGGCTCCCGAGATCCCGATCGAGCTCTCCCTGGGCATGATCGTGGGCACCCTGGTCGTCACGACCGTGCTGAGCCTGTGGCGCTCGGGCGGGCTGCCGGACCGGGACGAGGCCCGGCAGCCCTGAGACCGGCCGAGACCGGTGGGGGACCTGCTCAGAGGTCGGCGGGGCGGAGCACCCGGTTGATGCCGTGGGCGATCTGCTTGTTGCCCTTGTTGATGTTCTTGACGTTGACCGCGGGGTTCTGGTCGTTGGGGTCCGCGTCCACCAGGGACACGTACTTCCAGAACAGGAAGCGGCGGACGTCGACCTTCACCGGGCCCGCACCGGACAGCGCCGTGGTGAGCTCGGCCCCGTCGGACTTCAGCGCCGTGCGGTAGGGGACCCTCGCGCCCGGGACGACGTGGTAGAGCAGGACGTTCTCCACGGTGTCCACGCCCAGGCCGGCCACGGCGTCGAAGACCTGCTTCTCGGTGCGGTCGGTCCGTCCGGCCAGGTCGTTGACGAGCAGGCGGAACGCCCGGTCGGTGGGGACGAAGGCGGTCAGGGTCGTGCCGCCCTTGGCCAGGACCTTCACCGGGCTGTCGGGCTTGGCCCCGAGGACCGTGCGGACGGCCCGGTCGACGATGTCGAAGTCGTCCCAGTTGCGGTCGAAGCGGTTGCCGTCGGCGGCGAGCACCGTGGCGAGGCTGCGGTTGCCCAGCCCGTCGCGGGCTGCTGCTCCCGGTGCCCCCTGGTCCCCCTGTGCCCCCGGGGCAGCGACGGTGACGGCACCGGCGGCGAGCGCCACCGCGGTGCCGGCGACCGCGAGTCGTCGGGTCCGCGTGCGTGTGCGCGTGAACGTGGTCATGATGTTCTCCCTTCCTGAGACCGATCCCTCCGACCGGTCTTGTGCAGTGTTCGCGCAATGTTTGCACAAGGATGGGCCGCAGGCCCGGATGCCTGCCGCCGGTCTAGATGCGGGCGGCCCCGCGTCCGGCGTGACGAAGTGAACAGTCATCAGGTATCGACCGGCCGACCTTCGCGACCTACCCTTCTGACCTGCGGTGACGCGGTTCCCGGACCCCTCTGGTCCGGTCCTGGCGAAGTCGCACCGCCACGACGGGGTGGCCGGTTAGGGTGCGGCGGTGATGCGCCGCGCGGGGGCAGGTCCATCGCGCCGAGTGGCCCTCACGCACGCAGTCGACGCAGTGGTCCGGATGGTCGAACGCCATGCGGAAAACGAGAACTTGTTCTAGTCTGTGCCTGGCTCGAGCACACGGGCGATGTCGGAGGAGGGGACGTGGCGCTGTCGCTGTCCTCCTCCATGCGTGGTCCCGGCGAGATCGCCGTCATGGTCTACGAGGTCACCAAGCGGTTCGGCCGGCGGCCGTTCCAGTGGGCCGAGTTCATCGAGCAGGCCTGGTTCGTCACCAGCGTCACCCTCATGCCCACGATCCTGGTCTCCGTGCCCTTCGGCGCGGTCATCTCCCTCCAGGTCGGCAACCTGACCGGCCAGCTCGGCGCGGAGTCGTTCGCCGGCGCGACCGCCGTGCTCGCCACCGTCCGTGAGGCGGCACCCGATCGCCGCGGCACTGATCATCTCCGGGGCCGCGGGCTCGGCGATCTGCTCCGACCTCGGCGCGCGCAAGATCCGCGAGGAGATCGACGCCATGGAGGTCCTCGGCGTCGACCCGCTCTACCGCCTCGTCGTGCCGCGGGTCGCGGCGACCGTCTTCGTCTCGATGATGATCATCGGCATCGTGATCGCAGCCGGCATCGGCGGCGGCTACTTCTTCAACGTGATCGTCACCGGCGGGTCGGCGGGCTCCTTCCTCGCCTCGTTCACCACGCTCGCCTCGCTCGCCGACCTGGTCATCGCGATCGTCAAGGCCGCGATCTTCGGGTGGCTGGCCGCCGTCGTCGGCTCCTACAAGGGGCTCAGCGCCGGCGGGGGCCCCTCGGGCGTGGGCCGTGCCGTCAACGAGTCGGTGATCATCACGTTCATGCTGCTGTTCTTCATCAACGCGTTGATCACGGCGGTGTACTTCCAGGTCGTCCCGCAGCAGGGGCTCTGAGGTGTCAGCGCTCACCGACTTCGGGTCCTCGGTCCTGCGCGCCCGCAAGCGCCGCCTCATGGAGTACGGCGACCAGCTGCTGTTCTACGCCCGCGCGCTCGCGTGGACGCCGCGCGCCGTACGCCGCCACAAGCGCGAGATCATGAGCATCCTGGCCGAGGTGGCCTTCGGGTCCGGCGCGCTGTCGATGATCGCGGGGACCGTCGGCGTGATCGCCTTCCTGTCGTTCTTCGCCGGCACCGAGGTGGGCCTGCAGGGCTACGCCTCGCTCAGCCAGATCGGCGTCTCGAAGTTCACCGCCTTCATCTCGGCCTACTTCAACACCCGCGAGGTGGCCCCGCTGGTGTCCGCGATCGCGCTGGCCGCGACGGTCGGCTGCGGCTACACCGCGCGGCTGGGCTCGATGCGGATCAGCGAGGAGATCGACGCCCTCGAGGTGATGGGCATCCCCTCGCTGCCGTTCCTGGTCACCACCCGCATGATCGCGGCGTTCCTCGCGGTGATCCCGTTGTACATCGTGGCGCTGTTCGCCTCCTACCTCTCGCCCCGGCTGATCACGGTCTACATCTTCGGCCAGTCCGCCGGCACCTACGACCACTACTTCACCGTCTTCCTGCCGCCGCAGGACGTGGTCTACAGCTTCCTCAAGCTGATCGTGCTCGCGGTGCTGATCATCCTCATCCACTGCTACTACGGCTACAGCGCCAGCGGTGGTCCCGCCGGCGTCGGCATGGCCGTGGGCCGGGCGATCCGGTCCTCGATCGTCACGGTCGTGGTGGCCGACTTCTTCCTCAGCTTCGCGATCTGGGGCTCCACGACGACGGTCCGGATCACGGGGTGACGCCGTGTTCGTGATGCTGCGTCGCGAGAACGACGCGAAGGAGGAGGCGCGCCTGCTGGTCAGCGGCGTGGCCTACCTCGTCGCGGTCGCGCTCCTCGCCGCGCTGTCCATCGCGATCTACACCAAGGCCTTCGACGACGTCACCACGGTCACCCTCGAGGCCGACCGGGCCGGCCTGCAGCTGGCGAAGTACGGCGACGTCCGCTACGACGGCGTCCTGGTCGGGCAGATCCGCAACATCGAGCAGTCCGGCGACAGGGCCGTGATCAGGCTCGGCCTCGACCCGGACGCGGCCAGGTCGCTGCCGGCCAACGTCGACGCGAGCATCATGCCGACCACGCTGTTCGGCCGGAAGTTCATCTCCCTCGACCCGCCCGCGAGGCCCGGACCCGACGGGATCAAGGACGGCACGGTCATCCCGCGCGACCGGGTCACCACCTCGGTCGAGCTCGGCCGGGTGCTGGAGCGGCTCTTCCCGCTCCTGCGTGCGGTCCGTCCGGCGGACCTCAGCGCCACCCTCGGCGCGCTGGCCACCGCGCTCGACGGCCGTGGCGAGGCGCTCGGACAGACCCTCGAGCAGCTCGACGGCTACCTCACCACGATGAACCCCCACCTGCCCGAGCTGCAGGAGGACCTCCGGCTGCTCGCCACGGTCGCCACGGCCTACGACGTGGCCGCGCCCGACCTGGTGCGCGCGCTGGGCAACCTCACCGTCACCTCGCGCACGGTCACCAGCCGCAAGGACCAGCTGGCGGGGCTGTTCACCTCGGTCACCGGGGTCTCCACGACCACCGCCAGGGTGCTCGAGGACAACGAGGCCGCCGCGATCCGCGCCACCCAGGACTCCAGGCCGATCCTCGGCCTCCTGGAGAAGTACGCCCCGGAGTACGACTGCCTGCTGCGCGGGGTCGCCGCCTACAAGCCGGTCCTGATCAAGACCTTCGAGGGCGGCCGGGTCAAGCAGTTCGCCGAGTTCCCCACCACCCAACGCCGCGGCTACGACCAGCGCGACCACCCGGAGTACGCCGACACCCGCGGACCGCGCTGCTACGGGCTCCCGGACAACCCGCCGGTCCCGTGGCCGGGCCTCGACCTGGACAACGGCACCGACCTGGACTCCGAGCGCGGCCAGGGCAACTCCTACTTCCCCGGCGGCGCCGACCCCGGCCCGACGTTCCTGCAGGACCTGGTCCAGGCGCTGATCGGGCAGCCCTTCCCTGCCGCGATGGTCGACCCCAGCAACACCGGGGACGGCAGGCGCGCCACCGCCGCGATGCTCAGCACCCGCACCGGGCGCTCGCCCCGCGACATCCCCGCCCTGTCGGCCTACATGTACGCCCCGATGACCCGCGCCGGCGAGGGGGCGCCGTCGTGAAGGTCAGCCGTCACCTCCTCGTCGCCGGCGGCAAGCTCGCCGTCTTCACCGTCGTGTCGCTGGTGGTCACCGGCACCCTGGTGATGATCATGGGCAAGTTCGGCGCAGGCGAGACCGAGGAGTACTCCGCGCTCTTCCGCAGCGCCAGCCTGCTCCAGAAGGGCGACGACGTCCGCGTCGCCGGTGTGATCGTCGGCAAGGTGCGCAAGGTCGAGATCGTGCAGACCGACAAGGCGAAGGTCGACTTCACCGTCGCCAAGGACCTGCCGCTCTCGACCGCCTCGCAGGTCGAGATCCGCTACCTCAACCTGGTCGGTGACCGCTACCTCGCGGTGAAGCAGGGTCCGGAGGGGGGCGAGCGGCTCCGGCCCGGCCGCACCCTGCCGGAGTCCCAGACCAGGCCCGCCCTGGACCTGAGCGCGCTCTACAACGGGTTCGCCCCCCTGTTCAACGCCCTCGACCCGGGCCAGGTCAACGAGCTGTCGCTCAACATCGTCAAGGTGCTGCAGGGCGAGGGCGGGACGATCGAGGGACTGGTGCGCGAGACCGCGTCGCTGACCACGACGATCGCCGACCGTGACCGGCTGGTCGGCGAGGTGATCGACAACCTCAACCAGACCCTCGGCACGGTCGACTCGCGGCGCTCGCAGGTGGTCGAGCTGGTCACCCAGCTGCGGCGCTGGGTGCGCGGCCTGGCGGAGGACCGCGTGCAGATCGGCCGATCGGTGGTCAACATCTCCAGCCTCACGAAGCTGCTGGCCGACTTCCTCACCGACGGCCGCCCGGTGCTCAAGCGCGACATCGCCCAGCTGCGGCGCCTGACCGACGTGCTCTCGCGCGGCGAGACCCGCAAGGTGCTCAACGAGATCCTGACCAACCTGCCCGAGATGCTCGAGGACCAGACCCGGACCGGCACCTACGGCAGCTGGTACAACTACTACCTCTGTGGCTACCAGGCCGACATCGAGCTGCCCCGCGAGCTGGTCAAGGCCCTGCCCGCGCTCGGGCCCCTGCAGCGCCGCCTGCGCGACGTGACCTACCGCTCCAACGAGAAGCGGTGCCACCTGTCATGAGGCGCTACTCCGACCGACAGATCGTGCGCATCGGCACGATCAGCATCGTCGTGGCCCTGATCGCGATGGCCGCCGCGCTCAACCTGCAGAAGTTCCCCGGCCTGCGCGGCACCGGCTACGCCGCCCAGTTCAGCGACGCCAGCGGTCTGCACAAGGGCAACATGGTGCAGATCGCGGGCGTGCAGGTCGGGCGGGTCAGCAGGATCGAGCTCAGGGGCAGCTACGTCGTCGCGCACTTCGACATCGACAACGGGGTGTCGTTCGGCGACCAGTCGACCGCCGAGATCGAGGTGCTCAACCTGCTCGGCGAGAAGTTCATCGACCTGCACCCCAAGGGCGCGGAGAAGGCGGACGGCGGGTCGACCATCCCGCTGGCCCGCACCGACTCCAGCTACGACATCGTCAAGGTCTTCGGCGAGCTGTCGGACACCACCGAGCGGATCGACATCCCGCAGCTCCAAGAGGCGCTGTCGACCGTCGCCGGCACCATGGACCGCACCAGCGACGAGGCGGGGGCGGTCTTCGACGGTCTGTCGCGGGTCTCCCGCACCATCGCCTCGCGTGACGCCCAGCTGCAGCAGCTGCTCGCCAGGGCGAAGTCGGTGACGCGCCTGCTCGCCGAGCGCAAGGGCGACCTGGTCGCGGTGATCCAGGACGGCAACCAGATCCTCGGCGAGCTGCGCGCCCGGCGGGCCGCGATCCACACCCTGCTGCTCAACACCGGCCGTCTGGCGCGCGAGCTCGGCGGGCTGGTCGAGGACAACCAGAAGCAGATCGGCCCGATGCTGGCCGACCTGCACCAGGTCACCCAGATCCTGGTCAAGCGCCGCGACCAGCTCCAGCGGGCGGTGCACGCGTTCGGCCCCTACACGCGCATCCTGTCCAACATCATCGGCACCGGCCCCTGGTTCGACGCGTTCGCGGTCAACCTCGGCACGATCGCCACGGAGAACAGCCCGGGGGTGGGCGGCTGATGGCGTCCCTCCCCTCCACCCTGCCGCGCCGCCTCGCCGGCGCCCCGCGCACGCTCGCCCTGGTGGTCGCCGGGTTGCTGGTGATCGCGGCGGTCGTCGCCCTGCGCCCCGGAGGCAACGGCACCCGCACGGTGTCGGCCGACTTCAGCCGCGCGGTCCAGATCTTCCCGGGCTCGGAGGTCCGCATCCTCGGCGTCCCGGTCGGCGAGGTCACCGCGGTGATCCCCGAGGGCAGCACCGTGCGCGTGGAGATGGAGTACGACGACGAGTACAAGGTGCCCGCCGACGCCCAGGCGGTGATCATCACCCCGACGCTGACCGCGGACCGCTTCGTGCAGCTGACCCCGGCGTACACCAAGGGCGAGGTGCTCCGTGACGGCGCCGAGATCAAGGTGCAGGACACCGCCACCCCGATCGAGCTGGACCGGATCTACCGCAGCCTGGTCGACGTGACCCGGGCACTCGGTCCCAACGGCGTCAACAAGGACGGCACGCTCAACCGGGTGCTCTCCTCGGGCGCGAAGTTCCTCGACGGCCGCGGTGAGCAGGGCAACGCCACCATCGTGAACCTCTCCAAGGCGCTGCAGACCTTCGGCGACGGCAGCGGCGACCTCTTCGCCAGCGTGCGCGCGCTCGACCAGTTCAGCGCCACGCTCGCCGCGAGCGACCGGTCGGTCGGGGCGTTCATGGACAACCTCGGCGCCGTCTCGACCCAGCTGGCCGGGGAGAAGGACGAGCTCAACGCGGTGCTCGACCAGCTCGCCGCGGTGCTGGGCAAGGTGCAGCGCTTCGTGCGCGACAACCGCGGTCTGCTGGTCGAGGACGTCGAGGACCTCACCACCGTCGTCAAGATCCTCGCGGAGGAGAAGGACGCCCTGCGCACCGTGCTCGACATCGGACCCTCGGCGATGGGCAACCTGGCGATCGCCTTCGACCCCAAGTCGGGCACGATCGGCTCGCGCCTGCGCACGGAGCCCAACCGCGCCAACCTCGACGGGCTGCTGTGCCTGCTGGTCAAGGGCGGGGGCGTCCCGCAGGCCGACGCCGCGTGCAAGCTGTTCAAGGCGCTGCTGCGTCCGGTGCTGGACGCCGCCAACGGCAACGCCAGCGCCTCGGCCCGCGCGGCCGCGCAGCCGGCCAGCGGCGCGCGGTCCGTGCGCTACGGCGGCGCGCGCTCGGCCGACGACCTCTCCGGCCTGCTCGGAGGTGCGCGATGAGCGGCCGCCTCCTGCGCGGCACCGCCGCGGCCCTCGCCGTGCTGACCGCCACGGTCCTGTCCGGTTGCGAGGCGACCGACCTGCCGCTGCCCGGGTCCCCGGTCGACAAGGACCACTCGATCTCGCTGACCGTCGAGTTCGACGACGTGCTCGACCTCGTGCCGCGCTCGCCGGTCAAGGTCAACGACGTGACCGTCGGCGAGGTCGTCGACCTCGAGCGGGTCGGGTGGCACGCCGAGGCGCTGCTGCGCGTGCAGGACGACGTCGACCTCCCGGCGGCCGTGACCGCCGACATCCGGCAGACCAGCCTCCTCGGCGAGAAGTACGTCGCCCTGCTCCCGGCGGACGGCGCCGCCGGCGGCCGGCTGCGCGACGGCACGAAGATCCCGCTGTCGGCGACGGGCCGCAACCCCGAGCTCGAGGAGGTCCTCGGCGCGCTGTCGTTCCTGCTCAACGGCGGCGGGGTCGGCCAGCTGGCCACGATCACCCGGGAGATCAACGCGGTCGTCGACGGCCGCCAGGGGCGCATGCGCCACCTGCTGCGCGAGCTGCGCACCCTCGTCAGCGGGCTCGACGACCAGAAGCAGGACATCCTGAAGGCGATGGAGGCCCTCAACGGCTTCTCCGGCACCCTCAACCGCGAGAAGGACACGCTCACCGCGGCTCTGGACGAGTTCCCCGGCGCGGTCCGGGTCCTCGCCGACCAGCGCAAGCAGCTGATGGACATGCTGGGGGCGCTCGACCGGCTCGGTGCCGTCGGCACGCGGGTGATCGGCGCGACCAAGGACGACCTCCTGGCCGACCTGCGCTCGCTCGAACCGGTGGTCCGCGAGATCGCCGACGCCGACGACAAGATCCCGCCCGCCCTCGGCCTGCTGATCAGCTTCCCGTTCCCGATCGAGTCCAACGACATCGTGCACGGCGACTACGCCAACACCGAGATCGTCTTCTCGGTCAACCTCGACAACCTCTTCCAGAACACCGTCGGCAACGGTGGCGGGGGCGGCGGCGGGGGAGGTGGCACCTGCGTGCCGGGCACCCCGCTGTGCCTGCCCGGCGGTGGCGGGACCCCCCAGCTCCCGCAGCTCCCGGGCCTGCCGGACCTGCCCGGCCTGCCGGGGCTGTCCGGCGGCGGCTCGGGCTCAGGTGGTGGCTCAGGTGGTGGCTCCGGTGGGGGCTCCGGCGGCGGCACGGGCGGGCTCCTCGGCGGTCTGCTCGGCACGAGCCGCACCAGCAGCTCCACGAGCCTGGGCGAGCTCCTCGGAGGAGGTGGCGCGGCATGACGGACGGGGTGCGCAAGCGGCTGATCGCCTTCGTCGTGGTCTCGGCCGTCGGAGTGTTCTACGCCAGTGCCAACTACCTCGGTCTCGTCGACCGGGTGCTCGGCCGGGGCTACTCGGTCACCGCGCTGCTGGAGACCACCGGCGGCCTGTTCGAGGGCAGCGAGGTCACCTACCGCGGCGTCCAGATCGGCACCGTGGACTCGATGCGTCCGCGTGGCGACCAGGTCGCCGTACGCCTCGACCTCGAGGACGGGACCCGGGTGCCGCGGGACAGCCGGGTGTTCGTGCACAACGGGTCGGCCGTGGGGGAGCAGTACCTCGACTTCGAGCCGCCCTCCGACCGGGGCCCCTACCTGCGCGCGGGCGACACGATCAAGGGTGACGCCGACTCGATCCCGGTCGACGAGGGCGACCTGCTGGTCGACCTCGACACCTTCGTCGGGTCGGTCGACAAGCCCGACCTGCGCACGACGATCGGCGAGCTCGGCAAGCTGTTCAACGACACCGGGCGCCCCCTGGGCGACCTCATCGACGGCAGCGGTCGCCTGGTCGACGCCGCGTCCCAGAGCCAGGACGCAGACCATCCGCCTGCTGCGCAACGGCCGCACGGTGCTGCGCACCCAGGCCGCGAACGCCGACAACATCGAGGCCTTCGCCTCCGGCCTGGCGCAGATCAGCGGTGCGCTGCGCTCGCGCGACCCGCAGCTGCGCCAGGTGCTCCAAGGCGGCCCCGGCGCCGCTCGGGAGGTGCAGGCGCTGATGCAGGACCTCGAGCCCACGCTGCCGGTCCTGCTCGGCAACCTGGTCACCGTCAACCAGGTCACGGTCGCCCGGCTGGCCTCGGTCGAGCAGCTGCTGGTGACCTATCCGGTGGTCATCGCCTCCGGCTTCTCCGGGACCACGCGCGACGGCTACGGCCACGTGCACCTGGAGTACACCAACGACCCGCCACCCTGCCAGCGCGGCTTCAAGCCGCCGTCGGGCTGGCGCTCGCCGCTGGACCTGAGTGACGCCCCGACGTACCTCGCCGCGCACTGCGCCGAGCCGTCGCCGTACACCTCGCGCGGGTCGAAGTACGCCCCGGCCGCCCAAGACCCGCAACTACCGTGTCGCCCCCTACGACCCCCGCACCGGTACGGTCATCGGGACCGACGACGAGGTCGTCGTCAGCGGTCTCGGGGCGAGCGACGTCTACGGGAAGGACGCCTGGAAGTGGATGCTGATCGGCCCGACGGTGGGTCAGTGAGCGGCCGGTGACCCGAGCATGAGTCGTTCCCGTCGCACCAGTGGCTGGGTGGCGCTGCTGGCGCTGCTCCTCCCCGTGGTCGCCTCCGCCGCGCTCTGGGTGTGGCAGTCCCGGCAGGTCGACGCGGTCGAGGCCGCCCGGTCCGAGGACCGCGCCGCGTCGACGCCGCCACGCTGGAGACCCTCAGCTGGGCCTCGGTCGACTACCGCAAGATCGACGACTTCGTCGCCAAGGTCAAGGCCGGGGCGACCGGACCGTTCCTCCAGCAGTTCGCGCAGAGCGAGACCGCGCTGCGCACGCTGATCCGCAGCAACCGGTCGGTGCAGGTCCCGACCATCCCCAAGGACGGCGCCGCCCTGCTCGAGCGGCGCGGCGACGAGGCGCGCGTGCTGATCGTCATGGACGCCGACGTCACCAACAAGAGCACCTCGACCCCCCAGCCGCGGCAGTACCGCCTCCAGGTGACCGTGACCAAGGAGAAGGGCCGCTGGCTGACCAGCGACCTGGAGTTCGTCGATGCGTACGGCGTGAGCGCGAGGCCGTCCCCGACGCCGCGGACGGACACCAAGGTCTGCCCCTACTGCGCCGAGGTGATCAAGGCCGCGGCCATCCGGTGCCGCTACTGCCAGAGCGACCTGGAGGCGGTCGAGCCGACTCCGGTCGTCGAGGCGCCTCCCGCGGCCGAGCCGACTCCGGTCGTCGAGCCGCCTCCCGCGGCCGAGCCGCGGTCGGTGGTCCAGCCCGTCGGGACCGGCGCCTCCGGCCCGTCGCGCACCGTCGTGCGGGTCTGCGTCGCGGTCGCCGTGGTGCTCACGCTGGTCTTCGGCGCCCTGGCCTTCCGGGCGTGGGACCGCGAGCGCGACCTCGCCGCCGCGCAGGCCGCGGGGCGGACGGTGCGGGCGACGCTGCCCGAGAAGCTCCACGACGTGCTGAGCTATGACTTCCAGACCTTCCCCGAGGACCGCAAGAAGGCGCTGGCCGCGCTGACGCCGGCGTTCGCCGAGGACTACGACGACACCCTCGACACCATCGAGGAGACCGCCCGCAAGCAGCGGCGCACCCAGGACGCGCAGGTCGTGGCGGTGGCGGTGGTCGAGGCCACCGGTGACGAGGTCACGACGCTGGTCTTCATCAACCGCACGACCTCCACCGCGGGGTCGGACAAGCAGCGGATCCTGCAGGACCGCGCCAACGTCACGGTGGTGCGCCGCGACGGGTCGTGGCTGGTCGACGCGATCACCTTCCCCACCTCCTGAGCGGGGTGGGCGGGACCCGGCGCCTCGGTCCCCGGACGTGCTAGGAAGAACCGGCCGACTCGGCTAGATTAGAACACGTTCCAGTTTTCGGAGGCGCCATGAGCACGACCACGGATGACCAGGTCCACGAGGTGGACCTGCTGATCATCGGGGCGGGTCCGGTCGGTCTCTACGCGGCGTACTACGCCGGCTTCCGCGGCCTGAGCGTGGGCGTCGTCGACTCGCTGCCCGAGCTGGGTGGCCAGGTCACCGCGATGTACCCCGAGAAGGACATCCTCGACGTCGCCGGCTTCCCCGTGGTCAAGGGCAAGGACCTGGTCGCCGGGCTGGTCGAGCAGGCGGCGACCGCCGCGCCGACCTACCTCCTGGGCCGCACGGCCACCGGCCTGGTCAGCGACGAGGCCTCCGGCACCGTCACGGTGACGCTCGACGAGACCGACCGGGTCGTGGCCAAGGCGGTCATCATCACCGCCGGCATCGGCAAGTTCTCCCCCCGCCCGCTGCCGGCCGCGGACCAGTGGACCGGGGAGGGCGTGGCGTTCTTCGTCCCCAGCTTCGAGGGCTACGTCGACAAGGACGTCGTCATCGTCGGTGGTGGCGACAGCGCGTTCGACTGGGCACTGGCCCTCGAGCCGCTCGCCCGGTCGGTGACGCTGGTGCACCGCCGCGAGGCCTTCCGCGCCCACCAGGCCACCGTCGACAAGGTGCTCGGCTCCTCGGCACGCGTGATCACCAGCTCCAACGTCTCGCGGCTGATCGGGGACGGCGCCCTCACCGGGGTCGAGGTGGAGCACGTGAAGACCAAGGAGACCGAGGTGCTGCCGGCACAGGCCGTCGTGGCGGCGCTCGGCTTCGTCGCGGACCTCGGGCCGATCCAGCGCTGGGGCCTGGAGACCGACAAGCGCCACATCGTGGTCGACTCGACGACCGCGACCAACCTGCCGCGGGTCTTCGCTGCCGGCGACATCTCCGACTACCCCGGCAAGGTGCGGCTGATCGCCGTCGGCTTCGGCGAGGCGGCGACCGCGGTCAACAACGCGGCGGTGGCGATCAACCCGGAGGCCCACCTGTTCCCCGGCCACTCCTCGGAAGGATGAGATGAGCAAGTCACGGCAGGCCGTGTCGATGAGCGAGGACGAGGTGCGCGACTTCCTCTCCTCCCACCTCAAGGTGCAGGTCGCCACCATCGGCAAGGACGGCGCCCCGCACCTCACCACCCTCTTCTACGTCGTGCAGGACGGTCGCATCGCGTTCTGGACCTACGGCACCTCGCAGAAGGTCAGGAACCTCGAGCGTGACCCCCGCATCACCGCGCTGGTCGAGACCGGCGAGGAGTACGCCGAGCTGGCGGGCGTCTCCGTCCAGGGCACGGCCGAGCTGGTCCGCGACCCCGACGGCATCCGTCGCATCGGCAGCGCGGTCGTCACCGCGATGGCCGGGGGAGCCGACCTGGGCGACCTCGGTCGCGACATCGTCGAGAACCAGGTGGCCAAGCGGGTCGGCATCGTGATCCGGCCCGACAAGGTCGCCAGCTGGGACCACAGCAAGATGAGCGCCCTCCCGGGCGCCTCCTGAGGAGGAGCAACTGATGAAGGTCAAGGCCGACTTCGACCTGTGCGAGTCCAACGCGGTCTGCGTGGGCATCGCCCCTGACGTCTTCGAGATCGACGACGACGACTACCTGCAGATCCTCGACGACGAGGTGACCGACGAGAACCGTGCGCGCGTCGAGCAGGCGGTGGCCTCGTGCCCCAAGGCCGCGCTGAGCATCGTCCAGTGAGCGGAGCGAACCAAGGGATCACGCCTGGCTCCGCCGCCGAGCGGAGCGAAGGCGGTGGAAGCGTGACCGGCGTGGAGGATCTCTCGCTGGAGGGGCGCGTCGCGGTCGTGACCGGCGCCGGTGCCGGCCTGGGTCGCGCCGAGGCCGAGGAGCTGGCGCGAGCCGGTGCGCACGTGGTCCTCAACGACCTGCCGGGTGCCGCGGACGAGGCGGTGGAGGCGATCCGCGCCGCCGGCGGCTCGGCCGAGGCGGTCGCCGGCGACGTGGGGGAGCGGTCCACCGCCGACGCGCTGCTGGCGGCCACCGCGCAGGCCCGGGGGCGCCTCGACATCGTGGTCAACAACGCGGGGGTGACTCGTGACCGGATGCTGTTCAACATGTCCGACGAGGAGTGGGACACCGTCATCCGCATCCACCTGCGCGGCCACTTCCTGCTCGCGCGCAACGCGGCGGCGTACTGGCGTGGCGTCGCGAAGCAGACCGGCGCCCCGACCTACGGCCGGATCGTCAACACCGCCAGCGAGGCGTTCCTCTCCGGCTCGCCGGGGCAGCCCAACTACGCCGCCGCCAAGGGCGGCATCGCCGCGCTGACCCTGTCGGAGGCGCGCGGTCTCGGGCGGGTCGGCGTCACCGCCAACGCGATCTGCCCGCGGGCGCGGACCGCGATGACCGCGGGCGTCTTCGGGGAGGCCGACGACTCCGGCGCCGAGGTCGACCCGCTCTCGCCCGAGCACGTCGCGCCGCTGGTGGCCTACCTCGCCTCACCGGCTGCTGCGTCGATCAGCGGCCAGGTCTTCGTGGTGTACGGCGGGATGGTCGCGCTGCTCGCGCCCCCGACGGTCGAGCAGCGCTTCGACGCGTCCGGGTCCACCTGGGACCTGGCCGACCTGGACAAGCAGGTGGGCGGGTTCTTCGCCGACCGCGACCCGGCGGCGTGCTTCGCCGCCGACAGCATCATGGGACTGGAGGTCTGAGCAGATGACGGACAACGGGGGCCGGCTGGCCGGCAAGGTCGCGATCGTCACCGGGGGAGCGCAGGGGCAGGGGGCCGCGATCTGCCGCTCCTTCGTCGCCGAGGGCGCCCGGGTGGTGGTCGCCGACATCGCCGACGAGGCGGGCAAGCTGCTCGCCGACGAGCTCGGCGAGGCGGCGCGCTTCGTCCACCTCGACGTGAGCGACGAGGACAGCTGGAAGGAGTGCGTGGCCGCGGCGGTCGAGGCCTTCGGCCCCGTGACGACGCTGGTCAACAACGCCGGCATCCTGATGTTCGCCGACGTGACCCAGATGCCGCTGGAGGACTTCGAGCGGATCTTCTCGATCAACGTCCGCGGCTGCTTCCTCGGCATGAGGACGGTCGCGCCGGTGATGGCCGCCAACGGCGGCGGGTCGATCATGAACACCTCCTCGGTCGAGGGCCTGGCGGGCATGGCCACGCTGGTCGCCTACACCGGCACGAAGTTCGCCATCCGCGGCATGACGAAGGCGGCCGCGATGGAGCTCGGGCCGAAGGGCATCCGGGTCAACTCGGTGCATCCCGGCATGATCGACACCGGCATGACCCGCGGCTACGCCGGCGACGCCGGCATGGAGTGGGGCGCCAGCCGCGTGCCGCTCAAGCGGGTCGGCAGACCCGACGACCTCGCCCCGATGTACGTCTTCCTCGCCAGCGACGAGAGCTCGTTCTCCACCGGGGCGGAGTTCGTCGCGGACGGCGGTTGCACCGCCACCCACGCCTTCGGCGGCTGAGCTCAGGCCGCGCGTGGTCGTGCGCGTCGGCGTGCGTGGAGGGCGTCGCGTTGGTCGCGGGGTGACTCTCGGCTGGGCCAGCGGTGTTCGTAGGTGATGGTGCCGTCGGGGTGCAGGTGGTGGTGGTAGAGCGGGTCGTGGATGCGGCGGTGGTGGTGGCCGCACAGGGGGATGGCGTTGGCCAGGTCGGTGGGACCCTGTTGGCTCCAGGGGCGTAGGTGGTGCAGCTCGCACCAGGCGAAGGGACGGTCGCAGCCTTGGGCAGCGCAGGTGTCGTGGGTGGCGGACAGTGCGAGGGCCTGGTGGCGGGAGAAGAGCCGTTGCTCGCGGCCGAGGTCGAGGGGCACCGAGTCGCCGGAGAGGACCAGGGGCAGGAGGCCGGCGTTGCAGGCGATGCGGCGGGCCTGGGCGGCGGAGATCTCCGCGCCGGTGTCCAGGGTGGCGGTGCCGATGCCGGTGCGCAGGGGCTGTTCGTCGATGTGGACCACGAGGGAGAAGCCGTTGACCCCGACCCGGGTGCCGGGGCCGTCGGGGGTAGGTGCTCGAGGATCTCGCAGAAGGCCAGGCCGAGGCGGTTGCCGTGGTTGGTGGGCAGGTGGGTGCCGTCGTCGGGGGGTGGGTCGACGGCCACGCCGCGGGGGTGCCAGGCCTGTGGCTTCTCGCGGCGGGCGCGGGCGCGTCGGGGTGCGGTGCGGTGCTCGACCTGGGCCCGCAGGGACTGCCCGGCCAGGGGTGGGAGCCGGAAGCGGCCTTCCCACCAGCCCTCGGCGTCCTCGTGCATGGTCAGGTAGGCCTCCTGGTCGATGCGACGTTCGAGCTCGTGGAGCTGGTCGTCGGCGACGACGTCGGCGAGGTCGACCTCGGTGAGCTCGCCGGTGTCGGGGTCGACGTCGGGCAGACGGACCTCGACCCGCTTGCGCAGCGGCTTCAGCACCCGGCGCGCGGCGCGGGCGAGCTTGGAGGGGGGCAGGATGAGGGCCTTGGCGACGAGGAGTTCCTCGCAGGCGGCCATCTCCTGGGCGGTGATGGTCGGGATGGCCGCGGCGACCTGCTCCTCGCTCAGCCCGCGGACCCGGGCGTCCATGCGGAGCCGGTCGAGCGTGTCGGTGACCTTCTCGCACGAGCGCACGATGATCCGGGCGTGGTCCTCGGTGATCCGTCCCTGGGTCAGCGCGGCCCGCACGTGGAGGTAGGTCGACTCCAGTCGTTGGGCCACCCCCAGCGAGCCCCAGGTGCGGGGGCGGTTGCTGCCCGCGGCGCGTGCGGCCCAGGTGTCGGTGTCGGTGGCGCCGGTGAGCGCCTTGGCGTCAGCGGCCTCGGCCGCGGCGACCACGTGCAGCCGCAGGCCGGCCATCCGGGCCTCCAGCCCGCTCTGCAGCCGCACCGCCTCGGCCAGCTCCGCGGAGGACAGGTCGTCGGCCGCGACCCACCCCGACACCGCACCGGCCTCGTCGCGCACCGTCGCTGCGTCGAGCGCGGCGTGCGCCTGGCGCAGCGCGGTCAGCAACGGGTTCATGGACACATGCTACCCACATCTGTGCCTATAATCAAACACCTGTTCGACCCTGTGGATGGTGACGGCGCGCGGTCCGTGTCCTGAGACATCACAACCGCTCGTGGTCCCAGCCTGCGGCCGGGGTCGTGTGACCGCTCCATGACACCGGCACCTCGGGCCTTGCCGGTCCCCGCGCCCAGGTGGAGAATCAGGGAGGAATCGGGCTCGGGCCGTGTGGCTGGAGGCGTCATGGACGAGTCGTCGGCGTTGCGTCGTGCGGGGTGGGCGGGTGCGGCCTCGGTCCTGCTGCTCACCCTGGGGATCGCGCTCACCTACCTGGTCGGCGTCGACCAGGCGAGCATGTCGGACGAGGCGATCCTCGGACGGCTCGAGGACGGCGGTCGTCAGGCCGCTGCAGGCGTCGGGATGCCGGTGCTGGCGACCGGGGTCGCGCTGCTGCTGTGGTTCGCCACCGGACTGCGGCACGTGCTCGACCGGCTGTCCGGGGGTGACCCGCTCGCGCACGCGACGGTGCCAGGGGCGGCGCTGTTCGGCGGGCTTCTCCTGACCGCGGTGTCGCTCGACGTGGCGAGCGCGTTCGCCGCCCTGTCGAAGGAGTTCACCCCCGACCCGGACCTGTCCCGAGGGCTCGGCATGGCGGGACAGGTCCTGGGACTCACCGGGCTCGTCGGCGGGACCGTCCTGGTCGCCGCGACGACCAGGATCGCGCAACGGGCCGGCGCCCTGCCGACGTGGGCCGTCTGGACGTCGTACGCCGTCGCGGTGCTGTGCCTGACCGGCTTCTGGAGCGGGGGGATGGCGTCGGTCGCCTTCGCGCTGTGGCTCGTCGGCGCGGTCGTCGGCGTGCTGCGCACAGCGCGCCGGCTCGGCTCGGGGACGCAGCCGGTCAGCCCTTCGGCGGCTTCCTGAGCTTCGAGGGGTCGATCAGCTCGGTCGGGGAGTCCTCCCCGGTCTCGCTCGAGCCCGGCGGGTCGGGCGCCGGGCGGCGTACGCGCGTGGGCAGCGTGCGCCGGCCGCGGGTCAGCCGCACCTGACGGCGCATGCGCTCGTCGGGGTCGAGCTCGCGGACCACCCGCCGCACGGTCGCGACCGTGGCGGTGAACAGGTCGAGCAGGGCGGGGTCGACGGTGTCGAGGCGGGCCTCCAGCTCGACGCGCAGGTCGCGCAGGTCGGTGAGGCGCTCGCGGAGGACCGCGAGGCTGCGCGTGCTGTCCTCGGCGGTGCCCATGGCGTCGTCGGCGACGGTCTGGCCGAAGGCGTCGATGGCATCGGCCAGGCCGCGGCACACCCGGGAGCCGACCTCGCGGAGCAACGGGTCGGACGGCGCGTCCGCGGCGGCGGCAGCCGAGGCGGCCTCGGCGCAGCTCCGGAACAGCCCGCGCACCGAGACCGAGCTGTGCTCCAGGGCCTCCAGCCCCTGCCGCAGCCCCGGCCCGCGGTCGGGCTGGCCCACCGCTCGCACGTTGAGCCGGCGGCTCTGCTCGGCCTTGAGGAGGGCCGCTCCCGCGTCGGGCACCCGGTAGGTGACCAGCCGGGCCTGGCCCAGGAGCCGCTCGGTCAGCCGCACCAGGTCGTCGTTCGAGCCGTCGGAGTGCTCCAGGTCGTCGGCGGCTTCCCGCAGCAGGTCGGCGAGGGAGTCGGCGACGTCGTCGATGGCCACGCCGGCGTCGGCGCTGGCCACCCGCGGCGGCCACAGGAGGTTGGCCAGGACCCCGACCCCGGCGCCGACCAGGGTCTGCAGGACGCGCTCGCTGGCCGCGATCTCGGTGCCGAAGGAGCCGACGCCGAGCACCAGCATCGCGCTGATCGGCACCTCGAGCAGGTTGGCGCGCAGCCGCAGCGCCTGGCCGATCAGCAACGAGGTCCAGATGACGATCGCGAGGCTCCACCAGGTGAGCCCGACCCACGCCGAGACGCCGATGGCGACCGAGACGCCGACCACGACCGACACGACCCGGTCGAGGCCGCTGGCCAGGAGGCTCCACGGGGTCACCTGCACCACGAGCATCGCGGTCAGGGGCGAGAGCAGGGGAGTGGACCCGGGCAGGAGGGCGACCGCGACGACATAGCTGGCGACGGCCGCGACCGTGATCCGCAGCGACCACAGCGTCCCGGAGCGTCCGCGGAGGCGGAGCCGGGTCAGCTGCCGGACCACGCTGCCTCGCCACCAGTCGCGCATGCCTCCTGGATACCACTGCGAGCCTTCGCGCGGGGCCAGGCGGTTCGCCTAGCGTGGCCCCATGACGACGGCGTTCGTGCTCGGCGGCGGCGGGGTGCTCGGCGCCGCCGAGGTCGGCATGCTCCAGGCCCTGCTCGAGGCCGGGATCGAGGCGGACCTCGTGGTGGGCACCAGCGTCGGGGCGCTCAACGGTGCGCTCGTCGCGGCCCACCCGGGCCTGGAGGTGGTGGGACGGCTCACCGAGCTGTGGCGGACCGCCTCGAGCAGCGAGATCTACCCCGACGGCGTGCTGCGCCAGGTGCGCCGGGCCGTCGCCACCGGCACCCACCTGCACTCGAGCGAGCCGCTGCGCCGCCGGATCGAGGCGGAGCTCGGCGACCGCACCTTCGACGACCTCGCGATCCCCTTCCAGTGCTGTGCCGCCTCGATCGAGCGCGCCGCCGAGCACTGGTTCACCGAGGGCCGCGTCGTCGAGGCGGTGATGGCCTCGGCCGCCGTGCCGGGGCTGCTGCCACCCGCGGAGGTGGGCGGCGAGCACTTCCTCGACGGCGGCATCGTGAACTCGATCCCGGTCGGTCGGGCGGTGGAGTGGGGTGCGGACCGGGTGTTCGTGCTCCAGGTCGGCCGCGTCGAACGTCCGCTCAGCGTGCCGACCCGGCCCTGGGAGGTGGCGCGGGTCTCGTTCGAGATCGCGCGACGGCACCGCTTCCACCGCGAGACCGCAGCCCTCCCGGCAGGCGTGGTGGCCCACGTGCTGCCCTCGGGCGGAGGATCGGCCCGCGACGACGCGCTGCTGTCCTACCGCCGGTTCGGCGACGTCGCGGACCGCATCACCCGCGCGCACGCCGCGTCGCGCGACTACCTCGAGCGCTCGCTGTGAGCCGGCGCTACCTCGACACCTGGTCGTTCCCGTGGTGGTGGCGAGGCGCCCGGCGGATCGTCACGGGCAGCCTCGTGGTCGGGCTGACCGTCCTCCTGCTGGGGTTCGTCCCGCTGGCGCTGCTCGTGGCGGCGGCGCTCTCGCCCTTCGTCCCCGGTCAGTGGAGACCCCTGCGCCTGCTGTGGATCCTCGTGGTCCAGGCGGTCCTCGAGAGTCTCATGCTAGTGGTCCTGTTCGCGCTGTGGATCGCGTCCGGGTTCGGCTGGAAGCTGCACGGGCCCCGCTTCGAGCGCGCCCACTACGCCCTCGCCCGGTGGTACCTCGTGGTGTTCTTCCGCGAGTGCCGCCGCGTGCTGCGGCTCAAGGTCAGCAACCAGGGCCCCGACGCGGACGTCCGCCCCGGCGAGCCACTCCTGGTCTGCTGCCGGCACGCGGGGCCGGGCGACTCGTTCGTGCTGATGTACGCGCTGCTGCACTGGTACGACCGCGAGCCGCGGGTGGTCCTCAAGGAGAGCCTGGCGTGGGACCCGATGGTCGACACCCTGCTCAACCGGGTGCCCAGCCACTTCGTCTCGGCCGGCCAGCCGGACGTCGAGCGCGACATCGCCGACCTGGCCGCCGACCTGGACGAGGACGACGCGTTCGTGATCTTCCCGGAGGGCGGCAACTTCACCCCTGGCCGCCGCGTGCGCAGGATCCAGCGCCTGCGCGAGAAGGGCCTGCACGACATGGCCGAGCGCGCCGAGGCGCTGCAGCACGTGCTGGCACCGCAGCCCGGAGGCCTGCTCGCCGCGCTCGACGCCGCACCCCACGCCGACGTCATCCTTGTGGCGCACACCGGGCTGGAGCACCTGGTCACGGTGCGCGACATCTGGCGGGAGCTGCCCATGGACAAGGAGATCCTCATGCGGTGGTGGCGGGTGCCGCGCAGCGAGGTGCCTGCCGGCCGCCAGGACCGGATCGACTGGCTGTACTCACGGTGGGAGGACATCGACCGGTGGGTCGAGGACAACCGGCCGCGCGACCTCGAGCCCCTGCGCCTGCTGCGTCGCGGCGGGACTCGCTAGCCTCGGCACGTGCCAGAGTCCCCGGCCCTCCCCACCGTCGTCGCGACGCGCTACGTCACGCCGCTGCGCGAGGGCGGCTCCCTGCCCGGCATCGTCGAGGCCGACGACCTCGGCACCTACGTCTGCAAGTTCCGTGGCGCCGGCCAGGGGCTCCGCGTGCTCGTCGCGGAGGTGGTGGTGGGCGAGCTGGCGCGCGAGCTCGGCATCGCCACGCCCCGGCTGGTCGGCCTCCAGCTGGACGACGTGATCGCCAAGTACGAGGCCGACGAGGAGGTCCAGGACCTGCTCACCGCCAGCATCGGGCTCAACCTCGGGATCGACTTCCTGCCGGGCTCCTTCGGGTTCGACGCCGGCTGCGAGCCGGACCCCGCGGACGCGGCCCGCGTGCTGTGGCTCGACGCGCTGTGCGCCAACGTCGACCGTTCCTGGCGCAACCCCAACCTGCTGATGTGGCACGGGCGGCTCTGGGCGATCGACCACGGTGCCTGCCTGTACTTCCACCACTCCTGGTCCGGCGGTCTCACCTCGCCCGCTCGCTTCGCGGTCCAGCCGTACGACGCCTCCACGCACGTCCTGCGGGCGTTCCTCGGCGGGGTGCCCCCAGCCGACGCCGAGCTCGCCCCGCGGGTCACGCGCGACCTGCTCATCGAGGTCGCGGACCGGGTCCCCGCCGAGTGGCTCGAGCCGGTCCCGGGCGCGGGCACCGAGGACGTGCGGGCGGCGTACGTCGACTTCCTGCTGGCCCGCGTCGACGGCGACCGGCCATGGCTGCCGGGAGGTGCGGCATGACCCGCCACGGCTTCCAGTACGTCGTCCTGCGGTGCGTCCCGCGCGTGGACCGCGAGGAGTTCCTCAACCTGGGCGTGGTGCTCTACAGCCAGCAGGCCGACTTCCTGGGGTGTGCCGCCCGTGTCGACGAGGAGCGGCTGCGGTCCTTCGCGCCCGAGCTCGACCTGGACGCGGTCCGCTCGGCCCTCGCCACCATCGACCACGTCTGCGCCGGCGACGGGGCCGCGGGCGACGCCGCGACGGCGCCGATGACCCAGCGGTTCGGCTTCCTCAGCGCGCCCCGGAGCACGGTCGTGCAGCCGGGACCCATCCACGGGGGCACGACGACCGACCCGCGCGCCGAGCTCGCGCGGCTGGTCGAGAGGCTCGTGCACTGACCCTTTCGGGACGTTGGTCGCGCCCTCGGAACCGTGGCTCCGGGCGGGAACGAATCCGGCGTCCCGGTGCGACAGTGTGGGCATGAGGGGGAACCCGGCCATCTCGGAGGAGCGCGACGACGCGGCTCTGGTCGCCGCCGCCGTCGAGGGCGACACAGGAGCCCTGCGCGAGCTCTACGACCGGCACGCTCCCTGGCTGCTGACGCGACTGCTGCGGCGGTGCAACGACCCGGAGCTCGCACGAGAGGTCGTGCAGGACACCTTCCTCGTGGCGTGGCGCCGTGGCGCTTCCTGGCGCGGCGACGGCGAGGTCGCGGGCTGGCTGTGGGGGATCGCCTTCCGGACGATGGTCTCGCGGCTGCGGCGACGTCACGACGAGGTCCTCGTGCCCGACTGGGACGTCACGGACGCCGGCACGACCCCCGCGGTGGAGGACCAGGTCCTCCTCGGCGTGGAGTACGGCGACCTGGCGCCGGCCCTGCGCCGCCTCTCACCGGAGTTCCGTGCGGTCGTGCAGGCCGTCGTGCTCGACGGCATGTCCACCCGGGAGGCGGGCCGCCTGCTCCACGTCCGCGAGGCGACCGTCCGCACGCGCCTGCACCGGGCGAAGTCCCAGCTGCGGCGCTCCCTGACCGAGACCCCGCTGGAGGGATGGCGATGACGACTGGCGCACGCCCCACCTGGCACGCCGATCCCGGCCTGCTCGAGGCCTACGCCGCCGGGCGCCTCGGCGCGCTCGAGGCGGCGTCGGTGGAGCAGCACCTCGACCACTGCGCGTCCTGCCGCGCGCTCGTGCGCCCGCTGGTCGACGACATCGTGCTCGAACGCATGTGGGACCACGTCCGAGAGGGGGCCGAACGCTCACGGCTCCCCGCCGCCCTCCGACTGGCCGGGCGTCTCGGGCTTCCCGAGCCCACGGCGGTCCTGCTCGCCGCGACCGCCGCGCTCCGCACCGCGTGGCTGACCAGCTCCTTCGTCGCGGTGGCCTTCGCCCTGATGGCGTCGCACCTGGCGGGGGAGGACGCGCTGTGGCCCTTCCTGCTCGTGGCGCCGCTCATCCCCGTCCTCGGCGTGGCCACCGCCTACGATCCGGCCGACGACCCGGGTGAGGCCCTGGTGGTGACCTCGCCCTACGGCCGCACCCGGCTGATCTGGCTGCGCACCGTCGCCGTGCTCGTCTCCTGCCTCCCGGTCACTGCGCTCCTCGGCCTCCTGCTGCCGGGTCCCGCCTGGGTCGCGGTCGCCTGGCTGGGGCCGGCCCTGACGATCGTGCCGGTCATGCTCGCCCTGGCGGTCTTCGTCGGGCCGCGCTACGCGGCGATCGCGCTCGCCGTCGCCTGGAGCGGCCTGGTCGCCGGAGCGGTTCGCCGCTTCGAGGCCACCTGGGCGCTCGAACCCGACCGCCAGCTGGTCTTCCTCGCGCTGGCCGCCGCGGCGATGCTGGTGCTGGCCGTGCGCTCCCGCACCACCAAGGGCATCGGAGTCGCCCTGTGAGCGCGCCGACGGCCGGCGGTGGGGAGCCGTCCGTGGAGCTGTCGGGGGTGTCCCGCGCCTACGGTGGCACGCGCGCTCTCGAGTCGGTGGACCTCGTGCTCGGTCGTGGCGTGACCGGGCTGCTCGGTCCCAACGGGGCCGGCAAGACGACGTTGCTGCGGATCGTGGCGACGTCGATCGCGCCGGACCGCGGCACGGTGCGGCTGCGCGGCACCGACCCGCTCTCCGGCCACGCGGCCGTGACCGAGGCCCGCCGTCACCTGGGCTACCTCCCGCAGGAGCTCGGCTTCCCCAGCGACATGACGGTCTTCGGCTTCGTGGAGTACGTCGCGGTGCTCAAGGAGTGGAACCGTGCCCCGCTGCGCACCCGCGAGGTGCGCCGGGTGCTGGACCTGGTCGGCCTCGCCGACCTCTCGGGCCGCAAGATCCGCAAGCTGTCCGGGGGGCAGCGCCGTCGGGTGGGCCTGGCCCAGGCCCTGCTCGGCGACCCGGGCATCCTGGTGCTCGACGAGCCCACGACCGGTCTCGACCCCGCACAGCGGGCCTCGCTGCGCCGGACGCTGTCGGTCATCGCCGCTGACTCCGTGGTGCTCCTCTCCACCCACCAGACCGAGGACGTCGCCGCTCTCTGCGAGCGGGTGGTCGTCATGGCCCGAGGACGCGTGCGTTTCGACGGGGGAGTGCTGGACCTGGTGCGCACCGCGCAGGACAAGGTCTGGCTGTGCGACCAGCCGGGCGAGACGGCACTGGCCTCCTGGCGCACCGGCACCGGTCGACACCGGGTCGTCGGCGGCCCGCGACCACCCGGCGCCGAGGCCTGCGAGCCCACCCTCGAGGACGCCTACCTCCTCATGCTCGGCACCGACACCGGCGTCGCGGCACCCGCCTGAACGGCCGCACCTCACTCTCCCTCCGACTCGTCCTCACCGGCCGCAACGGCCACCCACACAAGGAGATCCGCCATGTCAACGACCGCCGACCTCGGCCTCCAGGGCCGCCCCAGCCTGTCCGCGATGACACGCATCGAGGCTCGCCGACTCGCGAGGCACCCCGCCTTCCTGATCGGCCTCGTCGCCGCCTTCGGGATCCTCGTGGCCTTCCTGGTGCACGACGACGTGAGCGGGGACGTGCTCTCCTGGCCGGTCGTGCCCGCCTTCTTCATGGGCTTGGGCAGCCTGGTCGCGGTCGCCCGGCTCACCCGCTCCACCGAGGGCTCGGACGAGGCGGTCTCCACCGCACCGGGGACCGAGGCGCGGCGTACGACGGCCCTGGCCCTGGCTTGCCTCGTCCCGTTCATGGCGGGGCTCGCGTGGGTCGCTCTCCTGCTGGTCGCCGTGGCGGTGAACCCGCCTGCCCCGCAGGAGTGGTGGTTCGACACCGTCCCGGACCTGCACGTGTGGTCGGTCCTGGTCGCCGACGTGCCGGTGGCCTGCCTGGGAGGAGGGCTGCTCGGGCTCCTGACCGGCCGTTGGCTCCGCTTCCCCGGCGCCCCGGCCGTCGTCGTGCTGGTCACCGTCGTGGCCACCATGTTGGGTCAGGCGCCCGTGGACACCTCCCACCCCACCGCGCGCATGTGGACGCCGTGGGTCTCCTTCCAGTCCGGCACCGACGTCGACGGCACCGCGCGGCTCTACGCGGGCAACGCCACCTTCTACCTCGTCTACGTGCTGTGCCTGTGCGCGGCCGCCTACCTGGCCGCGGTGTGGCACGACCGGACCGCCCGCAGCAGCCGCCTGGTCGTGACCTTCGCCGGCGTGGTGCTCGTCGGTCTGGTCGCGCTCGGACTGGCCATGACGACCGGCATCGCGCACAACCAGGTCTCCGACCCCATCCCCGCCAGGGTCCGGGGCTAGCGCGAGATGAGTCCCGCGCGGCTCTGGTACCTCCGCCGCGCGGTGCCCTGGGTCGCGGTCATCAGCTGCCTGGCGCTCGCGGCCCTCCTGTCCGCGGCGACGCACCGCTGGCCGACGAGCGCGGTCGTGCTGCTGCCGTTCGCGGTGGCGTCCGGAGCGGCTGCGGCGGGCTTCCTCCTCGACGACGCCGGGTCGGCCCTCACCGGGTCGACACCGCGAGGGGGGCGCTGGGCCGAGGGGTCCCGGCTGGCGACGCTCCCGGTCATCGGCGTGCTCGTCCTGGCGCTGGTCGGTCCCGCGGCGGGCGCGGCGGGTCTGAGCGCCCTCGCCTGGTCCGGCGTCTCCCTGGTCTCGGTGGCGCTCGGGCTCGCCGTGGCCCGGGCGCTGCGGGTGCGCGTGCCGGCTCCCGGGACGCACGTGGCAGTCGTGCTGGTGCTGGCCACCGCCCTGCCGTTCACGGTCGGCGCCCTGCTCGGGTGGGTGCCGCCCTGGCCGGAGGACGAGCTCTCGGGGTGGGTCGCCGCCTTCTGGGCGAGCCTCGCGGGCGTCTCGGCACTGGTGCTCGTCTCCGGGCTCCTGCGGGGCGATCCCGGCGGACGCGGGAGGTCTGCTTCGATGGCGCCATGAGCGCCCGCGCGGACACCCCCTTCTCCGACCTGGTGCGGCTGGCCCCCAAGGTGCTGCTGCACGACCACCTCGACGGCGGGCTCCGTCCCTCGACGGTGGCCGAGATCGCCGCCGAGGTGGGCCACACCCTGCCCGCCGCCCCCGACGCGCTCGGCGACTGGTTCGTCGAGGCCTGCGACTCCGGCTCGCTGGAGCGCTACATCGCGACCTTCCAGCACACCATCGCGGTGATGCAGCGCCGCGAGGACCTGGTGCGGGTCGCCCGGGAGTGCGTGGAGGACCTCGCCGCGGACGGCGTGGTCTACGCCGAGGTGCGGTGGGCGCCCGAGCAGCACCTCGAGGCCGGGCTGACCCTGGAGGAGACCGTCGACGCGGTGCGCGAGGGGTTCGCCGAGGGCGAGGCCGCGGCCGGGGGCCGCATCGTGGTGCGCCAGATCCTCACCGCCATGCGGCACCAGGCGCGCTCGCGCGAGATCGCCGACCTGGCGGTGCGCCACCGCGACCGCGGCGTGTGCGGGTTCGACATCGCCGGCGCCGAGGCCGGCTACCCGCCCACCCGCCACCTCGACGCCTTCGAGTACCTCCAGCGCGAGAACGCCCACTTCACCATCCACGCCGGCGAGGCCTTCGGTCTCCCCTCCATCTGGGAGGCCCTGCAGTGGTGCGGCGCCGACCGGCTCGGCCACGGGGTCCGGATCATCGACGACATCGAGGTCGACGCGACCGGCCGTGCCCACCTCGGCCGGCTCGCGGCGTACGTCCGGGACAAGCGCATCCCGCTCGAGATGTGTCCCACCTCCAACCTGCAGACCGGCGCGGCCCCGTCGCTCGAGGAGCACCCGATCGGGCTGCTCACGGACCTGCGCTTCCGGGTCACGGTCAACACCGACAACCGCCTGATGAGCGGCACCTCGATGAGCCGCGAGCTGCAGCTGCTGGTCGACGCCTTCGGCTACGGCCCGCGCGAGCTGCGGCTGTTCGCGGTCAACGCGATGAAGTCGGCCTTCCTGCCCTTCGACGAGCGGCTGGCGATCATCGAGCAGGTGCTCAAGCCTGCCTACGCCGAGCTCGGCCCCTGACGGCTCGTCGGTCGGACATGGCGCCGCCACCCCGGGGTAGTTTCGCGTCATGACCGACGTCGACATCAGGGACTGTGGCCGGACCATCGCCGGCGACGTCGTCGCCTTCACCATCCAGTGGGCGGGTGAGCCCTCCGGCGAGGTGACCTGGGGGGCGCGGGTGGTCAGCCCCGACCAGACCGAGGCCGTCGAGCTCGGCTACGTCCGGGACGGCGGCGAGGAGCGTCAGTACGTCGAGAGCGAGGGCAGGCGCCACGACGTCGAGGTCGACGCCGACCTGTCGGGGGACGAGGTCACGGTCCGCTTCGAGGCCGCCAAGGTCGGCGTCGCGGTGGAGTGGCCGCTGTGGTGCGCGCAGGTGAGCGTCGACGGCGAGGTCGTGGCCGAGCACGTCATCCCGACCGGCTGACCGCCGGGGCGCTGAGCCAGCCCAGCAGCGCCTGGTTCATCCGGTCCTGCGCCCAGTAGCCGCTGTGGTGCACCGCCGAGCTCGACTCGAACAGCACGGGATCGGCGATGCTGAAGCCGTGCGGCCCGGTCACCGTGTGCGCACCTTCGCGAGGCACGACGAGGTCGTTGTCCGTCCCGCCGAAGACCAGGTCGGCGCCGTGGTCGATCGCGACCTGGGCGAAGGGCGAGCCCGCAGCCGGTTCGAAGTTCGACCCGGCGGCGAAGTAGGTGGCCTCGTGGGCGGCGCCGACGTTGAGCCGCTCGGTGAGGAACGGTCCCCGAGGGTCCATGGAGGTGAGCCCGGGCAGTCCCTCGACGACGCCGGTCGCCACCTGCTTGAGGACCGCCAGGACGACCTCCAGCGCGTCGGTCACGCCGTTGCTGGGCACGAACTGCAGCAGGTTGGTGAACCGGTCGATGAGCTGGCTGTGGTGCTGCACGTCGGCGAGCCGCGTGCCGGCGTGGGGGCAGGCCACGAAGGCGGCCCGGTGCACGCGGACGGCCTCGGCGGTCCCGCCCAGGTCGGAGGCCTCCGCGAGCACCCTGCCCACCAGCCCGCCCCGGGAGTGGGTGATCAGGTCGACGTCCATCCGGGCGCCGCGATCCTTCAGGTAGCCCGCGAGCCACTGGGCGTTCTCGACCGGGCTGCGCGAGATCGTGGGGTGGTCGAAGGCCACGACCCGTTCCCCGTAGCGCTGGTGCAGCTCCTGCAGCGTGGCGGGCCGGAACGCCCCGAAGCCGCCCCGGGTGGAGCTGAAGGTTCCGTGCACGAGCAGCAGGGCCCGCTCGCCGGCCCAGCTCCGCAGCAGGTCGTCCGGCAGCTCGGCCAGGGTCGGCCCGCCGGGGCCGGGGCTCACGAGGCTCAGCCGGTGCGGACGCCTGGCGTCCTCGAGCTGGGTGGCGAAGCGCTGACCGACCCAGCGCGAGCCCTCCTTGACCAGGCGGAAGGTGAGGATCTTGAGCACCTTCTTGCCGATGGCGCCCGCCAGCCCCCGCTGGCCGGGCGCGGCGGGGGCAGGGGTGACGAGGCGGGGGATGCGGTAGACAGCGGTGCCACCCCCGCCGGGGCCGCGAGCACCGGAGCCGCCCGCGGACCGCTCCGGGAGGTGCCAGGTCATCGCCCCGTCCTCGGAGACGTAGAGCACCACCTGGCCGAACGCCGGGCCCGGCTCCGCCACGTCCAGCCGGATCGCGTCGCCGCCGGCGACGGCGCGCGAGCCCGTGCCGGACCGCTCCTCCCGCGGCTGTCGGATCTCCACCGTGAGGTCCTCGGTCATGCCGTTGGTCCGCAGGGCCTCGAGGAGCTCGGGTCGGCTCGCGTCGGCGGCTCGGGTGCCGGGCGAGGCGGCCGGGTGCACCTGCGCGGTCCCGGACAGACCCGGCGTGCGGATCACCAGGCGGGGGTGCAGCTCGACCGGCGTGCCGGCGGGGTCGAGGTCAGGCATCACCGGGCTCCTCGGGGTCGGGGACGGGGGACGGCGTCGGTGGGTCCGCGTCCAGCCTCAGCCGGAAGCAGGGGTGGCCGAAGAACTGGTAGGCGAGGTACGTCGCGGTCACGGCGGGCGGGTCCGCCTCGACCGCGGCCAGGGTGTACTCCGCCCGGATGCGGCGCAGGACCTCGGCGACCGCGACGCGGTCCCCGCCGAGGGTCTCGGCGTAGAAGCGGTCCGCCAGGGCCGCGGCCACGACGTCGTCGATGTTCCACAGCGGCGCGACGACGCCGCTGGCGCCGGTGCGCAGGACCGCGACCGCGAGCCCGGCGTAGCTGCCGAGCACCTCGTCGGCCGAGCCCACCTGGCAGGCGTTGAGGAACACGAACGGGGTGGCCGCGCGGTTCGGTGCCAGCCCCGCGACGCCCAGCCCGGTGAGGAAGTCCCGCTGTCGGCCGCCCGCGTCGTCGGGTCGCAGCAGCACGAGTCCGTCCTCCTGGGCGCCCTGGTCGAACTGGCCGTGCAGGGCGACGTGGAGCAGGTCCACCGGCGTCCTGCCCTCCAGGACCGCCTCGAGACAGGTCCGGGTCGGCTCGAGGGTCTCCATCGGCGCGTAGGTCTGCGCGAGGCGCTCGGCCTCGGCGCGGGCATGGGGCAGCTCGGCGGCGAGGCCCTCGTAGTCGGCCGTCACCACCGCCCGGCGAGGAACCGCCAGGCTCACCGGTGGGCCGGGCGGGGGTCCGTCCTGGTCGCACGGCCAACGCGAGATCGCCAGGTGCGCGCCCAGGAACGGCGAGTCGCCGCCCCAGGACGACACCAGCGCCGGGTCGCGGGGTGCGGCGAGCTCCCAGGGGACGAAGGCCTCCTCGGTCAGCAGGAGCACCGAGGGCGCGGTCGAGCGACCGGTCATGAGGTCGGTGAGGACCTGGCGCACGGCGCGCGGGATGGTCTGGGCGACCAGTCGCCCGTAGCCGGTCAGGTTGCGATAGGTGCCGACCGAGGTGGCTGCGGCGGCCGACACCCCGCGCCTGACGTAGGCGGCGTAGTCCCGCGCGGTGCCGTCGATGCGCACCACCCGCTCGTCGTCGGCCAGGCGCAGGGTGGACCCGAGGGGGTAGACGTCCCAGACCCAGGTGTCCGCGGTCTCGTCGGACCGGTAGACACCGACCACGAGGTCGGGGGCGTCCTCGCGCAGGAGGGGCCGCAGGTTCAGCAGGTCGCGCCCGGGCGGGCGGGGATCGGGGGTCGTCGCCATCTCGGCCGCGTCGTCGACCACGACGAGCTGGCGTTTGGCCAGGCCGACCACGCGCCCGTCCACGCGCAGGATCAGCCGCAGCGTCCGCTCCCGGAACAGGTCCGGCGCGGTCTCGGCGACCAGCCGCACCGCGGCAGTGGGGTAGGGGTGGGCACCGGTGACCGCCAGCTCGACGCGCATCGGATGGGCCGAGGTCAGGTCGAGCCGCAGGGACCGTGGGTCGACGACGAGCTCCACCTCGAGGTCGAGCTTCTCGCGGCCGGCTGCCAGCTCCGCGAGCGGGACCTTCCCAGTGGTGCCCACCCGCTGGTCGCTGTCCGGTGCCAGCCCGATCGTGACCTCGAACGGCGTCCGCGCCACGACCTTGCCCGGGGCGTCCAGGCGGGGGTAGGCGGTCGTGGGCAGGGGAGCCTCGTCCCCAGCAGCTGCCTCGGCCCCGGCAGCGGTCTCGTCGGCCTCGGCGCCGGCCCGGGTCTCGTCGAGCGAGCGCTGCTCGTCCGGTCTCGGGCTCGACCGCCGGGCGGCCGGTCGCAGCCGGCTCCACAAGCGCTTCCGGGGAGCGGCGGCGTCCGGGGCGCCGATGCTCACCTGCGGCGCCGGCGCTGGTGCGGGGGCCGGCTGGAGACCGGCCGGGGCCGGCGTGGCAGCGGCCGGGGCGACAGGGGCCGGGGCGACAGGGGCAGGTCCCGGCCCGGCGCCCAGCATCGGCGTGGCGCCGGTGGCGGCGGAGATCGCGGTCGCACGCAGGAGGCCGGTCAGGTCCCGGCGGACGTCCGGTGCCGCCGACCTGGCGACGTGGAGGACCACCGTCGCCACCTCGTCGTCGTCGTCGCGCGCGAGCACCGCTCCGAGCTGCGAGGCGGGCATCGCGCCACCGGACTCCGCGAACCGGACCACCAGGTCGTGCACGGGGAGCTCCGCGGTCCGCACGGCGCCGAGCACGCGCATCGTCCGGTTGCCCCAGAGCATGCGTCCCTGCGGCTCCTCGGCCATGGTCCGCACCACCAGGTCGGCCAGCAGCCGTCCCGCGGTCCTCGGGTCCAGGGACCCGAGGTCACCGAGCAGCACCGGCGTTCCCTGGTGGCGGAGCAGGTCGGTGACCACCGAGAGGTCCCAGGGGTCCAGGTCGGCGATCGCCGGGCGCTCCGGCTGCACGCCGACCGGCGGCTCGGTCCCGGCGCCGCTCCCGGTCGGCGTGCCCTCGGCGTCCCAGCGCCCGGTGAGAGCAGCGATCACCAGCCGCTGGTTGCGGTCCAGGTCGCCGGACCAGCGGGAGGCCAGCAGCTCGTCGACCTCGGGTGGCACCGGCGCCGCGCGCCGGAGCAGGTCGTACGCCGTCCAGGGGTCGCCCCACATGAACATCGGCGGGTCGTCGGGGAGCCGGTCGAGGGCCTCGAGCAGGGCGGAGGGGGCGCCCGCCTTGGCGATCTCGATCGCGGCCCACAGCCGTCCGCCCACCTCGTCCTCGTGCCAACGATCGGGCATCGGCTCGCTCTGCTCGAGCAACGGGACGACCCGGGGCTCCAGGCGGGACCAGGCCTCGGGCTCGACCCCGAACGTCACGATCGCCGCCGCGAGGTCGCGCGCGTCCGCGGAGTCCAGCTCCTCGGCCAGCTCCAGCAGCTGCTCGGCGGTCACCGAGCTCAGCACCGGTTCACCCGACTCGCTCCAGGGAGAGGGACCACGGTCGTGCCGCCTCGACCGGCCCCGTGCGCGACTGCCCGCCATCCATGAGGCTCACCCCCTCCCCAGCAGCGTGGCGCCCGCGACATGGCCGTGTCCAGGGACGAACCGCCCGGCCGCGGCCGCTCAGGCCACGGCGCTGCGCACGAGACGGCCGAGCTCTCGGTGGGTCTCGAGGACCGCGTCGCGGCGGTCGGGCCCGGCGGGGTCCCACGCGCACAGCGCCGCGTAGGCCCAGGTCGCGGCGGGTCCCCGCACCAGCCCCACGTCCGCGCGTACGCCGTCGTCCGTGCCGGTCTTGCTCCACACCTGGACACCCCGGTCGGGCTCGTCGTGGGCCAGCGGGTCGAGTCCGAAGGCGCCCGCCACCATCGACAGGTCGACCCCGGCCCGCAGCCAGTCGAGCACCCGCGAGCTCACCTCGGCGCTCACGACCGTGCCGGCGGCGAGGCCCGAGACGACGGCGAACCAGTCGCCCGCGCACCCCACGCTCAACGTCCGCGGGTCGTCCGGCGCACGGTGGTCCCGCACCCGGTCGACGAGCGTCGACCCGCCGGGGGCCAGCGAGGCCGCGCGCTGCCGCACCGCCTCGATGCCGACGAGCTCGAGCAGGGCGTTGGTCGCCCAGTTGTCACTGGTCGCGCCGACCAGGTGCGCCACGTCGGTGAGCGGCAGGACGTCGGTGCGCAGGTGCTGCCAGAGCCCTGAGTCGCCCACCGGGTCGACCGCTCGCCGGTCGACGGGCCGGTCGGGCGCGAGCGAGCCCTCGACGAGGCGCGCGGCGAGCTCGACCAGGAGGAAGACCTTGGCCACGCTGGCGGTCCGCAGCAGCCGGTCCGGCGAGACGGAGACGACGAGGGGCCCGCCGGCCGGACCCGCGGCGACGGACCAGCGGGTGCCGGCCGGAAGGTCCAGGGTCAGAGGTGGATCATGTGGCCGGCGAGGCCCTCGACGGCCTCCTTGACCGCCTCGGACAGCGTGGGGTGGGCGAAGACGTTGCGCGCCACCTCGTCGGCGGTGAGGTCCCACTTCTGGGCCAGCGTGAGCGCGGGCAGCAGCTCGGTCACGTCGGGGCCGATCAGGTGGGCGCCGATGATCTCGTTGTACTCCGCGTCGGCGATGATCTTGACGAACCCGACGGTGTCGCCGAGGCCCTTGGCCTTGCCGTTGGCCGAGAACGGGAACTTCGCGACCTTGACGTCGTACCCCTTGTCCTTGGCCTGCTCCTCGCTGTAGCCGAAGGAGGCGATCTGGGGCTGGCAGTAGGTCGCCCGCGGGATCATGTCGAAGTCGATCTCGACCGTCTCGGCGCCGGCGATCGTCTCGGCTGCGACGATGCCCATCGCCTCGGCGGTGTGGGCCAGCATCAGCTTGCCGGTCACGTCGCCGATCGCGTAGACGCCGTCGACGTTGGTGCGACCGCGCTCGTCGACCTTGATCGCGCCGCGGTCGGTGGTCTCCACGCCGGTCTTGTCGAGGCCGTAGCCGTCGAGCCGGGGGGCGAAGCCGATCGCCTGCAGGACGCGGTCGGTCTCGAGGACCTCCTCCTTGCCGTCCTTGCTGACGGTGACCTTGACCTTGCCGCCACCGCCCGGGTCCTCGATCTTCTCGACCTTGGTCTTGAGCATGACGTCGACGCCGAGCTTCTTGTAGTGCTTGAGCAGCTCCTTGGAGACCTCGGCGTCCTCGGTCGGCACCATGCGGTCGAGGAACTCCACGATCGTGACGTCGACGCCGAAGTTCTTCATCACGTAGGCGAACTCGACCCCGATCGCTCCCGAGCCGGCGATGACGATGCTGCCGGGCAGGTCGCTGTCGAGGATCTGCTCCTCGTAGGTCACGACGTTCTCCGACAGCTCGGTGCCGGGGACCAGGCGGGTGGTGGCGCCGGTCGCGATGATCACGGTGTCGGCGGTGACGTCGGAGGTGTTGCCCTCGCCGTCCTCGACCGAGATGGTCTTGGCGTCGACGAAGGTGCCCCAGCCGTCGATCTCGGTGATCTTGTTCTTCTTCATCAGGAAGTGGACGCCCTTGACGATGCTGTCGGAGACCTCCCGCGACCGCTTCTGGGTGGGCTCGAACGACATCGTGGCGTCGCCCTCGATGCCGAACTTGTCCTTCTCGTGCTGGAGGATGTGCGCCAGTTCGGCGTTGCGCAGCAGCGCCTTGCTCGGGATGCAGCCGACGTTGAGGCAGACACCGCCCCAGTACTTCTTCTCGATGACCGCGGTCTTCAGACCGAGCTGGGAGGCGCGGATCGCGGCGACGTAGCCCCCGGGGCCCGCGCCGAGGACGACGACATCGAAGTGCTGGCTCATGCCGGTGAGCCTATCCCGTCGGGATCAGACCGGAACCAGCTCCACCGCACCGACTGCGTACCTCGCCAGGACGACCCGGGCGACCTCGGGGTGGGCGCCGAGGGGGTCGGACACGGCGACGGCCCCGGCCTCGAGCGCGAGCTCGGCGGCGCGGTCGAAGAGCTTGCCCGGGGCCAGGATCAGCGAGCCCACCGCGATGTGGCGCCGTCCCTGGCCCCGCAGGGACCGCACCGCCTCACCGGTGGCCGGGGGAGAGGCGGAGGCGAACGCCGCGACGACGGGCAGCTTGTGGTGCGCACCCCACACGCGGGCGAGGCGCTGGATCGACTGGATCGCCAGCGGGTCGCTGGTGCCGGCCGCGGCGAGGACCAGCCCGTCGAGCTCGCGGACGCGGGCCGCGCACAGGGCGTCGCGCAGGCGCTGGTCGAGCACCTCGAGGAACATCGCCTCCAGCCCGAGGACCGGGGTGGCGCGGACCTTGAGACCCTCGTGGCGCTCCATCGCGGCGGCGATCGCCTCGGGGACGTCGACCTTGGCGTGGTAGGCCTCGGTGAGGAGGAGGGGGACGACCACGATCTCCTCGATCCCGGCGCGCACCAGCTTGGCGACGACGGTCTCGAAGGACGGCTTGGACAGCTCGAGGAACGCGGTCTCGATGCGCAGGTCGGGACGCAGCGCCCGGACCTCGTCGACGAGCGCCTTCACGGTCGCGGCCGAACGGGGGTCACGGCTTCCGTGTGCCAGCGCCACCAGGGCAGGTGCGGCCATCGGAGCCTCCTTCATCTCGTGCTCCCGCAGGAGCGGTCTTTCCTGGTGGTGGTGGTCTCGACGAGCTCGACCACCGGGGTCTAGAGGTGGATGCCGCACTCGGTCTTGTCCTGGCCGGCCCACCGGCCGGCGCGCTTGTCCTCGCCCGGCGCGACCCGGCGGGTGCACGGCCAGCACCCGATCGAGGGGTAGCCGTCCTGCTGCAGCGGGTTGACCAGCACGTCGTGGCGGGCGACGTAGCGCTCCACCTGCTCGTCGGTCCACCGCGCCAACGGCGAGACCTTGACCTTCTGCTTGCGCTCGTCCCACCCGATGACCGGCGCGATCACCCGTGAGTGGGTCTCCGCGCGGCGCAGCCCGGTCGCCCAGGCGTCGTAGCCGGTGAGGGCGTCCTGGAGCGGCTGGACCTTGCGCAGCGCGCAGCACAGGTCGGGGTCGCGCTCCCAGAGCCGCTCGCCGTGCTGCGCGTCCTGCTCGGCCACGGTCTGCCGGGGCTCCACGGTGAGCATCCGCACCGGCAGGGTCAGCTCGACCGCGTCGCGGGTGCCGATCGTCTCGGCGAAGTGGTAGCCGGTGTCGAGGAAGACCACGTCGATCCCCGGGACCACGCGGCTCGCGAGGTGGGCCAGCACGGCGTCGCCCATCGAGGAGGTGATGCAGAACCGCGCGCCGAAGGTCTCCGCGGCCCACTCCACGATGTCCTCCGCGGGAGCGAGCTCCAGCTCGGCGCCGACCGCGTTGACCAGGTCGCGCAGCTCCGCGGGCGTGCGCCCGTCGGTGTCGCTGCCCCGGTTGTTGCGCGCGGCAGTGGTGGTCGCGGCGCTCACGCTTCCACCGCCTTCGCTGCGCTCGGCGGCGGAGCCAGGCGTGAGTTGTTGGTTCGCTCGCTGCGCTCGTTCACGCGTCCACCTCGACCAGCTCGGCCTCGCCGCGCAGCGAGGACTCGTCGGCGCGCGCGACCCAGGTCGCGAACTCCTCGCCCTCCACGCGCTCGGCGAGGTAGTGGCGCACGACGTTCTCGACGTAGTCGTCGAGCTTGGCGCTGCTCACCTTGTGCGCGCGCAGCTTGCGGCCGAACGGCGTCTCGGTGAACCGGGACTGCAGCCCGATGCCACCACCGAGGTGCACCTGGAAGCCCTCGACCTGCTTGCCGTCCTCGTTGACCTGCTGGCCCTTGAGGCCGATGTCGGCGATCTGCGTGCGGGCGCAGGCGTTCGGGCAGCCGTTGACGTTGACGGTGATGACGGTGTCGAGGTCGGGGATGCGGCGCTCCATCTCGGCCACGAGGGCGCGCGCCCGCTCCTTGGTGTCGACCAGCGCGAGCTTGCAGTACTCCAGGCCCGTGCAGGCCATCGTCGAGCGGCGCCACGGCGACGGGTTGGCCGACAGCCCGATCTCCTCGAGGTCGGCCACCAGGCCCTCGACCTCGTCCTTGAGCACGCCGAGCACCACGATCTTCTGGTACGACGTGAGCCGGACCCCGCGGGCTCCGTGCTTCTCCACGAGGTCGCCCAGGGCGCTCAGCGTGGTGCCGGAGACGCGACCGGCGATCGCCGACGCCCCGACGTAGAACAGCCCGTTCTTCTGCTCGTGGACGCCGATGTGGTCGCCGTTCGTGGTGGGCGCGGCGGGGGACTCGCAGTCGACGAGCCGCTTGTGGAGGTACTCGTCCTCCAGGACCTGGCGGAACTTCTCCACGCCCCAGTCGGCGAGCAGGAACTTCAGGCGCGCGCGGTTGCGCAGGCGGCGGTAGCCGTAGTCGCGGAAGACCGAGGTCACGCCCTCCCACACGTCGGGCACCTCGTCGAGCGGGATCCACACGCCGAGCTTGTGGGCGAGCATCGGGTTGGTGGACAGGCCGCCGCCGACCCACAGGTCGAAGCCCGGCCCGTGCTCGGGGTGGACCGTGCCGACGAACGAGCAGTCGTTGACCTCGGGTGCGCCGTCGAGGCTCGGGTGGCCCGAGACCGAGGTCTTGTACTTGCGCGGGAGGTTGGAGAAGTCGGGGTTGCCGATGTAGCGGCGCTTGATCTCGGCCAGGGCGGGGGAGCCGTCGATGATCTCGTCCTTGGCGATGCCGGCGACCGGCGAGCCCAGGAAGGGCCGGGGACCGTCACCGCAGGCCTCCGTGGTGCCGAGGCCGACCTTCTCCAGGCGCTCCCAGATCGCCGGGACGTCCTCGATGCGCACCCAGTGCAGCTGGATGTTCTGGCGGTCGGTGACGTCGGCGGTGTCGCGGGCGTAGGTCGTCGAGACCTCGCCGAGCGCGCGCAGCTGGGCGGGGCCGAGGATCGCGCCGTCGCTGCGGATCCGCATCATGAAGTGCGAGTCCTCGAGCTCCTCGTCGGAGAGCGCGGAGGTCTGGGTGCCGTCGAGGCCCTGCTTGCGCTGGGTGTAGAGACCCATCCAGCGGAAGCGGCCGCGCAGGTCGTCGGGGTCGATGGAGTCGAACCCCTCGACCGCGTAGACCTTCTCGATCCGGTCGCGGACGTTGAGCGGGTTGTCCTCCTTCTTGAACACCTCGTTGGCGTTGAGGGGCTCGCGGTGCCCGAGCGCCCACTGGCCCTCACCCCGCGGACGGTCCGCGCGCGTCCGGGCGGGACGCCGCGGCGCCGGGCCCGTGGCGGAGGAGTGGTCCTGGTCGGACTTCGTCGTCATGTGGGGGAGAACCTTCGAGTCGGTGGCAGGCGCGTGCGCGGACTCCGGTCCCGACGACGTTGTCGGAGGTGCAGTCGGCGCGTGCCGTGCCGGGTGGTGACCCGTGGCGACGGGTCGGGGCAGGCTGGCGTCAGGCCGACATACACATGCTGCTGCGGGTGCGACCGAGGTCCACGTGGCGTCGCGCCACGAGGTCCTGGGAGGTCGCCGCAGAGATCATGGACGGAAGTCTCACGGGACAAGACGACCGCGCACAAGCCGCGTTCTCATGCAGTGAGACGCCTGTCCGAATGACGAGACGCTCCGCCGGTTGGTCGCGCCTCCTCGGGGCGAATAGGCTGGCCTCATGACCGCGACCTCCTCCCGCTCCCACGCCGACTCCACCGCTGCCCAGGCGGCGTCGCAGGCCTACGACCGCGCCCTGGAGGTGATCGCGTCGGTCGAGCCGCGTGTGGCGGAGGCCACACGCCAGGAGCTGGCCGACCAGAGGTCCTCGCTCAAGCTCATCGCCAGCGAGAACTACGCCTCGCCGGCGGTGCTGCTCACCATGGGGACCTGGTTCTCCGACAAGTACGCCGAGGGCACGATCGGCCACCGCTTCTACGCCGGCTGCCAGAACGTCGACACCGTCGAGGCGCTGGCGGCCGAGCACGCCCGCGAGCTGTTCGGCGCGGAGTACGCCTACGCCCAGCCCCACTCCGGCATCGACGCCAACCTGGTCGCGTTCTGGTCGATCCTGGCCCACCGCGTGGAGTCGCCCGCCCTGGAGCGGCTGGGCGCGAAGAACGTCAACGAGCTCAGCGAGGCCGACTGGGAGACGCTGCGTGGCGAGCTGGGCAACCAGCGCCTGCTGGGCATGTCGCTCGACGCCGGCGGCCACCTCACCCACGGCTTCCGCCCCAACATCAGCGGCAAGATGTTCCACCAGCAGCAGTACGGCACCGACCCCGGGACCGGGCTGCTCGACTACGACGCGGTGGCCGCCAAGGCGCGCGAGTTCAAGCCGATGGTGCTGGTCGCCGGCTACTCGGCGTACCCCCGTCGGGTGGACTTCGCCAAGATGCGTGAGATCGCCGACGAGGTCGGCGCCACCCTCATGGTCGACATGGCCCACTTCGCCGGCCTGGTGGCGGGCAAGGTCTTCACCGGCGACGAGGACCCCGTGCCCCACGCTCACATCGTCACGACCACGACCCACAAGTCGCTGCGCGGCCCGCGCGGCGGCCTCGTGCTCGCGACGGAGGAGTACGCCTCCTCGGTCGACCGCGGCTGCCCGATGGTCCTCGGCGGCCCGCTCTCGCACGTGATGGCCGCCAAGGCGGTCGCGCTGGCCGAGGCGCGGCAGCCGGAGTTCCGCACCTACGCCCAGGCCGTCGCCGACAACGCCAAGTCGCTCGCCGAGGGCTTCCTGACCCGCGGGGCCACGCTGGTCACCGGCGGCACCGACAACCACATCGTGCTGCTCGACGTGAGCTCCTTCGGGCTGACCGGCCGCCAGGCCGAGTCCGCGCTGCTCGACGCCGGCGTGGTCACCAACCGCAACTCGGTCCCGGCCGACCCCAACGGCGCGTGGTACACCTCCGGCATCCGCTTCGGCACCCCCGCACTGACCACGCGCGGGTTCGGCGCCGACGAGTTCGACCGGGTCGCCGAGCTGGTCGTCGACGTGCTGGGCAACACCGAGCCGACCACGACGTCCAAGGGCGCCACCTCCAAGGCCAACTACAAGCTGGCCGACGGCGTGGCCGACCGGGTGAAGGCGGCGTCGGCGGAGCTGCTCGACAAGCACCCGCTCTACCCCGGTCTCGAGCTGAGCTGAGGACGGGCTGAGCCTGGGCGGGCGCGCTGACGCTGACCCGTGAGCTCGCGCTGGTCGACGGCCCGGTCGTCGAGGGCTATCTCGAGGACGGGCCCTGCTTCACCGTCCGCGTCCACTCGCCGCACCGGACGTCCCCGGCCTCGTGGTGCGCTCCCTCGGCTGAAGCTCAGCCCAGGAACCCCCGGAGCAGCGCGAGGAACTCGGCGGGCCGGGTCGCGTGCACCTCGTGACCGGTGTCGAGGGTCGCGTGGGAGCCTTCGGGCAGGAGCGCGGCGAGGTCGGCGACGTGCTCCTGCGGCACGAAGCTCGACGGCCCGCCCCCGACGACCAACGTCGGCACCGCGACCCGGCCGAAGGTGTCCGGCCAGTGCTCGGCGGGCGCGTCGATCTCGGGTCGCACCTGCTCGACGACCGCCCAGTCGAAGACCAGGTCGCCCTCGGGCCTCGCCGGCACCGCGGGAGCACGGGGCCGGAGCACGCCGACGTCCTCGAGCACCAGCCGCCGTACGCCGAGCGGCCGGTCGGCGAGCGCCCGGCAGCAGACCAGGCCGCCGAGGGAGTGTCCGACCAGGTCCAGGGGCTGCCCGAGCCGCGGCAGCAGGGCCGCGAGGTCGGCGGCCATGAGGTCGATCGAGTAGGTCCCTGGCTGGTCGCTCGCACCGTGTCCGCGCAGGTCGATCGCGTGGACCGTCCGGTCGCGGGCGAGGTCCTCGGCCACCACGTCCCAGGTCGAGGCGTCCCCGCCGGTGCCGTGCACCAGCAGGACCGGCGGGAACCCGGACCCGCCGCCCCGCGTGTGGACGGCGAGCCGGACGCCGCCGCAGTCGTGGAGCTGCAGGTGGGCACCCACGTCAGCCCAGCCTCTGCAGAAGGTACGACGGGCTGCTCACGACGGCGCCGCGCGCCGACACCAGCCCGCCCAGCACGCGGTCGGCCGTGACGACGGTGCACCGGTCACCCGCGGCGATCAGCTCGGCCACGAGCGCGACGATCGCCGAGTCGCCGTCGCGGGGAGCGTGCACCGTCCGCACGTGGAGGTCGCGCCCCGCCCGGACCCCCGCCTTGGCGGCCCCCTCGAGCACGAGCACCACCTCGTCGTGGTCGAGGTCGGCCCGCAACAGCTGGTCGTGCAGCCGCCGCGCGGCGCCGGGCCGGTCCTTCCACCAGCCGTCGGGACGGGAGCCCACCACGTTGGCCCCGTCGACCACGAGCACGCTCACTCGTCCATCCGAGCGCCGTGGGCCTCGGCGAGGAGCACCGCGCCCGCCAGGTCGAGCCGGGTCTGCCGCAGGTCGGCCGCGGCGAGGTCGCAGCGGTCGAGCACCGCACCGCGCAGGTCGGCGGAGTGCAGGACCGCGTTGCGCAGCGTCGCGCCGGTCAGGTCGGCGCGCCTCAGGTCGGTGCCGCTCAGGTCGGCGTCGGTCAGGTCGGCCTCGGCGAGCACCAGCCCCGACAGGTCGAGACCGCTGAGCCGCGCCCGCCGCAGGGTGACCCCTCGCCACTGACCGCCGGTGACGGTGAGCGGCCGCATCGTGCAGTCGACGAACACGCTGCCGCTGAGCCGGCAGCCGTCGAAGGTCGCCCCGAACAGGTTGCTCTGGCGGAGCTCGCAGCCGGCGAACGAGCTGGCCGTGTGGGTCGAGGCGTTGAGCCGGGTGAAGGCGAACTCGCAGCCGGTGAAGGTCGTGCCCGACGTCGTCGCCTCGGTCAGGTCGACGTCGGTGAAGGTGCAGTCGCGGAAGGTCACCCGACCGAGCTCCTCGGCGTACCAGTCCTCCTCGCGGAAGTCCCGCCCGACGATCTCCTGGCCGTCCTCGAAGATGCTCACCAGGTCCTGCCTCGGTCAGAGGGCCGGGGTCGCGCGCTCCACGATCTCGGCGTACTCGAGGCCACGCGGCAGCAGGCCGAACGTGCCGCCCATCGCGCCGCCGAGCCGCGAGGCGCAGAACGCGTCGGCCACGGCGTCGGGGGCGTGCTGCACCAGCAGGGCGCCCTGCAGGCACAGCGCCATCTGCGAGGCCAGGCGGCGGGCGCCGAGCTCGGCGCCGTCGGGGTCCATCGAGTCCGCGAGCGACTCCAGCGCCGAGGTGATCGCGGCGTCGAGGCGGCGGTCGGCACCGGCCGCCCGGCCGACCTCGGCGATCCAGGCGTCGACGACCTCGGGCTCGCGACCCAGCGCGCGCAGCACGTCGAGCGCGTTGACGTTGCCCGAGCCCTCCCAGACCGAGTTGAGCGGCGACTCGCGGAAGAGCAGCGGCATGCCGGACTCCTCGACGTAGCCGTTGCCGCCCAGGCACTCGAGCGCCTCGGCGACCATCGCGGGCGTGCGCTTGCAGACCCAGAACTTGGCCAGCGGCAGCGCGATGCGCCGCAGCGCTTGCTCGTGGGGGTCGGTGCGGTCGTCGACCGCCGACGCGAGGCGGATCGCCAGTGCGGTCGCGGCCTCGGACTCGATCGCCAGGTCCGCGACCACGTTCTGCATCAGCGGCTTGTCGGCCAGTCGGCCGCCGAAGGCGCTGCGGTGGGAGACGTGCCACGACGCCTCGGCCAGCGCGCGCCGCATCAGGGCAGCCGAGCCGAGCACGCAGTCGAGCCGGGTCGCCGCGACCATCTCGATGATCGTGCGCACGCCGCGGCCCTCGTCGCCCAGCCGCTGGGCCCAGGTGCCGTGGAACTCCAGCTCGGAGGAGGCGTTGGACCGGTTGCCGAGCTTGTCCTTGAGGCGGACGACGTCGAGGCGGTTGCGGGTGCCGTCGGGCAGCACGCGGGGGAGGAGGAAGCAGGTCAGCCCGCCCTCGGCCTGCGCCAGCACCAGGAAGACGTCGTTCATCGGCGCGGAGGTGAACCACTTGTGGCCGTGGAGGGTGTACTCGCCCTCGACCTCGGTGCGCTCCGCCCGGGTCACGTTGGCGCGGACGTCGGAGCCGCCCTGCTTCTCGGTCATGCCCATGCCGGCCAGCGCGCCGGCCTTCTGGCCGACCGGCCGCAGGCCGGAGTCGTACGTCGTCGAGGCGAGCTTGGGCGTCCACTCCTTGGCCAGCGCGTCGTCGACCCGCAGGGCGGGCACGGCCGCGTAGGTCATCGAGATCGGGCAGCCGTGCCCGGGCTCGGTGTGGCCCCACGCCATGAAGCCGGCCGCGCGCCGGACGTGGGCGTGCGGGTCGTCGCTGGTCCACGGTGTGGCGCCGAGGCCGTGGCCGACGCTGCGGGTCATCAGCCAGTGCCACGAGGGGTGGAACTCGACCTCGTCGACGCGGTTGCCGTAGCGGTCGAAGGGCTTGAGCACCGGCTCGTGCTGGTTGGCGAGCAGGCCCTGCTCGCGCGCCTCCGCGGTGCCCGCCTCCGCGCCGAGCCGTTCCAGGCTCGCGGCGGTGTCGGCCGACGCGTGGCGCGTGACCGCCTCGACCAGCGCCACGTCGCTGGTGAACGTGTTGAGTCCCACGAGGGGCGGAGCCTGGTTCGTCGCTACCCGGGTGCCGTCGTCCATGCCGTTACCGTAGAGCCATGGCGGGCGCTGAGCATCTTCCCGCCGCCACGTGGGAGCGAGTTCGCGCCCGCCTGCGGGCTGCGGCCGACGCGCTGTGGCGGCTGGTGGTCTCGACGGTCGCCGCCTGTCTCCGCAACCGGGTCACGGGCCTGGCCGCCGAGGCGGCCTTCTTCGCGCTGTTGTCCCTGCCGCCGCTGATCTTCGGCCTCACCGGGTCGATCGGCTGGGTGGTCCAGAACTTCACCGACCAGCGGGTGGGGGAGTTCAAGGGCGAGGTGGTGCGGCTGGCGCACAAGCTGTTCACCGACAACACCGTGCGCGACATCATCGTGCCGACGATGGACGACGTGCTGAGGACGCCGCGCTACGACGTGGTCTCGATCGGCTTCATCCTCGCGCTGTGGTCGGGGTCGCGGGCGCTCAACGTGTTCGTCGACACCGTGACGATCATGTACGGCCTGGGCGGCCACCGCGGCATCGTCCGGACCCGGATGCTGTCGTTCTCGCTCTACGTGGTGGGCCTGCTCACCGGCATCGTCACCATCCCGCTGGTCGTCGCCGGGCCGCAGCTCGTCGACCGGGTGCTGCCGGCGCGGCTCGACGCGCTCAACAACCTCTACTGGCCCGTGGTCGTCGTGCTGTGCGTCGTGTTCACCGCCACGCTCTACCACGTGTCGGTGCCGGTGCGGACGTCCTGGCGCTACAACCTGCCGGGGGCCGCGCTGACGCTGGTCATCTGGGTGCTCGGCTCCTACATCCTGCGGTGGGTGCTGACCATCACCGCGCGGGAGTCGACCTCGATCTACGGGCCGCTGTCGGCGCCGATCGCGGTGATGATCTGGCTCTACATCGTCGCCATCGCCGTGCTCATCGGCGCTGCGCTCAACGCCTCGTTCGACCAGCTGTGGCCCGAGTCCGAGCCGGCTCGGGCGCGCATCGAGCTGGTCCGGCGGTTGCGCGAACGAGCCCGCCAGCTGCGGACCCGGACCGACGGCGACGGCGACGACGGCGACGCCGGCGACGGTGACGCGACCGACTCCGAGCTGACGGTCCAGCTGCCGGCGTACGTCGATCGGCGCCGCGACGACCGCGACGACCGCGACGACCGCGACGACCGCGACGACCGCGACGACCGCGACCACCACGACACGGTGCCCCGCCGCTGAGGGCTGGTCACCGGTCGGTGCGGTCGGCTCTGCGATGCTGGGGCCGTGGCCGACATCAACCTGCCGACCCCCGTGGCCGTCGCCGGAGGTTGCCTGTGCCTGCTGGGCGGCTACCTCATCGGTGCCGTGACCGGACCCGGACCCTCCGACCCGCCGGTCGCCACCGTCCAGAGCTACGACCCCGACGCCCGCCGGCTGTGCCTGACCGGCGACGCCGTCGCCGACGACCCCGGCACGCGCGACGGCCGGCTGTGCGGGGAGTGGCGGCGCACGCCGGGATCGGCGCGCCCGAGGAAGGGCGACGCCTTCCGCTACGTCGCCCTGGACCGCTCCGACGGCGGGTCGGACACCACGATCTACCTCTACGGCGACGTCGAGCCCCGCGAGTAGTTTGATCCCCGTGCCCGACGCCGTGCCCGACGAGGCCGCCACCCTGGGGTCCATCCGGTTCCCGCAGATCCTGCGGTCCCCGGGGTGGATCCTCTCGCGGCGCATCCTGCTGGCGGTCCTGCTGCTCGTCGCGACCGTCGCCATCGTCTACGCCGACCGCGACGGCTACCGTGACGCGGCCGACCCGACCGCCAAGGTCGACCTGTCCGACGCCTTCTACTACACGACGGTGACGCTGAGCACGACCGGCTACGGCGACATCACCCCGGTGTCGCAGACCGCCCGCCTGGTCAACGCCATCGTCATCACACCGCTGCGCATCGCCTTCCTGGTCCTGCTCATCGGGACGACCATCGAGGCGCTGACCAGCCAGAGCCGGGAGATGTACCGGGTCGCCCGGTGGAGGAGACGCATGAGGAACCACGTCGTGATCGTCGGCTACGGCACGAAGGGCCGCAGTGCCATCCAGACCCTGCTGAGCAACGGCGTCTCGCGCGAGGACATGGTCGTGGTCGACCCCAACCCCAACGCCGTGCAGGAGGCCAACAACGACGGCCTCACCGCGGTGATCGGCGACGCCACCCGGCGCGACGTGCTGCGGCGCGCGGGCGCCGGCCAGGCCAAGCAGATCATCATCACCACCGACCGCGACGACTCGACGGTGCTGTCGGTGCTCAACGCCCGCCAGCTCAACACCGGCGCCTACGTCGTCGCTGCGGTCCGCGAGAGCGACAACGTCCACCTGGTGCGGCAGTCGGGTGCCGACGCGGTCGTCACCTCCTCGGACGCGGTCGGCCGGCTGCTCGGCCTGTCGGCGGTCTCGCCGGCGCTCGGCTCGGTGATCGACGACCTGCTGTCCTACGGCGAGGGCCTCGAGGTCGCCGAGCGCGACCTGCTGGTCCCCGAGGTCGGCAAGCAGCCCCAGCAGCTGCCCGACCAGGTGATCGCCGTCGTGCGCGACAACCAGGTGCACCGCTACTACGAGCCCGTCGTCACCCAGCTGGCCCGCGGCGACCGGCTGGTCGTCGTACGTCCGGCCGAGGAGCTGCCCTGGGCGCCCCGCCCGGGCACCCACGACGAGGACTTCGCCGACGACGAGGACTGAGCGGTCCAGCCGGACCGAGGACACGCCTCCCGGGTGCCGGGCGGGACGGCCTTCCTGGGCGAGAGTGGGGGCATGCGTCGTCTGCTCCTGGTGCTGCTCACGCTCGTCGTCGGTGTGGCGGGCGGTCTGGCCCTGGCCGTGTGGGCCGACGTGCGGACCTTCCCGGGCGTCGACGCGCGGCGCACGTCGGCGGAGCCCGCGGCGACCGCCACGGTGACCGCCACGGCCACCGCCACCGTGACCATGACGCCGACCCCGTCCGAGGCCCCCACCTACGCAGCATCGCCGACGAGGACCGCGGCTCCCAGCCCGACGTCGGCGCCCGCGACGAAGGCTCCGACGAAGACCGCGGCACCGACGCCCACCGCCCCACCGGCGGGCGGCGTCGCGCTGCGCGTGCGGAAGGAGGGGTCCTACGTCGTCCGCACCTCGTCGGGCTCGGTCTCGTGCTTCCTGCTCAACTACTTCGGTGACCGCTGGGCGGAGTGCCTGGTGAGGAAGCCGGCCTTCGGCGCGCCGAAGCGGCCGGCGAGCTGCGAGTACGACTGGGCGCCGCAGTTCACGCTCAAGGCCGGGGCGACGTACGGCGCCTGCCGCAGCGACATGAACGACGTCGATTCCACCACTGTGCTCGGGCCCGGTCAGAGTGCCGTCGACGGGCCCCTGACGTGCACGGCCTCGGCGAGGGGCGACTCGCTGGAGTGCCGCAACAGCGGCACCGGCCACGGCTTCGAGGTCAGCCGCGACGACTACCGGTTGTTCTGACGCAGCGAGCGGCGCTCCACGATTCTCGTGCCGGCCTGCATCCGCTGCTGACCGCGCACCTCAGGCGGGCCCTCCGCCGAGGCCCAGCCGGTTGCCGTCCGGGTCGGTGTAGGTCACCTTCCGCACCCCGTTGTCGAAGGTCTCCTGGAGTGCCGGCTGCAGGCCTCGCGAGCCGATGGCCGCGACCCGCTCGTCCAGGTCGTCGACGAACAAGGTGACCGTCCCGTGGCCGGGGGAGCGATCGTCGTCCGGCACCTCGACGTAGACGTGCCGCTGCTCCGCGACCTCCCAGACCGCCTCGCGGTCGTTGGGCAGCATCATCGGGTCGCTGCCCAGGGCGGCCGACCACCAGCGCACGGCGGCATCGCGGTCGGAGACCAGGACGCCGGCGAACAGGTCGGTCACCGGAACGCACCGCGCGGGTGGCCGCCGGGCCAGTCCTCCAGGTGGTGCCAGGAGTTCGGCGAGAAGGTCAGGCGCGTGCCGTCCTCGTCGGTGATCACCAGCAGCCCGCTGGGGTTGAACGCGTAGGCCGCCCGGTCGCCGTACTCCGTGACCGCGCCGCCGTGCTCGTAGAGACGAAAAGCCATGGACCGAGGCTAGTGGTCTCGGCGGGCTCGACCACCGGCCCTCAGGTGCCGCAGTACGTCGTGTAGGCGCCGAAGCTGTCGGGCGCCGGCTCGAGGTGGTCCTCGAGCCCGGGGCGCTCGTCGTAGGGGGCGGTGACGGCCTCGAGCAGCCGATCCAGCGGCGCCAGGTCGCCGTCGTTCGCCGCGGCGAGGGCCTGCTCGACGAGGTGGTTGCGCGGGACGTACGCCGGGTTGGCGCGGTCCATGACCACCGGGTCCGGGTCGAGGGCGAGCCAGGCGTCGAGCCACGCGTCGACGCGGCCCAGGTCGAGGACCAGCGAGCGCGCCGGCTCGCGGTCCCCGCGGGCGGCGTCGCCCAGGCGGCGGAAGAACGAGGTGAAGTCGACGTGGCCGGTCTCGAGTAGGGCGAAGAGGTCCGTCGACAGCTGCGTCAGGACGTCCTCGGCGAGGCCCTCGGGCAGGCCGAGCTTGGCCCGCAGACCGGCGTACCAGGCGTCGGAGTAGAGCTCGCGGAAGCGGCCGAGCGACTCGGTCGCCTGCGCCGCCGCGGTCTCGGCGTCGTCGTCGACCAGGGGGAGCAGGGTCTCGGCCAGGCGGGCGAGGTTCCACTCCGCGGCGAGCGGCTGGCGGCCGTAGGCGTAGCGGCCGCCGTGGTCGATCGAGCTGAACACCGCCGCCGGGTCGAAGGCGTCGACGAACGCGCACGGCCCGTAGTCGATGGTCTCGCCGGAGATCGTCATGTTGTCGGTGTTCATCACGCCGTGGACGAAGCCGACGAGCATCCAGCGCGCGACCAGGGAGGCCTGCGCCGCGACCACGGCGTCGAACAGCGCGAGCGCCGGGTTGTCGGCCTCGCGGGCGGCGGGGTGGTGGCGGTCGATGGCGTGGGCGACCAGCCGCTGCACGAGGTCGCGGTCGCCCTGCGAGGCGGCGAGCTGGAAGGTGCCGACGCGCAGGTGGCTGCTCGCGACCCGGGCCAGGACGGCGCCCTTCTCGCGGCGCTCGCGCAGCACGTCGCGGCCGGTGGCCACGACCGCCAGCGACCGGGTCGTGGGGATCCCGAGGGCGTGCATCGCCTCGCTGACGACGTACTCGCGGAGCATGGGACCGATGACCGCGAGTCCGTCCCCGCCGCGCGAGAACGGGGTGCGGCCGCTGCCCTTGAGGTGCAGGTCGCGCAGCTCGCCGGCGCTGGTGGTGAGCTCGCCGAGGAGGAGCGCGCGGCCGTCGCCGAGCCGCGGCGACCACCCGCCGAACTGGTGGCCGGCGTAGCCCTGCGCGACGGGGGTCGCGCCGGGCGGCACCTCGGTGCCGAGGAGCAGTCCGAGCCCCTCCTCGGTGCGCAGGAACCCGGGGTCCAGGCCCAGGTCGCGCGCCAGCGGCTCGTTGAGGGCCAGCAGGCGCGGCTCGGGGGCCGGCTCGCCCTTCCAGGGCAGCGAGAGCTCGGGCAGCTCGGTGGCGAAGCGGCTGCCCAGGCGGACGGTGTCGAGGGTCGTGCTCACACCACCGAGCCTACGAGCGGGGTGCGCGCTCGCAGGCTCGGACGGTGGTCGGGCCGGTGGGGCCTACCGGAACAGCCGGTCGGGCACCCGGACCACGGTGCCGGCGTCCTGCAGGCCCAGGAACGACCCGACGCTCCACGAGGTCGAGTAGAGCTTGCCGTCCCGGAGGAGCAGACCGACGGGCATGGTCACGGCCGCGTGGGTGCGGTGACCCTTGTCGATGCGGGTGATCCGGCCCACGTCCGCCGGGTCGAAGCCCGGCCCGGGAGGACCGGCGGGGGCGCCGTGCAGGACCTGCGAGAAGTAGATCCGGCCGTCGCGGCGGACCGCCACGCCCGTGGGCGAGGTCAGGTTGCGCCAGACGTTCTGGACCTTTCCGGTGTGCACGTTGAGCTGGTAGACGCGTCCGGCGCCGGGCACGTCCGCGCCCAGCGTGCTGACCCAGAGGCTGTGGCCGAGGACCTGGACGCCGGTCGGGACGGGGTCGCAGCCCGTGGTGCCGGGGTTGGCGTTCTCGCAGCCCTTCCGCTTCACCGTCGGCGGCACGAAGAACGTCGTCACCCGGCCCGTGCGCGGGTTGATCCTGAGCACGTCGTTGGCGCCGCCGTCGGCCACGAACAGGCCGAAGCGCGACCAGGTCATGGCGAAGGGGTTCGACAGGGCGTCGACCGGCTTGCCGTCGACGAACTGCACCTGACCGTCGGGGTTGTGCCGCAGCTCGTAGCGCTGCAGGTTGGCGATGACCTTCTTGCCCTTGCCGTTGTAGGTCATCCGGATCACCCGGCTGGGACCGAACCTGCCGCCGGAGGGCGAACCCTCCTCGTTGGGTCCGCCCGTCACGGCGAAGACCCGGCGAGGTCCGCCGGCGACGCCGGCGACGCCGGGCACCTTGTCGAGGATGGTGCGCTTGCGGCCGTCCATGAAGATGCGCGTGACCTTGCCCGCGCTCTCCGCGACGACCAGGCCGCGGTGCCTGCGAGCGCTCTGCAGGCCGAAGGGGTCGCCGAGCTTGGAGGCGATGACGACTCCGTGGGGGCTGCTGCTGGAAGCCGCCGTCGAGACGCCGGGTGCGGCGACGAGCGCGCCCGCCGTGCCGAACGCCAGCACCGAGACGAGGGCGGCTCTGCTCCGAGAAACCATGGGTGGTCCTTCTAGTCCGGAAGTGTGGTGGGTCAGGTCTAGTGCGCCGGCGGGTCGGCGGTGCAGAGTCCACGGTCCTGGTCGATCCGGGACTCCCCCTTCGGGTGGCTCCGGCGCGCGCGCCGCTCGGCGCTCGGCGTCCACCCGCTCGAGGTGCGCCAGGATGGGCGCGTGGACGACCTGCGCGAGGAGATGCTCCGGGCCTACGACCGCGACCTGCGGGGCGACGCCGAGCTGGTGGGCGCGACCCGGGTGACGCCGGTGCCGCCCGTGCTGCTGGGCGAGTTCGACGACGGGGGCGGGGGCTTCGTGTCCTACCGCGACCTGGCGGGGCTCGAGGGCGAGGACCTCGACCGGCTCGTCGCCGACGTGGTCGCGTACTTCCGCGACCGCACCGCCGTGGAGCGCTTCGAGTGGAAGACCCGCGGCCACGACGCGCCCGCCGACCTCGCGGAGCACCTGGTCGCCGCGGGTCTGGAGGCCGAGGACGAGGAGACCGTGATGATCGGCGAGGCCGCCTCGCTGGTGGTCGACCTCGAGCTGCCCGAGGGAGTCCTCGTGCGCCGGCTGGAGCACGGGGCGCCCGGGCTCGAGGAGGACCTCGCCGCGCTGCTGGAGATGCAGGCAGAGGTCTTCGGTGCCTCGTGGGGCACCGTCGCGTCCGGGCTCGAGGGCATGGGTCGCGGCGACGAGTACTGGGTCGCCGAGCACGAGGGGCACATCGTCTCGGGGGGACGGCTGGTCGGCGTCGAGGGCACCGAGTTCGCCGGCGTGTGGGGCGGGGCCACCGTGCCGGAGTGGCGCGGCAGGGGGCTCTACCGAGCCCTCGTGTCGGCCCGCGCGCGGTCCGCCCTGGACCGCGGCTTGCGCTACATCCAGTCCGACTGCACGCCGATGTCGCGTCCCATCCTCGAGCGCAGCGGCCTGCTGGCGGTCACGACCACGACGCCGTACACCTGGACGCGCTGAGCGCTCAGCCGCCTCCCGCGCGCGCCAGCATCCGGTGCAGGACCGCGGACGCCCGGGCGACCGCCTCGTCCTCGCCGGTGACCAGCAGGTCGAGCAGCAGCCCCCGCGTCGCCGCGAGGGCGAGCCGGGCGTGGTCCTGCGCCTCCTGGTGCGGGATCCCGACGCGGCGGCACTGCTCGGTGACCGCGGGCAGCCAGTCGGCGACCATGCCGTGGGCGAACTCGGCCGCGTGCGGGCGTCCCTGCGCGGCGTGCGCGGCCGCCTCGAAGAACAGCGGACCGTAGCGGCGGGTCGCCTCGACGGTCTGGTCCCAGTACGCCGCCGCGACGGTGATCGGGTCGGCGTCGGGGGCGTCGTAGGCCGCCGCCAGGACCTCGCGCTGGCGGGCCTCGACGGCCAGGGAGACCGCCGCGACGAGCCCGTCGCGCGACCCGAAGTGGTAGATCAGCATCCGGTGGCTGGTGCCGAGGTCCTCGGCGATGGTGCGCAGGCTGCGGTCCCCGAGCCCGGTGCGCCCGAAGTGCTCGACGGCCCGCGCGAGCAGCCGGTCGCGGGGGGAGCGGGCCTCAGCCACCCAGGACCCGCTTCTCCAGGCAGACACCCTCGCGGTCGATGTACTCCTGGGTGATCCGGCCCCACAGCAGCCGGGCCAGCCCGCGCAACGGTCCCTGCTGGTCGATGCCGAGGGTGACCGTGGAGCCGCCGTCCGCCGACGGCTCGACCACGTGGTGGCCGACGAACCGCAGGCCCGGAGCGGTCGACTCCCAGGTGAAGTGGTGACCCGGCTCGACCTCGGTGACCGTCCAGGTGGCCGCGGGGAGGCGGGGCTGCCGGATGCGGGCGCGGTCACCGACCGACGGGGGACTGGACGCGCCGTCGAGGAGGGCCAGGTCGTCGACGGTGTCGAGCCAGTCCGGCCAGTGCGCCACGTCGGCGAGGACGGCGTACACCTGGTCGACAGGGGCGGGGATCGTGCGGGTCGAGGCGATCATGTACCAAACGGTACACCCATTCGAGAGCCCGGACTGGACCGTTGACAGGTAGAACGTGTTCTCATCAGACTCCCGGGATGACGAGCACCTCCGGCCCCCCGGCCGACCTGAGGCTCCAGCGGTCGAGCCGGCAGGCGGCGGACACCGAGCACCTCCTCCAGGACTGGCTCGCCGGCACCCTGCCCCCGGGCAGCGACCCGTCACTCACCCTGCTCTCCGGCATCGACGCCAACGGCATGAGCAGCGAGACGCTCGTGCTCGACGCCACCTGGCACGAGGGCGAGCAGGCGCGGGTCGGCCGCTACGTCGCCCGGGTCGCGCCGGCGGCCGAGGACTTCCCGGTCTTCCCGCGCTACGAGCTGCGCGAGCAGTACGACGTGATGCGGCTGGTCGGCGAGCTCACCGACGTGCCCGTGCCCGCGGTCGGGCTGCTCGAGCCGACCGGCGAGGTGCTCGGCACCCCGTTCTTCCTGATGGACCGGGTCGAGGGCGCGATCCCGCCCGACGTGCTGCCCTACAACTTCGGCGACAGCTGGGTCCACGACGCGGACCCGGTCGAGCAGCGCCGGCTCCAGGACGCCTCGGTCGGGCTCCTGGCCCGGCTGCACGCCATCCCGGAGGCGACCACGACCTTCGGCTTCCTCGACCCGGGGCGCCAGGGACACCCCGGCCAGACCCTGCTCGAGCGCGACCTCGCCCGCACACGGCACTGGTACGACTACGCCGCCGCCGAGATCGGCCCCTCCACGCTGGCGCAGCGCGCTCTCGCCTGGCTCGAGGCCCACGTGCCGGAGACCGACCCGGCCGACGACGTGCTCTGCTGGGGCGACGCGCGGATCGGCAACGTGATCTACCGCGACTTCGAGCCCGTGGCCGTCCTCGACTGGGAGATGGCGTGCCTCGGGCCGCGCGAGCTCGACGTGTCGTGGATGGTCTTCGCCCACCGGGTCTTCGAGTCGATCGCAGCGGCGCTGGAGCTGCCGGGGATGCCGCACTTCCTGCGCGAGGACGACGTCGTGGCGACCTACGAGCAGCTGAGCGGAGCGCGCCTGGGCGACCTCACCTGGTACCACGTCTACAACGGCCTGCAGTGGTGCATCGTCTTCATGCGCACCGGCGCCCGCCAGATCCACTTCGGCGAGATCGACCGGCCCGACGAGGTCGACGCGCTGATGCACTGCGGGCCGCTGGTCGCGCGGCTGCTCGACGAGGTGGGCGCGTGAGGGGGATCAGCGGCCTCGACGAGTTCCCCCTCCACCAGGCGCCGCTCCCGGTCGCGTGGGCGGCGTCGTCGGACCGCAACTTCTACGACCGCTGCTACCTCAACGCCCACGACCGCACCGGTGAGGTGTTCGTGATCGGCGGGCTCGGCTACTACCCCAACCTCGGGACCAAGGACGCGTTCCTGCTGGTGGCCCGCGACGGGCAGCAGACCGCGGTGCACCTGTCGGACCTCTGCGACGACGACCGGCTCCACCAGCGCGTCGGAGGGTTCGCGATCGACGTCGTCGAGCCGCTCCAGCGCCTGCACGTCACCCTCGAGGAGACCGAGGGGATCGCCGCCGACCTGACCTGGGAGGGGTCGTTCCCGGTGCTGCACGAGCAGCCGCACGTCCTGCGGTCGGGCTCGCGCGTCACCCTCGACGCGCAGCGCTTCGCCCAGGTCGGCACCTGGTCCGGGCACGTGAGCTCGACGGCGAGCGCATCGAGGTCACCCCCGACCGCTGGGTCGGCACCCGGGACCGGTCCTGGGGCATCCGACCGGTCGGTGAGGCCGAGCCCCCGGGCGCGCCGAGCGACCCGCCGTTCGAGGGCATGTGGTGGCTCTACGTGCCGATGCGCTTCGAGGACTTCGCGGTCGTGGTGATCCTGCAGGAGGACCCGGCCGGCTACCGCACGCTCAACGACTGCCACCGGGTGTGGCCCGACGGGCGCGCCGAGCAGCTCGGCTGGCCGCTGGTGGAGGTCGACTACGTCCCCGGCACCCGCACGCCGACCGGTGCCCGGCTGACCCTCACCACGCCGGCGGGGGAGACGCTGCGGCTCGACGTCACCTCGCTGCTGGCCACGCCGCTGCACGTGGGCGGCGGCTACGGCGGTGACCCCGACTGGACCCATGGCCAGTGGAAGGGCGAGGGCTTCACCGAGCGGGTCACCTACTCCCTGGACGACGAGCAGGTGATGGGCCGCTTCATGTTCGGCTGCGTCGACCATGTCGGCCGCGCCGTGCTCACCGACGCGAGCGGGTCGTCGTACGAGGGCTGGGGGCTGTTCGAGCACTTCGCGATCGGCCGCCACGACCCGAGCGGCTTCACCGACTTCTTCGACGTCCGCTGAGGTTCAGCCAGGCAGGACGGCGAGCAGCGCCCGGGCCGCGGCGTCCTCGGCGGTGAGGTCCACGTGCTCGGTCCCGTCCGCGAGGCGTACGACGTGCCCGCCCGACCGGGAGGTCAGGCTGACGAAGGCGTCGCCGAGCGCGGCGAGCAGCTGGGCGAGGCTCGGCAACCACACGGCGGCGCCGGTGTCGATGGAGTCCAGCGCCCACTCCGTCGTCCCGTTGAAGGCGAAGACCCGGCCGGTCGGCTGCTCCCGGACCTCGACGACCATGTCGCTGACGGTGAACACCATCTCGTCGAGGTCGCGCTGCGGCAGCCAGAAGCGGTCGCCGTTGACCGGCGTCCAGGGCAGGCCCGCTGCGGACAGGCGGCGGGCGAGGTCGTGCGAGATCACCCGACCAGTGTCCCTCGCGGGTGACTAGCCTCCTGCCGGGAGGTGGTCCGGGTGCGCGAGGTCGCTCTGCTGGTGCGGTTCCTGCTCGAGCTGTGCGCGTTGGCGGCGCTCGGCTGGTGGGGCGCCGAGACCGGCGACGGGGTGGTCGGCACGGCCGTGCTCGCGGTCGTCGCCGTGGCCGTCGCAGCGACCGCCTGGGGGCTCTTCGTGGCACCGAAGGCCACGTTCGACGCCGGCCCCGTCGTCCGCTGGGCCGTCGAGCTCGCGGTGTTCGCCGCCGCTGCCGCGGCGCTCGTCGCGATCGGGCACACGTGGCTCGCCTGCACCCTCGCCCTGGTCTACGTCGCGGACCGGGTGGTGCTGGCGAGCACCTCCGGTGACTAGTCCTCCGGCAGGGCGGCGAAGTCGGCCTTCATCTGCCGGTACCAGTCCAGCGACCGCTTCGGGTGCCGCCAGCGCCCTTCATCGTCGTCGCGGGCCGGCTGGTGGGCGGTGTCGCCGGCCTTCTCGGCCTCCTTGAGGTGGCGGTCCTGGGCGTTGATCACCTCGTCGGCGGTCTCGCCGCGGTGCGCGAGGTCGCAGGGTCCGCCGAGCTGCTGGCAGGTCATGGTCTTCACGGTTGCCTCCTCTCCTCGGTCGCTGCCTGTCCGACGAGCCGGCGGCCCGCGAGGTGTGACCGCTCAGCCTCGAGCGTCGCTCGCACCGTCGCGGCGTACGACGCTCGCCAGCACCTCGGGTGCGGCCCGGAAGGTGATGCCCTGCACGCGCCCGTCGACGACGGTGAAGTCGAAGACGACCTTGGCCGCCCCGCGGTGGAACCACGCCGCGCCCGGCCGCTCGCTCGACGTACGCCGGCGAGCGCGGCCTGGCGCGCCGCCGTTGAAGAACGTCGCGACCTCGTCCGCGGCCCTCGATCCGCGGCGGGCGTGCCCAGCGAGCACCGCCGCCTCGTCGGCGCCCACGACCGCGTCGGGCGCCAGCAGCTCGCAGCAGCCGCGTCGAAGTCGCCCTCCGTGGCGGCGGCCATGAACGCGTCGACGACCTCCCAGTCCGCGAGCTGGTCCTCCGGCCGCCGGCTGCGCCGACCTTGGCCCGCGCCCGGGAGGCGAGCTTGCGCGCCGCGGCCGGGCGTGGTGTCGAGCACGCCGGCGATGGTCGGGAAGTCGAAGCCGAAGCTGTCGTGCAGCACGAAGGCCACCCGCTCACGCGGAGACAACCGGTCGAGGACGACCTGGAGCGCGATGCCGACGGTGTCGGCGAGCGCCGACCTCGTCGGCCGGGTCCGGCGCGGCTCCGCGGCGACCTCGACCTCCTCCTCGGGCACCGGCGTCCGGGCCCGCAGCCGGTCCAGGCACAGCCGGGTGGTCACGGTGGTCAGCCAGGCCGGCAGGTTCTCGATCTCGAGTCGCCGGGTGCGGTCCGGTGCAGCCGCAACCACGCCTGCTGCACGACGTCCTCGGCCTCGGCCTGGTCCCCCAGCACCCGGCCGGCGAGCCCCAGCAGCCGCGGCCGCTCCGCCTCGAAGGTCTCCGTCCGGTCCACGAGGGCCAGGTTAGGCAACGGCACACCAGGCGCGCGCGGGCCGATGACTTCTGCGGCGCGGACGGGTCTGACCCGACATCACTGACCGACGACGCGGAGGACACCGCCATGACCGACACCAGGCTCACCACGACCGACCTCGACATCCCCACCGGCGCCCCGTGCTGGATGGACCTGGTCACCTCGGACGTCGAGACCTCGATCGCCTTCTACACCGCCCTGTTCGGCTGGACCTGCGAGGAGCCCGAGGCGCCCGCGGGCTACCGCTACTTCCTCCACCAGGGGCGTGCCGTGGGCGGCGTCATGGCCAACGACTGGGGGCTGCCCGACGCCTGGTCGGTCTTCCTGCGCACCGACGACGTGGCGGCGACCGCGGCCGCCGCCACGGCGCACGGCGGGTCCGTCCTGATGGAGCCGTGCGAGGTCGCTCCCAACGGCGCGTTCACCGTCCTGCGCGACGCCGGCGGAGCGGTCGTCAGCGCCTGGCAGCCGGGCGCCGAGAGCGGTTTCGGCGTCCTCGGCGAGGCCGGGAGCCCCACGCACTTCGAGCTGCACACCCGCACCTTCGACCAGACCCTCGCCTTCTACCGCGAGGTGTTCGGCTGGGGCGACTTCGTCTCCGACGCGCCGGGCTTCCGCTACGCGACGTACGCCGACCTGAGCGAACCGCGCGCGGGGATCATGGACGACGCGGCCGATGCCGGCATGCCGGTCGAGGAGTCGCGGTGGGCGGTCTACCTCGGGTGCGCCGACGCCGGCGCGACGTTCGCCCGCGCACTCGACCTCGGCGCAGAGGGGTTGATGGCGCCCGAGGCCACGCCGTACGGCGTCCTGGCCGTCCTGCGCGACCCGGCGGGCGCGGAGCTGCGGCTGCAGAGCTGACGGCGGCGGCCCTCATCCCGCAGGGATGACGAGGCCCGCCGCCCGGCTTGCGACGATCCCTGCATGCTGCTGGGGATCCTCGTTCGCTGGCTGGCGCTGACGGTGTCGTTCGCCGTGCTCGCGTGGCTCGTGCCGAGCGTCGAGGTGAGCGGTGGCGTGGGCGGCCTGCTGCTCGTCGCGGCGGTGTTCGGGCTCGTCGACGCGCTGCTGGGGCCGCTGCTGCGGCTGGCCCGGGTCCGCACCAACGCGGCCATGCTCTGGCTCTCCGCGCTCGTGGCGAACGGCCTGCTGCTCGCCCTGACGGCCGCGCTGCTCGACGTCCTGGACGTCGGTGGCCTGCTCGCCTGCATCGCCGCCGCCCTGGTGCTGAGCGTCCTGGGCTGGTTCGCGAACGCGCTGCTGACCCTCGCCCTGGTGCGCCGCGCGACCACCGCCTGACCCGGCCGACCTCAACCCCTGGCGAACGGAGCCGAGATGGACACCTCCCAGAAGCCTGCGACCGACACCGTCGTCCAGCAGCACGAGTGGCTGGCCAAGTCGCTCCCGATGCAGGACCGGCAGGACTTCGAGGACGCGTCGCGGGGCCACCTCGGCAGCCTCGAGCCCGGCGTCGTGCACGCCGACGGCCGGGTGGTGTGGGACAACGACTCCTACGCGTTCCTCACCGGTGAGGCGCCGCCGACGGTGAACCCGAGCCTGTGGCGCCAGTCGCGGCTCAACGCCGTCCAGGGGCTGTTCGAGGTCGTGCCGGGCCTCTACCAGGTGCGCGGGCTCGACCTGTCCAACGTCACCTTCATCGAGGGCGAGCGCGGGGTGGTCGTCCTCGACCCGCTGATCTCGGCGGAGACCGCCGCTGCCGCGCTCGGCCTCTACCGCCGGCACCGTGGTGACCGCCCGGTCACCGGCGTGGTCTACACCCACAGCCACGTCGACCACTTCGGCGGCGTGCGCGGGGTCCTCGGCCCGGGGGCGGCAGGCGTCCCGGTGCTTGCACCGGCCGGGCTTGTCGAGCACGCGGTGAGCGAGAACGTCTACGCCGGCACCGCCATGGCCCGCCGGGCGGCGTACATGTACGGCGCCGCGCTGCCGCGCGGGCCGCTCGGCCAGGTGGGCGCCGGGCTGGGGCAGACCACCTCGACCGGCACCCCCGGGCTCGTGCCCCCGTCGGTCGACGTCACGGTCACGGGTCAGGAGGAGGTCGTCGACGGGGTCCGCATGGTGTTCCAGATGGCCCCGGGCAGCGAGGCGCCGGCGGAGATGCACGTGTGGTTCCCCGACCTGCGCGCGCTCTGCATGGCGGAGAACGCCACGCACGTGCTGCACAACATCCTCACGATCCGTGGCGCGGAGGTGCGGGACGCGCGGGCGTGGGCGGGCTACCTGACCGAGGCGATCGAGCTCTTCGGCGCCGACCTCGACCTGGTCTTCGCCTCCCACCACTGGCCGACCTGGGGGCGCGAGCGGTGCCTGCGGTTCCTGACGCTCCAGCGCGACCTCTACGCCTACCTGCACGACCAGACCGTGCGCATGCTCAACCAGGGCCTGACCGGGCCGGAGATCGCCGAGGCGATGGAGCTGCCGCCGGCGCTCGAGGGCGCCTGGCACGCCCGCGGCTACTACGGCTCGGTGAGCCACAACGTCAAGGCGATCTACCAGCGCTACCTGGGCTGGTACGACGGCAACCCCGCCCACCTGTGGCCGCACCCGCCCGTGGAGGCGGCTCGTCGCTACGTCGCGCTCATGGGCGGCGCAGACGCCGTCGTCGAGCACGCGCGGGCGTCGTACCACGACGGGGACCTGCGCTGGGTGGCCGAGCTGCTGGACCGGGTGGTGTTCGCGGAGCCCGACCACGAAGGCGCGCGGGAGCTGCTCGCCGACACCTACGAGCAGCTGGGCTACGGCGCCGAGAACGGGACCTGGCGCTGCGCCTACCTCTCCGGGGCCCACGAGCTGCGGCACGGCGGCTTCGGCACGCCGGTGACGCCGGTGTCGGCCGACGTGCTGGCCCAGCTCACCCCGGAGCAGCTCTTCGACGCGCTGGCGGTCCGCGTCGACGGGCCGCGGTGCTGGGACGAACACATCGCCGTGGACGTCGAGCTGGTCGACACCGCGACTCGCTACCGGCTCACGCTCCGCAACGGCGTCCTCACCCGCACCACTGCGGCCCAGGACACCGCGCCCGACGCGACCGTGCGCCTGCCCGCCACCGCGCTGCCGGCCCTGGCGAGCGGCGGGGGAGACCCCGCTGACCTCGTCGCGGCCGGTATCGCGGTGGACGGCGACGCCGCGGTGCTCGGACGGCTGCTCGAGGCACTCGACGCCCCCGACCCGGACTTCGCGATCGTCACCCCCTGAGCCCGGTCGAGCGTCCGAAGATGGTCAGACCAGGGCTGTTGCCGCCCGCCCGGGGGGAGTAGGCAGGGGTGACCGGCGGTGCCGCCCGGGACCGCCCTGTTCGAGAGGAGGGGGCCCGTGCACGCACGTTCGAGCACCTTCAGCGGAAGGCCCCAGAAGATCGACGAGGGGATCGCGTTCATCAGGAACGAGGTCGGGCCGATGCTGGCCGGGATCGAGGGCTGCCGGGGCCTCTCGGCGCTGGCCGACCGTCGGACCGGGACCTGCATCGCGACCAGCTCCTGGGACACCGAGGCCGCCATGCGGGCCGGCGACGAGCTGCTGCGCCCGTTCCGCGACCGCGGTCGCGACATCCTCGGCGCCACCTTGCAGGTCGACCAGTGGGAGATCGCGTTCATGCACCGGACCCACCACGGCGAGTGCTGCCGCGTCAGCTGGGTGCAAGGGGACCTGGACACGCTGGTCGAGACCTTCCGGGTCGGGCTCCTCCCGCAGCTGGAGGAGACCGAGGGGTTCTGCAGCGCGAGCCTGATGGTCGACCGCGCGGGCGGCATCGGCTGCGCCACCACCGTGTGGGAGTCCCGGGCCGCCATGGAGGCGAGCCGCTCGTCGGCCGACGACATGCGCGACCGGGCGGCGAGCGACTCCCGCGGCGAGATCCTCGACGTCCACGAGTTCGACCTGGTCTACGCGCACCTGCACGTCCCCGAGATGGCCTGAGGCGGCAGCAAGTCAGGGCGTAGGCGCCTCTGCCGGAGGTGACCGATGCGAGGTCGGGTGCGACCACAGCCACCCGTAGGGTCTGAGGCGTGCCGAAGAAGAAGCATGGCCGCGGCCGGGGACACCAGCCGCAGCGACGCCACCGCACCTCGCAGCCCGCACGCGAGCCGCACGGCGCGCAGGAACAGCAACTGATCCAGAGCCTGCGGGCGGCGTTGCGGTCTGGTGAGCCGCTGGACCTGCTGGCGATCGTCAGTGGTTTCCTGGAGATCACCGACCCGCGGAGCCGGGATCCGTTCGCACCTGACGAGCAGCGGACCAGCCTCGCGGAGCTGGTCGAGTCGTTCGTCGGGACGCCGTACGCCGAGACGACCGCCGCGCTGACCGCGATCAGGGCGCTGGTCGACCGACGAGGTGCTGGCGGCCCGGATCGGCCGGGAGCTGGAGGCGCGCCGGCACCCGATGCCGGAGTGGCTGACGGTCCTCGAGCAGGCGCGGCTGGATCCGGACGTGTGGTTCATGACCCACGTGCTGGGCGACGGCGACGACTACCTGCTCGGCGTGATGCTGCCGTCGGGAGAGTCGCTGTCGGCGCTGGTCTACGTCGACCACAACCTGGGCACGGTGGTGAAGGACGCCTTCGTGGTGCCTGAGCCGCTGGAGGACCTGGCGATCAAGATGGGCACGGTGATCGACGACGCCGATCAGTCACTGACCCGGACCGACCCGGCCGCGGCACGTGCGGTGATCGAGGCGGCGATCGACTCCGGCGCGCACCTGTATCCACCGCTCACCTCGGACAGCTGGCCGATGTGCCGTCCTCTCGTCGAGTGGATGCTGCGGATGCTGCCGGCCGGCGGCGAGGCACCCGACCGGCGGGAGTGGTCGGAGGAGGAGAAGGCCGCGGTCGCCGACGCTTTCTTCGCCTCGCCGTACGGCGCGTCGCTGGATCATGCCGACGAGCGCGACCTGCTGGAGAGCGTGCTGTGGTTCGGTACGTCGTACGCGACCGGTGATCCTCTCCGGTGGAGCCCGGTGACCGTGGAGATGCTGCTGGCCGACTGGTTCCCGCGCAAGGTGATCGCCGAGCCGGCGTACCTGGCGAAGCTGCCCGACCTGGTGCGCGCCTACATCCGCTACTGCCACGACCGCAACGAGATCCGGGCGACCTGACCGAGGAGACGCTCGCGGCGGTCGACCGCTGGGAGCCGGAGTACCTGCAGCTGATCCGCAGCGACCGGCAGCAGGCGATGGCCGGTCTCGCGGAAGGGCTTTTGGAGTCCGAGCGCCTGAAGGGCCTGAGCGACAAGGAGTGGACGCTGGAGTACCTCGCGCGGGACGTCGGCGGGGTGGACGCCCTGATGGCGCTCGACGAGCAGGCGCTGCCTGACGAGGAGTTCGACTGGGCCGGCATCCCCGAGGAGATCCGGCCGGCTGTCTCGACGATCCTCGAGCACTGCGACGCCTGTGCGGAGGCGTTGTTCGACGTCGAGCACCGGACGGCGATGCGGCGGTTCCTGGCTCGGGCTGCGCGCAACGACCCGAAGGTCTTCGGCCGCAAGGCCTCTCCGGTGCGCGGCGCGGCAGCCGTCGCGTGGGTCATCACCACCGGCAACCGGACCGCCGGTGTCTGGTCCGGTGAGATGACCACGAAGGACCTGCTGGCGCACTTCGGCGTCAGCGGGACGGTGTCGGACCGCGCCGGCTCCCTGATGCGAGCAGCCGGATTGTCCGAGAGACACGCGGTGAGCTCCATCGAGCTCGGAGATCCGGCGCTGCTCGTGTCGGCCCGGCGCCGGAGTCTGATTCAGTCCCGCGACCGAGCGCTCGCGGAGGACTGAGGGGCTGTGGACGATCGCGAAGCCCTGAGGCACCTGCGCTCGGTCGTGTACCAGGGCGACGGTCCTGCACTCGTGGTCCTCCTGAGCAAGCCGCCGTGGCCGCAGGACTCGCTGCAGCTGATCGGCGACGGCCTGCTCGCCGCGGTGCGTGATGGCGTCGCCGGATCGCCCGAGCTGGCTCGCACGTGCGTCGACGCGCTCGGAGAGCGGGGCTGGAGAGGCGACCGAGAGCTGGCGGAGGCATTGGAAGCGTCCTTCGGCGCCGGACCGACCCCGATGCTCCGTTCGCTGCCGGTCGATCTGGAGGAGCTCGCCGCGATCCTCGAGGGCGACCCGGTGCACGGCGGGGGCCGGATCGACCTACGCACCGGCGAGGTGTGGCCGCAGTCCGCGATCGAGTACGCCGAGGAGACCGCCGAGTTCGAGGAGGAGGACGACGACCCCGGCCGGTGGCTGTGGGTGCACTGCGAGGGGTCGCACGACGGCTACCGCGACATGGAGTGGTTCATCGAGAACCTCGACGACGACGCCTTCGCCGACCGGCTGGCTCACGCGATCTCCGCGCGCGGTGCATTTCGGCGGTTCAAGGACCGACTGTCCGAACGGCCTGAGCTGATGACCCGGTGGCACTCGTTCGCCAGCGACCGGCAGCGGGGGAGAGCCCGCAGCTGGTTGGCGTCTGAGGGCTACACACCCGCGCGACGGACGGACTGACGCGGCGATGAGACGCAGTTCTGCGAGGTCGCGAGACGAGTCGATGCGCGGCGTTCAAACCCTCATCAGGCTTGTCGGGACACGAACTCGCTCATCCCCGGCACGGTGAAGGCCAAGAGCCCTCGTTCAGGCGCGTAGACGAGTCCCTTCTTGATGAGCTCGTTGCGGGCGACGGACAGGTCAGACACCCGCCGCTTCCCGGTGGCTGTCACGAGGTCACTCATGGACGCGGGAGCTTCGCCGCCGACCTCACCCAAGGCGCGCAGCAGTTCTCGTTGAGCTGGCGTGGCTCGTTCCCATCGCGAGCGATACAACCCCTCATCCACTTCGCTGCGTGCTAGTTCGCCGCCGACTTCGACATCTTCCGCAGAGATGGGACTTCTCCTTGCAGCGTCCCAGACGTGCTTCCCGACCGCCTGCAGGAAGTACGGGTAGCCACGAGCTAGTGCCAGCGCTGCGGCCAGTCCGTCGTCGGTCCATTCGACGTCGAGATCCCGGCTAGGCTCGACGAGGGCGTTTCGGGCGGCTTCGTTCCCTAGAAGACCGATGGGTCGGTAATCATAGAGTCGCTCGGCGTAGCTAGTGGCATCGGCCAGCTGAGCCGGAAGCGACGGGAGACCCGCCCCGACGAACGAGACTGGCAGCGGCTCCGACTCTTGGCCCAGCTGATGTATGGCGGTATTGACCGCGGTCAGCTCTTCAGCTGAGGCCTCCTGCAGCTCATCGACCAGGATGAGCGTCCCGATGCCCAGGTCTCGCGATGTCTCACCCAAGGCTTCGAACAGCGCTGAGAGATCGTCGGCGAATCGTCCCGAGTCAGCGATGCCGGAGATGGCATCCACGTCAGCACCTAACGCAACGGTGCCCGTGGCCGGGTTGAACTTGAGCGAGAACGCCTTGAACACACCAAGGAGCCGTTGGAGCTTGGATTCGGGGTGGCGTCCAGTGGCGGTCCGCATGCTCTTGACCAGGCCATGGCTGAGTGCCACCGACAGCGGCGTACCCGGCGTGGCTTCAACCTTTGCCACGATCCACCCTGCACCCGACACCTGCGCCAAGAGCTCGTTCAGGAGGACGGTCTTGCCTACGCCTCGCAGCCCGTTGAGGATCCATCCGCGGTCGCCCTCCCCATACTCTTCAGCCTTGCGTCGCGTGACCGCGAACGCGTCGAGAATCGGCTCGCGACCGGCCAACACGGGCGGCCGCCGGCCGGCGCCCGGCCGATAGGGGTTCGCAACAGGATCCACGTATCAGAGAGTATCAGTGCGTATAATGCGGCGCCATATACGAGGTCATGGAACCTGATACGTCATTCCGACCTACCCCTGCGTTACGTCCCGTCGAGGTCCGGGCAGTCGGGCGTCTCGACGACGCCCTTGCGCTCGCCAACGGGCGGTGTGAGATGTCAACGGGACGGTCACAACTGACCGCTCCTCGTCCCCTCATATGTGCCTTGGAAGCAAGTAGAGGCCCGGAAAGGGCCTCTGACCTGCGGTGATGTGGTGGGCGATACTGGGTTTGAACCAGTGACCTCTTCCGTGTCAAGGAAGCGCGCTACCGCTGCGCCAATCGCCCCTGTTGTGTTGTGTCGAGGTGGAGACGGGATTTGAACCCGTGTAGACGGATTTGCAGTCCGTTGCCTCGCCTCTCGGCCACTCCACCAAGGAGGAGCTCGCTGTGTGGCGACCCTTCTCCGAGCGGACGACGAGGCTCGAACTCGCGACCTCAACCTTGGCAAGGTTGCGCTCTACCAACTGAGCTACGTCCGCTTGCGACTCCACCGGACCCAGCCGGTGAGGTGCGGACAGAACTGTAGCCGACGTCCTGGGACTGTCCAATCTCGGGGGTACCCGGCGGGGCGGACCGGCCGCGCCCGCCGGGGACCCTGCCGGAGCCGGGCTAGCGTGACCTCCGTGGCGGACGGTGTGAGCGGAGTGCAGCCGACGGTGTGGGTCGACGGGCGCGTGCTCGACGACCCGCGACAGCCCGCGATCCAGGTGGCCGACCACGGCTTCACCGTGGGGGACGGGGTCTTCGAGGCGGTCAAGGTCGTCGACGGCGTGCCGTTCGCCCTGACCCGCCACCTGCGGCGCCTGGGCCGCTCCGCGGCCGGGCTCGGCCTGCCGCCGGTCGACGAGGGGGCCGTACGACGCGGGGTCGCCGAGGTGCTGGAGCGCCGGCACCTGCCGCACGGCCGGCTGCGGATCACCTACACCGCCGGCCCGGCGCCGATGGGCTCCGGCCGGCCGGACGAGGCGTCCACCACTCTCGTCGTCGCGGCCGTGGGCGGCCCGCAGAAGACCGGCCCCGCCGCGGTGGTCACAGTGCCCTGGCCACGCAACGAACGGGGCGCGGTCGCCGGGCTCAAGACGACGTCGTACGCCGAGAACGTCGTCGCGCTCGCCTACGCCGCCGAGCGCGGGGCGGGGGAGGCGGTGTTCGGCAACCTGGCGGGCAACCTCTGCGAGGGGACCGGCTCCAACGTCTTCTACGTCGTCGACGGGGAGCTGCGCACGCCGACGCTGGCCTCGGGCTGCCTGGCCGGCATCACCCGCGAGCTGCTCGTCGAGTGGTGCGGCGCCCGTGAGGTCGACGAGCCGCTGGCCGTGCTGCAGCGGGCCGAGGAGGTCTTCCTCGCCTCGACCACCCGCGACGTGCAGCCGGTGGCGCGGTGCGACGACCGCACCTGGGACGCCGCCGGGCCCGTCACGCGTGCGGCCGCCGAGACCTGGCGCAAGCGCGAGGCCGAGCACCCGGACCCCTGAGCTGCCCCCGGTGCACGCGCGGACGCGACAGGGCCGGTCCAGCGTCGTTGCTGGACCGGCCCTGTCGTTGCCGGAGAGGCAGGTGTCCGACGGCGACCAGGTCCTCCCAAACCAGGGTCGCCGAGGGCTCCTTGACTCAGGCGGCCTCGCCCAGGATGGCAGCGATGGCGCCGTCGAGGTCGAGGTGGGTGGACTCGGCGCCCGGGGCGACCGCGGAGGTCATCTTCTCCACGAAGGCGGTGAGCTCGGCGGCGCGGGCCTGCACCAGCGCCTCGCCGTCGGGCGAGCACAGCTCGATGATGACCACCGAGTGGGCGTCGCCGTCCAGGCAGGGCCAGACGTGGACGTCGCCGTCGCCGGTGGGCTCGTAGAGCCCGCCGATCAGCAGGTCGCGGCCGAAGGTCCACTGCACGCGGCCGGCGACGGTCACGAAGGTGGCGGACACCGCGAACGGGTCGGCGGGGTCGTAGCTGAACTCGGTCTCCAGCGGGGTCGCGGCCCCGGTGCTGTCGATCAGCTCCAGGGTCATCGTGGCGGTGACCAGCTGCGTGGCGGTGTTCTTGGCGGTGACGTTGAAGTCCATGGCGGCTGCCTCTCCCTTGGCATTGACGTCATGGAGACGGCCTCCCAGAGCCTCCATGACGCGGGTTCGCGGGACTTTCTCGGGACTTTCTTCCCGGGTCTTGCTCTCCCTGCGACAAGAGTGCCCAGACCCGAGGGTCCCGTAAATAGGAAAGACGAAAGTCCCGGTCAAATGACCCAGTAGGACTAGACGGGGCTGGTCCTGGGGTGCACGCCGGATGCCCGGTAGGGCGGCGACAAGGCCGGATAATCGGGCATTTCAAACATAAGCGACACCGGACCACCTGTCCAGGTCGATCGCGGCCCGGGGGGTCCCAGGACCCTCGTCCCAGGTCCCTCTCGGGCCCGCGGACCGGTGGTCAGCCGGGCCGGCGGCGTGGGCTATCGTGTCTGCGCACCCCGCAAGGGGCCCGGGCGATTGGCGCAGTGGTAGCGCGCTTCGTTCACACCGAAGAGGTCACTGGTTCGAACCCAGTATCGCCCACCCTCTCCACCTCGTCAGGGGCGCCGGTCGGCGCCCCTGCTGGCTTTTTCGAGCCTCCTGCAACCTTGCCGCCCCCGGCCGCGTCTGGGAGACATCAGCTCACGACTCGTCCCTCCGGAGGCAGCCTTGTCCAGGTCCACCACCACCGCGTGCGTCGCCGCCACCGTCCTGCTCCTCGCCGCAGCACCGGCGTCCGCCGCGCGCCTGCGCACCTCCGACGCGGCGGGGGACGTCTGGGTCCGCGGGGACGACGGGGTGTTCGCCGAGGCCGGCTCGATCGCCGACGTCGACGTCCTCGGCAGCGCGGTCCGGCACACCTCGACCCACGTGCACGGTTCCGCGCGCTACGCCACCCTCGAGCGCGGCGAGGGCCGCTTCGTGCTGCCGGTGCGGCTGCGCACCAGCGCAGGCAGGTACTACGAGGTGCGCATCGTCGCGACGCCCGACAGCTCCGGAGGCACCCTGGTGCTCCGGCGCGGCACCCCCTCAGGGCCCGTGCGGGTGGCCTGCAGCGGCACCGACCACCTCATCGACTACGACGAGGAGATCACCGCGTTCTCCGTCCCCCGTCGCTGCCTCGGCAACCCGTCCTGGGTGCGGTACGGCGGCGTCGCCCGGCTCGTGGACGGGGACGGCACCGTCTACACCGACGCCCTCCTCAGCGGCGACCCGGTCAACGACCTCTGGTCCACGCGCATCCCGCGAGGCTGAGGCGACCCGTCCACGGAGGAGCCCGGCCGGCCGATATCGGCTGGCCGGGTCCCCGGACCCGGCCGTTACGATCGAGGCGCCGCGACCCCGACGTACTCGACCAGCAAGGGAGCCCCCGTGTCCGACCTCAAGGTGACCGTCCTCGACGCAGGCGAACGAGCCGAGCGCGCGGTCACCACGGGCACCAAGGCCTGGGAGCTGTTCGCCGACGACCCGCAGGTGATCGCCGCCCGCGTGGGCGACCAGCTCAAGGACCTCGCCCACGAGCTGGCCGACGGCGACGAGGTCGAGGGCGTCGCGATCGACAGCCCCGCCGGCCACGACATCCTGCGCCACTCGTGCGCGCACGTCATGGCCCAGGCGGTGCAGGAGCTCTTCCCGGAGGCGCGGCTCGGCATCGGCCCGCCGATCGAGAACGGCTTCTACTACGACTTCGACGTGCCCACCCCGTTCGTGCCGGAGGACCTCGAGAAGATCGAGACCCGGATGCGCAAGATCATCAAGGAGGGCCAGCGCTTCTCCCGCCGTGTCGTCAGCGACGACGACGCGCGCGCCGAGCTGGCCGACGAGCCCTACAAGCTCGAGCTGATCGGGCTCAAGGGCGGGGCGGCCGAGGCGGCCGAGGGGGCGTCCGCCGAGGTGGGCGCCGGTGACCTCACCATCTACGACAACCTGCGCCGCAACGGCGACCTGGCGTGGAAGGACCTCTGCCGCGGTCCCCACCTGCCGACCACCAAGCGCATCCCGGCCTTCAAGCTGATGCGCAGCGCGGCGGCGTACTGGCGCGGCGACGAGAAGAACCCGCAGCTGCAGCGGATCTACGGCACCGCCTGGGAGTCCAAGGAGGCGCTCGAGGCGCACCTGCACCGGCTCGAGGAGGCCGAGCGGCGCGACCACCGCAAGCTCGGCCGCGAGCTCGACCTGTTCAGCTTCCCCGACGAGATCGGCTCCGGGCTCGCGGTCTTCCACCCCAAGGGCGGCATCCTGCGCAAGGCGATGGAGGACTACTCCCGTCGCCGGCACGAGGAGGCGGACTACGAGTTCGTCTACAGCCCGCACATCACCAAGGGGCACCTCTTCGAGGTCTCGGGCCACCTCGACTGGTACGCCGACGGGATGTATCCGCCCATGCAGCTCGACGCGCAGGGCGAGAAGCCGGGCATCGACTACTACCTCAAGCCGATGAACTGCCCGATGCACAACCTGATCTTCCGGGCGCGCGGGCGGTCCTACCGCGAGCTGCCGCTGCGGCTGTTCGAGTTCGGCACCGTCTACCGCTACGAGAAGTCCGGCGTCGTGCACGGCATGACCCGCGCCCGCGGGTTCACCCAGGACGACGCCCACATCTACTGCACCCGCGAGCAGATGAAGGACGAGCTGCGCAACCTGCTCACCTTCGTCCTCGACCTGCTGCGCGACTACGGCCTCGACGACTTCTACCTCGAGCTGTCCACCAAGGACCCGGTGAAGTACGTCGGCGACGACGCCACCTGGGACGAGGCGACCCGCACGCTGGAGGAGGTCGCCACCGAGTCCGGCCTCGACCTCGTCCCGGACCCGGGCGGCGCGGCGTTCTACGGCCCCAAGATCTCGGTGCAGGCACGGGACGCCATCGGCCGGACCTGGCAGATGTCGACCATCCAGCTGGACTTCAACCTGCCCGAGCGCTTCGAGCTCGAGTACGCCGCCGCGGACGGTTCCCGTCAGCGGCCGGTGATGATCCACCGGGCGCTGTTCGGCTCGATCGAGCGGTTCGTCGCGGTGCTGACCGAGCACTACGGCGGTGCGTTTCCGCCCTGGCTGGCGCCCGTGCAGGTCGTCGGCATCCCGGTCGCGGAGCGTCACGCCGACTACCTCGCCGACGTCGCGGCGCGGCTGCGCAGCCGGGGTGTGCGGGTGGAGGTCGACCACTCCGACGACCGGATGCAGAAGAAGATCCGCAACGCCCAGCTCCAGAAGGTGCCCTACATGCTGCTGGTCGGCGACCGCGACATGGAGGCCGGCACGGTGTCCTTCCGCTTCCGCGACGGCGAGCAGAGCAACGGCGTCCCCGTCGACGAGGCGATCGAGCAGGTCGTCCAGGCGATCGAGGGACGGGTCCAGGTGTGACCGACCAGTCCAGCGCGGAGTTCCACCAGCAGGGCGTGGGGGAGCCCGACGACCTCGAGCGGCTCTGGACGCCGCACCGGATGGCCTACATCTCGGGCGAGAACAAGCCGAGCGACGCCTCGCAGGGACAGTGCCCGTTCTGCCGCATCCCGGGCCTGCCCGACGAGGAGGGGCTGGTCGTGCATCGCGGGGAGCACGTCTTCGCGGTGCTCAACCTCTACCCGTACTCCTCCGGGCACCTGATGGTCTGCCCCTACCGCCACGTGGCGGACTACACCGAGCTGACCGACGAGGAGACCGACGAGCTCGCGCAGGCGACCAAGCAGGCGATGCGGGTCGTCCGCGCGGTCAGCGGGGCGCACGGGTTCAACCTCGGCATGAACCAGGGCCACGTCGCCGGGGCCGGCATCGCGGCCCACCTGCACCAGCACGTCGTGCCCCGCTGGGGCGGCGACGCGAACTTCATGCCGATCATCGGCCGCACCAAGACGCTGCCCCAGCTGCTCACCGAGACCCGCGCCCTGCTCGCGGACGCCTGGGCGAGCGCCTGACGTCTGGAGCGGTGGGGCGGCCGGTAGCCTGACCCGCACCATGTTCGAACGTTTCCGGGCCTTCTGGGGCGGGGTGTTCACACCCGTCGCCCGTCTCCTGCTCAGGTGGGGCGTCAGCCCCGACGCCGTCACCCTGGTCGGCACCCTCGGGGTGTGCGCCGGGGCGCTGGTGTTCTTCCCGCGGGGCCTGCTGCTCGCCGGTGTCCTGGTGATCACCGCCTTCGTGTTCTCCGACATCGTCGACGGCAACATGGCGCGGATGTCCGGGCGGGTCTCGCCCTTCGGCGCCTTCCTGGACTCCACGCTCGACCGCGTCGCCGACGCAGCCGTCTTCGGCGGCCTCGCGATGTACTACGTCGGGCCCGGTGACAGCGAGTGGCTCACCGCGCTGTGCCTCTACAACCTGGTGATGGGGTCGGTGACCTCCTACGCCCGTGCCCGCGCCGAGTCGCTGGGCATGGAGGCCAAGGTCGGCATCGCCGAGCGCGCCACCCGCCTCGTCTCGATCCTGGTCGTCACCGGCCTGGCCGACCTGGTCAACATCCTCGGCGCCGGCGAGGACGCCCTGTGGGCGATCCCGGTGACGCTCGGCGTGCTCGCTCTCGCCAGCACGATCACGGTCTTCCAGCGCGTGCTCACGGTGCGCGACCAGTCGCGCGCGCTCGAGACCACGCGCCCGCCTGCATGAGGACAGGCTGAGGTGGGCCTGCGCGACCGGGCCGTCGCCGCGGCGTACGTCGGCGCGTGGCGGGGCATCGGACGGCTTTCCGAGGCACGTGCCCGCTCGCTGTTCGCCCGTGTGGCCGGCCGCGCCTACCGCCGCAACGGGCGAGGGGTGCAGCAGCTGCGCGCCAACTACGCCCGGCTGCGACCCGACCTCGACGCGGTCGCCCTGGAGGACCTCGTGCACGACGGGGTGCAGTCCTACCTGCGCTACTGGTGCGAGGCGTTCCGCCTGGAGTCCTGGCCGCTGGACGATCTCGTCGCCCGCACCCGCACCGTCGGCGAGGAGCGCCTCCGCACGCCGTACGCCGAGGGTCGCGGCGTCGTCGCCGCCCTGCCGCACCAGGCCAACTGGGACTGGGCGGGCGCCTGGGCCTGCGCCACCGGCACGCCGCTGATGACCGTCGCGGAACGCCTCGAGCCCGCGCGGGTGTACGACGAGTTCGTGCGGTTCCGCTCCTCCCTCGGCATGCGCATCCTGCCGCTGACCGGGGGGGAGCCGCCCATGCCCGCCCTCGAGCAGTGGGCCGCGTCGGGCGGTTTCGTGTGCCTGCTGGCCGACCGCGACCTGAGCCGCACCGCGGTGGACGTCGACCTCGGCGGCTGCCCGGCCCGGATGCCCTCGGGTCCGGCGAGGCTCGCGCAGCGCACGGGCGCCGATCTCGTGCCCGTCACCCTGGCCTACCGCGGCGACGACCTGCAGATCACCTTCCACGAGCCGGTCGACCCGGGGACGGGGGAGGAGGGCGTGGCCGCGGCGACGCGGCAGGTGGCGCGCGCGTTCTCCCGCGGCCTCACCGCGGACCCGCAGGACTGGCACATGATGCAGCGCGTGTTCGCCGCCGACCTGTCCTCGACGGGACGGGCGGGGTGATGCGCGTCGGGCTGGTGTGCCCCTACTCCCTGGACGCCCGCGGGGGAGTGCAGGCGCAGGTCCTCGGCCTGGCGGGGTCGCTGCACCGGCTCGGCCACCACGTGGAGGTGCTGGCGCCGGGACGCCGCAACACCGGGCAGCACCCGGAGTGGGTGACGACGACGGGCCAGGACCTGCCGGTCCGCTGGAACGGCTCCGTGGCGCGGCTCGACCTGGGTCCCCAGACCGCACGCAGCACGCACGCCTGGTTGCGCGGCGGCCGCTTCGACCTGCTCCACCTGCACGAGCCGGTGACCCCCAGCGTCACCTGGCACGCCCTGGGGGCCGCCGGCGTCGCCCGGGTCCCGCCGGTGCCGCTGGTGGCGACCGTCCACACCGCCCAGGACCGGGCCCTGGCGATGCGTGCGGGCGCGGCGACCGTCGCCCGCCGCAGCCGCAGGATCGACGCGCACATCGCCGTCTCCGCCGTCGCCGCCCACACCCTGGCCCGCTACAGCGACGCCCCCGTGGAGGTGATCCCCAACGCCCTCGACGTGGACCGCTTCGACGGCAGCCGTGACCACGGCTCCCGGCCGACCGTGCTGTTCCTCGGCCGCGTCGACGAGCCACGCAAGGGCCTCGCCGTCGCCCTGCGCGCCCTCCCCGCGGTCCTCGAGCAGCACCCGGACGCGCGGCTCGTCGTCGCCGGCCCCGGGCAGGCCGGGCCCGTCCCGGCCTCCCTCGCCTCCCACCTCGACGTCCGTGGGCCGGTCGACGAGGCCACCAAGGCCGCGCTCCTGCGGTCCGCCGACGTCGTGGTCGCCCCGCACCTCGGCGGCGAGAGCTTCGGGATCGTCGTCGCCGAGGCGATGGCCGCCGGTGCACCGGTCGTGGCCTCCGACCTCCCCGCCTTCCGGGCGCTGCTCGGCGGTGGCCGCCACGGGGTGCTCGTGCCCGCGGGGAGTCCCCGGGACCTGGCGGCGGCACTGGCCGGGCTGCTCGCGGACCCGGCTCGCCGTACCTCCCTGGGGCGCAGCGGCCGCACCGCCGCCCGCCAGCTCGACTGGAGCGTGGTGACCCCCCGCATCGTGGACGTCTACGCCCGCACGCTGCGCGGTCGCTGATTTCGGTCATCCGGGGCGCGGAAGTAGAATGGGAGGCGGTCTCCGGACCTCCCCCACGACCCCGATGCGAATGCCGAGTGACCCTGTGACTGACCAGACGAGCACCACCGACGCCACCAGCCCGACCGGTCCCCAGCGGGGCACCGAGGGCGTGAAGCGCGGCATGGCCGAGATGCTCAAGGGTGGCGTGATCATGGACGTGGTCACCCCCGAGCAGGCCAAGATCGCCGAGGACGCGGGCGCCGTCGCCGTCATGGCGCTGGAGCGCGTGCCCGCCGACATCCGCGCCCAGGGCGGCGTCTCCCGCATGAGCGACCCCGACATGGTCGACGGCATCATCGAGGCCGTCTCGATCCCCGTCATGGCCAAGGCCCGCATCGGCCACTTCGCCGAGGCGCAGGTGCTGCAGAGCCTGGGCGTCGACTACATCGACGAGTCGGAGGTCCTCACCCCCGCCGACTACGAGAACCACATCGACAAGTGGGCCTTCACCGTCCCCTTCGTGTGCGGGGCGACCAACCTCGGCGAGGCGCTGCGCCGCATCACCGAGGGCGCCGCGATGATCCGCTCCAAGGGCGAGGCCGGCACCGGCGACGTGTCCAACGCGGTGACCCACATGCGCACGATCCGCCGCGAGATCCGCCGCCTGCAGGGTCTCGAGACCGACGAGCTGTTCGTCGCCGCCAAGAACCTCCAGGCGCCGTACTCCCTGGTCAAGGAGGTCGCCGAGGCCGGCAAGCTGCCCGTCGTGCTGTTCACCGCCGGCGGCATCGCGACCCCCGCCGACGCGGCCATGATGATGCAGCTCGGCGCCGAGGGCGTCTTCGTCGGCTCCGGCATCTTCAAGTCCGGCAACCCGCAGCAGCGCGCCGAGGCGATCGTCAAGGCCACCACGTTCTACGACGACCCCGACGTGGTCGCCAAGGTCTCCCGCGGCCTGGGCGAGGCCATGGTCGGCATCAACGTCGAGGACATCCCCCAGCCGCACCGGCTCGCCGAGCGCGGCTGGTGAGCCGCCTCCCCTCCACAACCTGACCGAGCGGCCCCTTCTCCCCAGCGCGGGAGGAGGGGCCGTTCGCCGTCCCCGCTCGCTGGTGCCATGCGGGCATGCCGAAGTCACGCAGCCGCAAGAGGTCCCACCATCGACGCGAGCGCCGCTCCGGCGACCCCCGCCGCTCAGCCACGTCGCTACGCCTCCCCGGCGTCGCTCCGGACATCGAGCTCCTCCAACGGGTCAACGGCCTGGAGCGGGCCGGCGACGTCGTCGGTGCGCTGGAGCTGGTCCTCGACACCGCCTTCACCCAGGACGGGAGAGCGAGGTGGACGCGGGGGCGCATCATGCGGCTCCTCGAGATCGACGCGTTCGGTCCCCGGCTCCCACCGTGGGCGTGGGCGCGCTGGGTGAGGGCCCAGGCGCTCGACGGGGTGGGGCACCCGGACGCCGACAGGTTGCGAGCGGCGCTCGCCGACGCCGACCGAGCAGGTCTGTCGGTCGACCCGGCCGGCGGAGGGCGATCATCCGACGACATGGAGGCGCAGAGCCGACTGATCGAGCACGACTGGGTGTTCGCGCAGTCCTACCTCTACACCCACGGAGGCCTGCGGAAGCTCCTCCCCGCCGTGGCACCCGACGTCCTGGGCCGGGCGATCGACGTCGCATCCTGGTGCGACGCCGGCCTCGGCGCCTTCCGACTCCTCCGCGACAGCCCTGCCACGATCACCTGGCTCCAGCTCGGCACCGAGGAGGAGGTCCAGACCCTCAACCTCGGCACTGCGGCGACCCTCCACCCGGGCGACCACGTGATCGGACGGCGCGTGACCTGCGGCGCCCAGGTCCTGTTCGAGGGCCCACCACTGGCCGTGCCCGAAGCCGTGGCCACGGCAGTGGCTCGACGTCCGGACTCGTGGGTCACAGCGATCGCCGACGGAGCCGAAGGGATCCTGGGTCCGAGGCGTCGCGTGGAGGCACAGCCGACTCGGCCGTCCGGCCTCCTCACGGACCTTCCGGATCGCCTGTGGGAGGACGTGGCCTACGGCGCCTGGGAGGCGCAGGCGGAGCAACGGCTCAGGCGCATGTCGGACGAGGACACCCCCGGGACGACGGACCTCCTGAGCGAGGCGTGCGTCGAGCTGGTCATCGCGGCGATGGACGGGCGTCTGTGGCAGCCACGCGGGGCCGTCCTGCACGACCCGTGGCCTGCCGTCGCAGCGGCACTGCAGCGTCCCGGTGTGTCGCTCGACCTCGTCCTCCGGATGGTGACAGAGGGCCGCGGCCCTGCGGACATCGTCGCGCTCGGCCACCGGGTCGGCGGCTTCGCTCGGACCCTGTGCGGCGTCGAGGCATCCGGACGAAGGGTGACCGGATGAGGTCGAAGTATGATCCTGGTATGACCGTCAAGATCGCCGTCAGCCTGCCCGACGAGCTCGTCGAGCAGGCGCGCGCGGCGGTGGAAACCGGCAGGGCGGCGTCGGTGTCGGCGTACGTCGCCGAGGCGCTGCGCGAGAAGGGCCGGCGGCGGACCCTGGCCGACTGGGTCGCCGAGCAGGAGGCCGAGCTCGGTCCGATCACCGACGCCGAGCGCGCCTGGGCGGCCACGGCCTTGCGGGAGGGCGACCTGACGCCCCCCGCCGAGCGACGCCTGTGACCGGACTCTGTCTGGACGCCGGGGCCCTGATCGCCGTCGAACGAGGCAACCGGTGGGTGCTCACCGTGGTCGACGAGTCCCGGGCGACGGGGGCGAACGTGCACGTCGTTCCCGAGGTGCTCGCCCAGGTCTGGCGCGGGGGAGCCCGTCAGGCGAGGCTGGCGGCGCTCCTCTCCAGCGAGGAGCTCCACGTCCCGGCATACGACGCCGAGACGGCTCGTGCGGTCGGCCACCTCGCCGGGCTGTCGGGCCGGGCGGACGTGGTCGACGTGCACGTCGTGCTGCACGCGCTGCTCCACGACCTGACCGTGCTGACCTCGGACCCCGACGACCTGCTGGCCGTGCACCCCTCGGTGCGGCTGGTCGTGGTGTGAGTCCCTAGGCTGGCGGAATGTCCGGCTCCACGCCCCGCATCGGCGTCCTCGCCCTCCAGGGCGACGTCCGCGAGCACCTCGCGATGCTCACCGCGTCCGGGGTCGGCGCGGTCGCCGTACGCCGCCCGCGCGAGCTCGCCGAGGTCGACGGGCTCGTGCTGCCCGGCGGGGAGTCGACCACCATGGTCAAGCTGTCCCGCACCTTCGACCTCCTCGACCCGCTGCGCGAGAGGGCCCGCGAGGGACTGCCGATGTTCGGCACCTGCGCCGGGATGATCCTGCTCGCCGACCGCATCGAGGACGGCGTGGCCGGGCAGGAGACCATCGGGGGCCTGGACGTCGTGGTGCGCCGCAACGCCTTCGGCCGCCAGGTGGACTCCTTCGAGGCCGACCTCGAGGTCGCCCACCTCCCGGCCCACCGCCCCTTCCACGCGGTGTTCATCCGGGCACCGTGGGTGGAGAAGGTCGGCCACCGGGTCGAGGTGGTCGCGTCCGTGGCGAGCGGGCCGGCCGCGGGTAGGATCGTCGGGGTCCGCCAGGGTCACCTGATGGCGACCTCGTTCCACCCCGAGGTCACCGGCGACCCGCGGATCCACGAGTACTTCGTCTCGCTGGTCCGCGAGCACGCCTGAGCCAGAGCAGGGCCGCTGCACCGCGGACCGCACGAGACGCACGAACGACGCGACGGAAGCAGGGGCATGTCCGGGCACTCCAAGTGGGCGACCACCAAGCACAAGAAGGCCGTGATCGACGCTCGGCGAGGCAAGCTGTTCGCCAAGCTGATCAAGAACATCGAGGTCGCGGCCCGGATGGGCGGCGGCGACCCGGCCGGCAACCCGACGCTCTACGACGCGATCCAGAAGGCCAAGAAGTCCTCGGTCCCCAACGACAACATCGACCGGGCGGTCAAGCGCGGCTCCGGCGCCGAGGCGGGCGGGGCCGAGTACCAGACGATCATGTACGAGGGCTACGGCCCCGGCGGCGTCGCGCTGCTGATCGAGTGCCTCACCGACAACCGCAACCGGGCCGCGATGGAGGTCCGCACGGCGACCTCGCGCAACGGCGGCACGCTGGCCGACCCCGGGTCGGTCGCCTACCTGTTCACGCGCAAGGGAGTGGTCGTGCTGCCCAAGTCGCAGGGCGACCGCGAGATCTCCGAGGACGACGTCCTCGAGGCCACGCTCGAGGCCGGCGCCGAGGAGGTCAACGACCTCGGTGACTCCTTCGAGGTGCTCAGCGAGGCCACCGACCTGCTCACCGTCCGCACCGCGGTCCAGGAGGCCGGGCTCGACTACGACTCCGCCGAGGCCCAGTGGGTGCCCTCGATGGAGGTGACCGTCGACGCCGACGGTGCCGGCAAGGTGATGCGCCTGGTCGAGGCGCTGGAGGACCTCGACGACGTGCAGAACGTCTACGGCAACTTCGACATCCCCGACGACGTGCTCGAGGCGCTCGACGCCTGACCGCCCGGCGTGCCGTCCCTCCGGGACGGCCCCGCTCGGCTAGCGTCGTACGAACACATGTTCGGACGCCAGCCGCCAGGAGGACGCATGCGGGTGCTCGGGATCGACCCCGGCCTGACGCGCTGTGGCCTCGGCGTCGTCGACGGGTCGCCGGGCCGGGCCCTCTCCCTGGTCGAGGTCGGCGTCTGCCGCAGCTCGCCGGACCTCGACGTCGCCGAGCGGCTGCGCATCGTCGACGCCGAGATCGAGCGCTGGATCGAGCGTCACGCCCCCGACGTGGTGGCCGTCGAGCGCGTCTTCAGCCAGCACAACGTCCGCACCGTCATGGGCACCGCCCAGGTCAGCGGCGTCGCGATGGTCGCCGCCGCGCGTCGCGGCATCCCGGTCGCCCTGCACACCCCCAGCGAGGTCAAGGCGTCGGTGACCGGCAACGGGCGGGCCGACAAGGCGCAGGTCGGCGCCATGGTGACGCGGCTGCTGCGACTGACCGAGGCGCCGAGACCGGCCGACGCCGCCGACGCCCTCGCCCTGGCCATCTGCCACGTCTGGCGGGGAGGGGCCCAGCGCCGCCTCGCCGCCGCCCTCCAGTCCCCGCCGCCGAGCGCCCGAGGAGCCGCCCGATGATCGCCTTCGTCCGTGGACGCGTCGCCCAGCTCGGCCTGACCTCCGTCGTCGTCGACCTCGGGGGCGTCGGGCTCGAGCTGAACTGCACCCCCGGGACCATCGCCACGCTGCGCACCGGAGGCGAGGCCACGCTGCCGACCAGCATGGTGGTGCGCGAGGACTCGCTGACCCTGTTCGGCTTCCTCGACGAGGACGAGCGCGCGCTGTTCGAGCTGCTCCAGACCGCCTCGGGCGTCGGTCCCAAGCTCGCCCAGGCCATGCTCGCGGTCCTGCCGCCCGACGACCTGCGCCGGGCCGTCCTCGGCGAGGACGTCCGGGCGCTCACCCGGGTGCCCGGCATCGGCCAGAAGGGGGCCCAGCGGATCATCCTCGAGCTCAAGGACCGCATCGGCGCGCCGAGCGGCACGGCCGCGTCCCCGGCGGTCGTGCCCGCCCAGGCCGAGCCGGCCTGGCGCGCCCAGGTGCGCGACGGCCTCGTCGGGCTCGGCTGGTCGGCCAAGGAGGCCGAGCGCGCGGTGGAGACCGTGGCCGAGGACGCCGGACCGAGCCCCGACGTCGCGGCGCTGCTGCGCGCGGCCCTCCGCACGCTGAGCCGCTCGTGAACGCCCCCGACGACCTCGACGACCTCGACGACCAGCTGAGCGCCGCCGAGCTGGCCTACCTCGAGGGCCGGGCGCTGGTCGACGCCGAGGCCTCCGGCGACGAGCGGGCCGTGGAGGCCGCGCTGCGCCCCCGCACGCTCGAGGAGCTGGTCGGGCAGGAGCGGGTCCGCGAGCAGCTCTCGCTGATGCTCCACGCCGCCCGCCGCCGCGGATGCGCTCCCGACCACGTGCTGCTCAGCGGGCCGCCCGGCCTCGGCAAGACCACGCTGGCGATGATCATCGCCGCCGAGATGACCGTCCCCCTCCGGGTCACCAGCGGCCCCGCGATCACCCACGCCGGCGACCTCGCCGCGATCCTGTCGGGGATGAACGAGGGTGACGTCCTGTTCGTCGACGAGATCCACCGCATGGCCAGACCCGCGGAGGAGATGCTCTACATGGCGATGGAGGACTTCCGGGTCGACGTCATCGTGGGCAAGGGGCCGGGCGCGACCGCGATCCCGCTCGAGCTGCCGCCGTTCACGCTGGTCGGCGCCACCACCCGCGCCGGTCTGCTGCCCGGGCCGCTGCGAGACCGGTTCGGCTTCACCGCTCACCTCGAGTTCTACGAGCCGGCCGAGCTCGAGCGCATCATCCGCCGCAGCGCAGGGCTGCTCGAGGCCCACGTCGACGACGACGGCTGTGCCGAGATCGCCTCCCGCAGCCGGGGCACCCCGCGCATCGCCAACCGCCTGCTGCGGCGCGTGCGCGACTACGCCCAGGTCCGCGCCGACGGCGTGGGCACCCGCGACGTGGCCCGTGCCGCGCTCGACCTCTACGAGGTCGACCGCTCCGGACTGGACCGGCTCGACCGCGCCGTCCTCGACGCCCTGTGCCGCCGCTTCGACGGCGGACCGGTCGGGCTCTCCACGCTGGCGGTGGCCGTGGGTGAGGAGCGCGAGACCGTCGAGGAGGTGGCCGAGCCGTTCCTCGTGCGCTCCGGCTTCCTCGCCCGCACCCCCCGCGGCCGGGTGGCCACCGCAGCCGCCTGGACGCACCTGGGACTCGTCCCGCCGCGCCGGGCAGAGCCCCAGATGACGCTCGACCTCGAGGGCTAGACTCTCCCCTTGGCGCGACGAGGGGGGCCCCTTCGTCATGCCCTCCCGCACGCGAGGCGTGCACGTCGACCCTGGAAGGACACCCCGTGGACGGAGCCGTCCAAGTGCTCTGGTTGGTCCTGTTGGCCGCGGCCTTCTGGCTCCTCCTCATCCGGCCGCAGCGCAAGCGGCAGATGCAGGTGCTGGAGACCCAGCGCGCGGTCCGCGTCGGGGACGAGGTGATGACCAACGCGGGCTTCTTCGGCCGGGTGACGGCCGAGTTCGACGACCCGGCCGCCGGTGACTGCCTGATGCTCGAGGTCGCCACCGGCGTCGAGATGAAGATCGCCCGCGGCGCGGTGCTGCGCGTGGTGACCGACCCGACCGACCCGACCGACCCGACCGATCCCGGCGACCCCGGCGACCCGGTCGACCCCACCGACGACCACCGGAGCAACTGATGGCTGCGCAGCGCTCGCGACCGGGCCGCACCCTCGTCCTCTTCCTCCTCGCGATAGTCCTGATGTACGTCGGGCTGGCGTTCAACGGGGTGTGGAAGCCCAAGCTCGGTCTGGACCTGCAGGGCGGCACCCGCATCACCCTGACGGCCTCGACCGCGACGGGTGAGGCGATCACCCCGGAGAAGATCAAGGAGGCCGCGGACATCATCGACAGCCGGGTCAACGCCTCCGGCGTCTCGGAGTCCGAGGTCGCCGTCCAGGGCGACGACCAGATCGTGGTCGAGATCCCCGGCAAGGAGCGCAAGGACCTGGTCAACACGGTCAAGCAGCAGGCTCAGCTGCGCTTCCGGCTGGTGGCCGCCAGCGCTGCCGGGCAGCCGCTGCCCGAGCCCGGCGCTAGCCCCAGCGGCGCGCCGATGAGCCCGGCGCCGAGCGGCGCCCCCAAGGCGACGGTCACGCCCTCGCCGAAGGCCTCGGCCCAGGCGACGTCCGAGCCGTCCTCCAGCCCGGCCGGCCGCGCCGCGGCGCTGGCGCCCAAGCCGTCCCCGTCGCCCAAGCCGTCCGCGCCCCAGCCCTCCGCGGCTCCGGTGCCGACCGACAAGAGCTCGGTGCAGGCGCAGCTGGCCTGGATGCGCAACCCCGACGCCGAGTCGCTGGCCGCGTTCCAGGACTTCACCTGCTCCTCGGAGACGAAGGTCGACGACAACCCGGCCAAGCCGTTGCTGACCTGCGACAAGGACGGCAACAAGTACCTCCTCTCGCCGGCCATCATCGAGGGCACGCAGCTCGACGGCGCCGACTACGGCATCCCGCCCAACGACGTGAACTACGCGGTGACCCTCGACTTCAACGGCAAGGCCAGCAAGACCTTCGCCGACGTCACCACCTCGATGGCCGGCACCGGCGAGCTGTTCGCCATCGTGCTCGACGGCGTGGTGCTGTCCGCCCCGCAGGTCAACACCCCGATCACCAACGGCAGCGCCCAGATCACCGGCAACTTCAAGCAGTCCGAGGCGCAGTCGCTGGCCAACTCGCTCAAGTACGGCGCCCTGCCGCTGAAGTTCGACGTCCCGCTGGAGACGGTGGAGGGACCCACCCTGGCCGCCGACCAGCTCAACGCTGGGCTCCTCGCCGGCGCGGTCGGGCTGCTGCTGGTGATCGTCTACTGCATGCTCTACTACCGCGCGCTCGGAGTCGTGGTGGTGACCTCCCTGGGCGTCGCCGCGGCGATCACCTATGCCGCGGTCATCTTCCTCAGCGAGCAGGCCGGCTTCACCCTGACGCTGCCCGGCATCGCCGGCCTGATCGTCGCGGTCGGCATCACCGCCGACTCCTTCATCGTCTACTTCGAGCGCCTGCGCGACGAGCTGCGCGAGGGCAAGACGCTGCGGGTGGCGGTCGAGGCCGCCTGGGTCCGGGCGCGAGCGACCTGCCTGGCTGCCGACGCGGTGTCCCTGCTGGCGGCCGTGGTGCTCTACATCTTCGCCATCGGCGTGGTGAAGGGCTTCGCGTTCGCCCTCGGCATCAGCACCGTGATCGACCTGATCGTCTTCTTCTGGTTCACCAAGCCGATGGTCACCTGGCTGGCCACCTTCAAGCTCTTCCGCAGCGGCCACCCGATGTCCGGGCTGTCTGCCGAACACGTCGGCCGCAGGCGGGCCCCGATCCGCACGGCGGCGACCACCGGAGGTGCCCGATGAGCAAGCTGTCCCGCTTCGGCCACGACCTGTACGACGGCACGATCTCGATCGACTTCGTCGGTCGCAGGATGCTCTGGTACGCCATGTCGGGCGTCATCGTCGTGGTGGCGGTGCTGGGCCTGACGGTGGTCAAGCTCAACATGGGCATCGAGTTCGAGGGCGGGGTGGAGTACCGCGTCGCGATGGGCAACGGCAACGCCACCCAGAGCGCGGTCGGGGACCTCCGCGAGGCCGTCGCGGGCTCGGACATCCCCGAGGCCTCGGCGCCCTACGTCAACACCTCCGGCTCCGACAACATCCGCATCCAGACCAAGCCGCTGACCAACGACCAGGCCGACCAGGTCGCCTCGATCATCCAGAGGACGGCCGGGGTCCAGGCCGACGACATCAGCCAGGACGTCATCGGACCGTCGTGGGGCCGGTCGGTGGCGCAGCGCGCCCTGCTGGGCCTCGTGGTGTTCATCGGGCTGGTCATCCTGCTGATCTGGGGCTACTTCCGGGAGTGGAAGATGTCGGTCGCCGCGATCGTCGCGCTGGCCCACGACCTGGTCATCACGATCGGTGTCTACGCGCTCTCGGGCTTCGAGGTCACCCCGGCGACCGTCACCGGCATCCTGACCATCCTCGGCTTCTCGCTCTACGACACCGTGGTGGTCTTCGACAAGGTGCGGGAGAACGTCGCGGCCAGCAAGCGCACCCACCAGACCTACGCCGAGGCCGCCAACCTCGCGGTCAACCAGACCCTGGTGCGGTCGATCAACACCTCGATCGTGGCCCTGCTGCCCGTCGGGGCGCTGCTCTACGTGGGCGCGGTCTACCTCGGCTCCGGCGCGCTCAAGGACCTGGCGCTGGCGTTGTTCGTCGGCATGGCGGCCGGTGCCTACTCCTCGATCTTCATCGCCACGCCGCTGCTGGTGCAGCTCAAGGAGCGCGAGTCCGGCGTCAGGGCCGGTGACGCCCGCGCCCGCAAGCACCGCAGCCGTCGCGAGGTCGACCGCTACGCGTCGGTGCCGGCGTACTCCGACGACATGCCGGAGTACCTCGACCCCGGTCCGGACGGCCCGGCGGGGTCCGACGGCCTCGACGAGGACGACGAGGGACCACGCGGCGGCAGCCGTCCGGTGCGGGGAGGGGCGCCGGGCCGCTACTCCGCGGGTGAGCGGTCCACCGAGGGTCGCTCGATCCCGCTGGGCGAGACGTCCGCGGCGGGCCGCCCGCAGCCGACGCGCAAGCCCCGCTCCCAGCGCGGCAAGCGGTGAGCGCGGCCCAGGAGCTGCACGAGCGGATCGAGGGGCTGATCCGCGACGTGGAGGACTTCCCCAAGCCGGGGATCGTGTTCAAGGACATCTCGCCGCTGCTGGCCGACCACGACGGCTTCACCGCCGTCGTCCACGGCCTCGCCGCGATCGCGCTGGACGAGGTCGGGGGGAGCAGGGTCGACAAGGTCCTCGGCATCGAGGCCCGGGGCTTCATCCTCGCCGCGCCGGTAGCCCTGCGGCTCGGCACCGGCTTCGTCCCGGTCCGCAAGTCCGGCAAGCTGCCCGGCCCGACCCACTCGGTCTCCTACGCCCTGGAGTACGGCGAGGCCACGCTCGAGATGCACCGGGACGCGGTCTCGCCCGGCGACCGGGTCCTCGTGGTCGACGACGTCCTGGCCACCGGTGGCACGGTCAACGCCACCAAGCAGATGGTGGAGGCCGCGGGCGGCGAGGTGGTCGCCGTCTCGGTGCTGATGGACCTCTCCTTCCTGCCCGGCCGGGAGGCCCTGGGCGCCACCGCGCTGCACTCGCTCTACACCGTGTGACGCTCGCTGGTCCCGCCCGCGGGCCCGCTGCCTAGACTGGGCGGGAGCAGGAAGGGAGCAGGCGGTGAGCGAGGAGCGGCTGTCGACGTCCGCTGCTGCCTCACGCCCCGCCGAGCCCGCCGAGCCCGCCGAGCCCGCCGCCGCCCGCGAGGCCCCCGACGTCCCGGAGATCTCGACGCCGGCCGCCCAGGCCGGGCGCATGCGCACCCGCCTGGCCCGCATCGGCGGTCGCGGCCAGTCCAACTCGCCGGTGCTCGAGCCGCTGTTCCGCGCCGTCCGCGCCAACCACCCCAAGGCCGACCTCGCCCTGCTCGAGCGCGCCTACAAGGTCGCCGAGCACGCCCACCGCCACCAGCTGCGCCACAGCGGCGAGCCCTACATCACCCACCCGCTCGCGGTGACGGTGATCCTCGCCGAGCTGGGCATGACCGAGCCGACGCTGGTCGCCTCCCTGCTCCACGACACCGTCGAGGACACCGACTACACCCTCGACGAGCTGCGCCGGGACTTCGGTGAGGAGGTCGCCCAGCTCGTCGACGGCGTCACCAAGCTCGACAAGGTCAAGTACGGCGAGTCCGCGCAGGCCGAGACCATCCGCAAGATGATCGTGGCGATGAGCCGCGACATCCGCGTGCTCGTGATCAAGCTCGCCGACCGGCTGCACAACATGCGCACGCTGCGCTACACCAAGCAGTCCAGCCAGGTGCGCAAGGCCAAGGAGACCCTGGAGATCTTCGCGCCGCTGGCCCACCGGCTCGGCATGAACACGATCAAGTGGGAGCTGGAGGACCTCGCGTTCGCGACCCTGCACCCCAAGATGTACGACGAGATCGTGCGGCTGGTCGCCGAGCGTGCCCCTTCGCGCAACAGCTACCTGCGCACGGTGATCGAGCTGGTCGAGCAGGACCTGCGGGCCTCCCGGGTCAGGGCGACGGTGACGGGGCGGCCCAAGCACTACTACTCGATCTACCAGAAGATGATCGTGCGGGGCCGGGAGTTCTCCGACATCTACGACCTGATCGGGATCCGCATCCTGGTCGACGACGACCGCGACTGCTACGCCGCCCTCGGCGCCATCCACGCGCGGTGGAACCCCGTGCCGGGGCGGTTCAAGGACTTCGTGGCGATGCCGAAGTTCAACATGTACCAGTCCCTGCACACGACCGTGATCGGTCCGGGCGGCAAGCCGGTGGAGCTGCAGATCCGCACCCACGCGATGCACCGCCGCGCGGAGTACGGCGTCGCGGCGCACTGGAAGTACAAGGAGGGCGTGCGCCAGGGCCACGACACCGACCGGCGGGCCGGTGAGGGCGGCGACATGGCCTGGGTGCGCCAGCTCATCGACTGGCAGCAGGACACCGTCGACCCCGACGAGTTCCTGGAGTCGCTGCGGTTCGAGATCAACTCCACCGAGGTCTACGTCTTCACCCCCGCCGGCGACGTGATCGCGCTGCCCGCCGACTCCACGCCGGTCGACTTCGCCTACGCCATCCACACCGAGGTCGGCCACCGGGCCATCGGCGCGCGGGTCAACGGCCGGCTCGTGCCGCTGGAGTCGCGCCTGGACAACGGCGACGTGGTCGAGGTGTTCACCTCCAAGTCCGACGGGGCCGGCCCGAGCCGCGACTGGCTGACCTACGTCAAGTCGCCGCGGGCGCGCGGCAAGATCCGGCAGTGGTTCCTCAAGGAGCGCCGGGAGGAGGCGGCCGAGCGCGGCAAGGAGCAGATCGCGCGGCTGATGCGCAAGGAGGGTGTGGCCCTCAAGCGGCTGATGACCCACGACAGCCTCAGTGCGGTCGCCGCCGACCTCCGCCTGGCCGACGTCTCGGCCCTCTACGCCGCGGTGGGGGAGGGCACGATCGGTGCCCAGCACGTGGTCCACCGCCTCCTGGACCTGTTCGGCGGCGAGCTCGGCGCCGCCGAGGACCTCGCCGAGAGCGTCACGATCACCCAGCCGCCGCGGGTCGGCCGGCCGGCGGGCGATGCCGGCGTGGTGGTCAAGGGGCTCAGCGACGTCTGGGTCAAGGTCTCCAAGTGCTGCACCCCGGTGCCGGGTGACGAGATCATCGGCTTCGTGACCCGGGGCTCAGGCGTCTCGGTGCACCGGCCGGACTGCACCAACGCCTCGGACCTGACCAGTCACCCCGAGCGGCTGGTGGAGGTGGAGTGGGCGCCGACCGCCCAGTCGATGTTCCTGGTCAACATCCAGGTCGACGCCCTCGACCGAGCGCGGCTGCTCTCGGACGTCACCAAGGTGCTCTCCGACATGCACGTCAACATCTTGTCGGCGTCGCTGACCACGGGTCGCGACCGCGTGGCGCGGACCCGGTTCACCTTCGAGATGGCCGACCCCAAGCACCTGGGTCACGTGCTGCGGGCGGTGCGTCACGTGGAAGGCGTCTTCGACGCCAACCGCATCACTGGCTGAACTCCTCCAGCGCCTTGCGGGCCTGGTCGAGCCACGCGGTGCGCGCCTCGGCGGCCGACTCGTGCTCGGCCGCCAACTTGTCGTTTCCGGCGGCGCGGGCCTTGTCGGCCTGCGAGCGCAGGTCCGCGATCGAGGCCTCGAGCTGGGCCACGGTGTCGGCCGCGCGCGCCCGGGCCTCGGGGTTGGAGCGCTTCCACTGGGCGTCCTCGACGCCGCGGATGGCCTGCTCGACCTTGCGCATGCGCCCCTCGAGCTCCTTGACCCGGTCGCGGGGCACCTTGCCCGCGGCGTCCCAGCGGTCGGCGATGTCGCGGAACGCGGTCTTGGCCGCCTGCAGGTCGGTGACCGGCAGGAGCGCCTCGGCCTCGACGAGCAGCTTCTCCTTCACCTCGGCGTTGCCGGCGTACTCCGCGTCGGTGGCTCGGTTCACCTCGTCGCGGGCGTTGAAGAAGGTGTCCTGCGCCGCGCGGAAGCGCTGCCAGAGCTGCTCGTCGTCGGCGCGGGGCGCGGGACCTGCGGCCTTCCACTGCTGCATCAGGTCGCGGTAGGCCCCGGCGGTCGGGCCCCAGTCGGTGGAGGACGACAGCGACTCGGCCTGCTTGACCAGCCGCAGCTTGACCACCTTGGCGGCCTCGCGCTTCTCGGACTGCTCGGCGTAGTGCGCCTTGCGGCGTCGGGTGTAGGACGTCCGCGCGGCGGAGTAGCGCTTCCACAGCTCGTCGTCGCTGGGCTTGTCGAGCCGGGGGAGGGCCTTCCACTCCTCGAAGAGCGTGCGGAGCTTGTCGGCGCCGTGGCGCCAGTCGGTGCCGGCGGAGATCCGCTCGGCCTCGCTGACGATGCGCTCCTTGGCGGTGCGGGCCTTGGCCACCTCCTCGGCGCGGCGTGCCTTCCGCTTCTCGCGCTCGGCCTTGATCTGCTCGTCGAGCCCGGCGAGGGAGGAGTCGAGCGCGGCGAGGTCGCCGACCACGCGGGCCTCCCGGACCTGCTGGCGCAGCTGCTTGAGCGCGCCCGCGGCGTCGTCGGGGGCGGCGGTGCCCGAGGACACCCGCTGCTCGAGGAGCGCGACCTCGAAGACCAGCTCGTCGTACTTGCGGCCGAAGAACGCCAGCGCCGCCTCGGGCGTCATGTCGGGGGTCTGCCCGACGTGCTTCTCGCCGTCGGGGGTGGTGCAGAAGACGTTGCCCTCCGCGTCGACGCGGCCCCACGGCGTGGGGTCGGAGGCAGGGACCTGCGGCACGGCGGGCGAGGAGGGCGCCGGGGCCGAGGCCGCCGGGGCCCGGCCGGTGCGCGGACCGGGTCGGGGGCCGGGTCGGGGGCCGGGGCGAGGACCGGGTCGGGGGGCCGGGCGAGGAGCCGCCTCGGGCGTGGGCTCGGCAGCAGCCGTCGGCTCGGTGGCCTCCGTCGCCTCCGTCACCTCCGTCGCCTCGGTCACCTCGGTCGGCCCCGGTGGCCCCGGTGGTCTCTGGGACCGCCTCGGGGTCGGTCTGGCTCGTGGGCGGCGTGTCCGGGGTCTCGGTCATGGGGCTTCCCCTCGGTCGGCGTCCGGCCGGGGCCGGCGCTTGGTGCGGGACCCCGAGCGGGCCCCGGCGGAGTGTCAACACCTCACGGGCCGTCCGCGCGACCCGCGCGGTCATCGTAGTCCGCGAGCCCCTCGTCGAATCTCGGTGGGGACGCCGGCCGGGCGCTCGGTAGGCTGCCTCTCGTGTTCATCGCCGGATTCCCTGCCGGACCATGGGGCACCAATTGCTACGTGGTCGCCGACTCGCCCGGGAGCGAGTGTGTCGTCGTCGACCCCGGCAAGGACGCCGCGCAGGGAGTCGCCGAGGTCGTCCGTGAGCACCGCCTGAAGCCCGTGGCGGTCCTGGTCTCCCACGGCCACGTCGACCACATGTGGTGCGTGGCCCCGGTGGCCGGCACCTACGACGCCGCCGCCTACGTCCACCCCGACGACCGCCACCTGCTCTCCGACCCGATGGCGGGCATGTCGCGCGAGACCGCCGGCATGCTGCTCGGCGGCAGGTACGAGTTCGCCGAGCCCGACGACGTGCGCGAGATCACCGACGGGGCGCTGCTCGAGCTGGCCGGGCTGCGGTTCGCCGTCGACCACGCTCCGGGCCACACGCCGGGGTCGATCACCTTCCGCACGCCCTACGACGCGGGGGACGTCAGCGAGGTCATGTTCTCCGGCGACCTGCTGTTCGCGGGGTCGATCGGGCGCACCGACCTGCCCGGCGGGGACCATGCGACGATGTTGCGGAGCCTGGCGACCAAGGTGCTGCCGCTGGCTGACGACGTGGTGGTGCTGCCGGGTCACGGCGAGCAGACCAGCATCGGCCGGGAGCGGGCGACCAACCCGTTCCTCCTCGATCTGGTGCGTCAGGGGCAGGGCACCACCGGCACCGCGGCGCCGACCCGCGGCCTCTGACGCCACACCCGCACCCGCACCGACCACCCATCCCCCCGGCCCCCGTGGCCGGCCCAGGAGACACGCCCATGGCCAAGCCGACCGCGCTGAGCGGGTTCCCCGAGCTGCTGCCCGCCCAGCGCATCGCCGAGCAGCAGGTCCTGCGCACCCTTGCCGAGACCTTCGAGCTGCACGGCTTCGCGCCCCTGGAGACCCGCGCGGTCGAGCCGCTCGACCAGCTGCTGCGCAAGGGCGAGACCTCCAAGGAGGTCTACGTCCTGCGCCGCCTGCAGGAGACCTCACCGGAGGGTCACGCCGGCCTCGGTCTCCACTTCGACCTCACGGTGCCGTTCGCCCGCTTCGTCCTGGAGCACGCGGGCCGCCTGGAGTTCCCCTTCCGGCGCTACCAGATCCAGAAGGTCTGGCGGGGGGAGCGGCCGCAGGAGGGTCGCTACCGCGAGTTCACCCAGGCCGACATCGACGTGGTCGGACGGGACGTCCTGCCCTTCCACCACGACGTCGAGGTCGCGCGGGTCATGCTGGACGCGCTCGGCCGGCTGGACTTCCTCCCCGCGCTGACGTTGCAGGTCAACAACCGCAAGCTGATCCAGGGCTTCTACCAGGGCATCGGTGCCACCGACGTCGACGAGGTCATGCGGGTGGTCGACAAGCTCGACAAGCTCCCGGCCGCGGAGGTGCGCACTCTCCTGGTCGAGGAGGCCGGACTCACGCCCGGGCAGGCGGACGCCGCACTCGGCCTGGCCGACATCGCGGCGGCGGACACCTCGTTCGTGGACCGGGTGCGCGCGCTCGGGGTCAGCGACCCGCTGCTCGACGAGGGGCTCGAGGAGCTGGCCGAGGTGGTGCGCCGCAGCGGCGACCTGGTCGGGGACCGGGCGCGGATCGTGGCCGACCTCAAGATCGCCCGCGGACTGGACTACTACACCGGCACCGTCTTCGAGACCCGGCTCGAGGGCTACGAGTGGCTCGGGTCGATCTGCTCGGGCGGGCGGTACGACGCGCTGGCGAGCGACGGGCGCTCGACCTACCCGGGGGTCGGGATCTCCCTCGGCGTCACCCGGCTGCTCGTCCCCCTGATGCAGCGCGAGGGACTGGCGGCTGACCGTCAGGTGCCGAGCGCCGTGCTGGTCGCCCTGCCGGACGAGGAGGCCCGGCCCGCCTGCGACGCGCTCGCCCAGCGGCTGCGCTCCCGCGGCGTGGCCTGCGAGGTCGCTGCCGCGCCCCAGAAGTTCGGCAAGCAGATCAGGTACGCCGAGCGCCGGGGCATCCCGTTCGTCTGGTTCCCCGGCGCCGACGGGGAGCCCGACACCGTCAAGGACATCCGCAGCGGCGACCAGGTCGGGGCCGATCCCGGCACCTGGACCCCACCCGAGGCCGACCTGAGGCCGCGCGTCACCATCCCCACCGAAGGAGCAGCACGTTGATCCGCACCCACGAAGCCGGCACCCTCCGACCCGAGCACGTCGGCCGGCAGGTCACCCTCGCCGGCTGGGTCGCGCGCCGCCGTGACCACGGCGGCGTGGCGTTCCTCGACCTGCGCGACGCCAGCGGCGTGGTCCAGGTGGTCGTCCGTGACGAGGAGGTCGCGCACGCGCTGCGCAGCGAGTACTGCCTCAAGGTCGTCGGCGAGGTCGTGGCCCGCAAGGAGGGCAACGAGAACCCCAACCTCGCCACCGGTGCCGTCGAGGTCGTCGCCACCGAGGTGGAGGTGCTCAGCGCCTCCGCGCCGCTGCCCTTCCCGATCGACGAGCACGTCGAGGTGGGGGAGGAGGTGCGCCTGGCGCACCGCTACCTCGACCTGCGCCGGTCCGGGCCGGCTGCCGCGATCCGCCTGCGCAGCGAGGTCAACCGCGCCGCCCGTGAGGTGCTCCACGAGCGCCGCTTCGTCGAGGTCGAGACGCCGACGCTGACCCGGTCCACTCCCGAGGGCGCCCGCGACTTCCTCGTCCCGGCCCGTCTGCAGCCGGGCAGCTGGTACGCCCTGCCGCAGAGCCCGCAGCTGTTCAAGCAGCTGCTCATGGTCGGCGGCCTCGAGCGCTACTTCCAGATCGCGCGCTGCTACCGCGACGAGGACTTCCGTGCCGACCGCCAGCCGGAGTTCACCCAGCTCGACATCGAGATGTCCTTCGTCGAGCAGGACGACGTGATCGAGCTGACCGAGGCGCTGCTGTCCCGCATCTGGTCGCTGATCGGGGTCGAGGTCACCGCCCCGTTCCCGCGGCTGACCTACGCCGACGCGATGGCCCGCTACGGCTCCGACAAGCCCGACCTGCGCCTGGACCTCGAGCTGGTCGACTGCACCGAGTTCTTCGCCGACACCCCGTTCCGGGTCTTCCAGGCGCCCTACGTCGGCGCGGTCGTCATGCCCGGCGGCGCGAGCCAGCCGCGCAAGCAGCTCGACGCGTGGCAGGAGTGGGCCAAGCAGCGGGGCGCCCGCGGCCTGGCCTACGTCCTGGTGCAGGAGGACGGCGAGCTCGGCGGCCCGGTCGCCAAGAACCTCTCCGAGGCCGAGCGGGCGGGCATCGCCGCGCACGTCGGCGCCGAGCCCGGCGACTGCGTGTTCTTCGGCGCGGGTCCGGTCAAGTCCAGCCGCGCGCTCCTGGGCGCCGCGCGCCTGGAGATCGGGCGCCGCTGCGGCCTCGTCGACGAGTCGGCCTGGAGCTTCGTCTGGGTGGTCGACGCACCGCTGTTCGAGCCCGCCGACGACGCCACCGCGGCCGGCGACGTCGCGGTCGGGTCGGGAGCCTGGACGGCGGTCCACCACGCCTTCACCTCGCCGCAGGACCTGGAGACCTTCGACGCCGACCCGGGCAACGCCCTGGCCTGGGCCTACGACATCGTCTGCAACGGCAACGAGATCGGCGGCGGGTCGATCCGTATCCACCGCGAGGACGTCCAGAAGCGCGTCTTCGCGGTCATGGGCCTGGGGGAGGAGGAGGCGGAGGAGAAGTTCGGCTTCCTGCTCTCCGCCTTCAAGTACGGCGCCCCGCCGCACGGCGGCATCGCCTTCGGGTGGGACCGGATCTGCGCGCTGCTCAGCGGCACCGACTCGATCCGCGACGTCATCGCCTTCCCGAAGACCGGTGGCGGCTACGACCCCCTGACCGCTGCGCCCGCACCGATCAGCCCCGAGCAGCGGGCGGAGGCCGGCGTGGACGCCAAGCCGAAGGCCCTGCGCCGGTGAGGTCCTCCGGTCACGGGCCGGTGCAGGGCGCGTAACGGTTCGGACACGACTGCCCCGGGACGCGGTCCGCGGTCGTGACGGCACCCCACGGTGTGGTGAGGTGGGCCACGCGCAGGCGTGACCTACGTCCTGGGCCTGAGAAGATTTTTCCACATGATGGAGGACATTCCATGAGGCGAATGAAGCGTCTGTCGGCGCTTGCCGTGCCCGTGGCTGCCGCCATGATCCTCGCCAGCTGCGGCGGCGGGTCATCGGACGACAACAACGGCAGACAGCGGCGGTACAGGCATGGTTCGGGTGCCAGCGGCGGCAGCTTCAGCGTGTCGGAGGCCGAGCCGGAGGCGTTCGCCCCGACCAGCGCCTGCTACTCGTCCGGCTGCTCGCAGATCATCGGTCTGGTCTGGACCGGCCTGCTGACGATCGACCCCGAGACCACCGAGCAGCAGCTCGGCATGGCGGAGTCGATCGACTCCGAGGACGGCGCGAAGTGGACGATCAAGCTCAAGGACGGCTTCACCTTCCACAACGGTGAGCCGGTCAACGCCGAGTCGTTCGTCCGGGCGTGGAACTACGCCGCCTACGGCCCCAACGCCACCCAGGTCGGCTTCTTCTTCAACAAGGTCAAGGGCTACGACGACCTGCAGGGCGAGAAGCCCAAGGCCAAGGAGATGTCGGGCGTCAAGGCCGTCGACGACAACACCATCGAGGTCCAGCTGGCCAAGCCGTTCTCGCAGTGGCCGCTCGTCATGTCCTACACCCCGGCGTTCGCGCCGATGGCGAAGGCCTGCGAGGACGACATCAAGGCCTGCAACGAGAAGCCGATCGGCAACGGCCCCTACGAGTTCGTCAAGTGGAACCACAACCAGTCGATCGAGCTCAAGCACTACGCCAAGTACTCCGACGAGGGCACCGACGGCAAGGCTGACAAGCATCACGTTCAAGCTCTACGGCGACCTCAAGACCGCCTACCGCGACTTCCAGTCCGGCGAGCTCGACATCGTCAACCAGGTCGACGCCACCCAGCAGAACCAAGCCGAGGCCGCAGTACCCCGACCAGATCCTGAAGACCGACAGCGGGCTCGTTCGCCTACTTCGGCTTCCCGCTCTACGATCGATGCGTTCGAGAACGCCAAGATCCGCGAGGCGCTGTCGATGGCGATCGACCGTCAGGCGATCATCGACAACGTCCTCAACGGCCTCTACACCCCCGCCACGGACGTGATCCCGGGCTTCGTCCCGGGTGGCCGCGACGACGCGTGCTCAGTACTGCGACTACGACCCCGAGCAGGCCAAGAAGCTCTGGGACGAGGCCGGCGGCGTGCCGGGCAACAAGATCAACATCTGGTTCAACAACGACGGCGGCCACGAGGAGTGGGTGCAGGCGATGGCCCAGGGCTGGAAGCAGGTCCTCGGCGTGGACTTCCGTTCAAGTCGCAGCCGTTCACGCCCTACCTCAACACGCTGGGCACCCGCAGCAAGGTCGACGGTCCCTACCGTCTCGGCTGGCTCCCGGACTACCCGTCCCCGGAGAACTACCTCGACCCGCTGTACGGCGCCGGCAGCTCCAACTACGGCGACTGGAAGGGCGCGGAGCACGACAAGTTCCTCCAGCTCGTCCACGAGGGCAACGCCGCTCCGACCGTGGAGGAGGGTCTCGCCTCCTACCAGGCCGCCGCGGACGTCGTGCTGGACAACATGGTGGTCATCCCGCTGTGGTTCGGCCAGACGTTCATCCTCAGCAGCCAGAACGTCGACAACGTGGACTACAGCCCGCTCGACCAGCTGCTGCTGAAGCAGGTCACCGTCACCAGCTGAGGTAGTCTGACCGACCTGAGACGATCGGGCGAGTGTGGGCCCTGACGGGTCCACACTCGCCCGACGCTCGCCGTGCACGTCGAGCCCAGACCCGTGAGGAGGTCCCAGCGTGGGTCGCTACACCATCCGCCGGCTGCTCCAGTTCATCCCGGTGCTGCTGGGCACCATGTTCCTGCTGCACTACCTGCAGACCCTGTCGTTCCAGATCAGCGGCAACCCGATCCGCTCGCTCTTCGGTGACCGCCAGCCGCCGCCGGACACGATCGCCACCCTGACCCGGTCCTTCGGGCTCGACGACCCGTGCCTGGAGCCAGAAGGGCAACCCGTGCATCGGGATGTTCTTCGACCGGCTGGGCAACTACCTCGCAGGGCGACTTCGGCACCGACTTCAACCGGCAGCCCGTGCTCGACCTGATCGGTCGCGCGCGCGCCGATCACCATCCGCCTGACCATCCTGGCGCTGATCTTCGAGGCCATCGTCGGCATCATCGCCGGCGTCCTGGCCGGCCTGCGCAAGGACTCCTTCGTCGACAACTTCGTCCGCGTCTCGACCGTGCTGCTGATCTCGGTGCCGGTCTTCGTCTTCGGCGTGCTGATGCAGATCTTCGCCGGGCTCTACATCGGCAACTGGGTGCGTGACCGGGGTGCTCCCGACTGGGTCGAGGCGATGTTCTCGGTGACCTACCGGCCGGACCACCCGTGGGCGAGCCTGGTCGTGCCGGCGATCGTGCTGGGCGCCCTGTCCCTCGGCTTCATCGCCCGGCTGACCCGCACCTCGCTGATCGAGACGCTGCGCTCGGACTACGTCCGCACCGCGCGCGCCAAGGGCCTGCAGCGAGCCGCGTCGTCGGCATCCACGCGCTGCGCAACTCCCTGATCCCGGTGGTGACCTACATCGGCATCGACGTCGGGGCGCTCATGGCCGGTGCCCTCATCACCGAGGGCATCTTCAACATCCCCGGCATCGGCGGCCTGACCTTCACCTCGGTCCGCGGCGGTGAGACGCCGGTGGTCATCGCGGTCGCGACGCTGCTGACGCTGGTGTTCCTGGTCGCCTCGCTGCTCGTCGACCTGCTCTACGCCGTACTCGACCCGAGGATCCGCTATGAGTGAGAGCGTCCAGACCGTCGAGCCCGAGGCCAACGACGCCGTCGAGCCCGTCGAGTCCGGCAGCGGCAGCCTGTGGGCCGACGCCTGGCACCAGCTGCGCAAGAGCCCGGTGTTCATCGTCAGCCTGCTGGTCGTGCTGCTCGTGGTCTCGATGGCGCTGTTCCCGTCGCTGTGGACCAACGCCAGCCCCGACAAGTGCGTGCTCACCGACGCCCGCAAGGGACCGAGCGACGGACACATCTTCGGCTCGACCATCCTCGGCTGCGACATGTACACCCACATCATCTACGGCGCGCGGCCCTCGATCTTCATCGCGGTCGTCGTGACCGTGCTGACCGCGCTCATCGGCGGCACGCTGGGCATCCTGGCGGGCTTCTTCGGCGGCTGGACCGACACGGTGATCTCCCGCTTCACCGACATCATCCTGGGCCTGCCGTTCCTGCTCGGCGCGCTGGTGTTCCTGGCGCTGCTGCAGCAGCAGAACGGCATCTCGGTCACGATCGTGCTGGTCGCGCTCGGCTGGACCTCGATGACGCGCATCGTGCGCGGCACCGTGATCAGCCTGCGCGACCAGGACTTCGTGGAGGCCTCCCGCGCGCTCGGCGCGAGCGAACCTCTGGCTGATCCGCAAGCACATCCTGCCCAACGCGCTCTCGCCGATCATCGTGCTCTCGACGCTCTACGTCGGCACCTACGTCTCCGCCGAGGCGACGCTGACCTTCCTCGGCGTCGGGCTGCAGCCCCCGGCGATCTCGTGGGGCATCCTGGTCGCCCAGGGCCAGGGCTACGCCGTGTCGGGCAACCCGCACCTGCTGATCTTCCCGTGCGCGGCGCTGATCATCACCGTGCTGAGCTTCATCCTGCTCGGCGACGTGCTGCGCGACGCGCTCGACCCGAGAGGCCGCTGATGTCGACCCAGACCGAGACGATCGCGACCGAGCAAGCCGCGCGCGACGACAAGAAGGCCGATCTCCGGGCGTGGACTTCGACCCGACCGCCCCGCTGCTGCAGGTCAACGACCTGCGGGTGGACTTCCACACGCGCGAGGGCGTCGCCCATGCGGTCAACGGCCTCGACTTCGAGCTGCTCGCCGGCCAGACGCTCGGCATCCTCGGCGAGTCCGGCTGCGGCAAGTCCGTGACCGCCCAGGCGATCATGGGCATCCTCGACTCGCCTCCCGGCAAGATCGTCGGCGGCGAGGTGCTGCTGCAGGGCGTCGACGTGCTCAAGCTGCCGGAGGACAAGCGGCGCAAGGTGCGCTCCAACCGCATCGGCATGGTCTTCCAGGACGCGCTCAGCTCGCTCAACCCGGTCTTCACCGTCGGGTGGCAGCTCGGCGAGCTGTTCCGCGAGCACCGCGGCATGTCGCGCGGGGACGCCAAGAAGGAGGCGGCCCGGCTGCTCGACATGGTGGGGATCCCCGACGCCAAGAACCGCGTCGACGACTACCCCCACCAGTTCTCCGGTGGCATGCGCCAGCGCGTGATGATCGCGATGGCGCTGGCGCTCGACCCCGACGTGCTCATCGCCGACGAGCCGACCACGGCACTCGACGTGACCGTGCAGGCCCAGATCATGCGGCTGCTCAAGGACATGCAGGACGAGCGGGACATGGGCCTGATCCTGATCACCCACGACATGGGCGTGGTCGCCGACGTCGCCGACAAGATCTGCGTGATGTACGCCGGCCGCGTGGTCGAGCGCGCCGACGTCATGTCGATCTACTCCGCACCGGCGCACCCCTACACCAAGGCGCTGCTCGAGTCGATCCCGCGCGTGGACATGAAGGGCCAGCAGCTCGCCTCGATCTCCGGCCTGCCGCCCAACCTCACCCGGCTCCCGTCGGGCTGCAACTTCCACCCGCGCTGCGGCTTCAAGAAGGACAAGTGCGAGCGCGAGGTGCCGCCCCTCTACGACGTGGCCGATCCGGTGACGTCCGGGCCCGGCGCCGGATCACCCCGGCAGAGCGCGTGTCACTACTACGAGGAGGTCCTGGAGTCGTGACGCAGGAGGACACACGCGACCGCGACACCCGCACCAGCGAGGTGGTGCTCGAGGCCACCGACGTGAAGAAGTACTTCCCGATCCAGCAGGGCATCGTCTTCAAGCGCACCGTCGGCCAGGTCAAGGCGGTCGACGGGGTCTCGCTCCAGCTGCACCGCGGGGAGACGCTCGGCCTGGTCGGGGAGTCCGGGTGCGGCAAGTCGACGCTGAGCCGGGTGCTGATGGGTCTGCAGAAGGCCACGTCGGGGTCGGTGCTGCTCAACGGCGAGGAGCTCGTCGGGATGAAGGAGCGGCGCCTGCGCGAGGTGCGCCGCAACGTGCAGATCATCTTCCAGGACCCCTACGCCTCGCTCGACCCGCGCATGACCGTCGGCGACATCGTGGGGGAGCCCTACGAGGTGCATCCCGACGCCGCCCCCAAGGGCGAGCGCAAGCGCAAGGTCCAGGACCTGCTCGAGGTGGTCGGGCTCAACCCCGAGCACTACAACCGCTACCCGCACCAGTTCTCCGGCGGCCAGCGCCAGCGCATCGGCATCGCCCGCGCCCTGGCCCTGCGCCCCGAGATCATCATCTGCGACGAGCCGGTCTCCGCCCTCGACGTGTCGGTGCAGGCCCAGGTGATCAACCTGCTCGAACGCCTGCAGGACGAGCTGGGGCTGTCCTACGTCTTCGTCGCCCACGACCTCTCGGTGGTCCGTCACATCGCGGACCGGGTGGCGGTGATGTACCTCGGCAAGATCGTGGAGGTGGGTGACGACCAGACGCTCTACGAGCGGCCCACGCACCCCTACACGCAGGCGCTGCTGTCGGCGGTCCCCGTGCCCGACCCCACCGTGCGCGGCCTGCGGGACCAGATCGTGCTGTCCGGCGACCTGCCCTCGCCGGCCAACCCGCCCTCGGGCTGCCGGTTCCGCACCCGCTGCTGGAAGGCCGAGGACGTCTGCGCCACCGAGGAGCCGCCGCTGGTCGACCGCGACGGCGGACCCGCACCCGTCGGCCTGTCACTTCGCCGAGGTCCGCAACGTGATCAAGGCCGGCAGCTGACCGCTCGGTGCGGCGCGCGCGGCGCGACGTAGGGTCGGCCACGTGGAGGGCCTCTTCGACGTCGACGACGGCCGTCCCGCCGCGCCCGTCGCCGGGTCGGGCGGGACGCTCGCCGGCAACACCCACGCGTCCGCGCCGCTGGCCGTCCGGATGCGGCCACGCACCCTCGACGAGCTCGTCGGCCAGCGGCAGCTGCTGGCCGCCGGCTCGCCGCTGCGCCGGCTGGTCGAGGCCGACCAGCCGATGTCGCTGATCCTGTGGGGGCCGCCGGGCACCGGCAAGACCACGATCGCCAGCATCGTCAGCCAGCAGACCGACCGGCACTTCGTCGAGGTCTCGGCGGTCGCGGCCGGGGTCAAGGAGGTCCGCGCGGCGATCGACGGTGCCCGCAACCGGCTGGTCCGGACCGGGCAGGAGACGGTGCTGTTCGTCGACGAGGTGCACCGGTTCTCCAAGGCCCAGCAGGACGCGCTCCTGCCCGGGGTGGAGAACCGCTGGGTCACCCTGGTCGCGGCCACCACGGAGAACCCGTTCTTCTCGGTGATCTCGCCGCTGCTGAGCCGCTCGCTGCTGCTGACCCTGGAGTCCCTCACCGACGACGACGTCCGGGGGGTGCTGCGCCAGGCGGTCGCCGACGAGCGCGGGCTGGGCGGGGAGGTCGAGGTCGAGGACGAGGCGCTGGACCACCTGGTGCGCCTCGCGGGCGGCGACGCCCGGCGGGGTCTGACCTACCTCGAGGCGGCCGCCGGCGCTGCGCGCGCCACGGGCAGCACGACCGTCGACGTCGAGACCGCGGAGCGGGCGGTCGACCGCGCAGCCGTGCGCTACGACCGTCAGGGCGACCAGCACTACGACGTCACCAGTGCCTTCATCAAGTCGATCCGGGGCAGCGACGCCGACGCGGCGCTGCACTACCTGGCGCGGATGGTGCAGGCCGGTGAGGATCCCCGCTTCATCGCGCGGCGGCTGGTCATCCTCGCCAGCGAGGACATCGGGCTGGCCGACCCGACGGCGCTGACCACCGCGGTCGCCGCGGCCCAGGCGGTGCAGCTGATCGGCATGCCCGAGGCCAAGCTCAACCTCGCGCAGGCCGTGATCGCCCTCGCGGTCGCCCCCAAGTCCAACGCGGTGACCCGGGCGATCGGGGCCGCCGAGGCCGACGTCAGGGCGGGCAAGGTCGGTCAGGTGCCCGCGCACCTGCGCGACGCCCACTACCCAGGGGCCAAGCAGATCGGCCACGGGGCGACCTACCAGTACGCCCACGACGCCCCGTTCGCGATCGCCACCCAGCAGTACGCCCCCGACGTGGTCCAGGACCGGACCTACTACGAGCCGACCACGCACGGCGCCGAGGGGGCGGTCAGGGAGCGGTGGGAGCGGGTGCGGCGGCTGGTCCGAGGCGGGCCGGGTGCTCCCGAGGGTGGTCCCAGCGACCGGGCCGGCGGGTAGGGTCGCGCGCATGGATCGACTCGACGTGCTGCTCGTCGTGGTGGGTGCCGCCCTCCTGCTGGGGCTCGCGCTGCTCGTGCTCGCGCGGTCGCGCGGCCGGGCCCCCGCCCGGCGGCGGGAGCTCGAGGACGGCCTGCGGCACTCGCGTGAGCAGGTCGCGGCGCTGGCCGAGCGGGTCGAGGAGCTGACCGCCGAGGTGCAGAGCGCCCGGCGCGCGCACGGTGCTCGCCGCCGCCGACCGCGAGTACGTCATCACCACGCTGGCCGAGGCGACGCTGACCACCACCACGCGCGACGACGTCCTGCCGCAGCGACCGGCTGCCCCGGGCATCGAGCACCGGGTGGTCGAGCACCTCGGTCGCCTCGACGACGGCACCGCCGTCCGCCGCAGGCTGGTCGAGGCGGGGGTCTCGCTGCTGGCCACCGTGCACGGCGCCCGCCGGGCCCTGCGTCCCGAGCACCTCGACCGGGCAGCGGCCGAGGCCCACGTGGCACGGCGCCGCTCGCGGCGGCTGCGTCGGGCGGAGCTGCGCGAGGCCAAGCGGCTCCTCCGCGCGGTCAAGGCCCAGCGTCCCGACCGGCTCCAGGCGGTCCCGGACGAGGGGAGCGCCGCGTGAGGACCCTGTGGTTCGTGGCCGGAGGCGCCGCCGGGGTCTGGGCGACCACCCGCACCCGGCGGGTCGCGGAGTCCCTCACCGTCGACGGCATCCACGACCGCCTGACCGGCTGGTTCGCCGGAGCGCGCGTGCTGCGCGAGGAGTTCCAGGCGGGCCGGACCGAGCGGCAAACCGAGTTGCGCGAGCAGCTGTCCCTGGGGCCCACTGGAGGCATGTCCGGACCCGAGGCGATCACCCAGGGGACGCGGGGCGCCGACCCGGTGGGGGAGAGCGCTACCGTGCGGGTGCTGCCCGCTCCTCGCTCCCACTGACGCCGGCCCCGGCCCGCGTCTGCCTCGACGTCACGAAAGGCCACCCCGGACATGCCGGACACCGACCTCAGCACTGCGGAGATCCGTCGCCGCTTCGTCGCGCACTTCGAGGCGCTCGGCCACACCCCCGTGCCGTCGGCCTCGCTGCTGGCCGACGACCCCAACCTGCTGTTCGTCCCGGCTGGCATGGTGCCGTTCAAGCCGTACTTCCTCGGCCAGGAGACCCCGCCGTACAAGCGGGCGGTCAGCGTCCAGAAGTGTGTCCGCACCCCCGACATCGAGGACGTCGGCAGGACCACGCGCCACGGCACGTTCTTCGAGATGTGCGGCAACTTCTCCTTCGGCGACTACTTCAAGGAGGGGGCGATCGAGGCCGCGTGGGACCTGGTCACCAAGCCGCTGGCTGACGGCGGCTGGGGCTTTCCCGAGGATCGCCTCTACCCCTCGATCCTCGACGGCGACGACGAGGCGCTGGCGCTGTGGAAGCGCATCACCGGCCTGCCCGACGACCGCATCGCGCGGCTGGGTCCCAAGGAGAACTACTGGTCGATGGGTGTCCCGGGACCGGGTGGCCCGTGCTCGGAGATCCTCATCGACCGTGGGCCGGCGTACGGCGCCGACGGGGACTTCTCCGCGGAGGACCGCTACCTGGAGTTCTGGAACCTGGTGTTCATGCAGGACGAGCTGAGCGCGGTGCGGTCCAAGGAGGACTTCGACATCGCGGGCTCGCTGCCCCGCAAGAACATCGACACCGGCATGGGCCTCGAGCGGGTCGCGTTCCTCCTGCAGGGCAAGGAGAACATGTACGAGATCGACGTCATGTTCCCGGTGATCCAGCGGGCGATGGAGCTGACCGGCAAGCGCTACGGCGCCAGCGAGCCCGACGACGTGCGCTTCCGGGTCGTGGCCGACCACGTGCGCTCCTCGATGATGCTCATCGGCGACGGCGTGACCCCGGGCAACGAGGGCCGCGGCTACGTCCTGCGCCGCCTGCTGCGCCGCGTCATCCGCTCGATGCGGCTGCTCGGTTGCGAGGACCGCGTGCTCCCCGAGCTCTTCCCGGTCAGCCGCGACAAGATGGGGGAGACCTACACCAACCTGCACCAGGACTGGACGCGGATCTCCACCGTCGCCTACGCGGAGGAGGAGGCGTTCCGCTCCACGCTGCGGGCCGGCACCCAGATCTTCGACCTCGCCGTCGGCGACGCCCGCAAGCAGGGGGCGACCACGCTGAGCGGTGAGCGGGCGTTCGCCCTGCACGACACCTACGGCTTCCCGATCGACCTGACGCTGGAGATGGCCTCCGAGCAGGGGCTCGCGGTCGACGAGGAGGGCTTCCGGCGTCTGATGTCGGAGCAGCGCGAGCGGGCGAAGGCCGACGCGCGCGCGAAGAAGTCCGCGCACGGAGACGCGGGCGCGTTCCGCGAGATCGCCGACTCGCTCGGCTCCGCGGTGACGTTCACCGGCTACGACGAGGTGGTCTCCGAGGGCGTGGTCCGCGGGATCGTGGCGGGATCGGCGACCGCGCGGGCGGCGCAGGCCGGCGACGAGGTCGGGCTGGTGCTCGACCGCACCCCGTTCTACGCCGAGGGCGGCGGCCAGCTCGCCGACCAGGGCGTGATCGAGCTCGGCAACGGCGCCCGGGTGGCGGTGCTGGACGTGCAGTCCCCGGTCACCGGGCTGATCGTGCACCAGGTCAAGGTGCTCGAGGGGGAGGTCTCCGTCGGCGAGCGGGCGCAGGGGGTGGTCGACGTCTCGCGACGGCTCTCGATCAGCCGGGCCCACACCGCGACCCACATGGTGCACAAGGCGATGCGCGAGGCGCTCGGCGAGACCGCCACCCAGGCGGGGTCGGAGAACGCCCCCGGTCGCTTCCGGTTCGACTTCTCCGCCGCTGGCGCGGTGCCGCCGTCGGTCCTGGCCGACGTCGAGGCGCGGGTCAACGACCTGATCCTGGCCGACCTGCCGGTGCACGCCGAGATCATGAGCCAGGACGAGGCGGTCAGGTCCGGGGCGATGGCGCTGTTCGGGGAGAAGTACGGCGACCGCGTGCGCGTGGTGTCCGTCGGCGACTGGGCCCGTGAGCTGTGCGGTGGGACCCACACCCGGACCTCGGCGCGGCTCGGGCTGGTCAAGCTGCTGCACGAGTCCTCGATCGGCTCCGGCGTGCGGCGGGTGGAGGCGCTGGTCGGCGCCGACGCCTACCAGTTCCTCGCGCGCGAGCACGTGCTGGTGGCGCAGCTCAGCGAGGTGCTCAAGGCGCGTCCCGAGGAGCTGCCCGAGCGTGTCTCCGACCTGGTCGAGCGGCTCCGCTCGGCCGAGAAGGAGATCGAGCAGGTCCGGGTGGCCCAGCTGCTCGCGGCGGCCGGTGAGGTCGCGGCGGGGGCGGAGGACCTCGACGGCATCCTGTTCGTCGGTCACCGGGTCGACGGTGCCGGTGGCGGCGACGTGCGCCGGCTGGCCCTCGACGTGCGCGGGCGCCTGCCGCAGGACCGCCCGGGCGCCGTCGTGGTCGTGGGGGTGGCCGGCGGCAAGCCGTCGGTGGTCGCCGCGACCAACGACCGTGCCCGCGCGGCCGGCCTGTCGGCCAACGCGCTGGTGCGGGCCGCCTCGCCCGCGATCGGCGGACGCGGCGGGGGCAAGGACGACGTGGCGCAGGGCGGCGGCAGCGACGCGAGCGGCGTCGAGCAGGCGCTGGCCGACGTACGCGCCGAGGTGCTGCGCCTGCGCGAGGGCGGCGGGGCCTGAGCGTGCGCTCCGGTGCCCGGCTCGGCGTGGACGTCGGCGACGTCCGTGTCGGGGTCGCGGCCAGCGACGTCTCCGGGATGCTGGCCACGCCGGTCGAGACGCTGCGCCGGGGCGACGGTGACCTGCAGCAGCTGGTCGGCCTCGCCACCGAGCACCAGGCGGTCGAGGTCGTCGTCGGGCTGCCGCGCTCGCTGTCGGGTCAGGAGGGCCCGGCGGCGGCCAAGGCCCGCGCCTACGCCGAGGAGCTCGTCGCCGCGCTGGCTGCGGCCGGCAGCGCCGCGACCGTGCGGCTGTGCGACGAGCGGATGAGCACCGTGACGGCCCACGCGCAGCTGCGCGCCCAGGGCCGCCCGGGCAAGAAGCACGGGAAGAAGCGGCGAGCCGTCGTGGACCAGGCGGCCGCGGTGGTCATCCTGCAGAATGCACTGGACACCGAGCGAGCGACGGGAGCGCCGCCCGGTGAGCAGGTCGGTTGACCCTGGCGCGACCGACCACGACGACAGGAGTGGCATGAGCCTGGAGCACGACCGCGAGGACGAGCCTGCGCTCAGCCTCTTCGGGTCCGACGACCCGCCGCTCGAGCACGCCCGGACCCGCCGCCGCCGGCGGCTCGGGGGCCTCAAGTCCTGCCTGGTGCTGCTCGTGATCGGTGCGGTCGTGGTCGTCGCGGGGATCACGGCGTTCAGCTTCGGCAAGGACAAGCTCGAGGCGGTGTTCGCGCCGGCGCCCGACTACACGGGCCCGGGCACCGGGCAGGTGCTGTTCGAGGTCGAGCAGGGCGACACCACCAACGAGATCGCGCGCCACCTCAAGGACCGGGGCGTGGTCAAGAGCGTCGAGGCCTTCACCGAGGCCGCCAAGGACGACACCCGCGCGCAGGACATCCAGGTCGGCTTCTACCAGCTCGAGAAGCAGCTGCCCGCCAAGGACGCCCTCGAGGTCCTGGTGGACCCCGACAACCTCGTCCAGGCCTCGGTCACGATCCCCGAGGGCCTGCGCCTGACCGACATCCTCCCGCGGGTGGCCAAGGCCACCGACATCCCGCTCGGCAGGCTCAAGGCCGCGGCGAAGGACGCCGACGCCATCGGCCTGCCGTCCTACGCCAAGGGCAACGCGGAGGGCTACCTCTTCCCGGCCACCTACGCCTTCGCGCCCAACGCCGACGCCACGCAGGTGCTCAAGACGATGGTCGACCGCTGGCGGCAGGCAGCGGAGGAGGCGGACCTCGAGAGCGCGGCCAAGAAGCTCGGCTACACCCCCGGCGAGCTGATGACCGTGGCGAGCCTGGTGGAGGCCGAGGCCAACCGTGACCAGGACCGGGGCAAGGTCGCGCGCGTGATCTACAACCGGCTCGAGACCGATGCCACCAACGGCCTGCTCCAGATCGACGCGACCGTCAACTACGCCCTCGGTCGCAACCTGGGGCTGGGGCTGACCACCAAGGACCTCAAGGTCGACTCGCCCTACAACACCCGCAAGAACCCCGGTCTGCCGCCGACCCCGATCGAGGCGCCCGGGGACGAGGCGATCGAGGCGGCGGCCCACCCCACGCCGGGGGACTGGATCTACTACGTGACGGTCGACCTGGACACCGGGGAGACCCGCTTCACCGAGGACTACGACCAGTTCCTGAAGTGGAAGAACAACGACCTGGCGGACTACTGCGCCAAGTCGGACCGGTGCTGAGCGTCGCGCCGCCCAGCCCGCGGGCCCGGCGCTGCGGGGTGCTCGGCCGCCCGATCGCACACTCGCTCTCCCCGGCCCTGCACCGAGCGGCCTACGCGGCACTGGGCCTGGACTGGGAGTACGCCGCCCACGACGTCGGCGAGGACGACCTCGCCGGCTTCCTGGCGGGCCTCGACGAGACGTGGCGAGGTCTGTCGCTGACGATGCCGCTCAAGCGGGCGGTCCTGCCGCTGCTGGACGATGTCTCGCGCACCGCGCAGGAGGCCGGGGGCGCCAACACGGTCGTGCTCGACCGCGGCCGGCTGCTCGGTGACAACACCGACGTCCCGGGGGTGGTCGGTGCGCTCCGTGAGCGGCTGGGCGGCTCGCCCGGCTCGGCCCTGGTGCTCGGTGGCGGCGCGACGGCGGCCTCGGTGCTGCTGGGTCTCGCCGACCTCGGCTGCTCCCACGCCACGCTCCTGGTCCGCGACCCGCAGCGGGCGCGGGAGACCGTCGAGGCGGTCCACCGGCACCCGGCGCCACCGCTGGTCACCGTGGCGCGGCTCACCGACCTGGACGCGCGCCGGGTGGACGCCGACCTCCTGGTGAGCACGGTCCCGGCACAGGCGCAGACCCCGGCCGTGCTCGCCGTGGCCGGACAGGTCGGCGCGGTGTTCGAGGTGGTCTACGACCCGTGGCCGACGCCGCTGGCCTCCGCGGCGCTCGAGGCGGGGGTGCCGGTCGTCGACGGCCTCGACCTGCTGGCCCACCAGGCGGTGCTGCAGGTCGCGCTGATGACCGGCGGCACGGTCGGGGTCGAGGTCCTGCGCGAGGCGGGTCGCGCCGAGCTCGCCCGCCGCGCCGCTCTGCCTCGCTAGGCTCCGCAGGTGTCCTCGTCGCTGGCCGGTGCGCTGCTCATGGCCGTGCTCGGCCTGGTCAGCGGGTGGTTCGTGCCCGCCCTGGTCCGCCGCATCCCCGAGCCCGAGGCCGCCGCGCCGGAGGAGCAGGCGGGCGAGGCCGGAGCGCACGAGCGGGACGAGGCCGACACGACCGCGCCTCCCGAGGAGCCGTCCCCGGCCGAGCCGCCCAAGGAGCTCTACGCCGACATCGCCGCCCTGCCCGGGCTCGCCTGGAAGTCGGCGGTCGCGACCGCCGGCGTCGGCGCCGTCCTGGGGTGGTCGGTGGGACTGGAGACCCCGTTGCTCTTCCTGGCCTACCTCGCGCCGGTCGGGGTCGCCCTGTCGGTGGTCGACTGGCGCACGCGACTGCTGCCGACCAAGGTGATCGCGCCGTCGTACGCCGTCGTGGCGGTCCTCGCCGTCGCCGCGGCGGTGCCCGGCCGGGACTGGGACGACCTGCGGCGCGCGGCGCTCGGCTGGCTCGTCGCCGGCGGCACGTTCGTGCTGATGTGGCTGGTCTACCCGCGCGGCATGGGCTACGGCGACGTGCGGCTCTCCGGGGTGCTCGGCATCGCGCTGGGCTACCTCGGCTGGGGCCCGCTGCTGGTCGGGATCTACGCCGGCTTCCTGGTCGGCGGCCTCGGTGGCGGGCTGCTGTCGGTGCTGCGGGTCGTGGAGCGGCGGTCCTACCCGTTCGGCCCGTTCATGTTCGTCGGCGCGGTCATCGGCGTCGTCTGGGGCGAGACCGTCGTCCACGCCTACCTGTACGGCTGAGACAATCTGCCCATGCTTCGTTGGCTCACTGCGGGGGAGTCCCACGGCCCGGCGCTGGTCGCCGTGCTCGAGGGGATGCCCGCCCACGTCCGCGTCACCTCCGCCGACATCCAGGACGCGCTCGCGCGCCGGCGGCTCGGCTACGGCCGCGGTGCGCGGATGAAGTTCGAGGCCGACGAGCTCGAGGTGGTCGGCGGCATCCGCCACGGCGAGACCCAGGGCGGCCCGGTCGCGCTGCGGATCGGCAACTCCGAGTGGCCCAAGTGGGAGAAGGTCATGTCGGCCGACCCCGTGCCGCCCGAGGAGCTCGAGGGGTCGGCGCGCAACGCCGCCCTCACCCGTCCCCGGCCCGGTCACGCCGACCTGGTCGGCATGCAGAAGTACGACTTCCCCGAGGCCCGCCCGATCCTCGAGCGCGCCTCGGCCCGGGAGACCGCCGCCCGCGTCGCGTTGGGCGCTGTCGCCTCGGCCTTCCTCGAGCAGGCCACGGGCGCCGAGATCGTGTCCCACGTGGTGCGGATCGGCCGGGCGACCGCGCCCTACGGCTCCGTGCCGACCAAGGCCGACCTCGCCCACCTCGACGAGGACCCCGTCCGCTGCCTGGACGCTGACGCGAGCAAGGCGATGGTGGCCGAGATCGACCAGGCCCACAAGGACGGCGACACCCTCGGCGGCGTCGTCGAGGTCGTCGTCCACGGGCTGCCGCCGGGCCTCGGCTCCCACGTGCACTGGGACCGCCGCATCGACGCTCGCCTGGCCGGCGCCCTCATGGGCGTCCAGGCGATCAAGGGCGTCGAGATCGGCGACGGCTTCGGGCTCGCCGAGGTGCCCGGCTCCCAGGCGCACGACGAGATCGAGGGCACCGACGCCGGCATCCGGCGCACGTCGGGACGCTCGGGGGGCACGGAGGGCGGCATGACGACCGGCGAGACGCTGCGCGTGCGTGCGGCGATGAAGCCGATCGCCACCGTGCCCCGCGCCCTGCGCACCGTCGACGTGGTGACCGGCGAGGCCGCCGTCGCGCACCACCAGCGCTCCGACGTGTGCGCCGTGCCCGCCGCGGGCGTGGTCGCCGAGGCGATGGTCGCCCTCGTGGTCGCCGACGCCGTGCTGGAGAAGTTCGGTGGCGACTCGGTGACCGAGACGCGCCGCAACGTGCAGTCCTACCTGGACACGCTGAGGTTCCGGTGACGGTGCAGGAGGGGCCGCGCGTCGTCCTGATCGGCCCGATGGGTGCCGGCAAGACCACGGTCGCCGGCCTGCTCGCGCAGGTCTGGGGCTGCCAGGTCCGCGACACCGACCACGACGTCGAGGCCCGGGAGGGGCGCAGCGTCCAGGAGATCTTCATCGAGCTGGGCGAGCCCTACTTCCGTGACCGCGAGCGGGCCGCCGTCCGCGCAGCGGTCCGCGAGCACGACGGCGTCCTCGCCCTCGGTGGAGGTGCGGTGATGGACCCCGGCACGCGGGAGGTGCTCGAGGGGCAGCGCGTGGTCTTCCTGCAGGTGGGACTCGCCGACGCCGCGAAGCGGGTCGGGCTGGGCCAGGGGCGCCCGCTGCTGGTCGGCAACCTGCGCTCGCGGATCAAGGCCATTCTGACCGAGCGCGCGCCGGTCTACGCCGCGGTCGCCTCCCACGTCGTCGACACCGACGGCCGCACCCCCGAGGACGTCGCCGACGAGGTGCGCCGGTGGGTCGAGGCCGACGAGGAAGCCTCGTGAGCGACGCGACGACGTTGCGCCTGCAGGGCGACCCCGGCGAAACGGCGTACGACGTCGTGGTCGGCCACGACCTCGCCGACCGCCTGCCCGCGCTGCTCGGCGACGGGGTCCGCCAGGTCGCGGTCATCCATCCCTCGGCCATGGCCGACCGGGCCCGGTCACTGCGCCACGCCCTGGACGCCGCCGGCTACGCCGCGCACGGCCTCGAGGTGCCGGACGGCGAGGCCGCCAAGAGCGCCCAGGTGGCGTCCTTCTGCTGGTCGGTGCTCGGCCGGGCGGGCTTCACCCGCTCCGACGCCGTGGTGACGCTGGGCGGCGGCGCGACCACTGACCTGGGCGGCTTCGTCGCGGCGACCTGGCTGCGTGGGGTGCGGGTGGTCCACGTGCCCACCACCCTGCTCGCGATGGTCGACGCCGCGGTCGGCGGCAAGACCGGCATCAACACCGACGAGGGCAAGAACCTCGTCGGCTCCTTCCACCACCCCGCCGGTGTGCTCTGCGACCTCGCGACGCTGGAGACCCTGCCCCGCAACGAGCTGGTCAGCGGCATGGCCGAGGTGGTCAAGTGCGGGTTCATCGCCGACCCCGAGGTCCTCGCGATCGTGGACCGCTCGCCGGCCACCGCGATGCAGGTCGGCTCGGCCGAGCAGCGCGAGCTGGTCGAGCGCGCGATCCGGGTCAAGCTCGACGTGGTCGCCGGGGACTTCAAGGAGACCGGCGGCGACCGGCCGGGCCACCCGGGCCGCGAGGCGCTGAACTACGGCCACACCCTCGGCCACGCGATCGAGAAGGCCGAGAGCTACCGCTACCGCCACGGCGCGGCCGTCTCGATCGGCATGGTCTACGTCGCCGAGCTGGCGCGGCTCGACGGGCGGCTCGACGACGCCACGGCGGCTCGCCACGCGGACCTGCTGGCCGCGGTCGGCCTCCCCACGACGTACGACGGCGCGGAGTGGTCCGACCTCCTCGCCACGATGCGCGTGGACAAGAAGTCGCGCGGTGACCTGCTGCGGTTCGTGGTGCTCGAGGACATCGGGCGCCCCGTGGTGCTCGAGGGCCCCTCGCTCGAGCTGCTGGAGCAGGCGTTCGCCGCGGTGCGCCCGCGGCAGGCGCGCTGAGCACCCACTGACGGAACCCGCGCCCACCCACGCCTCAGGCTGCCTACACCAGGTCGTGGACGAACTCGCTGAGCTGGGTGAGGTTGCGGCACTCGACCATGTCGACGACCTCGGCGTACTCGGGGGCGGCAGAGTCCCCGGTGCCCCACTGGCGGACGTGCTCGGGGTTGAGCCACCACGCGTGGCGGGCCGTGCGGACCAGCTCGCGCAGCACGTCGACGCCGGGATCCGAGTAGTTCGAGCGCGCGTCGCCGAGCACGAGCAGGCTGGTGCGCGACGTCACCGCGTCCGGGAAGTCCTCGGCGAAGCGGGTCAGCGCCCGGCCGTAGTTGGTCCGGCCCCACAGTGAGGCGTGCCGCGCCGACTCCGCCAGCCGCAGCATGGTCTCGGCGGGGTCGGCGCCGGGGACGAAGTCGTCGGTCACCTCGTGGACGTGGTCGACGAAGGTGAAGGCCCGCACCTTGCTGAACTGCTCGCGCAGCGCATAGACCAGCAGCAGGGTGAAGCTCGCGAAGTTGGCCACCGACCCGCTGACGTCGCAGAGCACGACCAGCTCGGTGCGGTGCGGCCGCTTGGGGCGGTGGTGCGTGGTGATCGGGACACCGCCGGTGGCCATCGAGGCGCGGATGGTGCGGCGGAAGTCCAGCGGCCCACGTCGCCGTGCGTGCTGCTCGCGCGCCAGCCGCGTGGCCAGGCGCCGCGCGAGCGGATAGATCTGCCGGCGCAGCTCCTCCAGGTCGTCGCGGCGCGCGTTGAGGAACGGCAGCTGGTCGATGCTCGGTCGCAGGGTCGTGCGCGCGACGTGGTCGGGGTCCTTCTCCTCCGCGATCCGCCGCCGCACGTCGGACTCGACCCGCCGTTGCAGGTCCGCGACGCGGTTGGCCGCGGCGAGCATGGCGACGTCCTCCGACCGGGGCTCGCGGTCGTCGCTGCCCTCCATCAGCGCCCGGGCCACGCGCAGCACGAGGCCGTCGGGGGAGAGCTGCTGCAGCGTGTTGTACGACGACCAGGACGACAGCCCCTCGCCGCGGCCGGGCATCGCGCCGTACTGCTCCACGGCCTGGCGCACGAGCAGCGCCAGGGCATCGCGGTCGTCGGCGGCCATCGCCTCGGCCATCGACTGCCGGAGCTCGGCGAGGGCCTCCTGCTGGTCGAGCTCGTCGGGTTGGTCGAGCTGTCGGTCGAGCTCGTCGAGGTCACCGGTCGCGCCCGTCGCCTCCTCGGCCAGCGAGGAGCCGCGCCAGCCCGACCCGACCAGTGCGGGGAAGTACAGGTCGAAGATCGCGTCGAAGGTCGGCCGGTGGGTCTGGCGCTTGAGCAGGGTGGCGGAGAGCGCGGCCCGCAGGTCCTCGCGCGTCCCCAGGCCGACCTGCTCGACGGCCAGCACGGAGTCGAGGTCCTCGGCCAGCGAGACCGGGATGCCGGCCTCGCGCAGGGCCTCGATGAAGGCGAGGTGCCGCTCGAGCAGGGCCATGAGGTGCTCAGCGCCGGCGCGAGGCCGGGCTGCCCTTGTGGCCACGCAGCGCGGCGATCGCCTTCTGCTGGTCCGAGGAGTGCTTGAGGACCACGCCGAGCGTCCGCTCCACGGCGTCCTCGTCGAGGTCGCCGACCTCGAGCGCGACGAGCGTCCGGGCCCAGTCCACGGACTCGGCGATGGAGGGGGCCTTCTTCAGGTCGAGCTCGCGCAGGGTGCCGACCATCTCGACCAGCTGCCGGGTCAGGCGCTCCGCTGCCTCCGGCACGTGCGAGGTGACGATCTCCCGCTCGCGGTCGGCGTCGGGGTAGTCCAGGTGCAGGAACAGGCACCGCCGCTTGACCGCCTCGGAGAGCTCGCGCGAGGCGTTGGAGGTCAGTACGACGAAGGGTCGACGCACGGCCGAGACGGTCCCGAGCTCGGGGATGGTGACCTGGAAGTCGCTGAGCACCTCGAGCAGCAGGCCCTCCACCTCGACGTCGGTCTTGTCCACCTCGTCGATCAGCAGGACCGTCGGCTCCTCGCGACGGATGGCGGTCAGCAAGGGCCGGGTGAGCAGGAACTCGTCGGTGAAGATGTCGTCGTGGGTCTCCTCCCACGCCTGGTCCGTGCTCTGGCTGGCCTGGATGCGCAGCAGCTGCTTCTTGTAGTTCCACTCGTAGAGCGCGCGGGCCTCGTCCAGCCCCTCGTAGCACTGGAGCCGGACCAGCTCGGCGCCGGTCGCGCGGGCCACGGCCTTGGCCAGCTCGGTCTTGCCGACCCCGGCCGGGCCCTCGATCAGCAGCGGCTTCTCCAGCGTGCCGGCCAGGAACGCGGTCGTCGCGGTGGGCGCGTCGGCGAGGTAGCCCACGTCGTGCAGGCGCTTGGCGGCGTCGTCGGGGGAGTCGAACCAGGTCACCGGCTCAGCGTAGGCGGTGGGGCCGGTAGGCTGGGCTGCTGCCCGACCCCCCGACGTACGAAGAGGCTCACGCGCGCATGGCGACCACGAACGACCTGAAGAACGGCATGGTGCTCAACCTGGACGGCCAGCTCTGGCAGGTCATCTGGTTCCAGCACCACAAGCCCGGCAAGGGCGGCGCCGTGGTGCGCACCAAGCTCAAGAGCGTGGAGTCCGGCAAGACCGTCGACCGCACGTTCAACGCCGACGTCAAGGTCGAGGTAGCCACCGTCGACAAGCGCACGATGCAGTACCTCTACAACGACGGCACCAACTACGTCTTCATGGACACCGGGACCTACGACCAGCTCGAGATCGACCCCGAGACCGTCGGCGACGCCAGCAACTTCCTGCTCGAGCAGCAGGAGGCGATCGTGGCCACCAACGAGGGCCGGGTGCTCTACCTCGAGCTGCCCGCCTCCGTGGAGCTCGAGGTCACCTACACCGAGCCGGGACTGCAGGGCGACCGCTCCACGGGTGGCACCAAGCCCGCGACCCTCGAGACCGGGCACACCATCCAGGTGCCGCTGTTCATCACCACGGGCGAGAAGGTCAAGGTCGACACCCGCGACAGCAGCTACCTCGGCCGGGTCAACTGAGTCGGCTGACCGTGGCTGAGACCCGCCCCCACCGCTCGTCCCGGGGCAAGGCCCGCTCGCGCGCGTTGACCGTGCTCTACGAGAGCGAGGTCCGCGGCCTCGCGCTCGACGGCACGCTCCAGCAGCGCCTCGACGACCAGGACCCGCCGGTGGCCGACTACACCGTCGAGCTGGTCCGGGGGGTCGTCGACCACCAGGAGGCGATCGACGAGCTGCTCGAGCGCTACTCCAAGGAGTGGTCCCTGAGCCGCATGCCGGCCGTCGACCGCAACGCACTGCGGCTGGCGGTCTACGAGATGCGCCACACCGACGTGCCGCCGGAGGTCGCCATCGACGAGGCGGTCGACCTGGTCACCGAGCTGTCCACCGACGACTCGCCGTCGTTCGTCAACGGCGTGCTCGGGGCGATCCTGCGCGACGGCACCCACCGCGTGCCCGAGCAATCCTGACCGACCGCCGACCCGCCGCTGACCCGCCTGGCAGGGTGGGTGCATGCAGACAGCGCAGGGGGACACCTTCGACGTGATCGTCGTGGGACTCGGCCCCGGAGGTGAGTTCGCGGCCAACAAGCTCGCGCGGGCCGGCTTGTCGGTGCTCGCGGTCGACAAGCACCTGGCCGGCGGCGAGTGCCCGTTCTACGGGTGCGTCCCCAGCAAGCTCATGATGCGGGGGGCGACCGCGGTCGTCGAGGCCCAGCACGCCCCGGGGGTCTCGGGCGAGTGCGACGTCCGGCCCGACTGGACCGCCGTGGCCAAGCGGGTGCAGCGCAGCACCCGCAACTGGGACGACACCGCCTCCGTGGAGCGCCTCCAGAAGGGCGGCGCCACGGTCCTGCACGGCGAGGCCAGGCTGACCGGCGCCCGCAGCGTGGAAGTGGACGGCACGCCGTACGCCGCGACGCGGGCCGTGCTGCTCGCCACCGGCACGTCACCGGCGGTGCCGCCGATCGACGGGCTCGCCGGCACGCCGTACTGGACCAACCGGGAGATCGTGAAGGTCACCGACCTGCCGGGGTCGCTGGCGGTGATCGGTGGGGGACCGATCGGGTGCGAGTTCGCCCAGGCGTTCGTCCGCTTCGGGGTGCAGGTGACCCTGCTGGAGGTCGCCGACCGGATCCTGACCAAGGAGGAGCCGGAGGTCTCCGCGCTCATGGCCGACGTGCTGCGCCGCGACGGCATGGAGGTCAGGTCCGGGGTCTCCATCGACTCGGTCGCCCACGACGGCGCGGCCTTCACGCTCGAGGTCGACGGCGACCGGGTCGTGGCCGAGCGCGTCCTCGTCGCCACCGGACGCACCACCGGGCTGCCCGACCTCGGCCTGGAGTCCGTCGGCGTCGACCCCGAGGACCGCAAGCACGTCGACGTCGACACGCGGCTGCGCGTGCTCGGCGACGACGGCGCTCCGGTCGAGGGCCTGTGGGCGGTCGGGGACCTGGTGGGCGAGGGCCTGTTCACCCACGTCGCGAAGTACCAGGCCGCGATCGTGGTGCGTCAGCTGCTCGGCCAGGACGGCCCGGAGGCCGACTACTCCGCCGTCCCCCGCGTGACCTTCACCTACCCGGAGGTCGGCGCCGTCGGGCTCACCGAGGAGCAGGCCCGCGAGGCCGGCCACGACGTGCAGGTGGGCCTGGTGGACACGCGCAACACCTCCCGCGGCGACCTGCACGGGCAGGGCAACGACGGGCTGGTCAAGCTCGTGGCCTCCGGCGACCGGCTGCTCGGGGGCACGACGGTGGGGCCGATGGGCGGCGAGGTGGTCGCGATGCTGACCACCGCGGTGCACGGCGGCGTGCCGGTCAGCGTGCTGAAGTCGATGATCTACGCCTACCCGACGTGGCACGGCGTGGTGCGGCAGGCGCTGTCGGCGCTCGGCGGGTCACCCCCACAGAAAGAGGCGCCCTTCACGCTCGGCTGAGGTCCGGCACCCCGAGGGTGAACGTCACCGTCTCGGCGATCGCCCCGAGGTGGCGGCCGGGGCGCAGCCACCCGGCGAGGGGGCCGTCGGAGGCCACCTCCACGTTCACCAGGGCCGGGCGTGCCTTGCCGCGGGCCTCGAGCCGGCTGTCGCCGAGCCGCTCACCGGGGAACTCCTGCCGGGTGACCGCCTTGCTCCGCACCGGCACGCGGGGCCCGAGCACTCGCGGCGTCGCGCGGACCTGCCAGGCCAGGTCGTCCTCGCCGCGCGCCACGATCGTGCGCCCGGTGCCGATCCCGCCCGAGAAGGAGGCCAGCGTCTTGGGCATCGCCCAGTTGGTCCGTCCGCCCACCAGGCTGGCGGGGGAGTCGACCGCCATGAACGCCACGTGGCCGAACGAGCGGGTCATGGTCTCGCGCACCATCACGATGCCGAACACCTCGTCGTACGGACCGACCGGCGTCTCGAGGTAGCGCACCATCCCACCCACGACGACCGCGGCCCTGGAGTCCCGCAGGCTGGCGGGCAGCGCGGCCCGGGCGGCGGCGGTGGGGCGCGTGGTCCACAGCACCGCGTTGCAGTTGACCGTCCAGGGCGCCTCGGAGGTGTTCTCCGGCAAGCGGGCGAGGAGGCGCGGGCTGAGCAGGCACTCGGGGACGCCGGCCACGCCGGTCAGCTCGGGACGGGGGAGGTCGGTCGCGGTCACGGAGGCTCCTGTCGGTGGTCCGGTGGACGGGTTCAGCTGTTCTCGAGGCGGCGCTGGTAGTCCGCGCGCTGCTCGGCGTCGAGGCCCGAGGTCACCCGGTGACCGCCGACGGCACGGAAGATGCGGTCCCTCACCCGTTCGGGCACGAGCTTGAAGACCGTGACCGTCGGCACCAGGTGCGACGGCACGGACACCGTGCGCGAGCGCCCGTCCGCGAGTGCGGCGGCCACGGCGCCGGCGACCTGGTCGGGGTCGATCATGAGCAGCTTCTCGGTGCCGGCCGGCGGGCGCATGCCGGCGATCAGCTCGGTGCGGACGAAGCCGGGGCAGACCGTGGTGACCTCCACGCCCGTGCCGTGCCACTCCTGGCGCAGGGCCTCGCCGAGACCGACGACGGCGAACTTGGTCGCGCAGTACGTCGCGGCGTTGGGCGAGGCGAAGGTGCCCAGCGTCGAGGCCACGTTGACCACGTGCCCGTGGCCCTGGTCGCGGAAGCGGCGCCCCGCGAGCTTGGTGCCGGTCAGGACGCCGAGGAGGTCGATCTCGACCGTGCGTGCGGTCGTGCGGTCGTCCTCGTCGAGGAACGGGCCGATCGGCATGATGCCGGCGTTGTTGACCAGCGCGTCGAGACCGCCGAGCACGGAGACGGACTGGTCGAGGAACCCGGCGAAGGCCACGTCGTCGGTGACGTCCAGGGCGAGCGCGGTGCAGCCGACCTCCTCCGCCGTGCGCTCGGCGAGGTCCTTCTGCACGTCGCCGATCACGACGCGGGCTCCGGCAGCGACCAGGTGCTCGGCGATCGAGCGGCCGATGCCCTGGGCGCCGCCGGTGACCGCGACGCGGAGGCCGCGGAGACGCTGGTCCGACATGTGACAACCCTCGTTTCCGGTTGAGTGGCCCCACCGTGCCACAGCCGCGGCCCGTGGGGGAGGGGCGTCCGAGGTGGGCTCGGCCACGCCCAGGCGGGGTCAACGTAAAAGTTGCTCCACCGTTCGGACATTTGGGGCGTCGGGAGTCGTGACACGGACTGTCGGGCAGCCCGACACTCCTGCTTGTGAAGCGTCTCGGAACCCCCCTCAGGGCTGTCGCCCTCACCCTCGCCGTCCTCGGCGGCACTGCGCTCGGCGGAGCGCCTGCCACCGCCGCCACCACCGTCCACGTGACGGGGGTCGTCACCGTGGGCGGGCAGCCCGTGCAGGGCGCCGTGGTGTCCCTGGGTGCCACCGCCGTCGCCTCGGACGCCACGGGCGGCTACGCCGCAGAGGTCCCGGTCGGGTCCACGGAGCTGACCCTCGACGTCACGACGCCGCACGAGGTGCGCGGGACGACGGCGCGCTACCACGGCTTCGTCGACGTGACCGGGGACCTCGTGCTCGACCTGCCCGTCCCGGGTGACCGGGCGACCACGATGGCCCTCACCGAGGCCGACGGCACCACGCCGGTCGCGCGCGCGGAGTACGACCTCTTCCTCGAACCGACGCTCAAGCTCGACCCCGCCGTCGGGCCGTTCGACTGGGTCAGCGACGTCGAGACGGGATCGGACGACGCGGTCACCGACGACGCGGGGAGGGCGACCTTCTACGTCCCGGACCTGAGCGGCACCAGCTATCGCCAGACCGGGACGCTGACCGCCTACGACCCGCACTACACGCGCCCCGACGTCTCCACCCAGATCGCCTACCCGGCCACGCCCGCGGCGATCGCCCTGGCCTTCCCCGGGGCGCAGCCGCCCAGCGCTCCCCGCGACCTCGCCGTCTCTTCCCTGACCCCCACCGGCGCGACCTTCGCGTGGTCGGCCCCGGCGTCCGAGGGCAGCGGCTACCTCGACTCCTACGTCGTGTCCTACGGCCCGACCGGCGCCCGACCCACCGTCGTCACGGTGCCCGCCACCAGCTCGACCGGCGGACGGCTGCAGGTCACCGACCTCGAACCCGGCGGCGGCTACTCCGTCGACGTGCGCGCGGTGAGCGCCGCGGGCTCCTCGCCGGCCGTCTTCACGTCCTTCGCGACGCCGAAGTACGCCGTCCAGGCGCGCGTGCTGTCGGTGAGCCCCGTCCAGCCGGTGTCCGGCCAGGCTGCGACCGTCAGCGTCGGCGTGACCGGCGGCGACACCGCCTACCCCGTGACCGGCGAGGTCAGGCTGTACGACGACGGCGTCGAGGTCGGCGCCGCGACGCTCACCAACGGCCGGGCCACCGTGGTGCGGCCGTTCCTCGCCGGGTCCCACTCCCTGACGGTCGGCTACTCCGGGGACGCGACGCACCTGCCGACCTCCGCCGGCAGCGGTCCCACCACGACGCTCACCGTGGCGAAGGCGGCCAGCACCACGAGCGTGACCGCCGGCGTGAGCGGCGGCAAGGGACAGTCGCGCGACGTCACGCTCGGCATCGACGTCCGTGCCCTGGCGCCCGGCAGCGGGACCCCGACCGGCTCGGTCACGGTCCGGGACTCGGTCAGCGGGACCACGCGCACCCTGACGCTGTCGAACGGGACGGTCGGCACGACGTACCTCAAGCTGCGGGCCAAGCGGACGGTCACCTTCACCGTCACCTACCTCGGCGGCCCGGAGCACGACCCCTCCACAGCGAGCCTCTCGGTCAAGCTCTGAGGGCTTGTTAGGGTGGGGGCGCACGACATCCTTTAACGAGCCGTCCCGTGAGGCGGAGAAGGAGGTCCGCCTCTGATGAGCGCGTCCACCCCTGCGTCGGACCCGGCCCTCGGCACCGAAGCCGGCCGCACGGTCCTCGACCCCCGGGACGTCGCCCGGGCCCTGACCCGCATCTCGCACGAGATCCTCGAGCGCAACAAGGGCCCCGCCGACCTGGTGCTCCTCGGCATCCCGTCCCGCGGCGTCCCGCTCGCCGAGCGCATCGCCGAGCGGATCGCCTCGGTCGAGGGGCAGCACGTCCCGACCGGGTCCCTCGACGTCACGATGTACCGCGACGACCTGCGCATGAAGCCCGCCCGGGCCCTGCTGCCCACGGAGATCCCGTCCGAGGGCATCGACGGCAAGGTCGTCGTCCTCGTCGACGACGTCCTCTACTCCGGCCGCACCATCCGCGCCGCGCTCGACGCGCTCAACGACCTCGGCCGCCCGCGGGCCGTGCGCCTGGCGGTCCTGGTGGACCGTGGCCACCGCGAGCTGCCGATCCGGGCCGACTTCGTCGGCAAGAACCTCCCCACGTCCGCCGCCGAGCGGGTGCGGGTGCGCGTCGCCGAGATCGACGGCACCGACGCGGTCACGATCGAGGAGGCGAACGCCTGATGCGACACCTGCTGAGCGCCGGTGACCTGAGCCGCGACGAGGCCGAGCTGGTCCTCACGACCGCGGCCGAGCTCCGGTCCCTGGCCGACCGCCCGATCAAGAAGCTGCCCGCGCTGCGCGGCCGCACCGTGGTCAACCTGTTCTTCGAGGACTCCACGCGCACGCGGATCTCGTTCGAGGCCGCGGCCAAGCGGCTGTCGGCCGACGTGATCAACTTCGCCGCCAAGGGGTCCTCGCTGTCCAAGGGCGAGTCGCTCAAGGACACCGCCCTGACGCTCGAGGCGATGGGTGCCGACGCGGTCGTCATCCGCCACGGTGCCTCGGGCGCCCCGCACCGGCTGGCCAACTCCGGCTGGGTGCGCTCGTCGGTGGTCAACGCCGGCGACGGCACCCACGAGCACCCGACCCAGGCGCTGCTCGACGCCTTCACCATGTGGCGCCACCTGGCCTCGCCCGAGAGCGGGCTCGAGGGGCGCCGCGTCGCGATCGTCGGCGACGTCCTGCACTCGCGGGTCGCACGCTCCAACGTGCTGCTGCTCAAGACGCTCGGGGCCGAGGTCACGCTGGTCTCGCCGCCGACCCTGCTGCCGGTGGGCGTCGACACCTGGGGCGTCGAGACCTCCTACGACCTCGACGCGGTGCTGCCCAAGACCGACGCGGTGATGATGCTGCGGGTCCAGGCCGAGCGGATGAACGCCGCGTTCTTCCCCACCGCCCGGGAGTACTCCCGCCGCTACGGACTCGACGGTCGCCGGATGGCGACGCTGCAGGACCACACGATCGTGATGCACCCCGGGCCGATGGTCCGCGGCATGGAGATCACCGCCGACGTCGCGGACTCCCAGCGGTCGGTGATCGTGGAGCAGGTCACCAACGGTGTCGCCGTCCGCATGGCCGTGCTCTACCTGCTGCTCAGCGGTGCCGAGGACCACTCGGTCGTCGAGCCTGTCGAGACCCCCTCCGAGGAGACCCTGTGACCGACTACCTCATCCGTGGCGCGGCGGTGCTCGGCGGGCCGGCCCAGGACCTGCTCCTGCGCGACGGCGTCCTCGCCGAGGTCGGTGCGGCCGGCTCGGTGACCGCCGCGGGCGCGGAGGTCGTCGAGGCCGAGGGGCTGGTCGCGCTGCCCGGCCTGGTCGACCTGCACACGCACCTGCGCGAGCCCGGCCGTGAGGATGCCGAGACCGTCGCCTCCGGCACCCGTGCCGCGGCGCTGGGCGGGTTCACCGCGGTCCACGCCATGGCCAACACCGACCCCGTCGCCGACACCGCCGGCGTCGTCGAGCAGGTGTGGCGGCTGGGCCGCGAGGCCGGCCACGCCGACGTCTTCCCGGTCGGCGCGGTCACCGTCGGCCTGGCGGGGCAGCGCCTGGCCGAGCTCGGTGCCATGGCCGACTCCGCCGCCCGGGTCCGGGTCTTCTCCGACGACGGCAAGTGCGTCAGCGACGCGCTCCTGATGCGCCGGGCGCTGGAGTACGTCAAGGCGTTCGACGGCGTCATCGCCCAGCACGCCCAGGAGCCGCGGCTGACCGAGGGCGCCCAGATGAACGAGGGCGAGCTGTCCGGTCGCCTCGGTCTCGCCGGGTGGCCGGCGGTGGCCGAGGAGGCGATCATCGCCCGGGACTGCCTGCTCGCCGCCCACGTCGGGTCGCGGCTGCACGTGTGCCACGTCTCGACCGCCGGGTCGGTCGCGATCGTGCGGCAGGCCAAGGCCCAGGGCTGGAACGTCACCGCCGAGGCGTGCCCGCACCACCTGATCCTCACCGACGAGCTGGCCGCCACCTACGACCCGATCTACAAGGTCAACCCGCCGCTGCGCAGCGCCGGCGACGTCGAGGCCCTGCGGGCCGGCCTGGCCGACGGCACGATCGACGTCGTCGCCACCGACCACGCCCCGCACCCGCACGAGGACAAGGACTGCGAGTGGGCCAGCGCCGCGTTCGGCATGCTCGGTCTCGAGACCGCGCTGTCGATCGTGCAGGAGACGATGGTCGAGCCCGGCCTCCTCGACTGGGCGGGCGTCGCCGACCGGATGTCCTACGCCCCGGCACGCATCGGGCGGGTCACCGACCACGGCCGGCCCCTCGAGCAGGGCAACCCCGCCCACGTCGTGCTCTACGACCCCTCCGCCCGTCGCGTCGTCGAGGCTGCCGAGAGCGCGTCGCTGTCGCGCAACACGCCGTACGCCGGGATGGAGCTGCCCGGACGTGTCGTCGCGACCTTCCTCCGGGGGCGTCCGACGGTCCTGGACGGCAAGCTGGCCTGACCCGACCCGCTGGTAGATTCGCGACCAGCTCGAACATCCTTTAACGAGCCGTCCAGTGAGGCGGAGAAGGAGGTACGGCGTGCCGAGGCATGCGCCCGCCATGCTCGTCCTGGAGGACGGCCGCACGTTCCGCGGCGAGTCCTTCGGAGCCGAGGGTGAGACCTTCGGTGAGGCGGTGTTCTCCACCGGGATGACCGGCTACCAGGAGACCCTCACCGACCCGTCCTACCGCCGCCAGGTGGTGGTGATGACCGCCCCGCACGTGGGCAACACCGGCATGAACGACGAGGACCCCGAGTCCCGCAGGATCTGGGTGGCCGGCTACGTCGTGCGCGACCCCGCCCGGGTCCCCTCGAGCTGGCGCTCGCGCCGCAGCCTCGGCGACGAGCTCCGCGACCAGGGCGTGGTCGGCATCAGCGGGATCGACACCCGCGCGCTGACCCGCCACCTGCGCGAGCGCGGGGCGATGCGCGTGGGCATCTCCACCACCGAGCGGGACCCCGAGGCGCTGCTCGGCCGGGTCCGGGAGGCCGCGGAGATGACCGGTGCCGACCTCGCCGGCGAGGTCACCACCAGCGAGGCCTACGTCGTGCCGGCCGTCGGCGAGCGCCGGTTCACCGTCGCCGCCCTCGACCTGGGCATCAAGGCCAACACCCCGCGGATGATGGCCGAGCGCGGCATCGAGGTGCACGTGCTGCCCGCGACCTCGTCGATCGACGACGTGCTCGCGGTCTCGCCCGACGGGCTGTTCTTCTCCAACGGGCCCGGCGACCCGGCCGCCACGACCGACCAGGTCGCGCTGCTGCAGGAGGCGCTGGGCCGCGGGCTGCCGTACTTCGGGATCTGCTTCGGCAACCAGCTCTTCGGCCGTGCGCTCGGGTTCGGCACCTACAAGCTGAAGTACGGCCACCGTGGCATCAACCAGCCGGTGATGGACCGCACCACCGGCAAGGTCGAGGTCACTGCGCACAACCACGGCTTCGCCGTCGACGCGCCGCTCGACGCCGCCACGACGACGCCCTACGGGCAGGCGACCGTCTCCCACGTCTGCCTCAACGACGACGTGGTGGAGGGCCTCGAGCTCCGCGACGGCTCGGGCGCCCTCAAGGCGTTCTCCGTGCAGTACCACCCCGAGGCGGCCGGCGGTCCGCACGACGCCGCCTACCTCTTCGACCGGTTCGTGACGCTCATGGGAGGGGAGGCCTGATGCCGAAGCGCGACGACATCCAGTCGGTGATGGTCATCGGGTCGGGCCCGATCATCATCGGCCAGGCCGCGGAGTTCGACTACTCCGGCACCCAGGCCTGCCGCGTGCTCAAGGCCGAGGGCCTGCGCGTCATCCTGGTCAACTCCAACCCGGCGACGATCATGACCGATCCCGAGTTCGCCGACGCCACCTACGTCGAGCCGATCACCCCGGAGTTCGTCGAGCGCGTCATCGCCCACGAACGCCCCGACGCGCTGCTCGCCACCCTGGGCGGCCAGACCGCGCTCAACACCGCGATCGCGCTGGCCGAGGCCGGCGTCCTGGAGAAGTACGACGTCGAGCTGATCGGCGCCTCCATCGAGGCGATCCACCGCGGCGAGAACCGCGAGTCGTTCAAGCGCATCGTCGAGGAGCTCGGCGGCGAGGTGGCGCGCAGCGTCATCTGCAACGGCGACGACCTCGGCGCCCACGCGAGCAAGGCCGACAAGGAGAGGCACGCCCTGGCCACGGCCCTCGCCGGAGCGGAGGAGCTCGGCTACCCGTGCGTGATCCGCCCGAGCTTCACCATGGGCGGCACCGGCTCCGGGATGGCCTACGACGAGCACGACCTGCGCCGCATCGCCGGTGCCGGTCTCTCGGCCAGCCCGACCACCGAGGTGCTCCTCGAGGAGTCGATCCTCGGCTGGAAGGAGTACGAGCTGGAGGTGATGCGCGACAAGGCCGACAACGTCGTCATCGTCTGCTCGATCGAGAACCTCGACCCGATGGGCACCCACACCGGCGACTCGATCACGGTGGCGCCGGCCATGACGCTCACCGACCGCGAGTACCAGCACCTGCGCGACCTGTCGATCGGCATCATCCGCTCCGTCGGCGTGGACACCGGTGGCTGCAACATCCAGTTCGCGGTCAACCCCGAGGACGGCCGGGTGGTCGTCATCGAGATGAACCCCCGCGTCTCGCGCTCCAGCGCCCTGGCCAGCAAGGCGACCGGCTTCCCGATCGCCAAGATCGCGGCCAAGGTCGCGATCGGCTACACCCTCGACGAGGTCCCCAACGACATCACCGGCGAGACCCCGGCGAGCTTCGAGCCGACGCTGGACTACGTCGTGGTGAAGGTCCCGCGATTCGCCTTCGAGAAGTTCCCGGGCGCCGACCCCACGCTGACCACGCACATGAAGTCCGTGGGCGAGGCGATGGCGCTGGGCCGCAGCTTCACCGAGGCGCTGCAGAAGGCGCTGCGCAGCCTCGAGGACAAGAAGGCGCCGTTCGACTGGTCCCACCGGTGGATCGAGCTCGACAAGCAGGCCCTGCTGCGGGAGATCGCGACACCGCACGACGGGCGCCTGCGCAAGGTGATGGACGCGCTGCGCGCCGGGGCGACGGCCGAGGAGGTCTTCGAGGCCACGAGGATCGACCCCTGGTTCGTCGACCAGCTGGTGCTGATCAACGAGGTCGCGCAGGAGATCATCGACGCCCCCGAGCTGACCGCCGACCTGCTCCGGCTGGCCAAGCGGCACGGCTTCTCCGACCACCAGATCGGCCGCATCCGCAACCTCTCCGAGGACGTGGTCCGCGGGGTGCGCCACGCCCTGGGCATCCGCCCGGTCTACAAGACCGTCGACACCTGCGCGGCGGAGTTCGCCGCCCGCACGCCCTACCACTACTCCTCCTACGACGAGGAGACCGAGGTCGAGCCGCGCGAGCGGCCGGCGGTGATCATCCTCGGCAGCGGCCCCAACCGCATCGGCCAGGGCATCGAGTTCGACTACTCCTGCGTGCACGCCAGCCTCGCGCTGTCGCACAGCAAGGGCGGCTCGGCGCTGCCTGCCGGCGGCTACGAGACGATCATGGTCAACTGCAACCCGGAGACGGTCTCCACCGACTACGACACCTCGGACCGGCTCTACTTCGAGCCGCTCACGCTCGAGGACGTCCTGGAGATCTACCACGCCGAGCTCGCGGTCGGCCCCGTCGCCGGGGTCATCTGCCAGCTCGGCGGTCAGACCCCCCTGGGGCTGGCGCAGGGGCTCGAGGACGCCGGGGTGCCCGTGGTCGGCACCTCCCCGCACGCGATCCACCTCGCCGAGGAGCGTGGCGCCTTCGGGCGGCTGCTGGGCAGTGCCGGCCTGGTCGCGCCCAAGCACGGCATGGCGACGTCGTACGACGAGGCGCGGGCGATCGCGGCCGAGATCGGCTACCCCGTGCTGGTGCGGCCGTCCTACGTCCTGGGCGGGCGCGGCATGCAGATCGTCTACGCCGACGAGGCGCTGCGGGCCTACATCGACGCCGCGACGGAGATCAGCCCCGACCGGCCCGTGCTGGTCGACCGGTTCATCGACGACGCGGTCGAGATCGACGTGGACGCGCTCTACGACGGCACCGACCTCTTCCTCGGCGGCGTGATGGAGCACATCGAGGAGGCCGGCATCCACTCCGGCGACTCGGCGTGCGCCCTGCCGCCGATCACGTTGGGCGTCGCCGAGATCGAGCGGATCCGCGAGGCCACCGAGGCGATCGCCCACGGCATCGGGGTGCGCGGGCTGCTCAACATCCAGTACGCCCTGGGCTCCGACGTCCTCTACGTCCTCGAGGCCAACCCGCGCGCCAGCCGCACCGTGCCGTTCGTCTCCAAGGCCACCGGCGTGACGCTGGCCAAGGCCGCGGCCCGCGTGATGCTGGGGGAGACCATCGCCGACCTGCGCCGCGACGGGCTGCTGCCGGTGCGAGACGGGGGAGAGCTGCCCGGTGACGCGCCGATCGCGGTCAAGGAGGCGGTGATGCCGTTCAACCGCTTCCGCGGCCCGGACGGCTCGACGGTCGACACGGTGCTCGGCCCGGAGATGAAGTCGACCGGCGAGGTGATGGGCTTCGACGCCGACTTCGGTGCGGCGTTCGCCAAGTCCCAGGCGGCGGCCTACGGCAGCCTGCCGACCAGCGGGCGGATCTTCGTGAGCATGGCCAACCGCGACAAGCGGACCATGATCTTCCCGGTCAAGGTCCTCGCCGACCTCGGGTTCGAGATCCTTGCCACCGGCGGCACGGCCGAGGTGCTGCACCGCTTCGGCATCGACGCGCGCGTGGTGCGCAAGCACTTCGAGGGCCCCGGTCCGAACGGCGAACCGACCACGGTCGACCTGATCCGCGACGGCGAGGTGGACCTCGTGGTCAACACCCCGCACGGCTCGAGCGCCGGCGGTGGATCGGCACGGGTCGACGGCTACGAGATCCGCACCGCGTCGATCTTCGCCAACGTCCCGTGCATCACGACGGTGCAGGGCCTGGCCGCCGCGGTGCAGGGCATCCAGGCGATGCGTCGCCACGACATCGGGGTCCGGTCCCTGCAGGACTGGGCTGCTCGCACGGGCCTGCAGTGAGGGCCTACGACGCGCTGTTCGACCACGCGTTCACCCGCGTGGACCCGGAGCGGGCGCACCACGCGGGGTTCCGGGCGATCCGGTCGGCGCGCCCGGCGATGGCGGCGCGCGGGGCCCGCGTCCGGCGTGAGGCCGTGCCGGTCCACGCCCTCGGGCTGCGCTTTCCCGGTCCGCTCGGGCTCGCGGCCGGCTTCGACAAGAACGCCCAGGGCGTCGACGCCCTGGCCGCCCTGGGCTTCGGCCACGTCGAGATCGGCACCGTGACCGGCGAGCCCCAGCCCGGCAACGACCGGCCGAGGTTGTTCCGGCTGCCCGCCGACCGCGCGGTGGTCAACCGGATGGGGTTCAACAACGACGGTGCGCAGGTGGTCGCCCGGCGACTGGCCGCGCGCGCGGCGCGCGTCCGCCCCGACGAGGACCGTGTCGTGCTGGGGGTCAACATCGGCAAGACCAAGGTGGTGCCGGAGCAGGACGCGGTCGGCGACTACGAGAAGAGCACGGGCCTGCTGGCGCCCCACGCGGACTACCTCGTGGTCAACGTCTCCTCGCCCAACACCCCGGGCCTGCGGGACCTGCAGGCGGTCGAGCGGCTCGAGCCGCTGCTGTCCGCCGTACGCCGCCGCGCGGACGAGGCGACCCAGGCGCAGGGCCGACGGGTCCCGCTGCTGGTCAAGATCGCTCCGGACCTCTCCGACGACGACGTGCTGGCGGTGGCCGACCTGGCGCTGGCCATCGGGCTCGACGGCATCGTCGCCACGAACACCACCATCGGCCGCCACGGCCTGCGCAGCACCGCCGCCGACGTCGAGGCGTGCGGTGCGGGCGGGCTGAGCGGGGCGCCGCTCAGGGAGCGCGCCGAGGAGGTGCTGCGGCTGCTGCGTGGGCGGGTCGGTCCCGACCTGTGCCTGGTCGGCGTGGGCGGCATCGGGGACGCCGACGACGCCCGGGCCCGGCTGGCGGCCGGGGCGACGCTGCTGCAGGCCTACACCGGCTTCGTGTACGGCGGCCCGTGGTGGCCCGCCCGCGTGCAGCGGGCGCTGTCCGACCCGGCCGGCCGGCCGACGTCCCAGGAGGCCGCCTCGTGACCCCGTCGAGCACCCGCCCCTTCGGCGCGCGGCTGCGTGCGGCCATGGACGCCCGGGGGCCGGTCTGCGCCGGCATCGACCCCCACGCCGCGCTGCTGGGGGCCTGGGGCCTGACCGACGACGTGGCCGGTCTGGAGCGGTTCGCGCTGACGGCCGTGGAGGCGCTGGCCCCGGAGGTCGCGATGCTCAAGCCGCAGTCGGCGTTCTTCGAGCGGCACGGGTCGGCCGGTGTGGCCGTGCTCGAGCGCGTCCTGGCGGCCTGCCGGGAGCTCGGCACGCTGGTCGTGCTCGACGTCAAGCGCGGCGACATCGGCTCCACCGCCCAGGGCTACGCCGACGCCTACCTCGACCCCCGCTCGCCGTTGGCGGCCGACGCCATGACCGCCAGCCCCTACCTCGGGTTCGGCTCCCTCGAGCCGCTGCTGGCGACCGCCGAGCGCCACGGCGCCGGGGTCTTCGTGCTGGCCCTGACCTCCAACCCCGAGGGACCGCAGTTCCAGCACGCCCGCACCGCGGCCGGCGCCTCGGTCGGCGGCACGGTCCTGGCCGAGCTCGCCGCCCGCAACGCCGGGGCCGACCCCTGGGGCTCGCACGGCGCCGTGGTCGGCGCGACGGTCGGGCGCACCGACGAGGACCTCGACGTCAACGGCCCGCTGCTGGTGCCCGGGGTCGGCGCCCAGGGCGGGACGCCGGAGTCCGTGCGAGCGGTCTTCGGTGCGGCCGTGCGCCACGTGGTCCCGTCGAGCAGCCGCGAGATCCTCGGCGCCGGCCCGGACGTGGGCGCCCTGCGCATTGCGGCACGGCGCACCAACGACCAGTTCGCGGCCCTGGTCGGCTGAGCACCGTGCCCTCCCGCCTGCCCCACCGCCTGCCCACCCACGTGCTCGCGGCGCTCCTCTCCTCCGCCCTGGTCGCAGGCCTCCTGGCCGGCTGCGGCGGTGACGAGGACGGGCCCGACGGTGCCTACTGCTCGACGCTGCGGACCGAGAAGAAGCAGCTCGCCAGGCTCGCCGACCAGGCGGGCAGGCCGGGCACCGACGTGCTCACCCCGACCCTGGAGGCCCTCGGCCGGCTCCGCCAGGCGTCCCCGCGAGACCTGCGCGACGAGTGGGACACCGTCTACTACGCCTGGAGCGCGATGGTCGATGCGGTGAAGGACGCCGGCGTCGACCCCGGGGACTACCGTCCGGGGCGGACCCCGCAGGGCGTCTCGGCCGCCGACGCGCGGCGGCTCGGCGAGGTCGCCGCGCAGCTCGGCAGCGCCCGGGTGGTCGACGCCTCGCGCGGGCTGGAGGACCACGCCCGCCAGGTGTGCGACGTGGAGCTGCGCGTCTGAGCGCGGTGCATCCCACCGGGTGGCCCCCGTTTGCGGCACGCCCGGCCCGATGACTAGATTTCGACCCGTTCCTGCCCCGTCGTCGTGGGACCGACGCGACGCCCGACCGAGTGGACTGCGAGGACGACTGTGGCCCTGCCGCGACTGACCCCCGAACAGCGTCAGGCCAACCTCGACAAGGCGGCCGCCTCGCGCAAGGAACGGGCCGAGGTCAAGAACCGCCTCAAGCACTCCGGCGCCTCCATCGTCGAGGTGATCGAGCAGGGCCAGACCAACGAGGTCATCGGCAAGATGCGCGTGATCGACCTGCTCCAGGCCATGCCGGGGCTGGGCAAGGTGCGCGCGCGCCAGCTGATGGAGCGCATCGGCATCTCCGAGAGCCGTCGCGTCCGCGGGCTGGGCTCCAAGCAGATCGCCGCGCTCAAGGAGGAGTTCGCCGGCGGGGCCGGCGGAGCGTGAGCGAGCGCAGCGAGCGAACCGAGGGGCCACGCCTGGCTCCGCGGCCGAAGGACGTGCAAGCGTGAGCCGGCTGACCGTCCTGGCAGGCCCGACCGCGGTCGGCAAGGGCACGATCGCGACCTACGTCCGCGAGCACCACCCCGAGATCTGGATCTCGGTCTCGGCCACCACCCGCAGGCCGAGGCCCGGTGAGGTGCACGGCCAGCACTACTTCTTCGTCGACGACGCCGAGTTCGACCGGATGGTCGCCGACGGCGAGATGCTGGAGTGGGCGGTCGTCCACGGGTCGGCGAAGTACGGCACCCCCCGCCACGCCGTCGACGAGGCGCTGGCCCGCGGGCGCCCCGCCCTGCTGGAGATCGACCTGCAGGGCGCGCGCCAGGTGCGCGAGTCCATGCCGGGCGCGCTGTTCGTCTTCCTGGCCCCGCCGTCGTGGGAGGAGCTGGTCAACCGGCTGGTCGGCCGCGGGACCGAGACCGAGGCCGAGCGCGAGCGCCGGCTGGAGACCGCGCGGCTCGAGCTGGCGGCCGAGCCGGAGTTCGACGTGACCATCGTCAACACCGAGATTCCGGCTGCGGGCGAGGAGTTGGTACGCTTGATGCTTGACTCCCGGATCGACCCCGTCGCCTGATCTGGTTGCGTCCGGCCGAAACCCCAACCTTTCAGTGAGGCTCACCCACGTGTCTGGCACCCCTGTCGCCGAGGGCATCACCAACCCGCCCATCGACGAGCTCCTGACCAAGACCGACTCGAAGTACCAGCTGGTGCTCTACAGCGCCAAGCGCGCCCGTCAGATCAACGCCTACTACTCCCAGCTCGGCGAGGGCCTGCTGGAGTACGTCGGCCCGCTGGTCGACACCCACGTGCAGGAGAAGCCGCTCTCGATCGCGCTGCGCGAGATCAACGAGGACCTCCTCACCTGCGAGGAGTACGACCCCGAGACCGAGCCGCAGTTCTCCCTCGACCAGCCGGCGGCCCAGCCGAACGTCGTCGACACCGAGGCCTCCGACTTCGACCTCTGAGCCCATGACCGTCGCGACGAGGCAGTTCCCCGCCCGGGGACCCGTCCTTCTGCGACGATCCTGACGTGAGCACCGGTCCCGACGCTGCCGTCGCCCGCCCCCGGGTCGTCCTGGGGGTGAGCGGCGGCATCGCTGCGTACAAGGCCTGCGAGGTCCTGCGCCGGCTGACCGAGTCCGGGCACGACGTCACCGTCGTCCCGACCGCGGCCGCCCTGGAGTTCGTCGGCGCCCCGACCTGGGCGGCCCTCTCCGGCAAGCCGGTCTCCTCCGAGGTGTGGCACGACGTGCACCAGGTCCCCCACGTGCGGCTCGGCCAGGAGGCCGACCTGGTCCTGGTCGCACCGGCGACCGCCGACCTGCTGGCCAAGGCAGCGCACGGGCTCGCCGACGACCTGCTCACCAACACCCTGCTGACGGCCCGGTGCCCGGTGGTGGTCGCCCCCGCGATGCACACCGAGATGTGGGAGCACCCCGCCACGCAGGCCAACGTCGCGACCCTGCGCGACCGCGGGGTCGTCGTGCTCGAGCCCGCCGAGGGCCGCCTGACCGGCAAGGACACCGGCAAGGGACGGCTGCCCGAGCCGGTCGAGATCGTCGAGACCGCCCTGGGCGTCCTGGCCCACGTCCGCAGCCACCCCGGGACCCGCGGCAGCGGGCAGGACCTGGCCGGCCGCAAGGTGGTCGTCTCCGCCGGCGGCACCCGCGAGTACCTCGACCCGGTGCGGTTCCTGGGCAACCGTTCCTCCGGCCTGCAGGGGGTCGCGCTCGCGCGCGCCGCGGTCGCCCGCGGCGCCGAGGTCACCCTCGTCGCGGCGAACGTCTCGCTGCCCGACCCCGCCGGCGTGCACGTCGTGCCGGTGGAGACCACCGCCGAGCTGCGCCGCGAGGTCCTGGCCGCGGCCGCCCACGCGGACGCCGTCGTCATGGCTGCGGCACCGGCGGACTTCCGCCCGGACCAGGTCAGCGACAGCAAGATCAAGAAGGCCGACGACGGGTCGGCGCCCGCCATCGCCCTGGTGCAGAACCCCGACATCCTCGCCGAGCTCTCACGGGACCGGGCCCACCCGGGGCAGGTGGTCGTGGGCTTCGCCGCGGAGACCGGTGACGAGGCCGGGTCGGTGCTCGACCACGCCCGCGCCAAGCTGGCGCGCAAGGGCTGCGACCTGCTGGTGGTCAACGACGTCAGCCAGGGCAAGGTGTTCGGCAGCCCGGACAACGAGGCGGTCGTCCTGGGGGACGACGGCGAGACCACCTCCGTGCCGCTGGGCTCCAAGGCCGTGCTGGCCCACGTGATCTGGGACCGGGTCGCGTCTCGCTGGCTCTCCACCTCTCGGTGAGGAACCGCCCGGCCGTTACGCTCGGGTCCATGACGGGACGTCTCTTCACCTCCGAGTCCGTGACCGAGGGCCACCCGGACAAGATCGCCGACCGGATCAGCGACACCGTCCTGGACTACCTCATGGAGCACGACCAGGACCGCGCCAACCTCCGCACCGCCGTCGAGACGCTGCTGACCACCGGTCTGGTCGTCGTGGCGGGCGAGGTGCGCACCTCCGCCTACGCGCCGGTGGCCCAGCTCGTGCGCGAGGCGATCCTCGAGATCGGCTACGACTCCTCCGCCAAGGGCTTCGACGGCAACAGCTGCGGGGTGACGGTCGCGATCGGCAACCAGTCCATCGACATCGCCGCCGGGGTCGACCACGGCCACGAGTCGCGCGTGGGCGCCTCGGCCGACGAGGACGACCGGCGCGGCGCGGGCGACCAGGGCCTGATGTTCGGCTACGCCTGCGACGACACCCCCGAGCTCATGCCGCTGCCGGTGATGATCGCCCAGCGCCTCGCGCAGCGCCTCACCGAGGTCCGCAAGGACGGCACGCTGGCCTACCTCCGTCCCGACGGCAAGACCCAGGTCACCATCGAGTACGACGCCGAGGACCGGCCCGTGCGCATCGACACCGTCGTGCTGTCCACCCAGCACGCCGACGACGTCGAGCACGCCCAGCTGGAGGCCGAGGTCAAGCAGCACGTGATCGACCCGGTGCTCGCCACCTTCGACCTGCCCTCCGACGGCTACCGCATGCTGGTCAACCCGACCGGCACGTTCGTGGTCGGCGGCCCGATGGGGGACGCCGGCCTGACCGGCCGCAAGATCATCGTCGACACCTACGGCGGCATGGCCCGCCACGGCGGCGGCGCCTTCAGCGGCAAGGACCCGTCCAAGGTCGACCGCTCCGCGGCCTACGCGATGCGCTGGGTGGCCAAGAACGTCGTCGCCGCCGGCCTGGCCCGTCGCTGCGAGGTGCAGGTCGCCTACGCGATCGGCAAGGCGGCCCCGGTGGGGGTCTTCGTCGAGACCTTCGGCACCGGCATCGTCTCCGACGAGCTGATCCAGAAGGCCGTCCTCGAGGTCTTCGACCTGCGCCCGGCCGCGATCATCCGCGAGCTGGACCTCCTGCGCCCGATCTACGCCGCGACCTCGGCCTACGGCCACTTCGGCCGCGAGCTGCCCGAGTTCACCTGGGAGCGGACCGACCGGGTCGACGCCCTGAAGGCCGCCGCCGGCATCTGACGGGCGCGGTTTCACTGGGGCCCTAGTGATGTTGGCACTCCCCGAGCGAAGTTTCGCTCGGGGAGTGCCAGTTCTCCCGCAGCACCGGTGAGACCGACCGGGCCTGTGGACCCGCGGGGGCGTACGTCGGCGCCGGCTGGTTGACTCCCCGCGTGCCCGACGACAGCCCCGCCCCCGAGGAGCAGCTCGACCTGCTCCCGGAGCTGGCGCGGGCCCGGGCGGCCGCGGCCGAGCAGACCGAGCGGACGCGGGCCAAGGACCGGGCGCACGGGCCCGACCCGGCCCCGGAGCTGCCCGTGGCCCGCGTGCTGGTCGACGTCGCGCTGGCCCACCTCGACAAGCCCTTCGACTACCTGGTCACCGCCGAGCTGCACGACCAGGCGGTGCCGGGGTGCCGGGTCAAGGTGCGCTTCGCCGGCCAGGACGTCGGGGGGTTCCTGGTCGAACGGGTCGCGGAGAGCGAGCACCCGGGGCGGCTGGCCCCGTTGCGCAAGGTGGTCAGCCCCGAGCCGGTGCTGCACCCCGACGTCGCCCGGCTGAGCCTGCTCGTGGCCGAGCGCTGTGCGGGGACCCGCTCCGACGTCCTCCGGCTCGCCGTCCCCCCGCGTCACGCACGAGTGGAGAAGGAGGAGCCGCGGCCCGTCGCGCCGCCCGCCCCGGCCGCGGACCCGGCGTCCCTGTGGGAGCACTACCCCCCGGGCCTGCTCGAGGGCCTGCGCGAGGGTGGGTCGCCGCGCGCGGTGTGGACGGTCCTGCCCGGTGACGACCCGATGCGGGGCCTCGCCGACGCGGTCGCCGCCACCGTGGCCTCGGGGCGGGGTGCCCTGCTGTGCGTGCCCGACCACCGGGACCTCGCGCGGGCCGACGCCGCCCTGACCGAGGTGCTGGGAGCCGGGCGCCACGTCGTGCTCTCGGCCGACCTCGGTCCACCCGCGCGCTACCGCGCCTTCCTCGCGCTGTCCCGCGGGCACGTGCGGGTCGCGGTGGGCACGCGCGCCGCGGCCTACGCCCCGGTCCACGACCTCGGTCTCGTCGCCCTCTGGGACGACGGCGACGACCTGTTCGCCGAGCCCCGCGCGCCCTACCCCCACACCCGCGAGGTGCTGCTGGTCCGCGCTCAGGAGACCGGTGCGGGAGCAGTGCTGGCCGCGACCGCGCGCAGCGTGGAGGCGGCGGTGCTGGTGGAGAGCGGGTGGGCGCAGGACCTCTCGGCGCATCGCGACGTACGCCGGGCACGCACGCCGCGCGTGTCCGTCACCGGCGCGACGGACGCCGAGGTGGCCCGCGACCCCTTCGCCCGCACCGCCCGCCTGCCGACCACCGCCCACCGGGCGATCGCCGAGGGCCTCGAGCGCGGCCCCGTGCTGGTGCAGACCCCGCGTGCGGGCTACGCCCCGGCCCTGGTGTGCGGCACCTGCCGGACCCCCGCCCGGTGCTCCCACTGCCAGGGGCCGCTGCAGCAGCCGCGGTCGCAGGCTGAGCTGAGCTGCCGGTGGTGCGGCGCCGAGGCGAGCGACCACCGGTGCCCGGTCTGCGGCGAGGGGACGCTGCGAGCCGTGGTCCTGGGGGAGCGGCGCACGGCCGAGGAGCTCGGTCGCGCCTTCCCGGGCACCGCGGTCCGCAGGTCCAGTGGCGAGCGGGTGCTCGACGCCGTCGACGCGGGCCCGGTGCTCGTGGTCGCGACGCCGGGTGCGGAGCCCGCGGCGCCGGGCGGCTACGCCGCCGTGGTGCTGCTCGACACGTGGCTGGCCCTGGCCCGTGCCGACCTGCGCACCGAGGAGGAGGCGCTGCGCCGGTGGGCCAACGCGGCTTCGCTGGCGCGGCCGGCGGGCGAGGGCGGCCAGGTGGTGCTGGTCGGGGACCCGTCCCTCGCCGTCGTCCAGGCGCTGGTGCGCTGGGACCCTGCCGGCTTCGCTGCCCGCACCGCCCAGGAGCGCCGGGAGGCCCACCTGCCGCCGGGGGCGCGGATGGCGGTGCTCACCGGTGCCGCCGACGACGTCGCGGACGCCCTCGGCCGGCTGCGACTGCCGCCGGGGGCCGACGTGCTGGGCCCGGTGCCGGACGAGGGCGGCGACGAGGGGACCGAGCGGGTGGTGGTGCGCGTGCCCCGACGCTTCGGACCCGACCTGTCGCAGGCGCTGCGGGCGATGTCGGGGGTGCGCGCGGCGCGCAAGCTGCCGCCGGTGCGCGTGCAGGTCGACCCCTGGTCCCTGGGCTGAGCCGTACGCCTCGGGCGACCGTAGACTCGGTGGGCCGCCCCGACCCGAGCCCCGAAGGAGCCCGCGTGCCCGTCCAGCCCATCCGCCTCTTCGGTGACCCGGTGCTGCGCACGCCTGCGACCCCGGTCGTCGACTTCGACGCCGAGCTGCGGCGGCTGGTCAAGGACCTGACCGACACGATGCTGGAGGCCCCGGGCGCCGGGCTCGCGGCGCCGCAGATCGGGGTCGGGCTGCGGGTGTTCACCTGGAACGTCGACGGGCAGCTCGGCCACCTGGTCAACCCCGAGCTCTCCCTCTCGGAGGAGACCCAGCACGGGGACGAGGGCTGCCTGTCGATCCCTGACCTGACCTTCCCCTGCACGCGGGCCCTGCAGGTGGTCGCCCGGGGGTTCGACATGCACGGCGAGCCGGTGACCATCGAGGGGTCCGACCTCCTGGCCCGCGCGATCCAGCACGAGACCGACCACCTGGACGGCATCCTGTTCGTCGAGCGGCTGGACCGCGAGACCAAGCGGGCGGCGATGAAGGCGATCCGCGAGTCCGACTGGTTCGGCCCGCCGCCCACGGTCAAGGTCAGCCCGCACCCCACGCGCGGTCTGGCGCTCTGAGCCGTGCGCGTCGTCTTCGCCGGCACCCCCGAGGTCGCGCTGCCGTCCCTGCGCGCCGTCGCTGCGTCCCCGCACGAGCTGGTCGGGGTCGTCACCCGCCCCGACGCGCCGGCAGGCCGGGGGAGGCGTCTGGTGGCGTCCCCGGTCGCCGAGCTCGCCGAGGAGCTCGGCGTGCCGGTGCTCAAGCCCGGCCACCCGCGCGAGCCCGAGTTCCTCGACGCCCTGCGCGCGCTCGAGCCCGACTGCTGCCCGGTGGTCGCCTACGGCGCGCTGCTGCCGCAGCCCGCGCTCGACGTGCCCCGCCTCGGCTGGGTCAACCTGCACTTCTCGGTGCTGCCGGCCTACCGGGGCGCCGCCCCGGTCCAGCGGGCGCTGTGGGCGGGGGAGGAGTACACCGGGGCCACCACCTTCCGCATCGTGCGCGCGCTCGACGCCGGACCGACGTACGGCGTCCTGACCGAGCGGATCCGGCCGCGCGACACCGCCGGCGACCTGCTGACCCGGCTCGCCGAGGCCGGCGCCCCGCTGCTGGTCGCGACGCTCGACGGCCTGGAGTCCGGTCAGCTGGAGGAGCGACCGCAGCCCGAGGAGGGCGTGAGCCACGCGGCGAAGGTCGAGGTCGCCGAGGCCGAGGTCCGCTGGGAGCAGCCGGCGTTCGCGGTCGACCGTCAGGTGCGGGCCTGCACCCCCGCGCCCGGCGCCTGGACGACGTACGCCGGTGAGCGGCTCAAGCTCGGCCCCGTCGAGCCCGTGGACGGTCCCGGTCCAGGCCCCGGGGTGCTCGAGGTGCGCAAGCAGGAGGTGCTGGTCGGCACCGGCTCCGGCGCGGTGCGGCTCGGCCTCGTGCGCGCCCACGGGCGCAAGGAGATGCCGGCCGCGGACTGGGCACGCGGCGCGCGGGTCACCAGCGGCGAGCGGCTGGGATGAGCAGGGACAGGCGCCGGACCACCCGGCCCGGTCCCCGCAGCGGCGGTCGCCCACCCCGTCCGCGGCCCAGGGTCGACCCCGCCCGCCTCGCCGCGTACGACGTCCTGCGTGCGGTCGCGACCGAGGACGCCTACGCCAACCTCGTGCTGCCGCAGCGGATCGTCGCCCGTGGGTTGGAGGGCCGGGACGCGGCCTTCGCCACCGAGCTGGCCGCGGGCACGCTGCGGCGGCGGGGCACCTACGACGCGGTGCTGGCCGCGTGTGCCCGGCGCCCGGTGGGGCGCATCGACCCTCCCGTGCTCGACGCCCTGCGGCTCGGTGCCCATCAGCTGCTGGCCATGCGGGTCCCCGCGCACGCGGCCGTCGGGACGACCGTCGACCTGGTGCGCCAGGAGGTGGGCCACGGGCCCGCCGGCTTCGTCAACGCGGTCCTGCGCAGGGTCGCCGAGCACCCCCTCGACGGATGGGTCCGGGCGGTGGCACCGGACCCGGCGACCGATCCGCGCGGGTTCGCCGCCACCGCGCAGTCCCACCCGCGCTGGGTGGTCGAGGCGTTCGCCGACGCCCTGGGGGAGCGGGACGGGGAGCTCGAGGCCCTGCTCGCCGCCGACAACGACGCCCCGCGGGTGACCCTGGTGGCGCGTCCGGGGCTGGCCGGGCGCGAGGAGCTCCTGGACCAGGAGGGGGCCGAGCCGACGCCCTGGTCCCCGCTCGGGGTGACCCTGGCCGGCGGCGACCCCGGGGAGTTGTCGGCGGTCCGCCAGGGACGCGCCGCCGTGCAGGACGAGGGCTCCCAGGTCGTGGCGCTGGCTGCGCTGGCGGTGCCCGTCGAGGGCGCGGACGCGGCCTGGCTGGACACCTGTGCCGGCCCGGGCGGCAAGGCCGCGCTGTGGGGCGCCGAGGCCGCGCGTCGCGGGGCCCACCTGCTCGCCGGCGAGCGGGCGCCGCACCGGGCGGCGCTGGTCGAGCGCGCGGTCTCGGCGCTGCCGTCGGGTGTCGTCGAGGTGGTGACCGCCGACGCCACCCGCCCGCCGTGGCCGATGCGCGCCTTCGACCGGGTGGTCGTCGACGCGCCGTGCAGCGGGCTCGGTGCCCTGCGCAGGCGCCCCGAGTCGCGGTGGCGTCGCACGCCCGCCGACGTCGAGGACCTCGTCCCCCTGCAGCGCGAGCTGCTGGCGCGAGCGGTGGACGCCACCCGTCCCGGCGGGGTGACCGCCTACGTCACCTGCTCACCGGTGCTCGCCGAGACCGCGGGCGTGGTGGAGCACCTGCTCTCCTCGCGGGAGGACGTCGAGCTGCTCGACGCCGACCGGGTGGCCGCCGACGTGCTGGGACCGGTGCCCGACCATGCCGGACCGCTGGCGGGCACGGTCCAGCTGTGGCCGCACCGTCACGGCACCGACGCGATGTTCCTCGCCCTGCTGCGTCGCAGCTGAGCGGGGCCGCCGGTCAGTCCCGGCGCTGCTCGTCGAGGCGTCGCCCGTCCTCGGGGTCCACCCGCTCGCCGTCGCTGCCCGAGGTCCGGGCCGTCGCGTCGTGCTCGCCCGGGACGACGCGGTCGTAGCGGGGGTCGTACTCCTCGGACTTGTGGTCGACCCGCGGGTCCAGGCGGTCGGCCTCACGGATCCGGTCCTCGGCCCGGGCGTGCTGCACCTGCTCCACCTCCCGCGCCTCCCGTGCGGCGCCCTCGGCCCGCTCGGCCTCGGCCCGAGCGGCCTGGGCGCGCGCCTCGGCCGCGTCGGCCTCGACCCGGTGGTGCTGCAGGCCGCGGAGCTCCTCGCGGGCCCCGGACCGGTGCTCCTCGGCGAGCTGTGTCCGCTTGCGCTTGCGGTTGCGGGACGCGACCACGGCGACCGCGGCGATCACGGCGAGCAGGATCAGCACCGCCACCACCAGGACGATCCACTGCACGGCACTCATCAGGGGCTCCTTCCTCGTGCGCTGCTCGACGCCCCGATGCGTCCCGGCTCGCGCACGCTCCTCCGGCAGGGATCTACCCGCTGGTCCGGCGGTCAACCGCGCACGCCGCTCCCGGCCCTGCTCAGTACGATGCGCACCACCATGGGAATCCAGATCGCACCGAGCATGCTGTCCTGCGACTTCGCCCACCTCGCCGACGAGGCGCAGCGGATCGCCAACGCCGACTGGCTGCACGTCGACGTCATGGACAACCACTTCGTCCCGAACCTGACCCTCGGCGTCCCGGTCGTCGAGGCGCTGGGCAGGGCGGTCGACACCCCCCTGGACCTGCACCTGATGATCGAGGACCCCGACCGCTGGGCGCCGGCGTACGTCGAGGCCGGCGCCGGCTCGGTGACCTTCCACGTCGAGGCGGCGACCGCGCCCGTGCGGCTGGCCCGCGAGCTGCGGGGCAAGGGTGCGCGCGCCGGCATGGCGCTGCGGCCCGCCACCCCCGTCGAGCCCTACGAGGACCTGCTGCCCGAGCTCGACATGCTGCTGGTGATGACCGTCGAGCCCGGCTTCGGGGGGCAGAAGTTCCTCGACCTGTGCCTGCCCAAGATCCGGCGGGCCCGGCAGCTGATCGACCGGCACGGCCTCGACCTGTGGCTGCAGGTCGACGGCGGGGTGTCCCTGGAGACGATCGAACGGTGCGCGGACGCGGGCGCCGACATGTTCGTCGCCGGCAGCGCGGTGTTCAGCGCCGAGGACCCGGGCGACATGGTCGAGCAGCTGAGGTCCGCCGCCCGCTCCGCGCGGACCACGACGGCGTGAGGCTCGTCGCTTTCGGCGGTCCGGCACAGACACCTCGCCCTGCGCTGTGGCACGCTTTCCCCGACGAGTGTCGAGCTCGCGTGCACTGGGGTCGGTGAAATTCCGAGCCGGCGGTGAGAGTCCGCGACCCGGTCACAACCAGTGACCGGTGGACCAGGTGGAACTCCTGGACCGACGGTGAGAGTCCGGATGGGAAGCGCACGCACGGCTCCGGCGACGCCGCGGTCTCGGACCTGCAGCGGCGCCGGCGCTGGACCGTCTTCCCCCTGCGCCCCGGTGACCGTGACCCGACCGGACCGGACCGAGAGGCGCCCCCGATGGACGTGACCGCCGCCGAGCGCGAGGCGATGGCCCGCGCGCTGGTGCTGGCCGCGACGCCCGGGGTCCCGTTCGGCCCCAACCCGCGGGTGGGCTGCGTGCTGCTGGACGACGAGGGCCGGGTGGTCGCCGAGGGCTTCCACCGCGGCGCCGGCACCGCCCACGCCGAGGTCGACGCGCTCTCGCGCGTCGCGGACGCGCGCGGGCTCGACCGCCGTGGTCACCCTGGAGCCCTGCGACCACACCGGCCGCACCGGTCCGTGCAGCGTGGCCCTCCTCGACCGCCGGGGTACGCCGGGTGGTCCACGCCCTGCCCGACCCGACCGAGCAGGCCGCCGGGGGTGCCCAGCGGCTGCGCGAGGCCGGCGTCGAGGTGGAGGCCGGGCCGCTGGCCGACGAGGCCGCCCGGCTCAACCGCGGCTGGCTGCACGGGCTGCGGCACGGCCGTCCCCTGGTCACCTGGAAGCTCGCCACCAGCCTCGACGGTCGCAGTGCCGCCGCCGACGGCACGAGCCGCTGGGTCACCAACGCCGCGGCGCGCCGCGACACCCACCGCCTGCGCGGCGAGGCCGACGTGGTGATGGCCGGCACCGGCACCGTCCTGGTCGACGGTCCGAGGCTCAACGTCCGCGACGACCACGACCGGCCGCTGCCGCGTCAGTCCCAGCCCCTGCGCGTCGTGGTGGGGGAGCGGCCGGTGCCCGAGGACGCCGACGTCCTCGACGAGTCCGCCGAGACCTGGGTGGCCGGCACCCGCGACCTGGGCGGGGTGCTCGCCGCGCTGTTCCAGCGGGGCCGTCGCCACGTCTTCCTCGAGGGCGGGCCCACCCTCGCCGGGGCGTTCCTGCGGGAGGGGCTGGTGGACGAGGTCGTCTGCTACGTCGCACCGGTGCTCCTCGGCGACGGGATCCCCTCCGTGCACGGACTCCCCGTCGCCACCATCGCCGACGCGCTGCGTCTCGAGGTGGTCGACGTGACCACGCTCGGGCAGGCGCCCGACATCGACGTGCGGCTCACCCTGCGGCCGCCCCACCAGCACAGCCAGGAGGCCTGATGTTCACCGGCATCGTCGAGGAGCTCGGCACGGTCGTCGCACTGGAGAGCCAGAGCGACGCGATGCGCCTGTCGGTCCGCGGACCGCTGGTGACCGAGGACGCCTCGCTGGGCGACTCGATCGCGGTCAACGGCGTCTGCCTCACGGTCGCCTCGCTCGAGGGTGAGGTGTTCACCGCCGACGTGATGCGCGAGACGCTCGACAGGAGCAGCCTGGGGGCGCTGGCACCGCAGGCCCCGGTCAACCTCGAGCGGGCGATGACCCTGCAGGCGCGTCTGGGCGGGCACCTCGTCCAGGGTCACGTCGACGGTGTGGCCGAGATCCGCAGCCGCACCCCCAGCGAGCACTGGGAGGTGGTCGAGGTATCGCTGCCGCCGCACCTCGCGCCGTACCTCGTCGACAAGGGCTCGATCACCGTCGACGGCGTCTCGCTCACCGTCGTGCGCGTCGACGACGCCCGCGGCAGCTTCACCGTCTCGCTGATCCCCGAGACCCTCGCCCGCACCACGCTCGGCCGGCGGCAGCCGGGCGAGCCGGTCAACCTCGAGGTCGACGTGGTCGCCAAGTACGTCGAGCGCATGCTCGGCCCGCGCCTGCCGCAGAAGGAGGACTGAGATGTCCTGGGAGGACAAGATCCGGCTCGACAGCGTCGAGGAGGCGATCGCCGACGTCGCGGCCGGCAAGGCCGTCGTGGTCGTCGACGACGAGGACCGGGAGAACGAGGGCGACCTGATCTTCGCGGCCAGCCGCTCCACCCCGGAGCTGATGGCGTTCACCATCCGCCACTCCTCGGGCGTGATCTGCGTGCCGATGCCGGGCGACATGCTCGACCGGCTCGAGATCCCGCTGATGACCCCGCACAACAAGGACAAGATGCGGACCGCCTACACCATCTCGGTCGACGCCCGCGACGGCGTGACCACCGGCATCAGCGCCGCCGACCGGTCCAGGACTGCGCGGGTGCTCGCGGACTCGGCCACCGAGCCGTGGGAGGTCACGCGCCCCGGCCACGTCTTCCCGCTGCGCTACCGCGAGGGCGGTGTCCTCGCGCGTCGCGGTCACACCGAGGCGGCCGTCGACCTCGCCCGCATGGCCGGGCTGACCCCGGCCGGCGTGCTGGTCGAGGTGGTCAACGACGACGGCACGATGAAGCGCGGCCAGGAGCTGCGCGACTTCGCCGACGAGCACGGCCTCAAGCTGATCTCGATCGAGCAGATGGTCCACCACCGGCGCCGCCACGAGAGCCACGTGGAGCGGGTCGCGGTGACGCGTCTGCCCACGCGGTTCGGGGACTTCACCGGCTTCGGCTACCGCATCGCGATCGACGACTCCGAGCACGTCGCCCTGGTCTACGGCGACCCGGCGGAGCTCGAGGGTGGCGAGTCGGTGCTGTGCCGGGTCCACTCGGAGTGCCTGACCGGGGACGTGTTCGGCAGCAGCCGCTGCGACTGCGGCCCACAGCTGGACGAGGCGCTGGAGCGCATCGTCGAGAACGGCAGCGGCGTCGTGGTCTACCTGCGCGGCCACGAGGGTCGCGGCATCGGGCTGCTGGCCAAGCTGCAGGCCTACGAGCTGCAGGACGGTGGCCGCGACACCGTCGACGCCAACCTCGACCTGGGGCTGCCGGCCGACGCCCGCCACTACGGCGCGGCCACGCAGATCCTCAAGGACCTGGGGGTGCGCTCGGTGCGGCTGCTGACCAACAACCCGGCCAAGACCGAGGGTCTGGAGGCCTACGGCATCCGCGTCGTGGAACGGGTCGGCCTCACGCCGCACCCCAACGACCACAACCTGGAGTACCTCCGCACCAAGCGCGACCGGATGGGCCACGTCCTCCCCGACCTGGTGCTCGACCCGGGCGACGCGACCACCGACGAAGGAGCGAAGGCATGAGCGGGGAAGGCTCACCCACCCAGGCGTACGCCGCCGAGCCGGTCGACTGCAGCGACCTGCGGGTCGCGGTCGTCGCGGCGAGCTGGCACGACCAGGTGATGGACGGGCTGGTCGCGGGGGCGCGGCGGGCACTGGCCGACTTCGACGCGACGGCCGACGTCGTCCGGGTGCCTGGGTCCTTCGAGCTGCCGGTCGTCGCCGGTGCCCTGGCCCGTGCCGGGCACGAGGCGGTCGTCGCGCTGGGGGTCGTCATCCGTGGCGGCACCCCGCACTTCGAGTACGTCTGCTCCGCGGCGACCGAAGGCCTCAGCCGGGTCGCGCTCGACCACGGCGTCGCGGTCGGCTTCGGCCTGCTGACCTGCGACACCGAGCAGCAGGCGCTCGACCGCGCCGGGCTCGAGGGCTCGTCGGAGGACAAGGGCTACGAGGCCACGGCCGCCGCCCTGCTCACCGCCCGGACGCTCCGCGACGTCGCGGGCGCCGGGCGCGGTTAGGGTGGGCCCCTGTGAAGACGTTCGAGCAGCTCTGGGCCGAGCTCAGCGACAAGGCCAGCACCCGGCCGGAGGGCTCGGGGACGGTCCGCCAGCTCGACGCCGGCGTGCACGCGATCGGCAAGAAGCTGGTCGAGGAGGCCGCGGAGTCCTGGATGGCCGCCGAGCACGAGTCGCCCGAGCGCGCCGCGGAGGAGATCAGCCAGCTGCTCTACCACGCGCAGGTGCTGATGCTCGCCTCCGGACTGACCCTCGACGACGTCTACGCCCACCTGTGAGAGCCCGATGACACCGCCCAGCGCCCCGACCCTGCCCCCGCCGCTGTCCGGCGCCGACGGCGCGCCGCTGCGCATCGCCGTGCCCAACAAGGGCTCGCTGTCGCAGGCCGCCTCCGAGATGCTGCGCGAGGCCGGCTACAAGCAGCGCAACGACCCCAAGCAGCTCGCCCTGACCGACGCCGACAACGGCGTGGAGTTCTTCTACCTGCGCCCCCGCGACATCGCGCTCTACGTCGGGGAGGGCACGCTCGACCTCGGCGTCACCGGCCGCGACCTGCTGCGCGACTCGCGGGCCAAGGCCGACGAGATCCTGCCGCTGGGCTTCGGCCGCTCGACGTTCCGCTTCGCCGCCCGGCCCGGGGTGCTCGGCAGCGACGACCCCCACGACCTGGCCGGCAAGCGCATCGCGACGTCCTACCCCGGGGTGGTCAAGGGCTACCTCGAGGAGCGCGGCGTCGAGGCGACGGTGATCCGGCTCGACGGTGCGGTGGAGACCAGCATCCAGCTCGGCGTCGCCGACGTGATCGCCGACGTCGTGGAGACCGGCAGCACGCTGCGCCAGGCGGGTCTCGAGGTCGCCGGCGAGGTGATCCTGAGCTCGGAGGCCGTCCTGATCGGCCGCGGGCCGGCGTCGGCGCACCCCGGTGTCGAGGTCTTCCTGCGCCGGCTGCAGGGCGTCCTGGTGGCGAGGTCCTACGTGATGATGGACTACGACCTGCCCGCGGACCGCACCGAGGAGGCGCTGGCGCTGACCCCCGGCATCGAGAGCCCGACGGTCTCGCCGCTGCACAAGGAGGGCTGGGTGGCGGTGCGCTCGATGGTGCGCCGCGACCAGGCCCAGCGGATCATGGACGCGCTCTACGACATCGGCGCACGGGCGATCCTCACCACCGACATCCATGCCTGCCGCCTCTGACCCGGCGGCCCCCGGCCCCGACCGGCCGGGCACGCCCGCCCTCCCGGTCACCTTCCGGCCGCTCGGCGTCCGCATCGCGGCGGTCGCCTTCGGCGTGATGCTGTTCGGCGTCACCGCGACGATCTGGCTCTCGTTCCCCGGCCACGTACGCGAGGCCTTCACCCCCTTCCAGCGCCTGACCGTGCTGGCGATGGGGGCGGGCGTGCTCGTGGTCGGCCACGCCCTCGCCCGGTGCCGGGTCGACGCCGCCCCTGAGGGGCTGCTGGTGGTCAACGGCTACCGCAGCCACCGGCTCCAGTGGGCGCAGGTCCTCGCGGTGCGGATGCTGCCCGGCAACCCGTGGGTGACGCTGGACCTGGCCGACGGCACGACCCTGTCGGCACTGGGCATCCAGGGCTCCGACGGCGCCCGGGCGCAGCGGCAGGTGCGGGCGCTGCGCGCGCTCATCGAGGCCCACGCCGCGCCGGAGCCGGGCCCGTGATGCGGGCCTACCTGCACGTCGGGCTCCAGAAGACCGGCACGTCCTACCTGCAGAGCCACCTGTGGGACAGCCCTCGCGAGCTGGCGGAGCGGGGGGTCCGGATGGTGCCGCCCGACCGGGCCCGGGCCTTCCACCTCACCCAGGCCATGACGGCCGACGACCCCGGGTCGCTCTCCGGCGGCCCGGCCCGTGCCCTCGACGCCCTCCGCGAGGAGGTGGCCGCCGCTCGCGAGCCCGTCCTCGTGGTCAGCCAGGAGTCCCTGGCCGGGGCGAGCGCCGAGCAGGCGGCCACGCTGCGCGAGGTCTTCGCCGGCCGCGAGGTCCACGTGGTCGTCACCGTCCGCGACCTGGCCCGTCAGCTCCCCTCGGCCTGGCAGCAGCGGGTCAAGAGCCACGGGCAGGTCAGCTTCCCCGGGTTCGTCGACCACGTCCGGGAACGGCGCCCCGTCGTGGCCGGCTTCTGGCGCCAGCAGGACCTCGTCGAGATCCTCGAGCGGTGGTCCCAGGGGCTGCCGCCCGAGCACGTCCACGTCGTGACCGCGCCGCCGGCCGGCGCGCCGCCGGAGGTCCTCGCCGAGCGCTTCGGCGCCGTGGTGGGGGTCGACTTCGGCCGGCTCCACGCCGACGACCTGCGGCCCAACGTCTCGATGGACCCCGTCCAGACCGAGATGCTGCGCCGGCTCAACCGGCGCGGCCGCGTCTTCGAGCGACGTGGCGCCCACGCCCGCATGGTCAAGCAGGTGCTGGCCGGACAGGTGCTCGCGCCCCGCCGGTCCGGGTCGTTGCGCACGCCGCCGGAGGCGGCGCAGTGGTGCCGGGAGGTGGCCGAGGCCCAGGTCGCGTTCGTGCAGGAGCGCGGGTTCGCGGTGAGCGGCGACCTCGACGACCTGCGGCCGGTCGACGGCTCGTTCGGCACCGGCGAGCCGGTCACCGACGAGCAGGTGCTCGAGGTCGCCCTCGACACCGTCGCCGAGCTGCTGCGGCGGCTCGACCGGGCCGAGCGGCGGGCCGAGCGCACCGCCGACGACGCGGCGCGCCGGCCGGGCGAGAAGGCGCGGCGCCGCTTCAGGCTCCGTCGGGACTGAGCACGCGCACGGCGCCGGTCAGTCCGTCGACCACGACGTCGGCCCGCTCCCGGGTCCGCGCGCCGGCCAGGTGCTCGCCCTCCGCGTCCAGCCAGCGCAGCCACTGGTCCCTCATCGCCTCGCCGTCGCGCTCCAGGCCCCGGCGCAGCCGCTCCTCGCGCGGCGCGGTGACCAGCGCGCGCAGCGTGACCACGTCGTCGTACGCCGGGTCGGCGCAGCCGACGCCCTCGAGCACGACGAGGTCGCCGGCCACCACGACGTGCTCCTCGGCACGCTCGCCCCGGGTCCAGTCCCAGCGCCGGTACGCCGCGCGCCCGGTCGCGGCGAGCGAGCGGACCAGCGGCACGGTCGTCTCGTGCAGGACCGGCAGGCCGGACCAGCCGGCGTAGAGGTCGTCCATGTGGACCACGTCCGACCGCAGGCCGCGCAGGAGGGAGGTCCGGTGCAGCTGCTCCGCGGCGGTCGTCTTGCCGGACCCGGCGAACCCGTCGAGGCACACCAGTCGGGCGCCGCCGGCCAGGTGTCCCGGACGGGAGAGCACCAGCTCGAGCAGCCGCTCGCCGACGGCGTCCCGACCGCTCACGTGATCCCGTGCTTGCGCAGGATCTCCTCGATGTCGTCCTGGTCCTCGACCACGGCGCCCCGTCCACGCCGCGCGGGCGGGCGGGCGCGCGTCGAGGCGCCCGGGGCGACGGCGGGCTGCGAGGAGGAGGCCGGTCCCGATCGGGCCGACCGGGCCGAGACCGCGCGCCCCAGCACCCACAGCACCACGGCGAGCCCCGCGACGACGACGCCCAGCCAGACCGACGGGCTGAACACCAGCCGCGTGGCCCACCGGGCCACCGCGTCCACGATGTCGGCGACCAGCCGCAGCAGACCGGTCAGAGCCGCGGCCAGGGGGAGGAGCGCCCAGGCGGCGACCCGCAGGCCGCGACCGGCGCCGCGCCGGGACCACACGAGGGCGGCGGCGAGCAGCCCCGCGACGGTGAGGGTGGCGCCCAGCGCCAGCCAGGTGAGGGAGTCGGTGCCGGAGCCCATGCTCCGAGCCTACGGTGCCGGTGCCACGATGGCGGGGTGAGCGAGCGCAGCGGAGGCGGTGGAAGCGGGAGGGACTCCCTCCCCGGCGGCGGACGTCGCCTGCTGGACGCGGGCTTCGGTGACGACGACGGCAGCGCGAGCCCGGCGGTGACCGCGGCGCTCGAGGCCTTCGACGCTCGTCCGGAGGCCCTGCACCGCGAGACGCTGGCGGTCCTCCAGGACGCCCGGCTCCTGGTGCCGGTGGTGGCGGTGCTCGGCGAGGCCGAGGTGGGTGAGGACGGGCTCGCCCGGGACAAGACCTCCGACATGGCGACGGTCCTCATGCGCGGGCCGGGTGGGCGCACGGCGCTGCTGGCCTTCACCTCGCTCGCCGCGATGCGGGCCTGGCGACCCGACGCCCGTCCCGTGCCGGTGGCCGTGCCCGCGGCGGCCGAGGCCGCGCGGCACGACGGCGCCGACACGCTGCTGCTGGACGTGGCGGGTCCGGTGCGGTTCGTGGTGCAGGACGACGACCTGCAGGCGCTGGCCGAGGGCTTCCGCCTGGCGGACCTGGGCGGGCGGCTGGCGTGGACGAAGGTCGTCACCGAGGACTGAGCCCCACGCAGAGGAGCGGACGAGGCGCTCGCGATGTGCGTGCGTGCGGCGCGGTCGCTATGATGGTCGGGACCGATCCGCGTGTTCATGCCTCACCCAGGTGTCGCAGGGCGTGCGGGTCCGACAAGCGGAGCCCGTCTCCCACCCGCACCGGCCGCCCAGGTCGTCGGGTCAGGTCACCCGGCCCGCCGTCCAGGCGGTCCCGGGCGCGACGTCGTGACGTCCGTCCAGCGCGAGCGCTGGGCGCCGTACGACCTCGGCCGGCCTCCGCTGTCGTCGACGCGGGGGCTCGAGTGCTTTTCGGGGCCCGGCGGGGAGGTCGCACGATCCACGACACCAGGAGGACCCATCAGCACAGAGCTGCGCATCAACGACCGGATCCGCGTTCCCGAGGTCCGGCTCGTCGGCCCCAACGGCGAGACCGTCGGCATCGTCCGCATCGAGGACGCCCTGCGGCTCGCGCAGGAAGCCGACCTCGACCTGGTCGAGGTCGCGCCGATGGCGCGACCCCCGGTCTGCAAGCTCATGGACTACGGGAAGTTCAAGTACGAGAACGCCCAGAAGGCCCGTGAGGCGCGCCGCAACCAGACCAACGTGGTCATCAAGGAGATGAAGCTCCGCCCCAAGATCGACCAGCACGACTACGAGACCAAGAAGGGTCACGTCGTGCGGTTCCTCAAGCAGGGCGACAAGGTCAAGATCACGATCATGTTCCGCGGTCGTGAGCAGCACCGGCCGGAGCTCGGCCTGGTCCTGCTCAACCGGCTCGCGGAGGACGTCAGCGAGCTGGGCTTCGTCGAGTCGTCGCCCAAGCAGGACGGCCGCAACATGATCATGGTCCTCGGTCCGCACAAGAAGAAGGCGGAGGCCAAGGCCGAGGTCAAGGCCGCCAAGGTCGAGCGGGCCGCGGAGAAGGCCGCCGAGGTCGAGGCCGAGCACGCCGAGCGCCGAGCCCACGCGGCCGCCGCGGCCGCGGAGCCCAAGACCGGCAAGCCCAAGCGCCGGTCCGAGAGCCTCGACGCCGACATGACCGACATCTGAGCCACCCGGGACCACACCGAGGCGCTGACCCCCCAGCACCCAGTGCCACCCGCCATCGCGGGGTGCACCCAGCAGAGAACGAAGGACTGATCAATGCCGAAGAACAAGACGCACTCCGGTGCGAGCAAGCGCTTCCGGGTCACCGGCTCGGGCAAGCTCCGCCGCCAGAAGGCCGGTCTGCGCCACAACCTGGAGAAGAAGCCCTCCAAGATGACCCGCCGCATGTCGGGCACCACCGAGGTCTCCAAGGCCGACAACAAGACCGTCCGCAAGCTGCTGGGCCGCTGAGCGCCCCCGAGAACTGAAGGAGAACTCACGTGGCACGCGTGAAGCGGGCGGTCAACGCCCAGAAGAAGCGTCGTACGACCCTCGAGCGCGCCAGCGGCTACCGCGGCCAGCGCTCGCGCCTCTACCGCAAGGCCAAGGAGCAGGTCACCCACTCGCTGGTCTACAGCTACCGGGACCGCAAGGCCAAGAAGGGCGACTTCCGCAAGCTGTGGATCCAGCGGATCAACGCCGCGGCGCGCCAGCAGGGGATGACCTACAACCGGTTCATCCAGGGGCTGCGCCTGGCCGGCGTCGACGTCGACCGCAAGATCCTGGCCGACCTGGCCGTCAACGACCCGGCCGCGTTCAACGCCCTGGTGGAGACCGCCAAGGCGGCCCTGCCCGAGGACGTCAACGCGCCGGTCTCGGCCTGACGGCCCGGCACCACCACAGCACCGCGCACGGGTGAGCGTCCCCGCCGACGACCCGCTGCTCTCCACCAGGAGCGGCAGGGTCAAGGAGGCGAGGAAGCTCACCCGTCGTGCTGTCCGCACCGAGCGGCGGCTGTTCCTCGCCGAGGGGCGCCAGGCCGTCCGTGAGGCGCTGGCCCTGCCCGGGTGCGTGCGTGAGGTGTACGCCGTCCCGGGCCGCCACGACGACCTGCGCCAGCTCGCCGGGGTGGCCGGGGTGCGCTGGCTCGACGCCGACGAGGCCGCGGTCGCCTCGCTGAGCGACACCGTCGCCCCGCAGGGCCTGGTCGCGGTCTGCGCCTGCCTGGACCGGCCCCTGGCCGACGTGCTGTCGCACGAGCCCTCGCTGGTCGTGGTGTGCGCCGACGTGCGCGACCCGGGCAACGCCGGCACGGTCGTGCGCTGCGCCGACGCGGTCGACGCCCAGGCGGTCGTGCTGACCGGCGACGCCGTGGACGTCCACAACGGCAAGACGGTGCGGGCCTCGGTCGGCTCGGTGTTCCACCTGCCGATGGCCGTGCACCGCGACACCGCCGAGGCGGTGGCCGCGCTGCAGGCCCAGGGGCTGCAGGTGCTCGCCGCCGACGGCGCGGGGGAGACCGACCTCTATGCCGACCCGGACCTCCTGCGCGGGCCGGTCGCGTGGCTGTTCGGCAACGAGGCCTGGGGGCTGCCGTCCGAGCTCGCCGCCCTGGCCGACCGGCGGGTCCGCATCCCGATCCCCGGCCGGGCCGAGAGCCTCAACCTGGCGACCGCGGCCGCGGTCTGCCTCTACGCGACGTACGCCGCACGACGCTGAGCCCGCGACCGGACCGGGGCGACTCCTGGTGCAGGCGTGACAGGAGTGCTGGGACGGGCCCACGTGGGTAGGGTGCGGTTATGTCCGGTTCCGCGGCGGAGATCCCCTCCGGCTCCAGCGCCCTGGCCGCCCACGGGCAGGGCAGCGCGCCGGCGCCGGGCCTCGCCCTGTGCGAGCTGCTTCCCGACGGCGTGCTCGTCGCCGACGAGCACGGCACGGTCGTCAACGCCAACCAGCTCGCGAGGACCATGCTCGGCGGTCGTCCCGTCGTCGGCCGGCCGCTCGCCGACGTGATGGCGCTGCAGGACACCGAGGGCCGCTCCTGGATGGACTCGACCTGTCCCTACACCGGGCTGGCGATCCGGCGCCAGATCAACGAGAGCGCCTGGCTGCTGCCCGACGGCACCGAGCTGCTGGTCACCGCCAAGCTGGTCCGCGACCGCCGCAGCGGCCCGGTCCGGGCCGTCGGGGTGTCCCTGCGGTCCGCGCGAGCACGCGAGCGGCTCGACCGCGAGCGCTCCGACCTCGTCGCCACCGTCGCCCACGAGCTGCGCTCGCCGCTGACCGGGGTGCGCGGCTTCACCGCCACGCTGCTGGCGCGCTGGGACCGCTTCAACGACGACCAGAAGAAGATGATCATGGAGTCGGTCCACACCGACACCGACCGCCTCACGCGACTGATCGCCGAGCTGCTGGAGATCGCGCGGATCGACACCAACCGGCTCACCCTGCACCGGCAGGCCTTCGACCCGCGCGCGGCGGTCGACCGCGTCGTCGCCTCCGCCCGTGCCGGCACCGGTCGCGACATCGAGGTGGGCGGCGACCCCGAGCCGCCGCTGATCATGGCCGACCCCGACCGCTTCGCCCAGGTGCTGACCAACGTGGTCGACAACGCCCTGCGGCACGGCGAGGGCGTGGTCACCATCGAGCTGGGGCCGTCCGCCGGCGGCGCCGAGACGGTGCTCATCGCGGTCGAGGACGAGGGAGCCGGCATCGACCCCGAGATCCGGCGGCGGGTGTTCACGAAGTTCTGGAAGTCCGGGGCCCGCGGCGGCTCGGGCCTGGGGATGTACCTCGTCCACGGGCTGATCACGGCCCAGGGCGGCGGCGTCGAGATCAAGGACGCCGCGTCGGGCGGCGCCCGCATCGAGCTCACCTGGCCGGTCGCGACCGTCGCCAACTCCGTTCGATAGCTCGCTCCGCTCGCGGTCGGTGCCGGGTGCGGCGCGACCACCCTCCTCCGTTCCCCCGCTGCGCTCCTCCACTCCCTCGGCGGGGAAGCGCCGGGCACCTCCCTAGACTGTGCGCGCTCCAGCACGCCCCGAGAAAGGCAGCCATGTCGGGCCCCAACACCGAGTACGACCCCGTCGAGGTCACCCCGCTCAAGGCGGAGGAGGTCGAGCGGATGCGCGAGGAGGCACTCGCCGCGATCGCGGCCGCGACCTCGCTCGGGGAGCTCAAGCAGGCCCGGCTCGACCACGCCGGCGACCGGTCCCCGCTGGCGCTGGCCAACCGCGAGATCGGCGCGCTTCCCCCGCAGGCGCGCAAGGAGGCGGGCCAGCGGGTCGGGCAGGCGCGCGGCACGGTCAACCAGGCGCTGGCCGCCCGGCAGACGGTGCTCGAGGAGGAGCAGGAGGCCCGCATCCTCGTCGAGGAGGCCGTCGACGTCACGCTGCCCTGGGACCGCCGCCCCCAGGGCGCCCGTCACCCGATCACCACGCTCTCCGAGCGCATCGCCGACGTCTTCGTCGCGATGGGCTGGGAGGTCGCCGAGGGGCCGGTGGTCGAGGCGGAGTGGCTCAACTTCGACGCGCTCAACCTCGGCCCCGACCACCCCGCCCGCACGATGCAGGACACCTTCTGGGCAGAGCCGGCCGAGAACGCCATCGTGCTGCGCACCCACACCTCGCCGGTCCAGGCGCGCACCATGCTCACCCGCACCCCACCGATCTACGTCGTCTGCCCCGGTCGGGTCTTCCGCACCGACGAGTACGACGCCACGCACAGCCCGGTCTTCCACCAGGTCGAGGGCCTCGTCGTCGACCGCGGCATCACGATGGCGCACCTCAAGGGCAGCCTCGACCACTTCGCGCAGGCGATGTTCGGCGAGGGGATCACCACGCGGTTCCGGCCGTCGTACTTCCCCTTCACCGAGCCCAGCGCCGAGGTCGACCTGGTCTGCTTCGTCTGCCGCGGCACGGGGCTCGCCCCGGCCGGCAGCACGGCGGCGGAACAGCAAGCGGCCGGCAGTTCGGCGGCGGAACAGCAAGCGGCCGGCAGCACGGCGGCGGAGCCGACGGGCTCGGCCCATCAGCACTGCCGCACCTGCAAGGGCGAGGGCTGGATCGAGTGGGGCGGCTGCGGCATGGTCAACCCACGCGTGCTCGTCTCCTGCGGGATCGACCCCGAGGAGCTCACCGGCTTCGCCTTCGGCATGGGCATCGACCGGACGCTGATGTTCCGCCACGGCGTGGAGGACATGCGCGACCTGTTCGAGGGCGACGTCCGCTTCACCACTGCGTTCGGAACCGAGGTCTGACATGCGCGCCCCCGTCTCCTGGATCAAGGAGTACGCCGACCTCCCGGCGGACCTGCCGACCGAGGAGCTCGCCGACCGGCTGACCGCGCTCGGGCTCAAGCTCGAGGCGCTCGAGCGGCCCGGTGCCGACCTGCAGGGACCGCTCGTGGTCGGTCGCGTGCTGTCGGCCGAGGACGAGCCGCAGAAGAACGGCAAGACGATCCGCTGGTGCCAGGTCGACGTCGGGTCGGCCAACGGCACGGGTGAGCCGCAGGGAATCGTGTGCGGGGCCCACAACTTCGCGGTGGGCGACCTCGTGGTGGTCGTGCTCCCCGGCGGCGTGCTGCCCGGCGGCTTCGAGATCAGCGCACGCAAGACCTACGGCCACGTGTCGGCCGGCATGATCTGCTCGGCCCGCGAGCTCGGCCTCGGCGAGGACCACGACGGCATCATCGTGCTGCCGCCCGACCTCGGCGAGCCCGGCGACGACGCGATCGGTCTCCTCGCGATCCGCGACGACGTGATCGAGCTCGAGATCAACCCCGACCGGGCCTACGCCCTGTCCCTGCGCGGGGTCGCGAGGGAGGCCGCGCTCGGCCTCGACGCGCCGTACTCCGACCCGGGGGTGCGGGTGACCCCCGAGGCCAACGACGACGGTTACCCGGTCGTGGTGGAGGACCCGGCCGGCTGCCCCGTGTTCGTCACGCGCACCGTCACCGGCTTCGACCCCTCGGCACCGACGCCGCCCTGGCTGGCCCGCCGCGTGCAGCTGGCCGGGATGCGGCCGATCTCGCTCGCCGTCGACGTGACCAACTACGTCATGCTCGAGCTGGGTCAGCCCATCCACGGCTACGACGGGGACAAGCTCACCGGCCCGATCCGGGTGCGGCGCGCGCGCCGCGACGAGCACCTCACCACGCTCGACGGCGTGGACCGGACGCTGAGCGTCGAGGACCTGCTGATCTGCGACGACTCCGGTCCGATCGGCCTGGCCGGCGTCATGGGTGGCGAGACCACCGAGCTGTCGGGCGCCACCTCGACGGTGGTCATCGAGGCCGCACACTTCGACCCCGTCTCGATCTTCCGCACCCAGCGCCGGCACAAGCTGCCGAGCGAGGCCTCCAAGCGCTTCGAGCGCGGCGTCGACCCCCGGCTGCCGCAGGCGGCCGCCGACCGCGTCGCGGAGCTGCTCGTCGCCCACGGCGGCGGCACCGTGGAGCCCGGCGTCACGGTGGTGGGCACCCCGCCCGAGCGCGTCTCGATCGCGATCGACGCCGACCTGCCGGAGCGCATCACCGGCATGCCGATCGACCCCGACACCACCGTCGCGCACCTGCGCGCGGTCGGCTGCGAGGTCACCGAGGACGACGGCAGGCTCCGGGCGGTCGCGCCCTCGTGGCGCCCCGACCTGAACGACCCGTTCGACCTGGTCGAGGAGGTCGCGCGGATCGTCGGCTACGAGGACATCCCGTCGGTGCTCCCGGCCGCACCCGCCGGCCGCGGCCTGACCCGGGACCAGCAGCTGCGGCGCAAGGTCGGGCGCACCCTCGCGGGTGCCGGCTACGTCGAGGTGGTCGGCTTCCCGTTCGTCGGCACCACCGCGTACGACGCCCTGCGGCTCCCGGCCGACGACCCGCGTCGCGAGTCGCTGCGGCTGGCCAACCCCCTCAGCGCCGAGCAGCCGCTGATGACCACGACCCTCCTGCCGACCCTCCTCGAGACCGGTGCCCGCAACGCCGGCCGGGGCCAGCCCGACGTGGCGCTGTTCGAGACCGCCACGGTCACCCGGCCCCGCGGGTCGCAGCCGGCACCGATCCTCCCGGTCGACCGCCGGCCGACGCCGGGGGAGTGGGACGACCTCCAGAAGGCGCTGCCGGACCAGCCGCTCCACCTCGCCCTCCTGGTGTGCGGCGAGCGGGAGCGCGCCGGGTGGTGGGGGCCCGGCCGTCCCGCCACGTGGAGCGACGCGGTGCAGGCGGTTCGCGACGTCGCGCAGGCCCTCGGGGTCGAGGTGCGGGTCCGTGCCGCCGGGCTGGCGCCCTGGCACCCGGGCCGGTGCGCCGAGCTCCTGGTCGGCGAGCAGTCGCTCGGGCACGCCGGCGAGCTGCACCCCAAGGTCTGCCAGGCCTTCGGCCTCCCCGCACGCGCGGCCGCTGCCGAGGTCGACCTCGACCTGCTCCTCCGGCACGCCACGCCGGTGCGGTCACCGGTGTTCTCGACGTTCCCGGTCGCCAAGATCGACCTGGCGTTCGTGGTGGCCGAGGACGTGGCGGCCGAGGAGCTGCGGGCGACCCTGGTGGAGGGTGCCGGGCCGCTGCTGGAGTCGGTGCGGCTCTTCGACGTCTACACCGGGGAGCAGGTCGGTCCCGGTCGGCGGTCGCTGGCGTTCGCGCTGCGCCTGCGGGCGCCCGACCGCACGCTCGCCGAGGACGAGGTGGCCGGTGTCCGCGCTGCGGCCGTCGCCCTGGCCGAGGAGCGCCACGGCGCGGTGCTGCGCTGAGGGCGCGGGCCGCGACCGCGGCCTCCTCAGCTGATCGGGGCGTCGACCAGCGCCAGCAGCCCGTCGAGGGTGGTCTCGTCCCCCGACGTCGTGACCGCGTCCCGACCACGTCGGTGCCACAGCCACCCCAGCAGGTCGTCGGCGGTCCCGCTCAGGACCGCGGACGGCTCGGCGTCGGGGTCCACCGCGCGCACCGACAGGTCGGGCTCGTCGTACGTCGTGCCCTCGGGGTCGGTCCCGGAGAACCGGCCGAGCACGACTGGCACCTCGTCGCCGGTGTCGGTGCAGCGGACCACGGCGTGCGGGCCGGTCACCTCGAAGGACCCCCAGGGCGGGCACCCGCCGTACATCACGTCGAGCACCTCCAGCACGCCGTCGGCGGCGAGCGCCGGGTCCACCGGCGTCACCGGCACGCCCGCGGCCAGCTCGGCGTCCATGCGGTGCACCGCGGCCTCGAGGGCCTGGCGGCGCGCGATGAACCCGACCCGCTTGTCCTCGGCCCACATCCACACCTCCGTGCCGGGGTCGGTGTCGCGCAGCGCGCCCTGCAGCGCCGCGCTCGCCTCGTCGTACGCCGCGAGGAGGGCGTCGCGGTCGCGGGGGAACGGGGGCGGGTCCAGGTCGCCGCCCTCGGTGATGCGCTCGCGCACGACCGTGCCCCAGTGCCACTGCACGCCGGTCAGGTGGTCCAGGAGGGCGCGGGCGTCCCAGTCCGGGCACGAGGGCACCGGCGCATCGAGGTCGCAGGCGGCGAGGACCTCGCGGAAGCGGCGCGACTCCTCGGCGAGGTGACCGAGGTAGGCGATGTGGTCCAGGGCCAGCGGAGTGGGCATGCTCGGCACGCTACTCGCGTTCGCGCTGGACCCCTGTCAGAATAACTCTGCAGGGGAATGTATACTCATGCACATGACGACCACCGTCGCCGTCGCCGGGGCCAGCGGGTACGCCGGCGGCGAGCTCCTCCGACTGCTCCTCGCCCATCCCGACGTGCGGATCGGCGCGCTGACCGCCGCGAGCAACGCCGGACAGCCGCTCGGCTCCGTGCAGCCCCACCTGGTGCCACTGGCCGACCGCGTGCTCCAGCCGACCGAGGCCGAGGTGCTGGCCGGTCACGACGTGGTCTTCCTCGCGCTCCCGCACGGCCAGTCCGCCGCGCTGGCCGAGTCCCTGGGCCCGGAGACCGTGGTGATCGACTGCGGCGCCGACTTCCGGCTCACCGACGCCGGCGCCTGGGACCGCTTCTACGGGGGGGCGCACGCCGGCTCGTGGCCCTACGGCCTGCCCGAGCTGGGGGACAACCGCGAGGCCCTCAGCGGCGCGCGTCGGGTCGCCGTGCCGGGTTGCTACCCGACGGTGTCGTCCCTCGCCCTGGCCCCGGCCGTCCAGCACGGCCTCGTCGACGCCACCGACATCGTGGTGGTCGCCGCCAGCGGCACCAGCGGAGCCGGCAAGGCCGCCAAGCCCCACCTGCTCGGCAGCGAGGTGATGGGAAGTGCGAGTGCCTACGGCGTCGGCGGCGTCCACCGCCACACGCCGGAGATCGTCCAGAACCTCGGCGCGGTGAGCCACGGGGAGGAGGTCCGGGTGAGCTTCACCCCGCTGCTCGTGCCGATGAGCCGCGGCATCCTCGCCACCTGCTCCGCGCCGACCGATGCGGACGAGGCGACCGTGCGCGCGGCGTACCAGAAGGCCTACGCCGACGAGCCCTTCGTCCACCTGCTGCCCGAGGGCGTGTGGCCGCAGACCCAGGCCGTGCTCGGCTCCAACGCGGTGCACCTGCAGGTGACGGTCGACGAGGCCGCCGGGCGGCTGGTCGCCGTGGGCGCGGTCGACAACCTGGCCAAGGGCACGGCCGGCGCTGCGGTGCAGTGCATGAACCTGGCGCTCGGCCTGCCCGAGACCACCGGTCTCTCGACCGTGGGGGTGGCCCCGTGAGCATCACCCATCCTCGAGGCTTCCGGGCCGCGGGCGTCGCCGCGGGGCTCAAGAGCACCGGCGCGCGCGACGTCGCCCTGGTCGTCAACGACGGCCCGCGGCACGACTCCGCCAGCGTCTTCACCGCCAACCGGTGCAAGGCCAACCCGGTGCTGTGGAGCGAGCGCGTCGTGCAGGACGGGGTCGTGCGCGCGGTCGTGCTCAACTCCGGCGGCGCCAACTGCTACACCGGGCCCGAGGGCTTCCAGACCACGCACGCGGTGGCGGAGCAGGTGGCGGGCCACCTCGGCATCGGCGCGATCGACGTCGTGGTGTGCAGCACGGGCCTGATCGGCCTGGCCAACCCGCGCGAGCAGGTGCTCGCCGGGGTGGACGCGGCCGCGGCGCAGCTCAGCGCCGACGGCGGGGACGACGCCGCGCAGGCGATCATGACCACCGACAGCGTGAGCAAGCAGGTCGTCGTCGAGGGCGCCGGCTGGACGATCGGCGGCATGGCCAAGGGCGCCGGGATGCTGGCGCCCCAGCTCGCGACGATGCTCGTCGTGCTCACCACGGACGCCGTGGTCCCGGCCGACGTCGCCGACCGCGCGCTGCGCGCGGCCACCCGGGTCTCGTTCGACCGGCTGGACTCCGACGGGTGCATGTCCACCAACGACACGGTGACGCTGATGGCCAGTGGCGCCTCCGGGGTCACCCCGACCGAGGCCGACCTCACCGACGCCCTGACCCGGGCGTGCACCGACCTGGCGATGCAGCTGCTCGCCGACGCGGAGGGCGCCGACCACGAGATCGCGGTCACCGTGCTCAACGCGGCCGACGAGGACGACGCGGTCGAGGTGGGGCGGTCGGTCGCCCGCAGCAACCTGTTCAAGGCCGCAGTCTTCGGCAAGGACCCCAACTGGGGACGCGTCCTGGCGAGCATCGGCACCACGCAGGCCGCCTTCGACCCCGCGGACCTCGACGTCGCGATCAACGGCGTGTGGGTGTGCCGGTCCTCGGTGCCGCACGAGCCCCCGGACCGGGTCGACCTCGGCCCACGCCACGTCGACGTGACGATCGACCTGAAGTCCGGCGACGCACGCGCGACGGTGTGGACCAACGACCTGACCCACGCCTACGTCCACGAGAACTCCGCCTACAGCAGCTGAAGAGGGCCGACCCGATGAACGACACCGAGCGGATGCAGAAGTGGCAGGACGCCACCACCAAGGCCGGCGTCCTGGCGGGCGCGCTCCCGTGGCTGATGAAGTACCACGGGCGCACGATCGTGGTGAAGTACGGCGGCAACGCCATGACCGACGAGAGCCTCAAGCGCGCGTTCGCGCAGGACATCGTGTTCCTGAGGTACGCCGGCTTCAGGCCCGTCGTCGTGCACGGCGGCGGCCCCCAGATCTCCAAGATGCTCGACCGGCTCGACATCGACTCGGAGTTCCGCGGTGGCCTGCGGGTGACCACCGAGGAGGCGATGGACGTCGTGCGCATGGTGCTGGTCGGCAAGGTGCAGCGCGAGCTCGTGGGGCTGCTCAACGAGCACGGTCCCCTCGCGGTCGGACTGTCCGGCGAGGACGCGGGCCTGTTCACCGCCACGCGGACCAACACCGTGGTCGACGGCGAGGAGGTCGACCTCGGCCTGGTCGGTGAGGTCACCCGGGTGCGTCCCGAGGCGGTGCGCGACATGATCGAGGCGGGCCGCATCCCGGTGATCTCCAGCGTCGCCCCCGACGTCGACGGCGTGGTGCACAACGTCAACGCGGACGCCGCAGCCGCGGCCCTCGCCGTGGCGCTCGGCGCCGAGAAGCTGCTCGTCCTCACCGACGTCGAGGGGCTCTACCGCGACTGGCCGGACAGCGACGACGTGATCGGCGAGATCTCCCCGGAGGCGCTGGCCGAGCTGATGCCGACCCTGGCGAGCGGGATGGTGCCCAAGATGGGTGCCTGCCTCAAGGCCGTGCAGGAGGGCGTCCCGCGCGCGACCGTGGTCGACGGCCGCGCGCCGCACGCCGTCCTGCTGGAGATCTTCACCGACGAGGGCATCGGGACGCAGGTGCTGCCCGGCGTCCCGACCAAGGTCCGCTCCGCCCTCTACAGCACGAGCGACAAGCCGGAGGTGCCGTGATGACCACCCCGACCCTGAAACGCTACGCCGAGTCGCTGATGACGACCTTCGGCACGCCGCGCCTGGTGCTGGCGCGCGGCGAGGGCGCCTACGTGTGGGACGAGGACGGCTCGCGCTACCTCGACCTGCTGGGCGGCATCGCGGTCAACGCGCTGGGGCACGGACACCCGGCGCTGGTCGAGGCGGTCACGCGTCAGCTGACCACGTTGGGGCACGTCTCCAACTTCTTCGCGACCGCACCGCAGGTCGAGCTCGCCGAGCGGCTCCTGGCGACCACCGGTCGCCAGGGCCGGGTGTTCCTGACCAACAGCGGCGCCGAGGCCAACGAGGCGGCGTTCAAGCTGACCCGCCGCACGGGCCGCACGCACCTGGTCGCCGCCGAGGGCAGCTTCCACGGGCGCACGACGGGTGCGCTGGCACTGACCAGCAAGGCGGCCTACCGCGAGCCGTTCGAGCCGCTGCCCGGTGAGGTCACCTTCGTGCCGTACGGCGACGAGGCGGCCCTGGCCCGAGCCGTCACCGACGAGACGGCCGCGGTCGTGCTCGAGCCGATCCAGGGCGAGGCCGGCGTGATCGTGCCGCCGGAGGGCTACCTCGCCGCCGCCCGGCGCATCACGCGGGAGCACGGTGCCCTGCTGTGGCTGGACGAGGTGCAGACCGGGGTGGGCCGCACCGGCTCGTTCTGGGCGCACGAGGCCGGCGTCGAGCCCGACGTCCTGACGGTCGCCAAGGGGCTGGGCGGCGGCATCCCCATCGGGGCGTGCCTGGGTCTCGGGGACGCCGGGGACCTGCTCGGCCCCGGCAACCACGGCACCACCTTCGGCGGCAACCCGGTCGCCTGCGCCGCCGCCCTCGCGGTGCTCGACACCATCGAGGCGGACGGCCTGCTGGATCACGCCCGCGCGGTCGGTCAGCTCCTGCGCGAAGGGCTGCGGCACCCGGCGGTCACCGAGGTGCGGGGCAGCGGCCTGCTCATCGGGCTGACGCTCGCCGAGCCGGTCGCCAAGCAGGTCGTGCTGGCCGCGCAGCGGCACGGCTTCATCGTCAACGACCCGGCGCCCGACCGCATCCGCCTCGCCCCGCCGCTGGTGCTGACGGCCGCAGAGGCGCAGACGTTCCTCGACGCCTGGCCCGCCATCCTCGCCGAGGCGGTCGAGGACGCCGGGGGAGGGGGCACGCCATGACGCGGCACTTCCTGCGTGACGACGACCTGACCCCCGCGGAGCAGGCCGAGGTGCTCGACCTCGCCCTGCGGCTCAAGCAGGACCGTGGTGCCGAGCAGCCGTTCGGCCAGGCCAAGGGCGTCGCCCTGGTCTTCGACAAGCCGACCCTGCGCACGCAGCTGTCCTTCATGGCAGGGGTGGGGGAGCTCGGCGGCGTCCCGGTCATGGTGGACGGCAACCTCGCGGGCATCGGCGTGCGTGAGTCCATCGCGGACACCGCCCGGGTGCTCGGCCGGCAGGTCGCGGTCGTGGTGTGGCGCACCTTCGGGCAGGACCGGATCGAGGAGATGGCGGCCCACGCAGGCGTGCCGGTCGTCAACGCGCTGACCGACGACTTCCACCCCTGCCAGCTGCTGGCCGACCTCCTGACTGTGCTGGAGCGACGTGGCGCACTCGCCGGGCAGCGGTTGACGTTCCTCGGTGACACGGCCTGCAACATGGCGCACTCCTACCTCCTGGCGGGAGCCCTGGCCGGCATGCACGTCACCGTCGCGGGACCGGAGGGTTTCTCGCCCGCTCCCGAGATCTTGTCGCGCGCACAAGAGCTCGCCGCGCAGACGGGCGGCTCCGCGAGACACACCACGGACGCGGTCGCCGCGGTCTCCGGCGCGGACGTGGTCGCGACGGACACGTGGGTGTCGATGGGCAAGGAGGTCGAGGCGGCGGAGCGGATGAGGCCCTTCGCCCCCTACGCGCTCGACCGTGACCTGCTCGGGCACGCCAAGGACGACGCGATCGTGCTGCACTGCCTCCCGGCCCACCGCGGCAAGGAGATCGCGGCCGACGTGATCGACGGGCCGCAGAGCGCGGTGTGGGACGAGGCGGAGAACCGCCTGCACGCCCAGAAGGCGTTGCTCACCTGGTTGCTGCGCCAGAGGGACTCGTGAGGCCCCGCGCGGCCGACGCGCCGGCCACGGTCATCCCGGCGACCAAGAGCGCGCGCCAGCACCGCATCGCCGCGCTCCTGACGCGTCATCCCGTCCGGTCGCAGGGCGAGCTGGCGGACCTGCTGGCCGAGTCCGGCATGCACGTCACGCAGGCCACGCTGTCGCGCGACCTGGTCGAGCTCGACGCGGTGAAGGTCCGTGGCGCGGACGGCGCGCTGGTCTACGCCGTGCCGGGCGAGGGCGGTGACCGCAGCGCCACGGCTGCCACCCCGGAGACCGGCGCCAGCGAGGCGCGGCTGGCGAAGCTGTGCAACGAGCTGCTGGTGTCCACCAGCACGAGCGCCAACCTGGTGGTGCTGCGGACGCCCCCGGGCGCGGCCCAGTTCCTCGCCTCGGCGATCGACAAGGTCGAGATGCGCGAGGTGGTCGGCACCATCGCCGGCGACGACACCGTGCTGGTGATCGCCGCCGACGCCCGAGGCGGCGACGACGTCGCGCACCGATTCAACACCCTGGCACTGAAAGGCAACCCGTGAGCAAGGTCCTGACCTCCCTCCCCGTCGGCGAGCGCGTCGGCATCGCGTTCTCCGGCGGGCTCGACACCTCCGTGGCCGTGGCCTGGATGCGCGAGAAGGGCGCGGTCCCGTGCACCTACACCGCCGACCTCGGGCAGTACGACGAGCCTGACGTCTCCGGCGTTCCCGGCCGGGCCCTGGCCTACGGCGCGGAGATCAGCCGTGCGGTCGACTGCCGCCGCCAGCTGGTCGAGGAGGGTCTGGCCGCGATCGCGTGCGGCGCCTTCCACATCCGCTCCGGCAGCCGGGCGTACTTCAACACCACCCCGCTCGGCCGCGCGGTGACCGGCACGCTCCTGGTGCGCGCGATGCACGAGGACGGCGTCGACATCTGGGGCGACGGGTCGACGTTCAAGGGCAACGACATCGAGCGGTTCTACCGCTACGGCCTGCTGGCCAACCCGGACCTGCGCATCTACAAGCCGTGGCTCGACGCCGAGTTCGTCGCCGAGCTCGGCGGTCGCAAGGAGATGAGCCAGTGGCTCACCGACCGCGACCTGCCCTACCGCGACTCGCAGGAGAAGGCCTACTCCACCGACGCCAACATCTGGGGCGCCACGCACGAGGCCAAGACCCTGGAGCACCTCGACGTCTCCCTCGAGACCGTCGAGCCGATCATGGGCGTGCGCTTCTGGGACCCGTCGGTCCGGATCGACACCGAGGACGTCACGGTCGCCTTCGAGGCAGGCCGGCCGGTCGCGATCAACGGTCGCCGCTTCGACGACGCGGTCGCGCTGGTGCACGAGGCCAACGCCATCGGCGGCCGTCACGGCCTCGGCATGTCCGACCAGATCGAGAACCGCATCATCGAGGCGAAGTCGCGCGGGATCTACGAGGCACCCGGCATGGCGCTGCTCTGGATCGCCTACGAGCGGCTGCTCAACGCCGTCCACAACGAGGACACGATCGCCAGCTACCACGCGGAGGGCCGCCGGCTCGGGGTCCTGCTCTACCAGGGCCGCTGGCTCGACCCGCAGGCGCTGATGCTCCGCGAGGGCATCCAGCGCTGGGTCGCCTCGCTGGTCTCCGGGGAGGTGACGCTGCGCCTGCGCCGAGGGGAGGACTACACGATCCTCCGGACCGACGGGCCTGCGTTCTCCTACCACCCGGACAAGCTGTCGATGGAGCGCACGGACAACGCCGCCTTCGGTCCGACCGACCGCATCGGCCAGCTCACGATGCGCAACCTCGACATCGCCGACTCGCGCTGGAAGCTCGAGGCCTACGCCGCCCAGCCGCTCGACCAGGGACAGGTGCTCGTCGAGCACGGGACGCTGTTCGGCGAGATCGAGGCGGGCGGCGCCGACCGCATCGCCGACAACCCGGGCGCCGAGGAGGAGCGGGCCCTCGAGGCCGCCGCCATGGAGTTCGGCACCGACTGACGCAAGTGGTCGAGGTTGTCGAGACCACCAGGAAGGAACGATGAACACCACGAACACGGGCAAGCTCTGGGGTGGCCGGTTCGCCGGCGGACCGAGCCCCGAGCTCGAGGCCCTGTCGCGCTCGACCCACTTCGACTGGCGGCTGGCGCCGTACGACCTCGCCGGGTCGCGCGCGCACGCCCGGGTCCTCCACCGCGCCGGGCTGCTCGACGACGCCGAGCTGGCGCGCATGCTGGAGGGGATCGCCGAGCTCGGCCGCCGCGTCGGCGCCGGCGAGTTCGGGCCCGTCGAGAGCGACGAGGACGTGCACGGCGCGCTGGAGCGCGGGCTGGTCGACATCCTCGGCCCCTCCCTCGGGGGCAAGCTGCGCGCCGGCCGCAGCCGCAACGACCAGATCGCCACGCAGTTCAAGCTCTACCTCCGCGACCACGCGCGGGACGTGGGTGCCCTCGTCCTCGACCTCGTCGACGCCCTCGCCGGTCATGCGGAGACCCACCTCGGAGCGGTCATGCCGGGCCGGACGCACCTGCAGGCGGCGCAGCCGGTGCTGCTCTCGCACCATCTGCTCGCCCATGCCTGGCCCCTGGTCCGCGACGTCCAGCGCCTGCGCGACTGGGACGCCCGGGTGGCGGTCGACTCCCCTTACGGCTCGGGTGCGCTGGCCGGCTCGAGCCTCGGCCTCGACCCGCTGGCGGTCGCGGCCGACCTGGGTTTCGACTCCTCGTCGGCGAACTCCATCGACGGCACGGCCTCGCGCGACTTCGTCGCCGAGCTGGCCTTCGTCCTGGCGATGGTCGGCGTGGACGTCTCGCGGCAGGCGGAGGAGGTCATCCTCTGGGCGACCAGGGAGTTCGGCTTCGTCACGCTCGACGACGCCTACTCCACCGGGTCGAGCATCATGCCGCAGAAGAAGAACCCCGACATCTCCGAGCTCGCGCGCGGCAAGGCCGGCCGCGTCATCGGCAACCTCGCCGGGCTGATGGCCACGCTCAAGGCGCTTCCGCTGGCCTACAACCGCGACCTGCAGGAGGACAAGGAGCCGGTCTTCGACTCCCTCGACACCCTCGAGGTGCTCCTCCCCGCCTTCGCCGGCCAGGTGGCGACGCTGACCTTCCACACCGACCGCATGGCCGAGCTCGCCCCGCAGGGCTTCTCGCTGGCCACCGACGTGGCCGAGTGGCTGGTGCGCGAGGGCGTCCCGTTCCGTGAGGCGCACGAGCTGGCCGGCGCCTGCGTGCGTGCGTGCGAGCAGCGCGGCTGCGACCTCTCCGACCTCACCGACGAGGACTTCGCCGCGATCGACCCGCGCCTCACCCCGTCCGTGCGCGAGGTGCTGACCGTCGAGGGCTCGGTGGCCTCGCGGGACGGCCGGGGCGGCACCGCACCCGTCCGCGTCGCCGAGCAGCTGGCCGAGCTTCGCGAGGAGACCGCTCGCCTGCGCGCATGGCTGGCCTGAGGGGCCTCCTCCGCGGCGACGCGGTGGAGGTCGCCCCGCTGCTGCTGGGCGCGGTCCTGCGCCACGACCACCCCGACGGCGCGGTCGCCGTGCGCCTGACCGAGGTCGAGGCGTACGCCGGCGCGCAGGATCCCGGGTCCCACGGGTTCCGCGGGCCCACCGCGCGCAACGCCACGATGTTCGGCGACCCGGGCCACCTCTACGTCTACTTCGTCTACGGCATGCACCACTGCGCCAACGTGGTCACGGGTCCGGCCGGCGAGTGCGGCGCGGTCCTGGTGCGAGCCGGCGAGGTGGTCGAGGGTCACGAGCTGGCCCGCGCACGGCGGCCCCGCACGCGCCGCGACAGCGAGCTCGCGCGCGGTCCGGCGAGCCTGTGCCGGGCGCTCGGGATCGGGCCCCAGCACGACGGCGCAGACCTCGTCGCCGGGCCGGTGACCCTCGTGCTGTCACACGGTCCGGCCGCCGACGTCAGCACGGGTCCGCGTGTCGGGCTCCGGCACGCGGCCGACCGTCCGTGGCGCTTCTGGCTGACCGGGGACCCGACCGTCAGCCGGTACGTCGCCGCCAAGCCACGACCGCCGCGCGCCACGGATGCTCGGCCAGGCTGAGGCTCAGTGGGGCTCAGGCCTCCCACGCGACGATGCGGCGCGCGATCTCGGCGCCCTGGTCCTCCTGCACGAAGTGCCCGCCGGGCAGGCGGTCGTGCGGCTGTCCGGCGGCGCCGGGCACGTGCTCCTGCAGCGGCCGGTCGGCCCGCCCGAGGATCGGGTCGCCCGCGCCGAACAGCGTCAGGAACGGCTTCTCCCACCGGCCGAGCGCCGCCCATGCCTCGCGGTTGGCGGGCACGGCCGGGTCGTCGGGTGAGGTCGGGACCAGTGCGGGGAAGGCCCGGGCCCCGGCCTTGTAGGAGCGGTCCGGGAAGGGGGCGTCGTAGGCCCGCCGCTCCTCCTTGCTCAGGCGGCGCCTGCAGCCCACGTCCACGATGCGGCCCACGGGCAGGACGGGGGAGTGCAGCGCGAAGGCGCGCCACAGGTGGAAGGCGGGGGGCGTGCGCCGGTCAGCGGTCGGCAGGAAGCCGTTGGCGACCACCACGCGCGCGAAGCGGTCCCCGTGCTCGGCCACCAGCCGCAGGCCGATCAGCGAGCCCCAGTCCTGGCAGACCAGGGTGACGTCGCGCAGGTCGACCGCCTCCAGCCACCTGGCCATCCAGTCCACGTGCGCCTGGTAGCTGTACGCCGCCCGGTCGGTCGGCTTGTCGCTGCGGCCGAAGCCGACCAGGTCGGGCGCCACGGCGCGGAGGCCGGCACCGGCGAGCACCGGGACCATGTGGCGGTAGAGGTAGGACCACGACGGCTCACCGTGCAGCATCAGCACCGGCGGGGCGTCGGCCGGTCCCTCGTCGACGTGGTGGACGCGGAGTCCGTCGACGTCGGTGTAGTGCGGGGCGAAGGGATGGTCGGGCAGCGCGTCGAAGCGCTCGTCGGGCGTGCGGAGGACATCTGGAGTGCGGGCCACCGCACGAGGCTAGCGCCACCGTTTGGGATGATGAGCCACGTGACCCACGAGACCCACGAGACCGCTGACCACACCTTGGACCCCTCGCTCGCCGGGGACGTCGACGACTGCTGCCGGCTGACCGGCGAGTTCACGCTGCGCTCCGGGCAGGTCGCCTCCGAGTACTTCGACAAGTACCTGTTCGAGGCGCAGCCGCAGCTGCTGGCCCGCGTGGTCGACCACATGGTGGGCCTGGTCCCCGGCGACACCGAGCTGCTCGGCGGTCTCGAGCTGGGCGGGGTCCCGATCGCCACGGTGCTGAGCGCCCGCACGGGCCTGCCGTCGCTGTTCGTGCGCAAGAAGGCCAAGGAGTACGGCACCTGCAAGCTCGCCGAGGGTCCCGACGTCGCGGGCCGGCGTGTCACGCTGGTGGAGGACGTGATCACCACGGGCGGCGCGGTCCGCGATGCCGTGCGGGCCCTGCGCGACCTGGGGGCGACCGTCGAGGTCGTCGTCTGCGCCATCGACCGCAGCCCCGAGGGCACCGACCCGTTGGCCGACGTCGGCCTCGAGGTGCGCCCCGTGCTGACCAAGGCGGACCTGGACGCGGCTCGTTCGGCCGCAGCCTCGCACGGGGTGCGCTGATGCACGTCCTCGACGACCTCAGGTGGCGCGGCCTGATCGCGCACTCCACCGACCTCGACGCGTTGCGCGAGGCGATGGACGAGGGCCCGGTGCGCTTCTACGTCGGGTTCGACCCGACCGCGCCGAGCATGCACATGGGCAACCTCGTGCAGATCGTGACCGCGCGTCGGCTCCAGGAGGCGGGGCACGTGCCGTTCCCGCTGGTCGGGGGCGCCACCGGCATGATCGGCGACCCCCGCGAGTCGGGCGAGCGCACGATGAACCCGGTCGACACCGTCCAGGAGTGGGTGGAGCGGCTCAAGCGCCAGCTCGAGCCCTTCCTCGACTGGGAGGGGCCGGCGGCCGCCACGATCGTGGACAACTACGAGTGGACCAAGGACCTGTCGGTCATCGACTTCCTGCGCGACATCGGCAAGCACTTCCCGGTCAACCGGATGCTCGCCCGCGAGGTGGTCAGGTCGCGTCTGGAGACCGGCATCTCCTACACCGAGTTCAGCTACGTCCTGCTGCAGTCGATGGACTTCCTCGAGCTCCACCGCAGGCACGGCGTCACGTTGCAGTTCGGGGGTT
>CAWDAE010000001.1:0-14591 GCA_963800245.1 uncultured Actinomycetota bacterium | reverse complement strand
GCTATGTTACCGTCTCCTTTCGTTCAGTTACGTATTGCTGGAACCCGGCCCAGCGCTGGTGGCCGGGCAGCAGCGAGTGGTGCAGCAGGTCGGGGTTGGTCAGGACGTACTCCCCGTGCTCCTGGGCCCACTGCGCTGCTCGGGGGAGTCGTCGCCGTCGGCCGTGCACGCGGCCAGCCCCGGCAGGGCCAGGCGGCCCAGACCGGCCAGCTGGTCCTGCGCCAGCGCCTTGGTGGGGCTGAGGTAGAGCACGGTCGCGCCGCGCCGCCGTCCCCGGCGCGCCGGAGCACCGCGGAGAGGGCCGGCAGCTGGAAGGCCACCGACTTGCCCGAGGCGGTGCCGGTCGAGAGGACCACGTGCCGGCCGGCGTGCGCGTGCTCGGCCGCGAGCACCTGGTGCTCCCACGGCCGGTCCACCCCGCGACGCCGGAACGCCTCCACCAGGTCGGGGAGGCCCACGTCGGCCACGCGGCCGTGCGCCCCTCGCGAGCCGCGAGGTGCCGGACGCGACTCACCCTTGCGGAGCGGTCCGGGCCGGCCGCGACCAGCCGTGAGAGGGTCTCCAGGGGGTCGGTCACGCGCTGCCAGCGTGTCCGGAGCGTCGGACCCAGGTGATGCCACCCGGCCAGTCTGGCAAGTCTGATTCAATGAGCGCTGTGCGGGGAGTCCTCCGCCGTGACCGACTGTGACCAGGAGTTCAACGTGGACCTGTCTCTCGACACCCGGCAGGACAACGAGCACACCGTCCTCGAGGTCGGTGGTGAGATCGACGTCTACACCGCGCCCAAGCTGCGCGACCGGATCACCGAGCTGGTCGACGCCGGCAACCTCAACCTCGTCGTCGACCTCGAGGGCGTGGAGTTCATGGACTCCACCGGCCTCGGCGTCCTGGTCGGCGGCCTCAAGAAGGTGCGCACCAACGGCGGCTCGCTCAGCCTGGTCTGCACCCAGGAGCGCCTGCTCAAGATCTTCCGGATCACCGGTCTCGGCAAGGTCTTCGCGATCCACGCGACGCACGCCGAGGCCCCCCGCCGAGCCGGCCCACTGACCCGCGGGCGCTCGCCCGCTCCCATGACCTCCGCGCCCGCTCCGGGTCCCGCGACCGCGAGGTCTCCCTCACCATCACCCGCGACCCGTCGCTGGTGCGCACCGTGCGCCTGGTCGCGGCCTCGTTCGCCCGCCGGGCCGGCCTCGACGCCTCCGCGGTCGAGGAGGTCCGGCTCGCTGTCGGCGAGGCGTGCGCGGTCATGGTCGGCGCCCCGGCCGGACGACGGCGCCGTGGCGGTGCCTCGGCCTCCGGCGACCAGGTCACCGTGACGCTGCGGCGTCGACGACGGTCCCATCGCCGAGATCAGCGGCCCGTCGGCCGCCCGGCCCCGACGACGACGCCGGACGACCTGGCTGACCTGGCCGACCTGGCGCTCGACCCGTGGGCCCTGGTGCGCGGCCTGCTCGAGGACGTCGACGTCGTCGAGGACGGCGGGTCCACCCGCGTCCGGCTCAGCTGGACCGCCTGAGCCCCGCCGGGTCCCGACGCGGGCGGCCGCCGTCTCCGCGCGCGCCGCCCGGGGCTGACACGTAGACTCCGGCGCGTTCGCGTGAGCCGCGTCACTGCTGGCTCCGCGTCGTCACGCACCCACCTGGTCGGGCGGGCCGCTCCGCGGTCCTCCGGGCGAGAGCGCGGCGACGCCACACCACGGAGGGCGAGAGCCCGAATCGGAGGAAACGGATGTCCCTGGTCTCATCCAGCGCTCGCAGCGCTGAGACCGCGGTGGACCTGTCCGGCGGCAACCTGACCCTGGTCGCCATCGTCGGCGTCATCGCGCTCGTCGCGCTGGCCATGGCGGTGGTGTTCCGGGAGCAGGTCCTCGCCGCCGGCGAAGGCACCGAGAACATGAAGAACATCGCCCAGGCCGTGCAGGAGGGCGCCTCGGCGTACCTCACCCGCCAGTTCCGCACGCTCGCGGTCTTCGCGGTCATCGCGTTCGCGCTGCTGTTCGTGCTCCCCGCCGACAGCACCGGTCGATCCGGATCGGCCGGTCGATCTTCTTCGCGATCGGGGCGGGCTTCTCCGCCGCCATCGGCTACCTCGGCATGTGGCTGGCGGTCCGCGCCAACGTGCGCGTCGCCGCCGCCGCGCGGACGAGGGCCGCGACCCGGCGATGCGCATCGCGTTCCGCACCGGCGGCGTCGTCGGCATGGTGACGGTCGGCCTCGGCCTGCTCGGCGCCGCCGTCGTCGTGCTGATCTACAAGGGCGACGCGCCCGCGGTGCTCGAGGGCTTCGGCTTCGGCGCCGCGCTGCTCGCGATGTTCATGCGGGTCGGCGGCGGCATCTTCACCAAGGCCGCCGACGTCGGCGCCGACCTGGTCGGCAAGGTGGAGCAGCAACATCCCCGAGGACGACCCGCGCAACGCCGCGACGATCGCCGACAACGTCGGTGACAACGTCGGCGACTGCGCCGGCATGGCGGCCGACCTGTTCGAGTCCTACGCGGTGACGCTGGTCGCCGCGCTGATCCTCGGCAAGGCCGCCTTCGGCGAGCAGGGCCTGGTGTTCCCGCTGATCGTGCCCGGCCATCGGTGCGCTCACCGCGATCATCGGCATCTTCCTCTGCCGTCCGCGTCCCAGCGAGTCCGGCCTGACCACGATCAACCGCGCGTTCTACATCTCCGCCGCGATCTCGGCGGTGGTCTGCGCGATCGCGGCCTTCGTCTACCTGCCCACCGCCAGCAAGGACCTCGACCAGCCGGCTCGGGCGGCGGGCTGCTCGGCCAGCTGCTCCCCACGGCCGGCGCTCGGACTTCAACCCGGCCCTCATCGGCGATCGCGGTCCTCATCGGCATCGTGCTGGCGGCCGTCATCCTGGCGCTCACCGGCTACTTCACCGGCACCGACCACCGCCCGGTCCAGGACGTCGGCCGCACCTCGCTCACCGGCGCCGCGACCGTCGATCCTCTCCGGCATCTCGGTCGGCCTGGAGTCGGCGGTCTACACCGCGCTGGTCATCGGCGCGGCCGTCTTCGGCGCCTTCCTGCTGGGTGGCGCCTCGGTCACGGTGTCGCTGTTCGCCGTCGCGCTCGCCGGCTGCGGCCTGCTGACCACCGTCGGCGTCATCGTCGCGATGGACACCTTCGGCCCGGTCTCCGACAACGCCCAGGGCATCGCGGAGATGTCCGGCGACGTCGACGGCGCACGGCGCGGCGATCCTCACCGAGCTCGACGCGGTCGGCAACACCACCAAGGCGATCACCAAGGGCATCGCGATCGCGACGGCGGTGCTGGCCGCGACCGCGCTGTTCGGCTCGTTCACCGACGCGATCACCAACGCCACGCTGGACCTCAAGGGTCTGGACCAGGCGGCCGGTGACCTGTCGGCCAACGAGCAGCTCGGCCTGCTCGGCGTGCTCAACATCGCCGACCCGGCCAACCTGGTCGGCCTGCTCATCGGCGCCGCGGTCGTGTTCCTCTTCTCCGGCCTGGCGATCAACGCCGTCGGCCGCGCGGCCGGCGCGGTCGTGTTCGAGGTGCGCCGCCAGTTCCGCGAGATCCCCGGGATCATGGAGGGCACCGGCCGGCCGGAGTACGGCAAGGTCGTCGACATCTGCACGCGCGACTCGCTGCGCGAGCTCGCGACGCCCGGGTCTGCTGGCGATCCTGGCCCCGATCGCGGTCGGCTTCGGCCTCGGCCCGGGCCCGCTGGGTGCCTACCTCGCCGGCGCGATCGGCGCGGGCACCCTGATGGCGGTCTTCCTGGCCAACTCCGGTGGCGCCTGGGACAACGCCAAGAAGCTGGTCGAGGACGGCGTCCACGGCGGCAAGGGCTCGCCCGGCCCACGAGGCGACGGTCATCGGCGACACCGTCGGCGACCCGTTCAAGGACACCGCCGGCCCGGCGATCAACCCGCTGATCAAGGTGATGAACCTGGTCTCGCTGCTCATCGCGGCCGCCGTGGTCAAGATGTCCTACGGCGACGACGCCAACACCGCGCTGCGCATCGTGATCGCCGTCGTGGCGACCGCGATCATCGGGTCGCGGTCTACGTGTCCAAGCGCCGCAGCGTCGTCATCGGCGAGGACCCGGAGCCCGCACCCGGCCTCGCACGACACCGCGGGGCACATCAACCGGGTCGACTGACCCACACCCTCGTCGACAGGCTGGTGACCGCCCTGCGCGTCCCCGACCGGACGCGTCGTTTCCGAGGGGCGGGGACCCCGTAGGTCCGTCGCCCGTGGACGCGCACCTCCTCCCTGACGACGTCGATCGACCGGCTCGCGCGGCGCTGGACGCCGCCGGCTTCGCGTACGACGGCGTGGCCGAGCTGCTCGGCCCGGCTGGCCCACGCCGCGCTGTCGCGCAACGAGACCACCCCCGCGCTGCGCGCCACCCGGGGCGGCTCGCCGCTGGAGACCCTGACCCGGCTGTGGCCGCTGCAGGCGCCGGTCGACGTCGCGGCCGTCGAGCGGGCGCTGCCCGGCCTGCTGGACCCGCTGTGCGTGGCCGGCCTGCTCGAGCGCAGCGTCGGCACGGTCCGCGCCCGCCTCGACGTCCGTCCCTACGCCGACGAGGACCACGACTGGTGGGTGGTCAGCGACCTCACCCCGGGCCTCGACGGCTCGCCGACCCGCACGGTGCGCCGACCACGTGCTGGGGATCTCCTCGGCGTCGTCCTCCCTGGCCCAGCTGACCGTGCGCCGCCCGGTCGGTCGGGCCCTCGACCTCGGCACCGGCTGCGGCGTGCAGGGGCTGCACCTCGCCGCCCACGCCGGCCACGTCGTCGCCACCGACGTCAACCGCCGCGCGCTGGCGATGACCCGGCTCAACGCCAGGCTCAACGGTCTCGCCCTCGACGTGCGCGAGGGCTCGCTCTACGAGCCGGTCGGCCGCGAGCAGCTCGACCTGATCGTGACCAACCCGCCGTTCGTGGTCTCGCCGGCCACCGGGGAGCGGCTGGTCTACCGCGACTCCGGGTTCGCCGGCGACGAGATGGTCCGCCGCGTCGTCGTCGGCGCCGCTGCCCACCTGGCCCCCGGCGGGGTCGCGCAGGTGCTGGCCAACTGGGTGCACGAGGACGGCACGCCCTGGCAGGACCGGGTCCGCGGCTGGCTCGACGACGCCGGGACCGCCGGCGGTCCGCTCGACGCCTGGGTCGTGCAGCGCGAGGTCCTCGACCCGGCGCAGTACGTCGAGCTGTGGCTGCGTGACGCCGGTCACGACCGGTCACCGGACTACCTCGCGCGGTACGACGCGTGGCTGCGCTGGTTCGAGGAGCAGCGGACCACCGGCGTCGGGATGGGCTGGCTCGTGCTGCGGCGCCCCGCGGACCGGACCGTCCCCGTCGTCCGCCTCGAGGACTGGCCCTACGACGTGGAGCAGCCGCTCGGCCCGGAGGTCGGCGCCTGGCTGGACCGGGTGGACCTGCTGGCCGGCCTGGACGACGAGGCGCTGCTGGGCACCGCCTGGCGCACCCGCGCCGACGTACGCCAGGAGACGGTGGGGGCGCCGGGAGAGGAGGACCCCGAGGTGATCGTGCTGCGCCAGCAGCGCGGGTTGCGCCGGGCCCGGCAGGCCGACACCGCCGAGGCGGCCCTGGTCGGGGCCAGTGACGGGGACCTGCCGGCGGGGGTGCTGCTGGGGGCGATCGGCGACCTGCTCGGGCAGCCGGCCGACCTCGCCGCGGGGGCGGCCCGGGTCCGCGAGCTGGTCACCGACGGGTTCCTGGTGAGCCCGGCTTCGTCCCATGTGGCACCCTGACCCCGGGAACCACCGTCTGCAGGGAAGAGAGCCGCACGTGGCACAGGACGCGTCCGCGTCGGGCCAGAAGCTCGTGATCGTCGAGTCGCCAGCCAAGGCCAAGACGATCGCCGGCTATCTCGGGCCCGGCTACGTCGTCGAGTCGTCGATCGGCCACATCCGCGACCTCCCGCAGAGCGCCTCCGACATCCCGGCCTCCATCAAGGGCGAGCCGTGGGCGCGCCTCGGGGTCGACGTCGACCACGACTTCACCCCGTACTACGTGGTCAGCAGCGACAAGAAGTCGCACATGACCAAGCTCAAGAAGCTGCTCAAGGAGTCCGACGAGCTCTACCTCGCCACCGACGAGGACCGCGAGGGCGAGGCCATCGCGTGGCACCTGCAGGAGGAGCTCAAGCCCAAGGTGCCGGTGCACCGCATGGTGTTCCACGAGATCACCAAGCAGGCCATCCAGGCCGCGGTGGCCAACCCGCGCACGCTCGACACCGACCTGGTCGAGGCCCAGGAGGCCCGGCGCATCCTGGACCGGCTCTACGGCTACGAGGTCTCGCCCGTGCTGTGGAAGAAGGTCATGCCCAAGCTGTCGGCGGGCCGCGTGCAGTCGGTCGCGACGCGGCTGGTGGTCGACCGGGAGCGGGCGCGCATCGCCTTCCGCTCCGCGTCCTACTGGGACATCGAGGGTCAGTTCGACGCCGGCGAGAAGCACGAGGACCGGCTGTTCCCGGGCCGCCTGCACGCCGTCGACGGTGCCCGGGTCGCGCGCGGCTCCGACTTCGAGGCGACCGGCCGGCTCAAGGCGTCGGCCTCCGGTGTCGTCCATGTGGAGCGGGCTCGCGCCGAGGCGCTGGTCAACGCGCTGGGCGACACCACCTTCGAGGTCCGCTCGGTCGAGTCCAAGCCCTACCGCCGCCAGCCCTACGCGCCGTTCCGCACCACGACGCTGCAGCAGGAGGCCTCGCGCAAGCTGGGCATGACCGCCTCCCAGGCGATGTCGGTCGCGCAGCGGCTCTACGAGAACGGCTTCATCACCTACATGAGGACCGACTCGACGACGCTGTCGCAGTCGGCGGTCACCGCGGCCCGCGACCAGGTGCGCGACCTCTACGGCGCGGAGTACCTCCCCGACACCCCGCGCACCTACGCCTCGAAGGTGAAGAACGCCCAGGAGGCCCACGAGGCGATCCGGCCCGCGGGCGAGACGTTCCGCACCCCGGCACAGACCGGCCTCGCGGGTCAGGAGTTCCGGCTCTACGAGCTGATCTGGATGCGCACGGTCGCCTCGCAGATGAAGGACGCGGTCGGCCAGTCGGTCTCGGTCCGCCTCGGCGGGCAGGCGAGCACCGGCGAGGACGTCGTCTTCGCCGCGTCCGGTCGCGTGATCACCTTCCACGGGTTCCTCAAGGCCTACGTCGAGGGGCGCGACGACGAGTCCGAGTCCGACGACAGCCAGGCCCGCCTCCCCGCGGTCGAGGAGGGCGACGACGTCACCGCAGCCTCGCTGCAGGCGTCGGGCCACGAGACCAAGCCCCCGGCGCGGTTCACCGAGGCCACGCTCGTGCGCGAGCTCGAGGAGCGCGAGATCGGCCGCCCGTCGACGTACGCCTCGATCATCGGCACGATCATCAACCGCGGCTACGTCTACAAGAAGGGCTCCGCGCTGGTGCCCTCCTGGGTGGCGTTCTCGGTGGTGCGCCTGCTCGAGGAGCACTTCGAGCGGCTGATCTCCTACGAGTTCACCGCGGGCATGGAGGACGTCCTCGACGAGATCGCCGGCGGCCGCAAGGACCGCGTGAGCGAGCTCGGCGAGTTCTACTTCGGCAGCGACTCGGTGGAGGGGCTCAAGCGCCTGGTCACCGAGCTCGGCGACATCGACGCGCGGGAGCTCTCGACCTTCCCGGTCGGCGACAAGGACTCCGGCGTCGTGCTGCGCGTGGGTCGCTACGGGCCCTACGTCGAGGACGCCGACGGCGAGCGCGGCAACGTCCCCGACGACCTCCCGCCCGACGAGCTGACCGTCGAGAAGGCCAAGGACCTCATCGCCAACCAGTCCGGCGGCGACGTCGAGCTCGGGGCGCACCCCGACACCGGACGGCAGATCGTGGCCAAGGCGGGCCGTTACGGCCCCTACGTCACCGAGGTCCTGCCGGAGGACGCGCCCAAGAAGGAGAAGCCGCGCACCGCCTCGCTGTTCAAGTCGATGAAGCTCGAGGAGATCACCCTCGACGACGCGGTCAAGCTGCTGACGCTGCCGCGCGTGGTCGGCGTCGACCCCGAGTCCGGTGACGAGATCACCGCGCAGAACGGCCGCTACGGGCCCTACCTCAAGAAGGGCACCGACTCGCGCTCGATCGAGTCCGAGGAGCAGCTGCTCACCATCACCCTCGAGGAGGCGCTGGCGATCTACGCCCAGCCCAAGCAGCGAGGGCGCGCCGCGGCCAACCCCGGCAAGGAGCTCGGCGAGGACCGGGCGAGCGGCGCCAAGGTGACGGTCAAGAGCGGACGCTTCGGCCACTACGTCACCGACGGCGAGTACAACGCGACCCTGCGGCAGGGCGACGACCCCGAGACGATCACGCTCGAGCGTGCCGCCGAGCTGCTCGCCGAGAAGCGAGCCAAGGGCCCGGCGCCCAAGAAGCGCGGGGCGAAGAAGACCGCGGCCAAGAAGACGACGGCCAGGAAGACCGCCGCCAAGAAGACCGCAGCCAAGAAGACCGCAGCCAAGAAGACCGCGGCGAAGAAGAGCTAGTGGTCAGCGAGGACGGGCCGGTCCTCCGGGTCCCGGCCTTCCGGCGGCTCTGGATCGGGCTGGGGCTCTCCAGCCTGGGTGACTGGCTCGGTCTGCTCGCGCTGACCGCGATGGCCAACCTCATGGTCGAGGGGTACGCCGCGCGCAACTACGCGATCGCCGGCGTGCTGTTCCTCCGGGTCGTGCCGGCGCTGGTGGTCGGACCGCTCGCGGGCTACGTCGCCGACCGCACCGACCGGCGCACGGTCCTGGTCTGGGGCGACTACGTCCGCGGTCTGCTGTTCCTCACGATCCCGGTCGTCGGCGAGCTGTGGTGGGTCTTCGTGGTGACCGTGCTGGTGGAGTCGGTGAGCCTGGTGTGGGGTCCGTCCAAGGACGCCACCGTGCCCAACCTGGTCTCGGCCGCGCAGCTGGAGTCGGCCAACGCGACCAGCACCGCGACGACGTACGCCTCGGCCGTGCCGGCCGCCGCCCTCTTCGCGCTGCTGACCACGCTCGACCGGATCTTCCCGTCGGTGCTGGGCTTCCTCGACCGTGGTGCGGTCGACCTGGCGCTGCTGCTCAACGGTGTCTCGTTCATCGTCTCGGGCCTGGTGATCGCCTCGCTGCACCAGATCCCGCGCGGGCCCGCGGACCTGCACGGCGAGAGCACCGTCGTCGGGGCGGTGCTGCACGGCTGGCGCTACGTCGTCGGCACGCCCCTGGTGCGCGGCCTGGTCACCGGCATGGTCGGCGCGTTCGCGGCCGGTGGCGTCGTGGTCGGGCTGGCCCGGACCTACGTCGACGACCTGGGCGGTGGTGACGCCGGCTACGCCGTGCTGTTCGGCGCGGTCTTCGTCGGCATGGGGCTGGGCATGTGGCGCGGCACCCGGCTGCTGCGGCGGATGAACCGGCGTCGGGTGTTCGGCGTCGCGCTGGTCGGCTGCGGCCTGCTGCTGGTCCCGCTGGCGCTGGTGCCGCACCTCGAGGTGGTCGTCGGCCTCGCGGTCGCGGTGGGGTTCCTCGCCGGCACCGCGTGGATCAACGGCATGACGCTGCTCGGGCTCGAGGTGCCCGACGAGCTGCGGGGGAGGACCTTCGCCTTCGTCGGGTCCGCCGTGCGCCTCGTGCTGGCGCTGGTCCTGGCCGTCGCCCCGCTGCTCGCGGGCCTGGTCGGGTCGGTGGCGTTCGGGCCGCGGGCCGCCGACGGGGGCCGCCTGTTCGAGTACGGCGGCGCGGCCGTCACGATCGGCCTCGCGGCGGTGCTGCTCACCGTTGTCGGCGTGCTGGCCTACCGTCTGATGGACGACCACGAGGGGCGGTCCTTCTTGAACGACCTGACCGGGGCGCTGCGCGACGCGGGCCCCACCGACCCGCTGGCGGCCACCGGCGCCGGCGTGTTCACCGACCACGGCTGCTTCGTCGCCCTCGAGGGTGGCGAGGGCGCCGGCAAGTCGACCCAGGCCCGGCGGCTGCGCACCTGGCTCGAGGCCGAGGGCTACTCCGTCCTGCTGACCCACGAGCCCGGTGACACCTCGGTGGGCCGCGAGCTGCGCCGCATCGTGCTCGACCCGCAGACCGGCGAGATCTCCCACCGCGCGGAGGCGCTGATGTACGCCGCCGACAAGGCCGAGCACGTCGAGCGGGTCGTGCTCCCGGCGCTGGCGCGCGGCGAGGTCGTCGTCACCGACCGCTACGTCGACTCGACCATCGCCTACCAGGGCGCGGGCCGCGACCTGGTCGACGACGACGTGGAGCGCATCGCGCGCTGGGCGACCGGCGACCTGCGCCCCCACCTGACCGTGCTGCTCGACCTCGCCCCCGAGCACGGGCTGACCAGGTTCGAGGAGCGCGACCGGATCGAGGCCGAGTCGGCCGACTTCCACGAGCGGGTGCGGGCGATGTTCCTGCGGCTGGCCGAGGCCCAGCCCGAGCACTACCTCGTCGTCGACGCCCGGCAGACCCCCGAGGTGATCGAGGAGCAGGTGCGTGAGCGGCTGCGGCCCCTCCTGGTCGCCGCCACCCGCCGGGACGGGGCGTCGGCGTGAGCGGCGTCTTCGACGCGCTCGTCGGGCAGGCCCCGGCGATCGCGACCCTGCAGGCCGCCGCCCGCGGGCACGGCATGAGCCACGCCTGGCTGGTCACCGGGCCACCCGGGTCGGGCCGGTCCAACGCCGCGGTCGCGTTCGCCGCCGCGCTCCAGTGCGAGCAGGGCGGCTGCGGCGAGTGCGAGGCGTGTCGCACGACCCTGGCCGGCAGCCACCCCGACGTGCTGGTGCAGAGCACCGAGCGGATGATCATCTCGGTCGACCTGGCGCGGGAGTGGGTGCTCAAGGCCGCGCTCAAGCCGGTGCGCGGCCGCTGGCAGGTGATGGTCGTCGAGGACGCCGACCGGCTCAACGACCAGGCCAACAACGCGCTGCTCAAGGCGATCGAGGAGCCCCATCCCCGCACGGTCTGGGTGCTGTGCGCCCCGCACGCCAGCGACGTCCTGCCGACGATCCGCTCGCGGTCGCGCCACCTGCAGCTGACGACGCCGCGCCTCGAGGACGTGACCCGCTTCCTCGTCGAGCGGCACGGCGTGCCCGAGGCGCTGGCCGCGCACTGCGCCCGCGCCGCGCAGGGCCACATCGGCCGGGCACGCGCGCTCGCCCTGGACGAGGGGGTGCGCAACCGGCGCCGTGAGGTGGTCACGCTTCCGGGTCGCCTGCGCGGGCTGGGCGACGCCATGAGCGCCGCGGCCGACATCGCCGACCTCGCCAAGCAGGACGGCAACGCACTGGTGGAGACCTACCGCGCCCAGGAGATGCGCCACGTCGAGATGGTCTACGGCGAGGACCGCAAGGCCCGGTCGACGGTCTCCGCCCGGGCGGCGGTCAGCCAGCTCGACAAGGAGGTCAAGGCCCGCGAGCGCCGTGCGGTCAACGACACCGTCGACCGCGTACTGATGGACCTGGTCTCGGTCTACCGCGACGTGATCATGCTCCAGCAGGGGTCCGGCCGGTCGCTGGTCAACGAGGAGCTGCGCGCCGACCTGGCCGAGCTGGGCCGGCGTACGACCGCCGAGGACAACCTGCGCCGCATCGACGCGATCTACACCGCCCGCGAGCAGATGCTGGAGTTCAACACCCCGCCCCTCTTGGCCCTGGAGTCGATGATGGTGGCACTCCGCGCCTGACCGAGCAAAGGACCCGCATGACCCACCGGAAGGCCGGCGCCCGTCTCGCCGGCATCCTCGCGACCGCCCTGGTCGCAGGTGCCGCCCTGTCCGGCTGCTCGGGCACCGACAGCGCGGGCCCGGAGCCCAGGCCCGTCGAGACCGGCTCGCCCTCGTCCTCGGACGGCAGCTCCACACCGGCCGAGGCCGTGCCCGCCGGGCTGGAGCGGTTCTACGGCCAGCAGCTGACCTGGAAGGACTGCCGCGACGGCGACCGGTGCGCCACGGTGCAGGTGCCGCTGGACTACCACAAGCCCGACGGTGAGACCCTCGACCTGTCGGTGCTCGAGGTGCCGGCGGGCGAGCAGGACGGCAAGATCGGGGCGCTGCTGGTCAACCCGGGCGGTCCTGGTGCGTCCGGGGTCGACTACGCCGCCTCCGCGGAGACCTACTTCAACAAGCCCATCCTCCAGCACTTCGACGTCGTCGGGTTCGACCCGCGGGGCGTGGGCCGCAGCGACCCGATCGACTGCGTCAGCGACGCGCAGCTCGACCAGTTCGCGGCCGCCGACCCCGACCCCGACAGCGTGCCCGAGCAGGAGGAGTCCGACGCGATCCTGCGCCAGTTCGGTGAGGGCTGCCTGGCGCGCAGCGGCGCGCTGACCCGGCACATGTCGACGGTGGAGGCTGCTCGCGACATGGACATCCTGCGCGGCGTGCTCGACCAGCCGCGGATGCTCTACTTCGGCGCCTCCTACGGCACCTTCCTCGGCGCGACGTACGCCGACCTGTTCCCCGACAAGGTCGGACGGATGGTCCTCGACGGCGCGATCGACCCGACCGTCGGGCTCGTGCAGAGCGCGGTCGTGCAGGCCAGGGGCTTCGAGACCGCCCTGCGGGCCTACGTCGGCAACTGCGTCGACCAGGGCGACTGCTTCCTCGGCGACTCGGTCGACGCCGGCATCGCGAAGATCCAGGACCTCCTCGACCAGACCGACGCCGAGCCGCTGCCCACCTCCGAGGGCCGCGACCTGACCGAGGGACTGGCGGTGCTGGGGATCTGGGCGCCGCTCTACAACCGCGACTACTGGTTCGCGCTCGACCAGGGACTCAAGGCGGCGTTCAAAGGCGACGGCGACGTGCTGCTCAAGCTCGCCGACGCCTACCTCAACCGCGGGCCCGACGGCTACAACGACAACTCCAGCGAGGCGCTCTACGCGGTCAACTGCCTCGACCGCGACGAGTGGATCGACCCCGGCGAGGTCGCGCGTTACCAGGACCGCATCCTCGAGGCATCGCCGACGTTCGGCCGGCTCTTCGCGTGGGGTCTGACCGCCTGTGGGTCGTGGCCGGTGCACAGCGGCAAGAAGCCGACCGCCCTCCGGGCCACCGGGTCGGCGCCGATCCTGGTCGTCGGCACCACCCGCGACCCGGCGACACCGCTGTCGTGGGCCGAGGGGCTGGCCGAGCAGCTCGACCACGCGGTGCTGGTCAAGCGCGACGGCGACGGCCACACCGGCTACAAGGCCGGCAACTCCTGCGTCGACGACGCCGTCGAGGCCTACCTCGTCGCGGGCGAGGTGCCGCAGGACACGGTCAGCTGCTGAGCCAGGGACGCTCCTATGGTTCGTCAAGCCGTCATTGGCCGGTGTTCGAGTAGGCGGTAGAGGTCTCGGGCGATGTAGCGCTTGAGGCAGCGTTTGATCTCGCGGGTGGTCTTGCCTTCGCCGGTGCGGCGGGCGACGTAGTCGCGGGTGGCCTGGTCGTAGCGGATCCGTGAGAGCACGATGGTGTGCAGGGCGCGGTTGAGTTGTCGGTCGCCGTAGCGGTTGAGCCGGTATCGGGTGGTGACCTGGCCGCTGTTGGCCGGGATCGGTGCGACGCCGGCGAGCATCGCGAAGGCGGCCTCGGAGTGGATCCGGCCCGGGTGGGACCAGGCGCAGAGCACGGTCGCGGCCACGATCGGTCCGATGCCGAGCTGGTCGAGCAGGTCGGGTCGCCAGGACCGCACGATGACGCGGATGGCCTTCTCGTGCTCGGCGGCCTCCTCGGCTCAGCGCGCGGGCGCGGCGCGCCAGGGACCGCAGCACGGTGACCGTCGTGGTGGTCTCCAGGTCCCAGCTGGGATGGATCCGCATGCCGGCGGCGGTCTTGATCATGGCCGGCAGCTTCTGGCCGCGGAACCGCTCCCGGATCTTCTCCGGCGCGGCGATGACCAGGCTGAAGATCTGCCGCTGCGCGTCGGTGGCGGCCTTGACCGCGGACCGGCGGGCGGCCAGCAGCACCGAGCAGAGCCTGACGGTCCCCGCCGCTGCGCGGGCTACCCAGCCGGGGCCGGGAAAGTGCCTCTCGGGCGGCTCGGATGGCGTCGAGAGGGTCGGACTTGGCGCCGTGGCGACGCTTGGGCGCGTTCGGGCCGGTCGAGCTCGATCACGACCTCCTCGCGGCGTTCGAGGTGCCGGGTCAGGCCGGCGCCGTGGCCGCCGGTGCCCTCGATCGCCCAGGCGCGCAGGACTGCCTGCTCATCGGCGAACTCGACCAGCTGGTCGTAGCCGTCGGCGGTGGCGTCGACGGTGATCTCGTCGAGCACCCCGCCGGTGCGGGCGTCGAGCGCGGCCGCGGAGTGGGTGTGGACGTGGGTGTCGACGCCGATGACGACATCGACCACCTCGCGTAGATCGGTCAGACTGGACACTGCGTTCTCTCCTTGCCTGGGAGCGGATGTGGTTTCCGGTCCGGGGCGGAGATTCGGCAGGACTGTGATGAGACACGTCGGGCGCGCTAACGTCCGGCGGTCAAGCTCCTGATCAGGCCAGCTACTCCGACCGGGCCGGGGCCGGCAACCACGAGCGGACAAGTCCCGCGCAAAGGCACGAAGCCAGTCAGACCAAGGGTCACGCTCGCAGCCACCAGCCCACAGCCCAGCACCATCAGGCTGCGAAGGGAATCCTCACA